>OY782781.1:0-2988751 GCA_963678315.1 Cloacimonadales bacterium (SeqCode) | reverse complement strand
AATTCACCAATTTGAGAAAGAGTATTATTCTCGTCTAAATCATATAGTTGCAATTTATAAGTATCAAAATTACAGGCAGCTAATTTATTATTAGAAATTACAAATTTAAATCTTCCAATTCCTAATGATCCTAATTCTGTTAATGAACCATCTTGCTCCAATCTACATACTACAGATTGGCCAGTGTTCCAATTTCGATAAAGTCCTTTTTCATTATAATTATTCTGATAGCTTTCAGGGTAATATGTCGTAGAAGTATTTATAATCTGACCTGTTTCAAGATTATACATTTTAGTCTCATATTCACTCACCCTAACTGCCATAATACTATTACTTATATGAGCATTTGGTTCTAAATTATATGTATCAATATCAATTGTGAATAACTCATGGATATTATTTAAATCACTAATATCATAGATTACAAGATGGTAGAGATCATCTAGGTCGTTATAATGACCATAATATATACCTATATAATTATTAGATGCAACAAAACTGCTAAGACTGTCACATCTAAGAGAGCACAAGTTTTCTAGAGAACCATCACCATTTATTTGTTTAAAATTTATTCCAAATGCTGTTTCTGAGATTAATTGATTATTTCTGACAAACATACTTTTGTTGTAATTTAGAGGAGAATCTGAAATTCCGAAATAATCGGAACTTTCAAAATCTACATTACTAAATAAGCTAAATGTAAAAAAGCAAAATACTAAGATAGTTGAAATTCTAAAAAAAGTCATTTATCCTCCTTAAAAGTGTAGAATTCAGGGTAGATATATCTACCCTGAATAGTTTATTTATTGTTCATTACCTGTTCCTGGATCACCAGACGTCGTATCATAGTATTTTTCAATAGTAACTTCATCGCCAGTTATTAACCAAATATCATCTTCAACCCATTTAACAGGGAAACCATCAATTAAAGTTTTTCCATTAATCTCAAGTTTATATACAGCAGCTTGATCAACAGTTATCTCGTGGAGATTACCTGTGTAAGTTCTGACATAATGAAGAATATTGTAATTTTCATATCTATATAATACTGCATTATCAATTATCATATCTGTGTGTATATGTATTGTTTTCGCACTAACTATCCCAATAGCCAACAAGGCCAACAACATTATTATTATCTTTTTCATAATATTTTCCTTTACTTTTTTTATTTTTGTAATAATGTTGCGTTGATTAATTTCAACACAACACTTGTAGTGTTTATTACGGACTGAATTCAGGTCTCACATTGAATTCAGTCTTTTTTTATGGGAAAGCTAGATTTCTAAAGTATATATATATATAACTTATGAGGATTGTTTGCCCCATAGTTTAAGTTATGATTTTTAGCGTATAATTGTCCTACTTCAAATTTGTTTAAAATATAAACCCCATTTTTAGTCATGTTTACCTCTTGCTATTAAAACATATTGCAAACGTTAGCTTTTTTAATTTAGATGTCAAACTATTTATTGAATTAGTCGGTTAATTTATTTTGACAATGTAACAAAATTAATTAAAGAGCAGACTAAACAGCCTGCTCTTCACATATTTATTTAATCATTAGCATTTTATTTACTACTTCTTGGTCATCAGCTTTTACCTTATAGAGGTAAGTTCCTGAGGCTACTCTCTTACCCTTGCTATCTGTACCATCCCATACAATATCATGTCTACCTGCTTCTTGTTGATCATCAACAAGTGTTCTTACTTTCTGACCTTTAATATTATAGATTGTAAGTTCTACATCTGAGGCTTTATCTATATTATAGGAAATAGTCGTTTCAGGATTAAATGGATTTGGGTAGTTTGAACATTCTAGATTAACAGGTTGAACTTCAAAGTCTCCGTTGGGGGTAATGTGGCAGGAGTAGATTAAGTTACATTCAGAGGTTGAAACAAATACTTTAAAATTGTCTTCATTATCAGATAAGAACATATCAACACTATTACAATACCATTGAATTGGAATATAGCCAACTTCGTGGTAGTCATCATTTATCAACTTATAGATATGAACAATATCATAGTCTTCTGGAGAAAAGGAATTATTATTTCTTCCACAATAAAGTAGATAATCTCCACATTTTTTTACAGTACTATCAAGATCAACAATATCTAGTTCTATCTCATGAGTTAAATTTACAGGGTCACTTTGTAAGTCTATTGCTTTATCATTTATCGTTAAAATACCATCACTAAGTCCATATCTTCCATGTGTTAATTCTGAGTTGTAGGAATCTTCATACAATACATTGTATGAAGATTCTTCTAATTGTAAAACTGTGGCATCTTTATCAGTCATATCAAATAGGTATATGTAATCTAAGTAGGTTAGTCCATAAACCCACCACGGATTCGATGAGTTTATTGAGTAGGTCCATTCTTGTTGAAACTCATGATTTTGATAACTATAACAATACAATAGCTCATCAGAACGATATATAAGTCTTGTGCCATCCCACTTAACAATTTGCACACTAGTAATTTCTGTTGATTGGTCCCCTAGTGAGAAAGAATCAAGATATTCCAAATCATTGTTAGATTGGTGGTAAAGATTTATACAACAATCACTAAAGTTTTTACCAGCTATATATTCATTATTATCACTAAAACAAGATAGGCGGTCACTAATGTCTGATAACTGGTTTATTGTTACGTTGTCATCATTTGTAAAATCATATACTTGAGTATAAGTTTGATTTTCAAACCTTGTACAATACAAAATAGATGGAGATATTTTATGGCATTGATCTGATAAATGACCATAAGAGCTAACATCACTTATATTAACAGAATTTCCTTCAATATTCAGTACTTGATAAAAGCCAGTTCCAAAGATATAAATATTATTATTGATAGATAATATTTGCTCTTGTTCAGAACTTACCATAGTTTGATTACAATAAAATTCAGAAGGAAACTCCTTCAATACTTTTGTCGAAATTAATGAAACATTGCTTAAATCACTAGTATCATATAGTCTAAAAATTATTTTTGATGGTATAGTGAAATCTCTACTTACAAATCCTAGCAAGTCACCATTAAAGAAACAACCTTCTAGGTTTATTCCATGAGTTAAAAGCATTGTATTTACATAATTATAACCATCCGAGATATCATAAAAATCAATTTCATAATTACTATAACTTATCAACTTGTCACCACAAATTTTTATATCACGTGAACTTTCTCCTAGGTCATATATAACCTCTATTGAATCACTTGATACCTGGCAAAAATAGGAATGCTCAGTAAAACAATCATAGAACACACCATGGTTGTCATCATATCTGAGATTATTATTAGGTATTAATCCTTGTTGATGTTTTAAAAGCTGATTTGATTCGTATGAACGAATATAGCTACTATTGTTTTCTCCTGCAACTACATAAAAATCATTATAAAGTTGTACTCCCATAAAGTTTACGAAAGGACTTAGCTCGAGGGTTGATACATAATTAATTTCGTTCTCATCATCAAAAGTGTAAAAATCAACCTTAAAACAGTTAGTAGCTTGATTGACATCATACTCAGCAATAATTCCATTATAATAATCATAAGGAGAAAAATGCTTTTCTGAACTATAAGTTGTAATATTACCAAAAGACTCTTCTTCTAAGTCAAATAAATGAATACCGTACTGATTATTATAAAATATTTTATTATCTTTGATAAATTGTGATCTCCAATTACAACTATTCATGGAATATTTATTAATATTATAAATTCCGTTTAAATCAAAGTTATTGTCAATAGATAGCCCAAACATAACTGTAGCTATAAATAAAATCAATGCTATAAATGTGAATTTTATCTGCATTTTTTCTCCAAAGTAAGCTAGCAGTATAATTTATACTGCTAGCTGATTAATCTATTGTGTTATTGGTGTGTCATCTCCACCACCAGGAATTTTATCATAATACCTTTCAATTACTATAACATCACCATCATGATAAAAATATGGATCAACATTGATAGTGTGTGTACCGGATAGAAATGTATGACCAATAATTTCAACTTCTGCAACCCAATTAGTTACCTCAATTACATAATGGTTACCATCTCTGTGGAAATTGCAGTCCCTCCAGGGTGTCCAATTTCCAGCTGAAGTTTCTAATCTTTCTGCACAATTATCCACAGTCATATCAGTATATAAATGTATAGAAGCAGCACTAACTATCCCAATAGCCAACAAGGTCAACAACATTATTATTATCTTTTTCATAATATTTTCCTTTACTTTTTTTATTTTTGTAATAATGTTGCGTTGATTAACTTCAACACAACACTTGTAGTGTTTATTACGGACTGAATTCAGCTCTCACATTGAATTCAGTCGTTATTTATGGGAAAGCTAGATTTCTAAAGTATATATATATATAAATTATGAGGATTGTTTGCCCCATAGTTTAATTTATGATTTTTAGCGTAGAATTGTCCTACTTCAAATTTGTTTAAAATATTAACCCCATTTTCTTTCATGTTTACCTCTTGCTATTAAAACATATTGCAAACGTAAGCTTTTTTAAATTATGTGTCAAACTATTTATTGAATTGGTCGAATAAAAAATTATTCTAATAAAATAAGCCTAGATAAAGAGCAGACTAAACAGCCTGCTCTTCTCAGAATTATTTAATCATTAACATCTTATTTACTACTTCTTGGTCATCAGCTTTTACCTTATAAAGGTAAGTTCCTGAAGCTACTTTCTTACCCTTGCTATCTGTACCATCCCATACAATATCATGTCTACCTGCTTCTTGTTGATCATCAACAAGTGTTCTTACTTTCTGACCTTTAATATTATAGATTGTTAGCTCTACATCTGAGGCTTTATCAATATTATAGGAAATAGTCGTTTCAGGATTAAAAGGATTAGGGTAGTTTGAACATTCAAGCTTAACAGGCTGAACTTCAAAGTCTCCGTTGGGGGTAATGTGACAGGAGTATACTTTCATTGCACCAGCTAATTCAACTATTATAGAAAAGTCTTGGGCACTTTCATAGTGTAAAAAATCTACATTAATTACAAATTCTCCGACATCAATATAACCAACTTTTGCAGGTGTAGAAATATCACTGACATCGTAAATCTGTACAAGCTTATTCCTTTCAAGACTTGTCATATACGTTTCTTCATCATGACCGACAAAAATAATAGTATTATCTTTTTTGGAAGCTGTTCCATTAATTATACTTGTATTAATATTCCATATATGATTAAGATTTACTGGGTCAATATCCAAATCATAAATATAGCAGTCATTTACTGTTATAAGCGAACCACTTTGAAGAATGTATCTAGAACCGCCCTGATATTCTACTTGAATATCATGAACATATTCAAATTGATTGTCTACTAGATGATAAATCTTGAGAGAATTACTAGTCCTAGATAAAGCATACAAATATCCTTGATAGTACTTATATATACGATTAATACCATACTGAGCAGGAATAAATACTTCATCTAGTAGTATCATTTCATTGTTCTCTATTTTATAATAATATGTACTTTCTTCATGACAAAAGATAAGCTCATCTTCATCAAAGTATAACATATCCAAATTAAACAAATCTATATTCTCTATTTCAAAATTTAATATCTGATCATAATTTTCACCAATCTTTTTATATAGTGTCAGTAATAAAGTGTTATTATTAAGACTTATTACTAAGTTTCCATTGTCAAAAAACCAGTAAAAACAATTATCTTCAAAGTAATTATCTGTTTCTGTGATATTATTTACATTTGTTACGTCATAGGTGAAAAGTTGATATTTACCTTTTTTGCCAACATTAAATAAAGTATTATCTGTAATATAATTTTTTACAACCGAGTATCCTCTATCTAAATAATTTTCACCAATTTGAGCAGAGCTATCCGTAAGCTCTAATTTATATAAACCATAGGGTTGGTTGCAAACATAAATAAAATTTTCAGTTTGCTGGATTTCAACAAACCAGCTATATCTAATGGTATCAAAATCAAAAATATTATATTCACCTGTTAAGTTAATATCTGACATATCTGAAACATCATAAACCATCAATCTATCATAGAAACCTTCATTATTCTCTGTAAGGTAGTAGCCAAACAAGTCGTCTTTATAGAAAAATGTGGGTATTTGACTTATTTCATAACCATAAGTGAATTCTCCTATTGGAGAAAGGTAATCATTTTCGTCTAAATCATATAGCTGAAATGTATAAGTATCAAAATTACAGGCAGCAAGTTTATTATTAGAAATTACAAATTTAAAACTACCAATTCCTAATGATCCTAATTCTGTTAATGAACCATCTTGCTCCAATCTACATACTACAGATTGGCCAGTGTTCCAATTTCGATAAAGTCCTTTTTCATTATAATTATTCTGATAGCTTTCAGGGTAATATGTTGTGGAAGTATTTATAATCTGACCTGTTTCAATATTATACATTTTAGTCTCGTACTCACTTACCTTAACTGCCATAATATTATTACTTATATGAGCATTTGGTTCTAAATAATATGTATCAAGATCAATGGTGAATAAATCATGGATATTATTTAAATCGCTGATATCATATATTATAAGATGGTATTGATCATCGAGGTTGTTATATCTATTATGAAAAGTAGCTACATAATGATTAGATGCAACAAAGTAGTTAAGACTATCACATCTAACTGAACATAAGTTTTCAAGAGAACCATCTTCATGAATTTGTTTGAAATTCAACCCAAATGCAGTTTCTGAGATTAGTAAGTCGTTCATCATATGTATACTTTTAAAAAAAGTTTGAGGTGAATCTGCAATTCCAAAATAATTGGAACTCTCAAAATCTACATTACAAAATAAGCTAACTGCTAAAAAACAAAATACTAAGATAGTTGAAATTCTAAAAAAAGTCATTTATCCTCCTTAAAAGTGTAGAATTCAGGGTAGATATATCTACCCTGAATAGTTTATTTATTGTTCATTACCTGTTCCTGGATCACCAGACGCCGTATCATAGTATTTTTCAATAGTAACTTCATCTCCAGTAATCAACCAAATATTATCTTCAATCCATGTAACAGGGAAACCATCAATCATAGTTTTTCCTTCAATAACTGTTTTGTATACTCCTGAAGGTAAGCCACTAATATCTTTACTTGTACCATGTGAATTAAACAAAGTACAGGTGCCAAGATGGTCGTATCTATACACATCAATGTTATCAATTATCATATCTGTGTGTATATGTATTGTTTTCGCACTAACTATCCCAATAGCCAACAAGGCCAACAACATTATTATTATCTTTTTCATAATATTTTCCTTTACTTTATTTATTTTTGTAATAATGTTGCGTTGATTAATTTCAACACAACACTTGTAGTGTTTATTACGGACTGAATTCAGCTCTGACATTGAATTCAGTCGTTTTTTATGGGAAAGCTAGATTTCTAAAGTATATATATATATAACTTATGAGGGTTATTCGCCCCATAGTTTAGGTTATGATTTTTAGCGTAGAATTGTCCTACTTCAAATTTGTTTAAAATATAAACCCCATTTTTAGTCATGTTTACCTCTTGCTATTAAAACATATTGCAAACGTTAGCTTTTTTAATTTAGATGTCAAACTATTTATTGATTTAGTCGAATAATTTGTTATGACAATGTAACAAAATTAATTAAAGAGCAGACTAAAAAGCCTGCTCCTAACAGAATTATTTAATCATTAACATCTTATTTACTACTTCTTGGTCATCAGCTTTTACCTTATAGAGGTAAGTTCCTGAAGCTACTTTCTTACCCTTGCTATCTGCACCATCCCAAACAATATCATGTCTACCTGCTTCTTGTTGATCATCAACCAAAGTTCTTACTTTCTGACCTTTAATATTATAGATAGTAAGTTCTACATCTGAGGCTTTATCTATATTATAGGAAATAGTTGTTTGCGGATTAAATGGATTTGGGTAGTTTGAACATTCTAGCTTAACAGGTTGAACTTCAAAGTCTCCGTTGGGGGTGGTATGACAGGAATATATCTGAGTTCCATTACAGCCTATAGCAAATATATAAAAATCATCTTCTGCTATAGGTATTATACGAAGAATTCCTATTTGATGCTCATTATAGATATCTCCAACTCTAACAAAGTCACTTCCTAGCTTTTTATAAATATTAATATATTTAAGGCTTTCAAAGCCCCAAAAATTAACATAGTTTTCATTGTCTGATCCAGGATAAATGTAGTAATCTCCATATTTTTGAACTCCACCATTTAAGAGGCTAGAATTCAAATCTAAGGTTACAGAAAAATCAATTGGGTCTTCATTTAAATCATATATTTTATGGCTACCATCATACTTAGTGGCATATAATAAGCCACACTCTAATCCATATTTACGAATTGAACCATCATGCCCAGCCCAACGCACAGAACTTAACATCTCAAATTGATTGTTTTCTATACTATAAGATTCTAATATCCCATTTTCATAAAGTTTATAGAGATAATTTTCATTGAAAAACCAGTGGCAAGAATAATCAAGCGTGTTCTCAGTGTAACTATCTATCTCTTCGAAGGATCCATTATTATATCTTTTCCAAAATAAATTCTCTGCTTGGCTATAGATTAAATCAACACCATCCCACTTTAATACATTAACAAAATTAAAGAAGAATGGATTGTCTTCAATAGTAAGAGTCGTTACTAGATTGTATTGACTATTGTCTAAACTGTAAAGTTTTATAGTCCCATCTCTCCAATCTTTAAGAATCATCCGCTCCGAATCATCTCCAAAATATAAACGTTCTCCTAGAGAATCAGCATTAGCTATTCTTGTTATATCATTTATATTAGATATATCATATTGTTTGTTATAACCAAAGTTTCTAAAGTAATTATAATTCATTATATTATCATTTATTGAGATGCTCAGTGGTAATTCTTGATGTTCAATGAGCTCAGGTTCATTGGCAAGATCTTCCATATTGAATTTATAATAGCCATACATAACAAAACCAAAATAGTAATATTGGTTATGTTGCATAGAGTCATAAGAGTTCATTCCCCAGGCATATTGAGAATCAGCAATTAAATCATATTCAGACACTAAATTGAATTCACCTGTATCATCTAAATCATAGATTGCTAGCTTGTCATTAAAGGATGGATTGGGGTTATCTTTTATCAAGCCTAGTCGTTGTCCATTAAAATAAGGTTTGAAGTTTAATGATTTACTGTTAGGAAAGTATAATGTTTCTACATGATTTAAGGAGTCTGCAAGATTATAGATGTAGATAAAATCGCTACAACAATTTAAAAGAGAGTCTCCTGATACGCAAATATTGCCATAGCATTGTTCTAAATCTTTGTCAAAAACAATACTCCCATTTTCATCAAAATGACATATATGAATAGATTCATCTGAATGTTTCCATAATCTAAATTTACCTATCTCTTCTATGTTATCATAAGGTTTGTAATCGTCATATCTCTCTATAAAACTATAATCATTTAATGAAAAAACATCTAAAGAACCTACACCTGCAATAATATAAAAGGTACCACAAATTAAACTCTCCCTCTTTGTGGAATATTGAGTATGTACAGCCTGTGGGTTATCAATATCAGAAATGTCATATAAAGTATGTTTATAAGGATTTTCAAAATCAAAAGCACTATTAATTTCACTAATTATCATATATTTACCATTGATGCTTGCGTAAGCAGGCATGGTACTTTCAATATTGAACTTATGAATCAAGGCTCCTTCATCATTTATCTGATATATTTTAAAATATGTATCAGTTATCTTAATCACTTTATTGTTAGAATTAATATACTCAGTACTTACAAATAATGTTTGATCATGAATATTAAATGTGTTGATTTTGCTATAATCCACAATACTAAATAAATTTACTACAGATAATAATAAAGTTAATATCTTCATTAATCTACTCATAAATTGTCTCCTTTTATTTTTACGACCAAGCCATCAAGTGACTTGGTCGTTTTATTTTTGTTATTGATTAATTGGTGTTCCAGGATCAGGTTTTGCTGTGATAAAGTTGTATTCTAAATCAAGTCTAGGAGTATTATCATAGATCCAAAAAGTATCATCAAAAGTAACCATAATTCCTTCAATGCTCATATATTGAATATGTACTGTATATGAGCCAATATCTAGCATTTCAGGATTGTACCATTCATCACCAGTAAATTGGTTTGGAAAATTTTTATCATATGTTATTGTTGATTGAACATCTGTATGTATAGTAACTAAAGTATCCGCACTAACTATCCCAATAGCCAACAAGGCTAACAACATTATTATTATCTTTTTCATAATATTTTCCTTTATTTTTTTTATTTTTGTAATAATGTTGCGTTGATTAATTTCAACACAACACATGTAGTGTTTATTACGGACTGAATTCAGCTCTGACATTGAATTCAGTCGTTTTTTATGGGAAAGCTAGATTTCTAAAGTATATATATATAACTTATGAGGGTTATTCGCCCCATAGTTTAGGTTATGATTTTTAGCGTAGAATTGTCCTACTTCAAATTTGTTTAAAATATTAACCCCATTTTCTTTCATGTTTACCTCTTGCTATTAAAACATATTGCAAACGTAAGCTTTTTTAAATTATGTGTCAAACTATTTATTGAATTGGTCGAATAAAAAATTATTCTAATAAAATAAGCCTAGATAAAGAGCAGACTAAACAGCCTGCTCTTCTCAGAATTATTTAATCATTAACATCTTATTTACTACTTCTTGGTCATCAGCTTTTACCTTATAAAGGTAAGTTCCTGAAGCTACTTTCTTACCCTTGCTATCTGTACCATCCCATACAATATCATGTCTACCTGCTTCTTGTTGATCATCAACAAGTGTTCTTACTTTCTGACCTTTAATATTATAGATTGTTAGCTCTACATCTGAGGCTTTATCAATATTATAGGAAATAGTTGTATGCGGATTAAATGGATTAGGGTAGTTTGAACATTCTAGCTTAACAGGCTGAACTTCAAAGTCTCCGTTGGGGGTAATGTGGCAGGAGTATACTTTCATTGCACCAGCTAATTCAACTATTATAGAAAAGTCTTGGGCACTTTCATAGTGTAAAAAATCTGCGTTGATTACAAATTCTCCGACATCAATATAACCAACTTTTGCAGGTGTAGAAATATCACTGACATCGTAAATCTGTACAAGCTTATTCTTTTCAAGACTTGTCATATACGTTTCTTCATCATGACCGACAAAAATAATAGTATTATCTTTTTTGGAAGCAGTTCCATTAATTATACTTGTATTAATATTCCATATATGATTAAGATTTACTGGGTCAATATCCAAATCATAAATATAGCAGTCATTTACTGTTATAAGCGAACCACTTTGAAGAATATATCTAGGACCGCCCTGATATTCTACTTGAATATCATGAACATATTCAAATTGATTGTCTACTAGATGATAAATCTTGAGAGAATTACTAGTCCTAGATAAAGCATACAAATATCCTTGATAGTACTTATATATACGATTAATACCATACTGAGCAGGAATAAATACTTCATCTAGTAGTATCATTTCATTGTTCTCTATTTTATAATAATATGTACTTTCTTCATGACAAAAGATAAGCTCATCTTCATCAAAGTATAACATATCCAAATTAAACAAATCTATATTCTCTATTTCAAAATTTAATATCTGATCATAATTTTCACCAATCTTTTTATATAGTGTCAGTAATAAAGTGTTATTATTAAGACTTATTACGTAGTTTCCATTGTCAAAAAACCAGTAAAAACAATTATCTTCAAAGTAGTTATCTGTTTCTGTGATATTGTTTACATTTGTTACGTCATAGGTGAAAAGTTGATATTTGCCTTTTTTGCCAACATTAAATAAAGTATTATCTGTAATATAGTTTTTTACAACCGAATATCCTCTATCTAAATAATTTTCACCAATTTGAGCAGAGCTATCCGTAAGCTCTAATTTATATAAACCATAGGGTTGGTTGCAAACATAAATAAAATTTTCAGTTTGCTGGATTTCAACAAACCAGCTATATCTAATGGTATCAAAATCAAAAATATTATATTCACCTGTTAAGTTAATATCTGACATATCTGAAACATCATAAACCATCAATCTATCATAGAAACCTTCATTATTCTCTGTAAGGTAGTAGCCAAACAAGTCGTCCTTATAGAAAAATGTGGGTATTTGACTTATTTCATAACCATAAGTGAATTCTCCTATTGAAGAAAGGTAATCATTTTCATCTAAATCATATAGTTGCAATTTATAAGTATCAAAATTACAGGCAGCAAGTTTATTATTCGAAATTACAAATTTAAATCTTCCAATTCCTAATGATCCTAATTCTGTTAATGAACCATCTTGCTCCAATCTACACACTACAGATTGGCCAGTGCTTAAGTTTCGATAAAGTCCTATTTCATTATAATTGTTCTGATATCGTTCAGGGTAATATGTTGTGGAAGTATTTATAATCTGACCTGTTTCAATATTATACATTTTAGTCTCGTACTCACTTACCTTAACTGCCATAATATTATTACTTATATGTGCATTTGGTTCTAAAGAATATGTATCGATATCAATTGTGAATAACTCATGGATATTATCTACATCACTAATGTCATAGATTACAAGATGGTAGAGATCATCTAGGTCGTTATAATGGCCATAATGTATACCTATATAATTATTGGATGCAACAATGCTGCTAAGACTGTCACATCTAAGAGAGCACAAGTTTTCTAGAGAACCATCTTCATGAATTTGTTTGAAATTTAACCCAAATGCAGTTTCTGAGATTAGTAAGTCGTTCATCATATGTATACTTTTAAAAAAATTTTGAGGTGAATCTGCAATTCCAAAATAATTGGAACTCTCAAAATCTACATTACAAAATAAGCTAACTGCTAAAAAACAAAATAATAAGATAGTTGAAATTCTAAAAAAAGCCATTTATCCTCCTTAAAAGTGTAGAATTCAGGGTAGATTATCTACCCTGAATGCTTTATTTATTGTTCATTACCTGTTCCTGGATCACCAGACGCCGTATCATAGTATTTTTCAATAGTAACTTCATCGCCAGTAATCAACCAAATATTATCTTCAACCCATGTAACAGGGAAACGATCAATTATAGTTTTTCCGTCAATAACTGTTCTGTATGTTCCTGAAGGTAGGCCACTGATATCTTTACAATTACCATATGTATTATACAAACTACAGGTGCCAAGATGGTCGTATCTATATACGGCTATGTTATCAATTATCATATCTGTGTGTATATGTATTGTTTTCGCACTAACTATCCCAATAGCCAACAAGGCTAACAACATTATTATTATCTTTTTCATAATATTTTCCTTTATTTTTTTTATTTTTGTAATAATGTTGCGTTGATTAATTTCAACACAACACTTGTAGTGTTTATTACGGACTGAATTCAGCTCTCACATTGAATTCAGTCGTTTATTATGGGAAAGCTAGATTTCTAAAGTATATATATATATATAGCTTATGAGGATTATTTGCCCCATAATTTAAGTTATGATTTTTAGCGTAGAATTGTCCTACTTCAAATTTGTTTAAAATATAAACCCCATTTTCTTTCATGTTTACCTCTTGCTATTAAAACATATTGCAAACTTTAGCATTTTTAATTTAGATGTCAAACTATTTATTGATTTAGTCGAATAATTTGTTATCTCACTGTAACAAAATTAATTAAAGAGCAGACTAAAAAGCCTGCTCCTAACAGAATTATTTAATCATTAACATCTTATTTACTACTTCTTGGTCATCAGCTTTTACCTTATAGAGGTAAGTTCCTGAAGCTACTTTCTTACCCTTGCTATCTGTACCATCCCAAACAATATCATGTCTACCTGCTTCTTGTTGATCATCAACAAGTGTTCTTACTTTCTGACCTTTAATATTATAGATTGTTAGCTCTACATCTGACGCTTTATCAATATTATAGGAAATAGTCGTTTGCGGATTAAAAGGATTAGGGTAGTTTGAACATTCTAGATTAACAGGTTGAACTTCAAAGTTTCCGTTGGGGGTTAAATGACATGAATAGATCGCAGAACCTACATTTCCATCAAAGATAATGTTGAAGTTTGTATTGTCGATGTAATTTAAACTTACATTGACGTATTCATACATTACAGGTATTGCTCCAATAAGAGAGAAGTTTCCATCATCTTCATTGATACAACACAAGTAGTTGGATAATTCTTGACCATCTTGTAGTATATTCCCTACAAACAGCTTGCTATTGTTAAATGAAACAATATTACTGTTGACGTTAGTTATAACATCTTCTAAGATTGGCTCTTGCGGTACAGGATTTTCTCTGATATCATAGCAATAGCCACCTTCAAAACCATGAACAACTAACATTTCATCTTGAGTGTAAAAATCAGCAAACTCAATGTTATCAGTATGGAAATCTTGAATAAATGTAATAGACTCATTATCAAACTGATATACTGTATAATCATTGTGCATAAATTCACCAACATATAAGTAATCACCAATAACTGCTTGTAACATAACTGGTGAGTTATAATCTAACTCCCACATTAGCGAATGATCTATTAGATCAACAGCTTTAACCCCCTCTGAGTTTTTATATATTACTCTTTCTTCATTACAATCTAAAGGGGTCATATAGTCATCTTGAAAAATAGATAGGTTAACTAATGAGTCAGAGCTTACTATTTCATTATTTTCTATTGTGTAGTGATATAGCATACCATTATCAAGATTATATCGCAAAGCAGTTAGTTGTTCATTTATATCATACCATTGATATATACCATCTGGGAGATTGTGCTCTATGTTAACAGGATTTGAGGGGTCACTTATATCTGTAACAAGTAGCTCTGGAATATTACAATGATAAAAGTAGTTTTCATTGCTGTAAGTCCCTAGTATAGGAGAGTAAACATTGTTAAAATAATCAACTAACTCAATATCATCATTGTTAACTTGTAGTTTGATTAACGGTTGATTGTTAGCAATTAAATATAAATCATTCTCACATTGACACAATTCTGATAAAAATGATAATTCCATATATTGCAGATTCACTAGATCATTAACATCCTTGTACATTAGAAGTTCTCCTGAAGCAATATCAACAACCTTTAGTTTAAATCTGGAGTCAATGTATGTAGCAAAAATCAATACAGTCTCATCAACATAGATACCATTGTATGAGTTCAGGGCATCATCATAAGTATAGTTGTAGAAAGTCTCATTTGTCTCTAGATTTATAAAATCAACACTTTCTTGGTTTCTTAATGCTAATATATTGTTGTAGAGACTCCCTTCATAATAGTTACTATCTGGCAAGTCTATAATATCGACAGTATTATTTGCCTCAGATGAAATAGAGAACATGCATATTGAATCATTATTCTCATTATTTGCTAAGATATAATCACTATTATTAATTTTGGATAGAAATTTATAATCATCTAAAGATTCAATATGAGATACAGCTAAGTAGGAATCTAAAGTCAGAGTACGATATCCGTGATTATCATAGTCATAATAGTTGATTAATAAAACATTGTTACACTTGGACATTCGCCACATTGAACTATTGGTAAATGTTATAGATCTATATTCTCCACTATTGGTTAAATAGTTCCTATAAAGATCTATTGTGTATGAATTAAGCTCCCCATGGTCAGTGTATGTATATAAATTATTGTTGCACATCTGAAAATCATCAATATTGGACAATGGTATCTCATTAAATTCATTAAAGTCTTGGTCAATAATATGTAGTCCATGAAAACTATTGTAGCATAAGTAATCTCCATCAATACTCATGTGCAAACATCTAGTTCTAGACGAAGTATTAAACTCAGATTCTAAACTTAAGTCGAAAACAGCACTCAAACTTAAAATAGCTAGTAATATTACTAATAAAAATAGTCTTTTTAACATATCTTCCTCCTTATTCAAAGGGAGCATTAGCTCCCTTTGTAATTACTTATAATTATTGTCCACTTGGTGGAAACACAGGTTCTATTGGTGTTATACCAAGTTTACCTTTGAACACAATTTCTATAACATCTGTTGAACTAAAATCTAAATATTTTACTCCAGTTCTCATATTCCCTGTTATTTCTGAAAAGTACTTATAGTTAAATTTATAATGCGGTGCAGCTAATTCATAAGTATAAACTCCAGGTGATAAATGTTCATCATGATTTGGACATGGATAATATGGTCCATTATCGTTGTATCTATACATCCAATTTGTTAAATCTACAGGTACATCAGTTCTAATCACTAATGTATATGCACTAACTATCCCAATAGCCAACAAGGCTAACAACATTATTATTATCTTTTTCATAATATTTTCCTTTACTTTTTTTATTTTTGTAATAATGTTGCGTTGATTAATTTCAACACAACACTTGTAGTGTTTATTACGGACTGAATTCAGCTCTCACATTGAATTCAGTCGTTTTTTATGGGAAAGCTAGATTTCTAAAGTATATATATATATATATAACTTATGAGGATTGTTTGCCCCATAGTTTAAGTTATGATTTTTAGCGTAGAATTGTCCTACTTCAAATTTGTTTAAAATATAAACCCCATTTTCTTTCATGTTTACCTCTTGCTATTAAAAAATATTGCAAACTTTAGCTTTTTTAGTTTAGATGTCAAACTATTTGTTGAATTAGTCGAATAATGTATTGTCAGTCTCAAGTTAAGAAGTGTTTTTATGATTAATATTGATAGTAAATTTATCATAAATTAATCAAGAATTAGCATTCAAAGAGTTCATTTGAGAATTGTTAAGTTTTTCCCAAATATTAATTGACAAGATAGCATAAGTTATTAGAAATGAATGCGTAAAATAATTAAGTTGTAACTTATTTAAAGACAATATATAACCTAAAAGTTAGGAGGAAAAATGTCCGACGTGAAACGCGTTTATTTATTTGGCAATGGCAAAGCAGAAGGTAAGACTTCAATGAAGAACCTTCTTGGTGGTAAAGGTGCAAACTTGGCAGAGATGAACTTGGTTGGAGTTCCTGTGCCTCCAGGATTCACAATTACTACAGATGTATGTACTGAATATAACACAATTGGTGAAGAGAAAATTAAAGAATTATTGAAAGCAGAAGTTGAAGCTGCTATTAAAAATGTAGAAGATATTCTTGGAACTAAATTTGGTTCTAATGAAAATCCACTTCTTTTATCAGTACGTTCAGGCGCTAGAGTTTCAATGCCAGGTATGATGGACACAGTTCTTAATCTTGGTTTAAATGATGATGCTGTCGAAGGCATTGCAAAGAAATCAGGAAATGACAGATTTGCTTGGGATTCATACAGACGTTTCGTACAAATGTACGGTGATGTTGTTCTTGATATGAAACCAAAATCAAAAGAAGATATTGATCCTTTTGAAGAAATCATTGAAGAAGTGAAAGAAGCAAAAGGTGTTGAAAGTGATTTAGATTTAACAGTTGAAGACTTAAAAGTTTTAGTTGCTAAATTTAAAGCTGCTGTTAAAGAAAATACAGGTAGAGATTTCCCTGATTGTCCTTGGGAACAATTATGGGGTGCAATCTTTGCTGTGTTTGGTAGCTGGAATAATGAAAGAGCTATCTATTATAGAAAAATGAATAGCATTCCTGGTGAATGGGGAACAGCTGTTAACGTTCAAGCAATGGTTTATGGTAACATGGGTGAAAACTCAGCTACTGGTGTTGCTTTCACACGTGACGCTGCTACAGGTGAAAACATCTTCAATGGTGAGTATTTAATCAATGCTCAAGGTGAAGACGTTGTTGCTGGTGTTAGAACTCCACAAGAAATTACTCTTGAAGGTTCAAGAAGATGGGCTAAATTAGCTAATGTTACAGAAGAAGACAGAGCAGCTAATTATCCTTCATTAGAAGAAACAATGCCTGAAATCTATAAAGAATTAGATGATATTCAACAAAAACTAGAAGATCATTATAAAGATATGCAAGACCTTGAATTCACTATCCAAGATGGTAAATTATGGTTCTTACAAACTCGTAATGGCAAAAGAACTGGTGCAGCCATGGTAAGAATGGCTATCGAAATGATGGAAGAAGGTTTCATCGATGCTAAAACAGCTCTATTAAGAGTTGAACCTAACAAATTAGATGAACTTCTACACCCTGTATTCAAGAAAGAAGCTTTAGCTGCTGGTAAAGTATTAGCTTCTGGTCTTCCTGCATCTCCTGGTGCTGCTACAGGTAAAATCTGTTTCTTCTCTGATGAAGCTGAAGAAAGATTTGCTAAAGGTGAAAAAGTTATTCTTGTTAGAATCGAAACTTCTCCTGAAGATTTAGCAGGTATGAACACTGCTCAAGGTATCCTTACTGCTCGTGGTGGAATGACTTCTCACGCTGCTGTTGTGGCTCGTGGTATGGGTAAATGCTGTGTATCAGGTGTTGGTGCTTTAAAAATCGACTATAAGAAAAGAACACTTACAATCGGTGGTACAGTTTATGGTGAAAACGACTGGATTTCATTAAACGGATCTACTGGTGAAGTTTATGAAGGTAACATTGAAACTATCGATCCTGAATTATCAGGTAACTTCGGTAAATTAATGGAACTTGCAGACAAATTCACAAACATGTATGTTAGAACTAATGCTGATACTCCACATGATGCTGAAGTAGCTAGAAACTTCGGTGCTCAAGGTATCGGTCTTTGCCGTACAGAACACATGTTCTTCGAAGGTGAAAGAATTAAAGCTGTTAGAGAAATGATTCTTTCTGAAGACGTTAATGGTAGAGAAACTGCTTTAGCTAAAATTTTACCTTACCAACGTGAAGACTTCGAAGGTATTTTCAGAGCTATGGATACATTCGGTGTAACTGTTAGATTACTTGATCCACCATTACACGAATTCGTACCTCATGATGAAAAAGCACAACAAATCATGGCTGACGAAATGGGCTTAACTCTTCAAGAAGTTAAAGACAAAGTTGAATCATTAGCTGAATTCAACCCTATGCTTGGTCACCGTGGTTGTCGTTTAGGTAACACATACCCAGAAATCACTGCTATGCAAGCTAGAGCAATCATCGAAGCTGCTATCAATGTGAAAAAAGAAGGTATCGATGTACACCCAGAAATCATGGTTCCACTTATCGGTACAGTTGCTGAACTTAAACTTCAAGAAAGTATCATCAGAGAAACTGCTTCTAAAGTATTTTCTGAAACAGGCGAATCTGTAGATTACATGGTTGGTACAATGATTGAAATTCCTAGAGCTGCTTTAACTGCTGACCAAGTTGCTGAAGTTGCTGAATTCTTCTCATTCGGTACTAATGACCTTACTCAAATGACATTCGGTTACTCACGTGACGATGCTGGTAAATTCTTACCTATCTATCTTGAAAAAGGTCTTCTACCATCAGATCCTTTCCAACAACTTGATCAATCAGGTGTTGGACAATTAGTTCAAATGGGTACAGAAAAAGGTCGTTCAACTAGACCTGAACTTAAAGTTGGTATCTGTGGCGAACATGGTGGTGAACCATCATCAGTTGAATTCTGTCATAGTGTTGGTATGAACTATGTTTCATGCTCACCATTCCGTGTACCTATCGCTAGATTAGCAGCAGCACAAGCAGCAGCTAAAAACCCTAGATCATAATTAACTAAGATTATTTAGATAATTGAAAATAGATTGGGAGCTTTGACTTTGTCAAGGCTCTCTTTTTTTTTGCTTTGAATTCTTGTCATAGTCAAAGGCCTCTTGAATTAAAATGAGATTTAATGCAGGAGACTATTAAGCTCAGAGATAGGTGAACAAGGAAGCTAGCTTACGGATTGCAGGAATTCTCGACTGCGAATAGGGTTTAAAGATGCGCATTCAAAAGGGACCGTGATCGGCGAAGACGATTGAATGCACCCCATAAGAGATGGTTGCAAGCAACTTGCTTGCAATTGAGACGTTTTTCCAAACGTCTCTACAGTTTGTATAAGCATGAACATGGAAAGCACTCTAGCAGAATGCTATCATACTTCCTTCGATATATTTGTGTATACTTATACATCAAAAAGAAAGAGCTCTGACATAAGTCAAAGCTCTTAGATATTTTATATTCTTATATTTCAGTTTCTATGAGAACCAACCACTGAAAGTTTGTGCTAAGAATTGAAGTCTTCCGATAAGAAGAGAGATACGAGCCATAACGGTAAAACCGAATGAAGCACCGAAACCAATCATCATGTACCAGATACCAATCTTAGAGAACTTCCCGTAGAGTCCTGTATGAGCTTTTGAGAAGAAGAAGTAGAAAAGCACAGTAATAGTACCTAAGAAAACTAAGAATAAGTTAAAGTTTTCTAGTGGAACCATAGCTTGTCTAACTTGAACAAGAACCATAGAGTTCATACTCATAGTAACACTCATACCAACAGCACCCATACCGATAGCGATTGGATATCTAGATAACCAACCTAGGTTTCTGCTGAATCTAAACCAGTATAACATACCGAATAGACATGGAATAATAAAGATCCATTTATGTTCAACAAATAGTCTTTGATAAACGAATGGCATAAAGGCTTGTTCCCAAATTAGGGGAATACCGTAACCCATTGATACACCTACAAGGAGGTATTCAGCAAATCTATAAGCTGGATTATCCTTATAGAGAAATGAGAATATTGCTAGCGTAAAAAATACCGCAACAATTTGACCGAGTAAAGTCATCTTATTTACCTCCTATAAATTCTTTTTAGATTTCTTTCTTTCCATGAAGTAACCAATGTTACCTACGATAATGAAAAGAATGATTAACATGTGAGCAACAGACTGAGCATTCATACCAAGACGAGCTTGTTTAAAGCTAGTAGGAACAGCATCACTAGTAATATCTAGAACCTTTTCAGCTTCTTCATCATAAGAGTCTAATTGACCTTTAGAGAATGGTATACCACGCATAGCAAATCTATCAACGAGCATTTCGTATTCAGCAGCACCTTTTAGTCCAGCAGTCATACCAACACATTGACCTGATTGTAGGTAAGGATATTGGTCAGCTGCCATAACAGCAGTAAGTCCAACACCAACATTAACACCAAACTTAGGTCTAGCATAAATCATCCATGATGTACCAGGTTCAGAACCAGAAGTTTCATAAACAAGATTCATTTGAGTATAGTTTTTAATAGTAGTTTCAGTAAAGATTGGAAGTGATTCCATTCTGTTACCGTCAGCATCTGTTTCAACAACTTTCGCAATATCATCACCCATACCAAGAAGAATAGGTAAGTAAAGAGCAGCAGGTTTGTAGCCAATGTTACAGTAGTCTTTACCACGAACAATTGGTCTTCCTGTTTGTTTTGAAACACCTTCACTTGCTTGAGCAATAGCGTCTTCAATAATCGGAGCTGCAGCAATCAAAGCAGTGAAAGTAAATACTGGAATTCTACGGTAGAAACAGTGTCTAAGCATAGCAACTTCCATAGGGAAGAGCTCAGGCATAGTTGATGCATCATGATAGAAGTCCATGAAAATAGCACGGTCTATTTTGAATTTCTCAACTTCACTGTCATCAATAACACCATCTTGGTTAATATCATCAGCTCTCACATAAGGAGAGTAAGAATCAACTAATTGGTATAAGCTTTCAACATAAGTTGTTGAATATGTTTTTGAGTTAAACGGGAAGATAAGTGGTGTAATAATAGCAACAGCTATGAATAAGTAAACCCATCTTCTATCTAAGTTTTGTAAGTTTTTTAAATTAGCCATTAATTCCTCCTCTAGTCTCCACCACCAAGGTATGTTCTTTCAATACCAAGGAGGATTTTAAGTGCTGTAGCCACAGATCCTAAACCAACACCTAGAGCAATTCCTCTTTTAGATGCTAAGTTAGGTACATCCATAATCCATTGTGAAATGTCTAGAATATTAATAGGCCAGCTTTTGGTTAAAGTCATTCCAAGAGGAACTTGACCGAGCATAACAATAACAGCTGCTACTAAAAGAACTGTAGCTTCAGCTGAACGTGCTCTAAATGATTTATAAGCAGCAGTTGCCATGTAGAATGCAAGTAATGAGAACATTGTTGCACTCATAGGCATTTGAATGTTTTTGAATATCCACATTGCAGGAGTACCAGCTTTTACACCCCACATGAAACCAACAGTAGCTGTGATTACAAGACCTGCAAGAGTAACAACTGAGTAACCCCATTTAGGAGCTTTCATTCTAATCTTAGCCCAGTTAACTGATACTAATGAGTAAATACCCAAAAATGCAGCAAATGGTGACATAGTTTTAGAAAATTCTTGGAAAGCAAAATAGAAATCATCTTGCATCCATTTAGCTGGAATAAGAGTCCAACCAACAAATACGAATCCAAGTAGGATAACTATCGCTAAAGGTATATTTTTCTTCATTTATTTTCTCCTATTTAGTTGGGAATATATCAAGTAGGAATGTTACTTGTGCAGTTGAAAGAATAGTTCCAACAATCACGAAGAACAAGATGATAAACTTGAAATAATCCTGAGCTTTAAGAGTACCCAAAATCATTGGTTCTTTAGACATATAAGCTGAAGCAGCATATAACTCTTCACCAATTAGAGTATAGTCACAAGTAGTAATAAAGAATGGGATTTGAGTAACTGAGTCAGTACCAGCAATCTGGATAGCACCAGTAGTGTTACCAGTTTCTGTCATAAGAAGTGATTCAGCGAAGTATTGTCCCATGTAGAAGTTTGTAGCAGTCTTTTCACGAATCATGATACCATTAACACCAGCCACATAAGCAAATTGTGATTGAGTAATGAAGAACACTGAGTTCTTATCATAAGTATCAGGTCTACCAGCTTCAATATGTGATTCTTTAACAATTTCTTGAGCAATAGGCATCACGATGAAGTCTTTACAAGGTACAATGATTCTTGTATCATATTCTGCAGCTTTCTTAGCAACTTTACCCAATATAGATAAAGCAGCAAGTGTTGCAACTGCACTAATTGATGACATACCAGGTACGAATAGGATTGGACGTCCCATCTCTGTAGCACGACCGATAGCATTGTCAATTTCTTGAATACCTGCGATAGGTCTGATATATAAATCTTTACCACGTTTAGCCATAGAAACCATTACAGCAACTAATAAACCGAAAATGATTGTAGCTAAAAGCATTGGCCACTTTGTATAGTCAAAGTCGTTTGATACAGGCATGAAGTAAATATCATTACCTTGTTCATCTTGAGGTAATTTGTAATCTACAAATAAACCTTTTGAATTGGTAGCAACCATTTTATAAGCTCTTTGACGAAGAGATTTATCTCTTTGCTTCTTAACAAATGACATCCATTTTGAGTCTGATGGGTTAGTATCAAGAAACTCTTTAATGTACATGATGTTTGTTTTGAAAAGTTGAGCTTTTTCGTTTGTCTCTGCTTGTTTTTCAAGTTGAGCAAGTTGCTTGTCCATCTGACCTTGAGCAATTTCAGAGAAAGGACTTAATTCTAATGACATTTCTGATTGAGTATCATAAAAAACTGTAAGATCAGAAGCAATTAAAATACCTTTTGTTTCAACATCAAATCTATGAACTAAAGTAGTAATCTTATCTTCATAACTAATTACATCAGGGTAATTGTTTGTTTTACCAGGTGTTCTTGTTTTAATAAGACCAAAGTTAGGTCTTTGAGATTTAGCATATATATCATAAGTGAAATCTCTAAGGTTTAAACCATCTTTGAAAATATCACCAGGATTTAGTGATTTCATGATTTCATCATAGTTTAAATACTGAATAATTGAATAAGGTTCTGTTTCTTTATTGTTAGTTGTAATAGTCATTTTAACAATTAAGTTATGATTGTCATATTCTTCAGGTAATGACATCTTAATAATATTGTTAAGATAGAACTCATTGTAAGACATTATAACTTCATCATTATCATCATACATGAAATCAAAGTTAACAGATTTAATCTTTTCAGCTTCTGATTCATAGTACTCATAGTTAACAATTAGGTAAGAACCAAGTTTGTTAGAGAAATTGGTTTTAGTAATCTCAATAGTTGGTTTTTCCCATACTAATACTTGTGTATCACCTTTATCATTAGGTTTATCTGATACTGTTACTTCTTTAACTTGAGGTAAATCAGCAGTAGTATATCTTACTATCTCTTTATAATTTATTCCAGAATTAAGGTTTTCGTTTTCTTCTAAATAATAAAGATAATCTTCACCTTGAAGAGTACCAACGATAGCTACAGTATATTTTTCAATATTATCAACATCAATAATAATAGTATCATTACCAGTCATGAAGCAGTAATTATCTTCAATTTGTTCTAGTTTATAGCTTTGTCTATTTTCTGATGATGTAATAGGAAGAACAATAGGAGTGAAAAGAGTATTATATGAATTTGAATAAGGAATTCTCTTAGCCTGATCTTTATATTTAATATCAGTAGCAACATCATCCCAATAAGCATCAAATAAATAAATTTTTGTTAAAGGTAATGAAGAATCTGAATGATAATCCCATTCAAAGTTTAGAGTCTTTTCATTTGTATCTTCATCTGTTATTAATGCACCATAAAAATCCTTAGCAGGTCTAAAATATGGATTAGCTATAGGAGAGCCACTAACAATTTCTGATGGAGAATAATATCTTCTGTTTTCATTAACAGGAACTACACTATAATAGTAAGTGCTATCTGGTATTATTTGTGCAAGAACACTTACATTACCAATTGGATAGCTTGATAAAACAGTAGTAGAATCTTCTTGTACCATTTTACCTTTACTATAGTAGATTCCTCTGTCAATCTGAGTTAAAAATTGTAGTTTTCCATTTTCTTGAGCAAGAATATCAAGATCTCTTGGGTAACCTTTTTGCATGGTTCCGTAGAAAGTTGCTTCAGTTGATTCAACATTTTTGTCGACTACTCTAGAGCCTGGACAAGTTTTATCAACGAAAGGTTTCCAACCTTGATCTGAAAAAGTTAATGTGTCACCTTTAAATCCCACATCTGGGTTTAAAGCAACGGTTCCTAAATAGTATAGAGCATCTTTTGTGGTTCCACGATATACTCTATATTCCATAATCCTTAGATCATCTGATAGTGGTTTCCATTTTAGAATCAAACCATTACCGCGATCACCAGGGATATCCTCCACTTTGAAGTTCTCAATTTTAACTTCTTTTGCATCAGATGCATGAAGATTAAAAGAAAAAACTAAAGCAGTTAAACATAGTAACAATATCGACCATGTCTTGTGCTGGTTTCTGTGCATAGATTTCTCCTTATCATTATAAAATAAGCTTTTACTAATAAAATATTTATATTAAGTCGTTTAGAACTCTTACTACACCTATTCTATTGCATAAAATAAGACTATTATAACAACTTCAATAGTAGTATTAATTTGTCAAACACTTTTTTTTATAAGTAAATATATTTTTTTGTTAACAATTCAACAATTTTTCTTAAATTCATAAACTTTTTATTTCAGGGAAATCTCCTGACCTATAAGCTATCAAAAGTTTCTTAATATTATTAATCTGTTCTTGTAGTTTTTTTCCAGTATCTGTATCTTTAACTCTTATTCTTTGTTTGGAAGTTTCAAGGATAGAACGCTGGGATTCAATGTCTATTCTCTTAGAAATTGCTTCTTGTTGAGATACAAATGGTTGATGAGCAGTAAGGGTAAGCCCATGAGAATTCGCTATAAGTGTGTAGCCAGCAATACCGGTAACTTTTTGATAAGCTTTTGATAGTCCACCATCAATGACTATCAATTTACCATTTGCTTTTACAGGGGATTCACCAGCAATAGTTTTAACAGGAACATGACCATTAATGATATGAGAAGAATCAGGGTCTAAGCCAAACTCTCTAATTATCATTTTACAGGTCGCTTCCTCATTTCTATAGCTATAATATGGATTCTTTTCTTCTTTGTGAGTTTCTTTATCATTTATGAAGAGTCTTTCGAAAGTTGCCATTTTAGTCTTTCCGAAGAGGGGAGAATCCATTCCTGACCAAAGATACCACATAATATCCTTTCCATAAGACTTTTTGTTGCTATCTTTAGACATATAGCCCTGTCTTGCAAGTTTCTCAAACTTGTCCATTAAGGCTTTGCCAGAGTATTCTTTACCTTGAATTGTAAGTTCTTTTAGAGTTTTATCATCATTCAGAAGTATGCAACCATGGAAAAGCAGATTGTTATTGTGAATTTTATAAAGAGAACCACGAGAATATAACAATCTTACATGAGATTGAAGCTTATCATTTTGAATAAAAGCAGATCTTAATTGTTCAACAATATCTTTTTCTTTCTTGCTTAATTTACCAGGGTTATCAGGATCGATAGTAGGGAAGTTACAGCTTGTTAGCTGATAAGTTTTATCTTGAATATTAATAGTTCCTTGCTTGTAGTCGACACAATTAAGTAAAAGTCTATCATTCATATCGAAGAGAGGTCTTCTTTTAATCAGTTGTGATTCAAGTTTAAGTTGAATAATTGTGATAGCCTTAGCAACTTTAGCTAAGTTAATAGCCAACTCATCAGAAAGTTCTTCTTTATTTTTTGGGTAAAACTCTAGGCAAGGATCTTCTTTATATGTTTCAGTAGCGAAGTTCCAAAGAGGACGAAGGTTAATTCCATATCCATCTTCAATAGTTTCTAGATTGCCATATCTGAGGCTAATTCTAAGAACATTAGCAATACAAGCTTCTGATCCAGCACCTGCCCCCATCCATAGTATATCATGGTTTCCCCATTGGATATCAAGTGAGTGATGTTTAGCTAGCATATCCATGATTAGGTGTGGGCTAGGTCCTCTGTCGAAAATATCTCCAATTATATGTAGATGGTCGATTGAAAAACGTTGGATTAGTTTAGCTATTTGGATAATGAAAGGTTCTGCTTGGCCATATTCTATTATTGCTTTAATGATTTGAGTATAATACTCATGTTTATTTTCTGCATGTTCATAGAGAAGCTCGTCAATAATGTAAGCAAATTCTTTAGGAAGAGCTTTTCTAACTTTTGATCTGGTATATTTTGAAGTAGATTCTTTACAGAGTAAAATTAATCTATAAAGGTTTACAGTGTACCAATCCATGATTGACTCTTGTGTGCTTAATGCTGTTTTCAGTATTTCCTCAGGATAATAAACTAAGAAACATAATTCTCCAATTTCAGATTCAGTAAGGTGCATCTCAAAAAGGGATTTAACTTTATTTCTTATAACTCCAGAAGCATTTCGTAAAACATGTTGAAAAGAATCAAATTCACCATGTATATCAGAAAGGAAATGCTCAGTTCCTTTGGGTAAATTTAGTATTGCTGATAAGTTAATAATCTCTGTGCTTGCACTAGCAATATTAGGGAATTTTTCAGATAGCAATCCTAAAAAAGGAAGCTCCGAATCTTGTATTTTATTAATAGTCATTATCACCTCTTGAAAGTAAAAATTACATTACTAGATAAAATCAGATACATGCATTTGTCAAATTTCTTCTTAGACTTAACACAAAATAAAGAATTATTTAGCAGTCTTTGATTTATATAATAATGTAAGAGACATATATATAATCGTATTTAATGATATATAAAACGCTTACCAACTTATTTTTTATTTACAATATAAATTAAACACTTTTAATTAGTTCAAGGAGTTATAGTGAAAAGAATACTTATATTAATTATATTTGCTTATGTTAGTCAGCTTTGTTCTTTTGGTATAAATCTAAAAGATGACATTTATGTTAAAGCTTTTGCTTTTTCAGCTCTTGAAATAAATGAAAACAAGCAGAGCAATTGTCAATATACTTACCTTGATAGCAAAAGAATTGAATTGGGATATAAGCTTGAATATGACAGTAATTATCTCAGTCTTGTTTTACTTAATAAGGAAGAGTTAAAGAACACAGATCTTGAACTTAATCAGCTGAAATATTACTATAAGTACAAAGACTTTAAGATAGGTTATGAGTTAACTGACATGGAATATTCATTTAAATCTGAAGTAGAATCTTTAAGTCCTCGATTACCTTATTTTAATCAAGATGTTTTGAGTAATATTCGATTTAATGGGGCTGTAGTCCATTTTCATAAGGGTGGGCATAGTGTCATAATGAATCTTGGAGGTAATCAATTAGATACTGGGATATTTAGCTTCTTGTATAACATTAAAAGTGACTTTTTTGATTTTACAGCAAACTATATAAATACAGGTAGAGATGAAATCTATAATCAGTTTAATCACCATTTTATCTTAAAGAATAAGTTAGCTAGTCAGCATTTCAGTATAAAATTAGCAGCTGACCTCAATTTGATAGACAATGATTATGAAGAGGGAAAATACTTTGTTAATAGATACTTCATCGAAGGAAGTGTAAAAGAACTCTTAAACAAGAGAATAGACTTGCTCGCATATTATAAGTTAACAGATTATTCTGATGGACCTAATGATTGGGATAATGAGCAAGGCTTTGCTTTAGCTTTGGTTTACAGAATGGGACACATGCAAATAAATCTGATTAACAAAAGATCTTCTATTTTTTCTGAACAAACTTGCCAAAATATGGCAATTATTAAGTACCAGCTATCTGAATTTTTCAATATTGGTGTAAATTCAACCCTTACTAATCCACCTTATGGAGACTCATATTATGATGCAGGCATGCAAATTGAGCTTAATTTTAATTAGCTTAGTATTAATTTTGACTTCTTGTGATATAGTTCAACCACAGACTACTAATAAACCTATAATAGTGATAAGTTTCGATGATGAGCATGTCTCAACTTATACCAAGGCTTTACCAATTATGCAAGAATATGCCACAAGATACAATTGCAGGCTTGTAGCGTCAAATACAGTCTATTCTGGTGGAATGAATAAGTATGGACACATGTCCTGGCAACAACTTACAGAACTTACCAATGATTATGAATGGGAAGTTTTTGCTCATTCTCTTAATCACAATCACTTAGAAGATTACACTAACCAAGAGTTTATCCGAGATATTGAAACTGATTTAGCTAATTTTCAAGAACATGGACTTAAGCCAAGTGGATTTTCCTTGCCTAACGGACACGCTACTTTTGAACAAAGAGAAATGTTAAAAAAGTACTTCCCAATTATTCGTACAAGTCTAGATCAAAGAATGAAGGTACCATTAAATCAATATGACTTAGGTTACTTCTTTTATAGCTCAGAGTATTCTTATCGGGATGTAATTGATAGAATTACAACAGGCATAAATAATAATGAAGATCTAATTATCTTGGGCTTTCATCGAGTTTATGATGATATTAATTTAGGCCCTGATGTCTGTACCATAAATAACTTCAGAGAAATTATGGACTATTTATGTCGTAATGACTTAAAGATTATGACAATTAAGGAAGCAGTTAATTACTTAAATCAATGACAAACTTAATTAGGATCGCCAGCCTTCCGAGCTGGCTTGAGACGTTTTTCCTAAGGTCTCTACATCCTTACTTGCCCCTTGAAAAATCGGCTTTTTTTCAAGGAGACCAGTAAGTTAGGAGTTAGGAGTGAGGGGTGAGGAATGACATAATTGGATCGCTAGCCTCTGTGCTGGCTTCACTTAGAACGTAGTTATAAGTGAATTTGTAGAGACGTTTGGAAAAACGTCTCAGAAAATGGAGTGTAAGCATCCGCCGTTAGGCTGAACAAGAAAGTTCATGCTTACGCTAAGAGATTGTATTGTCCTGGAAGAACATATCTCTTCAGAGACCATGATTTCAATCGTGGGTGATGAGAGGAAGAAATGCTAATTGATAATGTTAGCTAGACTTCGGATAGAATGCTTTAGTTAATTGGAAGGAAAGACTCCATCCGAAAGATTAACCAAGAATAAGTTATTCAACAAAGTCAGATTTATCCTGAATTACTTTTCCAATTGTTCTATCTATCTTGCCGTCTAAACCACCTAGTCTACCGTTGTATATACCTCTTTTGCTAGTTAACATCTTTAAGCCCTTCTTGCCTTCAGCATATTCTTGACTTATTAGTTTTACACTTTTAGGAAATATTGGAATTTCATCTACTGAAATCCTTTTGTTATCTAAGATAGAGTATTTAATACCAAACACTTTATAGTTGTCATTGTTATCTTGATAAGTAATTGTTAACCTATAAGAATCATTTTTTAATAGTGATATTCTATGACCGACTATCTGTTTTAGATTTATTTTAGCTATGGTATCATGAATAATCGCATATCTGAGATAGTTTTTTAAAATACTTAAATTATTATCTATTAGAGCTTTTTCCAGAGCCTTTAAGAAATTACTTACGTTAGTATGCATCTTAGTTCCAGGAATAGTATTAAAATCCACAACATCTTTTGATAACATTTCAAAGAATTTAATCTCCCTAAGTGCTTGATATATACGCTTCTTTAAAACACTCTTTTTAATTTTATAGCTTCTACTTAGTTGGGTAAGACCTTGTTCTTTTAGAAGATACTTCTTTAATATCTTTTTATCTGTATCATTTATAAAAGTATAGCTGTCGAGTTCTTCCAAAATTGATTGAAAATTATCAACAGTCTGTTTGTTGTAATCGTCTATAATAGTTTCTTTATCAGCAAGTCTATTTAATTCAATTTCTTGCTTTAGTTTTAAGTTCCGTTTATCTTTATCTATAAGGTTAAGGCATAGGTGCTTTACAACCGTATATGTCCAGTTTACAAGATTATCTAAGTCAATCTTATCTCTATTTTTGTAAAATATAATTAATGCTTCTTGTACAACATCTTCAGTGTATATATTACCATCTAAATAATTACACGCAACTCTACGTGCTATTTGCTCAATCTCTTTTAAAACATTATCCATTGCTAGACCTTTATTTACTGCCTGTCTATTAATAAGTTAAGATGCCTTTAGGTAACTTTTCAATAATCATCTGTATACTAAGTAGGAGAATATATGAAAAGATACAGATTTATAATTTTATTATTGTTAGTATTTTATTGTACAGCTGTTAATTCAAGTCAAGTAAATTATGAAAATGCACCAAGAGTTGCATATGATAATTGTGAAGGATAATGTTAATGAGTTAACTGGCGCATTTGCTTAATTCTTGTATTTTGCATATACAGTCTAGATAGCTGGGTTTAGTTAATTGACACTAGAGGTAAATAATCCCAAATAAAGCACTAGAACTTCTAAAATAGCACTATATTATTTTGCTAAAAGAATCTGCACTATTTTCGAGAAGTCTAATGCATCATCTGGGATAATAAGGAGACAATATGAAGATAAAAATAATAGTTACATGCTTAATGATTCTTGTCGCATCATCATTAGCATCAGAAAACATCCTGGAAATTATGGCTGAGATGGAAGGGGTCTATGAATGTTCACTTTTTGGGAAAGGGATAATATCTCTTGATTTCAATGGCGATGGTATAGATGATTTAATAGTTGAGTCAACTTATAATGATTATCCTGATTGGTTTGGTCGAATCTATGTATATTTCGGAGGAGATGATTTTGACAATGTTCCAGATATGATGGTAACAGGAGAACATTTTCAACAATATGGGAGAGGACTTCATGATTGTGGAGACATAAATGGGGATGGTTATGAGGATTTTGCTTCATTAGGGCAATTAGAAGAGTGTGATGTTCATGTAGTTGAATATCATGCAGGTTATTCATTTTATTATGGGGGACCAGATGCAGACTTAGAAGCCGATTATCTATATGATTTCTGGGTTAGCCCTGATGATTATGAGTATGAGGATAGACTACTTCATACTATAGGCGATGTTGATAATGATGGCTATGATGATATACCCATGGTTACAACTAGAGAGTGGGGAAATAGAATGGTATGTCTTATGCACGGTGGGAACTTTGAGATAGAAACTATATATGATTATCAGTCATGTGCAAGTGCACACAACTTCTGCAGACTTGGAGATATAAACAATGATGGTCAAGTTGATTACGCAATAGGCCACTGTGCCCATACTGGAGACGGCTATGATCTTCCTCACATTACAGAGTTTCATCTTGATGTAGAGAATGATGGATTTTCTAATCCATTTGACTTCCTCTATTTAACTACTCAGGGGCGTTTCTTCAATGGAGCTAGAGGAATTGGTGATTACAACAACGATGGTTTTGATGATTATATATATCCAAGTGATTTAGATATTACAGATATAGGTTTTGGTCTTAAGTTAGGTGGAGAAGATATTCTCAATACCGATGAGTTCCCTCTATATGGAGATTGGTTGAGACCTAATTTAATTGACGCAGGAGTATTACAAGATCATACAGGATACGGGGATTTCAATAATGATGGTTACTCTGATATTGTTGGAAGTAAAGATGAGCATGCTTTTGAAAGTGGAATTGGAGGCATTTGGTTAGGTAGAGAAAATCCCAATGGGATATGTGATTTAATTCTTGAATCACCTGAACATACTGGTGGATTTGGTAAAGAAATTGTTGTAGGTGATTTTAATAATGATGGTTTTGATGATATAGCTTTTTCAGCTCCTTATGGTGGTAACAACTCTTGGCATGGTAAAGTTTATGTCTTTGCTGGGAATGCAGACCTTTCTGATACTACTGTAGGCAATGACAACAGTATTGTTGAACAAATATCATCTTTAGAAATTATGGCTTACCCAAATCCATTTAACCCAGAAACCACAATAAGATTTGGTTTGCCACAAGAAAGTAATGTTAAAATATCAATATATAATATTAAAGGACAGCTAATAAAAAATCTTTGTCATGAAAATATGGAAGCTGGTTATCATGATATTGTTTGGAATGGTAAAAACAATGATAATAAAGAAGTCTCTTCTGGTATATATTTTACACGTATTTCTACTGAAAAAAATACTGTAAACAAAAAAATTACCTTGATTAAATAGTATCATACTAATTAATAATATTAATTGATAATATGAGAGTCTTGAACCAGTCAAGACTCTTCTTTATGCTAAACCGGTAGAGATGTTCGGCAGAATGTCTCAAATGCAAGCAAGATGCTTCCAACCCAAAGTTAATTTGTAGAGACGTTTGGAAAAACGTCTCAGAAAAAGGAGTGTAAGCATCCGCCGTTAGGCTGAACAAGAAAGTTCATGCTTACGCTAAGAGATAGTTCTTTTAATCTTATAACAACTTTACGTTGACATCCACACAGCCTATCAAAAAATAATATTTAACCCAAATAATGCATTAGAACTTGAAAAATAGCACTATATTATTTTGCTGAAATACCGTGTCCGGCTTAGATGGAATCTGCACTATTTTCGTCAAGCCTAATATATCATCTGGGTTTAGAATGATAGGAGTATTTATGAGAAGAAAGGATAGAGAAGTAACAGATATTCAAGTTTTGGAAGATATTCTAAGAAAGGGAATTGTATGTAGAGTTGCTCTTCATGATGAGCCATTTCCATATATAGTGCCATTAAATTATGGATATAAAGATAATAAATTGTATATTCATTGTGCGAATGAAGGCCATAAACTTGAGTTGATAGAAAAGAATCCTAAAGCAGCCTTTGTTGTCGATATTGATTCTTATGTAGATGGCTCAACCATGCGTTATCGCTCAGTAATGGGTTATGGTCAAATTAGTCTTTGTGAAAGCAAGGAAGAAAAAGAATATGCTTTAAAATGTTTGATTGAACATTTTGGGGGAGAATTCAGTCAAGCTTCTCTAAAACATATTGAGGCAGTAACAATGTTAGTCTTTGATATAGAATCTTTAACCGGAAAAATAAATAAGAAGAGTTAGAAATGTACGAATATATAAAAACAGAAAAGTATTTTGCTCAAGTTTCAGGTGGCATAGAGGCACATGCAAAAGAAGAATTAATTTCTTTTGGGGCAAAGATAGAACAAGAAGTTCCAAGAGGTATTAGATTCTCTTGTGACAAAGAGACATTGTATAATATCATTTATAAGGCACGTTTGATTCAGAGAGTTTTAGCTCCGATAATTAGTTTAGAGTGTCACAGTGAAAATTACCTTTATTCACAGCTTTATAAAAATATAGATTGGACTAGCTTATTTGATTTAGAAGAAAGATTTTGTATCATTTCTAATGTAAGCGATAGTAAGATTCAAAACTCATTATATGCAGGGCAGGTCATGAAAGATGCTATTTGTGACCAGTTCAGAGAAAAATATGGAGATAGACCGGACTTTGATGCTAAGGACTCAGACATAGTTTTCTCACTTCATATCAGAAAGAACTTCGCTACTGTATCGATAGATGTTGCTGGAAAGAGTCTTCACAAGAGGAACTATCGTAAAGGAACAAATGTCGCTCCTATGCAAGAAACATTAGCTGCAGTAGTAATTAAGTTAACAGAATGGAATGGAGAGAATGTTTTAATGGATGTAATGTGTGGGGCAGGAACACTGCTAGTGGAAGCTCTCATGCGTTACTGTAAGATTCCGGCTGGATATTTGCGTGACGATAGTGGAATCTACTATATGCCAGATTTCGATAAAGAATTGTGGGAAAGAGTAAGAAAAGATGCAAACGATGCTATAGTACCATTGCCACAGGGGCTGATTCAAGGCTCTGATGTATCTTCAAAAAGTCTATCTTTTGCAAAGAAATCATTAAGTTTATTACCTTATGGTGATAGAGTAGAATTGAAAGTTTCTAAGTTTCAAGATTTAGAAGCAGGCCAAGATAGAACAATAGTCTGTAATCCTCCTTATGGAGTAAGGATGGGAGACTTAAAAAGAACAGAAAAGCTCTATAATGACTTAGGTGACTTCTTTAAACAGAAGTGTCCGGCAAGTGTAGCTTATGTTCTTTGCGGCTCTGCTGACTTAGTTCCAAAATTAAGACTTAGGGCACATTGGAAGAAATCTTTAAAAAATGGTAATCTTGATACTAAGTTAGCTAAGATAATCATGCGATAAGATAATTAGCTAACACATATAGATAGAATGAAAAAAGATATAAAATTATGCAGATATCCATATCGAACAGATGATAGCTTTCAAGCGTGGAATTCTGCAGATGAATATATTATTAGTTTCTTGACTGATAATGAAGATAGTCTAGGTAATGTTCTTATAATCGAAGATGAATTTGGAGCTTTAGCCTTAAATCTATCTTATGATAAAGCTTATCTTGTAAATGATTCTGTTTTATCTGAAAAGGGAATAGTCGAGAACTTTTCTAGAAATGGAATAAATCAGGATAAGATAAGTCATCTTTCTCCTTATGAGAAATTTCCTGAAAAGATAGACTATATTATTATCAAGATTCCCAAAAGCAATGATTACTTAAAGTTCCTAATAGACAAGATTAACTCATCCTATCCAGAAGGTACAAAAGTAATTTGCTCGGCTATGGTTAAATATCTTAATTCTTCTGTTTATAACTTATTAACAGAGCAGCTATCAAATACAACTTATTCACTTTCTTGGAAAAAAGCAAAAGTAATAACTGCTGGAGTTAAAGCTTGTGATAATGAAGTGCAAGACTATATTCACCTTGATATTCCTGAATTTAATATCAAAATGGTAAATAAAATAAATTCATTTTCTTCAAAGAAGTTAGATTTAGGCACAAGGTTCTTTCTAGAAAATGTAGACAAGATGAATATAGACAAGTGGGATTCACTAATTGATGTATGCTGTGGGAATGGGATTTTAGGAATCTATCTAGCAAAGACAAAAAATATCAGCAGATTGATATTTAGTGATATAAGTTATTCTGCAATAGAATCAACAAAAGATAACCTCAAGGTTAATCAGTTACAAAATAAGGAAGCTTCAATATACAGAGATAATTCTTTAGATGCTATCAAAGAAGTGGGAGTTGATGCTATAGTCTGTAACCCTCCATTTCATGATAAGCATAAAATATCAATTTCTACAGCCTTAGAAATCTTTGAAGCTAGTAAAAAAGTTTTAAAAGCCAATGGGAAGCTAATTATAGTTGCAAATAGGCATTTGGGATACCAACAACACTTAACAAAAATATTTACTGAAGTTAAAATTCTAGCACAGAATAAAAAGTTCGTTATAATAGAGAGTATAAAGAAATAGAGATTTACCAAACAATCTTCACTGTTTAATGTATCTTGACAAATATTACAGTATAATTTCTTGTAAAAACAATATAAAATTAAAGGTGGAAAACAAATGATAGATGGTGCATTTGATCAATACGCAGATAAATATGATGAATGGTTTTTAAAAAACCTTAACTTGTTAGCTTCAGAGGCTGCTTTACTAGCTCATTTCTTAAAAGAACCAGGAAAATCTCTTTCAGTAGGTTGCGGAAGTGGCTTATTTGAAGCTATTCTAAAGAAAGAATACAATATCCAAATTACAGAAGGTATTGAACCAGCAACAGGTATGGCTGAAATAGCTCAAAAGAGAGGACTAAAAGTTACAGTCGGCACTGCTGAGGAAACTGAATTCGGCACAGATCAATACGATACTGTAATCTTTAACGGTACTCCAAGCTATATAGATGACTTGCAAAAAGCTTTTGATAAAGCATATAAAGCATTAAAGAAAGGTGGAATGATAGTAGTTCTTGATGTACCAAAAGAGAGCTCTTATGGCCTTTTATACAATTTAGCAAAAGAAATTGGTACATGGGATAATCCATATTTTGAAGATGCTAAGGCACCTAATGCTTACCCTATATCATTTATCAAAGAATCAAATTGGCGTTCTACTCCTGAAAAGATAACTATGCTAGAAAAAGCTGGTTTTGTAGAATTAGAATTTGCACAAACTTTAACTAAGCACCCTGCTTATTCAGATGATGTTATTGAACAACCAATTCCTGGATATGATTGTGGTGATTATGTTGCTGTAAAAGCGATTAAGAAGTAGATTAGGAGATAAAATGAATAGCTCTGATGTATGGGGACTTGTTCAAAAAGTAAGAGAAAAATCCCCACTTGTACATAATATAACAAATTATGTAGTGATGAATAATACTGCTAATGCTCTTTTATCAATTGGAGCTTCTCCAGTGATGGCTCATGCTATTGATGAAGTTGAAGATATGGTCATGATAGCTTCAGCTTTAGTGATTAATATTGGTACTCTTTCAGAAAATTGGATTGAATCTATGAGTCTAGCTATGAAGGCTGCGAAATTGAGGAATATACCAATAGTGATTGACCCTGTGGGTGCTGGAGCAACTAAATATAGAACAGAGACAGTTCTGAAATTAATAAATGAAGTACGTCCAAGTGTAATAAGAGGAAATGCTTCAGAAATCATGGCTTTAGTGGATAGCTCAATTAAGACAAAAGGTGTTGATAGCTCAAGTTCAACTTCAACAGCTCGTTCTTATGCAGAAAAATTAGCTACAGAATATAAGTGTGTTGTTGTAATTTCTGGGCCACAAGATATAATTACAGATGGCAACAGAACAATTTGTGTTAATAATGGTAATGAAATGATGCCGAAGGTTACAGGACTAGGTTGTACTGCAACAGCATTAGTTGGTGCTTTCTGTGCTGTTCATGATAATTATTTAATAGCATGTGTGTCTGCAATGTCTGTCATGGGGATTGCAGGTGAAATAGCTGTACAAACATCAAATGGTCCTGCTTCCTTACAAATGAACTTCATTGATAAGCTATATACATTATCTGAAGTTGATGTCGTATCCCATTTAAGGCTATCATAGAAATGGATCTTGATTATAGTTTATATTTGGTAACTGATAGAAACCTTACCAATGGCAGAGATTTGATAAATGTTATCAAAGAAGCTGTTACTGGTGGGGTTTCTGTTGTTCAACTTAGGGAAAAAGATTGTTCTTCAAGAGACTTCTATAATATTGCTTTAGAAGTTAAGAACTTTCTGAAAACATTAAATATTCCCTTGATAATCAATGATAGATTAGATATTGCCTTAGCAGTAAATGCTCAAGGACTTCATATTGGTCAAAGCGATATTCCTTATCAAGTTGCAAGAAGAATAATGGGTAAAGGTGCTATAATAGGCTTATCAGTGGAAACAATTCAAGATGCAATTGATGCAGAAAAGTTAGACGTTGATTATCTAGGTATATCACCAGTATTTTCAACTAATACAAAACTAGATATTGCAAAACCTCTCGGTTTAGAAGGTATTAAGAAAATTAAGAGCCTATCTTCACATAAGCTTGTCGGTATAGGTGGAATAAACATTGATAATGTAGAAAAGTTATTCGAAGCAGGTGTTGATGGCGTTGCTGTAGTTTCAGCAATTTGTTCTGCAGATTCCCCAGAAGCAGCATCTAGAGAATTTACAAATAAAATAAATAAGTTTAAAAGGATATAGATTTTCATGATTTATTATCATAAAGTTCTTTCAATTGCAGGCTCAGATAGTGGGGGAGGAGCTGGAATTCAAGCAGATTTAAAAACATTTAGTGCTTTAGGATGTTATGGTATGACAGCTATAACTGCTCTCACTGCTCAAAATACTGTTGGAGTTCAAGGAATATACCCTGTTGATGCAGAATTTGTAGGAAAACAGATTGATTCAGTTTTTGAAGATATAGGGGCGAATGCAGTAAAAATTGGTATGCTTGGTACAGTTGAACTAATAGCTACTGTTGCACATAAACTTTTAGATTATAAAGTGAAAGATGTAGTCTTAGATCCTGTTATGGTAGCTAAATCAGGAGATAAATTATTAGAAAATGATGCAATTGATGCTATTAAGGACTATCTTTTCCCATTAGCAAGAGTTGTAACTCCAAATCAAATGGAAGCAACTGAGTTAACCGGTGTAAGTATTAATTCAAAAGATGATATGCTTAAGGCAGCGAAGAAAATGTTATCTTTTGGCTGTTCATCAGTATATCTCAAAGGTTCTTACTATAAAAATGATGAGATTCCTGATTTGTACTGTGACCATACTGGCTATGTTGAGTGGTTTAAAAGCCAAAGGATAGAAACAAAGAATAATCATGGAACCGGCTGTACTCTTTCTTCTGCTATTGCTTCATATATAGCTAAAGGTTACACAACATTAGATGCCGTAATCAAAGCAAAAGAATATATAACTCACGCGATTCTAGCTGGATCAAGTATGCGACTAGGAAAAGGGAAAAGCCCAGTAAAGCACTTTTACAAGACTTGGGAATAAATGAATATTTGCGATAAACTATGGGCAAACTCCAGAACAACAATCGAAAGGTTCAAAGAACATAATTTCCCTTTAGAGCTAGCTAATGGCACCTTAAATGTAGAAAAATTTAGATTTTTCATTCAGCAGGATTCTCTTTATATAAAACATTATGCTGACGCAATGAGATTACTTTCTGATAAAGCTCCAGATGAAGTTCTTAAGGATGAACTGTATCGAATGGCTCAAGAATCCTATGAACTTGAATATATAATTCAACAAGAGTTCTTTAAAAGCTTTGATATAGAATATACAAGTACGATGCAACCAGCTTGCTTAGCTTATTCTAGTTTTTTGAAGATGACTGTACAAGAAGAATCCTTTATAATAGGCTTATCTTCCCTCTTACCATGCTTTTGGGTTTATTTGGAAAATGGTAAATATATTCAAGAACGTACAGTAGAAAACAATAAATATCAATCTTGGATAGATACTTATGTGAGCCAAGAATTCATGCAGCAAACAGAATGGATAAAGAGTCTAGTTGAAAAGTATAGCAGTGATGTTGATGAACAGACTATTAAAAAAATGAAAGAAGTTTTTGATTATTCATGTAAACTAGACTATAAATTCATGGATGATGCCTATAATTTAGTTACGTGGTAGGGAACTTTAAGCAGGTGGACTAAAGAAGACTTGAATGGAAACACTAGTTCTACCTGTAAAACTGGGAACGCTGAGCTGCTAGCCGGCAAACACTGGGAACGCTAGGCTGCTAGCCGGCAAAAACTGGGAACGCTGAGCTGCTAACCGGCGAAAAAGAATATTGACAAGACATTATCTTCTTCAATATTTTGAAGAATAATTATTAAAAAAATAACAGTGATAAAGATGGAGGAATGTATGAAAAGAAGTCATATCATTTTATTGGTAGCTTTTATGACACTAATATCAATAAGTTGCAAGAGTAAAGATAAAGAATTACAAAGTGAAAGTGTAAATAACTCTAATGAAGAAGCTTCTGTCGAAGTTGCAAGTAATGTTGATAATTATGATGATTCTTACAGACCTTCTTGGTGGAAAAGTTTAAATGAAGATGTTTATATTTTTTCTTATAATATAGGTGATGGGGCAGACTTAACTGAAGCTAAGCAAATTGCTGTTGATAAAGCTCAAAAAAGATTTCTTCATGTTAATAAAGGCTATGTCATTAATTTAACAAGCAAAATATTGCACGAATGTGATTCAGCAAGCAGATTCAAGATGAACAGAATCAGAGCTCTAAACAGTTTAGTTTTTGAATATAACTATTCTAAATATTTCAAAGTTATTCAAACAGAAAGCCTTGAAAAGAATGATGATTCAGTTAGATGTTTTGTTGTTGTAGGCTTCCCTAAAAAGGAATTGCATAAAATATATGTTGATCAAGTCCAGAAAAGAAAGACTATAGCTAAATGGATGGCTAAATCAGAGACTTATAAGAAGATTTTGAAAGAGCAGGGAGTTGAAGCCTTAGAGTTAACAGCAGAGGAAGAAGCAGTTGCTGAAAAGCCTCAAATAGATAATACAAAATACAATGATATAGTACCTTCCTGGTTCAAGATATCACAGAACAATAAAAAAATCATGGTGAATAAGTTTGCTGTAGATAGTAATAAAAAGAGGTCTATTTCTAAGGCTTATAAACTATGCAAAGATAACACCAAAGAAATGGCTGTTAGGTATTCAAAAGAGTTTGTTGAATCATTTAGAGCTGAAACAGGCTATAACGAACTTGAATTCCAAGATTTCAAAAGAGACATAAAAAATGAGATTATGTCAAGAAAGATTAATTCTCAAAAAGAGAGAGATAAGACTATACAAATAGCTCAAGACAAGTATAAAACTTATTCTCAATTCTACATAAATAAAGCTGAAATTAATAATATAATAATTGATGTAATCAGAAGAGATGAAGTGTTGCATAGCAAATTAAAATCATTTCTTGCCTTTCAAGAAATGGATGGGGAATTTTAAGGATCTAAAATAATATGAACAGAATAAAGCTTCTATCTGAGAATGTAACAAACAGAATTGCTGCAGGTGAAGTAATTGAACGACCGGTGTCTGTGGTTAAGGAACTTGTTGAGAACTCTCTTGATGCAGGTTCTACGAACATTTATATTAGAATTGAGAAAGGTGGAAAAGAGCTCATTCAAGTAATCGATGATGGACAAGGTATGTCAAATGATGATGCCATGCTATGTTTAGAACGTCACGCTACTAGTAAGATTAAGACAGTGGATGATATAATTCACATTGATACCTTAGGATTCAGGGGTGAGGCAATTCCTTCTATAGCATCTATTAGTAGATTCAATTTGATTACTAGAGATAATGATTCTGATGTTGCTACAGATATTTATATTGAGGGCGGAACTCTTAAAGATGTCCGTAAAACAGCTGCTAACCGAGGAACATCAATCTCTGTTCGTAAAATATTCTATAATATTCCTGCTAGAAGAAAATTCTTAAAATCTGATTTAGTAGAGTTTAGACATATTCTTAATTATGTTCATTATCAATCTATTTTATATCCAAATGTTACTTTTAAACTAATTGCTAATGGTAGAGAAAAGTTAAATTACCCGGCAGTTAAGAACTATAAGAAAAGAATCAAAGAAGTGTTTGGTAAATCCTTTGAAAATCAGGATTTTGTAGAAGTTAGATATGATATTGGTAAGCTAAATATTACTGGTTATATCTCTGGACTAGAAGAATTTCATAAAGGCTATGAAAAGTTCAAATATCTCTTTATTAATGGAAGATACATCAACGATAAGATAATTATTAAAGCAATCAAGACTGCTTACCAGCCATTTATGGCAAAAGTAAGAAGTATGCAACAGGGTACAGTCCCACCATTTATTCTTTTCTTAGAAATTGAACCAGAACTGATTGATATTAATGTTCACCCAGCTAAACGCGAAGTTAGATTTAGAGATAATCACTTAGTATTTGATTCTATAAAAAGAGCTATCTCAAATAAGCTAAATCTTTTGCAAGAAGAACGTTTCCAAGAGATAAAAAGGAAATTTGGAAGTGGGTTTGCTCAATCAGCAAGACAGTTTTCTGAAGTGCAAGCACAAAGGATTATTGAAGAAAACACGCCAGATGTTCAGCGAGAGATGTATCCACAAGCTATATCAGATTATGGTAAGTCTGAAGAAAGGAGAAAGGAGACACTTCAAGATAATCAAAAGATGAAGCTTCCATCAAACCCAGATACTGTCTCTGCAAATAACACTTCTAGACTTAGTTCTGAACACAATTATACTAAGGAACAAATACCTAGATTCTCAACTTATAAGAAAGAATTTCAACAGGTTGTTCAAGCTAATATATTTGAGCAAGCTGATTCTAATGAAGATAGCAAATCTATAGAAGTACCTGAAAATAGACATCTTGGCTTGCCTGTAAAAAGTGAAATAGATGCTGTTAATCCTTGGCAGTTTCAAAATACATTTATCTTCATTCAAGTTGGCGAAGATTTAATGGTTATTGATCAGCATGCTGCCCATGAACGTATTCTTTATGAAAAGATTATGAGTAGAATACGAGGTGAAGAGCCAGAAACTCAAAAACTTCTTTTCCCACTCGTAATAGACTTACCAAACTATATTTCTTCTACAGTGAAAGAGTTGATAGAAGATAATTTAGAAGTATTCTATAGTATCGGTTTCTCAGTAAAAACTTTCTCTGGAAACTCACTTGTGATTGATGAAATTCCGGTTGAACTCGAAGAATGGGGTGGAGGAGATATCTTCTTGGAGATTCTACAGCAACTTGATGAAGAATATGAAGAAACAGAGGATTTTAGAGATAGTATTGCTAAATCAGTATCTTGTAAAGCTGCAATAAAAGCAGGGAAAATGCTTACTGCAAAAGAGATGGTTAAGTTGATAGGTGACCTTTTTGGCTGTCAAGTACCTTATTATTGTCCACACGGAAGACCTTTAATCATCAAGTATGGTGTGGATGATTTCAAAAAGAAATTTAAACGGATAATATAAATGAAACCAGTGATTATAATTCAAGGTCCTACTGCTGTAGGCAAGAGTTCCTTGGCTCTTTCTTTAGCAGAGAAATTTAATTTAGATATAATTTCAGCAGATTCAAGGCAGATATACAAATATATGGATTTAGGAACTGCTAAGCCTGAAGCAGATGAGTTAGCAAGAGTTAAGCATCATCTTATAGACATAATAAGACCTGATGAGAAGTATAACGCCGGAGCTTTTGCTCAAGACGCAAGTAGACTGGTTGATGATACAGATCTTAAATTCCCTATTATATGTGGTGGTACAGGATTCTATATTTCTTCTTTCTTAGAAGGGCTTTGTATTATTCCTGAAATAGCTGTTGAAGTAAGGAACAAAGTTATGTCAGATTATGATAAACTTGGTTCTATCTTGATGTATGATAAGCTAAGCGAAATTGACCCCATAGTAGCGAAGCGTATTTCTGATAATGACAAGCAGAGAATATGTAGAGGACTAGAAGTCTTCTTTGGAACAGGTAAGAAACTCAGTGACTTCTGGGAAGAACAGGGAATTCTCACACCAAGGAAAGTTCTTAACATTGTGGTTGTTGATGATAGAGAAGATATATATCATAGAATTAATACAAGATATGAAATAATGGTAAAGAACGGGCTCTTAGATGAGACTAGAAAACTTCTTGAAATGGGCTACAAAGAGAATGACCCCGGGATGACGGCTGTTGGTTACAAAGAACTGTTAGAAAACCTTTTGCATAAAAGGCCCTTGTCAGAATGTATCAATTTAGCAAAACAACATTCTAGAAATTATGCCAAAAGACAGCTAACATGGTATAGAAAATGTAAATTAGACCTTGTTTTTTACCGAAAATCGATTAAATATAAAGATATAGATTATTATATTGAAAAGTTTATAAATGAAAATAATTAGATGGAGAAGTAATGTCTGTTATCGCGAGAGTATATGACTTTGAAATTACCGATAAAGAATTAGATTATGCTAAAACTCTTGTTTCAAGTTTTAATTGCAATTGTAATGATGTAGAACATAAAGCCTTAGAATATCTTATAGATAGATGTTTGTTACTACATGAGGCTAAGAAATTCAATTTGACTGTTTCTGATGATGAATGGAATGACAAGATTTTTGATATATCAACTAGATTTGATACTGTTGAAGAATACGAGGATTATATTGGTTCTCACAAGTTAACTAGAGTTAGATATGAAATTGCACTAAAAGAAAATATTTTAATTTCTAAATTCTTAGATAAATTCAATACTTTTATTAAAGAACAAGTTTCACAGGATATTGGTGATTTTGTAGATAAACACTCTGATATTTTTGCCTGTTGTCATCAAGCTCGTGTATACAATATACTCATTGCTGATAAATCTATTGATGGTTATAAAAAAGCTATTAACATTAGAGATTCGATTAATACTCTTGAAGATTTCGAAAACATGGCTGATAAGTACTCAGAATGCCCTAGTAATGTTAAATGTGGCGATATGGGCTATGTTATACCGAATGTCCTAATCAAAGAGCTAGATGATATTATTTTTGATATTAACCTCAATGAAGTTTCTTTACCAATTAAATCTGAATTTGGGCATCACTTGATTCTTGTTACTGAACGTTGCCAAGGGACTAATCTTAATCAACATGAAAGAAAAGACTTTATGTTTGATTGCCTTATAGATGGTAAGTCTCAAATGTATGTTCACTCTTATGTAGCTGAATTAAGTAAGACTGCTAAAGAAAATAATAAACTTCAGATAATGAATTAATATTCAACAGTTTTATTTTAACCAGTAACAAATTTCAAAATGGGAGGAGTAATTTATTACTCTTCTTTTTTACTTAATGATTAAAGGTCTCCAGCATTAAATCGGCTTTTTATGCAGGAGGGGCTTGGGTAAGAAGGCAGTTAGAAGTCTAACTCAATCACATTAATTAACTTGAAATTTCTTCCATGAATTCAATTCCTTTTTAACAAAGAATAATGTTACAAGAACTGAAATCATATCAGCTGCTGGAAAAGCATACCAAACTCCATCAAAGCGGAAATAATAAGATAGTATATATAATGCTGGTAAGAAGAATATTACCTGTCTAGACATTGCTAAAATCAATGATTCAGTAGCTTTACCCAGAGATTGGAATATTACTGCTCCAATAATCTGGAAACCTAAGAGAGGGAATAACAAGTTGATTCTTCTCATTGCATAGGTACCTTTGGCAATAACTTCAGGGTCTTTAGTAAACATACTAATCAAAGATTCAGGAACAATCATTATGAGTGCAAAACTAACTAATGCTACTCCTGTAGCCCAGGTAAAGGCTAATCTGATTGATTTCTTAGCAAGATGAAGACGTTTAGCGCCATAGTTAAAACCAAGTACAGGTTGTAAGCCTTGAGCAATACCAAACATTGTCATGAAGAATAGCGAGCAAAGTCTATTAATCACTCCATAAACAGCGATGTAGATTCCTTGAGTATCAAAAGAAGCAAGTTTGTTGTTAATCAACACTACGATCAAAGAACCTGAGACTTGTCTAAAGAATGCTGATAATCCAATAGCATATATCTCTCTTAATAGCTTGAAGTTAGGTATTAGATATTTTAATCTAATCTTGAAGTAACTTTGTCCAAAAGTGAAATGATAGATAAAATAAAGAACAACAATACCTTGAGCTATTACTGTTGCTAAGGCTGCTCCTTTAATACCCATTCCTAAACCAGCTATGAAAACGGCATCTAAAATCATGTTCAGAACTGCCGAAATTATCATATTGGTCATTGCCAGCTTAGCTCTTCCTTCAGCCCTCAATACGTTGTTGGTCATCATAGCAAACATGAAGAGCCATGCGTTAAATACAACTATTCTATAGTAATCTAGTGAATATGGTAAAATGCTATCGGTTGCTCCAAAGAGTTTTAATATCTCTTGTGGGAACATGACCCCAGGGATAATAACTAATGCTGAAAAGAAGAAAGTAGAAATTACTTGATTGCCGAAAGTACGATTTGCTTTCTCAAAGTCCTCAGCTCCAAATGCTCTAGATATTATTGACGCTCCCCCCATACCAACAAGTTGTCCAAATGCCATAACAATTAACTGAATTGGGAAAACAATTGATAGGCCTGCTATTCCTTTAGGTCCAATATAACGACCTATAAAAATAGTATCTACTATGTTATATAGTGCCATAACCAACATTCCAATGGTCGCAGGAATGGTTAATTTAAGCAGTAGCTGGGGTATATTTTCACTCTGTAACAATTTATTTTTATTCACAAAAGTCCTCTCGTTTAGATTAGTTTGGACATTTTCAGAAAACAGTGTAAAGTAAGCAAGAATTATATTATATTTGATACACAAAAAAAGAGATTGCTCATTGAACAATCTCTAATATATCTTTAAGATAGAATTCTTATTTTGCAGGTAAAGCTAAGATTTCTCTTGCTTGAGCAGGAGTGGCGATAGGTCTACCGATTTCTTCAGCAATTCTTCTCATTCTAGCAACTAGTTGAGCATTAGAATCAGCAACAATACCTTTATGATAGTAGATATTATCTTCGAAACCAACACGGATATGACCACCAAGAGTCATTGCCATCATAGAAGCTGGAATATGATATCTACCGATACCAGCTACAGCCCAAGAAGCAGTTGGGATAGTTTCTTTTAAGTGCTCAGCCATATACATTACATTTTTAGGTTTTCCACTCATACCACCTGGTACGCCAAGAACAAACTGTACATGGAGAGGGTCTGTGGTGATAACACCACGCTTAACTAAACGTCCGATGTAATCAATCATGCCAGACTCATAAACTTCAACTTCTGGAACAACATTATATTGCTTGAAAGATTCAGCAAGGCGTTCAATATCTTCAGGAGCGTTCATGAAAACTTCATTACCAAAGTTAAGTGTTCCTCCATTAAGAGTACCCATATCTGGTTTCAATTGTAAGGGAGCGATTCTACTATCAAAAGAAGCACCAACAGCACCACCAGTTGATATTTGAACAATCACTTCAGGGCATGCTTCTCTAATGGCATGTATAGATTCTTTGAATCTATTAACATCTTGAGTAGCTAGAGCATTTTCATCTCTCACGTGTAAGTGAATAACTCTTGCTCCTGCTTCAAAGCAATCAACAGCAGCTTTAGCTTGTGCTTCAGGAGTATAAGGAAGGTTTGGCTGATCTTTAGGTGTAGTTTCAGCACCTGTAATCGCAGCAGTTAGAATTAAAGGTTCCATAATTCCTCACATATTATATTATTTTTTAGTATATAGATTTAATCTCGTTAAGAGCTTCTTTTATCATATTCGCAGCATGAGTTAATTCTTCTTCAGTGTGTCTAAATGCAATATAACCATGGTGGTAAGGTTGTAAGAAAACACCTCTTCTGATTAGCTCAGAATAGAATTGAACTCTAGCTTTTTTATAAATCTTATCAGCATCAGGTCTGAATGTTAAGAAAGGCATCCAAGGAGAACCAGAGAAGTTAATTGGTAAGCCTGATTCTTCAACAATCTTACTAACAGTTTGTCCGAATCTAAGGCCTTTATCATGAATTACATCAAGCACATTGTTTTCTTCTAAGAACTTAATTGTAGCTAAAGAAGCAACTTGTGAATCACTATTTGGGAAGTAAGTAGATGATAAGAATGCTTTATCTGCTAACACTTTCATAAACTCTTTTTTACCTACTAGAGCAGCAATTGCATAACCGTTAGCCATAGCTTTACCGAATGTAGATAAATCAGGAGTAACTCCAAAGTATTTTTGAGCGCCACCTAAAGAGCATCTAAAACCTGATCTGATTTCATCAAAGATTAAAACAGAACCATGTTTTGTTGCAATATCTCTTACACCTTCTAAGAAGCCTGCTTTTGGCATTTCAACTTCATGACCTAGAGGATGACCTACTGGAGTTACAATAATACCAGCTACATCATCACCGTGCTTTTTCATTAAATCTTCTAATTCATCAAGATGATTATAAGTAAATTCTAAAGTATCTTCATAGTTCTTTTCAAGAATTCCACCTTTCACTTCACAGCACCAATCATGCCATCCGTGATAACCACATCTAATGATTTTCTTCCTATCGGTATAAGCTCTAGCTACTCTAATAGCAGCAGTTGTTGAATCTGAACCAGTTTTAAGTAAAGCAGCCATCTCGCATGAAGGAATATGTTCTTGTAATTTTCTGATAAGCTTATTTTGAACTTCTTGTGTTAATGAGAAACAGAAGCCTTTTGTTCTAATTTGTTCAATCACTGCTTCATCAATAACTTCTTCACGATGTCCAATAATGATAGGACCATAAGCACATAAGAAATCAAGATATTCATTACCATCAACATCCCATACTTTACCACCTTTAGCATGGTCAAAGAATATTGGGTATTCACCGGGAACAAAGTTGTAAGGTCTTCTAATACCTGCTACAGCACCTGGAACAAGCTCTAAAGCTTCTTCATACATCTTCATAGATTTAGTTAGATTTAATTTTCCTGACATAATAAAATCTCCTATTATATTTTTTTTCCTATGTGACATGATTAATCTTATTAATTTCCTGTCAAAGATTTTCATTAGCTATTCACATTAACACTATTAAGTTATTTTTGTTTATCATGTGTTGCATTTTTATCTCTAGGAATTATGACATATTACTAAAGTCTAATTGTCTTAACCTATTGTGTTGATTAAGTTGTTAAATAATAAGAGTTTAAGAGTTCGAGGAAAATAGTAAAATATTTCCTTGCCATAAAAGCTTGAAAAATAATATTTACCTCAAAAAAATATATTAGTTCGAGGTGTAGTATGAAATTATCTCAACGTGTGGAGAGTATGCAAGCTTCTCCAATTCGTAAGTTTCTTCCTTTCTCTGATAGTGCAAAGGCAAGAGGTATTAAAGTTTATCATTTAAATATCGGTCAACCTGATATTGAAACTCCAAAAGAAATGATGGATGTTTATCATAATTTTAGTGATAAAGTATTGGCTTACGGACCTTCACAAGGTTTGGCATCATATAGAAAAGCATTAGTTAAATATTATGGCAAACATGATATAAAAATTACTGATGATGAAGTTATTGTTACTACTGCTGGTTCTGAAGCACTTGTATTTGCTATGATGGCAACATGTAATCCTGGTGATGAGATATTACTTCCAGAACCATTCTATACTAACTATAATGGTTTTTCAACTTCTGCAGGTGTTATTCTTAAACCAATAACAACCTATGCTGAAAATGGATTTGAGTTACCTTCTAAAGAAGAAATAGCTAAATTAATCAGTCCAAAAACTAAGGCTATTATGATTTGTAATCCTGGTAATCCTACTGGTAAAGTATATCCTAAAGAAACTGTGCAAATGGTTGCTGATTTAGCTAAAGAAAATGATTTATATATTATCTCTGATGAAGTTTATAGAGAGTTTGTTTATGATGGAGGCAAAGCTACTTCAATAATGGAAATCGAAGGCCTTGAAGAACATGCAATCTTAGTTGATTCTATTTCAAAAAGATATAGTGCTTGTGGTGCTAGAATTGGTTGCCTTGTTTCCAAGAATAAAGACCTAATGAAAGCAGTTCTTAAGCTTGCTCAAGCTAGATTATGTCCTCCAACTATTGACCAAAAAGCAGGTGAAGCTTGTGTTAACTTGGATGATAAATATATCAATGATATCAAAGATGAATATTGTAAGAGAAGAGATATTGTCTTCGAAGAATTGCAAACTATAGATGGATTAGTTTGTGTTAAACCAGAAGGTGCTTTCTATATTGTTGCTAAGTTACCTATTGCTAATGCAGAAGATTTTGTTCAGTGGATGTTAGAAGAATATTCTGTTAATAATGAAACAGTTATGGTTGCCCCAGCTCAAGGCTTCTATGCAACTGAGAATATGGGACTTAATGAAGTTCGTTTCGCTTATATTTTAAAAGAAGAAGACCTCAGAAAGGCTATGGCTATCTTTAAATCTGGACTTGAAGAATATAAGAAGCTTGACAGATAAGTCAAAGTTAATTAGATTATAAATAGAAGGTATGGGGCTGAGAAATTAGCCCCTTCTTATTAGCTACTCAATAACTAAAAATATTCACTAGTTAATAACATAAACAAGAAAACATGACTTTATATAAATTCCTAACATCATTGGAGGAACAATGGAAAACAGTTTCGTTACTCTTAGAAGTTATACAGACATATTTGAAGCAGAACTAGTTAAAGAACTACTTGAAGACAACAATTTTACTGTAAATTTAAAGAATGAATACATGGTTTCAAACCTACCAGGAGTAGCTGGTGGAGATACTATGTTCTTAGAAGTGCAAGTTATCAAAGAAGAACTTGAAGATGCTAAAGAATTCCTCGAAGATATCAGTGATAGTTATCTTACAGAAAGAATTTTTATTGAAATCGGCGCTAAATTAGATGGCCATTTCCTTTTAACTTCTGGCAGACACAGTAACCAATATTTTGAAAAGATTAAAGTAATCCAAAATCCAGCTAAAGTTGCAATATTATGTAATATGCTAGCAAAGAGACTTGCTGACTACAATGCTGATATAGTAATTGGACCTGCTTATGGGGCTATAGTTCTTGGTTATGAAGTTGCTAAACAGCTAAACAAACCATTTGCCTTCTCACAAAGAAAGGATGGAGAAATGTCATTCCGTTCTGGTTTTGATGTAAAGCCTGGTATGAAAGCACTTATTATTGAAGATGTGACAACTACAGGTGGTTCTATTTTTGAAGTGAAAAAACTTCTTGAAGATAAAGGCATGGAATGTGTAGCTATAGGTCTATTAGTTGATAGATCTAATGGTACTATCGATTTTGGAACTCCTGTCGAAGCATTACTTACTGTTGATGCTGTTTCTTGGGAAGCAGAAGAATGTCCACTATGCAAAGATGGAATTCCTCTTACTAAACCAGGTAGGAGTGATAAATAGTGAAAAGAATTGGGATTACTACCGGCGATCCTGCTGGTATTGGTCCTGAAATTACAGCTAAAAGTTTAAAATACCATAAGCTACAAGATAATGTAGCTTATGTTGTATATGGCAAATATATCGAAAATCAAAATGGTCATAAAGCAATTAAGATTGAAGATATTGACCAAGCTGTAGAATCAGGCAAAATATATCATATCGACATTAATGATAAGGAAATTCAGCTCGGTTGCCCCTCAACATTGAGCGGTAAGCTTGCTTATAGTATTTTAGAAAGATGCAGCAATGATGCAAAGAATGGAAAGCTTGATGCTATTGTAACAGCACCACTTTCAAAGAAGTATATTCGTGAAAGTCACAAAGACTTTATAGGTCATACTGAGTTCTTAGAAAAGATCTTAAATGCTAGTGATGTGGCGATGACCTTCTGGTCTAATGATATCAAAGTTGGACTTCTAACGACCCATTATCCACTTCATCAATTGGCTGAGATAATAGATGAAAAGTATGCCTATGACAAGATTTCTCTTATCTGCCTAGAAGTATCTAAGATTATAAAGAATCCTAAGTTTGCTCTTCTAGGTAAGAATCCTCACGCAGGTGAAGATGGTGCCTTTGGTCTAACTGATGAGATGTTCAAATCTCTAGTGGGAAAAATTAAAGCTAATGGCCATGACCTTGAAGGACCTTTCCCGGCAGATACTTTTTTCTCTTATGCAAAAGATAACTATGATTTTGTAATATCCCCCTATCATGATCAGGGGTTAATTCCCTTCAAAATGCTTGCTGATGGGGCAGGAGTAAATGTGACTCTTGGACTACCAATCTATAGAGCTTCAGCAGACCATGGTACAGCTTTTGATATCGCTAAAGATAACAGTGCTGACTTCACATCTATGAAGTCTGCTATTCATTGGGTGGAAAGTCGCTTGGTTGATGATGTTATCCAAGAGAAGACCTATAATGAGTTTGGTAACTTCTATGATAACTATATGGCTCATGTTAGCTATGATAAGTGGACTTCTAAGATTAAGAATTGGGTTTCACAATATTCTTCTCATAAAGTAAAAAGAATTTATGAGCTTGCCTGTGGTACTGGTGAGATTGCTAAAAGAATGGTGAATCCTGAAAATGAGGTTTTTGCTGGTGATATATCAGAAGGAATGCTTCATATTGCAGAAAAGAAAGAAGCTGAACTTAATCTATTTAGACATAATATGTTAGAAGAATTACCTGTAGCAGACATTGATCTAACTTTATGCGTCTTTGACAGTATAAATTATCTGCTAAGTGAGGACCATGTTTTAACTTGTTTTAAGAATGTTAAGAAAGCTATGTCAAAAACTGGGCTTTTTATATTCGATATTTCTACAATCTATAATTGTGAAGAAATCCTTGATGGCTTTATCAATTATGAAGAGTATGCTGATTACAAAGTTCTGCATACTAGTGATTGGGACCCAGATGAGAGTCTGCAAAAGTCTTTCTTAGATATTTATAAGAAAGAAAGATTTTTCTGTAAGAACATACAAGAGACACATTATCAAAGAATTTATCCAGTTCGTAGAATCAGAGACTTGCTAGATAAAGCAGGATTTGAGCTTATCGCTGTCTATAACAACAATGATAACATGAATCTAATTAACTACTACCCTGAAGATCTTGATGAAAGATTCTCTAGAATATATTTCATTGCTAAATAGTTATGTCTGAACTTCTAAATAATGAATTAAAGATACTAAAAGATTATAAAATAGTTTGTGGAGCAGATGAAGCAGGTCGTGGTCCTTTGGCCGGACCTGTTGTCTGCGCTGCAGTATCATTTAATTTAGATATACTTGAAAATAACGACAATGAAGAGATTAAATACTTAGTAGAAACATTAAATGATTCTAAGAAACTCTCCGAAAGTAAAAGAAATAAGCTTTTTCCTTTGATTAAAAAATATGCTCAATCTTATTCAATAATCTTAATTGACCCTGAAACTATTGACACTCTTAACATCTTATGGGCATCGCTGGAAGGAATGGATAGAGCTATCGAATCCTTGTCAGTTAATCCAGACTTGTGTCTCATAGATGGCAATAAACTTCCTCCTAGAAATGCTAGTAAATCTAGATTTATCATTAAAGGTGATAGCAAATATCTCTCAATCGCGGCTGCTTCAGTGCTGGCAAAAGTTACTAGAGATAATATAATGCTTGAACTCCATGAAAAACATCCGGTCTATAATTGGAAGAAGAATAAAGGCTATCCTACTAAAGAACACATGCAAGCTATTGATAAGCATGGCATAACAAAACACCATAGACTATCATTCTCACCTTGTTCACAAGCTACAATTCCTGGACTCTTTTAACCTGTTTATTTTGACATGACTTAAACCACGATAGAACTCATGGGCTTTTTTGTTTACTCCTTTGAGAGTATCCTGCAAAGTCGGAACGCCATCAGCTTGATGGCTTCACTTAGTACATAGTGATATGTGAATTTATGGAGATGTTTTAAAACATCTCTTAGTGTAAGCATGAACTATGTTCAACCTGTTGATGGATGCTTACAGTCCATCAATAATTTTTCATTATTCACTTTTAATTTTTCATTATGTCGTCCCTCTGGGACTAAAACCTTTTATATCATGTTACATGGGGTGCAAGACCCCATGCTAATAAATGTCGTCCTTTCAGGACTAAAAACATATTTAACACAATGACACGAAAAAACACTAAGCTACACAAATCCAGACCCTAAACAATTAAACCTCTTAACAACTAAACATCTAAACATTTTTTATCTGTATAATCTGTGTTATCTGTGTTCTATGTATTTGAATAGCCGACTATCCTGCAAAGTCGGAACGCCATCAGCTTGATGGCTTCACTTAGTACATAGTGATATGTGAATTTATGGAGATGTTTTAAAACATCTCTTAGTGTAAGCATGAACTATTTTCAACCTATTGGTGGATGCTTACAGTCCATCAATAATTTTTCATTATTCACTTTTAATTTTTCATTATGTCGTCCCTCTGGGACTAAAACCTTTTATATCATGTTACATGGGGTGCAAGACCCATGCTAATAAATGTCGTCCTTTCAGGACTAAAAACATATTTAACACAATGACACGAAAAAACACTAAGCTACACAAATCCAGACCCTAAACAATTAAACCTCTTAACAACTAAACATCTAAACATTTTTTATCTGTATAATCTGTGTTATCTGTGTTCTATGTATTTGAATAGCCGGCTATCCTGCAAAGTCGGAAGGCCATCAGCTTGATGGGCTCACTTATCACTATGTTCTAAGTGAAGCCAGCACAGAGGCTAGCGATCCCAGTATGTCCATGTCGTCCCTCCGAGACTCCTGTCCTAATTCATAACTCCTCACTCCGCACTCATAACTCCTTCCTTAAGGGTCTCCTTGAAAAATCGGCTTTTTTTCAATGAGGCAAGTAAGGATGTAGAGATGTTTGGAAAAAAGGTCTCTTCGACTAATGCTTTAGTTAGTCTATTGCAGATTTTATTTTGGGAAATAAAGCAAAAACAAAGAGCCTTGATTTTTCAAGGCTCTGAACATGTTTTCCTAAGTTGTTACTCTGGGACGTGTATCATTTCATCATTTCAATAAAGAGTTAAAAGAAATCTCTCGAATTTTATGTAACTCCTCTGATTCAGGGAGATCTTCAGTAAATACCATGAACTGAATATCGGATATTACTTTTTTATCAGAGATTTTCTTTCTCTTAAGGAAGTTGCTACTTGTAAGATTCAAAAATCTGTCAGCTCCTACAGCATAAGAGTCTTTATTAGGGTTAGAAGAAAAGAAGATGAAGCTATGACAGTCTTTTCTCTTTACTTGTAAAACTCTAGATTCTAATGAATTCTGGGAAATACCACAGTTGATTTTTCTATATTGAATATTATCTTCTTTAGCTATAACAGAATAATTCTTTAAGTCAGCCCCCCCAAGGAATACTTCAAGATTCCAATTTTTGTTAGAATCAATTTTCTTGTGAGAATAATCAAAAAGAGCAAAAGCAATCATTACAGGTGAATTTGCTAGCAGTAAATAGAACTGGTTAATTGTTACATCTTCTTTCCAGTCATCAGCCTGACTATATTTTGTTGATAGTCTAATACCTTCCCATAAATTACCAAAATCGTCATTTACAGATACAAATTTCTGACTTGATGCTTCTTTCATAAGTCTACCTGCCCCATTGTGTTGATCTGTAAGAGCAATTCCACCATACCAAGGATTGTACCAGCCGTGAGGTTTAGGATTTGGATAAGATATGTCTAGGATCTCCTGATTATCTATCTTTAGTGAATATATTCCTGGATGATGTTTGATATCACTTGAGATCTCTATGAAAGCATTGCTAACAATTAGACTGTCATCTTCTTTCTTAGTTATAGGTGATCCCGCTTTAAAAGCTAAGAAACACTTTTTATAGGTAAATTGGCAATTGGACTGGTTAAAATTTAAGATATAAGTATTTAAACCAACTTCTTTTAGTGCATCAAAGCTATCTTTAAAATTGTTGTTTGAGATTGCAATTTCATGACCATTGCATTCTACATTAGCTCTTCCTATATCCACTGCTTCTATACTAAATTCTAGTTTCTGGGTCTTATCAATATCATAAACTGGATTGTTGTCAGATGTATTTACGTTAAAGAGACTGTATTCTTTTAAAAATCCTTCTTTATTAAAGAAATTCCTTCTAACTTGCTGATAATTAGAGACTAAGTCAAAGTAATAATTAATATCAAACACGATGCATTCTTGCTTAGCAGAGAGGCTATCTATAGCTTTTTTTAAATGCCATTGCCAGCCGATTATCTCAAAAGAATCATGTTCAGAAAAGAGCATTAAGATAGAACTATTGTCTTTTTTATAGAGCAACCATGGTTCTGTTATATTTTTAGGATCTAAATCAGGATAGTCAATTCCTCGATTATATATTCCATCTTTATAAGTGTGCTGATATCGTGGATAACCTCCAATTCCTTGAGCAAGTTTTATATTAGATATTTGCTTTGCTGAATCGTTAAAAGCCGATAAACGTACATTAACATGATTTCTATCAAAACTTGTAATTCTAACAATCCTAAGACCTGGATAAATATTACTGAACATTGTTTCTGTTACAGACATATTATGTGAATCTACTTCAGCACCTTCATAACCATCTTTAATAAATTCATTTGTATAATTATCTCCTAAGATAGGTAAGTTCAAATGTGAAAAACAATCATTATTATTAACTCTTAAAATTCGGTTTCCTGACTTCGTTAATACATAATTGATGTTGTTGTAAGAATAAAAAAGGCAAGATTTAAACTCACTTAACTTTGATTCATTATGAAGCACCAGGCATACTTCCATAGGAATCATAGCTCGAATATCTGTATCTATGAACTTAACAGGTATTATATATTTGCCTGACATAGATTGAGTCATTGTAAGAGGCACGGTGAGACTTGCTTCTTTATGAGAATTGATAGAAATAGAAAGATTATTTCCTGTATAGCACTCAAGGCTAGATAAATCAATCTCTATCTCTATATCCTTATCAGAATTGTTTTTGCACCAAAGTAAAACTTCAGTTTGACTGTTTTTTATAAAGAAGTCTTGTTTACTTTCAAACTTTAAATCTACTGCATAGATGGGATTAATTCCCAAACCTAAAGCTATGCTCTTGGCATTAATAGAAATATTGCATCCTACCGTAGGAAGTGATGGTAAAGCTACAAAACTATTATCTTGCGGATTCAATGAGAATGCTAGTGGGAATGTTTTCTTCTGATTAGTAACATCCTTTGTATGAAAATCCATGTTAACATACTTATTACTTACACCATCTATTATTAAATCGAAGTTTTTATCCTGCTTTGGAGTAAATGTGACTTCTGCAATATGCTCCTGACCAATTGTTAAATCTTTGTTGGGACAGGCTATTGAAAGTGAATAATCTTTTGTTTCTATTCCGCATATAGATTTTCCATTGTCTTCAATAATAATAGTTAACTCTTCTTGATTGTTCTTCCAACTATATTCATATACATAAAAATTATCAATCAGTCTACCATCTGGCTCAACAATTATCTCATCACTTCTATCTTTATACCAATCAAGCTTAGCAAAAAATTCTTTGAAGAAGTCATGGGTTAATAGATATGGTATATAATTTACTAAATGGACACCTTGAGGCGATTCTCGCCATAGAAAACCAGTCTTCTTATACAATGGGACAGCTAAAGTATTCCCACTCCAAGTATGAAGATCTAACCTCTTAATACCATCTTCAATTGTTTTATCAAGTGCCTTCAAAATTAGCCTTTTCCCAATCTTTTTACCGTGCATCTCAGGAAGAACATTTAATAGCCCAATATAATATGCATCAGCGAATTTACCGCTTTCTAAATTACAATAACCTACTACTTTATCTCCTGAAAGGGCAAGATTTGTTGCAACTTTCCCTTTCTTTTCTTCATTGATTACAGACTCTTCTGAAAAAGACATTTCAGATCCGTTCCAACCTTGGCTACTCTGGCTCCACATTACCGCTACTGCTTTTGCGTATTTATCATTGTAAGGGACTATTTTAACTTCCATAAATCCTCCATAAACCAATAAATACATAAACTATACTCAAAGTCAAATATTTTCTTAAAGTTCTAGACAAAAAGCAGACAGCTAATCTAATTAGCATGAGGTAAATATGAAGAAGTTAATTATTATCAATGGTGCCCCCGGAAGTGGTAAAACAAGCGTAGCATCAATACTTTATCAATCATTGAATGCTTCTGTTTGGCTTGATGGAGACTGGTGCTGGATGATGAATCCCTTTCTTGTTAATGATAAAAATAAAGAAATGGTAGAAAGTAATATATTTCATGTACTAAACAACTTTCTAGCTAATTCACAATTCCACTATATTATCTTTAATTGGGTTATAGGACATGAAAAACTCATGAAAAGAATAACTGATAATCTTAATCTTAAGGGAGTGAAAACTTATAAGATATCACTAGTTTGCTCTGACTTAGATGTACTTGAAAAGCGACTTAAAAAGGATGGAAGAAGTCAAATAGAAATTGCTGACTCAATAAAAAGGCAGGAGTCTTATTATCAAATGAATACTATAAAGATAGACTCTTCCTCTTTATCATTGAATGACGTTTCGCAGAAGATTGTTGATATTGTAAGTTAATAAAATATTATGAAATTAAGACTGATTCTTAATTATTACTTGACATTAAAGCTTTTTTAATAATAATATATCAAACAAGCTGTTTGCCGATTGAAATGAATGGGGGTGCCATGGTTTCGACAGGGGTAAGCGAGCTTAGTGATGCATGTCGAGAATCTTATCTGTACTCGTTAACCATGATGGAATTAATTTAAATGCAAACGAAAATTACGCTTTAGCTGCTTAATTAATCAGCTACGTCTCCCGGAGCTTGTCTGTTCAGTGATGGGGTAGACGACATACCGAATAGATAGGGATAGATTACGCCGATAGACCTACCCGAAACACCATCGGCTGGCGCTTAGTGATTTCTGATTGTCTTTTACCTTAGCGCAAGACCTTAAAGATAACTAAACATGTAGATTTGCTTTGTGAACTATCTTTGGACGCGGGTTCGACTCCCGCCACCTCCACCATACTTCGCTCTTTTCCATTCGTAAACTCATGGGAGCTTCGTATGGTGTACCGTATGCGGAAAAGTTTCATTAATTGATAGCGAAGTATGTCCTTCGTAGCTTTAGCGAAGTTGGACAGTCTAAATAGTTTCGCTTTTTTCATTTGCTACGCTCATTTCAAAAGCTTCGTATGGTGTACCGTACGCGGAAAAGTTTCATTAATTGATAGCGAAGTATGTCCTTCGTAGCTTTAGCGAAGTTGGACAGTCTAAATAGTTTCGCTCTTTTCCATTCGTAAACTCATGGGAGCTTCGTATGGTGTACCGTACGCGGAAAAGTTTCATTAATTGATAGCGAAGTATGTCCTTCGTAGCTTTAGCGAAGTTGGACAGTCTAAATAGTTTCGCTCTTTTCCATTCGTAAACTCATGGGAGCTTCGTATGGTGTACCGTATGCGGAAAAGTTTCATTAATTGATAGCGAAGTTACATTCTACGAAGCAACTACGACTGTAGGAGTAGGAAATTGCGAAGTAGAAAGAAAGAAAGAAAGAAAAAAAAATATACAAGAGTAGGGCACATGTATTACGTTTATATCATAAGAAGCATCAATTTTCCAGAAAGGTATTATACTGGTAAAACCTCAGACTTAAAACAACGTTTAATAGCCCACAACTCCGGCAAATCATATCACACCAAGAAATACAAACCTTGGGAACTAGTAACATATACATCCTTTTCAGATGAGAACAAAGCACATCAATTTGAACGTACCTCAAGACAGGTTCAGGTGTTGCCTTTGAGAAGTGGTCTGTTCGTCTGCATTAATAATGTACAAATCACTGTATTAAAAAATTGCTTTTTTACTTGACTAATTAAATAATTGATAATGGATTGATGAAATTTAGTAACATTACTTGTAATTTTGGTTGCATAGAGGAGATTAGATGTTAAAAAAAGATCTAACTGAAAGAGAAACTTGCACACAATATATTTATCCTAACTTAATGATGAAAAATAAAGTTAATAAAGAGACATTTGAACACTTGATGCAAGCAGTGTTGAGAGAGACGTTTGAGGGGTAAGAGAGAGGTTATAGGAATGAAAGATTATGCTAATATTGGGTTAGAAATATTATTAAGTAAAAGATATCATGGAGCAGTAAGCATAAATGGATTTTACTATCAAATATTATTTTCTGTAAATCTTGGATGTTCATTATTTTCAAATAGAGAAGATGTATTAACATTAGAAGGTATCGAAGATATAGACCTATTAAAAAATATCAAAGATAAAGTTGGTTCAGAATGTAAAAATAGTTCTTCTTATATACAAGTAAAATATAGAAAGAGTGAGCTCAATTGGACAGACTTTAGTGAAATTGTAGTTGGTTTTGCAAAGATATATGTTGTAGATAAGACTAGAGATTTTAAGGTAATAACAAATAAAAAATTTGCAACATCAGTTAAAGATTTCCTGAAAAAGAAAAAATTAAAAAAGAAGATAGTGGACGATACAACTATCTCTTTATCCAATCAAGAAATAGATGAACTACTTTCTAAAATTAATCTAGAAATACACTCGAAACACGAATTAGAACAGCAAAATGTTGAAATGATAATTTCTGAATGTAATTGCTTAGAAGAAACTGCAAAATATATTCATGATGTATTACTAGCTCAGTTTTATAATGTTTCTATAAATCGTGGTAATATTACTTATGATATAATATCAAATATCTGTACCAATACTCAAGAGACTATTGCTTCTGAAGAATATAATGCTTATGGGGAAGGACTTATTTCAAGAGTAGATTGGTCAAATACGTCAAAAGAAGATGATTTTTATAATGGAAAATACACATTACCTAGCCATATAAAAGATAAATGTGGGATAAAAAGATCAAATTGGATTAATTACATATTCAATAAATTCAATGACATTAATGATAAGTCTGATGTTGTTTTTCTTAGAGCTTCTAGTGGACAAGGAAAGACAACGTTGATGTATCAATATGCTTTGGAATTTTATAACGAAAATCAAATATATATTATAAATAATGTTGAATCTGAAAATGAAGCAGTAAGTGTTGTCAGGTATCTAAATAGTATTTGTAAATTAGGTTTACCAATTTTAATACTTATTGATGATGTTAAAGCAAGCTTTAGATATAAATCAAAAATTATCTCACAGTGCCAAGATAAAGATATTAATTTTTTGATAACAATTAGGCAAGAAAACTGGAATCATATACCTATTAGCAATTTCGAGTTTAAAGTTGTGGATGTTTACTTAGATGATTCGGAAGCTGAAAGTGTTTTTAAGAAGTTAAACGATAAAGGACTAGTTTGCAAAAGTTTCAAGTCTTATCTTCAACCATTCGAGTTGCTTGATAAACCTAGATTATTAATTGAATATGTATACTTAAGTACAAAAGGAATCCTGTTAAAAGATAGGTTGAATGATCAAATTAGAGAACTATCATATGGAAATTATTCAGTAACAAAGAAAAATATTATCAGGTTAGTTTCACTTGCACATATGTTAGATATATACATTCCTATAGATGAAATTGTAAAACTTATCCCACTATACGAAGATACTCAAATAATCTTAAATACTCTAAACAACGAATATATTATGGAGAACGGAGATTATTTTACCGGACTACATCAGACTAGATCAAAACATCTTGTTGAAATACTACACGATAAATACATTCCCGTTATTAATACTTTGAATCAAATACTACCATATTGTTCATTATCAAACATATACAGTACAGTCTATAATATTCTAACTAACTATGATATTGAGTATAATAATTTTATCGATAAATCTAAAAGTTTCTTTTCTACCCTTGATTTAGCATCTGTAATCAATGTGTTGAAAGCATTTTACTCAGCTTCAGTATGTAAATATGTTGCAAATAACATTACTTTAATTAATAAAGCATATAGCTTAACAGGATTTGGTTCATTAATGATAATATCTTATGAATTATCATTAATTGGCAAAAACCTTGGATTTGTATCAGCTCTTAATGAGTCTGTTAAGGGTTTCTACCCAAAATTACGAGATATTGTTAGCCGATTCAGTAAAGATTTGAATAGTTATGAATACATTCTTTATTTCTTGCAGAGTATTGATATAAAGACACATCTTAAAAATATTAAGGATATAGGTATATTTTTATATTGGATAAATTTAGTTAAATTTGAATGTAATTTAAGTAATGAACTTTCAATTATAATTAAGGAAATTGAAATTGATAAGGTCGATTTTAGTGAACTTTGTTATTTTACATTTGGTTTATTTAATTACAATTATGATCTTTATTTGAAATTCATAAAGCAAAATCAAAAAAACTTACAAGACTCAGTGAAGTATAATTTGAGTTGCCACAACATTATTGAAAACAAAGATTCAATCATTATTGAATTTTGTCCTATTTTAGCAGGTGATACGGAATATCTTAATATTGCTTCAAAAAAATTAGAAAAACTATACATGATATATCCTGGATATAATAGATATGATAGTCGACCAAAGGAAATAAATATTGGTGGTTTAGTGCCAAATGCTAGTAAAAATACAAAACATACCCCCCCTAAGAATCTGCAACCAAGCTTTGTTACAATGATTTATTCAGAATTATATAGACAAATGATTATACCTTTCTTACCTAAAACTAGTTATGATTTACAAGGGTATTGGAACGATTTTAGAAGAACATCTTTTAATATAATGACTGAACTAAGATTATTTTATCTCAATGGAGTTAAACCTAATGATTTAGATCATTTATTGCCCAAAATGCACAAACTTTACTCGCAAGTGATTCATATTGGAGGAAAAACAATAGATCAGATATCTATAATAAAATCATTATCATTCAATGTTAAAAGAATGGTTTCAAATGATGATTTGAATAATTGGGCAACATCAATCAGCAAATTTTATACACAATTCAATACTATTATATTAGGGACTAATAAAGAACACAAATTGTGTTTGCACAACCTGTATGATTCAATAAATCACATATCTAAGGTTCATTCTTTCTTCAATGACTATTTTAAAGATAATACTGATTTCTTCAATATTAGTCAGATAAACGAAACAGAGCTTCAATACTATCAAGATGTTTATGATTTACTTGATTATTTATGGAGTACAAAATCATCAATCAAAGTTAGAAACCCTATTGATTGTATAAAAGAAATGAGGGTTGAAAAAGAAAATAATATATTGCAAAAAATTAAAGAAACTTTACCTCCGTCAGTAGAATTATTTAATAAGATTGTTGTATATGGACATATAAAGAATATCGTACTGTTTTATGCACCAAGTGAACCAATAATGAATTTTCAAGATATTTTGAATATTGTAAATGATTTGCAGAATAATAATACCACTGATATATATTGTTACTGGTTTGTTCCTATATACAACAACTATAGGTTTAGTCGTTCTTGTTTCAGTTTATATAGTGATAGTTTAACTAAAATTCTTAACAATGATACATCAATACCTTGGGAAACATTTTTACCACGAGAAGTACCTACATATATTGATAATGTGATTTCAATTTATAATCTAAATGAATCATTAGAACTTAAACCAGAACAAACTAAAGAATCAATAGAACTTCGAGAGGAGTTTCTATCTGATTTGAATGAGTTTGTAGATTCATTACCATCTGATAATAAGCATGATAGATTGCTTAAAGAACAATATAAAGAACGAGTAAATAAGCTTGCTGAATAGAAAAATAATAAACAAAATTCACTTTCTCACTTGGGAGAAAATGAACTTCAATAATCATAGTATCTTATCCAGATTAATATAAACATCATCAATCTGCTCTTTAGTGATACCAATATATCTAAGAGTAACAGCTTGAGAAGAGTGATTAATTATCTTCATCAGCTAAAAAAATTTTATACTTATAAAATTGTACCAATTTATTTAAATAATTAAACTTTTTTCAAAAAGTGTGCTGAACATAAATAAAGTGTGCCCTATATGTTTATAGAGGGGAGTATTCTTCTATGATATTTGAAGAGGGAATAGTGTGTTAAGTTTCTGGTAATAAGCATGTTTTGCAAGATTATGATAGCTTCTGATGTATCTTGGGCTTAATAAAAGAAGATATTTATATATCCCTTCTTGACAATATTGAATATAGACAACTCTTAGTAATGTAGGAGGATTAATGAAAACACCAAAATCAATAAAGCTATATCTTATGGATGGTACTTCTGATGGAAGATTGACCTGTGAATTATCTAATTGGTCAGGCAAGGCAATTAAAATTCCACGAGTTTTATTAAAAGAAAGTAATGATAGACCTGAACTAAAAGGAACAGGAGTATATTTCTTATTCGGCAAAGACGATGATGACAGTAATTCTATATATATAGGCGAATCTGAAGAAATATATACAAGACTAACTAAGCACGACTTAGGAAAGGATTTCTGGAATGAGGTACTTGTTTTTACTAGTAAAGATGAAAATCTTAACAAAGCTCATATAAGATATTTAGAACATAGATTAATTCAAATTGCGATATACACTAAAAGGTACAATGTAGTAAATATACAGAACCCTAGAATACCTATAATATCAGAAGCTGATCAAGCCGAAATGGAAGAGTTTATCCGAAACATCTTGATGATAGTACCAGTACTTGGACATAAAGTGTTTGATGAAATAGTAAAAGTTAAAGTTGAGAATAAAGATATCCTATATCTTTCAGGTCCTCGCGGTGCTAATGCAAAGGGCATAGTTACTTCAGAAGGTTTTGTTGTTTTAAAAGACTCATTTTTTTCATCTCCAGTAGTTAATTCTTTCAAACAGAGTCATAATAAATTTAGAGAAAGATTAATCACAGACGAAGTTTTAGAATTAAAGAATAATTCACTTATTATTACTCAGGATTATCTATTTACAAGTGCTTCTACAGCAGCATCTCTTGTTTTAGGTAGAACAGCCAATGGATTGGCTGAGTGGAAGTCTAAAGATGGTTTAACATTAAAAGAGTTAGAGGACAAAGATTAGCAGTAATTCCTCATGAATCAAAACTCACTTAAACAAGATTGCTTAGATGCTTTCATTGAACTTAAAAAGGGATTGAGAAATCACAATACAAGACTTATAGTGCAGTTAACTCTGAAATGATACTAGCCTATATAGATATAGGTAAAGTTATTTCAGAGAGGACCCCTAACTACAAGTCAAGTAGCACATTATACTATGCTGTTTAAAGATGAATATCATTTATCATTCTTAAATCTTTCAGACCACCATAGTGAAAAACAATTTTAGTTATAAATAGAATAATCGGAAATTCCGATTTTTCTCTCATTTCTTGACAATTAACATTAATATGTAATGCTTGATAAATAATATAATTTACATGTAGGCTTATGTTAAAAGGATTTATAATGAGTAAAAATAATGAAATAATAATATACAGAAGTGATGATGGAAAATCAAATATTTCGGTTAGATTAGAAGAAGAAACTGTTTGGTTGACCATAGAACAAATGTCTGAGTTGTTTGAAAAAAGCCGTTCGACAATTAATGAACACATACTTAATATATATAAAGAAGAAGAGCTTGATAGAAATGATACAATGAGAAAAATCGGAAATTCCGATTTTTCTACTAAACCTACTAATTATTATAATCTAGATGTTATTATTTCAGTTGGTTACAGGGTTAAATCTATTCAGGGTACCCGTTTTAGACAATGGGCAACCACTAGGATTAAAGAATATATTGTTAAAGGTTTTACTATCGATGACCAGCGATTAAAAAATTTTGGTGGTGGTAATTACTGGAAGGAATTACTTGAAAGAATTAGAGACATAAGAAGCAGTGAAAAAGTTATGTATAGACAAGTTTTAGAACTCTATGCTACCGCTATTGATTATAATCCTAAAAGCGATGAAAGCATGATTTTTTTTAAAATTGTTCAGAACAAACTACACTTTGCAGCTCATGGGAATACGGCAAGTGAAGTAATTTATCTTCGAGTTGATAGTAATAAACCTTTTGTAGGTCTTACAAATTTCAGAGGAGAACAACCAACCCAAGCAGAAGCAATGATTGCAAAAAATTATTTATCTATACAGGAACTGAAAGTATTGAATAATTTAGTATCAGCATATTTCGATTTAGCTGAACTTAATGCTATAGAAGAAAGAGCGATGACTATGTCTGATTTCGTTAGAGAATTAGATAGCATACTCTCTTCCACTGGTCGTAAAGTGTTAAATAATTCAGACTCAATATCCTCAAATCAAGCTAAATCAAAAGCTAAAGAAGAATACAAAAAATATAAAGCCAAAACTCTTGAAAGTGTTGAAAAAGAATATCTAGAAACAATTAATTCTATTGAGAAACAAGCTAAGATAGGTAGTCGTAAAACTAAGAAAGAGTAACCATTAACATGAAGATATTATGGACTCCTTAAAACAAAGAATCAAACAACTTGAAGAAGAAAACAAATATCTTAGAAAATTGTTAGGTCTTTCTGAAAACCAAGAAATTCTTGCAAGAAAGTCTAAGGTAATTAATAATTTAAGTTCAACTGAAGATAAAATTAAACTGTTTCGTTCTTTGTTTAAAGGTAGAGAAGACTTTTTTGCTCAAAGATGGGAAAATAAAGGTGTATCTGGATATTCTCCAGTCTGTAATAACAAATGGGTAAAACCTAAATGTGGTCTTCCCAAAATCAAATGTGTTAATTGCCAATACAGAGACTTCAAGCCAATAAGTGATAGAGTGATATATAATCATCTTTCAGGAGTTATTGTTGTAGGAATATATCCAATAATGGATAATGATTGCTGTAGATTCTTAGCAATTGACTTTGATAAAAAAGACTGGAAGAAAGATGTATTAGCAGTTTATTCAACTTGTATGCTACTAAATATTCCTTCATCTATAGAAATATCACGTTCTGGTAAAGGTGCACACTTATGGATTTTCTTTTCAGAAGATATTACAGCTTTACTGGCAAGAAAATTAGGTGCTCATATCATATCGGAGACTCTGAAGACCGGTAATTTACTAGATCTTGAATCTTATGATAGAATGTTTCCAAATCAAGATTACTTGCCAGAGGGTGGTTTTGGTAACTTGATAGCACTCCCATTGCAAAAAAGAGCTAGATCCTTTAATGGTTCTGTATTTGTTGATACTGAATTTAAACCATTTAAAGACCAATGGGCTTATTTATCTCTTGTAAATAGATTAACTAAGAATGATGTTGATGATATTCTCAGAAATAAGGAGATAATAATTCCAGTATGTGATACTAATCAAAGACAGAAGATTAGTATTATTCTTTCAAACCAAATTTATATTAGTAAGAATGGGTTACCGAAGCATCTATATCATAAATTACTTCAACTAGCAGTGTTTTCTAATCCTGAGTTTTACATAGCACAAGCTTCCAGGCGTTCCACTCATAAAATACCAAGATTTATTCAATGTGGTAATAACCTTCCCCAAATGCTTTGTTTACCTACAGGACTATATGAAAAAGTTATTGAGACGATAGTATCTAATAAGTTAAGGTATGTAATTCATGACCAGAGAAACAAAGGAAAGAAGATTGATTGTAGTTTCCAAGGGAAGTTGTTTCCTAAACAAGTTCAGGCATTTAATGAACTTATAAAGCATGAAATGTCGGTTTTGTGCGCTTCTACAGGTTTTGGAAAAACTGTATTAGCTACAAAAATAATATGCGAAAGAAAGGTTAATACACTGATATTAGTTCACAGAACTGAGCTTCTTAACCAATGGAAAGAAAAATTAAAGATATTTACTGCGGGATGCGAAATTGGCACTCTAGGTGCTACAAAATCAAACCAAACACTACAAATTGACATAGCTATGATCCAGACTCTTAAGAATGTTTCAGCTCAAAATATTGATCAATATGGACAGATAATTATAGATGAATGCCACCATATAGCTGCCTTCACTTTTGAAAATATTTTAAAGAAGTCAAAAGCTAAATACATATTGGGAATGTCTGCAACACCTAATAGAAAAGATGGACATCATCCAATAGTCTTCATGCAGTGTGGTCAAATCAAATATAGATCTACAACTAAACTATCATTTGATTCTATGATAGCTTATAAAATAGAAACAGGTTCAAATGCTGTAGATGGAAATATTACTTTAGCTAAGCAATTATCTATTTTGTCAGAAGATTTTAATAGAAATAATAAAATATGTAATGATATAGCTCAAGCTTTAGATAAAGGAAGAAAGCCTCTTTTATTAACAGAGCGAGTATCACATCTAAAAATACTTGAAGAGAAGTTATCGCCAATATGTGACAAGATAATTGTTCTCAAAGGCAACATGAAGACAAAGGCTAAAGAAACGACTAAGAATAAACTAGCATCACTTAGCTCTAATGATAAATTTATAATAATAGCTACTGGTAAATATATAGGAGAAGGATTTGATTTACCAATTCTTGATACTCTATTTCTAGCTCTTCCCATTTCTTGGAAAGGAACACTTAATCAATATATTGGCAGAATAGTTAGAACTTACGAGAATAAAACATCTATCGAAGTTTATGATTATGTTGATGGCAATATTGAAAGACTAAGTAAAATGTATAATAAACGTAAGAAAGCATACAAAAGCCTTGGGTTTAGTATTATCGATAAGCAATCTAGTCTTATATAGTTCGATAGCTGTCCCAGAAAACTTACTATCTAAGGAAATATAAATATAAACTGCATTTTTAGTTAGAAAAATTAATAAGCTTAAGACAATTATTAAGATTATTTAACACAATACTATTTGCCCAATTACGCAAATACAAAATTATTGCTATATCACATATTGCATTGGAGAATATAATGAATCTGTCTAATAGATTAAGTGCTGAATTCTTTGGAACATTATTTCTTGTCTTTTCGTCCTGTGGAAGTGGTTTATTTGCACCCCAATTTATTGAGGGAGGATTGGGCTATTATGGGACTGCTTTAATAACAGTCTTAACTGTTTTCTTACTTGTTACAGCTTTCATAAACATATCTGGTGCTCATTTTAATCCAGCAGTAACTGTTGCTATGTGGGTAGGTGGGAGAATGCATAAAAAAGAAGTGTTACCATATATTTTGGTGCAGGTACTTGGTGCTATTGTCGGTGGATTTTGTATCTATGTAGTCGCACAAAGTATTCCAAATTTTCATGCTGAACAATCAGGTTTTGCTTGTAATGGCTATGGAGTGAACTCACCCAAGAATTTTTCTCTATTAGCTGGATTTGTTACAGAAGTTCTGCTTACAGGATTGTTCTTGTTTGTGATTTTTGGTTCCACTAACACTAAAGCTAATAAGAAAATAGCTCCTTTCATCATTGGAATTACAATAACCCTAGTAATTTTAGTTGGTTTGCCTGTAACTGGTACATCTGTTAACCCTGCAAGATCTACAGGAACAGCAGTATTTCAGGGGACATGGGCTTTAAAACAGCTGTGGTTATTCTGGCTAGCTCCAATATTAGGTGCCGCTATTGCAGGCTTCTTTTCTAAGAAGTATGAAGCAAAGCTTACAGAGCAAGTCAATTATTAGGCTTATTAATTTTGATTAATATAAGGCATTAATTCTTATATTTTACTTAATCATTAGTACTTTTTTAATCTGAGATGAATTTTTAGATTCTAATTTGTATAGATATAAACCAGAAGCTACTCTCTTATTTTTGTTGTTAGTACCTTGCCAAACAATTTTATGCTCACCTGATTCAAATATATCAAAATTTTTCACAAGCTGACCTTTAATGTTGTATATTTTTAGGGAAGCCATCTCATCATCTTTTACTGTAAATTCGATAGTAGTTTCTGGATTAAAAGGATTTGGATAAGCTGATTTTAGAATATTAGATACTTGGATATGTTCTACTTCTTCTTCTATGTTTGGAGTAGCTTGGTGAATTCTTAAGTAAGGATAAGCACCATTTGCTTCACTATCAATAGTCCATGTGTTAGCAAAATCCCATCCTACATCAAGATAAGTGTTTATATTGTGAAGTTCAGCTATAGTTACATTATTAGCCCCGTTGTGTGCAGGAACTCCTGCAATTTCTTCGCTGCAGAAACAATTATAAATATCAATTTCTTCTGTTGAATTGCCGATAAAAGCTGAAATAGATGATATATCTTCAATTTCATTTAAAGGATAGACTATTTCTGATGCAGTGTAACAATCTCTTATTTCAATATCATCTTGAAAAGTTTCACCTATAAATCCACCTGAGTTTATTTGACTACTAGAATATGACCTTGATGAAATATTTATTTGACCAATAGAATAGCTATCTTTAATAATAATATCATAAATACCTTTTACATAACCATATAATCCTCCAATTTCGGAGACTCCTGATATTTCACAGCTTGAAAAATTGTTTTCCATGATTTCCAATCTTTCGATATCTTCTGAAATATTCGTACTTGCTGATTCATAATTGTTGACATATCCTATGAGCCCTCCGATATTTACTACACCTTCAATAGTCCCTATTGATGATGAAGCAGTAGCATAACCAACCCCCAATAAGCCCCCAATACGAGAAGAACCACTTAGCTCTGTTTCAACGTTACAATTTATAGCGCACCCAACTCCTATCATACCTCCAACAAAACTGCTAGCATCTATAACAGAATAAGCGTTACAATTTGTTGCAACTCCACAACCTAATAATCCTCCAACCCAGCTTTCTCCAACTATGGTAACATTAGCAGAGCAATCCAAAACTGAAGTATTTATTCTCCTAACAGAATTTCCAATCATACCTCCTACAAAATATTGACCTGTTACATTTCCGGTAACATGACAGTTAGAAACATTTCCATAATTATCTGCTATTAAGAGTGATACATACTTATACCCGATAACATTACCATCTGAAACATTTAAATTCTGAAAATATTCTCCTCTAAAAATCCCTATTGGTGCAACATATAAGTTATCTGAATCAAATGTAATATTGCAAATGGTGTGATTATTACCTTCGAAAGAAGATCGAGTATATGGAATATTTAGATTAGGGTATAGTGAAAAATCTAAATCATTCGAGATACTATAAGTCAGTGTTGTATCGTAAAAAGCTCTGACATACTCGAAATCATTAGGGCTATCAATAATATAATCATCCCCATCATGAGTCAGATAATTGTTTATTTGTAGTTCTTTGCCATTATCTAGCCATTCTTGAAATAGTTCTTCACTTATGCCTCCAAACCCAGTAAAGTTAGAACTTGTTTCATCATTGTTCTCGATGCAATAATAGGAATTTTTTACTGTTTTATACTTATCATTTCCAATGAGACCTTTAACAAATGGTTGGTTAGAAATTGTGTCATCTCCAAATATTACTCTAGCACTGCAATCTATTATCATTTGACCTGTGTTGCTCTGACCATCGTGAACATAACCTGCAATTATACCAGTACCCGGATAATTGCTATAGCCAGCAATTTCTCCCTCAATATCACAGTTTATTATTTTTCCATCTCCACTCAATAAGGCTGTAACAAATCCAACTCTCATACATACAACATTTGCATCAGTTATATTACAATTCCTTACAAGACCATTACAATGTGCAGCAATGACGGCTGAATAGTTGCTACCAATAATCTCTGGAGAAGAAAAGTTTAAATTTTCCACAATTCCATTCTCTCCCAACAATGAAATAAAACTTGCCATTGATCTGTGTGAATATAAGTTAAATATTGTGAATCCATTTCCTGAATATGTTGAATCAAAATAATGATATTCATGATAGCTTTCATCATCATCCTCCTCATCATAAAATACTTCAAGTTCTCCAAATCCGTCAAAACCAGTACTATCATTCCAATTTTCAGTATCAGATGCATCAATATCATTAGTTTGTAGATAGTGCTTGTTTAGCCACATATCTTCATGCTCAGAAATATACCTAAGATTATCTAAACTTGTTACTAAAAAAGGATTTTCTTCAGTCCCTTGTCCTTGAGGCATAGTTCCTTGGGCATACAGCAATCCAATAATTATAAATAGAATACATAGAATTATTTTCTTCACTTTTCAACTCCTTATATTATTATAATCAGTCTTATCTAATAACTAGTATACAATGAGATCTCAAAGATGTAAAGTATAATTATGAGTTATCCTAAAAAAATGTGATATAAGGTTGATTAGCTATGATATAATATGGCACTATATTTGAATTAGGTCTACAATAATCTTCAACAGCTTTTTAATTTATTAATTCTAAGCTGTTCAGCATGAATATGTGATTTGCAAAATTACTGGGCACTAAAAACAGTTATAGATGTTAGAATGTAAGTTTTATTTAGTATGTCTCAATACTAATAAAGTTTTTGTTGTTTTTCTGCAACATTTCCACTTTGTTTGTGAAAGTTAGAAGCTAAACACCAACTTTTTTATTCTTTGTTTTATTTTAGGAAAACTCTAGTTGTTTTAATGCTATTTATTTAAATAATTGTTAATTAATTGTTTAGATAGCAATTTTATCAATGTTAAAAGAAGGATAAAATAGATTGACATTATATGCAAATAGTTCTATATTAGGATAACTTAGAAAATCTAAGGAATAACTAAATAGGAGATTACATGAAAAAATTTGTAATTACCATTTTTGTGATTTTAACAACATTTTCATTAATCGGTCAATCATTTACACCTATCAGTCCTAAGCAATATAAGGATGCTGATGTAGTGATTAACTCCCGTGCTTATGGAGTTGGTGAGATTGTTGATGATTTTACATGGACTTTAAATGGTGAATCTACATCACTAAGTCAAGTAACTAACTCAGGAAAAGCTGTTGTCTTTTTCTGGGGTTCACCTGGTTGATCAGGTTGTGTTGCGGCGGCGCCGCAGTTAAATACTTGGTTTCCAGAACAAAACGCAGATGAAGTTTATTTATTAACAGCACACGATTGGAGTGCTCAAGGCCATACTAACCTTCCTTATGCACCAGAACTAGATGCTCAATATTCTGCATTTGGTAATGGTTATGTACCATTCTTCGCAGTTATCGGGGCTGGTAATATCTTAATGTATGGTGAGAACGAATGGTCAAGTGCCCAAGCAGCAGTGCCAGGTGCAGTTGCTACTTTTTCACATATTCATTATACAGGATCAATTCCTGCTCAAGTACTTGAGCTTACTTCAACAACAAATATCGAGCTAGACGGTCTCATGTATCATCCATTAGGTGACCCTGTTGAATATACTGTAACAGAAGTTTCTGATGATGAAGCTATTTCTGCTACAATTACAGGTACAGAGTTAACTATTGAAACTACTGCTACTATGGGTTCATTCACAGTTTCAATCCAAGGTTCTTCATCTGGTGAAGTCTTAGACTATGTTATCTCAGTAATGGCTGTTCCTAGTGAAGATCAAACTGAAGCAGTAATTAATACTGCTGATGATAGTCCTGCTCAAGCAGCTTACCCAAATAATACTGCACCATTTAGTAATTCTTTTGCAGATTTAGGTTGGACTTCATTCTTTATTTATGTTCAAGATCCTATTGTTTCTATTCATTTAACAGGAACATGGACATCTGTGGACTACCCATCTGAAGGTTCACTAACACTTCAATCACCAAGTGGAGAGGTCTTAACACTCTTCAACGCTTCTGATACTAACCCTACAGCTCTAGATATCACATTATATGATTTTGTTGGTCAAGATCCTATTGGTGAATGGATACTTAATATTGCTGATAGTTATGGTGATGGTGGTCATCAAATGTCTAACGTTGAAGTTACTTTTAACCTATTATCAGAACCTGTTGCTAATGAAGATTTAGAAGATGTAGCTTCTCACATTGGCTTGATTGATAACTATCCAAATCCATTTAACCCTGAAACAACTATCTCTTATAATGTTAATTATAATGAAAATGTATCAATTGAAATATATAATGTTAAAGGTCAATTGGTTAATACTTTAGTTAATTCTCCTCAAACACTTGGAAACCATAAAGTTGTTTGGAATGGTAGAGATAATAACAATAATAAAGTTTCTTCAGGATTATATTTCTACAAAATGACAAATGGAAAATATAGTGGAACTAAGAAAATGATCTTAATGAAATAGTATCATCTGAACCTGCTTCTTTAATCCTAGTAAATGGACTTTTAGAAGTATGGTAAATGATAAAAATATAATATTATTGTAGGATTTTTGTTCCTATAGAAGAGCCTTGGTTTTGCCAAGGCTCTTTTTTTTTGCTTTATTGTATTAATAAAAAAGAGAAAACACGATGAGATCTTTTGATATCATCTAATAGCACTGGCTGTAATCAATGTACAATTACAGCGAATGATATATATATTATTGTCCAAGCAATTTAAAATCACTGTGGCTTGATCTTTGAGTAATATAGAACTTCTTTAAGACCATACTTGCTACAATATCCAAGCTTGTATCGTAAATGCATAATTTATTTTGGTCAACTAATTGATAGCGATTAGTCATTGTTATTTTTTTGACCATAATTTTATGAGGATCAAGATCAAGAACACTCTTCAAGGGAACCCCAGTTTCTTCATTAATCCAGATATATCCTTCTATATCTATTTCTTCACCATCCTCTTCTTTTTCAAGTTCAATCCAGAATTTTATATAGTTGTCACCATTAATTACTTCTGAACCTTTCCTTTTTAACTTGAAAGAGTCAGATGTTCTGGTAAAGAAGAAACCTTGACCATCATCAATATTAGCAGGTGTCTGCATATAACTTTCTACCATTTTATCATCGGATGTTAATGCTTTTCCATCTTGGTAGCCTTCAACAAATTTAGTAATAATATTACCATCTTGTTCAATATATTTCAGAGTTACTACACTCTTTTCCTTTTCATTACCTCTCTTATCTTTCTGGATAGTCTGGAAAGTAGTTTTTGAAGCATAGTAGTTCTTTGCATTACGTTTAAGTTGAACTGCTTTCAGCCACAATTGGTCATTGATTTCTTTACAATATAATGAGAATAATGCAGTTAGCATTATTAATGAGATTATAATCTTTTTCATTTTTATCCTTTTTTTATTGAGTGTATTAATTTTCTGTTGTTGTAGACAGTTTTATCGAGTAGTTTAAAGAAAGGGTCAATTCCAGCTTCAACAGGCTTATCTTCTACTATAATTGATACTCTGTTTTCGCCCTTTTGTAGCTTAAACCATCTATTATCCGGGTTGGCAATAGTCTTTTGTTTCTTACTGTTAATTACTTGCTCATTAAAGACAAGTACTTCAACCCAATCATCCATAGCTATCTCGGTTTCATTACCAATAGAATCGGCTCTGACCTTGTGGCACTCAAAAGTCATATCTACTTTGAACTTATCTCCAATTTCAGTAACTTGAACATCTTTGATAGAGTTGTTATAAAGGACAATGTCTTCGAATAGCTCATGAGCAAAGCTTTGTAGAGAATCAGGTACTTGTTTATAGATACATTCCAAGAATTCTGTAGAGTTAATATATGGTGGTTCTTGATACTTATATTTATCCACAACTTCCTTGAGGGCTGCATTTACTCTATCTTCACCAATGTAGCCTTTAAGACCAAACATCACAACAGAACCTTTATTGTAGTGAATATACTGCTGATTTTCTACTTTGGAGAGTGGTTGTTCTTTAGAGCCTTCAGAAGATCTCCCATTAATATAAGAAGAAAGTTCATGCTTAAGGAAGTCTCCCATCTTAACTTGACCATATTCTTGTTCCATAATAGATAATGCTGAGTATTGGGCTAGAGCTTCACTCATAAGTACAGCACCTTGTACATTAGCTCCAATAACTATATGAGCCCACCATTGATGAGCTAATTCATGAGCTGTTACAAAGAAAGGATAATCTTGTTCATCATGGTCTTCAACATCAGCAATAAAGCCTATTCCTTCTGAGTAAGGTACAGTGTTAGGGAAGGATTGAGCAAAAGTTGCATATCTTGGAAACTCAAGAATTCTCATTTGTTTATGAGGGTATTCCATATAGATCTTAGAATAGTGACTTAATCCCATTTTAAGAGCTTTGAACATTGAATTATGGTTGTAATCGTGACCCTTATGATGATATATCTCTAGTTTAACTTCTTTACCAGAATCTGAAACCCATTTATCTTCTGCAAGTTCGTATCTAGCTGAAACAAATGAAAAGAATTTGAGTATCGGCATATCCATTTCATATGAAAACTGCTTTCTACCATTTTCAAGCCAAGTCTTTGTAAGATATCCTGGAGCTACAGCAATCTGATCTTCTGTTGTACCAACAGTAGCCTTGAAGTTAACCCAATCAGAGTCGTTTGAAATATAAGTGTTTCCTCTTGCTTCAAGATCATCAGTTTCAGCCATTCTTTCTTTGGGAGCAAGACCATATTTCCTACGAAGTTCGTTATTTCCTAATTCATAAGCGTCTGAGTAACCGAAACTAGGCATAAACATACTACTATTAACAAATGAGCCATTTTCACATATATGAGTATCAACTTCATAACCCTTATGCTTATGATAATCTTCAAAAGTAAAAGTTAAGGAATCTCCAACTTCTAAGCTATTAGACAGTTTTACAAGATATAAACCATAATTATCATCATGAATCAACTCTTGGAATTCTCTATCAATAGTATAGTTTGTGAAATCATCGCTTTCATTAATATAAAAAAGCAATGAATCAATAGGTGCTTGTGTTTTATTTTTTAAGATTAAAGTTCCAGATACACCAGCGTCCAGTTTTTCTGGGTAAAACTGCACATTAAGGTCTACATCAGTAACTCTAGCTTGTTTTAGATTTTTAAGATAAGCATAAGTGTTTTCATATTTAACATTTTCTAAGCGGGATTCTTCCATAGTTCTGTAATCATTTAATATATTTGTGTTATAATAGATTATAGACCCCCCAGAAACAAATGCCAGGCAGAGAACTATCAGTAATAATCTTTGTGGAGTGTTCCAGTTCTCTTTAATATTCTTGAAGTAATCTCTAAGTCTTAGGGCTGTTCCTCTTCTATACATTTTTGATGCTAAAAGAAGTAGAATAAAAGCAAAGCTCCCCCAATATAACTTATAAGTAAAGAGTTTTGGTAGGTATGAACCAAAAGCATTCATATCGGAGTAGATAAACCTTTGATTGCTAAATAACTGCCAAAGTGGATGTTCAAGCCCAAGATTCGAAAGTTGTCCTTTAGCAATAAAGAAACCGAAAAACAAGAAAATACCTGCTATTCTGTTTGGTGCAAGATTATGTATAAATATTGCCACGCATATAACTATCATAATCTGAAGAAGCCAAAGACCTCCATAGGACAGATACAATCCAGGCTCTATTGCTGTGAATCCATTAACTAGTTGGAAAGACATACCTGCAATTGAACCAATAAGCCAATAAATAACCATATAGCTTAGGAGAGTTAAGAAATGAGAAATAACTCTCACTCCTGAACTAAAAGGAGCAACATCTTCAAACATATCACATTTGTTAGCTCTTGATTTCCAGAGTAATTCTCCCGCAAATATGGCTATGAAGAGAAGAGAGAACATCTCTAGTACATTCATCAACTCTTCAGCTATCTTATAGGTTACAGGATGGACAGATGTGTCGTAAATCATTTGCATATTCATAAGTGTTGTTACTAAGAAAATTGTATAAATTACAAGAATGACCTTGAACATAACTGACTTATATAAAATCTTGAATTCAATTAAGAAGTAATGTTTTAGTTGTGTTAAGTAATTAGCAAGATTCCACTTAATAGATATATTGGTAATTTTATTATATCTTGCTTTTTCATTAGTTCCTTTACTTTCTTTATTCTTTTTTCTATCCAATGGATAAGCAAACTTGTAGCTCTTGTAGGCTATAAAATAAATTACACTTGCAATAGCTAGCCACAATAATCTGTTATAAAGAAGGTAGGAGTTTAAAGGCATTATCTCGGTATTTCTTTGAGCAATAGACCAATTCTCAGTCATAATCTCCATGGTTGTTATAGCGAATGGATCAAGTATGGCTACTAATTCCTTGAGTTCTAAGCTAGAAGCAAAAGGTACAATTATAGAGTATACAATATATAGTATGACAGCTGATAGATTAACATATAACTTCTTCTTAGTTATTATTGCTATTAGGGCGAAGAACGACGATGCATATAATACATTGAGAGCTGATATCTTAAAGAATGGACTCAGATAGTAAGCCACATTGAATGGTTGGAATTGCTTAGCATCTAACCAAGGTGCAAAACGACCTAGAATCATACCTATAGATATGAAAGAAAACATACTAAGTAAGACACTTATTGCTACAAATAACCTGCTTGCAAATAATTCTATTTTCTTAACTTGCTTAGTATAAACTAATTGGAAAGCATTGTGGTTATAATCCTTCAAAAGAATATCACTCATATAGCCACCAACAAAAAGAATTAATAGCATATTAAGAGCTGTAGAGATTATCATTATCATCATGGATGAATTTGTAAATACTTGTTCCTCACTACCAGATTGAACAGACATTCTAACCCCTGTGAAAGCACCTGCTAAAATATTCATGATGAGGAATCCCAAAGCCATGAAGATAAAAGTGTACACATAGGTAGAACTTTTCTTGAGCATATACTTATACTCGTATTTTAATAAGTTAAAAAACATTACTTTCCTCCGTTGAATTCACCTTGTGGAATCATTGTGAAGTAAACATCTTCTAAATCTGGAGTCTTTAACTGGAAATCTTTACTTAAATCATCTTCTGAGTTAACAGTAACTTTGAGCTTGCCCATGAAAAGGTTAGCTGATATAACATTATAATCTTGATGGAAGCGTCCAATCTCATCTTTATTAATAACTCTTTGCCAAATCTTACCTTGTAGATTCTTAATTTCATTCTCTGGTGAACCTTGTAGTATTACTTGCCCTCTATTGATAATAGCCATGTCAGTACAAAGATCACTAACATCATCTACGATATGGGTTGATAGAATAACTATTTTGTCTTCACCTATTTCTGATAGTATATTGTGGAAGTGATTTCTCTCTTTAGGATCAAGTCCTGCAGTAGGTTCATCTACAATTACTAATTCAGGGTTGGCTATCAAAGCTTGAGCAATTCCTAAGCGTTGCTTCATACCGCCCGAGAATCCACCTACCTTTTTCTTACGATATTCATAAAGATTGACTTTATCCAGCCATTCAGCTACTAAGTTCTTTCTCTCAGATGCCTTTGATATACCCTTTAAGACTGCGAAGTAGTTTAATGTGTCAAGAGCTGATAGATTAGGATAAAAACCAAAGTTCTGTGGTAAGAAACCAAGTTTTTTTCTTATATCATCTTTGTTCTGACTAATCTTAATGCCATTAAATTCAATCATACCTGTGTCAGCATCTTGTAGTGTCGAAATTGTTCTCATTAAAGTTGATTTACCAGCACCATTAGGTCCTAGTAGTCCGAACATACCTTCTGATATCTCTAAATTGATATCTTTTAATGCATGTGTCCCATTTGAATACGTTTTTGACAAACCTTCAATTATTAGTTTTTTCACGTAAAACTCCTATATTTTTAATTATAAATAATCAAGTTTGTGCAAGTAGTATTAGTATTAAATAAATTGTTTTGATTCAGCTTCCTACACTAAATCATATCCTTCTTCTTCAAAATCAAAATTATAATCTAATAGTCAAGAACTATTTTTGCCCCCCTATCCTTATTTACCATCCTTTGACTTTCTTTCTTGACTGATATAGCTAGTATGAAATAATACTGTATCATTATTTATGGAGGAAGATTTGAGACTAATATCATGGAATATTGATTCATTAAATGCTGCATTAACCAGCTCTTCTAATAGAGCTCTTCTTTCAAGAGAAGTGCTAAAAACTATTCTTGCTAAAGATGCAGATGTCATAGCTTTACAAGAAACAAAATTACCTGCTAATGGACCTAGTAAAAAACATATAGAAATTATAGAAGAGCTTTTTAAAGGATATAACTTTGTATGGAGATCTTCCCAAGAACCTGCCAAAAAGGGATATGCCGGAACAATGTTCTTATACAAAGAAAAATATTCTCCTATTGCAGATAATCCTAGTATTGGTGCTCCTACTACTATGGATTATGAAGGAAGAATCATTACCCTTGACTTTGGTGATTTCTATATAACTCAAGTATATACTCCCAATGCTGGCGATGGACTAAAAAGACTCTCCGATAGGCAAGTCTGGGATGAAAAATATGCTGATTATCTTGAAAAACTTGCTAAAGATAAGCCTGTACTGGCAACAGGAGATTATAATGTCGCTCATCAAGAAATAGATCTTGCTAATCCACAAAGTAACCATAGATCCGCAGGCTTTACAGATGAAGAACGTCAAGGCTTTACCAACCTTCTAAATAGAGGTTTTATAGATACTTTTAGACACCTGCATGGTAGCATAGAAAATGTTTATTCATGGTGGGCTCAAAGGGTTAAAACAAGTAAAATTAATAACTCTGGCTGGAGAATTGACTATTGGTTAGTTAGTGAGAGTCTAGCTGATAAAGTTAGAAAATCAGAAATGATTGATTCAGGTGAAAGACAAGATCATACTCCTACTTTGTTGGAAATAGAGTTATAAAGAAGACTATAGAAATATGAACATAGTGATTTATAAGCGGGATTTTAAATAATAAGCAAGGATGTCAGAAATAGCTTAGTCATTTTTCATCCTTGACAAGTAATATAAGACAGCTTTAAAAGTAGACAAACAAAACTAAGATGATGGAGGCCAAATGGACATCAAGCAATTGAAGCCAATTCTCAAAACAGCTGTAGAGAAACTAGAAGAAAAGTTCCCTTATGCGTCAGCCTTTGTTGGCGATACAAGTGGTAGGAACATATTTGTTTCTAATCATGAAAAGGGTGCTTCTTTTATTCAACCTGAAAAAGGAATAACTCTTACTATTCATAATGGAGAGAACTTTATAGAAGAATCTTTTGATGATCTTTCTCAAGAGAAAGTTGATGAAGTAGTTAATAAATTACTTAGCTCTTATGAAGTTAGTAAAAAGCAAACCATGGAAATTGATCCAGGTGAGAAGATTGAAAAGGATTTCTTTATTGAAATGAAGATAGACCCTGAGACAATTGAGTTAGAAGAACTTTTGAAATCTGCAGAGATGTGGAAAGATAAGTTAATTAAAATTAGTGATAAGATTGTTAATGGTGCTGTTAGAATAGGGCATCAGAAGGTAAAAGAATTATTTGTTAATCGAAACAAGACTCTTTATCAAGAGTTGAATCGCTGGGATTCAATGTGTTTTGCTGTTCTAAGAGATGGCGATAAGACTAATCAAGTATGGAAGTCATTTAGTAAGCTTGGTGGTTATGAATTATTTAATTTCACTGACAGTGATCTTCAAACCTTGATTGCAGATGGTGAAAAACTTCTTCATGCTGAAAGAATCAAACCTGGGACTTATGATTGTATATTCTCACCTGCTATGTCTGGAATGTTTGCTCATGAAGCATTTGGTCATGGTACTGAAACTGACATGTATTTAAAGAAGAGAGCTAAAGGTAGAGATTACATGGGTAAATCAGTTGCTTCTGAGATAGTTAATATGGTAGATTCTCCAGCTTATCCTAATGAATCTGGTTCTTATTTCTTTGATAATGAAGGACAATTAGCTAAAGATACGCAAATCATTAAAGATGGAATTCTAGTATCTGGATTAACTGATATGAATTCAGCTATTAAACTTTCTTATGATAGAACTCCGAATGGAAGAAGACAAAGTTATTCTCACAAAAGCTATGCTAGAATGACTAACACCTACTTTGAAGCAGGAAATGATACATTTGAAGATATGATAAAAGACATAGAATATGGTTTCTTAGTTGATTATCCTACAAATGGTATGGAAGATCCTAAAGGTTGGGGAATCCAATTAGAAGCAATCTATGCTAGAGAAATCAAAGATGGCAAGCTAACTGATAACTACTTTACACCTGTTATTGTAACAGGCTATGTTCCTGAACTTCTAAACTCAATAACTGGCATTGGCAAAGATATTGAACTCTTTGGTGGTGGAATGTGTGGTAAAGGCCACAAAGAATGGGTTAAAGTATCTGATGGTGGTCCCTTTATGAAGTTGAAAGCTAGATTAGCATAATAAGGAGTTACAAATGATAAATCAGATTAAACAATTAATAAAAGAAATAGATGGAATTTCAGATTGGTCTATTTCTAAAAATATAATTAAACGTGTTGAAGAATATTTCATTGCTGACACAAGAGAATCTCTAAGAGAAGTTAATGAAGAAAGATATACAGTAATTGTCTATGTTGATAAGATGCTTAATGATAATAAAATGAGAGGAATGGCTTATCAGACTTTCTCTAGTAATACAAGCTTAGCAAAGGTAGAATCTCTGATAAAAGATGCTGTTTTTGCTGCTTCTTTAGCATTAAATCCATACTATCCACTAGCAGATAAAGCTGAAAATGATGAATGCTATGATACTTGTGACCAATCAGTATTTGATAACCCTAAAGCAGCTATCAAAGAAGTATCTAAGCAACTGATTACTAGCTTAGCAAATGAAGAGCAAGTTAAGCTTGCTTCTGCTGAAATATTCATTACCTGTAGAGAAAACACCTTTGTTACTTCTAAGGGTTTAACTAGCAATAATAAATCTACAAATATTATGTTAGAAGCAGTAATGCTTTCAGGTTCAGGAGAAAATGAAGTTGAAAGTTCATTCATCAGAAATGAAAGGTTCTTGGACCTTTTGAACACTTGTGAACTAGTAAAAGAATATGCAGAGCATGCAAGAAATAGCTTAATAGCTGTATTACCTGAGAGTGGTAAATTTGATGTAATCTTCACTGGAGAAGCTTTAAATTCATTCTTTGATTATTATGCTTTCCAAGCTTCAGGTTATGCTGCTTACAATAAAGCAGGTAAATTCTCCTTGAATGACCATATTGCTAAAGATGTCAAAGGGGATAAGTTAACTATTATCTCTGATCCATCTTTGAAAGGTGGCTTAGCTACAGGTAAGTATGATAGTTATGGACTTCTATTAGAGAAATTCCCAATAATTCAAGATGGCAAGATAGTTAATATTGCTGCTAACATACAGTATGCAACATATCTAAATATTAAGCCTTTAGGAAGCATTAGCAATATTCATGTTCCTGCAGGTAATCATTCTTTTGAAGAGCTTAAAAGTCAAAACACATTTGTTTTATCAAGGTTCTCCACCTTCTCACCGAGCGGTATCACTGGTGCTTTCTCAGGAGAAATAAGATCTGGCTATCAAGTTAAGGATGGAAAAAAGCTTCAAATAAAGGGTGGTTCAGTAACTGGTATGATGGACAAGGCTATGACAGAAGTTTACTTTTCTTCAGAAATGATTCAAAAAGGATCTTACTATGGACCTAAATATATTAAAGTATGTAATGTAGATATTGCAGGTTCTTAAGAATATAAATTGTATTTAAAGAGGAAGTCTCTATTGCTAGGGACTTCCTTATATATTTTGAATAAGTTTACTTAATCACTCTTTCGTAGTATCTCATGGCAGCTAGATACCATTCATCAAGAGAGGACTTCATATAATAGTATTTATTTGAATGTTTACTTATTTTTGAAAGCTCATTTTCAGTTAGTTTATCCCCAAATATAAGATAATGCTTTGACTTATCTAATTTAGTATCTGCTTGTTTTATAAGAGTCTTCTTACTAAGGTTTATAGCCTTATCAATCGATCCTTGTTTAAATAATTCAGCTTCTCTCAAATCAATTATAATCAATTCATCACTATAATACTTTATTAAATCAAATGATTCTGAAGCTGTGATAGTTCTACTATCCAAATTAATTATTGTTTCAGGAACTTCTACTAGCTTTTCAGCAATTAAATCTATAGAGAAGACATCAGGGATATCCTTAATATGAAAGTTCATTATCAAAGAATCCCAGATGCAAAATGTGCTTTGTGGAATTGTTACATTTACTTCTTGACTTTGCTTAGGTAATATTGGCTTGATAAACTTATCAATAACTTTAAAACCTCAGCCACCCTCAATTCTCTCTATATCAACTCGCATGTCTGTTTGATTAGTTACTTTAAAAGTGTATCTGTCCATCTTTCTTGCTATTAAAGTAAGACTTAATGGATCAGTATCTGCTGATAAAATACTAATCAAAAATATAAAGAGAACTAAGGATGAAAGACGTATATTCAAATTTAGAAATTCTCGATTTTATCAAAGATATATGGTGAATAAGGACCCATAACAATAGTCCCAGCTGAATTGTATCCTAAATCCCAACTTGTTAAATAAGTAGGGAAGAGGGTTGTTTCTGAAGTAATGTATGATACGCCAGGAATAGAAGCTGTACAATCTGTTCCGCTTGTAGAACCTGAGAAGTGGTCGCCGTCCCAATTAAACTCAAGGCCACAACCTGGTTTAAGGGTAAGATCATCTTGACTGATTGCATCAAAATCTTCTGGTGTTTCCCATGAACCAACATAACTAGATGGTGTTGGGATTGCATATATCTCATCTTCTATTTGACCATTCTCTTCATAAACTCTGTAAATACGTTGTCTGTAAGGAGAACTTAATTGATCAGCATAAGCTTGCTCTACATATATCCAGTAGCCATTATCTGTTGATAAATGATCCCAGATTCTTACCATTTTCAATCTTACATCTACGTGGTAAGGGTCTGTTGATGTTTCTGATTGTGCTTCACTTGAGAATGAACCTGTCATATATTCTATTAAAAGATCTAGACTTGTTGCTTGATCATCAGTAAAATTAATACTTTCTATATTGTCGATATTGATTTCAACTGAACTTCCGTCAGTTTTATTTATTATCATGTTTGCAGAAAAGAGGCTTGCAACCATTAGAATTGTCATAAATATTGTTAAAACTTTCTTCATTATATTCTCCTATTTCATTAATATCATTTTTTTAGCTATTGATTTGTTTTTATGAGTTAAAGAGTAGAAATATACTCCGCTGGCAACTCTTTTGTTATTGTTATTTGTTCCATTCCAGACAATGTTATGTTGCCCAGCACTAAGTTTTTCATTAACTAATTCTTTTACTTTTTGTCCCTTAATATTAAAGATCTCAAGCTTAGTTTTACCTTTAGAGTTAAGCTCAAAAGAAATTGTTGTTTCAGGGTTGAAAGGGTTTGGATAGTTTCTTAGAAATTCAATAGGTACTGAATTGACTATAGTTGTCATATCTTCTACTGAAACTGTTCCAGAAAATGTAATGTTTTGAATTTCAGTAAGCTCAAAGCTATATGTTTCATTGCTTGTGACAATTGTAAGTGTCTCAGCAAAGATATTTGAAACTAAAAACAAACATATCAGAAAGCAAAATCTTTTCATGTATCCTCCATTTATTTTTATATCACAAATAAATATTAACACCGTTAAGTCAAGTCTTTTTTTTTTAGTAGAGGTGCTTTATTTGTGAGACCCCTTAGCTCTCTACACAATCTCTTAACACACTATAGGCTTTTCAAATATCAATCAAAGGACCTTCTATAAATATAATGGGCACACTTTTGTTGAATTAGGCACACTTTTGTTGAATTAGGCACACTTTTTCATTTATTTCAGAAAAATATTGACTAATTTTATTTACAATTATTTAATATCGTAATTAATCATCATAGCTTGCTATGATTGTTTAACAGCTTAATTAGTATATGAATAGCATAAATAGCAAATAGGCAATGTTGTTAACATGCTATATAAGGAGATAGCTTGAACACGAAATACTCATTATCTTTTACAGCTGGTTCGCTTCTTTTTAATGAAACGATAGATGTAGTTGAGATATACTTAGAAAAGCATAATTGGAATGATACTCGCAAATATGTTTTATCCGAAAATATATTACAATACAAGACCCCTTCTGCTAGCAAGCGTATCTTCAGTGAAATAAAGCAGAGAATAGCCCAATTTACTTCAGAAGATTTAGACTATTTGCTTGCCTCAGATAGAGAGACACAGCTGGGAATGATCTGGATAGCTATCTGCTTACAATATCGTATTATATATGAGTTTATCAGTGAGACCATCCCCAATAAGATTATTATGTTAGATAACAAGTTAACTTATACTGATTACAACAGATTCTATGAAAACAAGGCTGAGGAGAGTGATCTATTAGCTAAAATTGCCCCATCTACCCAGAAGAAAGCAATGTCTGTACTATTCAAGATGCTAAGACAAGTCGGAATCATAGATAAAGAAGAATTGATTCCTATGATTTTAACTCCTCGATTAGGAGAATTTATAATGCAAAAAGATAAACAATTACTAAAACTATTCCCCTTAACCACAAGCGAAGTAGAGAGGTGGATTAATGAATAAGCGTGAAAGATTTGACCATTTATTAGCTGTTACAAGCTCTAAGAAGTTTTTAGCTAATGATACATACATACAAGAGATACCATTTTTTATTTGTCCTTTTTTACCCCAAGAGACTAATGAGATGATGAGGGATGTTTCTAATTTAATCAAGAAGTTAAATGAGAAGAATATTAAGGTCTTAAAGTTAGATTTATATGATATTTGTTTAGATTTACTTGTTAGAGAAGGAGACTTAGACTGGATTATTGAAGAAGAAGAGAATATGTCTAAGGATGAGCTTAAAGAAGAACTTCAAAACATCTTAGATGTAGGGGATTTTGTTATTCCTGAAATCAAGAACTTATTATCTGCACATCAGCATGACATTATTTTTGTTACTGGCATAGGTCAGGTTTTTCCCTATATTAGGGCACATAATTTTCTCAGTAATCTACAGTCTACTATTAAGAATAAGCCTATGCTCATGTTTTTTCCGGGGAAATACACACACACATTGGAGAAGGGGTCTGTACTTGAACTTTTTGGAAGGCTAACAGATGATAGATATTACCGAGCATTTAACATAGAAGACGTAAAAGCATAAGGATAGGAGGAGGTTTAAGATGAAATTGAACACTATATTTAAGAAAGCTCTAGATAGAACTATTGAGGGTGTAATTAAGGCTGATGACCTACAATCACTCAAGACAGAGATAGAAGAATATGTCATAACTAAGGAAGTTGAGGATCGTTTAGAAGAAGTATTAGATGCCTATTCTAATTATCAAGGTGCTAATGGAGTCTGGATATCAGGTTTCTTTGGCTCAGGTAAATCTCATTTACTCAAGATGCTGGCACTCATACTTGAGAATTATGAGATAGACAATGAAAAAACAGCTGACATATTTATGAACAAGTGTGGTGATAATGTCATTCTTTCTGGCAATATAGGAAGAGCAGTCAGAATACCATCTAAAAGCATTTTATTTAACATAGACCAGAAGGCTAATGTTATCAGTAAAACAGAGACAGAAGCCTTGATAGCAGTTTTTGTTAAGGTTTTTGACCAAGCTTGTGGCTACTATGGTAATCAACCTTATATCGCTCAGTTTGAAAGAGATTTAGATAGAGAGGGTTTATTTAGTAAGTTTAAAGAAGCCTTCTTTGAGGCTTCAGACAAGCAAGTTGATTGGGATAAAGGCAAGGTTAGAAGCAAGCGTTACGCTAACTTAGTTGATTCTGCTTACAATGCTGTTACCCAACAAAATCACATAGCTATTCTTGATAAGTATAGAAGCGACTACAGTCTTTCCATAGAAGATTTCGCCCATAATGTAAAGGACTACATAGACTCTCAGGAAAAGAACTTCCGCCTTAACTTCTTTGTGGATGAAGTGGGACAGTATATAGCCAATAATGTTAAGCTAATGACCAATCTGCAGACAGTTGCCGAATCCTTAAACACTATCTGCAAAGGGAGAGCTTGGATATTTGTGACAGCTCAAGAAGACATGGAATCCATTCTTGGAGATATGGGTAAAAACGATAATATCAAATCTCAGAGCAATGACTTCACTAAGATTCAGGGTCGTTTTAAGAATAGGTTAAAGCTTACTTCTGCTAATGTAGAAGAAGTTATCAAGAAGCGTTTGCTAGAAAAGAAAGAATCTTCTCTTCCTATGCTGGCTGATATCTATAATCAACATCATTTTAACTTTAAAACTATGTTTGATTTTGTAGATGGTTCTAAGCATTATCAGAACTTCAAAGATTGCCAGCATTTCCAAGGAAGCTATCCATTTATTCCTTATCAATTCACTCTTTTCCAAACAGCTATTACTAATCTATCTAGTCATAATGCTTTTGAAGGAAAGCACTCATCTGTTGGTGAAAGGTCTATGCTGGGAGTTTTCCAGAATGTAGCTATCCAGATTTGCAACTTTGAAATCAATAATTTAGCTTCCTTTGACCTCATGTTTGAAGGTATTAGATCTTCCTTGAAAACTAAGATTCAATCATCTATCAATATAGCTGAAAGGCATCTGCAAAATGATTTTGCTGTTAAAGTCTTAAAAGCTCTCTTCTTAGTCAAATATATCAAAGAATTTAAAGCTACTATTCGTAACCTAGTAGTTCTTATGATTGATTCTCTTCATGTAGATATGGATAAGCTAAGTTTACAGGTTGAGGAAGCCTTAAATATCCTAGAAGACCAATCCTATATCCAGAAGAACAAGGACCAATATGAATATCTTACCGATGATGAAAAAGATGTTGAAGAAGAGATAAAACATACCGAAATTGAGCTTAAAGAAATTGTTGATGAATTCAATAAACTTGTCTTTGATGATATTTTAAAAAAGAATAAGATTCGCTTACCTGATAACAAACGTGATTACCAATATTCTAAAAAGATTGATGGTAAGCTCTATGGTCGTGAATATGAATTAGCTATTCATCTTGTCAGTCCTTTGTATGAATACTATGCTGATGAAACTACTATTCTCATGCATTCCATGAATTTAGATGAACTTATTCTCATGCTGGCTGATGATGGTAGAATTACTAAAGACTTAAAGTTATTTAAGCAGACAGAGAAGTATGTTAGGCAGAATAATTCTCAAAACCAATCCACTAATATTCAGCGTATTCTAGCTGATAAAGTTAACCAAAATAGAGATAGGCGAGATAATATACTAACTAGAATAGAGAGCCTTATATCTCAGTCAAAGCTCTTTATTAATGGGGAAGAATTGCCTGTCTCCTCTGCTAGCCCTATAAATATTATTGAGAATGCTTTTCATGAACTAATCAGACGCACTTACCCTTATCTTAAAATGGTAACAAAAAACTATCATATAAACAACATTCAAGATATTTTATCTGAAGAGATTAATGAATTAGCTAGAGGGGTTCTTACTGAAGCCCAAGAAGAAATATTAAGAGAAATTAAGCTAGCTAAGACTTCTGGCATGCGACCTACTCTTAAATCTATTATTGATAAGTTTACTAAAAAGCCTTATGGCTGGGATTACACAGCAGTTATATGCTTAGTAGCAGAATTATATAAGTTAGATAAAGTGGAAGCCAATAAGAACTCTCAAATCTTAGAATCTAAAGATATCTTCTTTAACTTTAATTCCTCTTCTAATCATGATAAGATAGTCCTTAATCCTTTAGTAGATTATAGCAAAGCACAAATCAAGCGCTTGAATGACTTCTACAATGATTTCTTTGAAGAACCAGCTACTTATAATGAGGCTAGAGCCTTAGCCAATGATGTTAAGACTAGATTAACTGCTTATATCAGAAAACTTCAAAACTCTAGATCCTCTAAATATCCCTTTAATAATATTCTAGACCAAGCTATTGAAGAATTTTCTAAAGTTGCTAAAAACTCCTATGAGTGGTTTCTTACTTCCCTTGATTCTAATTATGATAATCTGCTAGATACTAAGTTAGAGCAAACAGACCCAATTCTTAACTTCATGATGTCTGCTAATAGACAAAGAGAGATATTTGATTCAGCTAAAGCTTTAGTAGCAGAATCTAACTCAAATTTGAATTATGTTACTAGCGATTATATCAAGAATATAGAGGATATAATCTCAGATGAAAAGAGCCTTAAAGGCAATAAAATAAAGCTCTTAAAAGACTATGTTGCTAGTCTTGATTCAACTATTAACAATCTTCTTAGTCAAGAGCAAGATAACGCTATTACTGAAATCAAAGCTTTAGAAGATAAACTAAAAGAAAAAGAAGAGTTTGAAAAACTTTCTCAAGATAGCAAAGATGATATTTTAGGAAAATTTAAAGACAATATTGAAAGAATTAAGGCAAGTAAATCAATTGCCCTGATTAGAGATATGAAAAGAACTTTTGAAGAAAAGACTTACCCTCAAATTATCAGGGAGATTAGTCTATTGATTTCTCCTCCTAGTCAATCAAATACTAAGTCTCTATCACCTGACCCTTATGGGTCTCTTGGAAAAAATCGCGTTTTTTCAAAGAGCCTAGTAATAGACTATAAGAAGATGACTATAGAAACAGAGGAAGACTTAGAAGAATATCTTGCAAAAATAAAAGCAGAATATAAGAAACAACTTGCTGATGGCAAGATAATTGAGGTGGACTAATCTTATGAATACAAATAAATTAAAGAAATATGCTCAAGAAGCCAGAAGAGAGCTAATCAAGCAAATAGAAAATAGATATAAGATAATATCAAATGGAACTAGTATAGAGGCTAGAGAAAACCCTGGAGCTATAGAAAAACTTAATAAAGATATCAAAAAAGAATCTTTGGCTATAGTCTTAGAAAGAGTAGCCTACACCTGGTTTAATAGGATAGTAGCCCTTCGCTTTATGGATGCAAATAATTATAGCAAAGTAGGAATAGTAAGCCCTCAAGGCAATAGTCTGCAAGCCCAAATCTTAGTCGATGCTAGAGAAGGACACTTTGATGAAGAATTAACTCCCCTAGATAAACAAGAAAGAATACTTGACCTGCTTACAGGTAAGATTAAGAGTAATAATGCCCAACAAGAAGCTTATAGAATTCTCCTAGCTTGTGCTTGTAATTACTATCATAGCTTAATGCCTTTCCTCTTTGAAAGAATTACTGATTACCAAGAACTTCTCCTTCCGGAAGACCTTCTGTCTGAAAACTCTTTCATAAGTAAGACTCTGCAAACCCTAAGCGACCAAGATTGCTCGCAAGTAGAGCTTATAGGTTGGCTCTATCAGTTCTATATATCTGAGAAGAAAGACCAGGCAATGGCAAAGAAAAAAGCCTATAAAACAGATGAAATTCCGGCAGTTACTCAGCTCTTTACTCCTCATTGGATTGTCCAGTATATGGTAGAAAATTCCCTAGGTAGATTGTGGATGGAAAACCACCCTAAGTCTTCTCTAATTAATGATATGCCTTACTATATTAAGCCTGAATCTTATGATAATAAATTAAAAATTCAATCACCAGAAGATATTACTTTTATAGACCCCTGCTGTGGTTCTGGCCATATCCTAGTCTATGCCTTTGACCTGCTAACCAAAATCTATGAAGAAGAAGGCTATAATAAGTCTGAAATCCCTAAACTTATCTTAGAGAAAAACCTTTTTGCTATTGATATAGATAAAAGAGCAGGCGAACTTGCCTCCCTAGCCCTCACTATGAAGGCTAGAGCCTACTTCAATAGATACTTTAGAAAAGAAGTGCTAATTCCTAATGTTATTGTCATGGAAAACTGCCAGCTTGAAGAGATACAAGTTAGTGAAATGCTAGATGAAGTAGGAGCAGATAAACTAGGACACGATAGCCTTAATCTTCAAAAAACTCTTAATCTCTTAAGATCTGCCGATACTTACGGTTCTCTTATTAATCCTCAGCTAAGTGACCTAAACAAGCTTAAAGATAGATTGGCTATGGCTAAACTTGACCAAGACGCTTACTACCAATATCACTACTCTAAAATACAAGTTGCTCTTAAACAGATTGACTTCCTCCAAAGAAAATACCACTGCGTGGTGACTAACCCGCCTTATATGGGTAATAAATGGCTTAATAAAGACTTGAAAAGTTACCTTGTAAAAAACTATAAAGAAGTTAAATCAGATTTATTTTCAGCCTTCATATATAGATGTGTAAATATGACAGAAAAGGCTGGAAAGCTTGGATTTATGACTCCATTTGTTTGGATGTTTATTTCTTCTTATGAACAGATGAGAAATAAGCTAATAAATAATACAAATATAAGCTCTTTAGTACAATTAGAATATTCAGGTTTTGACGGAGCAACAGTTCCAATATGTACTTTCACCCTAGAAAATACAAAAGATGATACCTTCAAAGGTTCTTATATCAAGCTATCTGAGTTCAAGGGAGCAAAGAATCAAGCACCTAAAACCCTCGAGGCTATCTCTAACCCTGACTGTGGCTACTACTACACAGCTAATCAAAGCGATTTTAAGAAAATACCAGGCTCTCCTATAGCCTATTGGGTGTCTGATAAGGTGAGAGATATATTTGCTAATAATCCTAAGTTGGGGGAAGTTGGGGAGGCTAAAGTTGGTCTACAAACTGGCGATAACAACAGGTTCCTAAGGCTATGGAATGAAGTCTCTATTGATAGAATTGGATTTGGCATGGCTAATAGACAAGAAGCCCAAGAGAGTGGCTTGAAGTGGTTCCCATATAACAAGGGTGGTGAGTTCCGAAAGTGGTATGGTAATCAAGAATACCTAGTTAATTGGGAAGATGATGGGAGGGAAATAAGAAACTTCGATAGATCTGTAGTAAGAAATCCAGATTATTATTTTAGGGAATCAGTTTCTTGGACTCTTTTAAGTAGTTCTTCTTTCGGTGTTAGATATTGTGATATTGGAAACATATTTGATGTTAATAGTATGAGCTATTTTCCTAATAATGATGTAAACTTAACAGTTGCATTTCTTGGTAGTAAATTATGTTTTAAAATACTGAAAATTATTAACCCCACTTTAGCTTTTCAGTTAGGTAATATTATATCTATTCCTTGGAAAATTCTGTATAACAAAAGCATAATTAATCAGTTAGATAATATTAGTAGAAAGACAATTAGCATCTCCAAATCCGAATGGGACTCAAGAGAGACCTCATGGGACTTCTTGCAAAATCCTATTTTGCAAATGAAAAATGAAGAATTAAAAGAGAAAAATGGAAATGCAGAGCAAATTCATAATTCAGAATTATCAATTAACAATTATCAATTAAGAAAAGCATATAATTTATGGGTAAAGCAGTCTAGGGAGTCTTTCTTTAAGTTACATGCCAATGAAGAGGAATTGAATCAGATCTTCTTAGATATCTATGATTTAAATGATGAGATGGACAAGTATGTTGAACTTGAAGATGTAACTCTTTTTAAGACTGAGAAGTCTATTCTTACTTTTGACCAGGCTAGGGAAAAGGATATTGTTATTGATAAGTCTTCTTTAGAGGAGGCTGAGTTAAGGCAAGAGAAGGTTATAGTCTTTGATAAGGCTGAGGCTATGAAGCAGTTTATCTCTTATGCTGTAGGCTGTATGTTTGGTAGATATACTTTAGATAAAGAAGGCTTGTTTATAGCAAATCAGGGACAGACCATAGAGCAGGCAAAGGAAGAGGCAAATATAAGTAATTTAAGCTATGAAATAGCTGAGACCAATGTAATACCAGTCTTGGGAGGACAGTGGTTTGGCGATGATATTGTAGAGAGGTTTAAAGACTTTTTGAAGGTTACCTTTGGAAGTGAGAGCTTTGCAGAGAACTTAGCCTTTGTGGAAGAGTCTTTAGGTAAGGATATAGAAAAGTATCTGTTAAAAGACTTCTATAATGACCATATCAAACGCTATAAGAAGAGGCCAATTTATTGGTTGTTCTCTTCTCCTAATAAGGGATTCTCTGCTTTAATCTACATGCATAGATACACAAAAGACACGGCTAATGTAGTCTTGAATGACTATCTGCGTGAGTATGTAGCTAGGCTAGATAAGCAGAAAGACCACTTTAATGATTTATCTCTTAATCCAGAAGTGAAGGCACAAGAAAGGACTAAAGCCATGAAAGAGCTTGATAAATTAAGTAAGCTGATAAACGAACTTAATGATTATGAGCGGGATATTCTCTTTCCACTAGCTAATAAGCATCTTGAGATAGATCTTGATGATGGTGTTCTAGTTAACTACAATAAGTTTGGCAAGGCACTTAGAAAAGTAACAGGGCTTACTGATAAGGATAAATAATGAATGAAAAGATAAAAAAACATTTAGAAGATAGATTTAAAGAGACTAGGATAATCTTCTGGTATGATGGCAAGCAGGAATTTACTGATTTCTTTAATCAACTGGAAATCTCACAAGTAAGCAAGATTGAGATAAATAATAATGAATTTCAGGTTAAATATAGGATTCTCAAGGAAAAGGCGAAAGATAAGTTCTTATTATACTTTCCTTATGAACAAAAAGCAGATAAAGATAATTGGCTCTTAGATGTGCAATTAGCTGAAGGCCTTTTCTCTGCTGATAAGTTAGGTCTAATGTTGAGTGAATTTCATAATAACCAGTTGATGCAAGGAATACTAAAATCAAGAGAATACTTCTTGAATTCTGACAAGCGAAGGCAGGCTCTGAAAAATATAGTTGATCCTGCTGATGGAGTAGCTGATATACATCTTAAGATGCTAGCAATATGTGCAAATACTAATGCTGATATAGCTTCTATCTTAACAGAATTGATAAAAGAATATGGCTATGATAAGTACAGTAAATATAACTTAATTGTTAAATCTAGTCTGGAAAGTGAATTATGGGACTTTGCACGTAGATCTTATGGCTATGAAAGTAAAAAACCAAGTATAAAAGACTTTATAGCTGAACTTTTCGATAATATGTGGACTAATAGCACAGAGGATAGAGACTCGCTATTTATTACAGCTATAGCCTTTTTTAATAACTTTAAAGACAACCGAAAGAATAGACAAGCCTTTATTAAGCTATCCCAAGACTTTGCTAAGCAATATTCTATTAGTGAAAAAGTCCATAAGATTGATATTAATAAGCTAGAAAAATTAGATATCTATCAAGATATAGATAAGGCTATTATAGGCTATCTGATAGATGCTATACTGCATGAGAGCATAAATCAAAAAGATCTTGGAAATATTATTTCTAAAAGACAATCTAGCTTCTGGTATAGTGATTTCGAGAATGTTTATAAGACTATCCAGATAGGAGCTGTCTTTTTAGAAAAATTAGGCTTGCTAGACCTGCAAGTTGATTCTATGGCTGATATGATGACTAAGTATATGACTACTTACTATCAAATAGACCAAGATTATAGGCAGTTCTCTTATCACTTTAAAAAGACTAATAGTAATTCTAGTCTGCTTGCTCTTTTTGAGAAGATAGAAAGACTATATTCCAATAACTTCCTTTTAGACCTAAACAATAAGTGGCAAGAATACTTTGATATTGAGCAGAAGACTGAATATATCAGACAAAGTGATTTCTATAAGTTAGCTGTAGAATCTAAACTCAAAACAAGTAAATTAGTGGTGATTATTTCAGATGCTATGCGTTATGAGGTAGGGCAAGAATTACTTACTAGAATTACTTCTGAAAACAGATATATTGGCAATATACAAATGATGCTTGCTAGCTTACCTTCTTATACGCAACTGGGTATGGCTAGCCTACTACCACATGAACAACTATGCCTTGATAGCAAAAGCCTTAGTAATGTTGAAGTAGATGGCAGGTCTTCTCTCGGCTTAGATAATAGAAACAAGATACTTCAAAGTCAAGTTGAGAATTCAATAGCCTTTAACTATGAAGATATTATGAGCAAGAGTGGAGATGAGATAAAACAATTGTGTGTAGACCATAAACTAATCTATATCTATCATAATGTCATAGATGCTACAGGAGATAAGCTTGTAAGTGAAGCTCAACTTCCTCAAGCTGTAGAAAAGACATTGGAGCAATTGACAGGACTAGTCAAAAAGATTGGTGGAGGAAATAGAATAACTAACTTCATGATAACAGCAGACCATGGTTTCTTATATCAAGATAGTAAAGTTGATGAGAGTGACTTCTTGGATATTGATATCAAGGGTCAAGATATTAACAAGAATAGACGATTTGTGATAGGCAAGAAACTTCCGGAAAGTCCAAACATGATGAAGTTTACATCGGAACAACTTAACATTGGTTCAGGCTTGCAAATACTAGTAGCCAAATCTATCAATAAATTGAGAGTGCAAGGTTCTGGTTCTAGGTATGTGCATGGGGGAGCTTCTCTACAAGAGCTTATTATTCCTATTGTTAGGATAAGCAAGCCAGGTCGTAAAGATGATGTTTCTCAGGTTGAAGTTGACCTTCTACAAAAAAGTAATAATTCAATAACAACAGGACAGGTAAGTGTAACTATCTACCAAAGCCAAGCTGTTACAGAAAAGATTAAAGCTAGGTTCTTGACTCTAGGACTCTATTCAGACCAAGATGAACTTATCTCTGATGTGCATGAATTGACTTTTAACTCTAATGCTCAACTGTCAAGAGAGAGGGAAACTAAGGTAAAATTAATCCTCAATGATAAAGCAAATGACTACAACAATCAAACTGTATATTTGAAACTAAAAAATAAGATGAGCGACACTAATAAGTATGTTGACTATAAATCTTATCCATACCTATTGAAGATATCTATCTTTGCAGATTTCTAGGAGAATAAATGTTAGATAAAATGATAAATGAAAATTTTGAAGGCTTAGTTGTTCGTAAAGATCTTGCTAAGAAGATAAAAGGCAATGCCATAGTTCCTACCTATGTATTAGAATATCTACTTGGACAATACTGTGCCTCTGACGATGAAGATAATATTCAATCTGGGATTGAAACAGTAAAAGAAATATTAAGTAAACATTATGTTCATAGAAACGAAGCTGGCTTGATTAAAGCAATTATAGAACAAAAAGGAAGACACAAAATAATAGATAAGGTGTCTGTAAGCCTCAATGATAAAGATGATTGCTATGAAGCTTCTTTTTCTAATCTAGGTATCAAAGGAGTTATAGTTGACCCTGCAACAGTTAAGAATCATCCTAAACTTCTGGTATCTGGAGTCTGGTGTATGGTCGATATGGAGTATTCACACCAAGATGATAAAAGAGTTTCTCCTTGGCAAATGGCAAAGCTGAAACCTATCCAACTTTCTAACTTCGACTTTGAATCCTACCTGCAAAAAAGAGAAAAATTCTCTACTGATGAATGGATAGACCTCCTAATTCAAAGTATTGGTTTTGAACCTTCTAAACTATCTAGAAGAAATAAACTCTTAGCCTTAGTCAGAATGATTCCTTTCTGCGAAAGAAATTATAACCTGATAGAACTAGGTGCTAAAGGTACTGGTAAATCCCATATCTATTCAGAGTTTTCACCTCACGGTATGCTAATCTCTGGTGGGGAAGTGACTGTTCCTAAACTATTTGTTAATAACTCATCAGGTAAAATAGGACTTGTGGGCTACTGGGATGTAATCGCTTTTGATGAATTTGCTGGCAGAAAGAAAAAAGCCAATAAAGCACTGGTAGATATTCTCAAAAACTATATGGCAAACAAGACCTTCTCTCGAGGTATTGAAACTCTAGGAGCTGAAGCTTCTTTAGCATTTATAGGCAATACTAGCCATAATCTACCTTATATGCTCAAACATGGTGACCTCTTTGATGAGCTACCTGAACAATACTATGATTCTGCTTTCCTTGATAGACTACACTTCTATATTCCTGGCTGGGAAGTAGATATTATTCGCTCTGAACTATTCTCTAATGGTTACGGCTTTGTGGTTGATTATCTTGCGGAAATTCTTAGATTCCTTCGTAATAGCGATTATACCAACCTCTATGAAGAACACTTCGCCCTCTCTGATTCTCTCTCTACTAGAGATAAAGATGCTATTAAAAAAACTTTCTCAGGCTTGATGAAGATTCTTTACCCCCACAAACAGGCAAGTAAGGATGAAATGGAAGAATTGCTCATCTTTGCCATGGAAGGAAGAAAAAGAGTTAAGCAACACCTCATGAGAATCGACAAAACCTATACTAATGTGAAATTTGAATATGTAGATAATAATGTCAGGAAATTTGTTAAAACCCTAGAAGAAAAAACATACCCACAATATTTCCCTGTTGAAGAGGAAGAGCATGAAACACTCGCTCAAGCTCCTGTAGCAGCTCCATGTAAAGAAACATTTAAAGTTCAACTGGAAACTGGTGAAATTATTGTTGAAGAAAATCAAACAGGTGTCTCCTACAATAAACTCTTTGGAAAATACCTGCAAGGTGCTAGTAAAATAGAGATAACTGACCCCTATATCAGAAACTTTCCACAAATTAGAAACCTCATGGAATTTATCGAAATGCTAGCCTCAATTAAAAATGAAGCAGATGAAATATATATTCACCTTGTTACTGGCGAAGATGACCATAAACCTTTCCAACAAGATGACTACCTAGGTAAAATTAGAGGAACTTTCTCTAACATAGGTATCTTCTTCACCTGGGATTATGACGATACTAATACCATTCACGCTAGATCAATCGTCCTCAATAATGGCTGGAAAATTAAACTAGATAGAGGGCTCGATATATTCCAACACTATGAAATGAACGATGCCTTCTCACTAGAGAATAAAATGCAAGAATATCGTAAATGCAAAAGATTCGAAGTGACCTACTTGAAGGTGGAACAAAAAGATGAGTAAGGATAGTAAATGAGTTAACAGCTTTTAAAGAAACTAATCAACTAATCTAAGATTTTTAGCGAGGACTTATGAAAAAAATAATTTTATTGTTCACTTTGTTTTATTCAGCTTGTTTATTTTCTCAAAACATCACTAAAGCAAGTGATATTTTGACTCTTGTGGACTCTATAACCTTAAAGAATCATCCTAATATTGAAAAGAAAATTAGCTATCCTCCTGACTGTACAGTTATTAGAGTGTTCAAGCAGGAGAGAGAGTGTGAAATATGGTCTAAAGATGCAAAGCAAGATAGCTTGTCTTTAATATTAACTTTACCTATTTGTTCCATGGACTTTGAGCCTGGTCCTAAGTTGAAAGAAGGAGATTCTAAAACACCTGAGGGATTTTATTATGGTAATTTCGCCTATTATAGTAGTAACTGGTTTATGTGGATGGACCTCAATAATATAGGTCAATCAGGAGAAGTTGGAAAAGGTTCAGCTTTTAGAATCTGTCTGAATTATCCAAATCAAATTGATCAAAGACATACCAGTACAGCTGGTTTTAGCAATACCGGTGGTGCTATATGTGTCCATGGAAATTGTGTATCTATAGGTTGTGTTTCTTTCCAAAACAAGAACTTTATTCCAGTGTATGCCTTTTCTAGACACCATGATTCATCAAAATACGGTAAAATTCAATATCATATTTTCCCTTTTAGGTCTGCCGATAAAAGCGAGAATGAAATTACTGAATACAGCGAAAACTATATGCATCATAAGAAATATTCTCCTGATAAATTAAGGAGCTTTTGGAAGAATCTTGCCTTTGGCGAAAAGCTATTCGATAAATATAAAATGCCTTTATCAGTCGTAACTAATAGACGATATTTACAGGTAGATGATTTGTCTGAAAACATTAAAAAAATAAAAGAATTCTTAAAAGAAAAGGGCTATTATTCATCTGATATTGATTGCATTTTTGATTCTGTGTTGAAGTCTGCCCTAATGCAATATCAAAGAGATAATGATTTAACAGCTGATGGCGTTATCGGTTCAAATACTCTTAACAAAATGAGGAAGGATGGCTTAGAGAAGTTTTCAATTGAATATATCTATAGGAAGATGTAACCCCAATTGTGATAGAAAAATAAGACCTTCCGAAGAAGGTCTGAGAGCCTTAACAAAGCCAAAGCTCTTTGTTTTTGCTTAATGTAGGGGCGTATGGCATACGCCCGTAAGGGTGTGATTATTCTACTCATACAGCGACCATCTTTGCGTAAGCATGAACTACGTTCAACCTATCGGTGGATGCTTACACTCCAATAAATTATGGGTGCACAAGCTTCCAGCTTGTCCTCAGCGTGAATAAATTATCTATTGACAGCATTATTTATTTGTTTATTTTGTAGAAAAGCTACATAAATCAAACTAATAATTAGGAGAAAGTATGTTATTAGAGTTTTCTGTAAAGAATTTCTTATCATATAAAGAGAAGATGACTTTGTCTTTTGAAGCTACTAAAGATAAGACACTTGAAGAGTATTACTGTTATAAGATTAATGAGAAAACAAGAATACTTAAGCTGGGTGTCCTGATTGGCTCAAATGCTTCAGGAAAGACTAATATTCTTAGAGCTTTAGACTTTCTAAAACAAAAAACAATCTATCCAAAAAGATTAGATGAAAATACAGATTTTACTCCTTTCTTATTTGATCCTGATACAAGAGATATGCCAGGTGAATTTGAAATTATCTTCTTTGTTGGAAATGTTAAACACCATTATTCTCTTATTTTGAATAAGGAGCAAATTCTAGAAGAAAAGCTCAACTACTATCCAAAGGGCCAACCTGTCGAAGTATTCAAAAGAAGAGGTGATAAGATTGATTTTGGCACGCATAAGACTGTCAAGCTTGTGAAGAAAGATAGAGATGCCTTAGATTCTAATACAGTAAAAACAATGACTTTATTATCAGCTTTGCAGGTAACTAAGGTTAAGGCACCTGTTTTACAGAATGTTGTTGATTGGTTTAGAAATTTCTTAATGCCTATGGTTAAACAAAGCTCAGACCTAAGAAGCTGGGCAATGCAAGGTGTTGACGAGAATACAAGCCATAAAAAGAATATCATAAATCTTTTGAAGAAAGCTGACTTTAATATAAGTGATATAATTATCAACAGAGAAGAAAATACCGCTAGTGATCAATTGAATGATGTAATTGTTAATAGCATTATTCCAGCTAATATTAAAAGAAAAGTAATAGATGATGGTAAACCTTCTACAGTAGAGTTAATAATGATTCACAAAACTGATAACCATGGTAAAGAAGGAATCTTTAGCCTTAACTTTGAAGCTGAATCAGATGGTACGAAAAGATACTTTGAATTAGGTGGTATCCTCAGTAAGTTAATCATTGAAAATCATATATTGGCGATTGATGAAATAGAAGGAAGCCTACATCCTGATTTAGTAAGACATTTCATAAATACTTTCCTACGAAACTCAGCAGAGTCTCAATTGATAGTTACTACTCATAATATAGATTTTATTTCAGATACGGATGAGATACGAAAAGATGTTGTTTGGTTTACTGATAAGCAAAGAGATGGTTCAACAGATTTATATTCACTTGCAGATTTCTCTGATTTAAGAAAAAATATGAGCTATTTGAAAGCATATAAATCAGGCAAGTTAGGAGCTGTTCCGAATCTTGGCTCAACATTAGTTGCTCTAGGAGATGATGATGGCAAGAAAGTGTAGGATTCCTAGAAAACTGAGATCAAGTATAGCAATTATTGGTGAGGGAATTACTGAACAAGAGTATTTTATTAGCTTGAAGAATTACATGAGATACTCCTTCAAAGTTAAACCGCAACTACCCCAAAACTCCTCTTATAAGCAAATATTCAAGAAAGCCAAGGAACTTATCAAGAATGATGGTACAGATCTTGTATATTGCTTGATTGATATGGATAACATTTTAAGTAAGAATCAGCAAGAACAATTACAACAAGCATCATCTAGATTAGTTAAATCTGTTGGACAAGAGCCTAGCTTTTCAAAGCTAGGTAAGGTCATAACATTTTTAGAGGAAGTGCTGAAGGTACTTTCTAATATAAAATTAATTCTATAAGTCCCTACAGGACTATAAAGATATATTTTAACAATAACCCATGATTGAAATCATGGGCTTTGTATAATTTACCCTTTCAGGGTAGTTTATTGTATTATCAAAATGCTAGCTTATCCTGAAAGGATTAATTCTCCAAAGCCTAGCTTTTCAAAGCTAGGTAAGGCCATTCTAATATAAAATTAATTATATAAGTCCCTTCAGGACTAAAAAAATATATTTTAACAATAACCCATGATTGAAATCATGGGCTTTGTATAATTTAACCTTTCAGGGTAGTTTATAGACTAATTACTAATTTAGTTTTTCTTGATAAGAAGGTCTAACAATTCTATTTCTTGTTGTAGATCCTTATCATTGATAACATCATTCTCTGAGATGAGGTGTTGTTTAAAACTTTTAAATTTATCTTTATAGTAGTCTTCAACTAATAACCTACGTGATCTTCTTTCCCATTTAGAGCCTGGATGTTTAGTCTTCTTGTGACCATAAGACCAATCATCAACTTTATTTTCTTCAGTTTCATTGTTAGCATCGAGAGTTTTCTCTCCTTTAATCCATGCTTGTAACATTGTTGCATAACGAGCTAGAAGAACTCCTTTCCTAATACCTTGTGGGTTACCTTTCTTGTTTGAGAAAGTATTTATCTTCTTATTATTAGTGAATGACTTACCATCTCTATTTTTGTAGTTACATTTAAGTTTTATTTTCTCTGAATCACCATTCTTCTTTTTAAGTTTAAGAAGAACTAAGCCACCCTTACTTTTTCCTCCTTCATTTTGAGAAGGGAAAAGAGTGTTGACATACATAATAGAACCTGTTGACTTATTAGCTTCAGGAGAACCGATAACTTGTTCAATTTCAAAGCTATCTGATTCAAATTCCAAGGATAAATCAAATACTAAGGGTGTAACCATAAAATCAAATTCTTCATTGAGACGTTTATTGAAGTCTCTATAGCTATGAACAGAATAGTAGTTTGCTCCTTTAGTTTTAGTTATATACTCAACTAATTCAGTATTGAAATCAACGCCTACGCCGATGAATGAAGTATATAATCCTTGTGAAGCGTTAGCTTTTAAGTATCCCCAGATTGTATGTTCATCTGTTATATTTCTATTAGGCATAGCATCTGTTAAGAAGATGATTCTATTTTCATATTTAGATTTATCAGCTTTGATCAAATCCTTATATAAGTTAGTAGCTGTCTGCATACCAGCATACATATTAGTACCACCATCTGCTTCCAAAGCGAGAATATGTTGTCTGATTGCTTTCATATCTGTTTTTCCAACTAGATTGAGTGGCTTAGCTAAAGCTGAACCATTATTGTAAAGGACTATGGCTAGTCTATCTTTAGGACCTAAGTGCTCTGTCATTTTAGCTAGAACCTTGCAAGCAATCTCCATCTTTGACATGTTTTCATACTTTTTATCTTCTTCATTGTATGAATAATGAGAATTTCTTCTATTGTCATAATAATAGTTATTGAAAGATGAAGTCATTGAACCCGATATATCCATAACTACAGTAAGGTTAAGATTCTTTCTCTCAAAATCAGATTCTTTAATATTAGAATTCAATCCAAGGCTAAGATAATATTCTTTCTCCTTTGTCAGAGGATTTATGGAAGTAGAAGAAGAATAACTTGGCTCAAAGAGTTGCTCTGCTTCCTCTTCTATATCAGTATCAAAGTAGTAATCATAGAATAAGCCTTCATAGGTTAAATCAGTGGATTGAGGCATATAATTATTTTTAATATTCTGTCTAAAGTTATCAATGTCCTTAGCTCCTCCAACTGATAAACCAATGTTCTCAGCAGAGGAATACATCTCTATAGCTCCACCCGCTATTGCATTATTTCCAATAGACATAACAGAACTTGTTGACATTGGTGTAATACTTGAACTAATCATTGAACAAGTCTTTGAAAGAGTTTCTACTACATACTCATAATATCTATTATCTAAGTTATCAAGATTAATGTCATGTTTAGTAACAATATCACTTTTTACTTCAATATCAATACGATAATCCCTTGAATTAGCTGGGTGTTCGAATGATAGACAATATTTTCCCATCTCAATATCATCGAAGGAGTAGACACCTTTCTTATTTGTTTTTGCAGAGTATTCTTTATCATCATAAACATTACGGACTTCTATCTCAAATTCATCAGCAAGCTTTCCGTCTTTTAATTTAACTAGACCTTGCAATGTGTTTTTTATGTTTGGATCATCAGTATACTTTTCTGCATAAAGTTCTAATTGAGCTTTGTTATCATTTTTAATTACGATATTTTCTGTTTCGAAGTCTTTAATGTATTTACCAGAAACTTTTAGCATGTATGTGTTATCTGTTAAACTCTCGAATTTAAATGTGCCGTCTTCAGCTGTAATTGAATTTCCCATGGCATAATGATATGAACCATCAGTAGTCTCTAGTTCTAGGTTAACTTGTGGGATTGCTTTATCAAATTGATCTCTTAAAACACCGCTAATAACAGATTTTCCTTGGTAAGTATTGTAATACATTATTGAATTAATCTGCTCTTGATTCCAATCATCACCTGTTTTTGAGAAGTCAGTTTTAGCTACTTCTTTCTCAATATAGCTAATAACATTCTCTTTTAGTTTTACTTCAGCTGATTCATTTGAACTGTTAACATGATTTTTTGAGTTAGCTTGTGCCTTACAACCATATATAATCAACAACACAGCAAATAAAATAATCACTTTCTTCATATTTACCTCCAAAATTGAAGCAATAAGACATCTCTTTTTATAACTTGTCAAGAATAATATACTTGATAACTATGAATTAATTGAATTTGAATGTATCTAAAAATGTACTGATAAATCTTGACATCATCTAGGTTTAGCCATAACTTTTGTAAGTATGATAGTAACCATTAACCAAATTGATGCAGTATTTCAGTATAGTTTATTGCATTAAATGGTATAAAGAAAGGAATATTTAATATTATGCTTGCTTATGAAAAGAAAAGCTACTTGCTCATGATTATTTGTGCTTTAGGAATTACTATATTAGGGATTGCTTCGGATGGTCTGATTCCTTCTATCAAAGGATTTCTAAGTCTACAAGCTCATGCAGCAAGGCTTATCAATGATTTTACTGTCGTTGGAGGAGTCGGTGGAGCACTTCTAAATGCAGGAATAATGGGCTTTCTGACTCTACTACTGATAAAATTGAGTAAAGTTAGTCTATCTGGACCTACCATCGCAGCTTTTTTCACAGTAGTGGGATTCAGTCTTTTTGGTAAAACACCTTTGAACACAATACCTATTGTTGTAGGTGTATTTATAGCCAGCAAGGTAAGTAGAAAGACTTTTTCATCATACTTACTCTTTGCTCTCTTTGGAACAGCATTAGGTCCTTTAGTTTCTTATTTAATCTTTGAATCAGGCTTTACAGGACCTTTAGCTATAGCACTTGGTATCTTGTGTGGTATTATTGCTGGCTTCGTCTTGCCTGCTTTAGGTATGGCAATGTTACGTATGCATGAAGGATTTAACCTTTATAACATTGGTCTGACCTGTGGATTTTTAGCCTTGTTCTTTGCTTCTTTCTTAGTAGGAGCTAAACAAGATATTGGAATTAAGGTAATCTGGAATACTGAAGCTCATTTAGCTTTAATTCTTCTTACTCCAGCTATTTCTTTGTTGTTAATTGTCTGGGGTGCATTAATGGATGGTAAAAAACTGGGACGGAACCTTCTAAAAATCATGAGATTATCTGGTCGACTACCTACTGATTTCATGTACTCAGTGTCACCTGGTGCAGCCTATGTTAATGCAGGACTACTAGGCATCCTGGGAACTGCTTACCTATTAATAATCGAAGCACCTTTGAATGGTCCAGTTATAGGCGGACTTTTTACTGTCATTGGCTTTGCAACTTTTGGTAAACACCTCAAAAACGTCTGGCCTTGTATGTTAGGCGTAATTATAGCTAGCCTTCTTTATGGAAAAGATTTAAATGCTCCAGGACCAGTCTTAGCATTTCTTTTTGTTACAACATTAGCTCCGATAAGTGGAGAGTTTGGACCTGTTTTAGGTGTATTAGCAGGTTTTGTTCACTTATCCATTGTAGAACGAAGTGCAGCCTGGCACGGTGGCTTAGATTTGTATAATAATGGTTTCGCTGGTGGTTTAACAGCGACACTTTTTGTGGCGATAATTCAATGGTTTAAGGGAACAAAAAAGATTTAAGGAGATAAGACTATGCAAAGTAAAGAATACTTACTCCATATTATTGGAGAAATATCTAACTATATATTAGAATCAAAACCACGTAGAATGGTGATTTCTCTTCATCAAGAAGAGGATGGAATGCACCTGGCTGTTGTGGATAATAACATACGTACTGATGAAGAACTTGAAGATATGACTAAAGCACTAAATACTGGTACACGGCCTGAACTTGCTGAATACTACGGAAGCATGAGTGGAGCTGATATGCTAGGAGCAGCCCGACTTAATCTTATAGGCTGGCAAATTAAACATGCTGATGTTACTAGGACTCAAAGCGGAACTAAGATTGATTTGTGGGTAGGTAGTGATAGATTCGATGCTAGCTATTTTAACATTCCTGATAGCACAAAGAAGAAATAAAGATTAGCTTTTTGCTTCTAAAATTAACCATAAATATTGTTTATTTGTAGGGAATTTAGAGTAAAAGAGTTTGAATATGTATGTAGTATTGTTGCTAATGTTTTCATAGAAATTATGACAAAAAAGTAGTATTAGGAGATATTATGAAGAAAATGTTTTGGTTTGTTATAGTAATGTTGCTTCTAGTCCCTTCTATTCTTAAGGCTGGAGAATACCGTAAAATTCATGTATTTGTCGCACTTTGTGACAATGTTCATCAAGGTATAATTCCAGTCCCGGAATTGATTGGAAATGGACAAGATGCCAGGAACAACATGTATTGGGGAGCTTTGTATGGAGTAAAAACTTATTTCAAAAGAAGTGACGAATGGGAACTTTTTCAAACGATTAAAGATCCCAAGAAACATGTGTTAGAACGCATTGTTTTTAAGCATAAGGATAGCGGAACCTATCTTTTAGCAGATGCCTATGATGGAAGATATATTAAAGAGGCTATAAGCGATTTTATGTATGCTTCAAACAAGAATTTTGATACATCTATTGTTGTAGATTCTACTAATATAGCATTTGGTGGTAAGTCAGATTTAGTGGCTTATATTGGGCATGATGGATTAATGGAATTTCAAATAAATTGTAATATGAATGAAAACATAACAAACAATATTGAAACTATTATCTTGTCATGTAAAAGTAAGATATATTTTAATGAGAATCTCAGAAAAACTGGTGCTTTCCCTCTGTTATGGACTACAGGTTATATGGCTCCAGAAGCATATACATTAAAGAGTGCTCTTGATGGCTGGATTCTTGGTGAGACTAATGAGGAAATTAGGCTTAGAGCAGCTCAAGCCTATCATAAATATCAGAAATGTGGACTTAATGCAGCCAAAAGGTTGCTAGTAACAGGTTGGTAGATAGTAAAAGCTTCATAATTATCGAAATCGATAAAATAAATATTGACATTTAAACTTAATAAATTAATTTAATAATAAATCGAAGTAAAAGGAATAACATCTGCTTGCTTGGATTATAAAGAATTACAAAATCCTGAGATTAAGGTAAATATTACTAAGTTCAAGGGATGGAGATAAGCCAAGATTATAATAGGATTATTATATAAATTTTAGCTCCACCCTTGTGGTGGAGTTTTTTTATGGAAAAAAGTATTAGAACTGTTACGATTACTGTACATGATAGGGAGAGCTCATTCAGCAAAGTCTCATCTATTCTTCATAACTTAGCTGACTCAATAGTTCTGCGAGTTGGTTACCCATTCCCAGATAAAAATGTTTCAATTATATTTGTAATTATCAACTTAACTAACGATGAATTAGGTGCTTTTACTGGTAAGTTAGGGCAGATTTCATCAGTAAATGTAAAATCTACAAGCTTAAAAATATAAAACAAAAAAATAAATATTGAGGTAACAATGGTTAAAATTGACACAGAAGGTTTAAAATCTTTCATCCCTGAAGAAGAAATCTTTGATTTATTAGAAAAAACTGCAAACCCTACTAAAGAACGAGTTCAAGAAATTATCAATAAGTCTTTAAACAAAAATAGACTTAGTCCTGAAGAGACAGCAACTCTTATCAATTGTAACGATAAAGAACTAATCGAACAGATTTATGCAGGTGCTAGAGCTCTTAAAGAGAAGATATATGGGAATAGAATAGTTCTTTTTGCTCCTCTGTATGTTGGTAATGAATGCATCAATGATTGTGCATATTGTGGCTTTAGATGTTCTAATAAAGAGACTCATCGTGATACTTTAACAATGGACCAATTAGAAGAAGAAGTTAGAGCTTTAGAAGCAAAAGGTCATAAAAGACTTATTATGGTTTATGGTGAGCACCCAATGTATTCTCCAGAGTTTATTAGAGACACAGTTCTAAAAACTTATGAAACTAAAGAGGGTAAAGGGGAGATTAGACGTGTTAATATTAATGCTGCTCCACTTGATGTTGAAGGTTATAAAGTGGTGAAGTCAGCAGGTATTGGAACTTACCAAATCTTTATGGAAACTTATCACCAAGAATCATATAAAAAATTCCATCCAAGAGGACCAAAATCAAACTATCTTTGGAGACTTCATGGTCTGGATAGAGCTATGGAAGCAGGTATTGATGATTTAGGTATCGGTGCTTTAATGGGCTTATATGATTGGCGTTTTGAAGTGATGGGCTTGCTTTATCATACTATTCACTTAGAAGAGAAGTATAATGTAGGACCTCATACAATCTCCTTCCCAAGAATTGAACCAGCTAATAATACTGACATTACTGAGCAACCTCCTTATGCTGTTTCTGATGATGATTTCAAAAAGTTAGTAGCTATTATCAGATTAGCAGTTCCTTATACAGGAATGATTTTAACAGCTAGAGAATCTATTGAAATCAGAAATGAAGTTATTTCTTTTGGCGTGTCACAAATTGATGCTGGATCAAGTATCGGTATCGGTGACTATTCACACAAAGATGAAGATGCTTTCAAAAAATCACAATTCCTACTTGGTGATCAACGCTCTTTAGATGATGTTATTCATGAGCTTGCTACTCACGGTTTCTTACCATCATTCTGTACTGCTTGTTATAGATTAGGTAGAACAGGTGAGCACTTCATGGAATTTGCTATACCGGGTTTTGTTAAAAGATTCTGTACACCAAACGCTATCCTAACAGTTTCAGAATATGTTCATGATTACTCTTCAGAAAAAACAAGAGAAGCTGTGATGAAACTTGTTGATGAAGAAGTGAAAAATATACCTGATGAAAAGGTGCAAAAAGAACTTATCCAAAAGTTAGAACGTGTAGCTAAAGGTGAAAGAGACCTTTACTTCTAAACATATATAATTGTTAAAAATAGCCGATAACTAAGTTTAGTTTTCGGCTTTTTCTTTTATAAGAATAACAAAGATAAACTAGTTTTTGTACTCTAATACAAAATCTTCTACTTCAACTCCTGCATCTTCTGCAATAACACGGCATTTAGCTTTCATTAAAAAGAAGATATCTCTATTTTCATTTGAGAGAGCTTCATAGTTTCCTTGTCCTTTAGCTATAACTAAATCAGCATTATTAAAGACCTGCATAAAGTTTTCATTGCAGTACTTTGTCACAGCTCCTGGACAGCTAGAACCAGATGAAATTACTTCTGCTAATTTATCGATATTAAGTTGCTTAGCTTCTTTGATTGTTATATCATTAAGAACTGGGATTCCTCTTGTAGCAAAAGTTACCTTCTTGCCTACCTGTTTAATGAGAATTCTATCGAAGACAGCTTCTCCAGTATTATCTCCAATATATAAGATATTTTCAGCTTGAGCTAGTTTTTCTTTAAAAATATCAAAGTCCCAGATTTTAAAATCTACCTTTATCGCTTCATTAATATCTTTCTGCAAATCAAATACTCTATCGACTCCTAAGTCAATAACATTACCAGCTGTGGCGATTCTTATAGCAAGTTCAAGCCTTTCATCATAGTTTTCAATATCATTTACTTTTTGCTCATATTCAGGATAAACTTTTAGAGCATGCTTAATATTGTTTTGCTTTATATCATGATAAGGATCTTCTAAACCTGTCACTTCTGATACGATTCTGTAAATAAGCCTACCTGTTTCAGGAGGAGTATTCTCCAGTGGTATATTTTCAATTTCTTTACCAACTCTGTTAAGAATTTCTTTTATCTTGACCTCATCAGATGTTGCGATCTTGCCTGATTTTAGAGCCTGCTTCATGAAGCAAGGGATACACTCTAGAAAAGTCTTCATAATACCTCTATGTTAATAATTATTTTCCATTCAAGAAAAGAGATCTGAAATAAGTGTCAATATATTATCCACTGTGAAAGATTATTTTTAACAAGAAAAAGTTAACTTGTTCTTAATTCAAAAAAAACAAGAAAAGAGTTGACATGCCTAAATTATTATTTTTCAATCAATAAGAATAAGAAAAGGAGATTTAATGAATACAGAACTTGTATTTAATGTTGTTGACAAAGATACACACTTGGACAAAGATAATAAAGAAGAAATAGCTAACTTTTTATATCACAATTTAGAACAATATGGAGACCCCAAAGCTGATATTATGAAAGCAATAAACTATGTTTTTGATAAAGATAGCTATGGAGGAAAAATAATTATTGCTTACCATGATAATGAAATCAAGGGAGTAGTGGTCTTAAACAAAACAGGTATGCAAGGTTATATTCCTGAAACTATATTGGTATATATTGCAGTTAAACATGATTGTAGAGGTATGGGATTTGGTAAACAACTCATGAACAAAGCAAAAAGGGTTTGTGATGGCAATATTGCTCTTCATGTTGAGGAAGATAACCCTGCTAAGTTCTTGTATGAAAAGGTAGGATTTGTTAAGAAATATGCTGAAATGAGACTAGTGAGGGATTAAAATGGCATATTTAAGTATGGATAAGAAGAAGTTACAAGATAACTTTAAATATCTGGATAAATTGTTTACCAAAAATGACATAAACTGGGCTATTGTATCAAAAGTTCTTTGTGGACATAAACAACTTCTAGAAGTATTGATTGAAATTGGAACTAAGCAGGTTTGTGATTCAAGACTTAGTAATCTTGAAATGATAAAAGAAATTGACCCTAACGTTATAACTCTCTATATAAAACCTCCATCAATGCTAGATATTCAGGACGTTGTTAAATTTGCAGATATATCTATCAATACAGAGTATGAAACCATATATGCTCTTTCAGTAGAAGCAAAAAAGCAAAATAAAACTCACAAAGTTATAATTATGATTGAACTTGGAGAACTGCGAGAAGGAGTTGTAAGGGAGGAATTTCTTGATTTTTATAAAGGTGTGTTCGAACTCGATAATATAGAAGTTGTTGGTATAGGAGCGAACTTCTCTTGCTTATATGGAGTGCTTCCCAATCCTGATAAGTTGATCCAGTTATGTCTTTATGAACAGTTGATTGAAGCTAAATTCAACAGGCTGATACCTTTTGTATCTGGCGGTTCTTCTGTTGTTATTCCACTGATTTTGAACAATACTCTTCCTAGAGGAATAAATCATTTTAGAGTTGGAGAAACTCTTTTCTTTGGAACAGATATTTATAATGAAAAGCTGATTAAAGGCATGCATAATGATATTTTTAAACTACATGCAGAAATAATTGAACTTTCAGAAAAACCTGTTGTTCCTAATGGAGAAATGGGCACTAATGTTGAAGGTAAATCTTATGAATTTGATGCTAAGGATCTTGGTAAAACATCCTATCGTGCTATCATTAATCTAGGATTACTTGATGTAAATGAAAAACATATTTGGTCTGATGATAAAGATATTGTATTTGTGGGTGCTAGCTCTGATATGATTGTTATTGATATTGGAGATAATAAATCTAATTACAAAGTAGGTGATATGCTTGAATTTCATATGGATTATATGGGATTACTTCATCTTATGAACTCAAAGTATATTACAAAAGAGATTATATAATTTGTCTGAAGTAGTGATTTTGCTCTTTAGAAAAGATAAAAATCTAAAAGATTGTTATTAAAGTCTTTTCCTTTAACCCAGATGATGCATTAGGCTTTATGGAAATAGTGCAGATTCTTTCAGCAAAATATCTTACAGAATCGAAGCTTGAATAATATATATTCTAGTTGAGATTATGGAAGTTATTCTTGCCATGAGTCTTCGCTAAAGCTACGCCCTCACAGGAATAATATAGTGCTATTTTTTAAATCCTAGTGCATTATTTGGGGTGCGTCACGAGGTGGTGTGCCGTCAACTGGTGAAAATCCAGTCTGGTTAATTTTCTGTTCAACCAGAAGTGAAAAAGACAAACTAATACAGTAATGTTTAGTTTGAAGCTCTTTGAATCGGTAAGTAAGCCGTAGCGTAAGCGAACAGGTAGCTTCGTTAGGCAATTGTAATCGGTTAATCTTTCCCAGAGGATGAAACCTGCTATTTGATAGGAAGAAACAGAAGTATGCACTATCAAAGATTACCGGAGTTATAACTGGTGGCGTGCTTATAAACGATTGCACATTAAACGTGAGAGAGCCTATTTAATAAGAGGTGACAACCCTAAATGGATTTCTATAAGACGGTGTCGAAGTGAAATCCAGTTATTTAGGCAGTCGGAGATGCCCATAGTAGTGATGATATTTGAGACAACATAACTCAAAAGTAGCGAAGGGGCATTACTTCAAAGAAATTTACAAGATAAGGAGAAAGTTGTGATTGATGAAAATCTAACAAGCAAACGAAAGGCTGATTTAACAGCTGAAGAAAGAGTTCGAATTTTTCAACGTAAATTATATTCTAAAGCCAAACATGAAAAGGATTTTCGTTTTTATGTATTGTATGATAAGTTAACAGTGGGATATTTTCTAACAGAAGCTTGGAGAAGGGTGAAGTTGAACAATGGGATTGCAGGATATGATAAGAAGAGTTTCTCTGATATTGAAGAATATGGAGTAACAGACTTTCTCTTTGAAATTCAACAAGAACTAAAAGATGCAACTTATAAACCATCTCCAATACTTCGAGTATATATTCCAAAAGCAAATGGTAAAATGAGACCATTAGGAATTCCAACTATCAAAGATAGAGTTGTTCAGATGTGTTGTAAACTAATAATAGAACCAATCTTTGAAGCAGACTTTGAAGATTGTTCTCATGGTTTCAGACCAAAGCGTTCAGCACATGGAGCTATAAAGGAAATTAAGTCTAATCTAAAGGCTGGAAAAACAGAAGTATATGATGCTGATTTATCAGGTTATTTCGATAATATTCCACACGATAAACTGATGTATCTTGTTGAAAGAAGAATAACAGATAAAAGAGTATTAAAACTTATTAAAATGTGGTTAAAAGCACCATACTTTGAAAAGAATAAATTGCACAAGAGTAAAAAGGGAACACCTCAAGGAGGCGTTATTTCTCCTTTACTAGCAAATATATACTTAAATCTTGTTGATAAAGCTGTCAATAGAGAAGATGGATTTTTTCGCTAAAAGAGGCATAAAAATAGTTCGTTATGCTGATGACTTTATCCTAATGGGAAATAAAATACCTAAAGAATGCTTATCGTATTTACACAGAATACTAGAGAAAATGGAATTAACCATTAACATGGAAAAAACGAAACACTTGAATGCAACAAAGCTATCCTTTGACTTTTTAGGTTTTACTTTTAGGTTTGATAAATCTTTTTACAATTGGTATGGTTATTACTGGAATGTTATTCCAAGTAAAAAGAGTGTCAAAAAGTTCAAGGCAAATATAAAACATTGTCTTATGAATAATGGACACTCATCTAATTATACTTTAGTAAAGAAACTCAATCCCATATTAAGAGGTTGGGTTAACTACTTCACAATACCAAAAGTAAGCTACCCAGCTAAAGCCAAAGATAGTGTTAATACATATCTCTTTTTTAGTTTAAAGAGGTATTACAAACGCAAGAGTCAGAAGAGCTGTAAGCTTTATCGTCAAAATGCTCATGCCAAGTTAATTAGGTATTATGGTCTATATAACTTAGCATACAGAACACCCTGACAAACTTGTGAAAGCTTAGAAAGAACTTTGTCGGTAAGCCGTGTGCGGGAAAACCGCATGCACGGTTTGAAGAGGGGGGCAGGTGAAAACCTGTCTCTACTCTACTTTAACTCTACCTTTAAGAAAAAGCCTATTTCTTAAAGGTAGAAGTAGGGCTAAAGAGAATATCTACTTCCCTTTTCTTTTAAACCTATAAAGTCTCCAATAAGGTCTGTCTCTTCTGTTGGTATTTAATTGGGTCCCTGGTATAGACCACATAGAAACTGAACGCATATCTTCAATAGTATAAAGAGCATTAGGGTTATATGCTTGAACAATATTTATTAGTTTAGGAATTTCTTTTCTTCTTGTTGGTAAGAAGATAACTTGTACTTTACCAGAGTTCGCTTCAGCTGGAACATGAGTAACACGATATCCCATTTCTCTGAGTGAGACAATAAGTTCTTTAGCTCTAGTTCTAGTAATGATTCTTAGCATGGTAAGTCCAACTGCTAACTTAGATTCTAGCAAAATACCTATATAATTACCTGCAGCAAAGCCAGCTGCATAAGAAATGTAATTAATTGGACTAGAAATTCTTTGCATAATCTGGCCAATAACAATTAACCATATTAGCACTTCAAAAAACCCTATAACAGGGGCAATGTAACGCATACCACGATTAACAAATATAATTCTAAGTGTTCCCAGTGAAACATCAACAATTCTTGATAAGAATATTATTATTGGCAATAAGTATGCCATATCAGGACTATCTAAAAAAGACATTCTAATTCCTTTAGTTTTCTTTTAAAACTAATATGAATAGATAATTTGGCAAGGAAAAAGAAATACCGTAAATATTATACAAGTTTAATTATGTGATTACTTCATGATAGATTAACAGAAATCAACCGTTCAGATCACAATTATAACTACTCATAAGAATTTTCTTGCCTTTACATCTTAAATATGCTATTGTAAGCTAAGTTTTGGAAAAGGAGAAATGGCATGTATAGAAAAATGTTATTATTCATGTTTTTTTTGTTGGGGATGAGTTTATTTGGGGCTGACTATTTAGAAATGACTAAGGTTGAGGAATCATCAGATGAGCTAGTAATAGGAAGCTTAGTAGGGGAACGGAGTGGGACTATAAAAGAGTTATCAGGAGAATTTGGGGATTTATCGGTAAGAGAATCTTCAAATGGTTTAGTTGTTAAACTTGAAGGATTACAGAATAAGGCAATAGCAAATAACCCTGCCTTACCACAGAAGCAAATATCTTTGACTTTTAAAGGAAACTATGATATTACAGGTTTAGAACTACTTGAACAAACTATCTTACAAACAAAATTAGAAGACAAATTAGCTATAAACTTGAGGCAAGTAAAGTGGAAGAATAGAGTTTCAACTTCAATGATAGCTTCAAAATCAGCAGATGAAGTTAGTCCTGGTAAGTGGTTTAGTTATAGTGTAGGTTTTGATGGGAAAGAAACTAAAGTATTTATACAGTTAAGGCCTCTTCAATGGGTTCAGGAAAATCAAAAAATCTATTTATTGAAAGATTACAAGATCAAGATTTATGGTCAAAGAAAACAGAACTGTAAATTTACTAATACTAGAGATATACCTTCGACTAATGCATCACATCTTTTAATTTGTCCGGAAGCATGGGCATTAGTGGCAGATTCAATAGCTACTTTTCATGGTAATAATGGTATTGCTACTGATGTCATAACTTTAGAAGATATTAGTTCTAGCTATGAAGAAGTTGAAAACCCTCAATTAACTGGAATAGCAAATACCGAAAACCAAAATATAGAAAACTATGATTTTTCATTAGCTAAAAAGATTATTGCCTACTTAAGAGATAATAGTAAGCATCCATATTTAGAGAATGTAACATTGCTTGGTTCAGGGCATATACTTCCTCCTTCATACTACTTTTATTACCCTTATCTTGTACCTTTTGAAGATATGGAATATGATGGTTGGATTCCTTCTGACCACTATTATTCGTCACCAGATTATGACCTGGTAGATAATTTTGGAACAAGTAGAGTAACCGTGTCTTCCTTGCAAGAGTTAAGTAATTATTACCATAAGATGATAAGATGGGTTGATTCTTGGGATTCTTCCTGGGTGTACAATGCTGCAGTAGCAGGAGGTATTCCGTTTGGATTACCTTATTTCTGTGGAGAGCTAATGTCAAACCAAGTAATATGCGATGATTTACTCTCTGGTTATAATATTGACAAATTCTATGAAACTAAGGGCAACTTTACAGAGAGCGATATGACTAATCATTTAAAGAATGATGACTTTTTGTGGCAGATGCATGTTTCCCATGGTTCTGGTGGTGCTGTTCATTTTGATGATAATTCAGCAATTAGTGTAGAGGACGTTCAATCCTATCCTAGTAAAGATCGCTTACCGATATTTCTATCAGTAGCTTGTAGAAATGGAGCTTATGATACTGAAATATATCACGGAGATTGGGCAGGGGAATCATTTGGTGAAGCCTTGATACGTTCAAAAGGTGGAGCTATAGCCTATATTGGTGGTTCTAGATCAAATTATGGGATGAGTGATTACAACGTTGATCATGGTAATATAAGCTATATTGGGGTGAATGATACTTTTGCTTTGATATACTACTATTTAGAGGCTTATAGAGAATTAGAAAATCCTACGATGGGAGATTTATATAGAGAAGCCAAAATCAAGTATCTTGCAAGTCAAGACATGGGGAACACATTTATTCAAGCAGGCTATTTTAGGTTTGTTGCTCTTACTGATGCTGGTCTTATATTGCCAGCTAAACCGAATTTCATCGAACAAGACAATGTTCCAAGAATAATACTAGAAGGAAGTGATACTCATGGTTACATTGGTCAAATAGCTTCTGTAACATCTTCTAATGGTCCAATTTATAATGTTAATACTGAAACTGAATATATTATGAATAGCTATGATATTGAGACAGATTATTATTGGGAAACCTTCTGGATGGACGAATATTCTAGCTTAGTGAGTGATGAGATTGTATCTTCTCAATTTAATATTCCATTAAATAATGGTAATCATGTGATTCTCAACAGGCTCGAGGATAGTAACTGCAAAGAAGCTTTCCATTTTAGTGAACTTGATGTCAATATAACTAGCAATGCTGATGATTCTATCCCAGCCCAACTGAATGTTCAAGTTTATCCTAACCCATTTAATCCAACAACTAGTATTTCATTTTGCTTAGATAAAAAAAGTAATGTTTGTGCCAAAATATATAACATCAAAGGTCAGAAAGTTAGAACATTGATAGATGAGGAGTGCCAAGTAGGCAAGCACACAGTTCATTGGAATGGTGTAAATGATAATAATGAAGAAGTATCTTCTGCTATTTATTTCTTAGACATCAAGACATATAAGTATTCATTTAGAAAAAAACTGTTACTCTTGAAGTAATATCATATTAATGAATAATTGACTTGTCTGTCGACAGGCAGGTAATTCATAATTGAATATTAATGAAGGGCTGACCAAGTGTCAGCCTTTTTTTATATCAAAAATAGAAGAAACTAAAAAAATTATTCTTGGGATAAACTAGTATTACTAAAACTCCTAACTTCTAGATTAACGGTTGTTCTTTACTCTTTATGTCGCCCTTTTAGGGCTGGATTTTATTTCATATTTACATGGGGTACAAGACCCAATGCTAATACATACCACCCCTTCGGGGTTTTTATGGATAGCATCTGACTCGAATGCTATTAGAAATCTAGCAACTTGAAGTCCTACTACCCACTCAATACTGCCTATGCGCCCTTGCTCCTCCTGCATTAATTTGTTATTTGATGCAGGAAGCGCTTAATATTAAACCCATCTAATACAGTAGAACTTCTAGAATAGTACTATATTATTTGGCAAGAATAACTTCCATAATCTCAGCTAGAATATATATTATTCAAACTTCGATTCTGTAACTTATTTTGCTGAAATAATCTGCACTCTTCACGAGAAGCCTACTGCATCAAATGGGTTAAAGCAAGATTTAAGATTACAAGTCTAATCTTTTAGCTATTAATTTATTCTTGAAATGGTTTTTGTTTCTGGATCATAAACATAGCCCCATAAAGATAAATCTTGAAGTGCTAAGACAGGATCATTATAAAGTGGTAGTAGATTTAATTCTGTTGGGTCATACATGCTTTGTCCAACTAGATTATTTAATTCTACAGCATAGACTGTTTCTTCTTGAATCCACCAGGCTTCATACCAAGTAGTAGATGTGAAGAAGTTGTCTAGTACAGAACGGTAAGCTTTTTTAGCTTGTTCTTTAGCGTTTTGGCTACCACTAACTGTATATAGCTCATGGAGAGCTTGAGCTGTAAAATACTGATATTCACCAGTTGATATTTTAGCTAGCATTGTTCCCCAAAGGTAGAACTTTGCTTTAGGAGAAGGGCAGTCTTCCAAGAAATCCCAAGCTTGTTCAGCTGAGATATTTGCATTAGCATAAGGGTTATTCTCGTTATCTAAGATAGAAGTACTAGGATAAATACCTTCATTTTCTCCATAAAGAACCAGTTCATTATCAAGAGGTAAATCAAGACCAGTAATCTGATTTCCTTCTTTAACTTCACAAGCAACGATAATTAATAAAGTTATAAATATTATAAGTATTTTTTTCATAATAGTAGTCCTTAAAATGCCATTTTGTAGTAAATTCCTGCTTGGAACTCATAATCACTTGGAACATCTAATCCTTCGTTTGTTGGAGAATCAGAATTGAGTTCACGCATGATAGCTCTAAATCCGATTCTACTTGAGGAAGTATCACTAAGTAGATTATCTATCAAGTAGGAATAGTCTAACATATATTGATAAGGGAAGGTGATGTTAAACTGTCTGTACCAATCAAGTGGTCCCCAGGCATCTTTTTTAACATAAGCTTCTAGATAGTGTTTCTTTGATAAGATTAGTTTTGATGATACTTCACTAAATTCTGCAGCTTCTCCTTCCGGAGTTCCAGAAGATTGTTGTTTTCCAGCGCTAATATTAGTGATTAACCTAACATTAGCTGTAGGATTTATAACCATTTTAAGCTTTCCTAACCATACTTCATCGGCAGGAAGTCCAGCACCAAATGGAGCATTAAAGCCACCTTCTTGATAGTAGAAGAGGTTTGCATCTGTTTCTGTTTCATACTTAGTGTAATTACCACCTAAACTAAAAGCTAAGCTTGCATCTTCACGTTTCTCGTAGTCCCAAGCATAAAAAGAACTTGCAGGAGTTGGGTCGTATGAGAAGAAAAATTCTGCTGACTGTGCTTTTCTATTGTCAAGAACAGCAAATGGATCAGACTCAAGGTTTCTTGGGGTAAGACCTGGGAATATATCTAAGGCATTTGATGTAGCCTCAATAGTTGGGTTAGCTTCGATTAAATTCTCTCTATACATAGCTCTTGGAAGAAGGAAGAAGTTGCCGATAGGAACTATTAAACCTGCTTCATATACCATTTTATTACCTAAGGAAGAATATGGCATTTCAGTGTCGAATTCACGTAAAGGGGAACCTGAATTAGCTACTAAACCTGCATAGTTAAATGAGGCATCTAAGACTATTGCCCATGGTGCAGTGAAAGTAATCTTAGCTTTAAATGCTTGAGTATCCTCTATGTCAATCTTATCTTGATAAAGCATTTCATCATCATAATAGTAAAATTCATCATCTATCTTTTCACTACCTGAGAAGAGATAACCCAATTCAATCTTTGTTCTTGGGATGACATTAGTTTCTAATGATAAGGCTGTTTGTCTGGTTGCTTTGTCAGTAGCTTCTGTAGCAGTTGAAGAAGCTTCAGCCTGGGTAAAGTCTTCAGAATGAACGAAAGTGTATTTAAATCTATCGCTACCAAAGTTATATTTTACGATTGCTTTTGGGTTAGCTCCCCAGTAAACTTCAGGTCCAGCAACTACAGTTAATCCAGAAAGTCCTTTTTTTCCTTCGAATTCCATTCCATAAGGAGCTTTAGCATTCCAAATATCCATTCCTTCCATATCTGTAGCTTCCCACATTAATCCAAAGAAGTCCCCATCATATCCCCAATGATATCTAGGAACATGATAGAAAGCTGTTAAATCATAATTGTCATTATGATAGTGAGCCTTAAAACTATATATCTCCACTCTTTCATTGTCTGTAACTTCTTGCTCAGATAAGACTGGTAAATTATTGTCGTCTAATTCAGAAACAACAGTATTATAAGCTAAACCACGTTTGCCATAATATTCATCCATAGGTTTATCGACTACATTACCAAGAATATTAAGAGTAAACTCACCATTTATTCGGCTGGTTGGTTGGAATCCGAAATCTAAGTAAAGCATTTCACCATTGGAGAAGTTAAGACCATCCTTACCATCATTTTCGATGTCTTCTGAGAGACCGTTGAATACCATGTCTCCTTCTAAACTTCCACCTTTTAGATAAAAATACTTATTCTTTTTACTTTCTGAAAGCAATTTAGTAACTTGTCCACCGAGAGAGTAAACTTTCATATCTAGCTTGTCAAAATAGTGATTCATATCTGTTTTTGAAGTCTTATATGGATCTATTTTCCACATAGCTGTCATAACATCATAAGCAGTTCTAGGGATTGCTTCAAACACGCCATCATCATTTGGACCAGCCAATCCACAAATACCAAACCACTCTTCATTCATGTTGTTGACACCTTGTCTATAGTCAAAATAGTAACCACCATTACTCCATGATGCATGATTGTCTTGAACATCAAGGTTTTCAACCTGTAGGTATTTCCACCACTCGTCACGCCATTCAAAAAGACAGCCACCAAGAGCATTCCCTTCTTCATCTTTATCATAAGACTTGTTGTATATTTCAACCCAATTACCTTTAACAATCTCTGCTTGACCATCTTGGTCTTCTGCAAAAGTAAGTGCATTGAAAGCATCAGAACCAAATTCTGTTAAAAGTATAGGTAGATTTGCTTCTGCATCAACTCTTTGCCACATATCAGTAAAGCTAATTCCACGATAAGCATTGACCCCAAGAATATCTAAATCAGGACATAAATCAACTATCAAATCAAGATACTGAATATCTCCATTAACTATAATATATGGGTGATTAGAGTTTACTTTCTTAGCTTCTACAATTACGTCATTGAAAAGACTATAGAGAGATTTAGCTTTCTCTTTATGCTGTTCCCCAACAGGAAGATTTTCTATCTCGAAGCTAGACCATTCTAAACCGTAATTGCTTTCATTACCTAAAGCGAACATAAGAACACCAGGAACTTCTTTATATTGTTGAACTAAATCAACAAAATCTTTTGTCAATGTTTCTCTGGTGAGCTTATCAGCATAATTAGTTTTTGGTATCCAAACACCAGCAACATTATAGCCATATCTTCCCATTAAATGATTGATAATAGTCATGATACCATACTTATCATAGATATAGGTAACCCATTTAGGTGGTATCATTCCAAAAGACCTTATAGTATTAATCCCAGCCTTTTGCATTAATGAACATTCATAATCTAATACTTTCATTATCTGCTCATCGTTATTTGCCCAAAGATTGTAGGAATAGTTTTCTCCGATTGGTGTATAACCCCAAACTATACCTTTCACAAAATAGTCTTCGCCATCAACTTGAAGTTTCCATCCCCCCGAATCATTGTAAGTGTTTACAAGATTTGCCTTGCTTGTTGGGCTAGAGAATAGAAATGAAAATAGTAATGTAAAAATGATTAAAAGTAATGTACTTTTCGTTCTAAAATTAACAAGTTTTAACATAATATCACTCCCCGGACTTATGATGTTTTGTAGTAAAATGCTTAGCTACTATATAGCAGTTTAATCCACTATTGCTAATTGTCAAGAAGTATTTTATCTGTTATGTTGATATCTAGTATTATCCGGATATCAATAATCATAAAATTTTCTCCTTTAAAGTGTTGATTAGTAATTCTATATGAAAAAAGGAGCTATATGGGACGCTAGTGTGCAAGATTGAATAAATATATTATGTGATAGCATTAAGAAGATGTGATTAAGAGGGGTAAGTTTCAACTCTATAGTTAAATAGTTATTATTGCTATAGTATTTTTGACTTTTATTTGATAGCAGTCTATCAAAGTGTAGTGGTGAAAAGGATTTATCTTAAATTGCTGATGAAGAACTAGTTGTTTTGTATCAATGTACAAGTTCCTCTTTTAACTAATTCGGTAGGTAATATTATATGCTTGTAATCTTTATTTTCACCCTCTATAACACTAACTAAGAGAGTAACTGCTTCCTTAGCTATCTTTTCTATTGGGGCTGCTAAAGTTGTAAGTCCTGGGAACATTTTAGAAGAGACTTCAATGTCATCAAAGCCTATTATACTAACGTCTTGAGGAACGTCCAAGCCTTTTTCTCTAACGACTTTTATAGCTCCTATTGCCATTGTATCGTTAGCACACATTATAGCAGTAGGAGGGTTTTTTAAGGATAGGAAATACATAGCAGCATCTTCTCCAGATTGATAAGAATAATCTCCTCTGTAAGTTAATGATTCATCTGGTTCGATACCATTAGCAACTAAAGAATGTTCGTAGCCTAAGATACGCTCATTGTATATGTTAGAATCTAATAGTCCAGTAATAAAAGCAATTCTTTTGTGATTCAGTTCACACAAATATTCTACTGCTTCATAAATACCATTGAAGTTGTCAATAGTTACTGAAGGGATAGATTTATCTGAAGAAATATTGTCTATTAGAACAATTGGAAGTAGCTTTTTAAGTTCTTGTATCTTAGGTTCTAACCTAGGGAAGCAACTTAGGATTACACCATCGATTTTTTTCATGCTATTTACCGGGTTAAGATCATCGAATTCAGAAAAAAGAATTAGGTGATAACCAATCTTAAGTGCTTCTTGTTCAAGAGCATTAAATACTAAAGAGTAATAGGGACTAGAAATACCCTGCTTAATCTCTTTGTCTAGGAAGAAGCCAATGTTTTTAGTTACTTTAGGTGTGCTTTTACTATGGCTAACGAAAGTGCCTTTAGTTGCAAACTTATGTAGTATTCCGCTTTCAACAAGCTCTGAGATAGCTCTTCTTACAGTCATATAAGACACATTATAGTGTTTTGCTAACTGTCGCTCTCCTGGTATTTTACCTTTTAGGCTACCGTCTTTAATACTTTCTCTTATTTGCTCTTTTACAGCAATATACTTTGGAGTGTTAGTCATATATATTTCTCCTGAAATATCTAGTTTCTTTGCATTTTGAAAATATAGCACTTAGTGACTAATCTTTAAAATGCTATAATAGGTCAAGCAAAATTAACTCTATAATAGAAAGTATATCAATAAATTCTTGACAGCAAAATTTTATTTATCTTTATTTGCTATATAGCATAAACATGTTATTATTATATTATGTTAAGATAAAAAAACTAAGGACTAGTGGAGGATTTATAATGGCTAGCAGAAATATTTATAAATTGTTATATTTATTATTGATTCCTATTTTATTTAGTTGTGACAATTCTACAGAACCTCAACAAATTGAAGATACTTTACCATCACAGAATTATACTTTAGTATGGTCGGATGAATTTAATCAAGAATCTACACAATTAGATGCTACTAAATGGAATATTGAAGAAGGGTATGGTCAAGATGGCTGGGGTAATGATGAATGGCAATTATATACCAACTCTCAAGATAATGTTAAAGTAGAAAATGGTAACCTTGTAATAACCACCCGATTCGATTCAGAAAACTATTCTGCTCCCGGTAAAAGGGATGGCTCAATCACATCAGGAAGAGTGAATACAAAAAACAAGTATTCTTTCAAATATGGTATGATTCAAGCCAAGATAAAACCTCCTCGCACAATGGGTATGTGGCCTGCTTTCTGGATGTTAGGGGCAAATTATGATACAATTGGCTGGCCTCAATGTGGAGAGATAGATGTTATGGAAATGTCCTCCTTCTATCATAACGAGAATACTACAATGTGCACTGTTCATTGGGAAGAGGATGGAGAAAGAGTCTATTATAGTCAAACTAAAGAATTTGAATACTCTCTTGCTGAAGATTACCATATCTTTGAAGTTGAATGGGATGCAGATAAGATAGTTGGACGTATTGATGGAGTAACTTATTTCACTAAAATTATAGATCCTGAGACTATGAGTGAATTCATGAACGACTTTTTCATAATCCTCAACAATGCAGTAGGTGGTAATCTTGGTGGAGCACCTGATTCAACAACTGAATGGCCTCAAGAAATGCTAATTGATTGGGTACGAGTATATCAAATTGAAGATACTAGCGGAGATGTAGAAACACTTGGTATCTTTACAGAAACGAGCCCAGTAGATGCTAATATTGTTGTTGGTGCTGATGCAGAGATATATGTTTGGGAAAATACTTTATCTCCTGGTTCAATCGATCCTTATGAAGGAGATGCAGGCATGACATGGCTAACTACTGGCATTGGTTGGTTTGGCTGTGGAATCAAGATGAACGAAGCTCTTAATCTAAGCAATTTCCAAGCTGGTTACCTAAACTTCATGATTAAGATACCTGCTGAAGTTACTTTTCAAATAGGTATGAATGATATAAATGGCAATGAAAACTACCTTGAATTCCCAGCAAATCAAACTGCTTATGGCTTAGTAAGAGATGGGGAATGGGGAAAGGCATCAATTCCTCTACAAGAACTTGCAGTAGGAGTTGATTTATCTAATTCAGACTATGTCTTCATCATTCGAGAAGAGAATGGAGTTCAATGTCACTTTGCAATAGATGACATATACTATAGTGGTGGTGGTCTAAACAGCTCAAGTATTATGCTTGATTCTGCAACATACACTGAAGATTCAACTAATGCAGTAATTACTGTTATGGATGAAGGATTGATTGATAGCTCTGTCAATGTTACTGTTGATAATTCTCAACAAAGCTTTGAAATTTCTCTAGACTTAGATAACTCTGGAACTGGCAGTAAAACAATAGAATTTGTTTCCTCAGACGCTAATTCAGAACAAGTAGTCTTTGTTCCAGGTCAATATTTAACAGTTACTTATACAGATTCAAATGGCTTACTTAAAAGTGCTAGTGCAATGATGGAAGAAAATCAAGAGCCATCTAATAACATAGCGATATATTCTGAAACATACACAGATGCTACTTTATCTTATTCACAAATTATCAATAGCGCAGATTGGAGTGGTAACATTGGAGAGCCAGATGTTGAAAGTACAGAGGTTACTCCTTATGATGGTACTTATTCACTTTCTGTAGATTTCCAAGATCTAGGAGTTGGGTGGGGTGGTATTGCCTTTGATTTCTCAAATAATAACCAGGATGTAAGTGAATTCTTGACTTTCTCATTCGCTGTAAATAGTACTCAAATGAATAATTTAGTTCACTTAGGAATGAAGTTTGAAGATAATGCTGGAAATCAAACAGAGCTTGATATCTCAAACTATAGTCCTTTACTCCAAGGAGATTGGTCAATATATAAAATACCTATAAATAATTTTGTAGGGGTTGATTTTAGTGACTTGAAATACTTAGGTATATGGAGTCCAAAAGATGCTTCAAACAATCTACTCTTTGGCAAGCTCTTTTTCGACAATATCTATTTATCTATGGATGAAATTGAAATACCAGATGGTGAAGAAGGTGGAATCTACACAGAAACTCATAATGGAAGTGTAATAGCCTATAGTCAGGTTATTAACAGTGCTGATTGGAGTGGTAATGTTGTGGAAGTAAATCTTGAAAACACAGAAATAACAGCTCTAGAAGGGAACCATTGTTTATCTATCGATTTCCAAGATTCTGGTAATGGTTGGGGAGGAATAGCCTTTAATTTTGGAACCCCAGGTCAAGATATTACTTCTTATACAAGACTAAACTTTGCTATCAATAAAACAGAACTTTCTGCTTTAGTACATCTAGGCATAAAGCTTGAAGATAATTCTGGTGGTCAACTTGAAGTTGATATAGCAAACTATACTCCTTCTATGCAAGGAGATTGGTACATTTATGAAGTTCCATTAAGTGATTTCACTGGAGTAGATTTAACTGACTTTAGATACCTTGGAATTTGGAATCCTAATGATATTTCAAATAACCTATTGTTCGGTAAGTTATATCTTGATGATATTTACCTTAGCAACTAAAGAAAGAGGATAACTTATTATGAATAATATAAATAGCAATGTAGTTAGAAGGGACTCTGTACCAATGTCGCAAAAGGTTGCCTTTGGTATAGGAATGCTTGCTAATCAAATGTTTCCAGCTGCCTTAGGTGTCTTTATGATTGTCTTAGTTCAAGGACTAGGTTTTTCTCCTTTCTTATGGGGACTTATCTTCTTCTTCCCTAGATTATTTGATGCTATAACAGACCCAATGATGGGCTTTATCTCTGATAATACTAGATCTAAATGGGGTAGAAGACGTCAATATGTTTTACTAGGTGCCCTTATTACAGGTCTGAGCTTTGTCTTCATGTGGCAATTGTATGCCTCTAATGGACTAAACTATAACTTCTATTATTTCATGTTTTTCTCACTAATTTTCTACTTAGGATTGACCATTTTTAGTGTCCCTTATGTTGCAATGGGCTATGAAATGAGTAGTGATTTTCATGAAAGAACTAAGATAATGGCTGTTGCCCAATGGATTGGTCAATGGGCATGGGTTATAGCCCCATGGTTCTGGGTGGTAATCTACAAACAAGAATGGTTTGCTGATGCAGCAGCAGGAAGTAGATACCTCGCTGTTTGGGTAGGACTTATTTGTATGCTTTTGGCAGCAGTTCCTGCTATATTTGTTAAAAGTAAATCAACTCTTAATAATACAGAATATAAAGAACTTAACAGACAGAATATATCAAATAATTTAAAGACTCTTTTTCATGAGTTCGGAGAAGCTCTAAAACTAAAACCTTTTAGAAAGCTATGTATTTCTACATTCCTTGTCTTTAATTCTTTCAACACAATTGCAGCATTCTCATTCTTCATCATTGTTCATTATATGTTCAATGGAAATGCGGGAGATGCTGGTTTGTGGCCAACACTAAATGGTTCTATTGGTGCTATTTTTACTACATTCTTAGTAATACCACTTATAACACCTATTTCCAAGAAGTTTGGTAAAAAGAAAGCGTTTATCATCACTCAGTCAATCTCTCTTATTGGTTACATCCTTTTCTGGTTCTGTTTTGTTCCTGGAAAGCCATGGTTAATATTCATCCCGCTTCCATTCTTTTCATTTGGTATTGGTGGACTATTTACTTTGATGATGTCTATGACTGCTGATGTTTGTGACTTAGATGAACTTAATTCTGGTTTAAGAAGAGAAGGCGTTTTTGGAGCTATATATTGGTGGATGGTTAAGTTTGGTCAGGCTTTTGCAGGACTACTTAGTGGTGCTATAATGGCATTTGTTGGATTCAATCCTGATGCAAGTCAACAAGTTGTTGGTGCAATAACAGGTGTTAGACTAGCCTATAGTATAGTCCCAATTATTGGTGCTGTAGTAGCTATAATTGTGATGTCTAAGTATAGCCTAACTGAGAAGATGTCTTATGAAATTCGTGATGAGCTTAAGAAAAGAAAAGAACATAAAAGTAAACTTGTAAATTGAGTGAGATGAGCTATGAACAATATAAGTAGAATTCCTAGTGTCTTTAGGATAATTATCTTAACATTAATAATTACTGGCTGTTCTATGAACGAAGTTGATTCATCTAGACAAGCCAATATTGCTAAAGTAATTTTAACTTCTTCAGCTGGAGCTATACAAGAACAAATGCCTAGTCTAGAAGTTAATAAAGGGAAAGCAAATGGTCTTGTCATAGAAGTCTATCCTGATATGAAAAAACAAGCAATTGTAGGAATCGGTTCTTCTTTCACAGAATCTTCTGCTTTTGTACTGGCTCATCTCTCAGAAAATGATAGAAAGGAAGTCATGGAAAACATCTATGGGGAGAAGGGTGCAAACTTCAGTTTAGCCAGAACCCATATTGGTTCATGTGACTTTACAGTCCAAGGGAAATATTCATATAACGACCTTGCTGATGATATAAACCTTTCTAACTTTTCGATAATGAATGATTTAAAAGGTTTTGATAAACAAAAATACCCAGATCTTGTTAAAACTTCTTATGATTTACTTCCTATGATTATGGAGGCTTATCAAGTTAAAAGTCAGCAGAAAGACAAGACTCTAAATATTGTAGCCTCAGCTTGGACAGCCCCAGCTTGGATGAAGGATATAGAGACTTGGTACATTCCTGGAACTCCAGAGAATAACTGGCAAGGTACAGGTGGTTCTTTAAAAGCTGAATATGAAGAAGTTTATGCTGATTATCTGATTAAGTACTTACAAGCTTATCAAATGGTTGGTATTGATATTTGGGGTATTACTCCTGTAAATGAGCCACATGGCAACAATGGTCAATGGGAATCTATGAAATTTACTCCTGAAAGTCAAAATAGCTTTATCAAAAGATATTTAGGACCAAAGCTTCAAGAGAATAAATTTAAAGATGTAAAGTTACTAATTTATGACCAAAACAGAGATGGACTTGAGGAATGGGTTGAGCCTATTTATAATGATAATCTAAGTTCTGAGTATGTGTATGGCGCTGCAATACACTGGTATGAGTCTACTAACAAAGTATATGAAGATGTATTAAGAAGAGTTCATGACAAATACCCTGATTTTGATATAATGCATACTGAAGGTTGTATTGATGATTTAGGTAAAGATGCACCAGGTGGAGTAACTGACACTGTTCGATTTAAGGAAAAAGATTGGTTTAACAATGATGACTTTTGGTGGAATCCTAATGCTACAGACTGGGCTTACAGTGTGACATGGCAAGGAGTAAAGGTTGAAGATCATCCTATCTATACTCCTGTTCATCGATATGCTAGAAATATAATCCTTAGTCTTGATAACTGGGTTTCTGGCTGGATAGACTGGAATGTAGTGTTAGACAGTAAGGGTGGACCTAATCATGTTGGAAACTTCTGTGGGGCTCCCATCATGATTGATAGGCAAACAAAAGAAGTATATTATACTCCTATCTATAATATTTTATCTCAGTTTAGCAGAACAATTAGACCGGGAGATTATGTTATCACAAACAAAGTTGTAAATTCTACTTTAGATGATGATGACTTACATGTTCTAGCAACTATTAATTCGGCTAAAGAGATATCTATACAAATGCTAAACACTTCTGATGAAATAATTTCTACAAGTATTCAAATTGAAGATAGCTATATTCAAGTTGAAATACCAGCAAATTCTTTAGAAACACTTCAAATGAAATATTAAGGTGAAACTATGAAGATTTATAATCTTATTCTCATTATACTAAGCTTGATTCTTCTTTCATGTTCTCAGCAAGCTCAAGTGATAGAGCAAGATAATAGCTTAGATCTAGATAAGTTAAAATCTGAATTAATTGCTAAAAATTATTCTATAGACAGTGCAACTACCCTTGACCCTTACTTGCCTCTTTTAAAAAACAGCGATTTTTCAAGGATACAAGTAAGCGTGAGTTTATATCGAAAGGGTCAAGCTCCAGGAGTAAAAAACCCATCAAAAGATCAAATAATAGAAGACTTATACATTATCGCAGAGCATTTTGATATAATTAGATTATATAATGCTGATGCAGTGAGTAAGATGATTTTAGAAACAATTAGAGCAGAACAATTACCACTAAAAGTCATGTTAGGTGTGTGGTTGGGTAAAGAAGATTCAGAAGAAAAACGTCTAGAGAATATCAACAATGTTGTTGAAGCAATTAGACAAACAAATGAATATAATGAAGAGATTTTTGCTGTTAGCGTTGGTAATGAAACTCAAGTTTATTGGTCTTGGCATAAAATGAAGATAGATAGCTTAATAAAGTACATTAAAGTAATTCGCTCAAATGTCAATAAACCAATAAGCACTGCAGATGATTACAATTTTTGGAACAAAGAAGAAAGCAAGAAAGTAGCTCAGGAAATAGACTTTATAACTTGTCATATTCACCCTTTATGGAATGGCAAAAGTCTTGAAAATTCAATGGAATGGGTTGACTCTGAACTTGTAAAAATTCAGGAACTTCATCCTGAAAAGCAGCTAGTAGTCGGTGAAATTGGCTGGGCATCTAATTACAATGCAAACAAAAAAGGTGATGGACAACAGGGAACATTGATTAAGGGGAAAGCAGATGTTGAAACACAGGGAAAGTTTCTACAAGAACTTGCTACATGGACTAAGAAGAATAAGAGATTAACCTTCTTATTTGAAGTCTTTGATGAACCCTGGAAAGGTGGAGGAGACTCTACTGGAAGCAATGAAGTTGAGAAGAACTGGGGTATATTCTATGAGAATAGGAAGCCTAAACAATCATTTATAGATTATACAAGAAAAATAAAAGATACTAATTTTGGAGGATAAGATGAAACAGATTACTTTGAGAAATTTACTTATATTTGTCCTATTAACATTTACAAGTTTGATGTTTGCTCAAGCAAGCCATACTGTAGATTTTGAGTCAGCTGGAGTTGGCTCAGAATGGGATTGGACTGTTGAAGAGAATGGAGATAACCCAGCAATAGAATTTATAGCAAACCCTAATTCTAGTGGAGCTAATCAAACACCTACAGTGGCTAAGTTTATAGCTAGAAGTGATGGGAATGCTTGGGCATTATTCTACACTGATGATAATGGAACTTTCACATTCGATGCTAATAATTCAACAGTATCTCTTATGATACATAAGCCAGTTATAAGCAATATTGGACTTAAATTTGAAGGAATGAGCGGTGCTATAGAACTACAAGTTCCTAATACTGTAGTTAACCAATGGGAAGAGATTACCTTTGATTTCTCAGCTCAAATAGGTAATACATATAATAGAATTGTGCTTATACCTGATTTCGCTGCAAGAGAAGAAGATAATCTTGTTTATTTAGATAATATTGTTTTACCTGAAGGTGAAGTTCTACCTCCACCAGCAGAACCAACAGATGCACCGGCACTTCCTACTCAAGATGCAGAGAACGTTATATCAATTTATAGTGATTCTTATGATAATGTTCCTAACTCTAACTATAATCCAGGTTGGGGACAATCAACAATGGTTACTGTAAATGAGATGATTGCTGGCAACAATACCTTAAAATATGCTAACTTAAACTATCAAGGTACAGAGTTTACTTCTCAAAATGTATCAGAGTATGATTACTTACATGTAGATTTCTGGACTCCTAATTCAACAACTTTAGACTTCTATTTAATCAGTCCAGGTGCAGAAGCTAGTTATGCTTTAGACATTACTCATGAAACATGGGTAAGCATCGATATACCTCTTTCAGCTTATAGTTCTGTTTTAAATTTAGCTGATGTTATCCAGTTCAAAGTTGTAGGAAATGGAACAGTTTGGTTTGATAACTACTACTTCTGGAAAGAAGTTGGAGGAGCTCAAGTTGCTACTCTAAGTGATTTACAAGTTGATGGTGTGACAATTGAAGGCTTTAATTCTCAAACATTTAGCTATGATGTAGTTCTACCTGAAGGAACAACAGATCTTCCTATGGTTACTGCCACAACAACTGACCCTGGAGCTAGTTATGTTGTTAATGATGCAACAGAACTTCCAGGAACAACAACAGTTGTAGTTACTTCTGCAGATGCAAGTATGAATGAGACTTATACTATCAACTTCACTATTGACCAACCAATCACAGAACCAACAACTGCCCCTGAAATACCTATGCATAATACCGACAATGTGATTTCGATTTATAGTGATACATACAACAATGTACCTAATAGTAATTACAACCCTGATTGGGGGCAATCTACAGTCGTTACAGTAAATGAAATGATTGCAGGTAACAATACCTTGAAGTATGCTAATTTGAACTATCAAGGTACTGAATTTACAAGTCAAGATCTTAGTGAATACGAATATCTACATGTAGATTTCTGGACTCCTAACTCAACTGACTTGAATATTTACCTCATTTCTACAGGAGCTGAATCACCTTATGAATTTAACATTCAGTTAGAAGAATGGGTAAGTGTAGATATTCCTTTAACAGCTTTTAGCGACCTTGTAGACTTATCTGGTGTATTCCAATTTAAAGTAGTAGGAAATGGTACTATTTGGTTTGATAACCTATATTTCTGGAAAACATCAGGAGGAGAAGAGTCTATTGCTACATTGAGTGACTTAATGGTAGATGGAACTTCCATAGAGGCTTTTGCTTCTGATATGTTCAATTATGATGTAATGCTCCCTGAAGGTACTACAGATGTTCCGATGGTAACAGCAACAACTAGCAATCCTAATGCTTCCTATATGGTAATGGATGCTAGTGAACTTCCTGGAACAACTGAAGTTGAAGTAACTTCTGAAGATGAAACAGTAATGCTATCTTACTATATTCATTTCACAGTAGAAGATCCTTCTCAAATCCCTTCAGAAGCAGCACCAACACCTACTGAAGATGCTGAAGATGTTACTTCTATTTTTAGTGATGTTTATCCAAATATTAATGTAGATACTTGGTCAGCTGAATGGGATAATGCTGATTATGAAGAAGTTATGATTGCTGAGAATGCTACTAAGCTCTATACTGATCTCGTCTTTGCTGGTATTGAATTTACTTCCGAAACAATTGATGCTAGTGGTATGAACTATTTCCATATGGATATATGGACTCCAGATGCAACTGACCAAGCTGAGTTTAGAATTAAGTTAGTTGACTTTGGTGCTGACGGCGTATGGGGTAATGATGATACAGAACATGAGCTAACTTTTGATGGTACAAGTCTAGCCACAGGTGAATGGGTAAGCTTTGATATTCCATTAACTGAGTTTGCAAATATGACAGGTCAAAGTCATATAGCACAACTAATATTCGGTGGCGATCCAAACACTCTTTACGTTGATAATATCTATTTCTATGATGGTGGAGTTGCTAATGCTTCTGATGATGTAGACCTTGCTTCTTCGGTGATTATGGGAAATAATTACCCTAATCCTTTCAATCCAGAAACAACTATAAATTATACCCTAAAGAGAGCAGGTAATGTTTCTCTAAAGATATATAACTCAAAGGGACAGTTAGTAGAAAGCTTGGTTAATGGTCAACGTGATGCAAATAACTATAATGTAGTATGGAAAGCTAATAATGTATCATCTGGTATCTATTTCTATCAGCTAAAAGTTGATAATGAACTAATTGGTACTAAGAAAATGGTATTAATGAAGTAGAATAATTTATTGGGGGTGCTTTAACTAGCACTCCCTATTTTAAAGAACTCTCATGGAGGTAGCTTTGACTAGCAATAAAAAAGTAAAATATAAATTGAATAATTCTGGAGAATTTGTAATTAATAACTATAATTCTTCAAAGTTGTTCTCTTCTTTCTTCCCTGGAGTAGCTGGGAAAAATGGTATTCCAATGTGGGCTTTCTATGTTAATAGAGGACAATGTGTATGTAGTATTGGCCTCGAAGGTAAACATAATCCAATCATGGAATTCTTGCCAGCTAACTGGGCATACAATTTAACTTCTACACAAGGCTTTCGGACTTTCTTAAAGTTCAGTGATGGGTCATTCTATGAACCATTCCAAGATCATTATCAAAATAGGAATATGCGACTTAAACAGAAGATGAAGATTACTTCTTCTAAGTTAACACTTGTTGAGAAAAACAAGACCTTAGGATTGCAGTTCTCAGTTGAGTATTTTAATGTTCCTCAGGACAAGTTTGCAGGCTTAATTAGAAAGCTAAAGATAAAGAATTTAAACGATAAAGCAATAGACTTGGAAGGATTAGATGGTCTTCCTATGATAGTACCTTACGGTATAAACAACTTTGGTTTAAAGAATCTTAGGCGTCTGTTTGAAGCTTTTGTAGAAGTTGTTAATCACGAGAATAAAGCTCCTTTCTTTAAGAGTAAAGTTTTACCTAGTGACACCCCTGATGTTATAAAGGTTAAGAAAGGTAACTTCTATCTTGCTTTTGAAAGTGAAGATTCTACTAGTAAGTTACTTACACCAATAGTTGATCCAGTAAAGGTCTTTGGAATTAGAGGCGACTATAATTACCCTGAAAACTTTTTAGCTAAGACTTATGATGAAATAGCTGACAATCAAATATTAGAGAATAGATTACCTTGTGCAATGGGCAGATTTAAAAGGCGCATTGCTCCACATTCAGAATATGAAGTTACCACTATTATTGGTCAAGCAGCTTCAGTTGAAGAGCTTAACCTATTAATCCCTACCATTAGCAAGAACAGTTATGTTAACAAGAAAGATGCAGAGAATAGACGTATCATCAGAGAATTAACTCAGAATAACTTCATCCTTAGTGATGATCCAATCTTTAATAACTATGCTAGAACTAATTTCTTGGATAATGCTCTAAGAGGTGGTTTTCCATTCTCATTTAAAGGAAAGGAAAAGACAACGACCTTGCACCTATATTCTAGGAAACATGGTGACTTAGAAAGAGATTATAATGACTTTAGATTGAAAGCAACACAATATTCTCAAGGTAATGGTAACTATAGAGATGTTAATCAGAATAGACGAAGTGATCTTTTCTTTAATCCAGATGTTAAAGAGAGTAATCTCATCCAATTCTATAATTTAATCCAGTTAGATGGATTTAATCCTTTGGTTATCAAAGAAATTAGATTTACTATTCAGGATAAAGTTAAACTTAGTTCAGTTCTGAGTAAGTATCTAAATTGTGATGATTGTAGTGCTATCCTTGACTTCTTAAAGAAGCCTTTTACACCAGGTGAATTTATGGAATATCTCAAAGAATCTACTCTTGATCTTCCGAAAACAACAGATGATTTCATGGGAGAAATTCTGGAATGCTGTCATAAAGAGTATGGAACAGAGCATGGTGAAGGCTATTGGACTGACCATTGGACTTACAATCTAGATTTACTTGAGAATTACTTAGCAGTCTACCCTGAGAATAAAAAGAGCATATTGTTTGAAGATAAAGTATTTACTTTCTATGATAACCCTCATACCGTTAAACCAAGGGATGAAAAATATGTTATCTGGAATGACAGGCCAATGCAATTAGACTCTGTTGCTTTAGATACTGAGAAAGAGAATCTAATAGGCCAACGTGAATCTAACCCCAATCTTGTAAGAACAGGCTATGGAACAAAAGAGATTTATCATACAAATCTCCTCAACAAGATGCTTAATATTGTTATAAACAAGCTTACTTCTTTAGATTCTGAAGGTGTTGGCGTTGAGATGGAATCTGATAAACCTAACTGGTATGATGCCCTTAATGGTTTACCAGGAATTATTGGTTCTAGTCTGAATGAAACGCTTGAAATAAAACGTAATATTCAATTCTTGATAGAAAGCTTAGATGAATTCTATGATATCAATGCTTCATTTGCTATCTTCACAGAAATGTACGATTTTATAAATTCTTATATATCACTAACTAAACACAAGCTGAATGCTTTTGACTTTTGGGATAATGCTTCTAGCTTGAAAGAAGAGTATCGTAAAAGAACTAGACTTGGTATTTCCGGAGAAGAAGTGTATGTTAAGAAAAGCTATCTAATGGATTTCCTAAATGCTGGATTGGATAAACTTAACCTAGCTATTGAAAAAGCTTGGGATAAAGAAAAAGGTATTATCTCTTCTTATTTTGTGAATGAAATTGAAGACTATCACATAATCGAAGAAGGTAAGGGAAATACAAAGACTCCTAAAACCAGCCCTAAAGGATTTCTCTGCTATAAGGTTACAAAGTTTAGACATAGGGCTTTACCTTTGTTCTTAGAAGGACCAGTCCACTATCTACGTTCTAATAAAAATATTGAAAAATCTAGACAACTAGTAAAGAATATCCGTCAGAGCGGTCTCTATGATAGAAAGCTAAACATGTACAAGGTAAATGAATGCCTAGATACAGAACCTGATGAAATTGGAAGAGCAAGAACATTTTCACCTGGTTGGTTTGAAAATGAATCTATTTGGCTACACATGGAATATAAATATATTCTTGAAATGCTTAAGAGTGGTCTTTATGAGGATTTCTTCCATGATTTCAAGAAAGTTCTTATTCCATTCTTGAAGCCTGAGATGTATGGTCGAAGTATCTTAGAAAACTCATCATTCATTGTTTCTTCAGCAAACCCAGATCCAGATATTCATGGTGGTGGTTATGTGGCAAGACTTAGTGGAGCAACAGCAGAATTCATTAATATTTTGCTTATAATGATTCAAGGTAAGACCCCATTTACCCTAAATAATCAACTTGAGTTTAGTTTAAGTCCTGTTCTACCTAGCTGGCTATTTACCAATGAAGAAAAGAGAGTGAAACTCTATAAGAATGGAAAACTTGAAGAAGAATTTGTTGATAAAGATAGCTTCAGTTTTATCTTCTTAGGAAAGATATTAGTAACTTATCATAATCCGCAACGTAAAAATACTTATGGCCAAGATAAAGCTAAAATTACTTCATATAAAATTACTTTCTTGAATGGTTCAGAAAAAACTTATAATGATTCTAAGCTCTCAGGAGATATTGTAGAAGCAATTAGAGATAGGCAAGTAGAGAAAATATACGTAACACTGAAATAAGATGATGCTGATACCCAAAGAGGTGCTTTTGTAGCACCTCTTTTTTTTGCTAAAAACAGCTTAAACTTATTGACCTCCTCCATTAAAAAGTCATTTAATGCAGGAGGCTAGTAAGGAAAGCTACTGTTTTGGATCACATGCTTCTAGCGTGCGGAATTCACTAGACAAGATATTCTCTTCTTAGATTATGTTAGTGAGGATAATAAATAATGATAAAATATATATTAATGATAATGCTTTTGCTTATTTCGTGCTTGCTTAATGGTCAGGATTATAATGATTTAGATGCAAGGTTATTTGATGTAATACAAGAATATGATACAATTGGAGCAACAGTTTTATTAGTTGAAGGCAATGATAGTCATGAATTTTCTTTTGGCTTTAGAGACTATGAAAGACAGTTAAGAGTTAATTCTAATACGAAATATAGAATAGCTTCGATATCGAAGATTATTACTGCTATTGGAGCTATGAAACTGGTTGAAGAAGGTCTGTTAGAACTCGACACAGATGTTTCTAGCTATCTTGGATTTGAGTTTAGAAACCCTAACTTCCCGGAAGTTGAAATTACCGTAAGAGATATTATGACTCATATCTCATCAATCAGAGACGGTAATGGATATAGCAATTTTCAATCAGCTTCTTATAACAATAATCCCCCTAGTATATCAGAGTTGTTCTTAGCTTCTGGACAGTATTATCAAAGCAATGTGTGGTCAAGTACTCATGCTCCTGGAAGCTTTTCAGGCTGGGACTATTCTAATTTGGGCTCTGGTGTTTTAGCCACTATTATAGAAAGTGTGAGTAATCAGCATTTTCATGATTATCTTGATGAAATACTATTTGAACCGCTGGATATTGATTATTGTTGGGGTAACTTCTCTAATCTTTCAGATATTAATGATTTAGCAGTATTATATAGAATTTATGGGGGAAATCCTCAAGCACAAGTTGATGACTATAATGGAGTGACTCCTACGGAGTTAGACTATGATAATATGCCAATAGGCTCTAATGCTTTGATGTATGGTCCACAGGGAAACTTAAGAATAAGCGGACAAGACTTAGCAAAAATTCTTATTATGTATAAGAATAGGGGGAATTATGGAGATGTTGAAGTATTATCTCCTTTCACTATAGGCTTAATGGAAGATATCAACTGGAACGGATCTGGCTTAGGTGGCTTCTTTACGGAAATGGGATTACAGCTTCAAAGAACTTATGATTTGTTTACTGGAGAGCTTTTTATTGGTCATGCTGGGGAAGCTTATGGTCTTATAAGTGATATGTACTATAATCTTGAAAGAGATATAGGGATTATCTTTATCACTAATGGTGCTAATTATGCCCAAGGAAATAGTTTTTACGACTTAGAAGAAGGTGTCTTTCAAGTAATTGAACAATGGTTAGATGCAACACCTAACTCTGATGACTTGTCTCCTATGGTTCCAGAAGTCTATGTTTATCCTTCTGTTGTTGGAAAAAATCAACATTTACGAGTTGAAGCTGATGATTCTTTGCAAAAAGTGGAAATATACAATGTTAAAGGGCAGAAACTAAGAACACTTAGTGTTAGAAATAAAGGCGAAAGTATTTCTTTGAATGGCTTTGCAAACGGACTATATCTTGTTAAAGTAAAAACAAAAAAACAAGTTAAAACGTCAAAAATATTACTTCTAAAATAACTATCTTTCTATTCCATCTCTTGCTTCTATGCCATGAGAATAGTAGTGTTTTATCTCTTTCATCTCAGTAACTAAATCAGCTATATTGATGATTTCTTGAGGAGCGTATCTACCTGTAAGGACTAGCTCAACATTATTAGGCTTATCTTTGATAATAACTAAGACATCTTCTAAAGCTAAGAGCTCAAACCAGATAGTAACATTTATTTCGTCAAGAATAACTAGATCATATTCTCCACTGCTAATCGCTCTATGGCAATAGGCTAAACCTTCCTCTGCTTTCTTCTTATGAAACTCTGTAACATCTTCTTTTCTAATGCAATCAGGACTTCCAAATTGAACTATGTCAATGTTTGGAATATCTTCTAGGGTTCTGAGTTCTCCATAAAAGCTACCTTTCATGAACTGACCAATAAAAACCTTTAAGTCATGTCCAACTGCTCTAATAGCTAAACCTATTGCAGCTGTAGTTTTGCCTTTTCCATTACCTGTATAAACTTGAATCTTTGCTTGACTATTTTTCATAATATCCTCAATTTATGTTTCTTAAACAAGGGTAATCTGTCAATGATTGCATTAAGAAAAATAAATAAAGGAAATTTAATGGGAAGACAACCGCATAATGTATTAGTGATTCCATATCTAAAAACAGATCAAGGGATGAAGTTTGCTATCTTCAAGCGCAAGAGGGCACAGATATGGCAATGGATTGCTGGAGGGGTTGAAGATAATGAAACTTATCTTGAAACGGCAATAAGAGAGTGTAGGGAAGAGGCTCAAATAGTGAATTATAAGCAGATAATATCACTAGATTCAATGTGCTCGGTGAGGGCTGATATATTTAAGCAAGATTGGCCAGAGAATGTTTATACTGTCACAGAACATAGCTTCGCCATAGAGCTAGTAGAGCAAGAAGTTACTATCTCAGATGAACATTCAGAATATAGCTGGGTTAGCTATGATCAAGCTATGGAAATGTTGAAGTATGACAGCAATAAGACAGCCTTGTGGGAGTTAAGTCAGAGATTAAAGTTCTAATAGGTGAGACATGTGAAGTAGATCATGAAGAAAACAAATACGAATGTTAGTCCTGAACTAAGAATTAATTTCTTTAGCTTTATTGGTGTTGATTGAAGTGCTCTAATTCCATGGAGAATAGCTGCCTGAAAAAGGTAAAGTGCATAGGCTATGGTTATAACTATGCCAGATCTAGCTGGTAGATAAGAAGTAAGAGATAATAAGGCAGAAATTCCGAATGCTAAGTTTGCAAAGCCTACTTCAAATTGCCAGTCAGGTCTATCAGTCTGCCATCCAAGCCTTTTTGCATCAGCCTTATGAAAGATAACGTGAGTTACGAAGCTTAATAGTCCAACACAGCCAACCATTCCTCCAACAACTATCTTCATAGTTATTTCTTTGTTGATTTCTAAATAATAAAATCCCATGAATACTGCCACAAAGATGATGAAATATCGTAAAAATACAAGTAACTTAATCATGAATACTCCTTTCCTCTTTTAACTTAATGATAATTATTAACTTAAATCAAACTTTGTCAATTTAATTATCATTGGGATTTATATTCCTTTACAAGAATTTTCTATTATATGTAAAATTATTTCAAAAAGTACCAACACTTTTGTTCTCTAATACGTCTTAGTTTATGAAAAGAGGTGATACAATGCAAATATTAGATGAGATTATTGATAAATATGATGACATGATGCGATGTTATGCACTCTCCATCACTAAAGATGAGAGTTTGGCTGACGACATTGTTCAAGATTGTTATCTAAAAATTATTAATAATGCCTTGTTGATAAAGCAATTAAAATCATCTCAAGTAAGAAGCTGGCTTTTTAAGGTAATAAAGAATATTCTAATTGATAAGAAACGTAAGGAAAAACTTCTAAACATTGTTAGCGATGTTCAAGAAAAATCTAACTTTAATCCAGAACTCGAAGTATATGTCGAACAGCTACTGGACAAATTAGATGAAGAAGAAAGAGAAATTGTACATTGTAGATACTGGCTAGGTATGAATTCTAAAGAAGTAGCTAAAGAACTTGAAGTTCCTGCTTCTACAGTCAGATGGAAACTAACAAAGATATTGAAAAAGCTTAGGATGTATGCAGGAGAAAGGAAATGGAATACAGATTACTAAGTTTAGGTGAGTGGATTGTGAGTCATATTATACCTTACAATCGAACGAATGATGCGGAAGAGTTATCAGAAGAAGAATTGAATGAATTACAAAAGATAAGAGAAGAAAACCACATCTGGAGATAAAGGAGAATAAAATGAAAAAGATTAAGAATGTTGGTGCAGTAGATATTAGATTTGCTAGTGAAGAAACTTTAAAGAATATTTCATCTATATCAAATACAGGTGTTGTGCTTTATTCAAAAAGAGTAAAACCTTTTATGAACAACATATCAATAACAAATGCAGGAATGGTTGAAGAACTTTCAGAAGATTATGAAATAGAAATTGGTAATATAGAGATTACTAAGAACTCTTTGGAAGTTCTTGATAAACCACTAAAAAAGATGGTTGTAGGTATTCTTACTGTTACAGAAGACGTTACTCCAGAATTAATCAAAGATAAGATTGGTGGACTCTACAATGTTGGAATTATAGAATGTCCAAAAGAACTTATTGGTTACCTTAAAACTAAAGTTGTTAAGAATGCAGGAATGGTTCGTGAAATAGAGAAGAATAAGGTTAGAATTCAAGGTAAGAAAGATATTACTAATCAATGGCTAAACTCATTGGAGGACAATAGCAATCTAGACGTTATGGGAGTAGTTTCAATTATCAATGATATTGATGTTGATCTCTTCAATAAAAAGATTAATAAGATTGAATTAATGGGAGTTGCTAGACTACGTGAATCTTATCAAGCTATGTTTGAGACTAAAGCAAAAGATGGTATCAAAGGTAGAATTACCATAATACCTGATAATTGTTTGATACTTAAAGCATGGCAAGAAATTGATACAGTTACCTTGAAGCGTTATAAGGCTGAGAGACTTTTCAGTAGGTCTTGCATCATCATTAATCCTGAAGTTGAACCTGCAGATATTGATAATGGTATTGAAGCAATATTAGCTGCTAAAAGAATTTATGTTCCAAAACATATTCTTGATTCTTTAATAGCAAAAGTGAATGAGGATATTGAAATCACTAGTTTTGAAGGAAAGTTACTTGTTAATAGTGGAGATAGAACTATTACTCAATTGGAACTTCAGTATGCTCCTAACGCTTATTATATCGTTAACAACGGTGATCTAATCTTTGCTGATGATATCAATCCTGATACCTTTGTTGAAAAGATTAATAAAATTGATAACTTCGCTGATATTGAAGTGAAAGAAGAACTATTCGGTTTAGTACAAATGAAGCTTAACATCAATAAAGGTGAGGTTATTAATACTTCACTAGAGAAAGAGGAAGATATAGAAGAAGATGTTGATGTAGTTTCTAATATGGGTTATTATAAGCTATAAATCAACTTGTTTTATATAACACAAGAGAGTCCTGATATTTATTAGGTCTCTCTTTTCATTTTTAATATTGATTTATTGACTGTCAGATAAAACATAATTATATTGTCTAATAGAAGGCAATGTATTTGCTAGCTGTCAAATTATGATTAAATTCTTAGTAGGAGTATATAATGAAAAGAGTTGTCATGTTAATAATACTGTTTATGCTGTTTGGATCTTGTTACTCGTATGAATGGACCAGCTATTGGGATACTGAATACCATGTCTACGATATGCTTATGGATAATTCTTCCAATAATATATTTATGGCTACTGACCAGGGTCTTGCTGAGTATAACTATTTTGATGAAGTTGGACTCTACACTTCAGGTGATTTACCTTGTAATGATGTAGCTGTCTATAATAATGAAGTTTATGCTACATTGGGGGCGGGGTCATGGAGTGACGGAGTCTATATTGCTAATTTAGAGACAGAGAGTCTAGAGATAGTTGATTGGTTTTTCAATCCTAACTTTTTAGAAAGCTCAAGCGTGGACGGCAATCTTTATGTAGGTTATGAATATGGGCTGAATGTCTACAACAATTCTTCTTTTCAAACAGTGAATGAATTTAATCGTAAGAAGTCTACTGCTTTTGAAGACAGTGACGATTTCCAGTTAGTGGCAACTACTGATGGCATCTATCATAAGAATAGTGAAGATGATGATGCTTTGTTTGCTAGCAGACAGAATTTCGGTCAGGTTGAACATAATGAACTAACTGAGATTTCTGGTCTAGTTGCAAGCAGGTCTAATCCTGGCGTTTTATGGACCATGAATGATTCCGGAGGTGGAAATCATCTTTATGCCATGAATGAACTTGGTCAGCACTTAGGAGTTTACACTATTCCTGCTATAAGCAATCGGGATTGGGAAGATATTGCTATTGGCAAGAACCCACAAAGCAATAGCCCTGAAATCTATCTAGCTGACATGGGGGATAATGGACTTAGCAATCCTATAAAGCAAATTTATGTTGTCCCAGAAGCAAGTGTTTCACCTTCTCAACAGCCTGTTACAGAGCTTATTCAAGAAGGTCGGACTATTAACTTTGAGTATCCTAATAATGAATTTTACGATTCAGAAACTCTCATATTCGACCAACGTACTAGCACTTTCTACATTGTAACAAAGCGCAACGGGTCTAATGATGATAACTTCGAGAGGCTATTTTCAGTTCCTTATACCTATAATGACCAGCTTGTAACCGCAACTTATGAAGGAACTTTTGAAATTCCTGCTGATGTGCTTTATGGTTACGGTGCCACTGGTGGAGATATTTCTCCAGATGGTAATTTTATCTTAATCAAGACCTATCAGAATGTATTTATGTGGGAGAGAAGTGAAGATTCTATATTGAACACTTTAAATGGTCAAAGAATCCAAGTCCCTTATGTGATAGAACCTCAAGGTGAAGCTGTAGCATGGCGCTATGATGGTAATGGCTATTTTACAGCTAGTGAAGAGTATAGTGGTATCCAATCAAATCTTTATTTCTATTCTAAGTTAGGTTGGAGAAAAGCATCAGATAAGAAGCTTAATAAACTTGAATACAACTACCAAGATGGAAAGTTCTATGGTATTAAGAATGAGGGAGAGGACCAAGGCTTATACTCAAGTGAAGATAATGGGATTAACTGGAACTATGATTTTCCTACTGATAATTTGGCAGACATAGAATCTGATGCTCAAGGAGTTATCTTTATAATTTGGAAGCCAACAGCAGTCCCTGAATACTTTAACAAGGTGGCTGCTTACTATAATAATAATCTTGTTTATCTCAATAATGGCTTGGAAAATCTTTCTATGCTAAGCCTATCTCATAACTTTTTACTGGATACTCCGACAGTACTACTTGCAACAAGTGAGGGTGTAAAGATTATTAGTGACTTCACAGATGATGTTCCTAATCAATCAAATGAAGTAATTGAATTAATTGATAATCTTTCTATCTACCCTAATCCTTTTAATAATGAGATAAAGCTATCTCTAAAAAAAGGTAACATTGAGAAGGCTTCATTGTATAATATTAAAGGACAGAAGCTCAAAGATTATTTTCTAAATAATAAAGATGGAATCGCTAAAATTAACTTAGATAACAAAAGTAATTTAGCAATTCCATCTGGAATATATTTTCTTAAAGTAAAATCTTCAACTAATTCTTATATCTCAAAGATAGTTAAATACTAATCCTACTTTGCAATTTCAATTCTAACTCTATTCTGATTAAATCTAACGCCACGTTTAAATTTCTTCAATATAGCAGTTTCATATTTACTTTCAATCTCAAAGAAAGAGAAGTTTCCTTTTAAATCAATTTTTCCAATATCTATTCTAGGAGCAAGATTTAAATCATTAATAATACCAATTAACTTTGGTTTTGATAGTGATTGTTCTGTACCAACATTCATGAAGAATCTAGTATAACCTTGTTGAGCTCTTACCTTTCTTGGTTCTCTTCTTCCTTCTTCTCTATTATCTCTTGGGCGGTCATCCCTATTCCTATCTCTTCTACCATCTCTTCTACTATCTCTGCCACGGCTGTCTCTATCGTCATCTCTACGAGATCTAGATTCTCTATGATAGTTTATATCATTTGCGCCTTTGTAGTATTCTAAGAACTTGTTAAATTCAACTGCTACAAAGTGCTTAATCAAATCTTCACGTTCTAACCATGAAAGCTTTTTGAAGATAACTTCCATGAATGGATTAATCTCTTCATCATTAACCTCAACTTTTTGAACAGTATCAATAAGATTAAATAGTTGCTTTTCACAAATCTCTCTACCTGATGGTACTTCTTTATGCTCAAGATTTTTTTGTAATCTTCTTTCAATTTGCTTTAATTTTCTACCCTCTTTTGTGTGGGTAATACTGATACAAATACCACTCTTACCAGCTCTACCAGTTCTACCAGATCTATGAACATAAGTATCTGCTTCATCAGGAAGCCCGTAGTTTATTACATGAGTTAAATCATTGATATCCAATCCTCTTGCTGCAACATCAGTAGCAACCAGAAGCTGAATATGACGATTACGGAACTTGTTCATCACTGTTTCTCTTATTGACTGTGATAGTTCACCATGTAAAGAATCAGCATTATAACCATCAAATTGTAATTTCTCTGCAATCTCTTGAGTTTCACGTCTTGTTCTACAGAAAACTATACTATAGATATTTGGGTTCATATCTGCAATTCTTTTAAGAGCAGCATATCTATCTTTTGATCTAACTGTATATATATGATGTGCAACTGTGTCAGCACCCATATTCTTAGAACCTGTTGTAATTTCATGAGGTTCTTTCATATATTCATTGGCGATTCTTTGAATTTCTCTAGGCATGGTTGCAGAGAAAAGAAGTGTCTGTTTTTCAGAAGGAGTGTTTGCTAGAATTTGATCTAACTCTTCCTTGAATCCCATGTTTAACATCTCATCAGCTTCATCTAAAACTAACCACTTAACTTTTGAGACATCTAGACTCTTTCTCTGTATGAAGTCATTAACTCTTCCAGGTGTACCAACAACTATGTTAGCACCACGTTTTAACTCTCTAAGTTGATTAGGAACACTGGCTCCGCCATATACAGCTACAACATTGATTCCACGTATAAATTTGGAGAATTTGTCTAAGTCCTTTGCTATCTGTAAGCATAACTCTCTTGTCGGACATAATATAAAAGCTTGAACATCTTTTGAGTTCTCGTCAATCATATTTATTACAGGTAAACCAAAACCAGCAGTCTTGCCAGTCCCTGTTTGCGCTAAAGCAATCAAATCTTGCTTATTCTCCAATATATAAGGAATTGTTTGTTCCTGTATCGGAGTCGGTGAAACAAATTCTATTGTTTCTAATGCTCTTTTAATCTCTTCTTTAAGAGCTAAATCTTTAAAGTAAATCATTCACTAACCTTTGTTTTTTTATTGCAATCTTCTGACAATTGATTGTAGTTAAATTGAATTGTCATTAATTATTAAGGTCACTTTCTTTTTCACTACTTTAGTGTCAAACTATAAATGAAAATATTGCTGTTTAGTAGAATACTAACATGAATTACTACCGCAAGCATTTTGCTTGCAAACAATTAGGATTGTATGTTCCTAGCTAAGGAAAAAAAGCTAGTTTTAGTGTAAGCAGGGATGCTTACACTCCTAAGAAAGTACTTATCTGGGACAGCAATAATCTTGCTTGTAAAGCTTTTGGGTTGTAAACTACAGTCTTCGCATGTCACAGTGCTTGCTTACGAATATCAATTTTCCTTAGATTCTTTGTCTGCAAATTCTCTTTTAAATCCAGAAAGTATATCAATACCAACTTTCACAAAGGAATAAACATCCATGTCTCCGAAATCTCTCATTTCTCCCAAGCGTTGTTGAGCTCCTAGGCCAGCCAATAAGAATACACGAGGAGCTTGGAAAAGCAGATTGGCTTCTGTACCAACACAATAAATTTCTCTATCATGAGGTATGTTGCCAAAAGATGATCGGGCTTCATTGAATGTGCCAGTGTAAAAAAGAGCTAGACTTGGTGCAATAAATGTTGGTTTATCAATCTGGTAACCAGTTATTAAACCAGCTGTAATTTCTTGACTTTCAGATTCAAAATATTTGCTGGGAGTATCAAAGTTCATTTTTTCATAAGAAGCATATATTGAGAGGCTTAAGTCATCTCTAGTGTCAATTAATCGATACTTTCCCCCGATAGAAATTCCATTAAATGATGTAATCTCTACCCCTGTCAGCTCTTCATTTGAGGCCCTAGACCAAATAGAATCACCTTCAACTCTCAAGCCTTCTAAATCACCAAAAGAAAATCCACTAGAAATTGTCAGTCTGTCTGTTAAAGCTACTTCCATGGATAAGCCTTTCTTATCTTTACTTGCTTCTTTAGGTTGTGATAAAACATTTGTAACGTATGGCTCATTTTCGAATTCCCACCAATCAACATAATGCCACTCATCAGTAATTTGATCAATATATGACATATCACTAAATTCAACTTGTAAGGACAAAGTTCCGTGTGGTTTTGTTACAACACTTTGCTTAATTCCTAATGAATGTGCCCTGGTGTTTGAAGCTCCATATTTTTCAGAAAAATCAATTACTCCACACCCTGATGTTAGCAGAATGCCAATGATACATAAAAAAAACAAAAATGATGATTTCATTATACTCTCCCAATTCGCTTAATATTACTCTTATAGATTGATTTATACACTATATCTTAAAGATAATCAAAAAAAACTTAATCATTTACATTTAGACTAGTCCCCAAAACGAACATTATTCCTGAAATAGAATATTAGTTTAACGTTTGTTAGAATTATTTAAGTTAAATCTGTATTAAAACGTGATTATCTATTGTTTTTTATTATCTGCTTCAATATTCTTAAACTCCCTTTCTAAGCCTGAAAGTATATCATAACCGTATCTAAAATAAGAATAAAAATCATAGTCACCAAATTCTCGCATTTCACCTAGACGCTGTTGAATGCCAATACCTGCTATTAGAAAAGCTCTCTTACCTTGAAACATTATGTTTGCTTCACTACCAACACAATAGATTTCTCGTTTTAAAGGAACATTCCCTAGAGTTGATTTCGCATCATTGAAAGTACCAGTGTAAAACAGAGCTAAGCTGGGGGAAACAAAATTTCTATTGGATGATTGATAACCTGTTATTATTCCTGCAGTAACTTCTTGACTATCAGAATCAAATAAAGATGGTGTGTTAAAACTTAAACGCTCATAATTACCATATATTGAGAGACTAAGGTCATCTCTTGCATCAATTAATCTGTATTTTGCACCAACTGAAATTCCATCAAAAGTTGTATACTCAGCTTCTTTCATTGATAGTCTTGTCCAAAGAGAATCACCTTCTACATCTATACCCATTAATTCACCCGATGATAATCCACTAATCATTGTTAGCTTATCTGTTATGGCAACTTCTAAAGATATTGCTCTCTTATGCTTAGTTACTTTTTGGGGTTGTGATAGTACATTTGAGACATAAGGTGCTTCTTCTTCCCATCCTTCATGATAGTGCCACTCTTCAGTGATTTGATCTATGTAAGACATGTCACTGAATTCTACTTGTAATGTTAAGCTACCATGTGGTTTGGTGACAACACTCTGTTTTATTCCTAAAGAGTGAGCTCTTGTGTTAGAAGTACCTAGCTCTTCATAAAATAATCCACAACCTGAAACTAAAATCATTACACTGACAATAAAAAGACTCAACAATGCAAATTTCATATCCATCCCCCAACGTTCTATATATGCTAGATACTCGATTAATTAAAAGGTGTCAACCTAATTAAATAATCTGATGGTGGTCTAACAAACAATTCTATTTATACACTATATCTTAAAGATAATCAAAAAAAACTTAGTCATTTACATTTAGACTAGTCCAGAACTTGTAAATATTACTACTAAAATACAAGATACTAACTAGCCTCCTGCATTAAATTGCCTTTTTATGCAGGAGGGGCAAGGGCAATGAGGCAGTTAGGAGCTATTGGATAATTATAATTGAGAATGCAGAATGGATGGAGATTGGAGAATTGAGGAGTTGCTATCCATAAAAACCCCAAAGGGGTGACATATATTAGCATGGGGTCTTGTACCCCATGTAATTTAGAAATAAAAATCAAGCCCTGAAAGGGCGACATAAGAGTTAATTGTAGAAAGAGAAGTTTACCACGAAAAGCACGAATAACACGAAAAATAGTCAAATTATTTAGGACTCGACAATTGTAGCCATCAGTCTTAGCCTGACACGATCCCTGGCTACGAAATATATTTGGATTGCAAGCAACAGTCTTCGCCTGTCACAGTCCCTGCTTGCGAAAATATCATTCTTGATGAATGATGACCACAATAACCTAAAGGTAGCAATATTGCTATATCAAAAATATATTTAAGCTATATCATTTTGATATTAAAATGATACGATTAGACGCATGCAAATATTATTAAAAACACATAAGAATATGTAATACAGTGGGATATAAAGAAAAGGATAGAGTGGAACAAGGCTTGCATTTATAATGGATAGGTTGTTTAGAAAAATTAATAATTGGAGGAAATTATGAAAAAGTTTTTAATAATTACAGTCCTTGTTTTAGTGAGTTTACCAATGCTTGCTCAATCTTTTGAAGAGAAGATGGAGAAATTTGGTGAAGACATGGAGAAATTTGGTGAAGAACTAGAAAAGAAGATGGAATCTAAGGCTAGTGAAGGCGTTGTAACAATTAAGATTAAAGATGGTGAAGACTCTGCAAAAGCATATTTAGGAGTTTTTCCTGATGATTTAGAATTAGAGGATGTTCGTAGGTTAGGTTACGATTTAAATTATGGTGTGATTTTGACAGGTGTAGTGGAAGATGGTCCTGCTTTTAATCAAAAGTTGTATAAAGATGATATTATTTATGAGATAAATGGTAAGAAAATCATAGATGACTATGACTTCACGGATTATCTCAAGAGATTTAAAGCTGGGGAAACAGTTGAAATGAAGATTTTCTCTAATAAAGAACACAAAAGTATTCAATTCACATTTGGTCAAAGACCTAACAAGAATATTGAAGTAAGTTTTGATGAAGAGAAAGATAAAGTTGAATGGAACAGTATTGCTATAAACTGGATTCCTAGATACTATCAACTAGATGATATTGATCATGTAAATGGAATGCTAGATCAAATGGGCTTTCAAGATCTAGATGAGGGGATGTTCACTAACGGTTTTGGATTTCGTATCCATGTTGGTAGTGGATTTTATCTTGGAGGTGAGTGGAATTGGTATGAAACAGATGATAAAGTCAATTATCTCCTTACTGATACCAACGAAAACGTACTTAGGAAAATGGATTACGAAAACGGTTTTGCAGGTATTACTTTGGATAAAAGAATCTATTTTACTAAGTATTTTCAGCCTGGTATCGGTTTTTTACTCGGTGGTGGGTCACAAACTTTAAAATTCTCACAAACTAATGGCGATTATGATTGGGATAACTTCAATGATGATTTCAATAGCTCAGCAAATAATTCAATGAGTATGAGTAGAGATTATGTGATTTTCCAACCAAGAGCTGATTTATACATACCAATTCTATCATGGGTTGGAATTAGAGGTGAAGTATCTTATGTAATGGGTTATAGTCCAGAATCTTCATGGAAAGGTTCTGACTATGGAATAATCAATTCTCCAGAAACTAAATGTGACGGTTTAATGTTCTCAGTTGGTCCATGGATTGAATTCTAAATTAACATAGCAAGTAGTATTAATATATCCTTCCTGCCCGACTTTTCTTCTTGATAGTGTGGTTAAAATCTCAGAGAGATCAACTACAAGTGAGGAAGAAAAGTTGGGCTTTCACATAATTGGAATAAAAAAATCTTGCCTAAATTTTGCATCAGCTGATAATAAGCATTAAGGAGTATGATGTGTTTGAATCGTTTGGAAATAGTATTGTAAAAGGCTTGATGACATTTACCTTGTTATTGTTCTCTTCCTATGAAGGGAATGATGCTTCTTTCTCTCATATCTATTTTAGTTATGATAGTAATACTATTGTAGTTGAATCTAGATTGGAGTCTGCATTTGAAAATGATTTTGATAAATTGTTTAAAATAGGTAAGGAGATATCAGTAAATTTCATTGTTACAGTTGAGGTAGCTGGATCTAAGATAGAAGAAGAGTATTTCACTCATGATGTGATATATAATTCTCTTGAAGATACATTTCTATTGAAGAAAAGTGAGATCAACAAGACCTATATATGTCAAAGCTATGACATCCTTATTGATGAATTATCCAAGATTGAGTGGGAATTTAACAGAATGAGGAGTGTTGATAATTATGTTATCACCATACGTTCCTATTTAGATGAAGTATATTTTGAACAAATGGATAAAGAATTCAATCTCATGCTCTTATGGAAGAATAAACAACCCCAAATAAAAGAACGTGTGAATATTAATTACGCTCAATAAGAGGATCAATGAAACTAAACTTTGGCTTGAGATTTTACTTCATTTTGATTTTTTTAGTACTATTTACTGGTAGCTTATATATTGTAAATCAGATATTTTTAAACCAACAAAAAGTTATCACCAATGCCTTCGAGAATATTGATGGTTCTTCTTTAAGAGATGTTACTTTTAGAACAGCAGAAGATTCATTGGTTGCTAGAGATATTTTAAATCAGATAAATCAAGCTAAAGCACTAACAACAACTACTTACATAGAAGTTCAAAGTTACTCATGGTTATTTATATTTTTAATTGCATTAGTAGCTGTAGTATTGTTTATATTGTTGGTACTCAAGTTTAGTAACCCCCTCATTCAACTTCAAAAAGCAACTGAACTGATACAGAAAGGCTACTATGATATAAACCTTCCGATTAAAGGAATCAAAGAACTAAGAGAATTAAAAAAGTCTTTTAATTTGATGTCTAAGGAGCTCTCTAATACAAGAGATAAATTGATTGAGTCAGAGAAACAGGCAATTTGGAAAGACCTTTCTCGAGCCTTAGCACATGAAATTAAAAACCCATTAACTCCAATTCAGCTTGCTCTTCAAAGACTAGAAGAAAAGTATTCTAGAGATAAACAAAGTTTCTATGATTATTACCCACAAGCACAAGAAATTATTCAAAATGAGGTGCAAAACCTCTTAACTATAGCTAAAAATTTCTCTACATTTACTAAATTAGTAGTTCCCGAAAAAGAGAAATTTAATCCTGCTGAAACTCTTGCAAGCATTGTTGACTCTTACAATGATGAATATATTATTAATCTAAATCTTGATAAGTCTTTATACGCTAACTTTGATCCTCAACATTTCTATCAGATAATCACTAACATTCTGCAAAATGCAATTGATGCCACTGATAGGGAAACACCTATTGATATAAGATTGTATGAGGAACATGGACTTATCATTGTTTGTGTGGAAGATTATGGTTGCGGGATTGAAAGAGAGGATATCTCAAGAATATTTAATCCATATTTTACTAAGAAAACAAATGGGAATGGGCTAGGTTTAGCCCTCGTTAAGAAGTTTATTGAAGCAAATGGTTCTACTATCTATGTAAATAGTAAAATTGGAATTGGAACAAAATTCAGATTCTCTTTAGAACAAGCAAATTAAATTCTATTGAGGTAAAAATGAAAATACTAATCATTGATGATGAAGTAAATATAGTAAAATTATTAAAAGAAATTTTTGAAGAAGATAATCATATTGTCGAAGTAGCTTATAACGGTCAACAGGGTATAGAAGTATTTTCACACTTCAAGCCAGATGTAACATTCCTTGATGTTAAAATGCCTATTGTTGATGGATTAGAAGCACTTCAAAAAATAAAAAAAATTAACAATGATGCTATAGTGATTATGATTTCAGGTCATAGTAACATTGCAATTGCAGTAAAAGCTATGAAACATGGAGCTTATGACTTTCTTGAGAAGCCTTTGTCGCTACCAATGGTGAGAGTTGCATTATTTAAAGCACAAGAATATTACAATATACAACATAAAGTAAGTAATCTAGAAAAAGAACTAGCTGATAAGTATAAGATGATTGGCGATTCACAAGAAATGAAACTACTCAACAACATGATTGATAAAGTTGCTAGGACCTCATCTAAGGTGCTTATTCAAGGTGAGAGTGGCTCAGGAAAAGAACTGGTAGCTTGGGCAATTCACCATAGATCATCTAGAAAAAGAAACAGATTTGTAAGATTTAATTCAGCAGCTATTCCCAATGAATTAGTTGAAAGTGAACTCTTTGGTTATGAAAAAGGAGCTTTCACTGGGGCTGTGTCTTCTAAATCAGGAAAGATAGAAGAAGCAAACAATGGAACCCTGTTTTTAGATGAGATAGGGGATATGAGCCTGACTGCTCAAGCTAAAATTTTGCGAGTAATTCAGGAAGGTGAATTCGAAAGAGTTGGGTCCAATAAATCTATTAAAATAGATGCAAGAATTATTGCTGCAACCCATAAAAACCTACAAGAATTGGTTGAACAAGGATTATTTAGAGAAGATTTGTTTTATAGATTGAATGTGATTCCTCTGCAAGTTCCTTCTTTACGAGATAGGAAGAGTGATATTCCTCTCTTGATTGAATACTTCTCTCATATATTCTCTGAGGAAATGAAAGTGAGTCAAAAGAGCTTTGATAAAGATGCTATTGCAATAATTAGTAATTGCCAATTTAAGGGGAATGTCAGGGAACTTAGAAACTTTGTAGAGAGACTATACATAGTCCTTGAAGAGAATCAAGTTACAAGTGAAATGTTGACGAAAATGAACATTGAACAAAAAGAGAAGATTGATTTTTGGCAAGAAACTACTAAATTCAGTGCCAAAAAGCAGCAATTTGAAAAGAAATACCTTAAAATACAGTTAGAAAAACACGGCAACAACATATCCCGCACATCTGATGCTTTAAATTTGCAACAGAGCAATCTTTCAAGAAAACTTAAGGACTTGAAAATCAAAATATAAGAGTTAATAAAAATTAGTTATAAGTAGAAAAAAACTTGTAAAGTGCTAATATAAAGGGATTGACAAAACAAAACTAAGTTGCATAAATTACAACTTAAAAAAAAGTGTAGACAAAAATGCAATAAAGCATTACTTTAACACTGCATGTAATGATGATGTTTCATCAAGTTTTGTAAATTAGTTTTGGTTGGTTGTTTTGTTGTCTTTTTAGACAATGTTAAAGAGGTTGAATTCAACCTCTTTATTTTATTTTGAGAATTGGGAGAATTATGAGACTAAAACTAACTTTAATAATATTTTTGTTGATTGTCGTCAATGCAGTATGCTCTATAACCTATATTGATTCATTACTAAACTCGGTCGAGTCTGAGACTGATATATATACTAAGGCATCTATTTATAGCATTATATTCAAAGAATATGAAACTAAATCAGATTATTTAAATGCAAATAAATATTCTAGGATTGCTTATGATAATTTTGTAAAATGCGATTCTCTTGTTGATGCTGAGTTTCACTTAAGATCATCTCTAAACACCAGCACTTGGATAATTGGAAAAGATGATGTAGAAACAATAGCTTATTTTGCCAAGTCTGATTCGTTAGTATATGAATGTATTGATTTTTATGAGAAGTATCCCTTCGACTTGACTGAAAAAGAGAAAATTTCTCTAGCAAAAGTGCTTTATGACTATCTCGGAAATAAAAGAAGGTTCAATCAATTTAAAGAAATAAAAGAAAAACTACCTTTAATCTATAAATTACTCGATATAGTTAAATACCCTGAATATAAAATATTCATCGAAAACTATGAAGTTTATGTTACTAGATACTACGCTGGTAGTGAGGCTTTCCTCAAGGAAGCTAATGAATACCTAGAAAGGTTGAATAGCAAAACTTATGGTAAAAATGATCTTGCTGCTTATGTTATTGCTTGTGCGATTTATAACTCAATGCAAATTGTATACTTTAACCACGGGAATTTAGAGGCAGCTAATCAGGCTATTTATAATGCGATTGCAATATCATACATAGCTGAGAAAAACGATAACATTAAATACAAAATGCATATTACTTCAAATCTAGGTGTATTTAAAGTGGTATTAGCAGATAATACTCCGTGTGTGAAAGATTCTATTAATGTAATTGAAGAGAGATATTTGGATGCTAATAGGTATTATGTTACTAATAACAAGCAAATCTACTATAATAACTTACTCAAAATAGTCAATGCTTATGATATAGTTTATGATGGTAATCATCCTAAAATAAATTATTATCTGGCAGAGATTAATCAAAATCTAGATGTTTTCCAAACTGATAGATATGTAGCTAATTATTATCTTACACTGGCAAGACATATGATGAGCTTGAAGAAATATAAAGAATCAAATGAATATTTTGAAAAGTTTAAACCATATTTTAATCAACTAGGTCAAGCATGGTTAGATTTTAATTATGTGATGGAACGTTCTCGCTATCTAATAGATACGGGAGAAGCATTTAAGGCTAGACAGATGCTAATTGATTGGCACCATTCAAATGATAAGGAATTTGCTAAAGAAATAGCTGATAAAACTGCTCAATTGAATGCAGAATTAAAAAATAATGTCTTAGAAACTAAAAATAATGTTCTTGAGGTTGAATTAGCTGAGAAAGAAGCAACATCAAATAAACTAAATCTAGTTATTCTAATTATCTCAATAATTCTTGCCTTATCAACAATAGTTTTGATAAATCGTCTCTTAGCTTCTTTAAAACTAAAGAAAGAACTGCAAGAAAAAAGTAGTAAACTTGAAAGAGAAAAAGCAACATCAGAAAAGCATCTAAAGCAACTTATCATAAGTGAAAAATTATCATCAGCAGGCGAAATGGCTTCTTCTATAGCTCATGAGATTAAAAACCCAATTTCAAATGCGATAACTGCTCTGAAATTGATAAGTAAGGCCGAGACAAAAGAAGATGTAGAAAGATATATCAACATATGTGACAGAAATTCGTGGTTGGCAATTGATAAGATTAATGCCCTATTAGACTATACTAAGAACAAAGACTTAGAACTAAAACCTTTATACGTAAATGAAATTGTTAAGAATGCAAGGGACCTTAGTAGAGGCGTAATAGAAAAAAACAATGTTAGTATAAATTTAATCTTCAAAACTCAAAACGATACAATACTTGCTGATAAAAAAGAACTATCTGGAGTTATAGTAAATTTAATTCTCAATTCTGTACAAGCTTTTGACGAAAACAGCCATTCTAAGGAAATTGAATTATCAACAGAGGATACTTCCAATAATCATATTTTGATTAAAGTAACAGATAATGGACCTGGTATTCCTGCTAATATAAAGGAAAAAGTATTAAAACCATTCTTTACAACAAAAGAGACGGGTACAGGACTAGGCTTAAACTATGCTAGTAAGGTAGTTAATTATCACAAAGGTTCTATAAATATTGAATCAGAAGTAGGAAAAGGAACTACAATAGAGCTATCTTTCCCCAAAATTAAATAATATAACTTGATTAATTTAGTTATAATGCTATTTTATGATTAATAATATATAATTATTTTAAGAGAGGTATTGTATTGAGAAATTCTTTTCTCCAAAATCTAACTGAAATTAGAGGCTTCCTAGCAATTTCGTCTGTAATTATATTAATTTATGGCTTACAACAAGCTCAAGAAATAATTGTTCCATTCATTTTGGCAATATTTCTATCTAGCATTGTTGCATATCCATTGGAATGGTTGATTTCAAAAAAGATTCCTAGGATTTTAGCTATAATGATAGTAATAATTATTGCGGTGAGTATCTTGTTTGGGATAACTATGATTTTTATAACATCTTTGAATAACTTTGTTCTTAACATTGATAATTATCAAAATAACTTAACTTCCTTCTATAACTCATCGATGATTAAGCTTACTCAAGTGGTAAGCAGTAATAGTCTTATTTCTAATAACATACATGATTTAAATGTTATGGATGAGATAAGTTCAAGTATATCTCCTTCAACTATAATGGGTTTTGTTTCAGGCTTTATTGGAAGTGTGAGAAGTCTATTAACAGATATATTCTTAGTTGTTCTAGCAATGCTGTTTATACTCTTAGAATTTTCTTCATTTAAGTATAAAGTTAGCTTGTTAAATAAAATAAAGCCTGATACAAGAAAGTTTGTTCATAGATTTACTGAAAGTATGAGGCACTATCTAGGATTAAAGTTCTTAGTGTCATTAGCAACTGGAATTGTGATTACCATGTTTATGTATTTGATAGGTCTTGATTATCCTTTCTTATGGGGTATAATTGCATTCTTATTGAATTTTATACCAACAATTGGTTCAATAATCGCATCAATACCTGCTATTGTTTTAGCTTTAATTCAATTAGGCTATGCAGATGCAAGTTTAGTTGCTTTGAGTTATTTGGGTACTAACCTATTGATTGGAAATCTATTAGAACCTAGAATTATGGGCGATGGACTAGGTTTATCAACTTTAGTAGTATTTGTTTCCTTGATATTCTGGGGATGGATTTTTGGTATAGCTGGTATGTTGCTAGCAGTTCCGCTAACAATGAGTGTAAAAATTGCACTTGAATCATCTCCAACAACAGAACACCTCGGAATTATGCTAAGCTCTTCAAGGGAGTTAAGGAAAATGAAGAAAAATGAGTAGTTATGTATGTGCAAACTGTGGATTTGAATCTAATAAATGGATAGGTAAATGCCCAGCATGTAATGAGTGGAACTCCTTTAAAGAAGTTAGTCGTATTATTGGTAAGAAAAATAGTAAGAGTATATCGCAAAACATCTCTCTGACTAAGTTAGCTATTAGCCCAATATCCGAAATTGTTGTAGATAGTGAAGCTAGAATAAAAACTGGAATTAATGAGTTTGACTGTGTATTAGGTGGGGGAATTGTTCCTGGAATGGTTATACTTTTAGGAGGAGAACCAGGGACAGGTAAATCAACTTTGATGCTTCAATTAGCCAAGATGCTAAGTCTAAAGGATAAGAAGATTCTCTATGTGTCAGGAGAAGAGAGTTCACAGCAAATCAAAATTAGGTCAGATAGACTAAATACTAATTCTGAGAATATTTTATTGATGTGCTGTAACCAGATTGAGCAAATCGAGCCAACAGTGAAAGAACATGCACCAGACTTGCTAATTGTTGATTCAATACAGTCTGTCTATTCTTCAGTAATAGATTCATATCAAGGCTCCGTAACTCAATTACGTGAATGCAGTAATTATCTTACAAAATTAGCAAAGAATAATAATATACCCACAATTATAATTGGCCACGTTACCAAAGATGGTGTAGTAGCAGGTCCTAAAACAATAGAACACATGGTTGATACAGTTCTGTATTTTGAAAGTGATAAAAGTGGCTTTCACAAAATACTAAGGACCAGTAAGAATAGATTTGGTTCAACTAATGAAATTGGTATTTTTGAAATGACAAGCAATGGCTTAAATGAAGCTCCAAATCCGTCTATGACATTTATATCAACTAATGAAATGCGCTCAGGTGATGTTATTAGTTGCATAAGTGAAGGTTCTCGAAACTTTTTCATAGAGATCCAAGCACTCTTGAATGATACAAATTATGGTAATGCTCAAAGAGTTGCAGTTGGCTATGAACAAAAAAAGTTAGCTATGATATTGGCTGTGATAGAGAAAAACACTGGAATTCCTCTGGGGAATAACGATGTCTTTATTAATATAATCGGAGGATTAAAGATTAAAGATTCTGCCATTGACTTAGCAGTTGTAGCATCTATATTCTCAGGTTTTAGTGATATTGCTCTTTCAAAGAATTCAGTATTCATCGGAGAAGTTGGATTGAATGGTGAAGTAAGGACAGCTTCTAATATTAACAGTAGAATAAATGAGTCTCTAAAACTAGGATTTAAAGAAGTTGTTCTTTCTAAAAATTCAAATATTGACTCAAAATTTAAAAATAAAGTAAAAATGATAAAAGATATATCAGAACTTTTCAAGCTATATTTTTGAGGTGAAAATGGAAAAAATATTCGTTCTCGATACTAATGTATTAATTCATAATCCAGAAGCTATGTATTTATTCGAAGATAACATAGTTGTAATCCCTATAACTGTAATTGAGGAAGTGGATAGATTTAAAAAAGGTGTAGATGAAAAATCAAGAAATGCTAGACAAATAGGTCGTCATCTTGATGCTCTAAGACAAAAGGGTTCCTTACAAGAAGGTGTAGAAACTCCAAAAGGTGGCAAAATAATTGTTACTATTAGATCAAATAAGCTTGAATATGAGGGACATACGTTACAGGATACAAACGATAATAAGATAATTGGTACTGCAATACACTTCAAGGAAGAAAACCCCGAGAAGACAGTTATTTTGATATCTAAAGATGCAAATGTCAGAATTAAGGCAGATTGCTTAGGGATTAAGAGTGAAAACTTTGAACATGATGTAATGAAATTTGATGAGCTTTACACAGGTTTCACTACTTTAGTTGTTAGTGATGAAGAGATTGATAATTATCTAGAAAAGGAAATTTTCGAAAACCCATTAGATGATGTTAAACCAAATCATTTCATAAAACTTGTAAATAATAACGAAAATCCTACTAGAACTGCACTTGGACGTTATTCCAAAGAAGCAAATGTATTTTACCCCTTAGTTCATTACACAGGACAAGAAATCTTTGGTATCACTGCAAGAAATGATGAGCAAAGAATAGCATTTGAATTGTTGCTAGATAAGTCTGTAAGAATGGTATCATTGTCAGGTATTGCTGGCACAGGTAAAACTCTATTAGCAATTGCAGCAGGATTAAATCAGGTTGTTGAGGATGATTCTTATAAAAGATTAGTTGTTTCAAGACCAATTTCACCTCTTGGTAAAGATTTAGGTTTCCTACCTGGTTCTAAGAATGATAAGTTCACTCCCTGGATGCAACCAATCTATGATAATATGGAAATATTAATCCAAGGTCATTCTAACTATAATCCAAAAGATAATGGTAAAATTTTCGGTAAGCATAATCCAAGCATTGATGATTATCTGGACTTTAATTTTGTCGAATTGGAACCTTTGACATATATTAGAGGTAGAAGTTTACCTAATCAGTTTATGATTATTGACGAAGCACAGAATTTAACTCCCCATGAAATGAAAACAATCATCACTCGTGCAGGTGAGAATACAAAAATTATTTTAACAGGTGATCCTTATCAAATAGATATTCCTTATTTGGATTCTGAGAGTAACGGTTTATCGATAGCTGTTGAGAAACTAAAGAATGAGGAACTTGTTGGTCATGTCACACTTATGAAAGGTGAAAGATCTAAATTAGCTGAAATAGCCGCTTCATACTTTTAGGATTCTACATGCCACTTGCTAGATCTTGGATTGAAATAAACTTATCTCATTTTGAAGAAAACCTTAAAGCTTTAAAAGGTTTTCTCAAACCCCAACAAGCTTTTTTGCAAATTGTAAAAGCTGATGCCTATGGTCATGGAGCTTTCCATATAGCTCAAGTAGCAATTAAAAATGGTGCTTCTCTATTGGGGGTGGCAAATGCTGACGAAGGTGCTAACCTAAGATATCAAGGTATAACACTTGATATTCTAATACTATCACCTTCTTTAAAATCTGAGATTAATTCAATAATAGAGTATAATTTAACTCCTAGCATTAATGATATTGAGTTTGCAGAACTTCTTAATCAAGAAGCTATTAAAAAGAATAAAACTATAGAGATTCACATTAATATTGATACTGGCATGAACCGTTCTGGGATTAAACCCTCTGAAGCAAAGAATTTTATCAAGAAGATACTTTCTCTATCTAACTTAAAGCTAGAAGGTATCTTCACCCATTTTGCTGAAAGTGAAGATAATAATAAATTTACTCATCTACAATATAATAAGTTTATTGCCTGTGTTAATAATCTAAAAGATCATTTAGAAGACTTTTCCCCTCGCTACATTCATTCATCGAACAGCTGTGGGCTCGTAAATTTTTCTTTTGACCAAGTAAACTTAGTTAGATTAGGTATTCTTACCTTTGGTATATACCCCATTGCCAAAATTAGAAATAAGATTAACTTAAAGCCTGTTATGAAGTTTTTAACTACAATAGGACAGATTAAATCAGCTAATGCTGGTGAACATATCAGCTACAACATGACTTATACTGCTGATGAAGATATTACTTATGCAATACTACCAGTTGGGTATGCTGACGGATACCCTTACCATTTAGGAAATAAAGGCTTTGTTGAATGTAATAATGAGATTTTACCTGTTATAGGAAAAGTAACCATGGATATGACCATTATTAAGCAAAATAACAAGCTTATCAAGCTTGGAGACAATGTTACCTTATTTGGGTCTGAAAGTATTCATATTGAAGATTTAGCTCAACTCTACAAAGGTTCTCCTTATGAGCTAGCTACCTTAATCGGAAGAAGAGCTGTTAGACTCTTTTTCTATAATAATAAGCAACTTAGTGAAGAACCAATAATGCGTCGAGGTTTCTTTTCTCCAGACTTTTCTAAAAGCAAACTTTCAAATATTATTAAAGAATCTATAAAAGAAAGAATTGAAAGTAATTCTTTATCTACGACTCTTTATAATGAAATAATTGATAGATATATAAGAGCCTCTGATAGAAATACAGTTTATAGAAAGAACTTTAATCATGAAATACAATTCATAGATTCACATGAATTTAAGCAATTCTATAAAGTTAAGACTAAGATTTCCTATAATAAGATTCTAAAAACTGATAAAATCATCGTTGCTTGTGCCAATAACAATGATACTTTAAATAAGTATTTCCAAAATCCACAAGTAGAATATAGATGGTTGTTAGCTGAGCAATTTCCAATAAGCAATAAAAGTTTTGTAGTTACCAATCTTAAAATTAATGATATCTCTACTGATATTGAGTTAACTAAGGAATCTGATGTTCTAGAATATAGTGCTAGTCATGACAAGTTAAAGAACTTTGTGAATAGTGAATGCTCTTTTGTTATTGAGACTGAAACTTATTATCCAAAATCTAAACATCAATTAGCAATTTATATATCTGAACCTACCTTAGGAGTTAAAGTAGCCTTTAAGTATCCTAATTCTCTTAAAGATATTGAAGTTGTAAATATAATTTCTGGAGAGACTAAATATCCATCAGTAAAAAAGGAAAACAATACTATTGAAGTAGATGCAGGGCTATCTAAATGGATACTGCCTAATAGTGGTATTATTTTTTCTTATTAACATATACTAAAATATAAAAACATGGAGTAGCTTCTAAGTAAAGTATTTTGCTCTATACTTATTTCTTAATAGCCTCCTGCATTAAATCAGCTTTTTATGCAGGTGGGGCAAGGGCAAGGGCAAGAAGGCAGTTAGAAGTTAGGAGTTAGGAGTGAGGAGTGGAAGAATTGAGGAGATGCTATCCATAAAAACCCCGAAGGGGTGGCATATACTAAGCATGGAGGCTTGCCCTCCATGTAATAGTTAAAAAATAAAAAAAGCCCTGAAAGGGCGACATAAAGGCTAGGCTTTATCTGCAAACAGGAAAGTATACCATGAAAAGCACGAATAACACGAAAAACAGTCAAAATATTTAGGGCTAGACATAAGCTAATTTGCTTTAATTAATCCAATTTTACTGAATTTAGTTTCTGTACATTGTTTGAATTAAATGTACTCTTTGCTTATTAGTTGCGGGAATGAACTTTCCTCTAGTTCTATATCTATATTCTTTTAACTGTATATCATGGAAATAGACCATATCTTCAGAAATACTAAATTTGATTAATGTAATGAACTTAACATTATTTAGAATCTTAGAACCTTCTACAGTTACAAATTCTCCTTCTGAGTTATCAATATACTCCCATTTTTGGTTTTTATCTTGGTAGCCAAAAAGATTATTAACAGCTAATTCGATGTTCTTGTTACTATAGTTTATATCTGTAAAATTCTCATGATCCCAAAAAGAATTCTCTAATATATGTAGGAAAGAACGCTTTACAAAATTAATTTTCTGTAAAGATACATCTATAGAATCAACTACAGTCTTTTCTACTTCTTTTTGTTTTCTACTAAAAGGAATATCAACAGTTTCAACAATGAGTTTTATTATTACAAATCCAAAGAAAAGTGAAAGCAAAAAAAATGTAATAAACCACTTGCGGAAAACTTTTTTATGATGTCTACTTTTCTTCTTATTCTTTGATGAACCGTCTTGAATAATCTCATCTGTTAATTCTATCTTACTCATTATATTGCACTCCTATCAAGGTTCCTGCAGTTGCATCTGTAATTTTTACTTTAACAAATTGTCCTATTAATTCTTTATCTCCAGGGAATACACATATTTTATATTGGTCTGTCTTTCCTGATAACTCATCATCAGATTTTTTTGAAACATTCTCTACATATACTTCAACAATTTTACCAATCATAGCCTGATATTTATGAAGGGTAACTTCCCTTTGCATATCAATTAAGCGTTGAAGTCTTGATAATCTTACTGCTTCATCAACTTGATCAGTAAACTCAGCAGCTTTTGTTCCTCTTCTTGGTGAATATTTATACATGAAAGCATAATCAAATTCAATCTTCTTCATTAAATTATAAGTATCCATGAACTGCTCTTCGCTTTCTCCAGGGAAACCTGCGATAACATCAGTAGTAATTGAAATGTCTGGCATATATTCCCTTAATTTAAGGATTCTACCATAGAAGTGCTCAGCAGTATAGCCTCTATTCATTCGTTTTAGAACTTCAGTATTTCCGCTCTGCATAGCAAAATGAATATTCTTACATACCTTATCACACTCACTCATAGCGATAACTAAATCATCAGATAAATCTTTTGGGTGAGAAGTAACAAATCTAAGACGTTTGATGTTATCGATCTTATTTAACTCTCTTAACAAATCAGGGAACTTAACACCATCATAATCATAAGAATTCACATTTTGGCCTAATAGTGTAATATCTTTATAACCATTATCACCAGCAATTCTAACTTCTTCAAGAACATCACTTAAAGGTCTAGAACGCTCTCTTCCTCTTGTATAAGGAACTATGCAATAAGAACAGAAATTATTACAGCCTCTCATAATTGTAACAAATGCATTAAATTTACCTCTTCTAGTAGGGTAAATCTCATTGTATATCTCTTCTTTATTGAAATCAACTGCAAGGTGTTCATCGGATTCTATTATAAAAGGTAACTCGCTATATTGGTCTACTCCTACTACGAAATCGATTTCTTTTTGAAGGTCAATCAATTCATCTTGAAGTCTTTGAGCCATACAACCAATAACCCCTATCTTGAGATTAGTTTTTGTTCTTTTTCTTGATTTCTCATTAGCTATACGTCCCATAACTCTATCTTCAGCATGTTGTCTTACTGAGCATGTATTAAAAATTATCACATCTGCGTCTTCGATATTATCAGCTTGAATATGACCAGCAGTTGAAAGTATAGTTGCAACTAATTCACTGTCAGAAATATTCATTTGGCATCCATATGTTTCTATATAAAATTTCATAAATCCTCTTATACTACAACTACTGGAGTTGGATTGTTTTGTTCTGCTATATATAAATTCAAGGTATGATTTATAGCTTGAATATATTCTCTCATTTCTTTTTCTGCAAGTTCTGGAGTATTGTTTGTTTCAGATAAATGAGCCAGTATTAAGTTGTTCAAATTGGAATGTACAACTTGGCTAATAACTGCTACCGCTTGCTTATTAGATAAGTGTCCATTGTTACTCTTAACCCTTTGTTTCAATTCCCAAGGATAAGGACCTTCAAGGAGTATTTTCTCATCATGATTACTTTCAAGAATAATTGTTGTTGCATTCTCTAGCTTTTTTAATAGAAGCTTAGTTGCTATTCCTAAATCTGTTGCAAAAACTAGTTTCTTATCAACACAATCTTTTTTTTGGAAGACAAAGTTACAAGAATCAATAGCATCATGCGAAGAACTAAAGGCATTAATATTAATGTCTCCAATAAATAAATCATCTCCAACATTGAAATGAATTGGGGCTATTTTAAGATTTCCTAATTTATTTGAGCAATACTTATAAGTACTTTCAGTTAAGTAAATTGGAATATTGAGTTTTCTACTAACAACTCCTGCACCTTTCACATGATCACTATGCTCATGCGTTATTAAAATTGCATCAAGTTTATTGGGCTCAATTCTAATTGTGTCTAAAGCTGCAAAAATTCTTTTGGCTGACAAACCAGCATCAATAAGCAGGTATGTGTTATCAGTAAAGACTAATGTAGCGTTCCCTTTACTTCCACTTAAAAGGACAGAAGTTCTGAGCATGATTAACCTTTATAATAGAACTTTTGGTTCAATTTATCGAATTCAGACCATTCAGACTTATCTGAACTTGCATCAATAATTTGTTTAACGCCCACAGTTTGAGCATCTAAATTATCAGCTAAATGAAGTACCATTGCTTCAAGAGTTTGAGGTAATCTAACAGATCCTTTTTCAAACTCACCGTGATGGGCTAGAATCATGTGTCTGAGTTTTAGTAATTTCTTTGCTGGGAATAAATCGATTTTAGCGGCTGCTTCAGTTATCATTCTGTCTGCTATAACAAAGTGTCCAATTAGTCTTCCTGCATCAGAAAAGTCTATACCTACATTAGAGTCGTATTCCTCAACTTTACCAACGTCATGCAAAAGAGCTCCAGCAATCATTAAATCTCTATCTAAACCGTACAAATTACTAGAAAAATCACATATCTTCGCCACTGATATTGAATGTTCTAACAAACCACCAGCATAATTATGGTGCCAGCTTTTAGCTGCTGGGGATTTTAAGAATCTATTAAAGAATTGTTTTTCTTCAAAAATGATTTTCATTAATCTATTAAGGTGTTCATCTTTGATACTATCAATAAAGTTGAAAAAGATATCGGCTAATTCATTTATATCTTTCTTAGTACTAGGGATTAGTTCTGAGATTTCATATTCATCTTCGGAAAGATTAAAAATATTATTTATAGTTATTTGAATACTTTTATTGTATTTAATAACTAAACCTCTAATCTTTAACACATCTCCAACATTAAACATCTCTGCCTTTTCATTAGCATTTCTCCAGATATTAGCAACTACAAAACCACTATTATCTGCTAATTTCAATCTTAGAAAAAAGTCTTTTGCACCTTGCCTAAGCTCTTTCTCCGTTACTAAATAGTAACTTTCTATTTCAGAATTAATATGATTTGATAATTCATTAATTTGTATTCTATTCATGATTCCTCTTTATTTAATAATTACACTTTTTTGTGTTTTATAGCTAAATCCATTTTTGCCAATGGGACGTAGTAAGTAAACTCCACTTGCCATCTTTTGAGGAATTTTTATCCCATTTGCATCAACATTTACAGTTTCAATTTTCTGTCCTCTAATGTTGTAAATATTAACTTTCTCAATATCATTTCTATTTGAATTTAGATTAAGGTATTTTCCTGATTTACATGGGTTGGGGTAAAATTTAATTATTTCAGAAGGAATAACTTCTGAGTTGTCATTGCTAACAAATATGTTGTTCTCAAAGCTGTACTCTGTAACAGAAACTGTCTGGAATGTCTCCTCGTTATAAATATATATAATACTTTTCATAGGACCATTTGAATCAGTTTGGAGAGTATCAACATTGTTAGGGTCGTAGTTTACACTAACATAAGCTTCTTCGTTAGTAAGTAATCTTTCAAAATCATAGCTGACATCATCTAATTCTTGAACAATAAAATAATCACCCTCATCAGAATAGTGTTTAGATTCTTGCAATAGGTATACTTTCAAAGCTAGGTTATTAGTAAAACTATCGAAAACATACTTATTGCCATAATTAAAATAGTGCTGGAAGGAAATTATTCCATCTTCACTGTATAAACTATCTGTTATGGTAGTAAATAGTTGCTTTATATTGTAAGAATTTTCAACTAGGTTACTTTCGATTGATTCTATATTATAACCCGTATAGTAAGTATCACCGTTGATTATTGTCATTGGGAATGAACTAACACCGTAGTCATTATAGTAGTTGAAGGCTGCATTTGAATAGAAAAGTGGGTCATTAATATCTACACCAAAATTGATTATATTCCAATTGCTTTCTGCAATACTTCTTTGAGTTTCAAGTATTAAATCAGTAAAAGGATAAACTGAAGACATCATGTTAAATATATGAACCTGTTGATCATAGCTATTAAAATTATCGACCAGTAACAGCTTTGAACCATAAATAGTATTATCTGAAGCTTTCTTTAACTGGATATTAATCTTGAATTGAGAATTTTCTATTGGTAGATTTATAATAAATTCATTTCCAGCATTTTCATTTAATGATTCAGGCTGAAGAACAGGGTTGAACTTATATAAAGAATCAGGAAATATTTCAGAGTCAGGGTGAGAAATCGTAACAAGCAAGGTGTCGTTATCTATCACTTCATCTGAGTAATTGTAAATTTGGTAGTTTATACTCCAATCATTATCTTCAAGGTGATTAACAGAAACATCTTTAAGTTCTATTGTGCTTTCTTCTAGTTCAAGAGTAGCAAAAACTTTAACTAATAACTCTTGTTCTATTTGAACATCTGCAAAACTTCTAAAATAAGCATCGCTACCATCCACTACCTTGTAATAGCTATTTTGACCATTTCCAGATCTTGTAGCCATGAATTCATCTTGATAGTTAGTTTCTTTATCAATAACAATCCATAATCCTTCTCCAGTATATGGTTGAGTAAGAGTAAATTCATACCAATCTGCTTCATTAATCTCAAAATCTTGAACATTAAGATCTAGAACTTCAGTTCCTTCTTGAGGATCACTAATAGAGTTTTCATCATAGGTGTAAGCTCGGATATTAACCCCATCAGTAGATGGCGTAGGGAAATATATTTTTACTTTCTCTATGGTCATCTCAGACGCTGCTAGATTAAAGTCAGATGCAATAAACTTAACAGCCCAACTCTCTGCACCATACCAATTTGAAGTAGGACTATCATCTTCAAAATAATGTAAGCTATAATCTCTTACTTCTGTGGTATTATAGTTGATTGAACTTCTCTCAATACTCTCAAGATTAATCGTTATAAAAGACATAACCACAAGTAGAACTAAATAGAATTTTCTAAAATTACTCATTACTAATAATCCTCTCAACATTTTGAACATCTTGTTTAATTGCTTCTTTTAAGCTTTCTAAATTAGTGAATTTTTTTTCTTCTCTTAATTTCTTAATGAATAGAGTCTCTATAACTTGTCCATAAATATTTTGTTCAAACTTTAGAATGAAGGTCTCTATCTTTAACTCATTATTATCAGAGACAGTAGGATTTGTTCCAATGTTTGTTACAGAATCATACTTTATACCCATAATTTTGGTTTTTGTATAATATATACCAGAAGGTGGGGTAAGCTGGAATTTACTGATTGGTTTAATATTAATTGTTGGGTAACCCAGTGTTCTTCCAATCTTTTTCCCTTTAGTTATTGAACCCCAAAAAGCAAAGGTTCTTTTTAAATAATAATTTGCAGATGATAACTTACCATTAATGATTAACTTTCTTACAAGAGATGAACTCACAATCTCTCCGTCAACAATTAATGGTGAAACCTGATAAGTTTTGTAATTAAATTGCTTCTCATGTTGCTTGACAAATTCATAGTTACCCTCTCTATTCTTCCCAAAATGAGAGTCGTATCCAAGTACTATAGCCTTAGGTTTATATTTATCATAGATTTCTTTTTGTAGAAATTCTAAAGGACTCATATTTGCTAGTTCTTTAGTAAACATAATAAATTTAATATTATGAAAGCCTCTATCCTTAAGAATCTCTTCTTTTTGCCTGGCTGTTGTGAGAATATAGGGAGCTTTTCCATCTTGTAAAATATCTTTTGAATGATTCTCATAAGTAATAATTATAGGCTCACAATTTAATTCAATAGCTACTTCACGTAATTTAAGTAAGAGCTTGCAGTGACCAATATGAACACCATCAAAGTTTCCCATGGTCAATACATAGTTTTTAGTCATTTGAATACCTTTTTAGGGGAGAGAACATTGTTTGTGTGACTTGCTAACCCTACAACATTATTCTCATACTTTACAAGGATAATATTTGAAGAAGAGGTAAAGTTGTCTGTTGCAATTTGACGACCATGATAGAAGTATTTATACTCATCAGAAGTGAGATCATAAACTGAGTTATTCATGATGTAATCAATAGGTAGGAGGTAATCTTGCCAGTTATCTTCATTCAAATCATCTAATAAAACCGCTTTAGAAATATCATGTTGGTCTACAGATTTCCTTATTAACTTAGTAGTGGTGCTAATTGTATTGTAAAACTCAGCAATTTGCTCAGATAAAGTTCTAATATAAGTACCTTTACTTACTCTACATTTGTATGTCATATAAGGAAAGTCAATGTTTAAAAGCTCGAATTCTGAAATCTTTACCGGTCTAGCTTCTAATTCAAATTCTTGATTATTTCTGGCTAATTTATAGGCTCTTGTTCCATTTACTTTGATTGCTGAATATTTTGGTGGCACTTGACAAGTAATCGCTTCTGCTCTCTTCTTTAAATCTTCAACATCAATATCAAAATTAGCTAATTCTTGACTTTCAATTTGTTGGCCAGTTATATCACCAGTATCTGTTTTAATTCCAAATTTCATTTCAACTTGATAAACTTTATCACTAACAGTTAGATATTGAGCAATCTTGGTAGCTTTCCCAACTAAAATCTGCATTAGTCCTTCAGCAAAGGGATCAAGTGTTCCGGTATGACCTATTTGTCTTATCTTTGTAACTCTTCTTAGCTTCCTAATAATATCAAAAGATGTAATACCAACAGGTTTCCTAACTAAAATAACACCAATTTTATCCATATATCTCTTTTTCTATTAATCTAAATAATTCAGCTAAGATTTCTTTGATATCTCCATTTGCAGGGAATCCAGCAGCACGAACATGACCTCCGCCGCCAAAATTCATTGCTAGACGTTGAACATTTAGATTGTCTGATCTTAGACTGAATTTGTAAGAATTCTCTGTTTTTTCCCAATAGTAGACTATGAGATCGACACCTTTGATTCCTTTAACCCATTGAGTCATCTTTGAGGTAGCGCTATCATCTAAATTATTTTTATCTAGCATTTCTCTTGTTGTATGGAAAATAAGAACTTTACTGTCAAAGTGTTTATCCAATGTTGATAAACTTTCTCCAATCATCAGCATCTCTGCATATTCTCTGTCATATAAGAATTTTTTTGCTATAGTTGAAGTTTGCAAGCCATATTTCAATAACTCAGCTGATATTCTAAAAACAGCTTCATCGACATTTTGGTTAAGAAAGTTGTTTGTATCATTTAGAATAGAAGTATATATTGCTTCTGCAAAGTATTTTTGGGTTTCTGGATCAGCTTTTTTAAGATCATCTTCAAGTAGATGATAAACTATATCTCCAACACAAGCAACTGATTCATCAATATAATAACTAGCTCTTTCAATAACATCATTTGCAACGTGATGATCAATGATTAAAATATTCTGAGCTGAATCTATCAGTTTTTCACAATTACCTAACCTATCTAAGCTATGGCAATCAATAACTAACAAGTTGTCATAATGCATATTTTCTGACCACTTGATAACATTGTCATTAACATCAAGATAATTTAACTTATCTAACCCTTCATCTGAAAGAATTATATCCATATTAACACCAAAGAACGTCATTAGCTTTTTAATTCCTAATGCAACTGCTAAACCGTCTCCATCGGGATTAACATGAGTTATAATTCCTATTGATTCATTAGATACTTTATTCAGAGCTGCTAAAGCTTGAAATTTATTATATAAGTCTTCAATAGTATTCAGTCTATTCATCTTCATCTTCCTTAATTGCATCAAGAAGACTGTTAATTTTCTCAACATTTTCTTGTGTATTATCATAGTAAAAATGAAGGTCTGGAATGATTCTCATAAGTTTAGCTTCTGCAATAATCTTTTTGAATTGCCCTGAAGCTTTAGTTAAGATATTGACCATCTCATTTTTATTCAAATCAGAATATGGGTTATTAAAGTAGATTTTAGCTAATCTTAAATCAGAAGTGACAACCACGTCTGAGAAGTAAATACCACTCAGACGCTCGTCTCTTAATTTATATATAACTTTAGAATTGAATAGTTTAATCAATTCTTTTTGTAGTCTTAATATTTTGATAGATGCCATATTACAAGGTCTTCTTCTCTTCTACAATGATGTATGATTCGATAACATCACCTTCTTTTAAATCATTATAGTTTTCAAAACCGATACCACATTCTGTACCTGCTTTTACTTCTTTAGCATCATTTGCAAAGTGTTTTAATGAAGAAAGGTTGCCTTCATAAAGCATTACATCATTACGATAAATTCTTGCTTTAGCATCATTAAGAATGTAACCTGATTCAACTGCACAACCGGCAATATTACCAACTTTCTTAATTTTAAATACTTCTTTAACTCTAGCTGAACCTATAGCTTTTTCTACTAATGTAGGAGATAGCATACCTTCAATAGCAGATTTAACATCTAAAATCGCATCATAAATAATGTGGTATAGCTTAACTTCAACACCTTCTAAATCAGCTAATTTCTGTGCTTTTGCAGATGATCTAACATGGAAACCAATAATAACAGCGTCAGAGGCAGATGCTAAACTAATGTCAGCTTCATTGATACCACCAACGGACTTTCTAATGATCTGTACCTTAACTTCATCGTTAGAAAGTTTCTCAAATGAGTCACATAATGCTTCAACAGATCCGTCAGTATCAGCTTTAACAATTAAGTTTAAATCTGTTAGTTGATTTTCTTTAATTCTATCAAATATATTATTCAAACTTGCTTTGTTTTGGAAGTTTTCTCTTTCTCTTCTAATTAACTGACGTTCAGAAGAAATGCTTTTTGCAATTTTATCAGATTCTACTACATTAAGTACATCACCAGCTTTTGGAACATCATTCAGACCAAAAAGTCTAGCAACATCGGAAGGTCCCAATTCATTGATTTCAGTACCACGCTCATTTTCAAGTTTTCTAACTTTACCATAAGTTGCACCACAAACAATGTTATCGCCTTTCTTTAAGCGTCCTTCACGTAAAAGAACTGTGATGATAGAACCCATTCTAGCGTCTTTTTGTGATTCAATAACAATACCTTCACCAGGAACTTCATATCTTGCTGAATATTCATCCATTTCGGCTGAAAGGAGCATTAAATCAAGAAGTTCATTAACACCTTCTCCAGTTTTTGCTGAACATTGTCCCCAAAGTATTTCACCACCGTAACCTTCTAAATAAACACCTTTTTCAAGAAGTTCTGCAATAGTCTTATCTACATTTGCTTCAGGTAAATCGCATTTATTTATTGCAACGACAATTGTCACACCCGCTGCTTTAGCATGGTCAATAGCTTCAATAGTTTGAGGCATTACACCGTCATTTGCAGCTACAACAATTACAGCAATATCTGTAACATTAGCACCTCTAGATCTCATAGCAGAGAAAGCTTCATGACCTGGAGTATCTAAGAATGTTATTCTTCTATCGTTGTAAGTAATTTGATAGGCACCAATATGTTGTGTGATTCCACCAGATTCACCAGCAACAACATTTTCATTTCTGATATAATCAAGAATTGAAGTTTTACCATGATCAACATGCCCCATGATGGTAACAATTGGTGATCTTTCAACAAATTCTACATCATCATATTCATCAGTGTCTTTTTTAAGAACATCTGTTCCTACTTCATCTTCAAATTGATATTCTAAATCATACTCAGCACACATTAACTCTAATGAATCTTTATCTAATCTTTGGTTAATAGTAACCATTTGACCAGCTGCAAAGAACTTACCAATAATATCAGTAGCAGGAACACCAATAATTCTAGCTAATTCACTTACAGAAGTAAATTCACTAATTTTAATTACACCGTCAACAACCTGTTGGCTTGAAGATTGAGCTTCTTTATGATATTTTTTGTTCTTTTTAGTCTTTCTCAAAGTCTTTTTGATATTCTTTGAAATAGTCGCTTCATCCAATTCTTTTGAATAATCTACGTATTTACTCTTCTTCTTTGAAGATTTTAATTTATTCTTGATATGTTTTGAAGATTCTCCAAAGTCTTTAGATGACTTTTTGTTTTTCCCAAACTTCTTAGAAATATCAGTTTTAGCTAGAGCATCTACTGGTTGCACTTTAGCTGTATTATTCGCTGGGTTAAATCTAGGAGATGTTTTTGATCTATCTGGTCTTGGAGCACCATCTTGAGGTCTTTTTTGGAAAGCTGGTTTTCCATCTTTCCTATTATTGTTGAAACTACCACGTCTATTGTTGTTATCTCTTCTATCACCTTGAGGTCTGTTTCTAGTCTGACTTTGTCTATTTTTCTTATTTTGTTCTCTTTCTGCAACATTATCCGCATGATAATAACTATCTGTAGTAGCAGCTTGACTTTTTTTCTTTAGAAGAGCTTTAATCTTATCAGCAGAGTTTATTGGTAAAGCTGTTTTCTTTTCAGGAGCTTTAGCATCATTGTGCTGTGGTTTCCTGTCATGATTTTTACGTTCAGTATATTTTTTCTCAGAACTGCTATTTGTTCTTCTATTATTCGATGTATTTAAACGTTCATGTTTATAATCACTTCTAGAATTATCTCTGCTTTTCTTCGGTGTGTCGTCGTTCTTAACAACTACCTTGCGATCTGCTTCGCTACTAGACTTTTTATTCTCTATAACTTCAGGATGTCTATTTGCACTTAACTGTGCATTAAACATCTGTCTAATTTTATCCGCTACGTCATCTTCAAGAAAGCTCATATGGCTCTTCACTACTACACCTAGGTCAGCTAAAGTTTTTTTAAGGGCTGCAGCAGAAATTTTCAACTCTTTAGCAAGTACATGTACTCTAATCTTAGACAATATTCCTCCTAATTTTGAGTCACTAATTTCATTATTCCATCACCAAAATTAACATCAGTAAGTGAAATCACGCTCACTGCTTCTCGGCCTAAAGCTTGGCCAAGTGTTACTTTTGTACCTACTTTAACAATAGTAGGATTTATACCTTCAAAATTATTAATCTTTCTCAGATTACTCTCAGAAACATCTTTACTTATTACTATTATCTTTATTTTTCTATTCAGAGTTTTGAGCATACCTATTCCATACTTCAACTTACCTGCTCTTTGGGCAAGCTGAAGAAGTCTTATTAACTTTTCTTCTGTGTCTTGCGTAACCTCTTTAATCTCTTTGTTTTCCATATAGATAATCTTTCTATACATTGTAGATCTTTACAAACATAATATCCTCTGCCATTTAGTATTTGCTTATTGTCATAAACAATTTCATCTGCTAAAACTTGAAATCTCAATAAGTTTGATTTACTGTTTTTTTTTCTGCAAACTACACAGCTTCTTGTAGGTATATGCTTCAAGGACACAATTACTAGAAAGCCTCCGCTGATTCTTTTAACTTTTCAGCAGTTTTGCTTCCTATTCCTTCTAAGTTACAGAGTTCTTCTGTTGTAGCTAAGAATATATCTTGAACAGATGTATAACCATGGTTCTTCAAAATTTGTGCGATGTTTGGAGTAACTCCATCTAGTTCGCTTACATGGTTAGTAATTCTTCTTTCTTCTGCTAATTTGAAGTCAAACTCTTCTTTAGTGTATATATCTATTTTAAAGTTAGTTAGCTTTGCTGCTAGTCTAACATTTTTACCTTTTTTACCTATAGCAAGATTCTTATTCTTTTCTTTAACAATAACTCTAGCAAATTTACCTCTATCAGAAACGATTACACGTTCTACTAGGTCTTTACCTATTGCATTAGCAATATATTCGTCAATATCTTCATTAGAAACAACGATATCGATTTGCTCACCATGTAGCTCTTTTCTAATTGAGTCGATTCTAACACCTTTAACACCCAAACAGCTTCCTGCTGCATCTATGTGCTCATTTTCAGAACATACTTCTACTTTTGTTCTTATGCCTGGTTCTCTGACAATCTTTTTAATAACGATTTCACCTCTGATTACTTCAGGTATTTCGTTTTCAAAAAGTTTCTTTACGAATTCAGGGTTAGTTCTTGATAAGAGAATAGTAACAGAGTTTTCTTTTCTTCTAATATTAGTAACATAAGCTTTCACTATGTCACCAACTTTATAATATTCTTCTTCAATTTGCTCTTCTGGTGGAAGCAGGGCTGTAGTATAGCCAATATCTACTTTGATACCGCTAAAGCCTATAGTCTTTACTTTACCTGTAACAATAGTATGTTTTTGATTTTCAAAGTGCAAAGAAGTTTTGTTATTATCTTCTCGTTTAATTCTTTCTTGAATAGCTTTCTTAGCATTCTTGATAACTTTTGGTCCAAATTCATGGAGTTGCATTGTTACATCAACTTTATCACCTAACTCAATATCTCTGCCATATTGCTTTTTTGCTTCAGCTAGACTAATATCCCCTAATTGCGTGTCAGCTAGAACAACTACTTTTTTGAAATGAGCGTATATTTCATTCGATTTGAAATCAAGCTTGATTTCTAATTCATTTTCAGGAGCTAGTTTTTTTGATATAGAATTATATAAACTTTCTCTGATAATCTCTGTAAGCATCTCTTTGTCTAACTGTTTAAAGTTAGCTAATTGATTTAAGACTGCAAGTAAATTTGAACTCATTATTTCTTCTCCTTGGTATCTGAAAAATCAAACAATGTTCTTGCTTTTTTTATTGAAGTGAAAGGTATTACAATTTCATTATCGTTAGTCTCAATTTTGATAGCTTGAGGACTTACTTCCTTTAAAATCCCTTCTACAACTAATCTCTGTTCATCTTCCTGATATTTGATTTTAACTCTATTATTTATTGCACTTGCATAGTGTTTTTTATATTTTAATTCTCTTTCTAAACCTGGTGAAGAGACTTCAATAGTATATTTACCTTTGTAAATATCTAGTAACTCAAGTTCTGCTCCAATAATTCTACTTACTGATGTACACTCGTCTACAGTTACTCCACCCAACTTTGTAATATATATTATTGCGACAAGCCCATGATTTGTTTTTTTCTCTTCAACATCATACAAAGAAACTCCAACTTCTTTTGAAGCTCTCTTGGCTATGTCATCTAAAATCGATATTCGTTCTTTGTTCATCTTATCACCTTTTATATAAATTAAAAACCACTGTAAGCAATTCTGCACAGTGGTTAGCCATTAAGTCTAAAACTATGTATATTATTTATTTATAAAATTTCCTTAATCATTATTAATCATATTAAGTAAAATATATTTTTTTTTGCATATCTGTCAAGTGTTTAAATGAAATTTATCGTTAATTGAAAATCCTTAGTAAAGAACTGCTTACATGTTATAATTGGTGTAAAAAAGAAAAAGAGCTTCGAATAATCAAAGCTCTTAAATCAATCTATGCTTTAGCCTTTTGTTCAGGCTTCTTATCCTGTAAGTTCAGCTGTCTGCTCTTGAATCCATATCCCATCACATCATAAACATCATTTAAGATAACAAATGAGTTCGGATCGATAGATTTTACAAGGTCTGTTAAAGGACCAACTTGGCGTCTGTTACACACACACAATAAAACATTTAAATCACGGTTACTCCAACCTGATTGTGCTTTGAACATAGTAACACCACGGTTTAATTGCTTATAAATCTCATTTTTAATTTCAATCGCTTCAGTTGAAATAATATATACACCTTTAATATAAGGAAGACCTTCACTAGCAATATCTGTAATTTTGGTAGATATGAACAAGTTGATATAAGCCCAAATTAGTAGCTTTATATCTTGGAATACAAGGCATACACTAAGAATAATCAGTGTTTCGATAACCCAGTAAGCAGTACCAACTGAAATTCCTGTTTTTTGCTTAACTAAAGCAACTGGAATATCAGTACCACCCGTAGAACCACGGAACCTAAAGATTATTCCTAAACCAAATCCTAAAAGCACAGAACCTGCAATAGCTGATAAATAAATATCGTCTGGTCCTAACATTGCTAGAATTTGTTTACCTTTAAATACATGAGTATAAGCATCTAAGCTTGAAATCAATCCAATTTTGTGTAGGAATGGGAAACTTACAGCATCAATCATTAACGCACTAATAATCATACCGTATATAGACCTTGAACCAAATGTTTTTCCTATTAATAAGAAAGAAACAATGAACAATGGTATATTCATTGAAATACTTATTACACCAACAGGTAAATCAAAGAAGTGATTCAAAATCTGTGCGATACCTCCAACGCCACCGGGTGACATTTGGTAAGGTACTAAAAACCATGAGTATCCTATTCCATAAAAGATACTTCCCAAAATAATTCCTAAAATCTGTTTAAAATTCTCAGAATTAAAGTGTCTTAACATTTTTTCTCCTAAAATCATATTTCAAGTGCATGAATTTATTTTAGACATTCCTGTCAATATAAATAGGAAAATATGCCAATTATTGTGTGTTTTGGGCTATCTGAAAGTAGACAGAATGAGGGTGAATTCTACTAAACGTCGCTACTCTTGGGTTGCAAGCATTTTGCTTGCGAAACTACCTTCGAGACTAAATAATAAATAAGAGAAATAGCCACAAATAACACCAATATACACAAATCCAGATCCTAAGAAATTAAACATTTCGACTTCTCAACAATTAAACATTTTAACTCGTAAACATCGTATCTATATAATCTGCCTTTTCTGTGTTATCAGTTTTCATTTTTCACTTTTCTCTTTTCATTTGAAATTATACCGTCCCTTCGGGATTTGATTCTTTTATGTCATTGTACATGGGGTGCAAGACTCAGTCAAAGCCTGACACGGCCCTGGCTACGAAAAAATAATCTACTTTGCGTAAGCATGAAGTTCCTTCAACCTATCGGTGGATGCTTACACTCCCTTTTTTGAGATGTTTTCGAAACGTCTCTACAAATTCACTTATCACTACGTTCTAAGTGAAGCCAGCGCAGAGGCTGGCGATCCCAGTTCCCAGTCTGATCCTAACTCCTAACTCCTCACTCCTAACTTCTCTTTGCCAGCTATCCGGCAGCAGCCGGACTAAAGGCAAAGCGTTCCCAATAACTTCTCACTCCTTCCTTACTGGTCTGCTTGAAAAAAAGCCGATTTTTCAAAGGGGCTAGTAAGGGAGCCCTAAAGTTGTAATAAAGATTACTTCTTGAATCCTAGTTCATTTAAATGACTATTATTCTTTCTCCATTTCTTTTTAATTTTAACAAATATTTCAATTTTGACTGCTTTTCCAACAAAGTTCTTTAGTTCTCTTTGTGCATCAAGGCGAATCTTCTTAATCATAGAGCCTCCTTTTCCTATTACAATAGGTTTTTGCGAAGCTCTTTCAATCCATAAAGATGCATCAATCTTTACACTTTCGTCTGTTTCATCATATCTATCAATAAGAATGGCTGTTGAATATGGGATTTCATCAGAGAAATTCAAGAAAATCTTTTCTCGAATAATCTCTTGAGCAAAGAAACGCATTGGTAAATCTGATAAGTGATCTGGGTCATATAATGGGGGACTGAAAGGTAGCATTTCTGCAAAAGTATCAAGTAATGTATCTGTATTTGTACTTTTAAGAGCTGAAATAGGAATAACTTTATCGAAGTGTTTAGATAAGAGATCAGTCTTTTCCGCTATTGTAGCTTGATCAATTAAATCAATTTTATTAAGCAAGGCTACTTTAGGCAATCTAACGCTTTCAAGTTCTTTTAGCAGTTCCTTATCGTAATCAGTAGGGAAGTGGTTAGCGTCTGTTATAAAGACAATCAGATCTGAGTTTTTAAGAGAGCTCATAATAAGGTCAAGCATTCTATTGTGAAGCTCATATCTAGGCTTTAGAAATCCTGGTGTATCAACAAAAATAATCTGCTTTGTATCATCAGAATAGATGCCTTTAAGGCTTTGTCTAGTTGTTTGGGGTTTAGATGAAATGATTGAGATTTTTTCCCCAATCAAATGATTCATCAATGTAGACTTTCCTACATTTGGTTTTCCGATAATAGCAACAAATCCGCATTTATAAACATCAAGATTAAGCATAAATCCTCATTAAGTATTATTTTTATGGAGGGACAGCATTCGGTGAATGCTGAGCTAGACTGCTAGCCTGCCTTTCCATAATTATACTCTTTTAATCTTGAGAACTAAGTCAATAGTTTTTTCTTGAGCTAAAAAACTTGACTAATTCAAAGATCATAGATTGATTGATTTCAAGGTGATGGAGTTCGCCTATATAATTAGATTATATAAAACCGTCGAAAGACTAATGACTCCTACATAATATTTTAATTAGTGTTATGCAGGAGTCATTTTTTTGCATAATAAAGGAGAAGAAATGGACTTGAATGTATTTGTGGTTTTAATGGTTCTTGGAGGATGGTTTGTAGGTAAATTATTCACTAAATTAAAACTTCCATCAGTATTAGGGATGTTGATATATGGTATAGGATTTAGTTTTTTTTATCAGGAATCAATTCCAAACTTGATATTTGAAGCTGAGCCATTTCTAAAATCATTTGCTTTAATAGTTATTCTACTTAGAGCAGGATTAGGAATCAGTAAGGTGACTTTAAAAAAGGTAGGTATCACGGCTTTGCTTATGTCCTTTATCCCTTGTATTCTTGAAGGACTACTCCTGACAACGTTATTCTACTATTGGTTCGACTTTCCATTTGCAGTGTCTGGTTTGACTGCTTTCATGATCTCAGCAGTTTCACCTGCGGTGATAGTTCCTTCAATGCTAGACTTTAAATCAAAAGGATATGGTAAGAAAAAAGATGTTCCGACTATAATTCTAGCTGGTGCTTCTGTTGATGATGTTTTTGCAATTACTATATTCTCGGTTTTTCTTGGGTTAGCTACTGGTGGAGATTCTCACATTGGTAAAGCTCTTTTAAATATTCCAATTTCAATATTGTTGGGCATTATTCCAGGAATAATTGTCGGTTATATTTTAGTATATTACTTTAAGAAGCGAGATAAGCATATTCATACAACAGAAAAAACTCTGGTCTTACTAACTATATCTATGCTGCTTGTACAAGTTGGAAATATATTACATTCAGCAGCCTTGTTGGGTATTATGACTGTAGGCTTTGTAATTCTTGAAAAGAATAACAGAGTAGCAAATGATTTAGCCTCTAGCTTATCTCAAATATGGGTCTTTGCTGAGATAATCTTATTTATTCTAATCGGATTAGCTGTTGATGTTGATGTAGCTCTAGGTTCTGGACTAAAGGGATTAGCTGTTATATGTTTAGGTCTGCTAGCACGATCTTTAGGTGTGCTAATTGCAACTGCTTTCTCTAAACTTAACAAGAAAGAAAAACTATTCTGTGTAATTGCATATTTACCAAAAGCTACTGTTCAAGCAGCATTAGGAAGCGTAGCACTTAAAAATGGTATAGCTCAAGGCGATGTGATATTAGCAATTGCAGTATTATCCATTCTTTTTACTGCTCCTTTAGGACTCATACTAATACGTGCATTCACACCTAAACTATTAACTATTGATTAGCTAATTCTCATCTAAAGAGTAAATATTGCTAATATAAGAATTCTCATTATAATATTTATCAAGAGAATAATTAAGGAGTTATGATGGAACAAGTAGAATTTAACTTTGCTCATGCAAAATCTAATAAAAATAGAAGAGTAGCACTTGCAGTTGTAGAACAAGCTGATGGTAAACCCAATGTAATTACTTTAGAATGGTTTATGAAAACATCAATAAAGCCTCCAATGTTTGCTATATCTGTTGGAAATCAAAGATATTCCTATGAAGCGCTTCAGAATAATAGATACTTTAACTTGGTTATCCCTTCAAGCGAAATGCACGAAGAAACAATGTTCTTTGGCTTACAGTCTGGTAGAGATGTTAATAAAATTGAACTATCTAAATTGAAACATTTCCCAGGTAAATACAGAAAATTACCAATCTTTGAGAAAGCAGTAGCAAACTTCGAGTGTAATATTGTAACTCAAGTGCTTTCCGGGGATCATACTATCTTTGTTGGAGAAGTGAAGTATTCTTGGGCTAGCAAAGAAGGAGATAAAGAAATTTTGTCTTTATAGTTAATTAAGCGATATAAACCCATCTAATACAGTAGAACTTCTAGAATAGTACTATATTATTTTGCAAGAATAAATTCCATAACCTCAGCTAGAATATATATTATTCAAACTTCGATTCTGTAACTTATTTTGCTGAAATACCGTGTCCGGCTTAGACGGAATCTGCACTCTTCACGAGAAGCCTACTGCATCAAATGGGATAAAGACAGACTTTTTATAAAAAAGCTTAATGTTGAAAAATATCAGTTGTAAATATAAAAGTCTTGTGCTTTTGTAAAAATAAAGCAAAAAAAAGAGCTTTGATTAAATCAAAGCTCTTTTAATTTATAATGTATATCTATTATTTGCCAGATAACTTTTTAAATATTTTTCCGTAGAATTTATATTTATCATTTTGTTTAAGTTGTTGAGCTGCGTAAGCTGCGAAACGAGCTGAGTTAGCATTCTTTTTGTCAACAACATACCATCTTTCAGAATATGTTAGAAGCTCTTCCCACATTTTTTCTTTATACAAGAAAGCACAGAATGAACTTAAGATTGGTGAAGAAGCTTCAAGATCAATTAATTGTTTAGTGTAATTGATATAATCTTCTTTCATCTCAGCTTGTTTTGAATATAATGCTAAAGTTTTAAGAACATCAACATTTTCAGGAATATTTGTATTAGCTAAAGTCATAATTGATATAGATTCATCTAAGTTACCTAATTTATCATTACATTGAGCTGCATAATAGTAATTCTCAAAGTTATAAGTATCTACTTCGATGAGGTTTGTGAATTCTTCTAATGATTCATTATATCTTTCCATGTTAAACAATTGTTTAGCATATTTAGATAAGTAACTAACATTGTCTGGTTCATTTTCAGCTAATTTACCGAAGAAACCTAAAATCATGTTATCATATTCAGCTAATTTAGCTTCATCTAAAACTTCTTCTTTATAGAGATCATCAATCTTTGAACTATAAATCTTTAATAAGAAAACATAAGATGAATTTTGAGTAGGATCTAAATCAATAGTTTTATTGAATTTTTCAATTGCTAATTCTACGTTACCAGAACCATCTTCTAAATACTTTGAGTATTCTTCTTTAGCTTGGGCTTGAATTCTTAAGTAGATTGATTTAATCTTTTTCTTAGTATCCTTATACCAACGTCTTTGATTACGAGTACGATCTTTTCTTTCAATTGCTCTCAACTTGTTGTAAACAATTTGGTATTTGTCCCATGCTTCCAAGTATTTTTCATAAGCAATTGATTCATTGTTTTCAGCATCAGAAAAGTAAATGTCAGCCATTTTCTTGTTAGCTTCAATATTTTCAGGATACTCATCTAGAACTTCGGATAAGAACTTTCTAGCTTTGTCCAAATTACCAGGATAATAGATGTTTCCGTTTCTTAATGATCTTCTTGCGCTAGGGCTTAACTCATCTTTTCCAGAACTGAAAACAGAACAGCCAGCTAAAAAACAAGCAATAACTATCAATACAGCTAGGTATTTCTTCATGTAAAATCCTCCACAATTACACTTAATATATTAATTTTAAATTTCTCAAAACTTATATAATATTAAGAATATTAAATATTTTTTCTTATTTCATCAAAAATCATAATTATATTAATATCGTCAAGCTTTAAAATTTAAACTATCTACTTGCCAAATTAATAGTAGTAATTTTTATAGATTTATCATATTGATTTTTTAGCTATAAATTGATGAGTTTGGAGGAAATGTGATTAAGATTTCTTTTGATTTTAATGAAGAACTTTTTGAAGAAATTAGACAGATCTGGTTGGAGCGAGGGATTGCTAATCCAGCTCGTGGTGATGACTATCATTCAGTGAAGAAAACCCTGGACCATGGTGCTAAAATGATTACTGCAATCAAAGATGGCAAAGTTGTTGGAACAGTCTGGGTAACACATGATTATAGGAGAACTTATATTCACCATATGGCAGTATTAAAAGCTTACCAAGGTCATGGGATTGGGTCATTGCTTCTACAAAACTCTTTAGACTTCAGTAAATCAATTGGACTACAAGCAAAGCTCGAAGTCTATGAAAGTAATATTAGAGCTAAAAGGATGTATGAAAACTTTGGATTCGAAAGCTTAGATGGCTATATTGTTCAAATAAATAGGAAAATTAATAAATAAAATAAATGAGGTATATATGAATTATTACTTACCAACTAAAGTATTTTTTGGGAAAAATGCAGTTTGTGATGCCGAAAATGATTTGAAGAGCATAGGTGAAAAAGCTCTGATAGTTACTGGTAGATCTTCAGCTAAGAAAAGCGGAGCGTTAACTTCTATTAAAAATTCATTAGATAAGCTAAGCATTCAGTATGAAATATATGCTGAAATACAAGAGAATCCTTCCTTGATTTCTGTTGATAAAGGTGTTGAATTATGTAAGAAAACTGCTTGTGATTTTATCATAGGTATTGGTGGAGGTTCTCCAATTGATGCTGGGAAGGCTATTGCTATGATTGTAGCTTCTGAAATTAAGACAGAAGAGATTTATGATGCTAGCAAGTTCAAAGCAGCTCTACCTCTTGTAGCAGTTCCTTTAACTTCTGGGACAGGTACCGAAGCAACTCAATATAGCGTGTTAACTGACACCATAAACAAAAAGAAAGCTGGTTTTGGTTCTGCTTTAGTTTTTCCAAAACTATCCATAGTTAATCCTGAATTCAGCTATTCAGTTCCACGAAATGTTACTTTAAATACAGCTATAGATGCACTAAGTCATCTTCTCGAAGGTTTATATTCTAAAAATAGAAACATGCTTGTAACTCCAATGCTTCATAAAGGTGTTAAACTTATCATTGATAATCTTGAAGTAGCATTGACTCAAGCAGATAATTACGAGGCAAGGGCTGGTCTAATGCTTGGTTCATTGTATGGCGGTATTGTTATTGCTCATACTGGTACTACTTTGCAACATTCTATTGGTTATCCTCTTACTACTGAATTCGGAACCCCTCACGGTATGGCGAATGGTATAGTTATGGAGGATATAATGGAACTTTACTACCCACACGCAAAAAGTCAACTAGATGAATTATTTGACTACTTAAACATGACCAAAACAGATTTTTATTCCTGGTTAAAGAAGTTTGATTTAGTATTGAATGAAAAACTTGATGAAGAATTGATTGAGTATATGACTGAAAAAGTCATGGCGACCAGAAATATGGCATTAAATCCTTTAAGTGTTTCTGCTGAGCAAGTAAAAGAACTATACAGAAGGATTAGTAAGTAGATTTTATGAAACAGAAAATTGAGTTATTGGCTCCTGCTGGTGATAAATACTCACTGCTTGAGGCTGTAGAATCAGGCTGCAATGCTGTCTATCTAGGTGTTGAATCTTTCAATGCTAGAGATAGAGCTAAGAATTTTAAGATTGAAGAATTGCAGAGCATCAGTGACTATTGCCATAAGCATGAAGTAAAAGTATATCTTACATTAAATACCTTAATCAAGAATGATGAATTATCAGACTTAATCAAGCTGCTATATAAATTAAAGTATACAAATATTGATGCTATAATATTTCAAGATTGGGGACTATTCTTACTAGCTAAAAAACTTGGGTTCGCAGCTCTTCATGCATCTACACAAGCGGGATTCCATAACTCAATGGGTGTTAATTTTGCTAATAAACAAGGGATAGAGAGAACAATACTAGCAAGAGAACTTACTTTGGATGAGATTAAAGAAGCATCAAAAGTAGGGGAGACTGAAGTGTTTGTTCATGGTGCTTTATGCTACTCTTTGTCAGGGAACTGTTTATTCTCTAGTTTTCTAGGAGGGATGAGTGCCAATAGAGGTAAGTGCAAACAACCATGTCGCAGAGTATTTAACCTAACTAAAAGAAAAAAAGAACACCTTTTTAGTCTTAAAGATTTCCAACTTATTGAATATATTCCTGAATTAATATCTGCTGGTGTTGCTTCTATAAAAATAGAAGGACGCATGAAAAGAGCAGAGTATGTTCAAAAGGTTGTCTCAGCTTATCGTCAAGTAATTGATGACACAAGCAGTATTTCAAATTCTATGAGCAGATTAAAAGATGACTATGGAAGAACTAAAACAAGTTATTTTGCTGGAAAAGATGTATCTAAAGCAATATCTGAAAAGCCCTTTGCAGGGATATTTCTTGGAGATGGTGAGGTTATTGGAAATCAACTAATTCTCATTCAAGAGAACCAAGTCAGTGTTGGTGATAAAATAAAGATTTATCAAGGAGAAGAAGATTCTCAGACTTATAGTGTTGAAGATGTTCAACACGAAGATATAAACAATGCATCTAAGATAGCAAAGATTAAGTTTAATGGAAACTTAAAGAGATCTCAAGGAATACAAGTTTATAAAGTTAGTAGTGGAGATATTGCAAAGAAACAGATTAAGTTTACTTCAGTAAACATGAAGAATATTTCCAACAAGGATGTAAAATCACTTCTTTCAGTGAAATCTAGTTGTGCTAAAAGTGATGTTCTATACATACGAGTAAAGTCTGTCCAACAGATAAATGAAATTCCTAGATTTAAAGAGAAAGTTCATTACATAATATCGATTGATAATGTAAATCTAAATGATAATACATTAAAAAGACTTAAACAGAAACTATTTATTGAACTAGCAGATTTTATAGGGGAAAAAGAACTGCTTGGAGTTAAAGATAAAATTGATAAGCTTAAAGCACTTGGCTTAGTAAACTTTGCTATATCTCATGTCTCTCAGCTTGAATTATTTGAAAAATCAGATAATATTCTTGCCAATGAAAAAGTATATACGATGAATGATTTTTCTATAAAACAACTCAAGCAGTTTGGCGTTAATGATTACATCTATCCCTATGAAAATGATTATCCAAACTTTAATAACTACAAGCAACAAGATGGAATTATAGCAATGTTCTACACTCCAGCCCTGTTTACTTCTAGAATGCCAGTTAAAGAAAGAAGCATAAAAGATAGGACTAATCAGTATATAATTAAGAGAGTGGGACGATTAACTAAAACATATCCAGTAAAAGCAGTCTGTATATTTAGTTTTAGAAACAAGCTAACTAATTACAGAAAGTTCTTAATTGATATTAGTACTCCAAATGTAGCTAGCTATGATTTGATAGATATCTTTAATAAGTTCAAACAGAATAAAAATATTGAGAACACTTCTAAATTTAATGTTAAAAAAGGATTATGGTAAACTACTTCTTACTAATTAAAATCATTATTGAACGAAGAAAGTACTTAATCCATAAATAAGCTAATAAAGGAAAAACAAGAACTATCTTCCAATTATACTGGTAGGCTTGTTTAAATTGTAAGTGAAAAACAGAAGTAATTGCCCTAGTCAATCCACAACCAGGACAATCTCTACCTGTTAAATTCTTGTATATACATATTATAGGACCATTTTCTACTGTTTTAGCTGTAAGGCTTATAAATATAATTGGTATAGCTAGCAGAATACATATCACAATAATGTGCTTAGCTTTACTATAATTTCCTAACAAGTGGGTTGCCTTCATAATCTCTGTATGAATCTGTTACAATCAGTATAATGTCAATTAACCACCATATACCACAACCACCCAAGGTTAAGAATTGTAGAATCCCAATTGCAATGTGATTAGTGTAGAAGCGATGAATACCTAATTGACCTAAGAAAATACATAACAAAAGAGTTGTTAACCAGTCTCTTGAAGTATCACTTCTGACAGTATAATTATTCATTAAGATGATGTCTTCAGCTCTATCTCCATCAGCTTTAAAATCAACCCTTGCATGTTGGTATGGCTCAGCTTGTCCAAGCCATTGTTGTCTTACAAAAGAGTATCTTACTCCATCGTCACCAGAGATAAATCCAGAACTACTACTCACATCATAAAATATTACATTTCCTTGCATTTATTAAATCTCCTTCTTTTTAGCTTGTATAATTATAGTTATGTATTCAGGTTTCCTAAATAGCTCACAAGATATTTGGTCTTTCAAGTAAAATAAAGAATCAGGTAGAAACTTAACGACCTTGATTAATCCTGTTCTAGTAAAGATCTTGCTTAAATACTTGAATGTTCTAAGGACAATATATTCACTATCTTTGGCTAATTTAGTTAGTGATTCTTCTGAGAAAGAATGTAAATGAGCGTTCCTAGGAGTTAACAGATGACAATGAATACATAATTCTTGAACAATCTTTTCATCATAAGGAACCGATATAAATACTTTACCTAAAGGTTTTAGAAAACTTCTGATATGTTCTAGCACTTCTTTAGGCTTTTCTAAATGCTCTAAAACTTCATTCATTACTATCCAATCAAATCTCTCTTCAGTAAAAGGTAAATCATCAGCTGAACCGTACACTGTTCTAACTCTTGCAGACTGACTACTAATCTTATCTAGGTTATCTTGTGATAAATCTACAGCTGTAATATCATGTCCTAGTTTAGCCATCTCCAATGAGAACCAGCCTCTCCCAGAGCCTATTTCAAGGATCTTTTCTCCCTGTTTAACTGGAAAGTTCTTGAACACTATGTAGTTCCTTCTTCGTTCATTCTCTGACAGCTGTTCTTGACCAAAGTAGTCAAACACTCTAGCGTCTATATCATAATGTTTCTTAAAATCCATACTTCCTCCAACTAATCTTTAAGCTTTAATTGAATTCTCTTTCTTTCTATATCAACATCTTCTACTATGACAGTAACCTTTTCTCCAGGTGAATACTCAGAAAACATGATCTTTTTTGATGGAAACCTTGAAACGTGAATTAGTCCATCAACTTTTATTCCTAAATTAACAAAAATACCGAAATCAGTTACGTTTTTAACTTCTCCATCCCAAACTGAGTTTGGAACAAAATCTTCGATTGTAGGAACACTTGATAACAAGCTAACATCAGCAAGTGATTCTCTAGGGTCTATGTCTCTATTTAAAATAGCTGATAAGATAAAGTCAATATCATTTTTTGAAATATCTTTTAAACTAATCTTATTAATGTCAAATTGCTTTAGAAAACTCTTTATATCTTGCAAACTGGTATGAGCTAATTGCTTAGAATAACCAAGTTCTCTTAATAGTTTACTCGTCACAGGGTATTTATCAGGATGAATGATAGTATTATCTAAAGGGTTTGTAGAATCAGCAACTCTACAGAAACCCGAAGCAAGTTCAAAAGCTTTTTTTCCAAAGCCTTTAACATCCATCAGTTCTTTTCTGTTAGAAAAGCGTTTCTTAGAATGGCGATACTCAACTATGTTCTTTGCAACTGAAGCAGAGATACCTGAGATGTGTTCTAATAAATAACTTGATGCCTTGTTTATATCTACTCCCACATGATGAACAACTGAGTTAACTTCGAAAGCTAATGATTCTTTTAAAAGTTTTGGAGTAATATCATGTTGATACATGCCAACCCCTATTGATTCAGGTGGAATCTTAATTACTTCATCAAGAAATGATTGAACTCTTCTAGCAATACTGATAGCACTTCTAATAGTTAAATCCAGATTAGGAAATTCTTCTACTGCCTTTTTAGAAGCTGAATATACAGATGCTCCTGATTCAGATATCACAGTGAATCTACAATTCAGCTTGTATTTTGATATAGTCTCTGAAACAAAAGTTGTAGTTTCATAGGATGCAGTTCCATCACCGATAGCTATTACATCAACATTATATCTATCTATAAATTTAACTAACTTACCTTGTGCTTCATTAATCTTGTTATGAGGTGGAACAGGATAAATTACATCATGAGCTAAGTAGTTACCATCTTTATCAACAACAGCGACTTTACAGCCTGTTCTAAAGCCTGGATCAAGTCCAATTACAGCCTTAGTTTTGAGAGGCTTTTTTAACAGAATAGCTCTAAGATTATTTGTGAAAACCTTTGTTGCACGTTTTTCTGCTTTGTCTGTTAGTTCATTCCAAATTTCTCTAATAAGTGAAGGTTTTAAGTTACTATTATAAGCTTTTCTTACTGAAGTAACTAATTCAGGATAATAAGCTAAATTGTCTCTAATTCTTAATATACGTTCAGATTTATATACTAAATCAATATCAATATCAACAGTGCTTTTTAGAATCTTTTGCTTAATGCCACGATTAATTGCCAATATCTGAAATGGTTCTAAATATTTAAGGGGTTTGTGAAAATCATAATAATTCTTGAAAACTTTATCAGGGTCTAGCTCAGCTTTATTCAATGTAGTATTAATGAAACCTTTATTAGAAAAATATTCTTTTAGAGCATTTCTTAAGTATAAGTTGTTCGTAAAGTCTTCAATAAGTATATGACTTGCATTTTCCAGAACTTCCTCTTGAGATGAAAACTTTTTACCCACAAACTTACTGAAGTCAGCTTTTCTTCTTTCTCTAAAGTGAAGCATTCCATCAGCAACTTCTTCTAAACCTTGCTCTCTTGCAATAGTTGCTTTGGTTTTCTGCTTCTTCTTATATGGTTTATAAAGTTCTTCTAACTGTACTAACTTATCACAATCCTTTATGTTCTGTTCAATATTTTTGTTTAGAATATTGCGTTCAGTGAGAATACTCAGTATTTCTTGTTTTCTCTCTTCTAGATTTGTTAGTCTTGAATGTTCTTGCAAGATTGCTTGAATGTCTAGTTCAGATAAATTATTGGTTAACTCTTTTCTGTAACGTGCTATGAAAGGGACAGTATATCCCTCTTCTGTTAGTTTAATGACCGTCTCAATTTGCTTATATGAATAATTTAAATTAGCTTCTATATTTTTAATCATTAGTCTTTTATCTCAATATGTTCTAGATATAGTGAAAGAACAGCTTGTCCAATTTCTGTGAAAATGTGTTTCTGTATGAAACCATTTATCTCTTTAATATCTATAAATCTTATTTCAGAGTGTTCATCATAGTCAGAAGCCTTACTTATTTCTCTTTCTATCTCTTTTGAGGTAAGTTTAGTTTTTGTATAAAGAAGAAATTCTGGCTTGTTTAGGCTTAGATTTTCTCCAAAACCTAAACAAATCATATCATGTATTTCATGTAAATTTAACTCTTCAACAAGTTCTCGTTTCATCACTTCAAAAGGGTGATTTATTCTTTCAGGATAGTATTCTAAGGTTCCCCCAGGTACATGCCAAAGAGCTCTTCCTTCTGCAAGATGTTTCCCTCGCTTACCTACAATTATCTTTTTATCTACAGTCTCAACAACACTACACACAGCTAGAGTATTAGCTAGGCTATTTTTATCAGATATCTTGTTAATATTTTTGATGTTCGTTCCATAATAGGACTTGTAATCACTCTCACAATAGTTAACAGTTAAAGTGTCCTTTACTAACTCCCAAGAATCCAAACAGCTAACTTTACCGTTAAAAATAAATACCTCAGAGTTGGAGCTCACGTCTTTCCAAGATTGCTCAATCAACAAGTTTACTTCATGAGAATAACTCTTTCTAATTAGTGTATCTCTCATAAGAATGTCATTTTCTTTGAATATACCTCTGCACAGTATCTTATAAGGAACAGTCATAGTTATTTTTTCTTGAAAAATGTACCGTTAGGTCTCTTGTAGAAAGAATCCTTATTAGATGGTAGAACTACTACAAACTCACCTTTGGGAAGTTCTGAAGTCATTATTCTCATTTCTGAAATAGTTCCTTCAAAGAATTTCTCTTCCTCTTGAGTTAATTTATATCCAAGCATAATCTTTCTATTAGCACCTAGAACTACTTCCATATCACGCAAAATCTGTTTTAGTCTGTAAGGTGCTTCAAGAAATACAAGATCTAAATTTGTTAGTTTTTGATATCTTCTTAAAGCATTACCCCTTTCTTCTCTATTGGCTGGTAGGAATCCACAATATTGGAAGCTATTTAGTTTAAGTCCTGAAATCATTAACATAGCCATCAAAGATGAAGCTCCAGGAACAGGTTTAACTTGAATCCCATTGTCATTACATTTGTAGACAAGTCTGTTACCTGGGTCTGCAAATAGTGGAGTTCCAGCATCAGATATTAAGGCTGCAGTTTTTCCTTCTAGAAATAGTTTATTGAATATTTCTTCCATGTCACCTGATGTTGAATGTTCATTCAATAGCATTACTTCTTGTTTTATTTCATAATAGCGTAGTAATCTACTACCAACTTTTCTTTCTTCGCAGATTACAAAATCTACTTCTTTAAGAACTTTTAGTGCTCTAAGGGTGATATCGTCCCAATTACCTATTGGGGTTGCAACTATATATAAACATGCTTTACTCATAATTTTCCTTTATCTTCTTATTCAAGATATAATTATAATTGTTGCTTTATTATGTCTATCTATTTTTTATAATGAAGAAAGGGACAGAGTCTTGACAAAATCAAGACTCTGTGTTTTTGCTTTATTTTTACAAAAATAAATCGACAATAGGTTAGTTAAACTAAGATATGTCGAATATCAAAATACTAAATATTCATGTTTAGCAGTAATAATTTTCTACATAAGCCTTTTGTCAAAAGTCTTAAGGGAGCTGTATTTGCTCCCTTAATCAATTTATACTTAGTGCAAGCAATCTATTTCATTAAAACCATTTTCTTTGTCTTGGAATATCTTCCACTTTTAATTTTGTAGAAATATATTCCTGACGATACTTGCTTGTTGTTTTCATTGCTACCATTCCATACAACAGAATGATTTCCACTAGAATAAACATCTTTTACGATATCTTTAACTTTTTGTCCCTTAATGTTGTATATAGAAATATCTACAGGTGTATTCTGCTCAGAAACATTAAAAGAGATTCTTGTCTCAGGATTAAATGGATTAGGATAATTTCCTAATAATTTTACGCAAGTATTAGCACTAGGCAGTTCTTCTTCTGTATTTTCAGTAAATAGATAATTTGTATCTCTGTAAATCTGATTAGAAATGCCATATTCTTCTCCAAATAACAATTTGTTGAAGATAATGTCGGGATTTCCCAGTGTTGTTTCATTTCTTATTGGATAAATATATCCATCATGAGAATAGATTGATTCATGAACTTCATTATTGTAGAAAGCTCTATAAGACAAACTATATGTATCTGAATTTGTAGGATATTGTTGGATAATGTATTGAATAACTGAATCTGAGCCAATATAAGCATCTTGAATTCTTTCTCCAACAGATTCTGAACATAAATACTCGTGAACCAATGTCATATCTTCAATTGAATAAATACGAATCAAATTATCATTAGTGTATAAAATGTAATCTTCATTATAATCATAACTTATAGCTATATGTCCTTCTGGAATTTCAATTTCAGTTATATCTCCATTAGCATATCTTTTTACTAAACTGGTAGGTGTCTGATAAATTAGGTAATCTTCTCTTATGACAACTATCATATCTGAACTTAATTCTTCCTCTAACAAGAGGACATATTCAAATTCATCACTTAAAACAAATATTTTTACCTGGTTCCCAGAGTTACTATCATATCTTAATCTTGTATAATCTAAATTAAAATTGTCTTGATATAGAAGGTACATTTGCTCACTATATCCTGGAACTATAGGCAATTCTGCTTGGTGTAGTATGCTTGTTTCAATATTAAAGAAATATGGATCTCCATAATATGTATAGCCATCAACAAATGTAAAGTTGATATGGTTGTTATTGATACAAATGTTACTAAAGTAGCTATCTAAATCAGACACATTAGAAGCAATAAACTGATCTTCATCAAAATGTTTTATTCCATCTTCATAGTAATTATACATCAATTTGGCTTCAGGGAAACTAGTAGATTCTTTTAAGTAATAGTAAACTACATAGTCATCGATAATCCCCATTTTAAAGTGATAATAGGATTCAGTTTCTTGAGAATCTAAAATATCATATTCGATATCAGTAACTTCATCATTAATGATTTGAGTTTTTTGAATTCTAATTGTGTTATTATCAGTGTATGAGTAAATTATTTCATGATCATCATAATATTGAACAAACTGGTGATTACCAGCATCTATATGCTTTTGCTCAAATGTTTCTAATTGATACTGTATAGCTGAAAGCGTTGGATAATTAGATAAATCAATTCTTACAGCTCCCAGGTCAGAAGAAAATGTACTATAAGAAGTTGACATAAATGCAACACTTGCATATTCTCCTTTTAGTGTAATTTTATAGTCATAAGAAATATAGCCGTCATCATTAACTACAGCAAATAGTAAATAATCTTCGTAAGGAGTAACCATTCTGATAGTAAGATCCATATCAGAATTCATACTTGTGTAAATGAAATTGTTGTTGCCTAAAGATTCGAAAGTGTTTGTGTATATATTTTCTGTTTGAATTTCTTGCCACGTGTCAGTTGCAATGCTAAGATAACGAACAGAATTATAGCTACTAATAGTCAACATACCATTTTCTAAAAAAGCTCCAGGGTACGGATTATAGTAGTTATTACTATAATAATCATTATCGATTATAGTTGTGCTTTCAATTTCAAAGGAATTATTAAGCTCATGAAATCTCCATTCATTCCCCATTTGGTTAGAAACAACAATATCGTATCCATCTTCTTCAACTTCGAAATCAAGAATATTTAGATACTCTTCATAATCCAAAGTCATGACTTCTACACCCTCATTATTGAATTTTATTAATGAGTGCTGACCATTGATATATTTATAATCGTTGAAACTCTTAATTCCATGATTGTTGGTGAAAAAGTAGATACCTTCAGTACATGTGAAAGGTAGTATAGTTGTTTCATTATCAAAGATTATAAGCTCATGTGACAGGTTTTCCTCAGTTTCTTTAAGCCCAATAAGATTATCTGTATCTTTATATACACCGGCTACTCGGTAATCAAAATCAATATCACTTTCTAGATATAAAGATGCAGAAAACTTAAGAAATTTCATATCATCATATTCTTTTTCAACAGTAAATAATATTTGAAAACCACCATTGCTAGTAACTAAACTTTCTTTGATAAAATATAGTTTACGAGGATTAAATTCATAAGTAGTTGCCGATATTACTTGCCCACTTGCATCTCGACGTTTAACATTTAAAGTTTGCAGACCATCATGCACCTGGATATAAGAATAAGTAACTTCCCCACTGCTGGAAATCTCCACATCTTCTGTCATTACGAAATTGTCGTTATCGATAACATTAACACTAAATATAAGTCCTACTAATGAAACAAATAAAACACAAATCAAAAATCTTTTCATATTTCCCCCTATTTTGATTTAATCTTATTAATTGCATTATATGTTCCATATAAACAAGTATTATTAATTTGTAATTAATTGGTAGGTAAAGATAAAAACTATTCTAATGTCTTTTTTGTTGAATTTAGATTTTGATAGTGCAATTATAGTTCAAGACTATATATAAACTCCCATGCTTTATTATTCTCACTAAATTGTTTTCTATCTAGTTTTAGGAATTTTTCTATGACTTTCTGAGACCTGGTATTTTTTATGTCAATAATTGCTTTAACCTTTATATAATGAAAGTTCTTTTTCAAATGATTAAGAACAACCTTAACAGCCTCAGAGGCATATTCCTTGCCCCAATACTTTGGGATTATTCGATATCCTATTTCACATGAGTTATCATCTAAATCAATGATGGCAAATGTACCAATCATTGTTTCTATGGAAATCTCTTCTATAGCATAAACCCTGACTTTAGAATCTTTCTTGTTTTTAATTATTCTCTTAAACTCAAATATGGATTCTTCTTGAGAAAGTGTTTTCATCGGAATCATTTGCATTACTTTTTTTGATGTATGTAATTCAATAAATGATTTCAAGTCGCTATCCTTTAAATCTCTTATTACTAATCTATTTGACCTTATTTGCATAGTTTTTTATTACCTCAATAATCTAGAAAAGGGACTACAATACGTAGTCCCTTAACAAATTTATATTAGATTAATTATCCTAAGAAAGGATATCTATAATCTGTAGGTGGGTTAAATGTTTCTTTAATTGTTCTAACTGAAGCCCATCTAATAAGATTTAAGTAAGAACCAGCTTTGTCATTTGTACCTGAAGCACGACCACCACCAAATGGTTGTTGACCAACAACAGCACCTGTTGGTTTGTCATTAATATAGAAGTTACCCGCAGCATGAACTAATGCTTTTGTTCCAACTTCAATTGCATATCTATCTTGTGCCCAAAGAGCACCAGTAAGAGCATACATAGATGTTTTATCACATACTTCAAGAATTTCTTCATACTTGTCGTCTGCATAAGTGAATACAGTAAGTACTGGTCCGAATATCTCTTCTACCATTGATTTATAATCTGCTGTTTTAGCTCTTATAATTGTAGGACGGATGAAGTAACCTTCTGATTTATCATATTCACCACCAGCAACAACTTCAGCATCAGCGCTTGCTTTAGCATGCTCAATGTACTCTGTTGTGATTTTATCATAGCTCTTTTCATCGATAACAGCATTAATGAAGTTAGAGAAATCTTTTACATCACCCATTTTCATTGAATTCATATCTTTTTTACATAATTCTAACCATTCATCATACATTGATTCAGGAATATATATTCTTGAAAGAGCTGAACATTTTTGTCCTTGGAATTCGAAAGCACCACGTACTGTAGCTGTAGCTAAAGCTTTAACATCTGCAGATTTGTGTGCAACGATAAAGTCTTTACCACCAGTTTCACCAACGATTCTAGGGTATGATCTATATTTTGCAATGTTATCACCAACAGTTTTCCAAATACCTTGGAATACACCAGTAGAACCAGTAAAGTGAATACCTGCTAAGTGTTCTGATGCCATTACTGGATCACCAACTTGTGAGCCTCTTCCAGGAATAAAGTTAATAACACCAGCTGGTAAACCAGCTTCTTCTAAAATCTTCATTATAATATAGTTTGAGAAAACAGAAGTTGATGCAGGTTTCCATAAAGCAACACAACCCATCATTGCTGGAGATGTAGGTAAATTACCTCCGATAGCTGTGAAATTAAATGGAGAAACAGCAAATACAAAACCTTCTAAACCACGGTATTCTAATTGGTTCCATGTTCCAACTGGAGATGTAAGTTCTTGTGCTTCATAAATGTCTTCCATAAACTTAGCATTGAAACGTAAGAAGTCTGTAAGTTCACAACATGAATCAATTTCTGCTTGGAAAGCATTCTTTGATTGGTTTAACATTGTTGCAGCATTAACTCTTGCTCTGTATTTTCCTGAGATAAGCTCAGCAGCTTTTAAGAAAATTCCAGCTCTAACTTTATAAGGTGTAGCTGCCCATTGTTTTCTAGCTTCTAAAGCCGCTTCGATTGCCATATTAACTTCTTTTTCACCTGCTTGGTGATAGTTTGCTAATACGTTTTTATGATTATGTGGCTCAACTGCTTGCGCCATATTTCCTGTTTTGATTTCTTTTCCACCGATTATAAGAGGAATCTCGATTGTCTCATTAGACATTCTTTCTAATTCTGCTTTTAATGCAACTGTTTCTGGGTTGCCTGGAGCGTAAGATAAAATTGGTTCATTTTTTGGTCTTGGTATAAATCCCATCATGAATCTCCTTTTTTTTGATATCGTTAGTTGTGCAAATTCAAGCTTTTTGCAAAATGCTGTCAATAAGAAAATTCAAAATATGTTTTAGTAGTATATAATAATGTATAGATATTATTAGGATATAGGCCATCCTTACTTGCTCCTTTGAAAAAAAGCCAATTTTTCAAGGAGACCCGTAAGGAAGGAGTTATGAGTTACTGGGAAGGCTTTGCCTTTAGTCCGGCTGCTGCCGGATAGCTGGCAAAGAGGTGTTAGAAGTTAGGAGTTACTGGGATCGCCAGCCTCTGCGCTGGCTTCATTAGAACGCAGTGATAAGTGAATTTGTAGAGGCGTTCGGAAGAACGTCTCAGAAAAGGGAGTGTAAGCATCCACCGATAGCTTGAACAAAGTTCATGCTTACACAAAGTAAAGTGTTTTTCGTAGCCAAGGATGGCTACAAGCCCAGAGTAGAGACGTTCGGCAGAAGGTCTTAAGGTGATTGTCCCAAAGGGACAGCTTTCTTCAGAGCCTATGATTTCAATCGTGGGAGAATGATATGAGGATTTGTGGAGTGTAAGCATCCACCGCTAGGTTGAAGGAACTTCATGCTTACGCAAATTGATATTATATAATAGTAGTAGAAAAGAAAACAACTAAAATGCATACTTACTCTAACCAAATATATTCATCCTCACAATAGAAGTTTTTCTGAAACTTACAGGTTGAATTTATTAATATAATCTCGATTTTAAAGCAATTTTTATTAATAATCAAAATAATACATAAAAATATTAGAGACTTTAACTGCTTATTTAACAAAAGTATGATAAAGAGGAATGTCTGTATTGATAAAATAAAAAACATAAAAAGATTAAAATAAGTATTGACAAGAAAGCAGGCTCTTATAGTTTAACACAACCGATGCACGGGAGCTAAGGAAACGAAGCGACAAAGCAGAGGTAATGATCTTTGAAAGTTAAATTAAAAGTTTTTATAGAGTGAGAGAATGAATGTGAACTTGCGAGAGACAGAAAAAACGATTTTTATTAATAATGGAGAGTTTGATTCTGGCTCAGGACGAACGCTGGCGGCGTGGATTAGGCATGCAAGTCGAACGAGAAAGCTTTCTTCGGAGAGTGAGTACAGTGGCAAACGGGTGAGTAACGCGTAGATCATCTACCTTTAAGTTGGGGACAACCCAGGGAAACCTGGGCTAATACCGAATGTGATGGCAACATCAAAGGGGGCTTAGGCTCCCGCTTAGAGATGAGTCTGCGTCCAATTAGCTAGTTGGTGTGGTAATGGCATACCAAGGCGATGATTGGTAGGCGGCCTTAACGGGTGGTCGCCCACACTGGGATTGAGATACGGCCCAGACTCCTACGGGAGGCAGCAGTCGAGAATAGTCTACAATGGGGGAAACCCTGATAGTGCGACGCCGCGTGAACGATGAATCTTTTCGGAGTGTAAAGTTCTTTTCTGTATGAGCAATGCTCTGTTAGTTAATACCTAGCAGAGAGAGATATTAGTACAGGAATAAGCCACGGCTAACTCCGTGCCAGCAGCCGCGGTAACACGGGGGTGGCAAGCGTTGTCCGGAATTACTAGGCGTAAAGGGCAGGTAGGCGGATATTCAAGTCAGGCGTTAAAGGCATCAGCTTAACTGGTGTACGGCGTTTGAAACTGGATATCTAGAGTCAGGTAGAGGTAGATGGAATTCCTAGTGTAGCGGTGGAATGCGCAGAGATTAGGAAGAACACCAAAGGCGAAGGCAATCTACTGGGCCATGACTGACGCTAAACTGCGAAGGTGTGGGTATCAAACAGGATTAGATACCCTGGTAGTCCACACAGTAAACGATATACACTAGATGTCGGGGTTATAAAGCTTCGGTGTCGTAGTTAACGCGCTAAGTGTATCGCCTGGGGAGTACGATCGCAAGGTTGAAACTCAAAGAAATTGACGGGGGTCCGCACAAGCGGTGGAGCATGTGGTTTAATTCGATGCAACGCGAAGAACCTTACCTGGGCTTGACATACTAGGAATAAGCTAGAGATAGCTAAGTGCCCTTCGGGGAATCTAGATACAGGTGCTGCATGGCTGTCGTCAGCTCGTGCCGTGAGGTGTTGGGTTAAGTCCCGCAACGAGCGCAACCCTTATCTTTAGTTGCCATCATTAAGTTGGGCACTCTAGAGAGACTGCCATAGTAACAATATGGAGGAAGGTGGGGACGACGTCAAGTCATCATGGTCCTTATGTCCAGGGCTACACACGTGCTACAATGGTTGATACAATGTGTTGCGAGACTGCGAAGTTAAGCGAATCACAAAAAGTCAATCACAGTTCGGATTACAGTCTGCAACTCGACTGTATGAAGCTGGAATCGCTAGTAATCGCGTGTCAGCATAACGCGGTGAATACGTTCCCGGACCTTGTACACACCGCCCGTCAAGTCAGCCGAGTTGATTGCACCCGAAGGGGGTGAGCTAACCGCAAGGGAGCAGCTCACGAAGGTGTGGTTAGCGAGGAGGACTAAGTCGTAACAAGGTAGCCGTACCGGAAGGTGCGGCTGGATCACCTCCTTTTAAAGGAGAAATGTTTCTCGACGAGTTCACTTTCATTCTTTCATGATTATAGGGACTTTTTTAATCTATATAGTTTCTGATTAAAATATGGGCTTGTAGCTCAGTTGGTTAGAGCGCACGCCTGATAAGCGTGAGGTCGGCTGTTCAAATCAGCCCAGGCCCACCAGTTGTGGGGGATTAGCTCAGTTGGGAGAGCACCTGCTTTGCAAGCAGGGGGTCAACGGTTCGAGCCCGTTATTCTCCACCATATTTTTTTATCAAAGGAAACTAAGATGTTTAAACAGTAAATAGAGTGTAATATAGAGTGTGTAAGATTTTTTTTGTAAGAGCAAAAGAGCACATGGTGGATGCCTTGGCACCAAATGGCGATGAAGGACGTGGTTAACTGCGAAAATCTTCGGTGAGCTGTAAGCAAGCTTCGACCCGGAGGTATCCGAATGGGGCAACCCGGCACAAGTAATGTTGTGTCATCCGGTTTACCGGAGGCGAACGAGGGGAACTGAAACATCTAAGTACCCTCAGGAAGAGAAAGTAAAAACGATTTCCTAAGTAGCGGCGAGCGAACGGGGAAGAGCCTAAACCAGTTGAATAACTGGGGTTGTGGGACTACAATGTAGAGAAGTAATTGATAGACGAATTGATCTGGGAAGTTCAACCAGAGAAGGTGAAAGTCCTGTAGTTAAAATTGATTACCATCTTAGTAGCATCCCGAGTAGGTCGGAACACGAGAAATTCCGATTGAATCTGCGAGGACCATCTCGTAAGGCTAAATACGTTTGGTGACCGATAGTGAAACAGTACCGTGAGGGAAAGGTGAAAAGGACCCCAGAAGGGGAGTGAAATAGAACCTGAAACCGTGTGTTTACAAGCAGTCAGAGCTTAATAGCGATGGCGTGCCTTTTGCATAATGAGCCAACGAGTTAATCTATTCAGCGAGGTTAAGTTTTACAGAAATGTAGCCGAAGCGAAAGCGAGTGTTAATAGCGCGTTAAGTTGATTGGATTAGACCCGAAACCGGGTGATCTACCCATGACCAGGTTGAAGGCAAGGTAACACTTGCTGAAGGACCGCACCAACTAATGTTAAAAAATTAGTGGATGAGTTGTGGGTAGGGGTGAAAGGCCAAACAAACCCGGAGATAGCTGGTTCTCTTCGAAACATATTTAGGTATGGCCTCAGGCAAAAGTTTATAGGAGGTAGAGCACTGAATGGGCTAGGGGACTCACCAGTTTACTGAACCCAATCAAACTCCGAATGCCTATAAATGATACCTGGGAGACAGCCCGTGGGGGATAAGCTTCACGGACGAAAGGGAAAGAACCCAGACCACCGGCTAAGGTCCCCAATTTTATGCTAAGTGAGAAAGGATGTTTAATTGCATAGACAGCCAGGATGTTGGCTTAGAAGCAGCCACCATTTAAAGAGTGCGTAATAGCTCACTGGTCGAGTGGTAATGCACCGAAGATGATCGGGACTAAAGCATAGAACCGAAGCCGTGGCCCAGCACTTATTTATATTTTTTTTAGGAGTTCGTATGTACTATGTTTATGTGTTAATAAGTAGAAGTAAAGAGAAATTGTATATAGGATATACATCAAATTTACAACAGCGAGTTAAACAACATAATAGTAAACATAAAGGATATACTAATAACGACATATGGGATTTAGTATATTATGAAGCATACTACTCAGAAAAAGATGCAAGACAACGTGAGCAAAAACTCAAACAACATGGAAACAGTAAGAGATTTTTGAAAGAACGTATAAGTAATAGTATTGAAACAATCTAAAAAAAATACAAATAAGTGCTGGGGGTAGAAGAGCATTCTGAACAGCGACGAAGATTAACTGTGAGGTTAGTTGGAGCGTTCGGAAGAGACGATGTTGGCATGAGTAACGATAATGTGAGTGAGAAACTCACACACCGCAAGTCCAAGGTTTCCTCAGTAAAGATAATCTTCTGAGGGTAAGCCGGCCCCTAAGGCGATGCCGAACGGCGCAGCTGATGGGAACCAGGTTAATATTCCTGGGCCTGTTATAATGAGTGATGGAGTGACGCAGTAATGCTGCACAGACTACTGTTGGATTAGTAGTTGAATGTATGTAGGAGACTTTATAGGCAAATCCGTAGAGTCAATCCGAGGTACAGGACGATAGCATAGCTAATAAAGTGTGTTTATAGGACTGCCGAGAAATAGCTTCTAAACGTTGAATTATAACAGACCGTACCCTAAACCGACACAGGTGGACGAGGAGAGTATCCTCAGGTGTTCGAGAGAATTCTGGTTAAGGAACTAGGCAAAATGACCCCGTAACTTCGGGAGAAGGGGTGCCACGTTAGTGTTAGTATGTACAATACAAAGCATGAAGTGGCCGCAGTGAAGAGGCCCAAGCGACTGTTTATCAAAAACACAGGTCTGTGCGAAGAAGTAATTCGAAGTATACAGACTGACACCTGCCCGGTGCTGGAAGGTTAAATGGAGAGGTTAGCTTAATTGCGAAGCTTTGAAATGAAGCCCCAGTAAACGGCGGCCGTAACTATAACGGTCCTAAGGTAGCGAAATTCCTTGTCGGGTAAGTTCCGACCTGCACGAATGGTGTAACGACTTGGGCACTGTCTCAACCAGGAACTCGGTGAAATTGTAATAGCGGTGAAGATACCGCTTACCCGCGAACGGACGGAAAGACCCCGTGAACCTTTACTGCATCTTGGCATTGTACATTGGTTTAGTATGTGTAGGATAGGTGGGAGGCTATGACTCATGGTCGCTAGATTGTGATGAGCCGTTGTTGAAATACCACCCTTATTAAATTGATTTACTAACGATATGAAAACATATCGGACATTGCCAGGTGGGCGGTTTGACTGGGGCGGTCGCCTCCTAAAAAGTAACGGAGGCTTACCAAGGTTCCCTCAAGATGGTTGGTAATCATCTGCAGAGCATAAAGGTATAAGGGAGCTTGACTGCGAGACTGACGGGTCGAGCAGGTAGGAAACTAGGTCTTAGTGATCCGGCGGTTCTGAATGGAAGGGCCGTTGCTCAAAGGATAAAAGGTACTCCGGGGATAACAGGCTGATACCGCCCAAGAGTTCATATCGACGGCGGTGTTTGGCACCTCGATGTCGGCTCAACTCATCCTGGGGCTGAAGAAGGTCCCAAGGGTTCGGCTGTTCGCCGATTAAAGAGTTACGCGAGCTGGGTTCAGAACGTCGTGAGACAGTTCGGTCCCTATCCTTCGTGGGCGTAGGAGATTTGAGAGGATCTTCATTTAGTACGAGAGGACCGGTGTGGACGAACCTCTGGTGTATCGGTTGTGGCGCCAGCTGCATTGCCGAGTAGCTAAGTTCGGAACGGATAACCGCTGAAAGCATCTAAGCGGGAAGCCAACCTCAAGATTAGATCTCCCCTTAGAGTCATTGGAGACTACAATGTATATAGGTCACAGGTGTACGCATAGCAATATGTTCAGCCGAGTGATACTAATAACTCGATCGTCTTACTTATTAAATTTTATACACTCTATAGCTTTATTTTATTATGAATAAGGATTGTAAGCATCTTGCTTACGAACTTACATATTAATAAATGAAGTAAAAAACACTAATATAAATCATTTTTGGCAAGGGTCAAAGATGGTGGTAATAGCAGTGAGGCAACACCTGTTCCCATTCCGAACACAGAAGTTAAGCTCACTCACGTCGATGATACTGCACTGGGAACGGTGTGGGAAAGTAGATAGCCGCCATCTTTGACCCTTGCTTTTTTTTATGTATGATAGGGGCTGTGGCTTTATTATTACCCAGCACTGAAGTACTGGGCTTTGGAAAGAATAACCCTTTCAGGGTAGAAAGAACCTGGTGTTCGTCCCAAAGGACAATTATTAATGTCTTTGATTTTATAAAAATTTTCATTCATACATTTGCATGTATCTACAGAATATGTATGCTGGAAAAGAAAAAGGGAAACCAAAATTAGTTTCCCTTAATATGTTATTTAATAATAATTCTATAAATGTACTTTTAATGATTTAATTAAATCATCTAGTAATTCAGGTTTTGTGCTTACATCTGAGCCTTTAATAAAGTCCATACGTTGTCTAAATCTATCTAGAACCATCATTTTATATTTATGAATATTTTCACGTTTATTTGGATCATAACGGTCATAGTAACCTGGAAGAATTTTATCTACTGATTCTTTGGTAGGAATTTGAGCTCCGTCAAATAAGTCCCAATCTTCCCATTCTAATTGATCCATAAGGATGCCTGTTTGAAGTGTTAATGAAGTTGCTAAAGGAATAGCTTCTAAGTCTGTATCTGAAGATTTCCAATAACCAATAGAGTTGAAACAATACACATTAGCACCATTTTCTATTACTTTGATGAATGCTTCAACGTCTTTCCACAATTCATAAACTCTGAAAGGGTTAGCGAAAGGTTCAAATACTAATTTGTTAAGTTCTTCTTCCTTGACGTTCTCAGCTCTATTTCTTTTGGTCATCAAAGCAGTACCCATTGAAACTGCTAAATGCTTATTGGTAAATCTGATTACTGGAGGAAGTATTGTATCTTTCATAAGCCAAGCAAGAGCTTTAGGGAAAGAACATCTATTAACCCAGTTTCCTAAAAGATCTCTATCAAAGAGACATCTACCATTAGCATTTCTTAAATCCAAACCGACAGGGACTCTTTTACCATCAATATTAATGATTGCATGATTCATTAGAGATAAGCAATATTTCCAGTCTTGGTGACTAGGAGTTCTAGAGTCTGTTTTATCAAAGAGACTAGGTTCCCACACACGGCATACTTTTTCTTCTACATCAATTTGGAAAGCATCATCATGAAGAACAACTTTCTTAAAGCCTTCTGGTAATGTTCCACAGTTATCAATACTATTAGTATGAGAAGATTTACCAGTTCCTGAAAGTCCGTAGAAAGCTATAGAACGCTTGCCTAGATCTTGGTATTGTTCATCAGTGCAGTTAGTGAAGTCAATTTCTTTAATTCCACCATGACACGCTGCCATACCTAATCTCATACCAGAAGTCCATGCTAAAGTGAGTGTTCCTTTCTTTCTTTCACCGAAATATCTCATACCGAAGTTAAAGATAACATTCTCTTTTTCATCTACTAGAGCAAGCTGAGTAGAATTAACAGTATGGTAGAAGTTATCCTGTTTTGGTGGACACCAATCATTATAAGCAATAATGATGATATCTTGAATATCTAGTTCTTTACTCTTAGCATATTCATCTGCAACTAATTCATAAGGGATGAAGTTAGTTAACCAATTAAACATATTCATCGCATCAGTTTCGGTAGTCACATAAGTAGCTTTAATCATCAAGTCTTTATCAAGACCGATAACAGCTTCTCCCATGATTAAATCATAGTGTTGTAGTTCGTACATTGCTTCCCTGATATCGCCTTCAATTCTAATTTGATTCTTTTCTTCTTCTCTATGATAGAATTTTCTAGCTTTTGCAGTACGTCCTAATATTGTTCCGTGACAGTCATTGAGAACTTTAGCACCTGATGGTAATCCAGCTTTTTTTGCAAATTCTGGATAAATCTCGAAATCTGTTTCTGATACACCTGCTTGTTTTCTTGCCATTTCATAAGCTTCAGCGATAGTAACTTTCCTAACATTAGAATTGTTTACTGCTGTTTCTGCCAAAGCTCTAATTTTTGACATTTTCTTTAAATCTCCATAATAGCTAGCACTTGATTTACTTGCCATAATATCCCAATCTCCTTTAAGTCTATTAAATTATATCTATTATAAACGCAAAAAGGATTACCAGACATCTCGAAATAGATGTTGATAATCACATAAGGCAAGATAGTTCAAAAAGTTATAGTTGTCAAGTTAGGCTATAAAAAAAGACGATAGAAGTAGTGTAAAACTATGGTCTATATGTAAATAAGAGTGTTTTATTTAAATTGGCTAAATTTCATTTTAAAGAATATTTAGTTAAAATTAAGTGAATTAAGAATTAAATTACAAGAATTAATTTCTTATTTCAATTGAATAGAGCTAAAAATCTAGTATTTTATAGATATAAAAAAAAGAGTGTTGATTTTTCAACACTCTTAAAATAATAAACTATTTATTTAAGCAGAAACCACGTTAATGAATTTTCTACCATTTCTTTTTGTAACAAATTGAACTTTACCTTCTGAAGTAGCGAAGATAGTGTGATCTTTACCCATACCAACACCTAGACCTGGATGGAATTTTGTTCCACGTTGTCTAACGATGATGTTACCAGGAATAACAAATTCATTACCGTATTTTTTTACTCCGAGATACTGAGGATTACTATCTCTACCGTTTTTACTCGATCCGACACCTTTCTTATGAGCCATTAGTTCCTCCTATTTTTTAATCTCTTTGATTTTAATTTCAGTGAAGTTTTGTCTGTGGCCATTTTTCTTTTTATAGCCTTTTCTTCTTTTCTTTTTAAACACGATAATTTTTTTATCTTTTTTGTGTCCAAGAACTTCAGCAGTCACAACTGCACCTTCAACTTTTGGAGAACCAAAAGTTACATCATTTTCTTCTCTAAGAACAAGTACGTCTTCAATGCTAACTTGGTCGCCAGCATTATGGTCAGCAAGGTAAGGTACTTTTACTATAGCATCTTTTTCAACCTTAAACTGATATCCTTTAAAATGAACTATTGCGTACATTTTTTCTCCTTCAAATTTATTATAAATTCTTCGTATAGAACATAAACCAGAAACTTACGAATCTTGTCAAGCACTATATTGATCTGTTATTTCTTTACCTTGTTTTCCAAGATATACCTTGAAGTCATGCCTGTGTAAAGCTTCATTACTAACGAATTCTACTTTAAAATCATAGTTGTCATAAATGTAGTCAGGGTTATTAAGAATAAAGGCTCTTATATCTGGGTGAACTTCAACTCTGAGCAAATCACCTTTGATAAAATATTCTGCTCTATTTAGCCATCTACTGATATTCATTATAACGGCATCGCATGAGAATATTCTTCCAGAACCGTAGCAGTAAGGACATGATTCTGAATAAGATGAAATGATAGATGGTCTTATTCTTTTTCTTGTAATTTGAACCAATCCTAGAGGACCAAATGGATAGGCTTTGTTACGGGCTCTATCTTTTCTAAGTTCTTTTCTAAGAACATCAAGAACTACTTCTCTGCTAGCATCTTCAACCATATCAATAAAATCAACAATAATTATTCCAGATAAATCTCGAAGTCTAATCTGTCTTGCTACTTCTTTGGCAGCTTCTTTATTGGTCTTTTTAACAGTTTCTTCATACTTTGATTTACCTGTAAAGCTACCAGTATTAACATCTATAGCAACCAATGCTTCGGTTTGGTCTATTTGGATATTACCACCACTTGGAAGGTAAGCTTTGGAATTAAAAATTGATTGAATCTTTTTCTCTATACCAAAGGCATCAAAAATTGGAGAATCTTCGTTATACCATTCAATTCTATCGATAAGGTCAGGGGAGATATCAGAAATTTCATGTTTAATACTCTTTAGGAAATCCAAATCATCTATTACAACACGAGTTACATCATCTCTAAAAAGGTCTCTAATAAGTGTATTTTGAAGTTTATTCTCATCAAAGATACAAACAGGAGGCTTGGAATATTGGATTTGTTTATCAATCAATTTCCAACTTTTAACCAATGCCTTGTATTCCGCTGTTAAATCTTCGTCAGAACAACCTTCAGCTTCAGTTCTTACTATCAAACCATGGTCATCATTTTTCATATCGTAGAGTAAGTTTCGAAGTCTCTTTTTTTCTTTTATAGAAGAAATCTTTCTAGAAAGAGAGACTTTCTTCTTGTTTGGAAAGAAGACAAGAAACTTACCTGGCAACGATATTTGCCCTGTAAGTCTAGCACCTTTTTTATTGAGTGGTCCTTTTTGAACCTGAACAATAATCTCTTGTCCAGGGTGAAGGTATTTACTAATCATAGAAGAATCATTCGATTTTCTGCTAAGTTTACCATCACCTTCAACTTCATCCAAATAGTCTGTTCTGATATCTGAGTAGTGTAGAAAGGCAGTTCTTTCTAGACCAATATCAATAAAGGCAGCTCCCATACCGGGAAGTACATCTTTTACAATCCCTTTGTAGATGTTATTAACAATATTTGTAGAATTTGGTTTCTCGATAATGAACTCGAGAAGTTTTCCATTTTCTAACAATGCTATTCTTTTCTCAAAGGGAGAAACATTTACAATTATTTCTAAACTCATTGCAATCCTTTGCAACAGTTTTTATATCATTATCTAATTATCGAAGCTAATAGGCATTAATGTTTGAATGCTATTATTTTTGATTGCGTCAAAGAATACTTTTTGTTCATAGAGAGTATTGGAAGTATTTTTCATTAACATGGTTTTAACTTGGTCTAATCCTAGTTGATCTGCCATGAATAGTTCAAAAATATCTTTTTTTACTGGGAAGTTTTTAATTTGGTATTGGTCAATATTTGCTTTAGATGCTGAGTATTTAGCTGCTTTAGTTAAGGATCCAATCTCGTCAATTAAACCATTTTCTAATGCGCTTTCTGCATCCCACACTTGACCTTGTGCTACTTTATCAACTTCTTCTAAAGAAGAAAATTTGTTGCTTCTTCCATTCATTACTATGGTTTTAAAAGAGTTATAAACGTTATCAGCTGAGTTTTTATAAGCTTGTTTCTGTGTTTCAGAAATACCATTCAAAGGGTTTAGCCAATCGCTCTTTTTACCATACTCTACTTTTTCATGATTAATACCAATAGATTCTTGAAAATCTTTAAGTTCTGGTATTAACTGAACAACCCCGATTGAACCAGTAATGGTATATGGATCTGCAAAAATATAATCACCAACACAACTTATCATATATCCACCAGACGCTGCTACATTACCCATAGAAACTACAACTGGCATTTGTGATTTTAATTTTTGTAGAACTCTTAATATTTTCTCTGATTCTAGAGCACTTCCACCTGGGCTGTTTACTCTCACAACACAAGCTTTGATTGTGTTGTCTGCTAAAATATCTTCTACTGCATCATTAATCCAACCTGAACTTAGCTTGGAAAAATCAGATTCTAATGGCATTATACTACCATTGAGATATAAAACTGCAATATTTTTATCTAATTTATCTTTTTTATCTACTTTAAAGCTAGCTAAATATTCTTTAATACTAACAGTATCATCATAATATTTTTCTAGGCTTGTTTCATAATCAATTTCGAACTTGATGTCATCAACTAAACCAGTTTTTACAGATTCTGAATTGTTCAATATTAAAAAACTCTCATTTTTAATAATTTGGTCAATTGCTAATGGAACTAAATCTTTTTGCTTTCCAAGTTGGTTGATGAATTTTGTATATCTACTTTCAAGAACTCTTTCAATGTTTGTTCTAGATTCATTACTCATAGATGTGTGAGAATATTGAGTTCCATAGTCCTTGTATTTTCCCGCACTTATTACGTGTACTTTAATTCCAAATTTATCAAAAAGGCTTTTATAATATGCTCTGTTAACGCCATAACCTTTCAACATTACACCTGCTGAAGATGATTCAGAAATAACTATTTCTCCAGCTGTTGAAGCAATAAGCATATCTGCATTAGATGCTATAGTTACAAATGAAGTAACTGCTTTTCCAGATTTTTTAAAGTACTCAATTGCTTCAATAATTTCATTAATAGAAGCGTAGCCACACATTAACATTTCAGGTTTTAGGATAAGAGCATCGATATTTACATCGTAAGTAGCTTTTTTAATTGCATCAACTATTTCAGAAACAGATGAACTTTTAAAGAAGAATTTATCATCTTTAATTCTAGAGTATTCTGGGATTTCACCTTTAAGCTCTACAACAAGAGCAGAACTTGGTTTAAGCTGTTTGTATGATGTTTTAGCAAATTGACTTATACCAACAATCATCGCCACAAAAAATAATCCTAATAATACAATAGATGTTAGACATCCGAAGCCAAAATAGTAACCTTTTTTCATTATATAATTTCCTTGAAATTTAAATTTATAGTGAGTGTATATTGAATCTGTTAACAATTACAAATTATATACAATCTTTTTTACATTATTTCATAAATTCTATAGGCTGTCAAGAATTTTTAATGAAATCAATAATTCTCTAACAAAGCCTTAATTTGTTTATAAATAAAAACATTTTATATCTTAATTTATCCATGACTTTCTAATAAAAAAACAACATGATTTAGTAGGCTTAAAATCTGAGAAAACAACAAAAATTCTATTGTGATTTTAGCTCTTAATAGTGCTTCCTTACTTGCCTCCTTGAAAATTAGCCGATTTTTCAATGAGGCCCTTAAGGAAGAAGAGGAGGAGTGAGTAGTTAGGTGTTAAGGGATTGAAATTTGGGATATATGTTCCCCAAACTCATCTAATAAAGTAGAACTTCTAGAATAGTACAATATTATTCCTGTGAGGGCGTAGCTTTAGCGAAGACTCATGGCAAGAATAACTTTCATAATCTCAGCTAGAATATATATTATTCAAACTTCGATTCTGTAAATTATTTTGCTGAAATACCGTGTCCGGCTTAGACGGAATCTGCACTCTTCACGAGAAGCCTACTAGATTAAATGAGTTAAAAACTTGAAATATATGGTGGTCAAAGTGAATTTTTAAAAAGTTGGTGATAAAAATCTTGACATTATTAAAGCTAGAAAGTCTTTTATAAAGGAATAACCATGTTTTTATGAAGAAAACCATTTATGGAGAAAGAATGAGAAAAGTACTTATTATAATGATACTGATATTAACAACAATATTAAATGCAAATGAAAAGAGGGATTTTAGGTTTATCGAGGAACTTTATCAAAGGGACGAATTAGAATTTGCAAAGATGCAGTTAGAAGACTTTATAAAGAAGTACCCTCAGAGTGAATTAAAATCTAAAGCAGAATACTACACAGCTATGATTGAGCTTTTAGAAAATAAATTTAGTCAAGCAGAAGAAAAACTTCTGATGATTAGTAAAGCTTCTGCTGATAGTGATATAAGACCCTTAGTTATTGTTGCTTTGATACAAGCAAATTATTTCCAGGAAGATTATGTTGATGCCAACAAATATGCTAATGAATTTATAGCTTCATTTCCAGCTAATACTAGCATTACAGAAGTGTATTGTTGGTTAGGAAGAATTGCTTTAGATAATGGGGAATATATCAAAGCTGATAGTTATCTAACTCAAATTGGGCAAGAAAATTCTTCATCTATGACTAAGTATTTAGAATTCCAGTTAAGAATTAAACAAGATGATATTGACACTGCTGAGAAGGTTTTATCTGAAACATATAGTAAATATCAAGATGAATATGTTAATCAAATAGTCTTAGAATGGTATAATTATTTATATGAGAATCTTGATTATAAGAAAATTGTTTCTAGTAATAGTTATAGAGTTCCAAAACATTCTAGATTGTATTCTGATTATGCCATAATATTGGGTCAAGCTTACTATAAAACTGGAGATTTTGAATCTGCAAAAAGGGTTTTTAATTCGATTAGTCCAGATACAGATGTTAAAAGATTCTATCTAGGATTAGCATATAAGGCTACTGGAGACTTGAAAATTGCAAGTGGTTTGTTTAGAGATTTATCTGATAACTCAGATATGAAGAAGATAAAGGATTTGAGTTTCTTTGAGCTAGTCAATTATGAGATTAAAGTCCCAGTTGGTTCAGAAGAAGAAAAAGCACAAACCATTAAATCAAATAATTTGATTTTTGCACGAATTAATAAATTTATTGAAAGAAATCCAGATAGTAAATATATAGGTAATGCATATTATTTAACTAGTTATATAAAGTATCTTGAAGCAGATTATAAACAATCTTTAGATCTTATACTAATGGCAAAAAACCAAGTTTTAGATAATGACACATCAGAAAAATTATTATTCTTAGTAAGTGATATTTATTTTATTGATAAGGAATACAAGAAAGCAATTTCATTCCTTACAAACTATATAGATCTCTATCCCAACGGAAGATTTTATGACGAAGTGCTTTATAAAATGGGTCTCTCTTACTTCAATTTAGGAGAATACAAGGAATCTGCAGAAAGTCTAACAGAGTTAGCTAAGAAATATCCTGATTTTGTGAATATATCAACTACTTATTTCTATTTAGGAGAAATTAACACAATAAATGAGAACTACGAAGTTGCTTTAGAGTATTTCGAAATGTGTATGACTGATTCTGTTGATAAGAATGCTGTCTGGTTAAGAATATCTGAACTCAACTTCTTATTGAGTAAATGGGAAGAAACAATAGTTAGTCTTCAAAATATTGATACTCACCCTCTCTATCTATTTAGAGCAAATCTTATTAAGGGAAATGTATTCTACAATCTCAATAATTATGAGAAAGCACTAGAATATTATACTATTTCTTATGATAATGCTATAGAAGCAAAGCAGATAGATCAGGTAAATAGTAGAATGGGTTGGACATATTACTTGATGAAAGATTTTGAAAAAGCAGAGAGCAAATTCCGTGAATTGTCTAAAGATTCTAATTCTTCAGAAGATTATCTAATATTAGCTGGAAGTTCTGCTATGAATGGTAAAAATTATGCAGATGCAGTTAATCTTTTCAGAGAATTTACATTGAAGTATCCAGAAAGTTATAAACTAAATTATGTTAATCTTAATCTTGCCGATTCTTATTTTAATCAGAATCAGTTTGAAGATGCTTTAAATACTTATATAAAAGTTCTTGATAGTAATCCTTCGAAAAGTGAATTTAAGAATTCTATTTTGGGAATAAAATGGTCTGTTTTGAGTGATAAAAATAAAGATTATCGTTCTAAATTAGCTACTTTAGCAAGAAAAATGACTAACAAAAATGTTTCCAGAACTTTGAAGCAGATAATTCTACTATATGAATCTCAAGAAGAAAAATGGGAAGATTTAATTAAAACTGGTGAAGAGTTAATTAAGGAAAACCCTCAAGATAGACAGAATAAAAACGTAAGTAAAAATTTAGCTATAGCATATACGAAGACAAATCAATTTGAAAGAGCTGACTCTCTTTATTCAGCCTTAACTGATTCACATAAAGATGCTGAAGTATTTTCTGCTTGGGCTGATGTATTCCTTGCAAGAAAAGATACTACAAATGCAAAATCTGTTCTTAACGAAGGCATAGGCTATAGTAATGAACCTGAGATTTGGATTAAACTGCTAAAACTTCAATTAAGTACTAAGGACTCAACTTTTGTTTCTACTCACAAAAGATTTGTTCTTAATGCGGATAAGAATTTTACTGATTATGCTAACTTGTTAAAAATAGAATATGACTTGAAGCTAAATAAGAAAGTAGATATTATATTAGCTGAAAGCCTTAAAGATAGCGATGATGATAGATTATCAAGCTTGAGTTATTATTTGCTGGGCTTGCAAAGTTATAGAAATCAAGATTATAATGCTGCTTCTTTATATATGATGAGAGTCTTGTTCTTGTTTGAAGAATATAAAGACTTGAATGTAAAAGCATCATATTATCTAATATTATCTCAGATTGAAAACAATAGATTCGAGAAAGCAAAGCAATCTTATGATTCATATAAGAGTCTTCTTCCAGAATGGCAGAAGAATGAACTTTATCAGAGACTTATTAAGTAGGAGCAACAATGAAATATTATATAATTTGTATTCTTTTATTTGCTTCATTGCTATCAGCTCAAGATGATATTTTGGAAGGGGAAAGAGAACCTATCGTTGTAGAAACAAGAGCTGATTTACAGAATACTCTTCAACTAAATCCTGTTAACTATGATGCTCCTATAGAAGCAGATTCTTTAGAAAGATTCAATTATACTTATCATGGCATGCCTATTAAAACAGACTACTTCCTTTTTGCTCCAAAGAACTCGATTGCCTATCTGAAAGTCAATGGAGGTAACAAGAGTTTATTTAACCTAGATCTACTATATGGTGATAATAATACTAATGCTAAAATGGATTTTGGGGTATATAGAAATTCTGATGATAGAGAAAAAAATACAGGGCACATGTTAGTTTCTCATAAGGACAACAATCATAAATTTGCTTTTGAACTTGATTATATTGAAAGTGAGTTCTCTGGTAATTTGGTAAGCTATGACCAGTTCATTGGGCAAGTTGAATACAGTTACCTTTATAAGAATAACAAGATTATCGAAATAAAGTTAAGCAATGAGTATTATGATCAAAGCTTAAATGATGCTAGTTTCATAAATATATTCCTTGCTTCAACTATGGAAATATATTCAAATTTATACTATAATATGCAACTTGGATATAATCATGAGAAAAATAGATCTTCTATTGAATTATACTATGAAGATGTAAACAATATAGGACTTTGGTTTGGGAAATCAAGAGATGACTACTTAATTGCACCTAAAATTAATATTGCACTTAGTAATAATCGTTGGGGATTCTCACTTAAAAATAATCCAGGTTTTGAATTTAAAAGTTATCACGATATCTTTAACAAAAATCCATATAACATATATATCTTAAATGATACGGATTCTGCTTTGCCTGTTAATGCAGATATAAAGATTAGTTATTCAAATAATCTATGTCTCGATGTAGGAAATTCTTTTAAATATTGGGTTGATAGACCTATATACAGAAATGGTGGCGATGGTCTAAGTTTCTACAATGATACTTATTGGGAAAATAGTTCTTATATAAGTGTTAAAAAGCAGATAAATAAACTTAGTCTTGCTTTAAAAGCTGAGTTTATATCAACAGGACTGTCTTCAGATGATACAATTAAACAAGACTTAAATATTGCAGAAGTTAGACTTCCATTCCTAGCTGAAGAAAGAATATCTGCTGATTTAAATTATTCATACCAAAGATTAAATTGTGGATTTGCTGTAATTCATAATTTTAATATGCTTGATGATAGTTTTAATAAAATAGATAACTCAACGAATATGAATATGATGGCAGATTATCAGATTGTTGACTGGTGCTCTCTTTGGGGTCAAGTAGATAATCTATTTAAGACAGATCGAGAAGAATATTCTACTCTGGATAAGAAGGATAGAGAATATAAAATTGGTGTTAGCATGAGTTTCTAAGAAGGTTGATAGATTGTTAATCCTACATTAATATTATTGGGAAAACAAAAAAAATATTGACTATTAGATTGTAGATATTTTGTGTGATATAATAGTATAGATAAAATTACTAGAAATCAAGAACTGGAGATAAAATGAAACGAGCATTATCATTTGTGGTTGTTATTAGTCTAGCTCTAATAATGCTACTAACATTAACTAGTTGTATGAAAAAAAGTGCTGAAGATAAAGTTACTATTACTTTTTGGCATAGTATGGGCGGACCTTTAGGTGAATCTTTAGATAACTTAATTGAGGAATATAACAGTTCACAGGATTCCATATTTGTTGATGGAGTATCTGTTGGTAATTATACTGCTTTAACTCAAAAGTTGCAAGCTTCTATTACTGCTGGTAATCAACCAGATATAGCCCAACTATATGAAAATACAACAGCTGATTTTATTAAGTCACGTGATTTATGCCCAGTTCAAAAGTTCATAAATGAAGACAAAGAACTTAAGTCTGAAATAATCGAAGACTTCTACCCTGTATTCTTAAGAAGTAATACTTTCCAAGATACATTATGGACCTTCCCATTCAATAAGAGTGTGAGAGTTTTGTACTACAACAAAGATATGTTTCTTAAATATGGTGTAGATCCTTACGACCCACCTGAAACATGGGATGAATACCTAGACTACGCTAGATATGTTATAGCTGAAAAAGATGAGAATGGTTATCCAAAGGTTTATATGACAAACCTTAACAACAGTACAACCCAACTAGTGAACTTGATTCTGCAAGCTGGGGGAGAGATTGTTGATGGTAAAGAACCAAAATTTAATAGCCCTGAAGGTGTTGAAGCTCTAAGATACTTAAGAACATTACTTGTTGACTTAGGAGCTGCTTATACAGTGCAAGGCTTTGATGGTCAGAATGACTTCTTGGCTGAAAAAGTTCTTACTTATGAAGGGTCAAGTGTTTCAATGGCTTTTATGGCTAATAACGACAAGATTAAGTTTAACATTGGTATAGCACCAATACCACATCATCGAACGATTAAGAACGTGATTAGTGGTACAAATATAGCAATTTTCAAAAGCTCTGATAAGAAAGAAAGAGGGGCTTGGAACTTTATTAAATGGTTAACAGAAAAAGAACAAACAGCTAAATGGTCTTATGATACATATTATATGCCACTTAGAAAGAGCGCTCTAGATGTAGAACCATTGAAAACAAGACTTGAAGAGAATAATAAGTTATTTGAAGTATATGACCAATTAAATAGTGCAGAAACAGAACCAACTATTTCTGAATGGCGTAAAACAAGAAAAGACATAGAAAAATTTGTCTTAGAACCAACTGCTGATAATACTAAAGATCTAACTGATAACGAACTTATGAAATTACTAGATGATGTTGCTGAAAGATTATCTACAAGCATCGAAAAGAATGAAAATAGGAATGGAGAATAATAGATATGAGTTTAAAAATTAAATTACCTGATGGCTCAATAAAAGAGTTTGAAGGACAAATTGATGTATTAGAAGTCGCTAGAAGTATCAGCGATGGACTAGCTAACGCTGCTTTAGCTGGAATAGTAAATGGAAAGAAAGTAGATTTAAATCATAAAATAGATTCAGATGCAGAAGTATCAATTATAACCTTTAAATCAGAAGAAGGTCCTGAAATATTCTGGCATTCTACTGCTCACTTAATGGCTCAAGCTGTTAAACAACTTTATCCAGATGTAAAAGTAACTATTGGTCCTGCTATAGAAAACGGTTTCTATTATGACTTTGATCGAGACAAAGCATTCTCTGAAGAAGAACTTGTTAAAATCGAAGACAAGATGAAAGAACTTTCTAAGCAAAAGCTTCCTTATTCAAGAAAAGAAGTTTCAAGAAATGAAGCAATAGAAATTTTCAAAGAGATGGATGAGCCTTATAAATTGGAGATCTTAAACGAAATTCCAGAAGATGAAACTCTTTCGTTATATACTCAAGGTGACTTCACAGACTTGTGTAGAGGTCCTCATGTAACTCATACTGGCAAGATTAAAGCTTTTAAATTATTACGTTCTTCAGGTGCTTACTGGAGAGGCGATGAAAAGAATAAAATGCTTAAGAGAATATATGGTATCTCTTTCCCTTCTAAAAAAGATCTTAAGGTGCACTTAAACAATTTAGAAGAAGCTAAGAAAAGAGACCACAGAAAGATTGGTAAGGAATTAGACCTTTTCTCAATCAATGATGAAATTGGTGCAGGTTTAGTTTTATGGCATCCTAAAGGTGCTATGATTAGACATCAAATAGAGTCTTATTGGAAAGAACAACATCTGGCTTATGATTATAATTTAGTTTATACACCACATATTGGTAAAGGTACTTTGTGGGAAACTAGTGGTCACTTGCATTTCTACAAAGATGGCATGTATGACTCAATGGAAATGGATGGAATAGACTATTATGTAAAACCTATGAACTGTCCATTCCACATAATGATATACAAATCATCTAGAAGATCATACCGTGAGCTTCCTTATAAAATGGCTGAGCTTGGAACTGTGTACAGAAATGAGCTTTCTGGAGCTTTACATGGCTTGATGAGAGTTAGAGGTTTTACACAAGATGACGCTCATATTATATGTACACCTGATCAGTTAGAGACTGAAGTTGAAAAGTTACTAGACTTCTCTCTAATGATTCTAAAGAAATTCGGTTTCAATAACTTTGACATATACTTATCAACAAAACCTGAAAAGGCTGTTGGAGAAGTTGAAGAATGGGATAAAGCTACTGAATCACTCAAGAAAGCAATTGAGAAACATGGCTTAGAATACAAAGTAGATGAAGGTGGTGGAGCTTTCTATGGTCCTAAAATTGATATTAAGATTAAGGATGCTTTAAACAGATCATGGCAATGTACTACTATTCAGTTCGACTTTAACTTACCAACTAGGTTTGATATGGACTACATAGGCTCAGATAATCAACCTCACAGACCTTATATGATTCATAGAGCTTTATTAGGCTCTATCGAACGTTTCTTTGGTACTTTAATTGAATACCATGCAGGAAACTTCCCAGTATGGTTATGCCCAGTTCAAGTTAAAGTTCTTCCTATTGCTGATTCTGTAAATGAATATGGCCAAGAAGTTCTTGCAAAACTCAAAGCTGCTGGTATAAGAGCTGAAATTGATACTAGAACAGAAAAGATTGGTTACAAGATAAGAGAAGCTGAAGTTTCTAAGATACCATACATGTTCATTATTGGTGGTAAAGAAGCTGAAGCTGATTCTGTATCAGTTAGACGTCATACTAAAGGTGATTTAGGTATTCTAAAGGTTGAAGATGCTATTAAATCAGTTTTAGAAGATGAAGAATAATGATTAAGAAGAGTGAGCTTTATTAGCTAGCTCAGAGGATAAATAATTAGGGTAAACCAATGTGTTTACCCTTTCTAATAGTAGGCGATAAGATGAAAGATTATATCAAAGTTGTTAAAAAAGAGCTTGAACAACAAGCTAAAGCTATCCAAATGTGTTCCGATAAAATAGATAATAATGTAGTTGAAGCTTTGGAAATTTTAGTTGAATGCAAAGGTAAAGTTGTGGTAACCGGTATGGGTAAAGCGGGTTTGATAGCACGTAAGATATCTGCTACACTAGCTAGTACAGGTACTACTTCTATATTTCTACACCCTGCAGAAGGTATTCATGGCGATTTAGGAATGCTCCAAAAAGAAGACGTTGTTATTGCTATTTCCAACAGTGGAAACACTCAAGAACTAATTTCGATTATACCATTTATAAAATTCAACAAGATTCCCTTAATAGGTTTAACTGGCAACTTGCAGAGCAAACTTGCTCAACATTCTGATGTAGTCATTGACTGCTCAGTACCTAAAGAGTTTGAACAATTAGGCTTAGTACCTACAGCAAGCACTACTGTAGAATTAGCTGTTGGTGATGCTCTTGCAGTTTCGTTACTTAAGAAGAGAAACTTTAAACTTGAAGATTATGCTCAGTTTCATCCAGGCGGATCTATAGGGAAAAAGATTCTTCTAAGAGTAGAAGATTTAATGCATAGGGGAGATGATTGCCCTACTATCGAGATTACTTCAACAATGGATAAAGCTATCATGACCATGACCTCCAAAAAGCTTGGATGTGTCTTGGTGCTTGAAGCTAACAAGTTAGTAGGAATAGTTACTGATGGTGATTTGAGAAGGTTCTTACAAAAGGGCTACAATGAGCTTGCTACTTTTCCTGTAAATAAGGCTATGACTTCTAGTCCTAAATCAATAAAAGAAGATATTCTTGCTGTAGAAGCTTTGAATGTAATGGAAGACTTTAATATTACTGTTTTACCTGTTATTGATAAAGATAATGAACCTGTTGGTGTTTTACATCTACATGACCTAATCAAAGCTGGTGTAGTTTAATGAAACTTTTGATTCAAAGAGTAAATAATGCTTCTGTGACTGTTGATAATAAATTAGTCTCTGAAATAGGAAAAGGTCTTTTAGTTTTTGTCGGTATCGGTTGTCAAGATACAGGTACGGAGATAGAATGGCTTGTTAATAAACTCATTGGATTAAGAATATTCGAAGATTGTAATGGTAAAATGAACTTATCAGTTAAAGATATTGAAGGGGATGTTATGCTTGTCTCTCAGTTTACTCTATATGCCAACTGTAAAAGAGGTATGCGTCCAGACTTTATTAACACTGCAAAACCTGATATAGCAGAAGGTTTATACAAGAAAATGATAGAACAAATTAAAAATATTTATAAAGAACCAAAAACAGGTATCTTTGCTGCAGATATGAAGATACAATTAACTAATGATGGACCTGTTACCATTATTTTAGAAAAATAATAAATTTATTATTGACACAGAAACACTAATATTATATTTTGATTAAACATGATTGATAATCATTCCGACATGGCTCAGCGGTAGAGCGGGTGGCTGTTATCCGGCAGTTGCCGGACGGGGGTTTAATCCCGACCAATGAAAAGTGTCAATCAAATCTTTATTAATTATTCCGACATGGCTCAGCGGTAGAGCGGGTGGCTGTTAACCACTAGGTCGGGGGTTCAAATCCCTCTGTCGGAGCCATAGATTAGGCTACTCAACTGAGTAGCCTTTTTTTCGTTGCAGAGATCTTATTAGAAATATAATAAATAACATGTGATGTCAACCGGGTGGCTGTTATCCGGCAGCTGCCGGACGGACGGGGGTTCGGAACTTGTCCGGCAACTGCCGGATCCCTCTGTCGGAGCCATAGATTAGGCTACTCAAATGAGTAGCCTTTTTTAATTGTACTAAATATTTCCACATTTCTCAAAAAGCTCTTGACAACTGTAGATAAATAATTGTAAATATATTTAATGGTTTACTAGACTTATATTTGGAGGAAATATGAAACGCTTTGGTGCTGTAGTATTATTTGTATTCTTTGCTATTTGTAGTGTAAATAAAATATATGCTTATTCAATCGAGGTCGGTGGGGGAACCATAGACAATCAACATTTACCTTCTGATCCACACTATAATTATTCAATGAGTGAGACTATATATAGTCGTGATTACTTTAATTCCTTAGGAAGCATTAATTCCATTAGTTATCAATATTCAATAGAGAGTCCTAATCCTGCAAGTTACATAAATGATGTTTCTATCTATATGGGCTATACTGATGGACTGGAGTTTGCTACAAATGATGATTGGATTGATACTTCATCATTAGAGTTAGTATTCGAAGGAGAGTTAACAGCTAACAATTTTTCTACAGAAGTTGGGGAAGGGTGGTTAAATATAGATTTCCAAACTGACTTTGAATATACAGAAAATAATAATTTAGCAGTAGTCTTTGTTGAGAACCGAGAAGATTACGCTTCCACTAGTGATAACTTCCTATGTTTTGAAACACAAGCCAATACATCTTTAGCATACTGCCAATTTGATTCCTTAATAGATGTTAACAACCTTGTTAATGGTCAATTCTTAAGAAACTACCTTCCTAATACCAAGTTTGAATTTGAGCCCTCTGTAAATTGTCCTTTACTAGTAAGTCCAACTAATAATTTAGACAACCTTGATATTGCAGTTGATATTGTTGTGCAAGCAAATGAAATAGGGTCCATTAGAATGGAGTACCAAACTGAATCTATATCTGATGTAATTGAAGATTTAGAATTAGAAAGCATCTCTAACAACCAGTATAGAATAGTTTTACCTGAAATGTGGTGTCCTAGCAAAGACTATACAATTAAGTTTATAAATGCATTGAATGGTTTAGAATACCCAAGTGAAGAATATTCTCTAAGCTTTGCAGGAGATCTTCCTCATATAGATTTGATTACAACTAATATTGGTAATGATTCTATTTCAATGACTTGGTTTCCAAGTTTTGTTACTGAAGATGAATGTGTCTATATGGTCAACTGTGGAAGCGAAAGTATTTCATGCAATGCAACAAGCTATACTCTCAACTTAAATGAATTTGATAACCTTGATAACATATATGTTACAAAAGACTTTATTGCTTACACTTGCCAATCAAATTCAATTGAGATATCACCACTTCAAGGGGCTGAGTTCATTATAAATGATGATTTCCAATCTTATCAAAATGGTGAAGATAATCTAGGAGTTTGGCAGTCTTATGATCTTGACCAAGCAAATACTGTGACCTTTCCATGGTTTGATTTTGAGAATGAAGGTAGTCATAGTGGTTTTTTCATTATTGATTTTAACTCTCTAGATTCTACTTTAAATATAAACAATATTCAAGACAAGTCTCTGGTCAGTGTCTCAGCAAACAATGGTTTTACCGAGGATTTACTTATTTCGCCAGATTTTCGAACTCAGCAGCTAAATGTAATGGTCTGGCTAAGAAGCTTATCTTCTGAATGGGGTTATGACAGAATAAAAACAGGAATCTATTTAAATAATGATTCTTCTCAATCTGTAGAAGCCTATGAAATGCCTTATATAGAAATTACGCCTGACTATAGCCTCCTAAACTTTGAATACAGTGTTTCTGGTGATGATATGATTACTAACTTTTGGCTTAAGAATTGTAGTAATCAAGCATCTATGATCATGATTGACAGAATCAGTTTGTCTTCTTATGCAACAGAAAATGCTAGTAACGATGTAGAAGCTTGTAATCTAAGAATATATCCAAATCCACTTGTAGATAATAAACTAGCAATTAAATCTGAACATAATGTTGAAACCGTTGAACTATACAATTTACGAGGACAATTAGTGAAAAGAAAAGATTATTATGCTAATTCAAAAGAAGTAACTTTTGATGTTGATTTAAAAGTTGCTGAAGGTGTTTATATCATAAAAGTAAGTGGAAAAGGAAGCAGTGAAGTAACAAAAGTACTTATAGTAAAATAGTTTGTGCTTGACTTATTTGTCATTTGAAAAGATATTAACAAAAAATATATGGAGTATGTTATGAAGTTAAGAAAATTTGTGCTTTTTGCACTTGTATTAGTAGTATTATCTAGTTGTTCAATGTTCTCATCCTCAGATCCACTTGATAGTGGTGAAATGATGTTCTGGAAGGTTTCAGATGAAGATAGTTCAGTTTATTTATTAGGCTCAATGCATTTTGGTAAGAAAGAATTTTTCCCAATGGATAAAGTGGTAGAAGATGCTTTTACTCAATCCGATTTGTTAGCTGTAGAAGTAGATATGTTGAATGTTGATCAAATGATGATTCAACAAATGATCGCGTCTAAAGGTATCTATATGGATGGTACAACAATCAAAGATCATATTTCTCCAGAAACTTATGAACTGTTAGTTGAATATTTCACCGCATTGAATGCACCTATGCAACAAATTAACATGATGAAGCCTGGTCTAATCAATATCTCAATTGTTCAAAATGAATCAATGAAAGCAGGTTTAAATGCTGAATACGGTATTGATGTGCACTTTTTAAATAGAGCTAATGAGATGAATAAAGAGATTGTAGAGCTTGAAGGTATTGAAGGTCAAATTGAATTATTATTTAGCTCAGATGAGTCAAGCTCTGAAGGACTTTTAAGAAAATCACTAGTGGAAGCAGAAAATTACAAAGAACAATTAAACTCTCTAGCTGATATTTGGCAAAGAGGTGATGCTCAAGCTATGAAAGCTTACTTCACAAACTTTGAAACTAAAGAAGAAGAAGCTTATATCAAGAGTTTATTTGGTGATAGAGATACTAAAATGACTGCTAAAATTGAAGATATGCTAGCTCAAAACAAAACAGCTTTTGTTATTGTAGGTGCTGGACACTATGTTAATGATACTGGTATTATTAGAAGATTGCTTGACTCAGGAAAATATGAAGTAGTTAAATACTAGTAGTTTCTATAAACCCAAATAATGCACTAGGACTTGAAAAATAGCACGATATTATTTGGCAAGAATAACTTCCATAATCTCAACTAGAATAAATATTATTCAAGCTTCGATTCTGTAAGCTATTTTGCTGAAAGAATCTGCACTATTTTCGTCAATCCTAATGCATCATCTGGGATAAATTATATAAAAAGAGAGTTTTGATTATTCAATACTCTCTTTTTGTTTGTATTCCAATTATTCGTTAGATATAAAACTTGTTTTTTATTTATCAAAATGAACTCTTAGCCTTGAAGAGATTTGAAAAATCTTTTCAGAGACACAAGATTATTACTTCATCCTTACTTGCCTCCTTGAAAAATCGGCTTTTTTTCAAGGAGGTCAGTAAGGGTCACCTTAGTGAGTTAAAATTATGATTACACATATAAGCAAATTGCTCAATATAATCACCAAAATTATGTCAATTTCTTATTGATGAGCTAGAACTTCAGAGATAGTATATAAAGAACCTCCAACTATAATCAAGTCATCTTCATCACAGTCTTTGATTGCTTTTTGGTAAGCTTCATTTACATCTGGGATAACCTCATAATCTATGGCTAATTTATCAGCTACCAGTCTTAAGTCTTCAACATCGGCAGCACGTTGGGAGGTGCTTTGACATAAATATAGTTTAGAAGCAATTTCTGAAGCCATTTTAAGCATCTCTGCAAAAGGTTTATCTCTTAATATACCTAGAACGAAAACTCTTCTCTTATCCGGGAAAATACTCTTAGTATTGTTTATCAAGAAGTTCATACCTGCATCATTATGTGCACCATCAAGTATTGCTAGAGGCTTTTTATTTATAATCTGCATTCTACCTGACCAAGAAACTGATGAAAGACCTTTTCGAATCGTAACTTCGTCAAATTCTATCTTTTGTAATCTTAAGTAAAGAATAAAGCAAGTGAGAGCTACCGAAGCATTCAGAGCTTGGTGTTCACCAAGTAAGTTAACAGAAATATCTTTTAGATAAATATTCTCAGAAGGAAGCTCATAGTCAAAAGTTGTACCATTTTCATCCATTCTGATATTTGAAACTGTGTAATCTTCTCCATATTTATACACTGGGGCATAGCGTTCATTCGCTATATCAGTGATAACTTTTAATGGACTTGCTTGGATTTTACCTAGTACTACTGGCACATTTTCTTTTATAATACCTGCTTTTTCATAAGCAATCTTTTCAAAACTATCTCCAAGAGACTTTTTATGGTCGATTGAGATAGAAGTAATGGCTGTAACAGTTGATTTAAAAGGATTAGTTCCATCTAGTCTTCCACCTAAACCTACTTCAAAAATAGCTACATCTACCTTATTCTGCAAAAACATTTTAAAAGCAATTGCTGTGGTAATCTCGAAAAAAGATGCATCTGTTTTATTGAAGACAGACTCCCATTCTTTGTAATAGTTATAAACATCTTCAAAGCTTGACTGCTTACCACTTACTCGAAATCTTTCAGTATAATTAACTAAGTGGGGAGATGTGTTCAAACCAGTTGAAAGATTATAAGCTAAGGATAATGCTTCCAGCATTGCTGATGTAGAACCCTTGCCATTAGTTCCTGCAATATGAAAACCTTTCATTTTCTCATGAGGGTTATCCATCTCTTTTAAGATTTCAAACATACGATTTAACCCTAACTTTACATTACCAGAGTATCTTTGATATAGTTTATCTAGAAATTCTTTATATTCCATTTGTTCTCCCATAACAAAAAAGATGAGATACCATACAGTAGCTCATCTAATTTTTTAAGATATATTTATTCTTTAGTAATTTTCTTTAACAAAGTCATCTACTATTTTGTTTAACTCAGTAGTTAGTTTTTCTCTAATGTCTTTCTTAGCCTGTGCTTCTTGCTTTGTTAACTTGTAATCTGGATCTGTATAATGAACGTATGAATCAGATCTGTTTTGTTGGATTAATGAGTTAATTTTAGCTTCTAAAGCAGATTGTAATGATTGAACATCTACATTAGTATTTCCAAGGTCTCTTACTACAACTTTATGAGCTTGTGGAAAGTTATGAATATCAGTGTAAACTACAGCACTAACTCCAATCTTTTCATAAGTTTTAGCTTTTTTATCATGCTCAGGTTCAATGAATCTTCCATATAAAAGATAATATTCATCCTTGTCATAATAAGGGAATTCAACAAGTGAACGGTAGAACTTAATATTATTCTCAACTCTTGTTAAATCTGAAATAAGACCATCAAAGTTGAATGCATTATTGAATTTATAATCATTATTGATATACTCATTATAATTTTTAAGCATTTGAGATACGATGTTAGTGAAGTTTGCTCTATCATCTTGATTATTAGCCTTAACAAAAGCACTGATTTGAGTTTCTAGTTTATTAAAGTCTTCTTCAGTAGCAGATCTTTTCGCATCGTTATATTTAGATAATAATAGGCTTTTTTGAGTATTATAGAACTTTCTAAAGATGTCTTTTTTATCAAGTTTACCTTTAATGTAACGAATATTACCGTTATAGTAAGATACTAAACTGTTTTTATCAATGCCGCTTGCTGAATATAAAGCTAGTTCATTTTTAGAGAATCTTTTCTTGCTACTAACTTTCTTAGCTTGCACGTATTTCAAGTAAGCATCATAGTTAGTTAATTGAGCACTTAATTGGTCTAACTGTGCAGATAATTCAGCTGGAATGTTTCCTTCATCAATAATGTAATTCTTGGTTACTTCATTCATAGCAGTTTTAACTTGAGATAAGAAGTCATCAGTAAACTCTGGATATTCATCGTTAGTAATAATATTGTCAGCTGTTTTTGTAGTAGCTTCAATAAAACCATCATAACCAGCCTTGTTAGTAATTTCAATATTCTTAGCAATTAGGTTTGTGCAATAATCACTATAGTATAAGAGAGCATTATAATTTGAATAATCTTTTTTAACATAATCTTCTTTAGATTTTGCAATCTTATCTTGTAAGCTACTAACTAATTTAGAGTTGTTTTTGATTATATTAGTTGAATCAGCAATAACTTCAGCTGCAATACCTTTTATAGAAGCTTTAGGGTTATCTTTAGTTACATGATAAACAATATAATCATATTGATTATTCCATAAAGTCTTGTTTGCTTTTAACTGCTTTAGATAATCATCATCAAAGATGATTTTATCGTTATCAGCATTAGCTTTAATGTTTTCAATAGTTAAATCTTTTTTCTTAGTATTAACAAATTCTCTCTCAATATTTTTGATGAAATCTTTCTCGTTGTCTGCAACTAAAGTTTTAAACTTCTTTGAAGAATAATACTTGTTTAAGAAATCAGGAGTATTCATCATTTGTGTTCTTAATACAGGAAGCAACTCAGTGTTTTTAAGTCTAGATTTGTAATTCTTAAGAGCATCTTGTTTTTTAGATTCCATTTCTTTAGCAAGATTTTCAATGATTAATTGCTTGTCATACTTCATTAAGTATTTATGGAAGATATCAACATACTTTTCACTGAACTTAGCTCCAACAGAACTTTTTTGACTGTTATAGATTGATTTATAAGTAAAATCTTGATATTGCATGTAATTAAAAATTGATTCAGTAATATCGACAACTTGATTGTTAATATCATTCATCTTGTAGTCATTTACCATAGCAGCAATAGCATTTTCAAGTCCGTCTGAATCACCTTGATATTGTTCAATAAGCTGATCTAATTTGTTATTAATTTCTTTTTGGAATGAAGTATTATTGTAGGATAGTACAGTTTCAGAAGATAATTTATCTTTAGGGTTTTCTGCTACGTTTGTACCGATTGCTACGATACCCTTGTTCAATCTATCTTGATAGTTGCATGATGCTAATACAACATTAGACAATTCATTATCAAAGATAGTTGTGATATCTTTGCTGCTAGTTCCTTCTGGGAATACATTGTTTGATGCAGCTTGTTTTAAAGCTGAATATTTAGATAATTCATCAATGTCATTTGAAAAAGCAACAAAACTTTCATTAATATCTGTTCCTGAATTGATTCTATTAACATAAGCTAAATAAAATGCAATACCAATTTGGAGATTCTTTTTACCTTCATTAGAGAATGATTGAATCAATGATGGTAAGAATATTGATACTCTGTTATCATAAAGAGCAGCATTTTCTTTACTTAAACTCTTCTTAATATCAGATAAGTATTGAGCTTTTCTGAAGTACTTAGTATTACCTAAGTTTGCTTGTAAATTCTCAATTGCTTTTAAAAATTCTTGATATTTTTCACTATCTTCTGAATACATTAATCTATTCTTAGCAGTGATTAAGTAAGCATTCATTGAATTATTGAATTTTAGTTTATTACTAGATGAAAGTGATGGGTAAGCATTCAAAATATCTAGTAAGTCATAAGTGATTAAGTATCTTAAATCACTATTTTTAATACCACCGTACACAAAATACTTATAATCATTATCCCCAGGTACATATAGCTTCTGAGAATATTCCATTTTTTCTTTTAATCTTCCTAAATCAGCAGTCATGCTATATTTGTACTTATCCAAGAAATTGTTTGTGTTCATAGTTAGCTCTGTTAGCTGAGAAATGTTCTTTTGCTTATTCTGCCTCTTGTCAAGATCAATTACTTGTGGTAAACCCAAGAATAAAGCCAAAACAACAGCTGAAACAACTAAGATTATTGATTCAATAATTATCGTCTTTTTCTTCATCTATAGCTCCAATATTTTATTTTCTTATTTTTTATAACTTTGTTAAATTTATAGAATTATCGTCAAGATATTTCTTAAATTCATACTACTTATTTCAATATATTGATTTTAACCCAAATAATACCTCATAGATTGTCTGAGTTTTATAATAATAAGAATTTAAGAAATCTCTGTAAAGCAGAACGGAATAGTTAGACTATCCCGTTTGCTTTGTATAAGTTTTTAGTTTAATATTCTTTTAATAAGTTAGATGCAACAATAGTTCTTTGAACTTGGTTTGTTCCTTCATAGATTTGAAGAATCTTAGCATCACGCATCATTTTTTCTACTGGGTATTCTTTCATGTAACCATATCCACCAAGGATTTGAACAGCATCAGTTGTAACTTTCATTGCTACATCAGAAGCAAAGTATTTACACATAGCGCTTTCTTTACTATATTTCTTACAACCAGCATCAACCATTCTAGCAGTTTGATAAACTAATGCTCTAGCTGCTTCTACTTGTGTTGCCATATCTGCAAGCATGAATTGAACACCTTGGAATGCTGAAATAGGTTTTCCGAATTGGTATCTTTCTTTAGAGTATTTTGCAGCGATATCTAATGCACCTGCTGCAACACCAACAGCTTGAGAACCAACCATAGGTCTTGATTTATCAAAAGTCTTCATTGCTGTGATAAAGCCTGTACCTTCTCTTCCGATTAGGTTTTCTTTTGGTATTCTACAATTGTCAAAGATAAGCTCTCTAGTTGAAGAAGCTCTGATACCCATTTTGTTTTCTTTCTTACCGAACTCAAAACCAGGTGTACCTTTCTCTACTACAAAGCAAGAACAACCTCTCGCGCCTTTTGACTTATTAGTCATAGCAAATACAGTGTAGATATCTGCATCACCACCGTTAGTAATCCATTGTTTAGTACCATTAAGTACATAATGATCACCATCTAATGTAGCAGTGGTTTCAATAGCACCAGCATCTGAACCAGCATTAGCTTCAGTTAAGGCAAAAGCTGCTAATTTTTCACCGTTTGCTATTTGTGGTAAATATTTCTGTTTTTGTTCTTCACTTCCAGAAATAAGCAGTGGATACATTCCTAACCCTGTTGCCCCAAAAGCTAAAGCAATACCAGTATCTACTTTAGATAACTCTTCTGTTACTATAGCTAAATCTAATACTTTTCCGCTAATTCCGTCATATTCTTCTGGAACAAGCACAGCAAAGATATCACTTTGTGCTAATATCTCTACTATATCCCAAGGGAAAATCCCTTTTTCATCGTACTCTTCAGAGAGCGGCTTAATTTTTTCCTGAGCTATTCTGCGTGCAATATCTCTCATTTCCAATTGATCTTCAGTTAAGAAGTAATCCATTTTATCCTCCACATATAATATTCATTATTTATTAATCAACTCATCAGTTATCATAAAGCGTTGTACATTGCTATAAACAATGAAGTAGATAACTGTGTCGTCATCAACACGAACGTAGGTTCGTTTACCAGAATCTGCCATGTGCCTCACTTGGTCTTCTATTCTAATGAATTGCAAAGTGTGAGTTGACTTATCTTTAAAGGTTAATTTAGCAGTTAACAGTGGTTTCTCAAAGTATCTTGAATAGTCAGAGTAATCTTTAGTGCCATAGTTATCTGCTTTTATATTAAATAAAATATTTCTTAGTTTGTTTAATGAATTGTTGTTCCTTTTCACATTACAAGTGAGGTTTTCAGAAACATACATCCAGTTCTTAGCTTTTTCTTGAGAAAGAGTATAGTTGTAGTAATCTGATGTTACTTTTATTTCTGAGATGTCATCCAAATCATATTTAAAGGGAGTAACAGTTTCATTTTTGTAGTAGTTTTCAGAATCAAGAGAGTCACTTTCTGCAGTATTAGTTTGAGTATCTTCATCTACAGGAATCCATTTTGTTGCGACATCCACTATTGACTGACCATCTGTTTCGATTGTCTTATCAAGGTTATAGAGGATAACGAAAGCAGCTCCTAAAATAAACAGTAAAGAAAAATAGATTATCTTCTTTGTCTTATCACTCATTATTTTTTCTCGCTTGTTCCATTAATCATAGAAGGTGGGAATAAAGAAATTTCTTCGTTTTCTTGAAGCCCAGAAACAATCTCTACTTCTCGGAAATTATTTATGCCAGTTTGAACAACCCTAGTTTCAGTGATTTTCTCATTTTCTGCGATATAAACAACATCCTCACCTTTATCATTACTAAATAAGGCACGGATAGGTATTTTAATAATATCTTGTTTTGAATCACCTTGAATAGTTATTTCTGCAGTCATTCCAGGCATAATTTTCTTATCTACATCCTCTAGTTCTATTTCAATAGGGAATACTTTAGTATTATTAGAATCAATAGCCATTACAGCAATCTGTTTGATAGTTCCTTTATACTTATGATAAGGGTTTGCTGGAACAGTGATTTGAGCTTTCTGTCCTTCTCTATATTTATTAATATCAATTTCGTTAATATTTGATTTTACGATCATTTTTGATAGGTCTGCAATATTCATTATTGCTGTACCATCTGAATTTCCTAGTCCGACAGAAGAAATCATTTCGCCCTCTTCGACTGATCTAGAAATGACTTTACCATGAACTGATGCGTAAATCTTTGATTCTGCACCTTTAGTATCAATCTCTTCAACTTGAGCATATTGCTCTTTTGCTATATTGAAATTGATAAGAGCTTGATCCAATTCCTTTTTACTTTGGTCATAGTTATATTTTGATTCATGACCTAAATTATACTGGGTTTCTATGTCTTTAAAATCTTTCAAAGCCCATTCATATCTAATTCTAGCTAAATCTAAATTAGAACGAGTGTTAGTAATAGAATTTGCTTGCTGATAATCTGGTTCAATTGTTGCTATTAAATCACCTATTCTAACAGAATCGTTAATATCTTTATAGAATTTAACTATTTTACCAGAAACCTTAGATTTAATCTCAACAGTAGTTTCTGGTTCAACTACTCCAGTTATATCGATTTGTGTAACAATCTCACCTTTTGAGGCTTTTACAGATTGAAACTTAAAAACTGATTTGCTAGTCGCTTCAGAATCTGATTTACCCAAATATGACTTTGCAAAGTATCCAATAACAACAACAACAACTAAAAACAGTAAAATTCTAAAAAACTTCTTCATTTTTTCCTACCATTTCCCCGCAATTTCTTTTGACAATAGATAATTAATTGCTTCTTCTTTTAAGTATAATTGATAACCTAGCTCTAGATTACTAACTTTAGCATCATTCAAGTCTGTTTTTGATTCCTCTAGTTCAATTGCCTTGATTAATCCTAAGTTGAAATTAGTTTTAGCGATTTCAAAATTCTCTTTAGCTTGAGCAAGAATTTTATCGTTAATTTTCTTTTTAATTCTTAGGTTAGCTAAGTCATCTTGGTTTTGTCTAAAATCTTTTTTAAACTTCATTAATTCTCTATCAAGCTCAATTTCACTTGAAGAGATATTTAGTTTTGAACGATAATATTCTTGGCCATGCTCAAAGAAATTCCATAGAGAATAGCTAATCCCCAAGCCTAAAGTATAACTATCATCAAAATCATCATAACCATTAGATGAAGAATAGCTATGATTATATGAAAGACTTAGGTCAGGTAAAAATCTAATCTTTTCTTGATTAAGCATATACTTGTCATGAGAGATGTTGCTTTCTTTCAATTGAAGTGAGTATGAACTTTCATTTTCTATATCATAATCAAGTTCTCTATCTGTAGGAATATCAATATCAGCTAAAGAAAGAGTATCAGCTTCAATATTCAAAACTAACTTGAGCTCTCTAATATTGTCAGAAACACTTTTCTTAGCTTGAATAAGGTCTAGTTCTGAGTTTAAAGTATTAATCTCAACTTGATTATAATCATAAACTGATTTTCTACCTTGGTCTTTTAAGATTTTGGCTTCCTCTAACAAGTCTTTTTGTATAGAATAGTTTTCGTTATAGATAGATAACTTTTTTTGAGATAGAAGTAAATCAATATAAGTATTAAGAACATTCCAAGCAATTTCTTTACGATTTTGAGCTTCTTGGAGTTTGTTTATTTCGATATTATGTTTTGCATTTGTCCAGTTAAAATATTCTGGTAGGGTAGATGTAAGACTTTTTGAAAATGTAAATCCTGCTGATCTCCCTATTCCTTGATTATTCTTTTGCCATGACCAATTAACATCTGCTTCCGGAACGATATCCCATAAAACTGAATTGTAAGATGAATTTACTTTTTCATTATCAACCTCTTGAACTTGCATATCATGAGAATTTCTGAATGCAGTTTCTACTGCTTGGTTGAGAGTTAAGACTTTTGCTGATAGCAAAATACTTGAACTTAACATTAATAATGATACTAACTTTTTCATTTTTACACCCCTAATTTAGTTTTTTTAAATGTCCCGAATCCCTATCCAAATGTATTAGTTCTACGCCAGCTTCAGCTAGCATTTGTTCTGACATATCATCATTATATGGCTCTGCAACATAGACTCTTTTTATCTCAGAATTAATAATCATTTTAGCACATATTATACAAGGTTGAGTAGTACAATATAATTCAGCATTTTGAATTGGAGTTCCGTTTACTGCTGCTTGAATAATTGCATTTTGTTCTGCATGTACACCTCTGCAAAGCTCATGTCTTTGTCCTGATGGAACATTTAATTGTTCTCTTAAACATCCAGTTTCTTTACAATGTTTTACATTCTTAGGTGCTCCATTATAGCCTGTCGCCAATACTTGATTATTACGTACAATCACTGCACCTACTTTTCTTCTTAAGCAGGTTGAACGTTCAGCTACTAAATATGCCATTTCTATGAAATATTTCTGCCAACTAGGTCTTTTTTGCATTATTACTCCACTATATAATGAAATGTTGCTCCGCAATTAATACGAAGCAACACAATAATATTTATTACAGTTTTTCAATCAAATCGTTTATTGAATCTTTTAATTCAATAGCTTTTTCTCTAGCTTTCTCTGCAAAATTCTCTGAAGAATCAGCAAATATAATTCCTCTAGAAGAGTTTATTACAAATCGAGCATCATCTTTGGAATAAGTTGTGTTTTCAACAACTTCAGCCAATGAACCACCTTGAGCTCCGATTCCCGGAACTAAGAATAAGGTCTCTGGCATTAATTCTCTTAGCTCTTTCAATTCTGATGAATTTGTAGCTCCTACAACAGCACCAAATTGTTGAGAGTTTAAATCTGCTATATATTTTGAAATATCCTTATAAAGGTCATTCTTCTTCAAGAAATCACTTGCAGACTTGTTTGAGGTTAATGCTAAAATGAATGCAAAGTTTTCAGTGTGAGCCTTTAGAGCTTCAATAACATCATTACCCATTAATGGATTACAAGTTATTGAATCGCATTTCCAATCTTCAAAGAATGCTTTTGCATAATTAGACATTGTGTTGCCTATATCACCAGCTTTTATATCAAGAATCACAGGGATATTCTCTGGTATATAATCTAAAGTTTTACGTAAAGACTCTAAAGATTTTAAACCTTGTGAGTGATAGAAAGCAAAGTTAGGCTTATAACATGCAACTACATCTTTAGTTGCATCAATAATAGCCTTATTGAATTCAAATATTGGATCTTCAAGTTCTAAAACACATTCAGGTAATTTGCTAAAATCACTATCTAAACCAAGACAAACATAAGACTTGTTTTCTTTGATGATATTTTTATATTTTTTCCAGAATGACATAGTTTATTCATCATCCTTAATTACGATTTTAACTGTATCTTCACCATCAGTCTCTTCAAATGACACCTTGATTATTTCATCAGATGAAGTAGGAACATTTTTACCTACATAATCAGCTTTAACTGGAAGTTCTCTGTGTCCTCTGTCAATTAAAACAGCCAATTGGATGTGTTTTGGTCTTCCAAAATCAAGAATAGCGTCGATAGCTGCTCTTACTGTTCTTCCTGTATAAAGAACATCATCTACTAAAATTACATTAGTGTTATAGATATCAAAGTCTATTTTAGAACCTTTGATTACTGGTTGGTGTGATATAGTTGATAAATCATCTCTGTAAAGAGTAATATCAAGTATGCCAACTGGAACTTCCTTATTCTCGATTGATGTGAGAATCTCGGAAAGTTTTTTAGCCATTGGCACTCCACGACTTCTAATACCAACTAAATAGACATTTTCTAATCCACGATTTTGTTCAATAATTTCATGTGCAATACGTCTTAAAGTTCTGTCAATAGCCGCATTATCCATAATCTGGCTCTTAACTTTCATACAATCCTCCACTTATAATTTATCATGTTAACTCATAATTTATGATACAGTCTACTTGTCAATAATTTAATAGTGCAATAGTCAAAACTTAGGCTGTGATTATTTTCAACCCTCAACAAAAAAAACTATTTTCTTAATCAAATGGGTTTAACACAGTAAAACAACTCTACATTTTTTTTGATAATCCTATACATGCTCACTATTGAAATCATGGGTTCTGGAGAGATATATCCTTGCAGCGTTCGAGCCGAATACTGTACATTATTTACAATTCTGAATACATCTGAACTGGACTGAAAATCTATATCGTCCCTTCGGGACTCAAAACTTTTATATCATTGAACATGGGGTGCAAAACCCCATGCTAATATATGCCACCCCTTCTGTCCAGTCCTAAATAATTTGACTGTTTTTCGTGTTATTCGTGCTTTTCGTGGTATACTTTCCTGTTTGCAGATAAAGCCTAGCCTTTATGTCGCCCTTTCAGGGCTTTTTTTATTTTTTAACTATTACATGGAGGGCAAGCCTCCATGCTTAGTATATGCCACCCCTTCGGGGTTTTTATGGATAGCATCTCCTCAATTCTTCAATCATTCTTCATTCATCGGAGTTAATTCCTAACTCCTCACTCCTCACTCCTCACTCCTCACTCCTCACTCCTCACTCCTAGTTCCTCTGCCTAACTCCTAACTTCTAACTTACTGGTCTCCTTGAAAAATCGGCTTTTTTTCAAGGGGGCAAGTAAGCAAGCATTATAAATCAGTAAACTATGAAAAAAGAGCCTTGAAGTGAAGGCTCTTAAAGTGTTTTAATGTAATATTGCAATCTAGTGATCACATAGGTTTTGACCAGATTCTAATTTACCTTCTAAATAGGTATTAACAATAGTTTCTAAAGCACATGGTTCAACACCATAAAATACATCAACATTGTTAGAAGTAAAAAGCTCTTGTGCTTTCATTCCCATACCGCCTGCAATCACTACAGTAGCACCTTTTTCTGCAACAAATTTAGGATATAGTCCTGGAACATGTTCAGGTGGTGTAACCCACTCTTGGCTTACAATTTTACCATCTTCTGTGGTGAAGAATACAAATTCTTCACAATGACCAAAATGAGAACATAACTGTTTATTTTCAGTTGGTAATGCGATAATCTTTTTCATTAGATAACTCCTTTAGTTTTGAAATTCAGCAAGTTCGTTATTTAGATATTTAGTAATAACTTCTGTTGCAGATATGTTTTCTTTACATATAAACATACTAATATTTCCAGCTTGTAAAACTTGGAAAGCATTTTTTCCAGGACCGTTACCGGTTAGGACAATATTTACTCCAGAATCAAAGATTAACTGAGAGGTTTTAGGACCTGCTCCGTGAGCCTCGGCTTGAATAGCTGTGTTATCTAAACTTGAATATTCTTGAGTTTCTGTATCATAAATAACGAAATAGTTTGAACGTCCAAAACGAGGTTCTAGGACTGCATCTTTTTCTGGTCCAACAGTACTTACAGCAATTTTCATAATAACTCCTATATTTATCTAGTAGAATATTCTTGAACCTTAGTCCAGATATTCTCTATCTTATTTTTAGTTTCAAATGGGTCATATTCATTAATGGTTAAACCGCTCTTCACAGCATTAATGAAATTCTTACTATAATTAAAAGTTTCTAAATAGTCTAGCTCTTCTTCGACAATGTATTCATTAATCTCTTTAGCTACATCAGCATTTAAGTCAGCCTTATTGATAATGCAACCAGCTCTTATCTTAAACTTCTTTAAAAGCTCTACAACTCGTTTTAAATCATGCAAAGCTGATTTAGTAGGTTCTGTTACTAAAACAACATAATCTGCACCAGACAGTGATGATATAACAGGGCATCCAATACCAGGTGAACCATCAACAATAATGTAGTCTTTGTTTAGTCGGTTAGCTTGATTTCGTGATTCCTTTTTAACTTCTGCAACAAGTTTACCAGAGTTTTCTCCTCCTGGTAAGAGTTTAGCATGAACCATATTCGTATTAGTTCTGATTTCGGAAATAAAGAAATCTCCAACATATCTATCTTCCATTTTAATAGCATCATGTGGGCATAAATGTGAGCATAAACCACAACCTTCACATGAGAATGGATCAACCTTTTTATAATTGCTTAATGGGATTATTGCATCGAAACGGCACTTAGCTTGGCATAACCCACAGTTTTTGCACTTTTCTCTATTAATTATTGCTTCTTTACCAGAAAAGAACTTTTCTTCTTTTAATGCTTTTGGGGTGAATACTAAGTGCATATCGGCAGCATCAACATCGCAGTCGGCTACAATGCAATTTGAAGCTAAATGTTGAGCTAAGGCTGCAGTGATAGTGGTTTTACCTGTTCCACCTTTTCCAGATATTACTACTATTTCTTTCATTCTTCACCTCCAACAAGAGAGCTAACTTTACTTTTGATAGATTCAATTGCTTCTTTAAAGTCTTTATCATATTCATAAATTCTAGAACCTTTTGAATACAATTGGGCTATCTCTATCTTTTCAGGAATAGCTCCAATAATCTCACAACTTTCCTTTTGGCAGAAATCTCTAATAATATTTTGTTTACCATCATCTTTATTAATAATTATGGAAAATTTCTTTTTAAGAATTTTAACAGTATCAATAGCAATCTTCAAATCATTCAAACCAAAAGGTGAAGGCTCAGTCACTAAAAATACATGGTCTACATTTTGAATAGTTTCCACTACTGGACATGATGAACCAGGGGGAGAATCTATAATTGCTATTTCTGTTTCAAAATTATCCTCAATATATTTAAATCCACTCTTTATCATTGGAACAGCTTGCTCTTGACCGATATCAAGTCTTGCTTCGATGAAATCAACATTCCCTTCTTGAATATGAGTAATTAAACCAAGCTCCTGTTCGACCATCTCAATTGCAGATTTAGGACATAATTCTACACATGAATAACATGAATGACATAATTCATTAAAGAATATTACCTTGTCTCCTAATAATGTAACTGCATTAAACGCACAGACTTCTTTACAACGTCCACAAGAAACACACTTGTCTTGAATCAACTGTGGAACTTTCTTATATGCTTTTTTTTCTTGCAAAGTTTTACCTTTTACGAAAATATGAGAATCAGGTTCTTCTACATCCATATCGCTTAGAAGAATTTTGTTATCCTTTGCTAAATAATAAGCAAGATTGGTTGAAACAGTTGTCTTACCTGTTCCACCTTTTCCGCTAGCAACAGCTATTTTAAACATAAATACCTCGATTGCAGGTTAAGTAATAATATTTTATTATGTTATTGATATGTGATACTAAGTTTAGTCATCACTATCGTTTAATTTATTCTTGAAGAAGGTTAATCTATCTGTTAGATATTTAACCATACTTTCAAGGTATGATTTATCATTATATGCATTTGGTGTATTATTTACATCATATGAATCGAAACGGCGGTAACCTCGACCGTAGCCGTCGTTTCTTCTTCCAAAGCCTCTTCCTCTACCACGACCGAAAGCTCTTCCCATACCAGAACCATAGTTACGGTTTCTTGGTGCATCTCCAGCGTTACAGTCGCCCATTCCTCTTCCAGTTAAAGGACCATTTCCATTAGGTCCACTTCCATCTCTAAAAGGCATTATTCCTCCTTACCTTTTCTGTGTTGTCTTCTACAGCATCTACCATGACCAAATCTACCAGCAAAATCTAGTAAATTCTTGGATTTACATGATGGACATTCGATGATTTCATTGTTTATATCTATTTTGAACCTATGCCCACAATCAAGGCATTCATAATAATTCTCTCTGAAATGTATATTTCCACCTTCAATAGTTAATTCTTTGCCATTAACTATAAACTCAGCGATTTTTCTGTTAGCAGAAGCTACTAGCCTAGTTATTGTCGGGCGTGATACACCCATCTCTAATGAAGCTTCTGTCTGGTCTAAGCCGTCATAGTTGATAAGCTTAATTGCCTCGTATTCATCTAGTGAAAGAATAATTGTGACTAAATCACTTCTTCTTACACCAGCAGGTTTAAAACTACTAAATCTTGGGGGGCTACTTACCATTCTTCTCTTTTTAGGTCTAGGCATCAAAACTCCATTCTTCTTTCTTTATTAATGAACATAAGTTCAAAATAAATTCATTGAGAATTGTGTCAAGAGTAAAATACAGGATTTTTGATTTTTAATTTTGTATTTGATGTTTATAGGCTTTTCATAACTATTTACAGCATTAAATATGTTGTATTAAGCCTTGTATTTAAACAATTATCTTTTAAATATTGACATTTTTAATAACTATAAATTACTAATGTTATGGAAAATAAGATAGATATAACGTTCGATAAATCAATAAAGAGAATTATCAGTAAGACAATAAGAACAATACGAAAATATAATCTGATTTCAGATAATGAGACTATCGCTGTTGCTTTGTCAGGTGGCAAAGATAGTGCTACTCTTTTATTCTTACTATGGTATATAAGCAAGTATTCCTACCTTAATTTCAAGCTAGTAGGATTTCATGTTAAGACAGGTAAATACGATGTTTCACCTATTGCGAATTTATGTAAATCTCTGGAGGTTGAGCTAAAAGTACTAACCATTGATATGAAAAGGGTTGTTGAACATAAGAACATTTGTTATTCATGTGCTAGAATTAAACGATATGCGATGTGGGAAGAACTCGATAGAAGAAATATCCGAACTATTGCTTATGGTCACCACGCAGATGATGCAGTTGATACATTCTTTATGAATCTAATTATTCATAGTAATCTAGAAGTGTTTCCTCCAATCCTTCAATACGAAAAAGTTAATTTAAGTGTGATAAGACCTTTGATATTTTTAGAAGAAAAAACAATCAGTAACATATTTAATAAAAAACGTTTAGCTATTGTAGATTATAAATGTCCTTATGAAGATAAGAACTTGAGAATGGGATTTCGTGAAAGGGTTGAAAAGCTTCAAGATTTGTTTCCCGAATATAGGGTAGAGGCTTCTATTATAAAAGCTTTAGAAAATTATTTTGACAGTATTGTAGAAAATGTTAATATGGATATTAAAGTTCATAAATAGTTAAGGAAAATCATGAGAATATTAACACATGTCTGTTGTGCACCATGTTTTATTGCTCCCTATGAGCATTTAAAGAGTAAACATGAAGTTACTGCTTTTTGGTATAACCACAACATTCATCCCTATCAAGAATATAAAAAAAGACTAGACACATTAAGAGAATTTGTCGATACAAATAATATCAAATACATTGAAAAAGATGTTTATGAATTAGACAAGTTTATTCATAATGCTGTTTATAGAGAGTCTGATAGATGTAGATCTTGCTACTATGAGAGATTAAAGTACACAGCTATTATAGCTAAAAAAGGTAACTTTGATGCTTTTACTTCTACTTTATTATATTCTAAATTCCAAAACCATGAGATGATGATTGAAATTGGAAATTCTCTTGCCAAAGAGTATGGTGTGAAATTCTATTATGAGGACTTTAGAGAATATTGGAAAGAGGGAATTGAACTATCTAAGGAAGTAGGAATGTACCGTCAACAATACTGTGGTTGTATCTATTCAGAAAGAGACAGATATTACCATCCAGAGAAGAATAATTAACTTAGACAATAAATAGGGTTTATCTAAGACATTGAATTACATAATTAACCTAGGACAATATATTGGAAGAGAGATACAGCAGGAAATTTATTGAGAAGTTTCAAGAATTTATTAATGAACATAACTTGTTAGAAAAGAAAAGCAAAGTTATTGTAGGTTTTTCTGGAGGACCAGATTCAACTGCACTTTTACTAGCATTATTGAAGATAAAAGATATGTTGGATTTATCCATATTAGTTGCTCATGTAAACTATAACTTGAGGGGTGAAGACTCTAAGAGGGATGAGGACTTTGTTAAGCAATTTTGTTTTCAACACAATCTATACCTAGTCATGAAGAACGTAAAGTTAGAGTCTAAGGTTAGTATGGAACAAAAAGCTAGAGATATTAGAATGGAGTTTTTCCATAGCTTGAAAGATGAATATAACATGGAATATATAGCACTGGGACATAACAAGGGTGATGTAGCTGAAACTGTTATCATGAATTTAGCTCGAGGTTCAGGTATTTCTGGCTTAAGAGGTATTCTTCCTAAAACAGATACATTGATTCATCCATTCATTATTTTCTCTAAGCAGGATATTTATCGTTTCTTAGAAGAAGAAAATTGCCAGTGGTGTGAGGATTATACCAATAAAGAAAGTTCTTACACGAGAAATAAAGTTAGGAATGACTTTTTGCCTTGGCTTGAGGAGAATGTAAATAGTAATGTAGAAGATAAACTAATCTTTGTTGCTGATTTGATGAAAGATACAGAAGAGTTTATTGAAGACTATGTAACAAAACGATTTAAAAAATTCTTGCTTAAAAGCACAGAAACTAGGATAGAGCTTGACTTACACAAAATCAGGATTAGCAATAGCGTTATTAGATACTACTTCTATAAAAGATGCATAACTATGTTGGTTAATGTTCAACATGATATCTATCAGAATAATATTAATGAGATTGAAAGTGTTCTCTTTACTAATGGGTCGAAAGTTGTTTATCTTCCTCATAAGGTATATGTAATCAAACAGTATGAAAAATTGATCTTTACCACTAAGAATCCTCTATTGCAGCATAATGAGGAGAATGATGATAGTAGAGTCTTAACCTCTATAAGATCGAGACTCACTGTAGGTAACTATCGAATTAATATGAAGCGAATAAAGAAGATACCGGCTGATAAAACACTTGTTGGTAAATCAAATGTAGTTTATCTTGATTACAACAAAATTACTTTACCACTGAAGATTAGGTTTAGACAGCCGGGAGATAGGTTCATGCCTCTTGGGGTGAGTGGTTTTAAAAAGCTAAAAGATTTTTTTATTGACGAAAAAGTGCCTAGATACGAAAGAGATAAGATATTAATCTTTGAAGATGATGAAAAGATTATATGGGTCGGGGGCATGAGAATAGATAACAGGGTTGCTATAGATAAAGCAACTACAACAAATATATTAAGAATTGAAATTGAAGAGTTAAGTGAAAATAAACTGCGTTCTGCAGAAAGGATGGTAAAAGAATAACAATGATACAAGATATATCTGCAATACTTTTTGATGAAAGACAAATACAAAGTAGAATAAAAGAGTTAGGTGAAAAGATTTCTTTAGATTACACTGATAGTTGTCCAGTACTTTTATGTATATTAAAAGGAGCTTCAACATTTATGGCTGATATTATGAGAGCTGTAACAGTTCATGTTGAAATAGATTTTATGGCGATATCAAGTTATGGAAATAGCACAACATCATCTGGCGTTGTAAAGATAAAGAAAGATGTTGATGTAAATTTAGAAGGTAGGGATGTTATAATTGTAGAGGATATAGTGGACTCAGGTTTATCATTACAGTATATTAAAGAATATATCTCAAAACATAATCCAAAGTCTGTAGCAACTTGTGTATTATTAGACAAGCCTAAAGCTCATAAAGTAGATAGTGTAATAGAATATGTAGGTTTCGAAGTAGGTAACGAGTTTGTTGTTGGATATGGCTTAGATTACGCACAGAAATATCGTAATCTTCCATTCATTGGAATTTTAAAAGAAGAGGTTTATTCATGAAGATAGAGAACGATAACAATGATCCAAAACAAGATAAGAAGAAAAGCCCTTTAAAGTCACCTACAAATAACAAGTTTTCATTAATTGTTGTTTTGGTGTTAGCCACAGTTCTTATCTATGCTTTATTTCAAGAAAATCAAACTCAAAAAGAGGTAGATAATAAAGTATTTTGGACTCAATTAAATAATAAAGAAATCTCTGATGTAGTTATTGAAGGCAAAGTAATTAACTACAAGAGAGATGGAGAAGATTACTATACAAGATGGTCTCAATCAGACCTAGAATTCAAAGAAAAACTGCTTGAACTAGCAGGTGGAACAGTTAAAGAGAAGGTGCCATCAAGATGGCAGTCGGCTCTTTTATCTTGGTTGCCATTCTTGCTTATGATACTCTTCTTCTGGTTCTTTATGTTTAGGAATGTTAATAAAGGACAAAACTCTGCATTCTCATTTGGTAAGAGTAGAGCTAAAAGATATATGGGTAGCAAAACTAAAGTTAATTTTAGTGATGTTGCTGGTGTAGATGAAGCTAAAGAAGAGCTTACTGAAATAGTAGAATACTTAAAGAATCCTAAGAAGTTTGAAAAGCTTGGTGGTAAAATACCTAAAGGTGTCCTTTTAGTTGGAAGACCTGGTACAGGTAAAACTTTGCTTGCAAAAGCAGTTGCTGGTGAAGCTAATGTGCCATTCTTTAGTGTAAGTGGTTCAGACTTCGTTGAAATGTTTGTTGGTGTGGGTGCATCAAGAGTTAGAGATTTATTCGCTCAAGCTAAAAAGAGTGCTCCAGCTATTGCATTTATAGATGAATTAGATGCTGTCGGAAGGCATAGAGGATCTGGCTTAGGTGGTGGACATGATGAACGTGAACAAACATTGAACCAACTTCTAGTTGAGATGGATGGTTTTGAAATGAATGATTCTGTTATCATTATTGCTGCAACTAACAGACCTGATGTTCTTGATCCAGCACTTCTTAGACCTGGTAGATTCGACAGACAAGTTGTTGTTGATCTTCCTGATATTAATGGTCGTACCAAGATTCTTAAAGTTCATGCAACTAATGTTGAGCTTTCAAGGGACATTAATCTAAAAGTTATCGCTCGTGCAACTCCTGGATTTTCTGGTGCTGAACTTGCTAATTTAGTTAATGAAGCTGCTCTTATTGCTGCACGTAGAAATAAAACTCAAATAGAAATGGATGATTTTGAAGAAGCTAAAGATAAGCTTACTCTTGGTAAGAAAAAGGAAAGTCGTGTTGTTTCTGAAGAAGAAAGAAAGATTACTTCATACCATGAAGTTGGTCATGTAGTTTGTTCTTTATTTGAAGAACACGGAGAACCTGCTCACAAAGTTTCAATCATTCCAAGAGGCTTCACTGGTGGAGCAACTCACTTCTTAGGTGAAGAGAAATCTAACTATTCAAAAGGTTTCTTAAAGGCTATGCTAGTTCACTTGCTAGGTGGTAGAGCTGCTGAAGAAATAGTCTTCAATGAGATTACTACTGGTGCAAGTAATGATATAGAAAGAGCAACTGATATCGTTAAACAGATGGTTTGTAACTGGGGAATGAGTGAAAAACTTGGTCCTGTAGCTATTATGCAAAAACAACAAGAAGTCTTCTTGGGTAAACAGCTTGGACAAAAAGAGCTTCATAGTGAAGAAGTTGCTAAGGTTATAGACCAAGAAATTCATGAATTCTTAAGTGAAGCTTATAATAAAGCTAAAGCTACTTTAACTAAACATAGAAAACTTGTTGATGAGTTAGCTAAACAGCTTCTTGAAACTGAAACTATGGGTGCTGATGATATCTTTACATTAGCTAAGAAATTTGTTGATGGCGATGATTTAGCTATAGTAGAAAAGAAATATAATAGATCTAAAGAACTTAGCTTCGATGAAAGAGAAGAAGATAAAAAGCCACTACCTAAGTTGCAAACAGAAGACATTTAACTTGATTCAAATTAAGAGGAATTGATGGAACAATTTCACGGAACTACGATATTAGGAATTCTAAAGGATAACAATTTAGTAATTGGTGGTGATGGTCAAGTTACGCTTGGTCATACCGTTATGAAGGATTCAGCTAGGAAAATTAGAAGACTATATAATGGAGAAGTAATAGCTGGTTTTGCAGGAGCAACTGCAGATGCTTTCACTTTATTTGAGAAGTTTGAAGGTCATCTAAAAGCTTCCAAAGGGAATCTAAGAAAGGCTGCTGTAGAATTAGCTAAAGAGTGGAGATCTGATAGAATCTTACGAAAGCTTGAAGCAATGATTATTGCAGGGTCAAAAGATGCAATTCTTGTTATCACTGGAGTTGGTGATGTTCTTGAACCAAGCAATGGCATTGCTGCAATAGGATCAGGGGGTAATTATGCCCTTTCTTCTGCAAGAGCTCTTTCTGAGAATTCTGAACTTTCTAATAAAGCTGTCGTTGAAAAATCTCTTCATATTGCAGCTGATATTTGCATATATACAAACCATAATTTAGTGATAGAAGAATTAAAATAAGGTAAGTAATGATAGATAGAAATGAATTAACACCTTCACGCATTGTTGAAGAGTTAGATAAGTATATTATTGGACAGGATGAAGCAAAGAAGTCAGTAGCAATTGCTCTCAGAAACAGATGGCGTAGGCAAAACGTAGTTGAAGCGCTCCAAAACGAGATAGTACCTAACAACATTATTATGATTGGACCTACAGGCGTGGGTAAAACAGAGATAGCAAGAAGACTATCTAAACTTGCGAATGCCCCATTCATAAAAGTTGAAGCTTCCAAGTTCACAGAAGTTGGTTATGTTGGTCGTGATGTTGAATCTATGATAAGAGAACTTATGAGCATTGCTATTAATCAAGTTAATGCTCAGAAGCTTGAAGAAGTTGAACAAAAAGCACTTACTAAAGCAAAAGAAATTATCTTGGATAAACTTATCAGTCCTTTGTCCATTGAAAGGACACCTGAAGAAAGCAATGAAGAATACAACAATAGAATAGAAAGGTATCAGCGTTCAAGAAACAAGATGAAGGCTAAGTTTGAAGACGGTGAGCTAGATGAACGTAAGATAGAAATTGAGATTAAGGATGATACTAAGAACCCAAATGTGGAAGTCTTTAGTAATAATAGTTTTGAAATGATTGACCTGAATATCTCAGATATGATTGGTAATATCATGAATAAAAAGGGAAAAGCTAAGAAGAAAGAGATGAAAATCAAGGATGCTCTTAATTTCTTAAAATCCCAAGAAGCTCAAAAAATGGTCAAGAAAGAAAATGTTATTGAACAAGCCAAAGATTTAGTTGAAAATCATGGTATTGTCTTTATTGATGAAATAGATAAGATTGCTTCTGATGATAAAAGAGGTAATGCTGATGTTTCTAGATCAGGCGTACAAAGAGACTTACTTCCAATAGTTGAGGGTTCTAATGTTCCTACTAAACATGGTATAATCAAAACTGACCATATCTTATTCATCGCTGCTGGGGCTTTTCACATTTCTAAACCTTCTGATTTGATTCCAGAACTTCAAGGTAGATTCCCAATCAGAGTAGAGTTAAATAGTCTTACTTCAAGTGATTTTGAGAAAATCTTAACTTATCCAAAAAACTCACTTACTAAACAATATATAGCACTTTTTTCTACTGAAAATGTAGAACTTAAATTTACAGATCAAGCTATTTCAGCTATTGCTGATTATTCTTCCAAAGCAAATGAGAAAATGGAAGACATTGGAGCTAGAAGACTACATACTATCTTAAATAAACTTATGGAAAAGTATCTTTTTGAAATGCCTGAAGTGGATTATAAAGAAGTTCTTATTGATGATGCTCTGGTTCATGAAGTAATAAGTGACGTAGTTCAAAATGAAGATTTATCAAGGTATATTCTTTAAATAAGTTATTATGATTAAAAGACTAATCATTATCTTGTTTTCTCTTCTGCTATGTTCTCAGATTTTTTCGGAAGATAAAACTTATGATTCTGGTAGAGATCCAAACAAGGCAGCTCTATACTCTTTAATGATTCCAGGTGGAGGTCAATACTACAATGACAACTACTATAAAACAGCTTTCTGGGGATCTGCAGAAGTTGGCTTTATTGCTCTTACATTGTATCATAACAGTCTGGTAAACGACTACAAAGATAAGCGCTCTAATGCTTCTAGTCAAGATCAATGGGACAAGTGGAACTATGAAGTTGGAGACCAATTAGAAAAGAGGAATAATGGCCTTTGGTGGTTAGGGGGAACCCTTATCCTTTCTATAGTTGATGCCTATGTTGATGCTGCTTTATTTAACTATGACCAAGAAAAAGAAAGAATCAACCTTGAATTAAACTATAATTATATTGGACTTAATTATAAGTTTTAGCTACAATACTTGACCCTTACTTGCCTCTTTGAAAAAAGCCAATTTTTCAAAGAGACCCTTAAGGCAGGAGGTGGGACACTGGGAACGCTTTGCCTTTAGTCCGGCTGCTGCCGGATAGCTGGCAAAGAGGAGTCAGGACCCTGGGAACGCTCAGCCTCTGTGCTGGCTTTACTTAGAACGTAGTTATAAGTGAATTTGTAGAGACGAAAGGATGTTTGTTAAATAAAAAAAAGATGGAAAAAATTAGCTCCAATCTTATCACCCAGGGTTAAAACCCAGGGCTCTTTTAAGATTAACCCTTACAGGGTCAAAGAATGTAATGTAGCTTGGGGACATATCTCTTCAGAGCCTATGATTTCATAGTGGGAGATGTGAGGATGAATTGATAATTGACAATGAAGAGCAAGTTTAGTCCCAAAGGGACGATATAGATTTAAATAGAAAGTGAATAATGATAATGCAGAATTGAGCAATCTAGGAGTACTTATGTGGATGTTTTTCAAGTTTAACTTCAAGGGTTTTTGTGATAGCTTAAACAAAGCAAGCATAATATCATTTTTTCTTACAATAATTATACAAATTGGAATAATATTATACTTAAATTTGGGCTCAGCATCAAGTAAGCATGTTTTAGGCTATAATATTGGAGGAATAATTATTAATGGCTTAATTGTAGCAGTAATTGTTCATATTATTTGGGGCATGTTTACTAAGCCATATCCCAATAAAAACAGTAGAAAATGAAGTTCTTGTTATCAATAAATTATTAAGGCATGACAGGATATAACTTTAAACCAAATAGCAAACTAACTGTCTGCAATAATACTAACACAAACTTAATAAAGAAACAACTTTAGAGAAAAGCTAAAGATATTTATTGACAAAAGAAAAATATACTTTTAAAATACTATTTTAGGAGTATTAATGGAACAAAATGCATTAAATAAGAAATTAGCTGACATCGGACTTAGTGAATATGAGATAAAAGTATATGTTGCTGTAGTAAAGAAAAGAGAGCAAACAGCAACAGAAATTAGTAAAGAATCCGGGATACCTAGATCCAAGGCTTATGATGTGCTTTATCGTTTAATAGATAAAGGTTTAGTCACACAGAGCGAGGTCGGTAAAAAGAGATTTACAGCACTAGATCCATTTGTAGGGATAAATAATATGCAAACAGCATTTCAAAATAAAACATTCGATACTCTACAATCATTTAAGTCTCTTCCTGAACTGTTAAGAAATATACAGGATACAAGTACTATTAAAAGAGAAAATACCTTTAACATTGAGGTACATACAGACTTAAAAGATATTAAAAGAGAAATAGACTTAGCTTTGAACAGTGCTAGGGTAGATATTGTTTCTTATTTTAAAAGCGATCTATTTGAAACCTATTCAGAACAAAAAAGTATCCTTAAAGCTCTTGTCAGCAGTGTCAAAGTAAAGACAATATACGAAAGTTCATATTTAGCAGATATGTCAAACTTCAGATATGCAATGCAAAACAAATCTTTAGGGCAGGAAGTAAGAAAATTAAATCAAGTGCCATTCTATATGCATATTATTGATAATAATGTTGCAGTAGTGGTCACTTCTGATAAGACAGGAATAAACAGTCAAAATAATCTAAAAGGGTATATTGTTAGAAACAAGGATGTAGTAATTTTGTTTAGAAGTTTATTCGAATATTTATGGAATATGAGTGAGTCGATATTTTAATTAAAATGTTACTCTAGAACTCTAATTATAAAGAGCCTAGAGTTTTTTGAACGTAACCAATTAATCTTGGAGATACAATGAAGAAATTAGTTTTTATAATTGTTTTATTGATTTTATTATTGAGCTGTACAACTACAAGAAAAAACACTGAAAAGACTAGTGATGTACAAAAGAAAGTGGTTCATTATGAAGATATACGAGTTAATTCTAACTTTGAGATAGAGGGAGTTAATAGACTTGACGAAGTTGATGAGAACACAAAGGGAAACTATGTATTTACTTATGTAGGAAATAAGCTAATTAAGATTAACTCAAATACTCATTTAACTAGATCATACTTCGAATTGAGTAAATATATTTTTGGTGTAAATAAAGAATGGAACAGGCTTTATGTCGATTATACTAATAAAAGTAGAAGCTATAGATTCTTTTATAATGATACTGAATTAATTAAATTCATTGTTAATAAGTCTAACGATGACTTGGTGTCAACTTTCGAAGTAATACCATTCCAAATAAACTATGATTCTTTCAATATCCTGAGTAAGGGAAAGTACTATTCAGGAAAGGTCTTATATAATGATAGTAAACTAGTTAGTAAGATTGAATGGGATAACTCAGATGCTAGTTTTGATTATCAGTATAATAAGTCTATTTTGACTAAGAAAACTATTAATGAAAATAAGAATGTATTGTTCGAATACAATTATGACTATGATGGTACAAAGATAATAAAAAAAGTAAAGTAGAAGAGGAATAAATGTCAGAGTTAATGGATAAAATAGGTTCAACCCTACAATATAGAATAGATGTTTTTGTAGAGCCATATCAAAATAGTAGCATATTCTTGCAATTATTTATTGTATTGGTGCTATTAGTTGCAACAGCTATTCTAAATAGATATTTATCTAGACTTATAAATAACTATGTTGATGGGATAAAACACAACTACTATCTTGATTTATTTTTAAAATTCTATCTTCCTGTTAAGAAAAGACTTAATATAGCTTTAGTATTTGCATTGGTAACAGAAGTTTTAAGATATTTCGGGGTTGGTGTTCCTATATTAACTCAAACTTATGTAATACTCTTTTTATGGGTAGCTATTAGGTTATCAACCAATGTAATAAAAAATGCATTCTTCAGAAAAATAGTTACTACTAGTACTTGGCTCATCATTATATTAAATGTTCTTAATCTGTATAGTGATACTGCTATTCTTCTTGATTCATTAGCTGTTACAATATCAGGGATTAGACTTTCAATATATACTGTAATTAAAAGTCTTTTATATATGATTGTCTTTTTCAAAATAACTACAATTCTAACAGACTTCTTTTCTCATAGAATTGAACAAAGTGCTGATTTGAATCCTTCAATAAAGGTCTTACTTACTAAAGGGATAAGAATCTTTGGCTTCATAATAGCAACTATTCTATTTATAAATGCTATAGGTATTGACTTAAGCACTTTAGCACTGTTTACTTCTGCTCTCGGTGTCGGTATTGGTTTTGGTCTGCAAAAGATTGTTGCTAATCTTATTAGTGGTGTAACCTTACTCTTGGATAACTCCCTTAAACCCGGAGATGTAGTTGAAGTAGATGACCATTTTGGTGTTGTGAAAGTCATGGCATCACGATATACTTCAATAGTCACTGTTGAGGGGAAAGAACATCTTATTCCCAATGAGCAATTTATTACAAATCAAGTTATTAACTGGTCTCACTCTAATAAGTTAGTCATGCAATCTGTTAATGTAGGGGTGTCTTATAACTCAGATATTCATTTAGTGAAGGGTCTATTGGAAGAAGCGACTGAGAAGTGTGAAAGGGTTCTTAAACGACCAAAATTAATGGTCTATCTAACAAATTTTGGAGATTCCTCTGTAGATTTTAAAGTAACATTTTGGATTAACGATCCCCAATCAGGTGTATTAAATATTCAGAGTGAGGTATTGTTTAATATCTGGGACACACTTAAAGAACATAATATTGAAATACCATTCCCTCAAAGAGATTTACATATAAAAACACTTAACTTACCCCGTCAATCTGATAATAGTAACTAGTTATTGACTAAAAATTAGAATTATAAATATTTGAGAAAAAAGATGGAGTTTTAATGGAAGTTTTCGAAATTAAAAAGAATTTTAAAGATATATCTACGAGAATCAACGATATCAGGAGGTTACTTTGACAAGACTGATATCGATAAGCAAATAAATAAATTAGAACAAATTATGAATGATCCTGATTTCTGGAACAATCAGGATAATGCTAAAAAAGTAACAAAAGAACTATCTAACTTAAAGAACAAATCTGAACAGCTAACAGAATTAGAAAATTTTATTGATGACATAGATACTTATTCATTACTCATAGACGAAGAATTCGAAAAAGATTTAGCTGATGAAATTGTTGAATATATTAATGATACACAAAAAGTTATTGATAAATACGAAGTAGAGTTTCTCCTTAATGGCAAATTTGATCACAATAATGCTATCTTAAGTATTCACCCTGGCGCAGGTGGAACTGAATCTCAAGACTGGGCTGAAATGTTGTTGAGAATGTATACCAAATGGTGTGATAGTAACGGCTATAAGTATGATATTGTTGAGTATGTCAACGGTGACGAAGCAGGAGTTAAATCTGTTTCTGTTGAGATTACTGGTGATTATGCATTTGGATTCTTAAAATCAGAAATTGGTGTTCATAGATTAGTTCGTATCTCACCTTTCAATGCTCAGGGTAAAAGACAGACATCTTTTGCATCTGTCTTTGTTTATGCTCAGATAGAAGATGATATTGAAGTTGAAATCAATCAAAAAGATCTTAAAATAGACACATATAGAGCTAGTGGGGCTGGTGGTCAACATGTCAATACAACTGATTCAGCTGTAAGAATAACCCATTTACCAACTAATATAGTTGTGTCTTGTCAAAATCAACGTTCTCAAACACAAAATAAAGAAAAAGCAATGCAGATTTTGAAATCAAGAATATATGAACAATTAGAAGAAGAAAGAAGAAAAGAGAGACAAGAAACTGAAGATTCTAAGAGTGATATCTCTTGGGGAAGTCAGATTCGTTCTTATGTTTTCCATCCATATCAGATGGTTAAAGATCATAGAACAAATTATGATATTGGTAATACTGAAAGAGTTATGAATGGCGATTTAAATGAATTTATAAATTCTTACCTAAAATGGAAAGCGGAGAAATAGATGAGAGATTATAAAACACTTCTGGAACAAGTTGATAAGAATAATATTCCAAAACATGTTTCCGTTATTATGGATGGCAACGGAAGATGGGCTAAGAAAAGACTACAAAATAGGCTTTATGGACATAAACACGGTGCTAGAGCTGTAAGAGAAACTATAGAAGTTTGTCATGAACTTGGAATTGAATATCTTACCCTTTATGCCTTTTCTACAGAGAACTGGAGAAGACAAGACAGCGAAGTTTCAGGTCTATTAAAACTAATCCTGAATACTCTATTAAAAGAAATAGACGAATTGATAGAAAATAATGTTAGAGTTAAATTCATTGGATCAAAAGAGAATTTAGATAAAAACTATCTTGATAAAATTGAGAAGGCTTGTGCTAAATCTCTAGCTAATACAGGCTTAAATGTTAATGTAGCATTTAACTATGGGGGAAGAAGAGAAATCCTTGATGCTGTAAAAAGTTTGGCAGATAAGGTTCAAAAACATGAACTTAAGGCAGAAGATATCAGTGAAGAGATAATAGCAGAACACCTATATACTGCAAATATACCTGATCCTGAGCTAATGATTAGAACAAGTGGAGAACAACGACTCTCTAATTACTTGTTATGGCAATCAGCTTATACTGAGTTTTGCTTTACCGACGTATTATGGCCAGACTTCTCAAAAGAAGATTTTGTTACGGCTATTCTAAATTATCAAAAAAGAAATAGACGCTATGGAGCTGAGTAAATGGAACTAATAAAAAGAGTAATTGTAGCTCTAATCTTTATCCCTTTATTATTGCTTATTTATTATTATGGTGATATAGCCCTTCTTGTGTTTCTAGGACTTCTTAGTTTTGGTGCAACTTGGGAAATTCGCAATATAATAAAAGAAGGTAAAGGGCTTTATGTACCTGTTTTACTTGTGCCCTTATCAATACCAATATTCTTGATAAGTTCTATACAAGGTTTTGAGTATATTTACTTTATTATTGTTGGAACTTTTATTTTTGTAGCTGGACACAATGTTTTAACAAACAGAATTGAACAAGCCGCCTCAATTATAGGCTTTTCTCTACTGGCTGTAGTTTATACTATGATTATGCCTGCGTCTATTTATAGATTATCAAATGAATTTGCAGGTTATAAATTAGTATTGTTATTGCAAATATTTTGTTGGACAACAGATTCTTTCGCTTACTTTATTGGTATGAAGTTTGGAAAACATAGGAATATATTTATTGCTAGTCCAAAGAAGTCACTAGAAGGCTTCTTGGGTGGTTTTATATTAACAGGTATTACTGGTTTGTTGATATACCTGTTTACAGATTTATTTGAATGGCAACATCTTTTATTTGCTGTAATATCAGCAGGGATATTTGGACAGTTTGGCGATTTAATTGAATCAATAATAAAGAGAGATTTAAAAGTAAAAGATAGTTCTAACTTAATACCTGGACATGGTGGTCTTATTGATAGATTTGATAGTCTATTTGTATCAGCCCCAATATTTTATTTCTTATTGCTTATTATGAAGAATTGGAGGATGTAATGATAATAGTTACAGGTGGTGCTGGCTTAATTGGAAGTGCAGTTGTATCATATTTGAATAAGAAGGGTAGGGAAGATATAATTATTGTAGATAACCTTTCTAAAACAGAAAAGTGGAAGAACTTAGTCGGCAAAAAGTACGATGAATATATTCATAAAAGTAAGTTTATAGAAGAATTACTAGAAGACTCATTGCCTGAAATCGAAGCCATTATTCATATGGGAGCATGTTCTTCAACAACTGAATTAGATGCTGATTATCTCTATTCTAATAATACTGAGTACACTCGTATTCTTATGGAGTGGTCAATTGAGAATAATGTTAGATTCATTTATGCATCATCTGCTGCAACCTATGGAGATGGATCTAAAGGCTACTCTGATGACCATGATGTTACACCAAATTATAGACCTTTAAACATGTATGGCTATTCAAAACAGTTCTTAGATGAAGTCGCTATTAAATCAGGTTTAATTAATAATGTATGTGGGCTAAAGTTCTTTAATGTTTTTGGACCTAATGAGTATCATAAAGGATCTATGACTAGTGTTGTGTATAATTCTTTCTTCCAAATAAAAGAAAATGGCTCTGTAAAATTGTTTAAATCTGAGAATCCGGACTATGCAGACGGAGAACAAATGAGAGACTTTGTTTACGTTAAGGATGTTGCAAAGATAATTTACTGGCTAATGAAAAACCCTAAAATTAATGGTATATTTAACATTGGTACTGGTCAAGCGAGAACTTGGAATGACCTTGTAAAGAGTGTATTCTCTGCTCTTGATTTAACACCTAGCATTGAGTATATCCCCATGCCTCAACACTTAAAAAAGAAGTATCAGTATTATACAAAAGCAGATAATCAAAAGCTGATGGATGCTGGATGCCCAGTGAAGTTCACAAAACTTGAGGATGCTGTAAAAGACTACGTAATAAACTATTTAAATAAAGATTTAAGGACATATTAATGAAAAAGATAATCATTGTTTTACTAATAACATTTTTAACTACTAGTGTTTTTGCTGTAACAATAAAAGAAGATATATTGAACTATAAGAAAGCTGTAGAGAAACATCAAGATTTAATCGAAAATACCGAGCTTGAAGGATTACTAAGAAGAATCGATAATAGTGATAGTCAAGCATTGTTTGAACTAATAGAACACTTACAAGGTGGCTATCTTGATTCTATGGAAGAATACCTTCAACAAATGGCATTGATAGATGGGGAAACTATTGAAATTAAGTTTCTTCATAAAGAATTTATTGAAGCTAATAGTGCCCTATATAATGGATTGAGAGCGGCTAAAGAACTCGATGCTGAAGCTTTAAAAGCAGCAAGTACTAATCCTGAAGCTGAAATACAATCAGAGTACGAAGAATTCTTATTTGGATATCAATTATTCAAATTGAAAATGGAAACATATTACGCTTTAAATCAAGAACTTACATTTATTGCCCTTTACACTGAATAATATCAACGAGATGAACATGAAAAGAATCCTATTGCTTTCAATAATCCTAATTCTAATAACTAGTGTCTTTGCTGACATAAATACAGGATTAGTAGCCTATTACCCCTTTAATGAGACAGTTGTCGACCAAACTCTAAATGGAAATGATGGGGAAAACCTCGGTGCTGTCTTTTCAACTGATAGATTTGGCAATGAAAATAGCGCTTTGTATTTTAATGGAGATGCCTTTGTAAAGATTGATGACTCAGAGTTTCTAACTCCGGATAATTATACTATCAATGTCTGGTACAAGGCTACAGAGTTAAATATTGGCGAGATTATCGATAAAGGTATTTCAGAACACTATTATCAAATTCAGTACTTAACTACAGGTTCCGAACCTAAGATAGAGTTCTGGTATGAAGATGAATATGATAATGATTATCAGATTCTTTCAAATGTGGGTGCTGCCATTAATCAATATTTCATGGCAACTATGACCTTTGATAGTAATGGCAATATTCTAAAAGCATATATTAATGGACAACTTATAGATACAGAATCTTTTACAGTTCCTCCATACGATAATAATGGCGATTTAAGAATTGGTAGGGGAGACGACGGTTACTTCGAAGGCTATATTGATGATGTTAGAGTATATGATAGAGTATTAGATATTGCTGATATACAAGAATTGTACCACCAAGATAACTGGGATGTTTCATGTGATTTCACAGTTGATAATCAATCTAGTTTATTTGGTTCTACAGTGAACTTTACAGATTTATCAGATGGAGCTGTAGATTCATGGGAGTGGGATTTTGATAATGATGGAATTATTGATTCTACAGAGCAAAACCCAAGTTGTTTTTATGATGCTCCTGGAACATATAGTGTTTCCTTAACAGTAAATTGGGACGGTGTTTCTTCCACAACAACCAAAGAAGACTATGTTACTATCGAGATCGCGAGTTCTCCATATCTCTTTATTGATATTAATGAACTTGCATTTGGTAATGTTTCAATTAATGATACAGCTACCCTTTCTCTTTCACTTTCTAACTATGGAGGGAGTGATTTAGTCATATCCAATATACTTTCTTCTACTAACAAATTCAATGTAACGGCTGAAGACAGAGATGTAAACTTAGTCATTAATTCAATGGAAACAGTTAGTGTTGATGTTAACTTTACTCCAACTAATTATGATTTGATTGAAGGAAACTTGATTATTCTTAGTAATGACGTAAACAACCAGTTTCAACTATTTCCAGTAAGTGGGCAAGGGTATGACTTAATTGCTAACTTTACGAATAATGTTTGGACTGGAGATATCCCATTTGATGTAGCTTTTACATCAAGTTCACAGGGTGACCTTATTTCTTATCTATGGGATTTTGGGGATGGTCAAAGCTCTAATGAAGAAAGTCCTGTTCATACATATAATCAAGAAGGCTTATTTGATGTTTCTCTTACAATTAGTGATAAATATCATTCTAAAACTAAGAGTATGACTAACTATATAGAGGCTATAGCACATCCTATTCTTGATTTCTCAGATGATAATGGAATTAACTTTGGATTATTATACCTTACAGATAGCTCACCGGATTCTACATTAATATTCAGTAATATTGGAACTAAGGCTTTCCAGATTACAGATATCCAGTTTAGCCAAAATCAGAGTGCTTTTAACTATGTATTTGATTCACTAAATGTAGATATTGAGCCAAACAGCTCAGTAGAAGTTTTAGTTAACTTCTTCCCTCAGCATGTAGGAAGCTATAGCGATTCACTAATTGTATACAACACTTCTGAGAATAATCCCCGCATTGCAGTTCCTCTAAAAGGAATATGCGAATATGCTCCACCAAAGATACCAGAGAATGTGCAGGTCTCTTTTCAAAACTCTAATGCTCTGATAGAATGGGATGATGTTACTGAAAATATATATGATTCTCCTGTTAATCCAGCTGGTTATATTGTCTATTACAGTGAAATATCAAATGAATCAGACTATTTCTTCTATCTTGGATTTACTGAAGACACTTCTTTCACTCATTATAGAGTAGGTGATTTTAGTAATTATATGTTCTACAAAGTTGTAGCTTACGTAGATTTAAGAAGTGATGTCATCAGACAATTAAAGAATTATCAACAAGAGAATAAAAGATATAGTAAACAAGATATTGAAAAAATAATTAAATAAATGTAATTAATGGAGGCATAATGAAAATTACTAAAGTCGTATTCCTACTTCTTGCTTGTACAATTGTTGTTTTAGGATGCAATAACTCTAAAGAAGAAGCTAATCAAGATAGTGCTAGTACTAGATTTAAATATAGTGTAGAAGATGCTAAGAGTAGACTCCTCAAAAGAGCTATTGAAGCATATCAAGCTGAAGACTATAAGACTGCATCTGACAATATTGATGAAGCAAAAAAAGGAAGATTAAAAGACAATGATGAAGCTATCATTGATTCATTACAAGAAAAAATAGAAGAACATTTAAATAATCATTTAACTAACCTTGACTCTTTAGCTGTAAAAGGAAAGCTATATGCTTATAATTTCGAATACCAACAATTACTTAAGAAATATAGAATTTCCGAAAGAAATCCAAGATTAAAACAGTCTAAAGAAACATATTTAGCAAGAGTTAAAAAATCAAATGATAAGCACTTAAGTGAGTATTTTGAGTTGATAAATGACTCTAAAAATAACTTCAATTACTCTGAAAGAGAAGGAGTGGGAGAACTCTCATCCATTGATGCTCCAATAAAAGTTATTACAAGACTTAACGGCTACAAAGGTCCTGAACTAATAGTACAGCTTGTTCCTTCACAGTTAGAATCAACACTTGAGACAATAGAGGTGGGATCTTCTTCACATAAATTCTTCTTTAACAAGCATTCTCAAAGAGTACAGAACTACAATGTAACAATTGATAAAGTTGTTGAATTTAAATATAGTGATAGTGATTTTGATATTCCTAAGTTTGTACAAATGTTAGATGATGATGATCTCTTCTTATCAATAAAGTGGTTCTATGAGCCAGAAACTAAGTCTATCTCTGCTAAGGCAATAAAGTCAATGAAAGCAGTAATAGACTTGCACGGTCAGCTTATTTCAAAGTTCAATGAGCGTAAACAACACCTATATATACCTTCTATATAATAGAATCAAGTTCTTTTTTGGAAAGGTTATTGCATTGTGTAATAAAAAATGAAATTTAATTATTTAATATATGGAGGAAACTAATGAAATCTAGATTAGTGATCTTATTCTTAGTATTGATAACTCTAGCTAGCGCACAAACACAATGGGATACAGCTGTTCCATTAAGACAAGGTGCTAACATTGAGTGGTTTAGAACTGCAATTCCAACTGATGATGGTGGAATGATTTATTCATGGTCGGATACTCGCTTTGGCGATAGAGACCTTTGGGCAATGAAATATGATAGTAATGGAAATAGTGCATGGGGTGATGAACCTCTTTTAGTTGATAATAAAATCGATAGACAAGAAGATCCAGTGATTATTGAGACATCAAATAATGATTACATCATTGCATGGTTAGACTTCTCAAATGATCAAAATGGTGATGTTTATGCCCAAAAAATAAGTGATGATGGTCAGTTAATGTGGCAAGATGGTGGGGTTGCTGTTTGCTCTAATCCAGAAATCCAAATCTCTCTAAATATTGTTGAAGATGATGAAGGTGGTGCTTACATTCTATGGAAAGATAGCCGTAACCCATCTCAAGATTTATATGCAGCTCATTTAAATAGTCAAGGTGTTAACCAATGGACTGCTGATGGTCATCCTATAGCTAATACTGATTTAAGTGAAGGACAAAACTCAATGAGAGAAGATGGCTTCGGTGGTTTTGTTATTGCTTATATCGTTGAAGAAAATAATCAAAAAGATATCTATGTAAAAAGAATTAACAGTGATGGAACTTCTGAATGGGGAGAACCTAAAGAGCTTGTGGTTGAAACAGGTAACCAAGAATCGGTTAAAGTTGTTCCTGATGGACTTGGTGGCTATGTTTTCGCATGGCAAGATGCTCGTTATACCTCTTCAGATATATACGCTCACCGTATCTTAGCTAACGGCGATTATGCATGGACTGCACCTGTTGTGGTTTATGGTGATGAACCTTCAAATGACGGTCATGGTCAAAATAGACCTAGATTAAGAGAAGTTGGTAATGGTTCTGTTGTTGTTGTTTGGGAAGATACAAGAAATACTATCGAGCTAACAGGTGTTTATGCTCAGAAATTAAATTCTGATGGTGTTCACCAATGGAATGCTGATGGTGTTGAAATAGCTCCTGATGCTGTTCGTGAAGGTTCAATTAGAACTTCTGACGATGGTAACGGAGGTGTTTATGTTGTATGGACTGACGCTAGAACAAATGATTACCCTCAAGTAGATATTTATGCTCAACACGTTGAAAGTGATGGTACTTTTGGTTGGAATGAAGATGGTATGATTATTTGTGATGCTATTAATGAACAAAACAATGCTCTTATCAAAAAGTCAGGTGATAATGTTTTCGCTGTTTGGTTTGATTTAAGAACTGGTTCATTAGGTATTACTCAACAAATTGTTACTGCTGCTGGTTCTCCTATATTAGTTGAAGATGGCGAAACTGTGTTTATCGGTCTTTCAGGTGATGCAGGTGCAGAAGGTGAACTTCAAGCTCATGGTCGCCCTTCTCAAGATGATGCTGTTGTTTTATGGCAGGATACTCGTGGAGCTAGTAATGGTTACCAAATCATGTTCCAATATGTTAATGAAGATGGTTCTATTGACCTTGATGTGAATGGTAAAGCTATTACTATTTCAACTGGAACAACTCAAGCAGAATTTGATTCAGCTGTTAACAACCAAGGTCAAACTTGTGTTGTTTGGATTGAACAACGTGGTTCAACTCCTAAAGTTTACGCTCAATTACTAGATGTTGACGGTAGCTATTTATGGGGTGACACTGGTTTAGAAATGACTCCTACTTTTGCGACTATCGGTCAATCAGCTCCAAATGTTTCTTGGAACCATGAAGATGGTGACTTCTATATTGGTTGGGCTGATTTAATTGAACAAGATTTCTCATATTACAATAAAGTTTACGGTCAAAGAATGCATAATGGTGACAAACAATGGGGTGATAACGGTCTTCTTTTATCAGACCAAGAAGCTGGTTCACCTATGCAAGAAGCTATGATTAATGATATCGTTGGTTCATATTACTTATGGAGTTATTCTGCTGTTAAAAGAAGAGTTGCTAAAGTAAATCAAGATGGTTCTATTGCTGAAGGTTATTCAGTTGAAGGTAATTTAATCTCTACTGCAGATGCTTCTGTTGATAATGGTAATGGTGTTGTAGTTGATGACCAATTATATTATGTTTGGGCTGATAACAGAGATGATTATATCTTCTCAATATTTGCTCAAGGTTTTGCTGATGATGGTACAGAAATGTTCGATAATGATATCGAAGTTACTCCAAGTTTAGTTGGTGGTGCTCCTCATGAAGCTAAACGTCCTAGCATAGTAGCTGGTGAAGATGGTCTTTATACAGTATGGCATGAAAACTTATCTGACCAAGATGTAAGAGCTCAAAAGATTAATTTTGATGGAACAAGTGCATGGGGAGAAAGAGGACTTGAAATAGGTATTGCTGAAGGCACACAAACTAAACCTGCTATTGGTGAAATCTCACGTGGTTATTATATTTCTGCATGGGAAGATGCTGCAGAAGAAGAAATTGACATATCTATGAATGTATTTAGATATAATGGTGATGTTCTTTGGTCAAATGCTGGTGCTGATGTTACTACAGAAAGAAAAGATCAAAAGAATCCTAAAGTTGCTTCTATCGGTGATGGAAAAGCTTTCATTACTTGGGCAGATGGTATTTCTTCAGGTAAAACAACCATTCTTGGTGTTTATGCTCAATTCGTTGATGTAACTACAGTTCCTGTTGCAGATAATGATGTTGCTCCTGTTAACTCAGTTCTTAACCAAAACTACCCTAACCCATTCAATCCTGAAACAAACATTAGTTTTACATTAAATAAAGATGTAAAAGATGTTGAACTTTCAATCTACAATATTAAAGGACAAAAAGTTTCTACATTAGTCAATGAAGATATGAAAGCAGGAACACATAATATTGTTTGGAATGGCGTTAACAATAACAATCAAAGTGTTGCTTCTGGTGTTTACTTCTATAAGTTAAAAGCTGGAAAACAAACTTCAACTAGAAAAATGGTTCTTATGAAATAGTATCAAATGACCATATAGAATAAAAATTAAGCCTGTAACATTTTGTTGCAGGCTTTTCTAATTCGTAAATATATGATTTTGTATGCTTGTTTTTAGTCTTAAGTCAATAGCCTCCTACACTAAATCGACTTTTAATGCAGGAGACTAGTAATAAAATCTAATCCTTAAGCTAGAATGATGCCCAGTTTTATCAAGGCCAAAGTAAAACCAGGATTAAACAAATAAGAAAGATTAAACATGAATGAAGTACAAATTAAATCACTCAAATTAGAATATAGAAATCATGTAATTATTGTTTGACATAAAAATAAGTTATACCTAAAATGAAATTAATTATATAAAATAATATGTTTTGGGAGTGTTTATGAAAAAAGTACTTGTTATTATCTCAATGGCCTTAATATTATGCTCAAGTCTTAATGCTAAATTTGTAAGACCTGCCTTGTTTTCTCAAAATCCACAATATCAATATGTAGCTTCTGATGGGGCTAATAGAGACCGTACAGCAGATATAAGTTATAAAGGTTATCCTCAAATTTATACTTTCTGTTATTACAATCTACCCTATGCAATAAAACTAGAATATTATACTGCTCAAGCGGGATTATTAGGTAACAGTAGTGGCTATATTGTTTCAGTTGACTTTGATACATATAGTTGCGATTATACCGAGAAAGCGTATGTGATAAATCAGTTGAAACGAACTTCAGATATGGCTCATGATAACTACATGAATTATAATGGGAGTTCAATGGCAACTGGTGGAGCATATTATGGAAGAGCAATGGGCTCGAGTAATCAATATAATTGGGCAAGACCAACACTAGATTTGGTCGAATTAAGATTATCTAATTAGAATGAAAGAAATTGAATTTACAATATTGCAGCTAAAAATAAGAAAGAGGACAAATCTTGTCCTCTTTTAAATGTTAGCGATATATTATTTTAGTTCATTTCCCAAAGAGTAGTGATACCCATACCACCACCGATACAAAGAGAAGCTAAACCTTTTTTATTTCCACGTTTCTTCATTTCATGTAGAAGAGTAACGATTATTCTAGCACCTGAACAACCGATAGGGTGACCGATAGCTATAGCGCTACCATTAACATTTGTGATTTCAGGATTAACATTAATTCCATCTTCAGCTAAGCCTTTAAAGACTGACAATGATTGAGCAGCAAAGGCTTCATTTAGTTCTAACAATTCTATATCATCCATATTCCAGTCTGCTTTATTAAGTGCTTTTTTGATAGCTGGAACTGGTCCAAATCCCATGATAGAAGGATCAACACCACCACTAGCATAATTAACTAAAGTTGCTAATGGTTCTAGTCCAAGTTCTTTAGCTTTATCTTCACTCATTAATAGAAGAATTGCTGCACCATCATTAATTCCAGAAGAGTTTGCTGCAGTAACTGATCCATCTCTTTTAAAAGCAGGACGCAATTTAGCTAAACCTTCTACAGTAACACCAGCTCTAGGGAACTCATCTTGAGTAACTGCAATTGGGTCTTTTCTTCTTTGAGGAACCATGATAGGAACAATTTCATCATTAAAGCGACCTGAATTAATAGCAGCTTCTGCTCTATTTTGAGAAGTGGTAGCAAATGCATCTTGTTCTTCTCTAGAAATGTTATATTTATCAGCTAAGTTTTCAGCTGTGATACCCATGTGATAACCATTAAAGATATCAAATAGGCCATCATGAACCATTATATCTACTATTGATTTATCGCCCATTCTTGCACCCCAACGTGCATCTTTCATTATATATGGTATTTGGCTCATGTTTTCAGAGCCACCAGCTACAACTATTTCTGCTTCACCTAAAGCAATCATTGCTGACGCTAATGTTACAGTTTTCATGCCTGAACCACATACCTTGTTCACTGTATAAGCTGGAACTTCCACAGGTATACCTGCATTTACAGAAATCTGACGAGCTACATTTTGACCAAGACCAGCACCAACTACGTTTCCTAAGATAACTTCATCAACCATCTCAGGTTTAACACCTGTTTCTTCCAAAACATTCTTAAGTACTTGAACTCCTAATTCAACAGCAGATACATCTTTAAATTGTCCACCAAAAGATCCTACAGCGCTACGTTTAGCAGCAACAACCACAGTCTTTTTCATATAAAACCACCTTTTCCTTTTTTTCTATTTTTCCTTATTTAATTCCTGAATCATGTCTTCTAATTCTTCTCTATTGTAGGTATATTTAGAATTACAGAAGTGGCAATGAGCTTGAAGATAACCTTCTTTATCAATAGCATCCTGCAGGTCTTCAATACCTAGTAGTTTAACTCCATTTCTGAATTTATCCTTTGAACAATCACATTTGAAAGATGGTTCAAGTTCATCAGTAATCTTGAATTCAAAACCTTTCAAGATAAAATCACTTAAGATTTGCTCAATAGTCTTACCCATATCCATTAAATCAGAAACATTTGGCATCTTGTTTATGTTCTCTTCAAGCTGAGTAATCGTTTCTTCTGAAGCAAATGGTAGAAGCTGAACGATGAACCCTCCTGAAGTTCTTATACTTGCATCGGGGTTAACTAAGATTCCAAGACCAACAGCTGATGGGATTTGTTCAGACTTCATATAGTAATATGCAAGGTCATCACCTATTTCACCTGTTTGAAGCTCAATCTGTCCAGAAAATGGTTGTTCAAGATTCAAATCTTTGATTATTGTTAGCAGACCAGAACCAACTGCAGAACCTATTTTTAAGCCATACAATGAACTTTCAGCGCTTTGCTCAAACTCTGGATTATCAACATATCCTTTAATCTCTCCATTATTCCTACTCACAACTGTAGCACCACCTAAAGGACCTTCAGATTTTATTTTGACTGTTAATGATGAATTGTAATCTTTTAAATCCATTCCCATCATGATAGCAGCAGAAATCATTCTACCTAAAAATATCGTGCTTGTTACAGATAAAAAATGTGATTCTGAAGCCTTTTTGCAAGTATTTGTTGAGTTCACAGCAAAGAATCTAATTTGTTTATTGGATGTTATTCCTCTTATCGCTCTATCGTTCATAATTTTGAATTTCCTCTAAAAATATTACTACGACTAAAATTCTAACAATATCTATGTCAATTAAAAAAGTATAGTCTAATTTTATAGAAGGGGTAAGATATACTTTATCAATGAATTATAAATATTATTGTTAGCTCGTAAATTTATACTTGACATAAATTCCTAACAAAAGATTTTTACATCAAAAGAAAAATTTAGGAGATTCATTATGGAATTTTCAAAAGACTTATATTATACAGAAACACACGAGTGGGTTAAAGTAGACGGTAAAGAAGCTTTTATCGGTATCACAGAATTTGCTGCACATGAATTAGGTGATATTGTTTATGTTGAACTTCCACAAGTTGGAGACAATGTTGAAGCTGGTGAATCTATAGGTTCAATCGAAGCAGTTAAAGCAGTTGAAGATATTAATTCACCTGTGACTGGCGAAGTTGTTGAAGTTAACGAAGAATTAGAAGATCAAGCTGATTTAATCAATAAATCACCTTATGAAGATGGTTGGATTTATAAAGTTATTCTTGATGACGAAGAATCTGTTAAGAATCTTCTTTCAGCTGAAGAATATGCAAAATTAATTGAAAGTTAAAATATAATTTGAGCTAGCCTCGAGAAATCGAGGCTTTTTTTATATATTATGAGTGTATCAAATATTTCAGAAAATCCGTTTTTAATAGTAATATCTGCACCTTCTGGTGGTGGAAAATCTACTATACTTGATAGAGTTCTAGATGAATTTGACAATATGCAATATTCAATTTCTGCTACTACACGTGATCCTAGAGGAGATGAAAAGAATGGTGTTGACTATCTTTTCTTATCTGTCGACGAATTTGAAAAGAAGATAGAAGAAGATAATTTCTTAGAATATGCAAATGTTTTTGGTAACTATTATGGCACATCTAAAGAATTTATTTTTGACTGTTTTGATAAGGGACAATACGTTATCATGGATATTGATGTTCAGGGATGCTTAAAGCTAACTCAAACAGATTGTCCAATGATTAAAATATTCATTATCCCGCCTAGTGTAAAAGAGCTTGAACATAGATTAAGAACCCGAGGCACAGACTCAGAAGATGTTATTGTGAAGAGGCTTAAAACTGCTGAACATGAGATTAGTTTGATTGATAAATATGATTACCTTGTTATTAATGATGACCTAGAAAAAGCTGTTTTTGCTGTGAAAAACATTATTTGGGCAGAAATGCATAAAATATCAAGATATAATGGTGTCTATAATTCATTCTATGAAAAAGTTTGACAATATTCTTGTTTAATTTTAACTTGTAAAAAATATTATGAACAAAAGGAATAGGTATGATTAATCCTAAAGTAGAGAAGTTCTTAGAAGAAAATAATCTTACATTTATGTTTTGTCTTCTAGCTAATAAAGAAGTGGCAAGACTTAGTAATGTTTATGAGCATATTAAAAAGAATATGGGTAAAACTATTACTGAAGAAGCCCTAGACCATATTGCTACAAATAATATTCCAGACTATATGTTTGAACAGAATGATGATTTAGTGGAAGAAAGAAAAAACGAAGAACTTACAAATAGAGACTTAATGTCATCATTCGATGATGATGATGATGATGAATAAAAATTTTACAGCTATTCTGTTTTATCTTTCAGAATAGCTTTTTCTTTATGAAAAGTTACCGACTAGAGCATTTAAAAATATCAGGACTTGATTTTATATTCAAGAAGAATTATAAAATTAATGATAAAGCCGTTGATAATATATACTCTGAACAATTACCTATTGACAATACAATTGTAGCTAATAATAATAATTCCCCAGCTAATCTTGAAGTTCTAAGATTAAAATATAGTTCTTGTAAAAAATGTCCTCTTCATCAAACTAAACATAGTTTTGTCTATGGTGATGGAAATCAAAATGCAGAGATAATGATTATTGGAGAAGGACCTGGGGCAAAAGAAGATCAGCAAGGTCATGTATTTGTCGGGCCAGCTGGAGAATTATTAACTAAAATGCTCAAAGCAATAGAAATTGATAGAACAGATGTGTATATTACGAATATTGTTAAGTGCCGACCTCCACAAAACAGAGACCCCTTTCCAATAGAAAAACAAGCTTGTTTGCCTTATTTAAAAGAACAAATATCAATTATAAAGCCTAAAGTAATATTACTTTTCGGTAAAGTTGCAGCCACTACTCTTATTAATGATCCAAATGGAAATACACTTTCCTTCTATCGAGGTAAAGAGTGGTCTTATCAAGGAATAAGAACTTTTGTAACTTATCACCCTTCTGCCTTGTTACACAACTCATCCTATAAACTACCAACTTGGCACGATTTACAGCATATAAAACACTATTTAGATAATTTTAATATTCAATAGCTTTGCTTCAAGTTGAAGTAGATTGTTAAAGCATAGAACGCTATAAAACACTTCATTTAAACAATCAAATTTTTTTTATTGACATTCTTCTAGATTATTTTAAAAAAAAGCAACTTTGGAGAACTTAATGAAAAAACTAGCAATAATAACCCGAGATACGTCTTTTTTTGGCCAAACTAGAAAACCGTGGGTAACTGCGGATATTGATAAAATTAAATCATACCTATATGATTATGGTTACGTCATAGAACAACATATTTACCATGAAATTATCAATAAAAATGTGAATTTAAGCAACATTCCTATTTTATACACCTTCAGTCAGAAAACAAATATCAGACAGTACTTTTTTGATGTAATTAAATTTCTATATGATGAAGGCTATAATTTGATTCCTGAAATTGACCTTCTAATATGTCATGAAAATAAAGGTTATCAGGAAATTTGTAAAAAGAAAAGAGGTATAAAATCCTTAAATAGCTACTATTTCTCCTCTCGAGAAGATTTAGAAGGGTATGACATAAAGTATCCAACAGTGTTAAAAACTCTTGATGGTTCAAATGGTACTGGGGTTTTTTTAATTAAATCACAGGAAGAACTGATTAAAGTGCTTAAGAATTGGGAAAAGCTCTCTGTATGGGAGCATGCAGACTTATTACGAAGAATGCATCTAAGGAAAAAGAAATATAAAGAATATCCCAATCATGACGATAAGTGTGATTGTATCGCTTATAAAAAGCATATTACTCCCGAAAGAAACTTTATTCTACAGCCATTTGTTCCTAATCTACAGTATGATTTCAGGGTTTTAGTACTTTATAATCATTTATGGGTAACCAGAAGATGGAATAGAGATAATGATTTTCGAGCATCAGGAGCAAAGAAATTTGATTGTGATTTCCAAGCACCTTCTGAATTACTTGATTTTGCAATAGCTATTTTCAACAAGTTTAAGACCCCATCATTATCTATTGATATTGCTTTTGATGGTAAAGATTACCATTTGATAGAATTTCAAGCTCAACATTTTGGTATTAATGTAATAGTCAAGAACAAGGGATACTATCAAAAAATAGATGATAAGTGGTTATTCAAAGAAGTTAAACCTAATTTTGAATTAGAGATGGCACACTGTGTAGCAAAGTATCTCGATAATCAAAGATAATTTTTACTTAATGAATGTATTAACTAGCGTCCTCTTATTTACTATTTAGTCCCGAAGGGACGACATGTATTAGCATGGGGTCTTGTACCCCATGTACAATGACATAAATGAATTGAGTCCCAAAGGGACGGTATAATGAAAAATTAACAGGGAAAATTGAATAATGAAAATATCTGGGAACGCTTTGCCTTTAGTCCGGCTGCTGCCGGATAGCTGGCAAAGAGAAGTTAGCAGTGAGGAGTTAGGAGAGAGTGATGAATTTGTAGAGACGTTCGGAAGAACGTCTCAGACTGCTGACAAAGTAGAAAAAAGGTGTTTACAGCCAATTTTAGTTTTCATCTGATAGTTGATAGATTTTTTAGTATTGGTGATGATATTGTTGCATAAGTTCACTATGGGAGACAATATACCCAAAATAATCAAAAAATTTGAGTATTTTTGTTAAAATAGAACCCTTTTTTAGCTTTTTATTGATTCTCTTAAAGTATTTAACTAATTTTACTAAATTTTGAGTACAAGCTGTCATTAGAGCTTGTTCTTTAACTTTTTCAAGTCCTCTATATCGTGCATATCGATATCCATGATTTTGTTTTGCATTAGCAAAACTCCTCTCAATAGTCTCTTTTCGTCGCTTATAAATCTCTTTACCACAGAATGTTAAACGATTCATATTTATCTTGTCTTTATATTTTTCCCAGACATGCCGATTTAGTACTTTCCTCCTTGTTTTATTTGAAGTACATTTAGATAAATGAGGACAGTTTTTACAGTCTTCAGCATTTGATACGTATTCTTTGTAGCCCTCTCTTCTTGTTGTTTTGTAATGTAATAATTTGTTATTTGGACAAATATATTGGTCGTTGACTGAGTCAAATTTGAATTTATTCTTGCTGAAAAATCCTTTTTTATGGCTACCTCTTTTGTACCCTATTACCCCCATTATTCCTTTTTCACATAAAAAACGACAATTATCTACAGTATTATACCCAGCATCTAAGCCTACAGCTATAACATTAAAATTAAACCTTTCAATCTGCCGAAGAAGACGAGATTTATATACCACTGCATCATTTATATTCCCAGGTGTTATAAATACATCTGTTATAAAATTACATTTAGGATCCGTTGTCCTATGGTCTAAATAAAAGAAGCCTTGTGGTTTGCGGTCTCGTGCCATAAAACCACTGTCTGGATCTGTTGTGCTGGATTTAATTGTCTTGGTTTCTTCCTGTGGTTCCTTAGGAGGAAGTGGTTTTATATTGTGTTTTTTTCTGTCTTCTGCGACTGCTTCATCCAAATCTTTAATATATTCTTTTGTAGTTCTTTTTACTACAATTTTTATGAACTTATTCTTATTCGCATTAGCTTTTATATGGGTTGAGTCTGTATATAAAATTTTCCCATTAACTAAACCATTTTCAATGCCTAACTTAACAATATTATCAAAAATCTCTTGAAATAAATCATTATTAGCAAATCGTCTTTTACGAGTTTTACTTATAATTGAATGGTGAGGAATTTTATCATTAAATCCGAACCCTAAAAACCATCTATATGCAAGATTAACTTGTATTTCTTTAAATATTTGACGTTCTGATTTAATACCAAAGAGATAACCTATTAATATTATTTTAAAAAGAGTTATTGGATTAATAGCAGGTCTACCAAAAGTCTCATTGTATGTGTCTTTCATTATATCATAAACGAAAGAGAAATCTATATATTCATCAAAAAACCTAAGGATATGATCGTCTGGAACCTGTTCTTCTAAATTTACAAGCTCGAATTCGTATTGTTTTCTATATTCTTCTTTAATCATTTTATCACCTCTAATTATATGCCTATCATATAATAAGGAGTAATATTGTCAAGTCTATTTGTGCTTTTTCTGGGTTGTTTAGTACAGAAAAAACATACGAAAATCACACATTGATTACATGACTTTGTCAGCAGTCTGAGACGTTCGGAAGAACGTCTCAGAAAAGGGAGTGTAAGCATCCACCGATAGGTTGAAGGAACTTCATGCTTACACAAAGATCTTGTATTGTCCTGAAAGGACATCTTTCTTTAGAGGCCAAAATTTCAATCGTGGGCTAAAATACATACTTACTCTAACCAAATATATTCATCCTCACAATAGAAGTTTTTCTGAAACTTACAGGTTGAATTTATTAATATAATCTCGATTTTAAAGCAATTTTTATTAATAATCAAAATAATACATAAAAATATTAAAGACTTTAACTGCCTATTTAACAGAAGTATGATAAAGAGGAATGTCTGTATTGATAAAACAAAAACATAAAAAGATTAAAATAAGTATTGACAAGAAAGCAGGTTCTTATAGTTTAACACAACCGATGCACGGGAGCTAAGGAAACGAAGCGACAGAGCAGAGGTAATGATCTTTGAAAGTTAAATTAAAAGTTTTTATAGAGTGAGAGAATGAATGTGAACTTGCGAGAGACAGAAAAAAACGATTTTTATTAATAATGGAGAGTTTGATTCTGGCTCAGGACGAACGCTGGCGGCGTGGATTAGGCATGCAAGTCGAACGAGAAAGCTTTCTTCGGAGAGTGAGTACAGTGGCAAACGGGTGAGTAACGCGTAGATCATCTACCTTTAAGTTGGGGACAACCCAGGGAAACCTGGGCTAATACCGAATGTGATGGCAACATTAAAGGGGGCTTAGGCTCCCGCTTAGAGATGAGTCTGCGTCCAATTAGCTAGTTGGTGTGGTAATGGCATACCAAGGCGATGATTGGTAGGCGGCCTTAACGGGTGGTCGCCCACACTGGGATTGAGATACGGCCCAGACTCCTACGGGAGGCAGCAGTCGAGAATAGTCTACAATGGGGGAAACCCTGATAGTGCGACGCCGCGTGAACGATGAATCTTTTCGGAGTGTAAAGTTCTTTTCTGTATGAGCAATGCTCTGTTAGTTAATACCTAGCAGAGAGAGATATTAGTACAGGAATAAGCCACGGCTAACTCCGTGCCAGCAGCCGCGGTAACACGGGGGTGGCAAGCGTTGTCCGGAATTACTAGGCGTAAAGGGCAGGTAGGCGGATATTCAAGTCAGGCGTTAAAGGCATCAGCTTAACTGGTGTACGGCGTTTGAAACTGGATATCTAGAGTCAGGTAGAGGTAGATGGAATTCCTAGTGTAGCGGTGGAATGCGCAGAGATTAGGAAGAACACCAAAGGCGAAGGCAATCTACTGGGCCATGACTGACGCTAAACTGCGAAGGTGTGGGTATCAAACAGGATTAGATACCCTGGTAGTCCACACAGTAAACGATATACACTAGATGTCGGGGTTATAAAGCTTCGGTGTCGTAGTTAACGCGCTAAGTGTATCGCCTGGGGAGTACGATCGCAAGGTTGAAACTCAAAGAAATTGACGGGGGTCCGCACAAGCGGTGGAGCATGTGGTTTAATTCGATGCAACGCGAAGAACCTTACCTGGGCTTGACATACTAGGAATAAGCTAGAGATAGCTAAGTGCCCTTCGGGGAATCTAGATACAGGTGCTGCATGGCTGTCGTCAGCTCGTGCCGTGAGGTGTTGGGTTAAGTCCCGCAACGAGCGCAACCCTTATCTTTAGTTGCCATCATTAAGTTGGGCACTCTAGAGAGACTGCCATAGTAACAATATGGAGGAAGGTGGGGACGACGTCAAGTCATCATGGTCCTTATGTCCAGGGCTACACACGTGCTACAATGGTTGATACAATGTGTTGCGAGACTGCGAAGTTAAGCGAATCACAAAAAGTCAATCACAGTTCGGATTACAGTCTGCAACTCGACTGTATGAAGCTGGAATCGCTAGTAATCGCGTGTCAGCATAACGCGGTGAATACGTTCCCGGACCTTGTACACACCGCCCGTCAAGTCAGCCGAGTTGATTGCACCCGAAGGGGGTGAGCTAACCGCAAGGGAGCAGCTCACGAAGGTGTGGTTAGCGAGGAGGACTAAGTCGTAACAAGGTAGCCGTACCGGAAGGTGCGGCTGGATCACCTCCTTTTAAAGGAGAAATGTTTCTCGACGAGTTCACTTTCATTCTTTCATGAAATAAGATAGATTTTTAAAACAGTAAATAGAGTGTAATATAGAGTGTGTAAGATTTTTTTGTAAGAGCAAAAGAGCACATGGTGGATGCCTTGGCACCAAATGGCGATGAAGGACGTGGTTAACTGCGAAAATCTTCGGTGAGCTGTAAGCAAGCTTCGACCCGGAGGTATCCGAATGGGGCAACCCGGCACAAGTAATGTTGTGTCATCCGGTTTACCGGAGGCGAACGAGGGGAACTGAAACATCTAAGTACCCTCAGGAAGAGAAAGTAAAAACGATTTCCTAAGTAGCGGCGAGCGAACGGGGAAGAGCCTAAACCAGTTGAATAACTGGGGTTGTGGGACTACAATGTAGAGAAGTAATTGATAGACGAATTGATCTGGGAAGTTCAACCAGAGAAGGTGAAAGTCCTGTAGTTAAAATTGATTATCATCTTAGTAGCATCCCGAGTAGGTCGGAACACGAGAAATTCCGATTGAATCTGCGAGGACCATCTCGTAAGGCTAAATACGTTTGGTGACCGATAGTGAAACAGTACCGTGAGGGAAAGGTGAAAAGGACCCCAGAAGGGGAGTGAAATAGAACCTGAAACCGTGTGTTTACAAGCAGTCAGAGCTTAATAGCGATGGCGTGCCTTTTGCATAATGAGCCAACGAGTTAATCTATTCAGCGAGGTTAAGTTTTACAGAAATGTAGCCGAAGCGAAAGCGAGTGTTAATAGCGCGTTAAGTTGATTGGATTAGACCCGAAACCGGGTGATCTACCCATGACCAGGTTGAAGGCAAGGTAACACTTGCTGAAGGACCGCACCAACTAATGTTAAAAAATTAGTGGATGAGTTGTGGGTAGGGGTGAAAGGCCAAACAAACCCGGAGATAGCTGGTTCTCTTCGAAACATATTTAGGTATGGCCTCAGGCAAAAGTTTATAGGAGGTAGAGCACTGAATGGGCTAGGGGACTCACCAGTTTACTGAACCCAATCAAACTCCGAATGCCTATAAATGATACCTGGGAGACAGCCCGTGGGGGATAAGCTTCACGGACGAAAGGGAAAGAACCCAGACCACCGGCTAAGGTCCCCAATTTTATGCTAAGTGAGAAAGGATGTTTAATTGCATAGACAGCCAGGATGTTGGCTTAGAAGCAGCCACCATTTAAAGAGTGCGTAATAGCTCACTGGTCGAGTGGTAATGCACCGAAGATGATCGGGACTAAAGCATAGAACCGAAGCCGTGGCCCAGCACTTATTTTTAGATTTAGTTTGTTAAGATATGAAGCAATTGTCAATTAGAGATAGTAAGCAAAGATAATAATTTAATAGAATGAGTTTAAAAATAAGTGCTGGGGGTAGAAGAGCATTCTGAACAGCGACGAAGATTAACTGTGAGGTTAGTTGGAGCGTTCGGAAGAGACGATGTTGGCATGAGTAACGATAATGTGAGTGAGAAACTCACACACCGCAAGTCCAAGGTTTCCTCAGTAAAGATAATCTTCTGAGGGTAAGCCGGCCCCTAAGGCGATGCCGAACGGCGCAGCTGATGGGAACCAGGTTAATATTCCTGGGCCTGTTATAATGAGTGATGGAGTGACGCAGTAATGCTGCACAGACTACTGTTGGATTAGTAGTTGAATGTATGTAGGAGACTTTATAGGCAAATCCGTAGAGTCAATCCGAGGTACAGGACGATAGCATAGCTAATAAAGTGTGTTTATAGGACTGCCGAGAAATAGCTTCTAAACGTTGATTTATAACAGACCGTACCCTAAACCGACACAGGTGGACGAGGAGAGTATCCTCAGGTGTTCGAGAGAATTCTGGTTAAGGAACTAGGCAAAATGACCCCGTAACTTCGGGAGAAGGGGTGCCACGTTAGTGTTAGTATGTACAATACAAAGCATGAAGTGGCCGCAGTGAAGAGGCCCAAGCGACTGTTTATCAAAAACACAGGTCTGTGCGAAGAAGTAATTCGAAGTATACAGACTGACACCTGCCCGGTGCTGGAAGGTTAAATGGAGAGGTTAGCTTAATTGCGAAGCTTTGAAATGAAGCCCCAGTAAACGGCGGCCGTAACTATAACGGTCCTAAGGTAGCGAAATTCCTTGTCGGGTAAGTTCCGACCTGCACGAATGGTGTAACGACTTGGGCACTGTCTCAACCAGGAACTCGGTGAAATTGTAATAGCGGTGAAGATACCGCTTACCCGCGAACGGACGGAAAGACCCCGTGAACCTTTACTGCATCTTGGCATTGTACATTGGTTTAGTATGTGTAGGATAGGTGGGAGGCTATGACTCATGGTCGCTAGATTGTGATGAGCCGTTGTTGAAATACCACCCTTATTAAATTGATTTACTAACGATATGAAAACATATCGGACATTGCCAGGTGGGCGGTTTGACTGGGGCGGTCGCCTCCTAAAAAGTAACGGAGGCTTACCAAGGTTCCCTCAAGATGGTTGGTAATCATCTGCAGAGCATAAAGGTATAAGGGAGCTTGACTGCGAGACTGACGGGTCGAGCAGGTAGGAAACTAGGTCTTAGTGATCCGGCGGTTCTGAATGGAAGGGCCGTTGCTCAAAGGATAAAAGGTACTCCGGGGATAACAGGCTGATACCGCCCAAGAGTTCATATCGACGGCGGTGTTTGGCACCTCGATGTCGGCTCAACTCATCCTGGGGCTGAAGAAGGTCCCAAGGGTTCGGCTGTTCGCCGATTAAAGAGTTACGCGAGCTGGGTTCAGAACGTCGTGAGACAGTTCGGTCCCTATCCTTCGTGGGCGTAGGAGATTTGAGAGGATCTTCATTTAGTACGAGAGGACCGGTGTGGACGAACCTCTGGTGTATCGGTTGTGGCGCCAGCTGCATTGCCGAGTAGCTAAGTTCGGAACGGATAACCGCTGAAAGCATCTAAGCGGGAAGCCAACCTCAAGATTAGATCTCCCCTTAGAGTCATTGGAGACTACAATGTATATAGGTCACAGGTGTACGCATAGCAATATGTTCAGCCAAGTGATACTAATAACTCGATCGTCTTACTTATTAAATTTTATACACTCTATAGCTTTATTTATTATGAATAAGGATTGTAAGCATCTTGCTTACGAACTTACATATTAATAAATGAAGTAAAAAACACTAATATAAATCATTTTTGGCAAGGGTCAAAGATGGTGGTAATAGCAGTGAGGCAACACCTGTTCCCATTCCGAACACAGAAGTTAAGCTCACTCACGTCGATGATACTGCACTGGGAACGGTGTGGGAAAGTAGATAGCCGCCATCTTTGACCCTTGCCTTTTTTACGTAAGTAAAAACAAGGCAAAGAGCATAAATCATGTAATCTACTTCATGAGCTTTAGCTCATAAATAATATTAAGCTCTTTGACCCTTGCCTTTTTTTGCGTATGATAGGGGGCTGTGGCTTTATTATTACCCAGCACTGAAGTACTGGGCTTTGTGAAGATTAACCCTTTCAGGGTAGAGAAACAATCTGATGATACCTTAATGTAGAGACGAACGGACATTCGTCTTGATGGCAATGTTAATTGTCATCGATTATCTTAACATTTTTATTCTTACATTTTGCATGTATTTCATGATACACACGACCGTATGTCTCTACAGAAGATGGATGGCAAGCACTTAGCTTACACTAGAAGATAATAGACTGGAGAAAGCCTGTAGCCAGCACAGAAGTACTGGGCTTTGGGAAGATTAACCCTTTCAGGGTAGAGAGAATCTGAAGATACCACAATAATGGATACGAATGATTTCTAGGTTAAAAACACATGCATACAATTTCAGAAAATAAAAAAAGAGGGTTATGATAACCCTCTTGTTCTATATGAATAATAGTTTAATTTAAAGTAGGTATGTATTTTTTTAGAACTTCAGGAATATTAAAAGTTCCATCTGCATTTTGGTAATTTTCAAGAATTGCAATGATTGTTCTAGGAGTAGCCAAACCTGAACCGTTTAGAGTATGTAAAAACTCAACTTTACCTCCATCATTTCTGAATCTAATATTTGCTCTTCTTGCTTGGAAATCAACAAAATTTGATACTGAAGAGACCTCTAGATATTTGTCAGCTCCAGGAGCCCAAACTTCTAAGTCATAGGTCATTGCTGATGCGAAGCTAGTATCTCCAGTACAGAGCTTTAATACACGATAATGTAGTCCAAGAGCTTGAAGAACATCTTCAGCATCTTGAACCATTTCTTCTAAAATGTTCCAAGAATCTTGAGGTTTAACAAATCTAACCATTTCAACTTTATTAAACTGATGTAATCTTTGTAATCCCCTAGTGTCTTTTCCATAAGAACCGGCTTCACGTCTGAAACAGTTTGTAAATCCTACGAATTTTTGAGGTAAATCTTTATTTTTGAGAATTTCACCGGCATAGAAGTTTGTTAATGGCACTTCACCAGTTGGGATAAGGTACATATCTTCTTCTTCAATGTGGTACATATCTTCCTTAAGTTTAGGAATTTGGCCAGTACCTTTCATAGCTGAAGGATTAACTATTGTTGGAACCATCATTTCTCGATAGCCATGTTTAGTAATATGTAAGTCAAGCATGAAATTAATTAAAGCTCTTTCAAGCATAGCGCCAGTAGCTGTATAAACAGGAAAACCACTACCAGATAGTTTTGCACCACGTTCTAGGTCTAAGAGATTATTCTTTTCAGCTATAACAACGTGATCTTGAGGTTGGAAGTCAAAACTAGGTTTTTCTCCCCATTGGCGAATTATTTGGTTATCATCTTCACTTTTACCAACTGGGACAGATTCGTGAGGAAGATTTGGAACCCATAAAATTGCTTCATTGAGAGCTTCATCTGCTTCAGATAAAGTTTGCTTAAGCTCTTTTATTTTAGCTGCAACTTCAGGCATTTTAGCTAGAAGGTCTGAAGCATCTTCTTTATTTTTCTTTCTCATACCAATTTCTTTTGAAACTTTATTCTGTTCAGCTTTCATTTGGTCGAAGTTAAATTGAGCAACACGTCTAGTTTCATCAAGTTCAAGGATATTATCTATATTTGCTTTCTCATTTTTATTGGCTATTGCTTGTTTTACCAAAGCACTATTTTCTCTAATTAGTTTTAAATCTAACATTATATTTCCCTTATTTTAATAATCTTTATATTTTTAAAGCTTTTCAGCGATATTAACCATCTCTTTATAAGAATCAACTTTTAAAGATGCACCCCCAATTAGTCCACCATCAATATTAGGTTGGGCTAAAAGTTCAGCAATATTAGCTGGTTTAACACTACCTCCATACAAAATATGAATTTGTTCAGCAGTTTCCATAGAATAGTTGTCTTTTATCCAATTCCTAATAATCGAGTGAACTTCTTCTGCTTGTTCTGGACTAGCAGTTTTACCAGTTCCAATAGCCCATACAGGTTCATAAGCAATCACAATCGCTTGATTATTACTAAGATCGATATCTAGAAAACATCCCTTAAGCTGTTCTATAATAACTTGCTTAGTAACATTGGCTTCTCTTTGTTCTAAAGTTTCTCCAATACATACTATAGGTCTTATTCCTTGTTCAATTAGTTTTTTAAGTTTAGTATTAATCATTTCATTGGATTCATTATGATAACTTCTTCTTTCTGAGTGTCCAATAATGGAGAAATCAACAGAAATAGATTTCAACATTTCAGCAGAAATTTCACCTGTGAAAGCACCATTATTATGTGATGAAACATCTTGAGATCCAATCAAAAGATTAGAGTCTTTCGATAAAGCAAGTAGCTCTGTTAAGTATATTGATGTTGGTGCAATCAACATTTCTACTTTAGAATCATCAACATTCTTCACATTAGCTAGTAAACTCTTTACAAAAGTGGTTGCTTCACTATAGGTATGGTTCATCTTCCAATTACCAGCAACTATTATCTTTCTCATTATAACCTCTCGAAAGTTTTTATTCACAAAATAACTCTTTACTTTTCTTGACAAGTAAAATTTGAAAAATTGAATAGTACTTGATAGTTATTTAGCCTATGTTAGCTAAAGAAATAACTAAAACATTAATTGAAAAGTTTGAGGAAGATGTAATGAGTAAAATAGATATAAATGATTATAACAAAAAAATGAATATGTATTTTGATATTTTGGTTAATCCTAATGGAATAGAGAAAAAGGTAATTTTAGAAAGATATAATATCTCTGAGAAATTTTACACTGAAGTGCTAGAAGATAGAGAACTACATATAACAAAACTTATAGAAGATCATAAACTTATTCAAAAGAGTAAGATACTTGAACTTGTAAATGATGAAACTCTTAAAGCCACAGAAATATTACATTGGATGATATTTAGCTTTACCAAAAGCAAAATATATAACAAAAAATTCATAACTATTCTAGCACAGCTTCCTATTAAATCAATGGATTATATTACTAACAAACTTGGTGATAAATTTATGATGGAAGGTAGAGAAGAACTTTCCTTGATTATAAGAAGAGGTAATGAGTCGGGAGAATTTGATGTAACTTATATAGATGAAACGATAGACATTTTAGTAAGTTTGATTAATGGACTTAATGCAAGGTTTTTCCGCCTAATTCGTAATAAAGATTTTAACAGAGAAGTTATAACCAAAATGCTGAGAGCTAATATAGTAGCAATGAGTAGAATTTTTAGAATTAAAGATGAACAATTATTCATAGAAAGTGTTAAACAAGAATATAATATCTTAGTTAATGATTTTCTAGATACATATATTGGAGATTAAAATGAACCCTGTTGAATTAATAATAAAAAAAAGAGATGGTGGAACACTTACTAAGCAAGAAATGAAGTTTTTGGTTCAAGGTTATATTGATGGTCAAGTTCCTGATTATCAATTTTCATCTTTATTGATGGCAATATTTTTTAAAAGTATGAACATAGATGAAATTGTTTCATTAACAGATGTATATATTAATAGTGGAGAACGAGCAACTTTTGATAAAGAACTTCATACAGTAGATAAACATTCTACTGGTGGAGTAGGTGATAAAATTACTCTCATGCTAGCTCCTATTGTAGCTTCTTTAGGAATTAAGATTCCAATGATTTCGGGGAGAGGGCTTGGTCATACAGGTGGGACACTTGACAAGTTAGAATCAATTCCAGGATTTAGAACAGATTACTCGATGGAAGATTTCAAAAAAATGGTTTTGGACACGAATTTATCAATTATCCAGCAAAGTAAAGAAATAGTTCCTGCTGATAAAATGATTTATGCTTTACGTGATGTGACAGGAACAGTAGAAAGCTACCCTTTAATTACAGCTAGTATTATGAGCAAAAAGATAGCTGAAGGGGCTCAAAATCTAGCAATAGATTTGAAAGTTGGTTCTGGAGCTTTTATGCCTAATATTGAGAGGGCAAAAATTCTTGCAGAATACCTTAAGAAAACAGGTGAGGCTTTTGGACAAAAAGTAGCTATTACATTCACAAATATGAATTCTCCATTAGGTTACGCGATTGGTAATGGAATTGAAATTAAAGAAACTATTGAATACTTAAAAGGTAAAGATATTCCCGATATAGATAAAATAACTAAAGCTTTAGCAGTAAATATGGTTACTATGAGTAAGGATGTAGATGAGGCTACAGCCTTAAAATTAGTTGAAGATTCAATCAATTCTGGCAAAGCTTTAGACTATTTTAAAAAGTTTATTTCTCAACAGGGTGGAAATCCTGATGTTATCAATAACTACGATCTCCTACCGCATAGTGAGATTATCACTCCAATTCATAGTGACAAGAGTGGATATATAAAAGAGATTGACTCCAAAGGGATTGGATATGCTATGGTCAACATAGGTGCTGGAAGAAAAATATTAACTGATAAGTTGGACTATACTTCTGGTGCAGAACTGTTTAAGAAAATTGGTGATTATGTTAAAAAAGATGAACTAATTGGTTACCTTCATTGTGATAAAAAGGGCTTGATTGAATCAAGCATAGCTAGAATTAATAGTTGTTATCTCATTTCAAAAGAGAAAATTAGTAGCGAAGATGTGATTATTGAAGAATGGAAATAAGAACTAGACAAATTATACTTATAACTAATGATTATAGTATGTCTTATTGATTATTCAGCATAAAATAAAAGTGATACACTTATGTGATAAATATAATACTTGACACTAATTTATATAAAAATAGTTTGACTTTTCAATGAATATAGTGTGAAAAATTAAAAAATAATAAGATTATAAAATAAGGAGCTAAAGATGGCAGTACCTAGAAGGAAAACTTCAAAGTGTAACAGAGACAAAAGAAGAACTCATTATAAGGCTAAAATGCCTACATGGGCTGTATGTTCTAACTGTGGCGAACCTACAAGACCTCATCATATCTGTAAAAAATGTGGAAATTACGATAAAAGAGAAGTTATAGAAGTTAAATAAAATGCGCATAGCTATAGATGCTTTTGGCAGTGACAAAGCACCTTTCCCAGAAGTGGAGGGTGCTGTCTTAGCTATTAAAGAGAATTTATGTAACAAGATATATCTTGTTGGTGATGAAAGTATTTTGAAAGAAGAGTTATCAAAGTATTATTATGACCAAGATAAGATAGAAATCGTACATGCTTCTGAAAGAATTCTAATGACAGACGTTCCTGCAGTTGCTGCAAGAAAGAAGAAAGATTCTTCCATGGTTAAGGCCTTAAAACTGCATAAAGATGGAATTGTTGATAGTGTGGTTTCAGCTGGAAACTCTGGAGCTATGATGGCTTCTTCTCTGTTTACGTTAGGTAGAATTAAAGGCGTCTTAAGACCTGCAATAGCAATCTCATTCCCTACCCAAAGATCTAATGAGATTATTTTAGATGTAGGAGCAAATGCTGATTGCTCTCCTGAACATTTAGTTCAGTTTGCAGAGCTAGGTAGTATGTATTTCAAATTTATGAATAGTAGTCAAAACCCACGTGTATCTCTTCTCAATATAGGAGAAGAGGATAAAAAAGGTAACGAACTTACTAAAGAAGTACATAAACTTTTGACCCAGGACGAGCATGTAAATTTTATAGGTAATATTGAAGGTAAGGATGTTTTAAAAGGCGTTACTGATGTTATTGTTTGTGATGGATTTACAGGCAATGTTATGCTTAAAACAGTTGAAGGTGCCGCAATTGCAATTTTTGATATTCTTAAAGAACAATTCCAGAAGGATTGGATTGCAAAAATTGGAGCACTACTTTCTTTACCTGTTTATAACCATTTAAAGAAAAAACTAGATCACTCTGAATATGGTGGAGCTTTATTGGTGGGGATCGACGGTTTACCAATAGTCTCACACGGTAGAGCAAATAGTAAGGCAATTAAGAATGCAGTTAAATTTGCTAGTAAATTAGCACAAACTGATTTCTTAAAACATGCGAGTGATTTTTACGAAAGGAAGAATAATGCAATACAAAGCTAAAATTAGTTCCTTTGGGCACTATGTCCCAGAAAAAATTATAAACAATTTTGATCTTGAGAAAATTGTTGATACCAATGATGAATGGATTAGAACTCGAACAGGAATGTCTGAGAGAAGAGTTGCTGCAGATGATCAAAATGCAAGTGATCTTGCTTATAATGCTGCAATCAATGCTATTGAAAAATCCAGACTAAAATACAAAGATATTAATTTGATTATTGTTGCTACAATTTCTGGAGACCACTCTTATCCATCAACTGCTTGTTTAGTCCAAAAAAAGTTAGGATTGAAAGGCGTACCTGCATTTGATGTATCTGCTGGATGTACTGGTTGGATTTATGCAATGAATATAGCCAAACAGTTTGTTGAGACAGGTGCTTATGAGCATGTTTTGGTAATAGGTGTAGAACTTTTATCTAGATTTTTAAATTGGGATGATAGAAATACTTGTGTCTTATTTGGTGATGGAGCTGGAGCTTCAATAGTTTCTAGAAATGCTAAGGGCAGTTCATCAAGTATTATTGATGGGGACCTTGAAGCTGACGGTGCTCATGATGATTTACTCTATCAACCTGCTGGTGGTTCAGCAATGCCTGCTTCAATTGAAACTGTAAAACAAAATTTACATACTGTTCATATGCAAGGAAACAAGGTGTTTAAGTTAGCTGTAAAATCAATGTACTCTGCAAGTGAAACTGTGTTAAAAAGAAACGATTTAAAAATCAATGACATTGATTGGCTAGTGACTCATCAAGCAAATATGAGAATTATCGAAGCTCTAGGAAAGAAGTTGAAAATTGATAAGAGTAAGGTAATTGTAAATATCCAAAAATATGCTAATACATCTGCTGCGACTATTCCAATTGCAGTTTCAGAAGCTATAGAAGAAGGTAAGATTCGTCGTGGAGATGTTATTCTTCTAGTTTCATTTGGAGCTGGTTTAACTTGGGGTAGCCTTTTAGCAAGGTACTAAGAGTTTTTTTTATAAATAACAATGAATAAGATTCAATTATTAATTCTGAGTTAACTAAAGGAGTTAGTTTTATGAACAAAAAAATAGCTTTTGTATTTCCTGGTCAGGGTGCCCAATATGTAGGTATGGCTATGGATTTAATTGAAAACAAGCCTGAATTACAAAATGTACTTAAACAATTTGATATAAATAATAATACTGAGTTAAAAAGAATAATCTCTGAAGGTCCAGAAGAGGATTTAAGAGATACTCGTTTTACTCAACCAGCAATTCTATTTCACTCAATATCAGCGCTAATAGCATTGAAAGATAAAATTGATATTGAACCAGCTTTTGTGGCAGGTCACTCATTAGGTGAAATAACTTCTCTTGTAGCTAATAATGTGCTTTCTCTTGAAGATGCTATGTATCTCGTCCATAAGAGAGGAGAGTTCATGATGAAAGCAAATGATGGAAAACCTTTTGCTATGGCAGCTATTATGGGCAAAAGTAGTGATGAGGTTGCTGAAATTTGTGAAGAAGCAAGTCAAGTAGATATTGTTATACCAGCTAATTTTAATACCCCTGTTCAAACTGTTATATCTGGAAGTAAAGCAGGCGTTGAAAAGGCAATTGAGATTGCTAAGGAAAGAGGTGTAAGACGAGCAATTATGCTTAATGTTGGGGGACCTTTCCATTCTCCATTGATTGCTAAAGCAGAAGAGTGGCTTACTGAAGAGATGAATAGTATAAGTTTCAACGAAAGCAATATTCCACTTGTCTCTAATGTAGATGCAAAAGCTCATACAAATCCTAATCAAATCAAAGAAAACTTGGCTAAGCAAGTAACATCTTCAGTACAATGGATCAAGTCAATAGAATACATGATTTCTAATGGAGTAGAGTTATTTGTTGAGTTCGGTCCACAAAAAGTTATTAGCGGTATGATAAAGAAGATTGACAAGAATGCAAAGTTTGTTAATATTGATAAAATAACTGATATTGATCATGCAGTAGAGGTGATTAATGAATACATTTAGTGTTGAAAGCAAAGTTGTACTAGTAACTGGTTCTGGTCGTGGGATTGGTTTTGGTATTGCAAAAAGATTTGTTGAAAATAGAGCTAAAGTTGTAATACTTGATATTAATGAAGAAGTTGTGAATGCAGCAGTTGAGAAATTAAAAGATATTTCTGAGACAGTGTATGGTTATGTTTTAGATGTAACTGATGCTAAATTAGTTGAAAAAGTGATTAAAACTATCAACAGTGATTTAGGTAGCATTGATGTACTCGTAAATAATGCTGGAATTACAAAAGATAATTTGCTAATGAGAATGAAAGAGTCAGATTGGGATGCTGTTTTGAATGTAAATCTCAAGGGCTCATTTAATTGTATTCAAAAAAGTATTAGATATATGATGAAGCAAAGAGATGGTGTTATTATCAATATTGCTTCTGTAATTGGAATAATGGGTAATGCTGGACAGGCAAATTATGCTGCTTCAAAGGGTGGATTGATTTCTCTAACAAAATCTACAGCTAAAGAATTAGCTTCTAGAAATGTAAGAGTTAATGCAATTGCACCAGGATTTATTGAAACAGATATGACTGCTACGCTAAGTGAAGATGTTGTAGCTAGTTATGCAAAAGCGATACCATTAGGTAAGATGGGACAAGCTGAAGATATTGCTAATCTTTGCCTATTCTTATCATCTGAAGGATCAAGATATATTACAGGTCAAACCATCAATGTTGATGGTGGCTTGATTATGTAAAAAGATAAAAGTCAAAAATAAAAAATACCATGGAGGAAAATATGGATATTGAAGCAAAAGTAAAACAAATCATTGTTGAAGAGTTAGGTGTTGAAGAAAGTCAAGTTGTAAATGAAGCTAGCTTCATCGAAGATCTTGGTGCTGACTCATTAGACACAGTTGAACTTGTTATGAAATTTGAAGAAGAATTCGATATCGAAATTCCAGATGAAGATCAAGAACAATTAAGATCTGTTGGTGCAGCTATTAATTACTTAAAAGGTAAAGTTAACTAGCACCTAATTAATTTTGAGTTAAGGCTCTTCATTTTAATGAGGGGACTTAGCTCAAAATATTATTTTGAATTTAATTCAAATACAAAGATAAAAATAGACTTTATAAGGATAGATTATGAAACGCAGAGTTGTTATTACTGGACTAGGTGCGGTAACCCCTGTAGGATTGAATGTAGATAAGATGTGGGAAAATCTTTTAGCAGGTGTTTCTGGTATAGGTAAAATAGAAAAATTTGATGCTTCAGCATATAACGCACAGATTGCCGGAGAAATAAAAGATTTTGTTGCTACGGATTACTTCGACAAACGTGAAGTAAAAAAATTAGATTTATATACACAGTTTGCTATGGTAGCAGCTAGAGAAGCGATAAAAGATTCTGGCTTAACAGAAGGGAATTATGATCCATATAGAGCTGGCTGTATCACAGGTGCAGGAATAGGTGGTATTTGGACATTCCAAGAAGAAACAGAAAAATTAATTACTAAAGGGCCAAGGAGAATTAGTCCATTCTTTATCCCAAAAATGATTTCTAACATTGCAGCAGGTCACATTGCCATTGAACACAATTTAAAAGCAATAAACTTCAATGTTGTAAGTGCTTGTACAAGTGCTAATCATGCAATAGGTACTTCTCTAAGAGCTATTCAATATGGGGATGCTGATATAGTTTTAACAGGCGGTTGTGAAGGTGCAGTTAATCCTATGGCTGTTGCTGGTTTTTGTGCAATGAAAGCCCTAAGTACTAGAAATGATGAACCAACTAAAGCTAGCAGACCTTTCGATAAAGAACGTGATGGTTTTGTAATGTCTGAAGGTGCAGGTATGGTTGTTATGGAAGAATTAGAACATGCACTTGCTCGTGGAGCTAATATATATGCTGAAGTTGTTGGATACGGTGCTACATGTGATGCTTACCACATAACTGCTCCAGCAGAACAAGGTGAAGGTGGAGCTAGAGCAATTGAATTTGCTTTAAAAGATGCTGATTTGAAGCCTGAGCAAATTGATTATTTTAATGCTCATGGAACATCTACTCCATTAAATGACAAGAATGAATCAGCAGCTATAGAAACAGTTTTTGGTAGCTATGTTGAAAAACTAAGTGTTAATTCAACTAAGTCAATGGTAGGTCATATGCTTGGTGCTGCTGCAGGTATAGAAGCAATTGTTTGTTGCTTATCAATAAGGGATAACAAAATTCATGGTACAATGAATTATGATAACCCTGATCCAGATTGTAGATTAGATTATACACCTAATCAAGCTAAAGAAAAACAAGTAAGTACTGCAATAAGTAACTCTTTAGGATTTGGTGGCCATAATTCAGCTGTGATTTTTAAAGAATATAAAAAATAATATAAATGGGGGAGATATCCCCCTCTTTTGATGCTGTGAAGAGAGTAGATTGCTTAGATCTATTCTCTTCAGAGCTTCTTTTGTATAGGAGAAGTATGAAACAATTATTGAAATCGCTAATCGAGCATTTTGTTGTTAAAGTAGATAAGAATGTAAGCGATAATTGGGAAGCTAAACTTGCTGAACTGCAATTGGTTATAGGTTATAAATTTAAGAATATCAATTTGGTTAAGAATGCTCTTACACATGATTCATTCTTTAAGAAGGAAGAAAGAAGTAATAGTAATATATCACCTTTTGAAAGAATGGAGTTTTTAGGTGATTCAGTGCTTGGATTAGTTGTAGCTCAAGAACTGTTCGTTAAGTTCCCTAAGAAACAAGAAGGTAATCTATCAAAGTTAAAATCAAAGATTGTATCGGAGAAGTTCTTAACACTAAAAGCTAAAGAAATCGAACTTGGTGAGTATATTTTATTGAGTTCTGAAGAAGCTAAGAGTGGGGGAAGAGACAAACCATCGATAGTTTCGGATTCTATGGAAGCTTTGATTTGTGCAATATATCTTGATGGAGGGATGAATTCAGCAAGGAAATTTATTAAACAAAGAATATTGAAAGACTTCGAAAAGTATGTGAATAGAGATGAATTAACAAATTATAAAAGTATTTTGCAAGAATATACGCAATCAAAATTTCAAGAACCACCAATGTACAAAGTTGTTTCAGAAGAAGGTCCAGACCATCAGAAGATTTTTACTTTTAATGTTCTTATTCAAGGACAATCCTATGGAACTGGTTCTGGGGCTAATAAAAAGACTGCACAGCAGAATGCTGCTAAAGAGGCTTGTAAGTCTCTTAAGATAAAGTAATGGAAGTTTACCCTATATTTTTACCTTTAGCTGGTTGTCCCTATCGTTGTATCTATTGTGACCAGTATGCAATAACTGGAGAAACTGAATATTCAATAGATAAACACTTAGATGAAATATCAGATTTCTGTAAGTTTAACAAGACTTCCTACAAAGAAATTGCTTTTTTTGGAGGTACTTTTACTGCTTTCAGTATAGCTTGGCAAGAAGAACAGTTTTCTAAACTAAAACCATTTATTAATGATTTAACAAAAATAAGATATTCTACAAGACCTGATTGCCTAGACCAAGAAGATATTGATTTAGGTAAAAAGTATGGACTTCAAACGATTGAGCTAGGAATACAAGACTTTACTGATGAAGTCCTTTTAAAAACTAGAAGAGGATATGATAGCAATACTGCGATTGAAGCGTGTAAACTAGTTTCAGATAATAGTTTGGATTTAGGAATCCAGATAATGCCAGGATTACCCGCATATAGTGAAACTACTCTAAAAGAAACTATCACGCAGGTTATAAGATTGAAGCCTAAATATGTTAGAATCTATCCAACAGTTGTACTGAAAAATACAAAATTAGAAACTCTGTACAATAATGGTGATTATTCACCTTTATCCTTAGAAGATGCTATTAAAATTTGTGCTGAAACATCACAGGAGTTTGAAAAGCAAGATATCAAAGTAATAAAAGTCGGAGTTCAAGTTGATTCTCATTTCAAAGAAAATATTATTGCTGGTCCATATCATCCTGCTTTTGGGGAACTTGTAAAAAGCTACATTTTTGTAAAGAAGATTGTTAACGCTTTAGCTAATGGTCTTAATGACCATCTCTATATCTCCAAATATGATACTTCACTTCTTCTTGGTCATGGTGGTTATGGTAAAAAATTGCTTCAGCAATCTATTAATTCAGAATATATCAAGTTAAATATTGACAATAATTTGGAGAAAGGATATTTTAAAGTATAAGAAATTGGAGAGTATCAATTATGAAGTTAAGATATCTTATTTTACTATGTGGATTGGTGATAGCAGCATGCGGCTTAACAGATTTTGAAGCTCCTTCTTGGGAAGTGGGATTGCGGAATATACCATTAATGAATAGGACTTTTTCTGCAGCAGATCTTGAAGGTGAAAATATAATTATCGAAAATGATACACTGAAAGTAACAATAGAAGGCTCTATAGAAGAAGTAGCACCAGCATTGGTCAAATCAGTCAACTCATCTACTCCTGATTTACCTCTAGTTAGCAATCAATCGACTCCTAACAGTCTTTTCTTGCAATCATTAACTCCTGAGACTGAAATTAGAGTTTTAAATGGAATAATTGAATCCGGAGTCATGGATATTGAATTAAATGACTCTTTTTTAGATTTTAACTATATAGAAATACAATTCAACCAGTTACTCAATAGTGATGGAAGCACTCACATTCTTACAATCAATAAGAACGATTTTATTGATTCCATGTATTTATTCCATTTAGATGGACTGACACTTGGATCACAAGATTTGAATGAAGAAAACATTATACTTGATTTTAATTTATATTGCTCATCTGATTTGGCAGACAATACCCCTCTTGGATTAATTCGCTTATCAATGCAGGACGATATTATGTTTTCAGAGTTTAATGGCTATATAAATGATGTAAGAGCCTTAGATTATGAACAGGATGTTGATATTGATTATCCACAGAATGTTGAAGATGCTCTTATGATAAAATCTGCAAACATATACTTCACTATATATAATGAAATTGGATTTGATTTTTATTTTCTTGGTGATTTAGTAGCATATAAAGATGGGGCTGAAGTTGATAGAATATCTATTCACGAAGATTTAGGAGTGGATTTTACAGCTGCTGCTGCTACTAATCCTGGCCAAGTAATGACTACGGACATTAATATTGTTGATAATGAAAGGGCAAATCAGATGCTTAGATTAATGCCAGATAGAATTGCTTTTATAAACCCTCTATATGAAGTTAATAATGTAACAGCAACTGAACCTGGTTTCGTAAGTAATCAACACACAATAAGATGTGATTTTAATGTTGTCATTCCTGCTGAAATAGATGTTTTTAGTGACTACAGCATTATACCTAATGACTACATCGAAATAGAAATCGATTCAGCAAATCAAGATATGATTGATGACAGAGTCGATAGTGCAAGTATAGATTTAACATTAATTAACAATTTTGATTTTGGTGGTAAAGTTGATTTATACATTTCTTCAACTGAAATTGACACAAGTCAAGTATCATTAGATAATTCTGAAATACAACTTCTCGATAATGAAATAAATGCTACTTCAGAAGAACAAATAATCTCAATTGAATTAAGTAAAGGTGAGTTGAATAAGGATTTAAACACATTCTTGAACGATAAGATATATGTACGATTCAGAGTTAAACTTAATAATACTGATGGATATCTTGTTGTAATGGCAAATGATGGACTAACTATTAAAGGTGACCTGAGTTTAAATGTTATGATAGATGAAGGAGATAAATAAGCATGAAAAGAATTATAGTGTTTATAATTTTAGTTATTAGTTGTATCAGCATATACGGATTTACTTCTCCTAAATCAATGGCATATTCAAATAGTTATCTTTCTAGAAGTAATGGAGTAGATGCTCTTTACTGGAATCCATCTTTAATTGGACAGGGAACAACATTTGTGATTCCTTTAACAGATAATGGAATTATTTTGACTAACAATTTATTTGATCAAGATATGAATGGTATTAGCGGAGAATTCTTAACTCAAGCAGACAAAGAAGAATTACTTGATGAAATTGATGGTTATTTTGTTGCAGAAGGTACAATGAGAAACACAATTTTTGGAATGAGTTCAAATAACAAAGCTTTTGGAATCGGACTAAATACAGTTTTAGATATGAAAGTTACAGAAGAATTACTAGAAATAATATTATATGGTAATGAAAATGATAGCTATAACTTTAATAAATCTGATATAAATTACAAAGTTTTGTCATATCTAGACATTACCTACGGAATGGGTGGGTTCAAATTGCAAGATCTTACTGATAAATTGAATAATATTCCAGATGTAAATTATGGTTTTTCCATAAGTTTACTTACTGGTTTAGGACAAATAGATGTTTCTAAATTTAATGCTGAATATAGATCTTCAGTAAATGAAGGTATATATTTTGATGCAGATTTATACCAAAGAGAACAAGCTTTTGGACTTGGTTTAAAAGCGAATTTAGGCTTTGATTCTCAGCTAACTGATGAGATAAATGTTTCTATGGGCTTTGATAATATAGCAGGATTCATAAAATGGATTGGTGATGCTAAGATTCGAAGGACTCATTATTGGATGGAAGATGTTTATTTATCTGATCTAGATGAAGATTTACTCTCAGATGAAGATGAATTGAAAGATGTAGATGGAAGAACTACTTCCTTACCATTAACCTATAGAATGGGATCCTTATATGATTTTGGTAAAGTAGATTTCTCATTAGATTATGAACATGTCTTTGATGAAAATGAATATAAATTAGGTCGTAATAGATTAGGAATGGCTACTGAAATAAGATACTTACATAATTTACCAATTCAATTAGGATTACAGTTTAACGACGGTGAAAATGATTTATCTTCCTCAATTGGTGTTGCCTACAGAACTAACTTCTTTGAGTTAGGTATATCCATGCAATCGGTAGGAACTGCATTTCCTTCAAACTCATCAAAATCTCTAGCAATAGGTCTCTACACACAAATTAAAATATGATATATATAGCAATTATACTTGCTCTGGTTTATACGTTTGTTTTCTATAAGAACTGTAAACCAGAGCTTTCAATATGGAATAAATTTTGTCTAAGTTCTCTCAGATTCATTGTTGTTTTTCTACTTGCTTTGATGATTGTTAAACCTGTAATCCGTTATACATCAACAGAAGCAAACAAAGCTAAAGCAATAGTTCTTATTGATAATTCTTTAAGTATGGATAATGAAGTAAAGGGGAAAAAGAAGAGCAATATAGTTTCTGAAGGTTTATTCAGTATAAAAGAAACATTAGAAAATAATTTCTCTGTTACTGAATATAATTTTTCTAGTGACTTAAATGGTAATACTGGTTATACAGATTTGGTGAAGACATTAGAATCTGTAAACAAACAATCAGACCTTGTAAATAGTGAAATATTTCTATTTTCAGACGGTTACTACGTCAATGAAGATTTAGATTTTCTCAATAATTATCCATCTAGAATTAATACATTTAATTTTGCTAACGGATTGAAAGATGAGACAACTTCAATTATTTCTGTTCGTTCAAATAGAAATAGTTATGTTGGAGATAGAGTACCATTCGAAATATCTATTGATAATCAAGAAAGTTTAGGTGCTGAAATAGAAATAAGAGATAAAGAGCTTGTTCTGGACAATTCAAAAATATCATCAAATGAAAAGAGAGTTGTGAAGAATCTATTTGCAACTTTTAAAGAAGAGGGATTACATTCTGTTGAGATAGTACTCAAAAATGGAGATAACATTCTTGATGTAGAAAAAAGAGTCATCAAGGTTGCTGATAGCAAAGCTAAAATATTATTTATAACTGACCAGCCTAATTGGGATGTGAAGTCTATAAAAGATGTTCTTTCTACAGATAAGAAATTCACATACAATGTTATAGTTGTAAAAAATAGTAAACTATATAATAAGCAGGAACAAGTTCAGTTGAGACAATCTTTAGAAGGCATTAATTTACTAATATTATCCAATCAGGGTTCTTTGAAGTTAACTAATGAGATGAGAGAAATAATTAATTTAAAAATTAATCGAGGATTAAGTTTATTCTTGATAGGAGATAATATCCAGGGCTTAGAGAATATTTCACCTCTCTCAACTTCAAATATTGATAAAGAGTATGAAGGTAATGTCTTAATTGCTTCAAACAGACAGCAATTATCTTTCTTCAAAGATTATCTTAAGATGAATACAGAATTACCTCCAATTAAATATAAGTACTTCAATGCCAAAGCATCAGCTTCTTTATTGTTAAAAATTGACAACATGGAGCAGTCTCCAGCTGTAGCTACAATGAAGATAAACAAAAGTAAAATTCTTCAAATTGGGCTTAAAAACTTCTGGAGATGGGGAAGTAGAAGCAATTATGAATCTTACAATACTTTTATCAGTAATACAATTAATTGGTTGTTATCAGATATTGGAGAGAACTTTGTAGTCGTTAGCAATAAAGATGGTTATTTTAGAGGAGAACAAGTACATATTACTTCTCAAATACTAGACGAGAAAGGTGATTTCGTAAACAATAGAAAACTAAGAATTGATGTTTATGATAAGGATAGCAAGGAAATCTTTAGTGATTTCATGGAAAAAACTAATAATGGCTATAGTTATTCTCTAGAAGATTTTGATGCAGGGCAATACACAGTTGAAGTTACTGATACAGATCTAAATGAAAGTAGAAAATTAGAGTTCATAGTTTTTGATAGTAATCAAGAGCAAAAGCAAGATGATTTCAACAATTCTTTCCTTATACAGATTTCTAAGTTAACAAATGGTAAAAATATTGATGTATCTGATTCTAAAGTTAGTAAGAAATTTCTAAATAGAGAAGAGGTGATTAGTGAAAGACCTCATGAAATCAAATTATTATTTAACAAATGGATATTGGGGATTTTCATACTTATGTTCTCATTAGAACTATTCTTTAGAAAACGTTGGGGACTACTTTAAGTAAATAGGAGGATGCTATGATTATACGAAATAAAACTAGACAAATTTCATTGGGAAACATTCATATTGGTGGAGATGCACCTATTTCAATACAATCAATGACTAACACAAATACTGCTGATGTTACTTCAACCTTAAATCAGATTTATGAATTGGAAAAAGCAGGTTGTGAGATAATTAGATTAGCTGTGCCGGATATGGATTCAGCTGATTCTCTTAAACAAATATTACCTAAAGTAAAAATACCAACAATTGCTGATATTCACTTTGATTATAAGCTAGCTCTAGAATCAATAAAAAATGGTATTGATGGTTTAAGATTAAATCCTGGAAATATTGGTGATGTATGGAAAGTCAAGGAAGTGGTTAAAGCTGCTTCGGATAAGAATATTCCAATAAGAATTGGAGTTAATGGAGGGTCACTATCCAAGCAAATAATCAGTAAATATGGATTTGGCAAAGATGCAATTGTAGAATCTGCCATTGAACATGTACGTATTTTAGAGGATTTAAACTATAACAATATTAAGATTTCTGTGAAATCTTCTAATATAGATTTAATGCTTGATAGTTATCGTGAACTAAGTAAGCGTGTTGATTATCCACTACACTTGGGCGTAACAGAAGCTGGAACATTTGTTCGAGGAACTGTGAAATCGGCTATAGGTATTGGAATACTACTTCATGAAGGAATAGGAGATACTATAAGAGTTTCATTAACCTCAAACCCTGTAGATGAAGTACATGTGGCTAGAGAAATATTACTAGGCTTAAACCTTAAACAAGGTATGCAAATCATATCCTGTCCAACTTGTGGAAGGACCAAAATAGATTTAATATCTTTAGCACAAGAAGTAGAAAAAGATCTCATTGATTTTAAGGATAAAAACATAACTGTTGCTGTTATGGGATGTATTGTTAATGGTCCAGGAGAAGCTAGAGAAGCTGATTATGGTATAGCCGGTGGTAGCAATGAAGGACTCCTATTTAAGAAAGGAGAAGTAATAAAGAAAGTAAAGGAAACAGACTTAGTTTCTGAATTACACAAACTCATAGAAGCAGACCTAAATGAGCAAATGGGTTAATTTATTAATTAGCTTAATCATTGTTTCTTATGTTGGACTATTCTCAGTAACTATTGACAACATAATCATCGAAGGCAATGAGCTAATAGATAGTAAACAGATCTTTCAAAAAATTAATTTTAATGAGGGAGATAGCCTTGATGTAGTCTTAGTAAATAAAGCTCCCTCAAGGATTTTAGAACTATATCAACAAAAAGAAATCTATTTTGTAAGTATTCAAACTCCGAAAATAATTCCAATTTCAGCAAATGAAGTTAATATTGAGATAGATATAAATGAATATGTTTTAAATAATATATCTGGATACAACTTTAATGGCAACTTTGCAGTAAAATCTTCTATCTTAGAAAGTTTACTTAGCTCAAAAAAATATACAACAAATGATATAAATACTATTAAAAAAACTATATTGCAAGAGTATCTCAATCGTGGTTATTTCTTCACCCAAGTAAATATTGATACCATTCACGAAAAAGAAGATGGTGCACTTATATCTTTCAGAATTTTAGAAAATAAACCTTTTCGCCATCTCTATACTGACTATGTTGGTAACAATGTATCTAGGCCAAAAGTGTTAGATAAGATAGCCAGATTCGACAGGTCTAAAGCAATTACTCCTGATTTGTTAAATACATATCAGAATAGATTTCTTGCTAAGACTTATATTAGTGAATGCAAAATATATCCTATTGATTATGAAACACTGAGAGTAGAACTTGTAGAGTCAAGTATGACCAGATTTTCAGGTATAGCTGGATATAACTCAGCCAATGAAGAAGATCCCATAACAGGCTTTGTAAGTCTAGAATTTATGAATTTGTTTGGTACAGATAGATCTATAGATTTTAAATGGAATCAGTTACAAGCTAGTAAGAGAATTATTCAGCTTTCATACCATGATTCAGGACTTATGGAGTATGATTTTTCATCTGATCTAGATATTAACAGAATCGAATATGATACACTTGCTAATCAAACATCCCTTTCTCTTGCATTAAATTATGATTATCAAGCACATAGTTTCGCAGCTCTCTATGGATATTCATCTTATGATGTAACATCATCAGTAAGTGAAGAGACAAGCGAGACAATTAATTCAATAGGGTTGAAGTGGAGTCATAATTCTTATGATAGATTGTATAATCCTTTAAATGGTCATGATGTCTTGATTAGCTTTAAGTATAACAAATCATCATTAGATAGTTCTGGATATAATACTACAGAAAGTACTATTGGGCTTGTCTCTGCAGTTTCAAACAAGCTTGTTGTCTTTAACAGACTTTCTTTAAACTACTCAACTAAAAGTAATCTGAACAATCATGTAGAATTTAAACTAGGAGGGTTTGCCTCTCTTCGAGGATTTCAACAAGAACAGTTTTCTGGTTTTTTTACCATCTTAAGCAATTCAGAGTTAAGATATATTTTTGGTCAGAAAAACAACATCTTTATTTTTGGTGATTGTGCTTATCTAGAATATGAACGTAATGATGTTAAAACCAGAAAAGGACACTTATATTCTACAGGAATAGGCCTCCGATTATCTACTAAATTAGGAATGTTAACCTTTGAATATGGCTTAGGATATAATGAAAGGTGGAACAATCTTTCAGATGGGTTAATTCATTTTGGCTTAGAGACTAGTTTTTAACTTCTATGCTTCTGTATTAAATTTTATTTAAAAGGATTATTGATGTAAAGGAAAAGTTAATGTAAAAGTAGTTCCTTTACCAAGAGAAGATTCACAAGAGATGGTCCCATTATTTTTTACAACAAGCTCTTTTATAAGTAGTAAGCCAATACCTATACCCAATTCTTGATTAGTTCCAAGTGTGGAAAGCCTGCTTGTTTCAAAAAGGCCTGTTAGTTGCTCTTCTTCCATTCCTTTCCCCGTATCTTTAATAAAAAAGATAATTTTCTGCTCACTTATTGTATTACTTACTGTAATTGATGATTTGACTAAGGAGTATTTGATTGCATTCTGAATAATATTCCTAAAACATGTTTGGATGGATGTTCTATGTGCAAATAACTCTAAATCAGAGTTTATATTGTTCTCACAAATAATAGCTTTAGACTTAATTTGCATATTATATAATTCAAATATTTCGTCAACTAATGCCGTCATATTGATATATTCTTGTGATATTATATTATTGTCAATAACCTCTTTAGCCCAATTTACTAATTCATTTGTTAATGAATATGTTTGTTTCATTGAATGTATCACTTCTTCTAGTATTTCTTCTCGCTCCTCTATATCATCATATTCATCAAGCATTTCAAGCATTTGAATAATATTACCAATTGGAGCTCTAACATCATGACTAATTATTGATATGAATTTCTCTCTTATCTCTGATTCATAAGATAAATCGTTCAACGACTCTAAAAGTAACTTTTTTTGTTCCTTAAGCTCATTATTAATGTTCTTTAATTCATTTATCTTTTCATTATAAGCATCTCTGCTAAAATTATATTTACCTGAATGTAAGTTAATCATGGTATGGTTGAGAATATTTATTTTTAGATTTTTATATTTTAAGCTATTAGCATTATCAAGGTCTTTTGAATATACATAAGCACTTTGAATATCTCCAATTTGCTCGTAATAATCTCTACATAGTTTCAAATAATCAAAATATAAATTGTCATATTTCTCTACATTACCGATTTGATCAATTTTATCAATATAGTATTTACATTTTTCTAAATCATTAAGTTCGAAATAATTTTTTGAAGTGGCTAAACAGGATTGTATTTTATCAGAACTATCTCGCCTTTCATCCACTTTACTTTCAATTAGTTTATACTCATTTATTGAATTAGTTAAATCCCTCTTACTATAATAATAAATTGCCATTGCTTTATGAAGTTGAATTTCATAAGCCTTAGAATAGGACGAGCTATCAGTTTCAGTTAAATGTCGGTAATAATCTGCTTTCTTAAAATCTTTGTTGAGTGAATGAGCTATAATGAGGTTTATGTAGATGTGGTTTTTTGTGAAATCTCTTGTTTCACTAAGAGTATCCAAACACATTTCTAAATATGTAATAGCATTAGGGTACATCTCAAGATTTAAATATAGCACTCCTATATTTGTTAACAATGAAGTAAGTTTAATATCGCTTTCACTATTCTTGTACAAGTCATAAGCTTCTAAGAAGTATTTAAGAGCTAGAATATAGTCTTTTTTACGATTGTGAGTTACCCCAATATTAGTTAATAAACTTATTTTTTCAGTAACCAATTCTTTTGTACAAATACTGAGCCCATCATGATATGATACTAGAGCATCTTTAAAATAACTTAATTTTGCTAAAACTATTCCTTTGTTTCCATATAACCTAATCTTTTGAAGCTTGTTGGCAACTTTTAGTATATGCTTTTCTTCTTCGTTAATTCTTGATAGCAGTAATTTAAAATTTCCTTCAAACATGAAAATGTAAGTTAACTCCATAATAAAAAGTTCAGCATAATCTTCAGTTTGATAGTCTATTTTGGATTTCAAATCATTAATCTTGTTAGCTATCTGTTCTTTCTTTTTTTCTCTGAACAATCTAGATAATTCTTTAAATTCACTTGCATATTTCATTTTGAATTTTACTTACAAATTTCTGATTTTTGTATAGGAAACTTGAGCTCAAATGTTGTTCCCTTTCCTAGCGTTGATGAGCATGATATTTCTCCAGCATTTTTTAATACTAACTCTTTAACAAGAATTAAACCAATGCCTATACCTTTCTCTTTGCTTGTTCCTAAAGCAGAAATTTTACCTGTGTTGAAAAGATTATCAACTTGCTCTTGTGTCATTCCTTGTCCACTATCTTTGATTGAATAAATTACGAAATCCTTATCTTCAAACTGATTAACTTCAATTTTATTATAAGGCTCAGAATACTTTATAGCATTTTGAATAATATTTCTAAAACATGTTTTAATAGAAGTCTCATGTGATAGAATTAGACTTTCGTTTCTTGTACTATTAACTAATACCAGATTTTTAGCTGTGAGCTGATTCTTAAACAGCAGTTCAATATCTCCAATAATTGTGTTAACGTTTACAGATTCCAAACTTGATTTTTCTGTTTCTATAACTTCTTTTGACCAGTTAACTAACTCATTTGCTAAAAGATAGGTTTGTTTCATGGCATCCATAACATCCAATAAGATTTCTTCTTTCTCATTATCATCATCTTGTTCATTAAACATCTCTAATAATTGAATAATATTACCAATAGGAGCTCTTACATCATGACTAATGATTGAAATAAATTTTTCTCTTAGTTTAGATTCATAACTCAAATCATTTAGGGATTCTACTAAGAGACGCTCTTTAACATGAAGCTCACTGTTAATTTCTTCAAGTTCGTGGATCTTATCATCATAAGCTGCTTGATTAATATCACTAGTATTACTAATCACTGGTCTTGTATTATTTTCAATTAAGTCATTTTGGAGCATCTTGAAATCATCTTTCAATACATTGTTTAATTTAAGTGATAGTTCAAGGGCTTTTTCCAAATTGCCTATATGTTTATTGTATTCTAGTTTCAACTCCAATAGCTGTTTAAGGTCTTCTGGAAAACCACTTTTTTTTCTTAACCACTCTATCTCATCAAAGATTTGAAGACACTTGTCTGCTTGCCCCATTTTGAGATAGATTTTGGCAATATCAAGTTTGAAAACAAAGTTTTGTTGGGCATAGTTTTCATCATTTTGTAATTCAATTACAGTATCAAACTCTTGCAATGCTGATTTATACATCTTCTTTTGGGAATAATAATTAATAATCGCTTTATGATAAGAAACTTGAAAAGCTTTATTGTTCTCATCTTTATATTCTTCGAGAAGTTCTATTATTCTTTCAGCATTATCAAAGTCATTAATCAAAGAGTAAGTAGTTACTAAATTTGTGTAAATAACAGGTTTTGTATATTCCCTAGATGGAACTACAGTTTTCAAAGCAAGTTCAAAATAGTAGATAGCTTTATCAAACAACTCTAAATTCAAATAGATTGATCCAATGTTTACTAATAAAGTAGTGATTTTAACATTACTTTCAATCTTTAAGTTCAGCTGGTAAGCTTCCAGAAAATATCTAAGTGATTTTATATAATCTTGTTGACGACTGTAAGCAACCCCAATGTTAGTTAAAATACCTACTCTTGATATTTTCATATCGTCATCTTTACATATTTCAAGTAACTCTTTATATAAGTCTATAGCTTGGTCGGTTTTGTTAAGCCTTGATAGTACTATTCCTTTGTTAGTTAAAAATTTAATTTTCTGCTGTTTATCTCCATATTTAAGAACATCGTCTTCAATAGACTGGGTATAATTAAACAGTTTTACAAAGTCTCCAATAAACAAGTATTCGTAGTTTACCCATAAGATAATCAACTCAATATAGTCTTTCGAATATTTTTTTGCTCTTTTTAATAGTGATTCATAACCTATCTCAAAACTCTTTTGATCTCTAGTCTTTATTAATTTTACTAGATCATTAACTTTTTCTACTTTTTGCATTTTCTATCTCAATCTCTTATTGTTTCACTAATGGAAAAGATAACTCAAATGTTGTAGAATCATTAACAACAGACGTACATTTAATTGAACCATTGTTTTTCCTAACAAGTTCTTTAACAAGAATCAAACCAATACCTATTCCTGTTTCATTATCTGTTCCAAGTGCTGATATTTTTGAAACATTGAATAAATTATCAATATTTTTTTGAGATATTCCAGCCCCTCGGTTAGTTATCACATAAACAATGTTATCTTCCTCAATTCTTTCTGAAACCATTATAGATGTATTTTGGTATGAGTACTTAATCGCGTTATTCAGGATGTTTCTAAAACAAGTCTTTATTGATTCTTTATATCCTCTGATAATATGTTTATCTGAGACTTGGTTGAAGATTGTTATACCTTTTCTCTTTAGTTGGTTAGAATATAAATCTTCTAAATTATGAATAAGTTCTCTACAATTGAATCTAGATAGACTAACTTGTTGTTGTTCTATTATTTCTTTTGCCCATGAAACTAAGTCATTTATCAAAATATATGTCTTTGACATCGACGATTTAATTTCACCAATAATTTCTTTTTGTTCATTAATATCATTAAAGTCTTCTATCATCTCTAGAAGTTGTAAGATATTCCCAATTGGAGATCTAACATCATGAGTAATAATAGATATAAATCTATCTCTAATCGATTTTTCTTTTCTTAAGTCTTCAAGAGAATTAAGGAATAATTCTTTCTGAAGAATCAACTCATTATTTGTGTTGTTTAATTCTGTAATTTTCTCTTCATAAGCAGTCATAGCGATACTCTTGTTCGAATCATTTAGTATTTTTGTGATTTCATCTAATGAAGAGATATTAATCTTATAATTCTCTTTATCTAAGAAAGCATTTAATTCCTTGGAATATTTAAGAGCATTCTCAATATCACCTTGTTCTTCATAATAAATGATCTTAGCCTCTAAATAAATTCTATAAATCGTTGGGTGCTTAATGAGATTATTATTGTTCTCAATATCTTCTAAGAGGCTAGAAACGATATCGTACTTACCATAGGCAGAGACAGTTAGTAAATAATTTGCTTTTATTTTTAATTGTTCATCTTCACTTTCAATATCTTCTATTGATCTGTATAAGTCCGATAGAATCTTATAGGCTTGATCATATTGTTTTTGATTATAATAGTTAAGTGCTTTTATTCTTTTGTTTGCTATCTTTAATGTTGGAGGGACTTTGTCATCTAGGGATTCTTCTGCAAATTTCTGCAAGAATTTATCTGCAGCACTAAAATTACCGAGATTTGAGTAGGTTAATGCTAAATTAGTATATAAAGATAATAAACTATGCTTTGATGGTGAGACATAAGTCTTATAAGCGGTTTTAAAAAAGAATTCTGCATTTTTAAAGTCTTGTAAGTTCATATAAACTACACCTAAGTTTGATAATAGGTGTGAGAAATTAGCCCCTTCTTGATTATCCTGAGCAATGTTATAGGCTAATGTCAAGTATTTTAATGATTGGTGAAATTTATTCCTTTTTGTATATATCGAAGCAATATTAGCATAAATCCCAACCAAGTATCTTGTTTCATGATTATCTTTCGCTAGTTTCATTGCTTCTTTATAATTGGACAGAGCTTTAGATGTATCTCCCGAATTAACGTAGACAATTCCAGCATTTGTCAAAAATTTAATTTGTTGCTTTATACATCCGCTATCTAAAATATTTGATTGATATTTTTCAACAAACTCTTTTAATTTAGCCATATCTCTATGTATAAAGTAAATGAAAGAGAAACGGATTAATAGCAATTCAATAAACTCACAAGAATCATCTGGATATGAGCTTTGTAACTCTTTAAATCTAGCCTCAAATTTATCTATTTCCTTGTTATTGATGTAATTTAACATCTCGTCTAAAAAAACCGGTTCTTGCATCTGTCTCTCCTTAAATGTTACTATGAAACTAAAATACAAACTTGTCAAATTAATTATTGTTTTTTTTATAAATAGGAATTAAGATCTAAAATATAATTCACAAACTAAACCCGATAATGCATGAAAGCTGACAAAAATAAGACCTTTAATCTTTGAATAAGCCCAAAAGTATTATCCAGTTTTAAAATAAATAAGTATATCTTAAGTAATACTTAAGTTGAGTACAGATTTGTGTTGTTGCTCAGAAATTCTTAATAGAACAAACTATATACCAACAAGCTTGAGTTAATAAATTAAGTATCCTTAAATTTTTTTAAGATAATCATTGACTTATTTTGTTAGTGTTTTATAAAGATATAAATTTAAGTTTAAGGAGTTAAGTAATGGCTAGACGTAGATCTAAGTTTCTTACATGTGAAAGAAACAAATATAGATTAATCACACCATCGTTATGTGCTGTCTGCCCTTATTTAACTAATTGTGAAGTTTTCCCTTTCTATTACAATAAAAATAGAAGGAAGTATCAGACCTTTGTAAAGGAAATGATTAATAAATTCCCAGATAAATATAAGATGGAGGTAGTCTTTATGGCAACAAAACAAATGTTTATTCAAATTGTTGATAAGAAAACAGGTATGATTGAAGAAGTTGTTGAAAAATCTCAACTTGATGCAATGGATATTGAAAAGAAGATTGCATTAACAAGAGGTAAAGAGTTATTTATCGTCACTCATAAAATTGAGCCAGTAATTAAAATCGAAATGAAACAACAAAAGATTACAGAACCGATAAGCTATAATAATCTAGATAAGGTTGATCCTATCGAAAAGGATGAATCAGTAAAAAAACCTTCTCCGAGAACAAGAAAGAAGAAGGAAACCCCTAAAGAAGAATCGGCACCTAAAACAACTACTACAAGAGGACGTAGAAAGAAAGTTACCGAGTAGGAATAATATGAAATGTAAATTCTTAAACTAATACTGAAAGAACATTTTATCTTTTTTACTTTACTAGAATATAGGAAAAATTAAATTGCCAATGATTATAATTAGGGGATAAAGTTATGAAATTTAACAGGAAATATATAATAGTTTTAGTTCTTCTTACTATTTTAACAGGATGTCATGTGTTTTCATCTAGTGATTATAGTAACAATGAAAGTATTGTAGTAGAATTGAAATTGAATGAAGAAACTTCAAATGTTAATGCTGAATTTTCAGGATTATGTTGGTATGATGATATGCTAGTCATGCTCCCACAATATCCATCCTATTTTAGGCAGGAACTTGGCAAAGATGTTATCTTTCTTCTTGATTCTAAAGAAATCAATAAGGCAATCAAGAAAAATGGAAAGTATGAATTAGCTCCTAAATCCGTAGAAGTAGTAAACAACAAGACCTATAAACTTCTTCCTGGCTATGAAGGTTTTGAATCAATATGTTATGATGGAGAATTCTTTTATCTAACAGTAGAATATAACTCACAAACGCAGCAATCAATTCTTGTTAAGGCTCAAATGATTAACAATGATACACAACTAGAAATTCTCAATGAAGTGCACTATTATCTAGATTTACCTTCAGATGTTTTTAATGCTTCCTTTGAATCTAGTTTTACAACAGATGATTACATCTATGTTATTTATGAAGCAAATGGAGCTTTGATTAACAAGAAAGCAATAGTAAAGCGAATTAGCAAAACATTTTCAAGTGTAGAAGACTTAGCGATGGACTCTATTGAGTATAGAATTACTGATGTTACTCAGTTTAATAAAGCTGGAGAAGGATGGGCTATAAATTATCTCTGGCCAGGTGATGTTGAAAAATATAAACCAAGCACAGATTATATTGCTAATCCTTATAGTACTATTAACAATTTTGAACAAGGTGTAGAAAGAATTATACCATTAAAGTTAGTTAATGATAAATTAATCTATGATAACAATAGGGAACCTGTGTACATAAAAAAAGAAGCATTAGATTACTCTTCTAACTGGGAAGGAATAGTTAATTATAAAGACGGCTTTTTAATCGTTACTGATAAGTTCCCTAAAACTATTTTTAAATATATTGAAAAATAAAATATAATATAAACTCGGAGATTTAATGGACGTTTTTCTTAAAGGAATTATTGGTTTAGGTGATTGGAAATTATGGGTAATGTACATTATCGGTGGTACTCTTATCTATCTTGCAATTGCAAAAGAGTATGAACCAACATTGTTGTTACCATTAGGTTTTGGTACAATTTTAACAAATATCCCCTTCTCGGGGGCTGTTGTTGAAGGTACAGGTGCTCTTTCTATACTATTTGACTATGGTATTAGCAATGAGATGTTTCCACTAATTTTGTTTATAGCTATAGGTGCTATGATTGATTTTACACCTCTTCTGCAGAATCCTAAAATGCTCTTATTTGGCGGTGCTGCCCAATTTGGTATTTTTGTTACTATAGTCTTAGCTGCTGCTCTTGGATTTAAAATTACAGATGCTTCAGCTATTGGTGTGATAGGTGCTGCTGATGGTCCTACCTCTATCTTTGTGGCTAACCGTTTTGCAAAAGATTTACTTGCTCCAATATCGGTCGCAGCTTATTCCTATATGGCTCTTGTGCCACTTATTCAACCTCCAGTAATCAAACTTCTTACTACAAAAGAAGAAAGATTGATTAGAATGGATTATAAAGCTGAAGATATTCCTAGAATTGTGAAAATACTTTTCCCAATCTTGATAACTTTTATCGCTGGACTCATTGCTCCAGACTCAGTTTCCTTAATTGGATTTCTAATGTTCGGAAATCTAATCAGAGAATGTGGAGTTCTTAATTCTATTTCAGAAACTGCTCAAACAACTTTAGCTAACTTAATAACTATTGTATTGGGTATTTCTATAGCTTCAACAATGACACCAGATAAATTCTTAAATCTTCAAACATTGATGATTATGGGCTTAGGGCTAATTGCCTTTATTTTTGATACTGCCGGCGGTGTTATTTTTGCTAAAATATTAAACTTGTTTAGCTCCAAGAAGATAAACCCAATGGTTGGTGGTTGTGGTATCTCAGCTTTCCCAATGTCTGCTAGAGTAGTCCATAAAATGGGACAGAAAGAAGACCCATTTAACTTCTTACTTATGCCAGCTGTTTCTGCTAATGTTGCTGGGCAAATTGGTTCTGTTATCGCAGGTGGAATTATAATTGCACTTCTTTCATCTTAATACCTCATTAAGTAGTACTTATATTTTAATACTATTGAGAGATGCTTGCATCTCTCTTATTTTTTGCTTAATCTTCAAGTGCCTCCTGCATTAAATTATGTTTTAATGCAGGTGGCCAATAGAATGCTACTTATATTATACCCAAATAATACACTAGGACTTGAAAATAGCACTATATTATTTGGCAAGAATAACTTCCATAATCTCAACTAGAATATATATTATTCAAGCTTCGATTCTGTAAGCTATTTTGCTGAAAGAATCTGCACTATTTTTGTCAAGCCTAATGCATCATCTGGGTTAAAGGTAAATCAGAATGATTTATCGCTAAGAAATGATTGTAACTTATATTGAAAATCATCTAGTCGTAAGTAATACTAAAAAAATAATCCTTATTGTTGACAAAAAACAAATTATTATTATAATTAGCTTATAGGAGAAGATCATGAAATATATATATAAAGAATTGTTTGAAAAGGCAAAAGAAGTTTCTAAGCAAGCTTATGCTCCATATTCTAATTATCATGTAGGTGCAGCAGTTTTAACTGATACAGATAAAATATTCGTTGGATGTAATGTCGAGAATGCTTCTTATGGACTCTCTATCTGTGGAGAACGAAATGCCATATTTAATATGGTAGCCAATGGAGAAAAAAATATTAAAGCTATTGCCATTTATGTTGATACAGATAAATTATTTCCTCCTTGCGGAGCTTGCAGACAAGTAATCGCTGAATTTGGGGAAGATGTTGACATTATCTATGGTAATGATGATAAGATTATTGCAACAACACTTAAAGAGATTTTGCCTCATACCTTTAGGCTAAATAATTAAAAAAAGTTCTTGACATTTTTGTTAAGAATTAACAGCGTTATTTTATGAAAAATATTAATAATGAAATAAAAAAGAAAGAGTTGATTATAAATGCTGCGAGAGAGCTATTTATAGAAAAAGGAATTGATAATGTTTCTATGCGAAATATAGCAAAGAAAATACATTATTCTCCTACAACTCTTTATATATATTTTTCTAACAAAAATGATATTTTAAAAACTCTTACCCAAGACTACTTTAACGAGTATGCTGAGATGTACGAGAAAATCCTCAATGATACCGAAAAGGATTGCTTGGAAAACTTGAAACTTTATATGAGAGTTTATGTAGAAAGAGCAATGGAAAATCCTGGTTTGTATAAGCTTATGACAAAGTTGTTTTCTGAAACTGAATCATTTAAGCTGGGAATTAGTAATGCAGGAAGAGGTTACGAAATTCTTGTTCTATTAACTGAAAGATGTATTAAGACTGGAAAAATTAAGATGACCAATAAGCAATTGGTTGCTCAAATACTTTGGATTAATACACACGGCTTATGTTCCTTGCTAACAAGTAGACCTAGTTTTCATTGGGAAAATGTTGAAGAACTTATTAATGAAAGCATCAACACTGTAGTGAAAGGTGTATGTTAATAGATTTATAAGGATAAATTTTTTTTAGGATGAAAGTTAACGCTGTTAAGGAAACAGTGTTAATGTTTATGATTTATTATATATAATTAGGAGAAAAAAATGAAAAAGATTCTAACATTAGTTTTTTGTTTAATTTCTATGTTGTCATTGGTTGCTGACCCTGTTAGTACATTGTTTGAATCATTCGAAACAACATCAGAATTTACTTTACCAACTGGCTGGACATCAAACATCGAAACAGATTATGACCAAGGTGGGGTATGGGTACAAGATTTTAGCTACGATGCTTATTCAGGTAGTAACTTTGTAAAATTGAATGGTGATACTGAAAATAATGAAGATAATTTATATCTTGTAACACCTGAGCTTACAGATATCTCTGCAAACAGCTTACAATTTAAAGCTTTTGGTGGCTTAGCTTCTGGTGACTTATATATCTCAGTTGGAACTATGACTGACCCTAATGATGCTTCTACTTATACTGAAACTTCTTTAGTTCCTCTTACAATGGATTATGGAACTTATGAAGTTAATTTTGAAGCAACAACTGATAGCTATATTGCATTCTACCATCACCCTATTGGTGATTATGCATATTCAATTTATATTGATGATGTATCATGGGAATCAAGCCAAGTTACTCCTAACCCAGCATCTGTTGTTTTCCCTGCAGAAAATGAATCTAGTGTTTTGTTAAGCTTAGATGATCAAACTATGCAGTCTAATTTTAAATGGACTTCTAATGGTGGAAGACCAACAACTTATAAATTGTATGTAGGAACAGACTATCCCCCAACAAATGTTGCTAACGGTATTGATGTAAGTGATGTATTCGAATATCATTTAGAGCAAGCTTTAGCATATTCTGAAGCATATAACTGGCAAATTGTTCCAAGTAATGAAAATGGCGATGCAAGTGACTGTCCTGTTTGGTCATTCATTACTCAAAATGAAATAGTTGTTGATTTTAATACTGTTGACATGTATACAGAAGGTTTCGAATCAGGTGAAGTTGGCTACTTACCTCTTGGAATGACTTATGATGATACTAATAGTGATGGTTCATTCTGGTCTATCTTGGCTAATAGTGAGAATAGCCAAAATGCCCATACTGGTGACAATGCTGTTCATATGATGTTCTCATTCTCAGGTCCACACGATGACTGGTTATGGACTCCAGCTCTGAATATGATTGCAGGTAATACTTATGAAATATCTTTCTGGTATAAAGCTGCTGCTTATGGCGGAGTTTCAGAACAAATGGAAGTGTGTATTGGTGATGATGCAAATGCTGATGCAATGACTGTTCAATTATATGATAATTCTGCAATCACAAATTCAAGCTATCAATTAGCAACATTCGAATATACTCCTCAAGAAAATGGGGTTAAGTTCTTAGGATTCCATGCATATACACAAGATAACTTTGCTCAATTTGTTTTATTGATGGATGATCTCTCAATTGTTCAAACTTCAGTAGCAAATGCTGATGCTGATATAGAAGCTCCTCAAGTTTCTCTTTCAAACTATCCAAACCCATTTAACCCACAAACTACTATTAGCTATAACATCCCTCAAGGAATAAAAGGATCTATCTCAATTTATAATGTAAAAGGCCAATTAGTTAAGACATTCAATAACCTAGATTCAAATAGCAATAAAGTTGTATGGAATGGAAGAAACAATGATGATAAGCAAATTCCCTCAGGAATATATTTATATAAACTAACTGCTGGAGATAATAGCACTGTCAGTAAAATGACACTCCTCAAGTAAGTTATATTTCACATCTGATATGACATAAGGCTGATTAAATCAGCCTTTTTTTATTATTTAAGTTTGTAATCTATAGAAAACAAGTTATAATATGTTTATGAAATAAAACGCATTAATCTTGTATGTATAACTAAGAAATGTGTCAAAGGAGAAGATAGTATGTTGCTTAAGTCTCTTACCAACAAAAACTTTGAAGAATCTGTTAAAACTGGAATTAGTATCGTAGATTTTTGGGCAATCTGGTGTGGTCCATGTAGAATGATGACGCCTACAGTTGAAGAAGTTCAAGACGAAATGGATTTCGTTAATGTGTTTAAAGTTAATGTTGATGATGAACCTGAATTGACTGCTAAATTTAACATATTAAGCATACCTACAATACTGATTTTTAAGGATGGAGAACTTGTAGATAAGACAATTGGAGTTGTTTCAAAGAACGTTCTTAAATCAAAGATAAATAATTATGTAAAATAAGGAAGGGGTAAACCCTTCCCTTTATCTTTATTATTAAAAGAAAAGTCTAGTCTTTCTTACTTAATCCAACATTCTTAGCATCTTTCAAATCTGCTACAAAAGAACCAAATTTAACTTCAGATTCCATTTTTACTGGAATCTTGTACTCATCATTAGTTAACCATATCATGATTTTACCTGTGTTCTTGAAAATGGTTTCACCAGCTAATTGAGGTTCAATCAACAAGCACTCTTTCTTACCAAAGATAGTGTCTAATGTTTCTTTCTTATGCACTATTATCTTTGCAGTAAAGGTAGTTCCATCTCCTGACATGTTCATTAAATGTTCATCTCCAACCTGTAAATCCATCTGTCTTATCTTGTAGAATGCACCAAGAAAGTCATAAGTGTCTTCCGGAATATCTATATACTTAGTTTTGAAATTCTCTTGTTTATAACGCCATTTCTTATAAATACACAGACCAGAATCTCTCAAATAATAGTGTAGGCGTCTTTGCTTATAACCGCCTTCTCTAAGCTTCTTTCTGTAAAACAGTGCTAATCCACTTTCTTTCTCAGAAATAGATGTTATCTCGTCTCTAACTTCAAAGAAAACATCAAAGAATGAATAAGTTTTAGCTGTAGATGTAACTTTTAAAGCACTGACAGGTTCAGTATTAAAAATATCTGTATATTCTATATATTCTGCTTTTAATTCAGCTTCAGCAGCTGAAATTACACCATATCTAATATCAAATGTAAGAGTTTCTAAATCTTGAATATTACTAGACCACACAGAAAAAACACACATTACAAATAGCAATGATATCATTATTTTACTTTTCATATAAACCTCTCTTCATATTATATAATCTTTAACAATAGTGTCAATTAAGTTTTTTTCTGATGACGTTGAAAGAAACTCTTTTTTCAACTCCATCCTGATTAATTAAAAGCAAATCATGTTGACCTTGCCTAGTTACTATATCTAGTTCATGGCTATTATCAGTCTTACCTAGATACTTCTTATCTAGATACCAATACAGACTCTCGTTCATATCGTTACAATGAGCAATTGCTCTAAATGAATTAACTCGACCAGAAGAATCTATAGGTAGATAGATTTTGTGTCCATGTTTAGGATATAGAATAGTAAAAGAGTTTTCTTCCCCAAGTATAGAAGGGCAATCTTTCTTATGGGGAGGAATAAAGGGAACTTGGTCACCATTGCTTACTAGTGTGTAATCTATATTAGCTGGATAATCAAGAACATTCATCTTGTTAGTTTTAATTCCTTGCCAACATTTTGAACACACCTGCATGGTGCTATCTTCATTAACAATAATAGTCTTATGATAAGGACATTTAGGCAGAATAAAAGAACTTTTTGGAACATTGTACCATAATGTATCTTCACAGCTTTTAGTTATAGAATATCCAGTTTCAGCACAGATAGGTATTGTCTTAAACGAAGCATTAGGATAAGGGAATACTAATTGTCCGTTGTTATCAAGATTCTCAAGTGTTTCAAAGAGAATTCTTCCTGCTATAGTAGAACCAATCAAGTTAGGGTTACCTTCACCAGTAAAGTTACCACACCAAACAGCAATAGTCCATTTCTTGTTACTTCCCACAGCCCAAGCATCTCTAAAGCCATTACTGGTACCTGTTTTCCATGAAAATCTAATATTACTAACTTTCTTTGATGTAATTAATCTTGGTCGCTTGATACCTTCAAGAATATCTAAGACTTGCCAGCAGGAAGCTGGACTCAATAAACTCTTACTTTGAGATTGTTCTTGCTTAGGATAGTATTTTAAACTTCGGTGTATTCCTTGGTTTGCCAATGTAAGATACATCTCTGAAAGGTTCCAGAGGCTCACTTCAGCTCCACCAATACAGATTGAGAGTCCGTAGTGATCAGCCTTTTTGTCTAGTGATTTCATCCCCACACTAGTTAAGACATTTAGAGTATTCTGTAATCCTAGCTCTTGCGTTACGAAATATGCAGGGATATTTAATGATTTCTGAAGAGCCCTTTTGGCTTTAACAACCCCCATATATGTATCATTGTAGTTCTTAGGTAAGTTTATAGAATAACCCATCTCCACATCTTCTATTAAAGATTCGGGAGTTATAATCCCTTTCTCAAAGCAATATCCATAAATGAATGGTTTTAATACAGAACCTGTTGACCTTTGTGCTTGAACACCATCAATAGGCCCATTAAGGTGGTCATCTAAATAATCATGTGAACCAACATAAGCTTTGACTTCTTGAGTTTGTGTATCTGTAACTAAAATAGCTAGATTCTTAATTCCTTGGCTATGCAGGAAGTATTTATAAGTATTTAGATTGTTTTCTAATGTCTTTTGTATATCCAAAGAAAGGCTTGTTTGTTCAACGTTCTTGTTGTTTCTATTAACATAATCGCAGAAGTGGGGAGCATGTAATGGGAATCTATAAATTCTGCTAGAAATACTTTCCTTAAAAGAAGTTTTGTATTGAAGCTCTGTAATTATTCCTTCATTATATAACTTTAAGAGAAGTTTATCTCTTTTGTTCTTTAATTTATCGGTATTAGAACCAGGGTAGAGGTAACCAGGATTATTTGGTAAAACTGCAAAAAGACAAGCTTCAGCCCAGGTTAACTCAGTCAGGTCTTTCTGATAGTATTTATAAGAAGCTGAAGATATTCCAACTATGTTAGAACCATAAGGTGCATTATTTAAGTACATTCTGAGTATATCTTCTTTAGAATAAAGCATCTCCATTTTAACAGCCTGTAACATTTCTATGCTTTTATTGAAGACAGTTCTATCTCTTTGTCCATAAATTCTAGCAACTTGCATAGTTATGGTAGAACCACCACTTACTACCTTTTGTTCAGAAATATTCTGTTTTAGAGCTCTTAATATACCAGTAAAGCTAATCCCAAAATGATTATAAAAGTCCTTATCCTCATAAGTTAGAATAGCTTTTTTAAGCTTATCAGGAATCTGGTCTTTATATTCTAAATGCCATTGTTCATTATCGTCCAGATATACTCGTAGCAACTTATTATTCTCATCCCTAATAACTCGAGAATAAGTCCATGAATTAGGTGAAGGGATAGGCAGAAAAAAAAGAATACCTGCAATAAGCAAGCCTATTGCAGATATTATTATTAGTGATATTCTAAGCTTTTTATTCAACTATTTCTTTCTCACTGAAACAACAGGGTTAGTTATTAAAGCTCTGTTTCGAGAATTATACATATCCTCTACAGTAGTTGCAGGCATCTGATACTTTCCTACTGATATAGCTCTAATTTCTTTTTTTACTGTGATTTTACTATTCTTCTTTGTAGTAGCATAGGCAATTAGTCTATCATCTCTAACATCTATGTAATCAGTAGTTCCTTTATTGCTTTTGGTGTTTAAGTCGAAGTCCCAAGGATCTCGTATCCTTGTTTGTGGAATACTTTGGTATGATTCATTATTACTATTAGTAGCTTCTTCAACAAATTCCCAACCACTAGGTAAAGAATATATCAAGGCTGTTTCCAAATTACTAACTTGAGAACTAACTTCAAGTTCGACAAAGAAAGTCTCGCCTTGCTCCAAGTTCTTTACATTAACAATATTGTTTTCATCATCTTTATAATTAACAACTAAACTCAATGTTTTAGAGTAATCTTCAATATCTTCATTCTTTTCAATGAAGTATTTGTTAAGTGAGATTAAATTATCATCAACACCTGATAGTTGTTCAATCTCTATGTCTTGTCCAAGATAGTTTGAAACAATAATATTAACAGCCTCATCTTTAAGGTCAATCTCTAGAGATTCATCTCCAACTTTAACAAGGTATTTGGCATCTTGAGAACTATTTCTAGATAAGTACTTTTCTTTGTAAGTATCATAAGCTAAAAGACTCCAAGCCTTGCTATAAGTATTTCCCCAACTAGGATTTCTCAGGTTAGCTACAATGTTTTTAGCAATAGAGTTAGCTTCGTTTTTATTTGAACTATTGATAATGTTGTTAAGTAAATTGATTGCTCTTACAATTTCAAGATTTGGGTTTAGAATATTCTTTGCTTTATCTCTCACGCTAACTGTTACTTTGCAATCCAAATCACTGACACTCTTTAATCGTATGTTACTTTGGTTATAAGCCAGCATAAGCATTGAAGTAGCATTGCTATCAACAAAAATCTCTTCTGATTCATTCAGATAATTAAGTCTAGAAATATCAGCATTATCAGCCAATGCTAAAACATAAAGAACATAAGCTTCATCAAAATCTATTCTTGTACCAGAGAAATCTAAAGTCTTTAAATACTTAAGAACTTCATCATATATAAATTCGTTAATAGAATAACCATTCTCTCTAGCTAGTATAAATGTATGAAGCGCATAAGCATTGAGTGCAGGTCTGATTTCTCTATGAGAAGACTTATTCTTCCAATACCATAGACCATTATCATTATAGTTAACGATATTATCAAAATATCTTTGAACATTAGCATCAATAGCACTCATTTGATTTACATCTGAAATATAGTTTTTAAGAAGGATTTGAGTAAGAATATTTGATGTTCTTTGCTCTGCACAACCATAAGGATATCTAACAGAATATCTAATTAGTTTGTTAGCATCCAAGATAGTTGGCTTTTCGAATGTCAAGAATTGAAGACTGTTTCCTGCTAGTCCTTTCTCTGTGATTTTTACAGAAGTTTTGTTGTCTGTTAATTCAATAGGATCTGATTCAAATAAGTATGGACTTGGCTGTCTAACACCTACTTCAAAGAATCTTCTGTTCTCATATTTACCTGATTTAGTCACTATCTCATAAGTAGCTTTACCAAAATTATCACCTACTTTGACTGAGAAGTTAGTTTGTTTCTTAGCATCTGATAAGGCAATGGTCTTTGAAGATTTACCTTTGATACTTGATAAATCATTGCAGATAATTTCAACTGTAATATCTTCTTTAACTTGATCACTTGTTATAACCGAAACAGGGATTATGAACTGGTCACCTGGGAATAATACTCTTGGTAGAGATGGGATTACTGTAAGTTCTTCGCTTACAATTACACGACTGCTTTTCTTGCCAAAAGCTTTATCTTGGCAAGCTACAACATCTATTCTTAGTGAGCCTAAATAATCAGGAACATCAACTTCAATTTCTCCAATTCCATCTTCGTTAGTTTCAAGAACACCATAGAAATATGATACAGGTTTAAATCTATTTACTCCTGTAGATTGTAGAGCTATCATTTTAGCCATAGAACCGCCACGAGCTCTTAAGTGTCCTCCGTCTGCTGATAAAGCCATTACATTAGCAGCTGTTCTAACGGAACCCACTTCCAAATCATAGTCTCCACCAATTAAAATATTTCTGAATATCTCCACTTCTTTAGCATCAATGAAATGCATCATGTTGTCATAATCGAGTGCCATGTAGCCTTCTTGCTTATAGAAATGCTTCCAAATATTAGGAATTGAGTAGTTTGTAGAATTCAATAAGCCTTCATCGACAACTGATACTATATATTGGCTCTTGCCTGCTTTTCCAACATCAATTGTACATTTAAAAGAAGATTTACTCTTAACCGTTTCAGGATGATCTAATTTTATATCCAAGTAAGTATCAGGAGAATAAACAGTTACTGGAACTATTCCATACAGTCTTTGTGGAAGGTCATTCTCAGCATTCTTTGCTTGAATTAATTTAACTTCACAATAGACATTTGGAATCATTTCCTTTGTTGTTTCAAACTTGTATACAAATTTTCCATTCTTCTTAGCTAAAATCTCTTCAGAATATATGATATTATCTTTCTTAATAATATTTATAAGTATTTTACTTCCCTTTGAAGATGGAATGGAAATCTTAACTTCTTGACCAACTTCATATTTAGGCTTATCTGTTTTTATCTCTAAAGAAGTATCTTCCGTAATATCATTGTTGTCATTCCAGTACCAATCATAGTACTTCTTAGACATAACAGAGCTTGTATCACCTTTTATATTAACTTCTACTAGGAATTCGCTAAGGTTCTCATCTATCAACTCGAATTCTATTACATTGTTTTTAGAATTAGTTAAAACACCTTCAGCAATCTTTTTAGTTGATTCAGAACTTTTGAAACCAATTTGATCTGCTTCCCAAGAAGATAACCACCAGTTTCTTTCTTTTGCATAGACTCTATATTCAAGCTCTAAAGCCTTGCTTACCTTCTTTTCATTATAATCTAGAACAACTAAAGGGACTTTAAATTTACCATCTTTCTTTTTCAAGTATTGGTCTTTATATAAGCCAATAAAATACTCATTTGGGAAAACTTGTCTTGTTTTTTTTCTTGAAACTACTCTTCCTCCATCATCAGATGTTTTAGCTTCAACTGTTATAAAGTAAGGACTAGAGACTTCACTTGCATTTATTAAATCGAAAGTAGTTGATACAATTCCTTGGTCATCTGTTTTAATTGTTCTAATTTGAGGACTGGTAGAGTTAAAATCGAAGTTTGTAGAACTTATAAAATCATAATCACTAAATTTCTTATAAGCAAATCTATTGTTTATGCTAGTTTGAAAAGATATATTACAATCATTTCCAACTAATGGAGAACCAAAAAGATATTTATTGTCTACAGTAACTGTCGATTGCCTGTCTCCTGCCATGTAATAGTCTTTATCTGTACTTATCTCAACATCAATTTTATCAGGAACAAATTCTTCTATATTAAAAGACAATCTTTCTTTTTTGGGGCCGTTTGATACTTCAACTGCCCAAGTTCCTGTTTCACTTGTGACTTCTGTTGAAAATCTGTAAGACAACATACCTGATTTACCATTAGTTAGTTTATCTTTTAAAAATTCATTACCTTGATTGTCATAAATCGTAATTGTTGTAGGTATATCTGAATTAACTAGCTCATTGTTTTCATCTCTGATAACGCAAGTGATATTTACATCTTCGCCAGGTCTAATTTTAACTCTATCTAAAAAAACTTTGAACTTAGTAGAATTATCTGAAAAATCTCTTTGAATATCAAAAGCTGTATCATCAATATACATACTTGAACTTTCTAGAAATCCAAATTTATCCTTCTTTGAAACAGTAATGAAGAAGCCATTATTTACTAAATCTAAATCTTTATTTGAGATTTTTACAAAACCTTGACTGTTAGTTCTTCCTTTTCCATAGATGATATTGTTATTAGTCTTAACAACAACTTCGGCATTAGAAATATTATCTAAGGTTAAAATATCAGATACCTTTATGTTTATTGAATTATCAAATGTTTTTGCAGAAACACTATAATCACTAAGAATCATCATCTTTGATGAAGAGCCATTATAATACCAATAGTTATTGCTTGTCATAATATTATCTTTATTGTCAGCAATCCCATCTACACTTAGAATCAATACTTTATTTTTGTCCTTTTCTATTTTATCAGCTAACTCTAATTTATAATTTAACTTCTTGTCGACTTGTTTATCTAGCTCAATAGTTTCTGATTTAATAAGAGCTCCAAACCAGTCTATGTTTCTTAAAGCATATCGATTGTTGCTTTGAGTAGCAGCCATATTGTCGATGTCTATGTTATGAATCATCTCAGCAAAATTCTGAAGTGGAATTTCATAAAGATTATATCTTATCTTGGAATAGTTTGTTACATTGATATTAATTGCATTATCATTATCAGATGATAAAAAGATACCTTTATCGTTGAAAGCAACTGATCTATCTATATTGTAAGTCTGTAATTCTCTGCTCTCTTCCTGTGGAAGTGTTGAACCATCATCAGCTTTGATACCAGTAGTGAATACAACTTTATATTTTTGGTTTCTTTCAAAATTCCCAATGATGTTTAATTTGCTGTTATATTTTGATATTTTGCAGTTAATAAGCTTATCATCTTTATAAACTTTTACTAAACCATCCATAACTTGATTCTTCTTTAACTCTTTTGAGAATTCAGCATAGACTATTACCTTTCCACTTGTAGATGTCTCAGTACGTAAGGAATAAAGTCTAAGCTTACGCATCTCAGAAACTCTATTAGTAAAAGACCTATTCCTTATCTTAGAATACTTGTTGTTGAGACTTACTGTAACACGTGTATTACTTGTAGCAGAAAGGTCTTTACTATATATTACAATGTTATTGTTTTTTTGTCTTTCAATTTTATCTAGATCTACTTTCGTTCTATCAAGTTCAAGTTTTACAGCCTGCATAAATTCTTGGTCACTTAAAGTTCCATTGTATGTATCAATGTTAATCTTTACTTTGAGTTTATTATTATTTGTAGGAATTAATGATACAGTTCCTAGATTTAATGATGGGGTAGAGTTATAAAATGATAGTTCAATTTTAGGTAATTCTTCATCGAATAAAAGATTTTGTTTTAGTGTTACCCTATAATTAGTATTAGCACTAAAGTTTTCAGAAGGCTCAAACCTGATGGTTTGGTCATTTTTATAGACAAATTTACCTTTGATACTTGGTTTAATTGTGAGTGCTTCTTTAAATTCAGGAGAAGCTGAAGCGATTTTTAATTTGTCAGAAAATACAATTTCATAATAATCTTGATTATTATTCCAGCTATTTAGTCTGGTAGAAATAACTTTTTGGTCATTGTTAATTGTCTGAACAACAGTAGCATCATAAGAAACTGAGTTATCAGAATCTATCTCATTATTCTCATTTTGCTCCTGTACATATTCATATCCAGTTTTCACTTTAATAATTTCACCACTTTCATCTTCACCCTTATAGCTTGCCTTTGAACAAGAGATAAGAATAAGTAAGATAACAAGTAACAATGCTAAATAATTTCTCTGAAACTTTGTCATTTTATCCCCCAAGATATTTTTAATACAATCATCAACTCAAACAACAGATAGTCAAGAAATTTAACCTAGATGATGCATTAGGCTTGCTGTAGTTTAAATAATGAATTCCTATTTGCAAGTAAAAGATAATGAGCTTTTTCAGTTTAATCAAGATTGATGAATTTCCGTAGAATATAACTAGTGCTACATTGTATCATAGTTGACCCTTACTTGCCACCTTGAAAAAAGGCCAAATTTTCAAGGAGACCCTTAATGCAGAAGTTAGGAGCGAGAAGTGAGGATTTACTGGGAACGCTCAGCCTCCGTGCTGGCTTCACTTAGAACATAGTTATAAGTGAATTGGTAGAGACGAACGGATGTTTGCTAAAAATAAGATGGAAGAAAATTTAGCTCCTATTTTATCACCCACAAGATATGTTTTTTTATATGAGATTGTATATGTGTTTAGAACAATATATAGACATTAGGACTACATAAATATCTAACAATGTGTTTATTAAAATGATATAATACAGGAGATTAGACAATTTCACGCTGATAAAATAATATTTATTATTGACTATTTAATCAAATTATGCCTTAATAATATATATATCAGTGGTTTATATTTGATTATATGGAAATATTGATAAAGGTTAAATATATGTTTTGGAATGATGAAAATATCCCATAAACAAGCTCTTTTTAGAATATTTTAAATAAAAAAATACTGTTTTTTAGTTTTCAAGAGTTGGCTTGGAAGTTGGGATAAATTGAAATTAGTTAATAAATGTGTTGAGCATATTCAACATCTCTTGAGTAAGAACTAGGCCACAAAAGGATTTTACTTAAAAAAAATAAAAATTTAATTTAAAGTGCATAGGAGAAAAAATGAGGAAAGTTATTTTAGTGCTTACGCTATTTGTTTTTACTTTATCAGCTTTGTTTGCTGCTTCAGCTACAATAGGTGAGGAAACATCACCTACTAGCTATCTACCACTATATGGATATTATGATAATAGTTGGTCACATTTCATTTTACCTGGTGATGCTGTTACTTCTGCAATAGATATTACTGAAATCCAATTTAATGTTTCAAATACACCTTCAGGTTATGAAACTAATAGTCAAACTCTATATATGAAATTAACTACAGAAACTACAGTTACTGCTGATTATGTTTCAGATTTAAGTTCTTATAGTCAAGTTTGGACTGGTGATTTAACATGGACAGGTTCAGGATGGCAAGGTGTTACTTTAGATACACCATTTGCTTATGATGGAACTTCAAACATTGAAATTATCTGGGAAAATCGTGATGGCTCTTATGCATCAGGTTATCCTTTATTTTATAGAACAACTGCAACAGGTGCTGGTGCATACAAGTATGCTGATGGCTCATTCCCTGAAACAAACGGTACCGGTGCTGATTACTACCCTAACACAAAAGTTGTTTGGGAATTGGCTAATGAACCTGCAATGCCAGAACTAACATCTCCTGCTGATGGTGCTAACAATGTAGCTACTTCTGGCAACTTAGAATGGACTATTGGTGAAAACACAGATCGTATAAATTTAATTTTAGCTGACAATGCTGATTTTACTGATGCTACAATGGTTGAAGGTGCAACATCACCTTATGCTTATAGTGGTTTAGATTTAAATACAACATATTATTGGAAAGTTGTTGCGATTAATACATCTGCAGCATTACAAATAGAAAATGAAGGTACTTTTACAACAACTATATTTAGTGAAGACCAAGTTGTTCTTACTGGTGACTACTTAACAAATACAGGTCTACCTATTGAACCATTTTATGGTTACTCTTTGACTCAAAGTATTTATTTACAATCTGAATTAAATATTGTTGATCAAACAATTACAGAAATTACTTATGTATTTAATCAAAATCCAAATAGTTCTTTTACAGATAATGTAGTTATCTATATGGGACATACTGGTTCAACTGCTTTTAATGCTACAAGTGATTGGTTTAATGATGGATTAACTGAAGTTTTTAATGGTGACATGGTTGTTTCAGCTGATAATCCATTAGTTACTCTTGAACTTGATATGCCTTTTATCTACAATAATGTTGATAATCTTGTTGTTTGTATATTTGAAACTACATCAGGATATCACACAAGTTCAGATGAATTTTATGCTTTTAGCATTGAGGATAATAGATCATTACATTATCATGCTGATGGAACAAATCCTTATGCTCTAGGATTTGGAAACTTCCCTACTGGTACTTTGAAATCACAACTTCCAGTAACAGCTTTTACATTAGGTGAAATTCCTACAATACCTGAACCTGTTATTAACACTGAAGCATTAGCTTTTGATACTCATGTTATAAACAGCCAAAGTGATTCTCAAGTAGTATCACTTACTAATATTGGTGGTGGATTAATTGAAGTTGGAACTGTTGAAATTACTGGAACTGATGCTACACAATTCTCATTCACTGATAATGCTGTTACATCAATAGGTCCTGGATTCTCATATATCGCTAATGTTGTTTATGAACCTACAACAGTTGGATCACATTCAGCAACTTTAGTAATTAATCATGATCAAGGTGATGCTTATAATATTGCTTTAACTGGTGATGCTTTAGATCCAACTATTTATACTTTAGAAAGTAATTATACTCAAGGTTTTGAAGTTGCTGACGAATTCCTAGGTTGGGAAACAGAAGTTACTTCTACAGGTGATGCTTACGGGGTAAGAAATGAAGGAACTTCTCAGTCTGGTGATTTCAGTTATAAAGCATATAGCCATTCTGACTCAGGTTCACTTGTTAGATTAATTACTCCAACAATAGTTCCTGAATTAGATCCTTATAGAATCCGTTTCTGGGCAAAAGGTGATGGATACATCAGACTTGGAAGATTGAACACAAGTGATGAATTAACAGAACTTGACTCATTAGAGCTTACATCTACTTTTGCAGAATATGCTGTAAACATGGATCCAACACGTTCTAATGATAAAATTGTATTCGATATTAATTTTGATGGAACTTATGATAATGTTTATCTTGATGATATATTAATTGAAGAAGTTCCTGAAGGTTCTCAAATATCATTCGTACCAGATTCTGTTGATTGTGGTTTATACTTACAAAATGAAGTTGTTGCTGATTCAGTTCTGGTAACAATCACAAATACAGGTGCAGCTGAAGCCCTAATTACTGAAATCTCAGTTGGTGATGACAATAACTTCGAAGTTCTTTATGAAGAAACATTACCATACTCACTTGAACCAGGTTCAAGTATTATTGTTTACCCTAGAGGTTTAACATCATATATTGGTGACCACGAATCTACTTTAGTTATTAAAGAACAAAATCCAGGTAACCCATTTTTACCAATAATTCATACTATTCCAATTACCTGTGAAGTACTTGATGATATAGGTGATACACATAATGACCCATTTGTATTAACTTATGCTGATTCAATTTATGCAGAAGGTACTACAACAATATATAATTCAGATTATGACTTTACAACTTCACAAGACGTTGTTTATAGGCTTACTTTAGAAACTGATAGATTGATGACAATATCATTACTTGATTCTCCTTTCGATACAAAAATGTGGGTATTCAACTCACTTACTCAAATAGAAGAAGCAACTCAAAATGAAGATGCATGGTATTATAATGATGATGAAACTGATGCTGGTACAGGTGGAAGATTTGTTGAAGGTCCAAAAACAAGAGATAGAGGCCTTTGGTCAAAAATGAACCAATCGCTTGCCCAAGCTGGTGATTACTATATAGTTGTTGCTGGTTATGGTACTGCATCTGGAGACTATCAAGTACAAATTGATTTAGAAGATATCCCTGCACCAATGCAAGCAACTGCTCCAACTCCAGAAGATGATGCTGTGGAACAACTTACTACTGTTACTTTACAATGGACTAATGCTGAGTGGACAACAATGAATGATATCTATTTCGGTCAAGCTGGTAATATGGTTCTTGTTGAAGAAGATATTGTTGCAACAGAAGAATATTCTGCTATGAATTTGTTTGCTGACACAGAGTATGAATGGAAAGTTGTTTGTAAAAACCTTAGCGGTCAAACTCCTGCTGATTCAGTAGCAACTTGGTCATTTACTACTATCGGTGTTGTTCCTGATGCTGTTCAATACCTTTCTCCTAATAGTTTAGGAACTGATATTGCTAGAACTGGTAGTCTTGAATGGGAAGAAGCTATGGGTGCATCAGGTTACAATGTATACCTTTCAACAGACCAAACATTTGCGGGTCTAACTGCAGTAGATGTTACTACTAACTCTTATACATATTCTAATTTAGATTATGGCACAAGATATTATTGGAAAGTCATTCCTTACAACATTCTTGGTTCAGCTACTGAAGGAGTGGAAACTTGGCAATTTGAGACTCTTGCTAATCCATTCCCTACAGCCGATCTAGTTTTTGATGGTGATAGAGGAACTTATCCTGCTTTACCAATTGATGCAGGATATTCATATTATGTATCTCAATCAATTTACTATCAATCTGAATTAGATATTGATAATCACTCAATTACTGATATATCATATCTTTATGACAATAATTCTGCATGGACTGATAATGTTGTTATTTATATGGGTCATACAAATAAAGAAACATTCTCAGATTCTTATGATTGGGTTATTACTGGATTAACTCAAGTTTATGATGGTCAATTAGAAACTACTACTGATGTTCCAATAGTTAATCTTGTTTTAGATACACCATTTATTTACAACAACGTTGACAACCTTGTTGTTTGTGTTTTCGAAACAAGTTCAGGTTCTCATTCATATAGTGATGACTTCTATACATACCCAGTTGAAGGTAATAGATCTATATACGACTCTGATTACTATGATGCACAAGACCAAACATGGGCAACAGTACCTCAAGGCTCTCTTAAAGCTTATATCCCTGTAAGTGGTTTTAATTTCCAAGAAGTTGCACAAGAACCTGTATTCAGTGTAAGTGCAGATACTCTTACATTTGCTAATCAAGTTATGGATACAGCTAGTGATCCTCAAACTGTAACTGTAAGTAACTTAGGTCATGGTGATCTTGTAATTGCAAGCGTTGCACTTACAGGTACTAATGCAGTAGAATTTGATTTAGTTGATGGTAATACTTACCCTGACACATTATCAACTGGTGAAATCTTATCATTCACTCTTGCTTTTAGTCCTGAGACATTAGGTGACCATACTGCAACTATCGAAATTACAGATGACCAACGTGCAGTTCATACTGTTGCTATTGTTGGTAACTCAATAGATACAAATATCTATGCTGAAGGTTTACCATATACTAATAGTTTTGAAGAAAATGATTCTTTCATTGGATGGGAAAATAATATCCAAACAACTTCATCTTATGCTGCAATCACTGTAGATACTAGCCCAACAAATGCCCACACTGGTTCTAAATCAATAGAATTCTATGATTCTAGTGACCAAGATGCAGATATGATGCTTATTTCTCCTGTAATAGTCCCTGACTTTAATGGAAACAGAGCTAAATTCTGGATGAAAGGTGATACTGAAGGTCAATTAATATTTGCTCTCTACGATGCAAGTATGGATGTATTAACAGCTATTGACACAATAGATGTGCCATTAACTTATACACAATTTATCTATGAATTTGATACTAGCATGACTAACAAAAGATTAGTATTTAGACCTATCTTCGGTGGAATTAATGATTTTGTATATCTTGATGATATTGCTTTCGAAGCTATCCCTCAAGAACCTATCGGTCAAGTTACTGAAACAGAATTAGCTTTTGGTGAAGTTAATGTTGGTGTAACTTCTATTACTCAATCATTTAACTTTTCGAATGTTGGTACTGGTGAGCTAATAGTTAGCAATGTTGAAATTTCTGGAAGTGATGCTGGAATGTTTACTTTTGATGGTATTACTCTGCCAGATACTCTTTTAGCAAATGAAATGGTTGAATTAAATGTTACATTTAGCCCTACTTCTGCAGGGGACAAAACAGCTACATTAATAATTACAGATAATACTCAAATCGGCACTTATACTGTTAATTTAACTGGTAATGGTTTTGTCCCTCCTACAGGTTCAATATGTTACGATCCTTTAGTATTAACTTTTCCTGCTGTTGATGTAGCAGGAAACACAGGTGACTTTGGTGATGATTATAGTTCTAATATGATTTCTCCTAATTCAAATTATCTTAATGGTGACGATGTTGTTTATCAATTCACTCTTGCTACAGATGTAACTCTTGATGGTACAATAGTTACAACAGGTTCTTGGATGGGAGCATTTATTCTTGCAGACGAACCAAATGCAGCAACTCCTGCTGCAGTTGAAATTCAAAAAACTACTTCATCTACTACCTTAACATACACAGCAGAAGCTTTACCAGCTGGTACTTACTTCTTGATTATATCAACTTACCCAAGTCCTCAAGCAATTGATTATACAATCAACTTAACTGCAACTCCTATAATATCTCCACTTCCTTTAGCAGCAGTTAATCCTTATCCTGCTAATAGTAGTCAGATAGATTCTACATCAGTGACACTGACATGGGGAAATGCTGATTATACCGAGACAATAGATCTTTGGTTTGGTGAATCAGGTGGGCGAGAGATGGCAAAACTTCTTGATAATGTTGAAGCAGTGGAAGAGTATAGTATCTCAGACTTAAATCCTGGTTCAACTTACAACTGGAAGGTAGTCTGCAGAAATACTACAGGTGAAACTGCAGACAGTCTAGCAACGGTGTGGTCATTTAATGTTGCTGAATCTCCTTTAGTTGCATATTATCCTTTAGATGGTAATGTCAATGATTTAAGTGGTAATAATTTAAATGGACTTAATAATGGAGCAAGTGCTTGTACTAATAGATTTAACCAAGAAAACTCTGCTTTTAGTTTTGATGGAACAGATTTTATATCTACAACTTTAGCTCCTATCTACAATCAAAATGATTCATTTAGTGTTAGTATGTGGATTAAATGCGGAATAGAGAGTCTAGGTCTTTACATAGCAGGTTTTGAGCAATCAAATCATCAAGAATTTTCCTATAAAATACTTAATGACGGGAAATTACAAGTTTATTTACGAGATGACAACCACAATGATATAGCTCTTGAATCTAGTATTATTGTTAATGATAATTATTGGCATAATATTGTTTATCTTAGAAATGCGGATTCAAATATGTTAGAACTTTATATTGATGGTGAGTTTGATAATAACATTATTGATGAGACAGTTTCAACAATAAATAATTTAAATACAAGAACTTTTGCAATAGGTGCTAATAATAATTCTAGTCACGGCATGCGTAGTCCATTTGTTGGATGTATAGATGACATCAGATTTTATAACACAGTCATAGATGAAGAAGAAATGCTTAGTCTTTATCATGAAAATGGGTGGGAAGGAAATCTTTATTCTCCAACAAACTTAAGTGCAAGTGTAGAAAATAATCAAGTTCAATTATCATGGTCAAACTTAAGTATGCTAACTAACTTGCAATCTTATAAAGTGTATAGAGATTCTATAGAAATAGCTTCCACAAGTGATACAACATATACAGATTTAGATTTAAATAATGGAGATTACCAATATTATGTGACTGCTGTTTATTCTACTGGAGAATCAGAAGCATCTAACATTGTTTCAGTTACTATTGAAGAGTTTGCTTTAGCTGGACAAGGTACTGAAGAATCCCCATACCAAATATCGTCTCTAGTAGATTTAAGGTTCTTGAGTGAGACTCCTGAACTATGGAATCAAAACTATCACTTCATTCAAACAGCAGACATAGATGCTACAGATACCCAAAACTGGAATAATGGAGCAGGTTTTTCTCCTATTGGTGATTATTTAAATGATAATGATAATAGACGCTTTACAGGATCTTATAACGGTCAAAATTATATTATATCCAATCTCTATATTAATAGACCTTCAACTAGCCAAATTGGTCTGTTTGGATGTACTACTCAAGCTAATCTTGATAATATTTCTTTAATTAATGTAAATATTTTAGGTTCAAATGCTGTAGGTGGTTTACTGGGATTAAACTCTAATTCTTCTCATGTTTCAAGCTCATGTGCAACTGGAGAAGTTATAGGAATGGGGGTTGCAGTGGGAGGTTTGGTAGGAAGTAATTATTCTAACTCAACTATCTTAAGTTCTTATGCTTCTGTAGCAGTATCAAGTATGGATGTTACTGTCGGAGGCTTGGTTGGATTTAATGGCTATTCCTCCTCAATCTCAAACTCTTATGCCACTGGAACAGTTTCAGGTTCAGAGAAAGTTGGTGGTCTGGTTGGATCAAATTATTCTTCTACCATCTTAAACTCTTATGCTACAGGTAGTGTTTCAGGTTCAGTTAATATCGGAGGTTTGGTAGGACGTAATTCATCTTCTTCCATCTCAAACAGTTTCTGGGATACTGAAACTACAGGCCAAGCAAGTAGTGCAGGTGGTGGAACTGGCTTAACAACAGCCCAGATGCAGGATATAAATACTTATCTAAATGCAGGATGGGATTTCGTTAATGAAAGTGATAATGGCACAGATGATATATGGGTAGCAGTAAACAATGACTATCCTCATCTCAGCTTAGAAGATGGATATTCAGATTATCTCTATGCTCCAACAAATTTAACAGCAACTGTAGACAATAGTGATGTTTTACTCTCATGGTCAAACTTAAGTATATTTGATGAGCATCAATCATACAAAGTATATCGAGATACTCTTGAAATAGCATCTACTACAGATACAACCTACACTGATTCAGCCTTAGATAATGGTGATTACCAATACTATGTGACTGCTGTTTATTCTACAGGAGAATCAGAAGCATCTAATAGTCAAGATGTTACAATTAATATGCTAGACGCAGATTTTATTGCCTCAGATACATTATCATATATAAATCAAGAAATAACCTTCACTAATCAATCAAATGGTAATATAACTTCTTATCTTTGGGACTTTGGTGATGGTTCTACTTCAGATGAAGAGAATCCAAGTCATATATATACTAATATTGGTAGATATACAGTAACTCTTCAGATATCGAATGTTGAAAATGAAGATGTTGTTACTAAAACGGAATATATCAATATTCTTAGTCAATTAGATTATGGATTGATAGCTTATTATCCTTTCAATAATGGAGATCTTGCAGATATCTCAGGTTATAATAATAACGGTAGCAATTATGGGGCAACTCCTACTATAGATAGATTTGGAATAGATAATAGGGCTCTTGAATTTAATGGTTCATCAAGCTGGTTAAAAGTAAATAACTCTAATTCATTGAATATTAATGGTCAGAACAGTATTACTATTAATGCATGGGTTTATCCAACTAGGGTTAGTGGGGTTTATGGTTATCAAGGACTTGTTCATAAATGGGGTCCATCGGGTAGTTCTGATGATCAATATGCTTTTGAATTACTAGCTACTGGTAAGTTTAGATTTCATGCTTCAGATGGACAAGGAAGTCATTTTGACATTAGATCAAATACAATTGCTGAGGTAGATAACTGGTACCATGTTGTTTGTATTTATAACGCAGAAAATAATTATGCTCAATTATTTGTTAACGGTGAGTTTGAAGTTGAGGAAATATGGGAAGGACTCTCAATTAACAACACTAATAGATATTTAGAAATTGGTAGAAACGATGGTGATGGTAATTACGATGATAGGTATTTCCAAGGTAAACTAGATGATATAAGAATCTATAACAGACCTTTATCTGAATCTGATGTTACAGAACTATATCAAGAGGGTGGTTATGAACCTCCAATTACTTTCGTTGCAGATTTCATAGTAGATAATGAAACTGTTGTTTATGGAACAGAACTAACTTTCACTGATCAATCAATTGGTAATATTACTTCTTGGGAGTGGGATTTTGAAAATGATGGAGAAATTGATTCAACAGAGCAAAACCCAGTTTGGGAATATAGTAGACCAGGTATCTATTCAGTTTCATTAACTATCAAAGATGGTACTAATGAATCAAACATGACTAAAAGCGGTTATGTAATAGTTGAATCTAATATAGATAATCCTGAAGATGCTATTTTCTTATACTCTAAAAAGGTTAATGGAATTTATCAAGTCTTTAAATCAGATGCTACTTTTGCAAATGATATTCAATTAACATATAGTCTGGATAACTCATACAGTCCATGTTGGTCACCTGATTATTCAAAGATAGCATATAAGTCTTATACTACAGGAGCTACAAACTCTTCACTGCACGTTTGTGATGCTGATGGCTCGAATGATACAGTAATAATATCAAATATTAATATTGGTTTAATGACTTGGCACAATGATAATCAAAGAATTATCTATAGAACAGGTGTTTCTTCATCAGAAGATATTATAAAAATTATTGATATTGATGGTAATAATAATCAGAGCTTTATTGATCATGTTAATGATAAAGACTTAGCTCCAAACATGAATCGTATGAATTCAAATCAATTAGTATATATTTTTGACTATGGGAACTGGTCACCAAGTCGAAATATATACATAAGAGATAATATTAATGGGACAGATACAAACATATATCCTTCCAATGGTAAGTCAGATTATCGTCCACTATTCAGTCCAGATGGAACTAAAGTACTATTTATTGAAACAGACAATTCTTATACTGGTAATAATGATTTAAAGTATATTGATTTAAGCGATAACTCAGTTCATGTATTACACGAAACGTCAGGTTCTTATAAGAGCATGTTTGCAAATTATCTAAATTTCCAAGGTGATGTTATATATCATCTTTTTGATGGAGATAATCCTTCTGTAACCTATTTATGTAATGCTGAAGGTAATAGTATAGAACTGTTCAAAGAAGATCCAACTTTCAGGATTTGGGATGTTCAGTTTCCTGTCCCTTTATTTGCTCCAACCAATGTTGTAACTTCAATAAATGAATCAAATGTTAACTTGACTTGGACCGACATGGCAGGAATAGCTAATTTCACTGAGTACAAAATTTACCGAGATTCTATAGAAATAGCTTCCACAAGTGATACAACATATACAGATTTAGACCTAGATAATGGTGATTACCAATATTATGTGACTGCTGTTTATTCTACTGGAGAATCAGAAGCGTCTAATAATCAAGATGTTACAATTAATATGCTTGAAGCAGATTTTATTGCCTCAGATACATTATCATATATAAATCAAGAAATAACCTTCACTAATCAATCAAATGCTAATATAACTTCTTATCTTTGGGACTTTGGTGATGGTTCTACTTCAAATGAAGAGAATCCGATTCATACCTATTCTGAAGCTGGAAACTATAGTATTAGCCTGACAATAAATAGTATTATTTCATCAGATCAAGTTATAAAGAACGATTATATTCAAGTTCTCGATGAAGTTCTTTTAATAAGTGAAGATTTTGAAAATGGTGATTTAAATGAACAGATTGAAATCGCTACTAATGGAACTTTTAATTACTACCCAGGTATCAAAGAAATTACCAACTTTGGAAGTGCCCATGCTTTTGGTTTTGGACGGTCAACCCAAGGAGCTAGTGCTTTTGAGAACTTTGGAACTAATATGAGGATAGTCTTTGATAGTCCTACTCACATTGACCATATTAGGTATAAAGAAATGGAGCTTTATGGTAATTGGGGATCAAGTGGTTACATTAAATTAGATGGAGAAATATTACCTAATTTCTATATTGGTAATTCACCAAGCAATGACCATTCAGCAGATACTATATATAGACAAAGAGAAGTTGAAATTAATGAATTTGTCACTGAATTAATCATAAGGGTAAGAGATATCACTACAAGTAGTGAAATCTTTATTGATGACTTGGTAATATCAACAAATCCTAATATGTTAAATGCTGATTTTATTGCTAATAATACTAACATCTATGAAGGGACAGAAGTTCTGTTTACTAATCAATCTAATGGCAACATAACTTCTTATCTTTGGGATTTTGGAGATGGCACAACATCTACCGAAGAAAACCCAGTTCATACATATCAAGAATCTGGTCTTTATACAGTAACTTTAACAGTAAGCAATGATGATGTTACACAAGTTAAAACTAAAGAAAACTACATAACTGTTAACTACTTAAACTATCCTCCAGTTTTAACAATTCCAGACACTATTAGCTTTGATGAAGATACTGCAATGGCGTTAGATTTTAATCCGTATATGGAAGATAATAATCCAGATGCAGATCTAGAATTAACAGTTACAGGTAATGATTCAATTAACATTACTATAAATGAAAATAATCTAGTTACATTTAGTGCTCCAGAAAACTGGTATGGTTCTGAAATAGTTGAATTCTATTTAGATGACCATATTGATAGTCGAGAGTTGAGAGACGTCGATACCCAAGAAGTTTTGGTAGTTGTTTCTCCTGTTGATGATGAACCGATAGTTGCTAATCCTATTACTTGGTTTGGTATGAGCTCTGGGCCATTTGGTGATAGCGGTATAATTAATCTATCTAATGTCTTTAGTGATGTCGATAGTGATATTATATCATACGAAGCTGAGTTCTCTGGTTATATTGCTAGTACTATTGTTAGCAATACCATATCTGGGGATGTGATAACTATTGAAACAGATGGATCTATGGTTGGAACAGGAATTGGAAATGTAACTGCTTATACTAATACTGGGCAGAGTGTAACTGATACCTTCACTATAGAACTTATTGCAGAACCTATATGTGCATTGTTACCTGAAACAATTGAAGCAACTGTTGCTGTTGGAGAACTATATTATAGTAGTGTTAGAATTGCTAATGATGGTACTGCTCCTTTAGTTTGGAATGTAAATCCATTTAGTTCATCTGAATGGATTGAAGTAAGCACTATGAATGGTCTTTTGGAAGCTGGTCAGTTTATAGACCTTGATTTAACATTCAATGCTGCAGATTTATCAGCTGGAGATTACAATGGTAGTCTTAGATTTGATCACAATGGTACTATGGGAAGTGTGTATGATTTAAATGTCAATCTAACCGTTGAAGGACTTCCTGAAATAAGTTGTAATACTCAAAATATAGATTTTGGGGATGTATATGTAGCTACCTCAAAAATATTACCATTAACTATTTATAACCATGGAGAGAATGACTTAGTAATAAATAACATTACATCATCAAGTAATTCCTTCAGTGTTAACTTTACTACTTTCACAATACCTGCAAATCAAAATAGAATTGTTAATGTAGAATATGTACCAGTTGTTTCAGGTGTTGATAATTCTGTACTCAGTATCTACTCTAATGATTTCAATAACAACCCTTACTCAGTTAACCTAACAGCTAATAGTATAGAACCTCCTGAAATGTCTGTAGAATATGATGATTCTGAGATATATACTTTAGGTAACAATTTGGTTAACAGTTCTATAACACTATTCAACAGTGGTACTTCTGAATTAAACTATAATTTAGATGCTAATGAATCCTGGCTAAGTTTCTCACCATTTATGGGACAGATAGATCCTGGTGATTCATTACATGTACTAATAACTGTTAATGGAACAAGCTTGGATACAGGTTTGAATCAAGGTTCATTCCAACTTTCAAGTAATGACCCAAACAATGAGTCCGTAACTTACAATATAAATATATTTAAGGAGATTTATAACTTTACAACCTACGATAATTTTGGTAATCATGGTCAAGAAGAATCCGATAATGACCTTGATGTCGAGATTGGTTATAATAGCCAAAATGCTCCAGTTGATTTCTTAATTCACTCCAATAATCCAAATCCAGAATCTGCTACATTACTAATAAGAGCATATAATGTGCAAAGTAACAATGGTGGTAATCATATTGTTAAATTTAATGGTCATGAGATTGGAAGATTACTTGGAATGAGTGATAGTTGGTCAACAACTATCTTTGATATTGATCCTGAGATACTTACAAGTACACTAGTCAATAATGTAACGATTATTGTAGATAATGATTTTGTGGGTAACAATATTATTGTTGATTGGGGACAGTTAAGTTACAATGATGCTGCATTAAATGCTTCTATTAGGTATATTGAGATGGATAAAGATTCATATTATCCAGGTGCAATAGTTTCTGTGACAGAAGAAATTGATAGTAATTTATCTAACCAAGATATTAGAGTAGAAACTAGCATCTTTGATCCTAACAACATATTAGTATCTAGCGCATCAAGAAGTCTTACAATATATAACACACAAAATGATGCTTTTATTGAGACTTTGGATATTGCAGAACAGTTTAGTCCAGGTAGCTATATATTAAGGACGCTTGTTTTTGATTCAAACTCAAATTTACAACAAACAAGTTTTGAAAGAGATTTCCTAGTTAAAGATTATGATTCAGAGATTGCAGTAAATGTCGATGAATTAGACTTCGGAATGGTTTTAAGTGGTGAAAACAAAGTGCTAACCTTGAGAATTAGCAACCAGGGTCATTCTGATTTAGTGATTGATGATATTACTTTTAGTAATAGTAATTTCACAGCAATGAATGATGTTATTGTCATTCCTTACAATAATTGCTATGATCTAGAGGTAATGTTTAATCCAACTTCAATTGATGAATATTCTGGAACTATGTCTATTCAAAGTAATTCTGCTAATAACTCTGTAACAATTATTACTTTGTCTGGTGCTGGAATCGCTAATGTACCATATATACAAGTGTCAGAAGAAACATTAATCTTTGAGGATACTTACACTATTGTTCCAGAAACTAAATATGTGACAGTTTCCAATGTCGGTCCTGCAAACCTTACAATAGATAATATCTCAGTAAGTAACAATGTTTATACTTTAGATAATAATTATTCTGGTATTCAAATTGGCTCAAATGAAAATATAACAATAGGGGTAGAGTTCTTACCAACAACAAATACGAACTACACTGATAATTTAATAATTACAAGTAATGCTGACAATGAACCAATGAAGGTGATAAACTTGATAGGTAATGGTGTAATTGCTCCGCAAGTTTCTTTAAATCCAAATAGCTTGGATATTCAAATGAATAGTGGACAGTCATTCAATCAAGAAATTACCCTGTCTAACCCAGATGATAATGAGTTATTATGGAGTATTGATTCTAACTTTGGTAATTCATTGAGAACACATGGTTTCACTAGAAGTGAAGCAGACTTTGTTACCATAGATAATAGACCAGCTATTCAATTGAATGGTGGAGAATTCGCTTTAGAATTTTGGTTCAAAGTAGATTCTCATTTAGGTCAATTATCAAATGGTAATATTGCTAATGGAGGAACACAGTATCTAATATCTAAGTCCAATACATCTGATATTGGTTTCTTTGGTGTTTATACTCAAGGTCTTAATAAGAATCTAAATGTTTCCTTGAATAATGGACAGATTAGGAATTATAATATTTCTGATAATATTGAATTAGATCAATGGTATCACTTAGCAATTAGCTATAGCAACAATCAGTTATCAGCTTTCTTAGACGGCCAAAAGACCTTAGAAAGAGAAGTTACTGACTTTAACGGAAACCAATCTCAATGGATATTGGGTAAGTTATCTGCAAGCAGCAATTATTGGTACCGTTTCGATGGATTCTTAGATGAATTTAGAATATGGTCTTCTGCTTTAGACTTTAATTTAATTCAAAACAGAATGAACTGTAAGCTTACTGGCTTGGAAAGTAACTTAGTAGGCTATTGGAACTTTGATAATAATGATTTGGATGATATGACTGCTTATCAAACAGATGGTAATATGCATGGACAGGTCAATTTTGAAGAAAGTGATATTAACTCAATTCCAGAATGGTTGACCTTTAGTCAAAATTATGGCTCTTGCCTTGGAGGAGAAAGTTCAAATGTAGAAGTCAGTGTCGATGGAAATGGATTAATAGGTGGTACTTATAATATAGATGTAAGTGTAAATTCTAATGATCCAGATGAACCTATAATCTATTTACCAATTAATATTGAAGTAACAGGTATCCCAAGTATTGAAATTACAAGTCAGGATATGATTTTTGACAATGGTTATGTCAATAGTGTTGATACATGCTCAGTATTGATTACAAATAATGGAACAGATTACTTGGATATATCTTCAATTAGTTGTGACCAGCCAAGCATCTTTATTCCTCAACAAAGTAGTTTTTATATTCCTGCAAATGAATCTAGAAGATTAGTCGTAAATTTCTTACCTACAGAAGAGACTCTTTATTCTGGAACACTAAGTTTAATTACTAATGCTCCAGGACAAGAAACTATCGGAATTAGTTTAGAGGGTGAAGGTTTATTAGCTCCATCTATATTAATCGATAGTTATGCAATAAATCAAGAACTTGCAAGTGGGGAAGTTATATCTGATAACTTAGTAATCAGTAATACTCAAGGTGAAGATTTATTATTTAGTATTGATGTTGAAGAAGTATTATCAAGAAATATGATTGATGGTGAATTTGAAAATACTCCAACAAGTAATAAAGGTATGGTTTGGGTAGATGGCTACCTCTATATTGTTAGTTATTCTCAAGCTAAAGTATATAAGTATGATATTGATACAGAGACATTAGTTTCCCAATATCCAATACATACTACTCCATTTGGTATTACTTATGATGGAAGTAATTTCTGGATAGGCTCATCAAGTGGAACTGTTTATTGTTATGATAACTCGTTTGGTCTTTTAGATCAATTCAATAATCCATTATTTAATAATCCAGCCATAACCTTTAATGGAGATAATTTATTAATTGTTCCATCTCAGTTGGTTAATCCTCAAATATATTATGTTTCTATTTCTGGAGAAATTATTGATAGTCAATCAACATATTTTAATGGAAGAATGAATCAAATAGTCTGGGTTGCTGATCACCAAGATTGTGAGTTGTGGGCACTAGATTATCAAGACCAAATAATAAGACAGTTTAATTCTTCAACATTGGATTGTACTGGTGAGTTAGAATATGATTATTTCGATAGTGCTTCCTATGCTTTAGCACATAATGGAAAAGATCTATGGATTTCAGATGATAGTAGTTTAAGTTCGAAACTATATAGAATAGATGATGGAATTGAAGAGTTCAATTGGATTTCTGTAAATCCAAGTTCTGGAACAGTTTCAAATGGTTCTAATACAAATGTTAATCTTACATTTAACAGTAGAAATCTCTTAGCAGGTAATTATCAAGCAAAGCTAATTATTGACAGTAATGATGTTAATAATCCAAGAGAGATTATTCCGATAGAATTAAGTGTTACAGGTGAAGCTGAAATAGTTGTTGAAACTAATATAATCGATTTTGGTACAATTTTTAATGGACAAATAGATACACGTACCGTAACAATTGGAAATAATGGTTCATCAAGCTTAATTGTAGATAATATTTCTATTGATAATTCTGACTTTAGTGTTGATGAAACTTCATTTGTTGTTCAACCACACTCTACATGTCAAATTCAAGTAGCTTTTGCACCATTGAGTTCACAAGATTATGATTCAAACTTGCAAATTTACTCAAATGATATTAATAATCCAATTTCTATAATTGAGTTGAATGCAGTTTCAATAGGTGAACCTGAAGTAAGTATCTCAAATTCAGATTTATCACTACAATTGAATACAAACTCTGAAGGCAACTCAACATTCAGGATTAATAATAATGGAAATTCAAACTTAGATTTCAGCATTTACCTAAATGAAACTTCAAGTAATATTAGAGATTTGTCGGGAGAATACAGTGATTGTATAGAACGTGCTCCACTAGGTTTTTACGCAGATCTGTCTCAAAATTATGTATCTTTACCAATTGATGAATTAGTTAATGATTATGATAATAGTAGGTTTATTGGTGATTACAATGATTCATTTACTGGAATACCAAATTTTAATTCTGGAATATATTGGTTAAATGGATATTTATTTGTTGTAGTTACAAATGGCGCTGAGGCTGGTACTTTAATAAAATATGATGTTGAAAATTCTTCAATAGTTCAAAGCTACCCAATTCATACACAGCCTTATGGTATTGCTTATGATGGTGATTATTTCTGGGTTGGTAGTCAATCAGGAAATGTTTTTGGATATAATATTGAAAGTTTAAATAGTGAGGCAAATCTTCCAATTGGAAGTTTTACATGCCCATTCAATTATTCTCCAGCGATCACATTTGATGGTAATTACTTTATTGTAACTAAATCCTTCAGTGATGATTATTATACAACTATTTATAGAATAGACCATAGTGGATCTATAATTGACACATACAGTGCTGCAATTGGCGACTGTGTAAGTCAATTGGTTTGGGTAGAGCAATATTCAGGTAAAGAGCTATGGGGCATCAGAAACACTCTTGAAAACTCTAGTTATACTAGTGGTAATATAGTACAACTTAGTTTAGCCAATCATTCAATACTGGTTATTCAAGAAAAGGAATATTATGATACTTCAATAATTTATTCATTCACAAACGATGGTAAAGATTTTTGGATATCAGATTTGAATGGTCCATTGGTTAAGGTTGATGATGGCATTTGGTTATCAACTAATGTAGTTTCAGCTTCTCTTCAAGCTGGAGATTTTGTCGATGTTGATATTACCATGGATGCCAATAATATATTTGGTGGAGAATATAGCGGTACTATTTCAGTATTAACTAACGATCCTCAAAATCCAATATCTTTAATCAATGCTTCAATGAATGTAACTGGTCAAGCTGTTGCTCAAGTTTCAGATGAAAATCATAACTTTGGAGAAGTAGCTGTTAATGAAACAGTTGAATACCAAGTTAATGTTGAGAATAGTGGTGATGACCAATTAAATATTGAAAATGTATTCTTTAGTGGTGATGTTGATGAGTTTACTTCAACTACAACATCTCTTGTAATAAGCTCAAGTTCATCTGACAACATAGATGTTAGCTTTACACCATCAAGTAATAGTGATTTTAATTCTATTATGCATATTCAAACCAATGCTGGAAATTATGAAGTTTCTTTAACTGGAATCGGATATAATCCTCCTATAATTAGTTTGTCTGAAGAGAATTTAACTTCATCATTAACTTTTGGTGAGAGTGAGATTAAATACTTAACTATTTCAAATGTTGGTGATAGGATGCTTGATTACAATATCTCTGTTAATTCTGAGATTAGGCAATCCTTGAATACAGCTAGAAATAATGTTAACACTAGTACTTGGATAAATATTGATCAAACTGAAGGAGAGTTAGCTAGTGGTACTAGTGAAACTATAAACATAAATATTTCAGCTGAACAATTATATGCTGGTACTTATAATGCGAATATAGTGATTGATAACAATTCATTAGAATCTACAAAAGTAATACCAGTTCAATTAATTGTAACTGGTTCTCCTGCAATTTCAATAGAAAACAGAACAATCGAGTATAGTCCTACTTTAATCGGTAACTCAAGTGTGGAAACATTAACTATTAGCAATAATGGTAGTTCCGTTTTACAAATTTCTTCCATTATGATAGATAATGAAGAGTTTACTGTTTATCCTTCTTCAAGTAATATTCAAGCAGGGAATGAAAAAACATTCTCAATTGCCTTTACACCAACATCTAGTGGTAGTAAAGAAGGAGTTCTAACGGTAAATAGTAATGATATTAATAATCGTCAAATCAATGTGAATCTGGAAGGACAGGCTATTGTTGCTGAAGCTGAAATAGCTTTATCAGAAACTAGTCTTAATTTTGGAGATGTAAATATTGGTGATAACCTAATCAAAGATTTCAAAATATATAATCAAGGAACTGGTATTCTCAGAATAAATGGAATTGAAATAGATCATCCAGATTTTGTTTCTAGCACAAATGCAAGTCCTGAGCATACTTTAAATATTCAACCTGGATCTTATGCTAATGTTAATGTTACTTATCAGCCTTCAATAGCTGGAGAAATTACTGCAAATATTGCAATAACAAGTAATGCAACAAATAGCACAAGTGAGAATATTAGTCTATATGGACAAGGTTTAAATGTTCCAATAATAAATGTTAACAAGAGTTATTTATATTGGTCTATCCTTGATAATACATTGAACTATGATGATTTTGTTGTTCAGAACACTGGTAATGCAGAGTTATCTTATTCATTTAGTCAAGCAACACTTAATATTCCGTGGTTGAGTTTTAATCCTGTTACTGCAAACGTGAGCCCTGGTGAAAGTCAACTAATTACAGTAACAATTGACACAAGAGAATTGGACTATGGAAGTTTGTATGAGAATATAGTTGTAAATAGCAATGACCCAGATAATGAAGTTGTTACAATACATGCAACCTTGAATCATTCAAATTGGAATTTCACTGATTCTGACAATGCTGGAAATGGTTTTGTAGCAAACCCTGATAATGACCTCAATCAAGATATTAGTTCAAATGATGTAAATGCTCCTGTTGAGTTTATTATTTATACAAATGAATCAGAAGTAAACTATGCAAAATTAAGGATAAGTGCTTATGATATAGATAGTAATGAAGTTGATTATGTATTCCTAAATGGTAATTATGTGGGTAATCTTATTGGGGCTTCCAATAGAAATACAATTACTGAATTTATGGTTGATTCAGATATTATTAATCTAGGAGAAAATGTATCAAACAATATACAAATTGAATTAGATGTAAATAATACTTCAAGTGGTACTTCAAGGATTAATTGGGGACAACTTGAATTGAATCAAATACCTTACAATGCAGCAATTAGTAATCTTAGTCTTGACAGCTCAAGCTACTATCCATCAGAAACCATTAGCTTAAGTACAAGCTTGACAAGTAGAGTATATAATCAGGAAGTAACTGAAACAATAAAAATTATGGATGTAGAAGGAAATGTAGTTTCACAAATTAGTAACTTACATGAGTTATCATCGAATAGTCCTCTTGTTAATAATTATGAAATACCAATTCCTGAAACATTAGCTATAGGTGATTATACTGTACTAACTGAAATCTATGATTTTGAAACTTCAATAAAACAAGATGAAGCTTCAGTTAATTTCTCTATTCTTACTGATACTCCAAGTATAGTAATTGCAAATAGTCTAGATTTCTTTAGCACATATATTGGTTATCCTAGAAGTAAAAATATTCAGCTTACAAATGATGGATTTACTCCGTTAGAAATAACAAATATTACAGTAAATTCTGATTATGTAAGCATTGATTCATACCCAGAATTAGTATTGAATGGTGCAAATGAATCAATTATGCTGACATATAACCCTCAAGAAGCAGGGATTTTGAATGCGGTATTAGAAATTGAGACAAATGATCCAGAAACTCCAGTCAAAGAAGTTTCATTACATGGAATCTCAACCATTGCTCCTGAAATCGAAACATCTTCTGTAAATATCAGTATATCTATACCTCGTTTCGAAACAACAGAGACAAGTTTTGTTGTATCAAATACAGGGGGTAGTGATTTGATTATTCAATCAATAACTATTGATGATACAAGTTGGTTAAGTTGTGGAAATTATAATAGCACAATACAGGCAGGAGATAGTCAAACTATAACACTCGACATAAATAGTTTTGATACTAACCAGGGTATATACAATAATAATCTAGTAATTAAAACTAACGATCCAGAACTTTCTAATAAAGTTATTAGCCTTAACATGGTAGTTCTTGAAAGATTAGTGACTGCTAACTTTAGTGGAAGCCCATTAACAGGCTATACAGGACTTGAAGTTGCCTTCAATAATCTATCTCAAACATCAGATGGTACGGAAATAATTTCTTACGAATGGGATTTCGAAAATGATGGAGAAGTGGATAGTTTTGAAGAAGATGTAACGCATGTTTATAACCAAAGAGGAACATATAGTATTAGATTAAAAGTTATCAATGAGAATGGCATTTCTCATGAGCTTATCAGAGAAAACTATGTTACAGTTGATAATAGTATTCCTGAGCTAGTGGCAGCTATGCCAGATATTGCTTTTAATGAAGATACTATTAATGAAACATTAGTTCTGAATGATTGGTTCACTGATGAAGATGGAGATAATCTTGCATATAGTTTCTATACCAACAATAATCTCAGTGTAAGTAATAATAACGGAAATCTCCGCATAGTTCCTGACGAAGACTGGTTTGGAATTGCAGACTTAATAATAATTGCAAACGATAATCACCAAGGTATTGCACAAGATACAATACAGGTTACAGTAAACGCAGTTTCTGATGCACCTGTTATTTTTGATTTACCAGAAGAAATAACCTTGTTACAAAATACGACTAGTGTTATTGATCTATCAAATCATGTTTACGATCCTGAACAAGGATTATCTTTACTTACCATAACTATAGCTGGTAATCAACATATAAGTAGTCAAATTACTGGTTTGGAAGCGGAGTTAGAAGCTCCGTCTGACTGGGTTGGAAGAGAAACTATCACTATCTCAGTTAGTGATGGAACGGGTAGATTGCTTGCATCGACTGAACTGGATATCCAAGTTATAGATAGCTATAATGTCCAATTTGAAGCTGATTTAATAGATATTCTTGGTGGTCAAGAAATACAATTTACTGATCTAACTGTAGGTAATCATAATTATTGGGAATGGGATTTTGAAAATGATGGTTTTATTGATAGTTATGAACAACATCCTACTTATATTTATAATTTCAGTGGTGTTTATTCAGTATCTTTAACTGTTAAATATATTGATGAAAACGATGTCGTAGTTGATAGTGGCTTTGAAACAATTGATGATTATATTAGTGTTGAAGGAACAGGTATTCCTGGAGCTGAATATGCAGGTTCTTGGGAACTAATAAACTCTCCTTACAATGTTTACGGAGAGGTCTCAATAACCAATAATCTAGAAATAGAATCTGGAGTTGTGATTAACTTCTTAGAAGATACTAATTTCTTAGTTAGTGGTTCTTTGGTAGCAGATGGTGTAACATTTGATGTATATGATGAAAGTAGAGAAGTTACAAAATGGCAAGGATTTAAATTCCTCTCTTCAGATACTCAATCTCATTTATCAAATTGTACTATAAAAAATGCAGAAAAAGTATTTGAGATAACAAATTCTTCTCCAACCTTAGAACATATAACTATTGAAGGATCTGGCTCGTTATTACCTGCAATTAAGCTTTACGGTAATTCTCAAGCTGTTATTGATGATATAGATATAAGTGGTTACGGAAGTGCAATGGATATTAGAGGTGACTCATCTGATGAAATTCCTATTATGACAAATGTAAGAGTTCGTCATACTACTAATACCCGACCTGTAGAATCTTTTGCTGTCAAGTTAGAGAAATCTAATATCAATATTTCAGATTTATTGGTAGAAGGTTTTGATCAAGGAATTATTATAAAAGGTGATGTAGATTCAGCACCAGTATTAACAAATGTAAGAGTTCGTCATACTACTAATACTCGACCATTAGACAGCTATGCTGTTAAAATCTTAGGTAGAAGTGCTCCTCATTTTACAGGACTGTATGTTGATGATTATGCTGATCCAATAATTCTTGGCACAGAAGATGATGTTGTTCCTGTTTTAACAAATGTAAGAATTCGCCACACAACTAATACAAGAGAGCTTGGAAACACTGCTGTTAAACTTAGTCCAAACCAAAAGGTTATAGTTGATTCTCTACACGTTGAAAACTATAAATATGGTATATTCTGTGACAATAGTGAAGGTAATATTAAACCTTTACAACATTTCAAAAATGTGGTGATTGAGAAAGATCACAATCTTGTTTTTGAAGAGTCAGCAGGATTTAAGTTTATTGGTAAAATGGATTTAGAAGTTAGTAATCTTGAAGTTGTTAATATGAATGATGGTATAAACATTTATTCAGATGAAGAAATAGCACCAGTATTAACTAATGTTAGAGTAAGACATACTACTAATACAAGACAATATGGTAGTTATGGTGTCAAAATGATTGGTAAAATCAAAGCGACTATTGATACTTTAAATGTTAAAGACTGCGAAAAAGGTATTTATTATGAAAACACTAACTCTAGTGATGTGTATATATCTTATTTAAGAAAAGCAAACATCTCTTTAACAACAGGTGATTACCCGTCAAACTTCGTAGGTATAGAGTTACATGGAAAAATGAAATTATATATTGAGAATAGTGATATTGTAGATGTAACAAACGGTATAGAAATCTATTCAGATGAAGAAATAGCTCCAGTTCTAACTAACGTAAGAGTTAGGCATACAACAAATACAAGAGAAAATACTGGTACAGGTATATATCTAACAGAAGGAGTAAACGCCCTAGTTAGAGATTGTACAATTGAAGGATTTAATACTGGTCTAATGGTTAACTCAGTTAATACATCAGATATTTATAATAACTCAATTATAGGAAACTATACAGCATTCTCTCTTTCTGCTTCAGGATGTACTCCATCAATACATAATAACCATATAGAAAATACAAGTAACATGAATGGACCATGTTTTAATACTACAGCAATAAGTGGTATCGATATAATGAATAACAATATTCTTGGTTATAATAATATTGTTTATGGTGAAGATTCAGTTATTAATCTAAGTCAGAACATTATCTGGAACTCTTCGTTATCTAACAATAACCTAAGTTCAGGAACTAACCTTAGTACTTCATTTGAATATAATGATATCTCAATGGAATCAGGTATTGCTCAAGGTTTAGGAAATATCAACTCAGATCCAATGTTTGATACTAGTATTCCTGATAGTTATATGTTAACTGTTTATTCTCCTTGTATAGATGCGGGTAATCCAAATAATCCATATGATAATGATGATTCCATCGCTGATATTGGTATGAATTATTATCATCACTTAGCAGAATATAATTCTGATAGAAGGTTCACCACAGTTGGTGAGAGTATTGGATTTACAAACTTATCAGAAGGTCATGATTTACAAGAAACTTCTGTAACATGGGACTTTGGAGATGGCACTATCAGTCATGAAAGAAATCCTTATCACACATATAATAATGTTGGTATTTATACTGTTACACTAACTATGGAAACAGGTCTAATTACCGATGTGCTCTTTAGAGAAGGTTTCACTGTTAACCAATCTATACCTCTAGAAGCTCCAAATAATATGCAAATATCATTTGAAAATGGAAATCCTTCAATATCATGGGATCCAGTTAGTGAAGATATAAATGGAGACAGTGTAGTTAATCCTAACTATCTTGTCTACTGTTGTGATGATCCATCAGGAATCTATGAATATAAAGCAAATGTTTTAACTACCAATTGGATTGATTCAAATCCACTTGATGTTGATAAAACTAGATTCTACTTTGTTATTGCCTTCTCTTCTGGAGCAAGAGAGTCTCTAGATGAGTTTATCCGAACTCATAGGTACATGACCAGGAATGGATTAGTAGTAAAGAAAAAGTTAAAATAGCTTACAGGAAAATAATCTAAAGAGAGTGAAGTTTATTTCACTCTCTTTTTGCTTGTTTAGAATGTTACCTAGGATGTTGGGCTATAAGTGGAGTTTTGACAATAGGCCCAAGGGATTACTATGTGTCACTTACTATAACCTATAAGAAAAGTTGCGATTTCTTAAAGGCTAAAGTAAGCAAGTCCTTAGCAAATAATGAGAAAGTAGGAATATATCATGATCCGAGATCATGCTTTATAATTGATATATAGAAAGATTTTACTAAATATTTAGCATCAAATGGGTTAAAAGGTAAGAAAAGACTGAAGGAGTAAAATAAGTCAAAAATGAATCAAAAACTAGACTTAAAAAACACCCTCCAGATGTTACTATAATTGTGACGATAGACTTTTTATACAGTTGAAAGAAGAAAAACTTGTAATAAGTACTATTTTCCTAATATCCTTTAGTATAGAAGACTGCTAAAGTATCCAGAAATTTCTGCACCACGCTAAATTAGTGCACCGTAATATTATTTCTTGACTAGACACATTTGATTCACTATTCTTGATTAAATAATAACTTGAGGTTAAGAAATGTTTTGGAAAGGTTCAATGGAGATAGATAAAGCTATTCTAAAATCAATTATATCACTCTTTTTTTTAAGTGGTAATAATGTCGATGATAATATAGACAAGATTGAGTTTTTAAGTTCTATAATTGTTGATTTAAAGATTAATTCAATCGACCCTAAAGTGATTTCTGAACTTGCTAGAGAACCATATCCTACACGCTATTCAGCAAACTTTTTAAACGACCATTTAAACAATGCAGATAAGATACTATTGATGCTTAAAGTGTTTCAATTTGTGGTTAGATATAAAATTCATACCTACAATATTGGTTCTATTGAGATGATAAAAGTGTTAGATTTACTTAGAATTAATGTTAATTTATTTGATGACTTAATTGATTTCTTTTGTGGTAAGAAAGCAAGTTTTATCTTAGACCATAATGGTTTCTGGGATGATGTTTTTGACATTAGTTTCAATAGTAGTCTCTTGTTTTCGAATGAAAATGGAGATGTCGATATAAGCTCTAAAAGTTGTAAAATAATCTTTCATAAATTATATGAAGATTATATTGTTTCTCTTACAAAGGTCAACAATACTCAAATTATCATAGCAAAGTTTGTTGAAGATAGGGCTTTCCCTGAACTTAATAACATCATTTTGACAAAGAGTCTTTTAACAAAAATGTTTCAAAATAAAGTTCTTGATACTTCTCAGCTTATATCTAGTTACAGTGAAAATGAACTAATATTTCAAGAGGAAAACCATTTTACATTATGCTTACCTAACAAAAGAAGAAGTAGGAATAAGATAAAGAGAATCCGAAAACTTTATTTAGATGGTTATATTGGGGCTAAAAATAAAAATCCTGTAATTGATTTATATAAATCTGATCAATCAAGCAATTTAAAGTATGAATTACATATTGTTGAGTATATGAATGGATTAATAACTTCACAAGTCTTACATGAAAATAGTATCGCTATACTCGAAATAAATAGAGATAAATATAATTTAATCGTAAATAACAGTAATATATTAGTAAACAACAAACAAGTTAATGGTCAGATAGAAATTAATTCCAGTATAGATATCTTAACTTGGAAGAATGTATCCTACAAAATTTTGAAAAGCGGAGAACTAGTAAAACATGAGATAGTGTATGAAACATTGAATGTGAAGCAAGTGAAACATTATTTTAATAATAAAATATTAGGTTTAACTGATGTTTCTTTTAAATTGAATAAAGGTGAAATAGCAGCAATAATGGGGCCAAGTGGAAGTGGAAAAACTACCTTACTTAAAGTACTTAATGGTGAATTATCTGCAGATGAAGTGAATATCCAAGTCGATGATATGGACTTTATTGATAAATATAAAGATATAATTAAAAATATTGGATATGTTCCTCAAAGTGATCTACTATTTAATAATCTAACAGTCTTTCAAAATATGTTTTTTTATGCAAAAATAAGGTCTGTTGGCAGAATGAAAGGTCCTTTATTAGCTGATAAAATCGATTCTATACTGAATAAGGTGGGTCTTCTAGAAAAAAAGAATCTAGTTGTTGGTAACGAAGAAAAGAAAGTTCTAAGTGGGGGGGAAAGAAAAAGATTAAATATTGCCCTTGAACTTTTATTCGATCCTGCAATATTTATTCTTGATGAACCAACATCTGGTTTATCTTCCAAAGATTCCGAACAATTATTATCAATTCTAAGTGATTTAAAGTTTACAGGAAAGATTATATTAACTACAATCCATCAACCAAGTTCATTATTGTTTAGTAAATTTGATAAACTTCTTTTCTTAGATAAACAAGGGGTTGTAGTCTATTTTGGTGATGTATCAAAAGCATTTGACTATTTTGATGAAGAATTAAAGCAAATAATTATAAATAAAAAAGAATTAACAATAAAAAAAGAGAGAAAAAATCCAGATTATTTCTTTGATATTGTAGAATATAAAACTGTAAATAGCTCAAAAGATAAGCATACAGAAAGGCTTTTTCCTCGGAACTATTGGAAAAAGAAGAGAGAATCTAAAGTCTTGATGGAACAATTTAAGGGGGATAAAAACAAAGATTCTTATGTTTTCTCTAAAGAAAAGAAAAATAAAAATCATAGCTTAGTTGATAAGTTAATTCAATTTTGGTATTGCTTCTTTAGAGATCTACATAATAGTTTATCCAGTATACAAAACATAATTATGTTGTCAGTGGTTCCTTTTCTATTAGGGCTATTCACATCAGTTCTGCTAAAGAATAGTTCAGGGACTAATTACTCATTTTGGGATAATGGAAATATCCCTCATTTCAATTTTATATCAATCTTGATATTTATCTTTTTGGGCTTGTCAGGATCTATATATGAAATACTTCCGGAAAAGCTTATTATTGTTAGAGAAAAAAAAGTAGGTCTATCTGCATTAAGCTATCTTGTAGCAAAACTAACAACTTTGGAGATTTTTAATATTATCCAAACATTATTGTATGTATTTATAACAACCTATATACTGGAAATAAAGGGTCATTTTTGGGTATATTTTACTACATTGAATCTTTCAGGATTGTGTGGTATTAGTATTGGCTTATTTTCTTCAGCAACAATAAAAGAGAGAAAGAGCTTACTTATGGTACTACCTTTGACTTTAATTCCGATGATAATCTTTGGCGGAGCAATTATTCCATTTAGTTCAATGAATAAAAATTTAAAGATTAATTCTAAAAGAGAAGTTCCTGAATTCTGTGAAGTAATACCCACTAAGTGGTTGTTCGAAAATATCACCTTAAATTCGGTAAACAATAATCAACGATCTCGAGTTCTAAAAGATCTTGATAATAAACTAAAGGGTCAAAGTGATTTGGATTTAATAAGTAACCTGACTGATCAGAAAAATGCAATCTTGTCACTATACCCTCATGATAATTATATTAATAAAAGCAATTCTATGTTAGTAGATTTTGCTCATGTAAAGTCTATGAAAGATTCAAAAAATCATTTCATTTCGAAAAACTATATTGTTTTCAATAATAAATACTCTACTAGGAAGTTTGCAGAATCTGTAATCATAGTATTCTGTCTTATTTTTAACTTAATAACATTGAAGAAGATTAGGAATTTTTAATGAATATTTATGTACGCAAGAATAGTGTAGATTTATTTAAATACTTAAGTAAAGAAGAAATTGAAGACTTAAATTTCAATATTGAAAGAATTGAAGTAAATTCTAATTGTAGGATTGAAATATTAAAAGACTCAGTTTATATCATCAAAAAAGGGCTTGTAACAATTAGTCTTGAAGAAGATAAAAAAGAAGTAATGACTTTATCTGAAGGAGAAATTTTTGGTGAAGAGTCTGTTTTTGAAAATGAAACATTCTTATCATACTTTTCTGAGACAAGTGTTGATTTAGAAAGAATCTCCTTAAATTTATCAATACTTGAAGAATCAAATTCAATGAATAGTAAAATCAATGCTGCTCTGAATGATTCCTTGGTTGAAAAATTAATTAGAATAAATGAAATCAAAAAAAGAGGATGTTAATGTTACCAAAAGTATTTAATTTTGATCATACAGAGGTTAAACAAATTCTAAATATATCTTCAATAAGTAATTACAATAAGGACGAATATATAATAAGCAGTGGCGAAAGAGATAGAAATTTGCTTCTTATTAAATCTGGTAAAGCTATTGTAGAAATATGTGATGAAAATAAGCTAATAAAAGTTGCAGAATTAAACAGTGGAACACTTATAGGGGAATTGAATTTTACGATTCCAATTCATAGATCAGCCTTTGTAAAAGCTATTGAGGATTGTGAAATAGTTAAAATTGATTACTCTGAATTATGCAATTTATTAGTAAAAAACAGTATTATCGCTAACAAGTTTTTTTTAGGAGTAAATAAAATCCTTGTTAATAGGATAAAAAATACAATTTAGTAAAGATAATGGAGGATGATATCCAACAGCTAAGAGGATTAATACCTAAGATAATAACAAATTTAGTCAGAGATTGTAAGAATAAAATAGACATACCAATTACTAAGGAAATTAATGCAGGTGTTATATTTACTGATGTGAAGTCTTTCACAAAACTGACTGAAACTACTAGTAAAAATGGTTATTACTCAGTAGAAATTATAATAGATATTTTAAATAGTTACTTTGATTTAATGTACAATATAATTGATCATTATAATGGTGATTTAGTAAAATATGGTGGAGACTCATTGCAGGCTATATTTCCTGGGTCGGAAGAGGATGTTATTCCAATTATTGAATCATGTCTTAAATCAATGAAGTCAAGCTTAATCTTATTGAACAAGACTATTTATGAAAAGTATTCTGTTGAGATAGATTTCCATCATAGTAGTGGGTGGGGCAAACTAAATGTGCATATTGTTGGCTCACAAAAATATCATTTGGATTACTATTTCACAGGAGAGGTTCTGGATAGAACTTTTTCTATATCTGACCTTTATGAAATCGAGACTTCAGATGATTACATTTTAAAGGATGTTAATAAAGCAAAGAATGATGATTTATCTTCTTGTAGCGATAAATTTATCCATCCAAAAGTTACTGATTGGCTTACTTTAAATTCTGCTACGGGAGAACTGCGAGATTCTGTAACTATTTTCTTGTCATTAAAGGATATAGGCGACAAAGAAGATATTCCAATTGAATCTTTTAATTCTTATTACAAGCAAGTGCAAGATATTGTATATTATTATGATGGATTAATCAATAAAATTGACTATAGTGATAAAGGATACGTAGTTTTAATCTCATTTGGATTACCTAATACTCATCAAGATGATATTCAAAGAGCTTTCGTGTGTTCAAAACGTATTGTTGAACTTCCTAGTATGTTTATAAAATCTAAAATAGGATTAACATATAATAAGGTATTTGCTGGAATACTAGGAGCAAAGAATCGCTTTGAATATGGCATAATTGGTAATGCTGTAAATATCGCAGCAAGACTTATGAATGAGTCTGAATATGGCAAGGTTACTTTCTCGAAAGAAATTTTAGAACATCTGGTTGGTCGATTTGAAACAGAACTATTGAAAAGAGTTAAAGTCAAAGGTATTGCTGAGGATATCTCGATATTTCATATAACGAAAGAAATATCTGATACATGGGATATCTTTAACAAAAGGTATGCAAATGTAGAACTTTTAGGTTATGATGATATTACTTCTCTGTTCAAACCCATGATTAACATTGTATATGGGGAATCAGGATCAGGGAAATCATTATTAACGCACACTTATCTTAAGCATAACTATGTTTCTAATGATGTATTTTTATTCTCTCTCTCTGAACATGATGGTCTTAGACCCTTGAACTTAGTTTACCAGCTGTTCAATATTAAACTGAATATTACTAATATAATAAACGACAGATTAATTATTAAGGATTTCATTGATCAAAATGATTTGCATGTTAGTTATCAGTTAATTGAGGATTATCTGTTAAAAAGGGATGATAAAATCAACTTAGGGCTTATTATTGACATATTTTCAGAAATGTTCTTGTTTCTGCTCAAAGACTACAAAGTATTTGTTATTGATAATTATCAATGGCTAGATCAGTTTTCTAAACTCCTTTGTAGTGTAGTTGTATCAAAACTTTCAAATCTTGGAATAAAGATTATCTTAACAAGTAGAGATAAGTCAGATGTAAAAGATTTAGATAAATGTAATCCAGCCTTATTTAGAACAAAGAAGTTCACAGAGAATATAACTAGAAGCTTAGCTAAAAGTCTTGAGATTAAAATATCGAATCAAGCAATAAGTAATTTACTTGATCTAACAGATAGGAATCCAGCATACACCGTTGATACATTAAGGATAATAAAATCTAATTGGGATAACAATAGAGCTATTTTTAATCTTGCTGATTTGAACCAATTAATCCAAAAAAATATTATTCCTAAGAGCTATGAAAATTTACTGCTTAATCAGTTTGAAAAACTGTCGCAAGAATCAAAAAGTATTCTTAAATATGCATCGATTATTGGAGTAAGTTTTTCTAATAGTATGATTAAAAAATTAACGGATAAACAGATAAATATCCATATTGAAGATGTTTTGATTAAGTTATCAGCAGATAAATACATACTTGAAAAGAAAATGTTACCAGAAGTTGAGTATTTATTCAATAATAAAACTATGCGGGAGGCAATTTATCGAACTATACTGCATAAAGAAAAAAAATCTATGCATGTTAAGATTGCTGAGTTTTATATCAATAATTTCTCAGATAACCAATATGAATATTATGAAATAATTGCTAATCACTATATTTTAGCTGATATAAAAGCTGAAATTGCATTTTGGTGTAAATTAGCGGCTGAAAAGAATTATTCAATTTCTGCATTTGTTGACTCAAGTTATTACTACAAAATTGCTATAGATAATACTCTTGATAAAAGTATCAAAAACAGTTTAAGGTTGGAATATTTAGAGTTATTACTTATCAGAGGGGATGTTAGTGAAATTAAAGAAATTCTTAAAGTATTACGTTTCGATAAATTAAGAGATTTTCAGCAGGATAGATATCTTCAAAATATTTTACGCTTCTATGAATTGAAAAAGGATTTTAAGAGATTTTCTTCAGTTTATGCAAAGGCTTTAAAAAAGATAAAATCTTTAGAAATTTTAAACCGTATACGTTTAACTGCCTTAGACTTTTATAGGGCTTGCTCACTAGATGACGAATTCATCAAAACTCGTGATATGCTAAATTCAGAAGAAAAAAGTTTATCTATAGTAAATAAGATTCTTTTAAATTCAGTTCAAGGACAATTTTATCTCGATAAAGCAAATTATGAAAATGCTAAATACTACTATTCTAAGCTTCTTGATTTAGCTATAGCTGAGAATAAAAAGCTATACATTAGAATTGCTTACACATCTTTAGGGACAATATCTATAAGGACAGGTAATCCTCAATTAGCGATTGATTATTACAGTAAGGCTTATAAAATCGCAGAAGAGATTGGTGATAAAAATGGTTATTCAAAAGTGCTCACTGAACTAGCGATGATTCAATTTGCAGAAGGGCAAGATCAAAAAGCCCAAGAAAATTTAGAAGTATGTTTAAAAATCGCTAGATATATTGGTGATAGACAACAAGAACATACAGTTTTATACAATATGGGTTATATTAAGAATGTAATAAATGAACCTAACCAATCCTGTGATTTTTTGAATAAAGCAAAGCTTATAGCTGAAGAGATTGGCGATAGAGTTGGAGTAACTTTTTGCAATGATGGCTTGGGAGATGCTTTTTTTATGCAAGGTAAAATTGATAAAGCCAAATATATATATGAGCAGAATTTAAAAATCCAGGAAGAGTTGAATGATATTGAGGGAATTGCACATACTATCGGAAATCTAGCAAATGTATATAGAGAGAAAAAGGATTTTGAGAAAGCAGTAGAATACTATTCAAGGCAACAATCATCTCTTAACCAGATAGGAGATGTAATTGGAGAAGGCAAGGCTCTATTTAATTGGGGAATAACACTTGAAATTACTAAGAATATTCAAGCTGGTATTGAAAAGCTGTCACTAGCTAATCAACTGTTTTTGAAAGCAAAAGATAAAAACTTTACAACTATAACTCAGCAACAGCTAGATAGAATGAAAAGTAAAGTTCAATAATACACTAATATTTAGTTTACTAACTGATTATAGTAGCTAAAGAAGATGCAATAATAACTTGACAAAAAATAATCTAAACTAATAATTAATAAACGTTTGCTAACAGATAATAAATATCCAAGGAGATATTATGTCAGATTTATTCGATATTTACAATATGTTTACTCGGGAAAATAAGAAGACAATAGTTATATTTTGTGGTAATTTTGCAGAAGATATTTATAATGATTTAGCTAAATCCCTTAAATCAAAGTTATTTGGCAAAGAAAAAAAATTAAGTAGAAGGATATTTTCTGTTTTTGTTGAAATGGCCCAAAATATAGTACATTATTCAGCCAACAGAACAGAACATGACTCACATATAGTAAGTGAAGGTATTATGCATGTTTATGAAGAAAACAATTGTTTCGTTGTACAATCAGGAAATGCAGTTCATAAAAATAAAATTGATGCAATCTCTACTTATTTGGATATGATAAATAGCAAATCTACAGATGAACTAACTCTAATGAAAAAGCAAGCATTAAAAAAAGAGAGAAAGAGAGAAGGTGCTGGGTTTGGGCTTGTTGAAGTTGCCTTAAAATCTAAATCTAAGATTGATTATGATTTCAAGCAAGTTAATGAGGATTATTACTTTCTAAAAATCCAAGTAACAATGAATAAGGAGAATATATGAACAATTTAAATATAGAAGCAACAGAACAAACCTTAAAAATAGATCTAGATTATAATAAGGAAGTTTTATCTTTTGAAGGTGAGTCTTATCCTGAAAATACACTTGAGTTTTTTGAACCTGTTGTCAATTGGGTAACTGAATACTTCACAATGAAAGATTCTGCTGAAATTGTATTCGATATTGAATATCTTAATAGTAGTTCTTATAAGTCAATCTACGATTTAATACAGTATTTTCAAGAGATGGCTGATTCTGGAAAATCAATTAAAATTAAATGGAGATATCCTGAAGATGATGAAGATCTTAAAGAGACTGGTGAAGATTTGACTGATGAAACTCATTTAAATATTGATTATATTGGCTATTAGATTATGAGTATGTTTGAGAAAGAATCAAAATTCATAGCTGATCTGTCAGATATAGATGTAGATAAAATTAGTGATAAAGTTTGTAAAGAAAAGTTCGGTCAATTAATGCTTGAGTATTCCAAATTACTTAAACAGATTAAAATGCTAACTAAACACAATGATAAGCAGTCTGCTAAACTCAGAAGAATTGAACACAGACTAAAGAAATATGTATCACAACAACTCTATAAAAATATCGTCAAAGGAAGAGAGCTTGCAGAAAACTATCAAACAGTAAGGAAAAATATAACAGTTTTCTTTTCTGATATAAAGAGTTTTAGTACAATTACCTCAGAGATGGACGGAGAAACGCTCTCCGAATTCCTCAATAGCTACTTAGAGGAGATGACCATTATTGTTAATAAATATGGTGGTACATTAGATAAGTATATTGGTGATGCTATCATGGTTTTTTTTGGAGCTCCAGGTAATTCAAGTATAGAAGATAATGTTAAGAATTGCCTTCAAATGTCTTATGAGATGAGAGAGAAGATGAAGACAATTCGTAAAAAGTGGTTTCTGATGGGCTATGAACAACCATTTCATATAAGAATCGGAATTGCTACTGGCTGGTGTATGGTGGGTAACTTTGGTTCATCTGAAAGGATGGATTATACAATAAGTGGTAAAACCGTTAATCTAGCTTCCAGACTTGAACAGAGTGCCGAAGTTGATGAAATACAGATTTGCCATACTACATGGGGAATAGCTCAAGAATATATCAACTGCAATCCTCCAGATGAAAAAATATTGAAAGGATTTAACCATCCTAAGATAACTCACCAGTTGATTACCTTCAAATCTGAAAAAGAAGACATTGAAAATGCTTATAGAATTGAGGGAGATAAGCTGATCATTGATAAATCTAAAGCTACAAAAGAAAATATTTTAAGGTTGTTAGAAAAAGTTTACTAGTCTTTAATATTAAATGAGGTTTGGTATGAAAATAAGGTGGTTATTGGTAATTTGTCCTCTTCTTGCAGTTGTTGTCTTATCTGCTAATACAGAGAATTTCAAGTCTTTTAAGGATGAATGTAGTCTTATATCTAGAGTTGAAGATTCTTATCAGTATATCACTAAGTATTCTCAAAAAGATGGATTCCCAGAAGTTGATAAAGCTCTATTTCAAGACTATGAAGGCTACATTTGGCTTAAAAAGAATCCTGATGCTGATGATGAAAACTTTGCTAGATACTATAAATTCGATGGTATTCATGTTCAAGATGTAACATTTCAAATTAGCGATTATAGTGTTAAAGGGTTAACTTTGTCTAAGATTGATTATGAATATCAAGATACACTCAAGTATGTGGCAAAAATCGATGAAAGCTCTTACCTGCAGTTTTATAACGATAGATTTGAAATTAAAGCGGATGAAAGATATGGATTTCATAAGGCTGAACATCCCATTCCAATTTCTAAAACGATTAATAATCGATTGTATTTTAGAGAAAAAGACTATATATGTAGAATAGACTTTAGTAAGTTTACTAATCGGAATTTGAATGACTGTGTTGAAAAGGTACATTTTCCAAATGATATTAAGTTTGAAGTAGATAGCTTAGGTGTGGCTTGTGCTGTCTCAGATGATGCTTATTTTGTCTGGGATGAAGAAATCAGAAAATACTCTCTTACTCATCCAGTAGGAAAATACTTGCAATTACTTGATTTTAGTGAAGATAAAATTACTTATTCCCACAGAAGTGAAAGTGACTCATTAGAAATATTAAATGTAGAATCTGGAAAAATAACACAAAAAAACAGCGCAAATGGTTCTTTTGATAAATACTTCATCTTACCAGAGTATAATACTATTGTTTTGATTAAAACGCTTTACGAAACTGACGATGAAAACTATTATTGTAAATATTGGCTATTAGATAAAGATAACTTGCAGATAAAAAATAAAGATGATCTATTATCAAGTTTAGGAGTAAACCAAATTTATGATTTTTGCACAGCTGAAAATAGTCTCTTCATTTTAGCAAAAGAAAAAGAATCATCTGGTCCAACTATTTTTCAGTATTGTCAGGGACAACTTAAAGCAATAAAAGAAGTTCCTTATAAATCTTTTCCAAAAATAGACTCAACAAAAGAACTAATTACAACAGCTGTTATTAATAGTCACATAACAAGGAAGATAGGATCACTTTCGATTGGAAGTAATATTAACAGCTCATATGAATTACTTATTGCTCAGAACAATTATCTTATCACGAATCTTGGAGTCATTAAACAACTTGCTTATAAAAGCTTTGATGAATTTTCTTTTGTTTCAGAGCTGGAGAATACATCTTATATTGGAACTAAATATCTTGATGAAAGTAAATTAATCATTTTTCCTCATCAGGAAGAAATCAAATTAATGCAGACTTTTGGTAAGATTAGTCTCTGTTTTACTAACAGAGCATTTTATAAAATAAAGAATTCCAACAACACAATAAGAATGCTTGATGATAAAGTTATTGAGAGTATTTTATCAAATGACAAGGGATTATTTTCTATAGATAATAACAGTTATATCGCTTTTCATCCTTGTGAAAAGCTAAACCTTAGAGAACATGAAAGTTTTAAAAATTTCATTGACTCGATAAACGTAACTTTCCCCAAAACAAGCAAAAGATTTATTGAGATAAGTGAAGAATCTTTTTTATTAGTCGATACATTATCTTTTTCTATAGATTCTATTTATCCTAAACAGATAGCAAAAGAAAATTTATTAAAGTTGTCAAAATATGTATTTGAGCTAGAAGAAAAGGGAAACTTTGAGTTAAAATTTGATGAGAAAAGGCAGACCTACTTAATTAACACTGATACAGATTCATTAGTTACAGATTTTAAAGATAGCAATCATTTACTGGCACTTGCTATTTCCAAGTTAAACTATAGACAAATTTTTGTAATTAGTGTACAAAAAACAGATTTACCTACAAATATATATGATGTAATTGAAAATAAATATTGTTTTAAGCCTTGGCTATCAGGATTTTGTGGTAATTATATAGAAAGTTTTGATGATTTAGTATTCTATACTACATTTAACAATGAATTTAGGTTAAATGTTGTTTCTGTTGATAGTCTAGCATATCTAGATAAGATTAAGGATAAGGTTAAAAGCTACAGACTCTCGCAAAAATCCTTTGATCCATCATTTGCTAGTGATGGGGAAAATGTTTTTATCTATGGTAATCAAAATTTCATTTATAGATTTAAGAATGATGAAATTAAAAGCTTTAAAATCAAAGGTGAAGTATTAAGTTCTTGTAAAGATTCAGAGGGGAACTTATGGTTTTCAACTAGTAATAGTCTTTTGAAATATAACTCCCAAAGTAAAGAGTTTTTACAATATGATTCCTATTATGGAGTTCCAACCAATATTACCTCCATTCATTCATATAACAAGCAAATTGCCATAGCATCTAATAATGGACTTTTTTTATTCGATGAGCCTGAACAAGATTACAAATTTCTTAATTTCTCTTTTGTTCAAGATGGAAATGTTTTTAAGGACTTGGAGGCTTCAAATGAGAACACTATTGATCGATATGTATATGTCTCCAACAAGAAAACAATAATTAGGATAAAAAGTAATAGTTTTTACTCAGATAAAAATATTAAGTATTCCATCTTTTTACAGGGATATGATACAGACTGGCCTAAATTTAATAATAATGCTGAAAGGGAATTTGGTATCTTAAAACCAGGGCGTTATAGTGTCCAAGCTAGAATTAAATTAGATAATGGTGAGATTATTGAGACTGATATCTATCCTTTCAGAGTTAGTAGATTAGGTCCACAAATTGTAATTATTGTTATATATGTAATCTTATTGCTTACTGCGATAGTATTAATTGTTAGAGCTTTTTTTGTAAGAAGAGTTAAAAAAATAAATAGAGATAAGAAGAGACTGGCTAGTCTAGTTGATCAACAAACTTTAGAAATTGTTAATAAACAAAAATCTTTGCATAGCTCAATAACCTATGCAGCGACCCTTCAGAAATCGATTTTGCCTTCCGATAAAGAGGTGTGCAATTTTGTAAAAGAATACTTCTCTATCTATCTTCCAAAAGATAGAGTAAGTGGAGATTTTATCTGGTTCTATCAAATAGACAAGGATAGGGCTATCTGTGCAGTTGTTGATTGTACAGGACACGGGGTACCTGGAGCACTTTTGACAATTGCTGCTAATTCTATTATGAATAATGTTCTCAAGGATAGTAAATTTAGTTCAATTAATGAATGTCTTGAAGAAATTGATAATCGTATCCGGAATTTAGTTAGGGATAAAGATACAGGTTTAAAAGCTGGACTTGATCTTGGCATTGTTCTAATAGATAAGACTATCAAAGAGATTGAGTTTATAGGAGCTAGGTGCAATATGTTTGTCAGGAAAGATAATGAAGAATTACAAGTTGTCAAAGGTACAAAAAGAAGTATAGGTGATACAAAAGATATACCTTTCGAAGCCTTCCAATTGAGTTATGATAATCAAATTGAATTATATCTTTCAACAGATGGAATCTATGATATGGCTGTAATTGAAGATGGTGCTAGAAAAAGATTTAAACAAAAAGGACTCATAGACTTTATCAATCAACATAGAAATATTAGTCTTGCTACTGCTAAAGATGTGTTATCTAAGACAATCTCTGATTGCCATAGTCAACACTCTCAAAGAGATGATATAACGGTTGTAGGGATAAGAATATGAAACACATAATCTTAATTTGCTTGATTATACTTATGTTTACTAGCCTGGAATGTGCTCTTAACGAGGTAAATTCGGAATATAGTGATATATATGAAAATGCTATACATATAACAAAAGAAGATAAACCATTTCTTTACACCACTTCTTTTCTTCACAAAAATGGTAATCCTATTCTAGATGAACTAGTGGGAGTGACTAAAGATAACTTTGCTATTTTTAGAAAGAAAGGAGAAGGGGCTGATCCTGATAAGTTTTATTTTTTCAATGGCTATGAATTCTTTGATCAATCTCATATTTATAAAGAATATCCTCTACAAATTTTTGAAGAAGAGATTAAAAAAGATCTGACTGTTATTGATACATTGAGGGATATTATCTTCTTTGAAAATGATAATTATATAAAAGTTTTTGGACAAAGTGTACGATTAGTAAATGATAGATCAATAAGCAGCTACAACATACAACAATCAAGGAGAATACACTCTGATTGCAACAAAGTTATTTATTTAGAAAATGAATCTTATATATATAGGATTGAAAATAATGAAGATTTCTACCAAAATAGTGAAATTGACCATAATGGATTACCAGTAAGTGAATCAAGGTTTGTAATTCCCAACAGCAAAGATATAATTAAACACACAATCAATAGTAATGGGAACATGCTAATCTTACTGCAAGATAAATATCTATATTGGGGAGAGAATGGGGTTGCAGAATATCCAATCGACTTTGGGTTATTATCTACGAATGATATCAAGGTATGTGAAAGTAAAGGCAATTCTTTTGTTGTGTATTATGAGACGAAGGAAAGTACTGTATTTTGGAAAATATCTAAAGGAGAAATTGAAAAGAAAGTTATTATTAAAGCAGATGACTGTTTACAAAGAGTTGTAAAAGTTAATAATGAAAGTCTTGTAATTTTTGATATTTTTGGTGAGAGTAAAAAACCTGCAACAAGCTTGTACAACATAGATAACTTTAAAATAGACAGGAATCTGGCTAAAAAACTAGGAGATAGAACTATTATTGATGTAGATGTTACAGCTAAGGATGTGTATTTTACCATAAGCAATAATTGGGATGCTGCTATAAATAAAATTAGAAACCAATTTGAAGGGAAAGACTATCTTTGGGGTATACGTAATTTTGCTAGTAATAATAAACTATATGAATATGATAATGAGTTAATATTTATTTCAAAAATATCTCGTAGTCTAAAAATACTAAAAAATGGTTTAATTGAGACATTTTATACTTTCCCTGGTCCTAACTATGATAATGAGATTATGTATAAAACAATTGATATTAATAGTAAAAAAAAGCTAGCAAGTTCTTACAGGTTTACACAACTGTCTTATTATAAAAAAGATGAGTACTCATTAACATTAACAAGCAGGAAAAATAGTCAAATAATTGTTAAGTCAGATTCTTCATTTATAATTATTGACTATCCATTTAATGATAGCCCTCATGAAGTTTATGTTAATAAAGATTTATGTTTCATTTTTAGCTCAGAAGGGACTAGGGTACTAGATTTAAAAGCTATGATATCATCTAGAGAATCAAGGTTTGAATATGAAATTCGAGGATTTTATAGGGTTGTAGATGGAGTTCATGCAGATTTTGTTTCTGAAGATTCATTAAGTTTACTCAGTATCGATACTTTAGACTATAAATTATATCCAATCAATTTTAATAACAAAGAAATGAAATATAAATATTTACATTATATCAATGAGTTCAATTGTCTTCATAAAGATAATTTTAAACAAATAGAAAAGCAAGTTGATTCTATGCAGGTGGCTTTAAAAATACCTGAAACAATTACTGGTAAGATAAAATTAGATGAGTCGACATTTCTTTATCATTCTGCAACAACAGTATATCTTCTTGAAAACGGAACATTATATGTCAAAGAACTCATAAATAAATCCGATACGATAAGTTCTGTGAGGGTTCCTAAAGGTGATTTAATACCTTTTGAACTTACTAATGGAAATATTAAGTACTTTTCGCTAAGCTACAAAGACTTTATCTATCTACCTGATAATAACTATGCGAACATTTATTGTTTTAACGATACTTTGTATGTAACATATCCTGATAGTAGTGGAACAAGTATTTGTAAAGTGCCTTTAGAAGGCTGTATGAATAATGATTTTTCAAAAGTAATCAATATTGGCCTGCCTTTGCTAAAAAAACAAGAAGTTAAACTGCTGCATGCTGGTCAATCTGTTTATTGTTATTGCAGAAATCTATCCAAGGTATGGCAACTGAAGAACGATAAAGCTATTGAAATAGCTAGTTCTGAAAGAGATAAAATTGATTATATTTGGGATGTACTAGTTGATAAAAATGATAAATTATGGATTGTGCAACAACATAATTTGCTAAAATATATTGAAGAGTTGGATAGGTTTACAACTTATGATACCAATGACTATTTACCTGATCAAATTTGTAGATGTACAATACTTAAAAATAACACATTCATTTTAGTAACGGATGGAGGTGTTTACAAGTTCAAAGAACCAACAGATGGAGATTATAGTATTATTGTTGAATCAAATGTACAAACAAGAATATTATATTCTAATCTAAATACGCGTTTGTACAAAAGTATATTCAATGATTATCGAAGTGTTATTTTTGAGTATTCAGATAAGAATAAGGTGAAGGTATTCGCTTCATACAACTCCCTAAACAATCTTAGAAGTGTTGAATATAGCTTCTGGCTAGAAGGATATGATGACGATTGGTCTACCTTTAGTAAAAACAATTTTAAGGACTATGGTATCCTCCCTCTAGGTAGATATACATTAAAGTTAAGAATTTTATCCCCCTCAGGTAATATTATTGAACAAAAATCAATTCCTTTTGTTGTTATACCAAACATAATTAAGATAATTATTTACACATTAATCGTTCTACTTTTAGTCACTATGCTAATTATTTTCATAATTAAATATAGGGTTAGATATTTAAACAAATCAAAGGAGAAGTTAGAAGAACTAGTCCTTATCCGAACCCAGGAATTAGAAGAAGAAAAGCTGGAAGTTATGAAAAGTAACAATCTTATTAATAGCTCAATAACCTATGCAGCGACCCTGCAGAGATCTATCTTGCCTTCTGATAAAGAGGTGTGCAATTTCGTAAAAGAATACTTCTCTATCTATCTTCCAAAAGATAGAGTAAGTGGTGACTTTATCTGGTTCTATCAAATAGACAAGGATAGGGCTATCTGTGCAGTTGTTGATTGTACAGGACACGGCGTTCCTGGAGCACTTTTGACAATTGCTGCTAATTCTATTATGAATAATGTTCTCAAGGATAGTAAATTTAGTTCAATTAATGAATGCCTTGAAGAAATTGATAATCGTATCCGGAATTTAGTTAGAGATAAAGATACAGGTTTAAAAGCTGGACTTGATATTGGCATTGTTCTAATCGATAAGACTATCAAAGAGATTGAGTTTATTGGAGCTAGATGCAATATGTTTCTCAGGAAAGATAATGAAAAATTACAAGTTATTAAAGGTACAAAAAGAAGTATAGGTGATACAAAAGATATACCTTTCGAAGCCTTCCAATTGAGTTATGATAATCAAATTGAATTATATCTTTCAACAGATGGAATCTATGATATGGCTGTAATTGAAGACGGTGCTAGAAAAAGATTTAAACAAAAAGGACTCATAGACTTTATCAATCAACATAGAAATATTAGTCTTGCTACTGCTAAAGATGGGTTATCTAAGACAATCTCTGATTGCCATAGTCAACATTCTCAAAGAGATGATATAACGGTTGTAGGGATAAGAATTTAACCTTATTACTAAAATGATTCTTTCATAGTTGACCCTTACTTGCCACCTTGAAAAAAGGCCAAATTTTCAAGGAGACCAGTAAGGATGGAGTAACATGGTATTGTAGAGAGGTTCGGCAGAACGTCTCAGATACAAGCTAGAAGCTTGAATACCCAGGTAGAGATGTTTTGAAAACTTCTCATAGCACAGCCTTGGGCTAATAGGCTGTAAAGGTGCCTAGACTATTCAAAAAAGACTTTTCCTCTGATGAAATAAATATTTTAATCTTGCCAAATATCTCTTACATGCTATAATGACTTAAACACTTAGTATTTATAAAATAGGAGATATAATGAAAGATAATATTAGGTTAGTCTTAGCAGATATTTTGCTTGTATTGATTTCTAGTTTGGCATTATATGGGATAAGTTACTTTATATTTTCAATAAAGAACTTTGAAGTTGAACAGTTTGTAAGCTCTGCTAGATATCTGATAACATTCGGTGTGATTTCTTCATTGTTTTATATCTTTCATAACAGGAATTTATCCCTTGTTAGTCATATTCTTGTATTAGTATTAGCTCCTATTTTGGCATTATCGGTCAATCAGAATATAAAGAGTATGGACATAGAATATGTGTCGCGAATAATTATGGATTTAATAATTTTAATGATTCTAGATATAGTGATATTAAAAGCATATTTTGTAGAGAGTCTAGCACGCTTTAGGAATTTTATATTTATTATTGGAGGGATATTAGCCTATTCAATAGGGCATATTATCATATTTATGACTTTAGGAAAGAGTCTAGATATGGCTATAATAAAGCAAATTCTGACAGAAGGATTTAACATATATCTCTTCATAGGTTTTTGTTTTGGAGTAGGGTTAGTAGTACATGATCAAATATCAAGAGGTGAAAATAGTTGAGTAGAAGAAAAGTAAAGAAACCTGCAGATTACGATATAAGAGCAGAAAAATTTTTACTTGAACCTAAAGAAAATGAGCTAATAAGTTTTAGTGAAGTTTTCGGGAATGATAACCCTGTTTATCTAGAAATAGGTTCTGGGAATGGATATTTTTTAACAGAGAAAGCAAAACAACATCCTGAAATAAATTTTATTGGAATAGAGTTAAAACCCAATAGAATTTATTCTATAATGAAAAAATTAGATTTTGAAATTCATACAAATGTTAGATTAATGCATCAGTTTGTAGATAAGAATATTATAAATGTCTTTCCAAAAGAGTCAATAGCTAAGATTTTTATTCAACATCCTGACCCATGGCCAAAGAAGAGACATCATAAAAATAGATTGATAAATAAAGACTTTATAGAAGTCCTTAATCTTATGTTGAAACATGGGGCTAATGTTGAAATAGCCACAGATCATCCAGATTATTCTGAGTGGATAGTTGAGCACTTTGGGGAAAGTGATAAATTCGAATCATTGTTTGAAAATGGATTTACTTTTGAAAGACAGGCTAATCATATAGAAACATATTTCGAGAACGTAAAAGAAGCAGAAGGTTTTCCTCCTCGCTTCATGTTTTACCGAAAAATCTAAGTATAAAGAAATTATAACATCTAGTAAGAGGTTAATATGGATAAGAAAGAGATTTTTAAGATAATTGCAGAGAATAACTATGAAAATTTATCTGATTACGCTTTTAGAGATACAGAAGCATTTCGTAAATTACCAGAACCTAAAGAACATATAAGAACTAATTTTGCTTTAGATAGAGATAGAATCTTGTATAGTGGTTCTTATCGAAGATATCATGGTAAGACGCAAGTATTCTCTTTCACCAACTTAATAGATGAAGAGATGACTAATAGAAATCTTCATACAACTTATGTTTCTCAAATATCAAGAACTATTGGTAAAGCCTTGAGGTTGAATCTTGAATTGATTGAAGCTATAGCCTTGGGACATGATTTAGGTCATTGTCCATTTGGTCATGATGGTGAACGTGCATTATCTAAGATATGTCGAGCACATGGGATTGGTTCTTTCCATCACAATATTGAATCTCTACAAATTGTAGACCATATAGCCAAAAAAGGTAGGGGGATGAACTTAACTTTCCAAGTAAGAGATGGTATTATTTCTCATGATGGAGAGGTTCATAATACAGTTCTAAGGCCTGATAGAACAAAACAAGAAAGTCATATTCAGAACTATATTGCTAAAAAGACAGAAGACCAAAATGTTCTCTGGATGCCAGCTACTATGGAAGGTTGTGTAGTTAGAATATCCGATACAATCGCTTACATTGGTCAAGATATTGAAGATGCTTTTAGATATAAGATATTAAAGCCTGAGCAGTTACCAAAAGATTGTACTGATTATTTGGGAGCCTCAAACAGTCAAATAATTGATACCTTGGTAAAAAGTGTTATTGTTAATAGTTTTGATAAAGAGCATATAGCTTTTGACGAAGATACCTCAAAGTATCTTTTAAAACTTAAACAGTTTAACTATAAATATATATATACAGATGAAAATGTAAAACATGCTAATAGTATTATTAATAGAACAATGGAAATTCTTTTTGAGAAATATATGGAAGATTTGAAAGCAGGAAATGAGGATTCAAAGATCTTTATTCATTTCTTAAATCACAAAAATGATGCTTATAAAAATAAATTCTCAAATGAGCAATATGTAAGAGATTTTATAGCAACAATGACTGATAGATATTATAATGAAGAAATAAAAGATTTTCTATTACCATGGAAATATTAGAAGGAGAGTTTTGATGTATAAAGTTGGAGTCTTACAGTTTAAACCTAGTTTGTTAAATGTCGAAAAGAATTTAAATAGTCTCAGAACAATGTTAGAAGATGTTGAAGCTGATTTAGTTGTATTACCAGAATTAGCTACTTCAGGTTATGTATTTAATACAAAGGAAGAAGTTGAAAGTGTTGCAGAGGATGCTATAGATGGAGTTACTGCTAGGCTCTTTACTCGTTTAGCTCAAGAAAGAGATTGTTCATTTGTAGTAGGATTTGTAGAAAGAGATGGTGATAAAATTTATAATTCTTGCTCCTTGTTTAATCCTGATGGAACTATCTTTACTTACAGGAAAACGCATCTTTTTTTTGAAGAAAAATTATTCTTTGAACCTGGAGATAGTGGTTTTGGTGTATTCCCTGCTAAGGGGGGAGTTAAAGTTGGAATGATGATTTGCTTTGATTGGCAGTTCCCTGAATCAGCAAGATCATTAGCTCTCAATGGTGCTCAAATTATTGCTCATCCTGCTAACTTAGTCTTGCCTTGGTGTCAGAAGGCAATGACAATTCGCTCTTTAGAAAATAGAGTTTTTAGTATTACATCTAACAGAATCGGTACTGAAATCAATGGTGAAAAAGAGCTATATTTTACCGGTATGAGTCAGATACTTAATACAAAGGGTGAAGTTTTAAAATCATTGAACAAAGTAGAAGAAACAATTATCTTCACAAGAATAAATCCAGCAGATGCTCTTAACAAAAGCGTTACTGAATACAATGATGCCTTTGCTGATAGGAGAACAGACCTTTATAATTTATAGGTGGTAGATATGATAGGACAAGTACACTGGTTTGATATTCCAGTTATTGATATCGATAGAGCAAAGTTATTCTATGAATCAATTTTTCAAATCGATATCTCTTTGATTGAAGCTGGAGAATATAAAATGGCGATATTTCAAACAGAAAAAGCTACTGGTTCTTTAGTAGCTGGACCAGGACAAACACCTTCTAAAATAGGTTTCTTTCCTTATTTTGATGGTGGGGAAGACCTAAATAATATTCTTAGCAGAGTTGAAGCTGCTGGTGGTAAAATAGAGATTAAAAAGACAGACTTAGGAGACCATGGTTTCTATGCTGTCTTTCATGATACTGAAGGAAATAGACTTGGCCTCCATTCAAGCAAATAGGTAAACAGCAATGAAGAAATACTTATATCTTTTGATAGTAATTCTTGCACTTATCTTTATGGTGGGATGTGAGGATTCAACAAACCCAATTAGTGATGAATCTGGTTCTTTACCAATAGAATTTTCACTTGCTCCCTTGGAAGAACTTGATGTTGATGTTACTTCAGGTATAGTTAAATTGAGTAAAGGTGACCTTGAGGTTGAAAGGTCTATGCTAATTCAAGATTCAAATGCCAGTGTAACAGTTGATGGACTTGAGCCAGGGATATGGGACTTATTAGTTCAACTTTATTCTAATGAATATCTTGTAGCTGAAGGAAATGCCCAAGTAGAGATTTTGCCTGGGCAAGAATCTGAAGTTAATCTAACTCTGCTTATCAATGATATTACTGGTTCTGTTACAATTAATGTTGATTGGGAAATTGTAGAAGCTTTGCCGAGCAGAATACTATTTATAGGGAATTCTTACACCTATTATAACAATGGTTTAGATAATATGTTAAGAGAATATGCAAGCAGCTCAGGACAAGATATTGAGCTGGAAACTTTAGCTATTACTGGTGGAGGAATGACACTAGAAAATCATTTCAATTCACAGAATACAATCAATGCAATTCAAAGTGAAGCTTGGGATATTGTTGTATTGCAGGAACAGAGTCAAATGCCAATCTTGGATACTGAGCATTTCTTAACCTATGCTACTAAACTTGATAGTGTAATAGATTTAACAGGAGCACAAACTTGTTTCTTTATGACTTGGGCTAGGGAATATGACCAAAGCCAAATTGAAGGCTTGGCGGCTGCCTATAATCAAGCAGGACAAGAATGTGATGCTATAGTTGTCCCTGTCGGACAAGTATTTAATTCAGTTTTTGTTGATGATTATGAAATTAACTTGTATGCTGGAGATGGATCACACCCTTCTCCACAAGGTTCTTATCTTGCTTCAGCTTGTTTCTACAGGAAACTATTTAATCTCCCTGCAAATGAAACTTCTTTTGTTGCTCCAAATGTTACTGATGCAGATGCAGAATATATTCAAGAATCAGTAGAAGAATGGTTTGCTCATAATTAATTAGTATGGTTAGAAATACTTTAAAGTCTTTTCAATGGTCTTTCTTCTCTGCAATACTGAGAAAAGCAATTCTGTTTTCAGTTTTTCTCTTAATAGCAAAGGCAATTACCAAAGATGAATTAGGAATATTTAGGGAGTTTTCACTTGTTTTAGTGATATTTACTAACCTGTCCTTCTGGGGATTAAAGGAAATACTGATTGTCAAAAAGGATAATATTGAAAAGAACTTTAAGAGTCTATTTAGCTTTTCAGTAATAAGCAGTTTTTTGGCTTTTGCTATTCTCTGGTTGACTTCTAATCCCATAGGTTTTTATTATAATAGCAGTGTACTAGCTGATTTAATTAGGCAATTAGCACCACTTGTTATTATAGAAGTTTTCAGAGCTCTGTTCAGGGCTTATACACAAAAAAGGTTAAAATTTAGATTCTTAGCTATTGTAGAAACCTTCAATGTTGTAGTATATTCTTCTCTAATAGTCTTCTTCTTTTTTCATAAACTAGATATTAGAACTTTAGTTATAGTCTTTTATATAGGCAATATAAGTGAACTTGTATCTTATGTTTTCTATTTTAGAAAATTAGTTTGGCAATCCCTAAAAGCAGTTTTCTTTGTTGGAACTTGGCTTAATCTGCTTGAAATGATTTCAGGTAACATAAAGTTTTTGATAAATTCTTCTATCAATAATTTTGTTAATATTATTGGAAGTGATTTGCCTGTAATAATTCTAGGCTATCTTTATGACCCAGTCTATATTGGCATATACTATTTAGCAAATCAACTTGTAGGACAAATAGTTGTACTTTCTTGTAATTCTCTTAATCAAGTCTTATTCCCAACCTTTACTTTTCTCAGTAAATCAGAGATAGTTCAGAAAGTCAGTAAGTTTTTCAGGTTGGTTACCTTTACAGCCTTTCCCATGTTCTTTCTCTTTGTAATAGCTGTAATTAATATTGTACCATATATTTTAGGGGATAAATGGACTGAAGCTTTGCCTGTAGTTGCAATATTAGCTTTTCCGTTCGCATCTACAATGTTAATGAATCCAATCTCTTCTATACCATATGTTTTCGAGAAACCGCACTATGAAATAGTTTATTCTCTTCTTAGTATAATATTGAAGGGTTTAGCCTTGTATATAGGTTATCAAACAAGTTTTATCTTTGCTCTAAAACTCTATGCTAGCGTCTCAGTATTACTTCATTTTTTCTTTTTAAACATAATATTTAAAGTCCTGAATATGCAGAAGATAAAGTCAACACTAAAAATTATATTCTATATTATTCCTACATTAATCTTTATTACGATTTATTATATAATTGCTCAACATAACACTATTATTGCTTTTGTTATATCTAGTATAATGATTATACTTTATCTAAGTATAGTTTGGCGAAAAAAGCTTATGAAAGCAATAAGCTAGATCTTTTCAAATTGGAGCCTAACCACTGAAAGTTGAACTTTGTTCATGCTTACGTAAAAGTTATCCTTTCAAGGTATGATTGATGTATATTCCTAAATAATGTGAATATTTTTTTCGTGTTCTTCGTGCTTTTTGTGGTAAAATTCTCTATTTGTAGATAGGACCTAGCCTTTATGTCGCCCTTTCAGGGCTAGATTTTTATCTATTATTTACATGGGGTACAAGACCCCATGCTTAGTATATGCCACCCCTTCGGGGTTTTTATGGATAGCAACTCCTCAATTCTTCAATCATTCTTCATTCATCATTCTTCATTTTTCCCCTTTATCCGTGCTTATCTGTGTAATCCGTGGCCTAAAACAATTAAGACTTTCTTTCGTGTCTTTTTGTGTCTTTCGTGGTAATATCTCTTCTTAATCTGTGAGATTTGTGCCATTCGTGGCTATCTGTCCAGTCCTAAATAATGTGAATATTTTTTTCGTGTTATTCGTGCTTTTCGTGGTAAAATTCTCTATTTGCAGATAAAGCTTAGCCTTTATGTCGCCCTTTCAGGGCTTTTTTTATTTTTTAACTATTACATGGAGGGCAAGCCTCCATGCTTAGTATATGCCACCCCTTCGGGGTTTTTATGGATAGCATCTCCTCAATTCTTCATTCATCATTCTTCATTTTTAATTTCTTCCCTTTATCCGTGCTTATCTGTGTAATCCGTGGCCTAAAACAATTAAGACTTTCTTTAGTGTCTTTTTGTGTCTTTCGTGGTAATATCTCTTCTTAATCTGTGAGATTTGTGAGATTTGTGCCATTCGTGGCTAACTCCTAACTCCTAACTCCTAATTCCTCACTTCCAAAGGTCTCCTGCATTAAAAGACTATTTAATGCAGGGAATCCTTAAGGATAAACTAAGAAATTTATCTTTTGTCATTTTCTGGGCTAAAATAGATTCAAATTGTTCAACTAAATCTTATTTAACAATCCTACCTTTACCAGAATCAGTAATATACATTAAATCACTTGGGAAAGCATCAAAATAATATTGGTTTTCAAGATATTTCTCTTCAAATCTTACGACCCATGATTTAAGGATAGTAGTAACTACAATCAGTGGAATTCTCTTTTCCCTATAAAGTTCTAATTGTTCTAAGAAAAGGACTTTTTCTGTTGCTGTAAGCTTCTTGGAAAAATAGCCAAAAATATGTAGTAGAACATTTATATTTGTTGATATTGTAGGCTTTTTAGCAAGAATTTGAGATAAAACATTCTGATAATCTAGAAATACTTGTTCAACTTCTTTCTTTGAGTGGTTAGCTACAACTTGTCCAGCTAACTTTAACTTAGATTGGTTATAGCCCATGAATAAGTATTTATGTTCAGCATGGAATTTAACTAGACTTTTCATATTTCTGGACAAGGCTCTAAATCTTGCTAAGGTAAAAATCTTCGTAAGGAAGTGTTCTCTAATATGAATATTAGTAAGTCTACCTTCATCTTCAATAGCTGATTCTGGATATCTTTCTTTAACATGCTTGGCAAAGACCCCCACTTGTTTGGTGTTGATTGCAGAGTATTTCCCTATTTTATTGTACAATTTTACATTGTTTATCCCACAGGATGGAGACCTGCTTTTTAGAATAAAACCATCAATAGCAGAGTATTTAGCTAAAGTCTCAATGGAATATTTATCCATTAGATTTGTATAGTCTTGGCCAGATAAGGAATTTACAAGAAGTATCTTATTATCTTTAATAAGAAGTTTAACTGCTTCTCTTGGAATAGGTAAACCTATCTCAACTTCAGGACAAACAGGTATGAAATCAACATATTTCTTTAAATCCCTAACGACAGGTGAAGAGACACTTCCTCCATTAAATCTACATGCTTCAAACTCAATACATTTACTAACCATAATAACAGGTCTTACTTCATGATGCATAAATCCTCCTAGCTATTTTATTTTAAAGATATTATATCAGTTTTATATTAAATGTCAATCATTGTTTCTAAATGTAGAATTATCCTATTCATAACAACTCCTTTATGATTGATGATTTATAATATCTTGAAGTTCATAGTATTAAGCTAATTAACACACACTAGATTTTTTAGTCATATACTATAGATAGATAATTATTATATATTTCCCCTGTAATAGCATCAACTTGGAAAGTATACTTACTCCCACCATTATAAATTAGCCTATATTCCTTCTTTCCATTAACTTCAACTCTCCTGATATCAATATACCAACCTGGGGGTATCATTGTGTTGAAGCTATCTTCATAAGTACGTTTAGATTTATCTAGAGGAGGTTTTCTTTCAGGTGTGTTCTCCCAATACATCTCTAAAACATCAGCTTGAGTAAGTTTAGGGACTGTAGACTCAATGTCCACCATTACTAGATGATTAGCAACCCTAAGCTTATTTAAACCGTATAGGTATGAAACAATAAATTTATTGTCTTTAACATTATAACCATTTATTTTATGTTGATAAGTTATTCTAGATAATACATCTCCACAAACTATATTAGTAATAACAAGATCTTTAATGTCAATAACAATGTAATCTCCTAGTAAGTTATATATTTGTTCAGAAATTTGTTTAATATCTTCCTTGTTACCCTTTTGGGGAGGTATAATATTTTTAAAATTGCCTTTAAGAAAGAACAACCTTTTAGCTTTATAAGAATACTTTACCTCTCCTTCAAAATTAAATTCATTTTTAAACTTTTCTTCAAACTCTCTCTCTATGTCAACAATCTCTTGTCTTGTTAACTCTTGACCTATTAGCATAGAAAAGAAAAGTACAAAACAATACATAAACAATACTTTCTTCATAACACTCCTTTATGATTGATGATGTTTGCAAAACACATATCATAGATAATGTTAGGGTGATTTTGATATTTGTCAAGAATTATTGTTTACATTTTTCTCAAAGAGAGTTTTTATTGAAACACTAGTATAATATTTATGATGCTTATATCCTAAAAAAAAGCACAATCAAGTGAAAAATAGCAGTATTTTCGTCAAGGCTAATACATTATCTGTGTTTAACAGGCTTTTGGGAGTATCTTTACTATTTTTTCTTGCTATTGTGAATATATTAATTAGAATATGATAAAAGAACAGATTAGCGTCACAAAATTAGTAAAACTAGGTGATGTCTAAAATTTATACAAAGGAGTATTTAATGAAGAAATTAGCAGATGTACTTCTTTCTGAGCAACCCACAAGTGAAATAATGATGGGTAATTGGGGCTTAGTAAGAGCAATGATAGAATCTAATGTAAGGGTGGTAACATCATATCCTGGATCTCCAACTCCTGAGATTGCTACAGCAATTGCACAAATTCCTAGAGAAAAGAGACCTTTCTATTTTGAATTTTCAGTAAATGAAAAAGTAGCAACCGAGGTAGCATTCGGTGCTTCTGTGAATGGCCACTTGTCTTGTGTATTCTTCAAAAGTGTTGGATTAAATGTTGCAGCTGATTCCTTTGTTCAGTTAGGTTTGATGGAACTTATTGGAGGAATGGTTATTGTATTAGGTGATGATCCTGGGGCAAACTCTTCACAAAATGAACAAGATAATAGGCATTTTGCTAAGATGTCTTATATACCAGTTTTTGAGCCTTCAACCCCAACTGATGCATACCAAATGTTTAAAGAGGCATGTAAAGTATCAATAGAAAAGAAGATGCCAGTTATTCTGAGACTAACAACTCATGTTTGTCATTACAAGGAAGAAATTGAATTTGATGAGTGGATTCCTGAAAAGTTTGATAAGACTCCGAAGTTTTCTGCTGAAAATGGACCTTATGTTCCTATTACAAGTGAAGTATTCCCTCTTAAAAGGAAAGCCTTGAGGAAATTAAGAGAATTTGTTGACTATGCAGATAAATCCAAGTTCAATTATGTAAATTCTCACAATAATAGCGATTTTGGTATAATTACAATGGGCTTGCCTTATTATTCTTTACTTGATGTTATTCAAAAAATGAAAATAAAACCAGATATTTTGAAACTTGGCACTGTTTATCCTCTTCCTGAAAAGAAAATAATTGAATTCTTGAAGACACACAAGCATGTGAAAATCCTAGAAGAACTTGATGATATTGTTGAACGAGATATAAAGATGCTTGCTTTTGAACATAAGATTGATGTTAAAATAGATGGGAAAGGCGATTTACTAGATTGGGAAAATGAATATACTCCTGATAAAGTAGAAGATGTCTTGCGTAAAGAGTATGATGATTTATTCCCAATAAAGCGTGAAGTTGATGATAAAAAGCCAAAATTAAGTCCAAGACCAGCACAATTGTGTCCTGGTTGTGGTCATAGATCAGCCTTCTATGCTATAAAGAAAGCGTTAAAAGATGATGATATAACTGTTGGCGATATTGGATGTCACTCACTTGGTTTCTTACCTCCTTACAAGGTAGGAGAAGTTCTTCTTTGTATGGGACACTCTAATGGAACAGCGGCCGGTTTATCCCTATTTAATGATTCTAGAAAAGTTGTTTCTTTCTTAGGGGATTCTACTTTCTTCCATGCAGGTTTACCTGGAATAGTCAATGCAATATTTAATAATCATAACCATACTTTAATCATTATGGAAAATGGAACAACTGCAATGACAGGTCATCAAGACCATCCTGCAGTAGGTAAGAACTTTAATGAAGTTTCTGAAAAGATTCCAGTAATAAATGTGCTTAAAGGATTAGGAGTGACTTCAATAAGATCAGTTGACACTTACCAACAAGCAAAACTTACTCAAGCAGTTAAAGAAGCATTAGCAGAAGATGGCTTTAGTGTAGTAATAGCTAAGCATCCATGTATGCTTAAATTTACTCGTGAACTGGGAAAGAAAGGACTTAAATCACCAGCTCCGATGAATGTTACAGAAAAGTGCAATATGCAATATGAGTGTATCTCAGAGTTTGCTTGTCCAGCATATCAAATAAATGAAGACGGCTCTGTATGGGTTCAAGAAGACCTTTGTATCGGTGATGGATCATGTAAGCAAACTTGCCCATCTCAGGCAATAGAATCCAAAAAGGAGAGTAAATAATCATGCAAGAACAATATAATATATTTATGATTGGTGTGGGTGGTCAAGGAATTGGTTTGTTATCTGAAGCTTTGATTAGAGCTGCTCATTATGCTAAAATACCAGCTAAAGGCGTTGATACACATGGATTGGCTCAACGTGGAGGTACAGTTACTTCACAACTTAGGCTAGGAGATAATGTATTCTCTCCTTTAATTCCAGAAGGCACAGCCGATATTGTTATTGCTTTAGAAAGACATGAAGCCTTACGGGGCATGAATTCTCACTTAAAAGACAATGGCACTTTGGTTTATTATGATGCAATGTGGCAACCTCTAGGTGTCAGATTAAGAAAGGATAAAGAACTAGATTCAAGCATTATAGAGAAAGAGGCAGACCGTAGAAGAGTGAGTTATCATAGAGTTTTTAGAGAAGATTTAGAGAATTCTAAGATGCAGAATGTTGTAATTTTGGCTTATTTAGCAAAACATAATTTGATTCCTGGTATCTCAAAGGACAACTACCTTGATTCTATAAAAGATTTGCTTTCTGGCTCACTTCTAGATAAGAATATTGACTTATTTGATTCAATCTATAATAATTGAACTTAATTGAAATATAACTTAAGGAGTTTGAAAGGGGTTGTATTTATTACAGCCCCTTTTGTTTAGAGAAATTATGAAAAAGAAGTATATTTACATTGTTGTTATTCTACTTGTGACTATTGTATTGAGTGGATGTTTTGCGAAAAGACCAGGCTTACAAGATACTCCTGCAGGTTTGTTAAGAGGTATTTGGCACGGCTGGATAGCTCCTCTAGCTCTTATTATAGAGATTTTTAATCCTAATGTTAGAATCTATCAAGCTAATAATTCAGGTTTCTTATATGATTTAGGATTCTATGCTGCAATTATTGCTGGTTTTGGTGGATTGTCTTTAATCAGAAAGAAGAAGTAAGATAAATCTGTTTGATTAAACTTGACGCATAAGCTAGATGATTACATTTAGAGAAAAAAGAATTAATAAGAGGAATTATGTCGAAATTCAAAGCTTTAGTGTTTGATTTGGATGGAACACTTCTTAACACTATTGAAGATATTGCTAATGCAATGAATAGGGTATTAAGTAAGAATCAATTACCTACTCATACTGTTTATGAATATAACTTCTTTGTTGGTTTAGGTATGAGAGAACTCTGCAGGAAAGCCATAGCAGAAGACAGAAGGAATGAAGAATATATTTCATATATATTGAAGCAAATGGGGGATGATTATTCCCAAAACTGTATGGTTGATACAAAGCCTTATGATGGTATCATTGAACTTCTTGATTACGCGAGTTCTAAAAAACTTAAAATGGCAGTTTTTTCAAATAAACCAGACTATCTGGTAAAGGCTACAGTAGAACATTATTTTGCAGAATATAGTTTTTCAGAAGTACTTGGACCTAAAGAGGGAGTCCCTGCAAAACCTGAACCTGTTGGGGGTCAGATAATACTGAAGTCTCTTGATGTGGATGCAGATGAGGTTCTTTATCTAGGAGATACCAATACTGATATGCAAACAGCCAAAAACTGTGGTTTCTACCCTTTAGGGGCTGAATGGGGCTTTAGAAGTAAAGAAGAATTAATTGATGCTGGTGCTAAAGAAACATTTTCTAGACCAAGCGATTTACTATCTTACTTAAAGGAAATATTATGAGAATAGATCAATACTTAAATAAAATATGTATAATAAAGACCAGAAATATAGCGAATAAAGCTTGTCATAAGCACTTGATTTTGATAAATAATCAACCTGCTAAAGCTAGCTCAAAAGTTAAAGAGAATGATGAGATATCTGTTAGTTTAAACGGGTATAAAACTGTTGTGAAAGTTGAAAAGATACCTTCAGGTAATGTTTCTAAGAAGTCTGCAATGGAGTATTACCAATTGATTAGCAGAGATAAAATGGAAGAAGAGAGCTTATACGAGGATTAGTCTTATGTTAAAAAGTATTAAAGAATCTTATCTTACAAGTCTGAACATCTTAACATCATTTGTAGAAGATGAAAGCAACTTTTTAAAGACAGCTGTTATTGCAAAGCACATGGCTGATGTTTTTAGAAGTGGTGGTAAAGTAATTATTTGTGGTAATGGTGGTTCGGCTACTGATGCTATGCATTTTGCTGAAGAGTTTACAGGTAGATTTAGAAAAGATAGAAAAGCATTACCGGCTATTGCTTTATCTGATCCTTCACATATTACTTGTGTAGGCAATGATTATGGTTTTGAAGATGTCTTTTCTCGTGGAGTAGAGGCTTATGCTAAGGCTGGAGATATGGTTGTTGGATTATCAACAAGTGGTAATTCTACAAATGTTATTAAAGCTTTAGAGAAAGCTAAGGAATTAGGTTGTTCTACTTTCTCACTATTAGGAAAGGATGGGGGAGAACTGAAGAATATGTGCAACTATGAAATCATAATTCCGGGCAAGACTTCTGATAGAATTCAGGAAATGCACATGATGATTCTGCACATTATTATTGAATCTGTAGAGCGAGATTTGTTTCCTGAGAACTATTAAGTAAATTAAAATTAGTTTTTATTAAATAAAAAAGGCATAGACATAATTAAAATCTATGATTCTATTTTTTAGTATTTTACTTAACTTATAGATTAGTTCTAAATATAAAAAGTTCTTTAAAAAGTTAATTTATTCTTGACATATAATCAGACGTTTATAAAGTGACCAAACGTGCGAAAGTGGCGGAATTGGCAGACGCGCTGGACTTAGAATCCAGTTGGGTTAAACCAGTAGGGGTTCAAGTCCCCTCTTTCGCACCATTTCTATTTATAGAAACTAGTTAATTTAGAATAACAATTATAATTTAAGATAATAAAGGAGTAGATTGTGAAGGTTGAAATTAAAGAAATAAGTCAAGTCATAAGAGAACTCACCCTTACAGTTGAAGCAAAGATTGTAAATAAAGACTATAATAAAGCTCTTAAAAAAGTAAGTAGACTTGCTCCTCCTATTGCTGGTTTCAGAAAAGGTAAAGCACCAATATCAGCAGTCGAAAGACATTACGGCGAACATATTAAAGATGAATTATTCCGTGATAATTTAGATAAATATTTAAAATTAGCAATAGAAGAAAACGACATTAAATCTTTAAGCGAATTTTACCCACAAGACATAAAATGGGAAAAAGGCGAAGATTTTGTAGCTGTTTTTAAATTTGAAGTGCAACCAGAAATAGAAATCAAGAACATTGATGGTGTAAAAGCTCCTTTCAAAGCAGAAACAATTGAAGATGAAGTTGCTAAATATATTGATAACTTACGTGAACAAAACTCTCAAATGAATGAAGTTGATGAAGCTGTTCAATACAATGATAGTGTTGAGTATGAAGTAAGTTATACTGTGGCAACTGAAGATGGTGAAGAAGTGTTTAAAGAAACAATTAATTCAGTTGTTTATGAAGCTCACCAACCAGATGATTTAAGCAAAGATTCTATTGATAAGAAGATTGGTGAAACATTTGAAACTTCTGTAGCTGCTTTCAAATTAGAAAACTACAATGGTCAAGAAGACACTGTTAAAGTTACAGCAATGGTTAACTCAGTTCAAAGAAAATCACTTCCTGAACTTAATGATGATTTTGCTAAAGAATGTGACTATGAAACTCTTGCAGCTATGAAAGAAGAATTAGCTAAAGAACTTGCTTCAAAAACTGAACATAAGAATAAAGAAGCTTTAAATAAAGCTATCATTACTGCACTTGTTAGAGAAAACGATTTCGAAGTTCCTAACGTAATTGTTGCTAATGAAGCTTACAGACAAGCTAAAATGTATTCTCAAGGTCAAGAACCTAATGAACAAATGATTCAAATTCTTTCTCAAATGGTAACTCCTCAAATTAAAGAAATCTATTTAGTTGAAAAACTTAAAGAGATGTTCCCAACAGAAGTTACTGAAGAGGAAGTTGAAGCTTATATTGCTCAATTAGCTGAAGTAGAATCAATGACAGCTGATGAATTTAAAGAAGAGCACAAAGAAGACATTGACGAAAAGTATCTTGAGAATTCATTGAAAGTTGAAAAGATGTTATTAAATCTTCATGATAAAGTTCAAATTGTAGACCCTCAAGAATTTGCAAAAGAGCAAGAAGCAAAATTAGAAGCAGAAAAGAAAGAGACTGAGAAAGCAGAACAAGAATAAGATTTAGCTTTCCCAATAATATAAACTATAATATTTGAAATGAGATTGTCATGCAGACTTTCTCATTTCTTGCATTACTGAACATAATTGAAAAGGAGTATTCATGCCTTACGTACCAATGGTTGTAGAACAAGTAGGAAGAAGTGAAAGAGCTTATGATATATATTCCAGACTGTTAAAAGATAGAATTATTTTTATTGGTGGTCCAATTGATGACCATGTTGCCAACCTAGTTGTTGCTCAACTCCTTCATCTTGAAGCTGAAGATCCAACAAAAGATATTAACATATATATAAATAGTCCAGGTGGTGTTATTACCGCAGGTATGGCTATTTACGATACAATCCAATTTATCAAGCCTGATGTTTCCACAACATGCATAGGTCAAGCTGCTAGTATGGGAGCTTTGCTTCTAACTGCAGGCACAAAGGGTAAACGCTATTCTTTACCTAATAGTAGAATCATGATTCATCAACCTCTTGGAGGAGCACAAGGTCAAGCTTCTGATATTGAGATTGCTGCTAAAGAGATTCTTTTCTTGAAAAAGCACTTGAATAATATCATGCAAAAACATACAGGACAAACACTTCAACAAATAGAAGTTGATACTGATAGAAATTACTTTATGACTGCTGAACAAGCTAAGAATTATGGTTTAATCGACCAAGTTATTGAAAATAGAGGTTAATATAATGCCTAAGAAGAATGATGAATTAAAATGTTCATTTTGTGGTAGAAGTGAAAGTGAAGCAGGCATGATTATAAAGGGTATGAATGGTAACATTTGTTCTTCTTGTAATGAATTATGTTCTGATTTGTTTGATGAACATACAGAAATCACAATTGGTGAAGCTGAAGATATACCTACTCTTCCATCACCTAGTGAGATTAAGGACTTTTTAGACCAGTATGTTATTGGTCAACATTCAGCTAAAAAGCTACTTTCTGTGGCTGTATATAATCACTATAAACGTATCTTTAGAAGCGATGAAGTGGATGAAGACATTGAACTTGAAAAGTCTAATGTACTAATGATTGGTCCTACTGGTACAGGTAAGACTCTTATGGCTCAAACCCTTGCTAAAATGCTTAAGGTTCCATTTGCAATAGCTGATGCAACAACACTTACTGAAGCAGGATATGTTGGTGAAGATGTTGAGAATATTATCACTAAGTTACTTCAAAATGCAGATTTCGATGTTGAAAAAGCTGAAAAAGGTATTATCTACATTGATGAAATAGATAAGATTGGCAGAAAGAGTGAATCTACATCAATCACAAGAGATGTTTCTGGTGAAGGTGTTCAGCAAGCATTACTAAAGATTCTCGAAGGTTCAATGGTTAATGTTCCACCAAAGGGCGGTCGTAAACACCCACATCAAGATTTTATCCATGTAAACACATCAAACATTCTATTTGTTTGTGGCGGTGCTTTTATTGGTCTTGATAAAATTATCCAAAAAAGAATCTCTACTAAATCAATTGGCTTCGAATCAGATGTTCATGTAACAGCAAATGATAAAGATATTTTATCTAAATTAATATCTTCTGATTTAATGAGATACGGTATAATCCCAGAACTTATTGGTAGATTACCTGTTCATTGCACCTTAGAAGAGTTAGAACTAGATTCATTAGTTAAAATTCTAACTGAACCTAAGAACTCAATTGTACGACAGTTCTCTAAAATGCTTAAACTTGATGGTGTAGAATTAGAAATCACTGAAGATGCCCTCGAAGAAATTGCTAAAATAGCGATTAAGCAAAAGACTGGTGCAAGGTCTTTAAGAGCTATTCTTGAAAAAAGAATGTTATCTATCATGTATGATATTCCAGATTTAGAAAGAGTGCAAAAATGTACTATTAATGCTGAATATATACGTGGCGAATCTGATAAACCTCAGTATAAAATGATTCGCAAAGTTGCAACGAAAAAGAAGAAAGAAACTGAATAGTTTCTGCAATATATTGAGTTTAAAAGGTTAATTTAGACTCTTTCAGACTTTTGTTGAATTGTTTATTGTCAAAGATAAATATCTTGAATTTATGAGATTCGATATATCTTAGCTAAATCTTTAGCACTCGAAGTATTACAATACGTCTTCGACTAAAGATTTAACTAACCTATTATCGATTTATTTTTGAAAAAATAAAGCAAAAACAAAGTGTATTGATTTTATCAAGATTATTAGAAGGTCAACTTTGACCTTCTTTTTTTTGTTCTACAAGCACAAACAAAATACTGCTTGACTAATAAATTACTAAAAATTTACTGTTAAAAACAAATATTTTATGAGGAAAACATGGAAAATAAGAATCTTGTAGTTGATGAAGAAGTTAAAACAGAACCAAGAGATTTTATCAGACAAATCATAGACAAAGATAATGAGTCTGGTAAGTATGATGGAAGAGTACATACAAGATTTCCTCCTGAACCAAATGGTTACTTACATATTGGGCATGCCAAAGCTATTTGTGTAGATTTTGGTATTGCAAAAGAGTATAATGGTTTAACAAATCTTAGATTTGATGATACTAATCCTGTTACTGAAGATATTGAATATGTTGATTCTATTCAAGAAGATATCAAGTGGTTAGGTTACAGTTGGGATGATCGTTTATACTATGCTTCCATGTATTTTGAGAAGATCTACCAATATGCACAGCAACTAATTAAGAAAGGGCTTGCCTATGTATGTTCTTTATCTTTGGACGATATTAGAGAATACAGAGGAACTGTTAAAGAAGCAGGAAAGCCTTCACCTGATCGTGAAAGACCTATAGAAGAGAGTTTAGACCTTCTTGAAAGAATGAAAAATGGTGAATTTGAAGATGGTGCTTACACTTTAAGAGCTAAGATTGACATGGCTCACTCTAATATGAAAATGAGAGATCCTTTGATATACAGAATCAAGAATGCTAGTCATCATCAAACTGGTGATAAATGGCATATTTATCCAATGTATGATTTTGCTCATTGTTTAGAAGATTCTATTGAAAAGATAACTCACTCTCTTTGTACTTTAGAATTCCAAAATAATAGAGCTCTTTATGATTGGTTCTTAGATGCTTTAGATATCTATCATCCACAACAAATTGAATTTGCTAGGTTAGAGCTTACTCACACTGTTACTAGTAAACGTAAGTTAAAAGAACTAGTAGAAAAAGGATTAGTTGATGGTTGGGATGATCCTAGAATGCCTACTCTATGTGGTCTAAGAAGAAAAGGCTATCCAGCAGAGGCTATTAGAAACTTTTGTGAAGCTGTTGGCTTAGCTAAAAGAAATTCTACTGTAGAATTAGCTCTTTTAGAATACCATGTAAGACAAGTACTAAATAAAAGCTCTCTCAGAATGATGGGAGTAATCAATCCTTTGAAGGTGGTAATTACTAATTATCCTGAAGGACAAGATGAATGGCTTGATGCTGTCAATAATCCTGAAAATCCAGAAGATGGTACAAGAAAAGTTCCATTCTCAAAAGAATTATACATCGAAAGAGATGACTTTATGGAAGATGCTCCTCGTAAATTCTTCAGATTATCTCAAGGTCGTGAAGTTAGACTTAGATACGCATATTTTATTAAATGTCACGATATTGTTAAAGATGAGAATGGTGAAATTATTGAAGTTCATTGTACTTATGACCCTGAGACCAAAGGTGGTAATGCTCCTGATGGTAGAAAAGTAAAAGCAACAATGCACTGGGTTTCTGCTCAACATGCTAAACAAGTTGAAGTAAGAATGCTAAATAATCTGTTCTCAGAAGAAAACCCTAACAAGAAAGTAGAAGGAAAAACATTTATTGATTTCTTAAATCCTGATTCTCTTGAAATTAAAACAAATTGCTTTGTGGAACCTGAACTTGCTAATGCAAAATCTGGTGTAAACTATCAATTTGAAAGAATTGGATACTTTATCCTAGATTCTAAGTACTCTACAAAAGAAAAACCTGTGTTTAACAGAACAGTAACTCTTAAAGATGCTTGGAAGAAAATAAAGAATAAAAAGAAATAACTCAAAACTATATAAATAAACAAGCTTCGATATTTTATCGAAGCTTGTTTTGTTTAAGCTTGATATGGCCACCCTTACTTGCCTCATTGAAAAATCAGCTTTTTTTCAAGGAGACCAGTAAGCTAGGAGTGAGGAGTTAGGAGTTAGGAGTGGGGAGTTACTGGGAACGCTCGGCTGCTAGCCGGCAAAGAATTGATAATGTAGAATTAAGAATTAAACTTGTAACCCCGAAGGGGTGGCATATACTAAGCATGGAGGCTTGCCCTCCATGTAATAGTTAAAAAATAAAAAAAGCCCTGAAAGGGCGACATAAAGGCTAAGCTTTATCTGCAAACAGAGAAGATTACTACGAAAAGCACGAATAACACGAAAAAACAACCACATTATTTAGGGCTATACATCCATAAATACCCCAGAGGGGTAAATTATTCAAAGCCCATGATTTCAATCATGGGTAATAAGATCAAACAGTAGATTATATTCCTGAAGGGACTTCTAAAGATAACTCATTAAAAAGATAAGTACTTTCAGCACTAGCAACAAAGTTACTATAATCTAACCTAGGTTTGAAAACCTAGGCTTTGGATAATCAATCCCTTCGGGATAAATATTACGTAAGCATCCACCGATAGTTTGAACATAGTTAATGCTTACGCGAAGTAAAGTGTTTTTTTCGTAGCCAGGGATGGCTACAATCCCAGAGTAGAGACGTTCGGCAGAACGTCTCAAGGGGATTGCCCTAAAAGGACATCTCCCTCAGAGCCCATGATTTCAATCGTGAGTGAAGGGGTGTAAATAAAGACAAAGAATATTGCCTTATCCCAAACAATCTACTTGCTGGTATATATCTTGCATAATTTATATTTATCAACATCATCATGAGGTTTAAATGGCTTTAAACAAATCAATTAAAATCTTTTTATTGTTAATTATATTAAGTATTGTAGGATTATTAAATGCAGAGCATGAAAAAACTATTCTAAAGGTCTTTGATTTGCCAGACCCTAAGAGTGCAGATGCATTTGCTAAAGCTGATCGAGCAGTAATTGAAGCATTCAAAAAGAAATTTCCTAATATAGAATTGCAATCATTTTCGGGTATTCAGATTGAGAACATGGACTTGGATGCTGGTCCTCTTATGGCTATAGCTGGTGGAGTATCACCTGATATTATTTATGTAAACTTCAGACAATCAGCAACTTATATAGAAAAAGGATTTTTGTATCCTTTAGATGAGTTTGTAGCAGGAGAATCTGAACAAAATATGAATTATAGAGTTTCTGCTCCTGTTATGCCTGTAATAAAAAGAAAGAAGACTGGCGATAATGAAGACCATTATTGGTGTATGCCTTACGAAACATTGGTCAGGGTTTTGTTATATCGTAAAGATTTATTTCAGAAAGCTGGCTTAGACCCTAATAGAGGTCCTAGAGATTGGAATGAATTATATCACTATGCCAAGAAGATAACAAACCCACAAGAGGGGACATCTGGATTAACTGTTGCAGGGGGACCACAAGCAGCATGGGATTGGATTACATATCTATGGAGTGCTGGTGGAGAAGCAGTTAGACAAAATCCTGAAACTGGAGAATGGTATGCTTCTTTTGATGATGAAGCTGCTGTAACAGCTATGGATTTCTTTGTAAAGTTGAAGACGGAAAAGTGGCAAGATGTAGAAGGAAACACTCAAGTTGGCTACATTGATGATACTGGAGATTGGGGCTTTAGGTGGTCTGATGGTAAGATAGGTATGCGTATCGACTATATGGATGACAAGAGTCTGGGTAAGACACTTGATCCAAACCTTTACGGAGTAGCTCCGGTACCATTAGGCCCAACAGGAATAAGAGGTTCTGAATTAAATTGTAGGATGATGGGTATCTTTTCTGGGGCAGGAATTTCAAATAATGGTTCATTGGGTGAAAGAGATCCAGAAAAAGTGAGACAAGCTGCCTGGAACTATATCTGGTTTTATGATAGTGAAGAAGCAAGGCAGATACGAACTAAAGTAATGATAGATGCTGGTTATGGCAAGATGCTAAATCCAATTTTGTTGGAAAGATATGGTTATGATGAGTATCTAAGATATGTTCCTGAGGGTTGGATAGAAACATTTGAAGAAGCACTTGAGAATGGTAAACCTGAGCCCTATGGTAAAAATACTCAAAAAGTATATGAATATATGACTTATCCTTTGAATCGATGCATATCATTAGCCGAAGAAGGAAATTTAGGATCTACAGAAGTTGAGCGTAGAGAGAATATAAGTCAGATTTTAAAGAATGCTGTCAAGAGAACAAATCAAAAGATGTTAGGTAAAATAACGCCAGATGAAAGAGCAAAAAGAAATAGGACAGCTGCAGTAGTAGCAGTTATAGTTTTTTCTGCTTTCTTAATTATTCTCTATCGGGTTTGGCAAATATTTACACCTAAAGACATTTATTTCTCGAGCAAATCAGCTAAGCGAAGGAATCTGCTTGCTTGGCTAATGCTTTTACCAGCACTATTATCTATCTTAATGTGGAAGTATATACCAATGATAATGGGTTCATTAATGGCATTCCAAGATTATTCCTTAGTGGGTAATTCCGAATGGGTAGGGCTTTCAAATTTTGCTGATGTTCTCTATGATCCTATTTGGTGGAAGGCAATCGGGAAGACATTATATTACATGCTTCTTTCATTATCATTAGGTTTTTTCCCTCCAATAATACTTGCTATTCTCTTACAAGAAGTATCAAAAGGGAAATTAATTTATAGAGTTATTTATTATTTACCAGCCATTGTAAGTGGTGTTATTGTAGTATATTTATGGAAGCTTCTTTACGACCCAAGTGATGCTGGGGCTTTAAATCAAATATTGCTCTCCTTAGGTTTACCAAAGAGCAGATGGCTTCAGGATGAAGGTTTGGCTATGTTACTAGTAATCTTACCGCAGATTTGGGCAGGGGTAGGACCGGGTTGTCTAATCTATTTAGCAGCCTTGAAAGGTATTCCAGATGATTTATACGAAGCGGCTGATATTGATGGAGCAGGCTTCTTTAGTAAGATTAGACATATAGTATTTCCGAGTATGAAGGCTCTGATAATTATTCAGTTTATAGCTGCTTTTATCGCTTCAGCTCAACAAAGTGGTTTTATCTTGGTAATGACTTTTGGTGGTCCTAATGAAGCTACTAAAGTAGCAGATTTATTGATTTTTGAAAGAGCATATTTATATCTTAACTTCGGAGTTGCCACAGCTATGGCATGGATGCTAGGATTCATGATGATGGGCTTCACAGTCTTCCAGTTAAGGAGATTATCACGAATGGAATTTAGAACTGCTGATTCAGCTAAGAAGGATAATTAAGGAGGAATATTATGCCGATTATAGGAAAAGTTGGAAGAAAGTCTGCAAAAGTAAGAATCCTTAATTCTTCAATTCACTTAGTGCTTATTCTAGGTGCTATAACCATGATTTATCCTTTTATGATGATGATAACCGCATCTTTTAGCTCTTCAGTAGACTCTAATAACTACTCAGTTTATCCTAAGTTCTTCTTTGATGATAATATCTTATATAAGAAGTATATTGCAAGCAAATATAATGAAGAATCTACAACACTAGTTGAACAGTTTAAATCAGAATATTTCTCATTTAGAGATGTTAATGTTACCGAAGATTTACCTGGCTACAAGGATTTATGGGAAGAATTCCTTCATAATAGTAGTGAAAATTCTTATGATTACTTTATCGCTGAACAATATTCCAGAGGTCTTTATCCAAAGAATGAAAGGGCTTTTAGAAGCTTGGTGAAAAAGAAATCTAAGTCAGATTTAGACATTCTAAACGAAAAGTATGATACTGAGATAATATACTGGGAGCAAGTCCAATTAAGAGAAGAGAAAATTCTTTTGAGATCTTTTACAATAGAATCCAACAAGCTAACAGATGAGTATCAAGATTTCAAGAAAGGTTTAGCATATAGGGAGAGAGTTTATCCTTCTGTAGATGGACACTTCTTACAGAATACAGTAATTCAAGAAGTTGGGAGTGATATAAGTAAAATTAATGAAGCTCTTGAAAAAGATTATCGTAGTCTGGATGAATTTGTAATACCTAGAAGAAAACCAGAAGGTAAATTGGCAGAATATTGGGATTATTATTGTAAAAACTTGGTTAATATCTCTCAGTTGGCTATTGATGAAAGTCAAACACCAAAATATCAAGAAATGTTGAAAGAAAAATATGCTGATTCTATAGATTTACTAAACAAAACCTATAAATCATCTTATGCTTCATTTGAAGAAATAAACTTTCCTAATAAATACGATATTAGAGGAGCAAGAAAGATAGATTACCAATTCTTTATTGAAACAATAGTTGATTCAAACTATCTTTATTTAGATACAGTCGAATGGAGATATAGGGATTATTTGGCTTCTAAGTATAAAAATATTGGTGAATATAATGATAAGTTTGCAAGCAATTTTGAATCTTTTAATGATGTTACTGTAAATTATCAAGCCCTAAGCTATGGTTATTTTTTACAAAACAAATCTGAGATATTCTGGGAAATGGTAAAACGTAACTATATAAAAGTTTTGGATACCATGCTCTTATCAGGTAGAGCTGTCTATAATACAATATTCTATGTTCTCTTAGCTATTATAACAGCTTTGATAGTTAATCCTTTAGCAGCCTATGCTATGAGTAGATTTAAACTGAGGGCTACTTACAAAATATTGCTTTTCTTGATGTTAACTATGGCATTCCCTCCAATGGTTATGGGTATACCTAATTTCTTGTTACTTAAAAAATTCAGTCTTTTGAATACATTCTGGGCACTAATACTACCTGCTATGGCTGATGGTTACTTTATATTCCTTTTGAAAGGTTTCTTTGATTCATTACCTAAAGAATTATTTGAATCAGCTACTATTGATGGGGCAGGGGAAGTAAGAGTTTTCTGGAATATTGCCATGCAGTTATCAAAACCTATCATGGCAGTTATAGCTCTAAATGCTTTTAATGCAGCTTACAGAAACTTTATGTTTGCCTTTATTGTATGTCAGGATAGAAATATGTGGACTATGATGGTTCATATCTATCAATTAATGCAAAGATCTTCATTAGGGGTTGGCTATGCAGCATTGGTAATTGCATCCATACCAACACTTCTTGTGTTTATCTTCTTCCAAAACATTATTATAAGAGGAATTGTGGTTCCTACAGAAAAATAAGAATATAAAATATTATAATAAGGATAAAATATGAGAAACATACACATCTATTTAGAGAGAATTGATCGTTGGGTTGATGAACTCTATAACTTACATTTTGCTAACAATGTTGAATTATCTGCTGAATATATTTCTTGTGATGAGAAGCCAATTCCTTTTGAAGAAATTGATAAATGGGAATTTAAATCAATCAAACCCAAAGAAGAGTGGGGAAATCCATGGGGTTCTGCTTGGTTTAAGTTTAAAGGAAAAATACCTAAAGAGTTTGCAGGTAAGAAAGTTGGGGCTTTGATTGATACAGAATCTGAAGCATGCTTATTCAAGAATGGAAGTCCTCACGCTGGCTTAACCAATAAAATTCACTGGAATTTAATGTCAGGTAAAGTCTTTGTTCCTTTATTTGAGAAATCTGATGGTAATGAAGATATCGATTTATTGGTGGAAACAGGTGCAAATGGCTTATTTGGAGCTGGACAAGAAGGATATAGGTTTATCCAGGCTGATATAGTAACTGTTGATACAAAGGTGATAGAGCTTTATTATGATGCAAGAGTCTTAAGAGATTTAGCTAAGGCATTGCCTGAAAAGTCTGTCAGAAGAAAGAAAATTATCTATGGTGTTAATCAAGCAATAGATGTATGGCAAGGTGGTCAAGGAAAAGAGCAATCTCTGAAGTTACTCAAGCCAATTCTAGAAAAACCTGCAAATGCAAGTGCAATGACAGTCTATTCTATAGGACATGCTCATATCGATTTAGCCTGGTTATGGCCTGTTAGGGAAACCAGACGTAAAGGTGGAAGAACTTTCTCTACTGTGTTGAGATTAATGGAAGAGTATCCTGATTATAAGTTTGGTGCATCTCAACCACAATTGTATGAATGGGTGAAAAATGATTATCCTGATTTGTATAAAGAGATTAAGAATAGAGTGAATGAGGGCAGGTGGGAACTTCAAGGTGGAATGTGGTGTGAACCAGATATGAATATCCCGTCTGGAGAATCTTTGGTTAGACAGTGTCTTTATGGTAAAAGATTCTTTAAAGAGGAGTTTGGTCAAGATGTACGTAATCTATGGTTACCAGATGTATTTGGTTATTCTGCAGCCTTACCACAAATCCTTACTAAATGTGGAATTGACGTTTTTATGACGCAAAAGATATCTTGGTCAGAAACAAACAAGTTTCCACACCATACATTCTATTGGCAAGGCATTGATGGAAGTGAGATATTAACCCATTTCCTTCCTACTAATGATTATAATTTAAGTAATTTACCACAGCAGTTTATTGAATCTGAAGAAAGATATGCTCAATCAGATGTTTCAAATGAATTCTTGAACTTATATGGCATCGGTGATGGAGGTGGAGGACCTTCTAGAGAACAGATTGAATTAGGTCTTAGACAGCAGAATTTAGAAGGTGTTCCTAAAGTGAAATATGCTTTTGCAGATGATTTCTTTAAGAAGATAGCTGAAATTCCTAAAGAGAAGTTACCTAAATGGGTTGGAGAGCTTTATCTAGAGTTTCATAGAGGTACTTACACTTCCCAAGCTAAAATGAAGATGTTCAACCGTAAACTGGAACAAAAGCTACGTAATGTAGAATTCTTAGGGGCTATATTTGGGGTTCTAGATAAAGAAAAAATGGATGAAATCTGGAAAAATACTTTGCTTAACCAGTTCCATGATATATTACCAGGTTCTTCAATACCATGGGTTTATAAAGATGCCTATAAAATGTCTGCCGATAATTTAGAAAAACTTAAACTAATCGAAAAAGATATTCTCTCAGAATTCGTAGAACTTAAAGAAAATAGTAATAAGTATATTGTATTTAATAGCCTTTCACATGATAGAAATATCTTAGTTGAAGTTCCTGTCAAAGGTGATAACTACACTGTTGAGATTGGTCATGATAAGAGGTCAATCAATGCTCAAAATGGGCTTTTGAGGACGATAATTCCAGTTAAATCATTTGGTTATAATTGCTTTACTATTGAAGAAGTAGATTATACTCAAAGCATTGATACTGAAGCTAATGTCAATACTATAGAAAATGACATAATTAGAGTTGAGTTCGCAGAGGACGGTACAATATCATCTATCATAGAGCTTGAAAGTGAAAGAGAGTTCTTGAACGGTCCAGCTAATAAACTTCTTCTCTGGGAAGATAGACCTAATAACTGGGGGGCATGGGACATAAATCACTTCTATAGAGACACGGAACCTCAACAAGCTAGATTGATTAAAAGAGAGCTATCTTATGTTAATCAGGATGTAATAGAAGTTACTCAACATTTGAAGGTATCAGAATCTACAATTACTCAAAAGATTAGCCTTGTTTATGGCTCTCCAACTATACTTATAGAAAATGAAGTAGATTGGCAAGAGAAAGATAAGATGCTAAGAGTACATGCTGAGACAGCTGTAAGCCAAGGAAGAGCTTGTTATGAGATTCAATATGGAGCTTTAGAGCGTCCTACTCACTATAACACATCCTGGGACATGGCAAAGTTTGAGGTTGCTGGTCAAAGGTGGGCTGACCTTAGAAGAGATGATTTTGGATTAGGAATAATTAACGATTCAAAATATGGTTACAGTATTCATGATAATATCATAGAATTAAATCTGTTAAGAGCTCCTCAATACCCAGATAATAAGGCAGATGTGGGAATACAAAAGTTTACTTATGGCTATGTTCCTCATCTTGAGAACTATCAGATTGTAAGACAAGAGGCTCATGCTTTGAATTCTCCTAGTATTGTTGAGAGTATTAAAGATTATCCAGAAGATCACAGTGGAAACTTCTTTAAATGTAACTCTGAACATATTGTCCTAGAGACTATTAAGCCTGCAGAAGATAGAAAAGGTCTAATTCTTAGATTGTATGAATCTCAAGGTTATGCAGGGAAAATAAACTTAGCTGATGTAATACCAGGATGCCATGAATATCTAATAGCTGAATGTAATCTGATTGAAGAAGTAGATGATATTATTGATTCAACTGAACTAGAATTTAAGCCTTTTGAGATAAGAACATTTAAGGTTAGATAGCTTGAAATAGGTGAAATTCATTTGTAAAGATATGAAAATTAGCAATATTATTTATAAATTGACAAAATAAATATTGCAAAAAGATTGGTTATGACTAATATATTACCAAATAAATATGGAGGAACTGATGTTAGATAGAGCAAAAGTTCAAGAAGTTCTTGATAAAGTGAGACCATCATTACAGGCTGATGGTGGAGATTGTGAATTAGTAAATATTCGTGAAGATAACGTAATTGAAGTTAGATTACAAGGTGCTTGTGGTTCATGCCCAATGGCAACTTTAACTTTAAAAGCTGGTATCGAAAGAGTGCTTAAAGACGAGATTCCAGAAGTAAAAGAAGTTATCTCAGTTCAATAAAAATAATAAGTTTGAGATGTTTTGTTAATATATTAGCTAGCAAGACATCTCTTTTTATTTTGGGGGAAGAATGCGAAAAATTAATTACAACAATGAAATAGATAGAATTGTTAAGTTCATGCAAGACACTTTAAATGCTAGTGGTCTCAAGAAGTTTATTATTGGTTTATCAGGAGGAATCGATTCAGCTCTTTCTGCAGCTCTGGCTGTGAAAGCTGTAGGTAGTGAAAACGTTATTGGAGTTATGCTTCCTTACGCAAGTTCTTCTCCAGCAAGTTTTAATGATGCTAAAGAAGTAGCAGATAAATTCAATATATCTTATACAAAAGTAGATATTACCCCAATGGTTGATCCCTACTTCTCAGTCTATGAGAATGAGAATGTAACACCATTAAGAAAAGGTAACTACATGGCAAGAATGAGGATGATAGTTCTTTATGATTATTCTGCCAAACATGGTGGCTTAGTAGTAGGAACAGGTAATAAATCTGAGCTACTTACTGGATATTGTACTCAATATGGCGATTCAGCTTGTGCTTTTGAACCAATAGGTCATCTCTATAAAACAGAGGTTTGGGAGATGGCAAGAATATTAGGTGTTCCTGATATTGTAATCAACAAAAAGCCTACAGCTGATTTATGGGATGCCCAAACTGATGAACAAGAAATGGGTATTACTTATAAAATGCTAGATGAAGTCTTATATAGAAAATTTGAACTTACATTAACTGATGAAGAAATTGTTAAAGATTCTGTAAAGCAAGAACACCTTGATGTTGCTATGAATCTTTATAATAAATCAAAGTTTAAAAGAATGATGCCACCTACTTTAGAGGAGATTGAGTGAGCTTATTTAACAAAACAAGATGTAAGATTTGTAAAGAAGAAAGAGCAGTAAGACACTGCCTTAGAAAGAATAAACAGATAGGCTGGGAGTGCTGTAATTCAATGCGCTTTGACCATAAATGTCCTACTGAGTGTGAATACCATATTCCTAAAAATGAAGGTAACTCTCTCGCTTTTAAATTTAAGTCAGATTCTCTCAAAGAAACTAATGATGTAGTGCTTAGACTCTTTGACATTTGGACTTTAATGACTAATTCAGATTTTAATAACAAATCACCTAAAGAACTTTCTGAAAGCCAAGAGGGCAGAGATATTCTTGAATCATACTTTGCAAAGACTCAATTCCTCAATACCTTACCAATAAATGAAATGCGCTCTAAGCTAAAACTTTCTCCTATCGAATATAAAAAAGCAAATGATTTTGAAGAATATGCTGAAAGGGTAGTGGAGATTATTAGTCAACAGAATTGGGATGCTTTCATTGAAATGTATCATAATAATGAACAGATTCTTAAAGATGAAAACAAGAAAAGATATATCAAAAGAAATAAAGCATTTAGAGCTTTCAAAAAAATATCTTCTTACAAGCTAATTAGCTCTTCTCTAAATAAAGAAGGTTCTGAAGCATTGTGTCACTTTGATATTAATAATAAGGCAGAAATAACACTCAATATTGTTAAGATTGGTGGAGAGTGGAAGCTTAAGTCAAGGATTTTAGGTAATCCACAATTATATTATGGTGAGGATTCAGCCATCAAGCATATTGCAGGCTTGATTAATAAAAATGAGATAGAAGATGTTTTTAATCTCTGTAATAGATATTCAAAGATTTATCCAGATTCTGCTGATATAGAGTATTATTGGGGACTTTTCCATTCATTACAAGAAAATGTGAATGAAGCAAGGAAGCACTTCCAAATATCCTATATTATTGATCCTGACTTTGTTGAACCACTTTACAATTTAGGGTTTATCAAACAAGTAGAACGCAAGGACCAAGAGGCATTAGCTATCTATAAAGAAGTTCTATCTAAGAATCCTAATGAAGTGAAGTCTCTAAATAATATTGCTATTATGCATATTGCAAAGGAAGAATGGGAAGAGGCTATTGATATTCTTGAGAAGTGTCTGAAACTTAATCCAGATTACGATATTGCAAAACGTAACATAGAGTTGATAAAAAAGAAAATAGCTGAAAGAGATGAGCAGAATAAATAGCTACATGAAAATGGCCTATGAACTAGGAGAATTGGGCAGAGCTTATACATCTCCAAATCCTTTTGTAGGCTGTGTAATAGTAAAAGATGATGTTATTGTAGGACAAGGTAGAACTCAGCCTTGGGGGAAGGACCATGCCGAAGTGCAAGCTTTGAAGGAGGCTAAAGAGCTTGCGAAAGGTGCAGAGATGTATGTTACCTTGGAACCTTGCGCTCATTACGGTAAAACGCCTCCTTGCGCCAAAGCAATCATTGAAGCTGGGATAAAAGTGGTTTATGCTGGTATTAAAGATCCTAACCCTAAAGTTAATGGTAAAGGCTTCCAGATGCTCCAAGATGCTGGGGTTGAAGTTCACTATGGCTTCATGCAGAATGCTATTCGTAAGCAATTAGAATACTACTTAACTTATATTACGCAAGAACGTCCTTTTGTCTATATGAAGAATGCTGTATCTCTAGATAGTAAAATTGCTGATGATAATGGTAATTCTAAATGGATAACATCCTCTGCTTCAAGAAGAAAGGTTCATTACTTAAGAAATGAAGCTGATGCTATTATTACAGGCGTTAAGACAGTTAATGAAGATGATGCTATGCTGAATGTAAGGCTGGACGATGTTGAAATCTCTAATCCTTCACGTGTTGTAGTGGATAAATATTTTGAGATTAATATTGAATCTAAACTCGTTGTTAGCTCTCGAGATATAGCAACAATGATTTTTACTTCTTCTCAATATAGGGATAGTAAAAAGCACTTGTTACTGGAAAGTAAAGGCCTTCAAGTAGTCTTCTTAGATGTGCTAAATAATACTTTTAATTTACAAGAGATAACGGCATATCTTTATAATAAGAATATGTATTCAGTCATGATAGAGGCAGGACCTCAATTATGTTCTAGTTTCTTAGCTCAAGGCCTTATTGATAAGATCTACTATTTTATTGCTCCTTCAATAATTGATGGTAATATGAACGTTTTTAGTAATATAGGTATCGATTCTATAGAAAATAAGATACAATTAGAACTGGATTCTATAGAAAGAATAGATAATGATGTTCTACTTACTTATTATCTTAATTAGTCAGAAAATAACTTTTCCAATTCATCTTCTGTAGACTTATCAAAGAAGAAGCTATCGTTCAAATCAGTTTGAGGATAGTAGTGCTTAATAATTTTCTTGTAATTCCATCCTGCATAAGCTTTTAAATATCCACCAGTTTGGCAGAATCCTACTCCGTGACCATTTCCTTTACCTTTCACAATAACATAACCGCTATGCTTTTCAAGATAGAACATTGTGGATGTTACCCCTAGTATTCTTCTTATCTTATCCTGAGATGTTACATTCTCCCAGCCTTTGGAGGTTACTACTCTTAAATTATTAACCCTACCTGATTTATCTCTTGAAACAACCGACAAAGACCTTACTTTACTGTAATTACCTCTGTTAGCGACTGTCGTAAGGTTAACCTTTTTCTTCCATTGGAAGCTAGCTTTTAGCCAGTTAGGAAGTTTTGAATAGTGTTTATATGCCTTTTCTGGACTAGTTTTTATCCATCGTTTAAGGTTACTATCCTTTGTCATGTCTTTTGTATTTACTTTAGAATTATCACCTTTAGCCGAGAGATAAGGGAAGCCTTTCCCACCCCAAACATCTTCCACATTAGCTATATAACCGCCATTATATCCACTGAAGGGAGTAAAAGCAGGTTTGTCATTATGAGTAATTATGGAATATTCTGTAGCATTACAAGCATCAATTACTTTTTGTGGAATATCTTTTTTGGTATTAAAAACTTGTGAATAGGTGTCAGCTCTTAAATCCCAGGGATATGAAACATTCTTCATTGAATTATATATTGCGTAAGTCCGAGATATTATTGCTTGAGCTTTTAGTGCTTCTTCAGGAGCACCAGAACCAATTTCATTGCTTACAACATAACGTGTGTAGCTTTCTAAGTTCATTATGTTGAGTAAAACTATTTTATTCTTGTATGTACGAATGTGGATATCTCCAGAGAATGATTGTTTCTTGTTACCTTTCTTAGAAAATGAACTAGGTATTGTAAGCTCCATAAGGTGAGCCTTCCCTGTAAATGCTTTATTGCCAATGGTTACTTTTACTTTATCGTCTTGTATATAGTTAACACTTATCTTGTGTGTAGTATATTCTTTGCCATTAAAGTAGCTAGAACCTTCGACATCAAGTTCAACCTTTTTTCCACTATCAATTAGAATAGTAAGGAATACATCATTATTCTTTATCATATAGGCAATAACATTGCTTGATAAAGATATCAGCATAAGTAACATTAGGAATTTCTTAAACATAATTACCTCTAGTCAGATAATTAAGAAATACTTGTTCTTTGGCAAGTAAATAATAAAAAAGAGCTGAATATGTTAATTAATACTCAGCTCTAAAATAGCTTATTTATGAAATAACAGATCCTTCTTTCACATCTTTATTTGGATGTAATACGGATAAGGTATCTCCATCAGCAGCAGCTAATATCATGCCTTGCGATAAGACTCCTCTAATCTTTCTAGGTTTGAGGTTTAGTAGCATAACCACTTTTTTACCGACTAATTCTTCTGGAGAATAAGCTTTAGCAAGACCTGCTACAAGTTCTCTTTCTTCTGAACCTAAGGAAACTTTTACATGTAGAAGTTTATCTGTCTTTTTTACTTTTTCAGCTGATAGAATTTTAGCAACTCTCAAATCAAGTTTCATGAAGTCTTCAAAATCAATTTCAGGCTTAATTTCAGGCTTTTCTTCTTCAACTTCTTTATTGGCTTTAGCATTTTCTTGTAGAAGTTTAAGTTGCTCTTCTATTTGCTTATCTTCTACTTTATAGAATACTTGTTGAACATCTCCAAGTTGAATTGGATATGCATCGGCACTTAATTCCTCCCAAACTGGAACTGAATCAATCTGCATGATTGCTCTTAGTTTGCTCATGAAGTTTGGTAAGATAGGAGTCATAACAACTGTAATCTTTCTAATGATTTCAGCACACACATACAGTGTTTCTGCTACTGGAGCTTTATCGGTTTTTACTACTTTCCATGGTTGTCTTTCATCAAAGTATCTATTACCTATTCTAGCAATATCCATGATAGTCTTCACAGCTTTTCTAACTTGGTAAGAAGAGTAGTATTTATCTATATCATTAATTAAAGCATCAACTTCTTCAAGAGCTTTAACTGATAAGTCTTCTAGATTTTCTGGTTTAGTTATCAATCCATCAAAGTGTTTTTTAGTAAAAGAGAATACTCTGTTGCCTAGGTTTCCAAGAACATTATTCAATTCGGTATTAATCTTATTTTGGAAATCTTTCCATAAGAAGTCATTATCTTGTTTCTCAGGAGCATTAACAGCGAGAACATATCTCAGATATTCTCCATCAAAATACTTTAAGTATTCATCAACCCAGATAGCCCAGTTTCTACTTGTAGAAATCTTGTTACCCTCGAGGTTAAGGTATTCATTAGCTGGTACATCATAAGGAAGAACATAATTCTCGTTTTGCCCCATCACAAAAGCTGGCCACATGATAGTATGGAATGGAATGTTATCTTTTCCAATGAAATGAACCAATTTAGTTTCTTGGTTTAACCAGTAATCTTTCCATAGTTCAGGCTTACCAAGCTTGTTTGCCCACTCAATAGTTGAAGATATGTAACCTATAGGAGCATCGAACCAAACATAAAGAACTTTTCCTTCAGCTTCTTCTAAAGGTACTGGAACTCCCCAGTTAATATCTCTAGTAATCGCACGTTCAATCAAGCCTTCATTTAACCAATTCTGGATAAAATTAACAACATTTTCTTTCCAATAAGTCTTTTGGGCTAACCATTCTTTCAATCTTTCAGTAAACTGTGGTAAGTCTAAATACCATTGTTTTGTAGTTTTTATTACAGGCTTGGTTCCAGATACTTTACTTATAGGATTAATCAAAGTGATAGCATCTATTAACTTACCACAAGCATCACATTGGTCTCCTCTTGCACCTTCTGCTCCACAGTGAGGACATGTACCTTCAACATATCTATCAGGAAGGAATCTTTTTTCTTTTTCATCATAGAATTGTTGTGACTCTTTAGCCTTTATATAACCATTATTATTTAATTCAGTGAAGAACTGTTGTGAAAGCTCATGGTGAGGTTTTCTGGCTGTTCCTGAGAAGTTATCAAAGATAATGCCAAGTCCATCAAAGCTTTCTTTTAAAGATTTATGGTATCTATCCACAATCTCTTGAGGACTAACACCTTCTTTTTCTGCTCTAATTGAAATAGGTGCACCATGCTCATCACTTCCACAAATATATATTACATCTTCTTTTTTTAATTTAAGATATCTGTTAAAAATATCAGCTGGTAAATATGCTCCTGCTACATGGCCAATATGAAGTTTGCCATTAGCATAAGGTAAAGCACTAGTTATTATATATTTACTCATCTTGTCTCCATTATTTTATATATTCTTTATGTAATTTTATTATAATCTCTTCAAGTTTGTCGGTTTTGACGATTATATTTAATCCGACAGTGTTCTTCTTTATATCTTTAATATCAACACCATTATTATCTAGAAAATCATGTAGTTGCATCAAAAACTCAATATCATTAATTATTCTATTACCAATAATTGATATTGACTGCACCTCACATGATGTATCACAATTAATGTCTTTTAGCTTACTTTCATTAAAGCTCTTACAATCCACAACAAGTTTTAAAATATCTTCATCAATATTTAAGTCAAAAACTTCAATCTTCTCTTCATTGAGTATTTGTAGAACACTTCTAAAATCTTTATTATAAACATTGCGAATCAAGTTATTTTTATAAGCTATAGAAACAATTTTCTTTTCTTCCATATTAGTTTCCTTTCTAATCTTTGTTCCAGCTGCAAAGGTAAAAGAAGACTTAACTTCTAACTCTATATTATATTTTTTTGCAAATTCAACAGCTCTAGGGTGAATCACTTTAGCACCCCCATAAGCAAGTTCTAGGACTGTATTATAATCAATAACATCTATCTTTTGGTAATCTGTCACAAGTCTTGGATCAGCTGAATAGATGCCATCAACATCTGTATATATTTCACAAGTTTTTGCTTTGAGATAGGAAGCAAGAGCTACAGCAGAAGTATCAGAACCACCTCGTCCAAGTGTAGTTACTTCTTTCTCAGGGCTTACTCCTTGAAATCCTGCTACAATAACAACTTTGTTTTTCTCTAGTTCTTCTCTAATACGAAAAGCTGTAACATCAGTAATTCTCGCATTACCATGATTAGAATCTGTAATTATTCCAGACTGAGATCCTGTAAAGGATATTGATGTTATCCCATATTCCTGTAATGCAATCGACAAAAGAGACATACTGATTCTTTCCCCTGCAGTAAGCAACATGTCTAGTTCACGTTTACATGGTTTACTGCTAATAGAATAGGCTTTTTCTGTCAATTCATCAGTAGTATTCCCCATAGCTGATACTACTATTACATATCTTTTACTTGAGTCAAACTCATTGGCTATTCGTCTTGCAATATTGTCAATTTTCTCAATGGAACCTACCGATGTTCCACCAAACTTTTTTACATATATTTCCATTTTTTCCTCACTATACTTCCGCTTTTCTTAAGAAGTATAATCCCACAATAAAAAATAATACATTCGGCAACCAGGCAGCCACCATTGGGCTTAGTACTCCTGAATAACCAAGACTTCTTGATATCCTAAGAGCTACTAAAAATACAAAGCAAACACCAAGCCCCATCATAAAAATCAATCCTCTGTTTTTACTTCTAGTTGAAGAAGTAATAATTGGAAAAGAGAAAAATAATATAATGAAGTTAGCTAAAGGGAAAGAAATCTTCATGTAAAGGTCAACTAATTCAATAGTATAATCATCATTTAATTTCTTTAGTCTATCAATGTATGCACTCAACTCTTGATAGTTCATTGAAACAGTTTTCTGGGCAGTCCTGATAAACTCTTTAGGAGTTACATTCATTACAGCTTCTTTAGATTGATTTTTGTATGAGTAGTTTACCATTTCACCAGACTGAAATTCTCTTTGATAAAGTTGCTTATAGTTCCATTCATCTTCAGCCCATTTGGCAGAGCTAGCCACACTCTTACTTTTAATCTCACTAAAATCTTCTGAAACTACAGTCTTATCTATAACTTTCATCTCTTCAGAGTGACCATTGAAGAAAGCAACGAAATTCTGTGTGTCTGAGCCCTCTTTAAAGAATATCTTAGTCCTAAGCATTTTATCTTTCAATTTGCCTTTCTTTATCTCAACTTGATATAACTGAGTTCTTCTATCTTCTGCTTTTGGTAAAACATAATCACCAAACCAACCAATAAATATACTCATGAGAAATCCAATTATCATTAAGGGGAAAAGTGTTCTCTTAATGCTTATTCCAGCAGCCCTAACAGCAATAGACTCATTGTACTTGGATAAATTATTCATCATGAATAGCCCGGTCAGTAACATTATTACTGGGGAAGTCAGGGTTAGTAGATAAGGTAACCTGAGTGTATAATAGAGAACAGCTTGATTGAATGTTGCTCCATATTTTAGCATCTTTGATAGGTGGTCTATTATATCAATCACAATGAACAAGACAGACGAAGATAGAAATATTACAACGAATGTCCTTAGAAATTCTTTAATTATGTATTTATCAAGCGTTCTCATTACTTTTTTTCCTTTTGAATAATCCCGATAAGCTAAATCTGCTAAAATCTAGGAAAGACTTCTCAAACTTTGCAGCATAAGTTAGATATATGCCTAAGGCTCCGAAGAAAATATTTGAAATCCACATTGATAAAGCAGGGTCAACAATACCCTTGTCTGCTAGTCTTTCTCCTCCAATCAAGGAAACATAGTAGATTAAGAATATTAAAGAAGAAACTGAAAAAGCAACTCCAATGCCTGAGCTTTTTGTCATGATTCCAATTGGTATGCCCATAATAACAAATATCAAACAGGCAAAAGCTAAAGCATATTTCTTATGATATTCAACCGTATATGCTCGAATTCTTTCTTGAGAGTATTCTTTTTCTTGCTTATTTTGCTTTATCTTATTTATATTACTCTTTATTTTCATGGGGGCTACTCGACCTTCAGATGAATCTAACTCTACCTTTTCTAATTTATTGATAGCTTCTTCCAGCTTAACCACACTTTGGTCATATTGAATTATTTTCTCTTTTTCAAGCTCTATTGCAGAAACCAGTTGCGAAGAACTCATTTCTCTATCAGATCTATTTGTTCTCTCGGCAATAACTATTTTTTCTTCTAGACCTGTAATGTTAAGTATAAATTCTTGAAAGGAAGTTATTGAATATTTCTTGTCATTTTTAGCATCTCTATCATGCATCTGACCATTATAAAGGATAGCTTTCAAAGAAACCCCATTTTCAATTGGGATAATTTTGCCTTTTTTAGCTACAATAGTCTTAGGGAATTTGGTATCTGACCTATCATAGATCACAATCCCATACATAAATTCATCATCGATATCTTGAACTAAAACAGTATATGCTCCAAACTGAATAAACTCACCTGGACTTATTATCTTCATCGGTGTTTGCATTGAAATTTCAGTTCTAAGGTTACTAAACTTATGATTTGTTTCGGGAAGTATTTTGTTGTTAAAATATACCATGAATAGAGACAATAACAATGCTAAGAAATAGATTGGCCTTACTGTTTTGAAGATGTTTACCCCTCCAGATTTAATAGCAACAATCTCACTGTCAACGCTAAGACGTCCAAAGGTCAGAATGGATGCCATTAAAACAGCCATTGGAATAGACAGGGCTAATAGGAATGGCAGGGCTAAGCCGAAGATATTAATTATTGTTAAGAAGTCCAAATCTTTTTCCATGATTAATTTCATTAAATCCATTATCTCATCTAGGAGAAGCACAAAAGTTATCGTTGATAAGGTTACTAGGAAAGGAGAAAGCAGTTCTTTCATTAAATATCTTTCTAATATTCTTGATTTAAAGTAGAAAATCAAGATAGCTATAATAGATATAGCAAAAACTATTTCGTTGAGGTATGAAGATATATAAGGTAATTGAGCTAAATAGTCATTACCTTTTTGTAGTAATCCTGCTATGTATTCGAAGAAAATCATCTATTAATCAATCCTATAAAGTCATTTTCTGTTAGTATTTCAACTGTGCCAATAGCTTCAGCTTTTGCCAGTTTACTTCCTGGTTTATCTCCAATAACAAGATAATTTAAGTTCTTACTAACTGAGGAAAGTATTTTTCCACCATTGCTAATAATTATTTCTTTAATTTCATTTCTCTTGTAATTTACTAAGGTTCCTGTTACTAAGAAAGTTTTTCCTTCAAATAAATCTGAAGATTTTTCTTTTTGTTGATATTCAAAATTAAGACCTAATTCTCTTAATTCTTCAATCAGAGAAATATTCTTTTCTTCATGGAAGAAATCAAAAACTGATCCTGCAATTCGCTGGCCAATCTCAGGGATTGACTCTAATTGAATTGTATCAGCCTGCATTATCTTATCCAAAGTTATAAATTCCTCGGCTAGAATGCTAGAGATTTTTGCTCCAACATATCTAATGCCAAGAGCAAAGAGTAATTTATCTAAATTTCTAGTCTTTGATTGTTCAATTGCTTTGGATAAATTAGCAACTGATTTTTCTCCAAATCCATCCAAAAGCTTTATCTGTTCAAAATCTAACCGATATATGTCAGCGACAGTCTTAATAAAGCCTTTTTCTATAAAGAGGTTTACTACTGCTTCTCCTAATCCCTCAATATCCATTGTATTTCGAGAAGTGAAATGTTCTATTGTTCTTGAAATTTTCGCAGGACAAGAGATATTCTGACAGTAATAAATAGCTTCTTCAGGAGCACGTTCTAGCTTAGTATTGCAGACCGGACAGTTATCAGGAAACACAACCCTATCAGCTGAATCATTTCGTCTATCAGTATTTACTGAGATTATCTTAGGTATGATTTCGCCAGATTTTATTATTCTAACAGTGTCTCCATAATGAATATCTAATCTAGCAAGTTCATCAGCATTATGTAGTGTTGCATGGGAAACGGTAGTCCCAGCTAAGAAGATTGGCTCAAGCACTGCTCTAGGAGTGACTGCTCCTGTTCTGCCAACTTGAAATTCAACATCAAGTAAGATTGTCTCTTTCTCTTCAGCTTTAAATTTATAGGCTATTGCCCATTTCGGTGATTTTGCTGTAAATCCAAGTTCTTTTTGCAGGTTATAATCATTAACTTTGATTACTATTCCGTCAATCTCATAATCAAGTTTACTTCTTTCAATATCCCATTTATCACAATACTTATGAAGTTTGTCAATGCTATCAATTCTCTTATAATAGGGATTAATCCTGAATCCATTCTCTTCTAAGAAAGTGAATAAATCATGTTGACTTTCAATGCTTAGTCCTTGAGAATAGCCTAAAGAATAAATGAATGAAGCAAGATTTCTTTCAGCAACTAAAATAGAATCTTTCAATTTGATAGTTCCTGCAGCAGCATTTCTTGGATTAGCAAATAGTTTTTTGTTATCTTCTTTTCTTTGCTCATTTATTCTTTCAAATTCAGCAATAGGCATATAAACTTCACCTCTAACTTCAAGAGGTCCCAAATACTTTATCTTTTGAGGTATATCTCTGATTGTCAAAATGTTGCTGGTTACAACTTCCCCTTTAACTCCATCTCCTCTGGTGGTAGCATAAAGAAGTTGGCCCCCTTCATAATATAGATTAATACTAAAACCATCTATCTTCTGTTCTACAAATAAATCCATCTTATAATCACTGTACTCAAAGAAAATCTTATTAACAAAACTATCAATTTCGTCATAAGAATAGCCATTGCTTAAGCTAAACATCCTTTGCTTATGTTCAATAGTCTTTGAATTATAATCTAAATCATCGCCAACTTTTTCTATGACACTTTTCTCTACTTTGAACTCAGGATAAGCCTTTTCAAGTTCTTGTAATCTAATGATTAAGCTATCATATTCAAAATCAGTTATCTCAGGGTCATTATTTTTATAATAAAGCTGATTATGATGTTCAATTTCTTTTCTTAGTTCATCTATTTCTTTTGCAATTTTTTTTTTATTTGCCATCTTGACCTATTTATATATGTTTTTAGTTATTTAATATTATGAATATAAATTCTGTCAATAGCTAATTTATGATAACTTTAATAAGCTGTTTTATCCTAAAACTGTATAGACTCCGCTAACTTGCTAATATTCTAGGATTGTAGCCATCAGTCTAGCCTGACACGGTCCATGGCTACGAAAAGTCTTGGGATTGTAGCTATCCCTGGCTATGAAAAGAAATAATTTGCGTAAGCATGAACTTCGTTCAACCTATCGGTGGATGCTTACACTCCGAGGGAAACTGGGATTGTAGCCATCAGTCTAGCCTGACACGGTCCACGACTACGAAAATTCTTGGGATTGTAGCCATCCCTGGCTACGAAAAGAAATATTATGCGTAAGCATGAACTTCGTTCAACCTATCGGTGGATGCTTACACTCCGAGGGAAACTGGGATTGTAGCCATCAGTCTAGCCTGACACGGTCCTCGGCGACGAAAATTCTTGGGATTGTAGCCATCCCTGGTGTTAATAGAATTATAAAGTGGTACAGTAATGGAAGTATAAAATGGTACACTCCTCAAAATACAAATTTTGAGGATAACCATGATAGAGGAAAGCATGTATCACAAGATAAAATCGTGTCAGAATTTAAACTTAAGTGTAAGAGAAACAGCTAGGCAATTAGCTATATCACCAACGACAGTGCAGAAGTTCAGAAAGATGTCGTTAAAAGATTATACAGAATATAAGAGCAATATCTTTAGACGAAACAGTATTTTAGAGTCTTATAAAGAGTTGTTAAGCCTTTGGATTAAGGAATATCCACGAATACGCACAACCAAACTTCATCGTAAATTCCAAAAGAAATACCCCGATATAGTTATATCAGAGCGAGCATTTTCGAATTACATAAATAAACTCAAAGAAGCAATAAAGCCTCGTTGTAGACGTTATTTTACCCCTGTAACGTATGAACCAGGAGTACAGATACAAGTAGATCCGGGAGAACAAAAAGTATTACTCACAACAGGTGAAAAGATAAAAGTTTATTTTGTAGCCTTTAAAATCTCATACTCAAGAATGGTGTATGCTCATTTCCAATTAAGACCATATAATACTAATGATTTTATACAAGCTCATGAAGCCTGTTTTAATTATTTTAGATGCTTACCAAAGCAATTAGTTTATGACCAAACAAAGTTAGTTGTAATAAGAGAAAAATATAGGGAAGTATGGTTAAATAAACTATTTGAACAGTTCCTAAACAAACACAATTTAAACTATTATATATGCGAAGGTTATGACCCTCAAACTAAAGGACTTGTGGAACGCCATGTAAGAGAAGTAAAAGAAGATTTTCTTTATGGAGATAAGTTTTCAGGGTTAAGTGAGATAGAAATGCGTTCAAAAGATTGGTTTGAAATGGTAAATAATAGAGAGCATAGCACAACTTTAGAAATTCCGACAGAAGTATTTAAAGCTGAAAAGGATTTAATGAGAACTTATATACCAAACAATAGAGTATTGAGAAAAGTAGATAAACAAGGAATAATATCTTGGAAAGGTAATAAATATTCAGTTCCTTATATTTATCAAAAAAAAGAAGTTTTAGTAGAAGAATTAAATAGCAAACTTTTGATAATAGATAGCTTAACACTAGCACAAGTAGCTAGTCATTCTGTAAAATATGGAAAGTCAAAGCCGACTATAAATCAAGCACATTATATTGATTATTCAGAAAAATTAGAAACTCTAAAGGATGACGTTTTAGAACTTCTGAAAGGATATCAAAATTATGACGTTTTTGTGACCAGGATTTTAAAAGAAAACACAAGTCACCCACGAGAACAATTAAGAGCAATAAGACGGCTATATAATGAATATAACCGTCTTGACTGGAATTTTGTAATTAATCAATCTTTAGCATTTTCACAACTACGCGCAAGCAAAGTTGAAAATGTTCTTGAAGCTCTCACAAAGCAATTAAAGATAAATGATTATATACAAAACAACCAAAGTAATAATAACACAAGTAGTTCAAAACTAGCAAGAGATTTATCAGATTATGATAGGATGGTAAAAAAATGATGGAACAATTAAAGAAAGATTTATTCAGGATAAGGTGTCGACATATACTCAATAACATTGAATCATATTTACAGCATGGAAGAGAGAAAGAACTCTCTAATCAGCAGTTTTTATCGTATATTATCAGAAATGAAGTTAATAGCAGAAATCAAACAGCTATTAAGCTAAAAATAAAAAGGTCAAATTTCCCTTCAGTAAAGACATTTGAAGAGTTTGATTATAAATATCAACACAGTGTAACTAAAAGGATGGTCAATGAGTGGTTGGATTTTGATTGGATAGATAACAGAGAAAATAAGATATTTATGGGACCTCCTGGAGTTGGTAAAACGCATATAGCATTAGCTTTGGGATATGAAGCAATACAAAAGGGATATAATGTAAAATTTTACACATTTAATGATTTACTAGATGATATGTTAATAGCATCCAATGAGAAAAGCCTGAAAGAGTTTATTAAGAAACTATGTAAAAATGAATTAATAATTATTGATGAAATCGGCTATTTACCAATAAAGGAAATATCTTCAAGTATGTTCTTTAAACTAGTTAGCGAACTATATGAATTTAGATCTATTGTTATAACATCAAACAAACTATTTCAAGAGTGGGGATCTGCTTTTGGAGATAATGTTATTACTTCAGCAATATTAGATAGACTTCTACACCATGCACAGCTAATCACGATGGATGGTGATAGCTATAGAATGAAAGGTAAAATTTAACTTATTTTTTTAACCAAAGTGTAACAGTTTATACTTCCAAAAGTGTAACATTTTAAACTTCTCTTGACACCTGGCTACGAAAAGAAATAATTTGCGTAAGCATGAACTTCGTTCAACCTATCGGTGGATGCTTACACTCCGAGGGAAACTGGGATTGTAGCCATCACCATCAGTCTAGCCTGACACGGTCCATGGCTACGAAAAGTCTTGGGATTGTAGCCATCCCTGGCTACGAAAAGAAATAATTTGCGTAAGCATGAACTTCGTTCAACCTATCGGTGGATGCTTACACTCCGAGGGAAACTGGGATTGTAGCCATCAGTCTAGCCTGACACGGTCCACGACTACGAAAATTCTTGGGATTGTAGCCATCCCTGGCTACGAAAAGAAATAATTTGCGTAAGCATGAACTTCGTTCAACCTATCGGTGGATGCTTACGCTCCTTCTAACTAACTCCTAGCTTAAGCGCCTCCTTGAAAAATCGGCTTTTTTTCAAGGTGGCAAGTAAGGAAGAAGGTAGACTGGTAACGGTAGAAATTAATAAAAGAGTATATTTCTGAGCTTATTCCTCGAAGTAGCCACAAAAATATTGACAATATTCAACATTAGTAAATATCTAAAAATATAGTAAATAATGAACAAAGAGGAATTATGATAGAAGTAAAGAATCTTACAAAAAAGTTTGTTCAGAAAGATGGAGAGTTATTTACAGCAGTAGATAATTTATCATTTGATGTTCAGAAGGGTGAAATTGTATGTTTGCTTGGTGTAAACGGGGCAGGTAAAACTACTACTATGCGTATTTTATCTACAGTTTTTAAGCCAACATCTGGTTCTGCTGAGATTGAAGGTTATGATATCGTCACACAAGCAGATGGAGTAAGACGAAATTTAGGTTTCTTGTCAGGAGATACAGGTTTATATACTCGATTAAAAGTTACAGAGTTTTTGAGGTATTTTGGTGATCTATATGGTCTTTCTAGAGTAGAGACTGACAGCAAGATTAAAGAATTAGCTGATATGCTAGATATGAACTCTTTCTTGGACAAAAAAATAGATTTTCTTTCTACTGGTATGAGGCAGAAGGTATCAATTGTAAGATCTATTATTCATAATCCACCAGTGATGATTCTTGATGAACCAACCTCAGGCTTGGATATTCTCACAGCTAAGAATATTGTTGATTTTATTAAGAGAACCAAAGACCAAGGTAAGAGCGTTCTTTTTTCAACTCACATAATGAGAGAAGCTGAAAGATTGGCAGATAGAATTGTAATGATACACAAGGGGAAACTCTTGGCTCAAGGTACTTTAGAATTCCTTAGAGAAGAGACACAACTCCAAGATTTAGATGATATCTTTATCCATTATGTCAATAAAACTTATGGTGAGGAGGTTCCTCATGAACATGAATAAAATTAAAAAGATATACCTCAAAGAGTTGTTAGAATTATATCGTGATAAACGTACCTTATTCTCAACTATTCTCTTACCAATTATTCTCTATCCTCTTATATTTATCGGAGCTTCTTCATTGATGCAACGTCAGACACAAAAGCTACAAGAAGAGACAAAAGTTGTAGCTTTAGAGAATTTTGATGTACAAAATTATGAAAATCAAGAAACTATTGATTTAATCACGAATATTAGAAATGGTCTAGAATTAGATGAAAATATAAAGATATACCCTGATAGCACAGAACTTGATTCATTAATTAAAGATGGTACAATACATGCCATTGTTAGATTAGATTCAATATCTACAAGTCAACCAAACTCATATTATTTTCAGTTTAGGTATGATAGGTCAGATGATAAAGCTGAAATGGCATTAAAAGAATTGAAAAAGCACATGAGCAAGTTTGAAAAGGATTTGTTACATGTGAGAGTTAATAAATTAAGTGGTAAAGAGTTAGATGATAGTTTCCTTAATCCATTCCATGAGGAAGAAGTTAATTTAGCTTCATCTCAGCAAATGATGGGTATGATAATGGGAAGGTTCTTACCATACTTGTTAATAATGCTATTAATTACAGGTGGGGCAGTAGTAGCAACTGATTTAGTAGCAGGTGAAAAAGAAAGAAAGACTTTAGAAACTTTGCTTGTATCAGCTGTTTCAAGGAATGAGATTGTTGTCGGTAAGTTCTTAACTATTGTAACTGCTAGTTTAGTTAATGTGGTAGTTAATATGGCAAGTATGTACTTCTCATTTAAACACTTACTGTCACAGAGTGGTGTCTCAGCAATTGGTGCAAATATTCCGGTATCAGCATTTGTTTGGATACTGCTATCACTACTTCCTGTAGTTCTTTTCTTTAGTGCAGTACTTTTAATTATCTCAACATATTCAAGAAACATGAAAGAAGCAAGAAGCTATGAAAGTCCAATTATAATGGTTTCTATGATGTTAGCTATGATTTCCATGTTCCCTGGTTTTGAGATGAATATTGGTATTGCTTTCATTCCAGTGATTAATATAGCACTTCTATTCAAAGAAATAATGCTTTCTGGAGTAAACTACTTACACTTTGGAGTTACAGTAGGTTCAACTATCTTATTGAATATTATAGCAATATATATGACAATTAAAGTCTTTAATACTGAAAATGTTCTTTTTAGAACACAGACCGAGACTTCTTTCAAGGGACTTAAAAAGAATAAATTCCAACTTATAAATCCTGGAATGGGAATGTTGCTTTACTTTGTAGCAATCTTGTTAATGTATTATATAGGCTTCTCTTGGCAAAGAGAGGGATTTGTAGATGGCAAGGTTGTTCAATCTAAATTAATGCTAGGATTAGTAAAATCTCAAATTCTATTATTAGGTTTGCCAGTACTTCTTCTTGTTAGAACATTATATGCTAAGAAAAAAGATGAAATTCAAAATACATTGTTTGGAGGTCCAGCAGGATTCTTAAGATATAACAAGACTAAAGTTGTTAACTTCTTACTTATCCCAATAGCTACTATTCCTGCGTTAGTTATTGCTGCATGGTTAACTAAACTTGTAGATTTACTGTTCCCAATACCTGAAAATCAGTTTGGTGCTTTAGTAGATTTAATGTCTGGACAAGATGCACCATTACACATTCTTATACTTGTAATTGCTGTAGTTCCTGCCATTTTTGAAGAAGCCCTCTTTAGAGGATTATTGCCTCGCTTCTTTGAGAAGAAAGGAGTATGGCTATCTATAATTGCAACTGGGGTAATGTTTGCAATCTTCCATTTGGATGTTTATAAAATAATACCAATAAGTCTGTTAGGTATATGGTTAGGATATTTGCTATATTCTACAAAATCTATATTCTCGCCAATGCTAGCTCATTTCTTGAATAATGCTGTTGGTATTCTCTTAGCTCAGAGTTTTATACCTTTAGAGATGATAAATAAGTACCTAGAAGGAACTAATGTAATGTCTATATCGGTATTGATTGCGGCAATAGCAATATTTGTAGGAGTAAACGCACTTATATACAAAATCAATAATGGTTTTGAAAAGATAGAAGAGGTAAATTAAAATGTGTGGAATTGTTGGATATTTAGGAAAGAAAAGTGCAGTTCCAATTGTATTAGCTGCTTTAAAAAAGTTAGAATATAGAGGTTACGACTCTTCAGGGATTGCAATTTGTAATGATAATAAACTGAAGATATTCAAAGAAAAAGGTAAAATAATTGAGATGGAATCAAGTTTACCTACTCCAACTGAGACTTATTCTAAAATTGCTATAGCTCATACACGTTGGGCAACTCACGGGGAACCTAACAAAATTAATGCTCATCCTCATCATGATAAATATAAGAAAATTGCTGTTGTTCATAATGGTATTATAGAAAACTATAAACAGCTAAGAGACAAGCTTGTTGGATTTGATGACTTCGTTGAAGGTCAAACAGATACAGAAATATTAGCACATGTTATTGGACACTTCTATCATAAACTAAGTGATTTTGAAGAAGCTGTTAAATCAGCCCTCAAACTAGTTGAAGGTACTTATGGTATTGCCGTAATATGCCAAGACTGTCCTGAGCAAATTATCGCAGCTAGAAAAGGTTCACCTCTTATTCTAGGTGTTTCAGATGATGCTTATTTCTTAACTTCTGATGTTAATGCAATTCTTACTCATACTAATAGAGTTATTTACTTAAATGACAGGGAAATTGTCACTATAAAAGAAGATAACTTTGAAATTAAAACACTCGATAATGTTGCTGTTGATCCTGAAATATCAACCGTAGAGTGGGAAGCTTCATCAGTGGAAAAAGGTGGATTCAAACACTTTATGCTAAAAGAGATATTTGAGCAAGCAACAACGGTCAGACATGCTTTTCGTGGTAGATTATATGATGATATGGCTACTGCTAGACTAAATGGCTTGAATATGCAAGCTCATGACTTAAGAAGAGTTAAGAGACTTCAACTGCTAGCATGCGGAACTTCTTACTATTCTTGTTTGCTAGGCAAGTATATCATAGAAAGATTAGCAAGAATGCATGTTGAAGTTGAATATGCTAGTGAATATCGCTATCGAAACCCAATCATTGAAGATGATACACTTGTCTTTGTGGTTAGTCAATCAGGTGAAACTGCTGATACACTAGCAGCCATGCGAGAAGCAGGGGCAAAGGGTGCTAAGGTTATGGGAATAACAAATGGCATCGGTTCTACTATTGCTAGAGAATCAGATGGTGGGGTGTATATCTATGCTGGAGCAGAAATAGGCGTTGCTTCTACTAAGGCATTTACTTCACAAGTGACTATTCTAGCTCTTTTAGGACTTCTCTTTGGTAGAATGCGAAATATCTCTACTGTTGATGGAATGAGGCTGATTCGTGGTCTAAAAGAATTACCCGCCAAGATAGATGAAATACTTAAGCTTAATGATAAAATAGCTGCAATAGCAGAAAAAATTAAGGATTCAGATAATGCTTTGTATCTTGGAAGAGACCTTCATTATCCAGTAGCACTAGAGGGAGCTTTAAAGTTAAAAGAAATATCTTACATTCATGCTGAGGGATATCCTGCAGCTGAGATGAAGCATGGCCCAATTGCTCTTATAGATGAAAATATGCCAGTAGTAGCAATAGCTCCACAAGATGAACTGTATGATAAGATTATCTCTAATCTGCAAGAAGTGGTAGCTAGAAAAGGTAGATTGTTTACTGTCATAACAGAAGAGGATGAACAGCTTCAAGAAATGTCAGAAGACGTTCTTATAATCCCAAAAACAGAAGCAGAATTACAACCGATTCTTTCAGTTATACCTCTGCAATTACTTGCTTATCATGTAGCAGATTTGAGAGGGCTTGACGTTGACCAACCAAGGAATCTTGCTAAGTCTGTGACTGTAGAGTAGAATTGACAGTGTAAAACTTTATATATAAAAAGAGTGCAGTAATTATCTGCACTCTTTAATATTTATATAAACATTAATTAATCTAAGTGGAAAGGATAAAGATCTATATCTTCATCTATTTTCTTAATGAATTCGAAGATTAGTTTTGCTGTGTTTTCTAAATCAGAAAGTGAGATAACTTCATTAGGAGAGTGCATATATCTGTTAGGAATTGAGATAACAGAAGTAGCAATACCACCATTTAGTTTAAAGAATGAATCAGCATCAGTACCGGTTCTGTTAGTATCAACACTTAGTTGGTAAGGAATGTCATTCTCTTTAGCTGTTTCAATGAGCATTTTCCATACTTTAGGGTTAAGTGAAGACCCCATTCCGATAACAGGTCCACCACCGATTTTAACTTCACCCCAAACTTTCTTATCAACACCAGGATGATCGGTTGCGAAAGTAACGTCAACTGCGATACCGATAGTAGGCTTTAATGTTTCAGCAACAGTGTATGCGCCTTTACCATTAGATTCTTCACATACTGTAGAAACAGAATGAACTGTAGGTAGCACATTTTCTTCCATTTGTGCTAGGTAATATTGAACAAGTCCAGCAACAAAAACACCTGTTTTGTTGTCAGCAGCTTTACTAACAACTATATCATCAGTAAGTTCTTCATAGCCAGGTGTGAAAGTAACAGGATCACCTATTGAAACTCTTTTTTCAGCTTCTTCTTTGTTCTTAGCACCGATATCTAACCAAAGTTCTTCTATTTTTGAAGGAGCTTTATCTCCAGATTTAACCATGTGGGCTGCTTTCTTACCGATTACAGCTCTAACTACTTGATCTTCATGGATAATGCTTAATCTTAACCCTGGAAGAATTGTTACATCAAGTCCACCAATAACTTTAACATAGACATATCCATCACTATCAATGTAGTTAACCATAAATCCTATTTCATCACCATGACCTGCTATCATAACTGAGAAATCAGATTTACCCTTCTTAGTAGCTGTTACATTGCCATTGATATCAACTTGCATTGTATCAGCGTATTCTTTTACGAAATCATAATAAGCTTTTTGTCCAGCATATTCAAAGCCAGATGGACTTTGTGCTGTAACCATACTTTTATAAAATTCTTTTAAATTGTTTTCCAAAATTAACTCCTATTTATTAGCAGTTGTTAGCCTGTCCACTAGCAAATGGATTAACTGCTTTCTTTTTATTTTCTACTTTATATGGTTCATGAGGGATTATACATAAAAATTTCATTGTAGTTTCGCCAATGTTCTTGAACTGATGATTAGTACTAGGATCAACGTATATTACATCATATCTTTTAAACTCTTTTTCTCCTAAGTCTGTTACAAGTGCTCCATTACCTTCAAGAACAAATACTTCATGTTCCCATGGATGTTTATGGAAAGGTGTTTGACCACCTACTTCAATCTCGAACATTCTTAATGCAAAATTCGGAGCATTATCTTTTTGAGAAATAAGCCATCTAATGTGAGCACCTTTAGCACCCTCAACATTTACGTCTTCTAATTCTACTTGGTCAAAAGAAACTAATTTCATTGTCTCCTCCATATTAATCTTTTCTAAAGAATTTAAAAAACTTGCTAAAAATGTCAAATATTATTTAGCTATTCCACTATTAATAAACAAAATTAAAATTTTCCTTTACAAAATATTGAGGAAAAAAATAATAAATTTGAGGTTTTAAAATGCATATTGAAACGAAAATTATATCTTGAAAGAATTTTAATTGAATTAATTAAGATTGTTGTGAAATAAAATAAAAGCGTGCAGTTTGAGGTAAATTTGAATGTTTTAACCTATATGGCACAAGTTTATATTACAAATAAAAATCTTATGAAATTGTTAAATAAAATTTGAGTAATGAAAGAAAATTGTTTACCATACAGGAGGAGTTATGGAAAAAAAAGCTTTAAAATTTGTGAAACTGCTAAGCGATTTAACTAATCATTTGAAAATTAGAGATTTGAATCTTAAATATTGTGAACATGTTGGTTCTATTGAGTGCTTATTACTACAATTTCTACACACACAAGAAGAACATCAAAACATGAATCAACTTTCTAAATACCTACATGTATCCTATAGTAGAGTTACTAGAGTTGTAGATGGATTAGTTGCTAAAGGTTTGGTAATTAGAGTAAATAGCAAAGAAGATCGTCGCAAGTGGTTTGTACATTTAACTAGCAAAGGTGAAGAAATATCTGAAAAAATATCTAAAAGAATTTTGGAAAATCAAATAGAAGCATTATCATATATAGAAAAAGAAAAGTTAGACACAATTTACAGCTCTTTGGTTACCTATAGAGATGCTGTTAGAAAATCTGTGGAAGGCTTTACAAAAACGAGGTAGATGATATAATGTTAGTAAAAACTACTTGGAAAAACAAAATGATGTTTGATTCTGAACTCGATGGACATCATGTAATTTTAGATGCAACTGATAAAGTGGGTGGGGAAGATCAAGGTCCTAGACCTAAAGCTCTTCTACTTACTGCTCTTTCTGGGTGCACAGGTATGGATGTTGTTTCAATTCTAAAAAAAATGAAAGTTGAAGACTATAAGTTCTGGATAGAAATGGATGCAGATATGACTGAAGAACATCCGAAATACTACAAAAAGATTTATATGAACTATGTTTTCGAAGGCTCAAATCTTCCAGTAGATAAGATAAAAAAAGCAGTAAACCTTTCAGAAGAAAGATATTGTGGAGTTTCTGCTATGCTTAAAAAGGCTAGTGAAATTGAAACCAAAATTCTAGTTAATGGGGAAGAAGTATGAAACTAAGATATGGATTTATTCTACTGTTGTTACCCCTAATCTTTTGCTCTTGTAAAAGCGAAGCAAAGAATATGGCTAGTGATTCTGCAGAACTTAAGAAAGTAGATCCTGCAATGGAAAAAGTAGAATCAGTATGGCTTGAAGATTATGATGAAGCAATGGCGCTTGCCAAGAAAGAAAATAAGAAGGTTCTAATTAATTTCTCAGGTTCTGACTGGTGCGGTTGGTGTATCAAATTGGATGATGAAGTTTTTTCAAGAAGAGGATTTGCTGAGTTTGCAAAAGACAATTTAGTTCTTTTAAAACTAGACTTTCCTAGGAAAACAATGGTCCCACCAGAAATAATGGCTGAACGTGAAAAATACCTAAAGAAATACGGTGTTCAAGGGTTCCCAACAATTCTAATTACTGATAGTGAAGGAAATGTTACCCAAAAAACAGGATATAGGCAGGGTGGACCCAAAAAATATGTTGACCATCTAAAAATCTAATATTTATTTAAATTATCAACATAGTCTCAACATAAATATTTTAAGGCCTTACAATATTGTGAGGTCTTAATTCTTAGGTCATCCTTGCTTGCCTCCTGCATAAAAAGTTAATTTAATGCAGGAGGTAAGAATGGATGAAGCATACAATAACTTTACAAACTATAATTATGATGATTGAATGAGTAGTATTCTAGCTTAGCCAAATATATCTTTAGCAACAAGAAAAAATTACTTTAACCATTGTTAAGTATAAATTATTTGACAATAAATATCTATCAAACATATTTGAAAAAAAACATAGGACAAGGTATGAAGCGAAGTAAATTAAGCCCATATTTGTATATTTTACCAGCAATGATAATCATCTTTGCATTTAGGTTGTTACCGATATTTTTATCGTTTGTAATTAGTTTCTTTGACTGGAAACAAAGCGGAGTTGGTGGCTTTGTTGGGTTGGAAAACTATATAGAGCTATTTAAAGATAAAGAACTAATTCAATCATTTACTAATACTATTTGGTTTGTTGCCATAGTGGTTCCAGTAACAGTGGTCTTATCACTATTTTTTGCAACATTATTAAATAATATTAAAAAACTAAGGGGCTTTTTTAGAACGGCTTACTTCTTGCCATACGTTACCTCAATGGTAGCAGTATCTATTGTTTGGAAAATTATGTTTCAAGAAAGAAGTGGCCTATTAAATTATATTCTCAATACAATTGGTATTGATTCGTTAAAATGGCTTAATGAACCTACAGGAATATTTACACTCTTGTTTAATAATTTTGGAGTAACTTTACCAGATTGGGCTGGTGGACCTTCTTTAGCTCTTTTCTCAGTTATGATTGTTACTATATGGAAAAGCATTGGTTATAACACCATAATCTATTTAGCTGGTTTGCAGAATGTCTCTAAGGACTATTATGAAGCAGCCTCAATTGATGGCGCTTCAAAGAGAAGACAATTCTTCAATATAACATTACCATTAGTTTCACCTACAACCTACTATGTTTTAATGATGACTACAATTGTAACATTCCAAGCTTTTTCTCAGATATATTTAATGACTGGACCTCCAATCGGAGGACCAAGCGGAACAACATCTTTAATTGTATATTATATATTCGATGTTGGTTTTAATGACGGTAACTATAGTTATGCTAACGCAATAGCTCTTTTATTATTTGCTGTGATTCTTGGATTAACTCTATTCCAAAGAAAACTTGAAAAGCATGTTACTTACGAATAGGAGATAATTATGAAGATTTCACCAAATAGTGTTTTAATATATACTCTTTTAGTTGTCTTAGGTGTAACAATGGTTATACCATTCTTATGGATGATAAATACAGCTCTTAAAGATCAATCTGAAATTAATGCTGGAAATATCGGCTTTAACTGGGATAATAATTCAACTCATATAACACATAATGGAACTGATAGAAAAGCTAGCAGAGCTTTAGCAATTGGAGACTCTGTTCTGGTAAGTATTTTCAATGATGATGGAAGTATAATTAGGCATCCAGAAAATATTAATAGAGACATTTCTTATGAGTTAAACTTAAAGAAAGTCGCTGAAGATGGTTCTATAATAAACACAAGTAAGAAAGTTACTTTATCTAAAGAATCTAAACTTGAATATAAAATGGTCCATAAAGATGAAATTACTGATGAAAGCTTTGTAAGACCTTTCTTCTCTAATTTCAAAACTGCTTGGGAAAAAGTAGATTTTCCTATGCTTCTTAAAAATACTATAATTGTTGCAATATTTACGCTTTTGGGTGTACTTATTACTTCAGCACTTGCTGCTTACGCATTTGCTAGAATGAAGTTTTATGGTAGAGACTTTCTATTCTATTTACTTGTTAGTATGATGATGGTTCCCCAACCTATATATTTAATTCCATCCTATATTGTACTAAGTACAATGGGGTTGGTTGATACATATTTCGCACTTATTGTGCCTTGGGTAGCTAACATATTTACTATATTCTTATTTAGACAACAGTTTAAAACAATTCCACAAGAACTATTTGATGCCGCTTCTATTGATGGTTGTAGTAGATTTGGCGTTCTTTGGAAAATAGTATTACCTCTTTCTAAACCTGTGATTGCCACTGCATCAATATTCTCTATTATCGGATCTTGGAATAGCTTTATGTGGCCATTAGTTATGACTGATAGTGAGAACTTAAGAGTTTTACAAGTTGGTTTAAGTTCTTTCAGTCAAGAATCAGGTTCAGAAACTGCACTGCTTATGGCAGCATCTACATTTAGTATATTACCACTTGTGCTTCTATTCTTTATTGCACAAAAACAGATTATTGCTTCTACAGCTAAATCTGGGTTGAAATAATATTGGAGTTTGTATGAAAAAAGATATCAAAACAAAGGCAGGGTTTAAAGTTCCCAAAACTTTAGTAAATGACATTAAAACTATGAAACCTCAGCAAATTATTGCTCCTAAGAGTAATGGTATAATTGCTTTTGTAGTTTTTATATTTACACTTATTATCTATCAATTAACAAATGCACCTTCACTCTCATTTTGGGATGCAGGTGAATATGCAACAACAATTAGCAACTTTTCAGTGCTTCATGCACCTGGTAACCCTATTTATGTTATTGTGGGTAGATTTCTTAACTTACTTGGTTTAGGAATGTCTGAACCTCAAATAGCTAGTTTCTATTCTTCTCTTTTGGGAGCATTAGCAGTAATGTTTACCTATCTGATGTCTATGAAATTAGTTAGTATGTTTGAAAAGAAAGCTAATGTTGCTGTATTAATAAGCATTGTTGCATCTTTATTTACTGCTTTTTCATACACCTTCTGGACCAATAGTATTGAAGCTGAAGTTTATTCTGGACTAGCCTTCTTTATTAACTTCATCATATATCTACTATTAATATGGGTCCAAAAATCAGAAGATTTATCTCATCAGAAGTATTTTTTACTTATAATATATCTATTCTTTTTAGGGTTTGGATTCCATCAAACTGTTCTACAAATTGTGCCTGCAGTATTGTTGATTGCAGTTTATCCTATGATTCAACCTTATTTTAAAACAAATGAGTTTTGGGTTAAAACTAGTTCAATAATTGCTGGTTTAATTGCTTTTTACGTAATAGTTAACAAGCAAAATGAACAATTTTCACAACCAATCTTCGCAGTAGCTTGTGCTGCAGTTTTGATGTGGTTCCTTAGAGATAAAGTCTCAAAAACAGCTTGGATATTAGCTCTATTTGCTATCATTATTGGGTTCTCTTCACATTTATATATCCCTATCAGAGCTTCATTCAGACCTTTTATCAATGAAGGTGATCCTCAAACATGGGATAGCTTCTGGAGATACTTTAATCGTGAACAATTTGGTGGTACTAATATCGCAGATAGAAATGGTAATTTTATAACTGTTCAAATGGGTAAACACTTCTTAAGTTATTTTGATGAACAGTTCTTCAATATAAAATACAGCTCAAGTTCTATAGTAAGAATGGCTTTACTTGTCCTATCTGCTTTAGTTACTTGGATTGCTGGTATATACGGAATTATTGTTAATTTAAGAAAGAATAAACATGCTTTTACATACTTATTCTCTTTATTCTTTATGGGTTCAATTGCAATGGTCTTTGTAATGAACATACCTGCAGAAACTCCAAGACCTAGAGATTATTTCTTTGTTACTGCTTATAATTTGTGGACAATCTGGATGGGGATAGGTTTAGTTTATTTCTTAAAGAATATTTTTAACTCTAAGAAATTATTTTGGGCTGTAACAGTGTTAGCATTAATAGCTCCTACAATAACTCTAATTACTCAATATCATCAACATGATCGATCAAAAGATTATATTGCTGCAGAGTATGGTATGAATTTCTTAAACTCTTTGGAAAAGGATGCAATCATCTTTACTAATGGAGATAATGATACATTCCCATTATGGTATGCTCAAGCTGTGAAAGACCCATACATCATTAATAACTCACCAAGTTTCATTGAATCAGATCCAACTGTTTATGTAGACAGTCTATTACAAGTTAAAATTGATGAAGCTGTTAGATTTAAAAATTCTCAATGTAAAGGTATCAGAACAGATGTGACAATAGCTAACTACTCATTGCTTAATACTGCTTGGTATGTGAGACAACTCCGAGATAGGGAAGGTATCAACTTTACTTTAGCAGATAACCAAATCGAAGAACTTGTTACTCCTGTGAGAGCTGACGAAACTTCTCTTGCTACTAATTCAATCAAAACAATGCTTCCTACTGGAGAGAGATTTAACCATACAGTTTTTAAAACTACTCCAAAGGGAGAACTTCTAGTTAATCACTTGCCTATGGGTTATTGGAGAGGTCAAGATAAGGCTGCAATTCAAATTATTCGTGATAATCTTGGTAAAAGACCAATCTATTTCGCCTCAACTGTAGGTGGTCAGTATTTTGGCTTAGATCCTTATCTAGAAAAACATGGAATGGTGTTTAAGCTTAAGTATGATAGAATGAGTAATAATTCAGCTGTAATCAATATTACAAAGACAAGAAATAATGTTAATAATGTATACGTAGTTAACGCTACAAGATCTGATGATGTTTATAAAGATTACACTACTTCTAGATTGATATCTTTCTACTGTTCAGATTTTTATCAAACAGGTATGGCAGATTACCAGAATGAAAATTACGAAAGTGCTTTAAATAATTTTAATAAGATTATTGATATTTATAATTCTATTGAAGAGCATGTAAACAAAGAATATTCTGGCTTTAACACTCATCCATTTGCACATATGAAAGAGTATTATGCATTAGCCTTAGATGCCAAAGATAAAATTGATATAGCAACTAAATAATTATTCCCTTTTTTAGGAATATATATTGCATATTAATATTCAGTGGAGGAATTATGAAAAAAATATTATTTGTATTATTATTATTAGTTTTAAGTTTAACCCTTATGGGTAAAGAGCAAATAGTAAAAGAAGATTCTGATATAAATATTTGTCCTAATCCGATGAAAGAATCAACTAATATCAGTTTTGATATTGAACGTGCTTGCTATGTAACTCTTGAAATATTAGACTCAAATAATAACGTTGTGGTAACACTAGTATCTGACTTTTTACAAAGTGGAGATTACTCTTTTACATGGGATAGAGTTGGAAGTGACGGAAACAGAGTTCGTTCAGGCAACTACATTGTACAAGTAAAAGAACATAAACGATTCGTAACTAAACGTAAAACACTAATATTAAAATAAAGAATTACAATCTTTTTTAAGACTGCTGAAAGGCAGTCTTTTTTTATTGACAAAATATAGCTATTTAAATTTACATTATAAAAATAAATAATACGGAGTATGATATGAAGAATATCCTTGTTATTGGTGCAGCTGGACAAATAGGTTCTGAATTAGTACCATATCTTAGAAGCATATATGGAACTGACAATGTTGTTGCATCTGATGTTCATGATAATTGCTGTAAAGAATTATTAGAAGCTGGTCCATTTGTTAAATTTAGCGCTCTAGATGGCAATAAAATGAATGAGATTGTTGAAAAATACAAGATTGATACAATTTATAATCTAGTAGCAATGCTATCTGCTAAAGCAGAAGCAGACCCTAAGTTTGGTTGGGATTTAAATATGGGTGTTCTTTTCAACTGTTTGGAAATAGCTCGTGAAAAGAATATTGCAGTTTTTACTCCTAGTTCAATCGGTGCCTTTGGACCTGAAACTCCACTTGATAACACTCCTCAAGATACTATCATGCGTCCTAAAACAATTTATGGTGTATCTAAAGTAGCAGGTGAAATACTTTGTGATTACTATTATAAAAGATTTGGTGTAGATACTAGAGGTGTTAGATACCCTGGAATTATTTCTTATGTTACTTTACCAGGTGGTGGAACAACTGACTACGCTGTGGAAATCTATTATGATGCTATTAAAAACAAAACTTATTCTTCAAACCTTGCAGCAGGAACATATCTTGATATGATGTATATGGCAGATGCTTTAAAGGCTGCTGTTGATGTTATGGAAGCAGATCCTGCAAAACTTATTCATAGAAACTGTTTCAATGTTGCTTCAATGAGTTTTGATCCAGAAATCATCGCTTCAGAAATTAAGAAACATATTCCTGATTTCACATTAACATATAATGTAGATCCAATGAAACAAGCTATTGCTGAATCTTGGCCTAACAGTATGGATGATAGTGCTGCAAGAGCAGAATGGAATTGGAATCCTACTTATAATCTAGAAACTATGACAGTTGATATGCTTGAAAAGTTAAACAAGAAACTAAAGTAAATTCTTAATATAATGATATAGAAAAAGGCAGGATTCTTAATTTCCTGCCTTTCTTTTTGTTTATAATTAAACTAAGCTTTTACATTACATACAATATTTTTGAATCTTGCTGGGGCTACACCATGAGATAAGTGCATAGCTTGACCAGGCTCACCCTTACCACAGTATGAAGTACCGTGGAAGTTCCATTCAGATTCTGAACATACAGCATCACATGATGCCCAGAATTCAGGTGTAATACCAAAATATGTTGGTTCTTTAACTATTCCAACTATTTCGCCGTCTACTATCTTGTAACCGATTTCTGTAGTGAATTGGAAGTTGTTACGGTTATCGTCAATAGACCAAGTTTTTGTGAAGTCAACTAAATAACCTTTTTCAGTATTTTTGATTAAATCTTCTAAGCTTCCAGCATTACCTGGTGCTAGACAGAAGTTAGTCATTCTAACTAATGGGAAATCATCTGCAAAAGAAGCCATCATGTTTGAAGATGCTTCAACTCCCAGTTGTGGAGCAATTTCTCTTGAAGTTTGCTGGTCCATTAGAATACCATTCTTGATAATATCAACTCTTCTTCCTGGAACACCTTCATCATCAACTAAGTGATAGCCAATACCTCTTGGATCGGTACTGTCGCTATAAATATTAACAACATCTGAACCATATTTGAAGTTACCAAGCATTGATGGTTTTATGAATGTTTTTCCTGCATAAGAAATTTCCATACCATATATTCTATCAGCTTCAGTAGCATGACCAACACTCTCATGTAATTGAAGTGCTAAATGTCCTCCACCGATGATTAAATCAGCTTTTTCTTCTTCAATTGTTGGAGCATCAAGAAGGTCTATAACTTCTTTAACTATTCTATCTATATTTTCTTCTAACTTAGCCTCTCTGACAACCTCAAAGCCACCTCTACGTGTACTCATGTGTCCTGGCCAAGTTCTCATTTGCATACCTTTATCATCTACGGCTACAACCGACATTGAAGGCATAGTGTCGTAAACTAAAGAATCAACGAAAGTACCTTCTGTGTTAGCATAGATTTTGTATTGTCTGTAGAAATCAGCAGCAACTGTTGATTGAACTATTTTCACATTTGTATTCAATTTATCAGCAATATTCTTAAAGAAAGCTATTTTTTCTTCATCTTCCATTGCAAAAGGATCTTCTTTTGGAGTGAAGATATAAGAGCCTGTAGTAGGTTTAATTGCTTTGAAGCTAACAGGTGTATGTCTGAACTTTGCACTATGTTTAGCATTAGAGATAGCAAGAGTAATTAATGAATCTATCTTACTATGATCTAAAACGTCAGTTCCAGCAAAGCCCCAACATCCATCAACTAACACCCTAATACCTAAAGCTTCTGCATCAGTTGATTTAGAAATGTGTTTCAAATCTTTTCTTACAAAGTATATTGATTGAGAGTCAGATGAAGTAAATCTAACATCTCCAAATTGTATTTCTCTTTTATGCAATTTTTGAATTATATCATAAACTAGTTTTTTCATCATGCCTCCTAAATGGTTTTTGTTGAAGATGTGATATGGAATTTACTAACTTTGACATGTGGCATTTTACTTGAGTAGATACCGAAAGAACCATAGTTAGAAGAGAATGGTATTGGATAGCTATTATTCTCAATTTCAGTAATGTTTTCAATAACTGAGCTTATTTTTTCAGTAAATCTTAGATTATTGATTACTTTTGTAATTTTACCATCTTCAATTAAGAATGTTCCATCTCTGGTTAAACCTGTTAGAGAAGTCTCTTTTACATTAATGAAGTTCATATAGTGCAGGCTTGATACAAAGATACCTTTTTTAACAGTTGAAATCATTTCTTCTAGTGATTTATCTCCTGTTTCCATAACTAAGCATGAACCTTGATTACCATTTATTTCCAAACCAGTCTTATTACCCCAATAGTTGTTTACAAAGAAGTTTTTGAAAACACCCTTTTCAATGACTGTTAACTTATCTATTTTATGGCCATCTCCATTGTAGTCAAAGTTTACTAAGTCTTTATTATGAGGATCATCATATACTGTAACATTTTCAGGAAAAACTTTTTTACCTTCTTTACCTTCAAAGAATGAAGATTTTCTATCTATTGAAGCAGCACTAATTGAAGAGCCTAAATAGGATAAGTACTCGCCAATACATCTTGGAGCTAGTATTACTTCGTAATGTCCAGGTTCAACGTCAATTACTTGAGCTCTTGCTGCATTAATCTTACGTTCAAAACTTGCTAAAGCAGCATCAAAATCAAGATTGTCAAAGTTCTCTCCACCTAATGACTCAAGTACAGTTACCATATTGCTTTTGGCAACTGCCTTCAATTCTAACATAATCGGTGAGTTATAGCTCACTTTTTCAAGATCATTACTATTGATAACAGTTGTAACATCATAATTGCAAATAAATGTACCATAAATTTGGAAGTCATGTTTCTCTGCTATATCAGAAAATTTCTTTAAAATATCAATCTTCTTGCTTAAATCTAGGTGTTTTATGTTATTTGTTTTAGCAATTTCATCTGTTTTACTGGTATCCTTTTCAATATCGACAAAATCAGGATCTTCTGGTAACTTATCTATAAATAGGTAAGCTTCTTCAAGTTTTTGAGCTACTTTAGATTCAGTAGGATTAGAAATTGTTAAATTATATGATTTTTTACCCTTATATATATTAATATCAAGATATTCACTTTCTTTTGAAATATTGTAGTTTACCTGGCTCTGGAAAAATCTTAGGAAGTCTGTTTTCCATTCACCATGTGTGAAAACATACTTATAAGACTTGTTATCATTAATAACTTTTTTCAAATAATCTTTCAATTGTTGATGCATATATTCCTCCATTAATAGTAATTTAACGTTGTAGCTTGGAAATCTCTTTTAACAAGTTTTCCAAAATCCCTACTATCAAGTATACCGTTTATTGAATCGTAAACTTTCTCACCTCTAATATATGTCTGCATTACACTGCAATTAATCTCCTTAGCAAAGAATGAAGATTGATTATCTTCAACAGTGCTTTTTTTATGAGGATCAAGAACAATAAAGTCTGCATGTGAGTCTTTATTGAAATTTCCTTTTAGACTATCGATTCCAAGAATTTTAGCAGGGCTTCCTGAAAGCATTCTTTCAAGATTTCCTAAAGTAAGTTTTTTATTTAAATAGAATTCAGAGAACATGAATGGTATCATGTACTGTAAATCCGAATAATTAACAATATCATTTAAATCATGTTGAGTATAGTTTAAATCTAAATTTACATAGCCACTATTCGTAGATATTGATGGTACTTTACCTGTTTGAATTAATGTCTTAAAATTATTAGACTTATCTTGGTAAGTTTGCTTACCCGGAATAAATATTGAATTTTCATTCTCTAAAAAAATATGGGGGTTAATATCATAAGTGCTATGATATTTCTTAGTAGAACTCATAATGAATTCTACAATCTTAGGTGAAACAATATTAAATAAATGAATTTCACTTTCTTGTGACCTTCTGAATAGTTTCTTCACCATATCAAATTGTAATTCTGAAATATTATCAGCTTTTGTATCTCCTAAATAAGTCATTGGAAAGACACCGAATAAAATCTGAGAGTTCGAAAAATCAGTGAACAATTCTAATATCTCATCAAAGTCTAAGGGGGATGGACTAAAATTCTTATTATATAAATAGAATTCTATCCCAACTACACCAGATTTAGACAATTCTTGTATTTCTTCATTGTAGGTAGAATAATCATCACTGTTGATAAATCCCCAAATACCATAATCACAGAGAGAATTACCTTTATATTCATCTGCTATATCTGAAAAGTTAAAACTTTCTGTTAAAGGCTCTTCTGTATGACAAGAAGAATCTGCTAAATAAGTTATTCCACCTGCTACAGCTGCTTTTGAAGCATTGTAAAAGTGGCTTTTCCAATCTTCCGAATCTGTTCGGAAATGAGTATGTATATCGATACATCCAGGTAAAACATATTTACCGTCTAGGTCAATAACGTTTGTGTTAGCTGGGGGGGTAATTGAATCTTCACGTAAATCAATTATTGTTTCATCAAATAAAATATCAACCTTTCTCTCTTTAGTAATTCCAGAAGAAATGGTTGCATTTTTAAATAGTATCATTTTCAATCCTTTAATAGATTAAATTACGTTATAAATTTATTAATATTATGTTAATTTCTTTTATTGCATTATATAATTAGTTAGTTATCTGTCAATTAAATTCTTACATAAATTGTATATAAGTACTTGACTTACTATATTTTTAAGAAGAAAAATGCAACAAAATTATTAATGTTAATATTGTTAGTTTCTGATACTTAATAAGATAGTGAGTTTATAATCAAGATTCCTTTACTAGGGCTATTATAAAGTAAATACGGACATTCTTCTTTCTCAATTTTATGAGAATTAATGTTAACTAGCCTGCTCCCTTACTTGCCTCCTTGAAAAAAAGTCGATTTTTCAAGGAGGCACTTAAGTTAGGAGTTAGGAGTTAGGAGGGATCGCCAGACTCCGTACTGGCGTCACTTAGAACGTAGTTATAAGTGAATTTGAATTTGTAGAGACGGTTGGAAAAACGTCTCAAGAGGATTTTCCTAAAGGGGCATATCTCTTCAGAGACGATGATTTAAATCTTGGGACTGATTTTAATTAGATAATAGATTTGTTCAACAATTATAGAAGATAATTCTTGACTATGAATAATTGATTTATAATTTTAGGAAAAAATACAAATAAAAAAGGGAAGACGGATGAAACTAAAAGAAATTCTTGAATTACTGGAAGGAGAATTGTTAACTCCTAATGCTGATCTAGAAGCAGAAATTCCATGTGCATTTGGTTCTGATTTGATTTCAGATATTTTGATGTGCACAAAAGAATCAACATTGCTTTTAACAGGACTTACTAATCCTCAAGTAATTAGATTATCTGATATGATTGATTTACTTGGTGTTATATTTGTTAGAGGAAAGAGACCACCACAAGATCTAATAGATATGGCTATAGAAAGAGAACTACCTCTTATTACAACAAAGATGACAATGTACAAGTCAGCTGGGTTATTGTATAATAAAGATTTAAGAAGTTGTTCGATTTAGTATGGCAGAATATTGGCACATTATAGAGAATAATCAGGATAGGGTAGATGCATTTTTTGCAGAAAAACCAAATCCTGCAGTGACATTAGAATACTCAGTTGTAAAACATGATTTTGTAAATTCAGGGAATGGTTCAGCTGAGTTAAAAAGACTGTTAAAAAGATTAGGAATAGATTCGGGGATTCTTCGCAAAGTAGCAGTAGCCTGTTATGAAGCAGAGATAAATCTAGCAGCTCATTCAAACGGTGGTGTTATGAAGAGCTTTGTACATAAGGATTTAGTACATGTAGTATTTGAAGATATTGGGCCAGGAATTGAAGATATTAATAAAGCTTTAGAACCTGGGTTTTCAACTGCTGTAGAATATGTCAGAGAAATGGGTTTTGGTGCAGGTTTGGGATTACCTAACATCAAAAAGAACTCTGACGCAATGCACTTAGATTCTGTAAGAGGAAGAAATACAGTCTTAGAAATAGTAATTTTTTTTTAGCTAACTAAAACAGGAAAATATGTATCAAAAGAATGAATACTTTCATGCTGTGAAAGTAAAGCAGGAAAATTGTACCGGTTGTACTGCATGTGTAAAAGTATGCCCAACCGAGGCTATAAGAGTTAGGAATAACAAGGTAGAATTAGATATGATGAGATGCATCGACTGCGGTCGTTGTATTGAAGCATGTTCTTTTCATGCTATTGTTCCTTATTATGATAGCTTAGAATCAATTCATAAATTTAAACATAAGATTGCAGTCTTTTCAACATCTTATGCAGGACAATTCTCAGAAGAAAACGATTATGAGAAAGTTAAGAAAACTGTCTTACATTTAGGTTTTGATGAGGTCGCAGAAGAGTCTAGTGTAACAGAATTTATGAACTATATGATTAAAGATTACATAAGAAAAAATAAAGATATCAGACCAATTATATCAAGTGGCTGCCCTGCAGTAGTTAGGTTGATACAGGTGAGATTTCCATCACTATTACCTAACTTATTTCATATAGAAGCACCGATGAGCACTTTGTCATACTATTTACGGGAGAAAGCCAAAGAAAAGTATGCTTATAAAGATGAGGACATTGGAGTATTCTTAATTGTTCCATGTGTTTCACAAGTTACAGCTGTTCATCAGCCAGAGGGAACTTATAAATATTTCCAAGATGGTGCATTAGCTGTTAGTGAAGTATTTGCAGAAGCTCAGGAACATATGAAAGACGTGTGGAATGACCATGAAGAAATTGACACTTATAAGAGTGGACTCACATGGGGGATTTCTACATTAGAAGCAGATATGATTGATTGTGATGATATTAGAGTCTTATCTGTTAATGGTATAGACAATGTTATTGATGTCTTATCGAGAATTGAAGATCACCATCTAGATCAATATCAATATATAGTACTAAGGTCTTGTAAAATTGGTTGTGTCGGAGGTGGATTGAATGTTGAAAATCCATTTGTGGCTCTTAGTAGAATGAAAAGAATGTCTAAAGAGGGTAATCATAGAGAGATGGATTCATCAGAATTCAGAAAACTTTATCAGGAAGGTAAATTTGATGTTCCAAAATTGAAACCACGTTCGATTATGGAGTTAGATACTGATTTGTTTGCAGCTTTAGAAAAAGTTCAAAAGATTGATAAGATAATGAGTCAACTTCCAGGAATTAACTGCTGTGCATGCGGTTCTCCAAACTGTTATGCATTAGCTGAAGATATTGTTCAAGGAAAAGCAACAATTGATGATTGTGTAATTCTATATAAGAACAAAACAAAAAAAGATTTATAATGATAGGGAGATCAAATGATAAAATTAAAAGACTATTTAAATACAATTGACCATGAAATATTAACTGAAAATAGCGATATAGATAATGTAGAAATAGGAGCAGGTTATTGTTCTGATTTACTTTCAGATGTAATGGGCTCAGCAAAAGAAAATCAAATATGGTTCACTATAATGAGACACATGAATGTAATTGCAGTTGCTTCAATGGCTGATATACCTTGTGTAGTCTTAGCAAAGGACATTGTACCTGAAAAAGCTGTAATAGATAAAGCAAAAGATGAAGACATAATCTTAATCAAGACACCTCTATCAGTCTTTGATGCAGCAGGAAAATTATTCAAATTGCTTAATGATTAGTTTTGTAAGAGATGCTTAAGAAATTTAAGATTGATTTGCATAACCATACAGTTTTATCTCCCTGTGGAGGCTTAGAAATGTCTCCACATGCTGTTATTGATAGAGCTTTAGCATTAGGATTAGAGATAATTGCTGTTACAGATCACAACTCCTGTAAGAATTGCCAAGCATATTATGAAGTAGGTAAAAGTAAAGGAGTCTTTGTTGTTTGTGGTTGTGAAGTTCAAACAATGGAAGAAATTCATATTGTTGCTCTATTCAGAGATTATGAAGAGGCTATGAAGTTTGATAAACAAGTCTCAGCAGCCTTAATGCCTATAGAGAATAATCCTGATTATTTTGGAGATCAAGTAATAGTAGATAAAGATGAGAATATTGTTGATATTGAGAACACAGCTTTGATAAACTCTGTGATGTGGGATTATGAAACTACTATATCTAAGATTAAAGAGTTTGACTCAATCTGTTTTCCTGCTCATATTGATGCAACAACTAATTCAGTGATATCTCAGTTAGGCTTCTTACCTGAAAATGCAAATGTTGATGGTTATGGTATTACAGCCAGATGTAATATAAAAGAAGTTATTGCAAACAATCCATCTCTTGAAAATATTACAATCATTAGAAACTCCGATGCTCATTATTTGAATGATATGGGGTCAGGTTCTTGTTTTGCTAGACTAGAGGAAGCATCATTTGAAGAACTAAAAAAAGCCTTTGCAAAAGAGAATGGGAGAGAGATAATTCCTGCTTAGCTTATATGCCTATATGAATAACCTAAAAATATTGTAGCAATTATTCTAACACTATACATTAGGTAAGTCCCGTATTTTAGATTATCGTATGGGATTGCAAAAAAAGGATTTATTACAATTAACATTATAAAGAATGGTAAAACCCATTCCCAGTGTTGAACAGCTATGTAATCATATATTCTATACAATATAGTTACGAATATAACAATTTTACCAAAGAACCAGACTTGTTCAGGAACATAAGGGAAAAAAGTACTAACCAAAGCTACGATACTCAAACCAGTTAATAATCTCATTAACATAATAACTCCTAAAAGTATATTTAACCCAAATATTATAGTACCATTCTAGAAGTGCTATGTATTAGATGGGCTTACTGATAAAATAGTTAATGTACTTATCTTTTGCAAATAAAAAAAGAGATTATACTAATTTATAATACAATCTCTTAATATAGTTTTCTATATTGGACTAGACATCTAAAGTTTTAATGCCTAATTCCTTTTTCATTATTCTAATATTATTTAGAAGTGCATCATTTATCGGAACACCTTGTTCAAGTATTTCCTTCTTCTTATAATATTCTTTTTCACCAGCAATCCAAATTCTATCCTTATTAGGTGCAATTGTGGAAGCTTGTAAAGTTCTCATTATATCACCTGTTATCTTTTTGAAATCTTCTATTTCAGTAAAGAAATCTATATTTATTGCTAAGAAAAAATGACCTAGTTTATAAGGAACCCTATTACCTTCAGAGTCCCAGCCGTGGAGTCCATTGAGATAAGAACCATTTTGCAAGGCAGCACAAAGTATTTCTACCATAACTCCTAAACTGTAACCTTTATGAGAACCTGTTTCTTCATCAGAGCCCCCTATAGGCAACATAGAAGCATTCTTAGCTACTAAATCAACAAGTAGCTTCTTGGTATCTGTAAATGGATTTCCTTCTTTATCTATAGCCCAACCTAAAGGTGTTTCTTTCCCTTCTCTATCAAGAACTTCTATCTTACCTCTTTGGGAAATAGAAGTAGCACCATCAAATAAGAATGGATAATCTAAATTTGAAGGAGCACCAAAGCAAATTGGATTAGTTCCCAGCATAGGATCAACCCCGTTAGTAGGAGCAATTGATGGTCTAGCATTAGTGAAAGTTAAGCCTATCATGTTTTTATCGGTTGCCATAGAAGCATAATAACCAGCAATACCATAGTGGGTAGAGTTTCTTACTACAACACAACCAATACCATATTTTTCAGCTTTCTCAATAGCTGTTTCCATAGCTTTATGAGAAATAACATGTCCCATACCATGATTGCCATCCCAAACAGCAGTTGCATATTTATCCCTGATTATGTCAATTTTAGTATCAGTGAACTGGATTCCAGCTTTTATTCTATCATAATACATTTTACAACGTCCGATACCGTGTGATTCAATTCCTCTAAGGTCTGATTCAATTAACACATCTGCACATATCTTTGCTTCCTCTTCAGGAACACCTAGTTTAACAAATACTTGAAGCATGAACTTATGAAGCTCATTAACTGGTAATCTTAACATGAAACCTCCATTTCTTGTTAACTCAATATCTAGAAACTTATTTATTTATGTCAATTTAAGAATAATTAACTCTTGAATCTAATTTAACTCTTTAAGATTATATATTTTAACTGCTTTGTTTTTTCCTTTAACTTTTACATCATCCAAATATTCAACAATAGCTCTGTCTTTAACTCTTTCTAGCGTAAACTCAGAAATGATAATCTTCGTCTCGGTATCGTAATTCTTGTTGAGTGCTTCTAGTCTAGCTCCTAAATTGATATTATCACCGATAGCGGTATAATCGAAGACTTGCTCTGAACCTAAGTTTCCTACTACAGCTTTTCCAGAGTTAACCCCAATACCAATCTCGAAAATATCCTTACCTTCAGCACGCCACTTTTCATGAAGCTCATTAAGACGTACCCTCATTTGTAATGCTGTACGACATGCATTAATAGCACTTTCTTTATCTTCTACAGGTGTACCATAAAGAACCATTATCTCATCGCCAACAAACTTATCAATGATTCCCTTATTATCAATAACTACCTTGGTCATTTCTGTAAGATATTCCCTAAGCATTGATACAGTATCTTCCATGGAATGACTTTCTGTATATGTTGTGAAAGACCTTATGTCTGAAAACAATACAGAAATGTCTTTGACTGAACCACCATAAGTAAGATTCTCAGGGTTTGACACTAGCTCTTCAACTAGTTCATTAGACATATAATGTTCAAAAGTGTTTCTAATCTCTTTCTTTGCTTTTTGTTCTTCAACATATTTAAGTACTAAGAAAATCAGATATATTATAACACTAACAAGCATATATTGAAGCTGCGGTATAACTAAATTACTATATTTAAATGCTCCCATAGTAGATGAATACTGCAAAATTAGAAAAGCAATAATAAATAATAAAGATCTTGTAGCTGAAACTTTTGAACAAAGATAACTTATTAAAATTGCAATCAATAATAGTGACAAAATAATCCAGTAGGGGTTAACATATTTAAGAACTTGGTCTGTAAGCATAGAATCTAAGAAATTAGCATGAATTTCTACTCCCGGCATTAATCCAACAGGTGTATTAAAAATATCATGATGTTCCTGTAATGTTGAACCTATAAATACAACTTTATCCTTAAATACTTGATCTTCTATATATCTATCCAGATTGCTCTTTTCAACTAGTTCAGGATTCATTCCTAATGCTTGTAAACTCTCTTGTACTTCTGGAGATACTTCAATGTCTGAGAAGAAATCATCTTCTTCCGAAGAAATACTAGTTTCTTCTTTGTTAATGAAATCAATAAAAGAATAGTATTTACTGTTAGCGTTTACCTTGAAGTCATTACCAAAAGCTCCTGCTTTATCTTTATAATTGATTATTGAAGAACGATTATTGATGAAATTTACTGCAAGGTCTCCAACAACTAGGCTGTTACCTTTAACGCTTGGTGATTCATTTGTATTTGAGAAGTATTTGTAATAAGCTTTTACAGCTAAAGAGTAATATGTCTGTCCGTGATAGTCCTCGAATAAGGGATAGTGCCTTAATACATCATCATGATCTGTATAAATAGATACAAGTCCAAGATCAGGGTTAGCTTTTGAAATGTGTTTATTAGGTGTTATAAATCTTTTGGAATTAGCAAAAGACTCGATTTTAGATGCCATAATAACACTATCTTGAACAGAAGTTACTCCTAATTGGATGTCATCTTCCTTTAATGACTCATTAATCAATGATTCTAGTTCTACTAATTCATCATCACCTAACTGTATCTTGGCAATATCAGGGAACTGTATATCAAAGACAATTCCTTTAGCTCCTGCTTTCTTTATATTCCTTATGGCATTTACATATAGACTTCTTGGTAATGGCCATTGAAGTCCTAGGCTTTGCATAGTCTCTTCATTAATAGCTACAATTGTTACCTTCCCGGAAGTCTCTTTAGGTCCTCTCTGACTGAACACTAAATCATATAGTTTAGCTTCAAAATGACCGAAGATCTTACTCCATGATAGAATTTCTACTAATAGAACAACTATCAGTGCAATAAATAAGAATCTAAACTTCTTATACTTCATTCTAGAACTTTTGAATAATGTTTAAATACCAATTAAATGTTGAGTAATCTCTATCTCCACTATCGTATGCGTATTCTTTCATAGAAATACTTGAACTAATTGATGTTAACTTAAATGGATTATACTTTACACCAAAAGAAGTTTGCTTGCTGTCATAGTTATTACTTTCCTCGACATATTCGTTTGATGATGTCTTGTAGGATACAAAAGGACGTAATGTTTTATGAAGGAAGTCATAACTAAGTCTAGCTCCATAAGTTTTTTTAGTCCATTCATCAATTAATACGCCTTCTTCAAAGTTGAATTCATTCTCAGAAGTAAATTGATTATAAGTTACTCTCAAATGTAATGGTATGATACTCCAATGTGAATCAAAGCTACCATTAAGTGACTTAGAGTTTATCTCATAAGATTCATTTAAATCATCTTTGTCAAAACCAAACTTATAATCAAAGTTAAGCATGAATGGTACGCATGGCATTCTATAGAAGTCATAACCAAGACCTAAAGTATAGTATTCAGTTCTATATTCTTGGCTATAATCTTCATCAGAAACATCATTATTCTCGTCAATACTTGTCCTTCCTCGATCGTAACCTAATCTTACTGAAGGGTAATCTTTCATTCTAAACATAGCATTAACGAAGTAGTTACTAAAGACATTAGTAGTAACTAAGTTCTCTGATAAGTTATCAGATATTCTGTTAAATCCAAAATCCATAAATATATAATTATGGAAGTTCATATTGTTGTTTATTGTTAATGTTTGTGTGTCATTCTTAAGATTTGATGAAGATAATGATCTAAATGCAGATCCTACACGAGAGTAGTCTATAGTAAGGAAGTTGCCAGCAAAATATGAGTTTGCGTATATCTTGTAAGCCATGTTGGCTAGAGAAATACTAAAGGGTTCAACATTCTTGTTAATAACGAAAATGTTCTCAATAGACTCAGGGTCTATAAATATATCATTATCAAGGTCTTCTTCAAGACTTTCTTGTGATATTGCTCCACCATAGATATTGCTATTGTAAGCACTTAAAGCAACTTCAGTACCGAAAGAGAATAGCTTCTGTGGAGTTGATAATTTAAAGTCACTACTTAATATTATATTATCCTTAGGATTTACTATTTGTAGGGTTAGTTCCTCTCCATCTTCTTCTTTACTAATGATATAGTCACTCTCTTCTAAGGATGAAACTTTATCCTTGTTCTTTACTACATTTAGACCAAACTTAACTATTTCGTCATTGCCAAATGCCATTCTAAAAGCACTTGTATTTCGTTCAAATGTTCCTGGGTCATAGATGTCATTGTTGCTATCAATAACTTCTGTCTCAATGCTTCTAGCTGTATTACCCCAGTATCCTTGTAATTCAAAGAATTTGGTTAAAACTCTTGCTCCAATACCTCTGACATTCTTATTGTTTAGTGTGAAGTTAGAGTAGTATGGAGAATAATCACCAAATTGCATATCGAAATACGGTACAGCTAAAGTAAGATTATATCGGTTCACAGCTTGACGCTTTGAGCTTTCTAAAGAGGACATGAGTATATTTGATTTAAACGAGAACTTCTTGTAGTTACCTCTAATGTTAAATCTAGTATTGAAGTTATTCTGAGAAGATTCGGATGTTTGATAATCATTATTATCGTATGATATATTATTCATATTGCTTTTGAGGGTAACATCGCCACGAATATTCATTGGTAGGGAATAGGTAAATGTTCTTTTCTTAACAGTTAAATCCCATATCGGAGATAGAATCTCATTACCTTCTTTATCTAATGCAAAAATCTGGAATGTTGTTGATTCATTAAGATCTATTGCCTGATAAACAATTAAGTTCTGAGTGATGATAGTTTGTGATGTAACATCATTACAACCTTCCATTACCGTAATTGAAGATAAATCAATAGTTTCAGCAATATTATAGATTGAAACTGATAAAGAAAAGTCTTCTCCTTCATGAATTGCACCCATATCACTGAGTAGAACAAAGTTGTTAGAAATGACTTCATCTATTACTTGCACAAGTACTGGAGTAAGTGTTGGCTGTGTTACTGGATAACTGTAAGTTGTTTCATCTAATAACTCTGCTTCAATATAATATTCAAGTCCTTTTGCTTCAAGAGAAACCGGAATAAAAGCATCATAGACACTATTGTCTAGTTGAGAATCTTCCATAATCTGAATATTATAAGCAATATCACCACGTTCACGATAGAATAATCTAACTTCATTTACATCATTAACATCCCCATCCAAAGTAATATGAATAGGAAGATTCTGATTCCTAAAGGTAGTATATACTGGTGTATGAGTTATTGTAATTTGAGAGTAAATCGTCCCTAATCCAGTAAGTATAACTATAAGTAAAATAAGTTTTTTCATATTACTCTCCTAAAACTCCAATATTATTGATTTTATGTTGCCATCTTTATCTTCGAATTCAATCTTCACTTCATCAGTATTCTCTGTTTCTTGGATGAATTCTAAAGCTTCGTCTGGAACATCAACAGTTTCTTGTCTCAATAATGAACCATTGAGGGAAGATATGGCAGTAATACCTGCTGTTACAAGGGTAATCTCGCCACTAATAATGTTCTTCACTTCCACTTTACCAGAGAATCCATAAACTGCTGTATCTCCATTTTTTCTAAGCTCTGTTAAGAAGTGTGTTCCTCTTACTGAAGCAATAGTTGAATTTGTTGATACTGAATATTTTCCTAAGATTTTTTTATTTACTTGAGACAGAACTGAACCAGATTTAAGCTTTATATCTTTATTCATTGTTTTGTTCTCTTGGTCAGTAGTGACTATTACCTCTGAGTTATTTAGAAGTCTTATCTTACTTCCATTATCAACGAATGCAATAAGAGCTAACCCATCTTTTCCAGAGATAAGCTCACTGTTATTATATATCATTGAACCTGCTTTTGCAGATGTAACTTTGCTATTATATATTATATCTACATTACCTTTTACTTTAACAACAACAGCCACAGGTTTTCTTTGATTATCAATCTTGTTATCTTCTTTGATTTCGTGTTTTGGTTCAGGAACACCTTCTTCTTCAAGAATCTCTTCTTCGATTATATTATCAGAATCAGTGTCTTCCATCACAATAAGGTCTTCTTGATTAGTTGAATTTGTTGTTACTGTTTCAACTTGGTTAATCTCATCTGAGATTTCTACTTCACTTGCTTGATTTGTAGAAGTTTCAATATCATCATTAGCTTGGTAAGTTTCACTGTCTTCCGGTTTATCAATTAGAACTTCATCTGTATCATCATTATTAGCTTCTTCTTCAAGAAGTTCTTCCGGTTTACTTGAATCATTTAGCAAGGAATCTGCTTGCTCAACTTCTTCCACTTGCTCAAGCTTATCAGCTTTATTTTCTAGAGAATCGGCAGGTGAAATGCTATTTTCTACTTCAAAGAAGTTCAATGTATCTTTATTTGTATCAAGAGGGCTTCCATCAAGTAGACTTATTGTCCCCTGATTATCGGACAGTACGTATTGCCCTTTACTAAGCATCAAGTTAGCATTTGTTATCTTATTTTGAACATTTACTAGGCCTCTATCAACGTGAACTTGTGTTCCATTTTCTACTACATCAACTTCAAAGATTGTACCTCTTACAGATGCGACAGTATTATTTGTTTCAACAGTATAGGAACCTGTTAATTTCTTTTGAATAATATTTGAAATAGACCCTTTTTTTAGATTAACAGCTTTGCTATCTTGATTAAGCGCTGAAACTGTAAGTTGTGAATGTGGGTATATTCTTATTGAAGAGTTATTATCTTTATAAACAAAAAGAGCATAAGAATCTTTTCCACTATAAATTGTAGTATTATTCTGAATAATATCAGACGGATTAAGCAGGTGTTTTAAAGTATCAATTTGTGTATAAACGTCACCTTTAACCTTAACAATAACACCAATATCTTCAGCATGAACAATCAATGCTATAAACATAAAAATATAAATTAGTAATCTTTTCATATCATCTCCTATTCAATGCTTGTATCTAATATGTCGATATCTTTTAAATCTTTAATTAAATCAAGAGCTTGTTTCCCATAGTAGTATTGACCATTTAATTCCAATCCGCCCTTTGGTAGATAACCACTCTTTAAAATCGCATTTATTTCATCGTTATCCATTTGCTTAAGAGCTTCAAGGAAGTCGTCTATAAATACATTACTCACAGGATTTCCTTGAGATGATTTATATTGAAAGAATTTGAATTCACTATGTAGAGCTTGTTTGTCAGAATCTAAGTTTAGAGACATTTCATCTGTAAAACTTACATTGATTCTCCAACCATAATACTTCTCATCTTTGAAATTATAATCTGCCTGATAAAATCTTATCTTTTCAATATTATCTTTAACAACGATTCTACCATTTATTTCTGCATTATCATTTTGAAATTCATATAACTCATCATATTCTCTTATTTCTATCTGATATTTGTTATCTATTCCGGCTGAGTTCCAATTGAAAGTAATTGGTTCAGTAACTATCGGTATATCATAACTAGTGTTGCCTATACCTGGATTTATTAAGTGAACATTCTGAATAGATTGAACTAGAAAGCTTGTACTGGAACTTTTATTTGAAAGATTTTCAATATTAGCTACAAGTTCAACATCAAATCTATAAGTGCCATCTGGAAATCTACCTGTTTCGAGAACAAAATCTTCAAGCTCAGGACTATTATTTATAATCTCTTCTAAAGAAATATCTTCTCCTGGAGCAAACTCAAAGAAAGTAGATCCAACTGATGTGATTAAATCTTTGTTGAAGACTCTAAAAGAGTTAGAAGGGCTTAAAGCAGCATTGATAGGTACTAATTTAGTATCAAAAATCTCATGATCATTCCACCAAAAAGATAAGTTTAAATGATAAGGAGCATCCATAAAGTTGTCTTCATTATAAGCTGGTACTTCAATATCCATATAGAATAAATATGGTTGTGCTTGTGGGGAAGCTGGGTCAACGTAAGAAATTTTAAATTCATTAAGAATTGGTCGTGTGGAAGCAATATTTATATCAAAACTATCTTGGGCATTAATTGTTACGCTTAACAACAAAACTATAAAAAGCAGAACATATTTTCTCATATTACCTTCTTAGTGAATAGTTAATAATCTTTTGTATTAATTCAGTGAATGATATTCCTCTTTCTTTTACAGACATTGGAGTTAAACTTAATGATGTCATTCCAGGAAGTGTATTTGCCTCTAAGAAATAGAATTTATCTCCATCAAATCTAAAGTCTATTCTTGCATAAGCTTTTAAGTTTAATCTCTTATAGTATTTTAGTGCATATTCTGAAACAAGTTCCGATTCTTTATCAGTTATTACAGCAGGGCAGATATAATTTGTATTTCCTTTAGTGTATTTATTCTGATAATCATACCAACCATTTTCAGGTTTAATTTCAACTACAGGGTAGGTCTTTTCACCTAGAACCGTCACAGTTAGTTCTCTACCAGGAATGTAATCTTCAATTAGGATAGCTGTATCATGCTTGAAGGCTTCTTGGATTGCCTTATCAAGTTGATTGATGTCCTTTACGATTGATACTCCAACAGAAGATCCACCATTGTTAGGCTTTACAACAAGAGGAAATTTTAAATTGTCTTTGTTTAAGGTCTCGTTCTCTGATAAATAAATGAAGTTTGGCACTGGTATTTTTAAGTCAGATGCCAGTAATTTGGATATATATTTATCCATAGCTATTTTACTACCTAATGAGCCAGTTCCAGTAAATTTTATATTATGCATAGCAAGCAAAGTTTGGATATTTCCATCTTCTCCATCTCCACCGTGTAAACCAATAAACACGATTAGTGGCTTTATAGCTATAATCTCGGCTATTAAATCACTGGGAGAAGTGAATACACTTGGGTCAAGTTTAGAAACGCTATAATTAAGCTCTATAAGTGCTTTTTCAATAGCTTCAGATGACTTTATAGAGATTTCTCTCTCGGAGGATTTTCCTCCATATAACAAAACTATTTTTTCCATAATACCTCTAACTATAAAATAAGCAAATTACCTAAAGTTGTCAATTAAATTGTATTTTTTATTTCTATAAGAAAAGAGCCTACAAATTGTTATTGTAAGCTCTATAATATTGTAATCTTTGAATTAGAACAATTTACTTAGTCTTTTTACACCTTCATCGATTGTTTCAGGATCAGCAAAAGTGAAGTTTAACCTTATAGCATTATACTTTTCTTGTCCAGTAGGATAGAACTTACTTCCAGGAATGAAAGCAACTTTTTCAGCTTTAGCTTTTTCAAAAAGTTGGTCGCCTGACATATGATCTGGTAAAGTTACCCAAATAAACATGCCTCCTTCCGGTTTTGTCCATTTAATTGTCTTAGGCATGTATTTTTCTAAAGCACTAAGCATAGCATCTAAACTTGGTTTGTAGATTTCAGAAATCTTGGCAATTTGAGTAGCAAGCATGTCATTATTTAATACGTGTGAAACTACTCTTTGAGTCACACAGTCACTTGATACAATCATTTTTTGTAGCCATAATGCAATTTGAGTCATTAGGTTAGCATCACCCATGATATAAGCACATCTCATGCCAGGTCCTAAAACTTTTGAGAAAGATTTAACTGATGTAACAATATTTGATCCTTTTGCTCTAGCTATTTCAAATACAGAATCAATTCTTTCACCAGTGTATCTTAACTCTCCGTAAGGGTTATCTTCTAATATCGGAATATCATATTTGCTAGCAATTTCGATTAATTGTTGGCGTTTTTCTTTGCTCATAGTTACACCTGAAGGGTTTTGGAATTCAGGAATGACATAAATAAATTTAATATTATCTTCACCATTTTTGTTAGCTATTATTTTTTCTTCTAACATGGTAATGTTGATACCGTCATCTTCAACATCAACACCAATCAATTTAGCACCTAATGCTTCAAAAGAAACAAGAGTTCCTAAGAAACTTGGAGCTTCACAAATAATAGAATCTCCAGGATTAATCAATGACTTTGCATAAGCATAGATTGCGTTTGTAGAACCAACGCTTGTAACAATTTCATCCGCAGCTAAATTTACTTTATTTTCATTTCTTATGATTGCTTGTTTAAATTTAGGATCTCCATCAGTCGGACCATACTGAAGTACATCAGAACCTTCATTCTTAACAACTTGGCAATATATATCTCCAAGCTCTACTGAAGGAAAAGTTTTTGGTGAAGGGAATCCACCTGCGAAGGATATTAAACCTTCAATTCCTTTTGTAGATGCTACTAACTCTCTAATCATAGATGATTTCATTGAAACTGTACTTTGCGAGTAATAATTCTTGTAATCCATAGTATAAAACACCTTTTATTATATTTTTTCTTGTCATAATTAGAAATTTGGGAATATCAGTCAATAAAGAATTTAATAGGTAGTTTATATAATGAATATTATTGAAAAGATACATGTCTGTGATTTGACTAATAAAACAAGACTAAGTGATTTTGATTATAGAAATACAAAGACATTTTTTAGTCGGAAGTCCTTAGTAAAAGCAATAAAAGCTGGGGAGCTAAAAGTCAATTCCCAAGTAGCTTTTACATCAACTTGGCTAGAAAATGGCGATATCATTGAAATCAGTGAAAGCCATACTAGAAAAACAAGTAAGTTTATGCTGGACTTACAAATTGTTTATGAAGATGATTATCTTGCAGTGATAAATAAACCTGCAGGAATAGAAGTCAGTGGCAATAAGTTTCGTACTCTAGAAAATGCTGTTCAAAGGACGCTGAAGAAGTCTCACTTAGATTCAGCACTTGATGTAATACGCCCTGTTCATAGATTAGATTACCTGACATCAGGATTGATTGTCTTTGCTAAAACATCTGACGCTTTGATAAGTTTATCTCACCAATTTGAAGATAGGTTAGTTAAAAAAAGCTATAAGGCTTTGGTTGTTGGAGAGCTAGCTCAATCAGGAGATATAAAGACTCCTATTAACGGAAAAGAAGCTCATTCTCAATTTCAGACTTTAGCAGTATACCAATCTAAATACTGCCAATATGTATCTTTTGTAAAACTTAATTTATTTACGGGAAGGACCCATCAACTTAGAATTCATCTAGCTTCTATTGATCATCCAATTTTAGGTGACCAACTCTATACAAAAAATCAAAAAGTACTTAAAAATAGAGGATTGTTTCTGACTTCTACATATTTAAAATTCAAACACCCAAAAAATAATAAAGAGATAGAATTCTCAATCCAAGCTCCTGCTAAGTTTGATAAGTACATCAGAAATTGTTGTGAGTAATTCAAAACACAGCAGAATATAAGGTCAGCCTTACTTGCCTCTTTGAAAAAAAGCCGATTTTTCAAGGTGACCCTTAAGGATGCAGTTACTGGGAACGCTTTGCCTTTAGTCCTGCTACTGCCGGATAGCTGGCTTCACTTAGAACGCAGTTATAAGTGAATTTGTAGAGACGTTTGGAAAAACGTCTCAGACTGCTGACAAGCTAGAAGCTTGTGTACCAAAGTAGAGATCTTTGGAAAAACCTCTCAGAAAAGGGAGTGTAAGCATCCACCGATAGGTTGAACAAAGTTCATGCTTACGCAAAGACCTTGCATTATCCTAAAAGGACATATCTATTTTGAGTCCATGATTTTAATAAAGACTCATGTTATTTGTTAACATAAAAAAAGTGACGCAAATTCTTACGTCACTTACATTTGAAATTCAAAATATATTATACTTCTAATTCTTCTTCGTCATTATAAGCATTACTTCTTAAGCCAAAGAATGAAATGACTTTTCCAGAAATTAATCCAGTTACAAAAGCAATAACTACTGTGATTACTATACCAAGAACTTGAGATTTAACATCAATTCCTTTAGTAACAGCTAATGCAATGAGTCCACCAAATATACCAGGTAACCCATGAAGATAGAGAACTCCACAAGTATCAATTTTATGAATCTTATGTTGTAATTTTTCTTTAATAATTGAGAAACCGATTGTTGAGATTAGTCCAGCAATTGCACCGATAGCAAAAGCCCATGGAGCTGTTGTTACATCGCATGTTGAACCAATAGCAACACCACCAGCAAGAGTAGCATTAGCAATATCTTCTGGAGATACTTTCTTTCTAATAGTTAGTGAAGCTAAGTAGGTGATTAGGGTGGAACCGCAAAGTGCAAGAATTACATTTGTGATAGTAGAAATTAAATCTTTTGGTTCTACAAGAGCAGCACAGAAACTTGGCCAGAAAACCCAAAGCATCATACTTCCAAGGAGAGAAAATCTGTCACTTGTAGAATCAGACTCTACCTCTTTATGGTATTCATTCTTACGAGTTAATGAGAAGATTAATCCAAAGCCAAAAATAGCTCCAAAAGTGTGAATTACTATAGAACCACCAGTATCTACTAAAGAACCGTGAGGGATTAAACCTAAACCATTATCCAACATTATCCATTCGTTAATAGTGTAGAATGGAATGAATAATAGACCTAATATTAGATATTGGTGAAGTTTTAATCTACCTAAGACTGCTCCAGCTGAAATTAATAAGGCAGCAGCTGAGAACTCAGCCAAGATTAAACTTGTAATAGCATTTTGTGGTTCAGCGAAAAGATGACTATGCTCAATAAGCATATAAAGTGGGATTGCCAAACTTACCATAATGTAGGTTGCAGTTAGAGCACTTCTTCCATACCTTTTTACAAATACCATTAGGAATCCGAAACCAACTAAAAGCATGGCCATTACATGGATAGCTCTAAAATACTTTTGAACTTGGATAACTTCTTGTAATTGGTCTTCTATACCGCTTTCAGAGGCAAAGCACACACCAACACAACATAAAAAAACTAGCATTAAAATGAGAGTCTTGAACGACTTTTTCATAAATTTTCCTCTTGAGATTAGTTTATGAAACCCTTCTTAAATTGTAGTTATTAATAGTCAATATATATTTATCGAATACTTATTATGCTATATGCAGCATAGGATTAAAATTATCCATTTGTATTATAATTAGGGCTATTTGTATTTTAGAAATAGAAAAACGCAAAGGAAAATCAAAAGTGAAAAATATTGTTGACAGTCTTTCTATAGTAATAAATTAGACATAGTGTCACTGAAAGATACAACAATGAAAATGGAGCTGATATGAATGATGAAATAAAAGCGTTGATTGACTTAGGGCTTACCAATTATGAAGCAAAAACATACTTTGCGCTATTAAAATTAGGACAAGCAAATGCAAGTAAAATTGCAAGTTCTGCGGGGATAGCTAGGGCAAAAGTTTATGAATTATTGAATTCATTAGTTGTTAAGGGTTTTTGTTCTGAATATCAAGGACAAACTAAGCTTTATGAACCGATAAGTCCCAAGGAAGCGTTTAAGTATTATCGTGAAATATTAGCCGAGAAGGAAAAGAATCTTCAAATGACTGAGGATTTTTTCCAACCAATCTATGATAAAGTTCTTAATGCTAGAAACACAATGAATAAAATTGAACTTATTTTGAACAGAAACGTACTAGTAAATAAAGTTCAAGAACTTATTCCGCAGACAAAAAAGCAGATATTAACTTTTTCAAAACCTCCTTACTTAGTTAATGAGGATGATGAAGAATGGGATACTTTAGATGAGTTGAGCCATTCTAGAAGTATATCAAATAAGACCTTGGTTGAAATTGAGTATGAAAGAATTGAAGATTTTTTATCATTTGTTAAGAAAAGTGAGAGTGAGGGAGAAGAGATCAGATTAACGGATCATGTCCCAATTAAATTCTTAATATTTGATGATAATCATGTAATATTTCATATTTTAGAAGCACCTGAAAGTGATGTAAACATGGCATTTATTTCAGTTCCAAATAAGGGTCTAGCAAGTATATTAACAGAAGTATTCTATAAACATTGGGAGAATAGTATAACAATCGAAGAATTTGAAAGAAATTACCGCCACAAATAAATTATTAATGGGAGAACAAAATGAATAAGAGGTTAAATCTTATCGTAATAGTTGTTTTCATGTTGTTTTCACTAAGTTTAAGTGCGAATGGAAGAGAGTTTGGTGCTGAGGTATCCACAAGTAGTGAGTACACTCCTGGCCAAATAAATGTTCTGAATTTTAATGTAAACATAACTGGTGGTTCATATATGGCTGCTGACTATGTAGAATTAGAATTTCCAGAAGGTATAAGTCCCGCAAATGCAACTGATATGGGTTCTGAATCAGGTAATATTTCTGGCCAAAAGATTACTTGGGGTTCTCAAACAGGTTGGTATGGTAGCGGTGCAGGTACTATTAGTGGTAACAATAGTGTTGAAGTAACTGTAGAAATATCAGATATTGTATCTGGTAATCAAACAATCGAATGGGAGATATTAGGTGATAGCCCATACGATGTTGAATTAGTTTCAGGAGACTGTTATGTCAATCAATTAGCAGTATCTCCAATCATAGCATTAGATACTGATCATATTGCTTTTCCTCCAACAGTTATTGGCGAAAGTAACACCGCGATATTAACAGTTTCAAATATTGGTATCAATTCATTAACTATTGATAGTATAACAGGAAATGATGATGTCTTTGAAATATCAGATTATTCAACTAGTATTGAAGAAGGCGAAAGCTTAGAGATTGAAGTAACTTTTACTCCAACAGAATTTGCTTTATCTAGCTCAAGTATCATTATTTCTAGTAATGGTGGTCTAGACAAAGAAGTTGATATTAATGGTATCGGTATTAATGAAGTTACAAATGTAGAATCATTCGAAGCTATCTTTGAACCTTCTGGATGGACTGATCCAGGTAATGTGTGGGCGCAATCTTCATCTCATCCCTTTGATGGTGAAAAATCAGCCTTATGTGGTGGTAATGTTAATGATTATCTTGTAACACCAAAACTTCATATTGTAGATGGAGATAAAGTTATTTATCATAGTTCTAATGGTTATGATAATCCAGGCGGAATCATTCTTGGAATCTCTTCTGATGCAAGTAACTGGACAGAATTAAATACTACAAGTTTCACTGATATATATCAAACAATAGAGGTTGATCTAAGTTCATTTGTTGGCGATTATTACTTAGGCTTTAAGAGAGAAGGTGACCGTTATACTCATCTTGACCAAGTAATCTTCCCAGCTATCTCAACAGAAGGCCAAGTTCCAAGTGCTGTTACTTTGGTTCAACCACAAGATGCAGCTTTAAATGTTACAAAGAATATAGAATTAGCATGGAATAGTGATTTATATGCTCAAGGATACAAACTATCAATTGGAACTGACACAGAAGGAACTAATCTTCTTAATGAAGAAGATTTAGGCTTAGTAACTTCTTATGAAATAGAATTAGATTGGAGCACACAATACTTCTGGAGTATTAGACCATACTCTTCTTATGGAGAAGCTGAAGATGTAGCTGTATGGTCTTTCACAACAGAAGCAAATCCTGTTGCTGAACCACCATATATACAAGATTTTACAGAATTCTTACCAGCTTTTTGGACTAAAGCTAGAGGTTTCTTAACAGAAGATTCAACTTTAGAAAGTTCAACAAGTGGTTGGATTGCTGATGGCTATCTCAATGATGGTGATGAAGGATCAGCTAGACTTAACATATGGGGAACAGGAGTACGATATTGGTTAATAACACCTACAATAGACTTAGCTTCTGGAAGCGAATATGAGCTAACATTTGATACAGGCTTAACTAGCTATAATGGTACAACAGCTTCTTCTTTGTCGGAAGATGATGTGTTTGCTGTTGTTATCTCAACGGATAATGGGGCTACTTGGTCTAATGCAAACATCCTCAGAGAATGGAGATCAACAGATACAATATCAAATACTGGTGAAACAGTTACTATTTCATTAGCTGACTATAGTGAACAAGTTAAAATAGCCTTTTATGGAGAATCAACTCTTTCAAACAATGATTATAATGTCTATGTTGATAACTTCAAAGTATTACCTGCAGTTGAAACACCAGTCATATCACTTTCTGTAGAAGAAATAGAATTCAATGATACAATAGTAGATTCTACAAGAACTGTTGATAACATTACTATAGGAAACTCTGGTTCAGGAACACTTAGAATTACAAGTATTGATTTATCTGATACAGACAATTTCTCTTTAATTGATAGCAATGACTATCCAGTAGAAATGATGACTAATTCAATTGAACTTGCAGTTAATTTCAATCCTACAAGTGCAGGACAACACTCTGCTAATGTAACAATTTCAACTAATGTTGGTGATTATACTATTGACGTTAACGGCTTAGCTTATGTACCTCTTGCTGGAGATATAATTGAAACAGCTATTGATGTTGTATTAGATGATGAAGGTAACTTCCTTTATACAGCTAGTAACTCTGCGATGTATAACGATTATGATTTACCGGCTAATGATGGCAAAGATGTTGTATTCAAGTTAGTTTTTGATAATGATGCTGAAGCTTCAATCTCACTATTAGGCTCAGATTATGATACTAAATTAGGTGTTTACGCAGAAGGTGTTTTACCTGCTTCTGACAATTACCTATTCTATAATGATAACTTTGATACAAGAATTCCACAATCATCATTAGAAGATTTAACATTTGAAGCAGGAACTTATTATATTGTAGTTGATTCTTATGCAGGTGCGGAAGGGAATTATTCACTTCAAATAAATGCTAGTGTGCAGACTGTTGAAGCAAATGTTACATTATCCGCAGATGTAATCGACTTCACAGATATGAATGTTGGTAATTCTACTGATACTAAGAATTTAGTTATTAGCAATAATGGTGAAACAAGTTTTGTTATTAACTCAATATCCTTAGATAGTGATGATTTTAACTATACTTTAAATGGTCAACTTCCAATTGAAATTAGTGAAAACATTTTTAATGTTGGATTAGCTTTTGTTCCTCAAACAGCAGAACAAAAAGAAGTTCAGCTAACTATCAACACTAATGCTGGTGATTACCAAGTAACTTTACAAGGTAATGCTCTAGATATTGCTACTTATTACGAGAGCTTTGAGCATGAAAACTATCCTCCTGCAGGTTGGTTAAGTATCGATAATGACGGTGATGAACACTCATGGAATTCTTGGTCAGGTTCATACGCAAGGACTGGTGATAAATTCACTAAGTCTAATTCAGGTTCTATGTTTGGAGATGACTATGACCCTCAAAACTGGTTAGTAACTCCTAAAGTTAATGTTCGTGAAGCTGATTCTTTAATATATTATGTACGACCAATGAATCCAGAAATATATGGTGATTCTTATGATATTAAAGTTTCAACAAGTGGTACAAATGTCTCTGATTTCACAACAACAATCGCTTCTGAACAGGTAGGTCCTGAAATTTGGGAAAGAAAAGTTGTTGATTTATCAGACTTTGTAGGACAAGATATTTATATTGCCTTCTATCATTATAATGATGATTCTGTTGACACTTATGCTTTTGGTATAGATGATATTTTCTTGCCACCTCTAGTATATGATCAAGTTCCAAGTGTGACTTCTCTTATCTATCCTGAAGATGATCAAGAATATGTCTACCATACAACAGCTCTTTACTGGAATGAAGCTGCTAATGCAAATGGATATAAAATTAATGTTGGTACAGATAATCCTCCAACAAACATTCTAAATAATGTTGAAGTTGGAAGTGTAACATCTAAAGTGCTAACCAACCTTGAGCCAGAAACACAATATTACTGGCAGGTTATTCCAACAAATAGTATTGGTGATGCAAGTAATGCTCCTATATGGAACTTCACAACATCTTCATTTAGTAATTTAGATGTTCCTGTAACTGATAACTTCAACGATTATAATTCAATGCCGTTCTTCCCTCTAGGATGGTCAGAATTCTTAGGTTTATATGGAACTGAAAATGATACTAGAATAATAAATACCTATCTTGGATGGGGACTGGATAATTTTGCTAATCAAGAGGCTGATAATGATGCTTTAACTATAGAATTCTATGGTGATGAAGTAGCTAATTGGGTTGTTTCTCCTCTAGTGGACTTAGGTTCTAATGAAGATATCGTTAATCAAGTACGTTTTGATTTAGCTTTAACCAAATCTACTACTCAAGAAATCGCTAACTTTGGTAGTGATGATAAGTTAATGCTTATGATTTCTACTGATAATGGTGCAAGCTGGACTGAAGATAACATCTTAAAAGTATGGAATAGCAATACTCCAATTTCTAATACAGGTCAATCTGAAGTTGTTGATTTAGATGGCTATAGCGGAGAAGTTGTCTTTGCTTTCTATGCTGAATCAACTGAAGAAAGTCCAAACTGTAAAATCTCTATTGATAACTTGTTTATTGGTGAACAAGCTACTAATCCTGTATTCAACATACTTCCAAACAATCATAGATTTGATTTAACTCAAACTGGAAATATGTCAGCTACTAAATCATTCAGAATTGCTAATGTTGGAATCGGAACTCTAGAGATTAATTCAGTAGAACTTACTGGCGATGGAGCTGACCAATTTGTAATGATTGATTCTAATACATATCCTTCTGAAATTACAACAGGTCAAATAGATTTCAATGTGATTTTCAGACCAACTAACTCTGGGTTACAAGAAGCATTTATCACAGTTTCTGATGGTAGGGAATTACACAATATTCCAATTTCTGGCTATGCTTATGGAACAGAAGGAAATACTATAGATGATCCTATTCAAGTAGAATTCACTGATAATGAGTATACTGCTTATGGAAATTCAGAAAGCTTCGATAACACTTATGTTTTACCTTATGAAACTGCTATTGATGATGCAAATGATGTAGTATATAAGCTTTCATTTGAAGATGATATGACTGTTCATGTTGCTCTTAATGAAGTTAGTTGGGATACTAAAGTAGCAGTCTATAGTGCATCTGAAACTCCAGGTCCTGATAATGCCCTATATTATAATGATGATAGCGAAGAGATGAGACTCTTACGTAATGATAATAGAAATCCTCAAAGAGGCTACAACTCTATCATTACATTCATGGATCTTCCTGCTGGAGACTACTTCTTGATAGTCGATGGTTCAAATAAAACTAGCTGGTTTGAACCTTATGGTGAATATAGAATTGATATAGCTGCTTATCACTTTGTTCCTGCAACAAACTTAACAGCAGTAGTTGAAAACTCTAATGTTGCCTTAAATTGGGATGCTCCTCAAGCTGATGATGGGTCAATTGTTGGTTATGCTGTATTTAGAGATGGTCATGGACTTACTCCAGCCTTAGTTACTAATACATCATATATTGATGATACTGTTGTTGCTGGTTTTGAATACTCATACCAAATTGTTGCTTATTATAACGAACCTGCTGGATATTCACATCCAACTGCTTCTGCAACTGTTTCATTCGGTGAATTAAGTAGCCAGGTTTTCTCAGATGACTTCGAAGATTATGACGATTTTGCTATTGAATTCGATCCGTGGACTCTTCACAATGTTGACGGAGCTAATAACTATGCAATTCAAGATTTTGAATGGGCAAACATGGCAGCTCCTTATGCATATATGATATTTAACCCATATAATGTGAATCCTAGTATTACTATCCCAGAATTCCAAGCTCACTCTGCTACAAAATTCGTAGCTCACTTTGCTTCTGAAGGTGTAACAAATAATGACTGGATGATTACTCCTCAAATCCAATTAGGTAGCCAATCATCTATTGACTTCTGGGCTAAGAGTTTTACTAAATTGTATGGTAGTGATTATATCAAGGTATTAGTTTCAACAACTGGAACTGAACCAGAAGACTTTACTGCACTAACTGAAATCCCTACTGATGGGGAAGAAGTTCCAACTTCATGGAAGCACTATATCTACTCATTAGCTGATTATGAAGGACAAACAGTCTATATTGCTATTCAAACAGTTAGTGAAGAAGGTTTCTTACTTATGATAGATCAAGTCACTGTAAGATCTAATCAAGGAAGTGTTGATAATGAAGATAACAATGTTGATATGTTCACAGAATCATTAAATAATAACTACCCAAATCCATTTAACCCTGAAACTACTATTAACTTCTCAATGAAAGAGAGAGGTAAGGTAAGAATTGATATCTTCAATGTTAAGGGACAAAAAGTAAATACCTTAATAAATGATACTGTCGATGCAGGTAGTCATAATGTTGTATGGAATGGTAAAGATAGTCAAGGTAGAAGGGTTGCTTCGGGCGTATTCTTCTACAAAATGAAAACTAAAAACATCTCTCAAGTAAAGAAGATGATATTAATGAAATAAACAAACAACAACCAAACATAACATGACTTAATTAAGTATGCTAAATTAAGTAACGGGAAAGTAAATTTACTTTCCCGTTTTATTATTGAATAGGATCATTAAATGTGTTTTAGTAATTTGTTAATCCAATATAAAAAAATGATTGATTAAGATTATCTTCGTTGGTATTTCTTTCTTAAATTGTTGTGAGTGCTAAGACTTGTTGAAAAAGTACTGGAACCATCTACACTGGCGAAGAAGTAAAGATATTCACTAGCTGGTGCATTTATAATAGCATCATAAGATGAATAAGCTGGTGAACAAATAGGGGTAGGGGGTAATCCAGGATTTTTATAAGTATTATATGGTGAGTTGATTGCAAGATGTTTGTTCCACAGTTTGCTAGGAGGTTTTACTCCTCGTTTAGCAAATATTTTAACATGGGTAGCACTAGAATCAAGTCTCATACCTCTATTAATTCTATTTAAGAAAACCGAAGCAATAAGAGGCTTTTCCTCTTCATTTGCAGCTTCTTTTTCAACTATAGAAGCAAGAATAAGCTTTGTATAGAAGTCATCAGAGTTAATTGCATCTCCAAATTCTTTCTTAAATTGTGCTAAGGGATATTTTATTAAGAAGTCTTCTGCTGAAATATTATTTTCGTAATAATAGGTCTTTGGATAAATAAAGCCTTCTAATGAACTAGCTTTAATACCTGTATTATTCTCAATAAACTTTGGGTCATTGAAAATTTGATCTAATTCATCATGGTTTCCTATGTTAGCATCTACAAAGAGGTTTATGATTTGTTCTGAAGTTAATCCTTCAGGAATAGATATTTTATTAGGGTGGTGGAAGACTTCTTGATTCTGATTATTTATTATATATTCAACAACCTCAGTCATTTTTAGACCTTTATTTAGTTTATAAATACCACTTTTCATTTTTGTATCAAATCCGTAAATATAGGTATAAAGTCTGAACCATTTAGCATTTGATATTAAACCAGATCTTTCAAGTTTTTCACCAATTTGATTTATAGAAGAACCAGCTTTTATGTTGATTGTAACTTTTATATCTGATTCATTAGAGTTGAAAGGCATATAAATAGCTTTGTAGCCCATGAAGAAGAAAACTGCAAGTGCAATAACTAAAACTATTAGGATTTTAGTAAAAGAGTTTCTCATTAGTATTTCTCCTGAACATAAGATTTTAAAATCATATAGGCTGCCACCATATCTATTACTTTCTTAGCTTCCATATAATTATAACCCATCTTTTTTAATTCTTCATTAGCTTCAACTGTTGTGAATCTTTCATCTTGAAGCTTTACTTCTTGATCAAGGTGCTTATTTAAATATTCATGAATTTTAAGCACTTCAAGTGTCTTTTTGGTTTGTTGTCCATCATGTCCGAGAGGATAGCCAAGAACAATATCACCAACATTCTGCTTTTTAATAAGATCTTCTAAGTCTTCAATAAACTGCTTTTTACCTTTATTTTCAAGAACACAAAAAGGTTTCGAGATTATCTTTAGAGGGTCAGTTAGTGCTATACCAATACGCTTTTCACCATAATCAATTGCCATTACTCTAAACATATTATTTACCTACTTATAAACATTTGATTGATCGCGCCAAATAGCAATTTCCCATTCATCCTCTATTGGTCTAACATAAAATTTTGTATAACCATTAGCAGATAAAGCAGTATTGTCAGCAGTAAAGAATAGTTGTAAGCTAAAATGGCAATCTACTATCTTCCAACCTTCATGACCTTCTTCTATATCATCATCAATTATTAAACTTGTAAATGTAAGGTTAATTGTGTCTGGAGAAGGGTACTGTCCATCAGAAGAACCATCTCCAAATAGATTAGAGTGATATTCAATTTCTTGTTGATAACCCCATTCACTATCAGGGATACCATCACTATCTAAATCTATACCAATATCAGTTACATCTGTTTCTATTAATTGAAATCTAAAATCATCGGCAAGACAGCTCTTGTATAAATCAATGTCTTTTTGGTTATAAGCTAGTTCAAGATTACTAATCAAATTCTCTGGAGAATCATTCGGATTAGACTCAGTCGGATTATTATTGTTTTCTGAATCAGGATTGAAAGGGTTGTCACATCCAAGTGTAATAATCATAAAAGCTATGATAAGTGTTCTAAAGAGCATATTCATATTTTAGTTTTCCCCATGTTTTATTTGAGTCGGATCTAAAGTCATACCAATTAGATATGAACCAACGGCCAGTAGATATTAAGTGAAACTCTGCTTTCCCTGAATAAGTTGTGGTCTGTCCATTTGAAGTTACTTGGATTTCATAGCTTCTGTAAAGAACAGCAGTATCGGAGTTAATCTGGTCGCTTTCAGAATCAATTTCATCAAAGCTGAGAACAACTTCATCATTACTGCCGGAAAGGTTCTTATGCAAGTTTATAAGCATATCCATTTCTTCCAATTTATTCATAGTTTCTGGAGTCCCATGTTCTAAAATGTCTTGATTAGAAAAGTGAAAGGTGTAGTCTGAAGTGAAAATAGCATTGTAATTTGTTGCATTTTGAGAATAATTATAACTATACTGAAGATTTGTTAATATTTGCTCGGCATTAACTGGATTTGAAACCCAGGGAGCTGGTTGTTCAGGTTCATCATTATCTCTAGGTTCGAATATTCCACAACTAGAAATAATGATTGAAACTGTGATCAATATAGATATTCTAACAAATTTACAATAATTAAATTTTAGCATTATTTTAACTCACTTAACTAAATATTATTACTTCTATTCTATAATGAAATATAGTGAAATTGTGTCAATAGCAAAAATAGTCAAAAAGTTCAATTATCATTGATATTAGGCTAGTGCATGTCCTTTTTTTTATGTAATATGCCTAATGACTAGGCGACTATTACTTGATCCTTTAACAAATCTAGGCTTTTTTTTAAGTTTAAAGTAAGAATGATCTTATTAGCAAGAGTTTATCAGTTGAAAATATATACTTCAACCCATTTAAATCATCTGCTTTGTATGAAAATAGTCAATAAGCAAGGGAAAAAAGATAAAATCTTCAGAAAATACTTTACTACAAAACATTGTTTTATATGATTTGAGAAACTAGTAGGAGGAGAAATGTCAGAAGCAATTTATAATACATGCTTTGCGTGTGGTCAAGAGAATGAAAAAGGTCTTAAATTGAAGTTTTCTTATGATAATAACATGGCTATTTCTGAATATGTAGTAGCTAAAGATTATGAAGGATATCCAAATATAACACATGGAGGTATTGTAGCAACTATATTGGATGAGGCTATGGCTAAAATTATTCTTTATAAAGATGTAGTTGCTGTAACCGGAGAAATGACTGTGAAATATAGAAGAGCTTTAAAAGTGGAGACTCCCATAAAAATATACGGTGAAATAATTGAACAAAGATCTAGAACTATTAAGACTAGAGGAAAGATTGAGCAAGACGGAAAAATTATTGCTGAAGCAAATGCAACTTATATTAAAGTAAAGAAATAGCCATGTTGAACTTGAAAAACTATTTTACAGCAAGCGAGAGAAGACTTTTATCAATAATCCTAGCGATAGCTTTCATAATAATTCTAATCAATCAATTTGGTATAGATAGATTATATTCTGACAACGTAAACTCAGATTCTCTCAAAACAAAACTGCAAAAAGATTATATAATAAAAATAGATATTAGAACAGCTACAGTAGAAGAATTATGTCAGATTAAGGGAATAGGAGAGAAAACAGCTCAGAAGATAATTGATTACCGCAAGGAGAATACTTTTGAATCTACTGAAGATTTGCTTAAAGTTAAGGGGATAGGTAAGAAAACTCTTGAAAAGATGAAGCCAAATTTGGTAATCTTTCCAGTCAGAGAGCTGCAGACAAGCGATACACTAGCTGTAATCAATGCATCGATAAATCATGAAAATAAATTAGATATAAACCATGCCTCTATACCTGACCTTTGCCAAATAAAAGGTATTGGAGAAAAGAAAGCTAAAGCAATTTTAGATTATAGAAATCAAATAAATTTCTTTACAAATATGGAACAATTACTAGAAATTAAAGGTATTGGTAAAAAAACACTTGCAAAAATTAAAGAGAAATTCTTTATTGAAAGCAAAAAACAGTGAGTAGTAACTTGACATTAAAATTTAAAATAGGTCCAACACCTACCTTAGCAAAATTATATGAAGAACAAGGCTTGAGTAGAGATGCTTTAACAATATATAAGCATCTAAACACACTTGAAGAATATGATTTTACTGATAAGATTTCAGCATTAAAAGAGATTGTTTCAGCAAGTAACAATTTATTCAAGAAAGCTGATAAAAATTCTGATCTGTTAATTAAAAACGATAATGTTGAGATTGATAACTCACTTTCTGAAGCTGATAAAAAGAAGACCGATAAGCAAGAAGATACTTTGGCTGTAACTAAGGAAGAAGAGAAGGTTGATTCTAGTCCAAATGATTCAAGCAAAGATCATTCTTCAACAGAAAAAGTGCAAGTACCCTACTTCAATTCTTTGATTGATAGTCTATTCTCTGATTCTGAAAAGAGATTGTTTAATATAGTCCCTGATGAAGACCTTATCTATAATAATGAAGGTAGTTTAGTTTATGAAAATGAACAAGGTGCTGAGGAAGTTGAGATAGAAAGTGTTGAAGAAGATGAAACTATTTCTAACGATGATGAATTTGAACGCATTACTGAAGGTTTTTCTAATGAATTTAAAGCTGAGTTAGTTTCAAAACTTAAAGAATTAAAGGGTGTAGGCGTTATAGAATTGGAAAACAAAGGCTATATTGAAATCATTGAAAGTGATGATATGGTACTTAAAGACCAGAGTGATATGAATCTTGGACAAGCTATTGAACTTGTTAAGTCAAGATATTCTCTGGAAACAAAAATTAGTGAGATAAAGGTTAAGGAATTACTTGAGTTAATCAAGTCAAAAGAATAAGATATATGGCAAAAGAAAAAGAGATAATAGAATACAACGATTTATGTCTTAAATGTAAGAAGAAGTGTAAACAATTTATTACTACTAAATTAGTTACATGCCCTAATTTTGTAAGAAAAGAAGAGCAATTAGAAATTAAATTTCCTAGATTCAGGAAAAGCAAGAAATGAAAATTATAGCAGGAAGATTTAAGAAAAGAAATATCTTTTCAATACAAGGCCAGAATACAAGGCCTACAACAGCTTTCTTTAGAGAATACATCTTTTCAGTTTACCAAGACTTAGCAGGTAAGAAAGTAGCTGACTTGTTTGCAGGAACTGGAGCTTTGGGTTTAGAAGCCCTCAGTAGAGGTGCAGCTTATGTACATTTTGTAGAAATGTCAAATTGGGCATTGAAAGCTTTGCTAGCAAATATAAAAGCCTTCAAATGTGAAGATGAGTGTAGAGTTCATAAAAAGAATGTTCTATCTTATCTAAAGAAATGCGAAGATAAATTTGATGTATTTCTGATAGATCCCCCTTATGATAAGAATCTTATTAACAAGTGTATTGAGCATATTTATGATAGAAAGTTGTTAAACAAAGGTGGTTCTGTAATAATCGAGCACAGTAAATATGAACTTATTGATGAAAAATATCAACAGTTTATTACTTATTCTCAGACTAAAAAGATTGCTAGTCTTTCAATATTAGAATTTAATGATGGAGAAGAAAATGAAGATATATAATACTCTAACAAAAAGTAAAGATGAATTTGTTACTAACGAAGCCAATAAAGTAAAAATGTACGCATGTGGTCCTACAGTGTATAATTACTTCCATATTGGAAATGCTAGACCATTTGTCTTTTTTGATGTAGTTAGACGTTATTTAGAATATAAAGGTTATGAAGTTACTTATGTTCAAAATCTAACAGATATAGATGATAAAATAATAAATAAAGCTATAGAAGAGAACACTACTTTTAAAGCAATTGCTAAAAAATATATTGCTGCATTTGAAGAAGATATTGAAAAGCTTGGAATTAAGAAACCTACACATCAACCAAAAGCTTCTGAAGTAATGGGCGATATTATTAAGCTTATAAAGAAACTAGTTGATGAAGGCTTTGCTTATGAATCTCAAGGAGATGTATATTTCTCTGTTGAATCATTCAAGGGATATGGTAAGCTTTCAGGTAAAAATATCGATGACCAAAAAGCAGGGGCTAGGGTAGAAGCTAATACTAACAAGAAGCACCCTGCAGACTTTACACTTTGGAAGAAAGCAAAGCCTGGTGAACCAACATGGGGTTCTCCATGGGGACAAGGTAGACCTGGTTGGCATACTGAGTGTGTTGTTCTATCCCAAAAGTATCTTGATACTGAGAGTTTTGATATTCATGGGGGAGGAGTTGATTTAGTCTTTCCTCACCATGAAAACGAAAATGCACAAGCAGAAGTATTAAGTGGTAAGAAGCTTGCAAACTACTGGATGCACAACGGATTTATCAATATTGAAGGTGAAAAGATGTCTAAGAGCTTGAATAATTTCTTTACTGCTCGTGATGTCTTGAAAGAGTATAATGCCGAAGCAATAAGATTCTTCTTCTTGTCTAAACATTATCGTAGTCCAATTGATTTTAACAGACAGATTATGCAAGAATCTGATACTGCAGTAAAAAACTTTTATAATGCTTTGAAAAGTGTTGATTATCTCTCTTTCAAAGATGAAAATATCAACTATTCTGATGCTGATCTAGCAAAGAAAGAAGAGTTTGTTAAGGCTATGGACGATGATTTTAATTCAGCAAAAGCACTTGCAGTTATGTTTGATTTAGTAAAGATAGTTAAATCTACTAAAGAAGATATTAATGAAAGAAAAGAGTCTGCTAAACTACTAGTAGAACTTGGTTCGGTCCTTGGTTTCTTTACAGATATTGAAGCAGTCTTATCTAATGATTTAGGGGATCTTTCTGAAAAGCTATTAGCTATCTTAATTGAAGTAAGGAATAACGCTAAAGCTGAAAAGAACTGGTCTGTATCAGATCTGATTAGAGATAAACTCCTTGCTCAAGGTATCCAACTCTTAGATACTAAAGATGGAACTAAATGGGAAAAGAAATAATAGATTTAAGATAATATTAAGCGTTGTGTTTTATATCACAACGCTTCTTTTTTATAACATTTATTGACTAATAAGAATAATCACTTATCTTTTGTAGTGTAATTGGAGGAATTATGAAAAAGAAAATCTCTATATTTATGTTCATAGATGCTTTTGGCTGGGAGATACAAAAGAAGTATAATTTTCTAGAAGATTTACTTCCTTACCGATATCCTGCGAAGATGCAGTTCGGATATTCATGTACAGCTATACCAACTATTCTTACAGGTAAAACACCTCAAGAACATAAGCATTTAAGCTTTTATTACTATAATCCTGAAGAGTCACCTTTCAAAATGTTTAAAGTCCTTAAATACCTACCAGGTGTTATCTTTGATAGATGGCGATTCAGACATCAATTCTCCAAGATAATCAAAAAGATGAAAGGTTATACTGGGTATTTTGAGATATATTCTATGCCTTTTGATAGACTACAATACTTTGATTACATTGAAAAGACTGATTTGTTTGTTCCTGGAGGTCTTGCTCCAACAAAGAATCTTGCAGATGTCTTGGAAGAAAAGAATATTCCTTACCATATATCTAATTGGAGATTGACTGAAGAACAAAATATAGATGCTCTCATTGGGGATGTAAAAAAAGAGAATGTAGACTTTGCTTTTCTATATACTGCAAAACTAGATGGTTTGCTACACATGGTCACTAAAGATGGTAAAGAGATTCAACCAAAGCTTGATTGGTATGCCAATAAGATTAAACAGCTGGTTGCTGAAGTAGAAAAGCACTATGAAGACTATTCTTTATTCGTTATATCAGACCATGGTATGACTACTCTAACTCATGAAGTAGATGTTAAAAAAGAGATAGAATCACTAGGCTTTAACTTTGGCAAAGATTATGTCGCAGCCTATGATTCTACTATGGTTCATTTCTGGTTCTTGAATGACGCTTGTCGTTCTCATATACTAAATAAAGCAAAAACTATCCCTCATGCAAAACTTCTAACTAAAGAAGATAAAATTAAATATGGCATTGATTTCCCTGATAATATGTATGGCGATGAGATTCTTTTAATGGATGCAGGAACTCAGATTGTTCCATGTGATATGGGAGTAAAATCTCTTCCTGGTATGCATGGCTTTGATCCTGAACACGAAGATTCACTTGCATCATTTATGGGGACAGAACCGCTTGATAATCCACCTGAGTGGGTAGGTGATTTCTTTACAATAATGAATGAATATATGGATAATAAGTAGGGATATATTATATAAAAAAAGCAGAGATTTGGGGAATCTCTGCTGAAAACCCGAAGGTTTTTTACTTAGAACTTAATGGAGTAAATCGTAGTAATGCATAAACTTTGGAGATATATGTGCACTACTATTACTTCATTGAGGGTAGGGAAGTATATATTATGAATTGTTTAATTACTTCTTTGGAATAGGTTACCCTTGGTTTAGGGTAACCTGATTCCTTTTTGAGTCTAGGAGTAAACTTACTATGCATCGATGTTAAGTCGATATCTTGTGTTATGTTAAGTAAGTTTGATTTATGTTGGTTTGTCATTGTTTAATCCTATAAATGCTTTTTCTTAGCACCAAGACTTATCATAGCAGGTAAGATATAAAGAGTAAGTAGCATAGAGCTAGTAACACCACCAATAGTAACAAGTCCCATTCCTTGTCTCATTTCAGCACCAGCATCACCCATACCTAAAGCCATTGGAAGCATACCAATAATGATAGCAATTGTGGACATTAGAATAGGTCTAAGTTTAGCAGTTGAAGCTGTAACAAGCGATTCTCTGATTTTCTTACCTTGAGCTCTTAATTGATTATAGTATTCCATGATAAGAATAGCGTTATTAACCACAATACCTATCAACATCATGATAGAAAGAAGTGATATAATATTAAAGGCTGTATTAGTTAGATACATAATTATAGCCACACCAATCATTGCTAATGGTAGGGTAACAAAGATTAGAAGAGGTTGAATGAAACTTTCTAATATAGCAGCTAGAAGCATATAGGTCAGGATAATAGCCAATAGCATAGCGTTAGCCATATCTTTATTAGTTTCACCCATCATTTGTGCATCACCACCATATTCTACTTTATAACCATTGTCTAAATCTAAATCTTCAACAATTTTATCAATATCTTGTTGAAGCTTACCAATAGTGAAACCAGGAGCATTACCAGCAGTTATCTTAATAGCAGAAAACTTGTTTCTTCTTTGTAGCATATTAAAGGCCGGTTCTTGAGAAACATTAGCAATTTGACTTAATATATTAGTAGAACCCATGCTATTGGTCATTGGCATGTTTTCAATATCTAGTGTTGAAACAATCTGGTCATCATTCATGGTAACTAATAAATCATAGTCTTCGTTATTTTCAGTGAAAGAAGTGTCATCTATTCCATCAACTGCATATCTTAGAGCCATAGCAAACTCAGCTACACTTGTGTTTAGTTCGGAAAGCTTATCACGTCGAGGTATTACAGTAATATCCTTTTTACCTCTTTTATAACTAGTATTTACATTAGTTATACCAGGAATTAGTTTCATTCTTGCAGAAAGTGTATCTGAATAAGTTATTAACTGATTCATATCTTGACCTAGAACATAGAGCTCAATTGGATCTTGTCCTGAACCTGTAGATGATTTTGCTGTTATAGAAATCTTTGCATTTGGAATAGCAGCACACTCTTCTATAAGTTGTTGAGCTAAATCTGCAGTTTTTAATTCTCGTTCTTTGGCATCAACTAGTTTAATACTAATAAGAGATAGGTTAACTCCAACATCTGTATCACCTTGTTTTCCTAAGTCAATGGTTGTATGTTCCACTTCTTTATGAGTCTTTATGATATCAACAATATCAATTGCAATTTCTTTAGTTGAAGTTAAATCATATCCTTGTGGAAGTTCAATTTTTACTGAAATATCACCTTCGTCCATTGTTGGAGCAAATTCCATTCCAACATCTTTTAATAGGTTAAGACTGAACATGAGTAAGCCAACAGTTAAAATGAGAATTATAGTTGCTATAAACTTCTTATCAATAATAGCGTGAAGTGATCTTGAATAAGCATTCTCTAGACCTTTTAACATCTTCTCGATTGCTAATCCAGCTTTACCCTTTTTAGGTTTTTCAGGTAGTATTAATGATGATAGCATTGGTGTTAATGTGAATGATGATATTAAAGAGAATATTGTAGCATAAGTCACAGTTAATGCAAATTCTATAAAGAATCGACCTGCCATACCTGACATGTTTGCAATTGGTAAGAATACCATGATATTTGTTAATGTTGATGCTAATACAGCAACGAATATTTCTGAAGTACCTTTATCAGCTGATTCTCTTTTGTTTGCACCCATCTCTTTATGTTTAAAGATGTTCTCAATAACAACCACCGAGTTCGTCACAATAATACCCACCGAAGTAGATATCGCCATCAATGACATTATGTTTAAGGTGAAACCTGACATATAAGCAAGGCCAATGGTGCCAATGATAGAGAAAGGCATTGATAGAGCTACAATAATAGTTGAACGCCAATCATGTAAGAAGAACATTAAAACCAAAGCTGTAAATAGAACACCCAAAATAATGTTGGATAGTGTGTCTTTAACTGTAGCTTCAATAAATGTAGAACCATCTTTAGTTACTGTTAGGTTCATATTTTCAGGAAGATCCTCTTTGATGTTTGGTAGCTCTTCATGAACAGCTTTAGCTATTTCTACAGTGTTACCATCAGAACTCTTGATTAGTGATATCTTAACAATATTTTCTTCCAAGTTATTTTTCTTATGGTTGAAATACATAGCTCTTTCTCTAACAGACTTAGTTGTATCTGTTACGCTAGCAATCTGTCCTAATTTCTTACTACCGAATGCTGTGGGAAGGTCTAAGTTTTTTATATCATCAACTTTTTCAAATTTACCTTTAGTTTTTACTGAATAGTCTTGATTACCTCTAGTAAAGTTTCCAGAAGGAATATCTATATTGTTAGCTGCTAAGATTTGACTCACTTGTGCCATAGAAATCTTATTAGTTTTAAGAACAGCATTATCGAATGCTACGTGAATTTGTCTTTCATCACCACCAATAATATCTACTTTAGCGATACCTGGCATTTGAGAAAATCTATCTTTTAGCTTTTTATCTGCATATTCATATAGTTCTTTACCTGATGCTTGACCACCTAAAACTAAGTTGATTACTGGGTCAGCACCAACTTCAAACTTTTCAACAACTGGTTTATCAACACCAGAAGGCATATTATTTATTATAGCATCGACTTTATCTTTAACTTCTTGTTTGGCGACATCTACGTCTTTTGTAAGCAAGAACCTAATCATAATGATTGAGACGTTATCTAATGAATAAGATTGGAAATAATCTATTTCTGATATAGTTGCTATTTCATCTTCAAGTTTTTTAGTGACTTGTGTTTCCACTTCTTCAGGACCTGCTCCAGCATATACTGTCTGAATTGTTACCACTGGTATATCCACTGTAGGCATTAGATCCAGAGACATGTTTTGATAACCGATAACTCCTAGCACTACGAATAGTGAGAGTACCATTGTTATCAGAATTGGTCGTTTTATTGATAGTTTTGATAGAAACATTATCTCTCCTTAGCGAATAACCTTGATTAACATGTCATTTTCTACCATTTTAGAACCTTCAGTGATTAGAAGGTCGTTTTCACTAATACCGCTAAGAATTTCGAATTGACCTTTGAAACTATTTCCTAAAATTACTTTAGTTTTTACTGCTTTACTATTCTCATTTAAGTATAAATATGCTGAATCTGATTCTTTAAGTAGATATTGTTCGTTAACCACAAAGCTGTTATTGGTATATGTTTTTAGTCTAACTTCAGCTGTAACGCCAGTCTTTATATTATTGCCAGGATTTTTAAAGATTAAATCAACTAAGAAGGAATTAGAATCCTCATCTAAACTTGAAGATACTTTTTCAACTTTTCCTTCCAGTTCAATGTTATTCCAGATTGCAGTTGCTTTTTGATTTTCATTAATATGAATAATTTGTTGTTCAGGAACATTAATTCTTACTCTAAATCTGCTATCATCAACTATCTTAAACAGCTTAGTGCCAGGAGCAACTTCTGTACCAAGTTCTGCATACATTACCCCAATTTTACCACTAATAGGAGCTTCAACATTTACTGTCTTAGATACAGACTCATAATTTGATTTACTTACTTGAAATTGAGTTTCAGTTTGGTCTAAATCCTGTTTAGATATAGCCCCTTTTTCATATAAACTTTGCATTCTTTCGAAGGTCTTTTGTGCAAGTTCATAAGATTCTTTAACTTGATTATATTGACTTGCTGGTACATCATTAGGAACAGTTAAAATTATATCATCTTCTTTAACGTAATCGTTAACATCCTTTTGTATAGATTCAATTTTACCTGCAATCATCGATACAACAGTACTTTCTTGATTACCTTTTATTTGCCCCTTGAATGTTAAGTACTTCTCAAAATCTTGTTTTTCAACTGTTTCTACTTTGACAGGTACACCTTGTTTTTTTTGTATTGTTTCCATACTGTCTGGAGCTTTTACTTCTTCGCGTGAACACCCAAATAATAATAATCCACTCAATAATATAATTGATAGTCTCTTCATAATATCACACTCCTATAGTTCTCTACCCAGAGAAAGTTCTAATTTTTCTTTATTTATTATAACATTGTAAATTGCATTCTTAAGCTCTAATTTAGCTTGTTCTAACTGAATTTGAGCATCAAATAGCTCTAGTTGTATTCCAACTTGATTATTATATCTAGTTTGAGCAATCTCATAACCTGTTTGGGCTAGTGAAAGATTCTTCTCTTGTGTCTTAACTGTCTCTTCAACCTTTTCTAAATTCAATAAATTTTGTTTTACTTCTAGTCTAAGCTTATCTTCTAAATCAGCATTGTTAAGGTTTTGCTGACGGATAGCAATTTTACTTTTCTTTAAGTTATTTGAATTTGAAAAGCCACTAAATATAGGAATAGACACTCCTAATCCTAATGAATACTCATGACCATAGTAATCTCCATCAGTCTGAAGTTCGTCATCCTGTGAAAACAAACTTACTCCAGCCTCAAAAGCAACTTTAGGTAGAAAATTACCTTTGGCTATATCGTATTGGATTTTCTTTATATCAAGGCTCTTTTCAGTTAATTGTAATTCAATTCTGTTGTTCAACATCTCTATGTAACATTGTTTCAATGTAAAATCCTCATAGACTGGCAATTCAATCGAACCCTCAATAGAAGCTATAGAAATGTTTCCTAAATGTTGTTCTAAAGCAGAAACTACAATCTCGTAATTGTTCTCAGCTTCCTGAACCTGTGGCTCAATCTTAGAAACTTCTAATTCAGCCCTTAACATATCATATTCAGAAGACATATCGTCTTCGTAAAGTTTTTGAACTAATTTATAATGTTCATTTGCTAAATCATAAGATTCTCTAGTAATTTGAACAACATCTCTTGCTAGCAAACTTTGGTAGAATAGTTCTTTAGTCTTATAAATAGTATTTCTTTTTTGTAACTCATATTGCTTACTTTTGATGTCTAACATCTTCTTAGAAATATCAATATAATTAGATACAGTTCCACCAGCATATATTAATTGTTGAAGATTAATAGAACCAGCAACTTGCACTGCTTCAACTTCTTCATCAGGTATTAATCCATCATACAGTGCATTTGTATGTGCAGCTAGAAGCTCTTCATTAGCTGTTGCATTCTCATCAAGTGAATTAACTACATTGCTAGGCACGGTTGTGAATGCATCAGGGTTATGGGTTTCTGTATATTTTAAGCCCCCTTCAAAATTAACTTGAGGCAAAGCATTACTATACGCAATATCAATATCTTTTTCAGTTATCTGAATATCATAGGCTAATGACTGTAATTCTTTATTGTTGTCAATTGCCTGTGAAATAGCATCATCTAAATTAATTCCCTGCATCAACATCGGAATTAAAGTTAGTAACATAAATAAACTCTTTTTCAAAATTACCTCTTTTTTATATTAAATTTTGATTATACTCAACTTTCTTCAAGTGGTTAGTAAAGAAACCATGGATGATTTTTTTGTTCTGGCTTAAAAATTCAACATGACTTATCAAGCAATCTAAATCTTCAACAGGGTTAACATATCTGAATAGATAAAAAAGTATCTTAGCAAAATTATGACAGTCTATATCTGATCTAATTTCTCCTGATTCTTGTCCTTGGTCTAAAAGATCTAGGGTTATAGTCTTTACTCTCTCAACAATATTATTCTTTAAAGCAAAACAGTCATGCATGATTTGTTGTGGAAATTCATTAATTTCTGTGAAGATATTCAGATTTATAGTATCTAAAAATTTTGATGGGAAGGTAAATATTTCCACTAATTTGTCTATTATAGATGCATTTGAATGATAAATTTCATTCACATTATCTAAAAACAAATCATGGGTTTGCTTAAAAATCTCAGCAAAAATCTCTTCTTTACTTGAAAAGTAATAATATATTGTTCCAATTCCAAACTTAGTAGAATTAGCAATATCATTCAAAGATGTTTTGCCATACCCATATTTCCCAAATAACATTTTTGCTTTTTTAATTATAATATCTTTCTTATTTTTCATATTTCCATCCTAAGAACACTTTTTCTTAATAACAAAATAGTGTCAAGATGTTTTTCGAACAGGAAATTATTATAGTCGAAAAGTAGTATGGTCTAAGTGTTTTCAAACGTTACTAAGCCACATCTTCTCAATTATTAATAGAGTAATATTAACTTTTCCCGTAATTTTGAATTTAATAAAACACATATATATAGAATAATATTCGAATAAAGATTACTTATGTTTGAATACTTGATCTAAAAAAATAATCTTATATGTCTTATTACAAGCAACTGCTTATAAAGGGTCTCCTGCATTAAATTGTGTTTTTATGCAGGAGCCTAGTGAGTTTTTAGATAGATTAGAGTAAAAGGTTAGAAAGGTCGCCCTTACTTGTGCCTTTGAAAAAATGCCGATTATTCAATGAGGGAGTTTACCTCGTTAAAATTAAACAAAAAAATAATAATCATTTACAAAAAATGATGTTAATGAAATAGTATGAACATAAAAGGGCTTCGGATAGTCGAAGCCCTAGGATTTAAGGAGTGAAAATGAAGAAAAATATACTGATTTTGTCTTATATGTTCTTGGTTTTTGGTATTTTTGCAATAGAAGTAGGTGGTCATCTTACTGAAGATACTATATGGTCAGCTGAGAACAATCCTTATATTATAACATCCTTTCTTTATGTTGATAGCGATGTTACTTTAACTATTCTTCCGGGAACTGAGATTTTAGCCTATGGTGCTGACATTAATTGCAGTGGTGATTTTGAATGGAGTGGACCGACAAACGCTGGAGAACCTTATGCTAAGAAGATTATTGTTGATGGAACAATAATTGCTGTAGGTAGTCTTGAAAATCCAATAACATTTGATAAATATGAAGAAGATGAAGATTATAAGTGGGGAGGGATATATTTTACCGAAAATGCTCCTATGTCAACTTTCAAACATTGTGTTTTAAATAATAGCTTTGTATGTGATTATGAACAATATAAACGGGCATTCGCAGTTCTTGAACTAGATAATGGGATAATAGATATTAGTCATTGTTCATTCACAGATAATTACATAGCATTAAGTACGGGAAACCTTAGTATGGATTTAGTGATTTATAAGTGTTCTTTTGATACAGGTTACATTTACTTACCTCATTTTTCCGCTTCAAAAGCCTTAACTATAGGTACGTCAGAAGAAAATCCACCTCTAAGAGACTATGAGGTAACAATAGCTAGTTGTTACTTTACAGGGCACTCAGGTTTAGTAAACCTTAGAGGGGATGAAAAGGTTTTGTTTCTCTACAACTTTTATGACAACTTTGATGGACGAGTAATAAATGAACCTTTACGAGATTATAATTATGCTTCAATATCTACTTATGGTAATTATGCCTACAATGGCAATAAAGGTTTGAGTGGCTTCTCAGCTGACTCAACAGATGTCATTTTTGCACGGAGAAATAAACTAGAATCAATTAGCAATAATAATATATTAGCTATTGGAGCAGTTGGGTTTGGAACAAACTATGTATCAGATAACTATTTAATAGGTAATACTAAGGTTAGAATGTCGGCAAGAGAAGGAAATAAGTTCTATGTATATAATAATATTATAGAGAGTACCCGGCCAACTTTTCCGACACTGGAATTTGAAGAAGCAACAGGGGAGTTTCCGGGTGGTGAAATTTATTTCTATAATAATTTAGTAGACTATAAGAATTTAAATGAAAATGTTTCAGCTCTGCATGTTAATGATAGTTCACCATTAATCTATAATAATACTTTTGTTAATTATAGTAGTTTTCAGTTGAATTCTGGAGATTGTCTCCCTGTTTATACAAACAATATTATTGGTATTGAAAATGGATATGGGATTAACTATCCTTATGTAACTGAGTATATCAACAATTGTTGCATAAATCCATTTCCAGAGAACTCAGAATACTACTATGTAGAGAATCATCTCTATGCTGATCCACTTTTTGCAGATACATTAAGTTCTGACTACACTTTGTCTCCTGAATCCCCAGCAATAGATGCAGGTTTAAATATCGAGGGTTTACCAGATTTTGATATAAGATATCATAAGAGAATAGAATCAGAAAATGGAACTGTAGATATAGGAGCTTATGAATATAATTCTGTATATATAGGTGGTTTGGTAGGGAATGTTTATGATGCTCATTCAGGACAAGCTGTAGATTGTGCTAAAATACAGATATTGAATAAACTACCAGAATTTTCTGATTCACTAGGTAACTACATTTATCCTTGTGGAGCTGGTGTTTATTCAGTAGTAGTTAGTCGCTGGGATTATGAAGAATTAATTATTCCAGATATAACAGTTACTGAAGGAGAGGAGCTAGTTTTGAATATTCCATTATCAAGAACAATTGTTGCTAACTCCGATAATGAAACCATTCCAGCTACAAGTTCTTCTTTTGGTTTGAAAAGCTATCCAAATCCTTTTAATCCTGTTAACTCATTATCTAAGGGTAGCAGTCGAACTCAAATTTCGTTTGTTGTTCCGGTAGCTGGTCAAGGTGAACTAGCAATTTTCAACATAAAAGGGCAGAGAGTTAAGACTATCTACAAAGGCAAGTTTGATAAAGGCTATCACAATTATTCTTGGGATGGTAAAAATTCTAACAATGCTAATGTTGCTTCAGGCATCTACTTCTATAAGTTAAAAGTTGCTAGTAAATCTGAAGTAAGCAAAATGATGTTAATGAAATAGGGACTCTTCTAGCTTGTAATAGCAGACAAGATGTCTGTATCTAACTCATTTTATCTTGGTTATCAGCCTTCTATTTGTATGAGCTGGACTAAAAGTTTATGTCGTCCCTTCAGGACTCTATTCATTTGTGTCTTTGACATGGGGTGCAAGACCCCATGCTAGTACATGACGTCCTTTTAGGACTAATACATAACATCCGTTTGGGATTAATACATTATGACGTCCCTTGGGGACTAAATACCAAATAAGAGAACTATCCATGAATGGAACTAATAACACCAAACAAAGAAACATAATTATAGGCAAAACATGCTGAATTTTTATTGAAAAAAAAGTAAGACAATAATTTAAACGAACTTTAGAAAAAAATAGATTGACTTATTTTAGAAAAAAGACATTTTCGGTTATTATGAGAAAAAATATAAAAAGTAGTAATTATATAATCGCAATTGATGGTCCTGCAGCATCAGGTAAAAGTACTACAGCAAAGGCTTTAGCTAAAGAATTAGAATATGTCTATATTGATACTGGAGCTATGTATCGTGCATGTGGTTTATTAGCTGAAAAGCTAGGTATTTCTATACAGGATGATGAAAAACTATCAATTATGATGAAAGAAATCAACATCGAAATTAAATATAGTGAAAATGGGAACAAGATTTTCCTCAATGGGGAAGATGTAAGTAAAGCAATCAGAGAACCTCATGTAGGTAAACTTGCCTCTGATATTTCTGCTAGGCCAGTTGTTAGACAAGAAATGACAAGACTTCAACGTCAACTTGGTAAGAATGGTCGTGTGGTAATGGATGGTAGGGACATAGGAACTGTGGTTTTTCCTGATGCTGATTATAAAATATTTATGGTCGCTGATGTAAAGGTGAGAGCTAGAAGAAGATGGTTGGAAGAAAAAGCTAAAGGTTCTGAGAAGACATTAGAACAAGTAACTTTGGAACTTCTTGAAAGAGACTATAATGATTCTAACAGAGAGATAGCTCCACTAAAGAAAGCTGATGATGCTTTAGAAGTAGATTCTTCTTATTTAACAATTGAAAAGCAAGTTGAGAAGATTTTACTAATAATAGGAGAGTAGTTGGGTTTAGCTTATAAGATTTTTAGAAAGTTAATAAATATAAAAGTAAAGTATATATTAGGGGCTAAAGTTGTAGCCTTGTGTGATTATGAGAAAGTGTCTAAATCTAGGTGCATAATAGCAAGTAATCACATATCGAACTTTGATCCGCCAGTGGTTGGTAGTTTCATTCCAACACCTATACATTTCTTAGCAAAGGAAGAACTGTTTAAATTCAGGCCATTTGGATGGCTTATTTCTTCCTTTAATGCTATACCTGTTAAAAGAGGTGTTGTTGATAAACGAGCTATCAAAAGTGTTAATGAAATTCTTAATAAAGATGAGTCTATCTTGATATTTCCAGAAGGTTCTAGAAAGAATTTTACAGCAAAACCAGGTATTGGATTGTTGGCTTTGAATACAAAGTCGAGGATATTGCCTGTTTATGTTGAAAATAGTAATCATATTTTTCAATGCTTGTTTAGGATAAAAAGATTGAAGATAGTATTTGGGAAACCAATTGAACCTTCTTATTATGAGAACTTACCATTAGAAAAGAGTTCTTATAGACAGTTTTCCAATGAGATATTAGAAATAATTAAAGGATTAAAAAATGAGAGTTAGGTTAGCTAAAAACTCAGGATTTTGTTTCGGCGTAAAAAGGGCAATAAACATTGCTAGAGAAGCTGGAAAGAAGTCTTCTGAGAAAATATATACTATCGGACCTATCATTCATAATCCTCAAGTTGTGGCACAGTTAGAAGATTTAAATGTCTATTCTACAAAAGATTTAGAGATAATTAAAGATAAGTCTGCTATAATCAGATCTCATGGACTATCAAAAGAGAAACTTGAATTCTTAAAAGATAATGGTGCTAATTTAATTGATGCTACCTGTCCTAATGTCTATGATTTGCAAAGACATGGGAACAATCTTTCAAAGGAAGGATATTTTGTTGTTATATTAGGTGATAAGAATCACCCAGAAGTAAAAGCAGTATGTTCTTATATAGAAGGAAATCATTTAGTTGTTATTGATGCTGAAGAAATTCCTAACAAAAGATTTAAAAAAGTAGCTTTATTATCTCAGACAACTCAAACTTATAATAAGTTTGAATCAATTGTAGCTAAATTGTTGAAACAAAGTTATGAGCTAAGGATAGTAAATACTATATGCTATGCCACTACTGTTAGACAGAATTCAACTAGGGAACTTGCAAAAAACAGCGACTTGATGATAGTTGTTGGTGGAATGATGAGCTCTAATACAAAGATGTTAGCTAAGATTTCTAGTGAATATTGTGAAACATATCATATTGAAGTTGCTGATGAAATAGATGAATCATGGATTGAAAGTAAGAAAAGTATAGGTATAACAGCTGGTGCTTCAACACCAGATAATTTAATAATAAATGTATATAATAGAATAATTAATATAAACGGGGATTTGAAGAGAGCTGAACTCATCTCAGATATTCCTGTGTTTAAGGAGGAACCGAATGAGCTTTAACAAAGATGAAGTCAAAACTCAAGAAACTACAAATGAAGTAGTTGGTAACCAAGCTGATGAACAGCAAGTAATGTCAAAAGAAAAAGAACTTAGCAAAGACGAAATGCTAGAAATGTATGATGCGTCATTCTCTAATTATGAATCAGGACAGATTGTTACTGGTAGAGTAGTTAGTGTAACTGACCGTGAAGTTCTAGTAGATATCGGGTACAAATCAGAAGGATCAATTCCAATAGGCGAGTTCACCTATTCAGGATCACCAGATGTAGGTACTGATATCAAAGTGTACATTGTTAAGGTTGAAGATGGTGACGGAAAGGTTAAACTTTCTAAAAAACAAGCAGATTTCCAAGAAAACATCAAGAAACTTCAAGCTTCATTTGAAGCAGAAGAAATCATTGAAGGTATTTTCAGACGTCGTGTTAAAGGTGGAATGATAGTAGAAGTGTTCGGTTTAGAAGCATTTTTACCAGGCTCACAAATAGCCTTAAAACCAATTCCTAACTTAGATCAATTTATTGGTAAAACAGCTAATGTTAAAATCATTAAATTAGATGGCGACAGAAAGAACATCATTGTTTCTAGAAAAGATGTTTTAGAAGAAGAGCTAAAAGAAAAAAGAGCAGACTTAAAAGGTAAAATAGCTGTAGATGCAGAACTCGAAGGTGAAGTTAAAAACATCACAAGCTATGGTGCTTTCATTGACTTAGGTGGAATTGATGGTCTTCTACATATTACTGATATGTCATGGGGCAAAGTTAAACATCCATCAGATATTTTAAATATCGGTGATAAATTGAAAGTTAAAGTTACTGCTTACGATGAAGAAAACGAAAAAGTTTCTCTCGGTTTAAAACAATTAGTTCCTCAACCATGGGAAAACATTGATGTGAAATATGAAGAAGGCTCAAAAGCAAAAGGTAAAGTTGTAAACTTAACTCAATATGGTGCTTTTGTAGAACTCGAACCAGGTGTTGAAGGTTTAATTCATATTACTGAAATGTCTTGGACTAAGAAAATCAACCATCCTAACCAATTATTAAAAGTTGGTGAAAGTGTTGAAGCAATCGTTCTTTCTGTAAATAAAGAGAACAAAAGAATTGCTTTAGGCTTAAAACAAATGGAACCAAATCCTTGGGTAGCTATCGATATGAAATACCCTGAAGGAACTGTTATTAAACGTAAAATTAAGAGTTTAACAGAATTTGGTATCTTTGTTGAAATCGAAGATGGTATTGATGGTTTAGTTCATGTTTCTGATATTTCTTGGACAAAGAGAATCTATCATCCAAAAGATCTCTTCAAAAAGAATCAAGAAATTGAAGCTGTTGTATTATCTATTGATAAAACACTTCACAGAGTTGCTTTGGGTATCAAACAATTACATGAAGATCCATGGCAAACACTAAATGAGAGCCTACCTCTAAACACAGAACTTAAAGGTGTTATCTCTAAACTAATACCAAAAGGTATCTTAGTAGATATCGAGTGTGACGGTACTTTAGTTGAAGGTTTCGTTCCAGTATCTCATTTAGCTATTCCAAAATTAGAAAACCCTGAAGACTATTTCTTCGTAGGTGAAGAAATTCCATTAAAAGTTATTGAACTTGATATGGACAACAGAAGACTTATTCTCTCTGTAAAAGCATTCTTCTTCTCAAGAAACCAAGATAGCTTAAATGCTTATGTAGCATTCCATAAAGAGCAAAGCGAAAAAATTGCTAAGAAAAAAGAAGCAAAAAAAGCTAAAGCTGAAGCTAAAAAAATGGAAAAAATGAAGAAAGAAGATGCAAAATCTCAAGAAGAGACTGTTGAAGAAAAAGTAGTAGTTGAAGCTGCTCCTAAAGAAACTCCAGTAGAAGAAGTTGTTGTTGAAGCTACTCCTGAAGCAACTCCAACTGAAGAAGTTGTTGTTGAAGAAAAGAAAGAAGAGATTGTAGCTGAAGAAACTACACCTGAAGCTGAAGAAGTAAAAGAATAGTAATAAGGTTCCATAAATTAGAGAATGTTGTTTTCAACATTCTCTTTTTGTGTATTATAATCAACATTTTGAATTCTGAAAGTGATTTTACTGGCAACTTGATGGAAGAATAGATGAGAAAGCATAGCATTAGTCACTTCTAGTCCCGAAAAAAAGATAAACATACAAAGCATAAACAATCTTTTATATATTTATAACTATCTAGAAAACAATAAGATGAGATATTCTTATAATTAATATTTCAAGTCAAATAGCTTTTCCTTGACATTTAAATATCTTCATGTTATATTCTGATAACAATAAAGTCAAAGGAGAGTGACATGAAACAAAAGGTTATAATTATGGGTGCCGCTGGAAGAGATTTTCATAACTTTAATACTTTTTTCAGAGGTAATGATTCTTACGAAGTAGTTGCTTTTACAGCAACACAAATTCCAGGAATTGACGATAAAAAATATCCTGCCCAACTCGCAGGTGAGCTGTATCCGGAAGGTATACCTATTTTACCCGAATCTGAGCTCCCTGGCTTAATTAAGCAATATGACATAGATCTTGTGGTTTTAGCATATAGCGATTTACCACATGAAAGAGTTATGCATAACGCATCATTAGTAAATGCAGCAGGGGCAAACTTCATGTTAATGGGTCAAAAAGATACCGCAGTTAAAACAAGTAAACCTCTAGTAACAATCTGTGCTGCTAGAACTGGTTGCGGAAAATCACAAACTACTAGAGCAGTTGTTAGATATTTTAGAGAACAAGGTAAAAAGGTTGTATCAATTAGACATCCAATGCCTTATGGTGACCTTGTAGCTCAAAAAGTTCAACGCTATGAAACTTTAGACGACCTTGTAAAACATAAATGTACTATTGAAGAAATGGAAGAATATGAACCACATATTGCAATGGGTTCAATAATCTATGCTGGTGTTGACTATGAAGCAATTGTCAGAGAAGCTGAAAAAGAAGCAGATGTAATTATCTGGGATGGTGGTAACAATGATACTCCATTCTATACTTCAGATAATGAACTAAAAATTGTTGTGGTTGATCCACACAGAGCAGGACATGAAATTACTTATTATCCAGGTGAAGCAAATGTTCGTTTAGCTGATGTTATTGTAATCAATAAGATTGATTCAGCAGATCCTGAAGGTGTTTTCGAAGTTAGAGAAAACTGTCGTGAATATAACCCTAATGCAATTATTATTGATGCAGCTTCTCCTGTATTTGTTGAAGACCCATCAATTATTGCAGGCAAGAATGTCCTTGTGGTAGAAGATGGTCCAACACTTACACATGGTGAAATGACCTATGGAGCAGGTGTCGTTGCTGCTGAAAAATGTGGTGTTGAAGATACTGTAGATCCACGTCCATGGGCTGTTGGTGAGATTAAAGAAACATTCGATAAGTATCCTGAAATTGGTATCTTGTTACCAGCTATGGGATATGGTGAACAACAAATAAAAGATTTAGAAGAAACAATTAATGCAGTTGATTGTGATGCTGTCGTAATTGGTACTCCAATAGATTTAAGAAGAATTGTTAATATTAAAAAGCCTTCTGTAAGAGTTACTTATGAACTTCAAGAAATAGGTAAACCTACTCTAGCTGATGTTTTATCAGAAAATGGATTCTAATTTATTGACAAAACTTTAGAAAAATAAAAATTAGCAATCGGAGACTTGTTTTTGCAAGTCTCCGAACTTTTTTTAAATGAATATTATTTATTGGAGGAATATAAATGGCAAAAAAAGCAGTTTTAGCTTTAGGCGGAAACGCTATTATTCAAGCTGGTCAAAAAGGTACTATTACCGAACAGTTTAAAAATACAAGAGATAGCTTAGGTGGTGTTGTTGAATTAATTAAACAAGGCTATCAATTAGCAATTTCACATGGTAATGGACCACAAGTTGGTAATATGCTTATCCAACATAATGCAGGTATCGATAAAGGTGTTGCTCCACTTCCACTTGGTGTTCTTGTTGCTGCAACTGAAGGAACAATGGGCTACATGATTGAACAAAGTCTCCAAAACAGACTTCGTGTAGAAGGAATCAATAACAGTGTTGTAACTATTAACTCACAAGTTGTTGTTTCAAAAGATGACCCAAGTATGGCTAATCCATCAAAACCAGTTGGACCATTCTATACAGAAAATGAAGCTAAAGCTCTAGAAGCTGAATTTGGTTGGACTATGACTGAAGATGCTGGCAGAGGCTGGAGACAGGTTGTACCATCACCAAAACCTATTGATATTGTTCCTGCTAACACAATAAAAACTCTTGTAGAAGATAATCAAATTGTTATCGCTTGTGGTGGTGGCGGAATTCCAGTAGTTCTTGAAGAAGATAATAAGCTAGAAGGTATTGATGCTGTAATCGATAAAGATTTTGCTTCTGCACTATTAGCGGAAAAAATTGGAGCTGAGTTCTTAGTAATTCTCACTGGTGTAGATAAAGTAGCTGTAAACTTCGGTAAGCCAGACCAAAAAGATTTAGATAATATTTCTATTGAAGAAGCTCAAGCTTATTATGATGAAGGTCAATTCCCTAAAGGTTCAATGGGACCAAAAATCTTAGCTGCTATTAGTTTTATTAAAAATGGTGGTAAAAAAGTTATTATCACTTCTATCGAAAAAATCGTTGATGCTTTCGAAGGAAAAACTGGTACTATCATTGAAGCTTAAGTAATAAAATCACAAATATATATGAGGAAGAAATGTCTTCCTCTTTTTTTTGCTGTATGTTTTTTGAACTATTAATTATACTTAATACAAAAATACTTGCCAAAATCTTAACAATTATTAAAATGATAATATGAGAAAAATAATGGAGGAATTATGAAAAGACTCATAACTATTGCGACAATACTATTTGTTGCTTTGTCGTTGTTTTCATGGGAATTAGATAGACAGGCTCAATTCCCTATAAATATTTATGGCATTGATAATTATGGCACAAATGTTGTAATCGCAGGCTCAGATGGAGCTGTTGGCTTATCAACAGATGATGGAGAATCATTTGATTTTGTGGCTTCACCTACATTTGACCCAGGAAGTGGAACATATTTAGACGCTAATGATGTCTCATTTGCAGATGCAAACCATGTAGCTATTGGAGCAGAGAATGGTATGCTTTTACTATCTACTGATGGTGGCCAATCATGGACTCAGGCATCAGCAGTAGAAACATTTTTCGGAAGTGATGATATAGAAGGAATAATATATTTAGCCGATGGCAAAATATTTGCTAGCGGAGCAAACGGTAAAGTAGTTTACTCAAGTGACCATGGTGCTAATTGGGTTTTACAAACAACTCCTAACTCTGACACATATTATGGTATCTCAATGAATGAATCAGGAATTGGCTTTATTGCTGCTAACAATGGTAGTCCTGATTTAGGAAAAGTAATTAAAACTACTGATTTTGGTACAAATTGGGAAGTTCTTGACTTAGGTGTGGCTACTAATCCTACAACTTTCGAAGTTAAACAATTCGGTGATAGAGTTGTTGTTTTAGGTGATGATGGTTATATCGGTGTTAGCAATGATAATGGTCTTACTTGGACTAATCACCCAACAGCAGGTGGAGATTCAGAACCTAGAATGTACGGTGTGACTATGAATGGTGATGTGGGTTATGCTACTGGCTGGAATGGTGTTGTTGTTAAAACAACTGATGGCTGGCAAACAACTCAAATTTTATACAACGATTGGAACTACTATGCTCATGACTTAACTACAACCAATTCAGGAGACTTAATGCTTGCTGGTTGGTATGGCACAGTAGCTAAATCTACTGATGGTATTAGCTGGAATGAAAAAACAGTTTCTTCAGTTGATAACTATAGTATTTCTTTAATTGATGAAGATAACTGGTATTTAGTTGGAGACAAAAACACTGTATTTAGAACTTCTGATGCTGGAGCTTCATACGACAAGATATTTGTTGCTACAGGTACAGAAACCTTGTATGATTCAAAATTCTTTGATGAAAATAATGGTATCGTTGTTGGTAAAGCAGGTGTTATATATAATACTACTGATGGTGGTGTTTCTTGGACATTACACCAAGTTTCTGGAATAACTTCTTCAAAAGCTCTTTATGCATTAGAGTTTATCAATGATCAAATTGGTTGGGCTTTTGGACACGAAGGTTTTGCTTCAAAAACTACTGATGGCGGAGCTAACTGGACAGATATTACGTTGACAGGTTTTACTTCAAATGATAAAATATATACTGCTTTTGCTTTTGATGAGAATAATATTCTTCTTGGTGGTAAAGATGGTAGAGTATATAGAACTAATAATGGTACTGATTTCACAACTATCAATGTTAGTGGTGGAGATGTTAAAGATATCTACTTTACAGATGCTGATAACGGTGTTTTAGTGAATGATGATGGTGAGATATATTATACTTCTAATGGTGGTGCTACTGCAGGTGATTGGACAGCTGCTGTTGAATCAGCTGATGATGATCTAAATGCAATATATGAAACTGCTGATGGTACATTAGTTGTTGCTGGTCAATCTTCAGATTCTTCAAACCTAGGTACAACTTGGGCATTAATGAAATCAGAAGATAATGGTGCATCTTGGTCAGAAATAGATCTTCCTGAAACTACTTTTAACCCTGTAAGATTAACTGCTATTGCTGGTTGGGATAATAATGTTATTGTTGTTGGTAAGAATCAATTAGTTTATTCAGGTGAAATTGACAATGGTGGAACTACAGAACCTACTCTAGCAGTAGATTTATTCTTCTCTGAATATATAGAAGGTTCAGGAAACAATAAAGCTCTTGAAATCTACAATGGAACAGGTGAAGATGTAGACCTATCTCAATATGTTGTAAAACGTGGTAACAATGGAAATCCAATGGATAATGAAGAAGCATTAACTGGTACTTTAGCTGATGGTGGAGTATTTATCATTGCTAATCCTGATGCTGATGCTGCAATTCAAGCTGTTGCTGATATCACAAGTACTATCACTTATTTCAATGGTGATGATACCATTGGCTTATTTAAGGATGGACAACTTATTGATGTTATTGGTAACGAAGGTGAAGATCCAGGTGTTGCTTGGGATGTAGCAGGTGTTACTGAAGCTACTAGTGAGCAAACTCTTGTAAGAAAACCAACAATTGGTGAAGGTTCTACAGACTGGGCTATTTCAGCAGGTTCTTCTGCTGATAATTCACAATGGATAGTATATGACCAAAATGATTTCTCTCATATTGGTTCTCATGAATTCACTGGTGGTTCAGCTGATGAATATACTTCAACTCCTGTAATTGACCCTACTTCAACTACTTTTGATGAAGCTTTTGAAGCTACAATTACTTGTTCAACTGAAGGTGCTTCAATATATTATACTTTAGATGGAAGTGAGCCTACAGATGCTTCTACAATGTATACTACACCTATCTCAATAAGTGAAACAACAACTCTTAAAGCTATTGCTTATGCAGATGGTTTAGAAGCTTCATTTGTAGCAACTGCTATGTATACTCTTTTAGAAACTGTTGAAGTTTCAACAATAGCTGACCTAAGAGCTGGTTCTCTTGATGGCACCACTTATTCACTTACTGGTGAAGCAGTGATGACTTTCTCACAAACTTACAGAAACCAAAAGTTCTTCCAAGATGCTACTGGTGGTATTTTAGTTGATGACTTTATTGGTATTATCACTTCTACTTATAATGAAGGCGATGGTGTTACAGGTCTAACAGGTACATTGACTGAGTATAATGGTATCTTAGAATTTATCCCTACAGTTGATCCTGGAACTGCTACATCTAATAATAATGAAGTTACTGCACAAGTCTTAACTATAGATGACTTAAATAATAACTTAGCTAACCATGAATCAGAATTGATTAAAGTAATGGCTGTTACTTTCCAAGAAACTGGAAGCTTTGCTAATGGACAAAACTATAACCTTTCTGATGGTGCTAACACATTAGTCCTAAGAACTCAATTTTTTGATGTAGATTATATTGGTACTGAAATCCCAGTAAGTCCAGTAAATATTACTGCTTTATGCTTACAATTCAATGGAACTACTCAAATTATTCCTAGAAACTTAGTTGATTTTGAACCAGCTGGTGAACTTGAATATGGTACTATTTCAGGTCAAGTTACTGATGCTGAAAATAATAGTCCAATCGAAGGTGCAACAGTTACTATCGGTTCATTAAACGCTCAAACAGATGCTTCAGGTAACTACTCAATTGCTGATGTTATGGTAAATACTTACAGTGTAACTTGTTCAGCTACAGGTTATGCAACTGCAATAACTGCAGATGTTCAAGTTAATGTTGATGCAAATACTGAAGTTAACTTTGCTTTAGATCAAGCTACTGTTCCTGATAATGCAATTGTTATTAATGAAATTATGTACAACTCAGCAAGTTGGGATAATGAATGGGTAGAATTCTATAATATCTCAGATGTTGAAGTTTCTTTAGCTGGTTGGACATTTACTGATAATGATGCTGAACACACTCCATACACTTTTGGCGCTGAAGTTGTTATTCCTGCAAATGGATATTTAACTCTTGCTATTGATCATCATGAAGAAGCAGAACCTTTCCCATTTACTCCTGATGTAGATGCAACAGAAGTACTTGATTGGAATCTTGGAAACACCTCTGAAGACTTATCTATTCTTGATGCATCAAGTAATGTTGTTGATCAAGTTATTTATCAAGATAGCGGTGATTGGCCTTCTGCAGCTGATGGTACAGGTGCTACACTAGAACTTATCGACCCTATGCTTGATAATTCTTTAGCAAGTAGCTGGCAAGCTTCAACTGTTATGGGGGGAACTCCTGGTCAAGCTAACTCAGGTGCTGCTCAAGTTATTGAAGTTGCTGATTTAGCAGAACTAAGAAACCAAACAGTTGGTGGTGATGAATACATCATCACAGGTGAAGTTATTCTTACTTATCAACAAGACTATAGAGGTCAAAAATACTTGCAAGATGCAAATGCTGGTATCTTAATTGATGATAATAATGGTGTGATAACATCAACCTATATGGTAGGCGATGGTATTACAGGTTTAAGAGGTACATTATCTGAATATGGCAACATGTTACAGCTTATACCTACACAAGATCCTGGTGCTGCTACTTCTTCTAACAATATAGTTCAAGCTCAGCTTGTTACAATAGATGAATTAACTAACAACTTTGAATCATACGAATCAAGATTAGTTAAAATCCAAGATGCTCACTTCAATACTCCTGGCAATTTTGAAAACGGTGCAGTTTATGAAATTGCAAATGCTACTAATACTAATACTTTCAACTTCAGAGCTACATTCTATGATGTAGATTATATCGGAACTGAGATCCCTTCAGAAATATTGAATATTACAGCTATTGCTAATTCAAGAACTGATGGAAACTATATTTCAGCTCGTAATAGTGCTGATTTAGAAATCTCTGAATACCCAGCTCCATCTGATTTACAGGCTAATATCACTCCTTCAGGTAGTGTAGAATTATTATGGACTGTCTTCGTACTACCAATGACTAATAAATCTTATGTTGATGAAACAGGTAATGAAGTTGTTGTTAATGGTAATTCAAGAAATACTATCGATAGAGACCCTACAGGTCATAAAGTTTATCGTGATGATGTTATGATAGCTGAAGTTGATGGATATTCATATTACGACCAAGATTTAGAAGATGGAACTTATACTTATTATGTAACAGCAATGTACGACCAAGTAGAATCTGTTCCTTCTAACTCTGTAACTGTTACTATTGGTGGAGATGATGCCTTGTTTACTGATGACTTTGAAGCTTATGACGATTTCGCAATTGACTTCGCTAACTGGACATTAGTAGATAATGATTTATCTCAAACTTATGGTATTGAAAATACTGAATTTGATAATGCTGGTTTACCTATGGCTTACATGGTGTTCAACCCAGCTTCAACTACTCCTGCAATTACAGAAGCTGGATTTGTGGCAAGCTCAGGTTCAAAGTATCTAGCTAGTTTTGCTTCAATGACTCCTGATAATGACGATTGGTTAATCTCAAGAGCCTTCACAATTGATGCAGAAGCAAGTCTCTCATTTATGGCTAAATCTATCACAGATACTTATGGTCTTGAAAGATTTAATGTGCTCGTTTCTAATGGTTCAACTGATCTGAATGACTTTACAGTTATTTCTGGAGATACTTATGTTGAAGCTCCTCTTTCATGGAATTCATATTCTTATGACTTAAATGCTTATGCTGGTCAAACTGTTAGATTCGCTATCCAGTGTGTATCTTCAGATGCTTTTATCTTCATGATTGATGATATAGAAGTTCTTGCTCCTAATGGAACACCTATTTCTTCTGATGATGTTGAACTTGCAGGTAATGCATTACTAAACAACTATCCAAACCCATTCAATCCTGAAACAACTATCGCATTTAATGTGAAAGATGCTGGTGATGTTACTATTGATATTTATAATATCAAAGGTCAAAAAGTTAAACAACTTGTTAATGACAGCTATTCTACAGGCATCCATACTGTTGTTTGGAATGGTCAAGATGATAATAATAATAAAGTATCTTCAGGTGTTTACTTCTACAAAATGAGATCTGGTAAATACTCAAAGACAAAGAAAATGATTCTTATGAAATAGTATCATATTAATGCAAAATTAATAGTTGATAATTCATAATTGAATATTGATATAAAGGCTGACCTTTGTCAGCCTTTTTCTTTATCTCAAATTTGGGTGCACAAGCTTTCAGCTTAGATATTAACACTAGGATTGTAAGCTTCTAGCTTACGAAATTCTTTTACTTTCAGCGTAAGCATGAACAGAGTTCATCCCTAAAGGGAGGATGCTTACACTCCAACTCCAACTCCAACACTAGGATTGTAAGCTTCTAGCTTACGAAATTCTTTTACCTTCAGCGTAATCATGAACAGAGTTCATCCCTAAAGGGAGGATGCTTACACTCAAACTCCAACACTAGGATTGTAATTAAAGAAGATTCTAATCCCCCTAATAATAAATACCTTAGAACTTAAAAAATAACCATACGTTATTCCTGAAGAGCAGAGAGGGCTAGTAGCTAATAGTAGATAAAAAAAAAGCCCTCTCCAAGAGAGGGCAAATTTATTCTAAAAGAAATTATTTTTTCTTTTTATGTCTGTTTTTCCTAAGTCTTTTTTTTCTTTTGTGAGTAGAAATCTTATGTCTTTTTCTTTTTTTTCCGCAAGGCATATTAACGCTCCTTTATTTTTGTTTTTTAAATTTGTCGATAATAGAGTTTTTAAATTCTCTTGAGAATTTAAAAGTAGGAACTACTCTTTCTGGAACTGGAATTTTGTCATCTGTTCTAGGGTTTCTTCCCATTCTTGGTTTTCTAGTTTTTAACTTGAAAGTACCAAATCCTCTAATTTCTATGTGATTACCATCTTTAAGGCAATCTTTTGTTGTAGCGAAGAAGCTATCAATAATTACACTTACATCTTTTCTAATAATACCTGTATCATTAGCAATAATTTTTACTAAATCAGCTTTAGTCATTTCTTCTCCTTATTCTCAATAATGTATCTTTTATTATATTTAGTTACGAACTTATAAAGTATTTAAATTTATTAAGTTAGATATTATGTCAAGTAAATTTAGACATTTTTTTTAGATTAGTCATATTTATAATTTATTTAAATCTTCACTCATTATTCTAAATAAACTTATACTAACTTAACCTATTTGAATAAATATTTTCATTCAGCAACAATATCCTATTTCTTTTGATTGCAGTAAATTGTCAAGTATCTTTTACATAACATATTAAAAAATAAGCAAATAAAGTAATATATGTCGGCTTAGATGTTATTCATGCAATAATGCTCTTTACGTTTTAAAATCAATTACAATCGCTTTAACCCAAATAATGCACTAGGATTTAAAAAATAGCACTATATTATTCCTGTGAGGGCGTAGCTTTAGCGAAGACTCATGGCAAGAATAACTTCCATAATCTCAACTAGAATATATATTATTCAAGCTTCGATTCTGTAAGATATTTTGCTGAAAGAATCTGCACTATTTTCATAAAGCCTAATGCATCATCTGGATTTAACTCAAGAATGCTCTTATACACAATTAAAGAAGCAGTACCAGGCTGTATTTTCCCTGATAACGCATTAGAGTAGTTTATATGCTTTATAGCAAAGCTTCGCCCCATTTTATATGGTTTGAATAATTAGAAAAAGGCTGACACTTGGTCAGCCTTCTTTATTATTTATAAATTATCAATTATTAATTTTGCATTAATATGATACTATTTCATAAGAATCATTTTCTTTGTTTTAGAGTATTTTCCACCTTTCATTTTGTAGAAATATACGCCTGATGATACATTGTTATTATTGTTGTCTTTACCATTCCAAACAACAGTATGATTACCAGCAGCTTTGTGGTCATTAACAAGATTCTTAACAAGCTGACCTTTAATGTTATACACATTGATTTGAACGTCTGCTGATTTTTCTAGATTATAAGAAATAGTAGTTTCAGGATTGAATGGGTTTGGATAGTTACCAATTAAACCATTATCATAAACTGCAACATCATTGTCATCAACATCTGTATATGCTTCAAACATATTTGCTGTTCTTTGTGGATTACCTTTATACATAGTCCAAGCACCATAACCATTACGTTTCATATCTAACAATTGCATTCCTGAAATGTTAGCAACAGCAATATCTAAATCATCATCACCATCAACATCACCTATAGCTGGAGTGAATTTTAAGTTATCATTAAGGTAAATAGGGAAGTTATTAGCTTCTGAAGTGTCAGATTTGATAGCATGTAAGTAACCAGCTGCATCACCAAAAATCATGCATAGTCCGTCACCGTCAAGATTAGCTAGAATCATATTTCCTTCTAAGAAACCACCCATATCTAGTGGGAAGTTAGGAAGGTATTCACCATCTAGGTTAATTGCCCCAACATTACCATTATATGATACAAATAAGATTTCTTTAGCACCATCTCCATTGAAGTCAGCAACAAGAACATCTTTTTTAATTGTGATATTCATTTGGTGTGAGAACAATGTAGAACCATCATGGTCAACACCAAATATCATTCCAGAAGAATGTTCAGTAACTAATAGTTCAGGATAATTATCATCATCTAAGTTAACTACAATAGGAGCAGCTTCAGTGTTTGCACCAATAGCAAATGGGAAACCATCTATATTTTCAGTTGTATTATAATCTATTACTAAGATGTTACCATTAATTGCTTGTAGGATAATTTCTTTGCTACCATCATTATTCATGTCAGCTATAGCATTATTAAAGACAAAGTTACCTGTGTATGAAACAGGGTAACCATCATGTTCTTCACCAGCTTGGTTGAAGATATGAAGTGTACCCGTCATAGTACATACAACAACGTCATTAACTCCATCGTTGTTCATATCAGCAATCATTGGAGAAGCTTTTACCATTTGGTTGTTTAATGATATAGGACCATAAATAATTGAACCATCATTAGCAATAGCATATAGTTCTTTGCTTGAATTAACAACAGCAATATCCATAGTATCATCGTTATTTAAATCACCAATAGCAACCGGAAGAAGTACTTGAGTTCCAACATTTACAGGGAAACCAGACATTTCTTCGTTAGCACCATTAAGAACATGAACATTTCCAGCTAAGTCAGCAAAAATCACTTCGTCCCCAGCTTGGCCATCCATATCTAAAACGATAGGAGCAGATTGAGCTTGGCTATCAGTTGCATAAGGCCAGTTAGCATGGCTAAGAGAAAGGCTAATTTCAAAAGTAATATCTTTTGTGTAAGGAATTTCTTCATCTTGATTAGAAACAATATGAAGAGTAAATTCTATTGGAGCAGTAGTAACATCTGAAGATGATGTAAATGAGAAAGGCTCATCATCATTCCAAACAAAGTTACCAGCTACAATGTTTCCGATAGTTGCAACAGAATCTTGGATAACGATTCCAGGATAGTCACATCTTAGTGTAACTTCAGTATCATTAGAGTTTGCCCATGAGATACCTGTATTCAAGTCTTGATGGTTAGTTAATCTAACTTTTAAACTTGCGACATCACCAGGATTAACTACACCATCATTATCGCCTGATACTTCAGTAAGTTCAGATTCAACAACACTTATTTTAGGAACTAAATCATATAAAACAGCAGTGTAAGCATTAATTCTACCAGCACCTAATTGGTTTGTATAATCTTCGTTAATATCATCAATATAATCAGCTGTATATTCAATACGTTGTCTGATTTGGGTGTTTGTAAGTTCAGGGTGAGCAGCTTTAACTAAGGCTGCAATACCTGCTACAATAGGAGAAGCCATAGATGTACCTTGAGCATTTCCCCAACCATTATTTTCGATGATTGTAGATCTAATTTGTACACCAGGAGCTGAAATATCAATAGGATCACCGTAATCAGAGAAAGAAGCCTTTGTGTCATTTAATTCTAATGCCGCAACACAAAAAGCGTTATCACAGTCAGCAGGTGCATCCATATAACCGTTACCGTGAAGTAAGTTTCCGTTACCAGCAGCTGCAACAACTAAAGAACCATGATTGTGAGCATAGTTGATGTAATTATTTGCATAGTATAAACTTGAAGTTTGTCCACCCCATGATGCGTTGATAATATCTGCACCTAAATCAGCACAATATACTATTTGAGGGTAACCTTGAGCAATACCATTTGATTCTCCATTATCGATAGCACCTTTACAGTTAATTAATCTAGCATTAAAAGCAGGACCTGCTGTACCTATGCCATTGTCTCCTTCAGCAGAAGCACAACCTGCAACGTGTGTACCGTGATAGTTAGCTGCAAAAGTCTGCATTGGATTGTTGTCTTCACCACCATTAGCGTTGAAATCCCAACCCATTACATCATCAACTTTACCATTATTATCATCATCTAAGCCATTACCTGTGAAAGTACCGTTTTCCCAATCAATAGTAGCGCCATTCATTTCTGCTTGGTTGATAAATATCAAGTCTTGAAGATCTGGGTGATTCCATTTGATACCTGAATCAGTAATACCAATAACAACATCAGAAGCATCTCTCACAAAATCCCAAACTTGATCTGTTTCTGTTTGAGTAATGAACCACTGTGTTGAATAAAGTTGGTCATTTGGAGTATAATAAGTTCTATTAATAGTTACATATTGTGCCCAATTAATATCATTGCTTTTTTGAATTGTGTCTAAAGCTTGTTCAATTCTGTTATGATCTTTAATTGTAATTTTATAAATACATTGAATGTATTGTCCGTTATCGTTCCATTCTTTGTCTTTTACGAAAGGACAGTCTTGTTTGATTTCAGTTACTGCGAAATCTCTTGCGAATTGATTAAATGATTCAATGTTAGTTTGAACAATACCATTGTCGTAAGTTACTGGGATTGTACCATCAATGTTTCCAATTGTGTCCATTTTGAAACTTACAACAATATTATTTCTCTCGTATGCACCATCAACAAATTTGTCAGCAGCTAGCGAGAAAACTAATGAAAGTAACAAAATGAATAAAATAGTTTTTCTCATATTATCTCCTATATTTATTATATATATTTCTTAAATAAAACTTAAATAAAATTATAAAATTATTTACCTTTTATATGTCAAGACAAAAACAGCTATTACTTATTTAATCAACATATTTTAAAAACATAAGTATCTCAGTGTTTATTTATCTACTAATCTATGCAAGGTCTCTACCTGTTTGCAATGAAATATTCCAGATAGCTAATTTCATAATCTGAGTTGCACAATATTAAAAGTAGGGTATTTAATGAGGATCAAATTCTATATAAAGACTAAACTGACTGCAAGCTAATCTATATATATTAATGTAAAAAGTGTGCATAAAGTGTACACTAAGTGCTTCCTTACTGGTCTCCTTGAAAAAAAGCCGATTTTTCAAGGAGGCAAGTAAGGATGGAGTAAAGACAGTAAAATCTAGTTGGGAACGCCAGCCTCCGCGCTGGCTAAACACTGGGAACGCCCAGCCTCCATGCTGGCTAAACACTGGATAGGGGTAGGGGTGCTATCATTACTGACACCCCTCCCTCCGAACCGTACGTGCGGTTTTCCCGCATACGGCTCTCCAGATAATAATTTACTCTCTATGTAGAGATTGACATAATTGACGGTGGGTTTCGGTTAGAGAGAGAAGCCCAGCGTCTTCAAAGATTTTGTTTGGGTATCTGATATTATCTCTACCTGTTGTAGCTATTCCTTTCCGTTTTTCAAATTTCTTAAGAATACTTCTTAATCACCGTCGTATCCAACCATCTAAACCTGGAAAAGTACTTTTATAACAATGTTTATAATATTCAAACCAACCCCGAATTATACGGTTTATTCGTTTGATTATTTCTTTTAAGCTTTTCCCATTTGTTCTTCTAGTATGTTTTCTTATACTATCCTTGAATTTCTTTTCGCTCTTACGTTTAGGAAACTTTCAGAAAATCTTTATTTTCTCATAGTTCTTAGATTTAACAAATCTATAACCTAAAAAGCCTATCTCATCTTGCATACTATCAAGAATTTTAGTCTTTGTAGGATGAAGAATTAACTCAGCTTTTTCCGTCCATTGCTTTACTATTTCAAGAGCTTCTTCTGATTCTTTCTGGCTTCTACACATGATAATAAAATCATCAGCATATCTTACCATTTGATAGTATTTGCTACTCATTAACCAGTCGAATTTGTTCAAGTAGATGTTTGCTAACAGTGGACTTAATACTGCACCTTGTGGTGTTCCTTTTTCGGGAATCCATGTATCTAGCCCATTAAATATACTTTGATTTAGAAATTTCTCAATCAATTCTAATACCCGACTATCAGATATTTCTTCTTTTACTAAATCCATTAATTTAGACTTAGGTATTGTATCAAAATATCCTTTTAAATCTGCATCAACTACGTATCGATAGCCTCGGTTAAGGTTATTATACACTATTCTAAGTGCATCTTTGCAACTTCTTTTAGGTCTAAAACCAAAACTGTTATCTGAAAAATTTATTTCAAATATTGGTTCGATTACATTCCTTATTGCTGTTTGAACTATTCTGTCCTCAACTGTTGGAATACCTAAAGGTCGTTTCTCCTTACTTCCAGGTTTATCAATCATTACCCTTTTAATTGCATTTGGCTTATATTCCTGCATTTCTAAGCGTTTAGCTAAGCCTTGTAGCCTTTGTTCGAGATGTTTCTCATAGTGAGAAATATTCATCTTATCAACTCCAGCACTACCTTTATTAGCTTTTACTCTTTTCCATGCAGATAACAGATTAGCTTTTGAATAAACTTTATCTATTAAACTAAACCATTTGCCACCTTTGACTCCCCTTTGGAGAGCTGTCAACATTTTGTCTGTCCAGACAGATGATTCTGTCCACTCCCATTCTAATCTTAGTTGTGAGTTTTCTTCTTGTTCTTGTTTAGTCTCTTTTGACACTGTCGAACATTTTTCTTTCATCTGTTTCTCCTTTCAAAATTTTATTATCCTGTTCCCCTTCGCTACTCTTAGGTTATGCTGTCCTAAGTATCATCACTACTATGAGAACTCTGACTCCTGAATATATCTCTAAACCTATATTCAGGTCTCATAGCTTACCTCTAACTAACTTCTTACCATTCCATCTCCTACCACATCTAAAGTCCTGATATAACTTTATCACATCATTCAGTTTATCAGGTGTATGATAAAACTCTTTATCATCATCAGTTTTCGCCCTGCGATCGGAGGCTCAACACTATTAGCTGCCGAAACGAGTTCACTAATGTTACGGACTGGTCTTTCATTTCCTGTTACTCCCCACCCAACCTCACGGTTACGCAGTTACATTCAATTACAAATCTCTGATGTAAGATTTGGTTAGGACTTTCACCTAACAGATAGTTAGATATCACTATCGTACGAACGCCAGCCTCCGTGCTGGCTTCACTTAGAACGTAGTTATAAGTGAATTTGAATTTGTAGAGACGTTTGGAAAAACGTCTCAGAAAAAGGAGTGTAAGCATCCGCCGTTAGGCTGAACAAGAAAGTTCATGCTTACGCTTACGCTAAGAGATTGTATCGTCCTGGAAGAATATATCTCCTCTGAGCCTATGATTTCAATCGTGTGGAATGTGAGGATGAATTTATAATAGACAATTGATAATGAAGACATACTGGGATCGCCAGCCTCCGTGCTGGCTTCACTTAGAAGGTAGTTATAAGTGAATTTGAATTTGTAGAGACGTTTGGAAAAACGTCTCAGAAAAAGGAGTGCAAGCATCCGCCGTTATGCTGAACAAGATAGTTCATGCTTACGCTAAGAGATTGTATCGTCCTGGAAGAACATATCTCCTCTGAACCTATGATTTCAATCGTGTGGAATGTGAGGATGAATTTATAATAGACAATTGATAATGAAGACAGAGTGACTCTTGTCTGCTTATTGAAAATGTCAATAAGACAGTCATCCAAACTTTAAAAAATGGGTTATTCTAACTCTCAATTATATTTTTATTGACATTAGACTATAAAAAATATGTTTAACTTATAAGATGAATGTAATCGAATAAATATTTGATTAAGAATGGAGAATAAAATGAGTATAACAGAAAACTACAAGAATATTGAAGAAAAGATAAAGCAATGTTGTATTAAACTGAATAAATCACCTAACTCAGTAAAATTAATTACTGTGACAAAGACACACCCAGCAGAAGTTGTTAAAGAAGCACTAGCTGCAGGAGCTAAATATATTGGTGAAAATAAAATACAAGATTCTAAGAATAAGCTTCCCTTGCTTGCTGGTTTATATGAGGAATTTCATTTTATTGGACACCTTCAATCTAACAAAATCAAAGATTTGATACCTTTAAAACCAAGCCTAATACATTCAATAGATAAATATTCCACAGCTGAAAAATTATCCAAATATTGTGAGAAACATAATGTCCTGCAAGATATTCTTGTTCAGGTTAATATAACTCAAGAGAATAGTAAATCAGGAGCTGGAGAAAAAGAAGTTTATGATTTAGTGGAAAAAATATCTCAACTTCCAAATATAAAAATAAAAGGATTAATGACTATTGGTCTATTCAATCCAGATCCTGAGGTAACTAGGCCATATTTCAGGACACTAAAAAGTATATTTGATAACATTAAGAAAGCAGAGCTCCAGAATGTCGATATGGACTATTTATCAATGGGCATGACGCATGATTTCGAGGTTGCAATCGAGGAAGGGGCAAATATTGTAAGAATTGGATCTGCGATATTTGGGGCAAGAAATTATAATTAAGGAGAAAAAATGTCTATCACTGATATTTTAATAATATGTAGTATATGTCTAATTGGCTATATAGCTGGCTTATTCTCAGCAGCAAGAGTTGTAGCTAAAGTTTTCAAAAATATTAAACTTTCTAAAGTTGGTTCAGGCCATCTTGATACAGAAAATATTTATTCGAATGTAAATAGAACTCTAGGTGTGTTTGTAGGAATTGTTGATATTGTAAAGATCTGTGTCTTTTTATTTTTAATAGAATATTTAACTAAACTAATTTTTAAAAGCGAGTTATATTGCTCTGATAATCTCTTATTTATATATGGTTTTTTCTTGATTCTAGGGCATTGCTTCCCTGTATATAACAAATTTAGAGGTGGAAGAGGTATCTTTACTTTTGCTGGATATATTGGCTATTTTGCACCTGTAACGATGCTGATAGTTGGCTTTCTATCTACTATAATGGTGGTTGTGTTTAATCAGAAAAGGGCAGCTAAGTATTTTACCGTTGGAGCACCTGTAATATCATCGTTAATAGCTTCAACTATTATGCAAGATAGTCCAAGCTTAACAACAAAGATTTTGATAGCATCTATATTAATGGTAATAGTTAACTTTCTTGTATCAAGAAAAAGAAGGGAGTTGTAAAATATGAAAAGGGTGGCATGGTTATTTGCAATCTTTTGTTTATTCCAAGGCTTGAGTGCATATCCAAAAATCGATTTAGATTGGCATACACCAGATAGACACATATCAACTGTTGGGATATCTTTAGGAGGGATTAATCAGGTTTTTGCTGAAGACTATGGTGTTGCTTATGATAATCCGGCATTACTTAATTTAAGGAGTCAGAGCTATATTACAGCTTCATTTAGATCAAGAAGAATGGAAGATGAAAATGTTGCTTCTCTTTTAAACCCCAATTATCTACTTCATGAAAAGCAATTTGTTTACTATACTTTTTCAACTAAGAAATTTGCAGCTTCTTATCAGCCAGTAATGAATATTAATAGTAATGTGGAGAATGATACATTAAAAACATACCATGACTTATATATGAATGCTTATTCAATCTCGTTAGCTGCTGAAGATGAAGATTATCAAAAATTAAAACTTGGCTTTAATCTAAAACTAATTGATGGCAGACAGGTCTATCACCAAGAAGAAAAAATAGGAAATCATTGGGAAGACCAAGAATTTGTTGATGATTCTGTGACAGGATACTCAGTTGATTTAGGCCTATCATATATTCAAGATAGCATGATTTATGGAATTTCATTTTATGATGTGATTTCTAGATTATATTGGAGTGGTAGAAGTAATGATCATTTACGTAAAAGATACTCTGCAGGAATTGGTTATAAAAATGAATCTTCTACTTTTACAATGGCTACACAAGGGAGATTTAGGAATCAAGATTATCAAACTTATCATCTAGGATATAGTTATTCTTTAGGTTTCGGCAAGGTTTATGAACAAACTTTAGGTTTCAAAACAGGTATGTATAGTGATGACTTTAAAAGTATGGATGATATTAATTATACATTCGGCTTAGGCTACACTGTAAGCATGTTTACTGTTAACTTTTCTGGTATCTCTCATGGCTTTGTATTAAATAATACAGACTATTTATTTTCAGTAACTTTAGGAATGTAACTTGTTCTCTTTATCTTTCTTGAATACTGGTTTTTTAATAGCTGGACTTGCAGCATTGATTCCCTTGTTGATTTATTTCTTTGCAAAGAAAAGACCTCAACAAGTTATCTTCAGTTCAATTAGATTTATAACACAGAGTCAAAAAGAAAAAAAAAGTAAAATTAACCTTATAAATATTCTCTTACTTATAATTAGAATAATAATAATCCTACTGGTTTGTTTAGCATTTGCAAGACCGCTAATTTCAGGTTTTGGGTCTGTTTCTTCTAACTATCATGCCCCTACAAGCTTATCTATTATAGCTGATAATTCTATTAGTATGGATTTTTATGAGGATGAGGAATCTAATCTAGATAAACTGAAGGATATCCTAAAAGAAATAAATAATGAGTTAGAAGCAGATGACTTTATAAGAATTTATACTAAAGATCATAATCTGTTAGCTAGCAAATTCCACAATGGATCACTGTCAGATAGTCTCTTATCCTCTATTAAAGTAAGCTTTGATACTGTGCCAATTGATAGTCTTATCTCGCAAGCTAAGAAAGATTTCAAAGAATCAAAAACAGTTAATAATCGGATAATACTTATTAGTGATTTTAATGAGCCTATTTCAAAGCTAGATTCTCTAGATGATATTCTATCAATACCAATATATAACAGAGAAAAATGGAAGAATTTATCATGTTCAATCAATGAAGCATCGATTGTGACTAGGAAAGGGAATAAGTTTCTAGATTTGACATATTCTGTGCATAATCACTGTCTTAAAGCTTTTAAGGATCAATTAGTCAGAGTTAAATTAAATGATAGGAAAATAGATAAATTTATTTCAATTGAAGGCAATAAAACTATTGAAGATCACTTTTCCATACAACTCGAAAATAGTGGTTGGCAGAAGGGTTATATAGAGATTCAAGATGAAGAACTGACTTTTGATAATAGGTATTACTTTAGTTTCTATTATAATTTAGCACCTAAGATAGCAGTAGTTACAGAGTCTCAACTAGCTCTACCTTATAAAACAATGTTAGAGATTTTTGCAGGAAATACTAGTAATATTTCTTATTTGAATCCAGACTTAGTTAACAATAATCTGATTAAAGATTTTGATGTAATTATATTCAACAAGCTAACATCAATATCATCAAACATTGATGCTGCTATTGATTATTTAAACGAAAGAGATAAAGGTTTTTTATGGCTAGTTGCTAACAATAAAGGGCTATCAGAGACACAACTTTTCAAGAAAGAAAAAATTGAAATACTATCAGATAAATTTTTACAGCTTAGTCCAAACAAGGTTAATATTTACGATGAAATACTTCAGAATGTTTCAAAAGAATCTATGAGTAATTTGTATTTTAATGATGTAATAGATGCTAGAATAGCAGAGCAAAGTAATAACTTACTAAGCAATGAAAATAGACCAATACTATATAAAAAAGATAAGCGCTTCTATATGTTTTTTGGAGAAAACAATGATTTTGTAATTGATTCTTCATATCCAGTTATATTCAATAAAATACTTGAATCTCTTAGTGAGAGTAAAATACAGATTAGTTCTGAAAGCGTACTTAGTCAGATTGATGCTAGCAATATAAAAAAAATCAATGATATAGATGTGACTACAACTTATTATCAGTATGAACAAACAGGAATTTATAAATTGCTTTTAAATAATGGAAGCATTAAATATATTGCTGTAAATCTTCAAGATAAACATTTTGAAGAAAGTAAAGCAAATAGCAACATTAATAATGAAGAAATTAGCAAAACTAAAGATTGGAGAAATGATATTTTTAGTGATAGTAACAACTTTGAAATAGTTAAATATATATTAATTGCTTTAGTCACTCTGTTGATATTTGAGCTACTTCTTGTCAAGATAGGAGAAAATAGAAAATAATCTGACTTAAAAATATTTCTAGGTTAAGAAATTGTATTAATACTAGTTAATTCTACATTTTGAAATAAATTCTTAGTTATTAGTAAAACACTTAAAAATAATCATAATAAGTATTTATAAGTACTATATTGATTTGTTCTGTTAAACACTTTAAAAGTGCTATTGTTAAGTAAGTCAAGAGATAATCATTTTTTCTTGACATATTTGCCAGACCTAAGAAAATTACATAACTTGAAATAAAACGATAAAAAATATATTAAATAGAGAAGGAGAATGAGATGAAAAGAACATATCAACCTCATAACAGAAAAAGAAAGAACAAACACGGTTTCCGTTCTCGCATGAGTACAGCAAACGGTAGAAGAGTATTGAATGCAAGAAGAGCTAAAGGCAGAAAAAGACTCACTGTTTAAGTTTATTAAAGATAGAAAGCAATACTTAAAATTCTACAATGCAAGAAAGAAGGTTTCATCTAAAAGATTTTTAGTTCTGTGTCTTCATGACACAGAATCTTCTTTTTTATCTATTGGGATAACTGTGACTAAAAAAATAGGGAATGCAGTGATTAGAAATAGGATTAAACGAAGAGTTAGAGCTTATCTTAGAAATGAACTTACTACAGAAGTTAATGGGACAATGATAAATATTATAGCGCTTTCTGATTCATCAAAGATAACATGGAGAGATTTTAAAAGTGAGCTTGATTACGTTTTTAAGAAGCTTGAAAAACATTGCTCATAAAACAACTAAATGTATAAATTTAAGTGTACTTATTATTATCAAAGTGTATAAAATTTATATTTCACCCCTTTTACCCCAAACATGTAGATTTACTCCTACATGTTCTAGCTATGCATTACAGGCATTTAGAAAATACAACTTTTTTTATGCAACATACTTATCTACTAAAAGAATTCTAAAATGCCATCCATTCCACCCAGGTGGTTATGACCCTTTGAAATAATGGAGGAAAATTTTGAATAGGAAAACCCTACTAGCAATAGCACTTATGTTTTTAACATATTGGGTATTCAATACTTATATTATACCGAAGCCGCAAAAGAATGTGACTAAACCAGCGACAGAAGAAACTAAAGATAACAACAATAATGAGCAAGTTAGCTCAAAAGATGAACCAATAAGCAATGTTATTGCTTCTGGTGACATTATTCAAGATGATACTACTAAGGTTGTAACTTTAGCTAATGATTTTTTAGAGTTAACTTTCTCTAATAGAAATGCAGTGATAACAAGTGCAAAATTAAAAAATTTTAAACTTACAGATGAACAAATTGTACAATTAATTCCTACTAATACTGTATTAGGTAAAGTTGATTTAGACAAAGGTAAATTAGATAATTACTTGTATTTGTTTGAAGAAAATAAAAATAGTGTAAGATTTTATTTAAATGATAAAGACGGTAACGAAGTCTTCTCAAAAGAATATGTTTTACACGAAGATTATCAATTAGACCTTAATCTTGATTTTTCAAGTGAAGAATACCAAGATGACTATACCTTCAACGTAAATGGTATTACTGATACAGAGAATCTTTCTTACAAAGAAAAAAATCCTGAAAGTTATTTTAAAGGTAAGACAAGAGATTATAAGTTTATTTCTTTAGATAACAATGAAATTGAATCTTATGACTTAAACAAACTAAAGAAATCTAATCAAAATAGTGAAAGTCAGTCAGTTAAATGGGCTGCTGTTAGGTCAAAATATTTTGTAATATCTCTTTTCTCAAATCAAATTAGTGGTAAAAAAACATACAATGCTAGGATGGAAAATGAAAGTCCAGCCTTTACTCTATCAATCGAAGATGCAAACTTCGATGATACTCAACACAAATACAACATGTATTTAGGTCCAGTAGATCCAGAGTTTATTAATAAATTTGATTCTACTTTAGAGTTTGATAGAGTTATTGAAAGATCTTGGACTTGGTTACACTGGTTATCAAAACTTTTTGAAATAGTTTTTAAATATTTAGGAAAAGTGATTCCTAATTATGGCTTAGTGATTATTATCTTTGCAATATTAATGAAAGTTATACTGTATCCATTAACTCATAAGGCTTTTGAAAACAGTACCAAAATGCAGCAAATACAACCACAATTAAATGCTATTCAAAAACAGTACAAAAGTGATCCGATGAAGATGCAACAAGAAAGAAGTAAGGTAATGAAAGAACATGGAGTTTCTACTCTTGGTGGATGTCTCCCTATGCTTATTCAAATGCCAATATTCTTTGCACTTTATCCTACTCTTAGATATTCATTAGGACTAAGAGGAGCATCTTTTGTTGGTTGGTTACAAGATTTATCAATTCCAGACCCTTATTTTGTATTGCCTATACTTATGGGTGTATTTATGTTCATTCAGCAAAAGATGATGCTTGCAAAGCAAAAAACAGGTAATCAGGACCTAGACGAAAAACAAGAAGCAATGATGCAAAGTCAAAAGATGATGGCATATTTTATGCCGGTAATAATGTTCTTCATATTCAAGAATTTACCATCAGGCCTTGTTTTATATTGGACAGTATTCAATATTCTAGGTATATTCCAACAAAATTATATTAACAAAAAATTTAGAGGACAATAGTATGGATTCAAAAATTTTGAATGGAAGTACAGTCGAAAGCATATTAAAGAAATTCTGCCAAGAAAATAATATTAACAAAAATGATGTTAATTACGAAGTTATTGAAGAAGGTAAAAGTGGATTCCTAGGATTTATTGGTGGAAAAAAAGCTTCAATTAAAATTGTTTCTTTTGGAGACAAACAAAAAGTTCTTGCTTTTATTAAAGGACTACTAGAAAAAATGGGTGTTGACTATGTTGATATTGATGTTAACGAAAAAAATGATTCAGTAACTTATCATATTATTGGTTCAGACGACGCTGGCTTCCTAATTGGGAAAGAAGCAAGATTCTTAAATAATATGCAATACCTTGTAAATAGAATCTTTGAAACTCGTGAAAATAGAAAACGTATATATATTGATGTTGATGATTATAAAAAAAGACAAGCTGAAACTATAACAAAGAAATATATGCCAATATTTGATAAAGTTGTTGCTAACCAAAAACCATATACATTAGAACCTCTAGATCCTAATATAAGAAGAATCTTACATCAATACATTGATGAAAATGATAGTTTAAGTACTTTAACTATAGGTGATGGAAAGAGAAAAAGAATCGTGGTGTTCCCTAAAGGTTATGATCAAAGCAAGATTAGGAAAAGGAGTTATATTCCTCCAAAAAAAAGAAGGGATCCTAATTCTCCAGAAACTAGTCCAGTAAAAGATGCAGCTCCTAAGAAAAATATTAACAACAATAACGCTCCTAAGAAGAGAGTTGCAAACAACAACGAAAATAGACCAAAGCCAAATAATGAGGCTAAGAAAAAGACTTTTAATAGAAGACCTAGAAGGAATACTAGTAATCAAGTAAAAAAAGAAAGTTAATAATATGACAAAGATAAACATAGTAACTGTTGGTTCTTTTTGGACAGATGCAGGTGCTTCTTTTGGAAATCTTCCCCGTTCTATATGGGGAAGATTTCTGCATGTAGATGATAAACATAGAATGAAGTTAAACTTAAATCTATTGCTTATTAAGGATGCGGGAAGAACCATATTGGTTGATACAGGAATTGGTAATAAACTCAATGAGAAGATGATGTCTATTTTTAAAGCTGATATCAAAGACTTTGATGATGTTTTGCAGGCATTCAATATTACAACTCTAGAGATAACTGATGTTGTGATGACACATCTCCATTTTGATCATGCAGGTGGAATTGTCAGTAAATATGGACAAGTTTTCAAGCTTACCTTTCCTAATGCAAGATATCATATTCAGGAAAAAGAATGGACTATTGCTAAGTTTCCTGATGAACTAAATAGTGCTGCTTATGATTATGAGAATAACCTTAAACTGCTCGAAGAAACTGGTAATATTAATATTATTAATGGAGACTATAAACTAACCGAAAATGTGTTATTATCTCTTGTTGGAGGGCATAGTGAAGGTATGCAAATTGTTACTATTTGTAATGGCAAAGATAAATATATCTACGCTGGAGATATAATACCTTCTGAGAAGTTTATGAAGATTCCTATAACATCAGCTTATGATGTGTGTCGAAGAGATACTGTTAAGGCAAAGAAGATGATCTTAGATAAAGTCAATAAGGAAGGATATAAACTTATTTTTGACCATTCTACTGAAGGGGTGTATTATGAAGCGTAATGGAATTATTCTTATCATTTATCTTATTATAATTTGTTTGACAGGGTGTTTAGCAGAAAGTAATAAAAAGAAGAATGATATTGAAAGTATTGTTGTAACTTCGCCAGAAGTAGCTGAAGTTATTTATGAACTAGGATCTTTAGACAGGATTGTCGGAAGAGCAAGTTACTGCGATACTCCAAACCAAATGGATAAGATTGAGATTGTTGGAGATTTTTCTACAATTGATATTGAAAAGGTACTAGATATTTCACCAGATATAGTTTTTACTGCTAATATGGAGCAAGAAAGTCAAAGTGAAAAGTTAGCAAATTATGGTATTAAAGTAGAGGTTATTAACTCAACTTCAATCGAATCTTTTTATAATAATGTAAATAAAATAGCAGCTATCATTGGAAAAGAAGATAAAGGTAATGAAATAATCAGCAACTTTCAAAAAGAACTTGATTCTTTGACTTTACCAGAAAATAGTCCTAAAGTATATTTCGAAATATCACCAAACTTGGGAACAATAGGCAAACCTTCATTTATATCTGATGCAATTACAAAAGCTGGCGGAATGAATATATTCAAGTCAATTAATAAATCATTTTTGATTGCAAAGAATGAAGATATTCTAAACTTTAATCCAGATATAATAATTGCCTTATCAGGTCTTTCCAAAGATGAAATTAGTAAACGTAAAGGCTGGAATAATCTTTCAGCTATAAGAAATGAACAGATATATACTGCAGAAGATCTTAATCCTAATCATCTTTTTCGTTGTGTACCTAACTCAATAGAAGCAATAAAGATAATGAATCAAATATTCTTGAACTATGACAAATAATAAGCTTCTCTTTTATACGATTTTTGTCAGCATATTTGCTGGAATTACAGTTCTTTATTTCTGTTATGGTTCTCCATCAGCAATTGTTATCCAAAATATACGAATACCTAGGTTTGTACTTACTTTATTAACTGGTATGGTATTAGCTACAATTGGAAATACTTATCAGATGTTATTGAACAATCCTTTAGCAGAGCCTTATATTTTAGGTACTTCTTCAGGGTCAGCATTATTCGCTATAACTGCATACATCTTAGGCTACTATCTCTTAATGCCAGTCTTCGGATTTCTTGGTGCCTTCTCTAGTATTTTAGCTGTATGGATGCTAACTAAACAAGGTAAAAGCTTTAACTCTGTTAAGTTGATTTTATCAGGGATAATTATATCAATGATATGTGGTGCTGTTATTTCACTTTATATCTATCTTTTCCCTGATAAAGTAAGTGCAATTATGAGTGTATTGATGGGGAGTCTGAACCATGTATTTACTAATACAGAATGGCTATATTTCCTAGCTTTAGCAGTACTCTCTTTGGTACTGATGGTTTACCTTTACTTCTTAACTAATAGTTTGAATATTATATCAACTGGAGAAGTTACAGCTCACACTTTAGGAATCAATACCTCCAAGATTAGAAAAAAGATATTTATAATAACCTCTATATTAGTTGCAATAGTAACTTCCTATGCTGGTATTATTGGATTTGTAGGACTAATTATTCCTCATATCTTAAGGCTAATACTTGGTGATAATATCAAAAACAACTATTTCCTTACTATGATAAGTGGTGGATTGTTCTTACTACTTTGTGATTTTATTGCTTTTCATATTAGTCCGATTGGAGAACTACCTGTAGGTATTATTACAACGATTATTGGGAGTGTATTCTTTATGAAACTATTGAAACGAGGCGAGAGATGAAGCTGGAAAGAAGTTGTGGAATATTATTACATCCTACAATGTTACCGACTGAGTGGGGAATAGGTGATTTAGGACCATCTGCTTATAGATTTATTGACTTTCTTGTCTCAGCTAAACAATCATATTGGCAAATTTTACCCTTAACCTATCCGGAAAAGGGGAATTCTCCCTACACTCCTCTTTCATCTTTTGCTGGATACCCTAATTTAATATCAATTGATTTATTGATAGAAGAGGGTCTAATATCTGAAGAATTAGCTAATCAGCATAAAATTCAACTGACTAAATTTATAGATTATGAACTTGTTACCAAAACCAAGTCTTTATTGCTCAAAGAATCATTCAAAAATTATGATTATAATAATAATGAATTTAATCAATTTGAACAGCTTTCATGGGTTAAAGAATTTGCTACTTTCAAAACATTGTATGATGTAAACAATCAAAAAGATTGGTGTAATTGGGATATTACATCTTTAGATTTATCTGATACATTAGCAGAGGAGACTTATCTGTTTAATATCTTCCAACAGTTTATATTTATGAAGCAATGGGGAAAGTTAAAAGACTATGCTGCTAGAAAAGGGATATCTATTATAGGAGATTTACCAATTTATGTTTCATACAATAGTAGCGATGTATATTTCAATAGAGATTTGTTTGACTTAGAGAATAACAGAATGCTACATATAGCTGGAGTTCCACCAGATTATTTTAATGAACTTGGGCAAGTCTGGGATAATCCCTTATATAGATGGGAAAAACATGAAGAGACAGCCTTCTCATGGTGGATTAATAGAATTAAATTCCAACTAGAGATGTTTGATTCTATTAGGCTTGATCATTTCATCGGATTTTGTCGATATTGGAAGATTCCTGCTGAGACAGCTGATGCTAGAGATGGTCAGTGGGGGATAGGACCTAAAGATAAGCTCTTCGATACCTTGCATAACACATTGGGAAGAATCAATATAATTGCTGAGGATCTAGGTTTGATTAATGAAGATGTTGTAGCTTTGCAAGAATCTTACTCACTTCCTGGAATGAAGGTGTTACACTTCTGCCTTGATGATGATAGATATAATCCTTTTGAAGTCAAAGAAGAAACTGTAGTCTATACAGGAACTCATGATAACAACACAACATTAGGTTGGTATCAGAATGAAGAATATTCAGATTATGGAATAACAAGACTAAACAGTTTCTTAACTGATATTCGGAAAGTTGAAAGTTCTTGCTCACAGGAAACTATTTCTAAAGACCTAATTGAGCTTGCTTATCATTCTAAGAGTAAGCTAGTTATAATTCCAGTTCAAGATCTACTCAATCTAGATTCTACTTATCGATTAAATGTTCCTGGTCTTGCAAAAGGGAATTGGGCAATACGTTTGGATAAAGATTTCTATGGTAAAATTGATACTGCTAATCTTGCAAAAATGGTTAATGCAACTAAAAGATAATTAATTTTGTTATAATGAAAATAAAAGAGACTGCCAATATACAGCAGTCTCTTTATTTATGTTTTGGTTGTTTTGTTGGTAGTTTTAGTTAGCTTAAATTGCAGCTAACGCTTTATCATAGTCTGGTTCTTGAGCAATTTCAGGAACTAACTCAGTATAAACAATCTTACCTTCTTCATCAATAACAACAATAGATCTTGCCATCAAGGATGCTAGTGGACCATCAACTATTCTCACACCATAAGCATTAGAAAAGTCATTATCTTTCATCTCACTTAATGTAACTACATTTTCTAATCCTTCAGCACCGCAAAATCTTGCTTGAGCAAATGGAAGATCTCTAGAAATGCATAGCACAATAGTATTATCTAAATTATTTAATTCAGCATTAAATCTTCTTACTGAAGCAGCACAAACTGCTGTGTCTAAACTAGGAAAAATGTTAAGTATTACTTTCTTACCTTTATATTCATTTAAATTAACGTCTGCTAATCCTGCATTTGTTAAAGTAAAATCTTTTGCGATTGCTCCAACTTCTGGAAGATTACCTACAGTATTAATTTCATTTCCTTGTAATGTTATTTTAGCCATTTTATATAACTCCTTTATTTATTATCGAATTTATTTAGAATATAAACTATGGTTTTGTAAAAACAAATTAAAAATAATATTTTCTTAGGTTTCTTACTTTTTTAATAGTAAATTCTTGACAAAACTATGCCTTTTAGCTACTATAAATAAAAGGAATTAATATGCTAAAAGATAAGAAAATACTGTTAGGTGTAACTGGTGGAATTGCAGCTTACAAAGCTATAGATTTGGCTAGTAGATTGAAAAAAGAAGGTGCGATAGTTAGAACAATTCTAACTAATAGTGCTTTGAAATTCATCTCAGAAAATAACTTTCGTGCTATTACAGGTCAAAGAAGTTATATTGACCAATTTGAGCTTGAAGACCCAATCTCTCATATTTCATTAGCTGATTGGGCTGATATATTTATTATAGCTCCTGCTACAGCAAATATACTAGGTAAGCTTGCTCATGGAATTGGAGATGATTTATTAAGCACTACAGCAATTGCTTTTCATAAGAAGATTATTCTCGTTCCTGCCATGAATGTAAACATGTACCACAATGCAATTGTTCAAGATAATGTTTCATATTTGCGTTCAAAAGGTGTTACAGTTATGGATCCAGCCAAGGGTATGCTAGCCTGTGGTTATGAGGGTAAAGGCAAATATCCCCCTAATGAAGATGTGCTAGACTTAATTAAATTTGAATTAGTTAAAGACTTTAGCTTCCCTAAGTGTAATATCTTAATTTCTGCAGGGGCGTCAGTAGAAGAAATTGATCCAATGCGATTTATATCTAATCATTCTACTGGAAGAATGGGAATAAACTTAGCTAAAATAGCATATTTTAGCGGTAATACAACCACTCTAGTGCACAGTAAAATATCTGTCCCTCTTCCTTATTATTTTGAAAATTGTATAAATGAAAACACTGCTCAAGCTATGTTTCAAGCAATAAAAGAAATTTATCAAAAACAAGATGTTATAATTATGACCGCAGCTGTAGCTGACTACACTCCTATCACTAAATCTTCTGAAAAGATTAAGAAAAAAGATGATTTGGTTTTAGAACTTGAAAGAACAACTGACATCTTAAACTATCTTGGTCAAAACAAAGTTCAGGGGCAGATACTTGTCGGATTTGCTGCTGAATCTAACAATGTAATAGAGTATGGCAAGGCTAAACTCATTAAGAAGAATTTAGATTTACTAATTGCCAACAATATAAATGTCTCCGGCTCAGATGATACAAAAGCATTTCTCATTACAAGAGATGCTGTTGAAGAATTTCAAGGTTCTAAGTTTGAATTGAGCATAAAAATATTTGAAAAGATAGAGCAATTAAGAAATAATGAGTAAGAAAAGTATTATTATAACTGGGGCTAACGGAGCCATTGGGGCATATTTTGTTAAACGATTTCTCGAAGAAGGATATCAGGTATTTGCATTAGTGCATCAAACTAGCGATAGACTTAAGGATATTGTCTCTTCAGTTAGCGAAAGAGATAAGTTTTTAACCATAAAATCATGTGAATTAACTGATTATGAACAGCTTAAATATATTATTGAAGAATATCACAAAGAGAAAGGTTTTATTCCTATTAGTCTAATACATACTGCAGCATTAAGGTCAAATGATCATAAGCTTCTGGCTGATACTGAAGGTTCTCATTGGTGGAATATTGTAGAAGTAAACATTCTTTCATGTTATAATTTACTCCATATTTTAATACCCTATTATCAGAGGTTAAGGGATGGTAGAATAGTTTTTTTAGGCTCAAATATAAGTAGAACAGGTCTGAAATTTGGAACGGCTTACGCTGTGTCTAAGGGTGCATTAGCTAATCTTACAAGAACAGTATCCCTAGAATACAGTGAATATAACATTCTAATAAATACGATTTCCCCTGGACCTGTCAATGTTGATCAAAGCCATTTTCCTGAACATTATCAGGAGTTTAGAAAAGAATATTTTAAAAAAGAATTGCAAAATATACCCATAAATAGATTTGTGGAACCAGAAGACTTATTTAAAAGTTGCCTCTTCTTTGCTTCAGAACAAAACAGCTATATAACTGGAGAGGAAATTTACTTAACAGGTGGAAAAGTATAAATATGATATCAATAGATTTATTGAATAAAAAGAGTTATCATTATGATTTACCAGAAGAATTAGTTGCTCAATATCCTTTAGAGAATCGTTCAAGTTCTAGATTACTTGTTCTTGATAGAAGCAATGGTCATGTTAATCACGATAATTTTAAGAATATTGTTGATTATTTTAAAGCAGGTGATGTTCTAGTGGTTAATGCTACAAAAGTTATTCCGGCTAGACTTATTGGAGAAAAGGAGACAGGCGCAAAGATAGAAGTATTTCTTCTAAATCACATTGAAAAAGACAAATGGAAATGTCTTGTTAAACCTGTGAAAAGGTGCAAGATTGGTACAGAAATATTATTTTCTGATACTTTTAAAGCTACAGTTATAGATAACGCTGATGAGGGAGCAAGAGTTGTCGAGTTTGCTTACGAAGGTAATTTCTGGGAAGCTCTTAGTGATATTGGTCATATTCCACTTCCTCCCTATATAAAGCGAGAAGCCGAAAAATCTGATTCAAGAACTTACCAAACTATCTATGCTAAGATTAAAGGATCTGTTGCCGCTCCCACAGCTGGATTACACTTTGATGACTCTATTATTGAAGCTTTGAGACTAAAAGGTGTTATCATTACCGAAGTTATTCTACATGTCGGGCTTGGTACATTCAGACCAGTTAAAACTGATAATATCGAAGAACATAAAATGCACTCTGAATTCTGTTATATTTCTAAGGAAACTGCAGAAATAGTTAATAGAGCTAAGGATGAACACAGACGTGTCATAACTGTTGGTACAACCTCAACTAGAACCTTAGAAAGTTTCGTAAAAGATGATAGACTTGAGCACGGAGAGAAATGGACAAGTATTTTCATCTATCCTGGTAAACAACTAAAGATTATTGACGGTCTTATAACTAACTTCCACATGCCTGAATCTACTTTATTAATGATGATTTCAGCATTTGCTGGTTATGATAATGTTATGAATGCTTATAAAGAAGCTGTTGCTGAAAAATATAGATTTTTTAGTTATGGCGATGCTATGTTAATTATCTAAAGGATTATTATGCTTATCGAAGAACATCCATTACTTGATGAAATTATCCAGAAGAAGAGGGTTAACAGCACTTCTACTTTAGCTCTTTCTATGATTAAAGATAATTTGGTTAAAGGGAACTTTTTAGTATTAGCCGAAGAACAAGATTCTGGTAAAGGTAGAGGTAAAAATGTATGGTATTCGCCTTCTGGGGGATTATGGTTCTCTCTTGGTTTATATAACATTGTGCAAGATAGCTCAATTACACTTTTTATGTCAGTCTTGCTCCATGAAACATTGATTGATAATTTTCCTTTACTAGAAAATACCTTAAAAATAAAATGGCCAAATGATATCTTTATTGAAGATAAAAAAATATGTGGTATTCTAACTTCATATTTTTCTTGGGCTAAATATCTTGTTTGTGGAATTGGTTTAGATTCAAATGTTGATGAATTACCAGATGAGTTATTAAACATTGCTACATCACTCAAGAGATATTTATCAAGTGAGATTGATAATAAGGTAATACTTGTTCAATTCTTAGATAAATTGTACAAGAATTTACCAATCTTTATTGAAAAGGGATTTGCTTATTATAAAGATTACTTTAATAGTTATGCATATCTTACAGATAAACTTATTGAGCTAGATACTGAATTTCAAAAGTTCTCTGGAACAGTGCTGAAAGTTAATAATAAAGGGGCTTTAATTCTTGAACTTGATGAGAATTTAATTCAACCTTTTTATTCTGGAACTGTTACAAAAATTTACTAAACTTCAAAAATTATAAGAAAATTATTGACTTAATGAATATAAATAAATTTTTTTTAAATAAATGAATATTATCGTGGAGGATATATGAGAAAAATTATTGTAATTCTACTGAGCGCTTTTTTATTCGCTTGTAGTATGAACCTAACTTCTGAGTTTGATGGAACTAAAGTTGAGAAGATAGACAACCCTATCAGAGTTGCTATTTTACCTTTAGAAAAACTCGATTCACAGAGTGGTTACATTAAAAAAATTATGGAAGTTAGAGATTTAGAATTAATCTTTGGAAAATCTGCTAAATTTGAACTAGTTGACTTAGCTCAAACTAATGAAGCTTTCTTAGATTTAGGTGAAGACTTATCTGTTGAAGAATTAGAACCTGAAGAAATTGAAGACTTAGGTAAAGAACTTAATGCAGATATCGTGGTTACTGCTACTATCGAAGAGAAAAGAAATCCTTGGTTCAATATGACTTACAATATGTCTTCTATGAGAACAGGTGATGTTACTCCTAGTAAATTAGTTTTAACAAAATACAAAAATGAAAGACTCACAACACTTGATACAAAATTCATGAAAGAATTAGATGATTTTGTTGTTGGTGAAATGACAAAATTAACCGACTTAGCTATTCAAAACTATAATGTTAAAAAATATGATTTAGCTAAAGAATCTTTCGAAAATATTATTAAAATTAATCCTGAAAGCACTGAGCCATATTACTACTTAGGTCTTATCAATCTTAAGAATGAAGAATATGACCAAGCTCTTGCAAGATTTGATTACTTAGTTGCTCAAGATACAGCTGGTACTATCAAATACCGTGAAAGACAAGCTCAAACTTATCTAATGCAAAATAAGTTTAGAGAAGCAACAAACCCTATGAAAGAACTTGCTGAAATTGAAAACACAAAAGAAAGATGGATTGAACTTGCTGATATGTATTCAAGAGCTAATGACTTGAATAACATGGAAATGGCTGTTTTAAAAGCTCTTGAAATTGATGAAGAAGATCTTGATACTATTTATAGATATGCTATCATTCTTTTTGATAAACAAGCTTTTGTTGATGCAATCCCTTACTTAGAAAAAGTAAACCAAGCTAATCCTGATGATGATATTATCACAGATAACCTTGTTACTGCTTACCAACAATCTGGACAAATTGAACAAGCTATTACAAACTATGAAAAAATCGTTAAAAAAGATAAGAATGATATCAACTCAAGACTTAATCTTGCTAACATGTACTTAGCTGCTGCTAATGAAGCAAAGAAAAACAATAAAAATAAAACAGCTAAATCATATAATAAAAAAGCTTTAGCTACATTCAATAAAGTAATAAAAATTGATAATACTAATGGTATTGTTTATAACAGACTTGCAAGTTTATATTATGGAGAAAAGAACTATAAAAAAGCTGAAGAAAATGCTAAAAAAGCAAGAACATTTAGCCCTACTAATTATGCTCCACTATTAATCATTGCTCAAATTGAACAATCTAAAGGTCTTGATAAATATAATGAAGCAAAGAAATTTAACAGAGAAATTCCTAAAGCTTCAGGTTCTAAAGCTGAAACTCTTGCTAACAAAAGAGATGAAGCTAAAAACCAAGCTAGAGATTTATTCACTTCTGTAGAAGAAAATCTAAATAAAGCTATGAAACTTACAACAAAACCTAATGTTATCAAAGTTATTGATAAAAGATTAGCTAGCTTAAGAGAAATTAATGAAAGATTAGAAACAAGTTTCTAATTCTAGTTAATAAATATATTTCTTTTTAAGGGACTCCAACTATGGTGTCCCTTTCTTTATTATAGAAAGTATCTTCTGCCTTAAGGGTCTCCTTGAAAAATTGGCTTTTTTTCAAGGAGGCAAGTAATAGAGGAGTTAGGAGGAGTTACAATGTGCTTATCTTTGGGTAAGCATGAAATTCCTTCAACCTGATGGTGGATGTTTACACACGGTATTTGAGCTGTTTCAAAAGATCTAATGACCAAGATGTAATTTGTGAGTGACTTATATAGGCTAAAGTAATCCGTCTTCTATAAAAAGTTATTTGATAATATTTTTCATTGACTTTATTAATAGCTTGTGTATAATGACTTATAAAAGAATTGTAGTGAGATTTAGGTAATGTAGTAGTGTTTTTATATTATTATAATATTAGTCAAGTTGAGTTTTATGTATAGGTGAAGAATTTCTGTAAGAATAAGTTAGACTCTTTACATAAAATGGTGCATTATCTAAAAAAATAGGAGTTTTAATGTTCAAGTTTGTTAAGAAACTTAAGGATAAATTAGCAACGACCAAGAGTAATTTCATAGGTAAAATAGCTGAAGCCGTAAAAATTAGAGGTAAGGTTGATGAAGAACTTCTCGAAGAATTAGAGGAAATTTTATTACAAGGTGATACAGGCGTTGAGATGTCAATGGAGATTATTGACAAGCTAAGAGATGAGATTAGAATCAATAAAATTCAAGATGCAGAAGAAGTGCAAAGAATTATCCAAGATATCATGAGTGCAGAACTTCTTGAAGGTTATGAGGAAAAAGAAGAAGTATTTGTATTCAACGACAATGTACCTCAAGTATTTTTATTTATTGGAGTGAATGGTGTTGGTAAGACAACTACAATTGGTAAATTAGCAAAGCGTTTTACACAGGAAGGAAAGTCTGTTTTGATGATTGCAGGGGATACATTTAGAGCTGCTGCAATCGAACAATTAGATATTTGGGCAGATAGATCTGATGTAGAAATAATTAAGCAGTCACATGGTGCTGACCCTTCTTCAGTTGTTTTTGATGGATTAAAAGCTGCAGTTGCAAGAGACAAAGATGTAGTTCTGATAGATACTGCAGGTCGACAACATAATAGAGCTAACTTAATGCAAGAACTAGAAAAAATAAATAGAACTATTAAAAAAGTAATACCAGAAGCACCTCATGAGGTTTTCTTGGTATTAGACGCTACAACTGGTCAGAATGCTGTAAATCAAGCTAAAACATTCAATGGTATTATTCCTTTAACAGGGTTAGTACTAACAAAATTAGATGGTACAGCTAAGGGTGGTATTGTTTTAAATATTAAGAGAGTTTTAAATGTTCCTGTTAGACTGATAGGACTTGGTGAAGGAATAGATGATTTACAAGATTTTGATGCAAAAGAATTTGTATCTGCAATGTTCAAGTAGGTAAAAAGATGGCATCAAAAAACATTACTTACGAAAAAGCTATTGAAGAGCTCAACGATATTATTGCTCAAATAGAAGAAAGTAATTTACCGCTTGATAAAATGATTACTTTGTATGAAAAAGGTAATGAGTTGATAAAGTACTGTGAAAAAGAACTAAAGAAATTTGAAGAAAAAATAAATGTTATTAATAGAAATAATTCAGGAGAATGATATAAATGACTAATCCTAAATCGATGTTAATAAAAAGAGATATAAAAGAAAAACGTGAAATTGTTAATATTATATTAGATAGATTTTTACCACGCAAAGATGAATATCCAAAACACATTCATAAAGCAATTAGACATACTTTGTTTGCAGGTGGTAAAAGGATTAGACCTTATTTAACATTATCGATTTATTCTCTTTTTGATGATGACTTTTCTAAAGTAAAATATCTAGCTGGAGCAATTGAACTGCTACATACCTATACTTTAATCCATGATGATTTGCCTGAAATTGATAATGATGATATGCGTAGAGGCAAAAAAACATGTCATGTTGTCTATGGTCCAGATATAGCACTCTTAGCAGGAGATGCTCTGCTTGTATCAGCCTTCGAATTAATTAATAGTTCTCCATTTACAGATGAAGAAAAGATATTTTACATTAAAGAACTTGCTCAGGTGAGTGGTCATGAGGGTCTTATATCTGGTCAAATACAAGATATAGAACACGAAGATAAGAAAGTGTCTAAAAGAATGTTAGAATATATACATGATAATAAGACTGGAAAACTTTTAAATTTAGCTGTTAGATTTGGTTGTTTAGCTGCAAATGCTTCTGAAGAAGATATTCAAAGACTTGATAAGTATGCTACAAAAATTGGTTTAGCATTCCAGATTGTTGATGATATTCTTGATATTGAAGGTGATCCAAAAGTTCTTGGAAAGTCTATCGGAAAAGATGCAGATGTGAACAAAGCTACTTTCCCAGCTGTTCATGGCTTAGAAAAATCACATGAAATGGCTGATAAATTAATCCGTAGCGCAAAAAGAATACTTAATTTCTATGGAGAAAAAGCTGAAATGTTGCAACTTCTAACTGACTTTATATTAACCAGAAAATTCTAATGAAGATTGAAATAAAAAAAAATGATGCTAAAGCTATCATACCTCAAAAATATTCAGATCATGCAGTAGGTTACGATGTATCTGCCTGTTTAAACTCAGATATGCTTATTGAGGCTGGTAAAGTAGCTCTTGTTCCAACTGGACTATCAATTGCTATTGAACCTGGCTATGAGGTACAAATTAGACCTAGAAGTGGACTTGCTTTAAAAAATCAGATTTGTGTATTAAATTCTCCTGGGACTATAGATCCTGATTATAGAGGAGAAGTTAAAGTGATTCTTATGAACCTTGGTAAAGAAGATTTTGTTATAAAGCATGGCATGAGGATTGCCCAAATGGTTGTGGCTAAATATGAAAATGTTCATTTTAATGAGGTTGATAGTCTTTCTGAAACTGTTAGAGGTGAAGGTGGCTTTGGTCATACTAAGATATAGAGGAAACAATGGAAAATAAAGATTTAATTGAAAAAATAAAGATACTAAAGAAAGAAAAAGATGCTGTAATCTTAGCCCATAACTATGTAACTCTTGATATTCAAGAACTTGCAGATTTTGTTGGTGATTCATTACAGTTATCCATAGAAGCTTCAAAAGTGAAAGCTAAAATGATTCTCTTTTGTGGGGTTAAATTTATGGCTGAAACTGCTAAAATCCTATCCCCATCTACAAAAGTATTGTTGCCTGTTAAGGACGCAGGTTGTCCTATGGCTGAAATGATTACTAGAGAACAATTGAAGCAGTTTAAACAAAATCATCCAGGTGCTATTGTGATGTGTTATGTTAATTCTACTGCTGAAATTAAAGCTGAAAGTGATATTTGCTGTACTTCATCAAATGCTGTGGATATAATAAACAGTCTACCTAAAGATAAGAAGATTTTATTTGTTCCAGACCAAAATCTTGGGACTTATGCTGCTCATCAAACTGGCAGAAATGTGGTAGTATGGGATGGTTATTGTCCTGTTCATCATATTAAAATGACTGAAAGTGATGTTAAAAATGCTAAAAAAGAACATCCAAAATATAAACTATTGGTTCATCCAGAATGTCCTACTAATATTGTTAAACATGCTGATCTAGTAGCTTCAACAAAAGGTATGGCAGATTTTGCTAAAGAAAATGATAACTTAATTATTGGTACTGAAGTAGGACTTTTTGAACAAATTAAGAAGGATAATCCTGGTAAGAATATTATTCCTCTAGCTCAGAATGCAGTTTGTGTTAATATGAAGAAAATACATGTCGCAGATGTGCTGAGAAGTTTAGAAGAAGAAAGTTTCGAAATAACTTTACCAAATGATCTTAGACTAGAAGCGAAGAAAAGTATTGATGCTATGCTTGAATATTCTAAGAATAAAGGTGAAAAATAATATTAATAAATTACAAAAAGTTACCTTGCCAGATGGAAGCTATATCTTTCAATTAAATGAAGGACAAAAGATATCGTCAGATAACGAGTTTATAAATGCAGAAGTAGTAAAACTCTATATAGAACATAGACAGCAATCACTAAGGTGTTTAGAGTTAGGATCTGGAAACGGTATTAATATATTCATGTTGGCAAAGACTTTTAGTAAATGGTGTTTTACAGGAATTGAACTTGATGATTCCCTTGTGTCTTTAGCAAGGGAAAATCGCACCCTACAAGAGGCACAATGTAAGTTTAAACATGCTGATATAAAACACTATAAAAGTAATGAAAAATACGATATTATTATCTCAAACCCTCCTTTTAGAAAGCTAGGCACGGGCAGATTATCTGCAAGCTATATATCTAATATTGCAAAGTTTGAATTAAAATGTTCTATGCAAGATGTAATAAAATGTGTAGCTTGTAATCTTAATGAAAATGGTAATGCTTATTTGCTCTATCCAAAAGATAGGATGAATGAAATTGAAGAAAATGTAGCAAGAAATGAATTAAAAATAGAAAGTACTATATATAACAATAAATTAGTCTTGGTTAGGATAAAAAGATGCTCGAAATTAATGATGTAAAGATAAATAATAAAAGTCAAACACTACTCTCAATAGAGAAAATGACCATAAATAAGAGCGAATTTTGTGTGGTTACAGGAGCTTCTAAGTCTGGTAAAACTCTACTCTTAAATACTATTCATGGATTATACAGAAAGTATGACGGACAGATTTCTATAGTAAATGAGGAAATTGAAAAGAGACCATTGACCTGTATGCTTACTGAGAATCTTCATTTATTGGAAGACTGTACAATTGATAAACTTCTTAAGAGTTACTACAAAAATCACTATCAACAAGTTCTAGAATATTTGCTAATTGCAGAGCTTGGTGATAAGCTGACTTATAAGATTAGTGAATTAAACAATAATGAGAAAATTCTTCTTAACTTATGCCTAGGATGTGGATTGAACCCGGTTCTTCTTTTAATTGATGACTTTGATAGAATTGTTAAAAAAGAAATTCTGGAGATAGTTGGAAAAATATTAATGCTTTTTTCTAAAGAAAGTGGAAGTGTGTTAATGACTTCAAGTCAGAAATTAGATGAGGTAGAGAAAAAGTACAATATTGAAGATTATGAGGTGAAATTAGTATGAAGAAGAGATTCATAGTCTTTAATATATCAATCCTAATAGTTTATATTATAGTTTTAGCTATTGGTTTTGGATATAACGAAATTAGATCTTATTCATTTGGTGAAAAAGCAAAGAGTTTTAATGATTATCAGAAACAAATCCTGCTGGATAGATATAGTAAATTACAGTTTTCAATTTACCACAATGATGTAAATGAGCTTGAAAGAGTTAAAAGCGATATAACCAAAATTTATCCTTTAAAAGAATTTAAGTCTATAACCATTCAAGAACAAGCTTCTTTTATTGATTCTTTACTTTATGACAGTGATATAGTGAAGTATATGAGAAAATCAAAGTTCAGTAACAAGAATAAATCTTTGCTTAACAACTTAAAGCTATTTTTACCTAATGAGCTTCTTATAAACTTTGGACAAAGTGAAAAGAATCCTATGTTAATCAGTGCTATTGAAGATTATCTTGTTAATCAAGAATATTCTTTTATTCAAAAAGGTAATTTACCTTCTGTTAAGTCAAACATTAAACATTACTACTACAATAAGTCAGAAAGTGGTGATATTATGATGAAACTAAGTGATAATTACAAAATTGAAAATCTTAGGTCTGAAAGAGATAAGTTATGGAAATATATCATGATAGCTTTCTCACTTGTATTGTGTTTAATTCTAGTTTTATTAGTTAGACTATTAGACCAGTACTTCAGACTAAAATATCTAACATTAACTAAATTACTATTACAAGGACGTGTTAATCCAGTAAAATACTTCAAGCTATTAGCTTTTAGTAAGTCTTTTGTATTGCTAATTCTACTTGTAGTGAGTAGTTATGAGCTTATTTATTCATATTTAATCAAACAAGCAACTATACTTCCTTACCATATGATGCTTGCAGTAATTTCATCATTAATTATTAGCTTATTAATCATAAATATAAACAAAGAAAAAATTGAGTTATAAATGAAACATATACCAAATATCTTAACCCTATTTAGAATTATCCTAGTACCTTTCTTTATACAAAGCTTCGTAGCCGGATCATATCTTGGAGCCTTCATAATATTCATTGTTGCCTCATTAACTGACTTTGCTGATGGGTATTTAGCTCGTAAGTTCAACGTAATATCTAACTTTGGTAAAATAATGGACCCTTTAGCAGATAAATTGTTAGTTCTTTCTGCAATAGGCTTAATTTCATTCGGTGAAAAAGCTATATTATCACTAGGGATATTTGTAATTATTACTTTAAGAGAAGTTCTTATAACTATACTTAGAGATTTATATAAGAAAAAGAAGATAATTCTTGCAGCAAATAACTGGGGTAAAATCAAGACAGTTCTGCAGATGGTTGGCTTAACTGTAATTTTCTTGCTTATAGCGCTTGACTATAATTTATTGGCATATAAACTATGGATTAATATCTACTTTTGGATAGTAGCTTTTGTTACTGTTATATCCGGTTTAACATATTTTACTAGAATTAAGGAGTTGTTCTAATGAAGAAAATACTTTTAATACTTATTACTATTTTGATATTAGTAGCCTGTGCTAAGAAAGAAGAAAAATATATGCCAGTTAAAGACTTTATGGATTCTAGTAAACCATCATCTTATGGCAATCATCAAGATATCTATGTATATTCAAATATTGCTCTTAAATCAGATATTATGGAAACACTTAAGAAAGAGTTTGGACATGAAGTTGAAGGAGCTCAAAATGAAAAAGATTTCTTTCTTTTATGGAAAGATTTTGATGAGTTTGAAGAACTTAAAAGAGCAAAGAATATTATATTTCTATGTGATTTAAGTCAAATGGATGAATTAGTTTCTCTCACAGAACAAAAGATCCCTGCTGAAAAAATCTCTTTCGCAAAGGATAAAGCTGCATTAATGCTTACTTATCAAAATGTTTGGTCTGATGATCAAATGATAACCTTTATTATTGGTAAATCTGCAGATAACATTGAGAATGTAATTTTAACTAAAGCACAATTCCTATATCTTGAGTATCACAAGAGATTCTTACATAGAATGGCAAAGCGCGCATATTACCGTGGGATTTTAAAGCAAAAGTACTTCGATAACTATCCAATAACTCTTAGAATACCCGATTCCTATCAGCTTTATAAAGAAGATGAAATAAACAACATGATAAGTTTTATTTACAGATATTCAAAGAAGGATTCTATCGTTCCTGATAAATTCATTACTATTCACTATGAAGATATCTCCAAAGATGAGTTTACTAGAAAATGGGTTATTAGAACTAGAGATAAAATAGGTAAAGAAATATTAGATAATGATGTTGTTGATTGGTATAGATCTGAGATTAGACCAAAATCTATCTCTTCATGGGAAACAGATGTACATGATGGCTATGAGGTTTATGGAGCATGGAAGAATGAAGAAACAAATAATGGTGGTACATTTAGAAGCTATGTCTTCTATGATGACAAATCAGAAAGAGCTTTCTTTATTGATACAGCAGTTTATTATCCTGCAGGAACTAAGATACCTTTTATGCTAGAACTTGAAGCGATAGCTAAATCCTATCATTTGAAGGAGATGAAATGAAGAAGTTAATTATTACAGTATTCGTATTCGTAACACTAATGAACTTAGCAGCACTTGACTTGTTAACTATATCAGCTCCTACTGCTAATGTTCCAGAAAAGGGCGAATACAACTTTACAACTAAGTTTTATGGGCAAAATAGTTTTAGAATTGGGGCTAATATTGGGCTATTCGAAAGATTAATGCTTGGCTTTAGTTATGGAGCATCTGAATTTGTTGGAAGCGAAGACTTCGATTGGAATGACCATGTAGATTTTAAAGCTAAATTTCAAATATTAAAAGAGACTGTCAATATACCTGGCTTAAGTATTGGATTTGACTCAGAAGGTCACGGTATTTGGAATGATGACTTATCCCGTTATGCTATCAAATCTAAAGGATTTTACGCTGTAATAGGCAAGAAAGATATATTCTTGAGAGGATTTGAAATTCAAGCAGGAGCTAATAAATCAATGGAAGATGATGATGGAGATAAAGATATTAATGCCTTTATTGGTCTGTCACAAAGTATAGGAGAAGACCTTAAATTCTCACTTGAATACGATTGTGCTTTCAATGATAACTCAGATGAACCAACAAATGAACTAGATAGACTTGGAGAAGGAAGAGGCTATTTAAACTTTTCTGCTGGCTGGTATATTATACCTGAACTTCAATTCAAATTTACTTTGCATGATATGATGAATAACTCTCCAGAATTAAACAATGGAGATAATTCAAGTTACGATAGATCATTCGAAATAATATATTCAACAAACTTTTAGGAGATATAATGAAAAAGAACTTCAAAGACCGTTTAGGTTTTACAACAGTAAATTACATTCTTCTTGCAATTGGAATTATTCTTCTTATTGCAGGATACTCTATTATGAATAACCCTTCAATTGAATTTGGTGATAGTACTATCTCTCCAATACTTTTAACAATTAGCTATGTAGTGGTTATACCTTTGGGATTCTTCTACAAGAAAAAGGATAATGAATAAGCTTCTAAATGAACGTATAATAAACACACTAAATGCTTTTCAATTGACTGCAAAGGAAATTGTGGAAGGATTCATGGTAGGGCTACATAAGTCTCCATATCATGGCTATAGTGTAGAATTTGCTGACTACAGGCAGTATATTCCTGGCGACCAAATCAAAGATATTGACTGGAAGATATATGCAAAAACTGATAGATATTATGTAAGGCAGTTTGAAGATGAGACTAATCTCAGAGCTTACATAATAATTGATCATAGCAATTCAATGAAGTTCTCATCTGGTAAAATATCTAAATTAAGTTACGCTAAGTTGCTTGCTGGCTCCTTAACCTACTTAATCTCAAAACAAAGCGATGCTGTAGGCCTAGTTTCTTTTAATGAAGATATATCATACATGCAATCTCCAAGAGCTCATAGAGGCTATATTTCAGCTATTTATAAGAAGATTTATGAACTAGAAGCAGATGGCAAGACTGATGGTCTGAAAGTTCTCCATAAGATTGCTGAAAAGATAAAGAAACGTAGCTTGATTATTGTAATATCTGATTTACTTGGGAATTCTAATGATGTTATGAATAATGCTAGAGAACTAGTGAGTAGTCTCAAACACTTTAGATTTCAGAAGCATGAAGTGCTAGTATTTCATATTGTTGATGAGCAAGAGAAGGCTTTTAATTACAAGAACGAAACACTTTTTATTGATTCTGAAACAGGTGACAAGATTACAGTGGAACCATGGCAGATTAGAGAAACTGTTCAAAACAACTATCAAAACTACTATTCTCAAATAAAACAGGATTGTCTGAATGCTAAGATAGAATATATTCCTATGACGACTACTGTTCCAATTGAAGATAATCTCTTAAGCTACTTAGTAAAAAGAAGTAAAATATAAAAAAGCTCAATTTATTGTAACTATTACTGAATTCCCACTTATAAAATTAATTATCAATAATAATCTTGACAGCATATTAACTTATGCTTAAGTTTACATCAAAACTTAAGGAGACATTAATATGATTGGAGAAAGAATTAAAGAAATCCGAAGACTCAAGAACATAAAGCAGATTGAATTGGCTAAAAGACTGAATCTTAAAGCTTCTGCACTCTCTCAAATGGAATCTAATAAAATAAAGCCTTCTATTGAAACAATGACAAAGTTATGTGAAGCTTATGGCTTAAATCTACACTGGCTAATTACCGGTAAAGGAAAGATGTTAGTAGACGGTTCTAAGTTCGAAGAAATTGATAATCTAGAAAAGGTATTCTCAGACCATATACAGAATGTTCTTGATGCAAAGAAGAGATTCTTTGATGATTCAATGATTTCAATTCCTATATCTGGAGAAATATCAGCTGGACTACCCCTTGAATCAAGTGAAGCTGACCACGGGACAGTTAAACTTAGTAGAGACCAGATTAAGGGAAATGTTGATAATTATCTATGCCTAAAAGTTAATGGCTCATCAATGGAACCATTTATTTCTAATGGTGATGTTATATTAATTGAGAAAACTAATAACTGGGAAAGGGGTTATGACCGTATTTGCGCTGTTAGATTAGATGGCGAGATAACTTTGAAGAAATTGAAACTTGACAAAAGCAAACATTCACTTTTATTGATACCTATGAATGAGGAATTTAGTGTTATAGAAGTCAAACCTGAAGATCATGATGATTTTTATCTGATTGGAGTGATGACTTTCTTGTACCGAAAATTTGATTAGGAGATTAAATGGGAGAGAAGAAAATCTTAACAGAAGAGGAGTTGAAATCAATTCCTGCTCGGTTAGTACAGAAGTATAAGAAGTTGGGATATATCGCATATATTGATAAAGATGATAAGGATAAAGAGATTAAATGGGGAACAGAGACTCAAGTTCTATTTGATAAAATGGATAGAGACCCCAATGCTAGTGTCGCTATGCCTAAGTTTTCCTTTTGGCTAACTATGCAGTCGTTATATGCAAATTTCTTATGGATTATCTTATTTTTTGGACTAGTAATTTTTACTATTCTTTTAATGCATTTTGATTTTAATGTAAACAGTATGTTGAGAGGTATAAAGAATACTATAGTAGAATTCATGTATACAACAAGCAACTAGATTATGTTATTAAGGTGCTTAATCATACTAACATGTGAGGAATATGATTTTTTATGTTAAGATTAGGTTAAAAACATGTTATTATAATAAAACAAATTAATCTTCAATAAATATTGACAACTCTATAGATGGTTTTTTTGTAGCACCATCTAAAGGAAAGGATGGTTTTATATGAGAATAATTAAAGTTAGTGATTTTATTGATGAGTCTCGTATTAAAGATTTAGAAGCTACTAATAAAGAAGATGCTATCAACGAAATGATAGAGCTTATTTCTTCTTCTGATAACATTGAGGATATTAAAGCTTTTAAGAAAGCAATTCTTAAAAGAGAAACATTAATGAGTACTGGTATCGGCTATGGAATAGCAGTTCCACATGCCAAGATAAAACAATGTCAAGATTTTGTTATTGCTATCGGACGATTATCCAAACCTATCGAATATGAATCAATTGATGACCAACCAGTAGAATTAATCTTCATGATTGGTGCATCTGACCAACAAGATAAAGATTATATAAGACTACTCTCAAGATTAGTACTACGTCTGAAAGACAAAGCTGTACTTAAATCCCTCAAGAAAGCCAAAGACAGTTCTGAGTTATTCAAAATTATAACTTCTACTAAGTAAAATGTCTGAAATAGCATTAATTTTCTTTTTTCTTTCTACAGCGTTATTACTTTCAATCTTAACAAGTAGAGGAGTTTCATTACTCAAAGCTCCTTTGTTGTTGGGCTACATTTTAACAGGCGCAGTAGTTGGATTAGTCTTGGATATATCAATCCCAATTGATAATCCGTGGGCTTTTAAGGTTGAGGATTATGAGATAATTAACATTATAACACTTTCCTTAATAGGATTTGGCATTGGCACAGAGCTAGAGTATAATACTCTTAAGAGGGTTGGTAAAACCGTTCTCTGGATAACAATTTTTGAAGCTTCTTTAACATTTATAATTGTTGGCTGTGTCATTTCTTTTCTTCTGCATTACTCATTAGGTTGGGGCGTAGCTATTCCTCTGGGTATACTTTTTGGTTCATTTGCGTCAGCGACAGCACCTGCTGGAACCGTTGATGTTATCAATCAATATAAAGCGAAAGGCGATTTAGTTAAAACGCTATATGCTGTGTTGGGCTTAGATGATATCTTTGCACTTTTAATATTTACCTTTGCTTTACCAGTGGCAATTATGTTACTGGGCTCAAATGAATTGTCTATTGGACAAGCATTGTTGCATTCTCTTATCGAAATTGTTCTTTCGATTACTATTGGCTCATTTGTAGGTTATCTTCTATCAGTCTTTGGAAGAAAAGTACACGAAAAGTTCATGATAATCTATCTTAGTTTAGGAAGCATTTTGTTGATGTGTGCAGTGGCTGAACAATTCGATTTATCACCAATTCTAATTAATATGTTTGCTGGAATTGTACTAGTTAATAGAAGCAAGTTGATTGCTAGAAAGCTAAACCAAGCTTTAACAGATTGGTCACCTCCAATTTATGTTTGGTTTTTTGTATTAATTGGGACTAGGCTAGATCTAAACATCATTGCCGAATATTGGCTTTTAATAATCGTTTATATCGTGGCAACTATGATTGGCAAATATAATGGTGCTTACATTGGAGCTACAGTTGCTAGAGCTCCAAAGAAAATCCGTAATTATCTTGGATTTACGCTATTATCACAAGCAGGTGTCGCTATTGGACTTTCAATTGCTTCTGGTAAATATTTAATATCTGCAGGTTATGTCAAAGAAGCTAAATTAGTGACTTCAATTATGACAATTACAACCTTTCTAATAATGATTATAGCACCTAACTTTGTAAAATATGGGCTTTTTAAATCAGGTGAAGCTAAGAGACAGTAGTTTGGTTTTTAAAGAAAAGATAGATAAAAAATTTATAAATAAAGGAGTTTGTTATGTACATGATTTTTCAATTATTTTTCGAAAAGTATATATCAGATGTTCTTATGGCAATTGCTGAAGCGGGAGTTGAAGATACAATTGTTCTTTCTGGTGAAGCAACAGGGCACAAACTAATCTTTGATAATCCATTATTCGCTTCATTTAGAGACACCTATGGAGCACAAAGAGATTATGGAAAGATAATAATGGGTTTTGCTGATGAGGAACAAATCGAGTTTATTCTTGATGAGTTGAAACATGCTGGCATTGATATTGTTGGAGATGAGCTAGGTAAAATTATATTGATACCAACTCAAAAGATATACGGATAGCGATATGAATAATTATTTAGTTCTTTGTTTTGTTGGAATCTCAATTCTAATCTCAATATTACTAGCTAGAGTTGTTTCATTTATAAAAGCTCCAATGGTTCTAGGCTATATTGTAGCCGGTGCCATCATTGGACAAACAATATATCTTGCCCATGTGAATATTGATTATTCATCATTTAACATCATTAATACAATTACATTATCCTTAATCGGCTTTGGTGTAGGTGCAGAATTATCTATAAAAGATTTGAAGAAACTTGGTTCAGGTATTTTTGCAATAGTCTTTTTTGAAGCCACACTAACCTTTATCGTTGTTGGTTTAATTACTTGGCTAGTTACAAGAAATATTTCTTTAGGAATTATTTATGGTGCCTTAGCATCTGCTACAGCCCCTGCTGGAACTACTGATGTAATCAATCAATATAGAGCTAAAGGTAATTTAACCAAAACTTTATATGCAGTAATGGGCTTGGATGATATTTACGCTTTATTATTATATTCTATTGCTATCCCAGTTGCCATTATATTGCTAGGGTCACATGAAATTACGGTTGGTGCTGCCTTATTGAAAGCTGGTCTAGAAATATTACTTGCTTTAGTTATTGGTACTGCTTCAGGTTTCTTTATGTCCTGGATAGCTAGAAAAGTTCACGATACAATAATTATGCTTCTTTTCTCATTGGGAATGCTATTTGTTCACTGTGGAATCGCTGAAATGCTAGAGATTTCTCCAATTCTTCTAAACATGTGTGTTGGTATCATTATCGTAAATAGAAGCTCTTTAATTTCCAGAAAATTGAATAGTGTTCTTAGTTCTTGGTCTCCTCCTGTTTACGTTCTTTTCTTTGTTCTTATTGGTACTAAACTGGATTTTCACATGATTTATAATAACTGGATATTAATTTTAATATACATCATTTTCAGATCATTTGGGAAATGGGGTGGAGCTTTTATGGGTTGCAAAATTTCAAAAGCTCCTAAGGCTACCACTAAATTCTTAGGTTTTACACTTCTTTCACAGGCTGGTGTTGCTATAGGATTGACTTTAGCAACATCTCACTATCTTGTTAATGCAAATTACCCCCATTGTGTAGAAGATGCTAATCAGTTAGTAAGTGTAATGGTAGCTACAACATTCATTATTATGTTGGTTGGCCCTACCTTAGCTAAGTATGGTTTATCTCGAGCTGGAGAGATTAAGAAGGTCTAATCTTATTATCATAATTTATGAAAATAATACAAGTATTTATATAAAAGGGAAATTCTTAGATTTTCCCTTTTATTTTTTAATCCTGATAATAATAAGCTTTATTTAAAGACTTTTAAAAGGTCACTCCATCCTTACTTGTCTCCTTGAAAAAAGTCCATTTTTTCAAAGAGGGGCGTATGTGTGGAGTTAGAAGTGAGGAGTTAGGACAGTATTTAGTCCCCAAGGGACGTCATGTATTAGCATGGGGTCTTGTACCCCATGTTTAATGTCATAAATGAATTGAGTCCTGAAGGGACGACATAATTCTTAAATAGAAAATGATAATGAATAATAACTGGGAACGCTTTGCTTTTAGTCCGGCTACTGCAGGATAGCTGGTCTTTCAAATAAAATAGAGCACAGAAAAGGCAGATTATACAGATATGATGTTTACGAGTTTAGATGTTTAATTGATTAAGGTTTAGATTTGTGTTATCTGTGGCAAAAATGATTTAATTAGAGTAATTAGTGTAATTTGTGGATAGTTATCTTATTTGATATATTGTTTTAAAGGGACGATATAGATTTATAGAACTGTTCAAATGAATAGAATACTGATTACACTGATTAGGCAGAGAAAAAAAAGTATTTTTTTACTTGCCAAGTTATCGCTACAAATTTATCTAATAAATATTAATAAAATTAGGAGTTACTGTTATGATTGCTTTAGGAGTAAATATTGATCATATTGCAACAATTAGGCAAGCACGAATGGGTGTAGAACCTGACCCAATCTACGGTGCCTTTATAGCAGAGCAAAATGGAGCTGATCAGATAACAGTTCATTTAAGAGAAGATAGAAGACATATTCAAGAAAGAGATGTTCAAATCTTAAGAAAAACAATTCAAACTAAACTTAACTTAGAGATGGCACCAATTCCTGAAATGGTTACTATCGCTAAGAACTTATTACCTGATACAGTGACTTTAGTTCCTGAAAAAAGACAAGAAATCACAACTGAGGGTGGACTAGTTATCACAAGCGAAGTTAAAGAATCAGTTCAAGCATTAAAAGAAGCAGGTATTGAAGTTAGCCTTTTTATAGAACCTGATCCAGAACAAATCAAATTAGCTGCTAAATGTGGGGCTGATGCTGTTGAACTTCATACTGGTAGATACTGCCAACTATTCTTAGAAGATAGACATGAAGAAGAATTGAAAAGATTAATGAAGGGCGCAAAATTGATTAAGTCTTCTGGAATGAGAGTTGTAGCAGGTCATGGGATTAATTACAAAAACATATATCCATTACTTGAACTAGAGATATTTACTGAATACAATATTGGACATTCAATTATTTCAAGGGCTGTATTTAGTGGATTAGCAGAATCAGTAAAAACAATGAAAAATATAATAAATAAAAAATAGTGGAGGAACCCTAATGTTTAAGCAAATGAAAACAGATCTTCAACAATTATTTACAGAGTTGAAAGAACAAGGTCTTTATAAAGATGAAAGAATTATTGCAAGTCCACAAGGTGGCAATATTAAACTTCAAGATGGTTCAGAAGTATTGAACTTTTGTGCTAACAATTATCTTGGCTTAGCTAACCATCCAGAAGTTGTAAAAGCTGCACAAGATATCATGGACGATAGAGGCTATGGTCTCTCTTCTGTTAGATTCATTTGTGGTACTCAAGATATTCATAAAGAACTTGAAAAGAAAGTTTCTGAATTCTTAGGTACTGAAGATACAATTCTTTATGTTGCTGCATTTGATGCTAATGGTGGTGTTTTTGAACCTCTATTAAATGGAGAAGGTGCAATCATTTCTGATGAACTAAACCATGCTTCTATTATTGATGGTGTTAGACTTTGTAAAGCTCAAAGATATAGATACAAACACTCTGATATGGCTGATCTTGAAAAACAATTACAAGATGCACAAGATGCTAAATATAGACTAATTTGTACTGATGGTGTTTTCTCTATGGATGGAGATATTGCTAAATTAAAAGAAATATGTGATTTAGCTGACAAATATGATGCATTAGTTATGGTTGATGACTCTCATGCTACTGGCTATATTGGCAAAGGTGGTAAAGGAACTCACGTAGCTTGTGGTGTTCAAGATAGAGTTGATATTATCACAACAACATTCGGTAAAGCTCTTGGCGGTGCAAATGGTGGTTGTACTTCTGGTAGAAAAGAGATTATTGAAGTTCTTAGACAGCGTTCTAGACCTTATTTATTCTCAAACACAGTTGCTCCATCAGTTGTTGGTGGAACAATGAAAGTTCTTGAGTTAATCCAAAACGATCCTTCAATTATTGAAAAGACATGGGATAATGCAAACTATTTTAGAGCTGAAATGATTAAAGCTGGCTTTGATATAGTTAAAGGTGATACAGCTATCGTACCTGTTATGATTTATGATGCTCCAAAAGCAGTAGAATTTGCTAACAGACTTCTTGCTAAAGGAATTTATGTTATTGGATTCGTATATCCAGTTGTTCCAAAAGGCAAAGCTAGAATTAGAGTTCAATTATCAGCAGCTCATACTAAAGAGATGCTTGACAAAGCTATCAATGCATTCATCGAAATTGGTAAAGAGATGGAATTAATCTAATTAGAAGATGTTTTTAACTTATATTTAAAATATAATAAGCTGAAATGTCCTTGACGGATGTTTCAGCTTATTACTAATTATGAAATGAATATTTTATAAAAGGAAACTGCATGCTGTATATTGTTCCAACACCTATAGGAAATTTAAAAGATATCACTCTTAGAGCTCTGGAAGTATTAAAAGAAGTTGATCTAATTGCTTGTGAAGACACTAGAACTTCTGGTAAGTTGTTATCATATTTCGATATAAAAACACCGACAATCTCTTATCATAAGTTTAATGAATCCAAACGTAGTGTAGAGCTAGTAAGTAAACTGAAAGAAGGCAAAAATATAGCTGTTATCTCAGATGCAGGATCGCCTGGTATATCTGATCCAAGCTCCTATATTATTAAAGAAGCTATTTCAAACAAGATTAAAATTGATGTCTTGCCAGGAGCTACTGCGGTAATTCCAGCTTTAGTTATTTCTGGTCTAGATACTAATGCCTTTACATTTATAGGATTCTTACCTGATAAAAATAAAGACAAAGATTCTTTACTAAATTATTGCAAAGAATTAAAAGAAACATTAGTCTTTTATGCATCTCCACACGCATTGGAAAAAACTTTAAATGAGATATATAACATACTTGGAGATAGGAATATAGCTATAGTTAGAGAAATTAGCAAATTACATCAAAGTGTCTATAGAAATACACTCTCATATTACTTGAATAATTTTGATGAGATTAAGCTAAAAGGAGAATTTGTTCTTGTAATTGAAGGAAAAAGAGAAGAAGAAATATCCGATGCATATATAATAGAACAAGCAATGAAACTTCAAAAAGAGGGAATGAGTAATAGTAGAATAGCTAAAGAACTATCAAAGTCTTTAGATGTAAAAAAGAACTATATCTACTCTCTTCTATTACAAGATTAATAATAGCAATATAAATTCTTGATAACAAATACTTATCTATAGACTATTAATCTCCTTAACAAGATCTTTAACAACTGAAATAGATGTTTCCTGGTAAGTATTGGAAGTATTTTCATGTCCCATTGGAACTCTGTTCATATAGCTTCTATTAAGAGTAGCTTTCCCAAAAGCTGTAGCATGAATTTCTTTTACTCCTGTAGCTTCAATTATTTGTTTAATATTATGTGAACGTATACCAGAACCAGCCATAATTGAAATCCTATTGCTGGATTCTTCAACAAAGAGTTTAAGCTTGTCTAAGCCATCTAAAGCTTTACTAGCTTGGCCAGATGTTAGAACTCTCTGTATCCCGATTTCATATAGATCATTTAAGCAATCAAGAGGATTAATGCAAACATCAATAGCTCGATGAAATGTAATCTGTAAATCTTTTGCTACTGACTTACATTTCCAGATAAAGTCTTTATCCAAACGTCCGTTATCATCTAAAGCACCGATAACAATCCCATTGACTCCAATATTCTTACACATGATGATATCTTCTAGTATTTGAGCTTTTTCAAGATCACTGTAAGTGAAATCTCCACCTCTAGGCCTTATTAGAACATTTGTTGGGATAGTGACGAGATCTTTACATTGCTTGATTAAAGCGTAAGAAGGGCTTGTTCCTCCTACAGCTAGGTTACTACATAGTTCTATTCTATCAGCTCCACCTTTTTGTGCATTGAGGGCTGATTTAATGCTATCAACACATATCTCCATAGTAATTAGATTCATAATAATATTTAACCATTGACAAATTTATTTCTTAACTTAAAATTTGTGATTAGAAAATAATAGTCAAACAAATAATAAATTAAATTGGGAGAATTTATGAAAAAAAGTACATTTGTTGTTTTATTGCTTTGCTTAACTACAATCCTAGCAGCATTTTCAGGTCATATCTCTGAGAATATTACTTGGAGTGAAGATTTTACACTAACTGGGGATACTTGGGTAGATGAAGGTGTTACTTTAACAATAATGCCTGGTGTGACAATATCCATTCCTAAGATAGATCAAGATAATAATGGAATTGGTGATATCAATTTCTACATAAACGGAAGAGTAATTTCACAAGGAACAAGTGCTAATCCTGTTATCTTTACTTCTAACCAAGAAGTTCCAGCTCACGGGGACTGGGCAGGAATTACATTGAATGCTCCTTCTGCAGGAACAATATCTAATCTAAACCACACTTATATTAGATATGCTGACAAAGGCTTTTCTATCAATGGTAGAAATGTAACTCTCAATAACTGTAAAATTGAACACAGCAAAAGTTATGGTATGAGAATAGAAGATTCAATTGAATCAACTTCATTGAACAATTTGTTAATTAGTGATTGTTTAGGTTACGGTATGAACATTGAATCTGGACTTGTAAGCATTAACTATGCTAATATCGTTGATTGTGGAACTTATGGTGTTAAGGTTTTTGATGGAACAACTGTTACCGGTAATAATGTAACTGTTGCTCAATGTGAAGATGAAGGTTTCTATATTCATGATACAGATTCTTTTGACTTAAATGATGTGAGATCAATTTCTAATGGTGGAATTGGCTTCAGAGTTGAAAGTGGTATTGTTGATATTGAAAATGCAGTTATAGCCAATAACGATAGTCATGGTATATCTGTAAATAACTCAACTTCTGATGTTACATTTAGCTATTCAGAGATTTCTGAGAATGGTGTTTTTGGTTGCAATGCTACTAATCAAGCTAATTTGGAGATACTCTATTCTACTATTATAAATAATATTGGTTCAGCTTTAATGATTTCTACAGAAGCTAATGTTACTGCAAATTATAATAATATCTATAACAATAATATTGGCTCAGTTACTTTCGAGGATAGTGAAACTATACCATCTAGTCAATTATATTTGTCTTCAACAGGTAACTCAAGTTTCTACACAACTAGATATCCATTAAATTACATAACATCTGTACATGTAAGTGGTTATGCTGATCACAACTCTAGTTCAGATGATTATTACTTCTATGTCCATAATGGTTCTGGAACTACAATTTACTCATACCAAAGACCAAATACATCTTACGATACTAGCTTTGATTCATGGGTAACTTTATCAAATCCAGGAACTTCTAATCAACTAAGAGTTAGTTTATCACAATACTCAGTATATAGTTACTGGGGTAGATTATCTGCCATAGAATATGAAATACCAATCGAAGGATATCAAATTACTAATACAAACGCTTCAGCGATTGCAGATCTAGAACACAACTGGTGGGGCTCTGTTAATGGCGTTGATGCTATGGTATATCAAACAAATGACGGTTTCACTAATTACGCTAATTTAGCAGTAGCTAACATTGATGAAGCAACATCTTCATTATCTAACTTTGAACCTGAAATAGCGATAGAAGCACCAAGTGAACTAACTTTAAATCCAACTACTGTAAATATTACTTGGTCTGACTTGGACTTGGATAATGATGCTACAGTTAGTTTATATTATCAACTTATCGGTTCTGATGAAAGAATTCTTATTACAGAGAATATATCTGAAGATAACAATAGCGATTCATTTAATTGGAACGTATCAACTGTAGAATATGGTTTATATAAGATTATTGCTGAAATCTATGATGCAGGATCAGATACAACAGTAACTGATGAAACTGATTACATTATTCAAGTAGGTCCATTAACTGGAAATGTTTCTGATCAATTACAAGTAGCTTCTAATTCAGAGATAGTGGTTCCTGTACAATTATTGAATGCTTATTCTCATTATGATATAACAGCATTCCAATTTACATTAACTTATGACCCAAATTTAATTACAGTAAACTCTATTGATAATATTGCTTCTTTAAGTGAAAACTGGTCAATCTTCTCTAACACAACTGTTCCAGGAGAAATAGCTGTTAATGGTTTCGCTTCTGAAGCATTCTCAGTTCCTGGTGACTTAGTTTATGTAACTTTACAAGTTGCAGAAGGTGCTAGTAATTTTGCAACTACACCACTAACATTCACAGAATTCATTGTTAATGATGGAAGTCAAAGTGTGACAACTAGCAATGGTTTAATCACAGTAAAGAATCAATACAACATATCTGGCTCAGTAAGCTATTATAATGATGAAGCTACACCAATAGAAGGTGCAATAATTAATCTTTCAGGCGATAATGACGGTTTATTCACTGCAGATGTTAATGGTGAATATCTATTTGAGAATCAGTTTGCTGGTGATTACAGTTTAGAAAGTTCTATAGATGCTGAAATTGGTGAATTAACTATTACTCCTTATGATGCATCTCTAGTTGCTAGATTTGCTATAGGTCTAGAAACATTTACTTCACTTCAACAAACTGCTGGTGATGTTAACAATGATGGAAATGCTACTATCTATGATGCTTCTTTGATAGCTCAATACTCAGTGCAATTAATTGATTCATTTGAAGCTGGTGATTGGTTAATTAATCCAAACACTTATAACTTCACTTTAGGTATTGATAATGCAACAAAAGACTTCTCAGCTTTAGTAGTTGGTGACCCTTCTAAAAACTGGACACCTGTAGCTAGAAATACTGAAGAGATGGTAGTTGATATTTCTTCACTATTGAATGGAACTACTGGTATTGTTGAGATTCCTGTTTATGCTTCAAATGAGTTTAGCTCTTTATATGGTAATATAGCTTATAATTCATCAAAGATAGATATTCTTGGAATCAATAGATCTGCTTTAGTTGAAGACTTTGCTCATAATGATAACTCTAGAGAAGGTTCTCTTTTATTTAGCTCTTTCGGAACTCAACAAGTAGCATCTAATGAAGCAATATACACAATCTCAATTGAAATTAATGAAGCTATCAATGTTAATGATTTACGTATCTCTAGTCTGTTATTTGATGAAGAATTTGCTAATGTAGCAGTTACAGCTAATGCAGATGATATTAACCCTGTTACTAGCTTTAGTGTATCACAAAACTATCCAAATCCTTTTAACCCTGAAACAAACATTATATTTAACCTTAAAGAAAGTGCTAATGTTGAAGTTACTGTGTATAATGTGAAAGGTCAAAAAGTCACACAAATAGCAGATAGAGAATTCCAAGCAGGAAGAAACCAAGTTACATGGAATGCTGAAGGTTTTGCTTCAGGTATTTATTACTACAAAGTCACAACTGAAAATGGATCTTCTAAACTTAAGAAAATGGTTCTCCTAAAATAACAGGTATAATTATGAAATTATCTAGAATTATCTGGATAAGTATATTCTTAATCTTTACTACTTTAGGCTTTGCTGAGACTATATTTAGTCTCGGCAATGCCCAAGGGAATGTAACTGATACAGTTGCTGTTCCTCTAAATGTTAGTAATCTAGAAGATGCTTATTCAGTGCATATTAATATAGAATATGATACGAACTATTTGCTTTGCGATGGAGTAAGATTTTCTTCTATTGTAGAGAATAATTGGGAAAGACCAGAATATAATATTACTGATGATGGCCATATCTTGATAAGTATATATGGCATTTCAAACGTCAATATTACTGATCTCTTGCTAGAACTAGATTTTGCTTTGCTAAGCGAGACTTCATCTACAGCTGTTTCATTTGATAATGTTTCTGTTAATGAATCCAGTGCTGGCTTATCACTTGTTAATAGCGAGATTATAATAGAAAATCACTCTCCAACTCTGCTAGTAGATACTACATTTACAGTTCAGGAAGGTGAAATTATATCTATTCCTCTTACTGCTATTGATCCTAATAACGAGAGTATAACTTTCTCATGTATTAGTGATATTAGTGGTTATAATTGGACCTCCACAAGTGATTACTCATCTACATTTGAATGGCAGATACCTTACAGTTCTGCTGAGCTTATCAATTTAACTTTTCAAGCTGAGAATCAATCAGCTTACACAGATATAAAGACTGTCCATGTTAATATAGAAAATGTATTTGAGTTAGCTATTCCTGATACGACAACGAATCTCAATAGTACAATAACTATACCAATCAATGTTAACTCTGTCGATAACATGAACATTAATTCATTGCTTATTAGGTTGTCGTATGACACTGATATTCTGCAAGCTTCTGAAATTGACTTTACTAATTCATTGACTGAAGTCTGGAATAGTGGTTATTTAAATAACCATGAAAACTATACTGATATCGCTCTTTTTGGTACAAGTCCTTTAGAAGGTACAGGTAATTTACTTGCTGTAGAATTTGATGTTCTTGGAGCTGAAACTTCTTCAACATATCTTACAATAGAAAGAATTGTAGCTAATGAAGAAGTCATTGATTATTCAGTTGATAGCGGATTAATCTATATAGGTAACCCAAATCCTATTTTCACAGAGTTAGAAGTCTTATCTTCACCAGAAGGTCAAGAAGTTAACCTTTTGATAGAAGCTTCTGATCCCTTGAATACTGATATCGAGTTTGAAATGCTTAGTATTCTACCTGACAATGCAAGTTTCCAAGATAATGGAAATGCTGGTGCTTCAATTAATTGGCAAGTATCCTATACTTCTGTTGGTGACTATGATTTCAGTATTAGAGCTACAAACAGCAATGGTTACTTAACAGTATATGACTTTACTTATACAATTACTGAAGTTAATGCTAATCCTTTCTTAGAAAATCCTTTACCACAAGGATTAGTTTTGATGAATAGCTCAACAGAGTATGGTGATTTAGATGACTATTTCACAGATTATGATTCTGATTTAACTTATCAAGTTTCAGGAAATAGCAACATTCTTTATTCTATCGACCAAGATAATGTTCTAACTTTAGAATCTTGGGATGATTGGAATGGGGTAGAGGTATTAACTATTACTGCAACTGATGAATTAGGAGCATACACTAGAGAGACACTTAGAGTTGTTGTAGCTGGTGCTCTTTATATTAATGAAGATTTCAATCATGAAGGGCAAGCTCCTCAAGATTGGCAAGTTATTCATGAAGGAACAACTTCTGTCCCATGGGCTATAAGTGAAGATTCTGGAAACTACTTCTACAAAACTGAGAACTCTCTTTTAAGAAGGTCTAACGAGAAACTCAAATCTCCAGTTTATGATTTTTCTTCTTACAGTAATATAGAAGTTGGCTTCTATCATGAATTTTCTATAAATACTGATTGTGAAGCAAGATTCCAAGTCTCAAACAATGGCATAACTTGGAACGATTTAGCTGTCTTCACTGATAATGTAGAAGAAACATTTGTGCATTCTGATTATTCTCAATGGTTAGATAATCAAAATTATGTTCAGTTTAGATGGTATTTTTCATCTGATAGCTATTATAGTGCATCTTGGCTTATAGATGATTTTTATGTTAATGGAGCTTTGCTTGATACTACTCCGCCATCTACTATTATCGATTTAACTGTAGCATCAACCGATTCTACAAGTGTTGAACTGCAATGGACTCCTTGCCAGGAAGAATTTTTCTCTAGGTATGAGCTTGTTGTTTCTTACGATGATACTATTGATGAGGATGATTTAGTAATTACAAACGCTGATGATTTATCATTGAACTATCAAGAAACTAATGTTGCTACAATCTCTGATTTAATGTTTGATGCTCCTGTTTGGTTCTTCATAAGAGGTATTGATGTCTTTGATAATGTAGGTCAATGGTCTGAAGCAGCAATAGCTATTTTAGGAAATACACCTAGTTTAATAAACCCTATCCCATCTCTTTCAGGAACTTATTTTAATTCTAGAAGTGTCGAAATTGGGATAACAGCGGTTGACTCAGATTTAATCAATCCACTGATAGAATATAGAATTGATGCTAATGGCAACAACACTTATGATGAAGAATGGATTCAAATTGAGAATCTTCAAGCTAATGATACTATTAGTGTGCTTGTGAATGTAGAATATTTGGTTGATGGTCAAGAATTAAGATTTGAATTCAGAGCTAAAGACTTCCTAACAGATACTTGGACTTATTCTGGTTCCAACAATCAAGAAGGAATAGCTGATGATTATTATCTTGCTATTGACACTAGTCCAATTGCTACAATTCAGAATCTAACAGTCGAAGAAATTACCAATGACCTCATTACTCTTGCTTGGACTATTCCAACAGAAGAGGATTTTGCATCCTATAAGATTTACTATGATTCTTCTCAAGAGATAGATTATAATTCTCGAGTATATTCAGCCGATAATTATCCTGACTTATTAAATGTAAATACTAGTACAATTAGCTTACCTTTAGCTTCTAATGATTCATTATATTGGTATGGAATTACAGCTCTAGATTCATTGGGTAATGAATCAGATATTTCACAACTTGTGGTTAGTGTTAATCAATCTGATCTTCCAGTGATATCTAACTTAGCTCCACAATATAATGAAGGTGAGTTTATAAACTCAAGAACTGTTACTTTATCCTGTCAAATGTATGATTTCTTCGGTATAGATATGAATTCAATCCAATATATATTTGATGCTAATGGCAATGGTGTTTATGATGAAGAATGGATTCCATATCAAGCTAGTAGATGGAACAATGATGCTGGTATTTCTAGTGATACAATTGATGTTGCAGTTGAGGTTACTTTCGATGTGGATGCAAGTAATCTAAGATATCAATTCAGATGTAATGATATTCATGGTAATGGTCCATCTTATAGTGGTAGCCAAAATTCACAAGATATTGATGATGATTATAGCCTTAATATAGATACTACTCCTCCACTAGATATTATGCTTGCGATTGTAGATAATGTAACAGATAATACTATACAATTAATCTGGTTTGCTTCTGATGATCTTAACTTTGAAACATATCAAATTTACTACTCAGAAACAGCAGGTGTTACGGACCAAGATATGCTTTGGTCTTCTACTGATGATGGAAATCTTGCTCAAGCTGGTAATGAGATTAGTATGACTATGATAACAGGACTAAATCCGGGAACAGAATATTTCTTCAAAATTAGAGCTATTGACCAAGCTGGTAATGTCTCAAACTTTACTCAAGAAGTAAGTGGCACTACTACTAGCCAATATAAGCCTCTTTCTCCAAGTAATTTGAGCTTAGTCTTTCAGAATGACCAAGCAACTCTTACTTGGGAGCCAGTAACCATCAATGAGAATGGTGATACTATTGATATAGAAGAATATATAATCTATTCTTCAGAGAATCCTGTTTTTGAAGCTAATAGTAATACACGTGTTGGCTCTACAAGCTCTACTAGTTATAGCCATTCTACCTTGAACACACCAAAACTGTTCTATAAGGTAATTGCAGTACAAAGTAATCCATAGGACTCAGTTTTTAATTAATATAAATAATAGCGTTAGACTTAATATTCTTAAATCTAACGCTTATTTATTCTTTAAGTTTACCTAATTTATTCACTTAACAAATAACATAATAGAATGAATTTTTGTACAAGTGATCTTATACTATTTTACCAATATCATTTTAGATGATAAACAACCTTGACCCCAATCTACAGTGTAGAAGTAAACGCCTGATGCACACTCTTTACCAGAACTATCAAGTCCATTCCATACAACAGAATAGTTACCTTTACCATCAACATGAACTCCAAGAACTTTAACTACTTGTCCTTTAAGATTGAAAATCTTAACTTTAACATTACCTTTTAAATTACTGTTTACTTGGAAACTGATTGTAGTTTCAGGATTAAAAGGATTAGGATAGTTACCAATAATCTGGATTGGAGCTGAGGCTACATTATTGCCTTCAATTTCTTCCTCTTCAATAGGCACATCTCCGCCTGTAAATTCAGTGAAAGGTGAGATAACTCCAAAAGTCATACTTAGTTCAATTATGTCTTCTCGAACCTCTTCTGCATATCCAGTTCCCTCATTGTTGTAGTATTCAACCAATAGATGTTCTATCTTTTGCTTAGCCCATATCTTAGTCAAGAATGCTTTGTCAATATCTTCAAAAGAAGCCAACTCGAGGGGGTATGAATAGTTTACTTCTTCATAGTTAGCAGTACCTGAAAGATTTAGGGTAACATCTGAAGGATTTGAATAACGACCTGAGATTATTAATTGATTACCTTTATATAGATTCTGCAGCACTTGAGGATAGACTTCAGAAACACCTGAGTTGTTTGAAAAAGTAAGCTCTGGATCAATCACTACAGGATTCTTAATTGTGTTATAGAATTGGGTCAAATCTACTTCTAGGTCATTATCTTCAATAAAGAGTGAAGAACCATGATTCTCTGAAGCAATAAGGCTTAGTAATCTTCTTGAAAAATTATCATAACCGATTCCAATTGGATAGATACTAAAGTTCTCAGATGATTGCTCAACTAGATTTGTGATATATGAAACAAGTTGATCATCATTAGTAATACCTGAAGTTGCTTGTCCATCAGTAAGGAAAATTATTATATTAACGCACTCTTGTGTAGCAGTAGTGTTCTCATAAATATCTAATGTTGTAGAAAAAGAGCCACTAATATTGGTAGAACCTTGAGCATTTATACTGTTGATAAATTCTAGCGCTTCATTAGTGTTTTCAGGACTAACAGTAGTTAGCTGATCACTATAGCTTACTGAGTAAGATGAGAATGTAACTATATTGAAAAGGTCATCTTCATTAAGATTATTTACAATATAACTTGCAGCCTGCTTAGCTTGGACAATCTTATTCCCATACATGGAACCAGATTTATCAATGATTAATGTAAAAGCTTTTGGTAATACTGCAGCTGCTTCGGTAGGATTAGGCTCAATGATATATGTAAAAAAACCATTAGGATTTGTGTCAGGAACATCTTCTTCAGGAATCATTGTACTAAAGCCAAAAGCTCCAAATTCATTATCAGCCACTTCATAGTAGAAGTTAATATTTTGTACTGAGTAAGGAACTTCACTAGCATTAAATGTTTCTGAATAATTCACTTCATAGTGATGAGCATCTGATGGTGTTTCATCAAAGTGCAAGTTGTTGTCATATACTTGTTCTAAAGATTGTAAAGATGTCAATTCTATATCTACATCAAAATCAATATCACCCCATAGTAAGATGTTTTCAGAAAGTGCAGGTATCATTATATCGGTATGACTAAATTGACTTTCAAGTAGCATTACATAGGTTACTTTGATAGTGATTTCTGTGATAGTGTTAAAATCCGCTTCTATATCGTAATATAGAGGGTTTTCTCCAAGATAAGCCTCCAGTTGTGGATTTACATCATCATTAGGACCAGGACCAGTACCCCCAGAATCCGGAATAGCTGAAAACTGAGCTTCAAACCAAACATCATCAAATCTATACTGTAAAGATGTGGCACTTGCTCCTAAAGGAAGGGGAGTAGCATAGATAAGATGGTCTGTAAATGACGGGATGTTCATAAAAGTAGAAGTAGTTGTAACTACAGCTACTTGGTTTTCAATAGATATTTCGTAAGAATCAGATGTTAAAGGCATACCTATACCTTGTTCCCAGTTAAAGATTGCAACACCAGCACCAAAGCAGTAACTTGCAATAAGAATTAATAAAAGTGAACCAACAATTTTTTTCATGATATCCTCCTTAAAGAATTATCTTTTTACTTAATGAGTATTCTTAAGTCTCTTTGTATATAACTTGAATGTAGTTGTTTATTGTCACCTGTCAATAGCTTATATTCTAATTTCTAGTAATTTGGTCTGATATACATAAAAATAGAGATAGTCTACAAAACTATGACTCTTAACTACATGCATATAAGTGCAAACACTTCATTTTGCTTGTATTTTGCTATTGTAGAGTATTGTAATATATAAAATCTCCATACTTACAATCAGTTATTGAATTAGTTTTATACTATTATTCCTTATTAATAAAAATCTTATTACTTATAAAACCCTTATATTAAAGGCCATGTAGCACCAAAACATAGGCGTAACATATCGATATTTGTGGATGAATTTCAACATACTGATTTTATGATTACTTATTTAAGATAAACTACCGTTACTCTTGAACCTTACTTGCCTCCTTGAAAAAAAGCCGATTTTTCAAGGAGGCAAGTAAGCAAGCAGTATAGATTAACCCTGAATTATAAGCGTCTAATACATTTGAAATAGCATGTTTTTTTTACAACTATCTTCTCATATTCAGAAAGTATCCTCTAACAAAGTTCAGCTTTTAACTGAGCTCTCATTAGCTCACTTTCAGGAACTTGAATTCGTGGTACTAAGTCTTTGCTAGAATCGTCATATTTCACTTATTTCAACAAGCTCTGGTTGAAGAATTTCTAAGACAACTTCTGCTTTTCGTATATACCTTCCTTCAATAATATTATAATCTAAAGATCTTCTGGAGATGGATAAGCGTTCGGCTAATGCCTTTGTTGTGAGTCTTTTAAGAGTCATATCTGATCTTATTACAGCAGGATGATTGGGTTATCTCATTTGAACCTCCTAAATTCTTATTGACATTGTTCGCAATGTTGCAAATAATGATTACTAAATCTATAAAGCTAAAAAGTGCGAAGATAGTCAAGGAATATTTTCCATCAATCGCATCAGTGTGCAACAATGCGAAATTAAAACATATATAAAATAGGAGATCAAATGGATATAAAAGATAGGCTGTTGATGTTCGTAAATGCTCTTGATATAAAGCGTTCCGAATTTGCGAAGACCATCGAAGTAACGTCAGGTAATCTATCAGATTGGTTAAACAGAAAAAAACCTAGTAAACCATCGGCTACAGCTATGGCTCGTATCAACGAACGCTATGGTTTGAACTTAAATTGGTTATTAACTGGTAAGGGTGGAATGTTTGTTTTAGACTCTGATGGAAATCTATATGGAGATGGACATAAAAAGAACATAGAAGAGATGACAGGAAGCAATTCAGTATATCAACATAAACTAAATCCATTCGATTCCAGGAACATTACTCTTCCTATATATGGAGAGATTGCAGCTGGTACTCCAATGAATGGTTATGATGATTCACCTTCAAAGTATATTGAGATACCTAAAGCTTATTTGTCAGATCAAGAAAATAAATACATTGCACTTAAAGTTAATGGAAATAGTATGTCCCCAAAAATCATGCATGGAGATGTTGTAGTAATTAAAGAGTCTATTGATATCCCAAGTCTGAATGGTAAAATTAGTGCCTGTCAGACTCCTGAAGGTGTCACACTCAAAAAGCTACAATTCGATAAAGAGAAAAGAAGAGTTATTCTTAAACCTCTTAATCCAGATTTCGATGTAATAATAATCGAAGACTTTGAGCTTGAGACCTTCAGGATCTTAGGCGAAATGGTTTTCTTGTTTAGGGTTATCTAAATCCATGATTGGTGACACTGGTATTTTCACAAGAGTTAAGCTGAAGTGAGATAAATAGATAACAACTTAATAAAAAAACATCTATAGGTGTTCAACTAGAAAATTTGGGTGTCACTTTTTTTAATTAATCTATTCTTTGGATTAGATTTGTATATTGTCTATCTCCATCAAATATAAGAATTTGATCATCTTCTGATGGATCAATTCCTATATATTCATTGTTTTTATTTGACAAAGTATATATATCATTTTCTTCATCATAGTTCATTTTTGCAATACTTTGAATCTTTTTTACCCCAGGTTTTCCTAGAAATCCTTCTAACATAATTCCTTTATCTCCCGGAAGATAGTCTGAACTTTCAAAATTTGTTGCTTGTGGGAATTTAGAATAACCTCCATGAATGTCTAATGCATAAGATGTATTTCCTAAAGCTGCTCCAGTTTCAGCCATTTCATTTGAATTCAAATCTGTATTTGAATCGAAATGATGGTATCTACTAAAATCAGCTATAGTAAAATTTATTTTATATTGGTCATTATCTAATATTGCTACTGAATAAGCTGTTCCTGTATCATCAAATATTATACCTTGCCCAATTGTAGGTAATTCTTGATCATTTTGCAATGATATTATTTTAAATAAAGAATTTTCTGGATTTATAATTTCTCTTGTGTTTGGATTTATATATGGAATTTCTCCTGAATATGTTGTTATTAGACTCATTAAATATGCAAATCTATTGTTGTAATTTATTGCACCGTTTTGAAGTTCTTGTTCTGTTTTTTCAGGGTGATTTAATGTATAATCAAGGACATAAAAATAAAGTTGCTCATTCGGAAGATTTTGAAGACTACAAAATTTAAACCCTTTAATTTTATTCCCACCATTTGTTTCCTTTAATATTGACATATGTTGTTTGTCTGTTTGTCCAGGGAATCCGTCAATTTCTTCATTGTATTTATTATGTAATATAAAATATACTGTGTTATCAGGATTTGTTCCATCGCCAATAGCCTCTGCTCTTGCATTTGATAATGCAATTCCATCTGCTATAGTTTCTTCTGTTCCATTGTAAATTTGAAAAGAGTATTTTATGTCTTGATCGTTTATTGCAAATAATCCAGATTCTCCAAATTTGAAGAGATTTATTGGATATCCAGATACAATATCTTGTTCTAGAGTAGTTCCTGTCTCTGAATTTCTCGTAATTAGTTTAACTTGATTAGTATATTCTGTTCCATCAGGATTTATTAAAGTAAATTGAGTTTGAATCATGTTTTCTAGTTCTATTACATTATCAATATTTTCATAAAGTTCATAAGCTTTTGGTAATGTATTAATACTTGTTGTTTCAAATGTTGCTGTATAATTTTCAAAGTTTTCTTTATATTCACTATTCTTAGAATTATGTTTGAATTTATTATTATAATCTTCATTTGCAAAACATTTTATTATGTAAGAACCTGTAGCTAATTTTTCATTTGATTTAACTTTTTGTCCTTTTATATTAAAAACTTCTAATTTCTTAAATTTATTCTTATCATAATTTAGGTATAGTTTTGTTGGATTTTCTATTGTTATTTTTTTTGTGATAATATTTGGAATTAAACCTTTATTATCAGAAGTAACATTGAATTTCCCTGTTGTTGGATTTGGATATATTGATATTTTAGAATAAATAGAATTTACTTCATCATTTGAATTTGGAGTTGAAGTATATTGGAAAAGATAGTTGTCAGCATCTGCAGGAATTGTAATTTCTTCTGTATGTATTAAGTCTTCATTGTCATAAACTTGAAATGTTCCTGTTGTCTCTTCGCTTGATGGATAAATTATGTTTGCTGGAAAATTCACTGTTTCTGCATTTATAATTGTTGCAGTAAATAGAAGTACAGTCAACGCTATTTTTTTTATTAATTTTTCTAAAATCATAGTAATATCTCCCTTAGTTTTATGCTCGTTTCTTAAGTCTTTTATTAATGTCATTTTCATTTAACCTATATAATAAACATATTGTGCTACACAATACTTTTTTGACAAGCAATAAATTATAATACTACTTTCACAGTATGTAAGTTCATTTTCAAGAGATTGATTATTCTCGATATCTCACTCGCTGTCTCAAATAAGAAGTGACACCCGTTTTTGCCATTTGAGGTCAGCGTAATTTCCACTACCCCCCACAAAACTGTACTACATGTCTCCATAACTATTTATAAAATAATGACTTATGACTAATAATCTAATAAAAGCAAATATGACATAATATTTTCCATATTACCTATGATTTAGCTTATTAAGGAAAAATAGCTGTCCTTTGGGGGTCAGCATAATTTCCATTTTATAAAGTACTAATAATTAAACAGTTAGCAAAAATATACCTTGATAATTTGTGACAAGATATTTTCCAGAAGAGTAAAAAGGAATAAGTGATGTCACAATTTCCAGAATTACTTTAATGTTTAACATAACTGTTTATTAAATAATCACTTATGCGATATTCCTCGCTCTGAACTGTTTGACTCATAATTTTAGTTATAATTTTCGACTCCCTACCATATGCTGTTTTTACTAAGTTCAATTTGTTATATTATTCTATTAAAATGCACCTGTAACATACTGCAAAATAGTGAGATAAATACATAAAATAGTGCTTATTTGACTTGACTTCTTTCATTAAAGTTATAATGTAGAGACATAAATTAATGAACTAAAAGGAGTTAACGATGACTTATAAAGAAAGATTAGAACAGTTAAAAGCAGGATACCCATTTGAAGAGTGGAGAACATATTATAAAAGAGGTTTAAAACAATACAGTAAAATTAACTGTGATCTAGCTGTTAAAATTATGGATACTTTACTTGAAGATTTAGCAAAGGCTGGTTTAAGAGCTAAACAAGAGATTAAAATTGAACTAATCGAAAAGGCTGTTATCGAGTTTAATGCCCTTGATAGTATGACAAGTCAGGCTTTTATTGAGACTGGTGAACGTGATGAACTAGGTCAGTTATTTGAAAGAGTAGCTATAAAAGCTAAGATTGATTTAGAGCAATTTGAGTATAATGACATAACTTACAAGGTAAGAACATGGTAAATAATAAAGCCCATCAGGTATTAAATGATGGGTTTGTCTTTGCTAAATTTCAGCATATATGCGTTAACATTAAGTGCAATATTTTGATTATCATAATTATTTATGATTGAATATAGGTAGAAAATACTATAGATTATGTGAGAGTACTTAATATTTATGAGTCAAGTTTATAGCAATAGAACTTTTGCTTTTAAAAGCTGATTTCTACTAAGAAAACTATAGTTGATTCTGTTCAAAATTGAACTAGATATCTTCCCCTTTTTGGATCAATTCAAGCCGACCTTCTCTTCTTAAATCTTCTGTGCTTCCTAATTTTTGATTGTACCACCCTTTTTCCCCAGCAAGATCCTTAGATTTCAGCTTTTTGGATTTTTCTGAAACCTCTATCAATGAGACTTCTTTAGGGAAAATAGGTAATTCAGTGATATGAATACCATTCTTTCCTCTTAATTCAAAAGCAATAAAAAAGAATCTAGGTTGTTGCTTCTCATTAATATAAGTCACCAGAAATTTATATTTATTTGGACCTATAATTCTAATTTTGCTAGTTCTAAATTTCATCATGTTAATTTTGTTTATTGAATCATGTATAATACAGTCTTCAAGGTAAGTAGTCATCTCTTGCAACTTATTTGATTCTAAAGCCGTTTTTAGTTTTCTAAGAAAATTGAGTAAATTGTTGTTTAATTTAGTAGATGGTAATGAATCGAAGGCTAATTTATTACTATTTACTAGATGAAAGAGTTTTATCTCTTGCTCTATTTTATAGATTCTCTGTTTCAACGTTTTAGCTTTAATTTTGTAGGCTCTTGCAAGAGCTTCAATTGAGTGGTGTTCATGGTAATATCGGTCTAATATAGCTTTGTTCTGAGTAGAAATGAAGTCATATTTATATAAATCGAGTTCATCTTCAGATGTATCTTCTTTCATCTCCTTAGCACTACATAACTTATTGAAGAAAGAGGTATCTGTAAGTACTTCTTTGGAGTTTTTCTTACTTTTTATTATTGCAAAGCACTTATGTTTTGTAACGGTGAACAGCCAGCCATTAATTCTTTCAGGATTGATTTTATCCAGATTATTGAATAAATCTATTGCAACAAGTTGTGAAACTTCTTGAACTTCGTCTTGATTATTTAAATATCTAAATCCTATTTCCCTACATATCTTTAAAACATTATCATAGTCTATATCCATATAACTGTTGTACCTTTATCATAATATATACCAATAATTTAGCAACCACTTAGAAGAAAATCTATTACTTTTTTCTCTTTTATATAGGAGGAAAAATGAAACAAAATAGATTTTTGATTCTAATTATTCTACTAATTATAGCTTGTAATGTCTATTGTCAAGAAGAATATAGCTTGTTGCCTAAAATTTCAACTGCTCAACTAACAGCTCTTAATTCAAAAGGGTTCAATGTAATATTTCATGACGAAGAAGAAAATATCCTAGTTGTCGAGATTGATGGATCTTATTACCATGTAGTCGAAAACAATTAGGAACTATAATTTCAGTTGATGATACAGTCGTTCTTGCAGATGATACAATATTCATCGTAGAAAAGAAAAAAGAATATTTACAAAATTAAACAAAAAGGAGAAATTATGAAGAAAGTTCTATTTATCAGTCTATTATTACTAACACATTTACTCTATTTGTACTCAGCAAGTGAAATTATTAATATTGAGGATGGAAGTCCTTATTGGCTAAGAAGTGATTCAAACACTTTATCAGTAACGATTTATTTAGATACACCTATTAGTACAGGACAAAATTTAATAGCTGGTGAGTCATCTTATTCGAGTTATGATATCAATTGGTGTGATTCAAACAATAATTACACCAATCTATACGGAAGTTGCTATGATGTAATAATTAGTGTTGATGAAAATAATACAACTGAGATAAGATCTGGTGTTGTTTATATTGAACTTGTTGCAAATGGACAAACTTTAAGTGACATAGGTATATATAATATTAATCAATATCCAGGAGGCTTTGGCCCTAATCAGCTTCAACAAGAAGTAGATAGTGCAGTTAGTGGGGATATTATTTATATACAACCTGGTGAATATACAGGTGCAATAAATATTGAAAATAAAATAAATCTTACAATAAGAGGTAACGACTTTTCAGATACAATTATTATGGGTGTTTATGAATCTCCGGTAATTAATATCTACAATTCTTACAACATCACTATCGAGAATTTAACTATTCAAGATGGAAAGAATTATGAGGGAGCAGGTATAAAAATTGGTGGGTCTACTAGCTCTAATACCAGTAACTTGATTAAAATAAATAATTGTATTATTAAAGATAACGAAACATTAATACTATCTTCTGGTCCTATGGTTACATCTACATATGGAGCTGGTGTTGCAATTTCAGGTGGTAACTCAGGCAATTCTACTGTAGAGTTCAATAATACAATCTTCTATAATAACGATTGTAGAACTAACGATGAGATTTACGGAAATTCTATCTATGCATCAAATAGTGATTGGGAAATTAAGCTAAACCATTGTAATCTCTTACAGGATTCAACACAGGATGATTTTTATCCACAAAATATGTCTTTGGAGTTCAAAGATAGTATCATAAGAAACCCTATTACTTCTTCTTCAACTTATACAAATTGCTGTATATATGCCTCTTCCATACCAACTGGATTACAAGGTTTAGACAATATTGCAACAACACAGCCTATGTTTGAGGATGTAGCAAACGATGACTTTAATTTGCAAGCTGGATCTTCTCTCATTGGTAAAGGTGAGGGCAATTCTACTTGCGATATATCTGATTTAACAAATGACATTGGTGCTGTTCAGTATGATCTTGATAGATTCGCAACATATTCATTTACAAGCGGAATTGATTACAACTGGGTTTCATTCCCTGTAATTGATAATATTCCACAATCAAATGCAATAATGTCAAATTTCTTTGCTGAATATGATGATCCTATGACTAGTCCATTGTTAAGATTTAAAGCACAAGTAGATAATGGTAGTTACTTATTTGATGGTACATTTTATCCTGGATATTTGAGTAATACAATTGATATTAAATCTCATAGGGGATATAAACTAAGGTTCAATCAAAATGATACAATGAATAGATTTCATGGGTACCATGTTGATTTAGATGATGAAATTGAAGTTACATATTCAGATGAAGCAACTTGGGTTGGTTATTTTGTTCCTGCAACACAAACTCCTGCAGATGCGTTTGGAGACTATATGGATGAACTATACTATATTCAGCATAAAGATTGGACTATAACTAGAGAACGACCTAAAAGAGGCTCACCATGGGTTATTCCAATGGGAATCGGTGGAGTTTTACCTAGTATCAGTTATGGGGATATGGTATCTATAAAAAGGTTTTCATCAAGTGACCCAGATGACGAGTCATTTAAATGGCATCATATCTCGCCAGCAAGAAACTATAGCACTAAAGCAACTACTTATTATCAATATACTCCAGAAGCAGAGTATACCCCAATATTTGTTGAAGTTGATACAACTTTAGGGATAAAAGAAATTGCAGTATTTGCTGATGATATATGTAAAGGAGCCGTTGTAGTAGATAATGATTTAGTAATGATTCCAGGATATATAATAGAGTTAGAAGATGCTACAGAGATGGAAATCAGAGCTTGGAGTAGTGACAGAAGTAGTTTAAAAGTTGGGTTTAATCTATTTAATGAGGTTACAAATGAGTTTGTACCTGTTAACAGAATTGTTAAGGGTGGCAATGATTATTATAGACTTATCTTCGGTCAAGATAACCAAGAATCAGACATTAATGTTCCCGTAATAAATCATTTAACCATAAATAATTATCCAAATCCATTCAATCCAGAAACTACGATTAGTTTTAATAATCCAAAGAATAGCATGGTTAATCTAGCGATATATAACATTAAAGGTCAATTAGTAAAAACACTTGTTAATGAAGAACTTATAGCTGGTGTTCATAGTATCGTTTGGAAGGGAAAAAATAATTATGGACAATCTGTTGCTTCTGGAGTTTATTTCACTAGAATTAAAACACTTCATTCTATAGTAACTAAGAAAATGGTCCTAATGAAATAGAATTTTAATGTATAATTAATAATTGTGGGCTAGCCTATTAGGTTAGCCCTAAATATATTTAGGAGAGGGGAAACTATGAAAAAATATTTTGCTGTATTATTAATAATTTTTGTTACACTTAAACTTACTGCTATGTTAGAAGTAAGTTTAGATGGAACAAAACCTTATACTGAGATACAAACTGCACTTAATCAAGCAGTGTTTGGTGATACTATATTGGTTTATCCAGGGCATTATCATGAAAATTTGGAATTAACAGGACTAAGTGGTTTGACTTTAGCATCATTAGAAATTTTGACAGGCAATGAAGAATATATCTCATCAACTGTTATTGATGGCAGTAATAATATTGGTGCAACGATAAGTTGCCATGAAAACACAAGTACATGCACCATTCAGGGGTTATCTATAACAGGAGGGACAGGATATGTGTTCGACGGTCAGCCACATAATGTGCTTGGTGGGGGCATATATATATATATGCATTGTTCTCTTGATTTAAGGAACTTGAACATTTACAATAATAGAGCAAGTGGAGGAGGAGGGGTAGCTATTGCCTATTCTTCTACCGTAACACTTGAAAACGTGAATATATACGACAACATTGCAAGATGGAGAGGGGGAGGATTATTAATTTTAGGCAAGCTTGATGAAGCTTATGGAGTAACTTTCTCTCAAAATAATAGATGTAGCATTTACAACAACTTTGCTAATTGGGGGATGGATATTTATTGGAGTAGTACACATGATTTTGATGGAGAAATTTACTTAAATAAATTCACTAAATCGGGTTATGATAGATATTTTGCTGATTGGTATGAAAGAGATGAAGATAATATCCCAGAATCTTCTCCTTATGAGGTCTTTGATGTCGAAGAGGCGTATCTAGAGGAAGTTGATTGTGATTTATATGTTTCTCCAGTTGGAAATGATAACAATAGTGGTTTATCTCCAAACTCTGCACTGAAAACGCCCTCTTTAGCAATGCAGAGGATTATGTCAAATCCATCAAACCCTAATACCGTACATCTCTTGGCAGGGGAACATCACAATTATATTCAGGGAGAATATCTTCCAATATCTGTTAAAGAATATACTATATTGAAAGGTCTATCTCCATCTCAAACGAAGATTTATGCAGAGAATATGTTTTACGGTTATGCAGCAATAGGGTTTATGAATACAAGTCACAGCCCTACAGTTTGTGACCTTTCTATAACTACTAACATGGCTAATAGCTTTTTTGCATGGAGAGTATATGATTGTTTAATTAAGAATGTTGTAATAGAAGATAGTGTTATAGAATTTAGTAATTTCTACATTTCAGGACCTGATGCAACTATGAGAATTGAAGATGTTACCCTAAGAAATATTCATGCATTATACTCTGAGTATGGATTAAGATTATGGGGAGAAGATATTGTAATTGATAATTTGACAATTCAAGATTGTTATAATGACCCTAATGATGATTGGATTTATAGATCAAACGGTGCTTTAGACATTACTAATGATACTGGAACAGCTATAATAAAAAACAGCACTTTTGTTAACAATGTATGTGAATCAGAACCTGGTTTCTCGTTAGCAAGGGTTGTTCAGTTTAACGCAGGTGCACAAACCACAATTATTATGGATAATTGTCTATTTGCCAATAATAGTAGTTTAGGTGGTACAAAGATGTTAAACCTGTTGGGAAGTGAAATATACTTTTCAAATTGTACTGTAGCAAATAATTATCATGAATTTGATAACTCAGTTATGTTTGATGGAAATGCATCAGTAAGAAACTCAATATTTGCTAACAACCAGTCCAGAGATATGGGTTATAGTCACGATCTCTATTTAGAAAATAATCTTTTTACTAAAAATGAAAATGATAATATTTTCTGTGTATGGGATAGTTCTGATATGCTAGTTGATGAAGGTAATATCCTTGGACAGGATCCGCTTTTTGCTGGGACAGACCCAGCGACAAAAGAGCATTATCGCTTGTTTGCAGATGACGAGAATGGTTTCTCACCCGCGATAGATGGTGGAATTATGGATAGCCAATATGCTAATGAAGGGTATCAATTGCCAGAGTTGGATTTATATGGTAATGCTAGAATGTTTGGTGAAAATATTGATATAGGATGCTTTGAATCACCAGGCTATACAGGTAATGACAATGTTGAACTACCTTCTTCAGAACTAAATGCTTTTAATTATCCAAACCCATTTAATCCAGAAACAACAATTCAGTTTAACATTCCTAAACCTGGAAAAGTAACAGTTGATATCTACAATGTTAGAGGGCAGTTAGTAAAGAATCTTTTAAATGATAATCTTAATCAAGGTGTTCATGAAATTGTCTGGAATGGCACTAATAATGCAAATAAAAATAGTTCAAGTGGTGTATATTTCTATAAGATTAGAAGTGGCAATATTACAGACATGAAGAAGATTCTTTTGATAAAATAGTATTGCAGAGTTTGAGTCTAATGAGAAGTACTTGTAACACGTATCGGAATAAAACCTTTAAGAGTTACTAATTAATAGCAAAATGTCTATTGATTAATGATATATAACGATCTTATCTTTACTTATTTCAATGACGTTGAGTTTATTAGATAATATATCTAAGTCCACTTCGGATATTTAATAGGACATTGGTTAAATTATATTTGACAAAAGATATGTAATATATACACTCATACGATTAATACCTTTAACTCTGCTAACAGACTCTATCGTATAATCTTTATAGAGTTCTCTTGCTTGCTGGCAATCATCATAAGATAGTAAGAACCTACCTTTGATGTTTGATAGAATATTAAAGAGCTTTTGATGATCAAAGCGCTTAGCATTATCATATTTAAAGCCAATCATATAGGGTGGGTCGCAATAGAAGAAGTTGTCCTTAGTATCATACTTTGGAATTAACTCATCATAGCTAAGGTTCTCTACTATAACACCATCAAGTCTTTTGTTTAAATCTTTTATTCTATTTAGTTTGTTCGTAAGTTTTGCATGTCCTTGGCTTCTTGCTGTAGCAAAAGAGTCACCTTTACTACCAAAACTTCTAGAAATTAAGAACATAAACCTAGCTGCTTTTTGAAGTTCTGTCAGTCCAGGATTGTTCTTTATCTCTTTAAAGATATCTCTAGAACCAATCATATAATCGAACTCTTCTATTAGTGCTTCAGGGTGAAACTTCACTTGCAGAAATAGGTTTGTTAAGCGTCTGTCTAAATCATTATAGACTTCAAGCTTTGCCCATTTCTCCTTGTGGAATAGTACCCATCCAGCACCACCAAAGGGTTCAATATATCCTCTCATATCTTGAGGAATAAGTGTCTCTATTTTCTTTCTTAGAAGGCGTTTACCTCCAACCCAAGCAATTATACTATCCATTATTTTTCCTTATGTTTTCTACTTGAATGCAGTATCGTAAGTATAGCTCTGGTAGTGTCATCTCAACAAAATCACTTTGAGAAAATCCAACACTTCTTAGAGCCATTTCTAGTCTTTCTAAGTTTTCTGTATTTCTGCCTGAACCTTTAATCCCAAATCTTCTAGCAATGGCTGTAACCTCTTCCAACTGTTTTTCATAGAATAAAAAAAATTACGAAAGGTATCGATTGCTTGCTCAGGTGGTATTGTCTCAGGAGATTTATCTGTTAGTATTTCAAGAACTTCTAAATCAGCTTCTGACTCATCCAATAAATCTAATAGCTCTAATTCTGATATTTCAGAAGCATTGTTATTTATTAACTCTTCAATAAATAAACGGAATGTTTGATTTTTAAGACACACTGAAAGTACTCTTCTAAGTTTCGCATAACTTAAATCCATTATTAACCTTCTATAAACATTTTTAGTGAAATTGTGATTAGTAAGACGAACTGACTTAATGATACTGACATAAGTATCTTAATAGTACTTTCCATCCTTGCTATTCTTGTTACTATTGAGTTTGATGAATTGCCATTACCATAAATTTCTTTATGAACATCATCAATTTTCTTTTTAACATCAATATCCATGATTGTTCCTTAAACTACTGTTGCTGGTATTCTATTGAAGAACATAATTTTATCAGTTGTTTTTCCCATAAACTCAGTTGTGATTTCTTGAGTGTATAAACCATCAGCTTCACCACTCCAATCTACAGTCCATCTACAACCATTAATTAGAATTGCTTGAGACTTATCTTTGGAAAGAGCTATAAAAGTAAGCTGGGTCATTCCAGCACTCTGGTCTTCAAGCCAGTTCTTCTTATCTTCTGAAATACCTACAATAGTTGTTGTTACTACATTGGTACGTTTGCCTTCTAACTGATAGTGTCTGGTCTTTAACTTATCTGTTTTAGATTCAACTTTAAAAGGCTTTTCAGCTAGTTCTCCAATCTCTTCGAAGCTTGTTGCTAATTCAGCATTGATTGCTTCTTGAGATACAAGTATATGACTTACGTCTTCAGCTGACATTTGACCAACTGATGCATAAATGTTATAAATATCTACCTTGCCAATCTGGTTCAGGAGATCGGCTAGATCCCCTGAACTTAAACCAGCAGGTAGTGTTGGTTTAGTTAATCCCATCACTACCTCTAGCTAGATTTAACAATCTTGTCTGTGTTAGCTAAGATAAAACCAATAATGGTTTCTCTAAACTCTTTGAACTTAGCAACGAACTGGTCATCAACAGTATTGCCTGTGCGAGAAGCAAGTTGTTCAAGACCTAAAATAACAGCATCTACGATTGGTTCTGCAAGTGCTTTAATAGCTTGTTTTAGGATCCATTTCCACATGTTTTACTCCTATTCGGTTAATTGGTAGATTTTTACAAAATTAGGAACATAGGTGATGCCAGGTCTGATTCTGATATACCAGTGGTATTTCCAGTCTGAGCCATGATGTTCCACTTTTAATTCAGCATCTGTACGATAGCCGATGATGATAAACTTGGTTAGTCCTACTACGATATAGTTGTCTGGCATCAATCTAGCCTTAACAGGAATACCAGCGAATGATACTTTACCACCTTCAAGAAGTAGCTTATCGCCTTTATTAGTCTCACGTTTGCCAAGTTCTGTTCTGATGCGAATGAGGTCTTTATGAGCCACATAAATCTTGAAGTTTTCTTGCTCTTCTAACATCTCATCAGTAAAGGCAAGAAGAGTTTGTTCAAAGCGTTCTGACCACTCTGCAAAGTTAGTAGGGTTGATAGATGTGATATCTGTGTTTGTTGTTGCTAGTTTGATAATACCATTAAGAGCTTTTAACTTAGCTGTGGAAGATGTTCTGTCACCTTTGAAAAGTAACAATCGAATAGCTTTTTCTGCTTTCTTAGCAATATGTTGTTCTACATAAGCACCGAAAGCATCTTCGCCGTACTTATCTTTATAGAACTCAACAATCTCACGACCAAGAGTAAACTCAGCATTTAAGATACCTGTTGGGCATTGCATATCTGCTGATGATACATCTTGAGCTGATAAAGCACCATCAAGCTGATTCTTGAAAATCAAATCTTCAATCAATCCAACATCAATACTCTCATCTTTAAGTAATGGTATAACAGAAATATCTGTTAAAGTATCTCCTGGCTTTGAGCCAACCACTTCATCAATAAAGAGTGATGTTGTATTAGGTGTTAGAATGTTCATCTTTCTGCCTGAATCAACATCAGCAATACCTTTATAGATATCTCTATGAGATGCTTTAACTAATACCTTTTCACCACTAATTACAACTTCTCTATCTCCATGAGAATCATCTGGTTCTCCTTTGATAGATTTAGATATAGCTCTGTTCATAGTTGTTGAAAGGTTAGATAGTGATTTTTCAATACTCTTAACAGCTTCTCTGATAGTAGAATCACCAATGCTCTTTTCTAAATCTACAACTTTAGATTCAAGTTCATTGATGGCTGTTTGAAGTTCTTCTCTACCTTGTGTTTCTTTCATAGACTTTTGCAGTTCTTTAAGACCAGCAAGCTCTTCTCTAATAGCCTTCAATGTAGCAGAAGTCTCTCCTAAATCATCAGCTCTACCATAGATAGACACACCGTTAAAGTCACCTTTTTCGACTTTCTTCCATAGTGGAGATGCTAGGTCATTACACTTTAGAACTTGCACCCAAGCACCAACCTTTACATCAGGAAAGTGGTCTTCATCAGCAGTCTTTAGGATGTAGTTCTCAGCAACACTGAAATCAGCAACAGGATGGTTATTATGATTAATATCATTTTTACCTACCATTCCATGCTTAGAGAAGTAGTCACAAGCTTTTTGGATTTCATCTTCGGAGTAGAAATCACCTTGTGCATCTTCTACTTGTGGTTCCATAAGAGTGACATATAGTCTTCCTTGTGTACCTTTGGTTTCACTCTTAAACTTCTTGGAAGAACCTTTGATGCGATAGCTCTTACCATTAGCAGACTTTATTACAAAGCCTTTCTGATTAGCAGGAGTCATATCATCAAATAGCAGAGATACTAATTCCACTTCTACGTTCTTAAGTTCTCCCTTTTTCAATATTTTCTTTTTTTTCAATCCAACCTCCTATCTGATGGATTTAAATAGTTGTTCATCTTCAGTTTCAAAAATTGTAGTTAAGTCACCGAAATCAAATTCGGATGCCTCTAAATTCCAATTGTATTCTTTGTTAAATTCTTTTGCTAATAATTGTCCTAGACGATGTTGGAGTGGTTTTATAACAAAATGGTAGAACATGAGCATATCTGATTTATTATCTCCACCAAGTTGTCCTGGAATAAGCTGAGACACAATTCTAGCTGGTACTCTATGATAAGCGAAGATACCTTCTCTCAAATCCTTCTTCAAAGATATAAAACCACCATCTCTCTCTTGTTGTCTAAGTGGTTCAAGTCTAATCCTAGCATCTTTGTTTTCTGTTTCAATTAAGACAGTTGTGTGTGATTTGTTGTTTCCTTTAGCTGATTGGAGTGTTTCCTCAATAACATTAAAAGCATCCTTTAAGACTTCATTACCTTCTGAGTCTTCAACTACATCATCTTTTAATGAGCCACCCTCAACTATCATGAAGTAATCTACCAACAATCCGTTCTTGAAGTTGTTGAAATCAAAGGCTTTAATCTGCTCTAGAATTTCAATATTAACAGCTACAGGTAGACAGGAAACACCCCAAGCATTAGATCTATGAGTTGGATTTTTAAAATGGATTACATCATCACTTGAAAAGAATCTCTTCTTACCATTTTTAACATGGAGAAAATCAGGTTTAAAGAATCCAAAGCTATCATAGTTTTCTATTAATTGTACTTCTGTTGGTAGTAGTCTTTCTAAGCCAACCCATTCGCCTGAAGCATTACGCATTTTAATGACAAAGCCATTTCCACAGGCTAGATAGTATTTAAGCAGTTCTCCAAGAGTTAGTAAAATATCATCATTACCTTGATATTGAGCTGATGCTAACCAACTTTTAAGAAAAGAGTTTTTAACTTCAAATTGCATTAAACAAGTGTTTACTTTAGAAGTAATACAGCCTGAATGGTACTCATCCTTATCAATAAGTTTTAGTAAGTTAGCCATAGAATAAGGAGCTGATATCATTCTCTTCTTCTCATAAGATTTAGATAGTCTTTTGCTACCTTGCCACTTATAAGAGCTTAAGTTAACAGGCTCAGGAGAATAGTTCTTATTAAGTAAATCTTCGCTAGACACAATCCCAATATTAAAGCCACCAATCTTTTGCACTCTCATCTATATTACCGTATAAACCTTTGCAATACGGACCTTACGACCTGCATCTGCTCTTGCTGGATAGAACTCAATCTTAGGGATATCATCGCCAACAGATGATAAATAGTTTGCTTTAAATCTATCTGATAAATCTAAGATTACACTATCAGGATCATCTGAGTTATTAACATCAGCAATTAGAAATACTTGTATATCATACTCAAAAGATAAGAATCGCTTAGAAGATTTATTAGTACCTTTTTCTCCTTCTAAAATAACAATAGCAGAAGGAAAAGAGCTAGGAATAGTGTCTTTAGAAAAAGCGATATGTTTAGTGGAAATACCTGTGTCAACAAGTGCTTTAACAATAGCTAGTCTTTTATCTTGAAAGGTCATAGAACCACCTCAATAGAATCTAGCTGGTCAAAAATCCACTTCTCTTGATTATGGATAACTTCTGCAAAGACATTACGTTCAGGTACACCTTGACGTTTTATCTTAGCCCTAATCATGTAAGCAATATTTTCAATTGTAAGTTGTTCACCAGTTATCTTATCAACCCAGTCTAATCCTTTACGAGCGACCCAATCTTTAAGTGGTTGGATTGGAGTCCAGGAAGGAACTTTACCACCTAAGACATATTGCTCATGAGGTACATTAGATCCTACAGCTAGGTCAATTGAAGAGTTGTTAAAATTCACTGCATAGCTAGTGTTTTGATAGAAATCACCTCTGTCTTTAATGCCTTTTTCTAAGATAAGCCTTCTGGTCTTACCTTCAATAACACTACCGATAAGGTGTAGTTTACTCTCTATTGCAGAGTAGATAGCTCTTAATATTTCAGTTTGAATACTCATATTACACTTGCTCTTGTTCTATAGTGTTTAACTGATGTAGAACCAAATTTGAGCTCATCCAAACGCTTTACACCAAGAGGAGTTAGATAGTCATAAATAGTCTCTAAGGCACGAATCTCTAAATCCTTTTTAAAAGCTCTAATTTCACTACCTGTCAATAACTGGGTAGCTTGAGCATCAATGCCTGTAGTCTTAATAATACCTGAGCCAAGAGTTTTAAGATTCAAAAAGTCCAAAACTTGAGAAAGCAAAAAGAAAGAGTATGCCATCTTGTAGTCTGTAAGAGATTCAAGCACTGAGCTTTCAGCTACTTTTATAAACCAGCCTACTGCACTTTCAGAATGTTCTTCAAGGAGCTGTGCTATCTTTTCATCTTCAGGTAGATTTAAGACTCTCAAAATTGTATGTGTATCTATTCTCATTTAAAAATCCTTACATCGTTTAATTTAATTCTGATGCAATCTAAAACTAAAACTAGACATAAGGCAAACCGAGTTGCAAAGAGTTAACACAGAATAAGTTAAAATATCAAAAAAATAGGTGAAATAGTGGGTGAAGAGTTTATGGCTTATGTATGAGAAGATGTATAAGAAAGAAATATTTGTTAATAGAAATGAACACTTTCTATATTTAATGGGTGCTTATTTTATATATTTTATCCCAAATTATCTTTATTTATAAGAAATTTTCTGCATTAAATCACTTTTTTGGGCAGAGACTTATGGCATGCATAGTTAATATCGCTAAAAATTCACAAGCTTAGATTGTCTATATTAGCATGAAAAAGCCTTTTCTAATACCCCTTTTATATAAAGGGTAAATAAAATAATTGACAATAAGTAAATTGCTAACTATTTTCAAATTAGATTTGGTTAAATATTATATTATGTGAGTAAGTTTGAAATTCATATAAGTTCAAGGTCTGCTTTACAATAAACTATTGATTGGTTATGGAAGTTTTTTATTATCGAATGAATCTTGATGATGATTATATAAATATCGCTTTATCATAATCACACATTATATATAATTTTATACATTAAAATGGAGGAAAAATGAAGAGACATCTCTTAATCTTTTTAATTCTATTTAGCATAATTTTACAGTTATATGCTTATAGAAATGAATCAGTTCTTGTTGATACAATATACTCTGAACCTATACCTATGACTGGAGCAATATTTCATAATATGGATATGAATACTTATTATCATTTCCCAAATGAACCATCATTAATCATTGCTTATGGTGATAGATCTATGATCGGAAATGGTATTGAAGAAAGCAGATCTTTTATTACATTTGAGACTATGCCAGTTCCTAATGATTACACTATATCAAGTGTAATGCTCCGTCTTAAATGTGAGTATTATTGGGACGGAAACATTGATCTCATATGGCCTCATTACTATTCAACACCTTACTCTGTCATTATTGATCATATACAATTTGATACTATAGCTCCTTCAGTTTTTGATAATGGGTCACTTACTTCAAATGTGGGGGTATTGCAGAATAGTGCTTATGTTGGCTGGGTCTCCTATCCGGTTACTGAGAGCTATCATAACGATATAGAACAATCTCGTGAATACTCACAGTTTAGACTTAGATTCCCTCCAGGTTATGATACAGGGTCATATGAGACAGATGTTGTTGCATATTCTAATAACCCAACTTCACCTCATTCGTATAATCCACATTTAATCGTAACCTACCAAAAAATAGTGTCAAATTCTCATGAGGTTGAACCTATGCAGAATCAGCTGATCAAACAAATCTATCCACAGCCATGTAGAAATAGTTTTAATATTGAATTTATGGAAAAAAATAATAAGAACATAAGTCTGTCTCTTTATGACCTTAGAGGTAGATTAGTTTATTCTGAAAATAATCTAAAATCAAAGAAAGGGTATTTTCGAATTCAGAATTTAGATTATCCGTCTGGAATATACTTTCTAAATGTTAAGGATAGGAAAAGAAGTCAAGTTAAGAAAATCACAATTATAAAATAGTAGCAAAAAAATAGGAGGAAAAAATGAAAAAGATAATAGTTTTTATTACTTTAATTATTGTTATGAGCACTTTATCAGCTAATTTTGTAGAAGGAAATATTCTCTTTAAGAGTGATATTTCTATCAATGTTACAGGTAGCAACTCAGGAGTTGTGATAACAGATAGAACTTGGTTTAATACTATTGCCTCTAACTATCAAATCAGTAAACTGGACACATTGTTTACCATCCAAACAGGTGATTATGAAGGGGCTTACTATCTGGCTGAATTTAATAAGATGTACGATATTGAAGATGTAATTTTCAATTTAGAGAAAGAAATTAATATTGAATATGCAGAACCAGACAATAAATTAGAATTATTCGGAATAAACACAGATGACTCATATAACTCAACCTCTTGGGGTTTAGAAAAAATAGGTATGAATCAGGTATGGAGTAACCAAATAGCTTATGGAGGAAATGTTACGGTTGCTGTGCTGGATTCTGGAATTGACTTAGGTATTGGCCAATATGGAAATCATCCTGATTTGGAAAGTAATCTTTGGGATGATGGAAATGGTAACCATGGTTATAATGTATTCGGAATTAACGGTCCCCAAGATATCAATATACCTCAGGATAATAGTGGACATGGAACTCATGTTGCAGGGATTATTGGAGCATCTACTAATAATTCAATAGGTGTAGCAGGTGTAGCAGGAGGATGGGACAACCTTGAGCCTGGTTGCCAGCTGATGACTGTCAAAATAAGCCATTTTGGTTTCAGTGCAAGTACTGTTATTAGTGGGATTAATTGGGCTTTTAGAAATGGAGCAGAAGTTATAAACATGAGCTGGGGAATGTCTAATACTAACATTACATTAAGAAATCTCATTAACAGAATAATGGATGAAGATCCAACTATTGTGTTTGTAGCTGCAGCTGGTAATGAAGGTACAAATAGTGTTGCTTTCCCAGCAAATATACCAGGAGTTATTTCTGTTGGAGCTACAGGAATCAATGACGCTAAAGCATCTTATACAAACTACGGGAACTTGCTTGATATTTGTGCACCTGGCAATGGAATAGTTTCAACTACCCCTCAGGATGAAGAGTTTACTAATCACAATTTACCATATAATCCATGGAGTAGCAATTATGAATACGCTGATGGAACATCAATGTCTGCACCAATGGTTTCTGGTGCTGTAGCATTGATAAAAGATACATTCCCAGGTATAACCCGTGAACAAATAATCCAAAGATTAAAGGGAACCGCAGATGACCTAACACAAATGAATACAAATTCTATGTATATGCGTTCTCTGGGAACAGGTCGTTTAAATGTTTATCGAGCTCTCACTGAAGGGAACCATCCAGCATATAGACTTCATAGTGTTACTGTTGATGCAACAGGAGATGGAGTTTTGTCCACTGGAGAAGATGAAGTACGTCTTAGCATATCCTTAAAGAACTGGTGGGAATCAGGTAGTGATGTTGTAATAGGACATCTTTCAACTGATGACCCTTTCATTAATATAGATGAAGGAAATGGGCAATGGAATCCAATAAGCTCTCTTGGCTTTGATTCTATTAGCGACTTTATTATTTCTGACTCCTCTCCTTATGGGAGAAATATTAGATTTTCGTTAGAGCTTTTTTATGAGGGGCGTACTGATATCGTGTATTTTGAGGTGCCATGTGTACCTAAGTTAGAAGAATTAGTAGACCTATCAACATATCAGTTAACTTCAGAAGTTGCAATATTTGACATGAATAATGATGGTCTTGATGAATTAGCTTTTGGTTTGAAGAAGCCAATTAATGATAGCTTTGAATACTTTGCATGTTTATATCGTAATTCACATTTATTTATGGAAATAGTTAATGACTCTATAATTGCAAAACCAGCCTTTGGTGATATAGTATATGGAGATAATGCTGAAGTAGTTTTTGTGACCAATGCAGTAACCGTATATGCCTATGATTTGAACATGATTGAAATTGATAATTACCCTGTTATATTAAATAATGATGTTACTGCAGAAATTAAGTCTCTTGTCGTTGACGATGTAACTGGTAATGGAAGGATGGATGTTATTTTAAATGGAAATGACTACGACACTGATACAGGTTTTTATGCAACAATAACACAATATGATTATCCTAGCACGGAATATGAAATCTTATATCGTTCTTTAACCGATGGGAGAAGGTTTCTTTCTGAACTGGCTGTTGGAAATGTAGATCAAAATTTTGGTCGTGAAATTACAGCTATTGTTCGAACAAATGATAATTGGATTGAAATTATGAAAACAAGATTTCTAGATGGAACTAGAGACGGTTATAGCATTGATGAACATATCGAACCGATCATTGGTCCAGGTAATGATAATATCACTAACTTGCGGTCTACAAACTTACTTTTGATTAAACCACAATTTAATGATCCCGATGAAGCTGTTTATCATAATCGTTTGTTTTTTGGGATTACAAAAGATTTTCATCCGGGAATCGAGAGGACTTCTAGTTATACTACCTACTGTTATGACTATGGAGATGAAGACCCAGTTCAAATCTGGTCTCATGTTGACAATACTCCATCTCCTATTGATGAAATTGATAATATTGACTTAGCCCCTGGCAAAATTATTGCAGGAGATTTCTATCCTGACAACTTTGGAATTGAAATCTTAACAACAGCCTCAGAAGAAGTTCTTGATGTTGAACAAGGCTATAGAATTAATCATACAACCAACGATTATTCTTCTGAAAATGGTGGATACTATCATAAGAATAGGAGGCCTTCGCTTCTTGCAGATCTTGGAGAAAGTAACACACAAGATGTTGTTTTATCAAAAGACAATGAACTCTCAGTATATCAAGTTAATGAAGAACCTCTTCAAAGCTATAACATAAACTTCTTTGCTAATATTAAGTCAATGGCAATTGGATCAGCTTTTTCTACAAGTATAAGAGATTTATATATATTGGCTGGTAATCAGGATACAAATGAGGCAAAAATTTATAGGATTCCAATAAAGAATAATAATGTTGATGAGATGGATGAATGGACTCAGTTTTCAAACAATGAAAGGAACACTGCTCAGTATCTGTATAATATCCCGAGTGTTGTGGATGAAGATCTTACTATTTGGCAAGATGTTGTGATAGATAAAAATCTACGTATAAATTCAGGAGTAAATCTTAATTTTAATCCAGGAATTGAGGTTCGTATAAGGAATAAAAACATCATAAATAACTACGGACGTATTGATTTCAACGGAACTGAAGATTATCCTGTTATTGTTGAAGGTATGTGCCCTGATGTAATTAAAGATCATTGGTTGGGGATATCCTCTGTAAATAATACTAATTTGATTGTGATTAATACACATCTATCTAATGCTGAGATAGGTCTGGAAATGCTTGATAATGGAACTTACGTAGTAAAAAATAGCTTATTAAGTAACAATGAGATTTCAATATCAGCTTATGAATCCCTTATAGATTTTGGACATGACCAAATTCTAAATTCTGATGTTGGTATTGCATCTTATAAAGGTGCAGTCCCTTACCTTGCTTATAATGAAACTGGAGGAAATGAAATATCTGAAAATGATATTGGATTGCTTGCAGTACATTCAACACCTTATCTTGCTGGAGGTTTTAACAATTTTGAGAACACTGAAATTGAGCAAATAAACATTGTAACAGAAAGAATAAAAAGCCAAATTAAAGCTGATGATAATTGGTGGGGATATGCAACTGAAAATGACATAATTAGCACCTTTAGTAACTTCAGAGACATTCACTATGATCCATGGTTAACAACTCCTAATGGCAGTGCCGGTAGGGATGGGATGAATGAGACATTCTATTTAGCTGAAAATGCCAGAATAAATAGTAACTGGGATATGGCAATACAATATTACTACCAAGTACTTAATGATTCTCTTCTAACAGATGATGATTTTCAGGTTCTTAAAGGTATAACAGTATGTCATTCAAAAGTTAATCAAGTGCCTAGTTTGATTGAATGGATTGATGCTAAACTGATATCATATCCAAATCAAAATGACTTTAGAAGAGAGTTATTAAACACTAAAGCTCTTTGTAATAGGTTGATTAATAATTACCAAGATGCCATTGATCATTATGCTAGTATAATTGACTCTCCTCCAACATATAATGATTCCTGTTTTGCTGTAATTGATATGGGATCTGCTTGGTTGGAAAGTGGTGGTAAATGTAGGACAAAATACTCAAGCCTAATGCCACGATCAAGAAACGATCATATAATGAATACAAGAAAAATATTGTCTTCACTTAGAAATCCAGAGAATACACAAAGTCAAGTTATTCCTTTAAAACCAGTACTTTATAATTGTTATCCTAATCCATTCAACCCCTCAACAAATATAAGGTATTTCATACCACAAAGAAGTCGAGTTAAACTAAATATTTACAATGTAAGAGGACAAAAGGTAAAAACATTACTCGACAGTGACATGGAAAAAGGTCAATATCAAATTGTATGGAATGGAAATAATAATCAAAATAAAAAAGTAGCATCAGGTATGTATTTTTATAAACTTGAATCAAATAAGCAAGCAGTTGTGAAGAAATGTTTGCTAATTAAGTAGAATCATAAGCAAAAAATATAGGAGCTCTACTGAATGGTAGAGCTCAGACTGCTGACAAAGTCATGTAATCAATGTGTGATTTTCGTATGTTTTTTCTGTACTAAACAACCCAGAAAAAGCACAAATAGACTTGACAATATTACTCCTTATTATATGATAGGCATATAATTAGAGGTGATAAAATGATTAAAGAAGAATATAGAAAACAATACGAATTCGAGCTTGTAAATTTAGAAGAACAGGTTCCAGACGATCATATCCTTAGGTTTTTTGATGAATATATAGATTTCTCTTTCGTTTATGATATAATGAAAGACACATACAATGAGACTTTTGGTAGACCTGCTATTAATCCAATAACTCTTTTTAAAATAATATTAATAGGTTATCTCTTTGGTATTAAATCAGAACGTCAAATATTTAAAGAAATACAAGTTAATCTTGCATATAGATGGTTTTTAGGGTTCGGATTTAATGATAAAATTCCTCACCATTCAATTATAAGTAAAACTCGTAAAAGACGATTTGCTAATAATGATTTATTTCAAGAGATTTTTGATAATATTGTTAAGTTAGGCATTGAAAATGGTTTAGTTAATGGGAAAATTTTATATACAGACTCAACCCATATAAAAGCTAATGCGAATAAGAATAAGTTCATAAAAATTGTAGTAAAAAGAACTACAAAAGAATATATTAAAGATTTGGATGAAGCAGTCGCAGAAGACAGAAAAAAACACAATATAAAACCACTTCCTCCTAAGGAACCACAGGAAGAAACCAAGACAATTAAATCCAGCACAACAGATCCAGACAGTGGTTTTATGGCACGAGACCGCAAACCACAAGGCTTCTTTTATTTAGACCATAGGACAACGGATCCTAAATGTAATTTTATAACAGATGTATTTATAACACCTGGGAATATAAATGATGTAGTGGTATATAAATCTCGTCTTCTTCGGCAGATTGAAAGGTTTAATTTTAATGTTATAGCTGTAGGCTTAGATGCTGGGTATAATACTGTAGATAATTGTCGTTTTTTATGTGAAAAAGGAATAATGGGGGTAATAGGGTACAAAAGAGGTAGCCATAAAAAAGGATTTTTCAGCAAGAATAAATTCAAATTTGACTCAGTCAACGACCAATATATTTGTCCAAATAACAAATTATTACATTACAAAACAACAAGAAGAGAGGGCTACAAAGAATACGTATCAAATGCTGAAGACTGTAAAAACTGTCCTCATTTATCTAAATGTACTTCAAATAAAACAAGGAGGAAAGTACTAAATCGGCATGTCTGGGAAAAATATAAAGACAAGATAAATATGAATCGTTTAACATTCTGTGGTAAAGAGATTTATAAGCGACGAAAAGAGACTATTGAGAGGAGTTTTGCTAATGCAAAACAAAATCATGGATATCGATATGCACGATATAGAGGACTTGAAAAAGTTAAAGAACAAGCTCTAATGACAGCTTGTACTCAAAATTTAGTAAAATTAGTTAAATACTTTAAGAGAATCAATAAAAAGCTAAAAAAGGGTTCTATTTTAACAAAAATACTCAAATTTTTTGATTATTTTGGGTATATTGTCTCCCATAGTGAACTTATGCAACAATATCATCACCAATACTAAAAAATCTATCAACTATCAGATGAAAACTAAAATTGGCTGTAAACACCTTTTTTCTACTTTGTCAGCAGTCTGAGCTCTACTTTAATCAAAAAGATTTTGAGCATAATATTATAGCAAGATTTGTTCAAAGTAGTAACTATGTAGTTTTGAAGGTATATATTTCACTTAGTTCACAGGTGTACCTAATGAAATAGGAGGTTAATGATGAATGAAAAAGCAAAACTAAGATACTTTAATATTAAGAAGTGTGGATATTATCATTACGGAGATGAAAGGTCTCTATCGGGATCTTTAGATAATATTTTTGATGATTTAATTGAATGGGTAAAAAGAAATGATAAAACCATAGCTGAGACTTGTACTTACGGAAATCCTCAAGAAAATTCAAACATAATGAGAACTTTTTGTGCAGATATCACAAAAAATGAGTATGGGGATATATTCCTTACAACTTGGAATGAAACACCAACAACAGATAATAGTGTTAGTGCTATTAACTCAACTAAGCCTATTGATCAAGCTGATGTGAAAGATACTAAATTTGAAGAGGGTTATGTACCTGGATATGGTACCTACTTTTGGATAATTCCTTCGAAGAACATTTATTTAACTGTTAGATTTAATCATATTGTTAACGGAAATAGACAGTTTTGTCAATATTTGCAGAGTTTTTTACAATTTCATTCAAAATTTGTTAAAGAGAAGAGGGTAGGGGATTTTAGGATTAAAACTCCTAGCATTGAGAACCTAGAACATTTCAAACAGAATGAACTTATCTATCCTTTTTTTGAGTCTCATCTTCTATTATTGGGTGGTCAGCTAGATTTACTAAAGAGTAGATTTTCAGATGTCAGAAAACTAATTACTAAGATGAAGTTAGATATACAGATTGAAAAGGATTTAAATGTTATTCAATCATTCCTGAAAATCACAGGGATTCACGATATTAATAAGGTCTCCAATAAAGTTCTGAACTTTAAGTATGAATCGAATTACAATCCAAGCGAAAACAACGTGAATGATCTTTTAAACACTTGGCAAAATAAAGATGAAGGTACAATATCCGATATAGGATTCAATTTAGAAGGAGATAGAGAAACGTACTGGTTAAGTAAGAGTATAGTCAAAGGGGAACTAGATATTGATGTTACTCATAAGAGTACAGAATTATATGACATTAATTCACTAAAAGAAGCTCTAACAGCTAAAAGAGATATCATCCTTTCAAGAATTGAGGACTAATAATGAAAATAAAAACATTAATTTTTATTGTTATGATAACTCTTATCACAGTTTGCTCTTTTTTTCTAGGAATGAAAATTCCAGTTTCTAATCAATTTGCAACCCTTGAATCACTAAGAACAACATCGGCAATAATATTTGGTATAATGGGAGCTTGGATTGCAATTATACAGCCAGAGTTACTAAAAGTAGCATATGATGGTAAATATCGAAAAGTAGAAAATTTCGACAGGTTATCAAAACCATTACTTTATTCTACATTGATAATAATTTTTAGTTTACTGTTTAGTGTCTTTAGTCCTTTAGTTTACCAATTTAAAAATCTTTTCTCCTACAAATTAATATTCAGAGGTGTATTATTTTCACTCATATCAATACAGACTCTACTATTAATTTGGAGTTTGATACTAAGTTTATTTCCAATAAGTTTCGCGAGAAATAAAATTCAGGAAGCAGAAATTGAAGATATGATAGATAAAAGAAATTAGGAGCTTTATTTGAAAAATGTATTCATTTCAGGTCCTTTTACAGGACTATCACCTTTTGTTCGAAACATAGTTAGAAAAGTTTTAACTAGATTAGGGTATACGGTTTTAGAAAAAAATGGAGAAGAATCACGAGATGTTAAATCTTTGATTGATTTATCCAATCATTTTGTCTTTATAATAGGGTCTGAATTACCTTCAATTAGAGATGCATGGGGGCATACCTTAGTTGAGACTGAGTTACAATATGCTACTTCACATGATATTCCTGTGACTGTTATTATGTTAGATGTTGAAAATGAGAATAAATTACCATTGAAAATCAAAGAGCTTAGAAATAGTTTAAGGATTAACTCTATTCTGTTAGAAAACTTCTTACCTGATGATTTTTCTCAAAAGATCCCCCAAGAGTTATTTATACGAAAAGCACATATAGTGTATGACCAACTAATTAGATTATGGGAGAATGGATTATTACGAACTATTGAGAAATATGATGAGTTAAACAAATCTCCATATTATATGATAATTAGGAATGCTTGTAAATCTTTAATTCATGAACTTGTTAGAGATGGTAACATTTTTAAAAAAATAGATTGGAGGAATGTTGAACATTTATTTGCAGAATTATTTGAAGGATTGGGGTATAAAACTTTTCTTACTCCTAGTAGTAAAGATGGAGGAAAAGACTTAATATTAGAAGATCCAATTACATCTGAAGCTATTTATGTTGAAATAAAAAACTGGTACAATAGAGAGGTAACCAAACAAGTGAAACAAAGGATGATTGAGGTTCTTGTTAGAGATAAAGTTGACAGAGGAATTATTATTGGTACCCAAAGTCATACTGCAAAAAAAATAAATCTGAAAATTGAACAAAAAGTAATTCATATAGCTGGACAAAGGGAAGTTAAAACAATGTGCAGAGCTTATTTAAGTAACCAATTTGATATTATTTATGAAGATACAGAACTATCTAATAGCTTTACAGAAGAATACATAAAATATTGCACTAAAGGATAGTTCGCTAATAATCAATATCAGTAGTAGTCCTACATCTCCAATGATACGGTGGAAAAGGTGAATAATTTCCAGAGACTCCAATGGGTTGACCTATGGAGTCTCTTTTTATTTGCTTATCAGATACCCAGGGAGCTATTTGTTTAGTTTTCTCTCTTACTGATTCAAGTGAGTGTTTGTTGTTATCTATGTTGAGTAGCTCATTCATAGTCTCTATAGCTGTATCTACTGGATAGACTTTATTCTGGGCAGAAAGAGCTCTGCATATCTCCGAAGTCCTATCATCAAGTATCACAACAAGTCTATAACTTGTAGCTCTAGCTTTATGATATCCTTCTAATCTGCCAAATTCTCGTATTCTAAGGGCTGTGTGCTCTGCTAAACCTTGCCAGTAGTGTTGAGACTTATCTCCAAGAGATTTGAACTCTTCTTTAAGCTTATTTGCTAGCATTTTCTTGGTGTAACCAGAAGATATTGATTCTTTGAGTGTGTTCTTGAACTTCTCTTCTATATCTGTGCCATATCTATTTCCAATCCAGAAGAGATTTTGTTTAGTTATAAGAGTCTCTAATTTGTTTTCTCTGATACCATACATTCCTATTTTTGTGTTGTGTGGAACTTGCTTTTGTGAATCGTTAAGACCTAGTAGCAGGTTTCTTTTGATAAAAGACTTAGTATCGCTACGTATAAGAGATGAAAAGTCTTCGTTAAGGTTGGAAGATATAATATTTAAGATATCGTCTATATGGCTCTTATTTACTCGTTCATGCTTTGGAAGATCTGTGAGCATCTGAAGAGCTTGCTTGGCTGATTCTTTGATTTCTTTTTTCCATGAATTATTCAAAACTTGATAATACTGATATATTAATTTATCGTAATATGTCAAAATGAAAAACTCCTTACTCTGACTCTTGATTTTCCTGTATCATACTCTGGGAATCTCTCTAAACATCCAGCTAAAGCATCAGGACCATCAACATAACCATCTGGATAGGTTAAATACTGATTTATAAGAGTAGGAGTATCTTGACCATCAGGAAATAGTACTTTTCCTGTTTCAATGGTTGTATCAGTTCTCTCAATTCTAAGATTCTTGTTCTTGTCATTATTGATTCTTCTGATTCTGTGTGATATTGGATGGCGATTGTTTTCCTTACACCATAAATCAAAGTCAGCTAATATTCTATGCTGTCCAAAGTTAGTTTCCATGGCTGATCTAAATCTAATTCCATACTTCCTGGATAGCTCATTATAAGCATCATAATAATAATTAAAGAACTTGCTGTTTTCAGTCTGTCTAATCCATACATGGATAACATAAAACTTATATCCATCATAACCAATGGAGATAATAGCCTTGTAACAACCTTTCTCTCCCCATGCTGGGTCTGCATACATCCATACTCTTTTAAATCTCTTTGGAAGAGTGGGATATTTGATAAACCAATGGTATTTAAACATATTGCCTTCAATAACTGGTTTACCTAAAAACTCTCTCTGATAACCTGTTAAACCAAACTTCTTCTTTAACTTTGGGAGTTGAGTAGTTGGATATTGTTTCTCCCAGACACTGTACCCATCTTGATTTTCTAGTGGGAATCTTAGAAGTCTTTTTTCTAAGCCATAAAGATGCTGAACTGTCTCAGGATTGAATTCTGGAATATCAGATTTGAGTTCATCAATAATGTCTTGTTGAAATTGACAGATAGCATAATTAGGATGTGCTAAATTACCAAGCCAGATAATCTTACCATTTCCAGCTGGATCTAAAGCACCACCAATCTCTTGAATAATCTTATCCATCTTCTTTTTACCAATGGATTGATTACCAATGTTTTCTTCTTTATCTATATCATCACAGATAACTAGTCCAGGACGAGTTGAAGTTCTTGGGTTGATAGATCCTCTAAAAGACTGTTTAATACCTCTAGCTCTGATTCTACATTTATTCTGAAGATAAAAATCAGACTCATCTCTATCTATTGGTGATATACCATCAAAATCAAGTTGGAGTCTTTTATTCTGAGTTAACTCATTGTAAGTAAATGATGTTCTCTCTTCTGCTAAATCTGCATCAGCAGCAGTATGGATAACATATCGTTCGCCTTTAATAATCTTCCAGATAGGATATACTACACCCATGAGAACAGTTTTGCCAAGTCCTCTAAAGCCTGTAATTGATGTTACTCCATTATACTTTTCAGTAATCTTAAACATTTCCTTGTGAGCATCTGCAAATTCAAGCTTGAAGATGTGAGGGAAATAACTTACACAAAAATAAGAGAAGGCTGACCAGCCATTACTGGTAGCCTTCCTTATTCTTTGCTTCTGTTTTCTAGGTGTGTCATTGTGAAAGGGCTTTACACTGGAAGTTTTAGAAGCAATGTCCGAAAAGTTCTTATAGTCTTTTTGTGTAATTCTAACCACTACTTGCTCTCTTTCTAAAGTATTCTACAATACCAGACTCTCCTAATATCTCTTTTTGAATAGCTCGTGCTATCTCATCTTCATTCTTAGTTAAGAAGAAATCAATTAACCAATCTAAGAACTTCTTCATATATTCAATGAAGTCCTTAGTTGGCTCAAAGTCTTTCTTGTATTGTCTAAGCAGTGATACCAAAGATTGGAGGGCAGTATCTTGTGGTGCTCTTGCATATTCTCTGAGAGCTTTAATTAAAGCCTTTTTAAGTGCTATCTTAATTTCATCTTCAAGTGTTGAAATCTCATCATACTCAGCTTCCCAGTTACCTTTCTTAATCCAGTTTCTAACTGTCTTTTCTGCTACATCATAAATCTTAGCAAGAGCCACTGCATTAGTCTCTCCTTTAAGATATAGTTTTTTAGCTGATTGTCGTTTGATTTTATATTCTCTTGAATTCATAAGATTGTAAGACCTTAATTAAAGTTCCTTTTTCATTTTTAGTTAAATATTTGATTCCTGATTTATTAAATTTCTGTGCTATAAATGCATATAATTGCTCTCTAGACCAGTTTGATGATTTGTAAAGAGCCCATATTTTTTTGCCTTGAGGATCTAGATTCTCATGAGTATAATTCTTTTTTCCTCTGAGAATAAGATTAAGATTAACGAGAGAAGGCAGATTGAGTTTTCTTAAGGAGGTTCCGAATCCTAAAGTTTCCATCTGAGAATGTAATTCATCAACAGTTATTCGGAGATCATTTTTTGCGAAAATAACTATTGTTTTTCTCAAGTGTTTAGCTAACTCAATCTGCCTGTCTGTCATATCTATTCATTAAGAGGATCGACTTTGTGATCTTCTAGGTATTTATTAATTTCTTTTCCATGAACCCTTAACTGACCATTAGTCTTTAATCTAAAGGCTGGTAATGGATCATCTATGTCACGAATAAGTCTGTAGACTGTGCTAATATCTACATTTAAAATTTCTGCTACATTTACTGGTGTGTAGCATCTGCTTTCTTTAAAAACTTGAATCATATTTATATCTCCTAGGACATATATATAATGGCTATGAGGCAAGGTCAAACCTCCATGCCTACAGTTACCACAGAAATTTAGGCAAAGAGAAACACTCCCTAAATTTGGAGTTAATACTTTGCTCTAAGAAAAAACTACAATGCACTAAAGTTAAGTGAGATAAGCCTAAATGGTTTATCTTTACTTGGTCTTTCATAGAAGGCAATATACTGCTTTGTTGAGGTAACTTGTATAGCCTCATCAATAAGGTCCATAGCTTGTTGCCATTGAGTATCTTTGATATGATAACGTCTAAGACCTAAGATTCTGCTCTTGGCAATCTCTCCTTTCTTATCAACTTGAAATGCCTCTTTGATAACTGCTTGAAGGTTAATGTTAGAATCTTCAGTCCAACGCTTTAGACACATATCTATCTTTTGTTTAGCTATCTGAAGTTTCTCACTAAAATCAATTCGTTCTCTTTGTCTGATTTCGACTTTATATTTTCCATCAAAGGATACCAACTCAGCATTACCTTTCCACTCCTCACCATACTTTTGAGCTGTTTGATTTAGGTATTTGTTAATATCATCAGCCATTTTAACTTTATCTGATACTATCCTTCCATTTAGTTTTAAGGCTCTGTTCATCAAACGATTAACTATTGCATCACGTTTAACGATTTGAGGATCAAGTATTTTAGCTGGGTATTCTCTACCATTAGCATCAGTTAACATCTTTTCCTTTCTTACCATAGTTGCTCCTTATCTTACTGTTTGTTTTTAGCTTTGAGTTTCTTTAGGATTTGGCTGTCATATCTACTACCTACAAGTAGTAGGTCCATATCCTTAATTACTTTGTATTTCTTATCTACTAAGCCAACCATACCTATTGAACAGAGAGCTACTAAGTATCTTGTGACACGTCTCCTTCCACACTTAAGTAGGTCTGCTAAGTGTCTTGCACTTTTAACTTCTTCTGTTTTTAACTTTCTGATTATAGCTTTTAGGAATTTGATTTCGAAATTGAAACTGTTCATGGGATTTTTATCAACATAGTCGCTATTCTTAATATAAATAGCGAACTTACCTTGCATGGATATAGATTTGATTAATCCTTTATAACTCATTGTGTTTAACACTCTAATGGTCTTTTGGATTGGAATACCAGTTTCACCAGCAACAACGTCACCAGTGAAAGGCTTTCCATAAAACTCCACGAAATTTCTGATTATTTTGTAGTTAGTAGTCTGCATTGAGACCTCACATCATATCTAAATGCTGAGGCTTGATAATTGTTAAATCATGTGTTTGAGCTAAGTTCTCAAGAGAGTACAATGATTTAATGAATTTCCTAATGTTACCACTAGTCCTCTTGGCAATATGTTTAATTACTATATCATCAATCTTAACTTCACACACTTCTTTACATAAAAGTGTTAAATCTTTAACATCTAGTGGTTTAAATTGGCAGAAGAAGTTGCATCTGTCAAAGTAGTGAGCATCTGCAGAGAGTAAACTTTCTTTAGCATCAGCCATACCAACAAGCACAACAACTGATAGTGTTTGGTCTACTATATCACGAATACTACCAAGGATTCTCTTGTTCTTAAAAGCATAATCTATCTCATCTATGACTATAACAGTATTATCGAAGTTCTTTAATATCTCAAAGCATCTTTGGAAGATATCATTTGCACTCCCTCTAATACCTATTCTTGGCATACCGAAGTGGAAGTATATTCTCTCAAGAAGTTTAACTGAAAAGCTCTTAGCTGTCATAGTTGCTTCTAATCTGAAGTAAATATAGTTGTTTTTAATGGCTGTTTGCCTTGCAAATCTACTTTTACCAAGTCCTGGAGGACCATAGATAAGTCCTAACCCAACCATCTCAGTCTTAGGTCTCTTAAGTAAGTACTTAAAAAGTTCTTTTGCTTGTTTTACATTTTGTGTTTCTGCCAAGGTATATTCTCGCATGTTGATCTCCTATTCTATACCTATCTGTTTAAGCATTTTATCAAGATTTTCTAGTCCACGTTCTTCTATAGATTTTATAGGTGGTACTTGTTTTGTTTTTGAAATTAAACGAGCTGTGTTCTCAGCCATTTTATCTATGTCTAGGCTAGGGTTGTCAGTAGCCTTATGTTCTAACATACTTGAATCGTTGAAGGCACTTTTTGTTACTTCTAAAATTGGTAATTCAAAGTCTGATACAGCCTCTTGCACTTGCTTCTGTAGTTCAGCTGATTTCTCTTTAACATCTTTCTCAAGCTTTCTTTGATGTGCTAGTTGCTTAAGCCATTGCTTTTTAACTATAGGCTCATTTTCAGCAAGCTTAACAAATGGATGAACACTCTTCTTAGCAAGTGCTTGGCATATTATCTTACCCTTCTTGTCATAAACCAAGACGGAACGCATATCCATCAGGTCATACCTCAATGAAACATTCTGACCTACATAATTCATTAAATAGTCATGATAATAAACAATGTTAAAGAGTTGAACACCATTAGCTCTAACTTTTCTCTCTTCAACCTTCAGCATCATGAAATTAAGTTCTGAATCATCGATTTTTCTGTCTTCAGGTACTTGACTAGCTCTAAACACTTCAAGAGGAGTACGACCTGCAAGTCCTCCATGTGGAGTTTTACCATACATTTCTTGGAAGTAGAATGACATCATCATTTTAGCTTCCTCGATAGTAACAGGCTCACGTTTCTTAAGTTTCTTAATCCATTTCTCGTTTCTCATTAAGAAGGCTGGTTTGTCAGCTATGTCAGAACCTCTAAAGGTATCCATAAAGCGTTCAAAGTCTTCTTGGAATGTTCTAAAGAACCTCTCTACAACTTTAGCTCTAGCATTATAAGCTTTAGCAAACTTAGCTTTTATGCTAAGTCTAGGAAACACTCCACAGAACTCATCTTCAAAATTGTGCTCTTCCCATTTTTGGTGGAACAATTTAGATTTAAATGCTCTACCATTATCTAAATATACATACTTAGGTCTTCCATTCCAATGAAGGATACCATTCCTTAAAGCAAGAAGTATATGCTCTGAGTCCTCAGTGTTAGCTATTGATGCTCCAACAGGATATCTACTAGCCCAATCAAAGAATAGAATTAACATCATTCTCTTTGGTCTACCTGTATCTGGATCGATTATGTCAAAGGCTAGCTTATGTCCATCAGCAACCCAAACATCTCCAACATTAAGAGCATCAGATCTGCTTAGGCTTAGTATGGAAGTATCTTTAGAGTATTTTTCGCCCATACGAAGAAGATTCCACTGTTGAATGTGGCTGTCTCTCCACTCTTCACACCAACGTCTAAGCGATCTACTACTGGTTGGGGATTCAATAGCTCCTAGTCTACTAAACTGCTTTAACTTTCTAATAGCTGTACCAATCTTAATCTTGTTTGCGTCTAACAATATATTCAGTAAGAAGTTTTGCTCCTTTAGAGTTGCCTTCCTAACACTTGATGCTTTAGATAATCGAGTAAGAACCTTATAGTCTCTACCATTCTCTTCATATACTTTAAGCCACATACGAATTGACCTTTCTGTTCTAGTTCTTTCAATAAAGAACAGTTTAGGTAGTATCAATCCTGAATTATAAGCGTCTAATACATTTGCGATAGCATGTTTTTTTACACCTATCTTCTCATATTCAGAAAGTATCCTCTCACAAAGTTCAGCTTTTAACTGAGCTCTCATTAACTCACTTTCAGGAACTTGAATTCTTGGTACTAAGTCTTTGATAGAATCGTCATACTCCACTATCTCGGCTTTAACAGCCTCAGATATTGCTTTACAGGGCTGTTTATTGCTTTTAGGTAAAGAGGGTAGAGGTTTTTCTTTGGTAGGAATTAAATTAACTGGTACTAAATAAAGTTTTTTTCTACCACCCTTTTTCAAAGGCTTGTTAACGAACTCCCATTTATAAGTCTTAGTCATTCTATATGCAGAAGCCTGACTTACCGAGAACATTCTTTGAATATCGTTAACCGTTAGTTCTTTGTATTCCATCATTACCTCTTTTCGCAACTCTCGACTTCTATGTTAGTATGTTTGCGATAAATTTCACTTATCTCATCAAGCTCAGGTTGAAGAATTTCTAAGACATCTTCTGCTTTTCTTATATGCCTTCCTTCATTAATAAAATAATCTAATGATCTTCTGGAGATGAATAAGCGTTCGGCTAATGCCTTTGTTGTGAGTCTTTTAAGCGTCATAGCTGATCTTATTACAGCAGGTTTATAGGGTGATCTCATTCGAACCTCCTAAATTTTTATTGACATTGTTCGCAATGTTGCAAATAATGATTACTAGATCTATAAAGCGAAAATATGCGAAAGTAGTCAAGGAAAAGTTTCAGTCCATCGCATCAGTGTGCAACAATGCGAAATGAAATGATATGTAAAATAGGAGATCAAATGGATATAAAAGATAGGCTGTTAATGTTCGTAAATGCTCTTGATATAAAGCGTTCCGAGTTTGCGAATACTATTGAAGTAACATCAGGTAATCTATCAGATTGGTTGAACAGAAAAAAAACTAGTAAGCCTTCAGCAACAGCCATGGCTCGTATCAACGAACGCTATGGTTTGAACTTAAATTGGTTATTAACTGGTAAAGGTGGAATGTTTGTTTTAGATTCAGATGGAAATCTGTATGGGGATGGGCATAAAAAGAATATAGAAGAGATGACAGGAAATAACTCTGTATATAAACATAAACTCAACCCATTTGATTCAAGGGTTATAACTCTACCTATATATGGTGAGATTGCAGCTGGTACTCCAATGAATGGTTATGATGATGCTCCATCAAAGTATATAGAGATACCAAAAGCTTATTTGTCAGATCAAGAAAATAAGTATATAGCTCTTAAAGTTAATGGAAATAGTATGTCTCCAAAGATAATGCATGGAGATGTAGTAGTAATAAAAGAGTCTATTGATATTCCAAGTCTAAATGGTAAGATTAGTGCTTGTCAGACTCCTGAGGGTGTCACACTCAAAAAACTACAATTCGATAAGGAAAAGAAGAGGGTTATACTTAAACCTTTAAATCCTGATTTTGATGTAATAATAATAGAAGACTTTGAACTTGAGACATTCAGAATCTTAGGTGAGATGGTTTTCTTGTTTAGGGTAATTTAGGGAGAACTTTATAATGAACATTGAATATTTCGAATATATGGATAAGCTAATTGAACTAAAATCTAGTGTAACTATGGGCAAAACCTATAAATCTGTGTTTAGTAAAATAGGAATACCTAAAGAACAAATGGAAGATTTTTTTAAATGGAGTGAAAAGGCTAAAATGATCGGGAGGGAAAAAAATAATGCAGAAAGAGCTAAGAAGCTAAATATGTCTTTAGATGATTTTATGCTTTTCTATAAAGAGTTTATTATTTTAAAAATGGTGCATGATAAAATAATACCTCATAAGTTGTATAAATATATGCCAATAAATGATTATACACTAGCAATGTTTGAAAATAAGAAAATGTGGTTTTCAGATTTAGATAAATTTAATGATGAGTTTGAAGGAAGATCACCTTTTCCTGAAAGCTTTACCGAAGAAGATAGTATGAATTACAAGAAATATTTAGAAACAAAATATAATAACTCTGTGCAAATCGATGCAGATAAGTCTATTATGTCTAGGTTTAAAGATGTTTTACAAAAGTCTGCAAGTAAAAGTGTTGATTCTGCAAAAGCTAGTTGTTTTACTACAACGCCAACTAATACAAAGATGTGGGCTCATTATGGGGATAACTCAAAAGGTGTTTGTGTGGAATTTGATGTCTTAGAAGACCCTCTTTTCTTTTATCCAATTTTACCAATCGATTATGTTAAAGAACTCCCTAAAACTTCCTATTTGAAAGGTTCCTTTGATTTCCCAATAAAAGAAATATTTTTTTCAAAGCAAAGATGTTGGGAAGAAGAAGATGAGATTAGAGTTCTTAAATATAAAGAAGGTAATTTGATTGAATTCAATCCTCGAACAATAACTTCTGTTATTTTTGGTACGAAAAGCCTAGAAGAAGATCAAGCTGAATTATCAAAAATTATTAAAAAGAACTTTGAAACGATGCAACTAAAAATATGTTCACATAATAATTCATATGATTATGATATTGATGATTTGGATTTTAACAATACTTATTAACAGCTAGTACAAAAAAAATATGACTAAGTAGCGTATTATTTCATGAAAATTACAAAAGTGCTCCATTTTTATGATATAACTAAAGATTATATATAGTAGTTTTGAAATGGAAATAATGGTGTCATTTTTATAGTATCTGAAAAGTGGAGTATTCAGTAACAAGTAATATCGTTTTTACGGTTTTTTATCAATAATGAAAAAACTCTGTCACTTCTTCAAAATCGTTTTTACGCTTTTTTATCAAATGTGAGAAACCGAATCGTTTTTGCAGTGAGAAAAAAGCGTAAAAACGATTTTTTCAATTGCCTTAAAACTATAAAATAGGTTAACTCTTTATTTATTAGACGTTTAAGGTTGTTAATGCTGTTCTTTACAACCACAAAACTACTTTAAAAGTATAAATCAAACGATAAAGTTTCCTGTGAAAGCAGTTAAAATGGAAATTTTGAAAAAACGATTGAAAATAGGTGTAAGAGTCTAATGTGTGGGACTTTATGAGATATATGAATCGTTTTTGCAGATGGAAAAGTTGGGTGTCACTTTATAGCAGCTGGTACTCCAATGAATGGTTATGATGATGCTCCATCAAAGTATATAGAGATACCAAAAGCTTATTTGTCAGATCAAGAAAATAAGTATATAGCTCTTAAAGTTAATGGAAATAGTATGTCTCCAAAGATAATGCATGGAGATGTAGTAGTAATAAAAGAGTCTATTGATATTCCAAGTCTAAATGGTAAGATTAGTGCTTGTCAGACTCCTGAGGGTGTCACACTCAAAAAACTACAATTCGATAAGGAAAAGAAGAGGGTTATACTTAAACCTTTAAATCCTGATTTTGATGTAATAATAATAGAAGACTTTGAACTTGAGACATTCAGAATCTTAGGTGAGATGGTTTTCTTGTTTAGGGTAATTTAGGGAGAACTTTATAATGAACATTGAATATTTCGAATATATGGATAAGCTAATTGAACTAAAATCTAGTGTAACTATGGGCAAAACCTATAAATCTGTGTTTAGTAAAATAGGAATACCTAAAGAACAAATGGAAGATTTTTTTAAATGGAGTGAAAAGGCTAAAATGATCGGGAGGGAAAAAAATAATGCAGAAAGAGCTAAGAAGCTAAATATGTCTTTAGATGATTTTATGCTTTTCTATAAAGAGTTTATTATTTTAAAAATGGTGCATGATAAAATAATACCTCATAAGTTGTATAAATATATGCCAATAAATGATTATACACTAGCAATGTTTGAAAATAAGAAAATGTGGTTTTCAGATTTAGATAAATTTAATGATGAGTTTGAAGGAAGATCACCTTTTCCTGAAAGCTTTACCGAAGAAGATAGTATGAATTACAAGAAATATTTAGAAACAAAATATAATAACTCTGTGCAAATCGATGCAGATAAGTCTATTATGTCTAGGTTTAAAGATGTTTTACAAAAGTCTGCAAGTAAAAGTGTTGATTCTGCAAAAGCTAGTTGTTTTACTACAACGCCAACTAATACAAAGATGTGGGCTCATTATGGGGATAACTCAAAAGGTGTTTGTGTGGAATTTGATGTCTTAGAAGACCCTCTTTTCTTTTATCCAATTTTACCAATCGATTATGTTAAAGAACTCCCTAAAACTTCCTATTTGAAAGGTTCCTTTGATTTCCCAATAAAAGAAATATTTTTTTCAAAGCAAAGATGTTGGGAAGAAGAAGATGAGATTAGAGTTCTTAAATATAAAGAAGGTAATTTGATTGAATTCAATCCTCGAACAATAACTTCTGTTATTTTTGGTACGAAAAGCCTAGAAGAAGATCAAGCTGAATTATCAAAAATTATTAAAAAGAACTTTGAAACGATGCAACTAAAAATATGTTCACATAATAATTCATATGATTATGATATTGATGATTTGGATTTTAACAATACTTATTAACAGCTAGTACAAAAAAAATATGACTAAGTAGCGTATTATTTCATGAAAATTACAAAAGTGCTCCATTTTTATGATATAACTAAAGATTATATATAGTAGTTTTGAAATGGAAATAATGGTGTCATTTTTATAGTATCTGAAAAGTGGAGTATTCAGTAACAAGTAATATCGTTTTTACGGTTTTTTATCAATAATGAAAAAACTCTGTCACTTCTTCAAAATCGTTTTTACGCTTTTTTATCAAATGTGAGAAACCGAATCGTTTTTGCAGTGAGAAAAAAGCGTAAAAACGATTTTTTCAATTGCCTTAAAACTATAAAATAGGTTAACTCTTTATTTATTAGACGTTTAAGGTTGTTAATGCTGTTCTTTACAACCACAAAACTACTTTAAAAGTATAAATCAAACGATAAAGTTTCCTGTGAAAGCAGTTAAAATGGAAATTTTGAAAAAACGATTGAAAATAGGTGTAAGAGTCTAATGTGTGGGACTTTATGAGATATATGAATCGTTTTTGCAGATGGAAAAGTTGGGTGTCACTTTATATCAAATCAACAATTTTAAACCGGTGTCTCATGATAAATATGAGATATCGGTTCTTTCTATTTTTTTACTCAGAAGTACAACTAGCTACTAACATAAAGACTTGCAGTAATATATAGTCAAAAAAGACTACTTCAAACATCCTCCAAAGCTGGTATCGAACTTGTAATAATAGTCTGTAAATTATGCTAAAGAGGAAATTTTGAGACATCGTTTGGAATAGCGTGTAAGTATCTAATAAATAAAGCTTTAATAAATGATATAATCAGTATTTCAGGTGGAATAGTTGGGTGTCATTTCTTACTTATCATGTATAATTCCTTTTTGGATATTTGAAGTTAATAATAGTGTAGAAAGAGTATTAAAAAAGGCCATTTTAGCAGATTAGATGAAAAATATTAATATATATTATCTCTTTTTTTTACAGTGATATAGCTATCAATGTTAATTTGTGATTAAGAAAAATATAAAAATTAATCTTGACATGAGAAGTGGATTTTAGTTTTATGCGAATACGAAACGCGCCCATAGCTCAATTGGATAGAGTGTCTGACTACGGATCAGAAGGTTAGGGGTTCGACTCCTCTTGGGCGTGCCATTCGATAGTGTGATAATAAGTGTTTATAGTGAATTTTAGTATTGAAGCTTTTAGAAATTAATTTAAAATAATTAATAAAAAGACTTGACAAAAATTAACTATAAAATAAATTGATTAAACGTTGACGCGAGATGGAGCAGTTAGGTAGCTCGTCGGGCTCATAACCCGAAGGCCGGAGGTTCAAATCCTCCTCTCGCTACCATAAATGGCGGCATAGCTCAGTTGGTTAGAGCACTGGAATCATAATCCAGGTGTCCGGGGTCCGAGTCCCTGTGCCGCTACCAAACTTTTGAAATTAGTGTGCGCCACTAGCTCAGCTGGATAGAGCAACGCCCTTCTAAGGCGTGGGTCAGGGGTTCGAATCCCTTGTGGCGTGCCATTTCTTTTCAACGTAAATAATTTAGATATCATGGTGGCTGTAGTTCAGTTGGTAGAGCACATGATTGTGGTTCATGTTGTCGTGGGTTCGAGCCCCATCAGCCACCCCATTTTAATCTCGAGTCGTAATGACTCTTTTTTTTTATGTTTAACATTAATTACTTTCTTGTTAATCAAGAATATGAAATAGCTTTTAAGATGTTAGATATAAGTTTGTCGCGAGATGGAGCAGTTAGGTAGCTCGTCGGGCTCATAACCCGAAGGCCGGAGGTTCAAATCCTCCTCTCGCTACCATTTATTATGAAAGCCGAAAGGCTCTTTTTTTTTGCCTTGAAATGAAGCTCACAATTCTAAAGAAACAATATTCAAACTTCTTAATGTTGCTAGCAATTAGCATAATCAAATTTATGAAAATATATATTTGCAAAATGTTTTATTCTATTTACTATTTTATTAGATTTATTCAGATTAAAGGAGAATTAAATGAAGATAATAGTAGTAGGAATTAATCATGCTGGTACTTCTGCAATAAGAACTTTACTAGCTCAAAATAATAAAAATGAAATTGTAGCTTATGATAGAAATGATAATATTTCTTTTCTTGGTTGTGGTATAGCCCTGACAGTTAGTGGAGTTGTGAAAAACCCAAATGATTTATTTTATTGCAGTCCTGAAAAGTTAGAAGCTAAAGGGGCTTCTATTAATATGAGTCATGAAGTAATTGCTATCGATACAGATAACAAGAAAGTTAGAGTTAGGAATCTTAATACAAACGAAGATTTTGAAAACAATTATGACACTTTGATTTATGCTGCAGGTTCATGGCCATTAGAAATACCTGGTATACCAGAAGAGAATGCTAACCTCGAAAATGTTGAAATCTGTAAGTTGTTCCAACATGCTGAAGAGTTGATTAGAAAAGCGGATGAAGAAGAAATTAAGAATGTAGCAATAGTTGGTTCTGGCTATATTGGGGTAGAGCTTGCTGAGGCTTATCATTTAAAAGGTAAAAATGTAACTCTTATTGACTATGAAGATAGAATTTTACCAAACTATTTTGATGAAGAATTCACTGCAGATGTTGAGAAAAAGTTACAGGAAGATGGATTAACTTTAGCAATGGGTGAAAAGGTTATTGATTTTGCTGGTAAGGATGGTAAAGTCACTAAAGTTATAACTGATAAAGGTGAATATCCTGCTGATTTAGTTATCAAGAGTATTGGTTTTAAACCAAATACAGAATTACTTCCACAAGCAGAGAAGACTTCTAATGGTGCTTTGATAGTTGATAAGCACATGAGAACTTCAATTCCTGATGTGTATGCCATAGGGGATTCAGTAGCTATGTACCATGCGGCTTATGAACGCTCAATGCAAGTAGCGTTGGCTACTAACGCAGTGAAGTCTGGTATTGTTGCTGCTAGTAACATAAACGGAAATGAAGCTGTTAAAGTTGATTCAATTGTGGGAACAAATGCAATTAATGTATTTGGCTATAAGATGGCAAGTACAGGAATTAGCGAAGTTTCAGCAAAGAAACATAACTTAGCTGTTGCAACTAACTTTGTTATTGATAACGATAGACCTGAATTCATGAATGATGTAACCCAAACTAAATTCAAAATTGTCTATGAAAAAGATACTCTTAGATTGTTAGGTGCTCAGGTTGCTTCTTATGGAGAAGTTTCTCATACTGAAACAATATACTACTTAGCTTTGGCAATTCAAAGAAATCTAACTTTGCTTGATTTAGCTTTTACAGATGTATACTTCTTACCTCACTTTAATAAACCATTTAACTTTGTCTTAGCAACAATAATGCAAGCTCTGGGTTTAGACTATTACAATGAGTAAACTGCAGTTAATAATCAAATTATCTAGACAAACCTAATGCATCATGTAGGTTAAACCTAATGAATAATCTAGGTTAAAGATTAAAATGCTATAATATAGTGCCCCTAAGCTCGCAAATAATATCTCAGAGTCTAGGGGCTTATTAAGTCCAATTAATAATAGCAATATTCTACATAAGATATTTAGTTAAAACTTGTTCAAGATCTTTTCTTACAATCGGTTTGGTTAAGAAATCATTCATCCCTATACTGAGAGCTTTGCTCTTGTCATTTTGAGTTGCATTAGCTGTTAAGGCGATTATTGTAGGAGTATTATCACCAAGTTCTGCTTTTATTAGTTTTGTAGATGTTAATCCATCCATGTTAGGCATTTGAATATCCATTAAAACTAAATCATAAGACTTGTTACAAGCTCTCTCTTTTGCTATTGATCCATCTTTAGCTGAATCTATAATTGCATTAGGTACAATTTTGTTTAGAAGAGTTCTTAGTAATTTCATGTTTAGTTTGTTATCTTCAGCAACTAATATCTTAAAAGCTTGTGTAGATATTGTTTTTTTACTTGAATCATAACTGGATTGATTTTCATTCTGGATAGAAATCATGTTTGCATTATTTTCTATATCTTTTAGTAGTTTAACTAAACTAGTATAACGGAAAGGTGTTGGTATTAAGAAGGACCTCTTAAAGTGCTTTAATCTAGAGGATATGACTTGATTACTCATAAGACTATCTACAACTAGTATAGGTATGTCCAGAATTGATTTTGCTAGTCCATTAAAGTATATTTCTTTATTGAAGTCAGGACTTTCAGTTAAACCACAATAAATAATTACATCAATATCATTTGTGTTACTAAGTGATGAAAGATTATCCATATTATCTATTTCAATAATATTATAATTACAAGCAGTAAGGAATTCACGAATCTTATTACAATAATCACTATCATTCTTTTTTAAGAGTATATTAGTAATATGTGGTGTAGATGATTGATAGAATCTTTCTTCTTTGATGTAGTCAGCAGTGATAGTGAACTCAAAAACTGTTTCTTGATTAGGTTTACTAGAGAACTCAATCTTTCCTCCCATTTGATGGACAAGATTATCTGATATGATAAGACCCAGTCCTGTGCCTCCAAACTTTCTTGTAATTGAAGTATCTGCTTGGGAAAATGCTCTGAAAATCTTGTTAATTTCATTTTCTTGAATACCAATTCCAGAATCAATTACTTTTATTGTAAGTTTACCTTGATTCTCAATATATTCGAAATCAACAACTAATTTAACAAAACCCTTATTAGTAAATTTAACAGCATTGGAAAGAAGATTAACTAAGACTTGTTTGAATCTAGTAGGATCAATTATAATACTGTTTGGCAAATTCTTATCAATCTCTATTTGAAAATTAAGCCCTTTTCTCTGAGTCTTTAAATAGAAAAGATCAATTATTTCATCAAGTAAAATGTAAATATTACATTCAACACATTCTAGCTCAAGTTTTCCAGCTTCAATCTTAGAAAAGTCTAGAATGTCACTAATGATACCTAAGAGTAAATGAGCAGATTTAGTGGCATTATTTAAGTAACTCATTTGAATCTTGTCTAGATTAGTCTCAGACAGTAATTCAGAAAAACCAATAACACCATTTAGAGGAGTTCTAATTTCGTGACTCATTGTAGCTAAAAATTCTGATTTAGCCTTACTAGCCTGTCTTGATTGTTCAGCATATTTATGAGAGATATGTATTGCTTCAGTTAACTTCTTATTTAGTTCTACTAATTTATCCTCATACTTATATCTCTGCATGATATTGATATAAATTTGACCAACAAACTTAAGAATCTTTATATCTAAGTCTTCAAAATATCTTTCATGATTATTATAATCGATACCAACAAAAGCAACTAAAGAGTCTGCTATGTAGGTCGGAACTATTAAACAACTTTGGATTTGAAGTTTTGAAAGAAGATCTTTGAATTGAGATTGTGGTTCTAAATCTATTGACGAGACTGATATAACATTATTAGTAGAATCCTCTAACATTTGCTTAACACTAATACTATCAATGATATCTTTATGAGAACTACACCCAGTCTGACACCATTCATAAGAGACTTTAGATTGGCTAGGATCATGATTATATTGATATACATAGGCTCGTTCAGCTCCATAGAGAGAGCCTATTTTCTCAAGAACACTATTAAATGCTTCTGCAACATTCTCTTTCTGAATATTAATTAAATCAGTTGAAAAGTTTCTTAAGATTGTTTGAATTGTTAAAAGAAAGTCCAGCTGTTCTTGATTTTTCTTCCTTTGGGTAATATCTTCAACAAAAGCAACTCCAGAAACACCAGTACCATCAAAATTCTCAATATTTACAGCATGGACAAAAACATCAATAATTTCTCCGTTCTTACGAATATATTTCTTTTCATACTCAAAAAAGGTAGATTCATCTTGGTCTGATATCATTTTAGTGAAAAGTTCTTTATTTTTATGCTGATAATCAGGATGTGTCAAATCAAAAAACGTTAACTTAGTAACTTCTTCATTCGAATAACCAACCATCTTTGCATAAGCTGAATTAGCTGAAAGAATTCTACCTTGGTCATTAGAAGTACAGATTCCAATTGGACAAAAATTAATTATTGAATTTACTTTTTTTTCTGATAACTTACGTTTTCTAATCTCTTTGTTTAATCTTCTATTCCAATACATTGAAATTAGAAGTATTATAATGAATAAAGAACTTAAAATAATTACCCATTTTAACACTTCATATCTATTGAAGACAGGACTATAGTCAACCGAAACCCATTTATTAAAAATTTCAGTTTTTAATTCTGGACTGAAATTATCAATAGATTTAGTTAAAATAGAAGCTAGTTCAGGCCAATCAGACCTAACAGCAAAGGCTTGAGTATGATCTCCAAATGGTGTGGGTGCAACTATCTTTATATTTGCTAAATTTAAATCTTTTATAAAGTAAGAACCTACAGTTAAAGAACCAATGTAGGCATCTACTTCTCCCTGTGAAAGTGCTGTTAAACACTGAACAATTTCATCCCCTCCACCATAAAATTTTAGTTTTATGTTAGGGTAATCCCTTTTTATAACTTCTCCTATTACAAATCCTTCAGGACAGCTGATTACTTTTCCATCCAGATCATCAATACTTGTTATAAAGGGAGAATCATCTCTTGTAAAGATAACCCATGGAATTTTGAGATAGTTATCTGAAAAAGCTAGATATTCTTTTCTTTCTTCTGTTACACTGGCTGTTAAAAACATATCAAATGTTTTTCTATTCTTAATTTGTTCTAGTGATTCTGCCCAGGAGTAATCAATCGAACTGACGAGCTCATATCTAATATTAAGATCCTCGAGCATTTTTGTAGCTATATCAACAGATAAACCTTCAAGTTTGTTCTTATTGAAATGAAATGGTGGGAAATAGGAAACTCTCACTTTAACAATGTGGTCTTCAGCTAACCACTTCTTTTCAGCATCGTTTAACTCAAATGATTGAGTTTTATTAGCTAAACTATTTGATACAAAAGCAAAAAGAACAAGTACAACAAAGAAATATCTTTTAAAACTCATGGAACCACCATTAAATTAGTTATGTGATTATGCTCAGAATAAATATACATTGACTACATAACTAGTTAATATCTCTTTAACATGTAAGTCAATATTTATTTTTCTTTTATGCAGTTATAAAGATGGAATAAATACACTGAAGTTCTATTTACATAGAATATTTAAGTGATAACTTAGGATAAATTTAAGAATATAGGATGATAAATTCATGAATCATATAGAATATTTACCATTGATTTTAGTAACGATTATGGCTATTTACAAGCTGATAGTTGATGTTTTACAAAGATTTGTTAAATCTTGGAAAAGAAAAACTAATACACTAAACTTTGCAATTTTAATTATACTGACATTTTTCATCTCAAAATACTATCATTTTGGATTAAGTGATTTAGGATTTGTAGCATCATCAATAAACTACATATCGAAAGCAATTATCTGGGGTATAGCTCTGGGTATTATTCTCTTTATTTTTATGATAATACTTGTTTCAATTTTGCCTTCTAAGAATGATTCACCAGTGTCAGATAAGAATAAAACAAAATGGAAAACCTTCTTTGAATCTTGGTTCTTAAACTCTTTCAGTGAAGAACTCTTTTATAGGGGTTTATTCATCACACTGCTAATACCATTAGCACAATATCAAATGAAACTTTTAGGCTTAAGCTTTAGTATTGCTGTGGTTTTCCCTGCCATTCTGTACGCTCTAAATAACCTTAGTTTAAGTAAGCGCATCAGTAATCCTTATATTGCTAGCAAAGTAATTAGTTCTTTTGTTCTAGCTCTAGTTTCTGGTTCTTTATTCTTAAAAACTAATAGCATAATCCCATGCTATCTTCTTCATGTTAGCTACTTAGTCACAGGGACAGGAATCTCAATATTATTTAATAAAGCTACTAAAAGGCTAGTTAGTAAAATGAAAGAACAAAAGATAGATGACGATAGAAAACGTCAATTAGGTGAGTTGTATCCTATTGAACTCTTTGAGAATAAAGATTGCTATCTTGATAGGTTTAATAAAGAAAAAGACTATATCCTTAATCTACTGGGAGAGTTTGCTCCTTTGAAGGTTGAACACATAGGATCTACTGCTATTAAATCAATCAAAACAAAGCCTACAGTGGACATGATTATTGAACTGAAAGAAGGAATGACTGAGAATGTTCTTAAAGAAATATTGGAACCGTTAGGTTATATTTTTATGATAGAACAAACTAAACATATAATGTTTGTAAAAGGCTACTTGGAAACTGGACTTGCTGAAGAATCTTACCATTTACATTTCGCTAGTCTAGATAATTCTTATATTTGGGATAGGGTATACTTTAGGGATTACCTCAATGAATTTACTGAAGTAGCAATAGAATATGAGGAATTAAAGCTTGGTTTAGAGAAATTAAATAAGTGGGATAGAGAAGGCTATACTGATGGTAAAGCTAAGTTTGTAAAGAGAATAACCGAGAAAGCAAAAGACTATTATACAGCTATTAGCTAAAATGATAAATTCTATATATGTAATTGTAGCGGCGCAGAATAACGCCGCTACTTAAGTATTCTATTTCAATTTCCAAACAGGTTTACGTTTATTTTTAAAAGCATCAATACCTTCATTAGCATCTTCTGTAGTACAAAGGCTTGCAAATGCTTCATTCATAAATTTAAAGGATTTTTCATAATCAAGGTTTTCAGCTGCATAGTAAGCACTTTTGGCAATTTGAAGAGCTATTGGACTTTTCTCAGCAAGCTTATTAACCCATTGCATAGCTTCAGATTCTAAGTTATCATGCTCAACAACTTTGTTCACAAGTCCCATTTTAAGTGCTTCTTCAGCATTAATAAGATCACCAAAGAGAAGCATTTCAAGAGCCTTTTTTCTACCAATAGATTTTGCAATAGGGACAACTGGTCCTACACAATTCAAACCAACATTAATTGCAGTTAATCCGATTTTTGCTTTGTTGGATAGGATTGCTAAGTCAGCAGCGGCAACCAGACCTGCACCATTAGCTGCTGCTACACCTTGTACTTGAACAATAACAGGTTTGCTTAATTTACTGATAGTTATTAAAGGGCGTTCCATAACTTCAATCCATTTCTTATATTCTATAACATTTTTACCAGGAAACTCATTCAAATCAATACCTGCACAGAAGTGTTTTCCTGCACCTTTTACCAAGATTACTCTAATATTCTTAGCATCATCTAACTCTAAGAAAGCTTGATTAAGCTCAATAGCTAGTTTAGTAGTAAAAGTATTTAATTCTTTTGGCCTGTTTAGGGTTATTGTTCCTATATGATAATTTTGTTCAACAATAAGACTTGCATAAGTCATTTTGATATTCTCCTTATATTATGAAAGAGGTACTATGGACTAGTACCTCTTAATGTTTATTTCTTTAGAATAGTTTATTTACTCCAAGGATTTTCTGTTAGTTCTGAATCATAATTGTTAATCCAGTTTTGATAGTTTTCACCACCAGAAGTAACCCAGCCTGAGAAGTCAGGATAAGCTTCAAAGATTGGAATATTCTCTTTTGGTGCAGGTACCCATGAATCATTAGAGAAGAAAAGAGCCCAAGGGTAATTATCAGAAGTCTTGTACCAATTTCCTTCAGGATCCATTGATGAATCAACACCACTTCCAAATAAAGCCATATCAACACCATTTGTAGGTGGGTAGTGAGCTAGATGTATTTCGTGATGACGGTTTGAGCTTCTAAATAAGAAGAAGTCTGGGATTGGATTTACAGGCTGTTCCTGAGTTGGGTCAAATTTAATTCTAATACTTGCTCCAGTATTAGAATCAAGGTCCATATTTGCTATATCATGAATTAGAATAACACTATTGTTAGCAAATGGATCTTTGTAGACCATATGGCTCCAATCTCCGTTAGCTACTTCATTCCAGTTTCCTTGTTCGTCTGCTTGCCAATCTCCTGGTAATGAGTAGCCTATAGCTGATTCAATCATATTTCCAGTATCAATTGTTTGATAAGTTATGTCATCGCCACTACCATTAGCGTCTATTATTCTTAAACCTAGACCATTATGTAAGCTAGCTCCATATTTTAGAATGCGGTAATATACATCTAAATGCGTAATCTTGTTTTCACTATTAGTAGTGAATTGACAGTCAGAGATATAAAGATATAAGTCATTAAAGTCGTAATCACCCTTGTCAGGCCAGAGGTCTTCAAACATCATGAAACCACCAGGAATGTCAATTCTTCCTGCATAGTTAGCATCATAAGGATACATATCTTCACTATCAATTACTCCATCACCATCAGCATCGCCATTAGTAGCTTCTGCGTTGTAGAATGTATCTAGCCAGTTATCTAGTCTAACTGAACCAGTAGGACCATTATATTGACCAATAATAGTAATATATTTAGCGTTATCTAAATCGTTTTCTGTTCTGTCAGAATAAAATCTATCTGAATCTGAATAAGACCATGGTGGCCATGGGAATGAACTTAAATAATTATAATTCTCGTCCATGAATATATAGAACATAGACATATAAGCCCCATTAGGACAATCATCTATGTCAGCAGTATTATCAAGAACTCTACCTTCTAAATTTTCATTGAAGTATGAGTAACCTTCTACATCAATAGTTTGCATTAGAATATGATTAACTCCAAGTTCAACATAGTTAAGAATACCATCATTTTTTATCTGGATATCACCAATAGCACTTTGGTCTGCAGTGTATTTATATTTATACCAACCAGTATTTGCTTGAGGAACCTGACTAGGAACATAAATATTACTGTTATCCATGAAAGAAGCTATCATGTAAGGTGAAATGCCATCAATAGTCTCAAATTCGGAAGTATCTGTTTTAAGTTCATCTTCGAAGTATGGATCAACATTTGTTGCATAGTTAAATTTACTTTCAAAAGGATTATCAATTGTTATATTATGCTCTTTTTGAGATGTACTAATTGAAGCTGAATATTTAAGCCTTGGACAAGTCACTTCTAATTGGTCATACTCTTTAATTGAATTAACATTCATAGAAAGCTGGTTGTTTTGAGTAAAGTTATGGGCAAGAGTTTTATCACCATGTTTTACATAAACAAGAAACTTTTCGGAGCTATTATTACTGTTAATAGTAACATTAACATTGATATAATCTAGATTAGTCCAGTTAAAATCATCTGGGATATCAAGTTCTAAGTAATTGCTTGGTTCTGTAGAGTTGTCATCAGTGCTACAAGCTAAAATCGTTAATAGTAATAAAGTTAATAATACAAATTTAATTAAAATCTTATTCATGCAAACTCCTTTTATTCATTATATGTTATTTTCCATAGACTTTATCTAATCATAGTTAAATAAGTTCTATTGTCAATAAAAAAGTTCATTAAGATATATATCCAACTTAAACCCAAATAATAAGTACTATACTAGAAACTCTATGTATTAGATGGGTTAAACTAAAGAAGCAAAAAGAAAAATACTGTGTTAACTTGCTTTATGCAAAGAATTACTTTATAATATATCTAAGTAAATAGTTAAAATTATCCTTGAATATAAGGATGAAAAAGATAACTTCTAAATCTCATGTATGTGCTTAGTTACTGAACTGAATCTTTAACTCGCAAACAATTAAATTTTAACCCACAATACAAGATAAGGATTTTTTACTTATGGAACGATATTCAAGAGTTAATATTCGAGACAAGAATCAAGTTAAACAAGTAAGAATTAGTTCATTGCTGAAGCCAGAAATTGAAGAGTCTATAATTAACAAATGGCAATCATTGATTGATACAGCTGCTAGAATTGTAGGAGTACCTTCTGGTCTGATTATGAAACTGAATGAGGATACAATTGAAGTTTTTTTGAAAAGTAATACTGAAGGAAACCCTTATGAAAGAGGAGAGAAAGCTGATTTAGTATATGGTTTGTATTGTGAAACAGTTATTGGTAGTCAGCAAAAACTTCTTGTTGCTGATGCTAGAAAAAGCAGTGTCTGGAGCCAAAATAATCCTGATATTGGCTTAAATATGGTATCCTATCTTGGTTTTCCTCTTAATTGGCCAGATGGAGAAGTCTTTGGTACCGTTTGTTTTCTTGATAATAAAGAAAACAAGTATAATAAGGACTTTGAAGATTTACTTAATCAACTGAAGCAACATATTGAAAATGACTTGAATGTAACAATCCTTAATATTGATTTAAAGGATAGGAATCTCGAATTGCAAAGAGCAAACAATACTAAATCAAAGTTCTTATCTCTGATTTCACATGACATTAGAGGTAGTATAGGCACAATTAGTGAATTTATAAAGCTTATCATTGAAGACTTAGATTCTTATGATAATTATCGTCTGAAGCAGATCTTATCTTCTTTAGGTCAATCTGCATCTACCTCCTATGAAACACTTGAAAATCTGCTTTCATGGTCTAAAAATGATATTCTTCAGTTAGATCCTGAAATGAAAATAGTTGATGTTATCAATGTTATTGAAAAAGTTTTGTTCTATTTCAAACAGCATCTAAGGCTCAAGAGTATCGAAGTAATAAAAAACTATGAAAGTCTACAAGCATTTACAAGTGTTGATGAAAATATGATAACAGTTGTTATTAGAAACTTAATTTCTAATGCTATTAAGTATAACAGTAAACAAGGTAAGATTCGTATTCAAGTTTTTCTTGAGAATGATAAACAAGTAATTATAATTGAAGATAGTGGAACCGGAATGAGTCAAAATGTAATAAACAACTTATTCAGTTATAACGAAGAACATAAGGTAGGCACCGATGGAGAATCAAGTGCTGGAATAGGTTTGATTCTAACTAAAGAATTTCTAAATAAAATGAATGCTACAATAAAGGTGGATAGTGAACGAGATAAAGGTAGTAGATTCAGAATTGAACTTATAGGCCATAAAATAAATTAAATAGCTTGATAGAAAAAAGGTATTTGCTCTTTCTGCAAAATAGATTATTATAATTCTAACGGAGGAGAAGATGAAAGCTTTAATAATAGTTTTTCTCCTACTATTAGGAGTGATGATGATTGTAAGTAAAGAGACTAATAATATAGAATATAATGAACTGACAGCAGAAGAAAGAAGAGTCATAGAGAACAAGGGTACAGAGATGCCTTATTCTGGTCAATACAACAACTTTTATGCTGATGGAACCTACACATGTAAGAAGTGTGGTCAAGAACTGTTTGATTCAGATACAAAATTCTCTTCAGGATGTGGCTGGCCTAGCTTTGATGATGCTATTGAAGGAAAGGTAAAAGAAATTCCTGATGCTGATGGTATTAGAACAGAAATAGTTTGCGCTAACTGTGGGGCTCATTTAGGGCATGTTTTCCGGGGAGAAGGTTTCACTGAAAAGAATACAAGGCATTGTGTAAATTCTATTTCAATGAACTTTACTCCTGTTTCTGAAGAAGAGGCTACTGCTTATTTTGCAGGTGGTTGCTTTTGGGGAGTAGAATACCTTTTTCAAAAGAAAGAGGGTGTAATTTCAACAGAAGTTGGCTTTATGGGAGGCCATGTAAAGAATCCTGGCTATTATGAAGTAGTAAGAGGTGATACTGGTCACATAGAAACAACTAAGGTTGTATATAATCCTAGCAAAATATCTTTTGAAGAACTGGCTATGTATTTCTTTGAAATCCATGATCCAACTCAAGTAAATGGGCAAGGTCCAGATATTGGACAACAATACAAATCAGTTGTTTTCTACAACAACAAAGAAGAAAAGAACATCACTAACAAATTAATCCAAATTCTAGAAAACAAAGGCTATGATATTGCTACTGAATTAATAAAAGCAGAAGATTTTTATAAAGCTGAGAACTATCATCAAGATTATTATGATAAGAAAGGAAGCCTGCCTTATTGTCATAGTTACCAGAAAAGATTTTAAAATATTCCCCTGCTGAATAATAACTCCTAGGCACTGGCTGACACCCCCAAGTTGGTCAGTGCTTTTTTTATTTAGTAGTTTGGCCATCTATCTAAGCTAATCTGACAAGTATTAAGGGGTTGCGTAAGCATGAATTTTCTTCAACCTATCGGTGGATGCTTACACTTGTCCAGTCCTAAATAATTTGACTGTTTTTCGTGTTATTCGTGCTTTTCGTGGTAAAATTCTCTATTTGCAGATAAAGCTTAGCCTTTATGTCGCCCTTTCAGGGCTTTTTTTATTTTTTAACTATTACATGGAGGGCAAGCCTCCATGCTTAGTATATGCCACCCCTTCGGGGTTAGACTAACGGCCGTTCGTCTCTACAATTCACTCCATCTAACTCCTCACTTCTAGCAGCAGGCGTTCCCAGTATGTCCTAACTCCTTCCTTAAGGGTCTCCTTGAAAAATCGGCTTTTTTTCAAGGAGGCAAGTAAGGGTGGCTTTTATTCGGAAGATGGAAAGAATATAAGTAACTTATCTATAAGCGGGATTTTCTTTCTAGTTTCTGTTATAAAATGTTTACTAACGCAGAAGCTTGATAAGGGCATACTTAAAATACTCCAATGCAGAAATTAGATATTTTCCTTGACTTGATATAAGATGAAAACAAATTTAATTTAAATAAATATATAAAGATAATAAAGGGGAAATAATGAAATTTTTAATAGATAAAGAAGATTTGTTATCTAATATACAGCATCTATCACATGTAGTTCCTACAAAGAATACAATGCCAATATTGACTAATTACTTAATCGAAGCTAATGAAATGGAGAACATTGTAAAGATAACAACTACAGACCTAAAAATTACGGTAATAGTAACATTCAATGCTACTGTTATGGAAGCAGGAACAATTGCTATAACAGCAAAAGAACTAAATGAGATCGTGGCTGTATTACCTAATCAGCAAATATCATTTGCGACTGAAAATGATTTACTAAAGATTCACTGTCAGAATATCGATTTTACCTTGAACTTATCTGAATATTCTAATTTCCCATTAATCCCAGAAGCTAAATTCGATAATGCTATAAATTTTAAAGCAAATGAATTTATTAAAATGATTAATAAGACAATTGTGGCAGTATCTAGAGAACAACATCAATCTGTATTTTCAGGAATATTATGGGAAATTACTTCTAATAAGCAAACTATGGTTGCCACAGATAGTAAGAAGATAGCCCAAATGTCAATTGAAACTAGTCCAATTGAGCTCAAGGACAGCGAAGACGAAAAGACTGATATGATAAAAATAGTTTTACCTACAGGTGGTATAAACTTCTTACAAAAAATAATCAATGAAGAGGGAAATGTTCTTAAAGCTGAAATCGGTCAGAACAGAGTTATTTTCCAATATAGAAACTTTATAATATTCTCTCATTTGATTAACAGTAAGTTCCCTGATTACACAAAAGTATTCCCTGAATCATTACCAAATGAATTGCTTCTAGATAAAAATCAATTAAGACAAGCAATAAAGAGAATCTCATTACTCGCTCCTACAGATAGTTTTAAAATATTGTTCAACATAAAGGGCTCATCTCTAGAACTATCAACATCTAACGATGAAAAAGGGGGAGCTACAGAGTGTATTAATGGAATAAAATACACTGGTGATGACATAAATATAGCTTTCAACTTTAAATTCTTAACTTCTATATTGGATTGTATAGATACCGAAAATGTTAAAATATGTCTTGGCGATCCAAAGAAACCAGCATTATTCTATAATGAAAAAGATGCTGATGGAGAATTGTTAAGATATCTGTTAATGCCTTTAAGAATATCTAGAAATTAGTGTATATAAAAGAAATTAGATTAGAAAATTATAGAAATTATAGAGCAAAATCTTTTAAGTTTTCTCCAGAAGGTTGTATTATAACCGGTAAAAATGGTATTGGAAAAACCAACCTTCTGGAGGCTATTTGTTATTCTGCTTTTGGCAAATCAGTTAAACAATCTGTAGATTCTGATTTGATAAATTTTGACGAAAAACAGTTTAAAATCAGGGCAATTTTTCGAAATAATCAGCAAGACTACAATTTTAGTATAGACTTCAGCAACAATAAAAAGAAAATAAAATTAAATAGTGAGCCAATTTCAAGAATCTCGAGTCTATATAGTTATGTAAGAGTTGTGTATTTCTCAGCTGAAGATATATGGCTGATAAATGGAACAAGATTGAAGCGAAGATCTTTTTTCGATCAGGCAATAACCCAAACATCAATCATGTATAGTGAAACAATTCGTGATTACTATAGGCTTTTAGAACAAAGAAATACTATCTTAAAAAGCAATAATGATATGTCTGCTTATGATATATGGACTCAAAAATTTATCGAAAAATCAATAGAAGTTTATGATTATCGGATTAATTATTTAAATAAATTTGTTCAATTTACTGAAGAAATATTAAATACGATTACTGATGCTCAAGAGTCTATAGAGATTGATTATAGTGCTCATAACAAGCTAGTTTATGAAAAAGACTATATAAGTGAATATTTAAAGAAACATAAGCAGGATGAATTTGATAATGGAAGGTCTGTAATCGGTCCTCATCTTGACGAATATGAATTAAAAATAAATGGCTTTTTAGCAAAGCGATATTCTTCTCAAGGTCAGAAGCGTTCACTAGCAATTGCTATGAGATTTGCTCAGTTAAGAATGATTCAAGATAGTCAAGATATTGCTCCAATGATTATTTTTGATGATGCTCTTTCTGAGTTAGATTCTGAAAGAGTAGATAAAATTTTTAGTTTATTAGATAATAGTCATCAAATTTTGATAGCAACACCAAATACAAGTGTGTATAAGAAATTCAACTTTCAGGAAATTCAATTAGAAGAGGAAATGTCGAATAGTGAAAATGACTAAAAATATTTTTGGATGGATGGCTTATGATTTTGCTAATTCTTCCTTTACAACTATCATTGTTACAGTGGTCTATAGTGTATATTTTAAAAATCAGGTTGTAGGGGATAGGGCTGACGGAAGCTTCTTGTGGGGAATATGTCTAGCTATCTCAATGTTTATGGTGGCCATCTCTGCTCCAATCTTTGGTGCTATAGCAGATTTTTCAAGAGCTAAAAAGAAGTTCTTATTTTATAATACTTATTTATCTGTTATATTTACCCTACTTTTAGGATTTGTGGGACCTGGCTCTATATTTACAGGTATGTTATTTTTCATACTGGCAAACTTTGGCTTCCATTCGGCAAATGTATTTTATGATTCCTTTTTACCAGAAATAGCAGAGCCTGAACACCTTGGAAAAGTCTCAGGTTTTGGTTGGGCATTTGGTTATGTTGGTGGTTTAGTTTCATTGTTTGCTGCACTTGGCCTCCATAAAGCAGGAATGACAAGATTTGTTTTTCCCATGGTCGGAGTATTTTATGGCTCTATTGCTATAATTACCTTTGTTCTATTGAAAGAGTTTAAAAGGCCTTCTAAAAGATCTAACTACTTTAGAATTGCCTATCAGAGAATAGTTAGTTCATTTAAATCTATAAGAAGCTTCAGAGACCTACGAAACTTCTTGCTCTCCTATTTCTTATATAATGATGCCATTGCAACGGCTATTGGTTTTACAATGATTTATGGCCAAGAACGCTACGGCATGGATATTTCTGAATCTATACAAGTTTTCATATTTGCCCAAATAACTTCAGTACTGGGAGCTTTCATCTTTGGATTTATTGCTGATAAAATTGGACATAATAAAACATTATCAATTTGTCTATTAATCTGGCTTGCGGTAATAGTATGGGCATTCTTATCTCCATCAAAGAAAGATTATTATGCTGTAATACTTCTAGCAGGATTTGCTATTGGGTCAACTCAAGCTAACAGCAGAGCAATGCTTGCCTCCTTAACTCCAGCTACAAAACATGCTGAATTCTTTGGCTTCTACAATGTTACGGGTAGAATGTCAGCAATTGTTGGTCCTCTCTTGTTTGGACTTGTAAAAAAATGGACTGGCGATATCCGATATTCAATACTAACAGTAATCCCTTTCTTCATAGTTGGCTTTGTTATACTACAGTTAGTTAATGAATATAGGGGGAAAAAGGTGGCATTAGAATGGAAAGAATAAAAGACTATATAATAAATTATGAAAAAAATTGACAAAAATAGATATTTGAGCTTTTGTAACTATAATTCTATATAACTATATGTTAGTGTTGAAAATAAACAATAAGTTAATAATTAATTAATTTACTAAAACAATGTAATAGATAAAAAAGTATGATAAAATCATTGACATTAAACGTAAACTGAATTTTTTAAAACCTAAGTGTGCATCCGTAGCTCAGTTGGCAGAGCAGCTGACTCTTAATCAGCGGGTCTAGGGTTCGAATCCCTACGGGTGTACCACCTTGATCTTAAACATTTAAAACAAACAATTAATATAATAACCTCTTAGGAGAATCAATGAAAAAATACGAAGATATTTTTGAAAAGACAGTACCCGAACTAAATAAATTAGCAAAAGAGAGTGGTTTAACTGGCTACAGCTCAATGAAAAAACTAGAATTAATATACTCAATCCTCGAATTCAATGCTTCTCAAGAAGGCTTAGCGTTTGTTATTGGTTGCTTAGAATTAACAGTTGATGGGTATGGATTTTTAAGATTCCAACACAATAACTACCTACCTGGTAGAGATGATGTATATGTTTCTTTAACACAGGTTAAAAGATTTAATTTAAAACCAGGTCATATGATTGCTGGTCCAGTAAGATCTCCAAAAGAAGGGGAAAAATACTACGCTTTATTGAGAGTTGATGCAATAAATGATGATACACCTCAAAAAGCTTTAGAATCAAAACACTTTGATAACTTAACTCCTTACTACCCAACTCAAAAGATTAATCTAGAAACAGGTCAAAATGATTTATCGACAAGAATTATTAATTTATTCACTCCTATCGGTATGGGACAGAGGGGTTTGATTGTTGCTGCACCTAGGACTGGTAAGACAATTTTGCTTCAAAATATTGCTAATGCTATATTGACCAATCATCCTGAAATGCAATTGATTGTGCTGCTTATTGATGAACGTCCTGAAGAAGTTACTGATATGAGAAAGATTCTTAAAGAAGGTAATCGAGAAGTAGTAAGCTCAACATTTGATGAAAGCCCTAAGAGTCACATTGCTGTTGCCGAAATGGTCTTAAATAAAGCAAAGAGAATGTGTGAATTAGGTAAAGATGTTGTAATTGTTCTGGATTCTATAACACGTTTAGCTCGTGCTTACAACAATGTTCAACCATCTTCTGGTAAAGTACTTTCTGGTGGTATTGATGCTAATGGTTTAACTAAACCTAAAAAGTTCTTTGGTGCTGCTCGTGATACAGTTGAATCTGGATCTTTAACAATTATCTCAACTGCTTTAGTTGATACAGGTTCTAGAATGGACCAAGTTATCTTTGAAGAGTTTAAAGGTACTGGTAATATGGATATTATTCTTGATAGATCTATCAGTGATATGAGACTTTATCCGGCAATTGATCTTGTTAAATCAGGAACAAGAAGAGAGGAACTTCTTCTTACAGACATGGAAAGAAATAGAATGTTCATCTTAAGGAAATTCCTAAAAACTATGAGTCCTGCTCAAGGTATTGAAACACTCAGAAAGAAAATGTTATCAAGCAAAACCAATAATGATTTCTTGAAATCAATGAGTAACTAAAATAAAGAGATAATATGGAATTATTAGCACCTGCAGGAACTCTTGATAAGCTAAAGTTTGCTATTATGTATGGAGCTGATGCAGTTTATACTGCAACAGATAGATATGGTCTTAGAGCAAAAGCTGGAAACTTAACACTTGAAGAATTAAAAGAAGCTGTAGCTTTTTGTCATGAAAGGGATAAAAAACTATATGTAACAGTTAATATATTCGCTCATAATCAACATATTGAAGGTTTACCTGAATATGTAAAGACCTTAGAGGAAATCGGTGTTGATGCTTTAATTGTCTCTGACCCGGGAGTGTTTCAAGTTGTAAAAGAAGAAACTAACCTAGAAATACATATTAGTACACAAGCAAATGTTGTTTCATGGAAAAGTGCTGACTTCTGGAATAAACAAGGTGCTTCTAGAGTTATATTAGCTAGAGAACTTTCTTTCAAAGAAATAGTTGAAATGAAAGCTAAGCTTCCCAATGTTGAATTAGAAATGTTTGTCCATGGGGCAATGTGCATTGCTTATTCTGGAAGATGTTTATTATCTGCATTCTTTAACAATCGTTCTGCTAATTTAGGAGCTTGTACACAACCATGTAGATGGAAATATCATCTCGTCGAAGAAACACGTCCCAATGAGTATTTTCCAATAACTGAAGATGAATTTGGTACTTATATAATGAATTCCAAAGACCTTTCTTTGATTAATAGGTTAAAAGAAATTTGTGATGTTGGTATTGAGAGTATCAAGATAGAGGGCAGAATGAAATCATTATATTACGTAAGTAATGTTGTGAGAGTTTACCGAAAGGCTCTGGAATACTTGCAAGAAGGGAAAGACTTAACAGATAAATTAATAGCAGAACTAAATAATGTTTCGCATAGGGTTTATACTGAAGCTTTCTTTGACGGCTTTAACGATACTGAAACTCAATACTATGAGAATTCAGCATATATTAGAGACTATAAATTTATTGGTAAGGTTCTTCATCAAGAAGGAAGGCTTGTAAAAATTCAAATACTAAACAAATTTGTAGTTGGTGATGAAATTGAAATAATATTCCCTGATATAGATGATGATATAAAAATCACTGTTGAAAAAATATTTAGTGAGGATATGCAAGAAATTCCATTTACAAAACCTAATACTTGTTCTTATATTGAACTCAATGAAAAAATTCCAGAAAATGGATTAGTGAGGAAACGAGATGAATAGAAAAGTTGTGTCTTTTATATTAGCAGTATGTTTAAGTTCAATATCACTGTTTTCAATAGAGTATGAAGAGTATTTTAATAATGGCAAGATTAATGAATTACGCAAGAAAATATATACAAAACCTAGATTGTCAGAGGATGAATTACCAAGAGCAGCTTACTATGAATCTCTTATAAGTAATAAGAATTTTGAAGCAGCTATGACTGAATTGATAGAGTATTTTCCACAAATCGAATATCGTGATAAGATTCATTTCAAGCTTGGAGTCATCAACTTCTTTAAAAGAAATTACTCAAAAGCAGAACTTTATTTCTTAAAAATTGAGAATAAAGAAAAAGTATATGAATACAATTACTGGATGGCAAGATTGTATTTCATGAAACAAGAGTTTGCTAAAAGTGAAAAATATGCTAATAACTTCCTTAAAGAAAGTGATAAAAAAGACCATAAATATGATTTAAGTTACTATATGTTGATTGAAGGTAATGTTCAACAAGCAAAATATAAAGAGGCTATAGTTCATATAGAACAATTGCTTAAAAATGATAAAGAAGGTCTGAATAAAGCATATTTGTATTATAATCTTGGACTTAGCTATGAACGATCAGGAGAAATTAAGAAGGCTGTATCTAACTATAAGAAATCTTTTATGATTGACCAGTATAGCCAATATGCAGCACTGGCTGAGGAACATGTTTTCGAGATTAGGAAATACTCTAAAGAAAACATAGATTATTCTTGGTTATATGCCAAGCAAAATAGAGATGAAATCAAAGATTCTTCTGTAAAAAAATATACAACTTCAGCAAAGGACTTTGACCTAACTAATATCGTTAGAACTGATACCCTTTCTATTTTGAATAGCTATATTAGTGAATCAAACACTGAAGGCAATGTTGGATCAATAGTGCAAGAAATTCAACCTATTGATACTGATACTTTAGCTGTTAACGAGCAATCCTTATACGACCCAGAAGATGGAGAATTTCTAGATAGATTGACACCTGTAGAAGATAACAAGCCAGAATTGGATATTGATATTTTCAATGAAACAAGCCCATCTAAAAAAGAAGGCAATGAAGTTGATTCTAATAATGACAAAGGTGAGTTGTTAGATAGACCAATTAATGTAGAGCCAAACAATTATATCGTCATGATGAATAAACCTGTTGGTAAGTACTTTATTCAAGTAGGTAGATTTTCTAATCAAGAAAGAGCAATAGATTATGCTAAAAATCTTTACGTCTACCAAATTATGTGGAATGTTGTTAGAGATATTAATGAATCTACTGGGAAAACTACATATGTAGTTTGGGGTGGTCCTTACTCACAGGCTAAAGAAGCAAAAGATAACATCGACAACCTTAAAAATGATGGCGTAGAGTGCTTTTTAAAGAAGAATGACTAAGAATAAAACGAAAGAACAAGATAAAAAGAAATCTACTCCCATGCTACAACAGTATTGGAAGTTCAAAGAAGAACACGTTGATAAAATTCTCTTGTTTAGAATGGGGGACTTCTATGAAACATTCTTTGATGATGCCAAAGTAACAGCAAAAGTTCTTGGAATTACTCTCACCGCCCGTAATAAGAGTGACGATGATCCTGTTCCATTAGCTGGATTCCCTTATCATGCATTAGATAACTATCTAGAAAAGTTGATTCAAGCAGGACATAAGGTCGCTATTTGTGAGCAAGTTGAAGACCCTTCCCAAGCAAAAGGTATTGTTAAAAGAGATATTGTGGATATAATTACTCCGGGTTCTATTATTGATAACAAGCTTATTAATAAAGCAGAAAACAACTATCTTAGTGTTTTGAGCTTTGGGAAGAAGAACATAGTAGGCTTAGCTTCAATAGATATTTCAACAGGAGACTTTGTATTTACTGAAGTATCAAAAGAACAATTAAAGAATGAACTTCTGCGATTGGAATCTGCTGAAATTGTTGTAAAAGATGATATTCTTCAGCAAGAAATAGAAAAGATGCAGTTGGAACACAGTCCAACAATCACAATATTTGATTCATGGCAATATGATACTAAAGAAGCAATTTCTATACTAAAGAAGCACTTTCATACGACAACTCTTGAGAGTTTGGGGGCTAATCGTAAGAGGATTGGAGCAGCTTCAGCTGGAGTAGCTTTGGCTTATCTGCAAGAACTCAAGAATAATGATTTAAAGCATATAAATAAGTTACTTTATTACTCTCTTGATAGCTTCATGCTACTAGACGATATTAGTCGTAGAAACTTAGAGCTTACTAAGTCCATGAGATATGGTAATAAATATGGTTCCCTTATTTCAGTTCTTGATACTACTCTTACACCTATGGGAACTAGGCTTATTAATAACTGGCTAGTTCATCCACTTATTGATAAAGAAGAGATATATAAAAGGCACCAAGCTGTTGCCGAATGTAAGGATAAGTTCCATGATACAATAGACATTAGAGATCTTCTAAAAGAAGTAGGGGATGTTAGCAGAATTCTTTCTAAAGTAGGATCACTAAAGGTTAATCCACGAGAACTAATTGCTTTACGTAATTACCTTGCTTTATCACCTAAAATTAAGACTATACTTAATGATTACAACTCTGATTTAATTCAATGCAGTGCTAAAAGCTTACAAGATTACAGTACAATAGTTGATACAATTGATAGTGCCATTATTGATAATCCTGCTATTACAATCAAAGATGGCAATATTATCAAAGATGGTGTAGATACAGAATTAGATGAGTTAAGAGCCATTAGTAAAGACGGTAAAGCTTGGATAGCTAAACTTGAAGATACTGAAAAGCAAACTACTGGGATTAATTCATTAAAAATAGGCTATAACAAGGTTTTTGGTTATTATCTAGAAGTAACAAAGACTCATAAAGATAAGGTACCTGAACATTATATTCGTAAACAAACATTAGTCAATTCAGAAAGGTATATCTCTCCACAACTAAAAGAATATGAATCTAAAGTACTCGGAGCTGAAGAAAGAATTAAGTCTTTAGAATATGAGATATATAAGCAGTTAAGATCGGATTTACAAGAGAAGTTAGAGCTGATGCAGAGCTTTGTTGATGTTGTTTCTGTTCTTGATGTAATATGTAGTTTTGCATATAACGCACATAAGCTTCACTATATCATGCCTGAGTTTAGTGATGAAGGTCAACTAATATTAGAGGAATGTCGTCATCCAGTTATAGAAAAGTTGTTAACAGATGAACCATATATCCCTAATGATGTTATCTTGGATTCACAGAATAATCAGATAGCAATAATTACTGGTCCAAATATGGCTGGTAAATCTACTTATCTTAGACAGATTGGTTTAATTGCAATTATGGCTCAGATTGGTTCATTTGTTCCAGCCTCCAAGGCTGTTATTCCAATATTTGACAAGGTTTTTACAAGGGTAGGAGCTTCTGATAACTTAGCGCAAGGTCAATCTACATTCTTGGTTGAAATGATTGAAACAGCCAATATTCTTAATTCTGCTACAAGAGACTCTTTGATTTTATTAGATGAAATTGGTAGAGGAACTTCTACTTTTGATGGTCTTTCTTTAGCATGGTCTATAGTAGAATTTATTCATAAGTTTAAGCATGCAAAAACCTTGTTTGCGACTCATTATCATGAATTAACAGAATTAGAAAATATCTTATCTTCTGTTAAAAACTACAATATTACAGTACGTGAATGGAATGATGAAATGATCTTTACTCGTAAGATTGAACGTGGTGGAGCAGATCAAAGTTATGGAATTCAGGTTGCTAGATTAGCTGGTATGCCAGTTAAAGTAATAAACAGAGCTAAGCAGATATTAAAGAATCTTGAAGAACATGAACTTAGTCCTCAAGGCTTAACTGGAAAGATAAAGAAGCAACTAAGTACTATAGACGATCAAATTAATATATTTGAATACTTGCAAGAACAAGATGATGGAAGCAATGAGATATTCGATGAGATTAGTGAATATAATCTAAATGAGATGTCTCCTATTGATGCTTGGCAAAAGCTACAAGAAATACAAGATAAAATTAAAAATAAAGATAAATAATGAGGATACAATGAAAAAATTCATAGGGCTGTTTTCAGTTGTTGTAATGCTATTTATAATCAGTTGTGCTGGTAGTAGTACAAGTGAAGAAGGTAATAAGTATGCTGGTGAAATTAATGGAGTTAAGATTGATAGAGATGTTTTCACTACTTCATTTCTTGGCCATTATAGAATATTACGTAAAGATGATGCTAACTACAAAGCGACTGATGAAGAAATCATGAAATTGGAAGATATAACATGGAAGGACCTCACAAGAGCAACAATCATTAATGAGTTTAAGAAAGAACATGATATAGTTGTAACCCAGCAAGAAGTTCTAGATTCTTTATTAACTAACCCTCCAAAGTATTATACAGACAATGGTGCTTTTGATGTGAATGGAGTCTTTAATTACGAGATATATAAAAACTCTATTGAAACAAATAAACCAGTAAATACAAGTGATATTAAATATAATTATTACAACAAATACATTCCTGTAATGAAAATTACCCAGATATTGAAAGACAAAGCTGAGATATCCAAATCTGTTGTTGAAGACTATTATGATGATAATTATGCATCTTATGATATCGATATATTATCTATTCCTTTAGATAGCTATAAGCCAACTGTTACAAATAAGGAGATAGAAATTGAGTATAGAAAGACTGATAAAAGTCTTTATTATGAACCAAATTTAAAGATTAAATATATAACCAAGAAAGTTAAACCATCTAAAAAAGATCTTATGTCTGCCAAGACAACCATTGACTCTCTACACAATCAGCTTTACAGAGGTTTAGATTTTGATACAGCATGTCGTGAATTTTCTTCTAATCTAGGAAAATATCCATTAGGCAAGTTACCTTTTACTGAAATAGAAAATCTACCTAGTATTATTAGAGATGATATAAATGGACTAGCTATAGGCTCGATAACATATCCTCTTCTAGATGGCGATATTTGGTACATATATAAGATTCTAGAGAAGACAAAGACAATGGTTAAATTGCAGGAACTTAATTTCCCAATACCTATTTCTCATGAAACAAGAATTAATGCACGTGAAGAGTTAAAGTCTATGGGTGAATTAATCAAACAAATCGGTATTGAAAAAACAGCAAATGAATACGGCTGTCTTGTTCATTCTGTAGATACATTGAATTTTCAAAGAGTTTATGTAGAAGATTTAGGTTCTGTTAAGGATTTGATTGAAGATGCTGTCACTAAATCTGATGGATATATATATAAACCGATTTATAATAAGCGTGAAAGAGTATTGGTTTTAGTTCAGATAATTGAAAACAAACTGCTTAAAAAGAAGCCATTAGAAGAAGTAAGGGATTTACTTTATAAGAAGATTGAATCTCAAAAACAAAAAGATATTCTTGGCAATAAACTTAAGAATATTTGTGAAAGTTATGATACAGTAATATTAGAACAAGATTATCCTGATGTTGAAGTAGCAAATATATCAGAATTTTCTAAAAATTACTTAGTCTTCCAGGACTTGAATGCTGATGAAATTATGAAGAAGGTTATGAAGCTTGAAGATAGAGGCGACTACACAGACTCATTTATTTATAATAATACGATTAACGTTATTTACTTAAATAATCGACAAGACGCTGATAATGATTACTTTGATAGAAACTATTATGTAATTAGAGGTGAGTACAGAGATACTCAGCTTGATAATGTATTCGAGACTTGGTTTGACAAAGAAGTTGAAAACGCCAAAGTATATAAATGGTTTAGCATGATGGATCTTTATAAGAGGGGCAATTAATGAAAAAGAAGATATTGATTATAACTACAGGTGGTACAATAGGAATGGAACGAAGCGAAAGTGGTGTAGTTCCAACAAGTGAATTTGTTAGTTTCCTAAATACTTTTCCTCAGTTATACGAGATAGCTGATATAGATGTTGTAGAATATTCAAACATTCCAAGTCCATATATGTCACCAGATAAGATGCTTGAATTATCTCAAAGAGTAGATGGTTACTTACTTGATTTTGATGGTGTTGTTATTACTCATGGTACTGACACTCTTGAAGAGACTGCTTATTTTCTTGATCTAGTTACAACGTCAAGACGTCCAATAATACTAACTGCAGCCATGAGGTCTGGCTCTGAATTAGGTTTAGATGGACCAAGAAATATTATTGCAGCTGTTCGGGTTGCTAGTCACCCTGAAACTGTAGATAAAGGTGTTTTAGTCGTCATGAATGATGATATCCATACTGCTAGAGATGTCCTAAAATTTGATTCAGGAACAGTGGATGCATTCAAGTCTCCTAAATATGGACCTATTGGAACTATTGATCCTGATGCTGTTGTGTATCATAGAGATAATCATCTTAGAGAATCAGTTTGGACTAATCAGATAGAGCCTAAAGTAGATTTGATAAAAGCAACTGCAGGTATGAATGATACTTATATAAATGCTTCAGTTGCCAGTGGAGCTAAGGCTATAGTTATAGAAGCTTTTGGTAGAGGTAATCTTCCAGAATCTATTATTCCAGCCATTAAGTTGGCTATAGATGCTAATGTGCTAGTTGTAATTGCCTCAAGAACAATTACAGGTAGAGTTCTTCCAGAATATGGTTATGATGCTGGTGGTTTGCATCTTGAAAAGTTAGGCTGTATTTTAGGTGGTGATTTACAAGGTCCTAAAGCTAGAATAAGACTAATGGCTCTATTTGGTAAATATCAGGACCCTAATGTAGTTAGAAAGTTCTTTAATCAGAGTATGGTTTAATGGATAGAATTAATAAGTTTAACTCAGTTATATTTGATTTGGATGGAACATTAATCGATTCTATGCACGTTTGGGAACAAGTTGATATTGATTTTCTTGGCAAAAGAGGCTTGCAAGTTCCAGACGACCTCTTTAAAGATATGCCAGCAGGTGACGGTTATGTTGCAATAGCTAAATACTTTAAAGATAAATTTGCTTTAAGTGAAACAGTGGAGCAGATTACTGATGAATGGGATTCTATGGTTTATGATTTTTACAAGAATATAGAACTTAGGTCAGGTGCTTTAGACTTGATTGAAAAGCTTCACAGAAGTGGAATTGATTTAGGTATAGGCACAAGTAATTCTACAAAGCTCACTAGTGTAGTTTTAGCTAATCACAAGCTTAGTAGCTTTTTTAAAGAAGTTACTACAGGCTCAGAAGTAGATAGAGGTAAACCTTTTCCTGATATATATTTGAAGGTTTCTTCTAAACTAAATACTAACCCAGAAGATACTCTGGTAATTGAAGATACTCTTCATGGAGTAGAAGCTGCAAAGAATGCAGGAATGACAGCTATTGCAATTTATAATGACTACTCTAAAAAGGATGAACTTAAGCTAAAAGAGCTAGCTGATTATTTTGTTTATAACTACGAAGAACTAGATTCTTTGCTTTTTGCTGAAAAATAGCTATTATAAATGAAAAGTATAAATTGAAGGAATAAGAAATGATAGAAAATAGATTGATAATTGTTATTGGTGCTTATGGTTCAGGTAAGAGTGAATACTCAATCAACCTAGCAAAACTTCTTAAAGAAGCTGGTAAGAAGGTCGTGTTATGTGATCTTGATGTTGTAAATCCTTACTTTAGAAGTAGAGATGTAAGAGAGCAATTTGAAGAACAAGGAATCCAAGTTGTTGCTCCTGAGGGTGAATTCAAACATGCAGATTTACCAATGATATCTCCTCGTGTAAGAGGCATGATTATGTCAGAGGATAAAGCAGTTATCTTAGATGTTGGCGGAGATCCAGCTGGTGCAAGAACTTTAGCTAGATTCATACCACAGATTAAGAAGAGGGGTTACGAAATGCATTTTGTAGTAAATACCAATCGTCCTTTCACAAGCAATAAAGCAGAGATACTTCAAATGAAAGAGATGATTGAATCAATTTCTACTCTTAAAGTATCAGAGATTGTTTGTAATTCTAATCTTATGGAATATACAAAGCAGGAAACAGTGGAAGAAGGGATAGAAATAATAGACGAGATTTCAAAAGAATATAAGTTGAAATTTGATAAATATCTAGTTCTTGATAAATTTGAAAAGATTGTTCCTGATAATCTAATGGATAAAAAAAGAATAATTTTAACTTATTTCTTAAACAAACCATGGGAACAGAAATTCATTTATAAGGGAATTTAGTTAAGTAAGTATTTTACTAAAGTTTTTTTTTACGAGTTTGTTGACATAGTCAGCAGACTCTTTTTTTGTGTATGAAACAAAGGAAAGGTAAGTTAACATGAAAGTAAATAAAATATATTTTTCTCCTACAAAAACGACAGAACAAGTCGTTAACGCTATTGCTCAATCTATTGAAGCAAATACATATAATGATATAAACTATACTACAACTAATCAGAAAGATCAAATAACAATACCTGAAAATGATTTAGCAATTATCGGATGTCCAGTTTATAGTGGAAGAATTCCAGAGGTTTTTCTTAATAGAATGCAATCAATCAATGCTAAAGGAACAAAAGCAATTATTCTTGTTGTGTATGGTAATAGACATTATGATGACGCACTTATTGAACTTGTTAACGAAAGTAAAAAATTAGGATTTAATCCTATTGCTGCAGCTGCCTTTATTGGAGTTCATTCATTTAGTACAGACCAATATCCAGTTGCTCTAGGTAGACCTTCTTTAGATGATTTAAGCAAAGCCAAGGAATTTGCTAAAAATGTTCAATTAATTATAAAAGAAGATGACCTTTCTCTAGAAGTACCGGGAAACTTCCCTTACGGTGAAAGAAAAGCTAAACTTATCACAAAGCCAATTGTTGATAAAAATCAATGTAATCTTTGTGGCTTGTGCGAAACTAATTGTCCTTTTGAAGCTATAAGTATTCAGAAACAAGAGCATTATATAAATGAAAATTTATGTAACTATTGTCATGCATGCCTAAGAAATTGCCCTCAACAAGCTATAAAGTTTGAGGATGAACGTATTAATGAATTCTCAAAGAAATTACATACACATTTCAACGACTATAAATCACCTGAATTCTTTTTAGCTAAATAATAAAAGAATTTATTTTGTTCCTTCAACCTATCGGTGGATGCTTACACTCCATCACCATCTGGGTGCACAAGCTACAGTCTTCGCCTGTCACAGTCCTTGCTTGTATCTGAGACGTTTTTCCAAATGTTTCTACAAATGCACTTATCACTGCGTTCTAAGTGAAGCCAGCGCAGAGGCTAGCGATCCCAGTATGTCAGACCTAACTCCTCACTCCTAACTCCTAGCTTATACCTTCTTCCTTAAGGGTCTCCTTGAAAAAAGGCTGATTTTTCAAGGTGGCAAGTAAGGGTGTGCTTAACAGAAGGTAATTCAGCTGGGATTGTAAGCTTCCTAGCTTACAAGTCTTTTTTGCGTAAGCATGAACAAATTTCAACCCTAACTGGGGTGGATGCTTACACTCCATTATGAAAGCTTACGAGTCTTTTTTGCGTAAGCATGAACAAAGTTCAACCCTTACCAGGGTGGATGCTTACACTCCATTATGAAAGCTTACAAGTCTTTTTTGCGTAAGCATGAACAAAGTTCAACCCTAACTGGGGTGGATGCTTACACTCCATTATGAAAGCTTACGAGTCTTTTTTGCGTAAGCATGAACAAAGTTCAACCCTTACCAGGGTGGATGCTTACACTCCTTCTACGCTCACAAGGTGTGAACTTGATACCCCTTCAATAATTCCATTTAACTACTACAATTTCATCTAATAAACATCATTATTTACGGAATTATAAAGAAAAATCTTTACAAGTTATAAAAAAAACTACAATCTAGAATTTACGGAAGGAAGAAGAATGATTAAAATAAGATGTAATATACTTAACCCTACAGAAAATAGGGATATAGAATTTCTTAAAGACTACCTAATAGTAGTCGATAATAATAAAATTATAGATATGAGACCATATCAAGATGAGTCTGAATGTTGTAAAGACATATTAGATTATTCAGACAATGTCCTTATTCCGGGTTTGATTGATTCGCATGTTCATTTAGCTCAATGGAATATAAGAGGTTCGTATAAATCAGATTTATTGGAGTGGCTGAATACTTATACTTTCCCTGAAGAGAACAAGCTCAAGCAAAGTCAATATGCTAAAGAAGTGGCAGAAGATTTTTTTGATAACTTAATAGCAAATGGAACCACCTGTGCAGCAATATATGTAACTTCTTCTAGTAATGCAACAGATATTGCCTTCCAAGTGGCCAAATCCAAAGGATACAGAGCTCTTATAGGGAAAATAGCCATGGATTCTAATTGTCCTGATTATCTTCAAGAAAGCACTGATATGAGTCTAAGACAATCAATTGAATTATGTGAAAAATGGGATAATGTAGATAGATTAAACTATGTTTTTACTCCAAGGTTTGCACCTGTTTGTACAGAAAAGCTTATGAAAGATATTGGTTCTTATGCAAGTAAGAATGACAAATATATACAAACACATCTTTCAGAAAACCATAATGAAATACAATTAGTTAAGTCTTTATTTCCTGGCTATGATTCTTATACTGATGTATACTTCAAGAATCATTTGCTAACAGCTAAAACTATTCTGGGACATTGTATTCATCTTGATGACAAAGAGATAAAGCTCATTAAGGATACAGGAACAAAAATAGCTCATTGTCCAGACTCAAACTTCTTTTTAAAATCAGGAAGATTTCCCTATTTTAAACTAAGAGATGAAGGTCTTTCAATTGGACTAGCCTCTGATGTTGCTGGAGGTACGCAGTTAGATATGTTCTATCACATGAAAATGGCTAACTATATGCAGAGTAAGTCAATTGAGGTTAGAGAATTGTTTTATTTAGCTACATTAGGTAATGCAAAAGTCTTATCTAAAGAAAGTCAAATAGGTTCAATTGAGATAGGTAAAGAAGCAGATTTAGTAGTTTTAAACATAAACAGTAATGCTAGTATAGATGAGATGCTGGCACAGTTAATATTTGTAAATAGTAACAATAAAATCAAATCTATATTTATTGGAGGAGATAAATTATTGTAAGATAAATCATTAAGCATAATCAGTTAATAGAGGTTTTATGATTGAAAGAAAGATTAAATTTATTCTAAATAATGATGTTAAAACAGTAACAATAAAACCTGGGACAACATTATTAGAGTTATTACAAGAAGAATATAGGTTTCTAGGGACAAAAAAGGCATGTAATGAAGGTGATTGTGGTGCATGTACCATAACACTTGGGCGCTACAATAAGAATACAGGTAATGTGATTTATAGAGCAGTTAACTCCTGTATCTTGCCAGCAGAAAAGATAAATAATTGCATGGTCGTGACTGTTGAAGGTATGGGGGATAATCCTGAGAAGTTACATCCAATTCAAAGAATCTTATATGATAATTATGGTACTCAATGTGGATACTGTACACCGGGTATTATAATGTCAATTTTCTCTTATTTAGCAAATGAAAATGACTATACTTACGAGGAATTGAAGAAATCTTTAGAAGGTAATTTATGTAGATGTACAGGCTATGTTCATATTATTCAAGGACTAAAAAAAATATTGAATTACTATAATGAACATGCAAAAAGTGAACTACTTGATTTCCTTTCTACTGGTATATCAAAGTTAAAAGAATTAACTTACGAAACAAAAGATGTTGAAAATGAGCAACATCTAATAAAAAATATTGATGGTTACTATCTTGTTAAAAGTCTTGATAAATATCTAGAAATGGTTAATAAACTTAAGGGCAAAGGGCTGTTTAAGGTAGTAGCTGGGGCTACTGATTTATATGTGGTTGGTAATATTGCCAAAAACTACTTTAAGAATTACTTGGATATTAGCTATATTCCCGAACTCAAGAAGATTGAATGCAAAGATTCTAATCTAATCATTGGGGCATGTACAAGTTTGGAGTCCATTAGGACTGATATGACAGTACTAGATAAATTACCAATATTAAGCAAAGTTGTTTCAAAGATGGCTTCTAAGCAGATTAGGAATATTGCTTCTATTGGAGGAAATATAGGCAATGCATCACCAGTCGGTGATTGTGCTACAGCTTTAGTAGGACTAAATGCTAGGCTAGTCTTGTTTGGACTAGATGGTGAAAGAGAAGTTTCTATAGATCAATTCTATAAAGGATACAAAGAGACAGTTCTAATCAATAATGAGATTATAAAAGAAATTAAAATACCTTTAGAAGAATCTGTCTTTCATAGCTTTATAAAATCTTCTAAAAGAATTACATTAGATATTTCTTCAGTTTGCTCCTTTGCTTCAATACATTTTCAAAAAGGTCGTATTGGAATATCAAGATTCTCATTTGGTGGTGTTGCTGCATATCCTAAATTAAGCATAAGTATTCCTACTAAGATAATTAATCAAAGAATTGAAGATTTAGATATTAATCTTATAGCTAGTGAAATTGAGAATGAGTTTACACCAATTAGTGATGTGAGGGGAAGTCGTGAATTTAGACAAGTTCTTATTAGAAATCATATTATAAAGCACTTAAACAGACTACAAGAGGAGTATAAAAGATGAAGAATAACATGAAGCACTTATCGGGAAAACTGCATGTTACAGGCTTATCAACTTTTATAAAAAATAAAACTCATGAGTATAACTGTTTATATGCCTATCCAATAGTTAGCTCTCTTGCTAAAGGGAAAATAATTAATATTAACACAGACAAGATAGATAAAGAAGGCTACGATTATAAAATTATAAAAGCTCAAGATATACCTGGTAAAAATGATATTGCTCATGGAAATGGAGACTATCAACCTCTACTTCCTGATGATATAGTTACATATGTGGGACAGCCTATTGCCTTAATAATAACAGATGACAGAGAAAAATCAATAATCCTAAGCAGAAAGATACAGGTTGAATATGAAGAGCTACCAGCATATACTGAGCTTGATGATGCCATTGCTGCAGGTTTGGAATACACTGAAGCAAGAAAGATAATCCGTAAGGATAACAAGATTGAAGAAGTCGCTGGAGAAATATCTGGAGAATTAGAAGTAGGTTTCCAAGAACATTTCTATTTTGAAACACAAAGATGTTTAACAATTCCAGAAGAAAATGATTATTACACAGTATATAGCTCTACTCAGGGTGTTTCTGAGATACAAGATGTTTGTAGCCGAATCTTAGGCTTAGCTTCAAATCATATAACCGTTGATGTAAGAAGGCTGGGTGGTGCTTTTGGAGGAAAAGAAGCACAAGCTACACTCTGGGCATCGTTGACAACTCTAGCGTCTTCAGTAATGAAAAAGCCTGTTTATTTAGAACTTGAAAGAAAAGACGATGTTTCATGGACTGGTAAACGACATCAATTCAAAAATAAGTATAAAGTAGCCTATAGCAAAGATGGTCAAATCTTAGATTACAGTGTTTATCTTAGATCAAATGGAGGCGCTTTTATCGACCTCTCTCATGCAATTCTAGAAAGAGGACTTCTGCATATAGACAGTGGCTATTATATAGCTAATCTAGAAGTATATGGTAATTCATATAGAACAAACCTTCCTCCTAATACAGCATTTAGAGGTTTTGGAGCTCCCCAAGCAATACTTACTACTGAAGCTGCTATTGAGAGAATTGCTTATAAACTTGGGATTGACAGACTTGAGATTAGAAAAAGAAACATCTATAAAAAAGGGGATAAAGCACACTACGGCATGGAAGTATTCGATGCTTTAGGCTTAGAAGCTTTAGATAAATTAGAAGAAATCTCAAACTATAGCCAACTAAAAGAGCAAGTAAATGTCTTTAACAAAAGTAATAAATATAAGAAGCAGGGAATAGGAATAATACCCGGCAAGTTTGGTATATCATTTACAGCAGGATTCCTAAATCAAGGTTCTTCGTTAGTTTGGATATATTCCGACGGGTCTATTTCCTTGAGTCATGGTGGCATTGAAATGGGTCAGCAATTATATACTAAGATTGTATCGGTTGTATGTAGAACTTTAGGTGTTTCCTCAGATAGGGTAAGGAATGAAAGTACCAATACAAAGAGAATTGGTAATTCTTCACCAACAGCAGCATCCTCAGGAACAGATTTAAACGGTAACGCTACTAAGATTGCCTGTGAGATTTTGAAAGATAGACTGATTGATGTTGCAATAGATATTTTTGAGGAACAGGCTAATTGTCAAATTGATAAAGACCATGTAGTTTTTGAGGAGAATAAAGTATATTGGAAGAAGAATAAACAAATTAGTATAGATTTTCCAGAGCTAGCTAAAATTGCCTATATGAAACGTGTAGACTTAGGGGCTCATGGCTTCTATAAGACACCTGGAGTTGGCTTCAACAAGGAGAAAGGAAAGGGAACACCATTCTTTTATTATGTCTTTGGAGCTTGTCTAATAGTTAGTGAAATTGACCTATTAACAGGTAACTATGTTTTCAAGAAGATATATGTTGTTCATGACAATGGTAATTCATTAAATAGAGATATTGATGAAGGTCAGATATATGGGGCTTTGGTTCAAGGTCTTGGTTATTGTACTATGGAAGAAGTAAAATTTAATGAAAAAGGACAGAATATTTCTTCTACTCCTTCTACTTACAAGATTCCTACAATAAATGATATTCCAGAAGAATTCAAAATAGATTATGTATATAGAGATGATATAAAAGCTAGTGTATTAGGCTCGAAAGCAGTTGGAGAACCACCTTTCCTATATGGATTAGCTGGTTGGTTATCTATCATGAATGCAATTAGTTATTTAACAAATAAACCTGATGAAATTAACCTAAGAATGCCAGCAACACCAGAGGCTGTTTTGATGGCGATAGAAGAGTGCAAAGGAGTATAGGATGGGAAATGTTTTAACTCATGGTCAACTATTAAGTGAATTAGATAGATGTTTATTTTGTGAAGAAAAACCTTGTATGGATGCCTGTCCAGTAAACTGTTCTCCGGCAGATTTTATTGAAGCAATAAGAGTAGGAAAAGACAGTGATTACAAAAGGGCTAGTTCTATTATCCTAAGTAAGAACATATTGGGGGGAATCTGCGGTTCTGTATGCCCTGATTATCATTGTATGGCAGCTTGTTCAAGAGTTAATTTTGATAATCCAATCAAGATACCTGAGATACAATCAACAATTATTAAGAAAGGCAAGGAATTAGGATTTAAAGCTCAATTTACTACAAAGAAAGATATTAATAAGCGTGTTGGTATAATAGGGGGAGGACCTGCAGGGATTGCTTGTGCTAATATTCTGGCACATGAAGGTTGTAAGGTAGATATTTTTGAAAGTGATAAAGAACTTGGAGGAATGTGTAATTACATACCTGAAAGTAGATTGCATAGAGATACATTATCTTCTGATATTGATAATGCTATAAATCATGATAGCATAAGAGTCTATAATAATACTGCAATATACGATATTGATAAGTTTAAATCAATCTATGATGCTGTTGTAATTGCTTCAGGTCAAGATGAAGCTATCAAACTTAATATTCATGGTAAAGACTATGCCCATGACTGGAAGTCATTTCTATCAGCCAATGATATAGAAGAGAATTCTAGAGTGGCGATTATTGGAGGTGGAGCTGTTGCAATAGATTGCGCACTTAAATCAAAAGCACTAAATGCTGAATATATTGACTTCTATATGCTGGAAATGTTATCAGAGATGAACCTAAGTCGTGATGAAAAAGCAGAGTTCTTCAATAATAAATTTGGAATATACTTCCGAACTTCTGTAAAAGAAATAGAAAAAGACCTTGATGGTTTAAAGCTTCATTGTCAGAGAGTTATGATGGATTCAGAAGAATTTAGATTAGATAAGATAGAAAGAATAGCTAACTCAGATTTCCATTCTATGTTTTATGACTATGTCGTTTTTGCTGTTGGTTCTAAAACTAGCATTATAAAGAAAGATGATGATAAGTTATTCTATTGTGGAGATATGAAGAATAATGCTACGACAGTCGTTGAAGCAGTTGCCGATGGTAGGAACTGTGCTATCAATGTACTTAACTGCTTTAAACCTTCATACATTGACCTTGATACAAGTAATAAATGCAAATCATTTTATGAGCTTAATGATTCTACAACTGATGAAATATCTTTAGAAAGTGACTTCTTTGGAAGGAAAATAGATTCTCCTTATCTATTGTCTGCTGCTCCACCAAGTGATGGATATGAGCAAGTGGCAAAAGCGTATAAAGCTGGATGGTCAGGTGCTGTTATGAAAACAGCATTTGATGATTTAGATATTCATATTCCACATGATTATATGTTTAAACTTAATGATGATACTTATGCAAATTGTGATAATGTATCAGAAATTCCTTTAAAGCAAGTACTAGCTGATGCTAAGAGGCTGATTGAAGAATTCCCTGAGAAGTTAACCATAGTTTCAACAGGTGGACCTGTAACAGGTAACGACTCTGAGGATAAGCTAGTTTGGCAATCTAACACTAAAATGATAGAAGCAATTGGAGTAGGTGGAATCGAATATAGCTTGTCATGTCCACAAGGTGGTGATGGCACAGAAGGGGATATAGTATCTCAAAATCCTGCTTTAACAGCTAAAGTAGTTGATTGGATTCTGGAAGTTAGTGACCCAAACATACCTAAGTTATTTAAGTTAACAGGTGCAGTTACTTCGATTAATCCTATTCTTAAGGCTATCAAAGCTGTATTAAATAAGTATCCAAATAAGAAAGCAGGTGTTACCCTGGCTAACTCATTCCCAGCTGTAGACTTCAGACAAGATGTCAAAAAAGAATGGGATGATGGAGTAATGATAGGTATGTCTGGTGATGCAGTGAAATATATATCAAACTTAACATTAGCTAAAGCTTCCTCTGAAGAAATGATAATATCAGGTAATGGTGGAGTAATGACTTATTTAGATGCTGCCAACTTCTTAGCATTAGGGTGTCAAACAGTACAGATTTGTACAGCAGTTATGAAGAAAGGTTTTGATTACATAGGAGACTTAAAGCAAGGGCTAAAGTATTTAATGCTAGAAAAAGGTATAAAAGATATAGATAAACTTATTGGTAAAGCCTTACCAAAACCAATACAAGACTTCATGGATATCTCTCCTATAAAGAGGATTTCCGATGTAGAGCCTGATTTATGTCAGCATTGTGGTAATTGCACAAGATGTCCTTATTTAGCTATAAGTCTAGATGATAATAAAATACCTGTTACTGATGCAACAAGATGTATCGGATGCTCAATCTGTGTTCAAAAGTGCTTCAGTAAAGCCTTATTTATGAGAGAGCGCACTAAAGAAGAATGGAGGGATTAATGAATATTCTAATTAAAAATGCTAAAGTGATTACTTTTGATGAATCAAATCCATTTATTGAAAGATGCAATGTTATTGTTTCAGGAGACAAAATAAAGAATATTACTTCTGACAACAAGCTTCCTGAAGGTGATTATGATGTAGTTATCGATGGATCTTACAAGGTATTGATGCCAAGTTATGTAAACGCACACACACATTTCTATAGCAGTTTTGCTAAAGGAATAACAGGAATAAGTAGTTCAGATAACTTTGTTGAAGTACTAGAGAATATGTGGTGGCGATTAGACAAAAAGCTAACCCTTGAGGATGTTTACTACAGTGCTTTAGTTGCTATGATAGATGGAGTTAAAAAAGGTGTTACCAGCTTTATTGATCATCATGCAAGTCCTTTCGCTATTACAGGGTCATTATCTGAAATTAAGAAGGCAAGTGAACATGTTGGAATTAAATCCTGCCTAGCTTATGAAGTTTCTGATAGAGATGGTCAAGCTATATGCCAAGAAGGAATAAAAGAAAATGTTGATTTTAGTAATCTATGTATTTCCAAGAATGTTAAATCACTGTTTGGACTTCATGCTTCTTTTACATTGAATAATAATACGTTAAAAGATATTATTAAAGCTAATTCAAATAATATAGGTTACCATATTCATGTCTCAGAAGATTTAGCTGACGAAGAAGATTCTCAAAGTAAATATGGCATGTCTGTTGTAAAAAGATTACTTGATCATGGAATGTTAAATGAAAATACTATTCTAGGTCACTGCACTCATGTTTCTGATGAAGATATGGATATAATAGCTAAATATAAGGCTAAAGTTGTGCATAATCCTCAATCTAATGCTAATAATGCAGTTGGTATTGCTAATATTACTAAGATGATAAACAAAGGCCTTCTTGTAGGATTAGGAACCGATGCTATGACTAACTCAATGGGGCAAGAAGTCAGAACTTCTTTGTGGCTACAGCATCTGATAAATAAGAATCCAAGCATTGGCTTTGGAGAAGTAGCTTCAACTCTTTATTCTAACAATTATGTCATTGCTAATAATATTTGGAAAGAATACACTTTAGGCAAGGTAAAAGAGGGCTATCAAGCTGATTTGATACTACTTGATTATGACCCAATTACCCCACTTAATGCAACAAACTACTATGGTCACTTAATCTTCGGTCTAGCAGAAGCAAATGTATCAACTACCATTTCTAATGGGGAGATTTTGTGGCACAACAATAAACTAACAGATAGGTTAAATGAGAAGGACATTAATAAAAGGTCAAGGGAACTAGCACAAAAACTATGGGAGAGATTATAATGGCAGAGAATAAAATATTAAATAGAGCAAAAGAATTAGAACCACAAGTCGCAGAATTCTTAAGTAGATTAATCCAATGCAAATCATATTCAGGTAAAGAGAAAGATGTCGTTCTGTTAATAAAAGACGAGATGGAAAAGTTAGGATTTGATGAAGTAAGAATTGATGCTTTAGGTTCTATAATTGGTCGTATTGGTTCAGGTCAAAGAATTATTGCTTTTGATGCCCATATTGATACAGTATACGAAGGAAATTTATCTAACTGGGACTTACCACCATATTCAGGTAAAATAGATGATACCTATATATATGGCAGGGGAACTTCAGATCAGAAGAGTGGGCTCGCATCCATGATATATGCCGGCTATCTAATGAAAGAGCTAAATCTTCAAGATGACTTTACTCTGTTGTTTACAGGGACAGTTATGGAAGAAGATTGCGATGGTATTGCTTGGGAGCATATGATTAAAGAAGATAAGATTATTCCCGAATTAGTCGTTAGTACAGAACCAACCAGCTGTAACATCTACAGAGGGCATAGAGGACGTATGGAGATATCTATTGAGGTTAATGGTATATCTTGCCATGGCTCTGCTCCAGAAAGAGGTGATAATGCTATTTACAAAATGTCAAGAATCGCTCTGGAAATAGAAAAGCTTAACGATAGATTAAGGCATGATGATTTCTTAGGTAAAGGAACTATAACAGTTTCTGTGATGAAATCAGATTCTCCTTCACAATGTGCTGTTTCTGACTATGTTTATTTACAAGTAGATAGACGCTTAACTCTTGGTGAAACCAAAGAAATAGCAGTTCAGGAATTAGAAGATTGTTGTAAGAAAGCAGGATATCCTAATGCTAAAGTAAAAGTCCTTAACTATCATGAAAAAGCATATACAGGAAAAGTATACCCTGTTGAGAAATATTACCCTACTTGGCTGTTAAATGAAGACTCTAAATATTTAAAATTTGCAAAAAGAGCTTATATTGATATATTTAATGCAGAGCCAATAATTGATAAATGGACTTTCAGTACAAACTGCGTGTTTATAATGGGTAAACACCCTGAAATAAAATGTATTGGTTTTGGCCCTGGAGATGAGGATCAAGCTCATGCTCCAAATGAAAAAGTTAAGAGAGGTGATTTAATCAAATCTGTTGCATTTTACACTTCTCTAGTACAAAATATAAAGGAGTAATTATGAAGAAAGTCATTTTGATTAGTTTATTACTAGTTGTTATCGGTCTTGCTTTTGGGCAAGAAACTTGGGAATATTCTTTTGATCTTAAAGGAAACCTAAACCAAAGTTTCTATACTGATAACTGGGATGGTGCAGAAAAGAGTTCAATTAATTGGGTAGTTTCCGGTGAAATGAGAGCTAAGAAACAATTAACTGATTGGTTTAAATCAGATAATTCATTATTGATGAAATTTGGACAATTATATGAAACTGAAGAAGATGAAAGTGGCATGCAAGAAGCAGGATGGCAAGAACCTACTAAATCTGATGATGAAATTGATTTAAATGCCCTAGGCTTGTTTACTTTACACGGTTGGGTTGACCCATTTGTAGCACTTCGCTTACAAACTGTTTTCGAAGGTAAAAGATTAAGAGCCTTTAATCCTGCAACTGTTACTGAATCTTTTGGTATTTCACGTGAAATCGTTAAAACTAAATGTATGGAATGGAATTCAAGATTAGGTCTTGCAATGAAACAACAACACATGTACCAAAAAACTACAAGAAATGATGGTGGTGTTGAATTAGTTACTGACTTTGGATATGTTTTCCCTAACAAAACAACAAAATTCTCTTCCTCATTTGAAGCATATAAAGCAGTCTTTAACTCACTTGAAGATGATATAAATGATGATCTCGATCCAGATAATGATGATGATTGGAAACAAGTTGATATGAAATGGACTAACGAGTTAAGCATGCAAATCTATAAGAATATTAATTTCAACGTTTATACTGAATGGAAATATGACAAGGAAATTGATAAAACTGGTAGATTCAAACAAACATCTGGTTTAGGAATATCTTATAAGTTGTTCTAAAATAAATAAATAAACAATTAGGCTTGCATTAAATGCAGGCCTTTTTTTTATCAATCGATAAAAGTTCTTGCTAAATATTGCAAATTGTTTATAATAGTAACAAAAGTTATCGAAGGAGTTAACATGAAGGTTTTTGATGTTATAATAATTGGGGGTGGAGTCGGAGGACTTAGTGCAGCAATATATGCAGCTAGAGGAAACCTTAAAACTGCTGTATTTGAAAAAGCACTTGTAGGTGGTCAAATTAATATTACTTTCGAGGTTGAGAACTATCCTGGTTTCCCTGAAGTAATGAGTGGCTTTGAACTCACTGATAAGTTCAAGCAACAAGCAGATAAATTTGGTCCTGAATTCATTGAAGAAGAAGTTGTTAAAGTAGATTTTAAGTCTAAAGATGGTCTCAAAACTATCTATACTGAAGATGATGAATACAAAGCAAAGACTATAATCGTTGCTACTGGTGCACATCCTCGTAAGCTTGGTTGTCCAGGAGAAGAAGACTACATAGGTAAAGGGGTTTCATATTGTGCTACTTGTGATGGTGCTTTATACAGAGATAAAGTCGTTGCTGTTATAGGTGGGGGAGACTCAGCTGTAGAAGAAGGGATGTTCTTAACTAGATTTGCTAAAAAAGTTTATATTATTCACCGAAGAGATGAGTTAAGAGCTGTTAAATCAATTCAAGACAGAGCTTTTAAAAATGAAAAGATGGAGTTCATTTGGGATAGTGTTGTAGAAGAAGTTAAAGGTGATAACTTAGTGAGCCATATTAATATAAAAAATGTTAAAAGCAATGAAACAAAAGACTTAGCGGTTGATGGTGTTTTCGTTTATGTTGGAATTATTCCTAATAATGAATTGTTAAGGGAAGAGATTACTCTTGATGGTTCAGGTTTTGTTCCTACCAACGAAATCATGGAAACTAACATTCCTGGTGTTTTTGCCATTGGTGATTTACGAGTTACTCCATTAAGACAAGTTATTACTGCAAGTAGTGACGGTGCTATTGCAGCTTTCTATGCAGAGAAATTTATTAGTGAACACGAAATATAGAAACTAAATATATTTATAAAATTAGTTAAATTATGACCTGATATGGCGTGAGTTGTATCAGGTCATTAATTTTTTAACTAATACAAGCTTCAAATCGAACAGTACAATCTTGTGAAACCCTTAGACATTTTTGATAAAAACACTGCAACCTTACTTGCCTCCTTGAAAAATCGGCCTTTTTTCAAGGAGACCAGTAAGGAAGGAGTAACAATTGACTGTGAACGCTAAGCAAATAAGCTACTGAATGCTGTTTTTCTTATTATAAATCTGAATAATTTCTGCTGCAATACTAACTGCTATTTCATAGGGAGAATGTGAACCTATCTTTATTCCTATAGGGCAATTTATATTACTTATATCTTCAACATCAAACTTTCTTTTCAAATCATCAAAGAGTTCTACAGCTTTTAACTTACTTCCCATAACTCCTAGATATTTGTATTTTAAAGTTGCCAATTGCTCAGTAACGATATAGTCATGCTTATGACCATAGGTCATAACAACATGATAAAGAGAGTCGGCAACTGATTTAGGTAAACTATCAAAATTGCAATGTACTAGGTTTGTTTCAGTGTTGAACTTTTCAGTATCTAGATACTCCTTTCTATCATCATAAACTGTGATAGCAAAGTTTAACTTAGATAAAATATCAGCTAAAGCAATAGAACAATGCCCTGCACCATAAATATTGATTCCCTCTTTAACATTTATGGCTTCAATAATTACTTCTATTGCCCCACCACAAATCATACCAAGTTCTTGATCATTGTCTAAACTATATTTCTTCTTTAAGAATGTTTTAGGTCTATTACTCTTTATAAACTTAATAATGTCATATTCTAAGCTACCCCCACCAATAGTGCCATAGACTTCATCATTGCCATCTATTATGAGCATTTTACTGCCAATACTCGCTGGAGAAGAGCCTTCAACAGACGTAAGAGTTACCGACCATGCTACTAATTTATTTTCAAGAACTTCTTGTAGATGTCTATAGTAGTTTGTCATTAGGAATATCCTCTTTATAATTAATATTCGTAAGTATATGTCTATCTCCCACATCAAGGTATCTGACTTTCATAAAGGCTAATGTTTCCTTCAGAGACTTGCATACTTCTATATATTTGTTGATTGTAGTAGGAAGTAAAATAGGATGACCAGCTTTTTTGTGATAGCTTGGAATTAGAACAGACTCAAAGTCGAAGCTATCAATCATACTTTCTAGAGTAGAGATATCAACAAAAGGATGGTCCACAGGCCATACAATCCATCCAGAACATTCATTCAATGACTTGAGTCCTAGTCTTACAGAAGAACACATATCTTGTTCCGGCTGATTTAAAACATAATTAAGATTCTGCGTGCTAACAGTGTCTTTAACTTCCTGATTAATTACAGAGACATAGTTAATTTTTAACTTCCTTACTTTTGCAAGAATAATATCTAAAAATGTTTGATTGTTATATATAGCCAAGGCTTTTGGCATACCGAATCTTTTCCCTGATCCGGCAGCCAAAATTACAAGGCCTAAACTACTTGTAGGCATTTAATAAGCCTGTCCTTTCGTTAAATTCGTTTATGTATTCATCCCAAAGTTTTGCTTGGGAATATTGACTTGTCCAATAATCTTTCTTATACCACTGATCATTAAGCTCTTCAACTGTCTTACCTTGCTGTTCGATCCATGTGAAATATTTAAGATTGTGCATTCTACGTTTATCATAATAATTCATTTCAATTGTATAATCTATTCCAACATTTAGAAGTTTACCTTCAAAATCTCTAGCAGCATTTTCTGTAGAATAATCACCGAATTTATGTTGATATTCATCAACTCTTGTTCCATACATTTCCATAGAATCAGTTGCTACAGTGAATACGAAATCATTTTCATCCATTTCATAGTATTTTGCCATTTTAATAGAACCAATGATATTTGCAATTGAAGAAATACCAAGTAAATGTAGCTTTTCAATAAGTTCATTATCAATATTCTTTGAAGCAAGATATTTTTTACCATTCTCTTCATTAAACAATCTCATTACATCTATTACGAGGTTGTCATCAACAGCAATAGCCATATCCATATTTTTAATATTATGAATCCATGGAACATGCTTATCACCAATACCTTCAATTCTATGTCCACCATATCCATTATAAAGAAGGGTTGGACATTGTGTTGCTTCTCCTGCTGCTATTTTAATCTGAGGATGCTCTTCTCTTAGATAATCTCCTGAACCTAAAGTTCCAGCAGAACCTTGAGTTAGGAACAATCCAGAAAAAGAACTGTTATTATCCTTCAATTCGGAGAAAACTTCTTCCATAGCTGGGCCAGTCACTGCATAATGCCAAAGAGAATTACCTATCTCAGCAAACTGATTTAAATTAACTATTGAATTACCTCTTTCATGTAGAAGTTCTTTAGCTTTATCATATATTTCCTTCACGTTAGATTCACAACCAGGAGTGGCAAAGACCTCAGCTCCAATCTCTTTTAACCAGCTAAAGCGTTCTTGAGACATCTCTTCAGGAAGAACAGCTATAGATTCGCAACCTAGTAATGCAGAATTATAAGCACCACCTCTACAATAATTTCCTGTAGAAGGCCAGAGAGCCTTTTGCGTGGTAGGGTCAAAGCGACCAGTTACAAGCTTCTCTACTAAAGGTCCAAAGGTTGCTCCAACTTTATGGGCTCCTGTTGGAAAGAATTTACCTAGTAACACAACTATTTTAGCTTTAACTCCACTTAACTCTGGAGGAATAACTAAGTAATTAACGCCACCAAAGCCGCCCCCATGACTTACTGGTTCATTCTTCCAAGTAATTCTGAATAGATTTAATGGATTTACATCCCATAAACCAACCTTTGATAAAGCATCAACAATTTTGTCAGGAATTAATGATGGATCTTTCATTTGTGCGTATGTTGGAATAATAATATTTCTTTCTTTACATCTATTTATTGTATTCTCTAAAACTTTATTTTGTTCTTTAGTTAAATTTCTCATATAAACTCCTAATATCTTTTATTTGTATTATTTACTAACTTATCCAAAATCATCTTTGGATCTTTGAATCGGGTAAGAATAGACATCGCCATGATTACAAAAGGCTTAAAGCTTGCTTCGTGGTAAGTATCTCTTCTATATTGGTCAAATACCTCTTTAGAGACCTCTCCTTGTGAACAGCTCACATCTGTGATATCTGCTGGAAGACAATGCATATAAAGAGCATTCTTATTTTTAGTTAAGTTCATTAACTCCCTATTACATTCCCAATCAATATGTTTCTTATTGTTTTCTAGACACTTAACCTCTAGATCTTTTAGCCCATTAGTATCCTTTTCTAACAAGAGCTGTGTTCTTTCTTGCATAACATGCATAGGCGCCCATGATTTAGGATAAACAATATCAGCATCTTCAAAAGCTTCTTTCATAGAATTAGTTACAGTAAAATTACAGTTATTGTTTATTGATTCTTTCTTGGCATAATCTACTTCTTCTGTAAGTAGATCATAACCTTGAGGATATGCTAAAGTAATATCAACCCCAAATCTGCTTAGTAAAGTAATGATACCCTGAGGAACAGACATTGGCTTACCATAGCTTGGTGAATATGCCCATGTCATAGCAATCTTCTTACCTCTTAAGTTGTCTAGCCCACCGAAATAGTCTTCAAGCTTGCAAATATCAGCCATAGTTTGTGTCGGATGATCTATATCACATTGCAAATTAATCAATGAAGGTCTTTGATGAAGGACATTCTCTGAGAAGCCTAAGTCCAAAGCTTCAGAAACTTCTTTCATGTAGGTATGTCCTTCCCCAAGATACATATCATCTCTAATGCCTATTACTTCTGCTAAGAAAGAAATCATATTCGCAGTTTCTCGGACTGTTTCTCCATGTGCTATTTGAGATTTGACCTCATCTAAATCCTGAACTGCTAAGCCAAGTGCATTCATTGCTGATGAAAAGCTAAATCTAGTTCTTGTTGAATTATCTCTAAAGATAGAGATTCCTAGACCTGATTCGAATACTTTAAGCATTCTTTTATCTTTATGAAGAAACTTCAGGAGCTCTGTTGTGTAGATAGTTGCTTTTAAACTGTCTATGGATTTATCTTTAGTTAAAAGAAAATCACTTCCATAGTCATTAAAATTAAGTTCTTTAATTGTTTGTAGTAAATTTTCAACATTAATCATATTTAACTCCTTACTTGTAAAATTTTCTAGCATCTAGAACAGACTTAATAATTTGTACATATCCTGTACATCTACATAGATTATTTTTTAGAGCTTCCTTTACCTCTTTTTCACTAGGATTATTGTTTGAAAGAAGTAAAGCATGAGCTGTAAGTATCATACCTGGTGTACAGAAGCCACATTGAACAGCATCATTATCTAAGAAAGACTTTTGTAATGGGTGAAGTTCATTACCTTCAGATAGGCCTTCTATAGTAATCACATCTTTACCAATAATATCTTCTACTTTTAGTATACAGGATCTTTTAGCTATATTATTGATAAGTACTGTACATGCTCCACAAACACCTTTATTGCAACCATTCTTAACACCTGTTAGGTTCATTTCTTCTCTAAGAAACTTAAGTAATTGCATTGAATGTAGTGTTTGAGGAATATCTATTGCTTTTTTGTTTATAAATGTTTGCATACTTCCTCCTGCATCATTGGTAGATTATAGAATCTTTTCCCAGTAGCTCTAAAAAGAGCATTAGCCACAGCTGGGGCTATAATTTCCAGAGCTGGTTCTCCAATACCTTTTGCTCCTGACGGACTATTGGAATCTTCGTTTTCTATCACAAAATCGTATATATTAGGTGTTTCATGCGACCTATATATTCTATAATTGTGGTAATTATCGGTTTTAAGGAAGCCATCTTCAATAACCATGTTTTCTTTTAAGGCCATACCCAATCCCTGCATTATACCACCATAGATTTGCCCAGATAAGAGACCGTTATTAATCGCTTTACCAATATCATGAACAGCATAAATATTCTTAACATCTATTTTCTTGCTCTTAATATCAATTTCAAGTTCTGCAACTTGGCTACTGTATACATAAGTAAAATAAGCTTTACCTCGACCTGTTTCCTCATCCCAAGAGACATCAGGTGCTTTAAAAGAACCAAATGCATAAGGGTAAGTACATTTATTATATAGAACCTGTATTAATTCTTCCCAGCTTAGTAACAAAGAAGAATTAGTAGCTTTTATGCTATCATTAGAGTATTCAAATACAGTATCAGTTTGCAGCTTATATTCATCAATAAGTGTTGTTTCAAATACTCGCTTTAACTTATCAATAGCATTCATCAGAGCTCCACCACCCATAAGTGTTCCACGAGAAGCTACAGTTGTTCCTCCATCAGGAATTTGTGAAGTTGAGGAACGTCTATATCTTATTCTATCTTTGCTTACTCCCAAATTATCAGCTAGAATATTAATCATAGCTTGTTCAGAACCTTGACCATTTTCATGTATTCCAACTTCAAGGAGTATAGAACCGTCGAATTGTACATTGATTATTGCAGAACAGAAGTCCTTTCCTTCTGCACCTAAACTACAGCCTCTATAGCTAGATGCTAAACCAATTCCATATAATTTTCCATCTTTTGCTTTACCATAACTGCAGTCACTTATTTTCTTCTTATATTCACTTTCTGTAATAGCTTTATCAAATACTTCTGTAATAGATACCTTATGGTTATCAAGCTTTTGCATAGAAGGAGTATAGGAACCTTGTTTCAAGAAATTACTCTTTCTAAAGTCAATTGAACTTATGTTAGATTTCTGTGCAATATCATCAACAATTTGCTCAATAGCAAAATTAACTTGCGGAGAACCAAAACCTCTAAATGCCCCGGTAAAAACATTGTTTGTATAATAAGCTTGCACATCACAATAGATATGAGGAACTTCGTAAGTGCCACAACACTGAACAGTAGATCTCCATGTAACCCAGTTCGAAACAGAATTATATGCACCAGCATCGGCATCAATATTGCACTTAACTGCAAAAAGTCTATTATCCTTAACTCCTACCTTATAGGTCATTTCATAAGGGTGTCGCTTATAGCTTTCTTTCATTGACCATTCTCGATCATAAGTTAGTTTAACAGGTCTCTTAGTTATGTAAGAAGCCAATGCACATCTAGCACAAACTATAGCAGCAGTATCATCCTTTCCTCCAAATCCTCCCCCCATAGGTATTGTAATTACTTCAACATCAGCAAGAGAACATCCCAGAGTTGAAGCTACAAATCTTCTAGTAGAAAATGGGTGTTGCATAGAACCATATATTTCCATAACACCATCATCACGTAAAGAACAAACAGCAGACTCAGGTTCAAGGTAGGCATGTTCAAAATGATTAGTTGAGAAATTATAATCAAATACCTGGTCGCATTGTTGAAGTGCCCAATCAATATCACCTTTTCTAATTTTATGTTTACACACAAGATTAGTATCATATTCTTCATGAACAAGCACCTTATCTTCTTTAGCATCAGTTATTGAAAGTACTTTAGGATATTCCTCTAACTCTAATTCTATGAAATTTGAAGCAAAAATAGCTTGTTCTCTTGTTTCTGCAACGATAAGAGCTACTACATCTCCCTCAAATCTAATCTTATCAAAAGCTAGAATTGGATAATCTTTCCTGATTTGCCCAAAAAGCTTGTTACCAATTATATCTTTGTGAGTTATGACCTTTATTACACCATCGCACATTATAGCATTCGTACAATCTAATTTTTTTATTTTTGCATGAACAGCTTTGCTATATACTGGTACGCAATGTAGCATATTTAGAAGTTTTATATCATCAGAATATTTTGCCTTTCCTGTTACTTTGGCTATTCCATCATTACGCCAACTCATTACAATATTGCTCCATTTAGCTTGTTGGATACTAGTTTGTTATTCTCAACAACTAGTTTTCCACTTTTAAGTACTTTCTTAATATTTAAATTTGAAGTTATTCCTTTATATGGATTAAAGATTCCATCACGGCTACTTAGTTCATGTTCATCATCAAAGTTAATAACAACTAGGTCAGCGAGAGAACCTTCTGCAATAACTCCCTTTTCTGGGAATAAACCAGCTAGTCTTGCTGGATTCTCACATAACTTATAGTTCAAGAATCTTACTTTATCTTCATGTCTATCGACCATGTTTGATACTAAGTATGGTAGATAATCTAATCCTAAAAGTCCTCCCGGACTTTTATAAACTGAATTCTTGTTAATATTTTTATCTTCAATAGTGAATGGACAATGATCTGAAGCTACAATCGATATCTTACCAAATCTAAGATCGTCAGCTAAGAACATATTATTAGCTTTATCTCTTAATGGAGGGTAACATAAATACTGATGTTTGTCAATACTAGTATATACTGAATTATCAAGATAAATATATTGAGGACATGTTTCGCATGTTACTAAATCTTTATATTTGAGGTTATTTATTATATCAACAGCTTCTTTGGAAGAAACATGGGCAATATGAAAGAAGCTATTAGTTCTTTTAGCAATTTTCATAATCCTTTTAACAGCTTTCATTTCTACGATTTTTGTTCTAACTTTAGCAAGATTATCAATAGTTACATTATTAAATTGAGATTCTTTAACCTTTATAGATTCATCATCTTCACAATGGACCATCATTAATATATTATCTTTACTGAAACTTCTAGCAAACCTCTCTATCTCATCATAATTTGAGTATATACCTGCTTCTTTGTAGGTAGTGTAGAACTTGAATGAACATGCTCCATCATCAATTGTTTCTTGTATCTCACCATAAGCTTTTTCATCAAATTTAGTTGGTGTTAGATGCCATCCGACATCAATCCATAGATTATTCTTGGCTTTAGAATGTACACGATCTATCGCTTGATGAAGTGTCTCATTCTTTCCTTGTGTGATGAAACTCATTATTGTAGTTATCCCATTCAATAAAGCATTTTTAGTGCCAGATTCATAAGTATCTTTTATATTAAAACCATTAATTTTATCTTCCAAATGAACATGAAAATCAAGAAATCCTGGTAATACATAATTGTATTCAGCATCAATTACTTGATAATTAGAATTAGCTTCAATATCACCAACCTTAACAATAGTATCATCTTTAATCAAAATATCTAGATTTTGAAATTCATCCTTATTTAGTATTCTACAGTTCTTTAATAACTTCATATATCCTCATTATAATACTGATTTATAATCTTTTAACCCATGCCCTGTAATAATTAAGACAATCTGAGTTGTAGCTGTTAATTCTTTAATCTCTTTTAAAAATTGCATTGATACAGCAGAGGCCGGCTCACAGAAAATACCTGTTTCGCTTGCAAACTCTATTTGAAACTTCTTAATATTTTCATCTTTTACCAACATGAAAAAGCCATCAGACTCTCTTATAGCTCTTAAAGCAAGATTAGCACATGCTGGATTGTTTACACTAATAGAATCTGCAATTGTATCTGAATTTTCTAGAACAGTGTATGTATCACTTTTCCAATAGCGATAAATAGCATCAGATTTATCACTTTGTATCCCAATAATCTTGGGTAGATTATCGATAATATTTAGGTCTAGAAGGTCTTTAAATCCCTTGTAAATTCCTGATATTATTACGCCATCACCAACCGGAACCACAACATAATCAGGCACTTTCATATTGTTTTGCTGAATAATTTCTAAAGAACAAGTCTTCTTACCTTCAATCGTGTATGGGTTATAGCCTGTATTTCTATTGATGCATTTGTTTTTCAATGAATATTGATAAGACTCTCGATAAGCTAAATCATAGTTCCCGTTTACTAAAGTTAAATCTGCATCATAAGCTATATTCTGAGCTCTTTTCCCTAATGGTGCACTTTCAGGAATAAATACTTTTGCTCTTAAATTGTCAGAAGCACATATCCCAGCTAAAGAACTCCCAGCATTACCTGTAGACGCACAAACAATTTGCTTAATATTAAAATGCTTTGCTTGTGCTGCAACAATATATGATGCCCTATCTTTATAGGAAGCTGTAGGATTAACTGTATCGTTCTTAATAAATACTTCTAAATTATACTTTTTGCTTAAATTTTTTGATTTGTAAAATGGAGTATTACCAACAGGAATATCAAGATAATCTTTACTTTCAAATGGGAAGAAGTCTTCAATAGTATAATCGTCTTTTATTTTTTCTGAGTCTTCGTCTGTATAACACAGCTCTAATTGTCCAATCATTTGCTTGCCTGGAAGCCAATCTTTTGAGCATACAGGACACAAATATTCTATTCTTTCTGTAGCATAAGTCTTGCCACAATTAGTGCATTTAAAGTACATTATAACCTTCCAATCTTAGTGATTATCGATAAATTACATTATTAACTTAAAAGTAAATTATAGTCAACTTATTTTAGGTTAAATATTAATTATAATCAAGATTAAAGCTTAACACTGTCTAACTCCTGCCTTAAGGGTCTCATTGAAAAAAGGCCGATTTTTCAAAGAGGCAAGTAAGGGTGACCTTATATGTCCCAAAAATTATAGAATCAAAAAAAAGAGAGAATAACATTACTGATATTCTCTCTTACTAGTTTGCTTGTAGGCTTTAACCTTGTGCTTTATATGGGGTTAATGCCTAATACATAAATTAATTTATTTTGATAAGTTTAAGGCAATATATCGAACAAATCGATTGTTATTCTTAAGAGCTACACGAAGCAGAACCTTGATGACAGCATCATCTGAAGCTAGAAGTTTGTCTATTTGTTGATTAAAATCATCTACAGTTTCAATATCTGTACCATTAACTTCAAGAATTACATCTCCGACTTGTAGGGAAGAGGCTTGTCCATAAGAACCAGGACTTAAAGATTTAACTATAACACCAGTATCTATTGAATTTCTGAATTTGCTTGCAAATTCACTATCTAATGATTCAACCTCGATGCCTAATTCAAAAGATGGCTTGTCTGAACTGTCATTATTATCCTTGATGTAACTAGGATGCTCATCAAGTTTTGTTTCTATATGTTTTCTTTTATGATTACGAATTATTGTAATATCGATAGGAGAATTTATATCAGTATGAGCTATTTTAGATCTAAACTTATGTACATTCTGAACTTTAGCACCATTTAACTCAATAATAACATCACCTTCCTCTAGTTTAGCTTTAGCAGCTGGAGAATCATCTTCTACTTTAGCAATTAAGACACCTTTAAGGTCAACTAAATCAAGGTTAATTCTCAGATCTTCAGTAATCTCTTGGGGAATAATTCCTAAATATGCTCTCTTAACATAACCATATTCCATCAAATCACTGGCAACTTTCTCAGCAATAGACTGAGGAATAGCAAAGCCAATACCAACATTTCCACCGCTAGTTGAAGTGATTGCAGCATTGATTCCTATAACTTTTCCATCTATATCTAAAAGAGGGCCACCACTATTACCTGGATTAATTGCTGCATCAGTTTGAATAAAATCTTGGAATACTGGAGATTGGTTTCCGAATTTAAATCCTGCTCTGCCTAAGGCGGAAACAACCCCAACGGTTACAGTTCTTTCAAGACCACTATCACCAAATGGGTTACCTATAGCAATTGCCCATTCTCCAATCTCTAATTGGTCTGAATTACCAAATTCTAGAGTATTTATTTTCTCATTTTCAGGAACTTCTATCTTTATAACAGCTAAATCAGTATCAGGGTCTAATCCAACTATCTCAGCTTCAACGCTTTTTTTATCTGCTAAAGTTACTGTTATTTTACCATCTTTACCTTTATCAACAACGTGGTTATTTGTCATTATGTAGGCTGTATTATCAGACTTGTTGTAATTAAATATAAAGCCACTACCTAAAGAAACATAAGGTCTACTTTCTGGAAGTTGGGGGAAATAGAACTTAAAAAAGTCGTCATTACCAAAAGGAGACATGTTATTGTTAGTTTTGATGGTTGCTTCAACTTTTATTTGTACAACAGCATTACGATTTTGTTTGACTACCTCGACAAATGGACTTCTAGCAGAAGCTAAAAGGTAAGACACACTAAAAACAACTAAAACTAAGCTAAGTAAATTTCTTTTTGTTAATCTAGACATAAAAAAACTCCGTTATACTTTTTTTAAATACAACGGAGTTTTAAAGTGTATGTTACATTATTTTTTTAAGAATTTGAAAATATTATAGCAAGCAACATCATCTAAAAACAATACAGAATTGTTCTTAGGGATATTAATAAAGATTCTAGCATATTTAGAACTAGTTTTAAGATACTGAGCTTTGAAATAGAAAGTAGACCACTTGCCTTTAGAAACAGTAGCATTTGAAACATACTTAGATACAATTTCACCAGAATCATTAAAGGTAATAAACTTAACTTCTATAGGTATATCTTCATTAAGTGACAAACCTGATAGTTTAATTCCATAACCATTCCTGTGATACACTTCAAAAGAATCAGAAACCATAAGAACATCGTTTTTTGGGTAAAGGAATTTAAGAGAATAGTTACCATCTTTAGCTCTATCTGAATCTGTAGTTATTTGGTCAACTTTATCATAGTCAAAAATCCAACCGGGATAACTACTATCAACTATTTCAGTCTCAGTTTCAAAGCTTCCATTGAAGATTAGATTTGGTTTCTGATCTTCAATAGCATCAATAATCTGAAGTTTAGATTGGTTAGCACAAGCTAGAAGTAATAGAAGCAATACAAATAAAAGATAAAACTTAATTCTCATTTTAAAAATCCTTTTTCAACTAAATATTTTTGAATAAAAGCAATAGATAATGAATTAATCATTAGATTAGAACCACCATAGCTAATAAAAGGTAAAGGTACACCTGTAGTTGGTACAATACCGATATTCATACCAATATTAACGAAGACTTGAAATAAGATATATGTAAAAATACCAACTGATGCTATTTTACGCTCAGGAACAAGTATTTTGTCAATAGATTTTATTATTCTCCATAATAAAAAGAAAAAAAGTAGGAGTAAGAAGGCTGAAAAAATGAACCCCATTTCTTCACCAATCACAGAAAATATGAAGTCTGTATGATGTTCAGGAAGGAAGTCTAAGTTCTTTTGAGTCCCATTTAAGAAGCCTTTACCATACAAACCTCCTGACCCGATAGCGATATTAGCTTGGATTACTTGGTAACCAGCTCCTAATGGGTCTCTTGTTGGGTCGATAAAGGTTAAAATTCTAGAAATCTGATAGGGCTTAAGTATTTGCCAGAATAATATAGATGCAAAAACATTACTTATAAAAGATAAACATTGAATTAGCCAATTGAATTTCCACTTGTATAGAATAAAAGCAAATAAACAAATAAATGCTAATGAGGCTATCGGAGATAAAATAACTAAACTTAGAGCTATAATAGGGGAGATCATCAAAAAGAGATAAGTAAAAGGAATTCCAGCAGCTAAGTACATACTAATCAAACTCACCCAAAAAACTAAAGTAGTTCCAAAATCTGGTTCTAACATGATTAAGGCAACTGGTACAATATTAACCAGTAAACCGTAAGTGATAATTTTAATTTCAGACAACTGAGGTCGTGAGATAGTTTTGGCAATCGTCAGAATAGTCAATAATTTGGCAAACTCTGAAGGTTGAAGATTAAAACCACCTAGATTAATCCATCGATGTGATCCATTAATCTCAGGAGTAAATAGAACAATTAATAGTAATAGAATAGAAAATAAATAACCAGGAATGATTAAATGGTCAATTATGTAGTATGGAATTTTTAGAACCAAATACATTACTGGAATAACTATTATAAAGAAAACTAATTGCTTAAGCCAAAAATTATTAATTTCTACATAGTCGGCTAAAGTTGTTACTGAAGCAGAATATATTGATATCACTCCGAAACTAACTAAGAAAAACCAGGCTAAAAAGAGTTGTAAATCAAATTTTTTATTTTTTATCATTTTTGCTCTCTAAGTAATTGTAGTAAAATTCAAAAATATCTTTAGCAATAGGAACAGCGACACTTCCTCCATGACCAGCCTCTTGTCTAAAAGTAACCACAGCAATACCAGTATCTGTATCATAGCCTGCAAACCAGCCATGAGTTAAACGTCCTTTTTTATGTTCAGCTGAACCTGTTTTACCATAAATATGTCTTCCTGGAAAATCTAACATTCTAGCAGTTCCACCATTCTCGTTCACAACTGCTCTTAAACCTTCTTGGATTATTGGAAGTGTTGAATCTTTAAAAGGTAAATCTACACTTGTATTAGATTCTATTTCCTCATATAAAAGTTTTTCATCATTACGGCTAGCTTGTTTGAATAGATGGGGTTTCTTCCATACTCCATTGTTGGCTACTGCTCCATACAGAGAACATACTTGTAATGGAGTAACAAAAACTTCACCCTGCCCTATAGAAAGTATAACCATGTGCCCTTTTATTGAAGTGTATTTTCCATAGGTGGATTTGTACCATTTTTCAGAAGGGAAAAAACCTTTTGCTTCAGTGGGTAAATCAATACCTGTTTTCTGGGTTAGCATACAGTCTTTTACATAGTAGCGAAAATCATCAAGGTTAATTTTCATTGATAAATCATAGAAATAAACATCACACGAATATTTTAATGCTTCTACGACGTTCAACCTTCCATGACCATAATGGTTCCAGCATTTAACATATCTATCACCTATTTGCATACCTCCATCACAATAGCTAAGCTCAGTCCAGCGATTTACTAAATCGAAATCTAAACCAAATCCTGAAGAAACAATCTTAAAAACAGATCCTGGAGGATAATTAGCGTTGCTTACTCTATCAAGAAATGGTTTTAAAGTATCTGCTTGAATACTCTGCCATTGATCTTGGCTGATTCTCGACATGAAGATATTCTGATCCATTGAAGGCTTGGACACATAGGCTAATATTTCTCCAGTCTTATAATCAATTACAATAGCTGCACCTTGCTGGTTATCCTTAAACAGTGAATCAACATGACTCTGCAAGTTTAAATCAAGTGTTAAGTTGATGTTCATTCCATCAATTGCTGGCTTATATATTAAATCTTCTCTATTAGAAATATCTGTAAACAGCTTTAAATCTCTACCTTTAGCATCTACTAGGGTCAGGCCTATACCGTTGGAACCTTTTAGATATGATTCATATTGCTTTTCAATGCCGGTTTTGCCAAGATAGCTGTTAAAATCGTAGCCTTCATTTTTTAAGCTCTTATACTCTTTGGAATTGATTCTGCCAATATAACCAGTGAAATGATTTGCTATTTGGTATTTCCTAGTATTACCAATTTCTAAGCTTAATGAAGGGTAGTAGTTAAGATTCTCAGCAATTGTTGCAATTTGTTCCGTAGAGAGGTTATCGATTAGTATATTCTTCTTATACCTTCTAAATCTTGCTTCATATAAAAGACTATCAACTTCTGTATCACTAATGGAAAAATTAGTATTTAAGAAAATCTTTAATGAGTCTAGGTTATTGATGAATTGAGGAATTGTTACTAGATTGACAGAAGGGTAATTTTGAACAATAGGCTGTCCGTTTCTATCAAAGATTTCTCCACGTTTAGCATTGATAATATGCTTACGAACATAATTGTTTTCAGCATATTCTTTATATGTCTGTCCATGGATAATCTGTAAGATAAATAAAAAAGATAATAGCAAGCAGAATGCTGTTATAACTACTATCCGCAATACAAATGTTGTTGAAATACTAGTTTTCATTAAAGTCTAGTTTTAAATGAATAATTAAGTCAAATATGAAAAAGAGAATAAGAGTAATTACGAAGTTGATTAAGATCCCAAGAAGTTGGAAAAGTAGGGAAGAGATGAAATCTATCTCGAATCTAATTGCATAATTAATAAAATATAATCCATAATAGATTAGATTAATAGCAAAAATCTGAAGTAAACGATTAACAACTAAATCTAAAGAAAAATGAGCCTTTAATGTATTATTTAAGCTGATTAAAAGCATAAATGACAGAGTATTAGTCCCGAACATAATAGGGTTTAAACTGTCTAATACAAGCCCAATGATAAAAAAAGTAATCAGATGTGTGTACTTATTTGAAATATGATGAGAGAATATAAACAATGATAGTACTATGTTTGGAACGTAAATTCCTAGTGTATATTCGTTAATGAATAAGGCTTGATAGAAAGATGAAACTAAAGTTAAAATTACTAATATTATGCTACTCATCAGGGTTCTTCTTTATAATAAAAACAGTAGTTAAGTTATTTACTTCAGTAAAAGGAACAATAGAAGCTTCTAAGTAAAGTTCATTTTTTGCAAGTTGGACTGATTCTACTCTTCCAACTGGAGTATAATAGTCTTTAAATATCATTGATAAATTTGATGTATAAAGAGTGTCTCCAGGACTTATATCTGAATTCTTTTCAATAAAACTCATTTTAACATGGCCATTGAAATCTGTTTGCAAAATACCTTGAACATTTTTATTATTCATAACTGAGAACATAGAATTATTATTCACAAAAGGTAAAACTGTACTGCTAGTACTTTGTACAGCTATAACTTTACCAACAATGCCTTCTGTACTTACGACAGCATCATTAATCTTAATATTATCTAAAAGTCCTTTATCAAGAACTAGTATCTTATTGTTATCCGCATAAGAGTTTGATATTACCTTTGCCGAAATATAATTAAATTGATTCATTAGGGAATCAACTTGAGTGAAATAACTATCTTTAAGACGTAATTCTAAAGCTAATTTAATTATTTCACTATTAAGAAAATCATTGTGCTGCTTTTCATTAATTAATTTAACCTTCAAAGAATCAATTTCAGCATCTCTATGTTGAAGAGTTTTGAAATAGTCTAAGGTCTCAATCATAGGTAAAACAATGAATCTTGAAGCCATTTGAGACTTCAAGATTTGTAAATCATTTGAACCGAAAATAGAAATTATTGATAATACTAATAAAGCAAAATATAATACAGGATATTTTTTCAACGCTAGTCTTCAATCTTTTTAATAAGAACTTCTTTGTATTCTTCAATATTATCTAAAATCCTACCAGAACCTTTGACAACACATGTGAGCGGGTCTGGAACTACATGAACTGGTAAATCAACAGTTTGTTTAATCTTTTCATCTAATCCTCTTAGAAGAGCTCCTCCTCCAGTAAGGAATACACCTCGGGAAGCAATATCAGATGCCAATTCAGGAGCAGTTTTTTCAAAAAGTTTCTTGATTGCGTCAATCATTATATCAACAGTATCACTGATTGCTTCTCTTATCTCTTCTGAAGTTATAGTTATAGTTACTGGGTAACCACTAACGATATCTCTTCCTGAAACATTCATTGTAAGCTCTTCTTCCAAAGGAACACATGAACCGACGCGTTTCTTTATTAACTCTGCAGTTTGAATACCTACATACAGGTTATTTTTCTTTCTAAGGTGATTCACGATATCAAGATCTAAAGAGTCTCCACCAACTCTAATTGAATTGTGCACAACAATGTGTGATAATGAAATAACAGCAATCTCACTTGTTCCACCACCTATATCCATAATTAAGTTACCAAAAGGTTTTTGTATCTGTAAATCTGCACCTATTGCAGCTGCTATTGGTTCTGAAACAAGATAAACGTCTCGAGAGCCTGCATGTAAAGCACTATCTCTAACAGCTCTTTTCTCCACTTCAGTGATTCCAGAAGGGACACATACTATAACTCTCGGTCTTATATGGAATTTATTCTTTTGTGCTCTAAGAATAAGGTTTCTTAACATAATTTCGGTAACTTGAAAGTCAGCAATAACACCATCTTTTAATGGTTTTATAACATTAACTTCAGCTGGATTCTTACCCAGCATCTCTTTCGCATCAGTACCAATTGCAAGAATCTTCTTTGAATCAGAACTGAGTGATACAACTGATGGTTCGTTAATAACTATACCAGCGTTTTTTTTATATACAAGGGTATTTGCAGTCCCCAAATCTATAGCTATGTCATTAGATAATTTACTAAAAAGTCTTTGTAAAAACATATTAACTCCAAAATATAATAATATCGACTAAATAGTTTATAAGAATTTGTCAAGCTTATAATCTATAATTTATTTCTGCTTGAGACTTTCTTATATAATAAGGTTCTAATTTTGATATTTCATCAAAATCAAAAGCAGGATTAATATGTTCAATTTCAATAATTGAAAACATTGATTCTGCTCTCGGTGAATTCTTCTCTGCTAATTCATTGATTTCAGCATTAGCAATTTTATTGAAAGTGTCTTTGTAAGTAGAAACAGCAGTACCACAAATTATTGTTTTATTATCTGCATATTCTGAAAACTCGATTGGTTTGATACATTTTGCTGGAATTACTTCATTCAAATATTGGTCGTATTTAGCAACATATAATTCTTTCATCCTAGCATCTTGAACTACCAAAATATCTCTAGAACATTTGTAGAAGTTCATTGCTTGAACCTTTAGGGAAGAAATTGCTATAATAGGAATCTTATTGGCAAGAGCTAGCCCCTTAGCTGAGGCTAATCCAATTCTAAGTCCTGTAAATGATCCAGGCCCAATAGCAATAGCAATAGCGTTTAAATCACTAACTTTCAGATTACAGAAGCTCAATGCCCGAGCTATCTCAGGCATTAAAGTTTCTGAATGAGTAATCTTTATATTAAAGAAACAACTAAAACGTATTTCTTTGTTTATTTGAAGAGCAATACTTCCTGAATTATTAGAAGTATCAATTGCAAGAATATTCACTAGATTAATCCACCTTCAAATATGATTCAGGAGTAGAACTATCATTACGATTCCAACGTGAATCTATTTCTGTTTCAATAGGAGATCGTTTTCTGAAATGATTAGCAATTGCATCTCTGAGATTTGTCTCCATGCGAATAATATTTTCTTCCTTCACTTTTGTTAAGAGTGATAGACCAGCATTACCTTGCATAAGGAAGTCTGTAGTTGCTACAGTATATATTTTGTTTGGTTGCCATTCTTCACCATTAATCAATAAGGTTGTAACTCTATCGAAATCTTCTCTTTCTTTAGAATAGACAACTTTTCCACCAGAAGTAACTAGTCCATGTCTTGAACCGGCAACTCTAGTTTCAATAATCTTCTTTAGGAAGAGTCCATCACATTTAAATGCGATTAATTGATTATCAAAGGGCATAACTGAAAAGATATCTCTATAAGTTACAGGTCCAGCTTGTATTTCAGCACGTATACCACCAAGATTAATGAATGAGAAATCAGCTCCACTTTCTAGTCTCATAGCATCCGCTACAGTGTTTCCCATTAAGGATTGAGCATCAACATTGATTCTATTAAGACTGACTTCAGCCATACCAATTACATCGTCCATACCTTTTTCTGCAATCTTCTTTTCTGCTGAGATTAATTCATCAATTTCTTTATCCAATGGGAATTCATCTTCAAACATACTTATAAGAAGTCCATTATAGTGAGATGGTAATTCATAACCAGAAACAGTCTTTGAATCTTTATCAATAGTAAGAGTTAACCAACCAAGATTAGATCCAAAAGCATATCCTTGGATTGCCATACCATGGGTAACAGGGTCAATCCAAGGTTCTTTAAAACCTTTATGCATGTGTCCACCAATTAACAGGTCAACACCTGGAACATTATGTAGAATTTCTTGTGAATCCCATCCATAATATTTGGTCTTCTTAACTACTTCATCGTTCTTGTATCTTCTGTCATAAGCTTCTTGAGGGTCGTATGGGAGTCCCATGTGACCAAGCACTAAAACAACATCTGCATTCTCGTCTTCACGAACTATCTTAACATACTTGGTAAGTGTTTCGATTTCGTCTAAGACATCAATATTCTTGATATTTTCAGGAAAACTCATTAACTCTGTATCAACAGTTGTAAGCCCAATAATAGCAATTCTTACACCCATTTTTTCTACCATAATATATGGCTCAACATAATCTACAAGTTGGCCAGTTTGTCTATTGACAATATTACAGGAAAGAATAGGGAATTCAGCTAATTGAAGAGTTTCTACTAACTTATCTTCTGGAATATCGTATTCATGGTTACCAATAGTTAAAGCATCATAACCAATCATATTATAGTATTTCATTACTGCTTTGCCGTTAGTTACGGTACCAACTGGATGACCTTGGAAAAAGTCTCCAGCATCCAAAAGCAAATTATCTCTGTTTTCATTCTTGAGACTTCTCACATGCTTGATAAGTGTTGCATGTGATGCTCCTCCTCCAAGTTTTGGAGGGAACTCTGGGTTCATAAAAGTCGCTTCATCTCTATCAATGCCACCATGTACATCGTTAGAAAACATGATGTCTAATCTGAGGTTCTCAGAGAATAGCATTGAGCTTAAAGCAACTAATATAAATAATATATATATTTTCTTCATATGTGTCACCATTTGGGTTATTGATTAAAAGTCATAAGTTAACGACATCATTAAATCAAATGTATTTTCTTTTACAGTGTCAGGATTAGTCCAATCTCTATCTTGTAGATCAATATGACTATTAGGCCATAAAGCAGAATAATCGTAGAAAGTGTCTGGGAAAAGGTCTAAAGTCTCGTATTCAGTGAAAGAATATTTAAGACCAAGATCCATTCTTACTTTTTCAGAGAATTCGAAACCTGAGCCTATAGAAACTGCAGGAGTTTGAATTCTAGTAGCGTAGGTATAGACAACATCTTCTTCATCAGCTGTACCTTCATTAACTACATCACTTTCAAAACTAACCATATAAGAAGTTGTTTGGCTAAAACCAATTCTCACAGGTACTGTTTCAATAATTTGATGTTCAGCACCAACATAGTAATTGAATTCATCATCAAACAAGTCATTAGTATCAGACCAATTAACTGCTTCAATTTCAAAGTTAATAACAGTTCTTAAGATATTTCTAGGTCTGAATTGAAGAGCAAATCTCATTGATGAAGGTAAGTCGTAGTTATTCATATAGAAGTTTGACATTACAGTATCTTGTAAAGACATAGGAAGCTCTAGAGTATGTAAGCTATCTTCGTAAGTAGTATATAACTCGCGTTCATAGGTTCCATCTACTTCAATCTCTGTTGAAGGAGTATAAGAAAAAGCGAATGAAGTTCTGTGGTTAATTTCGTAAGTTAAATTAGCTTGAATATTTATTCCTGATAGGTCTCTAGAAATAGTGTTTTTATAGTTAGGTAAGCTACCATAACCAGCTGTTTCATGAGCCCAATTAGTCCAAAATACTTCAGTTTCATTATCTGCATTTCCATCTAACATCTCTATATTTGCACCAAGAGCAAGTGATTTTAGATAAGGAACATTTGCTTCAAGCTTGTATGCGAAAGCTAAACCAAAAGCGTCAAGAGAACCTTCATTGTTGATACTATTCTCTGCTATTTTTTCAGGGTAACCATCATCATCTGAATTACGATTGTTTCTAACTTCTTCTAAATAGTCAGCATCAAAAATGTATTTAGGTTGGTAGTAAACACCCATTCCAAGATACATATCACTTTGTAATTTATATTTTGCATAAGTTGCTACCCCAAGGTTGAAATACAAGTTTTCATTAGAAATATAAGTTGATTCATTAAAGTAAGAATCAAATGAATCGTACATTGGGAATGAACGTTTTTCTTCATTTTTAAGAACAGAAGAACTTACTTGAAAGCCAATATCTCCTTTTTGGGTAAATAGATTGTTAGCATTTAAGGCTATGCCTAATGGAGAATTAGAACCTGCTGCACCTGTATTAGCCATTCCATAAGAAGTAGCGTCAAATGCTTGAGCTCTTGTTCCGTAAGCATATTGACTAAGCGAATAAGCACTTAAGCTTCCCACAATTAATATTATTAATAAAACTAGAATCTTCTTTATCATTACAATCCTCCATTAAAATCTATAGTCTATTTGTATTCTAAATGTATGGTCTTTTTTCTCTACTCTGTCATAATATGTTTGCATACCATCAAGAGAAGGATCATCTGTACTGTTATATTTTCTTATAAACATTTCTTGAGTACGATAAAATTTGTTTTTGTATTTAAAAGCAACATAGATATTTTCAGATACTTGATCTTGAATTGAGAACCAGTATTTAAATCCTCTGTCTCCCATGAAGTCAAGTTCAACATCTTCCCAGTCCCAATGTGATAAATCATAACCATTCCAGAAGCACACAGATCCACGTACTTTTAGCTTAGGGCTGAAGTAGTGAGTATAATTTGCTGCAATATAGTCACCATTCATTAAAGTCATAGCTTGAGCGTGAGAGTTGTCGCCTTCTTGGACAGGATTAGTAAGTGATACATAAGGAGGAGATTTTACTGTGTTATATCTATACTCAATATCTAAGTAATCTCTATTAGATAGAAGCATTCTAGCAGAAAGAGTATATTCTTGTGTTTTAGAAACACCTCTATCAGCATCATCAGCATATCTATTTGTTTGGTTTTTATATTTAAGTTTAAACCTTAGTTGATGGAAAGCTCTGTATTCGAGTTCACTTTGGAATCTAACACTATTTCTAGCATCTGAAAGTCTTTCCCAAATATCTAAATAAGTTCTACCAAGAATGAAGTTTCTATGGAACTGATATCTAGTCTCAAAGTAGACACCTTCTTCTGCTTGAGCTTGAGAAGAGTTGTAGTAAACATCTGAGATTAGAGGGTTAGTCATTCCGTAAGTAATCTTATCAAAAGCTGTATCATCATATCTATTATGTTCTGCAAAAGCATTTGAATAAGGATTGTCGAAATCTAAGTCATAATGACGATAAAGAGTTAAGAAATAAACATTGTTGTATTGAGTATGCGCTTTAGCTATATAAGCTTTAGGATCATCACCTAGTTTCATATCATCGCCGTCAACTGATAACTCAGCATACTCACCATCAATAGCTACATTATTAATTACAGTACCAGCATCAAAACCAATAACTCTTCTATAATCTTTGTCATAAGAATCCGTTTTTGTAGAATACATAGCTTCGATTTCGTTACTAGGAAGTTTCCATTTATCGTAAGTTGATTCATCTCTTAATAGTAATGAAATCAAATCCTGACCCTCAGGAACCATGAATTCGGCATTATCATAAACAGCTGTATAAGTAGTAAAACCTATATGAGTGCCAATAAATGGATTTACTTGTAAATGTGTTCCAAGTATCTCTTCATTCATGATATCTCTTCTTGGTGCAAGATTTATATAATCAATATTATAACCAGTAGTGCCACCATTATAAGTAGGACCTGTTATTGATGTCTCATTATTTAAGTGAACTTCAGCTTCAGCTAAATCTTCATTATCAAATCTTACTGTTGAGTTTATATATGAGAATACTTTGTAGTTACCATTTTCATCTTTTACTGGAACAGAGTGAACATTACCGTCTTCATCTTCAACTCTTTCCATGTAAACTAATGCATCTTTCTTATCTTTTGAATAGAACATGCTAGCTGTGAAATAATTATTCTTTAATTCAACAGCACCACCTTTGAGAGCGTATTCTTGAGTTTTAGAAAGATCTGGTGTAATACCCAAGATTCTTTTTGAGAAGCCATGTCCTGTCTTTCTAGGTGAGTAGAAGTCTGTGTTTTCCATTACAAGACCTTCACCATAAGTTGCTCTGTAATTACCAAGATATGACTTGATAAATACATTACCTAAACCTAGACTATTAAGCCTGAAACTATCTTCATAACCTGCATAATATTTGCTATCATCACGAACAGTATTCCAATCTTGTTCAGTCATAGATGGTAGAGATTTACCTGAATAATTCATCATACCAAATTTAAATTGATTACCATATCTAACTCTTAATTTATTAGTAACAGCAGGGCTGTAAGCTCCTAGATTAAAGTAACCCCAATAAGAATTATCTTTGCGTCGATATTCATTTTGGATGTCAGTTAAATCATCATAATCAACTTGGTAAGTATCTCTTAGCATAGGTTGCTTGTACATGTCAATTGCATCATCTTCAAAGTTTTGAGATTCAGCTTTAAATTGATAATCTACAAACATTCTGCGATTTTCTTTAGGATCTTCAAAGAATACATAGTGTTTTAAATTTGAATAACCATAATATGAAATACCTTGAGATGTTCTAATATCTCTAACACTCTTTAATGAATCACCCATTGCTCTTCTATTGAGAATAGCAACAGCGTCAACTGAAGACACATTAGGAATACTAATGAGATCTTCATAAAGCATGGAATTTATATTTTGAGGTGACATTAAGAAATCTTGCCAGATGTCATTCATACCCTCAGAAGAACCTTCACTGTTACCTAATCTTTCAAGTAGATATCCGATTTCTTCTCTTCTTTGAGCAGTTTCGTCAACATCAGTATAATGGCTGACTTTAACAAGTGGCCTAATTTCGAGTAGAGTTTCTTGATCTACAGAATCAATATTCCTTAAATCAAAAATACTTTTAAAGAAACTTACGAACTCTCTATATTCGTAGATATCTTTAGCTTGTTTCTGTGTAATCGGAAGAGTTTTCAACTCTTCGTAGGACGCCGTGTTTAGATCAATAAGTGCCTGTGCATAAAAACAGACAATTAGAAATAATAATACAATAAGTTTTTTTTTCATATGGTATCCTATTATTTTTATTATTCTTACGTTTTATATACATTTTATAATAAGTTATTCTGTTTGTAAAGCAATTTATTAATAATATTTCATAACAAATGAAATTGTTTAGTTACTTTAAGTTTGAGCCTTGGATAATATTCTTGTTTTTCAACAATATCCATAGGTCTTTTAACCAAGATGTTTTGAATTTAGGAAAAGGGTTAATGGCTAGATTACTTTTATTAACATTAGATGTAAATAGTCTTGAAACAGTCTTACTAGTATCTAAATGGGATATGACTTGTCCTAAAGTATTTATATATTCATCATAAGTCATAAAATCAAAAGAATCAGCCAAGCTTGCTAGCTTAGTTCCTTTGTAAATAACTAAATTGTGGAACTTGATGTCTTTTATTACAGTTGTATTATTAACAAAATCAATAGTTTCTAAAATTTGAGCTAATTTTTCATTAGGAATTCCAATAATTAAGTGAACTCCAACAGGAATTTTATATTTTGAACATATATCCAAGGCATTAATAGTGTCAATGTGTGTGTGATTTCTGTTTAACAAAGATAATGATTTTTCATGAATAGTTTGAATTCCAAGTTCGATTGATATTTTAATTTTAAACTCTGCAAAGAGTCTAATTACTTGATCATTTACATAATCAGGTCTAGTAGAGAATATTATCTCTTCAAAGCAATTATATTCTAGAATAGTGTCTATTGTTGCTTTCAAATTATCGATAGAAGTTGCTGTAGAAGTTTCATCTTGAAAGTAAGCTATATACTTTACATCTTGATGGTTGTGTTTCTTAGAATAATCAAGTGCACTTTCTATTTGTAATTTCAATGGTATTTTGTTTTCAACAGGATTATCCTTAATGAATGATAATGGTTGACAGAATATACAGCCACCATTCCTTCTATTGGGGCATTCAATTCCCATTGATAAACATATTTTTATTACTTTACACCCATACTCTTGTTTCCATTTTTGAGATAGTAGGTTAACATGATTTTCTATTCTCATTTAAAATCCATTTAGTCTATAGTGTGGTTGGTAGTGTTCCCTATATTGTTGACTATGGTGTAACTGGGTGTTAGTATCTATAGCTACATTAACATTTTGAGTTATACTAGGGTATAGGTCACATGTCAACTGCTTAATCTCTTGCCATTCTTTAATCCAAACAGCATTAGTAAAGATTTGCTTTTTACTACTCATAGCAATAAAATTATTTAGTAATCGATCAGTTGAAATTTTCTTAAGTATAATATTGTAGAGACTAACTCTCTTAATATTCAGAACATAAGAAATATCTAATTCTAAGGGGTAAACATTTGTATCTAATTTTAAAAGCTCGTTTTCTAACATCTGCTTTGCTTTGTCTTTAGAGTCTATGAAATGAGAAGTTCCAAAGATTGCTTGGTAGAATAATTTGTATATATCTTGTAGAGTTGCTTCAGGAAATAGGTCTATTTCTTGATCTATTAGATACTTAGCTCTTGGTTGATTAAACAAATATTAATTCTCCAGATTTGATTACACCTACAATTTGATTGTTCTTAAATGTGTTTCTCTTGATTGGATCGCTTTTAAGAATAGTAAAATCAGCAATTTTATTAACTTCGATAGAACCTTTATTAGCTTCATTATGGGCTAGTTTGGCTGAGTTATTGGTGTAAATCTTCAATGCTTCATATACAGATAGTCTTTGCTCTGGATTATGAATGTTAACAGCCGCATCAAGCTGTTCTAAGATATTTAAAGTGGTTATATACCAATCAGAAGATCCAGTTAATAGTATTCCTGAATCGCTGATAGTTTTAAATCGGTTAGTTGCTAATGCTCGTTCTTCACCAAGAACTTGCTTATAAAATCCATTTTTACCACCCCAAAGCTTATCAAACATAGGTTGCATAACTGCAGAGATGTTATTTTCTTTCATCAACTTTAAAGTATCATCACTCATTAATTCGTTATGAATTATCTGATGTCTTAGGTCTTTGGGGGCTTTCTGTTGAGCTTTTGCATAAGATCTTGCAATTTGATCTATAGCTCTATCACCAATGCAATGAACTCCTACTTGAAGGTTATTCTTATGGGCTTCTAATACAAAGTCATCCCAAAATTGGTCACTCTGATATAATGAACCAATGTTGTCAGTATTTTTATATGGTTGAGATAGAGCTGCAGTATAAGAACCAAATGATCCGTCAGCAAGTATACATCCGCCTATTCTACTTGCACCATGTTCTACTGCTTTTTTTACATCAAAAAACTGAGGGTATAACTCAAAATCTATGGTGAAATTATTCAAAGAATTTTTGATTAAAGGATAGTGGTTGAAACTATATTGCGCATCCCCAATCATAGTATGAACAGTCGTGAGTCCACTAGTTATTGCTATTTTATTAGCAGCTGTATAAGCACTTATAATAGCTTCATCTGTGAGTGTATTGTGGAAAGTATGTGCAGCTAAATCGTTAAGTTCTTTATTAAGAAAACCATTAAAATTATCGTTAAGCTTCTTTTTAAAGTTAATTATCTCAATTGCTTTTGAGTTTATTACACAAGAATGCCCATCAACTCTGCGTAGTAATAGAGGATTATTAGGACAAACCTTGTCGAGTTCATCCCTGCTAGGGAATCGGTGTTCCTTTAAGCTATTTTCATCTAAACTATATGCAAATTTGTAGCCACCAATAACTTGCGATTGACTAATCTTTTGAAGGACTTCATCGATAGTTCTACAATCTGATAAATTCGCCCCCATACTGTATAATCCACCTTCGAAAGAGTGGGTGTGTGAATCAGTAAACCCAGGGAAAAGCGTATAACCGTCTAAATCAATTGTCTCACAGTCTAGACTATTAATCTCATTAATTGAAAGATTTAATTTAACGATTTTTCCTTGATCGACTAAAACAGAATCATATATATTATTAGAAGGATCTAAACTATAAATTATGCAATTCTTAAATATTTTCATTATCAACTTCTATAAGTAATTTTTTTAGTTCTCTAGCAAACTTATTAATAGGAAATCCCATCACATTAAAATAGCATCCATTAATTTTCTTAATAAATTGACTGCTAATTCCTTGAATACCATATCCACCAGCTTTATCAAAACAATCTCCAGTCTCAATGTATTGGTCGATTACTTTATCTGATAAATCATCAAATTCAACGATTGTCTTTTCATAGAATGAAACAAGTTGCTTCTTGTAGATAATCGCTACACCTGTATAAACAGAGTGCTTTTTCCCTGATAACATTCTTAAGTGTGAATAAGCCTCGTATTTGTTTTTTGGTTTTCCTAAGACTTTGTCTTCGAAGAATACTAGTGTATCAGAACCAATAATAACACATTTATCATCAAGATGACTAGCAACAGCTTTAGCTTTATTTTCTGCATGGTGTTTTACTAATAAATGTGGTCTAATGTCTATATTAGGTTCATCAATATTTGAAGGCATTTGTAAAGCGTTGATACCAACATTTTTAAATATTTCTTTTCTTCTTGGAGATTCTGAGGCTAAGACTACTTTTTTATTTTTTAATATTATTGAGAGCATTTGAATCCTTTATCTAGTATTTCTATTAGACAAAAATAGGAAGGGTAATTCCCTTCCTATTAATAATATGTTATTGATTAACTATTTTCAGCTTGAAACTTTTTCATAAAGTCTGCTAAAGCCATACAGCTTGCAACTGGACATGAGTTGTAAACAGAAGCACGGCAACCGCCAACACTTCTATGACCTTTAAGACCAATCATACCTAATTCTTTTGCTTCAGCAATGAATTTCTTTTCTAAGTCAGCATTAGCCATTGTGAATGTAATGTTCATTAATGATCTATCTTCTTTTACAGAAACAGCACCTTTATAGAAGCCATTAGAATTATCAATAGCATCATAAATTAACTTAGCTTTAGCAATGTTTTGCTCTTCAATTTTTGCTACGCCACCGAAATCTTCGATCCATTTAAGAACTTCACCAATTACATAAATTGCAAAAGCAGGTGGAGTGTTAAACATAGAACCTTTTTCAATATGAGTTTTATAATCAAGCATAGTAGGTAAGTTATCATTGAATTTTTCAACTAAAGTCTTTTTGATGATAACAACAGTACATCCTGCAGGACCAACATTCTTTTGAGCACCCGCGTAAATTAAATCAAATTTACTAATATCATAAGGTCTGCTCATAAAGTTAGAAGACATATCAGCAACTAATGGAACATTTGCAGGAACTTCAGGTACGAAAGTATATTCAGTTCCTCTGATTGTATTATTAGTTGTAATGTGTAAGAATGCAGGGTTTTCTGATAAGTTAAATTCTCTTGGAATATAACTAAATGCATTGTCTTCTGAAGTCGCTGCAACATTCATACCTTTCCCGATTTTCTTAGCTTCTTTTAAAGCTTTTGTTGACCAAGTACCAGTATTAATATAGTTACCTTCTTTACCATCTGCAATTAAGTTCATAGCAACCATTAAGAATTGAGTTGAAGCTCCGCCTTGTAAGAATAAAACTTCGTAATCATCACCTAAGTTGTATAATCTTTTTACAGCAGCTGTAGCATCATCAATGATTTGTTGATATTCAGCTGAGCGGTGAGACATTTCCATTACTGACAAGCCATAACCTTTGTAGCTTAATAAGTTAGCTTGAACATCTCTTAAAACTTCTTCTGGTAACACTGAAGGACCAGCATTAAAATTATGAATTCTTTCCATAGTATAACTCCATGATATTTTTTTCCCAATATTTGTAAGTCAGATTTGTTTGGCAAGTTATTTTTCAAGCAGTTTCTCTAAGAGAATAAAAAATAAATTGCTAAATAAGCTTTATTGATATTAGAAATATGCCTAAAGCTATTGTTTAGCAGTATAATAGATGTTAAAAGAGTATGCCAAAATTATATAAAAAACATTTAGAAGCTGTCTAAATACACACTATAGCCTTAAAAGCCTCCTGCATTAAATCGGGTTTTTATGCAGGTGGGGCTTGGGGACAAAGTATGTATCTATACTAAAATATAACAAAAACAATGTTATTTCTTGATAATTTCTATAGGATTTAATCTATTAATCTCAATAGTTGGGATAATTGAGCTTATAAGAGAAACAATTAACGAAATTGCTGAAATAGATAAGAATTCAGTTACTTCCATTTTGATTGGGAGAGAGCTGAATTGACCACTTAATGATTCTGGTAAAGGGACAATGTTGAAATTTATCTGCAATGTTAATAATACAAAGGCAAGAATATTTCCAACTAGAATACCTAAAACTCCGATATAAGCTCCTTGAAGTAAGAAGATATAAGTGATCTCACGTTTGGTATATCCCATTGTGAGTAAAATTCCTAATTCTTTCTTTTTATGTGATACTTTCTTTAAGAAGATGCCTGAAAGATTAAATGAGGATAAAATAATAATCAATGTCAATACTACTTTCATTATTAACTTTTCTAGTTGCATTGCACTAAACAAATTTCTATTCCTATCTTTCCAATCTTCAAAATTAACTTCAGGATATTTCTTTACTAGATAACTTTTAAGTTTATTAGTGTCCTCATTGTTGTTTAGATATATGTTGTAGTTTTCAGTGGATGGGCTGGTAAAAGGTAACAGGTCATCATAAGTAGTGAATATAACATTATCTTCAATTTCAGGGATTGAATTTGTATAGACGCCAACGAGAGTAAAGCTTTTAGAAAAAGGTCTTTTACCTATAGAAGAGAAATTACTCTTGTGTAAAGAGTGGAAGGTTAGTGTTTCCCCTAAGGTAAGCTGGTGATTATATAAAAAGTTACGACCTACAATTATGCCATTTTTGGGAAAATCTTTGTTGGGGTTGACAGAATATAAAAGTCCACATTTTGAATCACTATTCTCATCAAGAGGAGAAAAGAGTGGGATTGAGTTCTGAAGTTTATCAAGCTCTAATCCTTTCATCATAACAAGTGAGGGTTTATTCCAAGCTAGTAGTAGAAGTGTTTCCTCATTTGATTTTGACAGAACATTAGTTAACTCATTACTGCTTACATCATTTAAAAAATCATCTGGGAAACTAGCAGCTGATGCATTAATATTGGGGTAAGTTGAAAGAAATCTATCAATTACAATGTCGTTCATGCCATTCATAAAAGATATTACAATTAAGAGTGAGGCAACGCCGATAATAATACCAAGCAAGCTTAGCCAGTAATTTCCAGCTAAGCTAACTTTAGTACCTCGTAAATATCTTTTACTAATGTATGTACATTTATTCATTAATTATTCAGGTTTCATGGTAGGGAAGAGGATAACCTCTTTAATTGAAGTGTTATTAGTAAGAAGCATAACTAATCTATCAATACCAATTCCTAAACCGCCCATAGGTGGCATTCCATATTCTAAAGATTCTAAGAAATCTTCATCAACAACATTAGCTTCCTCATCTCCAAGATCTCTTAATTTGGCTTGAGCCTCAAGTCTTTCACGTTGATCTAGAGGATCATTAAGTTCTGAGAATGCATTACCATATTCATTACCACAAATAAACAACTCAAATCTTTCTACATATTTTGGGTTATCTACTTTAGCTTTTGCTAATGGAGAAACTTCTTTAGGGAAGTCAGTAACAAAAGTAGGTTGGATAAGGTTTGGCTCTACAAAGTATTCAAAAAGTTCTTCAAGTAATTGGCCTGGTCCAACGTTTTTTGGAACTTCAATTTCTTTATCATTCATGAATTCAACGATTTTATCTTTGTCTAAATCATGAGCTGAGAAACCAGAAAATTCTTCAACTAAGTCAGCCATTGAAGCTCTTCTAAAAGGTTTTACTAGATTGATTTCATTACCATCAAACTCAAATACATCTTTTTGGAAAACATCTTCAGCAATCTTTTTGATAATACCTTCAGTGATATCCATCATACCATTCAAATCAGAATATGCTTGGTATAGCTCCATAGCAGTAAATTCAGGATTATGAGTTTTGTCCATTCCTTCATTACGGAAGTTCTTTCCTATTTCATATACTCTTTCAAAGCCACCGATTATCAATCTTTTCAAGTAAAGCTCTGTAGCAATTCTTAAATATAGGTCAATATCTAATGTGTTATGGTGAGTAACGAAAGGTCTAGCGTTTGCTCCACCATACAGAGGTTGAAGAACAGGAGTCTCAACTTCAATAAACTCTAAAGAATCTAGGTAGTTTCTGATAGTTCTGATAATATTAGATCTTAAGATAAAAGTATCTTTCCTTTCTGGATTTAGAAGGAGGTCTAAATATCTTTTTCTATATCTTAATTCTATATCTGAGAACTCATCATATCTAACTTTTTGACCATCAACTTCTTTTTCCTTAACAGTAGGAACTGGTCTAATGTTTTTAGTTAATAATGTAACATTTGTTGCCTTAACTGAATATTCACCTCTTTGAGTGATAAAAGCAGTACCTGTTACTTGAACAAAATCTCCCATATCACAAAGTTTAAAAAGCTCATAGTTTTCATCACCGACTGCATCTTTCTTAACAAAAAGTTGGATTTTACCAGTCATATCTGCTAGGTTACCAAAGCCAATTTTGCCTTGTCTTCTCATAGCGATTAAGCGACCTGTAATAACAACTTCTTTCTCTTCAGCAACGAAAAGGTCTTTGTTCTCAATAAGTTCAATAATTTTATGTGTACGATTAGACTCTACTGGATAAGGATTTACACCTAAGTCTTTAATCTTTTGGAGTTTTTCTCTGCGTAATTTTAGGATTTGCGATGTGTTATCTTGCATTAATTCCTCCACTATTTTTAATAATAAGAAAGCGGGTATAAATACCCGCTTCACATTTTATATATCTATTGATTTTGTCAATTATAATTGATTGAATGGGTTATCTTCAGGCACTTCTTGTTTGTCGCTTGCCCATTTTTTCCATTCAGGTTGTTTACCACCACGACGTCTGTTAGGTTTGAAGTTATCTCTTTTTGGTCTTTGAGTTTGATCGATTTCAGGTTGATCTTTAAGTTCTAAAGAGATTCTATTAGATTCTTTATCAATTGAAGTAACTCTAAGTTCGATTTCTTCACCTTGCTTAGGATTTAATTCCATAGGCATCTTAGATCTAGGTAATAAACCAGTAATACCATCAGTGATAGTAACAAATACACCAAAATTAGTGTTGTTTTCTACTGTACCAGTGATAACTGAATCAACTTGCACTTTATCATCAATGTTATCCCAAGGGTTTTCTTTTAAAGCTTTTAATGAAAGGTTGATTTTCTTTTCTTCTGCATCAAGTCTGAAGATTTGAGCTTCAACTACATCGCCTTCTTTTAAAACTTCTTTTGGGTGTCTAATGTTTTTACCCCATGACATTTCAGAAATAGGGATAAGACCTTCAACACCTGGGATGATTTCTACGAAAGCACCAAATGGGTGTAATCTAAGTACTTTACATTCAACAATGATTCCTTCTTCAAGTTCTTTGATAGCGATATCTAAAGGATTTTCTTGAAGAGCTTTCATTGATAATGAGATTTTCTCACCATTGATAGCAAGAATTAATACTTCAATTTCTTCATTTACATTAAGTGCGTCTGATGGCTTAGCGATGTGAGCCCATGCAATTTCAGATACATGTAACAAGCCTTCAACACCACCAAGGTCAACAAAAGCACCAAAATCAGTTAATCTTCTTACAACACCTTTAACAACTTTGTTTGGTTCCAGATTAGCTAATGCTTCTTTACGTAATTCGTCTGCTTCTTTACGTAATAATGTTTTTCGAGAAACGATAATATTTCTACCACTTTCCTCATATTCAGTAACTAAGAAAGTAAAAGTATTATTTAAGTATTCTGAATCTTCTTTAAGCATGATATCAATTTGTGACTTAGGACAGAAAGCTCTAACGCCTAATACGTCAACACTATATCCACCATTCACTATTTTGAATACTTTACCTTCTACAGGGATTTTATCATCGAATGCTTTTTTAACTTGAGTTTTATCAGCATATTGTTTTCTTAAACTTTTAGAAATTTTAATGCCGTCATTGTTAAACTCAACGATAAATCCACGTAAAAGTTCGCCTACTTTAAATTTTAAGTTACCTTCTTTATCAGAATAATCTGCAATTTCTGCATACGCGTCATATTTGCCATTCATATTGATAAAGATATTTGAATCTGTGATATTAATAATTTCGCCTTCTACAACATCACCCATTTTAGGTTCTGCTGTGTTATTGAAGGATTCCTCTAATAATTTTGCATAATTTTCGTTTTCATGTGAAACCATAGACAAAGCTCCTAATTAATTATATATTTTAGTAATTTACTAACACTTTAAAAACTATCATTGCCCATTTCTTAATCTTATGTTAATTTGTCCAGAAATATTTAATAATATTTTGATTATTTTTTTAACTAATTGATTTTGCTATTTAATAATAAGTATTTATAGGACATTTACAAATAATAAATTGTTGTAAAAAAGGTATATAGCCAGTAATAAAAATAGTCCAATATTAGATTAAAAATCCTGATAAATAATAAAATTTGAGTCTTACTTTTTCTTTTGTGTTTTTAAAACATCATAGTTCAGTATAAAATGTGTATGACCTGATGTCTTGAGTTTAATCTGATTCTCTATGAATAAATTAGCTCCATTGCTATCAAGTAAGACAAATGTACCCTTGCCTTGCAAGTCAATTTGATATAATTCCGGATACAAATCTTCTGATTTTGTCCCTAAGAGTTTCAGCCCATCATAAGATACAACAGTATGATTCTTCCATTCAGGACCGATATTCCTAAAGCCTTTACTGTCTTCGATACCCAATAAGATTCTTCCATACCTAATTATTTTTAGGGAGTTGTTTCTCATTTTAACATAAGCAAGTGAAAGTCCTTTCTGGGAAATCGTAGTTTTATTAAATAGACTAGCCACCACCCAATTCAATGTATTGAAGAATTCCTTTAACTCAGAGTCGCTAGGATTAGGATTAGAGTTCTTGAATTTTATGAAGTCATCAAGTGTTTTTCCTAGTATTTTTGTTACATCGGGACTTTCTTCAAAATATTGAATTATAAAGAAATAGGCATCTTTACAGGTTGGATGAAAATCAGTGCTTACAATGCGACTTTTATGTGAGGATGAGATTGAACTTAAAGTAATCAAGCTATCTCCACCATTTTATAAAAGAACGATAGAAAACTCTCCATAATGTAGGGAAATCCATTAACATATTGGTATATGAGGCATTAGCTAATGGGCAATAGCATTCTTTATTATGAATAGAAATTCTTTCTCTAGCAAATTCTCTAGAGAACCATATCTTCTTAAAATTGTAGTTCTTTTCTACTAAGTTACCCAATGATTTTGCCTTAATACAACAAGACCAAACATCTCCATTAGGTGATATCTGACAAGATGCAATACCTGCATAGCATGGAATAATCTGAGTCTTATCTCTCAATACTTTTTTAACTAAGTTATAATATTCTACACGAAATGCCATTGTTATTTTTTGAAGTCCTGAGTAATTACCATTCTTGATTCTATGAATAAGAAAGTCTATTGCAGATTTATATTTAATCATATTTGGGGTAATATTAGTGCCGATAGTGTCTAATTCAACACGTTCTTCAGCAATCTCAGTGATATAAGAATCTGGGTTCATTTCCATTAACTCACGTGCAATGTTTGAGAAGTTGCTGACATTAAAGTTGGATATTACTGTGTGAATTCCTACTGATAAATTATTTGCATCTAATCTTTTCAATCTATTGTAGGTAGCAATAACTTTTGCATAGTTGCCAGGAACATTTCTAATTTTATCGTGATCTGGACCAATAGCATCAATAGATAGGTTAATAACAATCTGAGCTTTCTTGCAATTATGGGTTATTGCTTTAACGTTTTCAACAATCTTCTTAGTAAGAATACCATTTGATGGAATGTTAATTATTTTAGGTTTAGAAACTTTATAAATCTCAGTTATAACTTCAACAATATCGTTCCTTAAGAATGGTTCTCCTCCAGAAAAAGTTATCCAATATGGTGATTTACCCACTTTCTTAAATATCTTTTTATATTGTTCAACTGATAATCTTTCTGTTTTCTTTTTCCAAATATTACATGTTGAGCATCGAGAATTGCAATCATATAATAAACTTACAGTATAATTCATTGGTAAAATATGTGGTAAGCCGATATATTTGTATAATTTATATCCAACTATTTTAGGTAAAAGTGATAACATTTTATTTCTTCTTTAAGTTCTTTGTTGATTGAACAATTTCCCATGTGAAAGGGTTTGTCTTCTTTATGTAAAAATCATATTTTCCTAAAAGTCTTGAATAGATTTCTACTAGGATTACTCCTATTGTATAATGAATTTTTAGTGGTCTTGCTTTTATTTCTGAAATGAATAGGGATATAAGAACATTAGCCTCTTGTGAGACAACTTTATAGTTATTATTCTTAATTAGCCACAAATGTCCAGCCTCTATTCTTTTTCTTTGAGTTATAAATCCTTTTATATCTTCAGGACCTTTATTCATTACTTTTGCATTAGGGATATATTTCTTTATCAGACCTTTTTTAACAATTTCAGCTTCTATACTTGCTTCATCTACTGCAGATTCAGGAGGAATCGAGTCAAAGACTCTTCTAAAAGCTATCATTTCTCCAAGTTTAGGAGAGATTAATGCCATCTTGTGATGCAATCGCCAGAGTAAGTTAACTGCATAGCCTGCAAAAGTTTTTTCACTATTAACAGGAACTGGACGACCACCAGTCATCCCAACTTTTGGGTCTTTGAAAGGAAGGACCATCTTTTTGATTGTATCCTGGTAAGGGATAGTATCAGCGCTTTCAATGATTAATATCTCATTCGTAGAATTTTTCAAGAAGAGATTAATTGCAGAAGATTTACCATTTCTTTTACTTTCAGTAATTAATGATAAGCGAGAATCTTTTTTCATATAATCGCTTACTATATTGTTAGTATCGTCAGTACACGCACTAGATACTACAATTACTTCATCAATAGAAATCTCATCATATTTTTCCGATAAAACTCTATCAAGTAAAGGCCCTATATTTTTTTCTTCATTGTAGGCAATAATACCAATACTACACTTAAGCATTATCCTCGAAATTCTCTTTAGCTTTTTTGTATATAGAATCTAAGATGCCATTAATGAATTTTCCAGACTTTTCTGTGCTAAATTTCTTACTAATTTCTATAGCTTCATTAATAATGATTGCTGGGTGTACTCTCTTGAATATTATTTCATAGGTAGCCATTCTTAAAATGTTTCTGTCTATCACTGCTAATCTATCAAAGTCCCAGTTGTCACATTGTTCTACAATGATTTTATCAATCTCTTCAATATTAATGAGAGTGTTCTTAATTAACTCTTCTGAAAACTCATATACAGAGGAGTTTATTTTAACATTTTCTGCTAAACATCTAGCAATCAACTGATCTTGATAATAGTTGAAAGCATCATAAGAGTCAATTGAATCTTTATTGTCAGGAAAATCTAATGAATACAACACCTGTAGAGTTATTTCTCTACCTTTTCTTCTCATTCCCATTTTTTATTTAGATCCTTTTATATAGGTTGCTGAGTTCAATTGCAGTTAAAGCAGAATCCCAACCTTTATTTCCGGCTTTTGTTCCTGCTCTTTCAATTGCTTGTTCTATTGTATCAGTAGTCAAAACACCAAAAACAACAGGAGTTTCAGTTTCTAAACCAACAACACCAATTCCTTTTGCCACTTCGTTTGAAACATAATCAAAGTGAGGTGTTGCACCTCTAATAACTGCTCCTAGGCATATAATTGCAGAGAATTCATTTCTTTTTGCAAGTTTTTTTGCTGTTAAAGGTATCTCGAAAGCTCCTGGAACCCACACAACACTTATGTCTTCTTCAACAGCACCATGGCGAACCAAACAATCTATAGCTCCTGCTAACAATTTACTACCAATAAATTCATTGAATCTAGCTACAACAATGCAGAATTTTGCATCTTCAACAGTTAGTTCACCTTGAATAGTTTTATACATTTCAGCTCCATATTAATATTAATAATGAGAATTTATATTTGCTACTAGTATTTCTGTCAAGGAAAATGCCCAAAATTCAACTAAGATTTAATAATTATCTTGACATATAAGAATGATAAACACAAAATCTATACAAATTGATAAGGAGTATTTGAAGATATGAAAAAAATAATACTATCTCTTGCTTTAGCATCAGTCTTATTGCTTGGCTGTAATGGAAAGAAAGAATCTGAAAAAGAAGTTACTAACGCTATTGAAAAGAAAGCTACAGAAGTGAATGATAAGATTAAACCGAAACCACAAAAAATGAAAAAACAAATCACAACTAGCTTTGAAGTTGATGGCAAAGGAGAAATGTCTAAATCATTAATAGAAAAAGCAGCTAAATCAGTTGCTGGAGTTACTAAGGCTGAATGGAACATGGAGAAAAAAGTTCTTGAAGTATCTGCTTTTGATAATGTTGATTGGAATCTTGTTGTTCATGCAGTTGTTAAAGAAGGTTTTGACTCAAAATATAACAATGAAAAGTATATGGCAAAAGTTGAAGATTATAAGAAATTGCCTGAAAACTGTAGATATAGAACTGCAAGCTTAAAGGAAAAAGGCAAAGTTACTAGTAAAAAGAAATCTAGGAAAGGTTAATAAACTAGTATAAAATTTAAAAGCTTATATAAAGTTTTAGAGAGTATTGTTACTGCAATACTCTCTATTTTATTTTGGGATTGCAAGCAAGATTCTTCGTCAGTTACAATCCATGCTTGCAAAATCAGCTTTTATAAGGAATGCTGAAATAGTATCTTCCCTTTGTGTAAGCATTAATTTCCTCCGACCTTTCGGTACCCTTACTTGCCACCTTGAAAAATCGGCTTTTTTTCAAGGTGGCAAGTAAGGATGGAGTTACTGGGAACGCTTTGCCTTTAGTCCGGCTACTGCCGGATAGCTGGCTTCACTTAGAACGTAGTAATAAGTGAAATTGCAGATACAAAGCTAGAAGCTTGTGTACCTAGATGGTGATGGAGTGTAAGCATCCACCGATAGTTATTGTAGAGACGAAGGGACGTTTGTCTAGATGATAATAAGCATTATTATCGTTTATCAAATGTTTTTTTTCGTTCATTTTCATGAACTTCATGATACACAGGTCCGTGTGTATCTACAGAAAAGGTTTTGTCCTGTAAGGACATATCTTTAATGAGCCATGATTTAAATTGAGTCCTTGTAATGAATTAGGATTTTTGAAAGCTTGCAAAATGGTTTAATCATTTTTAGCAAATTCAGAGCAAATATTATTCATCATCAGAGAGTATATGTTAATTTTAAAAAAAATATCTTGATAAAATGTTATTATAGACTATATTTAACATTGTAAAGTTTAAGTCTTATAGTAAGAAGTTATAATTTTAAAAAAAATAAAGCTCTTTTTGGTGGGAAAAGTGAAAAAAAAACTATTATATATCGATGTTCCTTTCAGTGGTGTGCATGGTGGAGATAAAAATAGGTCAAATTTTCTATGGAATATACTAAAAGAAAATTATGACACTGATTTGATGTTGATAAAAAGACACAATATTGAAAATGAAGTAATCAATGACCATCAATGCCAAGGTAAAACTTTTTACATAAATACATGTAGACAAGAAGGTTCAAAATCAGAAGCAATATACAATTTTAATAAAGTAGAGATAGAACAATTTGGAATAATTCTAAGATCAAACAACTATGATATTATATTTGTAAGATTTTTATCTCCTAGTATGCTTGCTTTAGTTGCAAGTGATATATTGCCTGAAGTTAAAATTGTCATTGATGTAGATATGTTATTCTCACGAATAGCCCAAATGAATTGGGATACAAAGCACTCAATAAGAAACAAATATTTCTATTTTGAAAAGACTAAATTGATCAAATTCGAAAATGAGATTTTTCAAAATGACTTCACTTTTTTATTTACCAATAACTTTGAAAGAGATTCTGTTCTTAAGAGAAACAATATTGAACACAAGATAAACAATTTTAAAATCATACCTAATATGATGAAGAATATTGAATTAGATTCTGTAGCTAGCAATGATGAAGATTATATATTATTCTTTGGGACACTAAATTCAGTTGCAAATAATGATGCTTTAGAAGTCTTAGCAGAACAAATTTATCCTGTAATAAGGTATGTTTTATCAGAAAAGAAGTTAAAGATATTGGTTGTCGGAAAGAATCCACTGCCACAGCATTATGATTATGATGATGAATACTTTAAAATTATTGGTCCTGTTGATGATATCAATGCCTATATAAAGGGTGCTAAGATGGTATTGTTACCAATAAGAATTGCTTCAGGAACTAGAACTAGAATTTTAGAAGCAGGAGCTTTGAAAAGACCAGTATTAACTACAGATATTGGTGCGGAAGGATTTGATTTTAATCATACAGAGATTGTGGTAGAAGATGATATTGAAAGACTGATTCCAAAAATTATCTATTATTTGAAGAAAGAAGATGAACTAGAAGAACTAGGACAAAACTTATATAAAAAATGTTTAGAATCTTATGATGAAAAGGTTGTGTCTCATAACTTAATTGAATACACAAGTGAAGAAACTAAACGTGAAATTAGAGACAAACTTGGAGGTAAAATGAAGATTACTACTGGAAAAAGAATAGCTATTGTTACTAACAGGTTTTATCCTGAAGTTGGTGGTGCTGAGACTAATATTTATTATCAAGCTAGAATGCTTGCTGAAGATAATGATGTAACTGTTATTTGTCCAAAGAGAATTGATAAACCCCAAGTTGAAATCATAGATGGTATTACAGTCTATAGACTTAAGGATACTTATAACAGAAAAAAATTATATCCAAACAAAAAAGCAAAGACCTTCTGTCCTGATTTGTTTGGAATGATTATGTTCGGACACTATGATGTAGTACAAGTTTTTCCAGCTTTAAATCCTAATAATATGTTAGCTTTCTTTGCAGCTAAATTATCAAAAACTCCTATTGTATTAGCATCATTTGATTATTTAGATTATGCATCAATAATTAAGAAGGAAGGTTCTATCAATCCAGACATATTAAGGTTCCATCGACCAAAAGCTAAACAAAGATTCTTCTTAAAGAGATTTGATTATATATTTGCTATTTCCAATAAAGAAATTGATTTTTATAAAAAATACAACGAAAATGTTGAATATTCTCCTGTTCCAATATTGCTTGAAGAATATAAAGGACAAAAAATTAATCCTAAAGCAAAATATGATATTAAGGAAAGTGAGTTCGTTTATTTAGTTCTGGGTAGAATATGTAATGTTAAAGGCCAAGATATTGCTCTCCGAGCTTTTAAGCAGGTCGCAAGTGAAATTCCAAATTCAAAACTTGTATTTGTCGGAAGATTTGACTATGAGCCTGAGTTTTATGATGAAATGCAAAAATTTATCAGAAAGAATAACTTAATGGATAGGGTCATATTTACTGGAATGATTGAAAGAGATGAAGTCCTTGGTTGGTTAAGATATAGTGATATCCATGTCATACCAGTTAGATTTATGAATTCAGGTGCTGTGGTTGTTGAATCTTGGATTAGCGATACCCCTGTTATTCAAAGTGATGTTGTAGATCCTAATCTTGTTGTTGATGGTAAAAATGGATATATCTTCCCAAGAGAAGATTCAAAAACATGTGCTTCAAAAATGATTAAGGCTTATAAAGAAAAAGATAAGTTAGCTGAATTAGCTCAAACGGGAAAAGAATTAGTAGAGAAAAAATATACTTATAGATATCTAACAGATCTTTACTTAAGAGTGTACGATAAAATCTCTAAATAAATTATGAAAGCATTAATTTATAACGAAATATTCGGTTATGTTGGGGGAATTGAAAGGTATATCCATAAGGTTGGATCTTTACTCAAGCAACATAACTGGGAACTATATGGATTATTTGAACGGAAAGTAGATAAGCAAAGCGATTTTGGTGACATCTACAATGAAATTATCTTTCATAAAAAGAAAGACTTTAGTGGATTAATATCACAGATAAATGACCTAAATATTGATGTTGTGTTTATACATAAAATTAGTAATTTAGAATTACTTTCAGAATTGAATAAGAACTTTTTTACTGTTGTAACAGTTCATGACCATGACTTCTATTGTTTTAGGAAACATAAGTATTTTCCAATAAAAAGGATTAACTGTCCTTTACCGCAAAGTAAATTTATATGCTCGATATGTTCATTAATGATAAAAAAAGATCCTGATAGCATGTTGGGATATAGCTTTATTAATGTTCAGCATAAAGTTGATTTACTAAAAGAAATAAAAGATGCTGATGCTACAATTGTTTTATCTAATTACATGAGAATGAATCTGGAAAAGAATCAATGGGATATGGATACAGTTTATCGTATTTTTCCGATTCATGAAATTAGTAATGAGACTCAAGTTATAAATGAACACAAAGAATATAAAGCTCAATTCTTGTTTGTTGGTCAGTTGATCCGCGGTAAAGGTGTTGATTTGCTGATTGATGCATGCCGTGAATTATCATTTGATTACCATCTTAAAATTGTTGGGACGGGAAATGATTATGATTTCCTTGAAAATAAGATTAATTTATATGGATTACACAATAAGATTGAGTTAGTGGGGTGGACTGATCAAGTAGAAAAATACTATCAATCATGTGATTTAGTGATAGTCCCATCAAGATGGCAAGAACCTTTCGGTTTGATTGGGATTGAAGCATTTAGCAGAAAGAAAGCCGTAGTCGCTTTCAATGTTGGAGGCATTTCTGATTGGTTGAAGCATGAAGAAAATGGAATTCTTGTTAAAAAACACACACCTGAAGCTTTAGCAAAAGCTTTAGAATATGCTCATTCACATAATGAACGTTTACCTGAATGGGGTTTAAATGGTTATAACTTTGTTAAAGATAGATTTAATGGTGAAAGATTCATGCATTCCATTAAAAAGATAATGACCTTAGCTAAGGAAAAGTTCTAAGATGGATAATCAAAAGCTGAAATCAATTAAAGATAAGTTTGCTAAAAATGAGAATAAAAGTTCTTTAAATAAAATGCTCTTATTGATTATAGCATTACCTTTTGAAATTGCAGAGACAATGCTTTTGATAGTATTATACCTGTTTGTATATATACCAATCTTTCTAGCTATGTTTGTTAGAAAAATGATATACAAGAAAAAGATATTGATGAATGAAAATATATATAAGAAAAGTAAGATAATAAATGTGAAATTGTTCAATTCAGATAATTGGATTCTAAGTAGAATTGGATTGATACCTTCTATTCTTATAAAAAAAATAAAACTTGTAGGTAATAGTTTTATAACTGAACAAGAAATAAATGAAAATGCTGACCTAAAACAAGTCCTAGAATTTGTAAATCCTGGTGTGTTTAGTTTGTGGTTTATACGTGAATCTACTAAAATAGCTCATGAAGGATTGTTATCTACAGAACTTGAATATTTAGAAAATATCAGTTTTAAAACAAAACTAAGTATATTGCTTAAATCGATTCCAGCACTTTTATATAGAAATCAAGATGCACATTATGAAAAGAAGCTGACAATCTTTGATATGGATTTCGATAATATAACCATGGCTGATGCAATTAATATTATTGACAATACAATTATTTCAAAGGAAAGAAAAAAAATATTCTTTGTTAATCCTGATTGTATGAATAAACTATATGTAGATAAGCAATACTTTGAAATTCTAGAGAAAGCTGATTATATTTTCCCAGATGGTATAGGTATTAGTATTGCCTGTAAAAAATTAGGAACCCCATTAATTGAAAATGTTAATGGCACAGATATGCTACCTTTTGTTTGCCAACTATCTCAACAAAAAGGATATAAAGTTTTCCTCTTTGGTGCAAAAGTTGGTATTGCTGAAAAAATGAAAAAAAAGCTTGAACAAAAGTATAATAATCTTCAAATTGTAGGTTGTAGAGATGGTTACTTTGACTGGGATAAAGACAGTGAGACGATTGTTGAAGAAATAAATGAAAGCAAGGCTGATATATTGTTAGTGGCTTTCGGAGTTCCTTTACAAGAAAAATGGATAACTAATTATCACGATAAATTAAAAGCTAACGTTCAAATAGGTGTTGGTGGATTGTTTGACTTTTATTCAGGCCAAATGAATAGAGCACCCAAGTGGATGCGGGAAATTGGTATGGAATGGCTATATCGACTATATAAAGAACCAAAAAGAATGTGGAGACGATACATAATCGGTAATCCTCTTTTCTTATATAGAGTTTCAAAATGGAAAAAAAAGAGAAGTAAGATATGAATAATAAAATTAGACAAGAAAGAATTGACAGGATAATGAAACTAACTTCTAAAAGAAGTAAATCGTCTATTTCTATGAAAGTAGCGATTTGGGATAACACTATAAAGGCAGTTAAATTATTCAAAGCAACTACTGATATTGTAATATCTTCTGTAATGTTATTACTTCTATCACCAATATTTATAATTACTGCTATTTGTATTTATATAGAAGATCCTGGTCCTGTTTTTTATATTGCTCCTCGTGTCGGTAAAGATGGAACACATTTTGGTTTTATCAAATTTAGATCTATGATTATGAATGCTGACAAGGTTAAAGATAAGTTGTTAGAGCAAAATGAATCAGGTGATGGGGTCATCTTTAAGATGAAAAAAGACCCTCGCGTTACGAAAACAGGAAGATTTATAAGAAGATTTAGTATTGACGAACTTCCTCAACTATTCAATGTCTTAAAAGGTGATATGAGTTTGGTTGGACCAAGACCTCCATTGCCACGTGAAGTAGCAGAGTATACTCTTGTTGATAGAAAAAGACTGCATGTTATGCCAGGTATAACATGCCTTTGGCAAGTTAAAGGTCGTTCAGATATACCATTTAACGAACAAGTAGAATTGGATATGACTTATATAAAATCAAATAGTATCTGGAAAGATATAAAAATACTACTAATGACAATTCCAGCTGTGATTAGTGGGAAAGGTGCTTACTAATAAAAAAAATAAATTTTTGGAGGAGTTATGGATATTAATTTTGAACTTCAAAACAGTGTTGGTATAATTCAAGTAACAGGACGATTAGACGCTTACAATGCCACAGAAATGAAAGATAGGTTTACTGAATATAGTGAACAAACTATCAATTTTGTGTTTGATCTAAGTAAATTAGATTTTATTGATAGTACAGGTCTAGGAAGTTTAGTTGCTTGTTTAAAAGCTATTTCTGAAAAAGAGGGAGATATTAAGATAGCTAATATGTCAGAAAAACCAAGAATGGTATTTGAGATTACAAGAGCTTATAAAATATTCGAAATATATGATGATGTTGACGCTGCTGTAATGAGCTACGAAGTTTGATAGATAAAAATGAAATGTTTAATTTATGCTAATATTGAAGATGAAAATTGGGTAGTTAATAAACTATCCAATTTGAATCCTTATTTGTTGAGAATTGTTAACAAGCCTTTGTTGGAATACTGGATAGACCTGTGTTCTGTACTGAATATCAATGATATTAGGATTGTTAGCAATTCTTCAACTGAGCAAATTAATAAATATTTTAGCGATGGTAAAAAATGGGGAGTAGAAATCTCCTACAACATTGCCAAGCCGGAAGATAATATAAAAAAAGTTATTTTAAAGAATTACTCATTCTGCAAAGATAATGATATTTTAATATTCTCGGGCTTCTTTTTCTTAGAATATGTAATAAAGCAAATCTCTGAGAGTATCGATGATGTCAAAGCAGATTTGTCAAAACTTAACTCAGCAAACATTACTTACTTAAGAAAAGGGTTTTCGTTAAAGAATCTTAGTTTAGAAGAAGAAAGAAAAGAATCAAAGTTCTTTAACATCGTAGATTTACATTCTATACCTGATTACTATAACCTATCCATGAAGATTATTGAACATGATTGTATTAATTATGTCTTACCAGGTTATAGTAGCGAAGAAAGAGCTTATGTTGGTATGAATGTTACTTATCCTTTATCTGCTAAAATCAAAACACCTGTTATGATTGGTAATAATGTTAGATTAGGAGAGATGACTTCTATAGGCGGAAAAGCAGTTATAGGAGATGGAGTTATAGTTGATTCTTTAACTAATATTGAATCAAGTATTATTTATAGCAATTCTTTCATTAGTAAAGACCTAGAAATAAAAAATAAGATTGTCTATCAGAATACTCTAATCTCTGGATTAAGTGGTGAAATTGTTGATATGACCGATGACTTTTTAATATCAGGAACAAGTAAAGATAAAATAGTCTCACGCTTTGAACATTTAGCTCAGATATTAATAGCATTGATACAGATTATAATCCAAACAATACCATTTCTTCTAGTTTTACCTTTTATTATATTTGTTCATAATAAAAAACATCTAGTAAATAGATTCTATATCAATAAATCAAAAAAACTAATAAAGTTCTTTGATTTTGAGGTGCAAAGAAAACATCCTATAATTAAATTCATTAAGAAATTTTCTTTAGATAAATATCCTTTTCTTTTCTTAGTTGTGGCAGGAAAACTTTTATTAGTGGGAAATAAGATGCTAACGCAGAATAGGAAGCATGTTCAACTAATAAATGCAATGTCTGTATATAAACCAGGAGTCTATAGTTATTGGGAAAGTCTTAATCCTGGATTTGGTAATGATGAAGAGATTCATGAACTTTATTATCTAAACAACCACAATTTCTTTAAGAATCTATATATCTATATAAAAATAACAGTTATGAGACTTTTTTGGTAAGCTATTATGCATTTAATTTTAATCGGCGGAGGAACTAGTTCTGGTAAAACTACAATAGCTAATCAGATTAGAAAAGTACTAGAAAATGCTAGAATCTTTACTTTTTCACATGATAACTATTATAGAGATCTAAGTAATTATACTGAGGATGAAATCAAAGAAATAAATTTTGACCATCCAAATTCAATTGATAATGATAGATTAATTGAAGATGTTAGGAAAATGATATCAGGAAAGTCTGTAAATATCCCTGATTATGATTTTATCACTCATAAAAGAGTTGATGGCATACGTGTTGAGCCTGACTATGATGTTATTATTCTAGAAGGGATTTTTGCTCTATATTTTAAAGAACTTGTTGAAATAGCATCTTTAAAGATATATGTAGATACTGATGCTGATTTAAGACTGGCTAGGAGAATTCATAGAGATATTGAACAAAGGGGATTTACCCTGAAAGAGGTTCTTCACCAATATATTGAAACTGTGAAGCCCATGCATGAAGTTTTTATTGAAACAACCAAAAAACAAGCAGATATAATAATTCCAGGTGAAAAGAAATTTGATAGAGTACTACTAATGATAAGTGGATATTTAAACGAACTTTTGAGGTAATTATGGGACAATACACTTTAGATGGGTCTAAAAAACTTGAGCAAGAAATAGATAAACAGTTATCTGAAATTACGGAAGAATTATTAACCCTAATTAATCCTAAAGATTTAGTAGCCTTTGTTCTTGGCGGAGGTTATGGACGTGGGGAAGGGGGCGTATTAATCGAGGGGGATAAAGAATCATTATATAATGACTATGATTTATTTGTTATAACAAAAAATATAAGTCATAAAAAGAAAAAAATATACCAGGATAGAATGATTCAAATACATAGAAAATTCACTCCTAAATATGGGATAGATGTTGATGTGGGACCGATTCAAACTGTAAAGTCAATATCTAAGGCACCTCATTGGATGATGTGGTATGAACTAAAATATGGTTTAAAGGTTATTTATGGTAATAAAAATATAAAAGACTATTTTCCTGATTACACAAAAACAAAAATGCCAATCATGGAGGCTTATAGATTACTCTTGAATAGAGGAGTAGGCTTGCTATTATGTAAAGAGCATTTTGATACATTTGAAGAAAGCCAAGAAAGTCGTGAATTCGTTTTAAGGAATATAAGAAAAGCTCAATTAGCAATGGGGGATGCCTACCTTATCCTGATTGATAAATTTCACTACTCTTATAAAAAAAGAAGGGAGATTTATGAGTCTTTAGCTGATGATGAAACGGTGAAAAAACTAAACTTATACAAGAACTATATAACTGCAAGTAACTTTAAATTTCACCCCAATAAAGCTAATTTGACAAAAAACAACTACTTAGAAGAATATCAAGAAGTTTTACATGATTACGAAGTATTATATAACTTCCTATTTAACAATGAAATAAAAAATGAGTTAAATCTTGAGATGTATAATAATAAAATTGATAACGTTTGTAAGCAAGAATTACAAAATGAATGCATGTTGAAGAACATGTATAAAAACATACGAGACAATGGAATAGGAATATTAAGGAAGAACTTCTATAAATTAAATCCTAGGTTTGTTTTGTTTCAAGTCCTTCCCTTTTTCTTGTTTGATAAAAAAACAATTGACATCTTTCATTACCTTGACTTAAATGAAAACAATAAAAATTTAAAAAATGCATATAAAAAATTCATTAAATCTTGGGAATTGCATAATTAGGAAATACAAGAATGTCAGAAGATTTAAAAGTAGATCATAGTTTACCTGGTTCAGCAAAGGAAGAAGACAAATCTGGTTTAGTTATTGACAAGAGAGTTTTGATAACCTCTTATAAAGCAAACTTAAAATGGATTGTTATAATCACATTTGTTCTTATGTTGATTGTTTCTGTTTTAGTTTCAATTAAAATAAAACCAGCATGGAAAGCTAATTGCCGTATTATAAGGATGCAGAAGAATATTTCAACTCCTACAGACATGCCATATCTCTATAACGCTTTTGATATAAATACAATTTTAGAGACAGCAAGAAGTAGACCTATTCTTGAACGTATAATTGAAAAACTTAATATGGAAGGTTATGAACCTAATGACATTGGACGTATGATTGACGTACAAAGAGGTCATAGATCTAATGTTCTTTCTTTTAGTGTTGTTCATGAAGATCCAGAAATGGCTGTTGAATTAGCTAACGTTCTTGGTGAAACATTTATTGAAACAAGTGTATTGTTACAAAATTCATCTGCAGATAGCGTCAATATCTACTATTCAAAAAAGAGAACTGAAAGACTCAAAGAAATAGCAAATCTTGAAGAAGCAATACTAGAATTTCAAAAGAAGTATGATGTTATCGAAATTGACGCAGAAAGAGATCAAATGTTTGAGAAACTTAAACTTCTAGAAGTTAGAAAGATTGAAACTCTCATGAAAACTGATGAGATGAATATTAAGATTAGAGATTTGAACAATAAAATTACTAATTTACCTCAAGATGTTATGCTAACCTGGAGTTATTCTAATTCAGACGAAAAGAAACTTGTCCTTCTTCAAAAAGATTTAGAACTTATGCTAACAAGGTATACAGATAAAAATCCTAAGATTTTAAAAGTTAAAGCTGAGATTGATACACTTAAATCTCGTATTGCTAATCCTGATAGATTAGCAGACCCTCCAGATAATACAAGCTGGGGACCAAATGGTTTAATCCAAACATATCAAGTTGATAAAACAAGATACGAAGGTGAACTCCAAGCAGCAAGAGTTAACCTAAAAGAATACCAAACAGAAATTAATAAAATAAGAAACGGACTTAAAGAATTCAATACAATAAATGATGATTATATTGAACTTGTAAGACAATTAGAACTCAATAAGGATATTTTAAGAATTATTGAAGGCAGGATTGCCGAATCAAGAATGGCATTAGATACTAATACTAATGACTTTCAATTATTTGAAAAAGCGACATTACCTGAATATCCTATCAATATGAGTAAGAAGACAGTTGTTTTAGGTGTTGGGATATTCATATTCTTTGCTTTTTCTGCATTCTTCTTAGGAAAAGAATTATTTGATTATAGAATCAAGTCTAGACTAGAATATGATAAGTATATTGGTATTCCATTAATTGGTGAAATTCAATCTGAAGAAGGAGCAGATCCAAACAAGTTCTATTCCAATTTACAGTACATTTTAGATAATGTCTTTGATATAGTTGAAGATGTCTCAAAACCACCAGTCATTGCTATAGGAAGCGCTGCTCCAGAAACTGGAAAATCATTCGTAACTAATGAATTTACTAAGATGATTTCTAGCTCTAAGAAAATCATGGTTATTGAAGCTATAAAAGAGCTATCAATTGAGATTGAAGATTATGAAATAAATACATATCTCGACGATAATAATCGCTTTGAAATTAAAAAAATATCAGAAAATCTTGATAAATGTTATTTCTGGTCGGGAGAGCAAATATTTAAGAAAATGTATTCTGCTTCCGATTTCCATAGGCTTTATGGATTGTTCTTAGATTATGATTTTATTATATGGGAACTTTTCCCTTCAAGGTATAATATTCAGTTATATCATGCTATAGCTAAATCTGCTGATGCTAATATCATAGTTAGCAAATTTAAACATTCTCCTCGTGTTGATGTTTATAATCTGGTTAACTATTTAAGAGAAAAACAAGTTTCTAGAATATATGGAGTTCTTAACTGCATAGAAAAAGAATATTACATTGATTTATTGTAGGTATATATGAAGATAAAAAAAATACTAGTTATTCCTGTTTTGTTGTTGTTATTTTCTTGTACAAAGAATCCTTATGATAGTTATATTGAAGAAAATATCGATGTACCTGCTGAATATCTCGAAGAAACTACTACTGCAGCTAAAGAAGATCAACAAACGATTGATGAGTTAAGTAAGTTACAAAAGGTTAAAATGCCTGAATATAGAATAGGTCCTGATGATAAATTTCATGCCTATGTTTATGATGAAGAAGAATTAAATACTAAAGAATTAATTGTTAAAAGAGATGGGGCAATCACATTTCCACTAATTGGGGAAGTTAAAGTTGAAGGTCTTACAATGTTGGATGCAAAAGCACTAATAGAAAGTAAACTTAATGATTTCATAGCATACCCACAAGTAACGATTGTACCCTACGAAATAAATAGTGGTAATGTTACAATACTTGGTAAAGTGACTTATCCTCAACAATATAAGATTACTGGTGAAATGAGAATATTAGATTTAATTGCTAAGTCTGGTGGTTTGGCTTTAGGTTATTTTCAAAATAACTCAACTGAGCTGGCAGATTTAGAAAGATCTTTTATTATAAGAGATAATGATGTTCTACCTGTTGATTTTTATAAACTTATTAAAGAAGGGAATATGCTCCATAACATACCACTAATGGATGGAGATTATATTTACTTACCATCTGCTATTAACAGAGAAGTTTATGTTGTAGGAGAAGTAAATGAACAAGGACATTTTGCTTTCAAAGAAAACATGACTCTAGGACAAATTATTGCTTTTGCTCAAGGTTTGAAAGAATCAGCAAAAACTTCAAAAGTTTATCTTGTTCGTGGAAACTTAAAACATCCAAGACTGTTTAAAATTGATTTAGATGCAATTTATCAAGGTGAAATTATGGACTTTAGATTGAAGCCAAATGATATAGTCTTTGTCCCAAAAACTCCTATTGCTGAATGGAACCTAATTATTGAGCAAATATTGCCATCATTACAAGCAGTACAAAGTGGTTATCTGATTAATGAAATAATACAAGATAATAATTAAGATAAAACAACATGACTGAAGCTCTCAGTGCATTTAAATACGTAATATTTTTTCTAGTTATGGGAATTGGAGTCCCTATGGGTTACTCTGCTTCTCTCAAGAACGAAAAAGTTGAAAGAGCTATTTTCTTCTTGATGGTATTCTTTACAGCTAGAATGGAAGATATAAATTTCGTCTCTAGGGAAACTGAAAGATTAACCTCAAAAGGTTTTGAAATAGGAATGGTTGATATATGTACTATGATAATATACTTATTAGTAGTACATAGGAAACCACCTGGAAATAGAATACCTGTAGGTACACAATGGTTTTTTGCCTACGTAGGTCTTAGTACATTATCAATTATAAATGCAGATTTTCCATTATTCTCAATGTTTGAATTGTGGAAAATGTTTAGGATGTATTTCTTCTTTTGGACAGCATATAACTATTTAGATAAACCTCAAAAATACTTTGATTTGTTAAAAGGTATTGCTGCAATCTCAATATATGTTTTTTATGAAGTATTTAAACAAAAGTATTTAGATGGTAAATTTCAAACAGCTGGTCCATTTCCTCATCAGAACTCTTTAGTTATGTATATGATTATATTTGGTTCAATAACCTTTTCATATCTAGTAAATAAGGAAGATATGCCAACTGATAAACTTGTAATTTGGTTAGGTATATTTGGTATGGCAGCTGTATCTATTCTATCGACATTGTCGAGAGCCGGGTTAGCATTATTTGGATTTGCTATCATAATTATATTAGGTTTATCATTTCTAAGTGGCTTTTCCATGAAAAAGATGGGGGTTACGCTAATTTTAATAGCGATGAGTACGGGGGTGTTAATCAAAGCATGGGATTCAATATCCGAAAGATTTAGAACAGCTCCAGAAGAGTCAGCCCTTGTAAGGGTTGCCTTAGCTCAAGCTGCAGTTAAAATGGCTGGTGATAAAAAACTAATGTACATGGGGGTTGGCTTGAACAATTTTGGTAAAGCTATCAATCCTCCATATCCTTATAGCTCCCATATTGAGATGAATGATGTAGAAGATGCAGATGAAAAAAATGGCTTAGTTGAAACAATTTATCTTATGATTGCTGCTGAGAGTGGTTGGCATACATTAGCTATCTTTTTTGTTTTCCTATTCTACTATTATTTCTTAAACTTGATTAATATGTTTAGATTTAGAGGACAAAACGAACAGTTTATATGTATTGGATTAGTTGGCGGTTTGTTGGCTATATATATAGAATCTGGTTTAGAATGGGTTCTGAAACAGACAAACAACTTTTACGAGTTGATGTTAATTTTTGCTCTTATCGCATCAATGGATAGGATGCATAAAAAAAGATTACAAGAAGGTTTTTATGAGAAATCCGACAGATGAACAAAGTAAAGATATAAAGCAAATAGGAAATTCTAAATTTCATGAGAATTTGAATATTGAACAAAGGCAGCAGTTAAAGTCATTATTAAAGCAAATGTTGCCTCCGGTTCCATCGAAAGGAATGGTAGATATAAGATTTTCATTCTGGTTTTTTAAACAATGGTATGTAGTCTTTATTTTTGGTAAAGATACTCGTGAAGGATTCAAATCCTTAGATAAAGGTGATGTAGATAGATCTATGAGTATTATTGCTAAAACATTTACCTATATTGTTATGGTTCTATTTTTATTAATAATGTTCTTAATATTCTTATATACTCTAAAAAGTACAATTGGCATAGACATTTTCCCTGATAAGCATTTGACTGATTTTATGCCATGGCTAAACTAAAGGGAATTAATATTTATGGAATTTAAAAATACAATAGTTACAGCATGTGATAGTAATTACGTTTGGGGAGCTTACATACTCGTTGCTTCATTATGTTACTTCAATGTTAAGAGCTACAAGCACGTCCTAGGTATAAAACTATCAGAAAAAGAGTGTAAGCTATTAGAGCAATTTGAAAACACTAAAGTGTTTAATCAACAAGAGCGTAATGGTGAAAGTGTTTGCCTTATGAAGCCACATGCTATATATTCTGCAGATACAGAGCTTATAACATGGATGGACTCAGACTGTATGGCTACTGGTGATGTAACAGATTTAATTAGAGTTGAGCCTGATACTATTCAGATAAGGTTTAGGTCAATGGAAGAGAATGCTATGGTGTATCGTAATTATTATGGTAAAAAGGATTCTATTGGTACTATTCCGAAGAAAGTTCTCAATATATGGCAAAAGGATGTTAATGACCTTAACAAGTCTCAAATATCCACAGTTTGTGAAACAAATTGTTTTGTGATGAGAAAAAGCAATCTCGATTTTATCAAGATGTGGCAAGAACAAATGGAAAAAGTTATTGTAGATAATAAACTTAATGTATATAATAAGGACTCTATAGGCTATTTCATGACTGATGAATCTGTCTTTAATTCCTTATTTGCATTCTCATCCAAAGCTCCTAAAATTGATAAGTACTTATTCGATGTACAAAAAGATAAAATGATAGCTCATTTTGGATTGAACCCAAAGCCATGGATTCATTGGACTAAAAGAAGTTTTGAATATTATAACCTGCTGCAAAATATTCTAACATGGTGTAAAGATCATGGTTACGAAACACCTCCAATTCCCAACTCATTAAAAGCCAAATATAAAAGTTACGAGTGCTTAAGAGCAAACATAAGCCACAGCTATAGATCATTTAAATATAATATTTCTACTAGTTTGCATTCTTTACACACAAAAGTTAGGGATTAGTTCTATGAAAATATTGGTTATTAGTAATTATTTCCCTCCTTATTTTAAAGGTGGGTATGAACTTTCTTGCAAAGCTATGACTGATTACCTTTATAATCATTCTGAAGATGTTACTGTTCTAGCAGGGGATTATAAAGAAGGTAACAAAGATGAACCTAATTACGATGTGAGAAGGCAATTAAAATACATTGATTATACCAATGGTTCCTACTTCGACAAATGCAGAGTAGAAAAAATTAATTACAATACAACGGTTGAGTTGCTTAAAGAAATTAGACCAGATATAGTTTATTTTTGGAATCAGCAATATATCTCATTAGCTCCATACTTAGCAGTCAAGAAAATGGGTATTAAACACTTATTCGATATTGGTGATATTTGGCCTGAGAAGTACAAAAGAAGCGGATTCTCTAATAAGATTAAGTCTATAATAAAGAGGTTGATACCTTCTTTTATAGAAGGTACACTTGTTTTGAATCCAGTAGTAATATTGTCTGAATGGATGAGGGAAATTGTTGTTAACAATCATTTATCTAGAGATGTTTATGTTATACCAAGGGGTGTAGCTATAAATAAGACAGTTTCTAGCAAGAATGATAATGCTAACGTTAGATTAATGTATGCTAGTAGAATTGAACCATTAAAGGGCTTAGAATTTATCTTGGAATCCTTGAGCCAAGTAAGCAATACTAATTGGACATTAGATGTTTATGGTTCCGGGGATGAAAGCTATGTTAATGAAGTTAAAAGTAGTTGTAGAAAGCTAAACTTAAGTGATAAAGTACACTTTAAAGGCATGGTTTATCCATTAGATAGTGAATATGATAAACACGATGTTTTTTTGTTTCCAACATTAGCCAAAGAGGGATTTGGGAGAGTAGCTATCGAGGCTATGTCATGGGGACTTCCTGTTGTAACAGTAGATCGTTTCGGACCTGGTGATATTGTTATAAATGGATATAATGGCTTTAAATGCAGTCCTGATAATCAAAGTGAATGGGTTGATTCTTTATCAGCTCTTATCAAAGATAAAGAGCTTAGAATAAAAATGTCAATTAATAGTCTTGACACAATTAAAGATAAGTATGATATTAATGTTATACATAAGAAGAGACATGATATCATTAAGGAAATATGTAAATCCTAGCGAGGTAATTTTGAAAGTAATTAAGTTAAGTGTGTGGTTTTTTATTGCTATGATAGTTTTAACTTCCTGTACTAAGTACAGAGAGTCTATAGATATTCCTAAGGGTGTATTCAAACAAGAAATACTAGTTCGTTCTGAACCTACAGAAGCAATGGTTTATATTAATGGAAGACGAGTAGGGGAAACACCATTTAGAACAGATTTAATGTATTCTGAAAAGAGAATGATTAACGTAAAAGCAGTGCCTATTTATCCTAATCAATTTACTCAAAATATATTTTTATCATGTCCTCCAATACCCGAGACAATGACCATATATATGAATGAGAAGCCTGCTTTTGAATTTAAAGATGATGATGATGATAAAATTAAACCTCCTAAGAAAAGAGAGCCAATAATCCAGATAGAACATGATACAATCTATGTTGATAAAATTGATTATTATACTACACCAACAATATTTTTTGATTTAGATGAAATTGATATTAGAGCCGATCAAAAACATAAACTTAAGTTACTTGCTAGCTTCTTAAAACAGAAAAGAGAGTTTTATATTGATATAGTAGGATCAGCAGATGTTCGTGGTAGTGATGATTACAATATTAAACTATCTCTTGATAGAGCTAAAGAAGTAGCTAATTATCTTGTAAGACGTGGAGTTAGGTCAGATAGGATAATTACTAAAGCACTTGGTGAATCATTAATATATAATGAAGATGAACAGCCTTTAGAATACCAAGCTAGTAGGTCAGTTATTTTTGAGTTATATTATGATAAACGTAATATTAAAACAATGGAAGAAAGAAATGAGGTTTTGAAAACAGATGAATGATGCAAACTTAAATCTAAGAAAAAGAATGATAATCAATACCATGTCCAATTATGGCAAGTTAATAATTGGAATGATGATTACTATATTTTTAACAAGAATATTATTCCTTGGACTTGATAAATCTGATTATGGCTTTTGGGCTTTATTGTGGTCTATCTTTGGTTATTCTCTTCTTTTAGATTTTGGTTTTGGAGCATCTATTCAGAAATATACTTCAGAAGCTGTTGTTACTAAAGACTGGCTTAAGTTCAATAAAATTGTTTCAACCGTTTTCTTTAATTATAGTTTTGTTTCAGTAATAATAATTATTGCAAGTGTTATTTTGGCTTTTAATTTAGATCATATTTTTTCTTTTGATGTAGAAAATCTTCCTTACTATCGTAAAGCCTTGTTAGTCTTCGGAATTGGTACGTCGATAGTTTTTCCTATTGGTTTTTTCACTGAGATATTGAGAGGTATGCAAGCTTTACATTTAAGAAATATTGTTGAAATTTTTGTCTCAGTACTCAATTTTGTTGGTATGATGTTGATTGTATATTTCTTCAAAATGGATAAACCCTTGATTTGGATGGCTCTGACAGCTATAGGTACAAATTTTATATCTTCCATCTCAATGGGTATAATTTCACATAAGCTTCTACCAAACTTGCAGATAAGATGGAAATACTATGATAGGAAATTACTCAAATCTGTAATGAGTTTTTCTATGTATGCATATTTGATTACATTTACTAATTTAATCATATTCAGAACAGACCAGCTTGTAATATCTATTTTCGGCTCTGTTGCTCTGGTTGCTGTGTATCAGATATCTTCAAGATTAGCTGAAACTTTTAGATCTTTTTCAAAACAATTCCTAGATAATTTAGGACCAGTATCTGCTACTTTATTTGCTGCTGGTAATAAAAGTAAAATGGCAGAGATAATGATTCAGTCTACTCGATTGATGGGTGTTATTTCTACTTTATTTTTAATTCCATTGTTAGTATATGTTAAACCTCTTCTGAATATATGGCTTGATTTAGATGATATTATCGGTGTTATTGTGGCTGTGATACTATTAATATCAATGTTTGTTTTATTATTTTATAGATCAACATCTGTATATATGTTATTAATGGCAAATGAACAAAAGAAGCTTACAAAAATTGCAGTTATTGAGTGTTTAGCTAACTTTGTGATAAGTGTTTACTTAATCCATAAGTTAGACAACATTGTAGGTTATTTTGGTTATAACTTTGATAATTATCCTAATTTCAATATAATTGGTGTAGCATTAGGAACATTAATTCCGAATGTTATATTAGCTCTAGTTTTTAATATTCCAATAGCTGTAAAATTCTGTGAAACATCATTTAAAGAATTCTTCAAAACATCTATTTTGAAAACACATATTGCTGGTACTGTTTATTTAACTATCGCAGTAGCATTATACTTTTTAATACCACCTTCAAACATTTGGATAATACTATTAAATTCTTCAATATCAGCTGTTATCTTCTTAGTTGTCTTCTATCTTATTGGTTTCGAGTCATGGGAGAAGAAGCAATTAGTTGGGTTTATGAGAAAGAAATTGAAGCTTAATTAATATTGAGGAAATTTTTTTATATTGAAATTCTATAAAATGGTTTTAATATTGTGCCGAAGGAAGCTTTAAATCTAGCTATTGTTTCAGTGTTAGCACCACATAAGTCAAAATAATCATAATCTTTCTTTATATAATCTATTATTGAGTGGAACATGAATGGGGTAATCCCATTGGACATTTCATCTGGGGAACTGGTGCTAAGCCATGCATACACTATCTTATTATTTTTATCCATCAAACATATCATACTTGCAAGTAGCTTATTTTCTGAGCTACAGAAATTATATTGCACTGCAAGTTTCTTTTCTATCAATTCATAAAGTAATCCACTAAGTTTGTCTTCATTAAAATTAAAATTCCACTTAGATCTTTCTTTAGTTTTTTCAGATAAAGAAAAGAAATCTTTGAGCATAGGTTTGCTTGTGATTGAGTAATTTTGACTTATCCCTTTACGCAAAGAAGTTCGTTGTTTTTTAAAATAGCTATCAATACTGTAATGTTTTAAATCAAATAAGTAAGTATAGAAAGGGGAAGCCTTTAAACCAGACCAAAGGAAACCTCGAACATCATCATTCTCTGGTGCTAGATTGAAATGTACTTTCAAATAGTTTTTGGAGATGTACTTGGCGTAACTTTTCTGAATGTCTAATTTAATTAACTCATTCTGGTTTGGGCATTTTTTTTCTGGTAGATAATATTCTATAGGTTGATAATAAACTATTTGAGGTTTGAATATATTAGCTATTCGCAAAATAGATTTTTCATAAATAGCAAAAGCAGATAGTGTGTTAGAACTATCTGCATCAATTGCTACAAGATAATGTATATTATAGTTAAAATACTTATTTAATAAGCTTAATAAGTTTGGATTTAGGAAAACATTTGTTGGAACAATATATTGTCCTATCTCAGATATTTTAACATATTTAATTCTTATTTTCATTAATTAGTTAAGTAAGCTATTAACTACCTCAAGTAATTCTTTCATTCTAAAAGGCTTAATAATGTATTCAGCTACTCCATCTACCATTGCTTTGTAAGCACTATCTACAGTTGGATATCCTGTCATAATAACTATCTTTAAGTTAGGATCTTTAGAGATTAGTGATTCCATCAATTCAATTCCACCCATATCAGGCATAACCAAATCGATAACTGCTAAGTCATATTTACCGACAGTAAAATCTTGCAAAGCATCGATAGCGGTATCAGGAGTTTCTACATTAAAACCATTTTTTGCTAGGTATTCTCCCACAACTTCTCTTAATAATTGGTCATCATCTACTACTAATACGTTTCTATTCATTATTTCTCCATATTAAAGTATAGGTTTAGTAATACTGGTCTATGATCAGAAACCAGGCTTTCATATCCATTTATAATATTATCAATTTTTATCGTATAGCAATCAGAATTTTCATTATTAAACTCATCATGTAATTCATTACTCAAAATAATATGATCTAAATGTGATGGCCAACCCGGATAAGAATAGTTATCTATATCTTGAACCATAGCATCATCAGCAAATACATAATTACTATCATTTATAAAACTTGTAAAGACATTTGTTGCATTACTATCTTGAATTTCATCATTCATATCGCCAACAACAATAACATTACGATCAGCTAATTCATTTTCGATGTAATCGTGCAATGTATCAAGTGCTTGTAATCTACGTAATTCCTCATCCCATTCGTCATTATAATCAATAATATTATCACCAGAGGCCTTTAAATGTAAATTGATTATAGTTATCTCTTGGTCATTCCAAACTAAATCAATAAGATACGGTGTTCTAGGAAACAGTCTACTATCTTGTGTAAATATCTTATAAGATCTATTTACAGTTACTGTATTATCATTAATAATATAACCAACTACAGGATTATAATATTCACTATTGGGTGAATGAGGGTAACTCGCAATACAGGAGTAATCATTCAACATATTATCTAGAACTTCTAGCTCATCTGTGTCATTAATCTCTTGAACTGCAATTATATCAAAACTCATATCTTCTATAGTATTTTGAAGAATATTAAGTGTAGAAGTACCTTGCTTTGGAAAAGCTTCAATATTCCAAGTTGCAACTTGAAAAATATTTTCTGGAAGTTCAGGAAAATTATCTTCTACTTGAGGTTTTAGAGTTTTACTAGAACCACATCCAAAAATAGCAATTATAAGGAATAATACAGGTATCCTTATATCGAATTTAGATTTCATTTAATTCCTTTTGTATTCTGTGTTTGAGAGAAGAAATATCTAGTCCACAATGTTTAAATACATCATCTGACTTACCAGAAATAGCATAATTTTCAACTCCAAACTTAACTAACTTACTAGTTAATTGATTTTCAACTAAAGCTTCAGCAATAGAAAGTCCAAGACCTGAATAAACATTATGATCTTCTACTGTAAATAGTTTTTTAGTTTCGCTAGCTTGTTTTAAGGCATCAATATCAATTGCTAGTGGGGAAGAGATGTTCCAAACTTGAAGATTTATTCCTTGTTCCTTTAATTCATCTGCAACAGCAAGTGCATTTGAAACTAAGGTACCAGTAGCAAAAATAGCTCCATCAGAACCTTCTCGTAGTTTATCAGCTTTACCATATTCAAAAGTATAATCATTGCCAAAAGCGATGTTACCATTTGCATCTGTTATAGGAGACATTTTTGAACGTCCCATTGCAATTACAGCATTACCAGGTTGAGAAGCCATATATCTTACTGCTCTATCAGTTTGATTAGGGTCAGCAGGTACTATTACTTCAAAGCCATATACATTACGCATAAGACCAATATAATCGATACATTGATGAGTTTTACCATCTTCACCCACATCTAATCCAACGTGAGTTACTGCAACTTTTAAGTTACCTTGATTTATATCAGTTAAACGGTGCATATTATATACTTCATCTATTCCGAACACACCAAAGTCAGCCCAGAATGTTTGGAAGTTACAAGTAGATAATGCTCCTGCAACAACTGAAGTGTTATGTTCCATAATTCCTGATTGAATGAATCTTTCAGGAGCTTGTTTAGCAAATCCAGCTGTTTTTACAGAACCAGCTAAATCACAGTCAAATACTACTATTGGAGTTTCTGAGTTGCTATTTACTTTTTCGATATTAACCAGAGCATTTCCCCATGCAGAACGATTATCAGTTTTCTCTTGATAAGTAATAGCTTGAGGGATTTCTAGTTTAGAAATGAAGTTATTAACATTTTGATGTTTTGAACTTACGAAATTAGCTCTAAGTTCTTTCAACTCTTCAAGATTATTTTCTAGATTAAGTTCTTTTAATGCTTCAGCTAGTTGTTCTTCATTTAGTGGTGCGCCGTGATAACCTGCAATATTCTCCATAAATGAAACATTTTTACCCATTACAGTATTAGCTAAAATCATTACTGGAGAATCACTTTCTTTTGCATCATTCAAGGCGTTAGCTATTTCATAAAAGTCGTGTCCATCAATCTCGATAACTTCCCAACCATCAGCAATAAAATTGTCTCTGATATCTTGAGGCATTACTTCTTTGATATCTCCTGAAATTTGAAGTTGATTATAATCAACAATAACTGTAATATTAGAAAGTCCAAATTTGACAGCAAATCTTCTTGCTTCACTGATTTGACCTTTTTGTTGTTCGCCGTCTCCCATAAATACATAAACTTGATTATCTATTTCTTTAAGTTTTGAAGCTAAGGCAAAACCACAAGCTGTTGATAGTCCTTGACCTAAATTTCCAGTACCCCATTCAACCCCTGGAACAGTTCTTTCTATGTGTCCTTCAAAAATACTACCAGCTAATCTAAATTGAGAAATTGCATCATCAATATTAAAGAAGCCTTTGTATGAAAGAGCTGAATATACAGCAGGGGAAACGTGCCCGTTACTTACAACGATATAATCTCTAGAATCATCTTTATAGTTTTCTGGGTTAATATTAGCAACTTCATAGACTGCTAGTAAGCTATCAATTGTTGACATTGAACCACCTGGATGTCCAGACATAGCTAATGTTGTCATCTTTAAAATACTAGCTCTGGCATCATTTGAAACTTTACTAAGCTTTTGAACAGTTGCTTCATCGAAAGAAAAATACATTTTAACTCCAAATTTATGAATTTATTTTACTAAGTCAAAAACACGCAGTGCGTATATATGTCAATATTTAAGTTATTACTGTAAGAAGTAATCTATAGCATATTTTGTTTCTGCATCTAAATCCTGCAAATTGTTAATAATCCACTCAAGATACGCTCTATCTGTTTTAGCAATTTCAGAAATTTTCTTGCCTTTATACTTACCGAATCTAATTTTATTATTTAAGTTAGGTTTGCTAGTAATATCGACTAACTCATCAGGGGATTTACTTTCTAACAGACGCTTTAATAGGAGGTATAAAACAACAATATCTCCCATTGCATCATGTGCTTTAATAGAAATACCTAATGCTTCTTCAACACTTTTCTCTTCTTTATATAATCCTCTATGGTATCTTAAATATTGCATAGCATGAGATTCTAGCGAAGGTGCTAAATGACGTGTCACTTTCAAGGTATCTATTAATTTCATATTATTAGTAAAACCTTCTTTTGCAAGCATTCCCAGATCAAAAGGAGCATTGTGGATTACAAGATAATTATCTGAACTATTCAGTTCTTGTAAAAATTGGTATTCTTCAGTATCTATCAATCTCGGTTTTCCTTCTATCATTTCGGGAGTAATATGATGAACAGCCATTGCTGAAAAATTAATCGGAGTGTCTGTAGAACAAAAGGCCTCAAATGGCTCAATATTCATTCCGTCGAACACAATAAATGCTAATTGAATTATTCTATCGTTCTTCTCAAAACCTGTTGTTTCTGTATCTAAAATTACAAAGCTCATTCTTTACCTCAATTATAACTTGCCCAGCAACTAAGCACTCAAATAAACTCCTATTCTTCTTATATGCTAATGAATCTGCACTAAGCTCTAGAAGTTATATGAATAAGGTAGGCTTAAAAAATTATATTATCATATCTATAATATAATGAGAAAATATTGAAATTTATCAACATTTTCTCATTAATCTAATTATCTTATATTTTGCTATTTATTGTTTGATATCAATTTCGTAGTATCTAATACGTTCAACGTATCCATTTCTGTTTTCAAACTTAATTTTGAAGTTTTCATCCATACCAAGAATAGTACCTGTTCTTTGGTGTAGGATCAAATCAACTTTTTTATTTAGCTGATCAACACAGGTTGACCATCTTTCTGTGTTTTCTTTTAAATTTTCTTGATTTTTAAATATTTTATATTCTTTATCGAAATTTTCTAGCAACTTGCTCATGAAGTCGTTTCTATTTATGAAACCATTATAAAAGTCAGATATGCAATATTTTCCTTGAGTCTGCTCATCTTCTCTATCTAATGTTGTATAGATACCGACTCCAGCTATTGTTGTTTTAACATCTTCGACTTCAGTTATATTATCGATAAGAATTCCACCAACTTTTTTGCCGTTGATTGTTATAGAATTAGGTAAATCTAGTTTAACATCTTCTAATTCATAAAGATCTTTGATTGTTTCAACAATTGAATATGCCAAAGCAAATATTATGCCTGGGGTTTGTTCGACTACACAATCAGGATATAGTAATACAGAATAGTAAAGACCTTGTTTAGCAAATGTAGGCCAAACTGAACGTCTCCTACCACGACCAGATAATTGATGTTCTGCTATGATTACTGTACCTTCATGTATATCGTCTGACATTGAAATCATTTGAGCTCTTTTATTTGTTGATCTTACTTGCTTATGTAAAAAAACTTGTTTACCGATAACTCTGTCTTCGTCATCTGATTCAATCTCGTATTTATTCAAGTTCTTTGTCTCAGATAAATACATATAACCTTTTTTAGTAGATGCTTCAATCTCATATCCCATTTCTCTAAGAATTTTAACATGTTTTGAAACACCATTTCTGCTAATTTTTAATTCATCTGCAATTTTTTGACCTGATGCCCATTTACCTTGCAAATCTCTTAAAAATTCTAATATACGCTTGCGCTTATCAAATTTTCTGCTCATTTTTCACTCCATATTTGAACTCAATCCAATTATTAATGCTTTAAGTAAATTGTCAACATAATATTTATTAGTTTTTAAAAGATTATTTAGTAACTTTCAATATACAGTAAATATACACAAGATAAAGAAAGCAAGTAATTTAACATTCAACAATGAATAGATTAAATATATTATGGAAAGAGTAAATTACTTTTTTATGCATGTCCCAGAAGAAATTAATTTTTATAAAACTATTTTAAAACTAAACTTCATCCTTACTTGCCACCTTGAAAAAACGGCTCTTTTTCAATGAGGCTAGTAAGCAAGGCCTTTATTGCCCAAATAATGAACTATTTTTTAAAGCCTAATCCATCAACTTGGATTATGTATAGAGAATATACAGAAAAAGTGAGAAAATGATTTACTATACAAGTAAATTTTGTAATTTTTACAGAATATAAGTAAAAATTAATTGACATTATTTGTTAAAGACTTAATATAAAAGTATTGGAGGAAAAATGCCAGAAAAGAAAGAAGATATAAGCAAAATACACAAATATTTTGCGGTAAATTTATTTAACGAGACTTGGACTTTGTTAGACAAAGAAGAGCGAACAGAAGAAGAAGATTTATTAATGATACATAAGACTCATGCTTCTTTATACCACTGGCTTCAAATTGGTGGACCAAAAGAATTCTCAATCGGAGAATGGCAAATAGCTAGAGTTTATGCTGTGCTTGGTATGTATGAATCTGCGTTAAGACATGGTTTCAGAAATGAGCAAATCTGTTTAGATAACGATTTAAAAGGATTTGAACTTGCTTATGCTTATGAATCGATAGCTCGAGCTTATGCTATTAAAAATAATACTGAAAAAGTAGATGAGTTTAAAAATAAGGCTATGGAACAAGCTGAGTTAATTTCGTCTAAAGATGATAAAAAGTATTTAATTGATGATTTGAAAACAATATAAAATAGGAGTTAATTATGAAAAAAGTACTAATTTTAGGACTTGTTGTAATCATGGCATTGTTCATGATTGGATGTTCAGACGATGACGATGATAATGCAGTTGTGACTAAAGCAGTTTTTACTAACGCAACTAATCATGAAATTGAGGTTACCTTACCTGACTACACCTTTAGTTTTGTATTAGCAGCAGGAGAATCAACATCAAAAACTTATAATGCTGAATCTTTTACTGATTTTGATGAAATCACTGATAGCTATACAGTAAGTGGTGACTATTTTGATAGTAGCATTGAAAGAACCTACGTAATTGCACAAGGTGAAGAATTAGATGTAACAATTACAGCTGATGGTGGAAGAGTTAATATAGTTAACAATTTTAATGCTAGCATTAATTCAGCATACTTATATCTTGCAAGTTCATCTGAATTTGGAAACAATGTTTTAACAGCCTTCTTAGCTGCAGGTGAAGAATTTGATGTTTTAAAAGCAGCTGGAAACTATAAATTAACAGTTAATCTTGATAATTCTGAGACTTATACTTTTGATAACATTGCTTTAACAGAAGATGTAACAGTTTTAGGCGTTAGCACTCTAGGTGTTAAAAATACTTCAGGTGGCTTAGTTACATTTAAAGTTGATAATAATCCAAGCCAAACTATTGGTACAAGTGATGACTTCACTGTAACTGTAATTGATGATTCTTATGAAGATGATGTAGATTTACAATTATCTGGTTACTTTATATTTAACAAAACCGAACAGTTTGATTTTTCTTACGCTGCAATGCATGAATATACTGTTGAAGCTGAAGGTGGTGTTGTAAAAATCAACAACATGTCTTCAAACAATATCACAGAAGTTTATATCTCACCTTCTGCTAACACAGAATGGGGTCAAGATTGGTTGACTGGAACAATTGCTCCTGGTAGCAACTATGCATGGACTGTTGAACCTGGTACTTATGACATTAAAATTATTGATGATCAAGCTTTTGAAGCTGAAATTTATGAAGAAGTTATTACTATTGCTAATACATCAAATTATGATTATTCAACAGATGGTAAAAAACAAGGTGTTCATAACAACTTAAAAAACAAAAGTAACTTTAATTTCAAGAAAATTGAAGGAAGAGTAGAAGCTAACTAGATAATTTTAGCTTGATTAATTTAAAGCCTTGAATCTTATGGATTCAAGGCTTTTTTTTAGGAGAAAAAATGAATATTTCTGTCGATCTACATTCTCATTCAGGTTATGCTGGAGGAGTAGGAAAAATTGAATTAACTGATGTCTCAGCTACTATGAAAATGAAGGGTATTGATGTATTTGCTACAGGTGATATTCTGTTACCAGCTCGTTATAATTGTTTAGAAAAAGAGCTTGTTTGCCAAAACAATGGCTTATATAAATTACATAACAATGATAAATCTAACTTTCTTTTACAAACAGAAATAATCCTCACAGTTAAATTAGCTGGCTATAAGAACAAGACTGTAGCACATCATGTAATTTTGTTTCCAGATTTTAAATCTATCAAAAAAATGGCTAAGTTGATGGATGATTGGGGGCAAAAGAATACTATTGGCAGGCCATTTATAGTATCAGACAGCAGAGAACAGATGGTTGAAAGATTATTTGCAATAACTAATATCGATCCTAGAATAGAGATAATACCAGCCCACATTATGACTCCAGATGGAGTTTTAGGTTGTAAGAATATGTTAGAAAGTATTGAAGAATTTTATGGAGATTTTCTAGCAAACATACATGCAGTTGAGACTGGTTTAAGTGCAGATCCTCCTATGTTAGAACAGATACCTTATGTTTCTGATTTAACTCTTATTTCTAATAGTGATTGCCATAGCGCTGCTTTGAACAGGATTGGAAGGGAGTTTACTAACCTGAATATAGATAGCTTATCTTATGAACAGATTATCACATCAATCAGAGAAAATAAAGTAAACTTTACAGCTGAATTTAATCCAGCAGAAGGAAGATATTATAGAACAGGTCATGCTTCTAAACGACATGTTGGTAAAGATTACTATATTTTAAGCGATGAAGATAAATTAATTAATAAATGCCCTATATGCGGTAAGAAAATGGTAATCGGAGTTTATGACAGAATTAATCAACTAGCAGATAAAAACATAAAAGCTCTTAAAAGAGAATTTTATCCTTTAATACCATTGATTGAAGTAGTAGCTTATTCACTGGAATTAAAAAGTATAACTTCAAAGAGAGTAATAGAGGTTTATATGGATATTATTGCCTTAAGTGGCACTGAAATAGCATTATGGGGATGCACTGAAAGTGAAATTATAGAACTTCTTGACAAAAGAATTCCTTTAAAAACAATGTATGCAATCATTGCTGTTAAAAAGGGTCAGTTCAAATTTGATCCTCCCGGTTTTGATGGAGAATATGGAAAATTAAAAATTAAAAATAAATAGGTATGTACTAATTGGAGGTACAAATGGAAATTAGAGAATTTTTACCAAAAAGATTTGATCGTTTAAATGAACAACTACAAGATAATGAAGCAGTTCTTATTTTTGCAAATAATGAACCTGTTGGTGTTAATAGATTTAGTCAAGACAAGAATTTCTTATACTTCACAGGTTTAGAAATTCCTAATGCGAAGCTACTGGTAGCAAAGTCGAATGGAAAAATAAGCATTAAGTTATTTATCGAAAGAAATATTCCTGAGAGAATAGTTTGGGAAGGTGCTAAAATGTATCCTGAAGAAGCTACAGAAATTTCAGCAATTGAAAATGTTAAATTTCTTGATGAATTTAACCATGAATTCTCAACTTCTATGGCTATGTTTGCTATTAAAAAGCTATATGTTAACTATGGAAACTTAGGAATTGATAAAGTCCTTAATGATAGATTAATATTTGTTAGAGATCTAAGAGATAGAAATCCTCAAGTTGTTATAAGCGAAATAACTGAAGTTGTCAGACCTCTCCGTCAGTATAAGGATGAATTCGAAATTGAACAATTACAAAAAGCTATTGATATAACAGGGCAAGGACTTGATGTTATCTTTAAAAATGCTAAAGCTGGCATGTTTGAATTTCAGTTAGAGTCAATGTTATATAATGAAATGCTTAGTGAAGGATTTAGACATTGGGGCTTTACTCCAATTATAGCATCAGCGAAGAATGCTGCCACTCTTCATTATATAGAAAATGAAATGCAAATTGCAGATAACTGTATGGTGCTTTGTGATGTTGGAGCGGAATGCTATGGCTACAGTGCAGATGTAACAAGAACATTCCCAATCGGAGAAACTTTTGAACCAAGATGTAAAGAAGTTTATAGCGAAGTCTTAGCTACACAGAAGGAACTCATTGAAATGATAAAGCCAGGAATTAGCTTCATTGATTTAAACAAAAAAGCTGTGGAATTAATTACTAAATCATGTCATAAATTAGGACTTATAAAAGAAGATAGTGAAGTTAGAAAATACTACATGCACAGTATTGGACATCATTTAGGCTTAGATACTCATGATGTAGGAACTAGAACTTCTGTTCTTGAACCTGGAATGGTGATTACTATTGAACCAGGTATCTATATTGATGAAGAATCAATTGGTGTAAGAATAGAAGATGATGTGCTTGTAACAGAAGATGGTTTCAGAGTTCTTTCATCTAACATTCCTAAAGAAGTTGAAGACTTAGAGAAGATAAGAAAGGAAACTCTTAGTTAATGATAAAAAAAAAGATAGCTATATATCCTGGAACATTTGACCCTGTTACTTTGGGTCATATAAATATAGTTGAAAAAGCAGCAGCCATGTTCGATGAAGTAATTATGGCTGTTGCTAAAGATAACTATAAAAAGACTTTTTTCTCTCTTGATAAGAGGGAAGAGCTTTGCTCCAAAGCAATATCTCATATAGCTAATGCAAAAGCTATTGCTTTTGAAGGATTAGTTGTGGATTTTGCAAAAGAGTATAAAACCAATATTGTGATTAGAGGATTGAGAGCTGTATCAGATTTTGAATATGAGCTCCAACTTGCTCTGATGAATAAGAAATTGAGTAATGAAATCGAAACAGTTTTCTTAGTTCCTAGATTCGAATTCTTGTATCTTTCATCAAGTATGGTTAGGAACATCGCTGCTGTTAATGGAGATGTTAAAACTCTAGTTCCTCAAGTAGTTGCTGATGCGCTAAAAGAGAAATTACACAAGGATGAAAATTAATGGCTTTTGATACAGATCGTTCATTACCTTATGATATTAATGCTGAAGCAGCAGTGTTAAGTGCTATGATGCTTGATAACGTTGCTGCTTCTCAAGCTATTACCGATTTAGATGATAAGTACTTCTATCGTACTGCCCATAAGACAATCTTTCAGGCTATGAAGGAATTATATAAAAATAGTATCGAGATAGACCTTGTAACTATTACTGACCAGCTAAAACGTTCAGATAAAATAGATAAAATAGGTGGTGTTGCCTATATAAATGAAATATCTGATGTTGTACTCTCTACTGCAAACTTAGAATATCATATTAAGATTATTACAGAGAAGGCTATTCTTCGTGAGTTGATTGTTACTTCCAATTCAATTATTGAGAATTGCTATAATGGTCAAGGAGAAGTATCTGAGATAATTGACCACGCTGAACAAATGATTTATGATGTTACCAATAATAAGAATTCTGATTATTTCTCTAAGATTGGAGACTTAATGAATTCAACCCTTGATAACATTCATGAAGTTGCATCTTCTCGTACTGCAGTGACAGGTATATCTTCTGGTTACCATGATCTAGATAAGATGACAGGTGGTTTCAGACCTGGTCAATTGATTATTCTTGCAGCAAGACCTGCTATGGGTAAGACAGCCTTAGCATTAAATATGGCTTTTAACAGCGTTATGCACCATAATAAGAAAGTTGCTATTTTTACAATGGAGATGGCAAATGAAGAATTGCTTATACGTATTTTAGCCTCAGCTTCAGAAGTTCCTATGGATGCTATGATTAAAGGTTTTGGAATGACTGAAGAAAAGATGACAAGGGTCACCAACTACGCAATGACTCTTTCTGAAAAAGATTTATTTATAGATGATTCTGGTACTAACGGTCCCTTAGAAATGAGAGCTAAACTAAGAAGGCTAAAAGCAGAGACAAAGGGCTTAGACTTGATTCTTATTGACTATCTTCAATTGATGTCTTCTCAGCGTTTCAAAGATAACCGACAACAAGAAATTGCTGAAATATCTCGTGCATTGAAAATTCTTGCTAAAGAATTAGAAGTTCCAGTTGTCGCTTTATCTCAGTTAAATCGTGGTTTAGAATCTCGTGAAGATAAAAGACCAAAGCTATCGGATTTACGTGAATCAGGTGCAATTGAACAGGATGCCGATCTTGTAATGTTCATTTACCGTGATGAATACTATCACGAAGATTCTGCTGATAAAGGTATTGCTGAAGTGATTATCGGTAAAAACCGTCATGGTGCTGTTGGAACAGTTAAACTTGCCTTTATTCCACACTTAACAGCTTTCAGAAATCTAGAAATGAATGCCCCTTCTAATATTGAGGTTTAATGAACTTTTTTGTTAGACTGGGACAATATATTATTTTTGTTGGGAAAGTTTTTTCTCAGATTCATAGGATTTTTAAAAGAAGATTCTATTTCCTAAAGATATGCAAGAAAATAGGTATTGAATCTTTAGGACTTATTATCATTACATCAACGTTTACAGGATTTGTAACTGCATTACAAGCAATTTATCAGACTAAAGGTAGAATTCCTCTAAGTTATCTTGGGGTATTAGTAGAAAAATCTGTAGTTGTAGAACTTGCTCCAGTTCTTACTGCTCTAGTTTTAACAGGTAAAATAGGGGCTGCTTTAACAGCAGAAATAGGGACTATGAAGGTGTCAGAACAAATAGATGCTATGGAATCTATGGCTGTAAACCCATATAACTTTTTATATATGCCTAGAGTTATTGCCGGTTCAATTATGGTCCCAATCCTAACCATATTCTCTATGATTGTTGGTATAACTTCGGGATACCTTTTCTCTGTTGCTAAATACAAAATATCATTTTATACATTCTTTTCAAATATGCAGAATTATTTTACCTTATCTGATGTAGTAGGTGGACTTGTAAAAGCACTAGCTTTCGGTTTTACTATAACTTCTATTGCATGCTTTGAAGGAAGTAGGACTACCAATGGATCTGAAGGTGTCGGTAATTCAAGCACACGTACAGTTGTTTATTCCTCCATTATGATATTGGTTCTTGATTTTGTTGTTGCTTGGATACTATTTGGACTATAAATTATGAAACGAATATTTGCTTTATTTTGTCTTTCTATCTTATTAATAGCATGTAATTCTGAAAGTGATAAAAATAAGAAACCTAAAGAAAACCATAAGAACAATAATATAGTAGCTAAAGATTCTTTATATATTTTAGCAACGGATGACTTTTTTGAAACTAGTCTTAGTAATTCTTTAAGCCAGTCTTTTCTCGAAGATTCAGAGATAAAATTAATATGGGAAAACGGGGGAAGTAAAAAAGAGCTTATCGATTGTTTAGCAGAAGTTGATTATCATAATTACCCTGATCTTGTATTAGGATTATCAAATGTCTTTGTAACAGAAATTGATAGTTTGGACATGTTCCAAAATATAGGTAACTTCTATTTCAGTAAAGTCAGAAGCGATAACAAGATTCCAAGGCATAAAAACCTATTGCCCTATGAATTTAGCTTCTTAACTCTGATTGGTAAAACAAAAGATAGTCTAGATTTCCCAATATCATTTGCTGAGCTTCAATTAGAGAAGTTCTATGACAAGTTAATCCTTTGTGATGCAATAGATACAGAAATTGGAAGAGCTAGCTTTTTGAATATTGTGGGAATATTTAAATTTCATGGCTATTCATCCTGTTTTAAGATGATTAAAAGCAGTATTGATAAGATTAAATCAAATGAAAATGAAGCTATAAAGCATTTTCTGGAAAAGCCTAACAGATTAATTTATACTTCGATTAGTGAAGTATTAAAACTTGATAATGGAAATAATCTGTTGAAGTTTAAGTATTTTCCTGAAGGTTCTTTCAAAATAATCCATTCTGCTGGAATTACAAAACACACTAAGAAACAGGATTCATGTGAAAAGTTTCTAGTCTTTTTACACAAAACCGAGATTCAAGAAGCAATTTCTACTGCTACAAAGCATTACCCAGTAAATGCAAGTGCTAAGCGTCATGAATCTTTTAGAAGATTAAACTTCCCTGATAAATATGTTAATTCAAAAGTCAAACAATGGGTTGTTGATAAGCATCTAGCTGACTGGATAGAATATTGGAAAAAATACAGAAGAGGATATAATGAGTAAATTCAAAGTAGTTTTATATCAGCCAGAAATACCGAGTAATACAGGAAATATAGGAAGAATATGCGTAGGTGCAAATCTAGAATTGCACATAATAAAACCAATGAGATTTATGCTTACTGATAAGTTAGTCAAAAGAGCAGGTTTAGATTATTGGGATAAATTGAAAATATTCATGCACGAGTCATTAGAAGATTTTATGGATAAATACCCTGACATAAACATATATTATTGTACAACTAAAACGGAACAAAAATATACTTCATTGGAATATAAAGAAGGTGATGCTTTTATGTTTGGACCTGAATCAAGAGGTATACCAGAAGACATATTAAATCAGTATAAAGATTATAATATAACAATTCCTATGACTTCTGATATCCGCTCAATAAATCTATCAAATAGTGTTGCTATTATACTGTTTGAAGCTCTAAGGCAAGTAGATTTTAACTTTTAGGAAAATACTTTTCAATAATCCCATTATCATAAACACGGTCAACAAATTCGCTAATTGATTTCGCACTAAGTTGGCCGTAAAAGATAAAGCCTAAAAATAACGGAATTATCATTACAATGTTAGCAAAAAGCAATATACCTATTGCAAAGAACATTTGCCAACGTAAGTCTTGAAAAGCTATATTGGAAAGCTTAGTTAACTTAAAACAATTTCTTTTATCTCTTCCTGCAATTACTGCTAAAGGTAATTGAACAGCTAACCACCAAAGGTTCAGAATTAATCTAACTATAACTAGAATAGGATCTCCAATACATAAGAACTTTATCAGAGCAAACACTAATATATTAAAAAGTACAAACTTAAAATATCTCGGTAATTTACTTAAATACAAGTTACGAAATTCACTACCATAGCCTATTTCCATAAGCTCGTTTTGAATGCCAAATGGAACTAATAATAATGGCATCATTACAAGATATATCAAATTCTCAACACCATATCTTATCCAATCATTTGAATAGTTAAAATGGAAGAAGTGGCTGTATAATGCCCCTAAGAATACAATCATTATTATTGTATAGAAAAGGCTGAACTTTGCATCAGGTTTATTCTCTTTCAGTTTATTGAAGTTAGATCCAATAATTTCTCTTATAAGGAAAGTGTTTTTGATTATCTGAGTTTTCTTCCTACATTTTGGACAGTATAAATCGCTATTTTCTATTTGAGAATTGCAATGTTTACAACGCATTAAATCTCCTATAATATATTATATTTCTAATCTTTCTATAATTTTGAATATCAAATTGATATCTGTTGTTTTATTAATCTCATTACGTAAGCTAGAACCACCTTTTAATCCTTTTGTATAGAAATTAAAATGTGCTCTCATTTCAACGATGGCTCTTTGCTTATTGTCATTAACTTCTAATGCAAGATTAAAATGTTTCTTTATTATTTCTTTCTTATCTATTAAGTCAAAAGGGATATTTTGAGAATCCTTGATTGTTTTGAATAACCAAGGCTGGCCTAATGCTCCCCGACCTATCATGATGCCATCACAAGATGTTTGGTTTAACATATCAAGGGCTGATTGGCTAGAATTAACATCACCATTACCAATAACAGGGATATTAACTTCTTGCTTGAGTCGTTTAATATGGTTCCAATCACTATGTCCTGTAAACATCTGACTTCGTGTTCTAGCATGAAGAATAAGAGCGTCAGAACCTGCATTAACTAAGCTTTTGCCATACTCTAAGTAGTTTATACTATTATTGTCCCAACCAGATCTAAACTTAGTGGTTACAAGTATATCATGCTTCTGGGCTACAGACTTCACTGCTTCTGTTATCCTACATGCATTATCGAGATCTTTCATTAGAGCTGAACCAGCACCTCTATTAACTACTTTCTTAACAGGACAACCCATATTTATATCAATGAAATCTGGTCTAAGTTTCATTAATATCTCGGTTCCTTTCTTCATCATGTCAGGATCTGAACCAAATAGTTGGATACCAAAAGGTCTTTGTTCTTCAGAGAATTCAGCATAGATTATTGATTTACTTTCATTATAGTATAAGCCATCAGCCGATACCATTTCGGAGACAATAACATCAGCACCACACAATTTAGCTATTGATCTAAAAGCAAAATCTGTATAACCGGCAAGAGGAGCTAACCAAAGTTTATTGTTGGTTAAATCAGCTATCTGCATTTCTTTTTTTGCTTACAATAGAATGTGTTAGAATGCTGCATGCAACTGAAGCATTAAGTGATTCCATGTATTTAGTCATTGGAATAGAAACTTTCTCAGTTGCAAAAGCTGAAACTTCTTTTGAAACTCCATTCGCTTCATTACCTATAATCAATATAGTGTTAGGTCTTAGATCTGTAATAGAATCAATTGGACTACCTTCCATTTCTGCAGAAAAAATATCACAATTATCTATGTTTAAATCAGCAATATCAATAATAGTATAAGGAAGTTTAAATACTGATCCAAGCGAAGAACGGATTACTTTAGGGCTCAAGACTTCACAGCAGTTTAGGGATAAAAATATCCCGTCTACACCAAGAGCTAAGGAGGTTCTAAAGATAGTCCCTAAATTACCCGGGTCACGAATATCATCCAAATATATAAAAGTCCCTTGTTTAGGTATTTTATTTTTAGGTTTCTTGTAAAAAGTAACTATTTCCTGCGGATTTTTTGTATCCGAGAGCTCAACTATTGTATTATGATTAACATAATTGATAGTATTTCTATCTTCTTTAGCAAAGATATTCTTAAGTTGTATACAATCTTCAGCAATAAATATGTGCTCAGGTTTCAGATTATAAGTTAAGAGTTGCTCAACTATTCTTTTACCTTCAACAAGGACAATATCCGAATTATTTCTATATTTCTTGTGTTTTAACTTTTTTAAATCTTTTATTTTATTTTTACTTATCATCGAGGTTATTTATCATCTCCAATAGCTTTTCTTTGTCAATTTCATCCTGTTGGATAGCAGGAATATGTTTCTCCGAATATTCTTCAATAAAGTTTGAGTCAAGGATTAATTTGAAAAGATTCTTATCAATATGACCATCTTTAACCATATATGCAAGTATCTTCATTGATTCAGAGAGCTTTTTCCCAGATTTGTATGGTCTATCAGGAGCAGTTAAAGCTTCGAATATATCCGATACTGCTAATATCCTTGATTGAAGAGGAAGCTCGTCAGCTGAGAATCCCCATGGATAGCCATCTCCATTCATTTTCTCATGGTGTGAAGAAGCATAGATTGGTACATTAGAATATCTTTTAGGATAAGACATCTGATTTAATATTTCATAAGATATTTTAACATGATCATGCATAATCTTGGTTTCTTCATTAGTATGGGTACCTCTAGCTATGAGAAGATTTTTAAGTTCATCTGCTTCAATAAAATTCTTTTTTGTATCATTTATGAAATAAACAAACTTAGCAATTCTTTTGACACTAAGTTCTTTTTCGTGGCTAAAGTATTCGCCACCTATATTTACTTCTTGCAAGAATAAGAAGTCATCTTCAATTTTCTTAATTATTGCTTGTTGATATTCTTGTTCAGTTGAAGGTTCAAGTTCGAGATAATTGAAATTAGTCCTGTTTTTAAAATTAGTTTGTATGTACTTATCATTATTATGTAAAGCTAATATTGTGTCTTTTCGAGAATCTATAAGGTCTATCTTATCGAATGGTAGATTAAGTTTTGTTGCTTTATTCATTATATGATCAGGAGTAGCTATTTTACCAACATCATGTAACCAGGCAGCAATTGATAGTTCATCAAGTTCTATTTTTGAGAACTCCACATTCTTGTAATATCCAGTTTTATCACTATTGACTTTATTAGCAATCATCATACATATCTTGGCAACTCTTTCAATATGTCCACCAGTATGCTTGGATTTTCTATCAAGTGCGAGCGCAATAGCTTTGATAAATTCCTTGAATAGCTTCTCTAGAGAGTATATCAAGTATTTGTTTGTTAATGCTATAGCAGCTTGGGAAGCTAAGGACATAACCATGGTTATGGATTCTTTAGGGAAGCTTATTATCTCACCAGTATGCTTATCTATTGCGTTAATAAGCTGGATTACTCCAAGAACATCCTTTTCATGATTCATTAATGGGATAGCCAACATTGATTTACATCTATAATCATTAGCTTTGTCCCAGGCTATGGTTCCAGATGGATCAAATCTATCTTGATGGTAATAATCATCAAACTCTAAAAATTCTTTTGTATGAAAAACACAAGAGGCTTGATGCGACATGTTTGGTAGTCCATCTTCTCTGTATATCGGAACAGGTTTGAGTTTAACTTGACCGTATTTACCGCCAGCCTTAATTCCTTTAGAACGGGTAACCATTAAAGCAAATTCTAAACTCTTTTTGTCTTCAGTAACAGAATAGATAGTTGCACCATCAGCATTAGTAAATGCAATTGCCTCAGAAAGGATTAAATCAAATACATCCTCAATTTTATTGTCTTGAGAAAGTGATAAACCAATTTCTGTAAGTCTGTTTATATGGTCTAATTGTTCTTCAGCAAGATTATTGACTCTTTTAACTATATCATTTAAGACTGTATTTATTTTAGCATTGTCACATAGATTAAACATTTTAGCTCCTTTATATAAAGGTCTGAAATGAAATCTTGTAAAATATTAATTTACAAGAAATCATTTATATTAATATTAGTCATTATACAATATAGACAGAGATTAGTCAATAAATTTTTGGAGTGTATAAATGCGTTTTAAACAAGATGACACACTTTTCTTAATGATTGATATGCAAGAAAAGTTCACAAATGTAATATTTTCTATGGATGAAGTTATAAATAACTCAATTATATTAAATAAATCTTCAGAGTTACTAGGTTTACCATTAATAATCACTGAACAATATCCTAAAGGATTGGGTCATACTATTGACCATATATATATACCTAAAGGTACTCCTATCTTTGAAAAGTATAAGTTTAGCGCTCTTACTGCAGAAGTTGAAAAAGCTATAGTTGATTTGAAAAAGTCAAGTATTGTAATATATGGTGTAGAAACTCATGTTTGTTTAATGCAAACAGCTATAGAATTGAAAAGCAAAGGATATAAAGTTGGTATTGTAGCAGATGCTGTTTCCTCAAGAAATATAGAAAACAAACTATTTGCTCTTACACGTTTAGAAAACAAGGGAATAGATATCTTATCAACAGAGATGATTCTATTTGAATTAATGCAAGATGCAAAACATGAAAGTTTTAGAGAAATATCGAAACTAATCAAATAATGCTCAATATTATAAAAATTTTAATCTAAAAATTATATAAAGGTGAATATATGAATCAAGTTATTTCAAAAACAGCTAAGATTGGTAATGATGTTAAAATTGGATTTAACGTTATTATTATGGATAATGTAGAGATTGGTGATGGTTGCCAAATCGCTAACAATGTTGTAATTTACGAAGGTTCTAAGATAGGACATCATGTTAGAATAGACGACAATGTTATTATTGGAAAGAAGCCACTATCTTCTCCTAGAAGTATCTTTAAGGTTAAAGATAATATGGACGCTGCTATAATCGGAGATATGTGCCAAATTGGTGCTAATGTAGTAATTTATGTTCAATCTAAAATTGGTAATAATAATCTGATTGCTGACTTAGCTACAGTAAGAGAGAATGTTGAAGTTGGTGATTTAAATATAATTGGTAGGAATGTTACAATTGAGAATTTTACTAAAATAGGTAACAAGAATAAATTTGAAACTAATGCCTATATTACAGCATATTCAGAAGTTGAAGATTACTGCTTTGTTGCTCCATGTGTTGCTACAAGTAATGATAATTATATGGCTAGAGATAAAGAAAGATTTAACCACTTTAAAGGTGCTACTCTTAAGACAGGTTGCCGTATTGGTGTTAATTCTACCTTATTGCCTGGTAAAACGTTAGGAAAAGATGTTGCTATAGCTGCAGGTTCTTTAGTTACAAAAGATTATACTGAACCAGGAATATATGCAGGAAATCCAGCAAGAAAGTTTAGAGATGTTCCGCAAGAGCAATTACTTGACAATAATTTAGATTAGTATTTTATTAATTTTATATAATATTTTGTTAACTTAAGGCTGTTTGCTCAGTCTTAAGTTATTTTAGGATGGTTAGGTGAGAATATTAGTTATAATTCCAACATATAATGAAATTGATAATATCAAAAAGATAATCAATGTAGTACTAGAGCAAGATGAAAGAATTGAAATCTTAGTAGTAGATGATAATTCTCCTGATGGTACTGGAAAAGAAGTTATCAAGTTAATGACTGAAACAGACCGGATACACCTTATAGAAAGAAAAGGTAAGCTAGGACTTGGTACAGCATATGTTGAAGGCTTTAAATTTGCAATTAGAAACAAGTTTGATTATGTAATAGAAATGGATGCTGATTTTTCTCATTCACCTAGTGATTTACCTCGCTTAATCTCGGCTATGAATGATTGTGATTTAGCAATTGGTTCTAGGTATTCTGAAGGTGTAAATGTAGTAAATTGGCCTATGTCAAGGTTAATGTTGAGTTACTTTGCTTCTTTCTATGTGAAAGTGATTACAGGAATGAAGATAGACGACCCAACAGGTGGCTTTAAGTGTTTTAAAACTCAGGTGCTTGAAAGTATCGATCTTGATAAAATATTATCTGATGGCTATTCTTTTCAAATTGAAATGAATTATCGTACTGTTATAAGAAATTTTAAAGTGAAAGAAGTACCTATCGTATTCTATGAAAGAAGGGATGGTAAATCCAAGATGTCTAAATCAATAGTTTATGAAGCTATTTGGATGGTATGGCAATTAAGAATAATGAAAATGATTGGGAAATTATGATTCTAAAAGATGTTAAAATAGATAAAGTTGTCTTCAAAGGTCTTGGAATGGGGGAGTACGAAGGTAAGAAAGTTTTTGTCCCTTACGCATATCCTAATGATGTAGTTAATATCAAAGTTATCTCTGAAAAGAAAGACTATTTTAAAGGGAAAATCATTAAACTAATATCACCAGGTATAGAAAGAAAAGAAATAACCTGTCCATCATTTCTTAAATGTGGTGGTTGTAATTGGCTTGATGTTAACTATAATGATCAAACAATGTTTAAGAAATCAATTATAGAAGATATATTTCCTCAATATGTTGATAAAATTGAACAATGCCGTTCTTCTTTAAAATTCTATTCTTATAGAAATAAAATGTATTTCCCTGTTACAAATAATGGAAATGAGATTACTTTTGGTTTGTTTAAAACAATGACTCATGACGTAATTTCAGCTGACCAATGTAAGCTAGTTTCTCCAAAAATAATCAACATTGCAAAACTTATTTGCCTACATTTAACCAAAGCAAAAGAGCAAGTTTATAACGAGAAATCACATAAAGGGAATATAAGACATTTAGGTTTTAGAATCAACAAGCAAGGCCAACTCCTGATAGTTATTGTAACCAGAAAGAGAAAACTTGCTTTTACTAATCAATTAGTTAGTTCTTTGACCAGTGAATACCCTGAAATTATTGGGATTATCCAGAATATCAATAGCTCCAACACTAATAAGATTCTTGCTTCTGAAGATAAAGTCTTATACGGCAATGATTATTTCTTTGATTATATTGGTCAATTGAAATATAAGATACATTATCAATCATTCTTCCAAATAAATAGAGATCAAACTGAGAATATTTATAATCAGATATTGCGTGATATTGATAAAGATTCAATAGTTTTAGATGCTTACAGTGGAGTTTCTACTATTGGCTTATACATTGCTAAAAAAGCTAAGCAAGTTATATCTGTAGAGAATAACGAATTTGCAACTCAGGATGCTATTGAAAATACACAAATCAATAGTGTTAGAAACTTAAAAGTTATCAATAACGATCTTGAACAAATCTTCAATAAGCTCATAAGCCAAGTTAACATTGATACTATAGTTTTTGATCCTCCAAGAAAAGGACTAGATACATCAATTAGAGAGCTCATAAAAAGTTCTTCTATTAAAAAAATACTCTACTTATCTTGTAACCCAATGACTCAAAAGCGAGATGTACAAGATTTGATTAAAGCTGACTTTAATGTCTCCAAAGTTATTCCTTTTGATATGTTTCCTAACACTTACCATATAGAAAACTATATCGTTCTTGAAAGAAAATAAGGTGTTATTGTTTTAAATAACAAAGTAATAAGGGGCTATTCTTAATTAAAAACTATATAATTTATACTTGTTCCTTACTTGCCTCCTTGAAAAATCGGTTTTTTTTTAAAGAGGCAAGTAAGGGTGAATATATGAAGGAAATAAGTTAGTAAAGCAAATGAGAGCTGGTTAATTATGGTAAAAATACATGAAAATGAACTTATAAAAGATATTAAAGAGATTTTAAATAAAGCTAGAAGTAAAGCACGTAATGTTGTAAATTCCGCTATGGTTCAAGCTTATTGGCTCATAGGTAAAAGAATTGTAGAAGAAGAACAGAAAGGAGCGGATAGAGCAACTTATGGTAGGAAATTACTTAAAGAACTATCTTTGGAGTTAAACCCAAATAATGCACTAGGACTTGAAAAATAGCACTATATTATTTGGCAAGAATAACTTCCATAATCTTAACTAGAATATATATTATTCGAGCTTCGATTCTGTAAGCTATTTTGCTGAAATAATCTGCACTATTTTCGTCAAACCTAATGCATCATATGGGTTAAAAAAGAATTTGGCAAAGGCTTTAATGAAAGATCACTTAGAAGAATGAGACAGTTTTATAATGTTTACCCAATTCGGTCCGCAGTGCGACCCGAATTGAGTTGGAGTCATTATAGAGTACTAATCAGAATTACAAATAGTGATGCTAGACAGTACTATACAGATGAGGCTGTGTCACAGCGTTGGTCTTATAGAACATTAGAAAGAAATTACAATACTCTCTACTATGAACGATTGTTAAGTTCTCAAGAAACTGCTCCAGTTATTGCAGAAATGGAAAAAAAGACAGCCAAAATGAAACAAAATCAAAAAGATTTCTTTAAAAATCCTTATGTCTTAGAATTCTTAGATATCCCAAGAAATAAAAGCTATACAGAATCTAAATTAGAAGATTCTCTGATAACTAATCTGCAAAGTTTCCTTCTTGAGCTAGGAAAAGGTTTTTCTTTTGTTGCTAGACAAAAGCTTATTAGGACCGAAACTTCAGATTTCTATATTGATTTAGTTTTCTATAACTATATTCTCAAATGTTTTGTTCTAATTGATCTAAAGACAGATAAATTGACTCATCAAGATGTTGGGCAGATGGATATGTATGTACGTATGTTTGATGATTTAGAAAGAGGTGAGGATGATAATCCTACAATTGGCATGCTTTTATGTAGTGAGACGGATTCTACTATCGTAAAATATTCTATATTAAATGATAATAATCAGCTTTTTGCTTCAAAATATAAACACTACTTGCCTACTAAAGAGGAGTTAGCTAACGAAATAAAAAGAGATAGATTATTGTTCGAAGAAGTGCAGCAATATGCAATTCATTAGCTTAAACATTTATTTAATTTTTAGCTTGCAATGCAGATGAAGGAAAAACAATAACATTATCTAAAAAACTTAAATAGTAGGTCATATAGAATACTTAGAGCTATAAACACAACTTATTTTTGGATAATAATGAATATAAAATACTGATATTTCATCTTGCCAAAACTCATTAGAAGTAATCAATTTTATTCTTTTTTGTAAGACAAAAAGCTATGACAATAATCAGAAAATAAAAATAGGCCATAAATTTATTAAAATATGCAAATATTCATTGACTTAATTCATATTTAATGAAGATTAACACTCATAGGTAACAGATTTATAAAAAATTTCTAAAAAAATATATAAACTGGAGGAAAAATGTCGCAAATAGCTAATTACGACAACCAAATGTATAGGGATTTAAAAGCAATTATTGATGTTAAAAAACAGCTTAGAAATCCTTTAATTGAAGTATTGAGAGAAGCTCAAGCTATTTTTGGTTACTTACCAATGGAAGTTCAAAAATTTATTTCTATTGAGTTAGGTGTTCCACTTAATAAAATCTACGGTGTAGTGACATTCTACAACTTCTTTACAATGAAACCAAGAGGTAAGTACGTTATCAACGTATGTACAGGTACAGCTTGTTATGTTAAAGGCGCTCCTAGATTGATTCAAATGTTTAGTGATGAATTAGGTATTGAAATGGGTGAAACAACCAAAGATGGTATGTTTACTCTTAGTGCTGTTAGATGTGTTGGTGCATGTTCATTAGCACCTGTTTTTGTTATCGGTGAAGAAACTTACGGTAGAATCGATTCAAAAGATAAGGTTATTGAAATTTTAAACCAGTACAGATAAATTATGCAAGACTTATCCCTACATTTATTGGACATTATTGAGAATTCAGCAAGAGCGGATTCGTCGCTTGTTGAAATTATTATGAAAGCTGATGAAAAGGACAATTATCTAAGCTTTAAAATAATCGATGATGGGATAGGAATGGATAATGAAACACTTCAGAATGCTTTAAATCCTTTTTATACTTCAAAGTCAGAAAGAAAGAAAAAAGTTGGATTAGGAATTCCTTTATTCAAACAAAATGCTGAACTTTGTGATGGTAAATTCTTAATGACCAGCGAAGTAAATAAAGGCACAACATTAGAAGCAATATTTAAAAAAGACCATATTGATAGAATGCCAGTTGGAAGTTTGGCAGACACAGTAATTGGTTCGATAATTGGACATCCAGAGACAGATTTTCTCTTAAAGATTATTCATAATACGTTGGAACAAGAATTTTATTTTGAATTTGATACGAGAATTATTAAAGAAGAGTTGGGAGACATACCTCTTACATATCCGGATGTTATTCAATTTATAGATGAAAATATAAAAAATGGAATTAAAAATACAAAAATGGGAGATATCTAATGAAAACATTGGCTGAACTCAGAAAAATACGTGAGAAAGCTCAACAAGATATGAAGTTGAGAAATTCAGGCAGTAGAATAAAGATAGTTGTTGGAATGGGTACATCAGGTATCGCAATGGGAGCTAGAGAAGTTATGAAAACTTTTCTAGACGAAATAGCTACAAGACAAATCAAAGATGTTGTAGTTAGTCAAACTGGAGAAAAAGGTCTTTCTTCTATGGAACCAGTGGTTGATATCATTGTAGAAGGTAAAGAAGCTGTTACTTATGGTAACATGGATGTAGAAAAAGCTAAAAAAGTTGTTGCTGAACATATAGTGAATGGACAACCTGTAGCTGATTTTATCATCAGTAAATAAGAGGAGTTTTTTAAAATGAAGAGATTAGATTTACTTATTTGCTGTGGCTCTGGTTGTGTATCAGCAGGTGCATTAAAAATTAAAAATAGATTCGTTGAATTATTAGAAGAAAATGATTTAAGAAGTGAAGTAAATATTATTGAAACAGGTTGTATGGGACCATGTGATTTCGGTCCTGTTATGATGGTTTACCCTGAAGGTGTATTCTATCAAAAAGTAACAGTTGATGATGTAGATGAAATTGTTACTGAACACTTCTTAAAAGGTAGACCTGTTAAAAGATTAATGATTTCTGAAGCTGAAAAAGTTCTTGCTACTAAGAAAGATATTCCTTTCTACCAAAAACAAGTTAAAGTAGCTTTAGAAAATTGTGGACATATTGATCCTGAATCTATGGATGAATACATTGCTACAGGCGGATTTGAAGCTATAGGTAAAGTCTTGTCAGAAATGTCACAACAAGAAACTATCGATCTTATCAAAGCATCTGGACTTAGAGGTCGTGGTGGTGGTGGATTCCCAACAGGTTTAAAATGGCAGTTCTGTTATAACAATGAAGCTGACCAAAAATATGTAATCTGTAATGCTGACGAAGGTGATCCAGGTGCATTCATGGATAGATCATTACTTGAAGGTGATCCTTATAGAATCATTGAAGGTATGATGGTAGAAGGTTATGCTATTGGTGCGACAAAAGGTTATTTCTATATCAGAGCTGAATATCCTTTAGCTATTGCTAGAATCAATAAAGCTCTAGAAAACATGAGAGAAATAGGTCTTTTAGGTAAAGATATTTTTGCTAGTGGTTTCGAGTTTGATGCTGAAGTTAGAACTGGTGCTGGTGCTTTCGTATGTGGTGAAGAAACAGCTCTTATCCACTCTATCGAAGGTATGAGAGGACAACCAACTCCAAAACCACCATTCCCAGCTGTAAAAGGATTATGGGATAAACCAACTACAGTTAACAATGTTGAAACTTTAGCTAATATTCCTACAATCTTTAATAAAGGTGCTGAATGGTTTGCTTCAATGGGTGAAGGAAAATCAAAAGGTACTAAAGTTTTCGCTTTAACAGGTGACGTGAAAAACACAGGTCTTGTTGAAGTGCCTATGGGCATCACACTTAGAGAGCTTATCTTTGAAGTTGGTGGTGGAATTCCTAATGGCAAGAAATTCAAAGCTGTTCAGCTTGGTGGACCATCAGGTGGTTGCTTAACTGAAAAAGATCTTGATACACCTATTACTTATGAATCATTGACTGAAAAAGGTGCAATGATGGGTTCTGGTGGTGTTATTGTTATGGATGACAGTAACTGTATGGTTAATGTTGCTAAATTCTTCTTAGACTTCTCAGTTGAAGAATCTTGTGGTAAATGTTTCCCATGTCGCTTAGGTCTAAAACAAATGTACGGTATATTAGATAATATTACTAAAGGCAAAGGTAAAGAAGGTGATATCGAGGAACTTATTAGATTAGGTAAAGATATTAAAAAATCTTCATTATGTGGACTAGGTCAAACTGCTCCTAATCCTGTTTTAAGTACTATTAGATACTTTAGAAGTGAATATGAAGCTCATATTAAAGATAAGAGCTGTCCTGCTAAAGTTTGTACATCACTTATTCACTTCGACATTGATAAAGACAAATGTATCGGTTGTTCATTATGTGCTAGAAAATGTCCTGTTAACTGTATTTCAGGTAGCAGAGAAGAAAAATACACTATCTCACAACCTGAATGTGTTAAATGTGGAAACTGTGCTGACGTATGTCCAGTACATGCTGTAGATATATTACCTGGTATGCACCCAGAAATGATGAATGTTGCAGCAAAAGCAGAAAAAGATATCTATTAATAAATAGAAATTGCCGGGAGGATGAATCTGGTGGTTCAGTCGGTCTTCAAAACCGATAGGAAGCGGATAAAACCGTTTTTGGCAGGTTCGATTCCTGCCCTCTCAGCCAAATAAATTAACGAGTCGGAATAATTTCCGACTCGTCTTCTCTAATAAGAGGTTTTTATGAATGAAATGATTAATGTTCCATCAATGAATAAGATATATGAAGACAATAGATTACAAGAATATTTTAAAGTTTTAGGTGAACAAAGAACAAAGGAACTAACTAAGGCTTTCATTTCATCAATTAAGAAAGATATATTATCAGGCTCAGGCTATACAAGTGAAGAGATATTAATTCTCTTAGATAATCAACTTAAACAATATTTACCCACAGAATTAAAGAATGTTGTTAATTGCACCGGGGTTTTAATTCATACTAATTTAGGAAGGGCTAAAATTAGTAAAAAGATTTTGGAATCAACATCTGAAAAACTAGCTAATTATTTAAATATAGAATTTGATTTAGAGAAAGGGAAGAGAGGAGAGAGAGGTGCTTATCTTAAAAACATTATTTGTAAGACAACTGGGGCTGAGGCAAGTCTCATTGTTAATAACAATGCAAGTGCTGTATTTCTTATATTAAATGAATTAGCTAAAAAATCTGAGGTCATTGTATCACGCGGGGAATTAGTAGAAATTGGTGGTTCATTTAGGGTTCCAGACATAATGAATATGAGTGGGGCAAAACTTAAAGAAATTGGTACTACAAATAAAACTAAACTGAATGATTACATCAATAACATTAATGAAAATACAACTATGCTGATGAAAGTTCATAGATCAAACTTCTTCTTAGAAGGTTTTACTGAAGAAGTATTAATTGATAAAATCGCAAGTTTAGCACAAGAAAATAATCTGATTTCATATTATGATGTTGGATCAGCAATTTTAACTAAAGACTCTTCTTCTACTTTTGAATGGGAAGAGAGCGTATCCGAAATTCTTAAATATGGAGTAGATTTAGTAAGTTTTAGTGGGGACAAGTTATTAGGCGGACCACAAGCTGGCATTATTGTAGGAAAAAGAGAGTACATTGATAGATTAAAGAAAAACCCTTTGTATCGTGTGTTGAGAGTTGGTAAAGTGACAGAAACTATTTTATACGAAACTATAAAAGAGCATAACAAGCCTATTAGTGAGATAGACCTACCATTTTTTAGACAAATAAGACAGTCTAAAGAAATACTTTATAATAGAGCATATTCTTTGGGTAAGCGTATATTTGTTAAGACTTCTATTATTGAGCACTCAGCTAAAGTTGGTGGTGGTTCTTTACCAAAAATTAAATTAGAATCATATGCAATTGAAATTGATGCAACTGAAGAAGTAAGTAAAAGAGCTTTCTATAATCTGCTAGCTTTAGAAAAACCTATTCTCGGTTTTCTGAAAGGAAGTAAGTTAGTGTTAGATGTGATTGCAATTAATGATGATGATATTGAATACATAACAAGTCAAATCAATAGAGAGTATTCAAAATAAATGAAACACTTAACAATGGGAACTGCAGGCCATGTTGACCATGGAAAAACGTCTTTAATAAAACTTCTAACCGGCTTTGATTGTGACACTCATAAAGAAGAAAAGAATAGGGGTATAACAATTCATCTAGGTTTTAGTCATATTAAGATTGATGAAGATAAGGAAGTGGGAATAATTGATGTACCAGGTCATAAGGACTTCATAAATACTATGATAGCTGGTGCTTCAAGCATTGATTTTGTTATGTTAGTTATCTCAGCAGATAGTGGAATTATGCCACAAACACAAGAACATCTTAAAATCATGGAGCTATTAGACATTAAATCTGGCTTCGTTGCATTAACAAAAACTGACTTAGTAGACGAGGAATTGACAGAATTAGCAATTGAAGAGGTTAAAGAGTTTGTTTCAAGTAGCTTTCTTGAAAATTGTAATATTATAAAAGTATCCAGTAAAACAGGGAATGGACTGAATGATATAAGAAAAGAGATTGCTAATCAAATTTCTATGGTTAATGAAAAAGACTTAGGTCTAGTTTTTAGAATGTATATAGATAGAATCTTTTCAGTTACAGGTCATGGAACTGTTGTTAATGGCTCAGTATTAAGTGGGAAATTGGTTAAAACTGATGAAGTCTTATTACTCCCTGATAGAAAAAATTTAAGAATAAGAGGAATCGAAAGATTTAAACATTCTGTAGATAGTATATTTCCAGGAGACAGAGCTTCTCTTAACGTAACAGGTTTGAAAGTTTCTGAATTTAGACGAGGTATGTTGATTACATCTCATGATAGAGATAACAGCGATAGGATTGATTGTCATTTAGTAAATTACTCTAAAGAAACATTGAAGTTATGGTCAACAGTAATCCTATTATCTGGTACTTACAAATCGAAAGCCAAAATGCACTTGATTGATAAAAATGAACTAACTGAAAATGAAACGGCTATAGTCCAAATTACGTTAGATAAAGCTGGAGTATTTTACTATAACGACAAGTACATTATAAGAGACAGTTCTAATACAAAGACTATTGGCGGTGGTAGAATTATTGATGCTTACCCTTTAAAACATAAGAAAAGACCTAAAAAACTAATTGATAAGTTACATCAACTAGCTAATAACGAAGTAAAATGGGTTATTCTCAATGAACTGGAAAAGTCGCTTGATTTATTGAAAGCTACAACTATCTGTAGATATCTAAATATTACTTTAGAAGTGTTGGATTCTGCTATAAAAGAAATTCCGGATATGATTACAATTATCAAAGAAGATAATGAAAGTTTATTAGTCTTACGAGAGAGGAAAGAAATTATTGAAGAGGAAGTAAATAAAGTCCTTCGAAGACATCATTTACAAAATAAACTAAGTAATAAGGGATTATCAATAAATGATATATTTAAATATATCTCGAGTAAACACACTACTATTACAAAGTCAGTTTTAATAAGCATTCTAAAAGGCATGACTGAAGAAAATTCTGTAAAGGCATTTGATAGTACATATTTGCTAAGTTCTCATAATCCAGAAGATGCAAATTACTTGATTAACACAGAAAAAAGCATTCTTGAAGATATAAATCAGATTGGTGTAGACTATCCCGAAGAGGACTTGAAAGATCTGTCTATAAAAAAGTATTCGTTAAAAGGGCAAGATTATAATTCAATAATCAATCACCTGATTGAACAAAAGCTAATTATACCTCAAAATAATGTCTTCATTTCAGCAAGTATAATTTTAAGTATAATTGAAGCTATTAAAGACAAATGTCCTAAGAATTTTAAAGTAAGTGAAGTTAGAGATGCTCTTGGAGTTAATAGAAAAATCACTTTATATTATTTAGAAATCTTTGACAAAATTGCTATTACTAAAAGAATGGAAGATACTAGAGTTTTTACCGGAAAGGAAATAGATTTAAGAGGATAATATGTCATACGTTGTTTTAGCTAGAAAATATAGACCCCAGACTTTTGAAGATGTTTATGCACAAGAGCATATAACTAAAATATTGGTTAATGCTATTGAAAATGATAGAATTGCACATGCGTTTCTTTTTACAGGTCCTAGAGGTGTTGGCAAAACATCCTTGGCTCGTATTTTAGCTAAAACTCTTAACTGCACAGAAGGTAGCAAAGGACACCCATGTAATAAGTGTTCAAATTGTATAGAGATTACTTCTGGTATATCATCAGATGTAATAGAAATAGATGGTGCTTCTAACACTGGTGTTGATGACATTAGAGAGCTTCAAAAAGAACTTTTATATACAACCAATAGCTCTAAGTATAAGATATATATAATTGATGAAGTTCATATGCTATCAAAGAATGCATTCAATGCCCTACTAAAGACATTAGAAGAGCCACCTGAAAATGTGATTTTTATATTTGCTACTACAGAGCCTCATAAGGTTATTCCTACTATTATATCACGCTGTCAAAGATATGATTTTAAACGTATTCCAGTTGAATCAATAGTTAAAAACCTTAAGAATATATGCAATAGTGAGAATCTAAAATATGAAGAAGAGGCCTTATTCCAAATAGCTAAAAAGGCTGATGGTGGAATGCGTGATGCACTTTCTCTTATGGATCAAGTAATCTCTACTGGTAATGAAATCATTGATGAGGTTACAGTAAGAGAAGTGTTCGGGATATTGTCCTTCGATGTCTATGAAAACATAATGATGAACATTAACTCAGGTAATACAAAAGCAGTTATTGAGAATTTACACAGTGTTATTGCAACTGGAAAAGATATAATTGAAGTTGTAAATGGCTTCCTTGATTATTTAAGATTCTGTCTTTTAGCTAACTATGGTGTTAATTCTGGAGAAGTTTCTGATAGTCAGATGGAATCTCTTACTAATGTAACTAGAAAATTTGATGATGAAGATATTCTTTATATAATATCTATTTTGATGAAAACTAAGATGGATATGAAATATGCCGATCATCCAGAGATAATGATTGAGATAGTCCTTATAAAGCTTTCTAAAATTCATGACTTAGTAAATATTGATGATGTAATTGCTCCTCCTACAACAATAAATATCCAATCTACTAATGCTAATAATTCTCAAGTAAAGAAAACTGTTACTATAACTGAATCAAATGTTAACTCACAAGCAAGTGAAGCAAAAAAGCTTGAAGAAAAACGAACTGAGGATACAAAAAAGAAAGTAGAAAAATTAGATAATACACCGACAGAGAATATTCGTACGAAACCAGAAGCTGTAAATAGTAATCAAAAAATATCCCTTGATGTAGTGAATAATAATTGGGATAAACTTAATAGATTTGTAAAAAAGAATTATAGTCTTCTTGCAACTTACTTATTGAGAGTATCAGTTGAAGATGTTATTAATAACAGGATTATAATTTCTACCGATTCTACACTAATTGAGAATAAGTTTAAGACTGATATGATAATACTTGAAGAAGAATTATCGAAATTCTTTGATAATAAAGTTACATTAGAAGTATTACTAAAAAAAAAAGATAAGAAAGTAATTGAAGAAGTAACTATTGATAACATTGAAAAAAAAAGTCCTGATTTAGCAAAGCTTATCAAAGATACAAATTCAAAGATAGTTAATATTCAAAATAGATAATGATAAATACCTTAATAGCAATAAATGTCATATATGTTTTACTGATTATATATCTAATTATTGGTGTAGTTAGAATATGTTACAGAAAGAATAATACAAGCAAAAAGAAGAACAAAGTTTCTGTAATCGTAGCTGCTAGAAATGAAGAAGCCAACATTATAAATCTTCTTGAATCACTAGAAGAACAAACTTATCCAAAGGACTTATTCGAAGTATTAATTGTTGATGATAGAAGTCATGATAATACCTATAATAAAGTTCAAAAATACATAATTAGTTCGAATATTAATATCAAATTAATTAGTATTAACAAAAAAGATGGAACTACCGGTAAAAAGCAAGCCGTAGCAAAAGGAATTGAGTCTGCTGCAAATGATATTCTTATGTTTACAGATTCTGACTGTGTTGTTAATAGTAAATGGATAGAGACTTTTGCCAATGAGTTTGATGATAAAACAGATTATATTTTAGGTTACACTCATGTCATATTTAGGCATAAAACCTTCCTTAATAAGCTTAAAACTTTTGAAGCAATAGTTTATCGAGCCCTAGCTGCCAGTGGATTAGGTAATCGTACACCAATTACAGCTTCAGCTTCTAATATGGCTTACAGGAAATCTGTGTACTTAAAGAGTGGAGGCTTCGGAAGATTTAAACATATACCTTCAGGTGATGATGATTTGCAGTTATTCAATATGTGGGTTAATTTACGTAATGTTAAGTATCTTACTTCATCAGATTCACAAATCTCTACTATAGAAAAAGAATCTACTAGCGCTCATGCTAATTTAGAAACTAGAAGGGCTTCTAAGTTTAAGTACCATCCAAAAGTACTTCAGCTATTTAGCATCTTTATGTTCATGTATTTTATTAGTCTGGGATATATGATATATTCAGCATTGATTGCTTCAATGCCAATAAGTATCTTTATGTATATTATTATTAGTAAAGTTTTTATTGAATTGCTCTATTTGGGCTACTTCTCATACAAAATTAAAAGACTTAGATACTTGTGGTGCTATTTTGCATTTATGATAGTTTATATTTTGATATTCGTTATCTTTGCAATTAATGGTACTTTAGGCAAGTATAAATGGAAAAATTAAGAGGTATAAATGAAACCGTTGATAGTTGGAATCGCTGGAGGAACTGGGTCAGGAAAAACTTGTATTACTAATGCTATCCAATCTGCAATATCTGAGCATATTACTATTATTCCACAGGATGCTTATTATAAAGACTTTTCTGACATGACTTTTGAGCAAAAATCCAAGATAAATTATGACCACCCTAAATCTATTGATTCAGACCTCCTAATATCGCATGTTAGGGCGTTGAAGGAGTCAGTACCAATAGAACAACCTATTTACGAGTTTACTACACATAGCAGACTCGAAAATACTCTTAAAGTATATCCAAATTCAATTATAGTCATAGAAGGAATACTTATTTTTGAGAATGAAGAGTTAAGGAATTTAATGGATATTAAAATATATGTTGATACAGATTCAGACTTGCGAATATTACGAAGAATCCAAAGAGATATGTCAGAAAGAGGAAGGAGTCTTGATAGTATTGTAGAACAGTATAGAGAAACCGTTAGACCAATGCATATTAGATTTGTAGAACCAACCAAACGTTATGCCGATGTTATTGTTCCTGAGGGTGGACAGAATAAAATTGCCATAGATATGATAACATCGAGGTTGAAACATATGCTTATGCAACACAAGAAGCTTTAGTTATGAAAAGAAAGATAGATTTACACATACACACTACTTTTTCTGATGGTGAAGAGCTTTTACTTAATGTTTTAGAATCATACTATCAGCTAGGTTATGATGTTATTTCAATAACTGACCATGACTCTATTGATGCATACAATGATATTACTACTTTGTACAAAGGGAAAATGAGAGTGTTAAAAGGTGTTGAGATAAGTTCACGATATGCAGACCGAGAAGTTCATCTTCTAGCTTATGATTTCAATATAAACAATAGTAAATTGTTTACACTTCTAAATAATATTAAGAATTCCCGTAATATACGTGCTAAGAAGATGATTAACAAGCTTAATGAGTTGGGATTAGATGTGACAATTAATGATGTTTTAGAAGTGGCAGATTCTAATGCTTCTATTGGTAGACCCCATATTGCTAGAGCTTTAGTTAATAATGGTTATTTTAAGCATCCTCAGCAAGCGTTTAATAAATATATTTCTGACAATGGACCAGCCTACGTGCCTAAATTAGATGTATCCCCAAAGGAAGTGATAGATATAGTTCATCAAGCAGGTGGCTTCGTGGTTCTAGCTCATCCCTTTAAATCAATAGATATAAAGAATATTTCCTATTTCGTTAAAGCAGGAATTGACGGTATAGAAACATATTATTATGACCACAGTCCTAAAGAAATTGCGAGATGTGAGAATATTTGTCGTGATAATAATCTAATATCAACCGGTGGTAGTGATTTCCATGGAAAGCTGAAGCATCAAACTATAGGAGAATATACTGCTCCTGATTGTGTTATTAATGAACTTAATAAGTTATTAGAAGAGAGGATTAATTTATGAAAACAAAGACTAATTTAGATATAAATGATTTTGTTGATATTAATAGAAAGAAGGGACTACCAAGAAAGTATAGATTTAATCTAGTAATTAGATTGATTATGATTGCATTTTCTTTCTTAGTGGTTGGATATGCCTTGTATTTTATGTTCTTTAAATTACCAATTGTAAAAGACCCGACCATATTTGCTAAAGCTGTTCCTATTATTGTATTATTTGCTGGTGCTAATACACTCTTTCAAAACTTGTTTAATATTCACACTATAACGATTACCAAAGACTATTTTATTGCTTCAAGTATACTGGGACTTAAAAGAAAGATAAAGTGGGATTCCATAACAAAATTTAGTATGAATTCTGGTAAGAAAAGGTATGTTATTATATCCTATCTTGACGAAAACAACAACAAAAAGCAATACAATCTGCTTTTAGTGTTTAAGCAAATGCTAGAAATAATTAATAGTATGGCTGAATTGTCCCCAAATGCTGAATATGATGAGTTTCTTCAAACAATAGTTGTAAGTAAAATCCAAAAAACAACAAAGGTTAAAAACAATGAAAAATAATATAACAATCATTGTTGCCCGAGACTTGAATGGCCTTATTGGAAGCCATGGTGAAATGCCTTGGGATATTCCAGAAGAATTGGCACTTTTCAAAGAAACTACTATGGGTCATAATGTTATTGTGGGCAGGAAGACCTACGAATCATTAGGGAAACCTTTAACTGGTAGAGTAAATTATGTTTTAAGCAAGAGTATAAATGATCCTGATACTGAAGAAGTTAAATTTAGAAGTGGGTTTGGTGAGATTATGTTTGATTTGATTGAGAAGTCTGATGAGCTATTTTTTGTTATTGGTGGCAAAGAAATATATGATCTTTTCTTACCTCTTGCTAATAGACTCTTAATCAGTGAACTTGCTATCGAAGCCGAAGGTGATACTTACTTCCCAAAGGTTAGTTTAGGAAACTGGACTTTAATTAAAGAACAAAAAATTAATAATAGTCAGAATATTGAAGTAATTAGAAAAGAATATGCTAGAAAGAAAATTTAAGTTATTCATAATAGTTTTGTTGATCACTTTCACGAATCTTAATTCAAGAATTGTTGATGATAATTATTTGAAGTATAATCCTAAGACTGATAAATACTATGCTAATGATATTCCCGACTTCTCAGTATATAAAGATGTAAAGATACGGAAACAAAGGTTTATCGATTTTATGTATCTGATTATAGAATCTGAAAATAATGCTATTATGAAGGATAGAAATAAGTTGTTGTTATTGGAAAAAGAAAAAAACTTGACAACAATTGATTTTAAATATATACAAAATTTAGAGAAAGTATATAAGCTAAGTGCTTCTGAATCTGTCAGTGATATTAATTGGACTGAGTTGTTTTTAAGGGTAGATATTATCCCTTTTGAATTGGCAATTGCTCAGGCTGCATGTGAATCAGCTTGGGGTACATCTTACTTTGCCCAGGAGGCTAATAATTTGTTTGGCCATTGGACTTATAACATTGGAAGTGGTTTAGTCCCTAAGGATAGGGAAGAAGGTAAAACTCATGAAGTGTCTATATTCGCTACCGTAAACGATTCTATAAAAAGGTATATTAATAATTTAAATACTAACAGAGCTTATAGAGAACTTAGAAGAATTAGAGCTAATAAACGTAATGAAGGTAAAGAACTATTAGGATATGATCTTGCCGACGGTTTGATACATTACTCAGCTAAAGGTAGTGAGTATGTTAAAACCATAAAATCAATAATTTATCATAATAAAGAGATGTTAGGATTAGATGGATAGACAACATAAGTATTTCTTTTATAGAAAAGTGTTTTCATGGGCTCTCTATATAACAGGTGGAGTAGCTGCTTTATTTTTGATTTATCTTATCGTAAATTCATTTTTTGAATATACATTTGATTCTTCTAAAACTAACTATGAGTCTTTTAAAATGCAATATACAAGCACTCCTGGAAGTGATCCTACTCTTGTTGATAAGAATAAATGGAAGAAAGATAAGAAGGATACCTCATGGAATAGTCCCATCTTTTATAAAGATTTTGTTCATCCTTTAGTTGCTTTTACTATTGCCTTTGTATTGGTTATTGCGATTATTGGTGGCATAGTTGTATTGCGGCATACTCAAAAGAATGATATGCACCGATAGCTATTTTTTATCAGTTACTTTGTTGATGCCTTTTATTTTCTTTAATTGATTAATCAACAGTTTGATATTTTTAAAGTGCTTATTGTCATACTTAATAATGCAAGAGAAATCTATTCCTCCAACATTGAACTTATTTGAGATAACATTTACATTGAAACTTGTAAGTGTCTTTACAATTTCGTAGTGAACAGCATTATTATATTCTCCACATATTTTAAGAGTCCTTGATTTATTTTTGAAAGCTTGTTTAGACCAAGATATCTTAAATAATCTGAAAGCTTCTTCCATTTCTATTTTCTTAAAATTGCTATTCGTACAGTCAGTTCTATGAATGGTTATACCTTTTCCTCTTGTAACATATCCAACTATATCATCTCCAGGTTTAGGATTACAACATTTAGCAAATTTAAGCATAAGATTATTTATATCATCTAAGTATATTATATCATGTTCTGTTATCTCTTCTTTGTCTGTTTTTGGACCAGGAACAACTACTTCGGTATTATCTTTGTTCTCTAAATAACTGATGATATTCTGGAAATCCAGCTTTCCATTTCCTAAAGCTGAATAAAAATCATCTAAATTGAACAATTTAAAGTTTCTTGCAAGTAATAAAATATCTACTTCTTTCTTATATTTGTATATACTTTTTCTAATTCTTTTTTCAAAAAGTTCCTTGCCTATAATAATTGAATCTTCCATAGCTTTCTTTTTGAAATAAGATCTAACTTCACTTCTTGCCTTATTTGTTTTTACATATTGAAGCCAATCTATACTTGGTTTTGCAGTAGAATTTGTAATAATATAAACTTTATCGCCATTCTTTAATTCGGTTTTTAAAGGAACAAATTTTCCGTTTACTCTGCCCCCAATGCAAGTTAAACCTATATCAGAATGAATAGCAAAAGCAAAGTCGAGAAGGGTAGAATGTTCTTGAAGTTTTACTAGATCGCCATTGGGAGTAATTATTATTATCTCATTAGCAATTAAGCTAGATTTTAAATCCTCGATAAATTGTTGTCCGGATAAAAAGTCTTTATTCAGTAGTTTTCTTATAGATTTTATTTGATTCTCGAAATCAATATTTAATTTAATATCTTTCTCTTTATATTTCCAATGAGCAGCAATTCCTTCTTCAGCTATTTTGTGCATTTCTAGTGTCCTAATTTGAAACTCGATTTTCTTCCCCTTATCTGTCAACACAATGGAGTGTAATGATTGGTAATGGTTTGCTTTAGGTCTAGAAATATAATCTTTAAAACGTTTCTCTAAAGGTTGGAATATTGAATGAATAATACCTAACACGCGATAACAATCTTCGACAGATTTCGTAATAATTCTTATAGCAGCTAAATCGTAAATATCATTATATGAGATTTTCTTTTTAATATGCTTTTTATAAATTGAATAAAAGTGTTTAGATCTACCATAAACTTCAGCTTCTAAGTTCTCAGATAATAATGCACTTTTTACAGGAGTCACACATGCTTGAATGAACTGCTCTCGTTCATGTCTTTTCATTACAACCATATCCACAATCTTTCTGTATTCTTCAGGTTGTAGGTATTTAAAAGCAAGATCTTCTAATTCCCATCTTATTAAGGCAAGCCCAAAACGATTAGCTAAGGGGGCATATATCTCTAAAGTTTCAGAAGCAATTTTGTAGCTTTTTTCAGGTGATACATATTGTAAAGTTCGCATGTTATGAAGTCTATCAGCTAATTTAAGCAATAGAACTCGATAGTCTTTAACTGTATAAATAAGTAATTTTCTGAAGTTTTCTGCTTGTCTTTCTAATTGGTCTTTATTTCTTTTGTATTGATAAGTGTCTAGTTTTGTGACGCCTTCGACCAAATTTTGAATATCTGAATTGAAATGAGTTTTGATATCATATGAAGTCAGACTAGTATCTTCAACAGTATCATGTAGAATTCCCGCACAAATAGTGTCAGTGTCACAGTGCAATTGAGCAAGAATGAAGGCTACATTCAGAGGATGAGTTATGTATGCTTCTCCAGAATCTCTTCTTTGGTTTTTATGGGCAATTTCAGCAATCTCAATTGCTCTTAATACCATATCAATATCAATGTCTCGTAGATTACATTTAATGTAATCTACGAGCTCATTTTCCGAAATTAGTTTATATTGCATTTATTTCAACAAAAGGACTTTTTGCATTTCAGAATTTTGATTGTTTCCAACCTTTACAAAATAAATTCCTGTAGAAACTTTTTTGTTGTTATTATCAAGACCATTCCATACAAGACTATTATAGCCTTTTTGTGAAACTTTAGTGCTGAATGTCTTAACTAGTTGACCTTTAACATTAAATATTGATATACTTGTATGTACATCTTTAGTAGTATTATTGTATCTAATAGTTAGTTCAGGATTGAATGGGTTCGGATAACATGATAGATTAAAATTAACAGGATCTACTGTCTCTCCATCATAATTAGGTGTAATTTCAGTAATTGGTAATTCAACAGCATCTATATAGGCACAATCACTGCCGTCCTCTTCTGACCAATCTTTTTCGTAAGACCAAGTAAATGTATGATTTCCAGCTTGAACTAGTTGGCTGTAATTAGTCCAATCAATTTCACCAGACCATTCATCTTGAAGATCTCCATCAATATAGAATTTAAGAAAGTCATAATCAGATTCAGAAGATACTTTATAGAAGAAGTTTATTTCTGATGTTTGAAGAACATTGATACTCAAAGAAATATTGCTTTCACTTTGATTTCCAATTGCTCCAGATTTAATACTACTTAATCCTTCATAAGCAATGTCAGATATTAACCAAGGAGTATTTGATGATGATGTCCATTCCTGTGGTATCCCTTCTTCAAAACCAATAACAGATGAGAGATTCAATGATATGTCAAAAGAGTTGTTTCCTTCTTCAAGTACTATATTTTCAAAGTATGTTTGATAACCACTCTTAACAATAGTAAAGTCATAGTTACCTTCATAAATTTCTTCAATATTGAAATTACCATTAATGTCAGATGTTGTAGTATAAGAATTAATACTATTAAAGCTGATTAAGGCTCCTTCAATTGCTTCATTTGTCTCATTATCAATTATACTTCCACTGACTGTTATTACATTTGCATTTTCAAGTACAACATCTAAAGAAAGAAGTTCGTTATTGTTTACTTGAACATTTTCAATTATTTGGCCAACATAACCATCACACGAAATTTCAATATCATAAGTTCCTTCATATATTAGTCTATGATAATAACCAGTTTCTTCTTCTGAAAAAATGAAAGATTCATCTATATCATGATTCAATATTTCTATTTTAGCATGTAAAGGATTACCTTCTGAGTCAGTTATAGTACCAGAAATTCCATAGTTAACTTGCCTAATCCATTCTAGCATTGACTCAACATTGTAGTCCCAATGATCATTGAGTTGGCTGGCAGGGAGCAATTTCTCATCTGACAACTCTATTGTAATTTCTCTACATTTCATAAAGTGAGTAAACCAATCTTGACGATTACCTGATGTAGTGTACCATTGATAACCATTTGTCACACCATTATCAAGATAGTCCATATAGCCATCAGGAGCATATCCATGTACTGTGTCAGCATATATTCTACTTAGATATTCAAGCCATTCATCGTCTGCATGTGTTCGCTCCCATGTATCCCATGGATAATTTATAACTTCTGCTCCTGAATGTGAATTAGAAGAGAAAGTAAAATGGTGTTGGTTTGCAAAATTCATCATATGTGTATTTTCAATTTGGGTTGCATTACCGTCAGGGTTTTGCTCACCATTAATTGAAGGAAAGTTTCTGTTTAAGTCCACTCCATTAGCATTATAGCGAGTAGCTCCGTTTACTGTATTATTGTTATTGGTGTATACTCCATCAGGGTTTGAGATTGGGTTAATGAATATTTCTGTTGAATTAACAATATTCTGAATATCTTGGTCAGTTTCATAGTTAGAAAGAAGATAATCAATTAATCTTAAAAAGAGTACAGAACAAACCAACTCATCACCATGCATTTGACCAGAATAGAAGAATTCCGGTTCAGCTTCGTCTATATTAACATTATCCGAGATTTTAACAACAAGTAATTCTCTGTTATCAACGCTTTGTCCAAAGCTTTCAGTTGTACATAGGTCTGGGTAATTAGTTTGGAAGTCATACATCATTTGCACATAAGCATCATAAGATGGATAACTATCCCATTCTCTGACTTCTTCAGGAGTAAAAGCCATAGGTGCTTCAAATATATCAGAAGGGTTAGTTAATATTTGAATATTGTTATCTTTTGATTGGACAGTAATAAACTGCTTAGGATTAGCATAACAATAAATAAAGTTATCATCATATTTATCTACAGAACAAAGTTCATTTATTTGTTGAATATATTCTTTTCCTAAATTAGGGACTTTAAAATATATTTCCTCGTAATCAAATGCAAATAATGATATGCTAGATAATAAAACAGTAATAGCAATTAAAATAGCTTTTCTAAACATAGTGTCTCCTTAAAATCTTATATTATATAATTATTTTAAATAATATGTTATTTTAGTCAATAGTAAAGTTTATAGTTAACTCCAAATAAAGCTAGAGACGTTAAAAAGCAGTGGATATTTTTAGGTAAGGTTCAATATCAGCCTTATTTATATACAATCCATAATGTGTTTTAAAACTTAGTTGGTTAAACATGAACATTCTTGTATTAAAACCAGCATTCAAATAGCTATAAGAATCTTCATCTTCGATATTTAAGTAATTATATCCAAATTCAAGGTTTATATGTTTTAAAGCAAAATTGAAAGTCCATGATTCTATATAAGAATCCCATACATTAAATTCTGTACCAATGTTGAGATTATAGTATCTTTTATTATTATCTTCGCTTAAGTTCTCAGGATAAAGAATTGTAGTAGTATCATAATTATTTAAGATTGTATTTTTCATGAACAGTTTATAATTCTTAAGATGAATATTTGATTCATTACTTGTATAATAGCCATTTTCTATATGTGAATATAAGTAAGTAGTTTGTGAATCAAAAGATCTTCTTTTAACATAAAGCTGAGCTCCATAATAATTTTCTTCCCTGAAATCTGTTTCAACTAATAGATTAACATTTTTAATAAGATTTAAATTGGATTTGTAAAGCGGTAAGGATATGTTCATTGAAGTATTGTCATCATTGTCAATATCAAAACTTAGAATCAAAGGATTTAATAATTTAGTTGTCAGACCAATAGAACCACTCCAACCCTCGTCAGCATCCCAATCCCATGCTAAGTCATAGTTAAAATATCCAATACCATCTTGCCCCATAAAAACAAAAGGTGTTCTTATATATGGTTTGTATAATTCTGATAATGATTTTAACATAGCATTTCTTGGTTTGTAATCTCTGTCTGAGACATGAAGATTATCATTATCTTGTTTTATATTGAAATCAGAAAGAGGAATAGCTTTGCTGTTGATTTCAAACGTAGATACCCTTTCTCCTTTAGCATGTATATTTTTAAAGTATAGTTTGTTAGCTACCACAGTTGGATTATCAGAATACAGACCATTACTAATATCTTCAAGATTATTTGTCTCAATGTTGTATCTAAATGATTTAAATTGATTGTCTTTAGTAGAGGAAAAAACAATCCAGTTTTTATGGATTTGAATATTGCGTTCAGCATAAGGTGAATTTATTAAAGGTTCTATTTCTGTATAATCTGATTCTTTAGATAATATCCCTATATCCCACGAAGCACCTAAATCCTTATAAACAAGAAGTAAATCATCATTATATGTTTTAAGTTCCGAAACCAAACATGGTAAAGAAGATATTTTAACAATAATACCATTGTCATAAAGGAATATTTCAGAAGTCATTTTATTAGTGTTTTCTTTAGTATAAAAAATCTTATTATTGTCTAGGACTTCAAAGTTTTTGAACTTATCAGAAAAGACTCTTGTAACTTCACCATTCAATAGATCAATACATTTAATAACAGAATACTCTTCATAGCCACTGTTCATAAGATTGTTTCCACTATATCTTTGTTCTGATTCACTAAAATATAGTTTATTATTGTCAAAGACTAAATTTGCATTAAACCCCATATCGGATTCATATAAAATTTTGCTAGTCTCATTTTTTGTGTCATATTTCACTAATATATATTGATATGATGAATATTTCTTCTTTATAAGTGTAAAATACAGATTTCCATTATCATCACTTATTACATTATTGACTTTGATTACATTGCTCCAATCAATTCCTTTTAGATAGTTTGAGGACGTAGGGTATGAGTTCAATGAAGATTTAATACTATATCTCCATTCTTTAAACAAACTAGGAAAGCTTTTCCCAAAAACTTTTTTAGCAGACCTATCTAATGTCAATCTAGGGAATACTACCCCAAACAAGATATTAAAAGTTCGACCTCCATTCTCATTAAAAAAGGCTGTTAACTTTTCTTCACCATATTTATCACTTAAATATTTTATAAAAGAACCACCATAAACATAGAAATTTCCCCACGGATAGTCATCAAGATAGTAGTTAGCAGATATAGGTGTAGGTAATTTATTTTCTCTTGCTTTTGCTCTTACTATTTCACTATAATAGCCATGATTTAATCTTCCTTGATATTCATTAAAATGAGATTCATTCCTAACAGTGATACCTTCAATAATCCACATGGGAGAATAGACATTTGGAGCGAATATGTTGCCCATATATTTAGACAAAATTAGGGGTGTATTTTGAGCATTGGTGAGATGCGATTGATGAGTATATTCATGGATAGCAAGTGTTTTAATCCAATCTTGAGCGATAAAATCATCATTGCTTCTAGGTGTGTTATTATAAAATAATAATCTATTAGCAATCGGGTTATCTGAGCCATTATAATATTCTCCAGCATCCTCTATTGTAACAATGACATCTTGCTCTCTGCTATTTCCTGTTATTGTATCAATAGAATCACTATAAGTAACAAGGTTGTTAAGAGCATATTTTGCATAAGGATAGAACTTATCTGGATAATAGACATAGAACCTTCCATTATTAATGTAGTTCCAAGATAATGGTCCAGTATATCCTTGTAACACAAGGCATGTTAAAAGTATTGTAAATAGCAATAAGCTCTTTTTCATAATCAGCACCTCATTTATAAATTAATTACCTTAGCTCTTATTATATTAATTTAAACTAGAGCATATTAAACGTCAATGAATATTCTTATTTATAGAAAATATTAAACTATAATGAAGCTATAACAAGTATAGTCTTTTGATGATATTAGACTTTCAATATTATTCCATCCTGGATTCTGTTTACTTTTATGCTAACTCCTCTAACTCATCACTTCTATTAGCCAGCTAGCAGCTGTTTGTTCCCAGTAACTCCTAATTCCTGCCTTAAGGGTCTCATTGAAAAATCGGCTCTTTTTCAAAGAGGCAAGTAAGGGTGACCTTATATACAAGCATTAACTGAATACAAAAGTTGTAAAATTATTGAAATATATCAATAAGCTTATAGTATAGTTTATCAAAGTTAGTATGTAATTACTTAATATTTTTATTAATGAAAACAAATAGATTGACATAAACAAAAAAATAATGCAGAATTGATTTATGGAAAATCAAAAAGAAGTTAAAATTCTAGCTAAATTTAGTAGATTCTACTGGATAATGGTAATTGTTGTGCTGTTATCGATAATTTTAAACATGTTTGTTGGTCTCTTTATGGAAAAAAATGAACATGAATTTAAAATAAGAAATCACGATTATGAGTCCATGGACAATAACATCAAAGTAGCTAAAAATATAGCCACTTATATTGGTAAAAGGATTCAAAATACTGATGAACAACTTATCGATAAACTGAAAGAACGTTTATACGGTGGCATTGAACTATTTGGTTCTGATTTCCCAAAATTAAGCAAACAAGAAAAGTATAATTTCTTACATGAAAATTTTAAACGTCATCACTTTTTTAAAAGAAGAGGTTATTATTTCGCAGTTGATTTAAATGGTGAAATGATTTTAAATGTAGGGAATCCTAGTTTAGAAAAACAAAATTTTAGCCAAGAACAAGTAATCATCGATATAATCAATATTGTACGAAATGAAAATGAAGGTCTTGTTAAAGGGAAATGGTATCTACCTAATAACCTCACCAGAAAATATGCAAAATGGTTATATGTTAAAAGAATTCCAAATACAGATATTATTATTGGTGTGGGTGATTATTATAACATATATATTGATGAAATGAAGCAGGAACTTCTAAATGATTTGGTATTTCTAAATGTAGGGAATAGTGAATATCTCACAATAATCGATAAAAACACTAATGAGTTCCTTTTCTTACACGATAAAAAAATCAAGGAAGCAAAGTCAGTTTATGAAACTTATTCACGTTTAGATGATGAGCTGTTTGAATATTATGTTAATAAAACTCACAATGTAAATGAAGCATTCATTGATAGAATTCCCTCCTTAAAATTTTCAAAAATAATTAACTCCTCTGGGGTTGTAAGAAAGGTTGAGGTAGAAACTAAGTTAAGTTGGTTGATTGTCAGTTATACAGATCCCAATCTAATAAAATTGGAGCAAAACAAAGCAATCAGTAGAGCTTATACAACTATAATATTAAGAAATATAATTCTCATAGCCTTTGTTTTTCTTTTTTCTTTGATATTTAACCTCTACAGTAAAAAGCTTATGCAAAGAATTTCAGGAGACTTAGAAGATTTGTATGATTTTGTTGATTCATCTAAATCAACAATCAAACTTATTCCTCCTGTTGATACTGAATTTTATGAAATAAACACAATTAAAACTCATATTATTGAATTAATTAGTCACTATCATAAACAGATTAACGACAGTATTCAAGATAAATTATTCTTAGATAATTTAATTAACGATAACCCTGAACCAATCGCCGTAGTTGATATCAATGGTAATATTCAAAGAATTAACTATTTGTTTACAAAAGAATTTGAATATGACGAAAACGAATGTCTTGGAAAGAATATCGATTTGCTATTATCTAGGAAAAATGACCTTGCTAGAGCAAAAAGGGAGACCTTTCAAGTTAAAAATGGACAAAAGACTAGCTTTAATGGGATTAGAATATCTAAGACAGGAAAACAACTTAATATGCAAATCACAGGTATTCCAATTGAGGTAGCATCGAAAATTGTTTCAATATTTGTCATATATCAAAACAGGACTAAACAATTAGAGTATGAAACAAATCTTAAAATAGCTTCTCAGCAAGCACTAGATGCAGTGAAAATAAAATCACAATTTCTTGCAACAATGAGTCATGAAATAAGAACACCTATGAATGGTGTTTTAGGTATGGCTGAACTTCTTTCTAAAACTAGTTTATCAACAGAACAAAGAGAATATGTTGAGACTATTAGTTTATCTGGTGATAGCTTATTAAGGATTATTAACGATATATTAGATTTTTCTAAAATTGAATCAAATAAATTTGAATTGCATGAAACAGAAGTAAACATACCTAGTGTTATTGAGGATGTCTTATCAATGGTTAATTATGCAGATAATTCAAAATTCTTGAAATTATATTATGATATTGATAGTGACCTTCCAGAGTATGTAATTGCCGACAGAGGTAGATTAAAGCAGATACTCATCAATATAATTAATAACTCATGGAAATTTTCTGATAGCGGATATATAAATATTTCGGTTAAGATAGCGGGAAAAAATAATGGTAGATATAAATTAGAGTTTGTTATAAAAGACACTGGAATAGGTATTCCTGCAGATAAGCTTTCTACTATTTTTGAATCATTTACTCAAGTAGATTCTTCTAATACAAGAAGATATACTGGCACAGGCTTAGGCTTAGCAATATGTAAATCATTAACTAAGGCTATGGGAGGTGATATATGGATTGATTCAAAATATAAAGAAGGTACAAGAACAACCTTCACTATACAAGTTAGCCTATCGAACAAAACAATAAGCAAAACTAATGATGATAAAATCAAGAATTTAAAAGTTCTAGTTCTTTCAAATAGACTCTTGTTCAATACAGTGTCATCAATTGTACAAAAGCACGTTACAGCTGTTCAATTAATTCCAGATAACGATTCTTTCGAGAATTTCATAGAAGATATTGAAATGAGTGATGTTGTGATTTATTCAAATGAAGCTTATTCTACAAAGATTAATTCTATTTTCCCAAACACTAACAAAAAATTCATTTATGTTACAACAGAAGATAAACTATTGAAAAACAATAATAATACTATAGTTAATCAGCTAAGTTATCCTCTTATTTATAATAAGTTCTATCAACTATTATTTGATATGTATGGAATTGCTAGAATAACAAAGAAACATGATGAATCTAAAGTCAGCGAGATAGTTACAAATCAAAATGTAAAAATATTAGTTGCAGAAGATAATAAGATTAATCAAAAACTAATTCAGAGAATGTTCAAAAAGCTAGATATTAATATAGATTTAGCAGTTGACGGTATGGAAGCAGTTAATATGTTTGAAAAGAGTGTTTATGATATAATATTTATGGATTTACAAATGCCAAACGTTGATGGCATTCAGGCAAGTAACTATATTTTTGCTTATTGTTTGGAAAATAACATTGTTAGACCTAAAATTATTGCTCTTACAGCGAATGTTTTCCAGGAAGATAAAGAGAAATGTAAAAGTGCAGGAATGATTGATTTCTTAGCGAAACCTTTTAAATTGGATGATTTAAAGGTTATGATAGATAGATATATGTAAAGGGGGAACATATGAAAAAAATATGTTTTGTTATGATGTTTTTACTAATTGTTGTTAGTGTTTTTGGAGAGCAATACTCTGAAAGAGGATTAGGCTTTTCAGCAGGTACTGTATCTGGTATAGGATTTAGTTACAGGCAATATGTTAAAGACTTTGGTTATCAAATCACAGTTGGAATCACAGCTTCTGATGACAAAAAGCCAAATTTTAGTGATACTATTAGTGAATATGGACTTTCTGGTAATACTATTACTAAATCTAAAAAAGGATGGGAATTAGATGGTTCAATAGGCTTAATGTTAATAAAGACATTGAAAGATTATGAACATTCTAAATTTTATTGTTTTGTTGGCGGAAGTGTTAGATTAGATAGAAAAAAAGTTTATTCAAGAGTATATGATGCAAGTAATAGAGCAACCTATTATTTAACAGATATCGAGACATCGAAAACTGTAAATGATGATGTATACTATTTCGGTCCTGGTATTGGAGTAGATTTAGAATTATCAAAACATGCTTCTTTTGCACTTGAATGGCCTTTAACTATATCATCTGAGAAGAAGATTGTAATGTACATTCCTCAATGTTCATTGACGTTTAAATTTTAAGGAGTATAAAAGATGTTAGGAATTATGGCTTTATTGGGCGTTATTGTTGGTATCATTATCTTTGTAGTTGCTAAATCAAAAAATAACCGAGAAACAAAGATTGTTGGTAATATCGTAACACTTGTTTCTATTGTTCTACTATTGTTTCAAAGTATAGCAATTATAGATGCTGGTGAAGTTGGTATTCAATTGTTATTTGGAAAAGTTCTTGATTCAACTTTGACTGAAGGTATCAATATTAAATCACCATTTGTAGAAGTTCTTACTTACGATGTTAGACTTCAAGAGTATACAATGTCTTCTTCAAGATCAGAAGGAGAAATACAAGGTGATGATGCTATTACTGTTATCACTAAAGATAATCTAGAGTTAAAGATTGATCTATCTGTTTGGTTCTATATTAATCAATCTCAAGCAAGTTCAATCTATAAGACTATTGCAAAGAACAATAATGAGTTAAAAAGAAAAATTGTTAGACCTGCAGTTAAGAATGTTGTAAGAAATGTTTCAACTAAGTATACCTTTAAAGAAACTATTGAAAGAAGACAAGAGTTTGCTACTGAGATGGAAACTTCACTTAAAGCAATAATCGATACTAAGGGTATAACAACTGATAAAGTTCTTATCAGAAAAGTTGATCCACCAGCTTCAGTGAAGAAGTCAATCGAAAATAAACTTGTGCAAGAGCAAAACCTTGAAACAAAAAAACTCGAGCTTGCTAAAGCAAAGAAAGATGCTGAAATTAGAAAAGCTACTGCTAAAGGTATTGCTGAAGCACAAGAAATCATTCAAAAGAAACTTGATCCACTTTATATTCAATATGAAGCAGTTCAAGCTTACAAAGAACTTGCAAATAGTAACAATACTACATTTGTAATAGCTCCAACTGATGCAAATGCTTCAGGTATGCCATTAATACTAAATGTAGATAACAATAAGAAATAATCATTATTTAAACAAATTAAGCCTACTTTTATCAAGTAGGCTTTTTATATTGCTTAGTTAAACCTGTGTATTATTTAGATCAAACTTATAACATACTTTTTATTATTGATTTTGCAGCTAAATATGCTGTTGAATACGCAATTTGCAAATTAAAACCACCTGTATCGGCATGAAGGTCTATTACTTCTCCTATAAAATATAGATTAGCTACTATTTTTGATTCCATAGTCTTTTTATTAATATCATCGAGACTTACACCTCCCGAAGTAATAATAGCTTCTTTGAACGACCTTGTTCCTTTTATTATTAGTCTTAAGTCTTTTAACCATGCTCTTAGATTCTTTCTGTCTGTTGAGCTAATCTGATTAACTTTTTTATCTAATGATACTTTAATCGAATCGGCACAAACTGATATCATTTTACGAGGTAAATAACCCTTAAGTAAGCTTTCAAATGATTGATTGCCATGCAGGTCTATATCTTTAAGAATGCGTTGATCTAACTCTTTGTGAGAAATGGCAGGCTTTAGATCTATGTGAAGCTCAACGTTCTCAAAGTTTGACCGGCAAACTAGATTACTTAATGTTAAAATAATTGGACCTGTGACTCCAAAATGGGTAAACATCATTTCTCCAAACTCTTCATGAAGCTTCTTGTTGTCTTGCCAAATTGAAGCAGAAACATTCTTAAGAGAAACACCTTGCATTTGTTGGGCTAAGTTTCCTTGAGTTTCAAATGGAACTAAGGCTGGAAAGGGTTTAATTATTGTATGGCCTAAGGTCTTTGCTATAGTAAAACCGTCACCTGTTGAGCCTGTTACTGGATATGACTTGCCTCCAGTAGCTATGATTACATTAACAGCCTGATATTCTTGTCCAGCTTTTGTTTTTACTTTAAACTCAGAGCCAAGCTTACTAACAGATATCACGCTATCATTAAAGTTAAACTTAGTTCCATTTTCAAAACAGAACTTTTCAAAAGCATCTACAACGTCTTGTGCTTTATCTGATACTGGGAAGACCCTATTACCTCTTTCAACTTTAGTTTCAACACCATATTGGTTAAGTAACTTAATTATATCTTCAACAAAGAAAGATGAATATGCATTACGTAGAAAGTTAGCTTTTGGGTATAAATGACTTAGGTGCTCCTTCATATTAGAATCATTAGTAATATTGCATCTACCTTTACCTGTAATCCTAAGTTTACTACCTGCCTTTGGCTTCTTTTCTATTAGTAGTGTTCTTAAACCATTACTGCTTAATTTTCCTGCACATAGCATTCCTGCTGCTCCAGCACCAATAACAATAACATCAAATTTCATATTCCTGTCCATTTATGATAAAAAAGAGAATGCAGAAATCTACATTCTCTAAATTTAGTTTAGATATATTATATTAATCTATGTTTACATCTTCAATCTTTTCGATAATACGGTGAACTACTTTAGTAAATTCAGCAGCACCAGCAGTTTTTCCGAAATCATAGATGTAAGGTCTTCCTTCGTCAGTTGTTTTTGGAATGTTAATATCAACAGGAATTTTTCCAATGATTTCAACACCAAAGTCTTTTGCAGCCTTAACAGCTCCTTCACCTTTGAATAAGTCAATAGGCTCTCCACAGTGAGGGCATACAAATGAAGCCATGTTTTCTACAATACCTAGAATAGGTACATTCATCTTTTCGCTAAATTTAATTGTCTTTCTAGCGTCTAAGAAAGCTACATCTTGCGGTGTAGAAACTATTACTGAACCATCAACTTTACCAAGAAGTTGTACTATTGATAATGGTTCGTCACCTGTTCCTGGAGGGCAATCAACTACTAAGTAATCAATTTCTGGCCATTCAATGTCTTGTAAGAATTGTTTGATTAATCCCATTTTAAGAGGACCTCTCCATATTAGCGGATCATCTTGATTTGGCATTAATGTAGCAATAGTAAGAACATGCATATTATCATGAACTTTAATTGGTACAGGACGACCAGTTTTAGGGTCAGCTTGAAGATTTTTACCTTCAATGCCCATCATCTTCGCAATAGAAGGACCATGAATATCAACATCAATGATACCTACTTTTTTACCAGCAAAGGCTAAACCATAAGCAATATTAACTGTGGTAGTTGATTTTCCAACACCACCTTTACCACTAATAACTACGATTCTATTCTTAATTCTTGAAAGATTCTCTTGATATTGAGTTTCTTTAATTTCTTGTTCTTTACTTTTGTTTTCTTCCATGTCTTACCTCAATATTGTTTTTTTGGCACTTTTTAAAACATTCTGCTAGATTGTCAATTAGTTACTTATAACTTTTTTATTTAATCATTTTAGATATATACTTATAATATTAATATATAATAAATAAAGAAAGTTTATTAAAGTAATTAATTATTTCTTAAATCCAGCTTTCCATTCCAATTTTGGAGCTTCTCTTCGTGAACCCCACATATATTTTTCAATCTTAGGACGAAGTTTAGGATCTATTTCTTTTTGAATTGGCCAAACTTTAGAATTTAAAACTCTATCGAGAATATTTATTGTTGCATTGTAATAGAAGTCTAGATTATCACTACTTATATTTTCAATTCTATCATCTGCTGTATGAATAACAGAAGAGGCATTACCACCAAACCTAGCTAGATTCACAGAAGGGACTTCATAGACAGCAAAAGGCATAGCATCTGAGCTATATATGTTGATTGAACTATTAAATAGGAATCCTTTTTCCATAGAAATACCAGCTAAATAGCCTTTTGTATCACTTGTTCCAATAACCATCATTGCGTCAGAACCAAAGTAGTCACCTGCTACATCAACATTAACTACAAAAGCACCATTTGACTTAACTTCATCTAAGTTAGATTGAACATAAGCACTTGAACCAAGTAATCCCATTTCTTCACCACTACAGAAAATAACTTTTAAAGTTCTAGCTGGATTATTTTCAGCAAAGTATTGGGCTGCTTTGAGAATAACAACAGTTCCTGCACCATTGTCTGAAGAACCATGTGATTGAGCAACTGTATCATAATGAGCTGTAAGATAAGTTATATTATCATCTAACTTGTTTTCTCCCAGAGTAGCTACTATATTATAAGCCTTTCTCTCTGAACGTTCTTGATTGATGGAAATATTAATTTCTTGTCCATTATATTTGAGTAATTTTACTGCATTATCGTAAGAAATAGTAACAGAAGGAAGAATTCCAGACTCGACATTCTTTTGTCTATGTGATGAGTTTGCTTCTAATTTCCCGGGTGCTCCAACAGAGATAAATCCTTTAACACCTGTTTTTAGCATTATATCAAAAGCGTTTCTGGATGACCCTTTACACATGATAATTTTATCTTTAAAAGCCCCTATATTGTGCTCAATTACTTTTGCGTTATCTAAAACACAAAGCTGACCTGATATCTGGCAAGTTTCCACTAGTCCATAAGGATTGGCATCTAATGATTGTCCATCAACATCTATCTGTGCAGAACCATGATCAAAGCCATGAAGCGTAAACTCTTGTTCTTCATATTTAATATTAGATTGGTCTAAGTGTTTCTTAATAATATCACGAGCGATTTTCTCTTCTTTTGAACCTGCTAAATGTTCAAAGTTCAGTTCAGTTAATACATCTATACATTTTATCATAAAGCCTCCTATAATAATAAAATAGAGTAGGCGTAAAAACCTACTCTAAATGTGAAATTATTCTATTTTCTTTTAAATGTTGCTGTGAAGTGTCTCATAATTGGTGCTTCGTAATCTAGCTCAAGACCTTTCAACTCATTTCTTCTTTCCCAAACTTTCTTACAACCCCAAACAATTACTTCCATGTGATTGTTTGTATAAACTCTTCTAGGAATAGCAAGTCTAAGCAATTCTGTTTTTGGAGGTCTATTCTCTCTTGTAACAGGGTCTCTATCAGCAAGAACAGTTCCAATTTCTACACCACGTACACCTGCTTCGATATATAACTCGATACCCAATACTTGTGCAGAGAATTCAGTTTGAGGAATGTGTGGTAAGAATCTTAATGCATCAAGATATATTGCATGACCTCCGAATGGTTCCATTACAGGGATACCTTCTTCTTTAAGTCTTTGACCAAGATATGCTACTTGAGACATTCTAGCGTGCAAGGATTCAAATTCTGTATTTTCTTTTAAACCTTGTGCAAGACAAGCCATATCACGACCTGCCATACCACCATAAGATAAATAACCTTCAAACATTATATTAAATGTTGAACATTTTTGGTAGAGTTCTTGTGATCTCATAGCTATAAAACCACCGATGTTAACAATAGCATCTTTCTTTGAACTCATTGTCATTCCGTCTGCATATTGGTACATTTCTTTAACAATTTCTTTGATAGTTTTATCTGCGTAGCCTTCTTCTCTCATTTTAATAAAATAAGCATTCTCAGCGAATCTTGCAGAATCAAAGAAGATAGGTAAATCATATTTGTCAGCTACTTCTCTAACTGCTTTTAAGTTTGCCAAAGAAACTGGTTGTCCACCACCGTTATTACATGTTACTGTAACAACCGCAAAAGGAACTTTATCTCTATTAGTTTTGATAACTTCTTCAAACTTTTCAATATTTATGTTACCTTTAAAAGGGTGAATTAATGTTGGATCAAATGCTTCATCAATAGTACAGTCAACAGCAAAAGCTTTTCTAAATTCGATATGACCTTTTGTTGTATCAAAATGACTGTTACCAGGAATAATATCACCTGCTTTAACTATAGCAGAGAAAAGAACATTTTCAGCTGCTCTTCCTTGGTGAGTAGGTAAAACATAGTCAAAACCTAAAATTTCTTTGATTGTATCTTTCATTTTGAAGAAAGAATTAGAACCTGCATAAGATTCATCACCTAACATTAATTCAGACCACTGTTTATCTGACATCGCACCAGTACCAGAATCTGTTAATAAATCGATTCTAACATCTTCAGCTTTAAGATTAAAAAGATTGAATCCTGCTTCTTCAATAAGCTTAGCACGTTGTTCTCTTGTAGTTGTTTTAATTGGTTCAACCATCTTAATTTTGTACGGTTCTGCGTATGGCATTTTTTCCATAAAATTCTCCTATATTATATAATTTTGTTAATTATTGTCAAAATATAGACTGCTATTTATTTTGTCAAAGTAAATGATATATAAGTATCTTGCAACATTAGCTTACAATTTGAAACTTTTTATTATATTATGATTTATATTTTTATTAAATCAATATTTTTAAAGCGATTCAAAGCCTATTTTAAAAAAATCCTTGCCTTAGATTAGCAAATATCAGAAAATGGTAGAAAACATAAATATGAATAAGGAGTTAGTATGAAAAAATTACTACTACTCGGCGATGAAGCTCTGGCGCAAGGTGCGTTAGATGCTGGTATGTCTGGTGCTTTTGGTTATCCAGGAACACCTTCAACCGAAATTATTGAATATGTACAAAAAAATCAACTAGCTGAAGAAAGACAAGTTCATAGAACTTGGGCTTCAAATGAAAAAACTGCTATGGAAGCTGCTGTTGGTATGTCTTATACTGGCAAAAGAACTATGGTAACGATGAAACACGTTGGACTTAATGTTGCAGCTGATCCATTCATGAACTCAGCTATGACTGGTGCTAATGGTGGACTTATTGTTGCAGTTGCTGATGATCCTTCAATGCACTCTTCACAAAATGAACAAGACTCTAGAGTCTTTGCTAATTTTGCATTAATCCCTTGTATTGAGCCATCAAATCAACAAGAATGCTATGATGCTGCTTTCCATGCTTTTGAACTTTCTGAAAAGTTTAAATTACCAGTAATGCTTAGATTAGAAACTAGACTTTCTCACTCGAGAGCTGGTGTTGAAACTAAAGAAGTTTTACCTCTTAATGATATAAAACTTCCTGAAAACCCTAATCAATTCATGCTTCTACCTGCTATGTCAAGGGCAAAGTACGATGTATTAGTACCAATGCAAGCTGAATTAGAAAAAGCTTCTGAAGAATCTCCATTTAACAAGTATGTTGATGGTGAAGATAGGAGTCTTGGTGTTATTGCTTGTGGTTTAGGTTATAACTACTTAATGGAAAATGTTCAAAAAGTTGATTTTAAACATCCTATCCTTAAAATATCTCAATATCCACTACCAAGAAAACAAGTTGAAAGAATGTTCAACGAATGTGATAAAGTTCTTGTTATTGAAGAAGGTATGCCTGTTGTAGAGCAACAACTTAAAGGTTTTATCTCTGGTAATGATAAAGTGAAAGGTAGATTAGATGGCACTCTTCCACGTGTAGGTGAGTTAAACCCTAATCATGTAGCTAAAGCTCTTGGTTTAGAAGATACATACGGTGAAAATGTACCAGAAATGGTTGCTGGAAGACCACCTGCACTTTGTGTTGGTTGTCCTCACATTGATTCTTTTGGTGCTATCAATGAAGTATTAAAAGATTACCCTATGGGCAAAGTATTCTCAGACATCGGTTGTTATACTCTAGGTTTCTTACCTCCTTATAATGCTATTAATACATGTCTTGATATGGGTGCTTCTATCACAATGGCTAAAGGTGCTGCTGATGCAGGTCTTCATCCTGCTATTGCCGTTATTGGTGACTCTACTTTCTTCCATTCAGGTATGACAGGTCTTATGGACTGCGTATTTGATAAAAACAACTTAGTTGTAGTTATTTTAGATAACAGTACAACAGGTATGACAGGTGGTCAAGACTATACAGGTTTCGGTAGAATTGAAGCTGTATGTGAAGGTCTTGGTGTTGATCCTGCTCACATCCGCGTAATTACTCCTCTTAAAAACCAACATGAAAAGAATGTTGAAATCTTCAGAGAAGAAATTGAGTATGATGGCGTTTCTGTAATCATTCCAAGAAGAGAATGTATCCAAACATTAAAAAGAAAGAAAAGATAGGAGCCAAGACATGAAAAAAGATATAATTTTAGCTGGTGTTGGTGGACAAGGTATTTTGACTATCGCTACTATGATTGGTCATGCAGCTCTTTCAACAAACATGAATATTAAGCAAGCAGAAGTTCACGGAATGTCTCAGCGTGGTGGTGATGTACAATCACATTTAAGAATCTCTGATGATGAAATTCATTCTGATTTAATCCCTATGGGTGGAGCTGATTTAATTCTTTCAGTTGAACCTATGGAATCATTAAGATACCTACCTTACTTAAGCAAAACAGGTTGGGTTGTTGCTAACAAAACACCTTTTGTGAACATTCCTAATTATCCTGAAGCTGAAGAAGTGTATAAAAAGATTGAAAGCTTAGAAAACCATATTCTTATAGATGCTGATGCAATTGCTAAAGATTGCGGTTCAGCTCGTTCAATGAATATTGTAATGCTAGGAGCATCTGCACAGATTTTAGGTCTTTCTTTAGAAAAACTTGAAGAGGCAATTAATGCTGTTTTTGGTAGAAAAGGTGAAGCTATTGTTCAAGCTAATGTAAAAGCTCTTAAAGCTGGTTACGAAGCTGCTAAAAAATAGTTTAAGATTATATAAATTAAAAGATTAAGAGCTAAGCTTTAGTTCTATAGAGAGTACTGAATTTCAGTACTCTCTCTTTTTTTGTCTTTAATGGCTATTATGTCGTGTTTACTTGCCTCTTGCATAAAAAAGCGGTTTAATGCAAGAGGCTATTAAGCATGGCTTATTAGTATAACCAAATATTATCAGGTTTAGATCGTCCATTTAGCATGAAAAAGCCTTTTCTAATACCCTTTTATGTAAAAAGTATATAAAGTAATTGACAATAAATAAAATACTAACTATTTTCAAAATGGTTTTTGCTAAATGTTTTATCTTGTAAGAAAGTATAGAAACTTAAATAAATTCAATGATCAGCTTTAAAATAAACTATTACTTGGTTAGGGAAGTTTTTTATTATCAGATTAAATCTTAATAATATGTTTTGAAAAAATAATTAATTTATACATTAAAATGGAGGAAAAATGAAGAGACATCTCTTAATCTTATTAATTCTACTTAGCATAATTCTACAGTTATATGCTGATAGATATGAATCAGTTCTTGTTGATACAATATACGCTGAGCCTAATCCTATGACTGGGACTATATACTATAGTATGGATTATCATGATTATTATAACTTTCCCAATCAAACATCCTTAGAAATTGGTTATGGTTACGCTCAGTTTGTTGGAACCGGTATTTTTGAATTAAGATCATTTATTTCATTCGAGACTATTCCTGTTCCCAATGATTACGTCATATCAAGTGTAATGTTACGTCTTAAATGTCAGTACTATTGGGATAATGGCACCGACTTTATATGGCCACACTATTATTCTACACCTTATTCAGTAAATATTGATCACATACAGTTTGGAGCCTTAGAACCTTCAGTTTTCGATGTTGAGTCACTTACTTCCAGTGTGGGGGTCTTGCAGGATAGTGCTTATGTTGGTTGGATTTCCTTCCCGATTACTGAGAGCTATCTTAACGATATTGAACAATCGCATGATTATTCTCAGTTTAGGCTGAGATTTCCACCAGGTCATGATATATCTCTATATGAAGCAGATGTTGTAAATTATTCAAATAACCCAACTTCATCTAGTTCGCATGATCCACACCTAATCGTAACCTACCATAAATCAGTGTCAAATTCTGAAGAGGTTACACCTATGCAGGAGCAAATAATCAAACAGATCTATCCGCAACCTTGTATAAACAGTTTCAATATTGAATTTATGGAAAAAAGTAATAAGAACATAAGTCTGTCTCTTTATGACCTTAGAGGTAGATTAGTTTATTCTGAAAATAATCTAAAATCAAATAAGGGGCTTTTCCGAATGCAAAACTTAGATTATCCATCAGGAATATATTTTATCAAGGTTAAGGATGGGAAAAGAAGTCAAGTTAAGAAAATCACAATTATAAAATAATAGCAAATAAATAGGAGGAAGAAATGAAGAGATATCTATTAATCTTTTTAATTCTATATAGCTTAATTCTACAATTATATGCTGATAGAGATGACTCAGTTCTTGTTGACACAATATACTCTGAACCTAATCCTATGACTGGGACTATATACTATAATATGGATTATCATGATTATTACAATTTTCCCAATCTAACAACTTTAGACATTGGCTACGGTTATGCTCAGTTTGTTGGAACCGGTATTTTTGAATTAAGATCATTTATTTCATTCGAGACTATTCCTGTTCCCAATGATTACGTCGTGGCAAATGTAATACTTCAACTTTACTGTTGGCGCTATTGGGATAATGGGATAGATCTTGTTTGGCCACACTACTACACTACACCCTACTCAGTAAATATAGACCACATAGAGTATGAGACTTTAGCTCCTTCTGTTTTTGATCTTGAACCACTTACTTCCAATGTAGGTGTTCTGCAAGATAGTGGTCATGTTGGCTGGGTCTCCTTTCCAATTACTGAGAGCTATCTTAATGATATAGAACATTCACGTGGATACTCACAGTTTAGACTGAGATTCCCTCCAGGTCATGATATAGGACTATATGAAGCAGATTATGTTTCATATTCAAATAACCCAACCTCATCAAATTCATATGATCCGCACTTAATCGTAACCTACCATAAAACAGTGTCAAATTCTCAAGAGGTTGAACCTATGCAGAATCAGCTAATCAAACAGATATATCCGCAACCTTGTATAAACAGTTTCAATATTGAATTTATGGAAAAAAGTAATAAGAATATAAGTCTGTCTCTCTATGACCTTAGAGGTAGATTAGTTTATTCTGAAAACAATCTTAAATCAAAGAAAGGATATTTTCAGATTCAGAATTTAGATTATCCGTCTGGCATATACTTTCTAAATGTTAAGTATGGGGAAAGGAGTCAAGTTAAGAAAATTACAATTATAAAATAGCAAATAAATAGGAGGAAGAAATGAAGAAGATAATTGTTATTATCACTATAATTATTGTTATGAGCACTTTATCAGCTAATTTTGTAGAAGGAAATATTCTCTTTAAGAGTGATGTTTCAATAAATGTTACAGGAAACAATTCAGGTTTAGTGATAACTGATAGAACATGGTTTAACACTATTACCACTAACTATCAAGTCAGTAAACTGGACACATTGTTTACCATCCAAACAGGTGATTATGAAGGAGCTTATTATTTGGCAGAATAATTAAACACATATTTAGTAATTCACGATTATATAAAATTGTAGCCCATAAATGTTAATATCATGATAAATTACAATTGCGTCTTAATTTTACAAATTTAAAATAGGGGTGTACTAATTCTGCATCATCTAGGCTTCAAAGACTGAAAGAATAATTTATTTATTGCCTTAATAGCTATAATAAATAAAATTGTTTTACTAAAAAATCGGAGATGTGATATGAAAAAAACGTTAGTAATATTTATAGTATTATTTGTTATAATGACAATTAAGGCAAATTCTTTTCAAGTCTCAACAACAGAATTAGAATTTGGCTCAGTGATTGATGGGGGAGAGGTTCAAGGTGTTTTTACAATAACCAATTTAACTAATAATGAATTAAACATAGATATAATTGAAGATAGTGAACAGATTTTATTAAGTAATGATAATGTTAGTTTATTTGCGAATGAAGAAATAGAAGTTACTGTTACCTTCTCACCAGAAACAAATATCAACTATGATACAGCTATATTTATCGTTGATGAAGCTAGAAGTGAAATACAAACAATTGAAGTATCAGCACAAGGAACATTCTCTGAAAGTATTTATAACACAACCTACAACAAATATGATTTTGAACTCAAGAATGCAATTTCGGCTATCATTAGAAATCATACTTCAATCAGCTATGAAGATGCAAGAATAGAGATTTTTGGATATATAGACAATGACAATGGTCAGGTTAGATGTGTTTATACTGATGAATGGTACAATTGTTCTCCTGGATCTATTCCTAATTGGAATCAAATCAATACTGAACACACTTGGCCTCAAAGTATGGGGGCAACAGGTACTGCAAAGTCGGATTTGTTCCATTTATTTCCAACTGATTCACAAGCTAATAGTGTAAGAGGTAACCTTCCATTTGGTGAAGTATCTTCTTCTAATTGGTCTGATGGTGGTTCTAAGAGAGGCTCTAATTCATCCGGTACAACCGTATTTGAACCAAGAGATGATCACAAAGGAGATGTGGCAAGAGCTATGTTCTACTTTAGTATTAGATATAATAATCCTAACAACTTTTTAAATAGTGCTGGTCAGCAAGAAGTTTTAAGAAATTGGTATTATCAAGACCCTGTTAGTGACTATGAATTATACAGAGCTCAAGAAATAGAAGAAGTCCAAAATAAACCAAATCCTTTCATAGAGCACCCAGAACTATTAGATAGACTTGCAAGTATTACGTCAAACACAAGTACATCACGTTATCCCGATATGTTTATACCTGTTGATAATTTTGTTGCCTATGCTTATGATCTTAATAATGCAGTAACATTATCAATACCTGTTGTTAATAATGGAACTGACATATTGCAAATAAATAATGTTCATTCTAATGTAGAGGTCTTTAATAATATAAGTTTTCCTAATAGTATTGGACAAGGTGATATAGGAATAATCAATGTTGATTTTACCCCTACTGAAGAATCAAGCTATAATGGATCTTTAACTATTTCCTCAAGTGACCCTAACAACTCAAACTGGAATATAAATTTAGAAGGAATAAGTGAAATTGTTTCTAATTCAGAAGATTCAACTCCTGTAAATAATTTAACGGTAAATAATTATCCTAATCCATTTAGAAGCAAGTCAAATATAAAAATCGATACGAAATCAAATGTTCGGGTCAATGTAGAAATATACAATATTAAGGGACAAAAAGTGAAAAGTTTTATGAATCAGAATAATAGATCAGGCCATTTAGAGATAGTTTGGAATGGTTGTAATGAAAATGATAAAGAACTTCCAAGTGGTGTCTACTTGGTTAAAGTTTCTTCTGAAGGAAAATGTAAGACTTCAAAATTGTTACACATCAAGTAGAATCTAGTCCAATTAATCTGTAAAATAAAAAAAGAAAGAATTTTTTCTTAACTGTTAACAGGATATATGTAGTATATATATTTTTGTTGAAAAAACTTGACATTATAGTTGTGCTTTAGTAAAATAAAAAAAAATAATTAGGAATAAATATGAAAATTAAATTTCGCGATGTTTCACAAGGCTCAGTTCTTGCTAGAGCTGTCATAGAACTTGTTGAAGGTATTTACTTAAATGAAATTACTATTTTAAGAGATGATGATGATATTAGAGTCGAATTTCCAATGAAAAGTTTCAAAGGTAAAGATGGAAGGGCTCATTTTATGAATATTGTTATGTTCTCTAGCGAAGATAAGAAAACTTTATTTGAACTTGATATAAAAGAAGAATATAGAAAATGGAGACAAAATTTCAAAAAAGTTTTAATATATGAATCATAAGTTTATTGATAAACCTAGTGAAAAAGTTTTTATAGTTGGTAGTTATATAAAAACCGAATCTCAAGATACTTTTCTGCAGCTAGTTGAAGAAACTATTCTTCTATGCAAAACAGCTAATTTAAATGTTGTAGATAGTTTTACCCAGGCTTTGTCACATAATAAGTCTGATACTTATATTGGTAAAGGCAAACTAGAAGAGATACGGGAATTGTGTTTTTCTAATGATATAAAAACTTTGGTCTTCGTTGATAATCTTACACCTGCTCAGGCTAAGAATATAAGTGAAGCTACAAAAGCTAATGTTGTTGATAGGACAGAATTAATTCTTAGTATTTTTGCTATGCATGCTAGAACTAATGCAGCAAAGATTCAAGTTGAACTAGCACAATTAGAATATAGTTATTCTAAATTAAGAAATTTATGGCAACATTTTTCAAGAATTGCTGGTGGATTAGGAACTAAAGGTCCGGGAGAGAAACAATTAGAAATTGATAGACGCTTGGTTAAGAAAAGGATTTCTTTTCTTACGAAGAAGTTGTCAAAAATAAAAACTGTATCTTCTGTGCAAAGAAAGAAAAGGAAAGATTTCTTTAGAATAGCTCTCGTTGGTTACACTAATGCAGGTAAAAGTACCCTTTTTAATGTGCTAACGAAATCTGATATTTATGTTGCAGACGAATTATTTGCTACCTTAGATTCTAAATCGCAATTTCTATATAGTGAGGCTGGTAAAGTTGTTTTAACAGACACAGTAGGATTTATAAAAAATCTACCAACCACACTCATTAGCTCTTTCCACTCGACCTTGTCAGATGTAATTGATGCAGATTTACTTCTTCATGTTGTAGATGTTTCCCAGATTAGGGCAGATGATAGAATAGCAGATGTTGAAACTGTTATTAAAGATATTGGGGCTAGTAGTATTCCAACTGTCATGGTATTTAATAAAGTTGATAAAATTGAAAGTGTTGCTAGTATGTTTTTGCGTAAAAGTTTGAACATAAAATATCCTAACAGTGTATTTATTTCAGCTAAAGATAAAACAAATGTTGACACTATAAATGAGATTATTAAAAAAGTCTTAAGAGATAATAAATCAGATACTAACATACTAGTTCCAGTTGAAATGGTATCATTGATTAGTTTTCTTGAAAAAAAGTACAATGTAAGTGAGAAAATATACATTGAGAAAGAAAAGTCATTCAAGTATAGTTTAGATATACCTGATACCGATATCGAAAGTGTAAAAAGCCAGATATCAAAATTCAATGAAATGAAATTCATTAATTCATAAAAAAACAAAAAAAATATAAATATGGAGGAACCATGATTAAAAATTTAGATTCAATCCTCTCAACAAATGTTAAAGGAATGAAACGTTCTGCAATTAGAGAACTCCTCAAATTGGTTAACAAACCTGAGATTATTTCATTTGCTGGTGGACTACCTGCTCCTGAATCCTTCCCTACTGAAGAATTAAGAGACATAGCTTGTGATGTTCTTAATACTGATGGAACTACAGTTCTACAATATGGAGCAACTGAAGGTGATCCTATTTTAAGAGAAGAGTTAGTTAAAAAATATGTTAATGAAGGACATAATATTACTACAGATAATTTAGTAATTACAACAGCTTCTCAACAAGCACTTGATTTAATTGCTAAAGCTTTCATCAATCCTGGTGATAAAGTTATTGTTGGTTTGCCTTCTTACCTTGGTGGACTAAGCGCTTTTAACAGTTATGGTGCTAATATTGTAGGTGTTGATCTTGATGATAAAGGAATGCGTTCTGATCTATTAGAAGAAGCCATTATTAAAATGAAAGATAATAATGAAGCTCCTAAGTTCATCTATATCATTCCTGATTTCCAAAATCCTGCAGGTATCACTATGCCAGAATGCAGAAGATTAGAAATTATTGAAATCGCGCGCAAGTACGACATTCTAATAATTGAAGATTCACCTTATAGAGAGTTAAGATTTGAAGGTGAACATCAAAGAACAATGTACCAATTAGATGGTACTGAACAGGTTGTACTATTAGGGACATTCTCTAAAATATTTGCTCCTGGTTTCAGAATCGGTTGGGTTATTGCTAATGCTGACATTATTGATAAAATTGTTGTTGCTAAACAGGCTACTGACCTTTGTACTCCTCCTTTCACTCAAAGAATTGCAGCTAGATACATGCAAAAAGGTCTTCTTGAAGTAAATATTAAAAAGATTATTGAAATGTACCAAGCTAAAAAAGAAGTAATGATGAATGCTCTTGAAGAGTATATGCCAGAAGGTGTTACTTGGACTAAATCTGAAGGTGGTTTATTTACATTGATGACTCTACCGGAAAGTATTGATACTAACGAGCTAATTAAGAAAGCAATTTCTGAAGAGAATGTTGCTTTTGTTGCTGGTACATCTTTCTTCTGTAATGGTGAAGGTAGAAACACATTAAGATTAAACTTCTCTTATGCTTCAAAAGAAAAGAATCTTGAAGGTATCATAAGATTAGCAAGAATAATTAAAAAAGAACTCAATATAAAATAAAATAAAGGAGTCATGGTTATGGCAAGAATGACAGTTAATCCTTCTTATTGTAAAGGATGTGGATTATGCATCGCTGCATGTCCTAAGAAGATAATCAGATTTTCCGAAAATATTAATGAAAAAGGTTATAATTATGCTGAATGTTTTGACCAAGAAGCATGTATAGCTTGTAAATTATGCTACACAACATGTCCAGATGTAGCAATAACCATCGAAAAATAAGGAGATAAGGAATGGCAAAAGTTTTAATGAAAGGTAACGAAGCTGTCGCTGAAGCTGCTATTAGATCAGGTTGTAGACTCTATTTCGCTTATCCTATTACTCCACAAAGTGAGTTAATTGAATATATGGCTAAAAAAATGCCTACCGTTAATGGTACTTTTTTACAAGCTGAGAGTGAAGTTGCTGCTATTAACATGGTTTACGGTGCTGCTGGTACTGGTAAAAGAGTAATGACATCATCTTCATCTCCTGGTATCTCATTGAAGATGGAAGGTATTTCATATATTGCAGGTGCTAATCTTCCTGCTGTTATCGTTAACGTTCAACGTGGTGGACCTGGCTTAGGCGATATCCAACCTGCTCAAGGTGATTATTTCCAAGCAACAAAAGGTGGTGGTCATGGTGACTATCATACAGTTGTATTAGCTCCATCATCAGTTCAAGAATTTGCTGATATGGCATCTGAAGCTTTTGACTTAGCAGATAAATATTTAATACCTGTAATGATTTTATCTGATGGTATGCTTGGTCAAATGATGGAACCTGTTGAATTTAAAGACGCAGTTTCAGATGAAGAAATAGCTAAGCAAGGTGATGATCATAAAGATTGGTGTATTCATCCAAAAGAAGAAGGTGAAGCTCCTCATCATAATGAAATCAACTCTTTAGAAATTGATCCTTCAGTTCTAGAACAACATGTTATTGATTTAGGTAAAAAATATAAATTAATCGAAGAAAATGAAGTTCGTGTAGAAGAATATAATATAAACCCTGATAACGAAATGGTTTGTGTTGCCTTTGGTACTGCTTCAAGAATCGTTAAATCTGCAATTGACCAATTAAATGCAGAAGGTAAGAATATTGGTTTAATCAGACCTATCACTGTATGGCCTTATCCATATTCAACTATTGCTAATGCTTTAACTGATAAAGTTAAAAAAGTTATGGTTTTTGAATTGAACTTAGGTCAAATGGTTGAAGATGTAAAATTAGCTGTTAATGGTAAAATTCCAGTTGAATTTTACGGAAAAGTTGGTGGTATAGTATTTACACCTGAAGAAATCAAAGCACAAATTGAAGAGAATTTATAGGAGATATAATGGAAGTTATCGCAACAAGACCTAAATCTTTAACTGATTTACAGTTTACTTACTGTCCAGGCTGTCTTCATGGTGTAGCTCACAGATTGATAGCCGAAGCTATAGACGAATTAGAAATTCAAGATACTGCAACTGGTGTTGCACCTGTTGGTTGTTCAGTATTTGCATATAAGTTTTTTGACATGGATATGGCAGAAGCTGCTCATGGTAGAGCTCCAGCTGTAGCAACTGGAATTAAAAGAGCTAGACCTGATATGCAAGTGTTCACTTATCAAGGTGATGGTGACTTAGCAGCTATCGGTACTGCTGAAATCGTTCATGCTGCTAATAGAGGTGAAAATATCTCTGTATTCTTCGTAAATAATGCTATTTATGGTATGACTGGTGGTCAAATGGCTCCAACAACATTACCAGAAATGAAAACAACAACTTCACCTTATGGTAGAAAAACAGATGATGTAGGTATGCCAATTAAAGTATGTGAATTATTAAATACTTTATCTGCACCATACTTTATTGAAAGAGTTTCATTATTATCTCCTGCTGATATTATTAAAGCTAAAAAAGCTGTTAAAAAAGCTCTTCAATATAATAAAGAAGGTAAAGGCTTTACTTTTGTTGAGCTTCTATCAACTTGTCCTACTAACTGGGGTATTTCTCCTGTTGATTCATTAAAATGGGCTAAAGATAACATGTTACCTTTCTTCCCAATTGGTCAATTCAGAGATGAAGGAGAGGTGAAATAATGATGTATGAAATTATAAGTTCAGGTTTTGGTGGACAAGGTGCTTTAACTATAGGTAAATTCTTAGCTAAAGCTGGTATGAAAGAAGGTAAACACGTTTCATGGTTGCCATCATACGGTCCCGAAATGCGTGGAGGTACAGCTAATGTAGCAGCTGTTATCTCAGAGAACCCAATCGCATCACCAATCGTTACTTTCCCTAACGTACTTATTGCTCTTAACCAACCATCAATTGATAAATTTGCTTCAAATGTAACAAAAGGCGGATTTATTATTGCAAATGAAGATTTATGTAATAATATTCCTAATTATGATGGAATTAAAACTATCAGCGCACCATTATCAAAAATGGCAACTGAAATCGGTTCAGATAAAGTTCTAAACATGTTAGCTATCGGTATTATTATCGGCTTAACTGATATGGTTAAATATGAAACTTTAGAAAGTGACTTAACAGCTTTCTTAGAAAAAAGAAATCCTGAGTTGCTTGCAATGAACTTAGTAGCAATTAAAAAAGGTATTGAATTAGCAAAAAGTTAATTCTAATAACTAAAATAAATTTAAAGAGCGAGAACATACATTCTCGCTCTTTTTATTGTTATACTTAATGTATTTAACCCAAATGAAGCATTAGTTGTGACGAAAATAGTGCTATATAGTTGAGCAAAATAGCATACAGAATCGACGCTCGAGTAATAATATATTCTTGTTGTTATTATGGAAGTTATTCTTACCATGAGTCTTTGCTAAAGCTACGCCCTCACAGGAATAATATAGTGCTATTTTCAAGTCCTAGTACATTTTTTGGTGTAATATCATTTAGTGATTAAAGAGTCACATAGAGCATTATTTGTTGACAAAAATACAAAAGATTAAAATGTACACCCTAAAAGATAGAAGGTGTACAAAAAAATGTTAGATGAATTTGAGATAGACTATGAATTAATAAATTATGTTATTAATGAAGATTTAGATAAGTTATTAGCAAAAACACATTTGTTAAGAAATAGCAAACATGGTAATAAAATATACCAATGTGCTATAATCAATGCAAAATCTGGTAGATGTCCGGAAAATTGTGCCTATTGTGCTCAATCAGTTCATTATAACACTAATATCACAGAATACAATTTACTAAGTAACGATCAGATATTTAGCAGTGCTACAAAAGCTTTTGATAATGGAGCAACCCAATTTTCGATTGTTACTAGTGGAAGAGATATTACATTTGAAGAGTTAGAAAGGCTTGAACCTGTAATTTGCAAAATCAAGGAAAAAACAAACTTAAGATTATGTGCTTCCTTTGGATTACTAAGCAAACAATTAGCCGATAAGTTAAAGATAATTGGTTTTGATAGATATCATCATAATATTGAAACATCTCCAACATTCTTTCCAAGTATCTGTTCAAGTCATGACTTTGAAGATTCTGTCATAACAATAAAAAATGCAAAAGAAGCAGAACTAGAAGTTTGCTGTGGTGGAATAATTGGTATGGGAGAGTCTTGGGAACAACGTTATGAAATGGCCAAGTATATAAGCATGTTAGATATTAATGCTATTCCATTGAACTTTCTTAATCCTATTGCAAACACACCATTAGAAAAACAAGCGTTATTGGATCCTGAAGAAGCTCTTAGGGTAGTAAGTCTATTTAGAGTTATCAATCCAGATATTAACATTTGTATAGCTGGTGGTAGGGAGAAGACATTAAAACATCTACAGGATAAAATTTTCCAGGCAGGAGCTAATGGAATTATGATTGGAGATTATTTAACAACTACTGGAAGGTCAATTGATGAGGATAAGCAAATGATAAGAGATCAAGGATTAGTAACTTATGGAATCTAGAAAAGAAAATTTAATGAAGTCTTCAAAGCAAAACATGTGGTACCCTTTTGCACAAATGAAACAATTAAATAATGAAGAACACTTGATTATAGAAAGGGGAGAAGGGATATATTTGTATGATATTGAAGGTAAAAAATATATAGATGGTATTTCTTCTATATGGACTAATGTCCATGGCCATAATCATCCTAAACTAAATGAAGCTATTATTAATCAAGTTCATAAAGTATCTCATTCAACTCTTCTAGGCCAGACAAATTCAGTAGCAATTGAATTATCTGATAAGATAATTGAAATCACCCCAGATAATCTAACTAGAGTATTCTACTCAGATAATGGGTCAACTTCTGTTGAAATTGCTCTCAAAATGGCTTACCAGTATCAACAACAATCAATAAACGGTTCTAAAAACAAGAGAAAATTCATATCATATAAATCTGCCTACCATGGTGACACAATTGGATCTGTAAGTGTCGGGGGAATTGATTTATTCCATAAAGTTTATTCATCTCTACTGTTTAATTCATTCAAAGCTGAATCTCCTTATAGCTATAGGTTAAATGGTGGTATGACTGAAGAAGAATGTAAAGATTATTGTCTTAGGCAATTAGAAGAAATCATGGCAAACAATCACAATGAAATTGCAGCTCTTGTAATTGAGCCTTTAGTTCAAGGAGCTTGTGGACTTATTGTTCATCCTCAGGGTTATTTAAAAGAAGTAAGAAGGCTATGTACAAAGTATGAAATATTAATGATATGTGATGAGGTAGCAGTAGGATTTGGTAAAACAGGTACAATGTTCGCTTGCCAGCAAGAAGATGTAAAGCCTGATATAATTTGTATGGCAAAGGGTATTACTGGTGGATATATTCCATTAGCAGCTACAGTTACAACTGAAGAAATTTATGAAGCTTTTCTAGGTGAGCCTGAAGAATGCAGAACTTTTTATCATGGACATACTTTTACAGGTAATGCTCTTGCTTCAGCAGTAGCAATAGCTAACATAGATTTATTCGAAGAGGAAAAGACTTTAGATAATGTGGCAAAAAATATACAATTATTCGATGACTTTAAGTATAAATTTGCTTTGTTAAAACATGTTGGAGATATAAGAAATAAAGGAATTATGATAGCTATTGAGCTAGTAAAAGAAAAAACAACAAAAGAGAATTTTCCTCAAAAAGACCAGGTAGGCCATAAAATTATACTTAAAGCACGTGAAAAGGGGCTAATTTTACGTCCATTGGGAGATATCATTGTTATAATGCCTCCTCTATCAATTAGTCAAGATGACTTTGAAAGATTGCTAAACATTACTTATGATTCTATTCTTGAGGTTATCGGATAGTGTTTCAATTAAAGAGTACATTTCACTTCAATGAAGAAGATTTAATATACCAGGAGCATTTTCCAAGTAATCCTTTAGTTCCAGGATCATTGATTATAGCTTCATTTATAAATTTTATAAAGAATGAAATTGAGCCTAATCATATAAAAAATATCTCTAGGTTTAAGTTTTATAAATTTGCTAAACCAAAGATATATAGCGCAAAAATAGAGATTAAAGAAGAACTTGCTACTTGTACTCTCTATGACAATACACAAGTTTATGCAAAAGGAAAAATATATTTTTATAAGTCCATATACTTAAAAACAAGAGTACTAATACTAGGTGGATCTTGTGAACTTGGTCAAAAGCTTATAAATAAAATTGATTTAACTAAGTATAAAGTTGTTGCTAGCTATAATAAAAATAAGCCTCTTTTAAAAGTAAACACGAATGTAGAATGGATAAAGGTAGATCTTAATTCTTTGAGTAATATTGATTATTTCAAAGATAAAGAATTTGCTTATGTTTTTGATTTTTTGCATTCAAGATATGAAAGTCTTATTACTACATCTTTAAATGCTGATATTGAAGAATACCTAAGAATCAATGTTACAAATAAGATTATACTTTTGAGAGAAGTAAGTAATATTATGAGAATAAAACGCTTTGGTAGGCTAATCTACGTCTCATCAAATGCAGTAAATAGATTTAATCAAGGACAATCATTCTACCTAGCAAGTAAAACTGCTATAGAAAACATATACTTAGCACTAGGCAATGAACTCAGAAAAAAGGGTGTTAAGTCAATTATTATTAGACCAACATATATAGAGAGTGGTCGATATAATGATATGCAAGTCAGTCTATCTAAAGACAAGGTCTTAGGAATTGAAGAGATTACATCATTTATGGCTCTATTTCTTAAGGAAGAAACTTGGTTAATGCATGGGAATATAATTAATTTAGATAAAGGATTTAATAATGTTAAATAAAAAAGAAATTTATATAAAACTCAAAGAAATTATCTCAGATTTACTAGATATTGATATCAATGTAATTAGCAGTGATACTTACATAATAAGAGAGCTAGAAGCTGAATCAATCGACTTAATGGAGTTAGCGATTGATATAAAAAAAGAGTTTACCTTAGCTAGTAACACATCCTTTTTTAGCTCCGATATCATCTTCTTAAAAAATCTAAGGACTGATATTGTGAGATATAAATCAGAGAATAAAGAGCTTTTTTTTGAGTTAGAAAAGAAATACTCTCATTTGTCCAAAGAAAGAATTAATGATATCCTTGAAGATATAAGTAATGGACCAGTGTTAAAAGTATCAGATATTGTTGATTACATCTATGCAAAACAAAGACAGATATGAACAAAGTATTTATCCTTGATTATTCATTAATAACTCATATAGGAAATAATGGTAAAGAGATATTAGCATCATTAGAATGTTTTGACCAAACAATCTATACATCAAAGGATTCTATTAGAACATTTCCTATTACAAGTTTCAACTATAAAGATTTTGTCCAAAGACTTCCAGAAAAAAGATATCTAAATCGAGGTGCTCTATTTTCTGTAGCTAGTGCTCTTTCTGTTTGGAAGAGACTTAATCAAGAATATATACACTTGGGAAATGGATCAATTATTGTTGGAGCGGGACCAAACTTTGGTAATTTTCCAATTGCTAATTCAGATAATAGTAAGAAAGCATGGATTCTTCAATATTTACCGAATACTGCGGCTTCTGTAATAGCAAAAAGAACAGGTATTTGTGGTGAGAGTATAAGCTTAGGAACTGCTTGTTCGGCATCTCTGCAAGCATTAGGAACTTCATTCGATAGAATCAAGTATAATATGTCTGCTTATGTATTGTGTAGTTGTGGAGATAGTCGATTGACTGGGAATGGACTAGACGCATATAATTCAATCGGTGCTTTAAAACTAACAAGAAGTCAATATCAACCTTACCATCAAGAAGATTTTGGATTTATTCCTGGAGAAGGTGGATCATCTATGATTATCGCAAATGAAGAAATTGCTAAGAAGTACAATAAAACAAAGATTGAATTAATAGCTCATTCCTCGACAATGGATTGCTTTTCTTTAACTTCACCTAATCCAGAAGGTAAAGGATTAACACAAGCAATAATTAACGCTCTGAGACAAGCAGACTTAAGTTCTTGTCAAATAGATTTAGTGCTTGCCCATGCTACAGGAACAGAAGCAAATGATCTTGCTGAAAAGAAGGTTCTTAAAAATATATTCGGAGATTATAAACCTATTGTTATGACTATGAAGAGTATTATTGGTCATTTATCAGCAGCTTCAGGTCTTACTGAATTATGTTTATTACTATCATGTTTAGATAAGGGCTTTATACCAAAATCGAATTTTAGTCAGTCATCAATTGATGATTTCAATATACTCAAAAAAAACATGAAATTAAGTAAAGAAAAGAAATCGTTTACTATACTTGTTAATAGTATGGGCTTTGGAGGTCAAAATTCTGTAGTTATCATAAGGTATCATTTAAATGAAAATTAACACGAATCTAGAAACTTCATTAATGATTAATAAAATTCTATCTTGCGATGTTCAATCAATTAAAACAAAATATCTTATGAAAGATTGGAATGATTTTAATTTTATTGAATTCCTTGCTCAATCAGCTGGAATACATGCGAGATATTTAATGAATTTTGATAAACATGCTTTTCTATTATCAATAAAAGAGCTACAATATCCTCATTATGATTTTGAAAGTAATATTGTAGTTATTACTTTTGCAAGAGTAGTAGAAATAGTCGCAAATGCAATTTTATATGAAGTGACAACAATTATCAATCAACAAACAACAAAATCAATGATATATATAGGTCTTATTAATGAAGGACTATATAATAAAAGCAATATACTTATGCATAAGAGGTTCAAATGTTTAAGCATTTAGAATATTCTTTAATAAGTAGACAAGAACAATATCTATATAGAAAACTAAAGACAATTACTAAACCTTCTGACAGATATGCGTATATAGGAAAGACAAGATACTTAAATTTCACATCTAATGATTATTTAGGTCTAACTTCAGATAAGAAGTTTAGGAGTCACTTAGATGAACTTACAAAAGATAGAAATTATGGAAGTTCTGCATCAAGGCTTGTTTCAGGGAATCTGTCAATAATTAATGATATTGAAGAGAAGTTAGCTGAAATGTATAATTATGAGTCAGCTTTACTATTTAATTCAGGATACCAATTAAATATTGCAACTTTTAAGCATCTATTTTCTAACAAAGATAAAGTGTTCTATGATAAGCAATCTCATAATAGTATAGTTAATGGATTAAAGCAAAGTGAAGCAACAATTAGAAGCTATAGACATTGTGATATTCAAAGCTTACTTAAGAAATCAAAGTCTTTTGAAGACTTCTACATCGTAACGGAATCATTGTTTAGTATGTCAGGGAAATCAGTAAATGACGTTGATTTATTAAGAGCTAGTCATAAATTTATTGTAGATGAAGCCCATGCAGTCGGTGTTTTAGGACAAAATGGTTTAGGACTTACCAATAAAGCAGTTATTAAAATTGGTACTTTTGGAAAAGCTTATGGACTTTTTGGAGGATTCCTCTTATGTCCCAAAGTGGTTAAAGATTATTTAATAAATTTTGCTGAAGAATTAATCTATACGACTGCACTCCCAGAAAAATACTTCTATGCACTTGATTCTACAATTGAATATGTTCACTCGCAAGATTGCAAGAGAGAGAAACTAGCTAGCATAGTCGACTATGCAAAACATACCTTAAAAAAATACATTATTAAATACACAGGTAAACATCAAATTATATCCATACCAATGGATTCAATTAGGTCATGTAATCAAGTGTATGAAAGTTTGTACAAGAGTAACATATTAGTTCTCCCTGCAAAGTATCCTACTGTTGATTATAATAAAGCGATGCTTAGAATAAGTTTAACTTCAAATCACACGACTGAAGATGTAAATGTTTTAATTAAAGCATTAAAGGAAGCCTTAAAATGAGAATTCTATTTATTACAGGAACAGATACTGATGTAGGGAAGAGCATTATAGCGAAATTGCTTTATCATTACTTTGAAGAAAACAATATAGATGTAGATTATTTTAAGCCGTTACAAACCGGCTGCAAAAATGTTTATAGTGAAGATAGCGATGCTTTGAAAGTTCTAGGTAAGTCTAATGGAAACATAACCAAAAAGTGCTATAAAATATTTACTAATCCTAAAGCCCCTTATTATGCTGCTAAAGATGATAATTATTCTATAGATATTCAAGAGCTTGTGAATAAAATTAAAAGAACTGCTAATGATTCAGAAATCTTGATTTGTGAAGGTGCCGGCGGACTCTTTGTACCAATAACAAAAGATTACTGTATGATAGATTTAATTAAAGAATTAGATGCAGAAGTGATTTTAGTTACTCGCGCTGGTTTAGGTACGCAAAACCACACTATTTTGTCTATAAAAGCTCTACAATTTTGTAACATTAGTAAAATAAATATCATTATGTCTGATAGTAAGGGTATTGATTCTCAAATGATAAGAGAAAATATTGAGATAATTCAGCATCTAACTAATTGCAATGATATTATCCTAGTTCCCAAAATAGAAGATCTCAAGGATGTGCCATATATGAACTTCAATTTAATTTAGTGAAATTCAAGATTTATTTTAGTATTGTAACTAAAAGTGACATTTATTTGTTAATTAGTAAAAAGTATAAGATAAAAAGAGTTTAAGAAAATACTTTACAAATTAGCATGCAATCAAATAAAGTTAAGAAAATAAAATAAAATGAGGTTATCATGTTTAAACAAAAAGAATTAGCTGAAGACCTAAAAGTATTTTTAGACAATAGTCCAACAGCTTTTCAAGCAACAATAGAAATAGTAAATAGATTAGAAAGCAATGGTTTTGAGAAACTTTATGAAGACCAAAAATGGCAACTTAAACCAAATGGAAAATATTTTGTAGTAAGAAACGATTCTGCCGTTATTGCTTTTGTTAATGGTGAAGAAAATCCTTCTAAGACAGGATATAAGATTTCTGGAGCACATACTGATAGCCCTGCTTTAAAAGTAAAAGTTGGTTCAGAAACAAAATATAAAAATTATCACAAGATTTTTGTAGAAGTATATGGCGGTCCCATCATCAATACATGGTTTGATAGAGAACTATGTGTAGCTGGACGTGTAACCTATAAGAATGATAAAGAAAACATTGAATCAAAATCTTTGTTTATTAACAAGCCTATTGGTATAATTCCAAATCTTGCTATTCACTTAAATAGAACCGTAAATAAAGGTATTGAAATCAATAAGCAAACTGAGCTACCAGTATTATTAGGTGTATCTAAGCAAAGTGAAGTCTTTGAACCAATGATTGCTAAAGAACTCAGTATCGATAAAGATAAAATTCTTGATTATGATTTATTCTTTATTCCATTTGAAAAAGCTATGATTTATGGTATTGATAATGAATTAATCTCTTCTGGCAGAATAGATGATTTAGGTATGTGTCATGCAATCTTAAGTGCACTTGTAAATGTTAAAGATAACACTTCAACTGTTGTTGGTGCTTTCTTTGATAATGAAGAGATAGGTTCTCAAACTTTACAAGGTGCTAATTCAACATTTATGAAAATGATTCTTAAAAGAATTAGTCTATCTTGGAAAGAAGATAGTGAAGATCATTCTATTGCAATTAACAAGTCATTCCAGATTTCTGCTGATCAAGCGCATGCTGTACATCCTAACTATGTGAGCAAGCATGATAGTGCATTCGCTCCAGAAGTTAATCAAGGTCCAGTAATAAAATTAAGTGCTAATTATAGATATGCTACAACCTCTTTAAGTTCTTCTTATTTCATAGAATTATGTGAAAAAGTTAAAGTACCTTATCAAAAGATGATTAACCGCTCAGACATCCCTTCTGGTTCAACAATAGGACCTGTTAGTTCTGCTCAAATGAGTATCAAAACTGTTGATATAGGCAATGCAATGTTTGCTATGCATTCAACTAGAGAGACTATGGGAACGTTAGACCATAAATACGTGACTGATGTCTTTGTTGAATTTATGAAATAGAATATATTTCTACTGATAATTTACACTATAATTATAGAGAGTTTTGGACATACCTTAACTCTCTTTTCTTTTATATAAAAATACTGACTTATTATAGTGCATATAATGTATAGATTTTTTTTATTATAGCTTTTGACCATGACGAATTAGGGATAATGCTTTGGCGACAGTTAATTCTTAAAGTGTTTATATATAATAATATATAAATGTTAATCAATATTAGTTTGACAAAAAGATAAAAATAACGATTATGACTTGATAAAAATAAAAAGTGGTATAAATATGTTTGAAAAACTATTGAAAAAGATTTTTGGTGATAAAAAAGAGCAATTCTTAAAGAATATATATCCAATAATCAGCGATATCAATGACATCTATGAAACATTAGCATCTGAAACTGATGAGCAAATAAAAGATAGAATCAATAATATAAAAAGTGAACTTCAAGAAGAACTTAAGAAGGACTTTGCAGAAGTAGAAAAACAACGTGAAGAATATATTACTGAACCTGATGAGAGTAAAAAGGATTCTCTTAGTAATAAATTAGATGAAAAGCGTAAAGAAGTAAAAGAAAAAGTCCAAGAGCTTCTTGATAATAAATTGATAGAAGTCTTTGCTATAGTGAAAGATACTTGTCGTAGACTTGTCGGACATAAATACCTTGTTAGAGGCAATGAAGTTGAATGGGACATGGTTCCTTATGATGTACAAATGATTGGTGGTATAGTACTACATCAAGGTAAAATCGCTGAAATGGCTACAGGTGAAGGTAAAACTTTAGTTGCTACATTACCACTTTTTCTAAATGCACTAATTGGAAAAGGAGCTCATCTTGTTACAGTTAATGATTACTTAGCTCAACGTGATGCTGAGTGGATGACTCCTATTTTTGAATTCCATGGCATGAGAGTTGGCTGTATTGTTAATGGCATGTCATTCGAAGATAAAAAAGAGATCTATCGTTATGATGTTACTTATGGTATGAATAGTGAGTTTGGTTTCGATTATCTTCGTGATAATATGGCTGTTAATAAAGAACAACTTGTACAAAGAGATTTCTATTATGCTATAGTTGATGAGGTAGATAGTATTCTTATTGATGAAGCTAGAACTCCTCTTATTATATCAGGTTCTGTTGATGATGATAAAAACTTTTATGAACCAATTCGACCTCATATAGAAAGATTATTTCAATTGCAATCTGAACAAATAAAGCAGATTAATACAAAAGTAAAGACTCTATTAGATCAAGATAAAATTGATAGTTACGAAGTAGGAAGACAGTTATTACTTATGAAGCATGCTTCTCCTCAAGGAAAGGCATTCACTAAGTACATGAAGGATGGAGAACTTAAGAAACTATGTAACGATGCTGAAGGAATTATTTTAAGAGATAAGAAGATGCATGAACTTAATTCTGAGTTATTCTACAGTATTGATGAGAAATCTAATACAGTTGAACTTTCTGAAAAAGGGCAAGAAGTTATGGGTAGATTTGAAGAGAATCTTTTTATCGTTTCTACTCTGGATGAATTGCTTCAAGAAGTTGATAATAACCAAGGTTTATCTGCTGAAGAAAAGCTTCAGGAAAAGGATAGAGTTACCAAAGAATTCATGGATAAGAGTGAAAAACAACATAATATTAAGCAATTACTAAAAGCTTATTCTCTTTTTGAAAAGGAAAAAGATTATGTCGTTATGGAAAATCAAGTTATGATTGTTGATGAATTCACTGGGCGTATTATGCCAGGTAGAAGATTTAGTGATGGTATGCACCAAGCTTTGGAAGCTAAAGAGCGTGTTAAGATTCAAAAAGCTTCTCAGACTCTTGCTACAATTACACTTCAAAACTATTTCCGTAAGTTTGATAAACTAGCAGGAATGACTGGTACTGCTATTACAGAAGAAGGCGAATTTATAGAAATTTATAAACTCCCCGTGGTTGAGATTCCTACTAATGTTGAAATTACAAGGTTAGATCATGAAGATTTAATTTATCTTACAAAGAATCAAAAATATAAAGCTATTATAAAAGAAATTGAGTATTGGCATAGCATGAATAAGCCTGTACTTGTCGGAACAACAAGTGTGGATGTCTCAGAATCTTTGAGCAGAATGCTTCGCAGAAGAAAGATTGCTCACAGTGTGTTAAATGCTAAGAATCATCAACAAGAAGCAGAGATTGTTTCTACTGCAGGTCAAGCAGGAGCTGTAACTATAGCTACCAATATGGCTGGTCGTGGTACAGATATCAAGCTTGGTCACGGTGTAGTAACCAAAGAACATGATGAATATTTAAAAGAAGCGACTAAAGTAACTGATGATATGCCTTACGGTGGACCTATTGATGGTCTACATGTTATAGGTTCAGAAAGACATGAAAGTAGAAGAATCGACAGACAGTTAAGAGGTCGCGCTGGTAGACAAGGTGACCCGGGTACATCTCGCTTTTATTTATCATTAGAAGATGATTTGATGAGATTATTTGGTTCTGAAAGAATTGCACCAATGATGATTAAACTTGGAGCAGGAGAAGATGAAGCAATCGTGCATCCTTGGATGACTAGAGCTGTATCTAAAGCTCAAAAAAGAGTTGAAGAACATAACTTTGAAATAAGAAAAAGATTAATTAAATATGATGAGGTAATGACGTCACAACGTGAAATCATTTATCAATATCGCAATAATGTTCTACAAGGTTATGATCTTAAGAATGAGATTCTTAATATGATTACAGATTCAATCAATAATGTAATTGATAGAATTGTTGAAAATGAAAGTTATCCAACATTAGAAGAGGTTGATGAAATAGCAACTTGGATTCGAGTTAACTTTGGAGTGCCAATTAAAATCGATAATTTTGATATAAATAACTTAGATATAAATGTTATCAGAAATGAGTTTGAAGAACGCCTACTCAAAGCTTATAACAATAAAGAAGATATTGTTGGTGAAGAGAACCAACGTGAATTAGAAAGACGTAGTCTACTAGAGACAGTTGATACTAATTGGCGAGAACACTTAAGAGAGATGGACCTTTTACAAGAAGGTATTAGCTTACGTGCTTATGGCAACAAAGATCCTCTTATTGAATATAAAAAAGAGAGTTTCAATGTTTTCCAAAACATGATATTTGAGATTCAAGAACAGGTTGCTAAAAGAGTATTTACAAGAGTTCTTGTAACTCAGGCAAACTTAGAAGATGTTATGGATAGAATTAATACAATGCATAATGAAATGAGTTCTTTTAACAACTCAAAACAAGCAAATGTAGAAACTCAAGATAAACCGCAAATGCCTAAGATGAATATGCCTAATTCACAAGCTAAAACTAAGCCAATTGTGAATGCTGAAAAGATAGGTAGAAATGACCCTTGCCCATGTGGTAGTGGAAAAAAATACAAGAAATGTTGTGGCAAAAAAGTTTTAGATGAGGAATAAATGAAGAAAAGTTTGGATGTACTAAAGAAGAGTTTGATGCATATATTTGAAGAAGATTTTCTTGATGGATTAACAGAAGATCAACTCATAGACTTAGTAAAGAAACATATATCCAAGGAAGATGTAAAGAAAAAATACCATAGAACACTTGATATTATTGAATCAAGAGCAATGACTGTGAAAGCTTATGGGTATCTGATGAATATGTATAATATAAATTCTATAGATGATGTTAGCTTAGAGAAGATACTTCAACTATGTTTACATCTTTATTTCAATACAGATCAACCAGTTTCAAAATTAAAAATGGATAAGATTATAACTATGGTTAATTTTGCAGAAGTAGATCAAGCTTCAATGAAAGACTTTATAGAAACACTTTTAACAGATAATGGAAAAAATATAAATAGTATTTTCAAATACGAACACTAGAGGAAAAATGGCTAAAAAACTGATTATTGTGGAGTCACCTGCCAAAGCAAAGACAATAAGTAAATTCTTAGATAATAAATATACAATTGCTGCTTCAATGGGGCATATTAGAGATTTACCTAAAACAACTTTAGGTATCAATGTAGAAAAGAATTTTGAAGCAAGATATGTAACTGATAGAACAAAGACTAAGATAGTAAAAGAGTTAAAAAGCAAAGCTAAAGATGCACCTGAAATATATTTAGCAAGTGACCATGATAGAGAAGGGGAAGCAATTGCATGGCATTTACAAGAGTTGCTAAAGAAAGAGATTAAAGGAAAGCCTGTTCATAGAATTACTTTTAATGAAATTACCAAAAAAGCTATTAGAGAAGCTATTAAAAATCCTGGTAATATTGATATGGATAAAGTTAATGCTCAACAAGCGAGGAGAATTCTTGATAGAATAGTTGGCTATAAGGTTAGTCCTATTCTTTGGAAAGTTATCGCTAAAGAACTAAGTGCTGGTAGAGTACAGTCTGTTGCTCTTAGATTGATATGTGAAAAAGAAGAAGAAATAAATGCTTTTGTTCCTGAAGAGTATTGGAAGATTTCAGCAAAGTTTTGGAAAGACCAATTAGCTGATTTTTCAGGAGAACTCACCAAAATTAACGGTAAGAAGCAAAAAGTTGCTAATGAAAAAGAAGCTCTTGCTATTGTTGAAGGGATTCAAAAGTCCCAAGCAAAACTCTTGGATATAGTTAAAAATAAAAAGAGTGTTAATCCTCCTGCACCTTATATAACTTCTACATTACAACAAGATGCTTCAAGAATATCTAAATTTAGTCCTAAAAGAACAATGAGAATAGCTCAAGAATTGTATGAAGGCATTTCTATTAATGGAGAGCATAGCGGTTTGATAACTTATATGAGAACTGACTCTCTAAGAATTGCTGATGAAGCGAAAGAATCTTGTAGAAGTTTAATTAAAGAACGTTTTGGAGCTGAAAAGCTTAATCCAACAGTTCGTAATTATAAGACTAAATCTAAAGCACAAGATGCTCATGAAGCAATCAGACCTACCGATGTTTATAAAACTCCTGAATCAATAAAAGCTTCGTTAACACCTGAACAGTTTAGGTTGTATAGTCTTATCTGGAATAGATTTGTTGCTACTCAAATGATTCCAATGAAACTTGAGAATGTAAAAGTCTTGGTTGAAGCAGGAATTGCTGAATTTACCACAAAAGGTTCTGTTATTCTTGATAAGGGCTTTACCCTTGCTTATCAATATGTTTCAACTTCGTTGGGAGAATTGATTGATCCTAATTATCAAATTAATGATTTATTAGAAATAAACGATATTTCACCACAACAAAAATTTACACAAGCACCTTCAAGATACTCTGAAGCTTCGTTAATTAAAGAACTTGAAGCTAAAGAAATAGGAAGACCTTCAACTTACTCAGCAATCATTTCAACTATCACAGACAGAAAATATGTATCATTAATTGAAAGATTACTTCATCCTACTGACTTAGGTACAAAAGTAAACACTTTCTTAAGCGGTAAGTTTGATTCAACTTTTAATGTTCTATTTACTGCTGATATGGAACGTAAACTTGATGAAATTGAATCAGGTGGTGTTGGAATGGAAGAGATTCTAGAAAAGTACTACAATGAGCTCATTAAACTGATAGAATCTGTTAATATTAAAGAAGAAAAAGAGAAATTCCTAGAACATACTGATATCAAATGTGAAGAATGTGAAGAAGGACATTACATTATCAGGTGGGGAAGACAAGGAGAGTTCCTTGGTTGTTCAAACTATCCTGAGTGTAAATCAATTAAGAATTTCCATCGTGATGAAGAAGGTAAAATAGTTGTAGAAAAAGAGAAGACTCTCGATGAAAAGTGCCCTGAATGTGGTTCTGGTTTAGTTTTAAAGAATGGACGATATGGCAAGTTTATTGCTTGTTCTAATTATCCAGAATGTAAATTTACTAAACCTCTCGATACAGGTGTTAAATGCCCAGAATGTGAAGATGGAATGATTACTATGAAACGTTCAAAAAGAGGTAAGACATTCTATAGTTGTACAAATTATCCTGAATGTAAGTTTGTATCATGGAATAAACCTGTAGCAACAGAGTGTCCAAGCTGTGGTAATTATTATGTAGAAGAAAAGTATACTAAAGCAAAAGGTAAACATTTAGTTTGCCCAAAATGTGGAGAGGAAATACATTAATGTATCTTATAGATAACGTCAGAAGTAGTTTAGCAATTATTTTATCACATAAAATTAGGACACTTCTGACTTTGTTGGGCATTATTATAGGTGTGATGGCTGTAGTGTCAATGTTTTCTGCTGTAGATGGTGTAAAGAAGTCTATGGATGAGAATATTGGTAAAATGGGATGGAATAATTCTTTTGAAATAATTCCTAAGCAAGATGAAGAGTCACAAGGCAGATGGAGAAGACGTAGACGAACTGAAGTCCGCGAGGCTACACCAATAAATCTTGATGATTATAGAATGTTGCGTTCAGAATTAGATTTCAAATATATGTATGGGATGGTAGAAACTACTCAATTTGATCGACAAAGTAAGATGGCTCGCTGGACAAGTATAAAAGCTACCAACAATGATTACTTCGATTTTAAAGAATATGGTATTATTAAGGGTAGAATGTTTAATAGGATTGAGCACAAAAAAGCTTCTAATGTTTGTCTCATTGGTGAGACTTTCTGGAAAGAGAACATGTCTAGTCAAATGCCGATTATTGGTGAAAAGTTAACTTTAGGTGATAATCGATATATTATTGTGGGTATTCTTGGTGCAGAAACTGATGAATCTCAAAGTAGCTTTGATTGGTCTTCTTGGCAAAAAAGATGGGATATGAAATCTATCTATATACCTCTTTCTACAGGTGCCCAAAATTATACAGAAAACAATAGTGTAAATAGTATCTATATTCAGTCAAAAAATGAAAATGATTACAATCTGAACATGAATACAGCAAGACAACTACTTTTAGCATCTCATAGTATGGTTGAATCTTTTCAATTTACTGATATATCTAAAGACATACTTCAGTTTACTCAGCAGTTCAATGACCAAATAAAAAAATGGAACACTATTTTGATGGCTATTGCTACTGTTTCTTTACTTGTTGGAGGAATTGGCTTATTCTCTACATTGCTTATTTCAATTTCGGAAAGAATGAATGAAATTGGTATTAGAAAAAGTATTGGAGCAACAAATTTTGATATATTTATGTTACTAATTTCTGAGGCTGTTGTTTTAACATCTCTTGGAGCCGGTATAGGAATAGGCTTAGCTAAACTAATTGTTACATTAATTGGTAAAGGTATGAAAATGTCTTTGGGATTACCTTTACAAGGTGTTCTTATTGGACTTGCTTTTGCTTTTGTTATCGGTGTTATATCTGGTTTATACCCAGCAATAAAAGCTTCTAAAGTAAACCCTATAGAAGCAGTATATTATATGGATTAATTATGGCTAGTACAAAAAAAACAAATAAAGCTACTAAAGCAAAGAAAAAGACTTCTCAAAAATCTTCAAAGAAAATGTCTCTGGGTAAAAAACTCAATATAGCTGCTCTTTTTAGTGCTTTAATTGCAATTTCTATTTTCTATTGGCACAACAATGAAAAAGTAAAGGAATTTTTAAATAATGTTTCAAATGAGGCTATAAATCAAGTTCATCAAATATCTGATTCTGTCAACTCTGATGACGATAAGTACAATGATCTAGACTTTTTTTATCCAACTTTGAAAAAAGACAATATCCTAGTGGAACATCTTGCTTATTCATTAGCTTATAATGAAGAGCACGAGCAAGCTGATTGGGTCTGTTATGAACTAACTTCAGAAGAAGCTAAGGCTAAGGACGTAAAAAGAAAGAACAACTTTAAGAAGGATCCTTCTAAAACAATATCTTCAGCTAATCAATATGATTATAAAAATTCTGGTTATGATAGGGGACACCTTTGCCCCGCTGCAGATAATAGATGGTCTCTGCAAGCCATGAATGAGAGCTTCTATATGAGCAATATGTCTCCACAAGCTCCTGATTTGAATAGAAAGATTTGGAAAGATTTAGAAACAAATGTAAGAGATTGGGCGATAGCAAATGAAGAACTAATTGTTGTAACTGGTCCTATATTAAAAGATGGTATTAGGAACAAGATTGGTAAATCTCAAGTCTCAGTACCAAAATATTACTACAAGATTGTTTTAGATCCTTATGGTGAAGATAAAAAAGCTATAGCTTTTATATTTTCTAACGGACTTAACAAAGGGAAAATTGAATATTATTGTTGTAGCATAGATACTGTTGAAGAAAGAACTGGAATTGACTTTTTTCCAAAAATGGAAGATTCTTTAGAAGATAAACTTGAAAGTTCATTTGATTTTAAAATGTGGGAAGATTAATGAATAAAGCAATTATATTATTAAGTGGTGGAATGGATAGTTTAGTTACAACAGCCTTAGCTAAACAAGATAATGATGAAATATACTTCATGCATGCGTCCTATGGGCAACTTACTGAAAGTAAGGAAAAAGAGTGTTTTGATAATTTAGTTAAATATTATAAACCGGCAGGTGTTCTTAATGTCGATATGAATTATTTAAAAGCAATTGGGGGCACTAGTTTGATTGATAAATCTATGGCAATTAGTGATCATGATGAAACAGATAATTCAGTTCCAAATACTTATGTTCCCTTCAGAAATGGGAATCTTATAGTAATAGCAACATCATGGGCTGAAGTTATTGGTGCTAATAGAATATATATTGGGGCTGTGGAAGAAGATAGTTCGGGTTATCCTGATTGCCGTGAAAGCTTTTATCATGCATTAAATAAGGCAATAGATCTTGGAACTAAAGATGAAACTAAAATTGAGATTATGACCCCGATAATCCATAAAAGTAAAGCAGAAATTATAAAATTAGGTGCTAAGCTAAAAGCTCCCTTTGAATATTCTTGGAGTTGCTATCGTGATAATAATGAGGCTTGTGGAAGCTGTGATTCATGCTACTTAAGATTAAAGGCTTTCGAAGAGGCTGGATTAACAGACCCTATCAAATACAAATCCGAAAATTAAATTATATTATATGATATAACTTCTAGCTATTTATTTTGAGGTATTTATGAAAGAACGAATAGGTGTATCTAAAGTAGAGAGAATCAATGGATATTTAAATAGAGTTACTCCTGTATATGATTCAGATGGAGAACTTCTTAATTATAATATAACTCCTATCATGGTTGAGTTTAGACCAAGAGATTTAATGCAGGTAATCATCGGAGCATCAGTTCTAGCTGTACCTGTTGCATTTACTGAAGAGGCATGGAATCTTGGAGCTACACTTCCTCTTCCAAATATAATATTTATGAGTATAACTTCTTTCGTTTTCATAGGGTTCTATGTTTATTTAAACTTCTATAAGTATATGTTTAAAAATCATGTTTTCTCCTATTTTAAAAGAGTTTTATCAATATATTTTATTTCTTTACTTATTGTGGCTTTCTTGCTTACTTTAATCAATCAATGTCCTTGGCAAGAAGATTTAATATTATCCATAAAACGTGTATTAGTTGTTAGCTTTCCAGCTTCAATGTCTGCAACAATAAGTGATACTATGAAGTAACTTTATGGGAAAATTATAAGTTCAGCTATCAACAACTTACTTATAACATTCCTATTGTATAAAAAATATTCTTCAAATTAGTAAAGACTTTTAGAATTTAACCCAGATGATGCATTAGGTTTGACGAAAATAGTGCAGATTCCGTCTAAGCCGGACACGGTCTTTCAGCAAAATAGCTTACAGAATCGAAGCTTGAATAATATATATTCTAGTTGAGATTATGGAAGTTATTATTGCCAAATAATATAGTGCTATTTTTCAAGTCCTAGTGTATTATTTGGGTTTAATCTACAATTTTACTTGTCCCTTACTTGCCACCTTGAAAAATCGGCTTTTTTTCAAGGTGACCCTTAAGGAAGAAGAGGAAAACAAGTATAAATTAATACATTGGGATTAATCAACTTGTAATAATGAAATATGTAAATTCTAACTATTCTCTAATTCAACAATTCTATCACGAAGAGTAGCGGCTTTTTCAAAATCTAACTCTCCAGCTGCCTCACGCATTTCTTTCTTTAGTAAGTCAATAATTTTGTCTTTACTATCCAAATCAAGATACTCCATGAAGTCCTCTTTAGCAGAACGTTTTTTATTCTTTTTCTTAGTAGAGTAGCCTTGGTAACCTTCAGCAACTGCAGTAGATTCCATAATATCTTCAACAGACTTATAAATTGTCTGCGGTGTTATATTGTTTGCTTCATTAAAGGCAATTTGCTTTTCTCTTCTACGATTAGTTTCATCTACAGTTCTCTTAATAGCATCTGTTATATTATCTGCATAAAAAATTACTTTACCTTCAGCATTACGCGCAGCTCTTCCTGCTGTTTGTATTAATGAGCGAGCTGATCTCAAGAAACCAACCTTATCTGCATCTAGAATTGCTACTAAAGCAACTTCTGGCATATCAATACCTTCTCTGAGTAAGTTAACACCTACCAATACATCAATTTCACCCAATCTAAGTTGTCTAATTACCTTGGTTCTTTCAATAGAATTTAAATTACTGTGAAGATAATCTGATTTTATTCCAGCATTTTTAAGATAAGTGGAAAGGTCTTCAGTCATCTTTTTTGTTAATGTAGTGACTAGTACTCTTTGTTTCTTAGCTTTATGAATTCTGATTTGTTCAAGTAAATCATCTACTTGTGTATCAACAGGTTTAATATATATTTGAGGGTCAATAAGTCCAGTAGGACGAATAACCTGTTCTACAACCTCACCATATGTTTTATCAAGTTCATAATCAGCAGGAGTAGCGGAGAGAAATATTACATTCTTGTGATGTTTCTCGAACTCTTCAAATTTTAAAGGTCTGTTGTCATAAGCTGAAGGCAATCTAAAACCATATTCGACAAGATTCTTCTTTCTTGAAAAATCACCTGCATACATGGCCCGAGTTTGCGGTATGGTAACATGAGATTCATCTATAACAAGCAAATAATCATCAGGAAAATAATCAAGAAGAGTGAATGGGGGCATGCCAGCTTGAGCTCCAGTCATGTGGCGTGAGTAATTCTCAATACCTGAACAATGACCAAGCTCAGAAATCATTTCCAAATCAAATTCTGTTCTTTGTTTTATCCGTTGGGCTTCAACATATCTTTCATTTTCTAAGAAGAACTTATGCTGAATATCTAATTCTTCTTTTATTGAAGTCATTGCCCCTTGTAGTCGTTCATCTGTCATAACAAAGTGATTAGCTGGATAAACTGCATAAACATCATGCTTTGATATTATCTTGTTATTTATAGGATTTAGTTTAGTTATTGAAGTGATTTCATCTCCAAAAAACTCAATTCTAATGCAGTTATCCAAATAAGCAGGGAAGACATCTACAGTATCTCCTTTTACACGAAAGGTTCCACGTTGAAAAGCTATATCATTTCTTCCATAATGGGCTTTTACTAGTTTTAAAAGAAATTCATCACGATCAATCTCATCACCTACAGATATTCTAACCATTGCCTTTCTATAATCTTCAGGAACACCAAGACCATAGATACATGATACAGAAGCAACAACTATCGTATCAGAACGCTCCATAAGCGACATGGTTGCTTTTAAACGCAACTTATCAATCTGGTCATTAATACTTGAATCCTTTTCTATAAAAATATCTCTTCCTGGAATATAAGCTTCTGGTTGATAGTAATCGTAGTATGAAATAAAATACTCAACTGAGTTATGTGGGAAAAACTGCTTTAGTTCCCCATATAGCTGTGCTGCAAGAGTCTTATTATGTGAAAGTACAAGAGTTGGTTTATTCAATTTAGCTATTGTGTTAGCAATTGTAAAAGTTTTACCAGAACCAGTAACGCCTAATAAAACTTGGTATTGTTCCCCTCTATTAACACCATTGACAAGTTGTTCAATAGCTTGTGGTTGATCACCTTGAGGTTGGTATTTAGAAACAAGTTTAAAATCCATTTATAAATCCTTATTGTTCAAGAAGTTTAATATAGTTTCAGCACTTTTTAAGCCTATCCCTTTAATCTCTGTTATTTGTTCTAATGAAGCTGTTGATATGTTTGCAACTGAACCAAATCTGTTTAGTAATGCAAATTTAAGCTTTTCAGAGATTCCAGGAATACTATCTAATTTACTTATTAGAGTTCGTGAAGAACGCCTTTTCCTGTGGAAAGTTATTGCAAATCTGTGAGATTCATCTCTAATGTGTGTTATCAGTTTTAAGGCTGTAGATGTTTTAGGTAGAATTATTGATTGTTCATGTCCTAAAATAAATACTTCCTCGACCCTCTTAGCAAGAGAGATTAAAGTTATATTCAAGTCTAGGTAATTTTGGATTATTTTACCTGCCGAGTTCAATTGTCCCTTACCTCCGTCAATAACAATCATGTCAGGAGTCATGTCTGGGTCTTTTCGGCAATTATCTAGGAAACGAGTCATTGTTTCAGCCATTGAAGCAAAGTCATCTTGTCCTTGAACAGTCTTAATGATATAATGACGGTATTTCTTTTTTAGAGGCTTACCATTCTCAAAGTAAACAGCTGAAGAAACTGTATCTTCACCTTGTATAGTAGAAATATCCATGCAAACCATCTTTCTCGGAAGTTTTGGTAGATCTAGATAATCTTTAAGCTCTTGAACAGGAAGAATGGTTCTGTTTTTACTTCTAATATGTTGAAGCTTTTTATCTTCTACATAACTGAAAGCATTCTTTCTTGCTATAACTGAAAGTTTATTCTTTTCACCCTTTTGAGGAACTTTAAGTTTGTTATTCAACCAAGTATTAATCGCTTCAAAATCAGCTGGTTCAGGTTGCACAATAATATCTGAAGGAAGATTATCTCTCTGGGAATAGTAATCTTTAATAAAGTAAGATAACAAATCAGCTTCTGACTCATCATCTATGTTCTTAAGAGGATAAAGCTCCTTATTATTGATTCTACCTTCAACCATCTTAAGAACAACTACTGCTGCAATGCTCTCTTCTTTGTAGATGCTTATTATATCTCGATTCTTTAGATCTGTAAAGAACATATTTTGTTTGTCAGAGAACTTCTCCAGAGCATCAATTTTATCTCTTAATTCAGCCGCCTTCTCGAATTCTAACTTTTCAGAAGCATCTAGCATTTCTTGTTTTAAAAGTTCAATTACTTGGGTATGCTTACCATATAGAAAGTCTTTAACATTCTTAACTATTTTCATATATTCATCATTAGATATATTCCCAATGCATGGAGCTAAACATTTCTTTAGCTGAAAGTTAATACAAGCTTTCTTATAAAGAATTTCATCTAAAGGAATCTTCCTATTACAATTTCTTAAAGGAAATATCCATTCTAGAAGCCTTAATATTCTCCTAATGTCTGGAAACTTAGAATAAGGCCCGTAATAAGAGGAACCATCTTTCTTAAGCTCTCTAGTTTTTAATACTTTAGGGTAAGGATCATTTGTAACTTTGATGAAAGGATAGCGTTTATCATCTTTAAGCATGACATTATATTTAGGAGAATATTTCCTAATCATGGTTGCCTCTAAAATAAGGGCATTTGTCTCAGAAGAGACTATAATATAATCAATGTCAAAGATGTGTTTCTGAAGTTGACGGGTCTTCCTATCTTTATTCTTTGATTGAAGATAAGACTTAACTCTGTTTTTAAGATTTTTAGCCTTACCAACATATATGACCTTTCCAGTTTTATCTTTCCATAAATAAACTCCTGGATTGGTTGGTAGATTACTTAGCTTTAGCTCTAAATTAGGATTAATTTTGATCATCAGTATTATTAATTATAGGAAGTGATACAAATACGGTTGTTCCTTCATGTTCTTTGCTATTTATCCAAATCTTTCCATTATTCAAGTCGACAATACGCTTACAGGTAGCTAGACCTATACCTAAGCCAGAAGATTTATATTCGAATGTTCCAGATTTATGAGCGTAGATCTCAGTTAATTCATAGAACATTTTAAATACATTTTCTAATTCTTTCTCTGGTATTCCTATTCCATTATCTTTAACAAAAAGAACAACAGTAGAGTTGTTATCTATTCTTTCTTTTTGGAATGAAGAAGTTCTTACTCCAACAAGTATTTCACCGAAGTCATTAGTGAATCTAATTGCATTCATGATAATTTGATTAAGCATTATTTCTATTGATTGCCAATCAGCCATGACATGAGGTAAATTCTTCTCAATTTGATAGGAAAGAGCTATATGTCTCTTATCAGCAATAATTGAAGCTTCTTGAACAATCAACTCAACAAGTTCGTCAAGTTCAATTGGATTCAAAGGTAAACTATTAGCTATGTTATATCTGTTTAGTGTAACAATATCATTTGAAGTCTTAGTTAGTTTATCAAGAGTATTTTCGATATCTAAAAATGATTGTTCGTTAGTAATATTAACTTTTTTGAGCTTACTTTTAAGCTTTCTCATATTACTCTTAATCTTTGAAAGTGGGGTGTTTAACTCATGAGATACAATATTAATAAAGTCATTCTTCATATAGTCAAGCTCGACAAGCTCCACATTCTTCTTGAATAATGTATCATATTCAACAGCATTTCTAACACTAACTGTTACTTGGAACAAGAAAAGCTTCATAATATCTCTGTTAATATAGAGCTTTTTAGAGGTATCTAAGAAATTATCAAAGTAAACAATAGCAAACACCTTATTCTCAATTATAATAGGTGCACAATAGTATAGATATTGCTTAAAATCACCTAAATTTGTTGAATCGAATCTTCTATTCTGGTTAAGAGTAGCAGAGTATAATGGTTGCCTTAATTGCTGGACTTTAGATAAAGCTGTCATATCGAAAGATGTATATTGTTTTATAAGATTGTTGTCACTATCCATAGCTTTTAAGAATCTATAGTTCTCACCTTCGTCAATTAAAATAAAGAAACCTCTAGAAGCATTTAAAAAACTGATACCCTCGAATACAATTTCTTGTGATAATTGATTAAAGTCATGAGTGCCTATCAACTTATGAGTAACAGACATAAGTCTTTGCATAAGAGTCATTTTTCTATGATTATCTATAAAATCTATAGCTCTCATCATAATTGTAGAAAGTTGAAGTTTAAGTAACCTTAGAAGCTTAATTTCTTTGCTTACGTAAGGGAGATTAGCTTGATCTTCTATAATAACAATACCAACCCGATTATTTATAATCTTCAATGGTACAAATGCAATTGCCTTATTGAGATGCTTTATATTAATAATTTGATCTTGCTTAAAACTTTTCTCAATACCTTTTTTGTATGGTTCCTCATTAATTTGAGTAAACTCAAAATTGCTTGTAGCAAATTCTTCTAAATAGTTATGATCTTCATTATAGGTTGCAATCAAATAAGAACTTGGTGCAGCAATAGATTCAATAAGTTTACCAAATGAGAATACTATCTTATTGATATCTTTGATCTGAAGTAACTCAGCTATTCTTAGATTTATTTTCTTGTTAGTTACCTGATTTCTGATAGCAATAGAACTAAATTTAAAATCATGTGGATTTTCACTGAAGTATTTATATTTTACTAAGAAACTTTTATAGAAATCAATATTATCAAAATCAGTAATGTTCTCAATTCTTTTCTTGTATATTTGCAGATAATAAGCGAATCTTTTAAACTGACCTATATGGACCAGCACTTGGAGAATAAGAGCTAGAACCTTAATCTCTAAAATTACATAAGATCTATTGGTAGAGGTGTTTTTTACTGCGAATAAGTGTCTAAGGATTACACGCAAGTGAACATCAGGATTTAGTAGCATGATCCTACATTCTTGGTATTTTAGTACAGTATGCCAGTACATATATTCATATTTCAAACAAATTTGTTCTATTTCATTAAGAATTTCTTGAGCTGCTTTTGGCTTATTCAAGAATATTAAGCATTCAGCTTCTCTAATTTTAAAGATAGTAAAAGCATATTTATTACGAGTACTCTTTGCATATTCTTTTGCATATTCAATATTTCTATAAGCAACTTCATAGTTATGTTTTGTAACTGCAATTAAATTTAAAACATTATAATAAAATTCTTCTTCTTTCTGTTTAGAATATTTAATATGGCTATTCTGATTCAAAAGTTCTTCAAGTTTCTTAGAATCACTAAGCTCATACAAGAAGTAAAAGTAAGTTTTCACAAGAGCAGTTAATTTTTTGAATTTTAGCTTTTCTAAGCTAGCTTCATACTTGTAAACGAAACTAACATAATCTTTAAAAGATGAAGTCTTACTCATAGCTAAAGCTCTGTTAGTAGCAATACTAGGGCTTGTAGTTGAAGTAGTACTTTCACTATTAACTTGTTCTGCTTTATCTAAAAATTCAAGAGCATCGATGAAACTTCCGAACTTAATCTTAACTTCAGCAAGGTTAATATAAGTAAGTTCAGCGATTCTAGTGGAAAAGTTTCTTGGAAGTAGTATGTAAGCCTTTTGCAGATATTCATAGGCTTTTTGAGTAATTCCTTGTCTTAAATAAATATCTCCAATGTTGTTATAAATCAGCACAAGAAGTTTTTCTATATTATACTTTTCGTATATTGTAATACTTTTAGTATAATGCTTCTCTGCTTCAGTAAGCATTTTTATTGAAGCATAGTATGTACCTAGGTTTATATGAATATTAGCTAATATCAAGATTAGTGTATCATCAAACAAGATAGGTATATTATTCAGAATCTTCTCAACAAGGTCAATCGCATCAGTAACTTTGCCATTGTTAAACAAATTAACGGCTAATCTATCACCTAGCAGTAATTTATACTTATCTGTCAAATTATCAATATTGACTTCTGCAAGAATATCGTTTATTTTCTTAAATTCTCCATAGAAGTTTAGAAGTTTTATCTCTGCAATCATGAGCTCATACTTTTGAACTGCAGTTATAACATATTTCTTAGCTAAATTATAATATTTATCCGCAGATACTAAGTCTTCTTTAATGATCAATAATTTAATAATAGCTAAATATTTGTAAAACATATCATCATAATTACTAACTAGTTGAATAAGCTCATCAACTTGGTCTTGATTACAAAGTAAGTCTATTTTATCAGTAAATTTTCTAAGATCTTGAATCAAAAACTTTTCTTCTAAATCGATATTATCAGAGAGGTCTGTTTTTATTATTTCGATTAAATTAGCAAATGCACTAATCTGGTCATTATTCTTAATATTTATTTCATAAAGCTTGAGTGTATAGTTACGATATGCATAATAGTCATTGGCAATTAGAGAGTTTTCTATAACACCTTGGCAAATTTCCTTAATTGTTATTTCTTGATTATCAAAATATGCAATTATTCTTTTTGATAGATTAGCTAGTTGATTCTCATTGCATTCAGTAAGAAATCTCCTTTGTGACTCAGGGAATGTAAAATAGAAGAATTCACCTTTCTTTGAAAGAATTTCATTATTTAAGCTATCAGAAATAAAATTAAATAGGACAGTTCCTTCTATATTTAAAAATTTAGATATTAAATTCTTTGAAAGTGGTGTTTTAATAACAGATAAATCCATAAGGAACTTATAATTAACATCTGTCAGGTGACTCATCCTAGCATAAATTGAGTGAAGGACATCATTTGGTAAACTGATATCAGATATATCATAGTCAAAATGAAATCCATTGGCATCCCAGATAACTCCATTCTTTGTTAACTCAATTAAAAATTCTTGGATGAACTGAGGATTTCCAGCAGTTCTTTCATAAATTCTATTGATAAACTCACTAGGGACGTCTGTCTTAAGAAGCTCAAATATATGTTGTTTAGTTTGTTCTAAGTTTAAAAATGGAACCTTAACCATTACTGACTCATTTAACTTTTTAACTTGCATATAATTGTTAAATGAAAGAATGATGAGAGTATTTGAAGTTGTAATTGTGTCTATACAATAATTTATAAAATCTATAGTGTTGTCGTTTAACAATTCTGCTTGTCTGATGATAAACACTAGAGGTCGTTCTTGTGAGAGGTGCTTTAAATAACTTCTAATTGATTCAAAATCTTCCAGCATATCTTCTTTTGAGAAGGAAGTTAGCTTAGCAGATTCTTCTGATTCAAACAAAAATTTCTTAAACTTACTTGATATTTTTGTTAAATCCTCATCAAAGACAGAATTTTCTCTGTTATATTTTAATGAGTGATGAAATTCCTTTGTTAATGCATAGAATGGATCATTATGTTTGTGGGAACATTCATAGTCAAAAATGAAGTACTTACCTGTAAGTATTTTATATTTAAAGAGAGTAAGAATTGCTCTTTTGCCTACTCCTTGTCCACCCATTAAAGTAATTAACTTGCCATCTTCATTCTTGAGCATATCTGTGTATTCATAAAGCTTTTCACTAACTTCTTTATTAACAAAGTAACTATTAAATTTTAAGAAGTTAACAGTAGACCATTGGTAGGAGAAAGGGTATTTTCTAACTTGTATTTTGTTAATATACTCAATTATCTCTGGAACATTTTTGAATCTATCATGAGGGTCCTTCTCGAGTAACTTAATAATGAATTTTTCTAATAATTCAGGGATATCACTGTTTATCTGTCTTGGGAGTTTAGGAAGAACATAATCTTTATTGCCTTCAATAATAGATTTTATCTGCTTAATTGAAAAAGGGAAAGCACCAGTTGTAAGCCTGTATAATGTTACTCCAAGTGAATAAAAGTCGGTTTGAGGAATTGGATCTGCACCACCAAACAATTCAGGAGCTACAAAAGGCAAAGAACTTGTTAACTGTTGGGTTTCTTTTGTTAAATCTACTTTTGAAAAACCATAGTCAAGAACCTTAATTTGAGGTCCTGAACCTGTAAACTTAAACAGAATATTATGTGGTTTTATGTCTTTGTGTATGATATTGTGTTCATGTAAAGCATGTAGGGCATAGCAAATCTGAACAATAATATCATATAATTCGTTTATATTGTCTCTTGAAATTGGAAACCTTGTTAAAACATGTCCATCATAAAATTCATCAATACAATAAATATTATCACCAATATTACCAAAATCTACAACATCAGCTAAGTTCGGGTGCCTGATTTGTGTAATATGATGCATATCACTGGCAGGGAGTTTCGAGTAAAATTCATCTGCATTTAATTGATCAAATAGCTTCAATGCATATATATTATCTGTTCTTAAATCTCTTACTTTATATACTGTTGCCCATATTCCAGAACCTAAATCTTCTAGTACTTCATACCTTGAATCTAATATCATATTCTCTCCTAAAAGAATCCATACTCTACATTATAATTTAGCTACTTTGCTGTCAAGAAGCTTTAGCTTCTTACATATTTATTGCAAATAACTAATAATTCGAAATGATATTTAATGTTAATTATATTGTTGTCTCAAGCAGCTAAATAGGTGTTAAAGAATATAGATATTAGTTCATGAAACCTGTTAATTATCTTACTATTTGTTATTAATCTAGCGCTTTAAGGACTATCATAAAATATCTCTTATCATGATTTTAGGACTTTGTTATATTGATAACCATACTAGCCTCCTGCATTAATTTGCTATTTGATGCAGGAGACTCTTAAGGGTTTAGATATAAATGGTATACAATGCATGCTCTTGAGAAAATTAATTTACTTAAAAAAGTCTCCATTTTTATTGTTAATGTAAAACTATCTTCTCGTTTTAAAACAAATCTTGACTATTACATACTTTATTCAAGAGTTGAATTTAGAATGAAATAAGGATATAATATGAATAAAATAGATAAAGTTGATGTTAGTGAACTATTATCAGAAGTTACTAAACCATCAAGATACATTGGGCTAGAACTAAACTCTTTTAATAATGAGTTTAACAATGATAATATTAACTTTTGCTTCGCATTTCCAGATGTTTATGAAGTAGGGTTTTCACATCTTGGATTAAAAATACTATATTCGCTAATTAATGAGTGTGAGGATTCTATAGCAGATAGAGTTTATGCTCCTTGGCCAGATATGGGCGAGTTAATGAAGAAAAACAACAAGTCTTTGTTTGGGGTTGAGACAAAAGTAGATATTAAAGAATTTGATGTTATTGGATTCACAATGCAAACAGAATTGAATTTCTCAAACATAATTTACATGTTGGATATTGCTAACATACCATATTATGCAAAAGATAGAAAAGACTTCCCTCTTATTATTGGAGGAGGACCAAGCATAACTAATCCTGAACCATTAGCAGATATTTTTGATGCAATTTTAATTGGTGAGGGAGAAGATGCTATAATCGAGCTGAAAGATTTACTCAGAGATAACAGGCAAGCGGATAAAAATTACATTCTTAAAGAACTTGCAATGATAAAAGGTTGGTTTGTACCAAGTGTAAAGCAAGAAAAAGTAGAAATACGCAAATATTGGGATTTCTCCAAAAGTGAAAAAACACATAAGAACCAATTAATTCCTTGGCAACAAGCTACCCATGATAGATATGTTGCTGAAATAATGAGAGGTTGCTCAAGAGGATGTAGGTTTTGTCATGCTGGATATTTTTATAGACCAGTTAGAGAGAAAAGTCCTGCTATAATTTTACAAGATATTCTAACTGAAATCAAAAAACATGGTTGGCAAGAAATAAACTTATCATCTTTATCTTCTTCTGATTATTCTTGTGTAAGACCCCTATTGAAAGAAATCTATAATAAACTTGGTCCAACAGATACAAAAGCTTCTTTGCCATCATTGAGAGTAGACACCTTAGATGATGATTTAATTAAGTTAGTAGAAAAACTCGGGAAAACAGGTTTAACGATTGCTCCAGAAGCAGGTTCTCAACGCATGAGAGATGTAATCAATAAAAACATTTCTGAGCAAGAAATTTTTGAAGGCATTGAAACAGCATTAAGGTTTAATTGGCAATTAGTCAAACTCTATTTTATGATAGGCTTACCTAGTGAAACAGAGGACGATATTGACGCTATTATAAAATTGGTTGAGGATATTATAAAAATATCAGGTAAGAAATTAAGAATTAATGTTACAGTTTCACCTTTTGTACAGAAACCTTTTACTCCTTTCCAATGGAATGAAATGCTCGATAGAAAGGTATTATTGGATAGGGCATTAAAGATTAAACATACATTATCAAAATATAAGTTTGTAAAAATCAAATATCATGAAATTGAGAGCTCAGTTCTAGAAGCTATTTTTGCTCGAGGTGATAGAAAACTATCTAGTTTCTTAATCAGAGCTTATGAGAACGGCGCTTTTTTTGATGGTTGGAGAGAATATTTTGATTATTCAATATGGGAAAAAACAGCAGATGAGCTTGGAATTAATATCAATGAATATTTGAGAAAGAGAGGTTTAGATGAAGTTCTTCCTTGGGATTACATTGATATAGGTGTTAAAAAAGATTTTCTATTATCTGAATATGAAAAATCTATTGAAGAATCTACAACAAAAGGTTGTTTAGAATACTGTACAAATTGTGGTATCTGCAATGAAAATCATACTTTAGATTTTGCTACAAATACTCTTGAAAAAACAACATTCGATAATTTGTTAGACAACAAAGCGCAAGCCCCTGATACAGAAGTTGAAAGAAAATACTTTAGAGTTTATTATCAAAAAACAGGAGTTTTGCGATATGTTGGACATTTAGACCTAATGAGAATGATTTATCGTATAGTACGTAAGAGTTCACTTTCTATTATGTATACTCAAGGCTTTAATCACCATCCTAAAGTGAAGTTGTGTCCACCATTATCACTAGGTTTAGAAGGTTTAAACGAATTCTTTGAAATCCAATCTAATACTGATTATTCTGTAGATGATGTCTATAATGCTTTAAATTTCGTTAATTATGATGAGATGAAAATTCTAAAAGTCTTAAAGCTTAAGCATTCTGATAAAAGAAATTTAGATAGTATCAGTGAAGAGATTCTCGAAATAATTCCACCTGAACATTCCATTGATAAAATTCTTAATGGTATTAAAGAGTATGAAAAAAATGATTCTTGGATTTATGTGAAAGAAAAGAAAGGCAAGATCAAAGAAATAGATTTAAAAGATAGTATCAAATATATTAGACTTGTAGGTAATGCAATGCGTATAAAGAAAAGAATGGTTGGATCAAATATATTCACAATCATGGAAGAAGTTTTTGATATTTCTAGAGAAGAAACAGGTGCTTTTAAAATTACTAGATTAGAGATTATAATACCTAATGACCCGATTGAGGAGTAAATTGTGCCAGAATTACCAGAAGTAGAAACTGTTGTTCAGGACTTGAAAGCTTCAATAACAAATAAAAATTTAATTAATGTTGAATTTTACTACCCAACTACGCATGTAAATTTACTAGATGATGAAATGGTCTTTGACCTGGTTAAAGATGTTAGTCGCAGAGGTAAGTATATCTTAATAAATCTAATTAATGGTTATTCAATAATTGTTCATTTGAGAATGACCGGTAAACTTATCTATCAAAAAGAGAATATTACACAATTATCTCATGAAAGGGCAAGATTCTTTTTTGAGAGTAAGGACATCTTAATATTTGATGATATTCGGACTTTTGGGAAAATTACCTACATAAAAAGTAAAGACTTAGACCAGTATTTTATCAAACTTGGTCCTGAACCATTAAGCGATAAGTTCAATTATGATTATATAAAGAATAGTGTTTCTAAAATAAATATTCCGATAAAAAGTTATCTTTTAGATCAACGTAGGATTGCTGGTATTGGAAATATATATGCTTGTGAAATACTTTATAGATGTGGAATCAATCCACTAATTCCAGCAAGTAAAGTTAAACCTTCACTTTTAAAAAAAATAGTTAATGAAACAAAACAGGTACTAACAGAAGCTATAGAATGCAATGGAACTACAATATCTGATTTTAGAAGAGTTGATAATAAAACTGGGAGCTTCCAGAATTTCTTGCAAGTGTATGGAAAGGAAAAATGTCCACTAAAGCATCCAGTTGAAAGAATCAAAATAGCAGGAAGATCAACATATTATTGTAAAACATGCCAAAAGTAAGTAATTTTTAGATAAATATATATCGATTAATTGCTCCTTATGTACTAAATTTTAGTTAAAATGGAAATATTGAAAAATAACTTGTCTTTGTATTTTATTGATGTTTAGATGATTAGAGAAAATAATGATAAAAAGTTGTTTTAAACTTGACAAGAAAATATCATCTCGTAAATAAAGTGCATATTTAAAAAAAATTATGGAGGTTCTTATGACCGCACAAGAATTTATAGCTCAAGTAGAAGCTAAAAACCCTGGACAACCTGAATTTATCCAAGCTGTGAAAGAAGTTGTTGAAACTATATGGGATGTTTACCAAAACGACCCAAAATTAGTAGAAGCAAAAATATTAGACAGACTTGTTGAACCTGAAAGAGTTATCATGTTCCGTGTACCATGGACAGATGACAACAATGAAGTTCACGTTAATAAAGGTTACCGTGTTGAATTCAACAGCGCAATTGGACCATACAAAGGTGGATTGAGATTCCATCCTTCAGTAAACCTATCAATCCTTAAGTTCTTAGGTTTCGAACAAATTTTTAAAAATAGTTTAACTACTCTTCCTATGGGTGGTGGTAAAGGTGGATCTGACTTCGACGCTAGAGGTAGATCAGATGCTGAAATCATGAGATTCTGCCAAGCATTCATGATGGAATTATCAAGACATATCGGTCCTAACACAGACGTTCCTGCTGGTGATATCGGTGTTGGTGGAAGAGAAATCGGTTACATGTTCGGTATGTATAAGAAAATCCGTAACGAATTTACTGGTGTTTTAACTGGTAAAGGTGCTACATGGGGTGGTTCTTTAATCCGTCCTGAAGCTACTGGTTTCGGTGCTACTTATTATGCTAAAGGTATGTTAGCTGACTTAAATACATCATACGAAGGCAAAACAGTTGCTGTTTCTGGTTTCGGTAATGTTGCTTGGGGTGCTTGTCAAAAAGTTACTGAATTAGGCGGAAAAGTTGTTACTATTTCTGGTCCTGATGGTTACGTTTATGATGAAGAAGGTATCAACACAGAAGAAAAATGGAATTGCTTATTAGACTTACGTGCATCTAACAATGATAGAGTTGCTGATTACGTAGAAGCTTTCCCTAATGCAAAATTCTTTGCTGGTAAAAAACCTTGGGAACAAAAAGTAGACGTTGCTATGCCATGTGCTACTCAAAACGAACTTGGTCTAGAAGATGCTAAAACTCTTATTGCTAATGGTGTAATGGTTGTAGCTGAAGGTGCAAACATGCCTTGTACTCCAGAAGCTGTTGAAGCATTCCATGCTGCTAAAGTTGGTTTCGGTCCTGGTAAAGCTGTTAACGCTGGTGGTGTTGCTGTTTCAGGTCTTGAAATGTCACAAAATAGCTTACGTTACAACTGGACTTCAGAAGAAGTTGATGAAAAATTACAAAGAATCATGTCAGACATTCATGCTGCATGTGTTAAATACGGAAAACAAGCTGATGGTTACATCGATTACGTTAAAGGTGCAAACATTGCTGGTTTCTTAAAAGTTGCTGAAGCTATGCTTCAACAAGGTCTTGTTTAATATATAAATTATATTAATTATAGAATAGGGGATTGCTTTTGCAATCCCTTTTTTTGTGTAACTATTAATTATCTTGACCATTATGCAGAATAGGAAAGTATAACTCTGAGAGGTAAAATGAAAAAGATATATCTAATTTTAATTACAATGGCAACAATATTCCAAGCCTTTGCTCATCCGCATTTGTTTGCAGGAGTTGACTTAACCTTTGATTTTAATCAAACAGGCTATGTAGTTGTATCCCAAAAGTGGGTATTTGACGATATGACAAGTAAGATAATTGTAGAAGATTATGATTTGAATGATGATTACAAATTTAGTTCAAGCGAGATAAAAGATATTGAATCTTATGTTGTTGATGGTTTAAAGGACTATAATTTCTACACAGATATTGCATTAAATGATGAAAATTATTTGATTCCAGAAGTAAAGAATTTCTTTGTTGGAATTGAAGATATATGCGTTTACTATGAGTTTGATATTTATGTTCCAGTAGATAAACTAAAACAAGAACAAAATGTGAAAGTTTCAGTATATGACAAAGAGTTTTATACTAAGTTCTTTTTGAATACATCAAAAGGAATCTTTTTTACAGAATCTGATAAAGTCAATTATGAGTTCTCTTATTATGAAAATAAAGATAAGACATTCTACTATGGCCAATTTAGTCCTTTAGAAATTAGCGTTAACTTTTCAAGTAAATAAATTATGAATAAGAAAATAATATTTATAGTAGTGCTAGTGCTTTTGGCTGTTTGCTTAAACGCTCAATTTAGATCAGATAAGAAAAGAAGTAGTGAAGATAGAGAGAAAGCTATTGCAAGAGAACAAAAAGTTCAAACAAAAGTCGATTCTATTGAAACTATCACTAGAACTAAGAAAAATATAAGAAGGGTAGAAGCAACAAGTTCTAAGGTGGAAGATAAATCATTTTATGAAAAGAATACAGAAATGCAGCATGAAATTAGGACTAAATTATCCAGAACAATTAGAAAGATAAAAGATAATGATTCTAAAAACTATATCTTTATTGCACTTGGGATCGCTTTTCTATATGGTATTATTCATTCATTAGGTCCAGGTCATGGTAAAATATTCATGGTAGGACAAGTAGTAGCTTCTAGGGTTAATTTTCTATCTATAATAGGATCAAGTCTATTCTTTGCTTTTCTACATTCACTTTCAGGCTTAACTTTAGTAGGTATTCTAAAACTCCTTAGCGTAAGCATACTTACAGGTTCAACTAAGTACTCAATGATAGGGTTAAATATTGCTTATGGAATATTCATTATACTTGGATTCTATATGTTGTTCAGTGTATTTTTTGGTAAAACCCATCAACATACACAAGATAAAAAAGGCAACCTCTACTTAACTGCTCTTGCAATTGGATTAGTTCCATGCCCAGGTACAGTTGTTATTGCAGTATATGCAATGCAGATGGACATGTTTGGAATTGGATTATTCATGGTCATAGCAATGGCAATGGGTATGGCAACAACTTTAGTTACTCTTAACTTAATGGCTCATTTTACTAAAACTGTATCCACAAGTTTTATTAAATCACAAAAGACTTTGGAAGTCATGGCTGTAACATTTAAAATAATTGGAGCTTTAATTATTCTAAGTATGGGTACACTTCTTCTATTACCGGAAGTAAGTAATTTGCTTTATTACTATATTATTCCATTAGTATTTTTTATTTTATTCTATATTAGGAAGTTAAATGTCGCAAAAAGAGTTTAAAGATTACAAAGAACTACTAAATAGTTTTAAAGACAAATATAACTTAATTATAGCTGGTCGTTTAATAATCAGCATTGTTCTACTAGTAATTGCATTATTCCAGATATACAATGTAGTGTATAATTTAGTTGATGGCTACAAACTTGAGTTATTCTACACTGCTTTAACGTTACGAGTTTCAGCTGCTATGATTGTTATTTATTTAATCTTCTCTACAAAGAATAAATTCCTTAATTTACATCAAGCTGCAAAGAGAATCGATAAGATTAATGAAGATAACAATGATACATATCAAAATGCTATTGAACTTGAACAATCTACTAGTCCAAGTGATAGTGCTTTTCTTGAACGAATAATTCAAAGAACTAATAAGAAAACACAATCTACTAAGTTAATTTATCCTGCTGTAACTAGTAAGAATTACTTAATCTTTATTATCTTATTTATGCTTGGTAATAGTCTTTTATTCTTCACTTTTGCAGGTAACTTCCGGGACACATGGTCAAGCTTTTATCTACAGTCAATGCCTAAAGTTGCGATAGACTACTCCATAGATGTTGTACCAAAAGATACGATTCTTGTTTCTGGTTCAGATTTACTTATAAAGATTAACAACTATGATAATAACTTCTCTTATAAGATATTCTATAAAGTTACGGATAAAATTAAATCTTTCAGATTAGAAAGCGATGAATACCTTTTTCAAGACATTGACCAACCTTTCCAATATAAAGTTGAACATGAAAAATATCAAACTCAATATTACAAAGTTGATGTATTTGAAAAACTTGCAGTGAATTCAATTAAAGTTATCTATGATTATCCTGATTATACTGGAATAGAGTCTGAAACAGATACAACTTCTTACGGAGACATAAGTGGTATTCATAATTCTTCAGTAAAGATGATCATTGAGACAAATTCAAGTTTAAAAACTGGACTAATGGTCTTTACTGATGGTTCTTCACTTCTAGGTGAAAAACTAAATGATAATACCCTAGTGTTTAAGCATAAGCTAACGACTAACAAAAGATATCACTTAAATATCGAAGATGTGCATGGTAATAAATACACTAGTCCAGATAAATCTATAATTGTCATACCTGATTTAAAACCTGAAATTGAGATAACTAATTATCCTGAAGATAGAAAGATTGATAAGAATCAGTTTATCCCTCTGACAGTAAAGGTTAGTGATGATTACGGATTATATAATTTGACATTGCACTATAATGTAAATAATACGATTAAATTAGATTCTCTGTTAATGAGAAAGATCGATAATAAAATCTATAACTACAGTATGATTCTTGATCTGTCTAGCTACAACTTATTCCCTAATGATCAAGTTACCTTGTGGGCTTCTGTTACTGACCATTACAAAAAAGAACACTATGTGGAAAGTGAAAAGATTGTTCTTAAACTTCCAAGCTTAGACGAGATATTCAATGAGCTTCAAGAACAAGAGCAAAAGCAAAATGAAGCATTAACACAAAACCTCAATAAGTCTAAGAAGCTTCAACAAGAATTCGAGAAGAAACGTAGAGAAGTAATGAAGAAGGATGAACTTGATTGGCAAGATAAAAAAGAACTTAAAGACATTATATCACAGCAAGAAAAGATGAATGAAAACATTGACGAAAGTGCAGAAGCTATACAAAAGATGATTGATGAAGCTCAGAAGAATGAGGTTATGACTCAAGAAACGCTTGCTAAGATGGAAAAGATAAAAGAGCTAATGCAAGAAATAAACTCAGAGGAGTTGAACCTTGCAATGGAGATGATGAAGAATAAAATGGACAAGATGTCATCCCAAGATATGAAGAAAGCTCTTGATGAAATGAAGTTCTCAATGGAAGAATTCAGCAAAAAGATAGAACAAACTTTAAAAATGCTAGAGCAATTAAAAAAAGAACAGTCTCTTAATAAGCTAACTGAAATGTCTAAAGAACTTGAAAAGATGCAATCAGAGCTTAAGAAACAAAGTCAATCCAAAGAGGGGAATAGTCCTAAATTGTCTCAAAGACAAGAAGAGATTAAAAAGCAACTTGAAGAAATAATGAAAGAAGCAGATAAATTTCAAGATATGTTAAACTCTGAAGAAGATAAGAAAATACAAGATTCTTTTAATGAAATGAAAGATAAAGCTGATATGGATTCTATGAAACAACAGATGCAGGATATTGCAGACCAGATGCAGAATCAAAAAGGTCAGCAAACAGTATCTTCTCAGCAAGAAATGATTTCTAAGATGCAAGAGATGACACAGTCATTGATGCAAATGCAATCAATGATGGGCTCTATGCAAGCTCAAGAATTAAGCAAAGCTAAACAGAAAGCTATTTCAGAGCTTATTTATTATGCTCAGGAAAACAAGGATATAACAACTGTACTCGACAAGGATCCTTTTGTTGTGATAGAAAGAATTATTGCTGAACATGAAATGCTGAACTTAACTATAAACAAGTTGTTAGCTACTCCAAATGCACTAATGGCAATCTCTCCAAAGTTCATTATGGATTATAATGACACTAACACTGCTTTCCGAGATATATTTATTGATGTAAACAATAATGTTAAATATAATGTAAGTAAAGATTTAGTTACAATTCAAAGCGGTCTTCATAATATGATATTTGATTTAATGCAAGAAAACGGTAATCAGCAATCAGGTGGTTCTGGTATGCAAAGTTTTATGCAGCAAATGCAACAAATGAGTGACCAACAAATGGCTATGAATATGATGACTCAAGAACTTCTTAAACAACTTGGTCAAGGGCAAAAGAAAATACCTTCTGAAATGAGACAGCAACTTGGTAAACTTGCTGCTGATGAAAAGCAGTTAGCTGACAATTTAGAACGAATGTTAAAAACGAATCCTAATGCTCAAAAGCAGGCTAGAACAATTAGGAAGTTAATAGATGAACTTAATGAAGTTTCACGCAATCTCAGGTATAACAGATTAGATGAAAAGCTGGTTAAGCAACAGGAAAATATATTATCAAGAATGCTTGAAGCAACTAAATCTATTAATAAACGAGATAAGAGTAAAAAGCGAAAAGCTGAAGAGGGAGATGATAAGTATTGGGAAACTCCTGAAGATATTGAATTAAGATTCAAAGAGATTGAGAAAAATGCTTTCTTAGAAGAAGCTTATAAGGATTACCCTAAGGAATACCAACGTATTATCCTTGAATATATCAAACGTTTAAACGCAGAGAATGATAATGAATAATTCAAAAATAGTATTGATAATTATGTTTCTTGTACTGTTTTCATTATGTTTTGGCCAATATGATGAAAAGGAAATTATAAAGAATAACATTGATAAATTGATTAAGTCCAGACAGTACGAAAGAGCTAAAATCCAATATAAAGAAGCTCTTGTTACATATCCAAATGATATTGATTTGATTGAGGGGCTTATTCAGCAGTATATTAGAAGTAATGATTCTAAAGCTCTAACCCAAATATTGGCTGATAAGGATAAGATACTTCCAGATTCTCTAAGTGGCAAACACAGAATTAATCTCAAATTAATGAATTCTCAGAGTGAATTAGCACTTTCTCAAGCACTTGATTATCTTCAGTCATACTCGAATCTATCAAATTTTAATGATATTACTAAGTTATTCACCAGGTATCGTGCTTATGTTGAATCTATAGAACTTTATAAAATCGCTAATAACAAATTTCCTGGTAAGTTCAATTTAAACATAGCAGATTCTTATTATTATATTAAAGACTACTCTCAAGCTTTATTATACTATTTTAAAGTTATTGAAAAAGAGTCCAGATATATTGGAATAGTCAATATGAGAATTAAAAACATGATCATACATGATTCTGCTATAATTGAGGATGTTATTAAGTATTTCGGTGATGATATTGATTCAATTATTATAGATAACAATAACAAGAAAGTGTTTAACGTTTACTTAGAAGCACTTATAAATGGTAACAAAAACGATAAAGTTTTAAGTCTCATGTCCAAATATTCCCACAAAGATATTTATGTAAAAGCGGAACAGCTTAAGAGAGATAGAAACTATGATTTATCTGGTCAGCTATATAATCTTGCTATATCAAAAGTAACTGACAATAACAATAAATTGAGCTACATGCTAAAATTAGCTGATTTATATCTTGTAAATAAGCAATTAGTCAAGTCTGATTCTTTAGCAACAGACGTAATTAACTTTAGTGGCAAAGTCAGAAACAAAGATTCCTATCTCTTTCAAGCTTATATAACTAAAGCTAACATTGAAAAATCTAAAAATGGAATAAATACAGTGTATTTAGATAAATTGAAGCTTGCTGATAGGCATGCTAATTCTTCAAACAGTAAAAAGGAAGTTAGTATACTTATCTCTAAATACCATATCTTACATGATAATCATAAGGAAGCACATAAAGAACTTTCTTTCTTAGAAAGATATGATGTAGACAGTCAAATTCTATTTAACTCCTTTTTATATGAGTTTCTTAATTCATCTGCCGAAACAGATTCGTTATTAACAGAACTCGTCATCTCATTTCCTTCCTCACAAGAAACATTAGAAGCATTAACAATTAAGTTCTATACAAAAGAATTAACTCCTCAGAATAATAAACTTTTCCAAGATGCCTACAGATATAAAGCACTCAAGAATATAACTAAAGCCGATTCTTTGTATCAATCTCTTTATGAAGCTTCTTCAAATGAAATCTTTATTATCATGAATGCTGAGATGAATAAAAATAACATGTTACTTGACAGAGCACTAGTCTTATATAGTAATAACTTCCAAGATGAATTCTGTAGAGACTATGCTGAACTGCAAATAGTAAATAATTCAAGTCGAGATAGGGAAGAAGTTAAAACTCTAGCAAGAAATTTTTTAACTAAGTATCCCAACTCTTCCTTTGCTCCAGGTGTTAGGTTGCATATTTTAGAACAGAAACAAGAAGAAAATTAATCATAGGGTGTGATTTTATGGAAATTATAAAAACTGAATCATTAAAGAAAACTTATAAAATGGGTAAGGTAGAAGTAAATGCTTTACAAGGTGTTGATGTATCAATCAAGAAGGGTGAGTTTGTAGCTATTATTGGTCCATCAGGATCTGGTAAATCAACATTAATGCATATTCTGGGATGTTTAGATTCCCCAACAAGTGGAGAATACGTCTTAGATACGGAGAATGTTGAAAAGCTAAGAAAAAGCAAGTTAGCTAAAATTAGAAACAGTAAGATTGGATTTGTATTTCAAACCTTTAATTTACTTCCTCATATAAATATATTGAAGAATGTTGAACTACCTCTTTTATATGCAGGAGTATCTAAGAAAGAACGTGAAAAGAAAGCGATAGAAGTTCTCTCTTCGGTTGGACTAGGAGATAGATTAAAACATAAGCCGTCAGAACTTTCAGGTGGTCAGCGACAAAGAGTTGCTATAGCAAGAGCTATTGTTAATAATCCTTCAATTATTTTAGCTGATGAACCAACTGGTAATCTTGATAGCACTTCGGGTTCTGATATTATGTCTATATTTTCTGATCTTCACGCAAAAGGAAATACAGTAATAGTAGTTACTCATGATAATTCAATAGCCAAAAAAGCTGATAGAACTATAACTATTGTTGACGGGAAGATACACGATGGCAATCTCCTTTAAAGAAGTCTTAAACCAATCCCTTCAAGACTTTTGGTCTAAGAAAATTAGAACATTTGTTACCGTACTAGGGGTAGTATTAGGAACAGCATCAATCATTATAGTGATGTCTTTAGTTCAAGGAACCACCAAACAAACATTAGAGTGGCTTGAAGAGAATGGAGGTTTTACAAAGGTCAACTTCAATAGAAACTGGGAATTTGATAAACCAACAAGTAGAAGAAAATCTTTAGAGTATGAAGAGGTAAAGAGGTTAGTATCTAAAGTTGAAGGCATTGAAACTTTAAACATTGAAATCTTTACACACACAAGTACTAAATATAATTCAGCCCAATTTAATGGTAGAGTTCAAGGAGTTGACTTAGATTATTTTAAGATTAAAGAATGGCCAGTAAGCACTGGTAGAACAATTTCATCCTTTGACTTAGCTCATAATAAGAAAGTTGCCCTTATTGGGACTATAGTTCGACAAGAACTCTTTGGTAGTGTTGACCCTATAGGTAAGTTTATTGATATTGATGGTAACAAGTTTACTATAATTGGAATATTAGAGCGACAAGTATTCGAAGGTAAAGGCAATATGGGTCAGGGTAACTGGCTCGAATGGGAGAATAGGAATATCCTTGTTCCAGTAACTACAATTCTTAATCTCAAGCCAAGTCTTGATAGAGTTAGGTCATTTGAACTACAAACTAAAAGTATAGATTACACTAAATATGTTCAAGATAGACTAGTTAACCTGATTAATAAAGAATTCTCTAACAAACCTGTCTGGAGAGCTGAATCTAATCTAGAACAAAGAGAAGTAATGGAACGAGAGTCTAGTAAGTTCACTATTATTTTCTATTTTATATCTGGAATATCTTTAATTGTCGGTGGTATTGTTATAATGAATATCATGCTGGCAACAATAAAAGAGAGGACACGTGAGATAGGTGTAAGAATGTCAATTGGTGGATCTAGAATGGATATTTTTCTACAGTTCTTAATTCAGACTATTATTGTTACAACTCTTGGTGGCCTAGTTGGTATTCTAATTGGTACTTCTTTGGTTAACTATGTTGGAAATTATCTTGGTGCTAATGTTGCAATTACATCTAAACTAATTTTAATTGCTCTAGTTATGTCTTCCGGAGTTGGTTTTATTTTTGGTATAATACCATCATGGAAAGCTTGTTCTTTAGATCCAGTCAAAGCTTTGAGAACTGAATAAGATTGTTAACAACGTTAATATAAATTTTGCACATAATTATCATTAGTTATGTGCTTTTTTATTTCTTGAAGATGAATTATAAAAAATCGTCTTGACTCAATTAGTGCTTTTGTTAAATCGTCAATATCGGAAGATAATAAAAATTATGGAGTTAAGAATGACCAAGAGAGCATTGATTAGTCTTTCTGACAAAACGAATGTTATCGACTTTGCAAAGCAATTAATTGATTTAGGGTATGAAATCGTGTCTAGTGGTGGCACAGCTAAACATCTTCAAGAAAACAACATTTCAGTAATTAAGGTTAGCCATGTAACTGAATTTCCAGAAATAATGAATGGAAGGGTTAAAACTCTTCATCCTAAAATCCACGGTGGTATTTTGGCTAATCGTATGGTTGAATCACATCTAGAACAAGCAAAAGAGCTTGGTATAGGTCTGATAGATATAGTCGCTGTTAACTTATATCCTTTTAAACAAACAGTTGCAAATCCTGAAGCTTCCCACGCTGATATTATCGAGAATATCGATATTGGTGGTCCTACTCTTATTCGATCTTCAGCAAAAAACTTCAACTCAGTACTTATTATTACAGATTTTAATGACTATCAAGATGTTATTGATAGAATTAAAAATAATGAAATTACTCCTGAATATAGAAGTTCTTTAGCTCAAAAAGCATTTGCACATACTGCAGATTATGATACTGCTATTTCACAATATTTCATGAAACACAATAATAATGTTGATACTCTTAATGTTTCTCTTCCTTTAAAAGATACTCTTAGATATGGAGAGAACCCTCATCAAAATGCTTCATTCTACCAAGAAGATGAAATCTTTGAAGTAATCCATGGTAAAAAGTTATCATACAATAATCTAATTGATGTAGATTCAGCAATTAAGACAATTATGAAGTTTACTGAAGCCCCTACTGTTGCTATCTTCAAACATACTAACCCATGCGGAATAGGCAGTGATGCTCAATTAAATTTAGCTTATGATAAGGCTTTTGCAACTGATACTCTTTCTCCTTTCGGTGGAATTGTTATTGTTAACAGACCTCTAGATTTAGCTACTGCTAAGAAAATCAATTCTGTATTTACAGAGATTATTTTAGCTCCTGCTTATGAAGAAGGTGTTCTCGATTTCTTAAGAAAGAAGAAGAATAGAAGACTTATTCAATTCAATCAAGATAAAATATCTCAGCTAAAAAATCATAAAATTATTACTACTTGTGTAAATGGCTATTTAGTTCAAGATGCTGATATAAATACAGATATTCCTGAAAACTGGAAAGTTGTAACAGAACGTCAACCATCTGAAAAAGAACTTCAAGCACTAAAATTTGGCTGGAATGCAGTAGCATCTCTTAAATCTAATGCTGTAGCATTTACCACGAATGATAGAACTATAGGTTTAGGAATAGGGCAGACTAGTCGCATTGATTCAACAGAAATTGCAATAAGTAAAGCTAAGAAGTTTAGGCTAGAACTCAATGGTTGCATTTGTGCTTCTGATGGTTTCTTCCCATTTAGAGATTCTATTGATGAACTTGTAAAATATGGTGTAACTGCTGTTATTCAACCTGGTGGTTCTAAAGGAGACCCAGAAGTTATTCAAGCATGCAATGAACATAATATTGCTATGATTATGACAGGAATGAGACACTTTAGACACTAAAATATTCAACAATATATTCTTTGTTAATTAGTTAATACTACTATTTCATAACAAAGATAACTACACTTTATTAAAGTAATAATACTTCACCCTTACTTGCCTCTTTGAAAAAAAGCTAATTTTTCAAGGGGGCAAGTAACCGTGTAGGAAATTTCTATTCTAGAAGTTCTAATGTATTAGATTGCTTCATATACTATTTCATAAGAATCATTGATTTAGACATAGTATTATTTCCTTGTTTCACAACGTAAAAGTACAAACCCGAAGCGCATTGTTTATTGTTACTATTCTTACCATGCCAAACAACAGTATGACTACCTGCAGACATATAATCTTTTTTGAGTGTTTTAACTAATTGCCCTTTAATGTTAAATACTTCAATAGAAGTAAGGCCATTTTCTGGGAGAGTATATTCAATTGTAGTTTCAGGATTAAATGGATTTGGATAACAAGAAGCAGTGATAGTTGAATTTGCTATTGGAGCTTCTGTATCACTATTATCAACATAATATCCCAGCGGATAGAAGTCTCCATAAGAATTACCTGCATGTAAGCCATATACTGTTAGAAAAACAAAATAATCTGAGCCGTCTATTTGATAGATACCTTTTATCGGACCACCAGTTTGATTACTTTCTAATATTGTTGTAAAGGTCTCACCATAATCAATACTTTTTACAATTTTATAATTATCGCAAGCATATAATACTCCTGGATTCTGAGCATCATTATCAATGCAATTTAAGCCATATCCATTATAGTTATTAAGAACATTCCAAGAAAAGCCATCATCAACTGACTTCATTATCTTCCAACAGTTCTCTTCAAAAGAGTAACAATTCGCGTATATCAAACCGCTTCCACAGAAGATAAAATCATGATTCCCATTTAAAGCAAGATGTTCATACCATTCCATTCCAGAAGTGCTATCAACTAGTGTAGTTGTTAAGCCATGGTCCTCTGATTTATAAAGAAAACCATCATCTTTAGCAAAGAACATTATATCATTATTATCTGGATGAACATCTTTCAATATCATGTTAGTTAAATCTTGATTATCAAAATCAACTAGAGGAGTCCATGTCTTACCATCATTAGCTGATTGATATATAAGTTGGTCAATAGCTGGTCCCCAATATTCGTGCTCATAGGAAATATAGATAATATCTTCACTATCCTTAATAATGTTATGGATGTAATTTCGAGGAGAAGTAACTAATTCAGCTGGGAAGAAAATATTACCTGCTAATATTTCATTTAAATTACTTCCACTAGTTCTATATATAAAATCATAATGACATTCAGGCTCATCATAATATCTTTTTATTAGAAGCAGCATATTACCATTTTCATCATGAACAAAAGATCTTGTCCCGTAAGATTGATAGTTGTAGGGACTGTAATAATAACCTGCTAATGAATAACAGTTCTCTGCGCTAGTGATGCCTATTGTTAGACCATCAAAAGTAAGATTTATTTTGTCTAGTTTAGCATCCCTATAACCTAAATCAGACATATATTCACAATAAGCCAAAGTAACAGACAAATTACCGTTATCGTCGATTTCAGGTAAGATCTTCGAATAATTATTTACCGCAGTAAGATTTAAAGCAATAATCAAAAACAAAATAATAAAAGCTGATTTTCTTAACATAACTCCTCCAAGAAATATTAATTTAGTAACAATAACAAGATTAAACTTAAGTTACAAGGTTGTCAAATATATAATTAATAACATGTATTATTTCTCTTGAGAGACCTGATAACAACTTTCTGGATTATAGAGCTGAGATATTATTTTATATGAACATTAATATAAATTGACATAGGTTTTTTCCTTGTAGCGACAGCGTAACTTCCATTTTTAAAGATAATATTAGACTATTATGATGCTTAAAGCACCACACATTAAACACTTATGATGATATAAGTGAAAAAATCTAAATTGACAAAGATATTTCCACATTCCTCTAAAGCATCTATATTAAGGAAAAATAGCTGTCCTTTTGATGTCACCATTATTTCCATTTTATAAAGTACTAATATATAAACACATACATAAGATATTGCTGGATAATTTTTGACAACTTTATTTCCTCTTCTGTTAGGTGGAAAAAGTGACTTCACTATTTCCATGTAATTAATTTAATATAGCACTAACTCATTAAATAATAACTATTTAACTGTGTAAAATAATGTCTATTTGACTTGACTTCTTTCATTAAAGTTATATTGTAGAGACATAAATTAATGAAGAAAAAGGAGTTAACGATGACTTATAAAGAAAGATTAGAACAGTTAAAAGCAGGCTACCCATTTGAAGTGTGGAGAGGTTATTATAAAGATGGTTTAACACAATACTGTAAAATTAACTGTGACTGTGCTGTTCAAATTATGGATACTTTACTTGAAGATTTAGCAAAAGCTGGCTTAAGAGCTAAAGCTGAGATTAAGATAGTTCTAATTGAAAAGGCAGTTATTGAGTTTAATGCATTAGATCAAATGACAGGCTATACTTTTATTGAAACAGGTGAACGTGATGAACTAGGTCAGTTGTTTGAAAAAGTAGCTTTAAAAGCTAAGATTGATTTAGAACAATTTGAATATAATGATATTACTTATAAGGTAAGAACTTGGTAAGAGAGATATACCTCAAAGAAAAGAGATATATCTCATTAATAATTAATTAATCTGTAGATGCTTTAACTTTATAGAATTTATAGTTAGTGTTTTCTTGACATTGCCATCTAATGGTGTTACTGTATAATTGAAATGTCCCTTCACTTGTAACATCATTAAAATCTAAACCCATAGGATTAGTTGTGGAAAAAACTTTATAAGAACTTGCCCCATTAACTGCTTGCCATTCTATATGTATTAGATTATTTTCCACAAATATGGATACCTCTGGAACTTCTAGACTAATAACAATTGGCTCAACTGTTACGATGAATGAAGAAGAAACTGTCTCTATACCATCACTCGCATTAATTGTAATCGTTTCGGTTCCAGACCAATATGGAGAACATCTTAAAAATAGCATGCTTTGATTTACAAATGCAAATATGTTTGTGTAACCTTCAACGGAATAGTATAACTCATCATTATGATCGATATCAATAAAAATCTCATCAAGATTTATATCAAACTCCAATTGACCTTGATTAACTGAAATATCTGGTAAATCTAAAGCGATTTGTGGTGAATCGTTTATAGAATTAACTTCAATCTCAAAATTAGTACTGGTTATAACCGAATTGTTGTTTTCTTTGATTATCATTTCTACACTTTGTGTACCATTCCAATTCTCATAAGGTTCTATTGTCACAATCCAATCAATATAATCTATCTCTATATTATCATTTCCTTCAAATTCAAAAATAAAAAACTCATTATACTCTGCATTATATGAGAAATATGGTTGCATATTTATATTCAATGATTCATCCTCATCTACACTAAATGTTTCAGGAATATTTAGAATAAGCTCAAAATTTGATATTGATACATTGCATGTAGCATTATTTGCATAATTATAAGAAGTTACAGCATCTGGAGCTAATAATCCAATATTTGTTACAAGTAAGTCACAATCACCTGGTGAATTGGCAGTTGCATTAATAGTAAATATTGAAGATATATCGTTAATATCTACACCTTGAGAACTATTGTTTAACCTTGTTATTCCAATAGTGACTAAACCATCATTATTATTACTCATTAAAAATTGTGATGTTTCCCCTAAAGCATCATTATAGATTATTTCATTTATTGAAATTTTATCAGAATCATATTCTACATCGCAAGCAAACGCAAATAAATTCTCTACATTATCAATCATTAAATCTACTTCAAAGTCATTGTTTATAGAAGTATTTATTTGATTATTATTAAATGATAGGCTTGCAATCAATTCAGAGGGTGTAACATTTATTGCAAGATCTTCGGTATCGCAACCTAATGAACTTTCACCAAATTGATTTATCAGACCTGTATTATTTAAAACTAAATTTGTCTGTCCATAACTGAGTGTCCTAAATCGTATGGTTGCAATATGTTCATTACTGTTTTGTGGTGGTAAAACATAGCTACCTTGCAAACAAGTACTTCCAATTATTATTGTGTTTTCATCATAGTCAATGTAGTCTTGGAATGATACCTGGTTCTGACCGTTCTCGGTTAAACCATCACCATGTGAAATACTTACTGGAATTATGTCTAATGGATTATATATGAGGTCACAAGCTACTCCAAATAGGTTTGAAATATTCCCAGTATTGACAATGATGTCAACTTCAAATTCATGATTCAAATCTGGATTTTCGATTGGTCCTATTATTGAAAGTAAACCAGTTGGAGGCTCTCCACATTGAGCTGATAAGTGAATTATAACAGGCAATGAGTTTTCTAAATCTGTTTGTATAATTAAATCACCTTCTATAATGCCACTTTCATTACCTATAAAATTAGAATTGAATCGTACATCGAAAGTGTATTCAACAGAATTATGATTAATGAAAGAGTTTATTAGTTGTTCATTCCATTCATTCAAAAAACTAAATTTAACTTCAAAACCATCAGGTATTTGAACTTCAGTAATTGTTCCATAATCAGAAGTGTTATTTCTTAACCAAAAATGCTCTTCTTCTGATATCTCTCCATTGTAAAAATTACCAAATGAAATTTCATGCTTATTGGATTCAAGCAATTTACCATTACCAGTTACAGATACATTATCAATAAATGGACCTATTTGACTTCCGAAAAATAAGTCATTAACTCTAAACTCGGCTTTGAAATAGAAAATTAGAGATATAGTTGAACCTTTGTATTCAGTTAAGTCAATGTCTATTGACTCCCATCTAAAACCACTGAAAAATCCATTAGTAGCATCCTCATATTCATCTAGAATAATCAGGCTTTCTAAAAAATCACTTTCCGAAATTTGAGAATTGTCATTGAAATTTAAGCTAAATTCACTAGCTGTTGTATCAATAGCTACTATCAATCTATCTCTATAACCAATTGAAGGAATACAATAATCAAACCTTAATTTATACTCTTCATACCCAAGTAAGGGAATTGAATGTTTATAAGTACTTCCTCCTAAATATTCTTTTTCACCTAATCTAATGATGTTCCTAGAAACATCATCATATTCAAGAATTGGATTGATATCATTATTATATTTTTGACTTGCTGAATATAAAATATCATTTCCATCTTCGTAGTTAATATCTGGAGGATAGTTTTCTCTATTATTTACAATACCGCCAGATAATACTCTTCCCCAACTATAATTATAGTTCCCATATCTATAGTCGACGGAATAACCTTCACTATCAGAAAAGTCTGTTTCAAAAATGACATCCTCCGCGTTAATAATAGAGAGATGTAATAAAACAATTAATATTATTAAGAATTTCTTCATTGTTCTACTCCTATTTCATTAATGACATTTTTCTAACAATATTATTACTATCTGTTTTTATTCTATATAAATATACTCCACTTGATGACATCAGACCGTTTTCATTTTTCCCATCCCATATAACGTTATTTATACCAGCTTTCAACTGTCCCTTTATAAGTTCCTTTACTCTCTGACCTTTAATGTTATATATAGTGATTTCTACTTCCTCTGATTTCGGTAGTGTAAATGAAATCGTTGTAGTAGGGTTAAAAGGATTCGGATAATTTGAAAGACTTTCAACAAAACTAACTTCATTAACATCTGAAGTAAGATCAACCTCATTCGCATCTAATTCTATAAAAGTTGCCCCACCATATTCTATCAAGTTTTGATTATCAACTAAAATTGTTTCATTACTAAATTGACTAATAACTTTAAACGAAACTGTTGCTATATTGGTTAAACCTCTTAGGTAATCAATATTAAGATATTTTGTAGAGGTACCAATAATTACTTTACCAACTTGATTATTTATACTATAGAAGTTAATATTTTGGTTAGATATCATTGTATCCATAAAATAGAAATCAATTACTTCAAAGATATCAGGATTAAAGTCTAAATCAAATGCTATACCTAAGCATGAATAATCATTTCTAAGAGTGATCGGAATTTCAATGATATCTCCTATCTCTAAGTTTGAATAATCATGTGATAATTCCAATTTTGATACTAAATTAGTGTTACTATTCTCAATATCATCCAATGCTCTATCATTAGGTCCTATTTCACCAAAGTGAGTTGCAAAGATGGCTAAATCAAATCCATCAATTCTTCCACTTGTATTTAAATCTACTGCAAGATTATAATTTTCGTCTGAAGAAGAAGTTCCAAATGTATTTCCAAGAATTGCTAAATCAAACCCGTCAACTCTTCCACTGCCATTGAAATCTGCAATATTAGAGATATCCTGGTTAATTTGGGTTAAATAAGGAGAGTAATCAACACTTGCACAACTTTCATTATCACTAAAATCATAGATTTTCTCTTCAATTAAGCTTGCATTGTTGGTGCCCCACCAGTTATCTTCAAAATTCAGAGTTCTAGTAGGATCCTGATAAGAGTTCAGTTTTACATTAAAGTTTTGATTATTTATAAAATTACAGTCAGTAACTAATGGAGTTGGATTTTCTCCATTTCCATTTAAGTATATTGCTTGATCAGAACAGAATGAAAAGTTACTATTTGAGACTATAGACATTGTGTCTTTATTAAAGTATATACCAGTGTTACAGAAAGTAAACAAACAATCAGTTATTAATGCAGAACAGTCATTTATATATACTCCTGTATTACATTCTTGAAATGTTGAATTTGTAATATTGCATATTTCATCTCCATAAATATAGATTCCTGTATCATAAGCAGATTGAACTACTACATTATTAAGCTCAATATTAGCATTATCGATCCATAATAAGTAATTTTGGTCATAACTACTTGAATAATTATTATATCGTCTTTTTCTTCCTCCAAACCTAAAATAACAATGTTCTAAACTAGATTGTGCTGAAGAATTAAATTTGATATATCCCCAGTCCCCCTTATTGGGAATCGAATTATCAGAATCGCTATTAGTGTCACCTCCAATGCTATCATCATTAAGTGACGTGAAATATACAGGATTGTTTTCTGTTCCATTTACCAATAAATTACCATTAACATTAATGCATCTTCTATAATATCCATAGCCAGAAGAATTTATAGTAGCTTTCAAAATAAACCCAGCAGGTATTGATAGTGTTATATTATCATTTATAGTTAGATGGTCTGATAAAATATATGGCAGTCCATGTTCCATAGACCATGTACATTCAGCAGTTAGTTCTGAATTGGATATTGTGCCTTGAACCCCAATGCCTTGATAACTATTGTTAGTAAATGTATTATTGTAGTAAACAGGGAAAGAACCATTATATTGAACAACAGGATAGGTGTTTTCTTCAAAAGTACAGTTACTAATGATTGGATATTTGAATTCATTATTAGATTGATCCGTTTTTATTCCAATAGTACAGTTTTTAAAATTACTATTAGATATCGTAATACTACAGTTTGTCAAGAGACCAATATTTTGTGCATTTTCAATTGAAATGTTATCAATAGATAAATCTGCATTATCAACATACAAGTTATAACTATTATATCCTCCATAACTTAAGAAACAATTTGCTATGCTAGATTGAGAAGTTGAAGAAAATTTGATATAACCCCAATCTCCTTTAGCTGGAGTGGAGTTGTCTAAATCACTGTTAGTATCACCATTTACAAGATCATTTTTTATTGATGTCACATAGATTGGGTTATTTTCTAGTCCATTAGCTGTTAAATTTCCATTAACTGTTATATTATACTGATTCTGACCTTTTAAAACTAACCCAGGAGAAAACATCATGTTAATATTATCATTTATAGTTAAATTTCCTGTTAAAATATACGGTAACCCATGTTCCAACGACCATGTACACTCAGCAGTTAGCTCTGAATTGGATATTGTACCTTGAACACCGATGCCTTGATAACTATTATTTGTGAAAGTATTATTTGAATAGATAGGAAAAGAACCGTTGTATTGAATTATAGGATAGGTGTTTTCTTCAAAGGAGCAGTTGCTAATTATAGGATATTTAAACTCATTATTAAGTTGGTTGGTTGTAATTGCTTTATTACAGTGTTTAAGAGTAGTGTTGTTTAACTGAGTATTACTATTAGTCGATATGCCTATATCATAAGCAGATTGAACTACTACATTATTAAGCTCAATATTAGCATTATCGATCCATAATAAGTAATTTTGGTCATAACTACTTGAATAATTATTATATCGTCTTTTTCTTCCTCCAAACCTAAAATAACAATGTTCTAAACTAGATTGTGCTGAAGAATTAAATTTGATATATCCCCAGTCCCCCTTATTGGGAATCGAATTATCAGAATCGCTATTAGTGTCACCTCCAATGCTATCATCATTAAGTGACGTGAAATATACAGGATTGTTTTCTGTTCCATTTACCAATAAATTACCATTAACATTAATGCATCTTCTATAATATCCATAGCCAGAAGAATTTATAGTAGCTTTCAAAATAAACCCAGCAGGTATTGATAGTGTTATATTATCATTTATAGTTAGATGGTCTGATAAAATATATGGCAGTCCATGTTCCATAGACCATGTACATTCAGCAGTTAGTTCTGAATTGGATATTGTGCCTTGAACCCCAATGCCTTGATAACTATTGTTAGTAAATGTATTATTGTAGTAAACAGGGAAAGAACCATTATATTGAACAACAGGATAGGTGTTTTCTTCAAAAGTACAGTTACTAATGATTGGATATTTGAATTCATTATTAGATTGATCCGTTTTTATTCCAATAGTACAGTTTTTAAAATTACTATTAGATATCGTAATACTACAGTTTGTCAAGAGACCAATATTTTGTGCATTTTCAATTGAAATGTTATCAATAGATAAATCTGCATTATCAACATACAAGTTATAACTATTATATCCTCCATAACTTAAGAAACAATTTGCTATGCTAGATTGAGAAGTTGAAGAAAATTTGATATAACCCCAATCTCCTTTAGCTGGAGTGGAGTTGTCTAAATCACTGTTAGTATCACCATTTACAAGATCATTTTTTATTGATGTCACATAGATTGGGTTATTTTCTAGTCCATTAGCTGTTAAATTTCCATTAACTGTTATATTATACTGATTCTGACCTTTTAAAACTAACCCAGGAGAAAACATCATGTTAATATTATCATTTATAGTTAAATTTCCTGTTAAAATATACGGTAACCCATGTTCCAACGACCATGTACACTCAGCAGTTAGCTCTGAATTGGATATTGTACCTTGAACACCGATGCCTTGATAACTATTATTTGTGAAAGTATTATTTGAATAGATAGGAAAAGAACCGTTGTATTGAATTATAGGATAGGTGTTTTCTTCAAAGGAGCAGTTGCTAATTATAGGATATTTAAACTCATTATTAAGTTGGTTGGTTGTAATTGCTTTATTACAGTGTTTAAGAGTAGTGTTGTTTAACTGAGTATTACTATTAGTCGATATGCCTATATCATAAGCAGATTGAACTACTACATTATTAAGCTCAATATTAGCATTATCGATCCATAATAAGTAATTTTGGTCATAACTACTTGAATAATTATTATATCGTCTTTTTCTTCCTCCAAACCTAAAATAACAATGTTCTAAACTAGATTGTGCTGAAGAATTAAATTTGATATATCCCCAGTCCCCCTTATTGGGAATCGAATTATCAGAATCGCTATTAGTGTCACCTCCAATGCTATCATCATTAAGTGACGTGAAATATACAGGATTGTTTTCTGTTCCATTTACCAATAAATTACCATTAACATTAATGCATCTTCTATAATATCCATAGCCAGAAGAATTTATAGTAGCTTTCAAAATAAACCCAGCAGGTATTGATAGTGTTATATTATCATTTATAGTTAGATGGTCTGATAAAATATATGGCAGTCCATGTTCCATAGACCATGTACATTCAGCAGTTAGTTCTGAATTGGATATTGTGCCTTGAACCCCAATGCCTTGATAACTATTGTTAGTAAATGTATTATTGTAGTAAACAGGGAAAGAACCATTATATTGAACAACAGGATAGGTGTTTTCTTCAAAAGTACAGTTACTAATGATTGGATATTTGAATTCATTATTAGATTGATCCGTTTTTATTCCAATAGTACAGTTTTTAAAATTACTATTAGATATCGTAATACTACAGTTTGTCAAGAGACCAATATTTTGTGCATTTTCAATTGAAATGTTATCAATAGATAAATCTGCATTATCAACATACAAGTTATAACTATTATATCCTCCATAACTTAAGAAACAATTTGCTATGCTAGATTGAGAAGTTGAAGAAAATTTGATATAACCCCAATCTCCTTTAGCTGGAGTGGAGTTGTCTAAATCACTGTTAGTATCACCATTTACAAGATCATTTTTTATTGATGTCACATAGATTGGGTTATTTTCTAGTCCATTAGCTGTTAAATTTCCATTAACTGTTATATTATACTGATTCTGACCTTTTAAAACTAACCCAGGAGAAAACATCATGTTAATATTATCATTTATAGTTAAATTTCCTGTTAAAATATACGGTAACCCATGTTCCAACGACCATGTACACTCAGCAGTTAGCTCTGAATTGGATATTGTACCTTGAACACCGATGCCTTGATAACTATTATTTGTGAAAGTATTATTTGAATAGATAGGAAAAGAACCGTTGTATTGAATTATAGGATAGGTGTTTTCTTCAAAGGAGCAGTTGCTAATTATAGGATATTTAAACTCATTATTAAGTTGGTTGGTTGTAATTGCTTTATTACAGTGTTTAAGAGTAGTGTTGTTTAACTGAGTATTACTATTAGTCGATATGCCTATATCATAAGCAGATTGAACTACTACATTATTAAGCTCAATATTAGCATTATCGATCCATAATAAGTAATTTTGGTCATAACTACTTGAATAATTATTATATCGTCTTTTTCTTCCTCCAAACCTAAAATAACAATGTTCTAAACTAGATTGTGCTGAAGAATTAAATTTGATATATCCCCAGTCCCCCTTATTGGGAATCGAATTATCAGAATCGCTATTAGTGTCACCTCCAATGCTATCATCATTAAGTGACGTGAAATATACAGGATTGTTTTCTGTTCCATTTACCAATAAATTACCATTAACATTAATGCATCTTCTATAATATCCATAGCCAGAAGAATTTATAGTAGCTTTCAAAATAAACCCAGCAGGTATTGATAGTGTTATATTATCATTTATAGTTAGATGGTCTGATAAAATATATGGCAGTCCATGTTCCATAGACCATGTACATTCAGCAGTTAGTTCTGAATTGGATATTGTGCCTTGAACCCCAATGCCTTGATAACTATTGTTAGTAAATGTATTATTGTAGTAAACAGGGAAAGAACCATTATATTGAACAACAGGATAGGTGTTTTCTTCAAAAGTACAGTTACTAATGATTGGATATTTGAATTCATTATTAGATTGATCCGTTTTTATTCCAATACTACATCCTTTTATTGTTGTGTTGTTTACTGTTATGTTGCAGTTTGCAAGTATGCCTACTTGGTGACAGTCCTCTATATGACATGAATTAAATTCCACTACTGAATCTTGAACGTAAAAACAATAACTGTTATATCCTCCATATTTAACAATTACATCGTGAAAATTAATTTCATCTGCTGTTGTAAATTTAAAGTATCCCCAATCAGCATCATTAGGTGTAGATGATGAACCGTCATTGTTTGTATCACCACCATAAGTATCATCCTTTATTGATGTGAATATAATTTTTGAAGTTGAAGTACTTTGTAGAACTAGATTTCCACTGACCTGGATATTTTTCCTGTAATGGAATTTAATAATTGTTCCTGCAGCAATGGTAAGTGTTGCATTATTTTGAACATGAATATTATTAGTAACAGAATATACAGCATCATTCCATGTTGTATCTTCTGAGATATTACCACTTACTTCAGTATAACCAAACATAAAACTGAAAATTGAAACTAAGAAAAGTGAGAAAATAACCTTTTTCATAAATACTCCTAATGTAACTTAATTATTTTTTTTATAGTACTTTTTTCATTATTGAATTTGATAAAATATATACCTGTTGGATATTTAGATAATGAAATGCTTCTCGAATTGCCAACTTTATCAAATATTAATTTTTGTCCTTTTATATTATAAATGTTGTATGTAAGTTTACTTTTATTATTTGAATTTATTTCTATATTGTCCCTTGTTGGATTTGGGAAAATATCTATGCTATCAAAAGTATATACGTCATCTTCATCAAAAATAGCCGTAATTGGATTTACTAATACGCATATATTTTTTTCTACTAAGAAATTATTATCACTGACTGTCAGAGTTATATTAAAATTACCTGTTTCATTTAAACTCTGAATGGTTAAATCTGTTTCATTAGTGAATACATTTAATTGCTGTGGAAAGCTGGTTGTAATTGATAATTCCTCGAATGACGTGTTTGGGTCAAAAACGAACTCAGTTAGATAAATGGTATGCTGCTCATAAAGAGGTATCTCTATATTTGGGATATCTATAATTGAAGGTATCCCCCCAATATTTATTAAACAATTGGAACTAATACATTCTATTTCTTCTAAATTGGAGTCTAATAAAATTATATTTTCTAAGCTGATACAAGAAATAGAATACAAAAGAGGGTTGAATTTAAAAACTGCCACAGTTGAACTACCTGCACAACAAACACCTGGAACCTGACCAATTAATGATAAAGCAAATATAATCCTATTATTAGAAAATGTATCATATTGCATTACTGTACTGTTTCCATTAATATTTAGAAAGTTTCCTTCATCAATTTGATCAAAAGAAGCTGATGTTGGATCAAAGACAATATCACATGATATGCCATATAAGTCATCAATGTTATCTATATTCAAGGATACAAAGATATCTTGTTCTAACTGAAAATAATCTAACTCTGGTAATAATAAGAGTTGTGATTCACTATGTAAAGTTGTATAAGTGAATAAACTAAAGCAGAGTACAAAAATTATTTTAAAACTATAAACCAAAACTTTAACCATAATAACTACCTTTAAAATGAAAGTTTTACAATTAGAGGGTACTTTAATTTGATACTTCCATTACTGAAACAAGCTAAAGACATATTATTGTAACTGTCAAGATTAAAATTTGATTTTTAGCATACCCCCATTTTTTTTAAGTAAAATTGATTCGTAGTTGTAACTTATCATGATATTCACCTTTATGAGGTACCATTTTCTTTAATTTAGAATTACTAAATATATTTTTTATTATTCTACTAAGTTTTTAATACACATAGGTATGCTTTATATTTTTTAGACTACCAAACTCCGGATATTGGTACAAAAGATCATCAATATACCTTATCGAAGAATAAACAATATCTACCTCAACCATCAAAATAGTATTAATGTTTTTTAGTCCTATATAAGACATTAATTGAACACTTTCCCAGTTAAATTCTTGTTTTATATGTCTATGAAACTCTTCAATTTTCCACCTTTTTCTATATCCTCGTAGAGTTTTCAATATAACCTCATAATCAGTTAAACTATCATCGTTAAAATTGCACAAGAAATAAAATAGTCCCCCTTTTTTACCATATCTTGCAATAACAAGATTTGCCTCAACTGTGTCTGGGTATTTTCTTTTGTGAGGATTGGTTCTTATCTTAACTTTTTTTACTCCACATCTTAAAACTGTTTTATCAGAAGTTATAACTTTATGTTTTAGTTTAACTTGCTTAACCACCGATACAAAATCAATTTCTTTATCATCAACAATGAGATCTCTTCTACCTGTACTTCGAAGTATATAGTTGTTTTCGTTTTGGGTGAGTAAATTTATTAGTTTGCGACTATCATAGCCTCTATCAAAAACAAAAGTTCCTTTGTTATTGCTGTGAATGGTAATATCTATAATTTTATCTTCAAGCATGTTTTTTGAAGTGTCTTCCTCTATCTTGTTGCTATATAACTTACTACATATAGGTAATATCGAATGATATTTACCATTATCTGTTAATGAAGTGATGTTGAATAAATGATAACCTTTAACACGTTTCCCCGTAGATCCATCTCTAACTACTGATAGACCTTCTAATTTATTAGATCTTGGCTTAACAATATCCGAGTCATCAACAATAAAATAGGTATCTTTCGTAGCTTTTGAACAGTTTGATTTTAATATATTATCACTAACTATATTTCCAAGCTTTTCTTTCTTAAGGTTTCTATATAATCTTTCACACACTTTGTCTAAACTAATGCTTTCATGTAAAGAAGTAGCTATCTGCCTTACTATTATTGAACCTGAAGAAATAATGCCTTTAGTTATGTCTTTCAATGCTTTATATTCAGGCAGACTTAATCCTTGTGCATACTTTTTTACTTTTTTGGAAAATTTCCCTTGCAATTTTACAACACTATTTTTTACTAATTTCATATTTAGAGAGCTCCCTATTTTTTGTTTTGTAGTAAATTCAATTTATTTAAGGAGCTCTTCTTTTTCAATAAATATTTTAATTTATTTTATTATTTATCAATTACTTATATCCCCTCGAAAAATGGCTTAATATTAGCCTTTTCTGGGAAGTTAAATTAAAATTTAATCATAAAGTTGATTTTTGAAATACATGCCGTAAATCTAATTTTTACCTGACAAACTATATCTCTAGAATACTTATTCACTATTAGTTAGCTCTTTGGCTATAAGGTTTTTTGGGGGTATGCTTGTAAAATTTGATTTACATAATATTTAACCTCGAATAGTTAGAAAGGATAGATGTTGCTTAATTTTGACTAAATAACTCTTTTAATGATTTGGATGTCATGTTCAAATGCTAAATATCTTTTGGAAGATTTGTTTTTCCCTTTTTCACCTTCTAAAACTACAATAGCTGAAGGAAAAGAGTTTGGAATAGTATCTTTAGAAAAAGCGATATGTTTGATGGAAATACCTGTGTCAACAAGTGCTCTTACAATAGCGATTCGTTTGTCTTGAAAAGTCATAGAACCACCTCAATAGAATCTAACTGACTAAAAATCCACTTTTCTTGGTTTTGGATAACCTCAGCAAAGACATTACGTTCAGGAACACCCTCACGTTTTATTTTAGCTCTTATCATATAGGCAATATTTTCAATTGTAAGTTGTTCACCTGTTTTCTTATCTACCCAGTCTAAACCTTTACGAGCAACCCAATCTTTAAGTGGTTGGATTGGAGTCCATGAAGGTACTTTACCACCCAGAACATATTGTTCATGTGGCACATTAGATCCTACTACAAGGTCAATAGAAGAGCTGTTAAAGCTTACAGCATAGCTTGTGTTTTGATAGAAATCACCCTTGTCTTTGATGTTCTTCTCTAGGATAAGCCTTCTGGTCTTACCTTCAATAACACTACCGATAAGGTGTAGTTTACTCTCTATTGCAGAGTAGATAGCTTTTAATATTTCAGTATCTACCCTCATATTACAGTTGCCCTGGTTTTATAGTGTTTAACCGAAGTCGAACCAAATTTAAGTTCATCTAAACGCTTGATACTATGAGGTGTGTGATATTCATAAATAGTCACTAACGAATTTATCATTATGCACAAGTGGTAAAATACCACTATTGTTAATATTTAATTAAATATTTTAAAAGTTTTTAAATAAGCCTAATTTATTGCAAATAGAATATATGGGATTATTATTCCAGTATCCAAACATAAAATACTATAAAAAAGGTATTGACAGGATAACAGCCCTATATTATTTATCCTCTCACATGGTTGAGCGGGAGTAGCTCAGTGGTAGAGCACAACGTTGCCAACGTTGGGGTCGTGGGTTCGAACCCCATTTCCCGCTCCATTTATTAAACCATGTGATAAAAGTATATAGTGTGATAATGTGAAGATAATAAATAATGGCGACATCGCCAAGTGGTAAGGCAGAGGTCTGCAAAATCTCCATCCCCAGTTCGAATCTGGGTGTCGCCTCCATTATTTGTTTTGAATTTTTGCCGGAGTGGTGGAAATGGTAGACACAAGGGACTTAAAATCCCTCGGTAGCAATACCGTGCCGGTTCAAGTCCGGCCTCTGGTACCATACATTTCTAAGAAGCGGGAGTAGCTCAGTGGTAGAGCACAACGTTGCCAACGTTGGGGTCGTGGGTTCGAACCCCATTTCCCGCTCCATATCTTTACATTATTTGACTTTATAGTTTTAAACTTGTCATATTTCCGATTTAGTCTCTTTGCCGGAGTGGTGGAAATGGTAGACACAAGGGACTTAAAATCCCTCGGTAGCAATACCGTGCCGGTTCAAGTCCGGCCTCTGGTACCATACATTTTTAAGAAGCGGGAGTAGCTCAGTGGTAGAGCACAACGTTGCCAACGTTGGGGTCGTGGGTTCGAACCCCATTTCCCGCTCCATATTTAGCCGACTTTAACAGTCGGCTTTTTTATATTCAGAAAAAGGTATAAATATGAATCAAAAATTAACTAATTTCCCCATATTAGAAAGTAATAGACTGCTTTTGAAAAGAATAACTTTAGAAGATAGCCATTCTATATTTTCAATATATTCCGATATTGAAGCAATGAAGTATATGCAAAGGAATGCTATAAAGATTATTGCAGAAGCTGATAATCTTATCAATAGATGGAATGCTAGCTATCAAGAAAGTAATGCTTTTAGATGGGGGGTATTCTTAAAAAATAAACCTAATAAGCTAATAGGGACGGTTGCACTTCACTATTGGAATAAAGGTTCAAACTCAATTGAACTGGGAGCTGATTTAATCAAAGAAGAGTGGGGTAAAGGTTATGCTAAAGAGTTCACAAGCTTAATAATAGAATATGCTTTCAATGTTCTTAATATAAATAGATTAGAACTAAGATGTGATCCTAGGAATCTTGCTTCAGTAAAGATTGCAGAGAAGTTTGCTTTTACTTACGAAGGTACATTGAGAGAATATGTTTTTGTAGAAGGAAAGGGCTATCTGGATGAATCTGTTTATTCTTTGCTTTTCAGAGAATATAAATCCAAATAATACTTGCAATTTTACTTAAATCCGAAATAATAATAGCTGATGATAAATCAAATTAAATTATAAAGGATATAATTATGAACCCAGTAGGATACTATAAAGTGACAGGCGTTTTTTCCTTGTTGTGCCAGCGTGATTTCCTTAGTTCAACAATATGAATAGACTTCTATGCCAGTTAAAACCCCACATATTAAACATTTAACATACTTTACTAACCAAAATTGCAAATGACAGCATAGTTTCCATTTTCTGTTTTGAAATAACGATTAAGGAAAAAACTCTGTCAGTTCTGTATAACTATATCAATTTAGCTTTAACTTTATAGCTATTAGTTAGTTAGACTATTATATGCTACTTCAATTTGTGACAGCGTCATTTCCATTTTTTGATTAAGGAAAAAGTACTGTCACTTTTTATACTTAAATAAGCTCTAACTTGTTGTATAATATGTAGTTAAATATTAAAAATAGTGTCTATTTGACTTGACTTCTTTCATTAAACCATTAATATAGAGATATAAATTAATGAAGTTAAAGGAGTTAACGATGACTTATAAAGAGAGATTAGAACAGGTAAAGACAAGCTACCCTTTTAAAACTTGGAGAGGATATTTTAATGATGGCATGACTCAATACAGCAAAGCCAACTGTGATGGAGCAGTTGAAATTATGGATACCTTAATTAGTAACTTAGCTAAGGCTGGCTTAAGAGCTAAACAAGATCTTAAAATTAAACTTATTGAAAAAGCTGTAATAGATTTTAATTATCTTGATGGGATGACTGGACAGACCTTAATTGAAACTGGTGAACGTGATGAACTAGGTCAGTTGTTTGATAAGATAGCTAAACTTGCTAAGATTGATTTAGAGCAATTTGAATATAATGATGTTACTTATAAGGTTAGAACTTGGTAAATTATAAAGCCCATCAGCTTTAAACGATGGGCTTATTTTTTTTTGCTAAATTTTCTGACCTTCAATAAACTGTTGCTTATCGTGATATATGTAGGTCCTAATAGCTCCATCTTGATCAATAGAATGATAAAAAGCACCCTCTAGTAGTAGGTGGTCTGGTAGCTTTGAAGGTTCAAATCCTAAGTATAAATCAGCTTTTCTAATCCTAAACTCTAAGCCATAAAAAGCTAGCCAAATAGTACTAATCGGGTATTGAATCCAGTTAGGAATATCACTCTTATCATGACAATCATTAAGCATAATAAAACTATTCTCAGGTATAAATGAGGTAGTAGGGCATGATGCCACTTTACAGTTTGACAACTTAAAATAATATCTTCCTGGAGTTAAATAGATGTTACAGTCTATTTCATTAGGTCCAGCAACAGCATCTTTAACCAACTCTTCATGGTAAAGCTCACTTTTATCTATCTCTTTGGGTAGATACTTGTATATCTGAAAGAGAGGATTCTCTTTATCCTGGAAGACAGTTTCCCAATTTACTAACAAGACAGGCACTTTTATAGTTAAAACTAATCCTCCATTAGTATGAATAAAATCAGGATTTGAAGGAACAGCCTCTCCTAAAGTATAATCATAAGACTGTAATTCATCACTATAAATATCTTTAGGCTCTCTATTTTGAACTATCTTTTCCCACATTAAACTGTATCCTTCCACACGTAAATCGAGCCATTAAGCTTAACCATCTGACCATCATTTCCACTTGCAGGTAGTTGAGTAACTTGCTTTATAATTGAGGAAGTATCGATTCCTGTATCAATTATGTTAGTCAGTGATATTTCAGATCTTATGGTAGCAGAGGATTTATTCTCTGCATTAGTTAACCCTACATCTCCTTTATCTATCGATATATCTGCTGTTAATGCTTTGCCATTTATCTTTCTTGAAGTGTTAACTTTACTATTAAGAGCTGTAGATAAACCATTAATTTTGCTTTGCTCTAGTGTCGGTATTCTGCTTGATAAGAATGATCCTGAAGTTATCTTTGATGCGTCTAGACTTGGTATTCTACTAGTTCCAAGAACTCCTGATATGATTTTAGATGCATCAATATTAGGTATGCTATTGGCTGGAATCAATCCTGTAATCTTAGTTGAGGGGATAGATGGAACTTGAGTATCTTTAAGCAATCCCGAACCATCTAATTGAGCTATACCTCCTGCAACTCCAAGCTTGGCTGAATCAAGTATTTCTCTCCATACACCACTCATACTATTTCTCTTCTAATGTTTGCTTTTCAAGGTGTTGTATCATAAGTAGGGCTCCTTCAGTTTTAAGAAGTCTTTGATTTGAATCGTTGATAACTCTTCTTAGCTTTTCATGTTCCTGGGTAAGCTCTAATTTCTGTGTTTGAAGTAACTCTTTAAAAGTCATTGGTTCTCCTTATAAATATATGTTTTTCCGTTCTTTATGAATATTTGACCATCTCTCGCAGAGCTTGGAAACTCTTCTCCTGAAAGAATAAGGTTCTGGTCCTGGATTCCTAAATCTTCTTTCTCATCAACAGTTGAATAGACAGGCTTTATAAAGGCTATATTCTTATCTGTTGAGATGGTTGGTTTTGTCTTTCTGTTAATTAAATCAAAAAGGGTGTTTTCTCTAATTGAATTCATTATCTTAACTCTGCTACTTTCTGTGCTAAGGTGTTTGATGAATGAAGAACATTGGCAAGTGCTTGCAAGGCATCAGCATCTTGAGCAAATGCATCTATGATATTTCCGATAGTAAGTTGATGTTCTACACTGTCTAAGCGTTCTTCTATATGTGTATTAATATGCATAAACTTGTGGCTATAAACTGCTGTCTGACTGCTTTGACCTGATAAGGCAGTAACAACTACTTCAACAGTTTCACCATCAGATATGCCCTCTAATGAATCCTTATGTATAAAAATATAAGAACTAGCACTAGTTGCTTCAGCTAAGGTTCTACCTGCTTTTATAACACGTATATTCCAATTATGTACGTTTATTAATGGCACAAGGCTACACATGATTCTAATACCACTAGCTTGATTAGTTATGAATGCTGATACTGTTACTTTATCAAGGTTTGGTGATAGAAACTTTAGCGTATTTTCAATACTTCCTACCTTTGAATCTAACTGCCCTAAGATAGATGTAAGTGAAGTTCCCTGGTTATTCTTAACACTATCTGTACTATGAGCATGATTTGAATTTGCATAATCATGAGTGTGACTCGTGTCTGCTTTACTTGAAAATAGTGTTGATAGTTTAGATTCAACATTAGAGCCATCAGCTGTGCTAATCTGTGATGCTGTGTGCTTGTTACTTCCTGAACTAGTATGGTTTGAAATACTATCATGAGCTGATTTAATTTGAGTATCTATGATATCAAAGTTGCTATTAAGTGCCTGAGCCCATCCTGATTCACCAGAGGCAGGTTTATATAAATTATAGTTATTTGTTTCTGACATATTTTTCTCCTAAAATCCCCAGTTCTCACCCCAGTCATTTCCATAGCCAAAGACATTATCAAAGTCTATGAATTCAAGAGAGGTATAGATTGAACTAAGTGTGAATTTAACTTGGCTTTTAAATGATCTGGTTTCATCTTCAAGTTTTGGTAGTTTATCGACTGTAACTGGAAATTGTAAAGTTTGGCTTGCTGTATCAAACTCTATAAATAGTTGATCAGCAGTTGTTAAATGACTACATAGAGTGTTGTATTCAGTTGGTAATAGTATAGCTTCGCATTCAATCTGGTCATCATGATAAGGATCTCTTTTAATAATGATAGTTGGATCAAAAGCATTCTTCTTTTCTATCCTGTATTTGATTTCAGGCTGATACTCAACTGTTGCATCTGGAACTACATAACCATCTACTATACCATCAGTTATTGAGATGATTCTAAAACCATCAAACTTAAACATTAGGTAACTCCCATGCTTTTAATTTGTATTCATTTTCTTTTGTATCTCGTTGAATCTCAGTAACCTTGTATTGTTTATCTTCAATTTGTATTCTATCAAACAGTGAGATAGTGTACTTCTCAAGATTGTCGATAGTGGATGTTAGCTCCCAAATCTGACTTAAAAGTTCAATGTAAGAATCTGATAAAATGTTTTTCAAGAGTTTCAAATCACCAATTAAACAATCTAGGATGGAAGTATCAGGTACTGTACGATTTATTCTTTTACGTTTAAACTCTATCACATCAGCCTTTTCAACCACAATTAGATTTGTGTTAGAGTCTGCTTTATTGACTAATTTGATAGTTCCTTCAGACACTGAAATGATAGTTAAATTATGGAGCATAAGAGTAGCTTTTAATACTTTTAACTACTCTGTAGTTTCACCACCAGAGTTGTAAAATCCTTTAGGATGAATGTTATAGGGAATGACATTTCAACAAATAAAACGGTTCAAGTTCAACTTCAACTTAAGTGTAGGAACAGTTTTTATATGAATAGTTAAAGTATTATAGCCCTGTAATATAAGTAATTAAAGTTATTGTTTATAATTAATAAGTTCAATAAATGCTTTATTGATCATCATTAGAGACAGTATGCTTCTCGTAGGCTTAAACAAGAGCCAATAAAACTCCAAGGATAATACATCGCTGTTGAAGAAAAAATAGATATGGGACAATCACCAATATAGTATTATAATATAAAAGGCACAACTAATGCTGTGCCTTTAAGTATCTTTATCATTTTGATCATTCCTTATAAAACCCTTTATAACAGGACTCTATAGCTCATGAGATCATATGACACTATTTTAGAAGAATCATCTTCTTGGTTAACTCCTTACCATCCGATTTAAGTTTGTAGAAGTAAACACCAGAAGCCACAGACTTGTTACTTGAGTTTGTCCCATTCCAAATTGCACTGTGATTACCAGCAGACAATCTACTATCAATAAGTGTTTTTACCTTCTGACCTTTGATATTATAGATCTCAAGTTTTACCTTTGAATCACATTGTATATCAAATGTTATATTTGTCTCAGGGTTAAATGGGTTTGGATAATTACCATATAACCTTAATTTTGGAGTAGTTACATTATTATCAGAATATGGGTCATTAAAAGAGACCAAGTAATATGATTTTTCGAGGGTTAAGTTATATGAAGCATCAAAATCATTTCTCTTAAAGTCATATACATAAATATTATCAACTGTATTACTCTTATTCTCACTTATATACTCGATTCTCAAGTCTAGATTATTACTCTTAGCGGCACTTGGGTATAATAATAGTTGTGCTTGATTATCAGCAACAGCAGTAGCCCCAACACAAACATCTTCTTGGAATGCACCAATTTCTGTTATATTATCATCAATATTGATTATGTCCATCACCATATAATCATCTGTAGTCTTGAAATTATAATGTTCTAATTTAGGTGTTGCCCCCTTCATTAAGTATTGTGTTCCTGAATTTTCCCAACTAAACCCTTGTATAGTTTCATTTACTCTTACAATATAACCTCTCCCCTTGTGCAATGTGTGAGTTATCCAACTAGGTGGTGTAGTAATATTGAGATCTTTTCTGGGATTGATAGGAATTGGAGCATAACTCCATTTCTCAGATTTCATAGATGTTACTTTATCAAAATTATCTCCAAATGCATCTTTCATGTTCTTACTTTCATCCAACCAATACCCTACCCAGTTATCTACACCTGGATATAAATTAATTGAAGTCTGTGTGTTTTCCATATTATATGGAATATCATATTGCTTTGAATAATCTACCATATTAATTTTGTAGAAAGCTGAACTATAGATTGTATCAAGCCCATTTACACTCCATCCATTACTATCTAATGTTGCATAATCATTTTTATACATAATACTAATCCCATATGGATCAATTGTCTCAAACAGTTGATTATTATTCATACTTCCACTTACGGTTGGGAAAGAAACCCAGTTCCAAGCAGAATGTATATGAGTATTAGCATTGAATGGAATTGAGATATCGGTATTCATGATATTATCTGATTTAATACTGATAAATCCATTATAAGTTTTATACATGCTAGTAGGATAAAAATTACCAATGATAGTCATACTGGAGTTTGGAGTAAGCTCATTTAGATGATTGTCAAATACTAGTACATCACCTAAATCTTCAGATACATCAATAGTAATATTTGATATCGTTGTGTTATCACTTGTGTTTATAATTCTGAATTTAAATTCTCTAGGAGAATCAGGATTTATATTACCCAATACTATCTCCTCAGTATCTATATCAATATAAACTTCATTAAACTCAAAAGCTCCGATATCAATTGATCCTCCAGCTATTCTATTCATTCCAGCAATATCATGTGGTAATGAACAAAAAACAGTTGCATCTTCATTCTCAGAAGGTAAGAAACCACTATTAAAGCATGGTGAAAAAGTATCAATTTTAATATTATCGTATATTAAAGGATTACTGTAAATATTATTGTTGGCAGTGTAGTTTAGATTCATAGAAGAATATACATAATTATCATTATAACTTGCATATGAGATATAGTCATTAGAAGGATTATCTATTAAATTAAACCCTTCTATCGAATTTGATTCAAAAACTACCTCATGATTATTAACTAAATTATCATGTAATAAATATAATATTGAATGTCCAACACCATAGACTGCAGAACTATTAGTAGCATAATTATCTCTAAAGATATTGTTAATAAAATAAACAGATTTGCTTACATTTTTCATTGATATTCCGCCACCAAAACCCGAAAGTGCAGTATTATTTACAAATGTATTATTTTGGATGAAAGTATTATAACTTGAAGAATCATGGGTTTTGCTCTGTTCTATATATACAGCACCATAGTTATCATTAGCACTGTTGTTATTAAAAACAGATCCAGCTATTACAATGTCCCTGTTATCATCATTCCCAAGGATAGATATAGCACCACCTCTTCTAGCTTGATTGTCTTCAAAATAGCAATTCATAATTATTGGAGGAGCACCGTCAGCGTATATAGCACCACCATCAAATGCTGAATTATTATTAAGGAAACTACAATTATTAAAGACAGTATGTATCATATCATCGTCATTACGGTTTTTAATAAAGATAGCACCACCATCACCATTATTAATATTTGTTGATTCAGGAACACTTGGAGATAAATTATTCCTAAAGATACAATTATCGAAAGTTACAGTGTAGTCTAAATTTGAAAAATTATTATCAAAATTAAAAGCTCCACCAGAGGAACCGCTAGAACCTTTTGCATTTTCAAAAACTGCCCATTCAAATGAAGAATCATCAAATGTTGCTCTAGCTTCTTTTCCTATATATATTCCATACCATCTATCATTATCATTAGTAGTTGGTTGAAGATTAGTAAAAGTAACAGGCTTATCACTTGTTCCTCTAACCATAACAGCCCCACTTATTCCCATTAAACTATTTCGTTCAAAACTTAGAGTTATTCCATCAGTTGAAGAGCTCGAGTCTATTATTAACAATGTATTCTCTGGGACATGAAGATTGCCAGTTTGTGAACTTAAGTCATCAACCAAATCATATGGGATTTCAGTATCTTCAGTAATATAATATGTTTGAAGATAGCTCGGATCATCATATCTTGATACTGTCTTTTTATCAAAGGCATTGTATCTAAATTCTGAAGGTATTGAATCGGAATTTTTAGGATGATAAGGCCAACTACTTTCTAAACTTGTAGCCCAAAAGTCAGGTATATCTGTTCGATAATATGATTCATCATCCCAAGCTTTAGAATCTGAACCATAATCATCATCTGTCCATGTTCTTGTATAATAGTTACCCCAAAAATTCATTCTTTTAACTATATTATTTTTTTCAATAGGCTTTACATCAAATCCCCTTCCATTAGTTAACTTATATCCAAAATTTGCATAATCTATTGTTGTTTTAAGGCCATAAAGAATGAAATCAAACGCTAAGATGGGACCAACCTCTGGAATGAAAGATAAAAGTGTAGCCCCTAGAGCAGTAGCCCCTCCTCCTGCCATATACAGAGGTCCAGCGTCTGTCCAATGTTGTCTCGATTTACAATAATTGTTAATAGTTATCTGCTCTGTTTGTTTTTCTGATTCATCTTGTATATCAAAAGATCCCTTCAATTTTGGATAAATAGCAATACCATATTTACTGGATTTGTTTCTAAAAAAAGTGTTATGTTTTTTGTTCTGGCCCCAGAATGAATCTATTTGTATTGAATTACAGACATTACCTTCAAATAAGTTTTCATAAGGTCCCTCATAAGGTCCTCCATAATGTTGAGAAGATTCTCCGTGGCATATCAAATCACCGGTATAGTCTCCAGGTACAATACTGCTCATAATCCATTTAGCAAAGTTCTCCATCCATGGTGCTACTCCATCTGGACCCCAATCTTCAATTGAAGTATTTTCGGATTTTTTTACAGTATTATATCCAAAAACATTGTGATGTGCACCATTCTGAACTACCATAGAATGTCGTAGTCTTCTAAAGATATTGTTTTCGACAAGAATATGGTGACTATTATACTCGATAAAAGCTCCGTAACCTTGTCCTCCATCTCCATGTCTATGAGCATTATCAAAGTAACATCCGGCGACATAATTATGATTTGATTCTATCATTCTTATGTGACTTGTAACGGGAGTTGTGCTTTCAACACCTATTACCCAACAATTATTAGTATGTGAAAAATGTATATTATTACCAGTATTAGTATTTGCAGAGTCACTATTGTCTTGCCTAACAATCCATAAATCTTCAATACCAACTTTCTCCATAGTTTCTGTATTACTACCAACATTAATGCAATTTTTATTATCCCCAAGATTAAAATTTAAAGTAGTTCTTTGGGCTCTATCCTCATCTCTCCTAAATTGATGATTACCTTTTAGAATTATGTAAGATTGAAGTTCAATTGGTTGCGTAAGATTGAATTCTCCTGGAGGTAACAACAGTCTAACAATGTTAGTTGGAGAAGGGTATATCTCGTCTGCCTGCCCTACATTTAATATACCACTCAAATCGAAATTTTCTATTTCTGATATAGATATAGTAACATCTTCTTGATGAACAGGTACATCCCCATCCAATCCTGCTTCTTGCCATTCTGCACTTAAAGGATCAACTACTGGATATTCAGTAGTAAAAGCTGCAATATTATATATAAATGTTAGTATTATTATTATAATTAAAATCTTATTTTTCATTTTCCCCTCCTGTTTAGTAATGTAAGAAACCTACAATTCCCACAATTTTTGTGTTATCTGAATTCATGCTAGTTTTAGAAATATTATGATATTTACCAAAAAAGTCACTGTCTTCTAAAATAAAAGTAGAATCTAAATGTGTATCATAGATAGTTTCATTTAGCATCAGATAACGATCATCAGAGCTGAAACTTGCATCTTCAATATCATAAAGACTTGTTTCAAAAGATATAGTTGATTGTGTCTCTATGTTTAACAAATATATATTCCTATCATTTCCACGCTCAAATGTTACAAACTCATTCAAATTTGAGTACTTGAGATTTATATACCCCTCAATCAAAATATCTATTTCATTTGTCACCAAGTCATGTTCTCTAAAATCATGACTACTGATCACTTCCTCATTTTCAAACTTGTTATAATCGTACCGATAAACAATTACATTTTCATTGATTCTACTCGGATATTGATATGCTGGATTAAATAGAAGATCTTCTTGTACTACTGTGTTCAAAATAACTTGAGAGTTGTTTGTATAAATATTATATTCAACTAAACCTAACTCAGTAGTAGTTGTATCATTTCTCACAATATAATTGTATAAAATTGTCTCTTCATCTTTAGCAAATGATGGATTATAACCACGAGTAATAGAACTAAGTGAAATTTTTTCAACTTTAGATCCATCTACACTTGATAGATAAACCTTACCATTATGAAGAAGAATCATTTTTGTTCTATCTTGATTAAAATATTGTACACCACCCAATGAATCAATAATAGTTCTTCTATTTTCTCCATCAAGCGACATGATATCTATTTTATCTTGAAAGTCTAAGAGAATAACCTCTTCTTCACTGTTTCCAGCTAAGTCTTTCACAAAATAAGGTCTTCTTGCACCTGCAAAGTAATTCTGATGTTGTGATTGTATAAGTTCAACATCAGAACCATCAATGTTCATTATAGCAATGAAATCCTCTCTCCAAGCACCCTCATCAACTTCGGGGTCATTATATAATTTAAAATCACATCCAGCAAGTAATATAATGATAATAATAAACAAGGCGATTATTATAATTTTAAAGCTTTTCATTTTCGATAGCTCCTCAATTCCAATATGTTATTCTCAACAAATCCATAATCGTATTGTTTGAGAAGACCCCTTTTGTTATAATTACTTAGAGCAACAGGGATTAAAGGTAGCATTTTAGGAACATCACTTGATAAAACTAACCTGTTTTCCTTTATTACTTCTTGGGATATCTCTTCAGGAATCTTTGTTTTGGTAATATCCATTTTTACATCAATTGTATTTACTCTAGAGTTTTGATCGACTTGTTTGATTTCAGTGTTAGCATCAAAATAAAAACTTTCATTAATTTGCAAAATGGAATCAGCAACATTAAACATTTCACTAATTTCATCTTCGAAGATGGTTAACTCATTTTTTGATAAAACATTTAAAACTTGATCTTGACCAAATTCATCAGTTCCCCAAATAGCTAAGACCTCTTTAGTGTTGCTGTTCATTCTAACATAGACGCTATTGCCATCAAACTCTTCCAATATAACCATGTTGTTATCATCTTTTGACATTATTTCTAAAGAGTGAACACTATCATTATTACCTTCTGCTTTATAACAATAAACTACTCGATCTCCAAGTTTTAGGTCATTACCAAACCGTATTTGAGACAATAATTGAATATAACCTGCAATCTGTTTTTTTTTGTTACCACTTTTGAGTATTGATTCATTATTATCGCAAAATAGATTAGTACCTAAAACATAAAATAACATCAATAATATTAATCTTAATTTCATACTATACTCCTTATTCTTCATTATTTATTAAAGTAATTTAAGATCTTCTAAATTTGTAAAGTTATTATTGCATTATACCATCTAATTGATAACAATGCCCTATGATAGAAGATAAAACAGACTACTAAACAATATTAAAATATTCCTTTTGTGCATTTTTTTATTACTCCTTTTTTTGTTTTTTGTTTAGCTCCTAGTTTTGTTGTAACTAACTAAATCCTTAATATACAAGGATTACTATAACTGCAACATTTACTTTTTAACTATAAATATTTCTCCATTAATAACTATAGCAATATAATCATCATTTGGGTCATCATAAATAACTTCGTAATTTTGAGATCCGACCTCTATCCATGTAATTTCTGGATATAGTTCATAATTAACTTGACTGGCAAATACCAACACGACAAAACTTAACACTAACAGTAATGAGATTATTTTTTTCATATCTCCTCCTGTTACATAGACTCTAAAAAAAACAATATTTTTATTAGTTTGCTCTATTTGATTGATACATAAAATTTTACGAGAGGCTAGCGATGGTTAATAGTTTTAAAGAGTATTTTGAATCTGCAAAGGTAACTGCTTATAAAATAGTTAATGATTATGAATTAGCTGAGGATTTTGCAAGTGATTGTCTGGTTAAGCTTGTAAAGATTTCAAGAGTAATAGAGATTGCTAATCCTAAAGGATGGATTAGAAAGGTAGTTACTAACTTATGTAATGATTATTTTACTAAGCAAAAAAGATTATTAGCCGTTCATGTAGAAGAAGATAAACTTGATTTTTTTTCAAATAAAAATCAAGAAAATAGTAGTGAAATTATAGATTTTGAGATTGATTTTAGTAAATATCTTTTTCTTGCACATAAAGATAGAGAAAGAAGAATATTAGAGTATTTCTATATAGAGAAAGAATCAAAAGCTAAAATTGCCCAGAGATTTAAACTTAAAGAGAGTAAAGTCAGAGAAATAATATATAAGTATACTAATGAAATTGAGCTTTATCATCTGATTGATAATAAGACCCTATTTTTTAAGTTATTACCCTATACTAACCTTACACTTAAGATTAATAACTTCATACATAAACTAAAGAACTCACTTAATAATAATGATTTATCTTCTATGAAACGATATTTAAAAAATGCTAAAATTAATGACTTCTCAAAGATTAAATTTAAAGAAATGAAGTCATGTAAATTACAGTATATTGATGAACAAAGCTATTGTCTTTTAGTTGTTTTTATTAATCAAGGTAATAAGCACAGCTTTTTTTTTATAGAATTCATTATAACAAGTTCAAACAATATACAAGTAGTCGAATTTCCTATCTGGCCTCAAGGAGTTGTACAAATTGATAAAAGCAAACTAAAGACAGAAATTAAGCAAAAAGACTTAGATAGCTTCAACGGTTCCTATAACGAAAGATTAGGTAGTTATGATGAATTGAAAAAAAAAGGCATTGCTAAAGAGATTCAACAAAATGATAAGTTTTAAACACACACTTTTAATCTGTTCTAGAATCTCAATATTAACAGCCACAGGTAGGCAAGAGACACCCCAAGCATTTGATCTATGAGTTGGGTTCTTAAAGTGAATTACATCATCTCCAGGAAAGAATCTCTTCGTTCCATTTTTAACATGAAGGAAATCAGGCTTGAAGAATCCAAACTCATCATAGTTTTCTATTAGTTGTACTTCTGTTGGTAGTAGTCTTTCTAAGCCAACCCAATCTCCTGAAGCACTTCTCATCTTGATGATAAAGCCATTACCACATGCTAGATAGTATTTAAGCAGTTCTCCAAGAGTTAAAAGTATGTCATCATTACCTGGATATTGAGCATCACTAAACCAACTCTTTAAACTACTATTCTTAACTTCTATCTGCATCAGACAGGTGTTTACCTTAGAAGCAATACAACCTGAATGGTACTCATCTTTTTCAATGAGTTTAAGCAAGTTACCCATAGAGTAGGGAGCTGTTATCATTCTCTTTTTCTCATAAGATTTCGATAGCCTTTTACTACCTTCCCACTTATAAGAATTTAAGTTAACAGGCTCAGGCGAGTAGTTCTTATTAAGCAAATCTTCACTGCTAACTATCCCAATATTGAATCCACCAATCTTTTGAACTCTCATCTAAATCACCGTATAAACCTTGGCTATGCGTACTTTACGCCCTGCATCAGCTCTTGCTGGGTAGAATTCAATCTTAGGTATATCACTCCCAACAGCTGTTCTGTAATTAGATTTAAATCTATCTGATAGTTTTAATATATCTATATCTGGATCATCTGAATTGTTAACATCAGTAATTAGAAATACTTGGATGTCATATTCAAATGCTAAGTATCGCTTAGAAGATTTATTACAGCCTTTTTCTCCTTCTAATACTACAATAGCAGATGGAAAAGAACTAGGAATAGTGTCTTTAGAAAAAGCGATGTTACGAGAGGAAATACCAGTGTCAATTAATGCTTTAACAATAGCGATTCGTTTATCTTGAAAGGTCATAGTATTACCTCAATAGAATCTAACTGACTAAAAATCCACTTCTCTTGGTTTTGGATAACCTCTGCAAAGACATTACGTTCAGGCACACCCTCACGTTTTATCTTTCCTCTAATCATATAGGCAATGTTCTCAATAGTAAGTTGTTCACCTGTCTTCTTATCAACCCAGTCTAAGCCTTTACGAGCAACCCAATCTTTAAGTGGCTGGATTGGAGTCCAGGAGGGAACTTTACCACCTAGAACATATTGCTCATGAGGTACATTAGATCCTACAACCAGGTCAATAGAAGAGCTGTTAAAGCTTACAGCATAGCTTGTGTTTTGATAGAAATCACCTTTATCTTTAATACCTTTCTCTAGTATAAGTCTTCTAGCTTTGCCCTCAATAACACTACCTATGAGGTGTAGTTTACTCTCTATTGAAGTATAAATAGCTTTTAATATTTCACTATTTACACTCATATTACAGTTGCCCTAGTTCTATGGTGTTTAACTGCTTTGCTTCCAAACTTAAGTTCATCTAAACGCTTAATACCAAGAGGAGTAAGATAATCATAAATAGTCTCTAAAGAACGAATCTCTAAATCCTTTTTATAAGCTCTAATCTCACTACCAGTAAGAAGTTCAGTTACTTGTGCATCAATACCCGTAGTCTTAATAATACCAGAACCAAGAGTTTTAAGGTTTAGAAAGTCTAATACTTGAGATAATAAGAAAAAAGAATAAGACATCTTATAGTCTGTAAGAGATTCAAGTACTGAGGATTCAGCTACTTTTCTAAACCAGCCTACAGCACTCTCAGAGTGTTCTTCTAAAAGTTGTGCTATCTTTTCATCTTCAGGTAGGTTTAAGACTCTTAAAACTGTATGTATATCTATTCTCATTTAAAATCCTTACATCATTATTTTATATTTATGATGCAATGTAAAACAGAAATTTAACAGAAGGCAAACCGAGTTGCAAAGAGTTAACACAGAATAAGTTAAAATATCAAAAAAATAGTTGAAATAGTGGGTGAAGAGTTTATGGCTTATGCATGAGAAGATGTATAACTAAGAAATATTTGTGGATGAAATTGAACAATTTCTAGGTTTTATAAGCACTAATTTTATATATTTTACCCAAATTATCTTTATTTATAAGAGATTTTCTGCATTAAATCTTTTTTTTGGGGCAGAAACTATTGGCATGCATGTTAACATCGCTTGAAATTATCAGTCTTAGATTGTCCATTTTAGCATAAAAAAAAACTTTTCTGACACCTCTTTTATATAAATTATAAATAAAGCAATTGACAATTAGTGAAATACTAATTATTCTCAAATTGGTTTTTGCTAAATATTATATTAGTGACTCAGTTTAGAAATTGAAAGAAGTTCAAGGAGCAGCTTTGAAATAAACTATTACTTGATTATTATCAGATTAAATCTTGATGATGATTATATAAATATTGCTTTTTCATAACCACACATTATATATAATTTATACATTAAAATGGAGGAAAAAATGAAGAGACATCTCTTAATCTTATTAATTCTATTTAGCATAATTCTACAGCTATATTCTGATAGATATGAATCAGTTCTTGTTGATACAATATACTCTGAGCCTAATCCTATGACTGGGACTATATACCATAGTATGGATTATCAGAATTATTACAACTTTCCCAATCAATCAACCTTAGATATTGGTTATGGTTATGCTCAGTTTATTGGAACAGGTATTTTTGATTTCAGATCGTTTATTACATTTGAGACTAAACCAGTTCCCAATGATTACGCTATATCAAGTGTAATGTTACGCCTTAAATGTCAGTACTATTGGGATAATGGTATTGACCTTATATGGCCACACTACTATTCTCAACCCTACTCAGTTATTATTGATCATATACAATTTGAGACTTTAACTCCTTCCGTTTTTGATGTTACCCCACTTACTTCCAATGTGGGGATCTTGCAGGACAGTGCTTTTGTTGGTTGGGTCTCATTTCCGATTACTGAGAGCTATCTTAACGATATTGAACAATCGCATGGTTATTCTCAGTTTAGGCTGATATTCCCACCAGGTCATGATATAGGACTATATGAAGCAGATTATGTTTCATATTCAAATAATCCAACTTCATCTGCTCCATATGATCCACACCTAATCGTAACCTACCATAAAACAGTGTCAAATTCTGAAGAGGTTGAACCTATGCAGAATCAGCTAATCAAACAGATATATCCACAACCTTGTATAAACAGTTTCAATATTGAATTTATGGAAAAAAGTGATAAGAATATAAATCTATCTCTTTATGACCTTAGAGGTAGATTAGTTTATTCTGAAAATAAGATATCAACAAAGAACGGGCTTTCTCGAATTCAAAATCTAGATTATCCATCAGGTATATACTTTCTCAAGGTTAAAGATGGGAAAAGAAGCCAAGTAAAGAAAATTACAATTATAAAATAGCAAATAAATAGGAGGAAGAAATGAAGAAGATAATAGTTTTTATCACTTTAATTATTGTTATAAGCACTTTATCAGCTAATTTTGTAGAAGGAAATATTCTCTTTAAGAGTGATGTTTTAATCAATGTTACAGGAAACAACTCTGGAGTAGTAATAACTGATAGAACTTGGTTTAATACTATTGCCTCTAACTATCAAATCAGTAAAATGGACACATTGTTTACCATCCAAACAGGTGATTATGAAGGGGCTTACTATCTGGCTGAATTTAATAAGATGTACGATATTGAAGATGTAATTTTCAATTTAGAGAAAGAAAGCAATATTGAATATGCAGAACCTGACCATGAACTAGAGTTGTTCGGAATAAACACTGATGACTCATATAATTCAACATCCTTGGGTTTAGAAAAAATAGGCATGAATCAAGTATGGAGTAACCAAATAGCTTATGGAGGTAATGTTAAGGTTGCTGTGCTGGATTCAGGTATTGATTTAGGTATTAATGATTATGGAATACATCCTGATTTGGAAAGTAACCTTTGGGATGATGGACAAGGAGCTCATGGCTTTAATGTATTAGGATATCTTAATTTCGATGATGAAGATGTTAATATACCACAAGATAAAAGTGGGCACGGTACTCATGTTGCTGGGATTATTGGAGCATCAACAAATAACTCACTCGGAGTAGCAGGTGTAGCAGGAGGATGGAATAACCTTGAGTCTGGTTGCCAGCTGATGCCTGTAAGAATGAGCAATATATTACCAAGTGCAAGTTTCGCTGTAATTGGGATAAATTGGGCGTTTAGGAATGGAGCAGAAGTTGTAAATATGAGTTGGGGAGTGCCTAATGCTATCAACCAGACGTTAAGGAATAGAATTTCATCAATAATGTTAGAAGATTATAATATCGTATTTGTAGCTGCTGCTGGTAATGAGGGTGCAAACAGTATTGCTTTCCCAGCAAATATACCAGGAGTTATTTCTGTTGGAGCTACAGGAATCAATGACGCTAAAGCATCTTATACAAACTACGGGAACTTGCTTGATATCTGTGCACCTGGCAATGGAATAGTTTCAACCACCCCTCAGAATGAAGAGTTTACTAATCATAATTTACCATATAATCCATGGAGTAGCAATTATGAATACGCTGATGGAACATCAATGTCTGCACCAATGGTTTCTGGTGCTGTAGCATTGATAAAAGATACATTCCCAGATCTAACCCGAGAACAAATTATCCAAAGGTTAAAGGGAACTGCAGATGACCTAACGCAAATGAATACAAATTCTATGTATATGCGTGCTCTGGGAACAGGGCGTTTGAATGTTTATCGAGCTCTCACTGAAGGGAATCATCCTGCCTATAGACTTCATAATGTTACTGTTGATGATACAGGAGATGGAGTTTTGTCCACAGGAGAAGATGAAGTACGTCTTAGCATATCCCTTAAGAATTGGTGGGAATCAGGTAGTGATGTTGTAGTAGGACATCTTACAACCGATGACCCTTTCATTAATATAGATGAAGGAAATGGGCAATGGAATCCAATTAGCTCTCTTGGCTTTGATTCTAGTAGCGACTTTATTATTTCTGACTCCTCTCCTTATGGGAGAAATATTAGATTTTCGTTAGAGCTTTTTTATGAGGGACGTACTGATATCGTGTATTTTGAGGTGCCATGTGTACCTAAGTTAGAAGAATTAGTAGACCTATCAACATATCAGTTAACTTCAGAAGTTGCAATATTTGATATGAATAATGATGGTCTTGATGAATTAGCTTTTGGTTTGAAGAAGCCAATTAATGATAGCTTTGAATACTTTGCATGTTTATATCGTAATTCACATTTATTTATGGAAATAGTTAATGACTCTATAATTACAAAACCAGCCTTTGGTGATATAATATATGGAGATAATGCTGAAGTAGTTTTTGTGACCAATGCAGTAACCGTGTATGCTTATGATTCAAATCTAGATGATATTAATCAGTATCCAATTACATTTAGTAACCAACTTTCAGGAGATGTTAAGTCGCTTATCGTTGATGACCTGACTGGTAATGGAAGGATGGATATTCTGGTTAATGGAAATGATTACGATAATGATTCAGGATTTTATGGAACAATAACACAACACAATTATCCTAGTACAGATCTTGAAACTGAATATTACACTATAAATGGTTCTCGCTTTCTTTCTGAAATGGCTGTTGGAAATGTTGATCAAACTCTTTACCGTGAATTTACTGCTGTCGTAAGTGGTAGTAATAATGGTAGTGATAATTGGGTAGGTATCTTTAAAGGTAATTTTGTGAGTGGTTCGAAAGATGATTATGTCAATGTAGGGGACATCGAATGGGTAATTGACCCAGGTATAGATTCAATAACTAACTTACGCTCTACTAACTTGCTTTTGGTTAAACCTCAGTTTACTAATCCTGACGAACCAGTTTATCATAATCGCCTATTTTTTGGGATTACAAAAGATTTTCATCCGGGAATCGAGAGGACTACTAGTTATACTACCTACTGTTATGACTTTGGAGATGAAGACCCAGTTCAAATCTGGTCTCATGTTGACAATACTCCATCTCCAATTGATGAAATTGATAATATTGACTTAACCCCTGGCAAAATTATTGCAGGAGATTTCTATCCTGACAACTTTGGAATTGAAATCTTAACAACAGCCTCAGAAGAAGTTCTTGATGTTGAACAAGGCTATAGAATTAATCATACAACCAACGATTATTCCTCTGAAAATGGTGGATACTATCATAAGAATAGGAGGCCATCACTTCTTGCAGATCTTGGAGAAAGTAACATACAAGATGTTGTTTTATCAAAAGACAATGAACTCTCAGTATATCAAGTTAATGAAGAACCTCTTCAAAGCTATAACATAAACTTCTTTGCTAATATTAAGTCAATGGCAATTGGATCAGCTTTTTCTACAAGTATAAGAGATTTATATGTATTGGTTGGTAATCAGGATACAAATGAGGCAAAGATTTATAGGATTCCAATAAAGAATAATAATATTGACGAAATGGATGAATGGACTCAATTTTCAAACAATGAAAGGAACACTGCTCAGTATCTGTATAATATCCCGAGTGTTGTGGATGAAAGTATTCATATTAGGCAAGATGTGGTGATAAATAAAAACATATGTATAGATCCAGGAGTTGGTGTTAAGGTTAATCCAGGAATCGAAATTCGTATTAGGAATAAGAACTTTATAAATAATAATGGGGAATTTCATTTTAACGGAACAGAACTCTATCCTGTTGTTGTTAAAGGTATGTGCCCAAATACAATTCAGGATCATTGGTTAGGGATATCATCTGTTAATAATTCTTCATTAATAGTGAATAATACTTATCTATCCAATGCTGAAATAGGTTTGGAAATGTATGATAACGGAACTTACGTCCTAAAAAACAGCATATTAAATAATAATGAAGTTTCAATATTAGCTTATGATGTCCTTGTAGATTTTGGACATGACAAAATTCTTAACTCGGATATTGGGATTGCTTCTTATAAAAGTGCAGTTCCTTATCTTGCCTATAACGGAACAGGAGAAAACAAAATATCTGATAATGGTGTAGGATTGCTAGCTGTACAATCACAACCTTATCTTCATGAAGGATTTAATAATTTCACAAACATACAAGCTGGTCAATTAAACATTGTAACAGAAAATATGAAAAGTCAGATTAAAGCTGACCAGAATTGGTGGGGACATACCAATGAAACTGATATAAAGAGCACCTTTAGTCAGTATGAAGACATCAACTATGATCATTGGTTAACAACTCCTAATGGTAGTGCCGGTAGGGATGGGATGAATGAGCCATTCTATTTAGCTGAGAATGCCAGAATAAATAGTAACTGGGATATGGCAATACAATATTACTACCAAGTACTTAATGATTCTCTTCTAACAGATGCTGATTTTCAGGTGCTTAAAGGTATAACAGTATGTCATTCTAAAACTAATCAAGTACCAGACTTAATTGAATGGATTGATGCTAAACTGATATCATATCCAAATCAAAATGACTTTAGAAGAGAGTTATTAAACACTAAAGCACTTTGTAATAGATTAATTTATAATTTCCAAGGTGCCATTGATCATTATGCTAGTATAATTGAGTCTCCACCAACATATAATGATTCCTGTTTTGCTGTAATTGATATGGGATCTGCTTGGCTGGAAAGTGGTGGTAAATGTACGACAAAATACTCAAGCCTAATGCCACGCTCAAGAAACGATCATATAATGAATACAAGAAAAATATTGGCTTCACTTAGGAATCCAGAGAATACACAAAGCCAAGTTATTCCTTTAAAACCAGTACTTTATAATTGTTATCCTAATCCATTCAACCCCTCAACAAATATAAGGTATTTCATACCACAAAAAAGTCGAGTTAAACTAAATATTTACAATGTAAGAGGACAAAAGGTAAAAACATTACTCGACAGTGACATGGAAAAAGGTCAATATCAAATTGTATGGAATGGAAATAATAATCAAAATAAAAAAGTAGCATCAGGTATGTATTTCTATAAACTTGAATCAAATAAGCAAGCAGTTGTGAAGAAATGTTTGCTAATTAAGTAGAATCATAAGCAAAAAATATAGGAGCTCTACTGAATGGTAGAGCTCAACTTTAATCAAAAAGATTTTGAGCATAATATTATAGCAAGGTTTGTTAAAAGTAGTAGCTATGTAGTTTTGAAGGTATATACTTCACTTGGTTTACAGGTGTACCTAATGAAATAGGAGGTTAATGATGAATGAAAAAGCAAAACTAAGATACTTTAATATCAAGAAATGTGGATATTATCATTATGGAGATAAAAGGTCTTTATCAGGTACTAGCGATATTATTTTCAATGATTTAATAGAATGGGTAAAAAGAAATGATAAAACCATAGCTGAGACTTGTACTTACGGAAATCCTCAAGAAAATTCAAACATAATGAGAACTTTTTGTGCAGATATCACAAAAAATGAGTATGGGGATATATTCCTTACAACTTGGAATGAAACACCAACAACAGATAATAGTGTTAGTGCTATTAACTCAACTAAGCCTATTGATCAAGCAGATGTGAAAGATACTAAATTTGAAGAGGGTTATGTACCTGGATATGGTACCTACTTTTGGATACTTCCTTCGAAGAACATTTATTTAACTGTTAGATTTAATCATATTGTTAACGGAAATAGACAGTTTTGTCATTATTTGCAGAGTTTTTTACAATTTCATTCAAAATTTGTTAAAGAGAAGAGGATAGAGAATTTTAGGATTAAAACTCCTAGCATTGAGAACCTAGAACATTTCAAACAGAATGAACTTATCTATCCTTTTTTTGAGTCTCATCTTCTATTATTGGGTGGTCAACTAGATTTACTAAAGAGTAGATTTTCAGATGTCAGAAAACTAATTACTAAGATGAAGTTAGATATACAGATTGAAAAGGATTTAAATGTTATTCAATCTTTCCTGAAATTCACAGGGATTCACGATATTAATAAGGTATCTAATAAAGTTCTGAACTTTAAGTATGAATCGAATTACAATCCAAGCGAAAACAACGTGAATGATCTTTTAAACATGTGGCAAAATAAAGATGAAAGTACAATATCCGATATAGGATTCAATTTAGAAGGAGATAGAGAAACGTACTGGTTAAGTAAGAGTATAGTCAAAGGGGAACTAGATATTGATGTTACTCATAAGAGTACAGAATTATATGATATTAATTCACTAAAAGAAGCTCTAACAGCTAAAAGAAAGATCATCTTTTCAAGAATTGAGGACTAATAATGAAAATAAAAACATTAATTTTTATTGTTATGATAACTCTTATCGCAATTTGTTCTTTTTTTCTAGGAATGAAAATTCCAGTTTCTAATCAATTTGCAACCCTTGAATCACTAAGAACAACATCGGCAATAATATTTGGTATAATGGGAGCTTGGATTGCAATTATACAGCCAGAATTACTAAAAGTAGCATATGATGGTAAATATCGAAAAGTAGAAAATTTCGACAGGTTATCAAAACCATTACTTTATTCTACATTGATAATAATTTTTAGTTTACTGTTTAGTGTCTTTAGTCCTTTAGTTTACCAATTTAAAAATCTTTTCTCCTACAAATTAATATTCAGAGGTGTATTATTTTCACTCATATCAATACAGACTCTACTATTAATTTGGAGTTTGATATTAAGTTTATTTCCAATAAGTTTCGCGAGAGATAAAATTCAGGATGCAGAAATTGAAGATATGATAGATAAAAGAAATTAGGAGTTAATATTTGAAAAATGTATTCATTTCAGGTCCTTTTACAGGACTATCACCTTTTGTTCGAGACATAGTTAGAGAAGTTTTAACTAGATTAGGATATACAGTTTTAGAAAAAAATGGAGAAGAATCACGAGATGTTAAATCTTTGATTGATTTATCCAATCATTTTGGCTTTATAATAGGGTCTGAATTACCTTCAATTAGAGATGCATGGGGGCATACCTTAGTTGAGACTGAGTTACAATATGCTACTTCACATGATATTCCTGTGACTGTTATTATGTTAGATGTTGAAAATGAGAATAAATTACCATTGCAAATCAAAAAGCTTAGAAATAGTTTAAGGCTTAACTCTATTCTGTTAGAAAACTTCTTACCTGATGATTTTTCTCAAAAGATCCCCCAAGAGTTATTTATACGAAAAGCACATATAGTGTATGACCAACTAATTAGATTATGGGAGAATGGATTATTAAGAACTATTGAGAAATATGATGAGTTAAACAAATCTCCATATTATATGATAATTAGGAATGCTTGTAAATCTTTAATTCATGAACTTGTTAGAGATGGTAACATTTTTAAAAAAATAGATTGGAGGAATGTTGAACATTTATTTGCAGAATTATTTGAAGGATTGGGGTATAAAACTTTTCTTACACCTAGTAGTAAAGATGGAGGAAAAGACTTAATACTAGAAGATCCAATTACATCTGAAGCTATTTATGTTGAAATAAAAAACTGGTACAATAGAGAGGTAACCAAACAAGTAAAACAAAGGATGATTGAGATTCTTGTTAGAGATAAAGTTGACAGAGGAATTATTATTGGTACCCAAAGTCATACTGCAAAAAAATTAAATCTGAAAATTGAGCAGAAAGTAATTCATATAGCTGGGCAAAGGGAAGTTAAAACAATGTGTAGAGCTTATTTAAGTAACCAATTTGATATTATTTATGAAGATACAGAACTATCTAATAGTTTTACAGAAGAATACATAAAATATTGCACTAAAGGATAGTTTGCTAATAAACAATTTCAGTAGTAGTCCTACATCTCCAATGAAATGGCGGGAAAGGTGAATAATTTACAGAGACTCCAATTGGATTACCAGTTGGGTCTCTTTTTATTTGTTTATCAGAAACCCAAGGAGCTATCTGCTTAGTCATTTCTCTAACTGTGTCTAAGGAGTGTTTATTGGTATTTATGCTTAATAGCTGGTTCATAGTATCAATAGCAGTATCTACAGGATATACTTTGTCCTGGCTTGCTAAAGCTCTGCAAATCTCTGATGTTCTATCATCAAGTACAACAACAAGCCTGTAGCCTGTAGCTCCTGCTTTATGATATCCTTCTAATCTTCCAAATTCTCGTATTCTAAGGGCTGTATGCTCAGCTAAACCTTGCCAGTAGTGTTGATTCTTATCTCCAAGAGATTTGAACTCTTCTTTTAGCTTATTAGCAAGCATCTCTTTGGTAAATCCTGAAGATACCGATTCTTTAAGTGTGTTCTTGAATCTGGTTTCGATATCTGTGCCATACTTATTTCCTATCCAGAAGAGATTTTGTTTAGTGATGAGAGTTTCTAATTTGTTTTCTCTGATTCCATATATTCCTATCGATATATTATTTGGCACTTGTTTCTTGGCATCACTAAGACCTAATAGGAGGTTTCTTTTGATGAAAGCCTTCGTATCGGTGCGTACAAGCGATGAAAAGTCTTCTCCCATGTTGGAGGCTATTATGTTTAAGATGTCGTCTATATGGCTCTTATTTATTCTTTCATGTTTTGGGATATCTGCTAGCATCTGAAGAGCTTGCTTGGCTGAATCTTTGATTTCCTTCTTCCAGGAGTTGTTCAAAACTTGGTAGTATTGGTAAATAAGCTTATCAAAATATGTCAAAACGAAAAACTCCTAACTCTGACTCTAGATTTTCCAGTGTCATATTCTGGGAATCTCTCTAAACAGCCAGCTAAGGCATCAGGGCCATCTACATAACCATCTGGATATGTTAAATACTGGTTTATAAGAGTGGGAGTATCTTGACCATCTGGAAATTGCACTTTACCTGTTTCGATTGTAGTATCTGTTCTTTCAATTCTAAGATTTTTATTTTTATCATTGTTGATTCTTCTGATTCTATGTGATATTGGATGGCGATTGTTCTCTTTACACCATCTATCAAAATCAGCTAATATCCTGTGTTGACCAAAATTAGTCTCAATTGCAGCTCTAAATCTGACTCCATACTTCCTGGATAATTCTGAGTAGGCATCATAGTAGTAACTAAAGAACTTACTGTTCTCGGTCTGCCTAATCCAGATATGGAGTACATAGAACTTATAACCATCATAACCAATAGAAATAATAGCCTTGTAACAACCTTTTTCTCCCCAAGCAGGATCTGCATACATCCATATTCTTTTAAATCTTTTGGGAATAGTAGTATATTTCATAAACCAGTGGAACTTGAACATGTTTCCTTCAATTACTGGTTTTCCTAAAAATTCTCTTTGATATCCTGTTAAGCCAAACTTCTTCTTCAGCTTTGGTAATTCTTCAGTTGGATATTGTTCTTCCCAGACGCTTTGTGCATCTTGATTCTCTAATGGAAATCTCAAGAGTCGCTTTTCCAAGCCATAGAGATGTTTGACATTCTCTGGATTAAACTCTTTGATCTCTGATTTTAACTCATCAATGATGTCTTGTTGGAATTGACAGATTGCATAATTAGGATGTACTAGATTACCAAGCCAGATTATTTTACCATCTCCTGAAGGGTTCAATGCTCCACCAATCTCTTGAATAATCTTATCCATCTTCTTCTTACCAATGGATTGATTACCAATGTTTTCCTCTTTATCAATATCATCACAGATAACTAGTCCTGGTCTTGTAGAGGTTCTAGGGTTAATACTTCCTCTAAAAGATTGCTTAATACCTCTAGCTCTTATTCTGCACTTGTTCTGAAGATAGAAATCTGATTCATCTCTATCAACTGGCATAATCCCATCAAAATCAAGCTGAAGTCTTTTATTCTGAGTTAACTCATTATAAGTAAATGATGTTCTCTCTTCTGCTAAATCTGCATCAGCAGCAGTGTGAATAATATATCTCTCACCTTTAATAATTTTCCAGATAGGGTAGACTACACCCATCAGAACTGTCTTACCTAGTCCTCTAAAACCTGTAATAGATGTTACACCGTTATACTTTTCAGTAATCTCAAACATCTCCTGATGAGCATCTACAAATGCTAGTTTGAAAATATGAGGAAAATAACTTACACAAAAATAAGAGAAGGCTGACCAGTTTTCACCAGTAGCCTTTCTTATTCTTTGCTTCTGTTTAGTAGGTGTATCATTTTGAAATGGTTTCACACTGGAAGTTTTGGAAGCAATGTCCGAAAAGTTCTTATAATCTTTTTGAGTAATCTTAACCACTACTTGCTCTCTTTCTAAAATATTCTACAATACCAGATTCTCCTAAAATTTCTTTTTGAATTGATCTGGCTATTTCATCATCATTTTTAGTTAAGAAATAATCAACAAGCCAATCTAAGAACTTTTTCATATATTCGATAAAGTCTTTGGTAGGTTCGAAATCTTTCTTGTACTGTCTAAGCAGTGATACTAAAGATTGAAGAGCAGTGTCTTGTGGTGCTCTCGCATATTCTGTTAGAGCTTTAATTAAAGCCTTCTTAAGAGCTATCTTAATCTTGTCTTCAAGAGATGCTATCTCATCATGTTCAGCTTCCCAGTTACCTTTCTTAATCCAGTTCCTGACTGTCTTTTCGGCAACATCATAAATCTTAGCAAGTGCTACTGCATTAGTTTCACCCTTAAGATAGAGCTTTTTAGCTGATATACGTTTTATTTTATATTCTCTTGAGTTCATAAGATTGTAAGACTTTAATTAAAGTTCCTTTTTCATTTTTGGTTAGATATTTGATTCCTGATTTGCTAAATTTCTGAGCTATAAATGCATACAACTGGTCTTTACTCCAATTAGATGATTTATAGAGTGCCCATATCTTCTTACCTTGAGGATCAAGATTCTCATAGATATGGTTTTGCTTTCCTCGGATGATAAGATTTAAGTTAACTAAAGAAGGCAGATTGAGTGCTCTTAAAGATATTCCATATCCTAAAGTTTGCATCTGATAATGAAGTTCATCCATAGTTATTCGGAGATCATTTTTTGCGAAAATAACTATCTTCTTTCTCAAACGCTTTGCTAACTCAATCTGCCTTTCAGTCATTTTATTTATTCGTAAAGAGGATCAACTTTATGATCTTCTAGGTATTTGTTGATTTCTTTTCCATGAACTCTTAACTGCCCATTATTCTTTAATCTAAATGCAGGAAGAGGATCATCAATGTCTCTTATCAATCTGTAGATTGTACTTATATCTACACTCAATATTTCTGCTACTCCAACTGGAGTGTAGCATCTGCTCTCATTAAAAACTTGTACCATATTTATATCTCCTGGAGCTATCTAAACAGACTAGAGGATATCGTCAAACCTCGATGCCTACAGTTACCACAAAAAAATAAGCAAAGAGAAACACTCCCAGGATTAGGAGCAGTCACTTTGCTGATAAATTATCTATAATGCACTAAAATTAAGTGAGACAAGCTTGAATGACTTATCCTTGCTTGCTCTTTCATAAAAGGCGATATACTGTTTAGTTGAAGTTACCTGGATAGCCTCATCGATTAAATCCATTGCTTGTTGCCACTGTTTATCTTTGATGTTATAGCGTCTAAGACCTAAGATTCTGCTTTTAGCAATCTCTCCTTTCTTATCAACTTGAAAGGCTTCTTTGATAACAGCCTGAAGATTAATATTTGAATCTTCACTCCAACGCTTTAAACAATCATCAATCTTCTGTTTAGCTATTTGAAGTTTTTCACTGAAATCAATATGCTCTCTTTGTCTAATTTCAACCTTGTACTTACCATCAAAAGATACTAACTCTGCATTACCTTTCCACTCTTCTCCATACTTCTGAGCTGTCTGGGTTAAATACTTATCAATATCTTCAGCCATTTTAATCTTATCAGATTCAATTTTATCATGTAGTTTTATAGCTTTACCCATAAGACGATTAACGACTGTATCTCTCTTTACGATGTGAGGATCAAGTATCTTTGCTGGGTACTCTCTTCCATTAGCATCATATAGCATCTTCTCCTTTCTTCCCATTATTACTCCTTCTTCAAACTCAACGTTTTTGGCTTTGAGTTTCTTTAAAATTAATTTATCAAACTTACTTCCAACTAGAAGTAGATCGATGTCTTTAACGACTTTATATTGTCTATCAACAACATCTACTATTCCAATAGAACAGAGTGCTACCAAATAACGTGTTAAACGTTTCTTCTCACAACCAAGGGATTCTGCTATCTGCCTAGCACTAGTGAAGTCTCCACTTTTCAATTTCTTGATAATGTTCTTTAAAAATTTTATTTCAAAATTGTAGCTGTTAACTAGATTTGATTCTTTATAATCGCTATTCTTAACGTAGATAGCGTATTTTCCTTCTTTAGAAATGGCTTTAATAATTCCTTTAGTTAACATTCTACCCAATACTTTGGTCGCTTGTACTTTAGTTAAACCAGTTTCACCTGCAACAACTGTGCAGGTAAATGGCTTACCAAAATACTCAATAAAGTTTCTTACTTTCTTAAAATTAGATATTTCCATGGTTACCTACTACAATGAGCTTAAATGTTGTGGTTTTATAATTGTAAGATTTTGAGCTTCAGCTAAGTTTTCTAAAGAGTAGAGTGATTTTATAAACTTCCTGATATTACCTTTAGTTCTTTTTGCTATATGTTTAATAACTATATCATCTACTTCAACTTCGCATGCCACTTTACATAAAAGTGTTAAATCCTTAACATCAAGTGGTTTAAACTGGCAGAAGAAGTTGCATCTATCAAAGTAATGAGCATCAGCTGATAGTAGACTCTCTTTAGCATCTGACATTCCTACAAGGATAATGATAGACAATGTTTCATCTACAATATCACGAATACTGCCTAAAACCTTTTTGTCTTTAAAGGCATAATCTATCTCATCTATAATTATGATTGTATTATCAATATTTCTCAAAATATCTAAGCATTTTTGAAAAATTAGGTTAGCACTTCCTTTTATACCAATCTTAGGCATTCCAAAATGGAAGTATATTCGTTCAAGTAACCTACTAGCAAAGCTTTTAGCTGTCATAGTAGCTTCTAATCTGAAATATATATAATTGTTTTGAATAGCTGTCTGGCGTGCAAATCTGCTTTTACCAAGTCCTGGAGGACCATATATAAGTCCAAGACCAACCATTTCAGTTTTAGGTCTGTTAATTAGATAATCAAAAAGCTCGTAGCCTTTTTTTACGTTGTTGGTTTTTGCTAAGGTATATTCTCGCATGTGATCTCCTAATCTATACCGATCTGTTTAAGCATTTTATCGAGATTCTCAAGTCCTCGTTCTTCTATTGTTTTAATAGGTAGTTGTTGTGATGTTGAAATTATATGTGCTGTACTTTCTGCCATTTTATCAAGGTCAATGCTTGGATTAAAAGTAGCTTTATGTGTTAACATGCTTGAATCATTAAAAGCACTGTTTGTTATTTTAAGAATTGGTAGTTCAAACTCTGAAATTGCCTCTTGAACTTGCTTTTGGATTAGAGCTGATTTTTCTTTAACATCTTTCTCTAATCTTCTTTGATGAGCTAGTTGTTTAAGCCATTGCTTTTTAGCTAAAGGTTCATTCTCAGCAAGTTTAACAAATGGATGAACACTCTTCTTAGCTAAAGCCTGGCATATAATCTTGCCATTTTTATCATAGACTAAAACTGATCGCATATCCATTAAATCATAGCGTAGTGAAACTTTTTGCCCAACATAGTTCATGAGATAATCATGATAATAGACTATACTGAAGAGCTGAACTCCATTGGCTCTAATTTTCCTTTGCTCAATCTTCAACATTAAGAAGTTAAGTTCAGAGTCTTCAATCTTTCTCTCTTCAGGTACTTCACTAGCTCTAAATACTTCCAGAGGAGTTTTACCTGCAAGTCCACCATGGGGTGTTTTTCCATACATCTCTTGAAAATAGAATGACATCATACTCTTGGCTTCTTCAATAGTTACAGGCTCACGTTTTTTGAGCTTTTTTATCCACTTCTCGTTTCTCATTAAGAAGGCAGGTTTATCTGCTATACTGGCACCTCTAAAGGTATTCATAGAGCGTTCAAAATCTTCTTGGAATGTTCTAAAGAATCTCTCAACAACCTTTGCTCTAGCATTATAGGCTTTAGCAAATTCTGCTTTGATATCTAATCTTGGGAATACTCCACAGAATTCATCTTCAAGATTATGCTCATCCCATTTTTGATGGAACAGTTTAGATTTAAAAGCTCTACCGTTATCAAGATAGACATACTTAGGTCTGCCATTCCAGTGCAGGATACCATTTCTTAATGCTAGTAAGATATGCTCTGAGTCTTCAGTATTAGCAAGTGAAGCTCCAACAGGATATCTACTTGCCCAATCAAAAAATAGTAAAAGCATCATACGTTTAGGCTTTCCTGAATCAGGATCAATAATATCAAAGGCTAGTTGATGACCATCAGCAACCCATACATCGCCTACGTTTAGTTCATCTGAACGTGTAAGGCTAAATATGTAGTTGTCCTTAGAATATTTTTCTCCCATTCGAAGTATATTCCACTGTTGTATGTTACTATCTCGCCACTCTTCACACCAACGTCTAAGAGCTCTTCCACTTGTGTCTGATTCAATAGCTCCAAGTCTACTAAACTGCTTTAACTTCCTAATAGCTGTGCCAATCTTAACTTTGTTAGCATCTAACAATAGTCCCAGTAAAAAGTTCTGTTCCTTAAGAGTTGCTTTCTTAATACTTGATGCTTTAGATAAACGAATCAGAACTTTATAGTCTCTGCCATTATCTTCATAGTCTTTAAGCCACATACGAATAGAACGTGCTGTCCTAGAGCCTTCAAGTTTGAATAATATTGGTAATAACAGTCCTGAGTTATAAACTTCTAACACTTCATCAACAGCATGCTTTTTAACACCTAGTCTTTTATATTCAGATAATATTTTCTCACAGAGTTCAGCTTTTAACTGAGCTCTTAAAAGTTCATGTTGTGAAAATACTATTTGTGGTACAAAATCATTTACTGGATTATCAAACTCGACTAAATCTGACTCTACATCATCAGGTAGGGAAGAGTTCTCAACTAGTCTAGCTAGCTCCTCTTCTTCAGGTATTGCATCAGCAGGAACTAAATATAGTTTCTTTCTTCCACCTTTCTTTAATGTCTCGCTGATGAAATCCCATTCATGTGCTTTAGTCATTCGATATGCAGCTGCTTTACTTAATACAAATAATTTTTGTATTTCTTCGATTGATAGTTCTCTATATCTCATAACTATCTCTTTTCAGAGCTTATAATATCTTTGTTAGTGTGTTTGCGATAGATTTTACTGATTTCGCGAAGCTCAGGCTGTAGTAATTCTAAGAAAACCTGTGCTTGTCTTAGTCTACGACCTTCATTAATAAAATATTCTATAGTTCTCCTGGAGACCAAAAGCTGTTCAGCCATTTCCCTAATAGTAATGCTTTTAAGAGACATAGCTGACTTTATTTCAGCTGGATAGTACGGTGATCTCATCCGAACCTCCTAAATTTTTATTGACACTGTTCGCAATGTTGCAAAGAATGTATATTTAAAGTTAGTATAATATAAATGCGAATGAAGTCAAGGAAAGAATTCAGTCATTCGCATAACTATGCACACATGCGAATATTAAGTTGTGCTTAACATAGGAGATGAAATGGACATAAAAGATAGGCTGTTAATGTTCGTAAATGCACTAGACATAAAGCGATCCGATTTTGCTAAAACTATTGAGGTAACCCCAGGAAATCTTTCTGATTGGGTGAACAGAAAAAAAGCAAGTAAACCTTCGGCATCTGCCATGGCGAGAATAAATGAATGCTATGGTTTGAACTTAAATTGGTTGTTAACTGGCAAAGGTGGAATGTTTGTTGCTGATGCTGATGGCAATCTATATGGAGAAGGTCAAAAAAAGAACATTGAAGAGTTAACAGGTAATAATTCTGTTTTTAAACATAAGTTAAATCTATTCGATTCTAGAAATATTACTCTCCCAATATATGGAGAGATTTCAGCAGGTCAACCATTAGAATGTTATGATGAGTCTCCATCAAAATATATTGAGATACCTAAAGCATATCTTTCAGACAGCCAGGATAAGTATATTGCTCTCAAAATTAATGGCAGGAGTATGGAGCCTAAAATTATGCATGGGGATATAGTCGTAATCAAAGAGAGTATGGATATTCCTTGTCTTGATGGCAAGATTAGTGCTTGTCAGACTCCAGATGGAGTGACACTTAAAAAGCTACAATTCGATAATGAGAAGAAGAGGGTTATCCTGAAACCTTTAAATCCAGATTTTGATGTAATAATAATAGAAGAGTACGAACTTGAGACTTTCAGGATCTTAGGTGAGATGGTATTCTTGTTTAGGGTGATTTAATAATATTTTTGTAACAATATCCTAGCTAGAGCTCTAGTTGTATGAATTAAACGCCTAGCTAAGATATGTTATTTAGTTTTTTGATCATTAGTTTTAATAATCATTATGACATGAAAATTTTTCTGATCTCTTTAAAGTATCTTCGTTAGGGTCTTCATTTTCTAATTCATCAAATGTAATTTTATTGCACTTATCTTTAAGCAATGTAAATATATGTTTACCGATAGTGAATATATGCTCATCAACAATTTCATTATTCTCAACCAAGTTATAACTCATTATGATTGTTTGATTTTCTTCCTTAATTTCTCCAAAAGATAATTTTGAAAGAATCAGATTGCAGTCCTTATCAGTTAAACATTTCAAAACTTCAGAAAGTGTTATTTTAACTTCAAAGCAATAGTTTTTAAAAATCTGGAATAAAACTTCATTTCTAATGTATTGATCAGTATATTTACTATAAATACTTTTTAAGTATTCACTAGCCTCTTCGATGATTGGCTTGTTTATTTCATTGTTAACTTCTTTTGTTAAGTTTTTATATAACAATGATCTCAATGAATCAATACTTAAATTAGATTCACGCCAAAGATCTCTATACTTAAAATTTCTAAAAGTAATCGATTCTTTTTTTCTTTTTCTTTGTAAAGACCACTGACCTGTTAACCATAAGTCAATTTCAACTCTGATACTGTCTTGTAAATAAATTTCATTAACAATTGATTGTAGACTCATATTACCTCCTTATGTGAATACATTAGATATATAGCACCCTAGTATTCGATATGTCAATAGAAATATTATGATAAATAATCTGATGTGATAATATGAAAAAAAAAGGTACCACTTTTATCGTTTTTGCAAAATGGAAATAACACTGTCACAATCTCAAAATCGTTTTTACGCTATTTCACCTAAAATGAGACATCGAAATCGCTTTTTCACCCTGAAAAAACGAAAAAAAACGATTTCAGTTCAACCCTAAAATAAAATAGTCCATAAACTACTAATCTATAATGCTTTAGAGATGACACCCATATTTCCACACCTACAAAGCTCCTGTAAAACTGTAATCTGAACGGCAGAAATGTACCTCGAAAGCGTTTAAAATGGAAATTTTGAAAAAACGATGTAAAATAGGTGCAAGATACTAAAAAATAAGACTTTAAAAGATTAGAACATCGTTATTGCAGATGGAAAAGTTGGGTGTCACTTTATAGATACTTTGAAATACCTGTTTTAGATTTAGAAAGAGCCATGCATTTTTATAAAGAAGTCTTTGGCTATGACTTCATTCTTGATAATGTTGATGGTTTAGAGATGGCCTTCTTTCCATTTGATAGAAAGGAGGATGGAATTACAGGTGCTCTAGTAAAAGGAGATGTTTATAAGCCTACACTATCTGGAGTGTTTATTTATTTCAACACTGATAGTATAGATGAGACTTTACAGAAGGCTGTTTTAAATGGTGGAGAGGGAATCTATCCAAAGACATCAGTAGGCGAGTTTGGTTATGTTGCAGAATTTAAGGATTCGGAAGGGAATCGTATTGCCTTATCCGAAAAACTAAAATAATTGTTATATTAAAATGACTCAGACTTTTAACAAAAGGCATGGTGTTGAAAATAGCAAGCTAGTTAACATAAATGTCGAGCATTTTTAGATTCGACATATCTTAGCTAAATCTTTAGCACTCGAAGTATTACAATACGTCTTCGACTAAAGTTTTAACTAATCTATTATCGATTTATTTTTGTAAAAATAAAGCTAAAACAAAGAGTCTTGACTTTATCAAGACTCCGAATCCTAAAGATTGTTAACTTATAATCATAATTTTCTACTTTCCACTTGACACTTCTTCAAAATAATCACAATTTTGGAAAAATATATCCAATTTGGGAGACTATGATGGAAAAACGTATAAAAAAACATCCGGTCCTAGATGTTCCGGAAACTAATGAGTACATCAATTTTTATTGGAACAAACAATTATTTAAAGCTCGTAAGGGAGAAATGATTGCTTCAGCCTTAATGGCAAATGGAGTAAAAGCTTTTGGTCATCATCATGTAGACAATACTGCTCAAGGTATATTCTGTGCAAATGGACAATGTGCAAAATGTACAGTAATAGCTAACGGTATACCTGTTAAATCATGTATGACACCTGTTAAGGAAAACATGATTGTTGAAAGTGCAGAAGGCTTACCTAGCTTACCTGAAACAGATGATACTATAAGTGTAGCTAATATTGAAGAATTAACAACTGATGTCTTAATTATCGGTGGTGGACCTGCTGGTCTTTCTGCTGGAATAGAAATGGGCAAAGAGGGTATCAAGGCATTAATCATTGATGATAAAGATAAATTAGGTGGTAAATTAGTTTTACAAACCCATAAATTCTTCGGTTCACAAGCTGATTCAAGAGCTGGTACTAGAGGAAATGATATTGGACAAATCCTAGCTGATGAAGTTATGGCAATGGATTCTATTGAGGTATGGGTAAATTCCACAGTATTATATGTATTTAGCGATAAGAAGGTTGGTATTTTAAAGGATGGCGTTTATAAATTAGTTAGTCCTAAATTTGTGTTAAATGCAGCTGGAGCTAGAGAGAAGTTCTTACGTTTCAATGGTAATACTTTAGCTGGTATTTATGGTGCAGGTGCTTTTCAGACTTTAGTTAACAGAGATTTTGTTAAACCTACCGAAAAGTTATTTATTGTTGGTGGTGGTAATGTTGGACTAATTGCAGGTTACCATGCTTTACAGGCTGGCATCAATGTTGTTGGACTTGTTGAAGCTGCAAAACAATGCGGTGGTTATAAGGTTCATGCTGATAAACTAAAGAGATTAGGTGTTCCTATTTACACTTCTCATAGTATTGCAAGTGCTAATGGTGATGAGACTGTTGAAGGGATTACTATAATAGAAGTTGATGATAAATTCCAAGCTATCAAGGGTACTGAAAAGAGTTTCGAGTGTGATACTATTCTTATGGCTGTTGGTTTAGATTCTTTAAGTGAGTTTACTCAAGAAGCTCAGGAAGCAGGTCTACCTGTTATGGCAGCTGGAGATGCTCTTGAAATAGCTGAAGCTTCTTCTGCAATGTTTAATGGTAAAATTGCTGGTTTGAAGATATGTAAGATTATGGGAGCTAATGTTGATGATGTTCCTCAGGACTGGTATGATAAAGCTAATATTTTAAAATCACATCCTGGCAAAATCAAAGATTATAACACTCCTGATATAGAAGAAGGAATATTCCCTGTAATTCATTGTTTACAAGAAATCCCATGTAACCCATGTACAACTGTTTGTCCAGTTAACGCTATCAAGATAGACGGTGATGGTATTATGGGAACTCCAAGATATACTAGTGACTGTATTGGCTGTGGAAAGTGCGTTCTTATCTGTCCAGGTCTAGCAATAACACTTGTTGATTACCGTAAGGATAAAGAAAAACCTATTATCACTCTTCCTTATGAAGTAGGAAACATAGAAATTAAAGAAGGTGCTTTAGTTAAATTAAATGACATTAACGGTAATGAGTTTGGTCAATTCCCAGTAGTAAAAGTTCAATCTTTTGCAAAACAAAGAACTCAATTAATTAAAGTTCAAGCCAATAGAGAGATTGCTAAAAAGGTAGCTTCTTTTAGAATACAAGATTTAGAGATAACCAAAGCTCTAGACAATGCCATAGTTGAAGACCTATCTGATGAAGGAATGGTTTGTTTATGTGAAAGGGTAACTGTCAAAGAAGTTCGTGATCTTATCAAGAAAGGAATATATGACCTTAATCAATTGAAAGCTATCACCAGAGCAGGAATGGGCCCTTGTGGTGCAAAAACTTGTGAAGTTATGATTAAACAAATCATGCGTCAAGAGGGTGTTCCAACTGACCATGTTGTACCAAATACTAAAAGACCTGTTTTCGTTGAAGCACAACTAGAAGTATTTGCAGCCGGAAAGGACAAGGAGTAGCATTATGAAAAGATATGATGTAATTATAATTGGTGCTGGTTCAGTGGGTGTTCCTACTGCTATGTTTTTAGCTGAAGAAGGTAAGAAGGTTCTAGTTTTAGATGAAATGTCTGGTCCAGGACAAGCTAATAATAAAAAAGCTATTGGTGGCGTAAGAGCTACTCATTCAGATTATGGTAAACTATCTGTTTGTCAGCGTTCAATTGAGATTTTTTCTACTTGGAAAGAAAAACACAACTTTGATATAGGTTGGAGATCCAATGGATACTCATATCCTGCATGGAATGACCAAGATGCTGAAAAACTTCAAAACATGGTTAAATCTCTTCAAGAAATGGGATTAAATATCGAATGGGTAAGCCCTGAAAGATATAATGAACTTGTTCCTGGTATCAATATGGATGGACTTAAAGGTTCTACTTTTAGTCCGGAAGATGGATCGTGTTCTCCTCTTTTAGCTATGTCTGCTTTCCATTTCAAAGCAGAAGAGAATGGTGCTGAATTCCATTTTAATGAGAAAGTAATTGATATTGTGAGAGAAGGTAATTTAATCAAACAAGTCACTACCGATAAAGATGCTTATGAATGTGATGAGTTAATTAATGCTTCAGGTAACAATGCCAGAGAACTTGGTCAAATGATTGACTTAGATCTTCCTGTTTTCCCTGATAATCATGAAGCTGGCATTACTGAACCTGTTCAAAGATTCTTTGAACCTATGGTTATTGACATGCGTAAAGCTCCAGGTTCTGCAAATTATTACTTCTACCAAAACCATGAAGGACAAGTAGTCTTCTGTATTACACCAGATCCTCCAATAGTGGGAGTGAATAATCTATCAACTTCAGAATTCTTGCCACTTGTAACAAAAAGAATGTTAGGCATTTACCCAAGACTTAAATTCTTAAAACTAAGAAGAACTTGGAGAGGACAATATCCTATGACTCCTGATGGTTTCCCAATTGTTGGCAGAACCAAAGAAATTAAAAACTATATTAATGCTGTCGGTATGTGCGGACAAGGTTTCATGTTAGGACCTGGTTTAGGTGAACTTCTAGCTAGAATCGCTATGAACAAGACTACAGCTGATGATGAAAAGATACTACAAAGCTTCAGCTTATACAGAGACTTCTCAGGTATGGAAGCTTTCAAATAATAATATTTAAATACAGAGTTAAATGCCAGAGTGTCTAAACCGCACTCTGGTATACTCATTCTTGGCTTGGTAAGTTGTTTTCATGGATTGTAGCCATCCTTGGCTACGATTGTCTTTTGGGTTGCAAGCATCTTGCTTGTATTTGGATTTAGCCTTTAGCGTAAGCATGAACAGAGTTCAACCTAAGCGGTGGATGCTTACACTCCATCAGATTAAATGGATTGTAGCCATCCTTGGCTACGAAGGTTTTCTGGGTGCATAAGCATCTTGCTTGTATTTGGATGTAGCCTTTTGCGTAAGCATGAACAGAGTTCAAGCTAAACGGTGGATGCTTACACTCCATCAGATTAAATGGATTGTAGCCATCCTTGGCTACGATTGTCTTTTGGGTTGCAAGCATCTTGCTTGTATTTGGATGTAGCCTTTAGCGTAAGCATGAACAGAGTTCAACCTAAGCGGTGGATGCTTACACTCCATCAGATTAAATGGATTGTAGCCATCCTTGGCTACGATTGTCTTTTGGGTTGCAAGCATCTTGCTTGTATTTGGATGTAGCCTTTAGCGTAAGCATGAACAGAGTTCAACCTAAACGGTGGATGCTTACACTCCATCAGATTGTGTGGATTGTAGCCATCCTTGGCTACGAAAGTTTTCTAGGTGTACAAGCATCTTGCTTATATTTGGATGTAGCCTTTAGCGTAAACATGAACAGAGTTCAACCTAAACGGTGGATGCTTACACTCCATCAGATTAAATGGATTGTAGCCATCCTTGGCTACGAAGGTTTTCTGGGTGCATAAGCATCTTGCTTATTTGGGTTTAGCCTTTTACGTAAACATGAACAGAGTTCAACCTAAACGGTGGATGCTTACACTCCATCAGATTGTGTGGATTGTAGCCATCCTTGGCTACGAAAGTTTTCTAGGTGTACAAGCATCTTGCTTGTATTTGGATGTAGCCTTTAGCGTAAGCATCAACAGAGTTCAACCTAAGTGATGAATACTTCTAGTAAGATCAGCTTATTAGATCTTAACCGTCCCCTGCATAAAGAAGCCTTTTAATGCAGGAGGACCTTGACCAATGCCTTATAATTAATAAAAGGAAAAGTATAATGAATACAAATATAATATGTGAATTAGTAGTAGTAACTTATGATATAGGAACTAGCCTATCTCCATTTGTAGCTCAAGTTCTTGATGTTATAAATGCTGATGAAAAAGTTCAGCACCTTTTAACACCAATGGGTTCTGTACTAGAAGGTAAATATGACCATGTTATGGACCTTGTTAGAAGAATATTCTACAAATTCGGTGCAGAATATGAAAGAATAGGAATAACTATAAAAATAGATTTTAGGGCTTCTAAGCAAAATAGAATCAAAGGCAAAGTACAATCAGTTAATGAAAAGATGCTGACTTAGACATACAGGATTTTTGCTAAATAATTACAGCATTTAACCAAAACAAAGCGATTTATCACAAAAGCATAAGAATTCAGTGTTCAATTTATAGTGTTAATCATTGACTAATTTAGCCCCTTATCAATATATGTTATAAGAGGAAATTTAATAACTAATATGAATAGAATATCAAAAGAAGAAGTTTTTGAACATAAGATACAGAGAAGTAGGTTTATCTGCTATCTCAAATATATAGAAAGTCCAGAAGAAGCTAAAGACTTTATTCATGACATTAGCAAAGAACACAAGACAGCAAATCATAACTGCTGGGCTTATGTAGTAGGCAAGGGTGGGGAATACGCTCATTCATCTGATAATGGAGAACCTTCTGGAACTGCAGGTAAACCAATGCTAAATGCTCTAAATCACTTTGAACTAACTAATGTTGTTGCAGTAGTTACTAGATATTTTGGAGGAGTTAAATTAGGAATTAGAGGCTTAATAGATGCCTATCGAGAAACTGTAGAAAAAGGTATTGAATTAAATGGCCTTGAAGAATTAGTAGATTATAATTATTACATAGTTACTTTAGGCTATGATTTTAAGAATATTTTAGAACACAGACTTGGTCAGTTTGAACTAGATATTATTGATTATCAATATTCAGCAAATGTAGAACTAACTATAAAAATTAAAGATTATCATTCTTCCGAATTAATAGATTATTTAGAAGAATTGAAAAATAGTAATAAAATTGAATACAAAATAAGAGGTGAATAATATGAATGCAAATATTATAATTGTAGTAATGGTAATTTTATTGTCTATCTGTTCGGTAAACAGCTTAGAATATAGAATATATGATTCAAAAACTGGTAAACAGATAGAAGATGTTGAGTCTCTTGTTGAGCAATTTGAAGATTATGATGTTATCTTTTTTGGTGAATATCATGATGATGTTTTATTGCATAGCTTAGAAGAAGAAATTTATTCATCTTTTAGTAAGAATTGTGACAAGCTAGCTTTGTCTATGGAAATGTTTGAGAGAGACAATCAACAAGAACTAGATGAATATATTACTGGTAAAATTGATTATAAAACTTTCTCTGAAAAAGCAAGATTATGGCCTAATCACAAAGAAGATTATGAACCACTTCTACAGATAGCAATCAAGAATAAACATGATGTGATAGCAGCAAACGTTCCAAGAAGATATGCTTCTTCTATAGCAATGCAAGGACAAGAAGCATTGGATAGAATCTCTGAAGATGAAAAGAAGTATGTTGCTAATAAACTTGTAGTATTAGATGATGAATATAAAGTAAATTTCTATGAAACCATGCAATCAATGAAGACTCATGGAATGAAAATGAAAGATCAAATGATATTGAATTTCTACAAAGCTCAGTGTTTAAAAGATGATACAATGGCTGAATCAATAGTAGAATATTTAGCAGAAAATCCTAAGGCAAAAGTTTTACATATCAATGGAGAGTTTCACTCTACATCTCACTTAGGAACAGCTCAGAAAGTAAAACTGCTAAACAACCATTTGAAAGTTGCTGTAATTGCCCCAGTTGCCATGGAGATAGGTCAAGAACTTATCTGGAAAGATGACTATAAATCATTAGGTGATTTTATCATTATAATAGAAAGAGAAGAAGAAAAGAAGTAAGGGAAATAGTAAATGAAAAGATTTTTAGTGTTACTTGCTGTTTTAATGTCGGTATTATGCTTATTTAGTAAAGAATACAAAATGTTTGATTCCTCAACGGGTAATGAAATTACTATTGATGAACTCGCTAGTAGAATTGTTTATAGTGATGTTGTATTCTTCGGTGAAAACCATAGTGATTCATTACAGCATTATATTGAACAAGAAACATTTAAAAGAGTATTAGAGATAGATTCTACTTTTGTACTAGCTATGGAAATGTTTGAACGTGATTCTCAAGATGCCTTAGATAAGTTTATATATGGTGAATATTCATTTGAACAATTAGACTCAAATAGTAGATTATGGAAGAATTATCTTACAGATTATTCTCCTCTAGTAAATATAGCTAAAAATGATAGTATCAAAGTTATAGCTACAAGTTTACCAAGAAAGTATGTTGCCAAAGTAATTAAAGAAGGCTTAGAATCTGTTAAAAATTTACCTGATTATGAATCCAATTTGCTTGCTAGAGAAACTAATGCAATAAACTACCTTTACAAAAGCAATTTTATATCTGAACTTATGAGCCAGGATACGCTAGAGTTTGATTCACAGACTAGAGAATTGCTAATAGAAAGAATGTTTCAGGCAAACTGTCTGAAAGATGATACTATGGCCGAAAGTATATTTGATTTTCTTGAGTATCACCACAATAGCAAGATCTTTCATATAAATGGTTCATTCCATTCTAGATTTGGCTACGGTATTCCAGAAAAGCTTCAATATCTTAATCCTCTCTTAAAAAAGACTATTATTAGTCCCATTTATATAGATTATAATCAAGACATCCAATGGCATACTTCCTATAAAGGCCATGGAGACTTCACTATAGTAATTAAACAGGACAGTCTCTTTATTGAAGAATTTTCTGACGATAAAGGTGAAGATATGAAAGATTTGTCTATTTTAAAACATAAAATATCTTTCATTCCAGAACCTAATGTAGGATTGCTTAACGCTTCAGATGAAATCACATTTTCAGATAATATTGGAGATTCACCAATCTACCTATCAAAAGAAATAGCAGTGGCTAAAGTTCTTGTAGACAAGAAAGAAGTTGAGTTTGACATAGTTGATTTAAATGATGAATATAACAAATTATTAATCAATATGGATGTAAAGAATATTACCCTTGTTTATATTTATAAATACCCTCTCCTTAAAAACAAAATAACATATATTGCTTTAGATGAATATCAATGGCATCCATTTATTAAATTAGGGGAAAAAAGCAACTTTGAAGTGTCAGCTATTGCACCAAATAAGTATAAATTTATTGCTCCTGGTAATTTAACTATCTCTCCTTTCAAGAACAATACAATTTATTATACATGGAAACCAAGTAACAAAGTTAATAGCTTAAAAATAGTAGGTGATTTATATATATCAAAGTCATTCCAGTATGGAGATACTAAAGTAACTATCTTCTGTTATGAGAATGAATTCGCTCTTATTGATGAATATGAATATGCTGTAGAACAATATTTTAACGATTATACTAGCTATTTTGGTCCCTTTGCTTTTGATAATTTAAGCATTGTGCAATCAGCAGATAGAGATTTTAAATATTATGAAAATGTATTGCTAGTTGATAATTCTGTATTTAAAAGCAATGAGATATTTACATCTCCAGGTGTTCTAGGTCATGATTTAGCGAGAATGTGGATTAATTCAAGATGTCAATGGGATAAGAGTGATGGTAATTGGACAGAAATATTAGCAAACTTTATTTCTAATTATTATTGGTTAGAAAAGAATCGTGCTCCAGAAGCTCCCATGTGGAGAAAAGATGCTTTAGAAGATATTACAGCTATGCCACTTGATGAGTTTTATGATTTATACAACTTTGAACTTCCTACAAGTAAATTCGACGCTATAATGGGCTTTAAAGTTGGAGCTATGCTCTTATACTATATTAAAGATCAAGCTGGAGAATATGGCTTCTTCAATGCTTTAAATACAATTCTTGATAACAATAACTCTTTATCAGGACGTGAGTTCTTTACTAAGCTTACTTCCTTAACTAAATTACCTAATTTAAATAACTTTATTGATGATATTTATCCTATAAATGTGCTAGTAAAAAGTGCAGTAGTTAAAGATGGTATGACAAGAGTAGAGATTATCCAAAACAATAAGAAATTAAAAGATTTTGTACTTGATGTTAAACTTATCAACGAAGAGAATTTTATTGTTGCTCAGCACAGAATAAATAAAGAAATAACTAGTTTAGAATTTGCTTTTGAAGCTGATGAGGTAATTTTAGATCCAGAGTATAAGCTGTATCGTAGATTATCTGCCTATGAGAACAATTATAGATTAAGAAGAACATTTTTAGATAAGCCTCTGTGCCTAGTTCAAAAATCAGCTGACAACTTTGAAGATATATACTCTGTACCGAATACTTTAAAGAAAAATGGTGTTGAGCTTTCTATGTTTCCAATCGAAGCAATCAACAGTGTTGACTGGAGAAAGGAATCCTTACTCTTTATGGGAGAATACACTCAAAACCCATTGTTCCCTCTCTTTGCAGAAAGAATGATACCAGGTTTTGCTTTCGATGAAGGTTTCTTCGAAGTAAAAGGAAAAGTCTATAATGAAGATGAATATTCTCTAATTATGAATATGGAAAGTCCTTTTGCTAGAGATAAGTCTGTATCTTTCTGGCTATGGAATGATGAAAATAGTATAGGCTCACCTTCTAATATATTCAACTTTACTCAGTATTCATGGGTAATTCTTAAATGGAATGGTTTAAGTCTTGAAGAGGTTGATAAGGGAGCTTTAATTGACAATGAAATCTTCACAAATAAGAAAATTACTAGTAGGAAGTAGACTATGATAGCACAATATTTCACTTACTCAGAAGAAGTACAGGATGCACTTTTTGATGGACTACCTATTGTAGTATTAGAATCGACAGTTATCACACACGGTATGCCATACCCACAAAATGTAGAAACTGCTAAAATGCTAGAAGAAATCTGTAGAGACAATGGAGTAACTCCTGCAACTATTGCTTTATACGATGGACAAATCCACATTGGTTTAGACTCAGATATACTAGAAGAAATTGCTAAAGATGACCAGGTAGAGAAAGTATCTGTTAGAGATATTGCTTACTGCTTGGCTAATAAACTTACTGGCGGAACTACAGTTGCTGCAACATCTAAACTTGCTAAATTGGCAGGGTTAAAAGTCTTTGCCACTGGTGGTATTGGAGGTATTCATAGAGGATACGATAATAGCTTAGATGCATCAGCAGATTTAGTTTCATTAAAAGAAAACAATGTTATTGTTGTATCAGCAGGGGCTAAAGCAATATTAGATTTACCAAAGACTTTAGAAGTACTAGAAAGCTATAATGTTCCGGTTCTAGGTTATAAAACAAAGAGTTTCCCTGCTTTCTATACAAGACAAACTGAATTAGCTGTAAGAAGGGTTGATAGTGTTGATTTAATAGCTGAAATATACAGAACTCAAGAATCTTTAGACCTTGATTCTGGGATTTTAGTAGCAAATCCAATACCTGTTGAGAATGAGATTCCTTCTGAAATAATTGATCCATTTATCAAAGAAGCTTTAATTGATGCAGACAGAGATGGAATTACAGGCAAGGACATAACACCATACTTACTCAGCAAGTTATACGAGATTACTAAAGGTAAATCTTTAGATAGCAATATTGAATTGATTAAGAATAATGTAATACTAGCATGTGAGATAGCAAAGAAGATATAATAATGAAAGTAGCAATTTATGTAACATCCCATGGTTTTGGCCATGCAAGTAGGCAAGCAGCATTAGTAAATGAATTTATTAAATTCGGGATAGAGTGTGTTATTTGTTCAGATAGACCAAGATTCCTTTTTCCACAAGAATCAGGACTTGTTCAATTTAGAGAAATTCAACCTGACACAGGAATGTTTCAAACAACATGGAAAAGTCCGGATGTTGATAAAACTATAAAAGTACTTAAAGAGTTCTGGGCTGATAAAGATGCTTTTGTAGCTCAGGAAAAAGACTTTATGACTTCACAAAAGATAGATTTTGCAGTCGTAGATGTCCCTATTTTACCAATAATTGCGGCTAATGAACTTGATATTCCAGTATATGCAATAACAAATTTTGACTGGCATTTTAACTATAGAGGAATGCCTCTTGTAAAAGAAGATAATGAGTTTAAAGTAATACTCAAGGAGATTGAAGATATTTATAGTAGATTAGACAAATCTTATATATTACCATTCTCAATTCCGGAAAGTGTTAAGGTCTTGGCTAATCCTGTTAAGTTTGGTAATCTTGTTAAAATAAAAGACTATTCTAGAGAAGAGCTATGTGCTTCATATAATATTCCTAAAGATAAAATTATAGTATTAATCTCATTTGGAGGGATTCTATCCGATATTAGCTATTTTAATAATCTTACTCAAGATGATAGATACTTCTTTTTAACTAATGCTGATATTGAAGTAAGATCTAATGTTAAAATTCTAGCACGTGATGTGGACTTTTCAACACTAATATCCGCCTGTGATGTAGTTATCACTAAGGTTGGATATAGTACCTTAGCCGAAGTATCTTCCAACGGAACATATCTTTGTTATGCAACAAGAGATGATTTTCCAGAAGATGATGCTTTAGTATCAGAATTAGTACATTATCCTCAATCAAGTCATTTCAAACTTGAAAATGGTAAGCTAGATATCACCCTTCCTAATGAAATACCACAGAAGATAATATATGATAGATTTAAGCCTGCTAATGAAGAAATAGCCTTAGATATGATTAAGACTTATTTTTCTAGATACACTAGCTTAAAGGCAACATTGGATTTTGGTACAAACAATTCAACATTGATGATTTATTCACTAGATGGAGATAATGTTATACCACACTTAAGAAGTATTGTTATCACTGCTTTAGGTAAAGGCTTGAAAGACAACTTACTTACGGAGCAAGCAATTGATAAAGCAATAGAGAAATGTTATTGGCAGTTTAAATTGTGCCAAGTATTAGATATTCCATTACAAGCAGTTGCTACAAATATAGGCAGAATATGCAAGAACTTCTATCTTGTGCAATCTAAGATTAGAGAGCTCTGGAGAAGAGAACTTGTTCTTATACACGCTTCTCTAGAAGCCGAGCTTGGAGGTCTTTCAGCAATCAATAGTTTGCCTAAAGAATACAATCTCTATTCTATAGATATTGGAGGTTCAAGCACTGAAATATGTCTAATAAAGAATAGGGCTATAACAAATAAAATTAGTATTCAATCTGGTATTCTTTATTACTACAATAAATTGCAATCAGATGACTTTCTTGATATACAAAAAGAAATATATGATGATTTAGAACTTAAACTACAAAAACACAGTATATTAGACCATACTGTAAAACTTGCTTGTGGTATAGGTAAAGTGTATCAGAATATTAATTGTATTTTAAAAGATAGTGACTTCTTCTATAATGAAGTAGAAGTCCAGAACTTCAATGTAAATGAACTTTCTAAAATGCTCATGTCAATTATGTATAGTAATGAAGAACTTACTTATACAGATATTGATAATAACCAACTAAACAAAAAAATACTATATATATCAATTTCAACTATTTTAGCTTGGAATAAATTACTAGGGATTGAACAACTAGCAATTAATCCTTTTGGAATTGAATATGGATTAGCAATAAACACTTTGGAGAAATAATGTATAATTTTGATAAGATATATAACAGAAAAGCTAGTAAATGTTTTAAATACGATGCAATGGAAATTATGTATGGTAGAGATGATCTGCTTGCTCTTTGGGTGGCAGATATGGATTTTGCTACTGCACCTGAAATTATAGAAGATATCAAGCAAAGAATTGACCATCCTATATTTGGCTATAACTTCAAAGGTTTTGATTATTTTACTAATTTTATAAACTATGTAGAGCAGAGACATAATTGGTCAATTAAGTCAGAATGGCTACAGATGTCACCAGGTATTGTTCCAGCAATAAACTTCCTAATAAAATTACTTACTAATGAAGGAGATAAAGTTGTAATCCAACAACCAGTTTATGCTCCTTTTAGTGAAGCTGTACGTAATCATAATAGAGAGTTGCTTATTAATGAGCTTGTAGAGACAGATGGTTATTATACTATGGATTATGAAGACTTAGATAAGAAGCTAGCTAATGCTAAAGTCATGATATTCTGTTCTCCTCACAATCCAATAGGCAGAGTATGGAAAGAAGAAGAACTTCTCAAGCTTGGACGTTTGTGTAAGAAACATAATGTTATTCTCATCTCAGATGAAATCCATAATGACTTAATTTATAAGGGAAATAAGCATGTACCTATCTCAATGCTAGAAGATTTCTCTGACTTTACTATTACAGCAATGGCTCCTAGTAAAACTTTCAATATTGCGGGACTTCAATCTTCTGTACTGATTGTTCCTAATGAAGAACTTCTCAAAAGGGTTAAGAAATACTTCTTTGATATCCATGTTTATGGTTCAAATAGTATAGGTAATGTTGCTTTTAATTCAGCATACACTAAAGGACAACCATGGTTAGAAGAACTTCTCGTCTATCTAGAAGCAAATGCAGATTATCTTGTTGAAAGAATCAATAATATTACTAAGCTTAAAATGCTCAAACCAGAAGGAACATTCTTGGCCTGGGTTGACTTTAGACAGACAGGTCTTAATGATGAAGAAATAAAAGAATTGTGTGTAAATAAAGCTGGGCTTGCTCTTAATCAAGGCATAACATTTGGTAATAATGGTACTGGTTTTATGAGATTAAACTTTGGCTGTCCAAAATCTATACTAATAGAAGCAATGGACAGATTAGAAGAAGCTCTAAAAGGTGTTTAAAATGCTTAAAGAAAGAATATTAGAGTATTTTTCTAAAACAGATTATAACAAAGATCAAGCGTTAGATACATTTGCTGAATTTATAAGCAAACTTAATAGCGGAGAGATTCGTTCTGCTGAAAAGGTTAATGGTGAATGGGTTGTTAATGAGTGGGTAAAAAAAGGAATTCTTCTAGGTTTCAAATTGGGTGAAATTGTAGATGTCCCAGCTTATACTAATAAGAATTTCACAGACAAGAATACTTATCCTGAAAGAACTTTTACTGCTGATCAAGGAATACGTATGGTTCCCGGAGGCTCTTCAGTTAGAACAGGTTGCTATGTTGCTAAAGGTGTTACTATGATGCCTCCAATGTATATCAATGTTGGAGCTTATGTTGATCAAGGAACCATGGTTGACTCTCATGCCTTAGTTGGTTCTTGTGCTCAGATAGGCAAGAATGTACATCTATCAGCTGGAGCTATGATTGGTGGGGTTATTGAACCAATTAATGCTGCTCCTGTAATAATCGAAGATAATGCTTTTATCGGCGGAAATACTGGTATCTACGAAGGTGTTTTAGTCAAATCCGGTGCTATAATTGCCCCAGGAACTATTATAACTAATGGAACTCCTATCTATGACGCTACAATAGATGAGTTCTTAAAAACTGAAGGTGCTCCTATTGTTCCAGAAAATGCAGTTGTTGTTCCTGGTTCTAGACCTTTAAAATCAAATCCTCAATTTCAAATATATTGTCCAATAATCATTAAGTACCGTGATGCTTCTAGCTCCGCATCAGTAGAATTAGAATCCTTATTGAGGTAGTTATGGTTAAGAAATCTGTTATTCGAGAAATCTTTGATAAAGCTCCTAAGGATGCTATCAACTTAGGACTTGGGCAACTTCCTTATGATATGCCTGAGAATCTTAATTCTTTAGCTCTTAAAGTTCTCTTAGAAGAAAAGATCCAATACACTCCAAATGCAGGTTTGTATAATTCAAGGAGTGCAATAGCTAATCAATACGATAATGTTAAAGCTGAACAAGTTGTTATAACCAATGGGGCAGAAGAAGCTCTTTATGCAAGCTTGCAGACTTTACTCAGCAGTGGTGATGAGATATTAATACCTGACCCAGGTTTTTCTGCTTACGAGTCTATTATCAAGATGTTTGGGGCAAGCCCTGTAGTATACAGTTTGAATGAATTTAGAGATTATGACATAGATGTTAAACGAATAAGGGATAAGATTACTCCTAACACTAAAGCAATAATTATTAATAACCCTAATAATCCTACAGGTACAATCATTAACAAAGAATCTATGAAGAAGCTTATTGATTTAGCTCATGATAATAATATTTATATTATTTCTGATGAAATATATAGAGACTTGTATTTAAAGGAATATCCATATTCTGTCTTAGATTTTACCGATAAGCACATTGTAATTTCAGGTTTATCTAAATCACACTGTATGACTGGTTGGCGTATTGGCTGGGTAATTGCTCCACAAGATTTAGCAGAAAAGATAACAGTATCCCATCAATACATATCAACCTGTGCAAATTATATAGGGCAAAGATTGATTGAAGAAGCTTTTAACAGCGAAAGTAAACTTTACCAAAGAGAACTTAGGGTTAAGCTTAGACTTAACTTTAAGCTAGTAAGTGAAATGCTAATTAATAGATTATCCTATGAAGCAGCAAGTGCTCCTTATCTTTTTATTAACATAGGTGAAGATGGATACCTTTTTGCAGAAAAATTGTTAACTAAAGGTGTAATTGTTATTCCAGGTGTCGCTTTTTCTCAAAGATTGACTAATTATATTAGGATTTCTTATTCTTGTGAATACCAAGACTTAAAAAGAGCTTTATATATAATCGTTAAAGAACTGTAATATTATACCTTATATATATATTAAAGGCTAGCGATAATTCACTAGCCTTTCTTTTATTTAACTTTAATATTAGTCTTATTTTAATAAGTGAATAAACATACCTGAACGTAATTTAGGTTCAAACCATGTTGATTTTGGAGGCATAATTTCTCCTGCATCAGCAATGTTCATTAACTCTTCAATTGAAGTTGGGAACATAGCAAATGCAACAACTTCTCTACCTGAATCAACTCTTTTTTCTAATTCAGATAAACCTCTGATTCCACCAATAAAGTCAATTCTTTCATCAGTTCTTGGATCACCGATAGCAAGAATAGGGTGTAATAAGTTTTCTTGAAGAATAGAAACGTCTAAAGATTTTGTTGGTGATTCTGGATCGAATGTTCCTTCTTTAGCAGTTAACTTATACCATTTTTTGTTGATATACATACCAAAGTCATGTCTTGCTTCTGGTGAATACGCACCTTGACCATCAAATTCAACACAATCAAATTTTTCTTGGATTAAATTGAAGAATTCTTCTGTTGAGTGACCATTTAAATCTTTAACTACACGGTTATAGTCCATGATATATAATTGGTTATCAGGGAAGATAACAGTCATAAAGAAGTTATATTCTTCTTCGCCAGTGTGGTTAGGATTTGCTTCTTTTCTAAGAAGACCTACTTTTGCAGCAGAAGCAGTTCTATGATGACCATCAGCAACATATAAGTAGTTCATATCGTTGAAAGCTGCAGAAATAGCTTCGATATCAGCATCTTCATTAAGTAACCATAAAGTATGAGCAATACCATCATCTGATACAAAGTCATATTCTGGAGTGCCAGCAATTACTTTATTAACTATAGCATCGATATCTTCTCTATGTCTATAAGTAAAGAATACAGGTGAAGAGTGAGCATCACATGTATCAACATGTTTGATTCTATCAGCTTCTTTAGCAGCTCTAGTAAGCTCATGCTTTTTGATTAAGTTGTTCATGTAGTCTTCTGTTGCAGTACAACCAACTAAACCAATTTGAACTCTTCCATCCATGATTTGACGATACACATAAAATGCAGCTTTTTCGTCTTGAATCATGTCACCATCTTTTAGATAAGTATATAAATTTTCTTTAGCTTTGTTATATACAGCTTCACTGTAAAGGTCTGTACCCTCAGGTAATGTAACTTCAGCTTTTTCAACTTTGATGAAGCTAAGAGGATTTCTTGCAAGTTCTTCTCTTGCTTCGTTTGAGTCCATCACATCATAAGGTAATGAAGCTATTGCTTTAGCTTTTTCTGCTACTGGTCTAACAGCTTTAAATGGTCTAAATATAGGCATATTAACTCCTTAATTATTATATTTTATATTTTTATTCACAAATTCTTGATTTGATTAAAGATGTCAATTCATTTTTCAAGCTAATATGTATAATTTTATCATTACAAAATTGGATTAAGTAATAATATTGATTATTAAAATTTCAGCTATTCTTCTGATTTTGCATATGGGTCAAAGAATTTAGGTAAGAATTCCTCAATAATCTTCTTGTTGCCTGTATGATGTGCAGCAACTAACAACTCATTGATAATGATCTTGTCACTCCTAATATCTGGATAAAGACTAATAGCTTTAGAATACCATTTCTCTGCTTCTAATAAATCACCTTTATGAAGATATGATAAGCCAGTATTAGTTAGTGCATTCTTACTTTTAGGTTCATATTTTAAACCTAAAGCACTGTACTCGATACATTTATCATATTCACTAGCAAGTAAGTAATACCATCCAATGTTAGAGTAATGATCAACAATTTCTTCTGTATCTAAATTAAGATAATAATCAATTACTGGTTGGATATGCTTTTGCGCCTCAGTAAATTGACTTTTTATATACTCTTGTTCTGCATACTCAACTTGTATATCATAGGAATTGAAACCAATATCATTGAAATTACTTTCATACTCCTGATAAAGAGAGTCTGCTAGTATAATATATTCCTCAGCTTTTTCTAAATTTTGCAAATGTCTGTTTGATTGAGCAATCCTGAAATTGAAGTATGCGTCATCAATTTCTGGTACAGCTATTAACTCAGTAAAGTATTTATGACTATTCTCAAAGTCATTTTGATAATAAGATTCTTCAGCTAAATGGTATAGAGCATAGGCATTAGTTGCATCCATTTCATAAATTTGATGTAATTGATTCATATATGCTTCATAATCCTGTTTATCATGTAGTATATTTGCTCTAATAACATAGGAGTCAACAACAGGATAGAATTCAATATGTTTATCTATGAAGAACAGAGCTTTGACATAATCACCCTTGCTTTGCCAAATTTTCGCTAAAAGATATGAAGCACCTTGATTAATTTCATTGTTTTCAGTAAACTCATCTAAAGTAGCCAGGGCAGTATCAGCTTCATTAAAGTAATATTCGTTCTTTGCTTTCAATATATATAGAAAGGGATATTCTTCGAAGAAATTTTTGTATTTTGTAGCCTCTCCTAATAAATATTTAGTTCTCCAGAGGTTATCCAAGTCACTAGAAACAAGTATCATATTGAACATAATATCTTTTAAGTATTTTTCTTCTGTATTATCTGGAGCCATTTTTAATGCTTCCTGATATGAATCAAAAGAATATTCTAGCACACCTAAGTTTTCGTAGAATTTACCTAATAATATATACAATCCAAAGTGTTCAGGATATAATTCAAGAGCTCTATCAATAAATTCAGCTCCTTTATCTAAATCAGGCTCTACAATAATATATTGTACAGCCATTTTATAATTAAAATTAAATTCTTCACTATATATTTCTTCCAATACAGGTGCAATGGAAAGATAGTATTCCAAATTTTCATCTTGTGGCTCTTCAATCTTTTGATTGTTGGAAACTTTATTAGTACTACACCCTACTAAAAGTAAAATCAGTCCTACAAAAATCAATAGTTTTTTGATGCTCATTAATAATTCTCCTCTTATTTATAAGTATAAATTAGCTAACTTCTAACTCATATAGTATATTTTATTACGTATTATCTATAATAGAAGGCAGGAGTAAGACTGTCAATTAAAATATCTCAATCATCTATTTTTGCAGAGAAATTATAACTTTTTGTTTACTTCATCACTGCTAACTTCACTCCTAACTCATTTCATCTGTCTAAACAGTGTTCTATTTTTATGAGCGGAGATAAAATCTATATCGTTCCTTCGGGACTAAAATGTCCTTACTGGATAAAGCATGGTCTTTGCGTAAGCATGAACTTTGTTCAACCTATCGGTGGATGCTTACACTCCATCATTATATTGTGCGCAAGCATCTTGCTTGCTATTGGACCTTTGGATGCTTACACTCCACCACTACTAATTCCTCACTACTACATCCTTACTTGCCCCCTTGAAAAAGTGGCTTTTTTTCAATGAGGCAAGTAATGACGAAGTCAGTTGCTATTCTATAATAAGAAAATTGTTGCCAACATATTTATAGTTGTTTTAATGGCATAAATTAGATAAAGGAGTAATTGAAATGAAAAATGAGATTAGATTAGAAGGAGCAGGTTTCTTATTTGCAGTGACTGGACTCTTGAAATTGGTTTGGAACAATGTCTGTCCTGATATTTTTGGATTAAAGAAGATTACATATAAGCAAAGTCTTTTGATATACATTCTATTTAAAGCTCTATTCGGAGCATCAAATGTAATTAAAGATTCTTTCAAAGTTGATCAATCTTATAACAATTCAGCTCCCAAAAAGGCAAGTGACAAAGCTAATGAAGAAAGTACAGCTAAAGAAGATGTTAAAATAGACAATGAATGTGATAAGGTTGAACAAGATAATACCGATGAAAATGAAGTAAAGGTTGAAGAAACTGAATAGCTTTGTTTCATTAGTTGTGTAGAATTTGTAGTGTAATATAGTATAAATATTTAGGTAGAAGAAATTAAATGAAAATAGGTATGACAACGTCACTTCCAATTGAAGTGATATTTGCTAGTGGGCACATTCCCATAGATCTTAACAATATTTTTGTTACAGGTGATTCAAAAAGATTAGTTTCAGAAGCTGAGAATTATGGATTCCCACGCAATATTTGTGCATGGATTAAAGGTTTATATACTACAGCTATTGAAACTCATATTGATGAGTTAATTGGAGTTGTTCAGGGAGACTGTTCTAACACTCATTCATTGATGTCTGTTCTTAGTGATAATGGGCTTAAAATAAACTCATTTTCATTCCCATATTCAAGAAATAGGGAAGAGCTAGAAAAAGAAATTAATCGTTTTGCTTCATACTACAATGTTACTATGAATGAAGTAAATAATGTAAAACGAGACTTGGATAAGATAAGGGAAAAGTTAGTCACTCTTGATAAATTAACCTACCAAGATAATAAAGTATCAGGTTTTGAGAATCATTTATGGTTAGTTTCATCTTCTGACTTTAATTCAGACTACAGAAAATATGATGAAGAATTAGATAAGTTTATATCAGAAGTAAAAGAAAGAAAAGCTCGCAAAGATGATGTTAGATTAGCCTTTCTAGGTGTACCACCAATAAATACTGATATCTATTCCTTATTAGAAGAATTAGGCGGAAGAGTAGTCTTTAATGAAGTACAAAGACAGTTTTCTATGCCATACTTACATGAAAACATCATAGATCAATATCTTGATTTTACCTATCCCTATGATATCAACTTTAGGCTTCAAGATATTCAGAAAGAGCTTGAGAATAGGCAGATAGATGCTGTGATAAGCTACACTCAATCATTCTGTCACAGACAAATAGATAATATAATTTTAAGAAAATACATAAAGCAACCAATACTTTTGATTGAGGGTGATAAACCTGGAGCATTAGATGAAAGAACTAAGCTTAGAATCGAAAGTTTTATGGAAATGCTAATTTAGGAGAACTAATGCAAAAGGTCGAGACTATAGTTATAAATGCCAACCAACTTTTAACTATGAAAGGTGAAGCTAGGGCTAGAAAAGGAAGTGAGATGGGCAATCTTCATATTATTGAAGATGGTGGTTTTGCTATAAATGATGGTGTAATAATCGCTGTTGACACCACAGATAATATACTTGATAACTATCAAGCTGAAGAGATTATTGACGCTAATGACAAAGTTGTAATGCCTGGTTTTGTTGACCCGCACACACACCCGATATTCGTTCATACTCGTGAGAATGAGTTTGAAATGAGATTGCAAGGAAAGAGTTATGTAGAAATTTCACAAGCAGGTGGAGGAATCAGATCTACATTGACTACAACTAAAGATGCTGATGAAGATACATTATATGAATTAGCTCAAAAAAGAATAGAAAAAATGATTTCTTGCGGAACTACTTCATTGGAAGCTAAATCTGGTTATGGTTTAGAAACTGAAGCTGAGCTAAAACAATTAAGAGTTATTGATAGATTGAATAAAGACAATAAAATACATATTATTTCCACTTTCATGGGAGCTCATGAGTTTCCAACTGAATACAAAGATAATCATCGTGCTTATATTGATATCTTGAAAAATGAAATGATACCTGAAGTTGCTAAATCAGGTTTAGCTACTTATTGTGATATCTTTACTGAAGGCCATGTTTACTCTATTGAAGAGTCAAGAGAAGTTATGCAATGTGCTAAAGATTATGGATTTAAGTTGAAAATTCATGCTGATGAAATTGAAGCAATTGGTGGAGCAGAGCTTGCTGTAGAAATGGCTTGTACATCAGCTGACCATTTAGGCGCGACTAAAGAACATGGCATAAAAGCATTAGCTAATTCTGATGTTATTGCTACTTTACTACCAGGAACTATTTTCTCACTTGGTATGTCTAAGTATGCTGATGCTCGTTTAATGATAGATTCTGGTGTTTCTGTAGCATTAGCGACAGACTTTAACCCAGGTTCATGCAATTGTGATAATATGCAATTTGTAATTACTTTAGCTTGCTTACAGATGAAAATGACACCTGCTGAAGCTATAGTTGCTTCTACAATAAATGCTGCTTATGCTATTGGAATTGGTCATAAAGTAGGATCTATTGAAGTTGGTAAATATGCAGATTTCTTAATAACAGATATGCCTTCTTACCAATATCTACCTTATCACTTTGGTTCAAATAATGTTGTATCCGTATACAAAAAGGGCCAACTTATTCACTCGAATTAGGAGAATCATTGAGTCTTATACAAGTTCAGAATGTCGGAATGTCATTTGGAGGATTAACCCTCTTCAACAAGATTTCCTTTAATCTAGATTTAGATAGTCGAATTGGATTAATTGGTCGAAACGGTTGTGGAAAGACAACACTTCTTAAGGTTATTAATCAAGAGATAGAGCCATCAGAAGGTAATGTTGGTTTTGCATCTAAGACTAAAATAGCATATCTTAAACAGGTTGACACACTTAATCCTGAAGATACTCTATACGAATCTGTTGTTGTAAGTAGAAGTGATTTTCTTGATAAGAGAGATCAACTTCAAAAGGTTAGAGAACAATTGGCAAATGATCCTTGTGAAAGTAATTTGAATCTGCTATCAAAGCTCGAAGAAGAGTTTTTTACCATTGGTGGTTACGATTATGAGACTTCTATCAAACTAATCTTGACTTCTTTAGGATTCAAAGAAGAGGTCTGGGATCAAAAAATAAATAACTTTAGTGGGGGAGAACGCACAAGAATTGAACTAGCAAAAATACTATTGTCTGAATATAGTGTCTTGCTACTCGATGAACCTACTAACCACCTAGATTTACACATGATTAGCTGGTTAGAAGGATACCTCCTTAATCTTGGAAAACCTTACATTATTATCTCACACGATAAGTACTTTCTAGATAAAACTGTTAATAAAATCTTTGAAATAGATAATAAACAGCTTAAATCATTTACTGGAAATTATAGCTTTTATGAAGAAGCTTCTGCTTTGTTGAAAGAACAACAAGCAAAAGCATTCAGACAACAACAGAAGCACATTGAAAAGACAATGGACTTTGTTAGAAAGAACATTGGTTCTCAAAAGACTATTCAAGCAAGATCTAGGTTAAAGCAATTAGAGAAATTAGATATTATTGATGATGTTTCTCATGATAAAAGATTGAATTTAAAGTTTTCTACTTCTGAAAGAACAGGTAATGATGTTTATACTATTGAGAAAGGCTTAATTGGCTTTTCTTCTAAGATATTAGCTGAAAATATTAATCTTAGAGCTGGTTACCAAGACAGAATAGCAATAATTGGAAGGAATGGATGTGGCAAAACAACTTTGCTTAAAATTCTTATGCAAGAACAACAGTTATTATCTGGTACATGTAAAATTGGTGCTAACATCCAGTTTGGGTATTTCGATCAGTTCCATAGTTCTTTAGATTTAAATTCTACTCCAAAAGAAACAATATGGGCTATGGCTCCTGGTCAACCAATTGGTTATGTGCTCAAGTATTTAGCAAAGTATGGTTTTAGAGGTGATGAGGTTGATAAAGCAATTGAGTACATGAGTGGGGGAGAGAAAGCAAGACTCAATCTAGCTGTGCTCATCCATCAAAACCCTAATGTTTTACTTCTTGATGAACCTACTAATCACTTAGATATATTAATGGTTGATGATTTAATTGATTCCTTACAGTCTTATGATGGTACAATTATATTTGTTTCTCATGACAGAAACTTTATATCTAAATTAGCTAGTAAATTTTGGATGTTCAAAGATCAAGAGATTAAAGACCTAAAAGAAGATTGGTCAAAAGTACTTGATGATTTCTTAACTTCTGATAAAGTAACTAACAGTAATCAAGATGAAGAGCCTAAGAATACTAATAAGCCAAAAGATAAAAAGAAAAAAGTTAATCCTTATATTTTAGATAAACTAATGAATGAGATTGAAGAAACTGAAGAGCTTTTAGAAGACTTAGAAAATCAGAAAATAGAAGCTGAAGAGCTTTTTGCTGACCCTGCTACTTATAGTGACCATGAACTTGTAAAAGAACTAAAGCTAACTATTGAAGAGCTTGATAATGATATTGATAAAGCTACTAATAAGCTACTTATTCTGGAAGATGAGTATCTTCTATTAACTGATTAAAGGGGAGTACAATGAAACATTTTGATATTGTAATTTTGTTAGGAAGACCTGCTTCAGGTAAATCTGAAATCATAGACTTCCTTAAAAGAAGAAATACTATTGAAAGAATCGAAGACTATAAGATAGCTAATTTAATTGAATTAGATGACTTTCCTATGCTATGGACTTGGTTTGAAGAAGATCATATACGTGAGAATATTCTCAAGGTTGGAAGAATACATTCAACAACAGATGGATACTTTATACATAACTATCAATGGAATCTTTTGATTGAAAGATTCAATATAGAATACAATAAAATGATTGCTGAAAACGTTAATCTGCACCAAGAAAACACACTTCTGATAGAGTTTTCTAGAGGAAGTGAACATGGTGGTTATGAGAAAGCTTTTAAGCATCTAAGCACATCTATTTTAAAAAGGTCTGCTATCTTCTATGTTGATGTACCTTATGAAGAATCCCTTCGTAAAAATAGAAGAAGATTTAATCCAGATAAGCCACATTCAATATTAGAACATGGGTTACCTGATGATAAGCTAGAAAGATTATATAAAGAAGTTGATTGGCATGACATTGTCAAAGATCAAACTGATTATATTGACATCAAGAGAACAAAAGTTCCTTATGTTGTTCTAAATAATGTTCCAGAAGTTACTAATTGTGATTTAAAAATGCAATCTGCTCTTACTAATAATTTCAATAAGTTATGGGAACTATATTGCAATAGATAATTAATGAGAACATATAAGATATCGATTAAAGATGTTATAAACTTCTTCTATTTGGAAGGACACATATCATCAACCTTTTTAGGGAAGTCCCGAGCTAATCTTGGGACTTCTATTCATACTAAACTTCAGAAGTCTAGACCAGATAATTACCATAAAGAATATTTCTTATCTGATGAAATTTGTAAAGAAAGCTTTAAGCTTGTAATATCGGGTAGAGCTGATGGTATCTATGAAAGAGTAAAAGATGATGATATAGTAATTGTTGAAGAAATCAAATCGACATATTTAGATTTAGCAAGCCTAAAGAATAATCCTAATAAATATCACTTAGCTCAAGTTATATGCTATGCCTATTTATATTCTAGAGATAATCAACTAAACAACATTTGCACCCATTTAACCTACTATAATTTAGATAACGAGCAAAGTCTGATTATAGATAATGTTCATTCTTTTGAGGAACTTAAGAGCTTTTATAATGAAATAACTGAATACTACCTTGCTTGGATTAACAAACTTCAAGACTATAGAGATTCTAGAGATGCTAATTTAGGAACAGCTAAATTTCCTTTTGCTGATTTGAGGAAAGGGCAAAGAAAGGTTATGGTTGCTAGTTACAAGACAATAGAAAAAGAAGCTTGTATAAGAATTGAAGCTCCAACTGGAATTGGTAAGACTTCAGCTGTGCTATTTCCTGCTTTGAAATCAATATCCACAGGTCTTACTGATAAGTTATTCTACATAACAAACAAAGGTACCATATCTGAGGTAGTTAAAGAAACAATAAACATTTTTGATAAGTCTAATATCAAGTTTAAGACTGTCTTTATAACGGCTAAAGCAAAAATATGCTTCAATCCTGAAAAAGCTTGTGATTATCACGAATGTGAATATGCCAAGGATTACTTTACCAAATTCAGAAATAATAAATCTCTTTTCTTTAAATATAACACCTTCACAAAAGAAGTAATACAGAATATTGCCTTAGAATTAAAGATGTGTCCCTTTGAGTTAGCTTTAGACTTATCTTCATGGGCAGATATGATAGTATGCGATTGCAACTACTTTTATGATCCTAAAGCTAGGTTAAAAAGATTCTTTGAGATAGTGACTGAAAACTATACTTTGCTCTTTGATGAAGCTCATAATGTACCAGAAAGAGTACGAGCAATGTTCTCAGCAGAACTATCAAGAAATGAAGTACTTTCTGTTAAAAGAGAAGCAAAGTCTTCACCCGAAAACATTAAAAAAACTCTAAAGAATCTTAACAAGTACTTACTTGACATTGAAAAGACATTTGAGGTTGGTAACCATATAATAGAAGTTCTTAATACTGATTTGTTGAAGCTTATTAGGGATTTCTTAAAGACCATGGATTCTCAACTAGCTTCTGGAAAACCATTCCCAGCAAAAAGCTTATTGATAGACTTCTATTTCTATCTTAATGATTTTGTACGATTATACGAATTGTTAGATGAACATTTCGTTCTTTATGTAGAAAAAAAGCAAAGATTAACCATACGAATATACTGCTTGAATCCTAAACCAATTATATCAGAGCAAACAGGTAGAATAAAGAGTGCTATCTTTTTTTCTGCAACCTTAAAGCCTGATGAATATTTTGAATATTTGTTGAATGTGGAGTCCAAAGAAAACTATTTATTAGAAGTAGAATCTCCCTTTGATAAGAATAATATGTGTGTTATGTATGATTCAATCATTGATACAACTTACAAGAATAGGGACTCCTATTACCAAGAGATAGCTCTAAGGATTAAGGCAACAATAAAGTCTTATCCGGGTAACTACATAGTCTTCTTTCCTTCATACAAGTTCTTGAATAGTGTACTAGACTTTTATCAAGAAGACAATGATAATCCTAATTTACATATTCAAAGCACAAGCATGACAAGTGAAGAAAGGCAAGCTGTATTAAATTCTTATTCTATTTCAAACAATCAGCTTCTTTTTGCTATATCAGGTGGCTTTTTCGGTGAGGGTATTGATTTACAAGGTCAGCAGTTGATTGGTTGTATTGTTGTAGGTATTAGTTTACCAATGGTTTCCTTTGAAAGAGAATTGATAAAACAATACTTTTCAGCTTTAGGTAAAAGTGGATTCGACTATGCTTTTAAGTTTCCAGCCCTGCTAAGAATTGTCCAATCAGCAGGTAGATTAATCAGAACTGAAACAGATAAAGGTGTATTATATCTAGTTGATAAGAGATTTTTGCATGCTTCCTACAAAAAGTATTTACCTATTTCTTGGGAAAGTGATTATATTATAAGGAAAGAAACTAATCTTTTGGATAATATAACAAATTGGAGGAAACATGAAAAGATATGAGTTTATTCTTTCATCTAGAAAAGAAATTGATTTTCTAGATATAACAAAGCAAATTAATGAGTTGGTTACTAAAGAAGAGATTAAATGTGGCATGGTAAACATTTTCATACCCCACACTACTGCTGGAGTAACAATAAACGAATGTGCAGACCCTAATGTTATCAATGACTTAAAGTTCGCCTTTAGGAAACTTTCTCCAAAGCTTAGAGAGTACTTGCATTCTGAAGGTAACTCTGATGCTCATTTGAGTTCTACTTTGGTTGGATGTTCCTTGAATATCCCTATAGAAAATTCAAGTTTACTTCTTGGAACATGGCAAGGAGTTTTCTTTTGTGAATTTGATGGTCCTAGAAATAGGAAAGTTATCGTAACTATTTATTGATCTTAACTGTCACTCTTTAAAGTAACCATAAATGATATGAGTACGTCATCTATAAGTCTATTACCAGATAAATCCTTAGTTTTGCTACTTATTGTAAGCAGATAGCTATTGTAATTTTTCAACTCTTTCTGAGCTTCAATTATTACATTATGTGAATTGGCTTTAATAATTTTAGTTGCTATAATTCTACCTGTTTCAATTTCTTTTAGGCTAGAAACAAAATCACTACTTTTAATGATTTCATTGAATACTAAAGAGAACTGTGGCTTTGAATTATATACAGATGAACCATTTCTTGGTGAAGTTGATAATAACTCAGGAGCTAATGTATCAGCTTTTACAGAGCCTTGAAAAGTCTTCACAGTCAAATCTGTTTTATTATCATTAGAATCAAAGATATCCTTTAGTCTAATCTCATACATAGTTGTATCTTGATTAGTTGTTACAATGTTAAGTATATCCTGGTCTAAATCAGAAAATTCTATTTTGAGATTAGTTGTATCTTTTAAACATATTATTTCGATATCATCAATAAATTCAGGCACTTCACTAAGCTTGATTTCAACTAGATTGTTATAAATTGCTTTTGCACTTTTAGCTAAAACTCTTGTAGTATCAGCATAAGATAAATATAATTCAACATTTCTAATTTCTGTTGAGTCAACTAGAGTTTCATAATAAGGCTCTTTTTCAATATTATATCTACCATTATTGGTTTTATCTATGTAACATCTTAAAACATACTGTTTGCTATCAAGTCCGTCAATATCAAATGACGACCTCTTAAATGTCTTTGAAAACATACTGATTGAATCTGCATCTAGTAAAATAAGCTCTTTATCTAACTTACTATCTTCTTCTTTTTCATATCTAATAATCCCTGTAATTTTAGTATCTTGAAGCTTGCCGTTACTATAAATATAGGTTTTCGGCATTTCAAGAGTATTATTACGAGTATCTTTTACAATATCAAGAATAGTAAAATAGATATTTTGATTGGCTTTAAGAGAATCTTCAATTGTGATTTTAACACTTCTAGTAGAAGTTTCAATCTGGTAGCTATCTAATGGAGGATAGAATTGAAAGCTGTTAGTAACACTCTTCCTATCTAAACTTTTGTTGAATAAAATTTCAATTTCTTTGCCTGATATTGAATTGTAGTTCTCAGGTGATATAGAAACTATTTTCAATGGTGATTTATCTTCAGGTCCACCTGCTGGATTCTTTTGCTTACCACAGGCAATAGATAATATGATTAGTAGAAGGATTGTTAGTCTAGAAATTATTTTCATCTAACCACTCTTTTGTGAGTTTAGGAGTTTGGGAAAATCTATAAAGATATTTTCCAATAATATCAAATTCTAGATTAACTCTATCTGCAACATTTGCATTGCTTAAGTTCGTATGACCTTCTGTAAAACTAATAAGGGCTACATCAAATGTAGAAGCATCGAGCTTTGCAACTGTAAGACTAATGCCATTAACGGCTATTGATCCTTGGGGAACTAACAAATGGCTATATTGTCTTGGTACTGCAATTGATATATATTTCGTGTCTCCAACTTGCTTAATTCTAGCAATATGGGAAACAGTATCTACATGACCTTGAACAATATGACCATCTAATCGGTTAGACAGTAATAAGGCTCTTTCAAGATTAATCTTATTGTTGATAGTCCAATCTTTGGCACTTGTTTTTTGAATAGTTTCGTTCATTACTTCAACTGTAATAGAATCCTTATCAAAAGCCGTTACTGTTAAGCAAATACCGTTAGAAGCTACAGAATCTCCTAGCTTTATATCATTTGTTACAATCTTTGCTTCGATAGTTAGATATTTCTTTCCATTCTTTGATGTTAATCTTTTTAATGTGCCAACTTCTTCGATTATTCCTGTGAACATCAGCTATTCCTTAACTTTTAATCTGTGCTTGAGAGCATTAGCTATTGTTACTTTGTTTGAATACTCCAAATCGCCACCAAAAGGTAATCCTGTAGAAAGTCTTGTAATTGAACCATTCCAATCACTTAGTCTATCAGAGATATAGGAGATTGTTGTTTCACCTTCAACTGATGGACTTAAGGCTAAAACTACTTCTTGAATTGGGAAGTTGCTTATTCTATCTAATAAATGATCTATAGAAATCTCTTTAGGACCTATCCCGTCAATGGGGGATAATAGATTGCCTAATATGAAATAAAAGCCATGGTATTCGCCAGTTGACTCCATCATAAAAACATCTGCTGTATTTTCTACAATACATAATTGAGCTTCATTTCTTGAAGTATCAGAGCAGAATTGGCAAGGAGATACGTCTGTTAATATATTACAGATAGGGCAATTAACTACACTATTTACTGTGCTAATAATTGTTTGACCTAAAGTTATAGCAGACTCTTTATTACCTGAAAGAAGGAAAAGAGCCAGTTTTTGAGCTGTTTTATCCCCAATCCCTGGCAATATCTTCAAAGAATCTTTTAATTCTTCAATAATTTTAATCATTGTTTTTTAAGTAAGCTTCCCTATATTAGAATAGACCTGGAATCTTCATGCCACCAGTAATATTAGACATTGAAGATTCGTTATTTTTAGATACTTGGTCAAATCCATCTTTCAATGCTGCTAGAATCAAGTCTTCTAACATTTCTACATCATCTGGGTCAATTACTTCTGGATCTATTTTAATTCCCTTAACTTCATACTTACCATTCATTTCTATTTTAACCATGCCTCCACCTGAAGTACACTCAAAAATCTTATTCTCCATCTCTTCTTGAGCTTTCAATAGGTCTTTTTGCATCTTCTGAGCTTTCTTCATTAATTGTTTCATGTTTCCACCTGGCATCATAATGGACTCCTTAAGTAATATTTTTTCAATTTTTATATATTTGAAACATACGTCAACAGTTTTCTAAATCAATTATTAATGAATTCTTTTAACAGAATTTTATGAGATATCTTAAAAGCTTATAATTAATATCTTTTTGGTTTAGACTTCAAGAATGCGACAAGGATTGAGTATAAATCCATTCTTTATTAGCAAAGACTTCAAAATATTGCTAAAATTCTTCTACTCTCATAAAAGACTGTTTAACTTTATATTAGCTCATTATGAAACTCTTTTTAGCAGACTTTTTCATTGAATGCTAATAATATTTATTGACATGATTAACTGTGTATGTAGATATTGAATTGAAATTAAGATTAGAAAGGAGTTTTTGATATGTATAATCAAGATACTAAACGATTAAGTAATAGAGCAGTAAATTATAACAGATGGCATTCAAATGATAAAATTCCTGTTGATATAATTGAAAGTGACCAAGGCTTCCTAGTTAAGTCATATTTACCTGGCTTTTCTAAAGAAGAGATTAATGTTAGTGTGAAGGATAACTTATTAACTATAAAAGCTGAGACTACTAAAAAGAAATATAATGATAATGACATTTTACATATGCAAGAGATAGCTACATCAAATAAAGTTAACAGGTCATTTTATATTCCATCAACTTGTGATGTAGAGAATTTAAGAGCTAAGTTATCTCACGGGATATTAAACTTAATTATACCTAAAAGAATAAATAATTCTCCCAAAACAATAAAAATAAGCTAAACAAAACAAACAAGCAAATTAGATAGAGATTCTTAATAGAGGATTTCTATCTTTTTTTTAGTTCAGAATTAAGGGTCTTCTGCATAAAAAGCTAATTTAATGCAGGAGGCTAGTAACATATCCAAGAAAACAATGAATCTTTTAGATAATTTATTCATAAAAGAAAGAGCCTACTTGAAGCAGGCTCTCTTTGAATTTATTTACGTAATTATTAACTATTTCATTAACATTACTTTTTTAACTCTTGTTTTTTCACCAGAAACTTTTAATCTCATGAAATAAACACCAGAAGCAGTAGCTTTATTTTGAGAGTTTCTTCCATTCCAAACATAAGTATGAGTTCCAGCAGTCATTTGATCTGAACAGATAGATTTAACTTTTTGACCTTTAATATTAAAGACATCAAGTTCAACTTTAGAATCATTCTTTATATTAAATGAAATTGAAGTTTCAGGATTGAATGGGTTAGGATACACATCGAATTGAGTAGTGAATGGATCAACAGAACCATTATCATTACTTAACATCACTTGTGAAACAACTAATTCAAGCATATATTCACCAATTTCTGTTGGTTCAAACTGGAAGTTATGTTCTTGGTCAAAGTAATATAATTCACCATTATAACGAATATAAGTAAATAATTCATTAGTTGGGAAATTAATTGCGTTGTATTGAAGTTCTACGCTGTCTAAAGTTTCACAGTTAAGTCCAATCATCCAGCTTTTAGAAGTCATCTCTTCTGCAAACATAGGAGATTTATAATCAACATGGCCTTTATCATACATGAAGTTTAAATCATCTTCAGGATAAGCAATATAAAGATCTACACCATCAAATGGATAACCAGGAGCTTTTGGTAAATCAATATTCATGTCATATTCATCGCTAGCATAGTTGCTAAAACCAAGAGTTAAATTGTCCACTTGACCATTATTAGCTACAATATTGATATCCCATTCTGAAGGGATAAGTTCAAGTTCATAATGATCATAGTAAGGTGTATAAGTTAACTCAACTATATTTAAATCAAGATTATTATGTAAGAAGAAGGCTTCCATAGGTTTAATTCTATCAGTAAGATGATATCCATTATAGTCTAAATCATAGATACCTCTAGAAATAAAGCCATTTGTTAGCATTTCACCCATTGAGTATTCAACACCATCTACCTTGAATATAAATCCAGAAACATCCATAAATGATGGATATGGATTACCTAATAAGTTCCAACCAGCATTTAGAGCTACAGTGAATTCATCATTTGTAACAGGTACATCAATAGTTGATTCTACATCAGCCGGACAATTAACCCAGTAACCTTTTCCAAAGTTATAGAATAGAGTAGGGTTGAAAGTTTGTCCTAAAGTAAATTCGTAAAGCATATTTCCTGCACCGAATAAATCATTCGCACTAACTGTTTCATCTTGCCATACATGAGAAACCATCTGGTATCCTTGATCAAAATAGTAATTTAGCTCTAATGGTAAAACACCTAATTCCCAGTCAGAGATATATGTTATCTCTTCACCATCTAAAGCGTAGATTGTTACAACAAGTTTAGCATCTTGAATATTTGTATCAGCAGGAATAAACCAAGGATAATATGATGTGTTGGCAGCTGCGTTATCGTCAACTAGAATAGTTGAGTCATCGCCCATTAATTCTATTCTATAATGATCAACCAAGAATTGGTTTTGTGTAGACCATTGGAAGTTTATAGATTCATTTGGATGATAAATCTTGTAAGCTGGAGCTGAAGACATAACTAAAGTAGGATTTAGATTACCGTAATAAACATTGAAAGTTTTAAATGAAGTATTAGATACTTGGAAGTTTAACTCATCATTGTTTAAATCAGCGATATTACTAGAAGATTCTCTTACAACAACCTTTCTTGTAGATCTTTCGTCAAAATCACCGACTGTGATATTTAACTGTTCATTAGTTAAAGAGGATCTAACAGCTAAAACAAATGTAGCATAATCTTCGTTAAGATTGATATCAGCATCTACTTCTTTTTCAAGGTATCTTTGACTAGAATCCCAGTATTGTTCATATAAAGCTGCAACAATATAGTCTCCGCTTCCTGAAGTTGAAGTAACAACATCATAATATGAATCATAACTATTTGAAGCTTCAGCATTACATGAAATTACTACTGTATCAGCTACAGTGCCATCTTGGTTGGAAACAATTAGTTGAATATAGTCACTAGCATGAGCAGAAACAGTATAGTCATACTGGTAAGATTCTCCAACTTGTGTGAAGACTTCAAGTTTATATTCATAATATGTGCCGTAAGTAACATCTGTATCTATCCATTGATATGAATGGTTATTTGATTCATTAGTTGCTACAACATTTTCAACACCTTCCCATGTTCCACCAACTTGACGTCTATGAATCTTATAGATAGATAAAGAAGATTCATTTTGAGCATTCCATTGAATAGTGATTGCACCATCGTCAGAATATGCCTTGAAATTAGAAATTCTGTAAGGAGAAGTTTCTACTACAACTTCGTCAGAAAGCATAGAAGTATTACCAGCATAATCGGTAACTCTAATTTTAAAGTGGTAGTTAGTATCTGGATTAAGAGATGTAATTAGTGTTTCACCAGTTCTCATACTAGCAAGCATATTATCATTACTTCTGTCCCAAACTTGGTAATTATCATCAGCAATTTCTTCGGTAGCATATAGTATTTCGTATGATTCGAAGTTGAAATCATTTACAGGTTCCCATTGTAAAGAAATAGCGTTATAGTTTTGTGCTAAAGATGCAAAATTGTTTACACTTGGAACTGTTTCATCTTCTAGATTTAAGAGATAATCTAAGTTCTCAGTTATTCTATGAATCCATTCTAAGTAGAAGTTTTCTGTCATAGTGAATATTTTATCTTGTTCAAATCTTTGTGTTAAAGGATTATAACCCCAGAACCAGTAATAATTCTCTTCTGTTTGATCATAAACTTCAGGTAACTCATCTATTTCTATATGGAAGAAAGGATCTACTACATCGTAGTCATTTGTTCCAGATAAAGTATATTGCATTTGTCTGTTTTGACTATAGCCCCATAAATCGATGTAATCATTTGCAGGAGTATCTGGGTTGTTGTTTATGTTGAAATCATAAACTTCATTATGTACTGCCATATATTCATCTCTAGTAACTTCACGATGTACACCGAAAGTGTTAGCAGGAAAGACAACATCAGGAGTTGAATTAAACATGTCGTGCCCCATACCTGATAAGTCTCTTATTGGTAGGTTAGGACAAGGTCTTGTTCCACCTGCAGAAATCTGACAAGGAGGATAGCCAGTATGTCTATCACCCCAGTCATAACTATGCATTTGAGCTGAGAATTCTAATCTACCGAATGTATCTCTTATATGATCACAAAAGGCTTGATAACTTTTATTATAAGGATGGTTAATATTTCTAGTAGGGTCACTAAGTGATTTACTGTTGTAGTAAGGAGCTTGATTGGTCCATTTTACTTCACGACCAGCGCCAGTTACTAATAAGAACATTGAATCCCATTCTACAAAACAATGATAACTTGTTACTATGGTAGGGAAGTCATCAGTAGGATGAGGTGCAGTAACAACTATAGGATTTGATGCTTCTGGATTGAAGATATAGAGTCCCCAACCATAATCAAAAGAACCTGTTACGTCATCAGTTGGGTCACTATCTATATTATCATCGAAATCATCATTTAAAGTTTCTCTAAGCATGTAATATGTTCTATCAAAGTCAGTATCGTTAAATTGAACTACATGATAAGGATAACTGTTGTTATCTAATAATGTTTGAGCTTGCTCATAGTTTCCTGCAACAAATGCTTCAGAGATAGCAGTCCAATTAGTCAAATCAGTAGAATTTGGCATTTGGAAGTCTCCGAATCCATTAGTTTGTGGATCAAAAGGAGCATAATAGTTATAATTAGCAGAAGCAATTCCTTCAGCTATGTGAGATGAGTAGTTATCATACTCTAAGTTCTCATCAGTACCATATAGAAAAGCTTTTAGACTACCTGTTTCCACTACAATAGCTTGCGAAACAAGGCAAATCATAGAAATCAAAAGCGTGGTGATTACTTTTTTCATCTGTACCATCCTTTAGTGTTATTTTAAATATTATTTATGCAATATATATTCCTCATTATAAACTTAAATTCTCTCAATATTCAAACATAAAAATTCTTTATCCATTCTTACAATTAATATCAATTCTTGTCTAGTACCTTTTAATTTAAATTTGTTAAGTACCTGCTGAGGTGTCTCAGGAAAACCTCTGGTCTTGATAATTAGCTGTCCTACATGGTGTGTTTTTAAGAATTTGTTCATGTTTTTCTTGTTATAATGAAATACCTCTTTAACCTTGAAACATTCACCCCATATTGATTTAACTGGATATTTCCCAGTAAGTAAGCCTATATGTTTGTTTATTAATGTATATTCAATGCTATGACCTATATCTTGTACTAATCCGGCTCTAATTATGGAAGAGTCTGGTTCAAAAATATATTCATTTATTGGAGCAACTGCTATTTCTTGATGATTAGGTAAGAATACATTGTCTGGCAATATATAAGCAGCACGAGAACTTTCTAAAGAGTATTTACCTGTACAAAGAAGAATTTCTTTAAGAGTTTTTCCTTCTGAAACAAACATCCAAGTGTGTTTAACATCTACTAGTTCAATAGACTTATAATCAAAAACTGGAGAAAGTTTCACAACAACATTCTTGTATTTGTTAATTAACTTAAGAACTTCATTGAAGCTAGGGGATATATCATTGCCATTAATAACTCTTCTTTCATTAGGACGTCTATCAGGGTCAATGAAGACACCATCTATTCTTTTATTAAACTCTTCAGCTTTTTCTTGTAAGAATACTATATTGTTCAAATTCTCCACTTTAGAATTAAAGCTCGCACACTGCAAAGCATCATCAGATAAATCTATAGCAAAGACTTTCTTTACTTTCTTAGCAATAGCGATTAAGTCAATTCCGTTCCCACAACATAAGTCTGCAATAACATCGTCTTCATAAAATAGACTTGAATGGAAGTTTGCTACTGCACTTGACGAAGATTGTTCTACTCCTTTAACTGTAAAAATATAATTCTCCGCATTGTTAATTCTTTTCAGGGCATTCCCTCTTATTCTTTTCAATGTTAGCAAATCAGCAATGGGGTACTTTTTATATTTATCTTTTAGTTTTGAAATTTGGTTTATATTGTTTAATGATATTGAATTTATATCATCAATTATAGCTTGATTGCTATTTTGTTTGTTATAGAAGTCAACAATATCTTTTATATTCATATTAAAAATCCTTTCATTATCTTGACATTAAAATATAGTCTACAATTATTGAATAATAAATTCAGCCCTATTTATTTGGCTAATTATTCCTTGAATAACATTCTTCAACAAGAATAGTCAAATCTCAAGATAATCTATTTAAATAAATAGGATAAAGGAAGATTAAGATGAAGTACGATATTGTCAAAGATAAATTTGCTACAGCCATAGCAATCTTTCCATTTTTAAGAAAAGTATTTTATAAACTACTTAACACGTTTATTTTACGTCAACAGTATGTTTTTAAAATGATTAATAAAGTCTATAAAGATAAAAATGAATCTTTTAGCATGTATGATGCTGGTGGAGGATTCTTACAGTACAGTGACTTTGTACTTGATTATTATCCTAATTCTAAAGTTCATGCAGTTGATATCAAGGAAAATTATCTCAATGACTATAGTTTCTATGTTAATCAATCTAAAAAAGAAGGTAGATTTTCATACAAGGTAGCTGACTTACAAGAATACACTCCAAAAAATAAATATGACTTAATAATCGCCATAGACATATTAGAACATATTGAAAATGACCGTCAAACTATTAGCAATTTCAGTAATTGCATTAGCCAACACGGAAAATTAATAATTTCTACACCAAGTACATTTGATGAAGCTGCAGCTTATACAGAGGAACATGTTAGGCCCGGTTATGATATGGATGAACTTGTTGAAAAGTTGCATGATGCTGGCTTCAAAATTGATTCAATAAGATATACTTATGGCAAATATGGAGCTAAATACTGGAAATATTGTATGAAGATACCTATGCAATTGTTCCAAAAAACAAAACTAGCATTTATAGTGGTCCCAGCTTATTTAATATTAATGTACCCATTCTTAACTTGTTTAATGAAAGCTGACCAGAAAGCTAATAACGAACAAGGCAACGGTATTCTTGTAGTAGCCTCACTAGATAAATAAAGGAAGATAATGAATATATATATAACAGAGAAAAAAAGAGAAAAGTTTTTTAAAGAAAGTTTCAACGGTACTACAATCTTGTCGAGATCAGGACTTCATACAACTGAAAAGAATCTCTTCAAAACAGCATACAATGAGAAAGATCTAAGTAACTGTTTGTTTGTTAACAATAGGACAGGAGCTTTACCTATCTATCTTAAGAACAAATTTCCTCTAGATAATGTTATTACTGTCTTGAATGTTGATTTTCATCATCACAACACTATCAATAAGAACATTAGAAGAAATAAAACCATCATCAACAATAAGTGTAATTTAACTAATGTCCCAGAAGACAAGTTGTCACTCTTTGTAATGCAAATTGACAATAAAACTTATAGTAAAGAGTTCTATGAATTTCTATTTTCAAAATTCTATAACCAAACAAAGAAGAAGGGCAAGATAATTGTTTCTTGTGATAAAAGAAGTAAGTGGTTTGAAGATATTTTAAGAATTAATGAAATACCATATTCACTAGAAGAGCCTGTAAAGGGACAATTTTTGATTCTTTTAAGAAAAAGTGTTTTAATTGATTTACCTTTAGATTTCAAAGATAACTTTTGGTTATGTCTACCCGACAAGCCTGAACTTGAGTTCACATCTCTTCCAGGTGTTTTCGCACACCACAGAGTTGATGAGGGTGCTTTAGCTTTAATTGAAAACGCCCAAGTAACTGAAAAAGACATAGTTCTTGATATGGGTGCTGGTATTGGCTCAGTAGGTATTGCACTTGCTAAATACTACAATCCAGCTAAAACTATTTTTGTAGACTCAAATTCAATCGCATTTAATTGCTGCAAAGAAAACTGCACTTTAAACAATATTACCAATACCGAATTTCATCTTACCGATGAGGGTGTAAAGAACATTAAAGCAAATGTCTTTGTAGGAAACCCTCCTTACTTTTCAAACTTTAGAATCGCTGATTTATTTATAGATAAAGCTTATGAATCTCTTGCTAAAGGTGGGAGAGCTTATATTGTAGCGAAGAACATTACTCATATTTATAATGCAATGAACAAGGTTTTTGGAAACTGTGAAGTCAAGCAAAGACGTGGTTTCAATGTTGCTATCTCTAAAAAGTAGGTAATATTAATAACTTCTAATAAATATCAAACTGATTAATTGTTTAGATAACATATACATTTAACATATTCTTTAACTCTAGCTAAAGGGCCTCCTGCATTAAAATGCTTTTTTATGCAGGAGACCCTTTAGTATCGATAGAGTAAGAAGACTAAAATCATTATTTGTTATTTTATGCAAACAGCTTATATTTTACATAAATAAATAATAGGTGAAAAATATAGATATGGAAAGTAAATATCACAGTGACGAAATTATTGGTTATGCTTGTATTATATTTAGTCTGGTATTAGGATTAGAAATTTATATTAGACCAAAGCACAACTTAAACTATCAAACAGTCACATTCTCTCTTGTACTAAGCCTTCTATTCCTGATTGTGGGAGTAATAATCTTACTAAAAAATAAACAAGCTTAGATTTAAATTGTAAGCCATATTTTAATGCGCTGCTATAAGATTGACTGTAAGCATCCATGAAGATTGAACTTTAATCATACTAACACATAAAATATCCTGAAAGGATTAATTGTCAAAAGCCTAGGTTTTCAAACCTAGGTTAAGTTAAAACAAGCATATAGTAGTGCTGAAAGCACTTATCAAATTATAATTGCATTTAAAAGTCCCTTCAAGACTATAAAGACAAATATGCGACTATACCCTATGATTAAAATCATGGGTTTTGTATATTTACTCCTTTAGGTATTAAGGTTTTAAGGATTAAATTTACTATATGTAGGGGTTTTTCCTCATCCTAATTAGGCTTATACCATAAGAACCAACGAATATTTTGAAGAATTTAACTAGATTAGAAAAACAAAAAGCCCACAATTATTGTGAGCTTTAGGATATTTTTTATGATACTATTTCATGAGTACCATTTTCTTTGTTTTTGAATATTTACCATTCTTCATTTTGTAGAAGTAAACTCCGGAAGCAACCTGCTTGTTGCTATCATCTTTACCATTCCATACAACTGAATGATTACCATGAGATACAATATCATCAACAAGTGTTTTTACTTTTTGTCCAAGAAGATTATAAACTTCAATAGTTACTTTACTATCATTAGCTACATTGTAAGAAATTGTAGTTTCAGGATTGAAAGGATTTGGATAATTGCCTTCAAGAAGAGTTACACTTTCAACGTCATTGTTTGAAGTAGGAGTTGGTCTCCATCTTATAGTATCTGAGATTCCAACAACAGAATTTGAATTGTCAATAGCTTTTACTATGCAATCAAATTGATTTTCGAAGTGTCGTAATGGAATTTCGAATGAATGCTCCCATGATGCAACTGGGTATGATTCTGAATTTGGATAACCCAAATCAGGGCGTGAGAACTCTACACGATATGAAATAACATCAGCTGAATTATCAAATATGTACATCTGATCCCAATAAAGGTTTTCATCAATTCTGAAAATATTTGTAGGTTGTTGACCGATATTCTCCTCTATCATAATTGCTTCACTTGATTCAGTTAAAGTCATCATATCGGTAGTAACATCACTTGGAATGATGTCATAATTATAACTAGAGTAGAGAATAGTTGAAGCATCATAAAAAGCAGTATGAATAGGGAAGATAGCACCAATATATTCTTCTTCAGAATCAATAGTGTGGTCAAACGGAGAAGAATAGCTTGTTGTTATATATTGAACATTATAGTCCGCTCCATTTATTTCTTTATTGATTATTCCCCTATGGATAGAATATTTAGAAAATATAGGGTAAGATGGGTCAATACTTGTTACATGATAACCTGTCCAAGCATCATTATAAACAGCATTATTTTTTGAATAAAGAAGTTCTTCTTCTAATTCAACACTTTGCCATCCATCAGCTGTGTAATGTTGATAGCCTTTGAGCATGATATCACCATCATTATTCTCATATATAAGTTGCTTAACATTCTCGCTTAATTGGTTTGGTGTCCATAAAGGTATGACAGTAGTTCCGTTTAAGTCAAAACTATCATAAGTCTTGTATCTTCTTGGAGTAGGTGTATCACTGAAGTGAAGATTGATTTCAATGTTGTTATTCAATGGAGAAATTTCGTATATATCGAGCATATCAAAGTCGCCGGCATATGCATAAACATCATCAGTAAATGGAGTAAAACCATGTTTCTTTGCATAGAAAGCATAAGATCCTGCTTCAATATTTATAACATTGCTAGAAGAAGGTGATTCAAATACTTGTGTATCTTTTATATTTGTATCTAAGTTCCATATTGATAGATAATAAGGACTTCCATTTTCATTATCATCAGTAATATTAACAGTTATAGATAATTCTTCATCTGATGCTAGTGGTAAGTATTCTACTAAGCCCAAAGATGAATTATCATTTTGGTCAGTAATAGTTTCATCAATAACACTTGGATCAGTGGAGCCCCAGAAGTTATTTTTAGCTAAGATAGTTACATCAGAAGCTACACCGTTAAGAATAACACTATTATTATTGTCGTTTACGTCGATATTATCCTCTATGTGATTCATACCGATAGCATGTGGATGATTCATTTCAGGTGCACCAATTATAGGATTAGCATTACTAGCAATATAGATACCACCATAGTTTCCTGAAATCACATTCTGAGCTATATAAGGAGTAGCCCCAGCTGCATAACACATCACACCAGCACCTGAATTCATGTTGCCTTCAATGTAATTATCTGTTATTGTATTGCCAACTAAAGTACCTGTAGTATTATAGAAGTATACACCAGTGTAATTTCTTGTGATAGTGTTATTAAATATCTGAGCATCAATAGTTCCACATGAGAACATATCAGAAGAAGTAATTCCTTGATAGTGATTATCATGAATATTGTTGCTTCTAATTTCAGGAGCTATATAAGAATTATCAGATTGAATTTGCATTTGAATTGCACCTCTAAACTGAGGTCCAGTACCATTACCGGTTAATTCATTGTCTTCAATCAAAGCATTTCCATTCTCAGCTATTGAAATACCACTTTTTACACTTGTCTCAATTAAATTATTTGTAATTTCAGCTCGCGGTGGGTTAGGATTACCGATAGCAAAAAGATGGATACCTTCATCATTATATGCAAAATGAGAATTAGAAATTTTGACAGGTGCATCAATTGAATTTACTCCATCTTCACCATTCATGAATACACAATAATCAAACTCATTAAAATCAGGACCTTCATACTCTAATCTGATACCCTGATGTGTAATCTCTTCTGTTTCTTCATTGGCCTTGAAAGTAATTAATGAATCAGCAGTTCCTACTGCAATCATCTTTCCTTCAGCAGTAATTTGATAATCACCGCTAAATTCTACAGTTACACCTGCTTCAATTGTTAATGATTCTCCCAATGGAACAGTAACATCTCCAGTGACAAGGTATGGACTTTGGTCATAGGACCATTGACCACTTTGATTACCACTGACATCAACAGCTAAAAGCTCGATGACAAGTAGAATAGATATAAAAAAAATGCTTAGTTTTTTCATCAGTACTCCTTAATAATTTTATAATATAATAATTTTGTTTTATCCCTTTTTATTGTAAAGAAAAAAAATATATTATTACTTATATTTAATTTGAACAAAAATTACTTGACCAAAACTTCAATCTAAACTAAATATAATCTATAAAAATTATGTTAAATATTGTAAATAAAAGTAAACACACAATAGATGTTGATATGTTAAACAATGTCTATGTAAACATTTTGAACAAAGAAGAAAAAGAAGAAAAAGATGTTGATGTTTTATTCCTTGATGAGGGAGAGATACGTCAATTTAATAGTAAATATAGAGGTAAGGATTCAGAGACTGATGTAATCTCTTTTACTAATGAGTTAGACTTTATCCCAGTATATGGTGAGATTATTATTGACATTTCAGTTGCCAATAAGCAAAAAGGTAATAAAACATTAGAAACTGAAATCAAAGAGCTTTTTATTCATGGTATGTTGCATTTGTTAGGTTATGACCATCTCTCAGCAGAGGGAAAAAATATCATGAGTAAAAAAGAACTTATCTATAGAAATTTAAATTAAAAGGAGATTACCACATTGTGGAAGACTCGATACTATACTTTATAATAGTAATTATATTATTCGCATTATCGGCATTTTTCTCGGGTTCTGAAACTGCTTTCTTTTCAATAAATAAGCTGCAGTTAAAAAAAATAGAGTCATCAGGCGATAAAACTTCTAAAAGGGTTTTGAAACTTTTAGAAAAACCAACTTATCTGTTAATTCTTATTCTATTAGGAAACACTCTAGTTAATATTGGTGTATCATCACTATCAACCCTTATTGCAATTAGATATAATATGCAATATCATACTTTTAGTTCTAATACCGATCCTGTATTGATTGGTATACAGATTCTGATAACTACAGTATTACTTCTTACTATCGGAGAAATCATTCCAAAACTATTTGCTTTTGGTAATTGCGAGAAATTTGCAGGTTATTCAAGTTATATTCTCCAACCTTTAGGCATTATCTTTTATCCTATTCTTAAACCAATTGAGCTTGTAGTTAATTTAATATCAAAGAAAGATGTTGTTTCGGCGCAAGAAACATATAGCTTTACTTCTGAAGATTTTAAGAACTTAGTTAAATCTGAGTCTGCAGATCATCCTCTTGAAGATAATGAAAAAGAAATCATTGCTGGTATTTTTCGGTTTTCAACAACTGAAGTTAGAGAGATTATTCAACCAAGAGTGGATATTGTCGCTGTGGAAGAAAACGATACTCTCGATTGTTTGAAAGAAAAGATAAAAGAATCGGGTTATTCTAGAATACCTGTGTTTAAAGAAAATATTGATGAAATTACAGGCATTATTTATGTTAAAGATATGATACTAAATAATGATGTATTATCTATAAAAGAAGTAATGAGACCAGCCTTCTTTGTTACTGAAAACACTAAAATACAAACTTTATTCAATCAATTTAAAACAAATAAAATACAAATTGCGATTGTTGTAGATGAATACGGTGGAACATCAGGATTAGTAACATTAGAAGATATCTTAGAAGAGCTGGTTGGTGATATCCAAGATGAATATGATATTGATGAACCAGAAGAAATAACTCAAATCAGTGATAATGAGTATAAACTTTCTGGAATGGTAGGGATATCTGAAATAAATGAGAAATTAACTCTTGACATTGATACTGATGAGTTTGATAATCTTGCAGATTACCTTCTATCAGAATTTAACCATATTCCTGAAGAAGGAGAATCAGTTAAGATTGAAAATATTGGTACATTTGTGATTGAGAAAATTGCAGGTCAACGAATTGAATTTGTTAACTTTAGTGCAATCGATTCAGAGGAAGAAAATGATTAATAAAAAAGTATTTTATACTGTTCTTTTGATATGTTGGTTTATTGCAGATATTATAGCAACAACCATTCCTAATTCATCTATTCCAATGGAATATATATTAGGTTATGATAAACTTTTGCATATTATTAAATTTGTAGCATTTATGATTATCTTATATAGATTCTTGCATTATTCTGATATAAAATATACTTATAAGTTAACTATCTATATAGTTTTACTCTTGTTTCCTTTTGTAGATGAAGGTATTCAACGCTTCATTCCTTCTCGCTCATACTCTGTTTGGGATTTGCTTGCAGATTATATAGGCATATTTATTGGACTTCTATTAAATGTCGGAATTAGAATTTATTATGACAAGAAGAGTGTTTTGAAATGAAGTTAAGGAACGTCAACTGTGACAATACTATAAAATGGAAGTATTTAGAGAATACAATATATGAAGTAATGCAACTAAAAAACTTCAGACAGATTAGGTTGTCCCTTTTCCAAGACAGCACAATTCTCTATAATAGTTTGAAAAGTTTTGAAGGCTCAACAGATTCTGCTAAAGTAAATCATTTAGTTATGCAAACTAATTATCATTCAAAGCTTAGTTTAAGACCAGAAGGAACAATTAATGTACTTAATAACTTCCTTGGACTAGATTCTACAGAGGGAATTAAAAAGTTCTTCTACTTGGAGAACATGTACCGTAATACATTAGATGGAGTGAGTGAGAACTATCGTTTAGGTGCTGAAATATATGGTGATGATACTCTCGTATCTGACATTAACATCATAGAAACTGGTCTTAGTATAATTAAAGCATTCGGTTTTCAAGATTACTATGTTAAAGTTGGTTCCTATGGATGTAAAGACTGTTCTGCAATTAACACAGATAATAGTCATGAAGACAGCCATGATGATGGAGAAAAAGACCTATCTAGCAATAGTGAACTTGCATTACTTAAGAAGAAGATTGCTAAGGAATCATCAACTCATTCTCTTTGCACTGAGTGTTCCGGTAGACTGAACAATGTAAAACACTTTCTATCTAATTTAAGAATCGATTACAAAATAGATTATAATTTAAAAAGAACTTTTGATTACTATAATAGCATTGTATTCAACTTCTATGTTAAGGTAGATGGAGAGGACATCCTTCTAGGTGGTGGTGGAAGATATGATCAACTTACCAAGCAGGTTGTTGGCAGAGATATTTCTTCTATCGGGTTTGATTTAGATTTAGAGTTACTATATGAACTAGTTGATAAAAAGAATCTTTTCCCTATTATGAGTAACGATTTCAAAGTATATATTTGTTCAGAGAAGAAAGAGTTTCTTTTGAATGAATTACAGATTCATCAAGAACTGCAAGATAAAAACATCTATACTGTACAGGGAATAATTGATTTTTCTATTAACAGTGCATTAAATAAGGCGATAAGCTCTGGATGTAGCGTTATGGTTTATATCTCAGAAGATTCTCTTTATGAGGGGAAGATTGAAGTTAACAATATTCAAAAGCAATACAATTATTTAGTAGCATTAGATTCTATTTCCACCGAGATAGAGATTATAAAGAAGAGTATAGTCCTATAAAGAAGATTCCATGAAAACTATAAACGCAACCTTATGTTATATCCAAAAAAATGACAAAACTCTAATGCTTTATCGTAACAAGAAAGATAATGATATTCATGAAGGTAAATGGAACGGTTTGGGAGGTAAACTTGAAAAAGGAGAGTCTCCTGAGGAATGTGTAGTTAGAGAAGTCTTAGAAGAAAGTGGTCTATCGCTTCTTAATCAAAAGCTGGCAGGAATAATAACCTTCCCTAACTTTGATGGCAAACATGACTGGATTGTCTATCTATATAAATCAGATTCTTTTATTGGGAACATAGTCGATTCTAATGAAGGCACACTAGAGTGGATTGATACAAATCAATTATTAAATCTTAATCTATGGGCAGGAGATAAAGTATTTCTCAAATGGATGTTAGAAGGTAAATTCTTTTCAGCCAAATTTAACTACTCTAATGGTGAGTTAATCGATTACAAAGTTGTATTTTACTAGAAGTGAATAAGTTACTTTTTTGTCTAGTTCTTATTGGACTTGTTGTTGGAATAAGAGCCTCCGATTTCGATATCCTTAGGGTTGAGTATATGAATACTTCTAGTAAGAATCACTATTTACAGAGTGAACACCCAATCATAAACTCAGAAGTTGTTTCCGCTGACACAGTAGTTTTCACCAGAGATATAGACTATTCAATAGATTATGAAAGAAAGTTAATTTCTTTATCCTCAGATAAAATACTCACTTATCCTAGCTTAAGGATCACCTATAAAATAATTCCAGCATACTTTTTAGAAGCAGAATACCTTTATAAGATTCAAGTTAAGGCAGATAGTCAATATGTTGTTGTTAAGAATAAGAAGAGTTTAGACTTCTTAGATAATAGCAAGCTAAATATCAATGGTTCCAAAACCTTTGGTATATCATATTCTAATAGCAAAGAATTTGACCTAAATCAATCCTTATTCCTCAAACTAAGTGGAGAACTATCCAAAAACTTGTATATTGATGCTCAGCTATCCGATTCTAACTCTCCAATAAGTACTGATGGAAGCAGCAAAGAACTTTCTTCTTTAGACAAGGTCTTTATTAAGCTTTATAACGACTACTTCGATTTATCTTTTGGAGATGTTGAGTATAAAATAGAGGATACAGATTTTATTAATTATTATACTCTTTTTGAAGGCTTTAAGTTTGGATTATATAGAAATACTTCTTATGATAATGAATTGTTCTATGATAAGAATCAGTTGAAAGCTGCCATTGCTGTTTCGAAAGGGAAGCCTGATACATATAGCTTTAATTGTATTGATGGTAAACAAGGTCCTTACTATATATATATCAATGATAATCAAACAAATGTTAGCATAATTGCAGGAACAGAAGCTCTTTATATCGATGGCAATAAAGCTCAACGAGGAATAGATTATTACATCGATTACAGTGATGGTTCTATTACTTTTGAAGAGATTGTTTCTTCTCAAACCGAGATTTTTATTACATTTGAGTATTCCAACGAAAAGTACAACAATACAAGTTATGTCTTCTCTGGTAATTATTCACTTTTTAAATATGGCCAGTTACAGGTAAACGTCCTAAGTAAAGCAGATGATAAAGATAATCCATTAGAAGATGTACATACTCAAGAAGACCTGATAGCATTCAAAGAAGCGGGGGACAGCAATGTTATCACTAATGGGATCTATCAAGTAGAAACAGGACAAGGGAACTACATACAAGTTGCTCTTTCTGATAGCACATATTACTATGAATATGTAGGGCTAAACGCTAATGGCCAATATAATATCTTCTTTTCTTATGTAGGCAACAACTTAGGTAGCTACAATGAATATGCCCCCGATAAATTTGAGTATGTTGGACTGGGCAACGGTAATTATATACCTGCTAGAATACTTGAAGCTCCTAAGAGAAAGACTAATTATGATGCTCTTCTAACCATAGGTAATGAAAGAGTTAATTATCAGATTGAAGCTCTATTCTCAGAGAATGACCAAAATACTTTTTCCGATATAGATGATAGCGATAATCAAGGTTTCATCAGCCGAAACAAGTTAAACATCAATCTTGATAATTCTTCTTCAAAATTCAAATCCCAGTTTGCCTATACTTATAAGTCCAAAAATGTATCAACCTTCCAAAACCTAGAAAACCCGCTAGAACTAAACTACCTAAACATTGATACAAATGTCGATAGCATTAAATCTAACAACTATAATTTATCTTTGAATTATAGTTACGACTTAATAGGTCAACTTGCCTTTGATTTCATTAAATATAATCTGTATGAGCTTTACACAAAGGACTATTATAACAGTTCTTTATCTTTAATTGAAAGTAAATACTCACCCAAACTTAGATTGAATTATATCTATTCAAATATTGACTTTGAAGATAATGATATATCAAAAATTAAATATAATTCTTACTTGCTAGACTTACACAAGAATATGTCTGTCTTTTCTTTAGACTATAATCATACTTATGAAAAGACTATTGATTCTTACGAGTCTGTTGGTGAGTCAGGAAATGATTACAGAAAAAGTAAGTACTCTCTGGCCTCTGACGATTGGAAGTATTTTAATTCTTCCTTTTCTTTTTCCAATGATGAAACAAGACTTAAAAGTGAAGGTTGGAAGTCCAAGCAAAAATCAATAACTTATTCTAATAGTAACATACTTTCATTTGAAAATTCTACAACATCATTTGATTTTACCCATAAAGAAATAGATAACAAGTCGGAAACTGAGAATGATCAAGATTTTGATTTCATTGAGATAAATTCTAATAACAATTTCTTCGATCAAGGTTTAGATGTTAATTTAGGCTATAAAATTAATAATCTTGAGTTTTACCCAAAAGTTAAAGAATTACAATATGTCGGTGATGGACTTGGTGACCTCGATTCTTTAGGAGTTTATGATTCTGAAGGAGATTATGAATGGGTATATATCAACTCAGGCCAATCAGAATTATCTACTGAATTAAATTTTGATTCCAATATAAATGTTAGGTTAGGTAGATTTACTTCTAAAGCTCTGTTAAGAAACTTATCACTCAATCTGAATAGTTTCATAGCAGAAGAATCTAACACAGATGACAAAATAGATCTTTATCTATTAAAACCATCATCTTTGATGAACTCAAGAACTACTTTATATGGAAGAAACTACCTTTCTACTTCTATGAATTATAGAAATAATGATAAATCTCTAAATTACATCGTATCTTATGATATTGATAAAACATTAGACAATAGGTACCAAGAATCGGACAAGATAACTCTGAAGTCTTTAGAAAACGAGTTATTAATTAAGAAAACTAGATTTGGTAATTTAAGTATTTCTCATTTATTTAGAAATGAAAAAGATACTAAATATCAATCAGATATTGACCAAAATAGATACTCTGTTAAGAACAAGTTCAGCTACTTAAAAAAAACACAGTTTACTAACACTGTCTCTTTAACTGACGAAGATGGAAGCAACCAAATTACTAATGATAGATATAGAATATTATCAACATCTTATGAATTCATAGTATCATCAAATTTTATAAGCAAATACTTACTTCAGTTTAATAATGAACTGAAATATAATATCCGTTCAGGAAGTGAATACTTGACATATTTACCGGATAAACGTGAAGGTATTTCCAATAAATGGAACATAAGTTTGAAATATAAATATAACAAATATGTTACTGTTAACTTCAATTACTCTGGTGATAAATACCCTGAGGATAAAGTTAATAACAAATTAAATATCGAAGTTAAGGCGGAGTTTTAATGGAGCTTATAAATTCTTACGGTTTATATATTATTTTCCCTGCAATCTTCTTTGCAGGCTTAGTGGATTCTATGGCTGGCGGCGGAGGTCTAATATCTATTCCTGCATATTTAGCTGCTGGTTTACCCCCTCATTTTGCCCTCGGAAACAATAAGTTCTCTTCTTGTTCTGGAACAATTCTTACAACCACAAGATACTTTAAACATGGAATTATTGATACTAAAATTGCCGTTTTAAGTGCTTTTTTTGCCTTAATTGGTTCTTTCCTTGGAACAAAAACAGTGCTATTTCTCGACCCTTATTTTTTAAATTATTTGCTGATGATTGCCTTACCAATAATAGCAGTTACTCTTTTAACAAATAAAAAGATTGGAAACAAAAATAAGTCTCTTTCTATCAGTTTCCAAAAGAAAGTTATTACTGCAATTCTAGCTGGGTTACTTATAGGTTTCTATGATGGATTCTTCGGACCAGGAACAGGAGCTTTTCTAATTCTTGTTTATACATCAATTTTGAACTATGACTTTGTTGTAGCAAATGCCAATGCAAAAGTTGTAAACCTTGCCTCAAATCTCGCTGCTGTTATTACTTATATGCTAAATGGCAAAATTGCTTATGATATTGCTATTCCGGCTGCTATTTGTGGTATTCTAGGTAACTACACAGGTTCTCACTTAGTTATAAAAAACGGTAATAAATTTATTCGGCCAGTTTTTATAGCAGTGCTAATTCTACTTTTTTTAAAAGTTTTCTGGGATATTTTTTTAAGTTAATTCTTGAATTTAAATCTATTTTCAAATCTTATTACTTTATTCGAGTTTAAAGCATTTTTATGCCTGTATTACTGACCTCCTTGAAAAAAAGCCAATTTTTCAAAGAGACTAGTAAGGAAGGAGTTAAACCCATCTAATACAGTAGAACTTCTAGAATAGTGCTATATTATTCTTGTGACGGCGTAGCTTTAGCGAAGACTTATGGCAAGAATAACTTCCATAATCTCAGCTAGAATATATATTATTCAAACTTCGATTCTGTAACTTATTTTGCTTAAATAATCTGCACCCTTCACGAGAAGCCTACTGCACTAGATAGGTTACCTCAAAGATGATAATTCTTGACATATAAGTGATAAATATAAAGGTTAGCTTGATTTATTAGGAGAAAAAAGTGATAATACCAGAAGAAAGATATAAAGGCATCAATTATTGTATTAAATGTGGTGCAAAATTAGAAATTAGAACCGATAGAGAAGGAAAAACAAGACCTCATTGTACTGAGTGTGATTGGATATTTTACAAAAATCCTATACCAGTAGTTTGTTGTATAATAATCAATGATAATGATGAAGTTGTATTAATTAAAAGAAAATTCCCTCCTGCTGAAGGTCAATGGGCTTTCCCGAGCGGTTACATGGAAATAGATCAAACCCCTGAAAGTGCTGCAATTGCTGAAATGAAAGAAGAAACTGGACTTGATGGGGAAGTTGAAAGTTTTATCGATTTTAAAATGAGTCCAAACCCATTTTATGAAAAAGTCGTTTCCTTTGGCTTTTTAATGAAAGTGGTTGGAGGTAAGCTTCAAGCAGGTGATGATGCTCTTGAAGCAAGATATGTCTCACTAAAAGATATTGGTCAATTGCCTTTTATATCACAGAATTACTACTTAAATATGGTATTAGAAGCAAGAAAATAATAAAAAGGAAAAATCATGGAAATTAATAAAATATATGACCCGTCTCAAATTGAAAAGAAATGGTATAATGAATGGACTGAAAAAGGTTACTTTACCCCAGAAATGGACGAGAATGTTGAACCCTTCTCAATAGTAATTCCACCTCCTAATGTTACTGGTATTCTTCACATGGGACACGTTCTTAATAATACAATTCAGGATGTTGTAATAAGGTATAAAAGAATGACTGGGATACCAACTCTCTGGATTCCTGGAACTGACCATGCAGGTATTGCTACTCAAAATGTAGTAGAAAAAGAACTAAAAAAAGAAGGAACTAATCGACATAAAATTGGACGTGAAGCTCTTATCGACAGAATTTGGGAATTTAAAAAAGAAAAGGGTGGAAGAATCATTGAACAACTTAAAACCTTAGGTTGCTCATGTGATTGGACAAGAGAAAGATTCACAATGGATGAAGGTCTTTCTGAAGCCGTTAAAGAAACTTTTGTTCACCTCTATGAAAAGGGATTAATTTACAGAGGCAAAAGAATCATTAACTGGTGTCCTAGATGTGTTACTGCTCTTGCAAATGATGAAGTTGAACACACTGATGAAAAAGGCCACTTATGGCATATCAAATACCCTTATGCTGAAGGTGAAGGATTTATTGAAATTGCAACTACTAGACCAGAAACAATGTTAGGCGATGTTGCTGTTGCTGTTAATCCTAAAGATGAAAGATATCAAGAATTGATTGGTAAAGAACTGATTTTACCATATACAAATAGAAAAATACCAGTTATTGCTGATGACTATGTTGATAAAGATTTTGGTTCTGGTTGTGTTAAAATAACACCAGCTCATGATCCTAATGATTTTGAAGTTGGGAACAGACATGACCTCGAAAGAATACTAGTTATTGATGAACATGGTGTAATGAACGAAACTGCAGGCAAAGAATTCCAAGGCTTGGATAGATACGAATGTAGAAAAAAACTTCTTAAAATGCTAGAAGATGACGGCTTGCTGATTAAAGCTGAAGGTCACGACCATGCAGTTGGTCATTGCTATAGATGTGATACAGTAATTGAACCTTACTTATCTGACCAATGGTTTGTAAGTATGAAAGAACTTGCTGAGCCAGCAATTGAAGCAGTTAGAAGTGGAGAGATAAAGTTCCAACCAGAAAGATGGACAAAAGTTTATATGCACTGGATGGAAAATGTAAGAGATTGGTGTATCTCAAGACAAATCTGGTGGGGGCACAGAATCCCAGCATATTATTGTGATGATTGTGGAGAAATACATGTTTCTAAAGATGATGTAACAACTTGTTCAAAATGTGGAAGTAGTAATATCAGACAAGAAGAAGATGTTCTTGATACATGGTTCTCATCTTGGTTATGGCCTTTCTCAACCATGGGTTGGCCAGAAGAAACTAAAGAGCAAGATTATTTCCTACCGACAAATCTCTTGGTTACTGCACCAGAAATTATCTATTTATGGGTGGCTAGAATGATTATGGCTACACTTGAATTCAAAGGAAAAATACCGTTTGATACTGTTCTTCTACATGGCATAGTAAGAGATGGTATTGGTAGAAAGATGTCTAAATCATTAGGCAATTCACCTGACCCAATTCATATTATCGAAGAAGTTGGTGCTGACGCTTTAAGATTTGGTATGATTTTTAACACACCTAAAGGTCAAGATAGTTACTATTCTGATTCAGTCTTAGAAACAGGAAGAAACTTTGCTAACAAAATTTGGAATGCATTTAGATATATCATGATGAATGTTGAAAAAATTGAAGGACTTCCTAAGCAAGAAGAACTTAAGCTTGAATTAGCAGACAAATGGATATATTCTAGATTGAACCAAGTTATTAAAGAAGTTACGGAACATTATGAAAATCTTAAACTTAATGATGCAGCTCAATCACTAATGCAGTTCATTTGGAATGAATTCTGTTCTTGGTATATTGAGCTCTCAAAAGATAGAATCTATGATGATAACAACAAAGAAGCTCAGTTATCTGCCAAATATATTCTTCTTGATGTATTGCAAAGCTCAATGAGACTTTTACATCCATTAATGCCATTTATCACAGAAGAAGTATGGCAAATTACTAAAGAGTATTTCCCGATGGATGAAAAAGCCTTGATTATTGCTAAATTCCCTGAAGTTAATGATACATTTATTGATAGTTCTATTAATGATAATATGGAATTTGTTCAAGAAACCATTACTGCTATCAGAAATCTTAGAAAACAAGTTAACCTTTCTCCGGCACTTGATATTTCTATAACTATGAATGTTGCTGATAAAGAACAAAAGCAGCTGATGGAAGATTATCAAAACTACTTCTCAAAGCTAGCTAAAGTAACAGAACTAAGTGTTAATATCAATGGAGACAAGCTTTCTGGAGCTATTGCTTCAGTTGTAAGGAATATTGAAATCTACCTACCGTTGAATGGTCTTGTAGATATAGACAAAGAGAAAGAAAAACTTGCTAAAAAATTACAGAAATTAGAAAAAGAGTTTTCTGGAATTGATAGAAAGCTAAAGAATGAAAAATTCTTAGCGAATGCAAAAGCAGAAGTTATAGAAAAAGAAAAAAGCAAATATGATGAAGTAAAAGCTAAACTTGATACTACTAAAGAGCTATACAATAATCTTGGTTAATTAATTGAATTATTTAACCTTATTAATATGATTTAATGTAAATTATATGATACATTCAACGCTTCTTCATGATAAATGAGGGAGCGTTTTTTTTATAATATATAATCTTAAGAAATTTTATTAATTTATATCTAGACAGAAAAACATTAGACTGTTTACTATGAATAATGACTTTTATGAGGATTATATGAAATTTGATAATATACGACTATTAGTTAATAATTTTGAAGATTGTTACTTATTTTATAAGGATATTCTTGGGCTTACTCCTGTTTTTGGTGATAGTAAAGACAACTATGCTTCATTTAAAACTAGTACTGGATATTCTATTGGAATGTTTAAAAAGCAGTTACAATATCAAGCTATGGGCTTGTCTTCTAACAACATTAATACAGATAGACAAAATACAATGTTCATCATTGAGGTTGATAATTTAATACAATTAAAAGCTAATTTGTTAAACAAAAGAATAACAATACTTGTTGATATAACTGAAAGACCTGATTGGGGATTGAAAACGTTGCATATAAGTGATCCTGAAGGTAATATTATCGAATTCTTCCAGCCATTATAATAACTAGATGAGGTTTAATTAACTATGAATATACAAAATCTAATAAACAATTTTAGAACAAAGTACTATCTCCCTAATCTAATAGAAGAGATTGGTACAAAAAATCTTAGCCAAAACGAACTCGTTAAAATTGTTAGACCAATAACTAAAAGCGAAGTTAGCAGACTTAGCAATCAAGGAAACACTTGTTCTGATTGGACTTCTGTTTATGTAGAACCTGATTTCGATACTGGATTTATTTTTAACAATACTTTTGAGGGATTAATCTTTTTAGGAAAGTACTCTGGTAAAGAAATAGAGATTTACCCGGGACTTAAAATGAACAATGGTATCTATAATTCATACTTAAACGATGTTTATATAGATTCCAATGCCTTAGTTAGAAATAATAAGTTAATTTCAAGATACTATATTAGTGAAAATGCTATTGTCTTTGGAAATAACATTATTTACGCTAATAAAAAGACTAAATTTGGTAATGGTTGTCAGATTTCTGTAGGTTCTGAAGTAGGTGGTAGAGACTTGATTCTTTATGCTGAACAAGATCTGAATAATTTAAATGAACTGATTACAGGCAATAGAGAAAAAGATTGTTATGAAAAATATAATCAATTAATTGACAGCTATGTAGATAATGTTGAGTCAGATTACGGAATTATCTGTACAAATGCAAAAGTTACAAATAATATGAAAGTAACTAATTCAATGATTGGTAGTTATGCTGTAATAGATAATACGACTTTGATTAAAGACTCAACTATACTTTCAAGCAAAGAAGAAACTACATCAATTAGTGATGGAGTTATACTAGATACTGCTTTATGTCAATGGGGGGTTAAAGTTAAAACAGGTGCAATTGTGTCCAAATCACTTCTTACAGAACATTCAGGAGTAGAAAGACATGCCAAGGTAAATGAGAGTATCATAGGACCAAATTCTATTATTGGTGAAGGTGAAATCACAGCCTCAATTATAGGTCCATTTGTAGGATTCCATCATCAATCAATGCTAATTGCTTCACTTTGGTTCAATGGCAGAGGAAATGTTGGTTATGGTGCGAATATTGGTTCAAACCACACTTCTAAACTTCCTGACCAAGAACACTTATGTGGAGAAGGAATCTTTTATGGATTAGGATGTAATATTAAATTTCCAGCAAACTATTCTAACTCACCATACTCAATTATTGCAACTGGCGTAACAACTTTACCGCAAAAAGTTAATTTACCTTTCTCTCTCATATCAACTCCATTCAAACAATATCAAGATGTTTCTCCTGCTTATAATGAGATTCTACCTGCTTGGGTTCTAAGTGACAACAGCTATATGATTTTTAGAAATGAAGATAAGTTTATCAAAAGAAATAGAGCTCAAAGAACTGAATATGATTTTAGAATATTTAGAGAAGAAATTATGGAAAAAATATTTATAGCTTCTGAGAGTCTGAAGTCCCTTTCAGGAAAAGAATTCTACACTGATAGAGATAACCTTGATATAGGGAAGAATATTTTAACTGAGTCAAATAGACTAAAAGCAATTAAGACTTATGACTTTTACTTAAAGTACTACTTGTTTAGAGAAATGTACCTGGAAAACTCAAACAATTTATTGGATAACTTAGTTGAATTCTTTGAGATAACTGAGCTAGCAAAAGATGACATTAGAAAGCAATATAAAAAAATGTTTAATGAAATATTAGACAGTGTAATAGAATCTAAATCGAAAGATTCTATTAGAGGTTCAAAGATAATTGACGATTATGCTCACTGGCATTCAGATTTAGAAGAAGATGAAACTATCATCAATCTTACTAATAGCTTAAAATCAATTTAGGATTTATCATGACTAAGACAGAAGAAGATGTAATTCATTGTGAAGAATCGGAATTTGATAAAAATCAATTTGACGAAGTAAAACTACTTGATGATAAGAAACTTAAATTCTACGAGACCTTAAGGGAAAGACTAGATAAATGGACTAAAAAAAGAGGAGGAAAACCTGGTAATGAAGTTTTTCAGTATCTGGTTTTATTACCTGATTTATTCATTCTTCTAACAAGACTTATTGCTGACAAAAGAGTGCCAACTTCTAAAAAAGTCTTTTTAGGTGCAGTTATAGGTTACTTAATATCGCCAATAGATTTTATTCCTGACTTTATTCCTGTTATAGGCTACACAGATGATTTATGTATTGCAATATATGCATTGGACAATTTGATGAACAATGTAGATCAAAGCATAATTATGGAAAACTGGAGTGGAAAGGATAATATTATTGAATTAGTACAGACAATTTTAGAGAAAACAGACCAAATGATTAATAAAAACATACTTAGGAAAGTTAAGAACTGGATATGGAAAAGAAGCAAATAAAAGAGATATTCGTAGGTACAAAGAATAAAGATAAACTTGTTGAAATCGAAAAGATAATGATTGGTTATAATATCTTATCAATGAGAGATATTCCTGATGTACCTGAGGTTATTGAAGATAAAGACACTATAGAAGAAAATGCAATCAAGAAAGCTGTTGAAGTAGCTGCCTTTACAGGTAAGCCAACTGTCGCTGATGATACAGGCTTGTTCGTAAGAGCACTTGACTGGCGGCCAGGAGTTTATTCAGCAAGGTATGCAGGTCCTGAGTGTTCTTATAAAGATAACAGAGATAAAATGTTACTAGAGATGAAAGATAAAGAAGATAGATATGCTGAGTTCAGAACAGTTGTAGCCCTTGCTGATGCAAATGGTTTAGTAGCTACAGCAACAGGGATAGTTCCAGGTAGAATTACCTTAGAATGTAGGGGAGAGGCAGGTTTTGGTTACGACCCAATATTCTATGTTGAACAAGCAAAACAAACTTATTCTGAAATGAGTAATGAAGATAAAAATACTATTAGTCACAGAGCAAAAGCATTTAATTTAATAAAAGAAGAAATTGAAAAATACTTTAAATTACAGTAGAGGAGAAGATATATGTTAAACAAGCAGATTTTTAGACAATATGACATTAGAGGAATAGTAGACCAAGATTTAAATGAAGAAAACTTATATCTTATCGGTAAGGGTTTCGGTACTTACCTAAGAAACTTAGATAAAAAGAGTATCGTTATTGGTGGAGATGCTCGTTTAACAACACCATCATATAAAGCATCATTCATAAAAGGTCTAATGGAGACCGGAATGGATGTTACAGATATTGGTTTTGTAGCAACCCCTATTTTATATTTTGCTATTTGGCATTATGGTGTTGATGCAGGAACAATGATAACTGCTAGTCACAATCCTTCTAACTACAATGGCATTAAACTTAACTTAGGTTTAGCTTCTGTATATGGTCAAGGAATTCAAGACGTTTATTCAATAGTTGAAAAAGGTGAATTTGCTTCTGGTAATGGTTCTGTAAAAGAAGATAGAGAAGTTGTTCCTGTTTACCATAAATATGTTGTTGATAATATTAATATAAAAAGACCTTTAAAAGTTGTTGTAGATGGTGGTAATGGTGCTGGTGGACCATTCCTTCCTGGTATTCTTAGAGAATTAGGTTGTGATGTTACTGAGCTTTACTGTGAGCCAGATGGAACTTTCCCAAATCATCATCCAGATCCAACTGTTCTTAAGAACAATCAAGACCTTATTGCTAAAGTTAAAGAGATTGGTGCAGATATTGGTCTTGGTCTTGACGGTGATGCTGATAGAATAGGTGTTATTGACGAAAAAGGTAACATGTTATATGGAGATCAAATCTTGAATATCATAGCAAGAGATTTCTTAGCCAAGAATCCTGGTGAATCAGTTCTTGCTGATGTTAAGTGTTCTAAAAACCTTTATGATGATATTGCTAAACATGGTGGTAAACCGGTGATGTATAAAACAGGTCATGCTAACATTAAGAATGAAATGAAAAACCGTGGCATTAAAGTTGGTGGTGAAATGTCTGGTCATGTATTCTTAGGTGACAGATATCTTGGCTTCGATGATGCAATTTATGTTTGCTGTAGATTTGTTGAGATAGCTTCAAATACTGATATTCCTGTTAGCAGATTCTTAGAAGACCAACCTAAGATGTTCAATACTCCTGAAATTCACTTTAGTGTTCCTGAAGAAAAGAAGTTTGCTATTGTTGATAAGATAAGAGATGAATTCATTGCTGAAGGCTATGAAGCGATAGATATCGATGGTGTAAGAGTTACATTTAAAGATGGTTGGGGATTATGCAGAGCTTCTAATACTACTCCTGTTTTAGTACTTAGATATGAAGCAGAAACAGAAGAAAGAATGAATGAAATTAAAGACCTCTTTGAATTAAAACTAAATAAATTTGCTAAATAGAAGTTAGCTTAAATAATATGAGTGTAGTAATTGCTACACTCTTTTTTATGCCCTTTGATAAAGATATTAGATGGAATAAACAAGATATAATTAAACAAAGAAGGCTACTTATAAACAAAAGTAACCTTCATAATGATTTATATATTAATTATTCGTTTGAATAGTTAGGGGTCTCTTTTGTGATACGTACATCATGAGGATGTGATTCTTTCAAACCAGCACCAGATATTTCAACAAATACAGCTCTTTTGTGTAGTTCTTCAATAGAGTTAGAACCACAATATCCAAGACCTGCTCGTAAGCCTCCAACAAGTTGGTAAAGGTAATCTTTTAGAGGACCTTTATAAGGTACCATGCCCTCAATGCCTTCAGCAACAAGCTTTTTATTGTCTGATGTTTCATCCTGGAAGTATCGGTCTTTTGAACCTTTCTTCATCGCTCCTATTGAGCCCATTCCACGATATGACTTAAATCTTCTACCGTTATAGATAATCTGCTCACCAGGACTTTCATTTGTTCCAGCGAAAAGAGAGCCTAGCATTACTACATTAGCTCCTGCTGCTAAAGCTTTAACTATATCACCAGAATATTTGATACCGCCATCAGCAATTACTGGTACTCCGTGCCTATGGGCTACATCAACTGCGTCCATAACAGCTGTAAGCTGAGGTACTCCAATTCCAGCTATAACACGTGTAGTACAAATAGAACCAGGTCCAATACCCACTTTAATAGCATCAGCTCCACAATCAATAAGATATTTAGCCGCATCTGCTGTTGCAATGTTACCTGCAATAATGTCTGCTGAAACTCGTGATGAAACACTAGTGATAGCTTTCCTAATATTAATGTGATGTCCGTGAGCTGTATCAATAACAATCACATCTGCACCTTGGTCAGCAAGCTCAATAGCTCTTTCTAAGTAATCTCCAGAAACACCGATTGCAGCACCAACAAGCAGTCTATCATTTCTGTCTTTAGCCGCATTAGGGAAGTTCTGGTGATTCTTGATATCTCTGATAGTTATTAGACCTTGTAGATTATTATCTTCATCTACTAATGGTAATTTCTCAATTCTATGATTATGCATAATTTCTTGTGCTTCTTCAATAGAAATGCCAACTTTGCCAGTGATTAGTCTTTCTTGAGGAGTCATCAGAGAAACAACTTGTTTGTCTAAGTTGTTTTCAAATTGAAGGTCACGGTTAGTAAGAATACCAACAACTTTTCCTTCTTTAATTACAGGAAAGCCACCAATTTTATATCTGCTTTTAAGCTCAAAAGCTTTTCTAATAGAATCATTAGGGGATAAAGTAAAGGGTTTAAGAACTATTCCGCTTTCAGAACGTTTCACAAGTCTTACTTGTTCAGCTTGTTCGGCGATAGTAAGATTCTTATGGATAATACCCATACCTCCTTCACGAGCCATAGCAATAGCCATATTTGCTTCTGTTACTGTATCCATAGCTGCACTAATTATTGGCACATTTAAGGTAATTTTCTTTGTTAAATGGGTTTTAGTAGATACTGTTGCCGGTAATACATTAGAACTCTGTGGAACCAAAAGAACATCATCAAAAGTATAAGCCTTTTTCAAAATTTTACTCACATTAACCTCATATATTATTTAATTAAATTTATTTATATATAAAAAAGACGCCGAATTAAATCCGGCGTTATGTTAAATCTCGATATTGTCGATTAAGCGTGTTTGACCAAGGTAAACAGCTATGAGTAAGCGGTTCCCTTTTTCAATATATTTTCGTCGCTTCAAATCACCAGAATCCACAATCTCTATATAATCTATTATAAATCTTGTCAAGTCTAGTTCATTTTCTACATAAGATGCAAGTTGCTCCAAAGTATCTAGTTCATTGTTATAAAAAGCTTCTTTTGCTTTAAGAAGAGTTTTATAAATTGTAGGAGCAATTGTTCTATCTGAATCATTAAGATATTTATTTCTAGAACTTAATGCTAATCCATCAACATCTCTGACGATTGGACAGGCTACAATTTTGGTTAAGATGTTTAAATCTTTCAACATTGTTTTAAGAACAGCTACTTGTTGAAAGTCTTTTTCACCCATAAACATTAAACTAGGTCTTACTATATTAACTAGCTTTAGAACAATTGTGCAAACACCTCTAAAGTGTCCAGGACGCTTAGCACCACATAAAACTGAAGTAAGTTCGTTAACTTCAACCCAAGTATTATATCCTTGAGGATACATTTCCTTATCGTTTGGCAAAAAGATATAGTCTACATCAAGAGCTTCTAAAAGCTTGCTATCTGCTTCAAAAGTTTTAGGATATTTATCAAAATCTTCATTAGGTCCAAACTGAGAAGGATTTACATATATAGAAACAATAGTTAAATCACTTTGTTTTTTGGATTCTTTAACTAAAGCAAGATGACCTTGGTGAAGTGCCCCCATAGTTGGTACAAAGCCAATAACTTGATTGTTATCCCACTGAGAGGATATATGGAGCATTTCTGAAACAGTTTCAATTACTCGCATTATTTTTCCAAAGGAATAGGGGAGTTATTGTCATCAACAACTATTACTGTTGGTTGGTGGTTTTCGATTTCATCTGCTGAAAGCATTCCATAATTGACTATGATAACTTTATCACCGAGCTCAACCATGTGAGCTGCAGCACCATTAACTCCAATTATACCTGAACCATATTCACCAGGAATCACATAAGTAGAAAAGCGTTTCCCATTATTAATGTTGTATATATAAACTTCTTCATTAAGCAATATACCAGTTGCTTCTAAGAGCTTTGTATCAATTGTGATACTTCCTACATAATCTAAATCTGTTTGAGTCACAGTTGCTCTGTGAATTTTTGAGATTAAAAAAGATCTTAACATTTCATCTCCAAAAGTAATTTGTTAGACATATTTTATAAGCTTATTATTTTGTAAATAAATTTTTTAATTTAGATGCTATACCTTTCTTATCAGTCATCATTTGAGCTTTCTAAGAAACTTGTTCAATCTAAGCTTATTAATTATAATTTCAGAATATTCCAACTTTGTAACTACAGCTCCAACGACTAGAATCAAGGCAAATATTACACCATTTATAGCAAATCTTACAATAGAAGTAAACGTATCTGAACTATTTAAAATATAATTTACCAATAGGTTAAAAGCAAATATTATTAATGAAATTGAAGTAATCTTGATAATATTTATCTTCATACTTTTTATTTTTACATAAGGGAGTTTCTTTCTTATTAAGACAAAGAGTATAACAAACTGAATTAAAGCAGTAAGGGAAGTAGCTAAAGCTATACCAATGTGCTTTAATACAAGCAGTAATGACACATTTAAAACAATATTTAGAATTACCATCAAAGATGATATTTTTACAGGTGTTTTTGTATCCCCAGCAGCAAAAAACAAAGGTGTAATAATTTTATTCAATGAGTAGAATATTAAGCCTGTTATGTAAAACAAGAATGCTTGATAAGTAAGTGTTGTCGCAGTCTCATCGAAGGACCCTCTTTGGAATAACAGCCTTATAAAATCCTTTCCTATTGAGCCTAAAAAGAAAGTAATAGGAATCATTATATAAATCAATGATAACATAGCAAATCTGATTCTTTCACCAAGGTCATCCCATTTCTTAAGATTGATTAAATTAGAAAACTCAGGAAGAACAGCGGTACCTGTTGCAACACCAAATATTCCAAGTGGGAGTTGCATTAACCTAGCACCATAACGCAAACAAGTAATAGACCCTAATGGTAAAAAGCTAGCAACGTAAACATCGGCTAGAAGGTTTATCTGACGAACACCTATCCCTATCGCTCCAGGTAGAAACTTCTGCCATAAAACTTTCATGTTTTTACCAGATATAGAAAAAGTTAGCTTTAAATTGTATCCTACTTTTCTTAAGAATGGTAGATTGATTATCGTTTGCAAGAATCCACCTACAAATACCCCGGAAGCTGCCCAGTATATAAGTGAACTCTGAGGTAATTTATATAGGAAGTAAGGTATTGTCACTGACATAATTATTCCGATATTATATAGACCAGAAGACAAGCCAGTCATAAAGAATTTGTTATGTGAGTTTAATATTGCAATCATAGTGGAAGATAATCCAATAAAGAATAAGTAAGGAAAGGTTATTCTACAAAGTTTAATTGTTAGTAAAGATGTCTCTTTAGGTAATCCTCCAGAAACTAATTTTACTATCAATGGTGCGAAAGCAATCCCTATTATCGTCAATAAAAGCAGGAATAATGTTAATATAGAAAGCATATTAAGAGCAAATTTAATCTGAGCTTTTTTCCCATTTTCTATCCCTTCTTTGTCGTATAAGGGAATAAAGGCTGCAGACAATGCACCTTCTCCGAAGAGTAATCTTAAAAGGTTGGGTATACTTACGGCAATTTGAAATGCATCATTAAAGAATGTTGCACCAAAGAAAAAAGCCATAACTTGGTCTCTAACTAGACCTAATACACGGCTAATAGCCACTGCTATAGACATTATGCTAATGTTCTTAGCTAATTTTTGATTACTCATTTTATTTTATTATTTTCCTAATATATTTCTTGTCATTTTCGTTACTATCAAACCTAAGTTCTAGTTTATTAGGTAAACAGATTATAGGTAGATTGTTGCTCCATCCCTGTTTAACACATAATTGATTCTTGCAATTATTTTTTTTAAACCTAGCTTTCCCTTCATTAATTTCTACAATAATCTCATTATCTTTTATTACTATTTCTTGATTATTATCTAAAGAGTATTTGCCTATTAACTCATTATTTAGATAAACTGACACATTATTACCTTGCTTTTGCGAAAATATGAAATAATAGCTTATGGAAACAATCACTAATATAATTATAAGAAAGATATCAGATTTGCTATATAATTTAAGGTATTTTTTATATTTAATCATTATTTTTATTTTTTATATATTTTTCTATTTCATTAGAATTAGTTTCAAGAGCATTAGCGTTTTCAAGCAATGTCCTTTTAGCATTTAATCCAAGAGTTTTTCTCAAATCTTCATTAACAATTAATTCTTGCAAGTTATCTTTCAAATTAACCGCTTCTGAAATTATAATTCCATTGTTCTTTTTTAACTCATTTACACTAGCTTGGCAAGAATTATGATATTTTCCCATGATTATTGCTTTTGAATAGAAAGCAGGCTCTAAAGGATTATGACCTCCGAAATCAAAGAAGCTTCCCCCAACAAGAGTGATATCAGAAATAGAATAGAGCTGTGTAAGAATACCCATTTCATCAATAATAAGAATTTTTTTATCTAATTGGTCTTTTGAATATAATCCAATATCATAATTTTTTATCATAGAAGAAAGTTCAGCAAGTCTGCTTAAATGTCTTGGAACAATTATCAGTCGTAATGAAGAATAGTCTTTACTAAGTTCAGAGAAGCATTTTATAATAAGTTCTTCTTCTCCTGGTCTTGAACTTCCGAAAGTAATTACAATGTGCTGGTCATTTACCTTAAATTTGGATGATACTGCATTTTTGTTTATCTCTGGTAAATCAATAGCAAACTTCAAATTCCCAGCTGAAATTACTTTTTTAAAACCTATTTCTGTAAATCTTTTAGAGTCTTTAACGGATTGACTAATAACTAAATCAGTAGAATTAATTATAGACTTTAAAAATCTTTTTATTTTAAAATATTTTGGATAAGATTTATCTGATAAACGAGCATTAGAAAAAACAATCTTTGTACCATGATTAGCAGATTCATTAATCATTGCTGGCCATATCTCAGTTTCAATAATTATTAACAAGTCTGGATTTATTTTCTTTAAAATAGATCTAATAAGAAAAGGGAAATCTAAAGGGATTATTCTAACAACAATCTTTGGTGATATTTTTTCTGCTACAGTTTTACCGGTATAAGTCATTGTTGTGATGACAATTTGTATGTTGGGTGAATCTTTTTGTATCTTCTTAATGAGAGGTTTAGCTCCATTTATTTCCCCAACTGAAGAAGCATGAATCCAAAGAGATTCTCTTAATTTTGGATAATTTAGTCCTAATCGCTCTCTAGTATTCTTAAACATATACAAGAAAGGTAAAGATATAAATCCAACTGCATTTAATAATGGAACATAAAAGATTTTATATAAATTCATAGATATTAAAAAAGCCGTTTTAAGAAACGGCTAAAATGGCGGGAGTGACGGGACTCGAACTCGCGACCTTCTGCGTGACAGGCAGACGTTCTAACCAACTGAACTACACCCCCAGGTGTTTAAAAAAGTTATTATCTAAATAAAGAAATGGCGGGAGTGACGGGACTCGAACTCGCGACCTTCTGCGTGACAGGCAGACGTTCTAACCAACTGAACTACACCCCCAACTCGGGTATCTTTATCTAATAATTTATGTTAAACCTTAATGAAATGGCGGGAGTGACGGGACTCGAACTCGCGACCTTCTGCGTGACAGGCAGACGTTCTAACCAACTGAACTACACCCCCACTAAGGTTAATTCTTCAAATATCTAACATCTCAAGTGATGTTGTATCTTTTTATTTGAATCTCCTTTTTGTGTCAATAGTTTTTTTTATATTAATTTTAAATAAACTTTTGCCAATTTAGTAAATAACTTTTTTACAACAATATACATTGATAATTAAATATTAAAAAAAACAGCACTACATACTTTATCACAATGTAAAATATCATTATCGAAGGTGCTTTCAACTGAAAACTTTCTAAATTATGTAAAAGCAAGAGACTTTCTTTTTCTTTCGATATTGATTCTTTAATTGAATCAATCCTTCTCAATTGTGCTTCCATCAAAGTCTGACTGAAGTTTTCATTTAGTAGACAAAATGTCTGTGCTACTATACCTAACCCATCTTTGCCAGCTATCCGGCAGAAATCTGTCTAAAGTCAAAACGTTCCCAGTAACAGCTAACTCCGTCCTTACTTGCCTCCTTGAAAATTTGGCTTTTTTTCAAAGAGGTCCTTAAGTGTCGAGTGTTTTCTTAATAATATTGATTAAATATCGGACACATTGGCCAGAATCATAAGCTTTCAGTCGAATCAGTTTCTAATATAAATATAAAGGGGTGCCTGACATTTTAAAAAAAAGTATTGACTAAATCCATTAATGTTAAGAAATTATAAAATTGAATAAAAATAAAGAAGAATATATGAAAAAAGTAAGTATAAATATACCAATTATATATATGATAATGATTATTGTTTTTGTCTTAGCAAATATAACTGTAAGTTACTATGCTATTAGGTATATAAAAGATAATAATCATTATAAAAGAGATTTTAATGTCGCTCAAACGAAAATTGATTCGCTTAATAATCTAAATGAACAGATTATTGAAAGAATTCAAACATCGTTAGATTCAATTAAGAGTTTTCATGAGGAGTATGATACTGGGGAATATGAGTTAACATACCCAGATTCAATCTTAACTTTCAATGAAATTATTAATAGTAATAAAAATGGACAACTAGCTCTAGTTGAAATTGATAAGATTATTGATAATTTAAAGAACAATTCAAGAAAAGTAGTTCTTTATAATGAAATAGGTCATGGCAACTATGACTTCTACATTAAATCTCTTGATGAAGAACCAAACATTTCTCCAACTTTTGGCGTTGTTACTTCTGGTTATGGATATAGAAAACATCCTGTATATAAAAGGAGAATCTTCCATAAAGGTATAGATATCGCTAACGATATTGGTACACCAATCTATGCAACAGCAGATGGTATTGTGATTAAGTCAAGCTGGGATGCACATTATGGTAGATATATCAAGGTCAAACACAGTGGTGGATTTGAGACAAGATATGCACACTTATCAAAAAGGTTAGTAAAGGCAGGAGAAATAGTTAAAGCTGGTGATATAATTGGAGAAATGGGTAATACAGGTGTTACAACAGGTGTTCATTTACATTATGAAGTAACCAGAAATAGAAAGTTGAAAAATCCATGGAAGTATGTTAATAAGTCTTATAGAAAATCTTTAAAAAGAAAAATTGCTTAATGAAGAGGACATTTCTATTTACAAATTCTGATTTTAATGCTACGTTAAAGAGAGTAATTAAAAGAGGAGATACAATCATTGGTGTTGATGGAGGAGTAGATACTCTTTTCAACATTGATTTAGTTCCTGATGTTATTATTGGAGACTTTGATTCAATTAAATTAGACAATAAATATCTTGCATCGGACAATATTAAGAAAATCTCACATCCTCCTGAAAAAGACTTTACTGATACAGAATTAGCTGTAGATTATGCGATTAATAAAGATTCTAAATCCATAATTATTGTAAATGATATGCAAAACAGAACTGATCATGCCTTAGGAATTATTGCCACCCTAGCAAACTTGCATCAACAAGGAATACATTCCATGATCCTAAGCAATCACCAAGCCCTTCTTTTCCTTAATACTAGTACTGAAATCAAACTCAAAGTTGGGTTAGAAGTGTCCCTAATACCATTCAGCTCAGAAGTAAAAGGTATAACAACATCTGGTTTATATTATCCTCTTAAAAATGAAAGTCTTTATTCAACTTCAGCCCGTGGAGTAAGTAACAAAACTAACTCTGATAGGCAGACTATCACTTTTGATCAAGGTATGCTGTTATTGGTCATTAATTTTGTTAGAATAGACGATATCCTACTCCTTTTTTAGAATATTCCAATTAAATAAGGTATCATAAATCTTCTTTTGAGCTTCCTCCAATTTGATTTCATAGACAGCCTTATTATTTGTAGCAAATGAGATTAACTCATTCTTAGAAATCCCCATGAAACTAAATTCTTGCAAGATTAGTGATCTAACAATATCCATTGATGCGTATGCTGTGCCTGGTGAATAATCTCCTCCATGAGAATATAGCACTAAAGCCTTCTTGTTAATTAACAAGGGTATCAACTTTCCATCTTCTTCTTGATAAACTTTACCCTTTTGCATGAAGGCATCGAAGTATAACTTAACAATCCCAGGTAAAGAGAAATTATGCATTGGAAATACAAAGACAATCAAATCTGAGTTAACTACTCTGTTGGCTATCTCATCAAAAGGTTTAAGCAATAATTCTTGTTCAGGTGTTAGTTTATTGTTTAAGAAATTTCTAGAATAATATGCTGTTAACGAATCTTGATTAAAGTGGGGGATTGGATCATTGACCAAATCTACTTCATGTATTTCTGACTCAATAACATTAGCCAAAAAATAATCATAAAGCTTCTTAGAATTTGAGAATTCCCCAGAAGGAAGATATTTAACAATTAAAATATTCATAATATAAACTCCTTTATAGTTTTATTCATATAATAACTTAAATTACTCTATCTAGCAACTTTAAAGCAGGGAAAGAAAGCACTATAAAATTAAAATTCAAAAGGTTTATTGTATATGCAATTATTTGTCCAAACTTAAAAGAAATATTTTTTACATTTGCTATTGACATTAAACTAGTTTTGACAAGAGTTGTAACAATAATTTTGCTATAAGCGAAATGAGGAGAAAATGGAAATATTTGAAACTCATGCACATCTTGATTCTAAAGAGTTTAACAAGGATCGAGATCAAGTAATACAGAAATGTTTAAAGTATGGTGTTAATAAAATTATTAACATAGGTTGCGATGAAGTAACTTCTCAGAAGTCAATTGATTTAGCTGATCAATATGATTTTATCTATGCAACAGTTGGATACCATCCACACGAAGCTAGTTCTTATAATGAACAAGCTATAGAAAAGATGGCAAAGCATCCAAAAGTTGTTGCTATTGGTGAGATAGGACTAGACTATTATCGTAATCATTCAGCTAAAAAAGATCAAATTAATGCATTCAACAAGCAAATAGAGTTAGCAATAAAACTTAATCTACCAATTGTAATTCATGATAGAGAAGCACATGAAGATTGCTTAGATATTCTAAAAAATCATAAACCTAAAAATGTTGTTTATCATTGTTATTCTGGAGATGTGGTATACGCTGAAAAAATCCTTCAAGAAAATTGGAAGATATCTATTACTGGGGTAGTAACCTATAAAAATGCCTTTGATTTGAAAGATGTAGTTAGAATGTTACCTGATGATAGCTTCTTTGTTGAAACAGATTGTCCATACTTGACTCCTGTTCCTTATAGAGGTAAAAGAAATGCGCCCTACTATATTCCTGAAATTGTTCATGAAATATCAAGGATACGCATGCAGAGTCCTAAACAGATTGCAGAAATGACTTATAGAAATGCTAAAAAGTTTTTCTTAAATCAATAAAAATAAATAACTTGATAAAAATATCAATGTAAAATATAATAGTATAAAAAAGAACTGGAGGAAGTGATGTCCGAAAAAGTTGAAAGAGATCGAGTAGGAACGATAATCCATGAAAACGATACTCCTGAAAAAATGGAAGTGGAGTATAATGAAGTAAAAACTGCTGGTGATTTTGATTCACCTGTATACATCTATTATAACTGGTGTAAAAAATGCGGTATTTGTGTTGAATTTTGTCCTACAGGTTGCTTAGAACGAAAAGCCGATGGATCACCATTTGTTGCTCATCCTGAAAAATGTATCCATTGTGAAACATGTGACAGATTATGTCCTGATTTTGCAATTACTGGTGCTGCAGTAAAAAAAGAGGAGAATTGCAATGAATAAAACAGAGAAAAAACCTGAAGTAAAACAACCAGAGGTTAAAGAAACTGTGAAAAAAGAATACGAACCAAAAGCTGTAATAATGCAAGGTAACGAAGCGGTTGCTAAAGGTGCTTTAGCTGCAGGAGTTGATTTCTTTGCAGGATATCCAATAACACCATCAACAGAAGTTGCTGAAATATTGGCTACAGAACTTCCTAAAGTAGGTGGAACATTCATCCAAATGGAAGATGAAATTGCTAGTATCGGAGCTATCATTGGAGCGTCTTTAGCAGGTGCTAAAGCATTAACAGCTACAAGCGGACCTGGTTTCTCATTAATGCAAGAAGGAATAGGTTTCGCAAAGATTACTGAAACACCAACTGTTGTCGTTAATGTTCAAAGAATGGGACCAAGTACCGGTATGCCTACTAGTCCTGCTCAAGGTGATATCATGCAATCAAGATGGGGTTCACACGGTGATGCGCCAGCTATTGTATTATACCCAGATTCAGTAAAAGAAGCATTTGAATTAACTATTAGAGCTGTAAACCTTTCTGAAAAATATAGAACATTAGTTGTTCTCTTATTAGACGAAGTTTTAGGTCACATGCGTGAAGCAGTTGTTCTTCCTGACCTTTCTAAAGTTAGAGTTATCAACAGAATCAAACCTACTGTTCCTCCTAGCTGGTATAAACACTATGATGAAAATCAAAAGTATCTTTCTCCATTGGCTAGCTTCGGCGATGGCTACAGATTCCATGTTACAGGTCTTACACATGACGACCATGGTTTCCCTACAAATAAACCAAGCGAAGCTGGTAAAATGATGGAAAGATTAAATAAAAAAATAAAACATAACATCCGTGATTTAGTTCAAATTGAAACTAAACACATGGAAGATGCTAAAGTAGCTGTCTTCGCAGCAGGTATCTTATCAAGAGCTTCTAAAGAAGCTGTTAAAATGGCAAGAGCAGAAGGTATGAAAGTTGGTTTGTTAAGACCTCTTACAATCTGGCCTTTCCCAGATGATGCTGTTACAAAAATGTTAAAGAATGTTGATGCTGTAGTTGTTCCTGAATTAAATGAAGGTCAATTATTCCATGAACTTGAAAGATTAGTAAGAGATAAAAAAGATGGTTCATTAATTAGATTCAATAGAAATAATGGAACTCTAATTACACCTGCTGAAATTCTTGCTAAAATTAAGGAGGCTTACAATGGCTAAAATACCACAAAGAATTATTCACAGTTACCTCAGACATGATAAGAAATTTCCACATGTTTGGTGTGCTGGTTGTAGTAATGGTATTGTTCTTGGAGCTGTTATAAGAGCAATTGATGAGTTAAAACTAAATAGAGATAATATAGTTATGGTTTCAGGTATTGGTTGTTCATCACGTATGCCTGTTTATGTAGATTTTAATACATTGCATTCACTTCACGGTAGAGCTATCTCATACGCTACTGGTGTAAAAATGTATAAACCTGGTATGAAAGTTATTGTTATCACAGGTGATGGTGATGCAACAGCTATTGGTGGTAATCACCTTATTCATGCTGCTAGAAGAAATCTTGATCTTACAGTTATAGTTCTAAACAACAATATCTATGGTATGACTGGTGGTCAATTCTCACCTGCAACTCCACAAGGTGATAGAGCTACTACAACACCTTATGGTAATATCGACCCTAACTTCGATATTTGTAAATTAGCTATTGGCGCAGGTGCTACACATGTTGCAAGATCTACTGCATATCATGCAATTGAACTTCAATCTCAAATTAAGGATGCCCTTCAACATGAAGGTTTCTCAATTGTTGAAGCAATTTGTGCTTGCCCTGTTATTTATGGTAGGCTTAACAAAAAGGGTAAAGCTCCTGAAATGATGAAAGCTATGAGAGATAATACTATTACTATTAAAGCTGCAGAAAAATTACCAGCTGAAAAAGTTGAAGGTAAAATTCTAAGAGGAACATTTATTAAGGAGAATAAAATTGAATATACTCAAGCTTATCAAAACTTAGTAAAGCAGCTTTCAGAAAAGGAAGGTAAATAATGGCAATCAAGAAATTTAAAAAAGATATCAGATTAAGCGGTAGCGGTGGACAAGGTCTTATCCTAGCTGGTATAGTATTAGCTAGAGCATCTGTAGAAGAAGGTCTTAACGTAACTCAAACACAAAGTTATGGTCCTGAATCTAGAGGTGGTTATTCAAAAGCTGATGTTGTTGTTTCTAATGATGAAATTAACTTCCCTGAAGCTACAAATCTTGACATCTTACTTTCTTTAACTCAAGAAGCTTGTGATAAATATGTATTTGATCTTAAGAATGAAGGTGTTCTGATTGCAGATTCAACTTTCGTTAAGAATATTTCTGTTATTAATAATAATACTTATGAAGTTCCATTCACTCAAATAGCTCAAGAAGAAATCGGTAATGAAGTTGTTACTAACATTCTTTCTTTAGCATTTTTAGTTAAAATCACTAAAGTTGTTACAGAAAAGTCTTTAGAAACTGCTATCAGAAATTCTGTTAAACCTGCTTTTGTTGAATTGAATATTAAAGCTATGAAACTTGGTTTCAAATTAGCAAAAGAATATAATAAATAGGATATAATCATGATAAAAAATCTAAGTCATATTGGTATTGCAGTAAAAGACCTAGAAGAATCAATCAAGATGTATGAATCATTAGGTTTAACTTTAGAGTCAACAGAAGAAGTTGAATCTCAAAAGCTTAAAGTTGCATTCTTTACTATTGGTGACACTAGAATAGAACTTCTAGCGGCAACTAGTGAAGATAGTCCAATTGCTAAATTCATTGAGAAAAAAGGCGAAGGGATTCAACATATTGCTTTTGGTGTTGATGATTTAAAAGCTGAACTTAAAGATAAAGAAGACAAAGGTTTTAGACTTATTGATAAGGAACCAAGACCTGGTGCTCATGGCGCTGATATTGCTTTCTTACATCCAAAATCAACTAAGGGTGTTCTTCTAGAACTCTGTAAAGATAAACACTAGACTCGAACATCATAGATAAATAAATTTACTTAAGAGAGTCATGACTAAGTCAAGGCTCTCTTTTTTCAATACTATTCTTGACAAATTAATGAATTTGTATAACAATATAAATAAACTAAAACTAAGGATTATTCATGGATATTAAAGAACTGAATTACTATTACAACAAGTTCAAATTTGGAGAAGATAACTTCCATTACTTAATGAAGAAAAGAGTTAAAGAAATTTTGCTTGTATCTTCATTTTATGATGCTTATATCTTTGAACAAGATGGCCGTTTATCTGAACAGATCTTTGGTGAATATAAACATCTTAACCTTAGCACTAATCCTAGAATAACTTCTGTTCCATCTAAGGAAGCAGCATTAAAGAAGTTCTCAATTCATAAATACGATCTAGTAATTACCATGATGCGAGTAGGGGAGACTATTCCCTATGAATTATCTAAATCTATCAAAGAACTATCCCCTGATACACCTGTTTTGCTACTTCTTAATAACTCTAGTGATTTAAACTTAATTAAGAAGTACCCAGAACAGATGCAGTATATTGATAATACCTTTTTCTGGAATGGTGATAGTAAGTTGTTCTTAGCTATGATAAAATATGTCGAAGATGTATGGAATTGTGAATACGATACTAAAGTTGGACTTGTAAGAGTTATTTTATTAGTCGAGGATTCTATTAACTTCTATTCTTCCTATCTTCCACTCTTATACGAAGCGATTATGCGTCAGACTCAGCTATTGATTGAGACTGAAATGAATGATATCAATAAAAGATTACGTATGAGAGCAAGACCTAAGGTTATATTAGTTCATAATTATGAGGAAGCGATAAAATACTATAACAAGTACAAAGAGTTTATTGTATGCCTCATTTCCGATATTGACTTCCCAAAGAAAGATGATGAATATCATGGGGCAGGCATTAAGCTTCTTTCCGAAATTAGAAGCATAACTGCAGATTTACCTATTTTAATGCAATCATCTAATATGAAATATGAAGATGGAGTTTTAAAGCATGATGCATCATTCTTATATAAAAGAGAAAGAAATTTAATTACTAATCTTAAGAAATTCATTACTAATAACCTAGGATATGGGGACTTTATCTTTAAAGATGAGAACGACTGCAATTACGCAAAAGCTAAAACCCTAAAAGAATTTGAAAAAGTACTTAAAACGATTCCTGATAAATCATTACTCTTCCATGCATTAAAGAATCATTTTTCAAACTGGTTGATAGCTCATGGTGAATTTCTTGTTGCTAAAAGAATTAGACCTGTAAAGACTTCACAATTTGATTCTGTTTCAGAGTTACGTCAGTATGTCCTTACGACTTTCAAGCAAGTAAGAAAGCTTAGGGCTAGAGGTAAAATTATTAATATTGATAATGCAGATATTGATTTAGAGGATCAAATTGTTAGAATATCTGAAGGTTCCTTAGGAGGAAAGGGGAGGGGGCTAGCTTTCATGAACTCTTTTCTTAACGCAATGGAATTTGATGAAAAGTACAAGGATATAAATATTTCAATACCATCAACCTGTATTATTGGAACAAATGAATATGATAATTTCATTGATATAAATGGTATAAATGTTGATATTGCAAAAGATAGTGATATTGAAATTCAAAAACTTTTTCTTCAATGTAATATTTCTAAAGAACTAGAAGAGATGTTAAGTGGTATCATTGATGAACTTGATAAGCCTCTTGCTGTGAGGTCTTCAAGCTTATTAGAAGATTCTCAGGCTCAACCTTTTGCAGGTATTTATTCAACTTATATGTTAAGTAATTCTTATGCTGATAAAGATAAACGATTGAATGATTTAATTGCAGCTGTTAAGCTAGTGTATTCTTCCATATTTGTTACTCAAGCAAGAGCATATATTGAGAATGTTAATTATATGATAGGCGAAGAAAAGATGGCGGTTATCGTTCAGGAAGTTACAGGCTCTAAATATGGTAAATATTATTTCCCTAACTTCTCAGGTGTTGCACAATCATATAATTTCTATCCTACTTCTGATTTGAAACACTCAGATGGGCTTGCAACTTTAGCTGTGGGATTAGGAAAGGCTGTTGTAGAAGGTGAAAACAACTTTAGATTTAGTCCAAAGTATCCTAAAAAGAATCTAATGACTCCAGAGTATGTAGTGGGAAACTCACAAAAGTATTTCTATGCAATAAATCTTGAAGACTGTGACTATGACCTTTTAAATGGAGAAGACGCTTGTTTAACTTCTGTTTCAGTAACTAACAAAGAAGTAACTGATGCCTTTAAAGATATATTCTCATATTGGGACTATAACAACAGAACCTTTACTAATGGCATATTCGCAAAGGGTAGACCTGTAGTCACTTTCGAGAATATCGTTAAGTACAATAAGATTCCTCTTGCAAATGTCCTATCTGACCTACTGGAAATCGGTGAGATTGCTATGGGTATTCCTGTTGAGATAGAATTCTCAGTTAATCTTGAAGCTAATGAAAAGAAGCTTCCGATACCAACATTCTACTTGCTTCAAATTAGACCACTATCTGTTAATGGAGAAGACATTATCATTAACGCAGAAGATGCTAATCCTGAGGAATGTTTGATTTACTCAACTCATGTAATGGGTAATGGTGTGATTGATGGTGTTAATCACATTCTATTTGTTAAGCCTGACGCTTTTAATAATACTGAGACTGTTCAAATTAAAGATGAGATTAACCATTTTAATAAGCTAATGCTAGAAAGAGATGAAAACTATGTGCTTATTGGTCCTGGTCGTTGGGGCTCTAGAGATAGATTTTTGGGCATTCCAATTGCCTTTTCTAATATAAGTAATGCTAGAGTTATTGTTGAATCTGGCCTTGATAACTTCAGGGTTGACCCATCACAAGGTACCCATTTCTTCCACAATATTTTATCTATGAATATCGGCTATATAACAGTTCCTTATGGTGAAAAAGATAATCTAGTATCTTGGGAAAAATTAAACAGCTTTGAAGTTGTAGAAGAGACAAAATATGTTAAACTAGTTAAAGCACCAAATTCCCTTAAAATAAAGATGGACGGGAAGAATGGTATTGGATTTGTTAGTCAATAAGAGATATTTGACACTTATTAATTAATCGCATAACGCATATTATGTAAACAAACGAGTATATTCTTATGCTCTTGGAGACAATATAATGATAAAAAGTATGACTGGCTTTGGTAAAGCCAACTTAGTAAATGAGAAATATGAAATTGAAATTGAGATAAAGACACTAAATTCTAAATACTTTGATTTTAAGTTTTATTCTGGTAAAGAATATTCATTCGTAGAGCCAATAGTAACAAAGAAAGTTAAAGAATATATAAACCGTGGTTCTATCGAATGTAGAATAAACATTACTGATTTATCTGAACCTGAAATGAAGATTAATGAAGGAAAGCTTAAAGCTATCTGGGAAGCTGGCAAAAAGGCGTCTTCAATACTAGGAGTAGATTCTGAAATTCCACTCGATCGTATCTTGCTCTATCAAGGTATCATAGAAATGAAGTCTAATAAAGATCCTGATGATGACTTATTAATCAAGAGTGTATTAGAATGTTTAGTATTAGCTTTGGAAAGACAACAGCAAATGGCTTTTGAAGAAGGCGAATCTATGAAAGAGTTCTTTAGGTCTTCCCTAGCTCTCATGTTGGACAGTGTCAAAGAAGTAAGATCTATTATACCTAACTATAAAGAACAGATATTCAATAAGATAAAAACAAATATTAAAGAACTACTTCAGAGTGATATCACTGATGAAATTCTTAGAAGAGTCGTTATAGAAGCATCCTTCTATGTTGATAAAAATGATGTTACTGAAGAGGTAATTAGATTAGAAAACCACATTGAGAAGTTCCTAAGTAACTTAGAAAACGACGATTCTGCTTCTGGTAAGAAGTTGATGTTTATAGTCCAAGAAATGCATAGAGAAGCTAATACTCTAGGTTCTAAATTTAGTATTCCTGCGACCTTTGAGCACATCTTGGTTATAAAAGAAGAGATAGATAAATGTAAGGAGATGATTCTGAATGTCCAATAAGAAAGATGATCAACCTAAGTTTGATTGGATATCTTTTCCATTTGTTGATAGACCAAGCACCTCTGCCCTACTATCAGTTTTTCTGCTAGTTTTTGTATATCTTTTAAAATATACAATCATCGCCCTGCAGTTGCCAGGTTTATGGTGGATTATTGGTATATTATTAATCGTAACATCTGTTACAACATACTTTATTCCAACAAGATATACTTTCTTTAGAAAGAAGGTAGAGATAAGATATTGGTTCTTTAAAATAGAAAGACCATACTCAGATTTTGGTTGTTTTTATTCAGATAAATATGGAGTTATGCTCTCGACCTTTAGTCAGCCACGAAGATTAGACCCTTTTAGAGGTACATCAATAAGGTATTCTAAAACACAAGAAGAAAAGGCTGATTTGTTAGCATTCCTCGAAGAAAAAATAGGTAAAAGGTATTAATGTATAAGCAAGACTTAGAAAAAAAGATAGTTGAACTGTTTAAGCAGTATCCAGGAGCAAATTTAACAATCAATGAAGTTTCCTCAATCTTAAATATTAGAAAGCATGACTTTAGAAATATTAAAGATACTATGAATAAGCTGGAAAAGAGTGGCTTTTTAATTAGGCGAAATAGACTCTTTATCATGAACAAGAAAAAAACATCTAATAAAAAGAATTTCAGTAAGAGAGATGAAATTTTGATTGAAGGTAGATTTGATGCAACATCCTTAGCAAAAGGCTATTCCTTTGCCTTTGTTATTACTGAAGAGTCTGACTACTTTATTTCTATTGAAGATACTAATGGTGCTTTTCACGGAGACATAGTTTTAATTGAGCCTTACAAATCACGTAAAGATAAGAAATATGGTGTTGTAAGAAAGATTACCAGCCGAGTTAACCAAGAGATGGTAGGTAATGTTACTCTTGTCAATAATGAATATCTTTTCATTTGTGATAATCACAAAATACACTCATCGATTAAGGTTAAGCCTTACAAACAAGAAGATATAAACAATAAAAAGGTAAAGATTCAGATAGACAATTGGGGTAATTATCATTCTGGAGTATTGCCTAAAGGGTCAGTTCTAGATGTTTTAGGAAATGCACATGATCCAGATATAGAAGTTCTTGGAGTAATCGAGCAATATGATTTACCTCTATCTTTTGAAGAAGATATCATTGAGGAAGTTAATTCTATTGATAAGGATATAACTTACTATGAGATAGCTAAAAGAGCTGACTATAGAGACCTTCTTACAATAACCATTGATCCCATCACCGCTAAAGACTATGATGATGCTATTTCATATACTCAAGATGAAAACGGCTCTACATTGTATGTGCATATTGCTGATGTAGGACATTACGTTAAACCTAGAATGAAGGTCTTTACCGAAGCTTGTCAAAGAGGTAATAGTTTTTACTTTCCTAAGAGAGTTATTCCTATGTTACCTGAACAAATTTCTAATGGTTTATGTTCACTCAGACCTGATGAAGAGAAGCTGACTCTTACAGTAGTAACAAGATTTGATACAAATCTTAATATCATTGAACAGTCTGCTACAGAATCTATTATTCTCTCTGATGCACGTTTAAACTATGAAGAAGTTGATGCCTTGTTTGATAAAGATGTTTTTGAATATTCTGATGAAGTAAAAGACATGCTTTTTAAAGCTAGAGAACTTTCTAGAAAGCTGTCAGCTAAGCTAAAAGAAAGCGGTTATATTAATTTTAAGCTTCCAGATATTGAATATATTTATGATGATGAAGGTAATTTAGCTAATATTACAGAAAGCGAAGAAACTGAGTCACACAAGTTGATTGAGAACTTCATGCTTCTTGCTAATGAATATGTTGCTAGCTATCTAAAGGAACAATGTCCAACAACAATTTATAGAATTCATGAATTCCCAGATAAAGATAGGATTGAGAAAGTAGCTAAACTACTAAGAGCTTATGGTTATAAAATTACTTTTGATGGTACTTTAAATCATGTTTTACAGAAAGTGCTTAAATCGTTTGAAGGTAAGCCAGAAGAAAAAGTCTTTAATAAAATGATTTTAAGAGCAATGAAAAAAGCTCAGTATTCTACTAAAAACCAAGCACACTTTGGACTCTCAATCCAAAACTACACTCATTTTACTTCTCCAATCAGACGTTTATCTGACTTGATTATTCACCATCAGTTAAAGGATGTTATAGCTAAATCAGGCTATAATTTCAAAAATGTAAAATTGAAAGAATTTGCCCAGATAGCTACGGAAAGAGAGATATTAAGTGATTCAGCTTACCGAGATATTATGAAAAAGATGATAATGTATTTTATGCACGACCGTGTAGGAAATGAATATCAAGCTGTAATTACTGGTATGAACAAATCTAATATATTTGCTACAATTAACGATTTCCCTGTTACAGGAGTAATAAGAATGAGCAATATTGTTGGTGATTACTATATCTTGGATGAAGAAAGAATGATTATTAGAGGACGTAAATCTAAGAAATCTTTTAAATTAGCTCAAGTGATAAATGTGCAAGTTAGTGCTGTTACTGACGATATTTATTTAGATATTGTGGAGGAAGATTGATAAAATATTTCGCTCTACATTCTAGCTTATCAAGTAATGATTTTGCTCTTAATAAACTAAAAAAGTATAATCTTTACTCAGAAGAGATTAACATTATTAATGACAATCAGCGAATAGATTTTGCTAACGAAAACATAATCTATTCTGTTGTCTTTATCTTAACTGGTGGAACAGAGTCTTTAGCACAAAGTATCATTGATAATTCTTCTATGAAATCCCTGATTGTAGCATTTGATAATGAAAATTCTTTACCTGCAAGTATTGAGTTAAGAACTTATTATAAAGATAATCCTAAAGTAGAAATGTTTCATTTTAGATATGATAATCTTGACCAATGCAGAGAAAACTACAATTCTATTATTGAGGTTTATAAGAAAGCACAACAAATTACTAAAATGAACTTTGGTCTAATTGGTGGGATTTCTGATTGGTTGATTGGACCTAAAAGATGTAACTTCCCCCCTACTTTCAATATAAATTTAATCAATATAGAATTAAAAGAAGTCTTAGATATTTATCATCAATCTTCAATTGATGATATCAATTCTACTTTAGATAAATGGTCTAATACATTTAATACAAGTAATATAGACAAGCTTGAACTTGAAAAGTCAGCTAAATTATACTATGCCCTTTATATAATTACAAAAAAATATAAACTGTCTGCATTAACAATCAAATGTTTCGATTTGCTAAAACATAAGGTTACAGCATGTCTTGCCTTAGCAGAATTGAATAGAAATGGTCTTATTGCCGGTTGTGAAGGAGATACTCAAGCATTGTACACTCTTGTCTTAGCAAAGGCTATCACTAATCAAATTGGCTGGATGGCTAATGTATCAGATATAGACGCAGAAGAAAATCTTCTTACTTTAGCCCATTGTACTGTTCCAATTGACTTCTTAGCTTTTCAAAAGAGGATTTCCTTAGATACTCACATGGAATCAAATCTTAATCTAGCAATCAATGGTCATCTAAATAATGAAAATGTTACTATCCTAAGAATCGGAGAAAACCACCAAACTTATTCAATAATGGAAGCTTCTGTCATCGATTCTAGTATGGGAAATAAAGATATTTGTAGAACTCAAGCTATTATGAGAATTAATGAAGATGATTCTTGGGTTGATAATCTAATAGGCAATCATCAAATTGTCTTGAAGGGTTTGCATAAAGATAAAATAACTGCATTCTTGAATAGATTCTCACATTAATCAGTTTCATATAACACATAGCAGACACTTGTCCCTTACTTGCCTCCTTGAAAAAAAGCCGATTTTTCAAGGTGACCCTTAAGGCAGGAGTTAGAAGTTAGGAGTTAGGAGTTAGAAGTTAGTGAGGAGATGCTATCCATAAAAACCCCGAAGGGGTGGCATATACTAAGCATGGAGGCTTGCCCTCCATGTAATAGTTAAAAAATAAAAAAAGCCCTGAAAGAGCGACATAAAGGCTAGGCTTTATCTGCAAACAGGAAAGTTTACCACGAAATACACAAAAAGACACGAAAGAAAGTCTTAATTGTTTTTAGCCACGGATTACACAGATAAGCACGGATAAAGGGAAGAAATTAAAAATGAAGAATGATGAATGAAGAATTGAGGAGATGCTATCCATAAAAACCCCGAAGGGGTGGCATATACTAAGCATGGAGGCTTGCCCTCCATGTAATAGTTAAAAAATAAAAAAAGCCCTGAAAGGGCGACATAAAGGCTAGGCTTTATCTGCAAACAGGAAAGTTTACCACGAAATACACAAAAAGACACGAAAGAAAGTCTTAATTGTTTTTAGCCACGGATTACACAGATAAGCACGGATAAAGGGAAGAAATTAAAAATGAAGAATGATGAATGAAGAATTGAGGAGATGCTATCCATAAAAACCCCGAAGGGGTGGCATATACTAAGCATGGAGGCTTGCCCTCCATGTAATAGTTAAAAAATAAAAAAAGCCCTGAAAGGGCGACATAAAGGCTAGGCTTTATCTGCAAACAGGAAAGTTTACCACGAAATACACAAAAAGACACGAAAGAAAGTCTTAATTGTTTTTAGCCACGGATTACACAGATAAGCACGGATAAAGGGAAGAAATTAAAAATGAAGAATGATGAATGAAGAATTGAGGAGATGCTATCCATAAAAACCCCGAAGGGGTGGCATATACTAAGCATGGAGGCTTGCCCTCCATGTAATAGTTAAAAAATAAAAAAAGCCCTGAAAGGGCGACATAAAGGCTAGGCTTTATCTGCAAACAGGAAAGTTTACCACGAAATACACAAAAAGACACGAAAGAAAGTCTTAATTGTTTTTAGCCACGGATTACACAGATAAGCACGGATAAAGGGAAGAAATTAAAAATGAAGAATGATGAATGAAGAATTGAGGAGTTGCTATCCATAAAAACCCCGAAGGAGTGGCATATACTAAGCATGGAGGCTTGCCCTCCATGTAATAGTTAAAAAAATAAAAAAAGCCCTGAAAGGGCGACATAAAGGCTAAGCTTTATCTGCAAACAGAGAAGTTTACTACGAAAAGCAAGAATAAAGGGAAGAAAGTCTTAATTGTTTTTAGCCACGGATTACACAGATAAGCACGGATAAAGGGAAGAAATTAAAAATGAAGAATGATGAATGAAGAATTGAGGAGATGCTATCCATAAAAACCCCGAAGGGGTGGCATATACTAAGCATGGAGGCTTACCCTCCATGTAATAGTTAAAAAATAAAAAAAGCCCTGAAAGGGCGACATAAAGGCTAAGCTTTATCTGCAAACAGAGAAGTTTACCACGAAAAGCACGAATAACACGAAAAAATAGTCAAATTATTTAGGACTGGACAGAGATGAGGAGTTAGTGACAAAACTTGCCTACTATCTAAATGCTTTGTGATTATAATGTTTTAATTAGGGTAATTTGTGCCATTCGTGGATAGTTCTCTTATTTGGTATTTAGTTCCTAATGGACGTCATAATGTATTAATCCCAAACGGATGTTATGTATTAGTCCTGAAAGGTCATCATGTATTAAGCCAGGGCCGTGTCAGGCTTTGACTGAGTCTTGTACCCCATGTACAATGATATAAATGAATTGAGTCCCAAAGGGACGACATAGATTTTAGTCCGGTGCAGATAGATTCTGCATTGATGATGAAGGAGTGTAAGCATCCACCGATAGGTTGAACTAGGTTCATGCTTACGCAAAGTAAATCACACTCTTACAAAAAACAACATCCTACATAAATCTTTCAGTCAACCTCTTTAAAAAGATATATTAGATTTTTATATTAAATACTTTGACATATTTAAAAAGCTGGATTAATTTTGAAAAAGGCTAAAAGAGCTAGGAGAAGTCTAATTCAGTATATTGGTTATAAGAGTCAAGATGGTTATCTTTGTTAAATAGTTAAGACAGGGTATATTTATAAATTATTTTAACAATTGTATCATCCTTACATGATTAAGACTAGTCGTAAGTATGCTAGAGTTATGACTTTATCCCAAATAATACATTCGGGGTTAATTCTAGACTTAGTCGCTAATTCTATTGACTGTGGAGGCATCATGATTAAGAAACTGTTTTTAACAATTACTATTCTTTTTGTAATAGGGATAGTATACGCAAGTGTTGACGATCCTAGAAAAGCTTTAAAACTTGATAGCAAAAAGCTTAAATCTAATGTTCAAAATTCTAGAAATGTACCTGAATATGAGTTTTTCACTCAACCAATATCTTTAATAGACAATTACTATGACTATTTCCCTGGTTCGTATAATGGCTCTCCTATGCAAAGAGTTGAAGGGAACATTAACGGCAACTGGTTAGTTTATCATACAAAACCTGCTTTCCCAACGAATCGACGGGTTTATCAAGCATTTATTGATGTAAATGGAAATGTTATTTCAAACTTTGCATTTGGTGTATCTGATGTATGGGAAGGATATCCAGACCTTGCCATTACAAACGAGGGTAGGCCTATTTTAGCCTATCATAGAAATGAAGATGATGATTACCCTTTAGAAATTGTTGCTGGGTATGATGCCCTAATAGGTAACAGCTGTATAGGAATTCATTCAGATCTTCTAACTGTTATTGATAATCCGATAACTATCAATGTCAATGGTACTTCAGTATCAACTAATGAATTTATTTGGCCTTCAGTTCAGATTGGTCCTTCTCCAATTGCTGGCAGTCAACGACTCTATATTTTGGGAAAAAATGCTGATTTCAATGGTGGAACAAGTGGCTCATCAGAAAATATTTATCTTGTTTATAAGGACTTTACAGAAAATGTGCTGGAATTCTTATCCTTGGATAATAGTGGATGGGAATCAACAAGTATCCCATTATTGGATGAATGGAATGTAAGTTCTTCTGAGTGGCGAAGACCCTTCATGGCTTTAAAAGTATATGAAGATAAAGTTTATTATATAGGTCATCATACTGCTTTTACTGATACTCAGGCCGATGATGCTATCGAAGAAGCTAAAACAGAAGTGTTTATTTGTGATAATTATGGGGAAGGTACTTGGGAACACTATGCTATTAACAGCTCTTTTGCAATGGAAAACCCACAGTACTTAGATCCATATACTGGACTTCCTCAAGAACCAGCAAGATTTTACTTCAATGATAATGGTAATCCATATAGTGACAATCAACTTTCTGTGGGGATTGGTCAATCAAACCATTTTAATGTTTCTTTAGATAATACAGGTAAAATTCACATGCCTACCTTCTATACTGTATGTAAAGATGATGGTTCTTATTACCCTGATTTGCATGTGATAAAAGATATCATTTTTGATACTAACACACTTGAATGGTTTGTAAATGATGTCTACCCGAGAAAAGCGGATACTCCGTTTAACTTTACGGGTAATACAAGTAATCCTCATGATGATTATTCTCCCTGGTTATGGTGGGATAAAGATGGAAATGGAATCATTGATGAAGTTCTTGATGATGGAAGCTATGATGGAATAGATGATGGTATAACTGAGAATGATACTGATTATTGGGGACAACCTGTATTATACAATATTTGGCCTTTTATGTACTGGGATGAAAACGCTGCCGACTTTGCAATGCAATTCCATCTACAAACAGCGAGAATAACAGAAGCGAATGAAGAAGGCATGATGGCTATAATCTGGCAAGATTCTGATAAGGCTAGAAGATATAATAGCGATCCTTCTACAAATCCAGAATTAGCTGATTATGCTCAAATGTGTGATTTAGTCATTGCTGTTTCACAAGATAATGGACTTTCTTGGTCTGACCCAATCACTCTTAATGGAGTTGATACAGCTGAGATGTTAGGTCAAATACCTGAGTTCCCTTATCCTTCTACTAAAATAGATTATATTATTGAAAATGCTGACAGTACTAAAGTAGGACGTCTCTACCTATCCTATCTAGATGACGAAACTTATGGATCTTCAATTCAAAGTATAGGTCAACAAACTGGGGGAAGTATGGAGTATACTGCTATTGATATAACATTCCCTGTTCCTAACACTTCTGGCTATGTTAGCAATTATGTAACTGTAAGTGGTCAATTAGTAGATCAATACACTGATCTTGGTCTCGAAGGCCAGATTGTACTCACAAGCTCAAATGAATTCCAAGCAACATCAGATTCATTAGGTTACTTCACTATAGAAGGTGTTCCTGCTTATCATACTTATACATTAACTGCTTCTGCTGAAGGATATGATACTTACACTACTCAATTTAGCCCAAACAACACAGATATAGATTTAGGTACTATAGAGCTTTTTGATACTCCTGCACCTCCAAGAGATGTTAGTGCAGTACTAGAAGAAGATGTAGTCCATATTACATGGTCAGCTCCAGAAACAACTTTGTCTAAGAGCAAGACTAAAACATCAGTTAAAGTAAAGGCAGCTAAAGACAGACCAATGCAAGGTTATAATGTCTATAGATTTTTAGCTTCTGACTTTAATAATGAAGATGTGTGGACTCTGCTTAATCCAGAGCCATTAACTGATTTGACTTATAATGATAGTGATATAAACCAACTTAATGACTATTATAAATACGCAGTAAAAGCAGTATATGATGGAGATAGAATGTCAGAACCTGAGATTTCTGAAATAGTATGGATACTCAACGATGTGATAGTTCCACCTATAAATCTAACTGTAACTGTAACATTACCTAATGTTGTCCTAAATTGGCAAGCCCCAACCAGAGACACATTATTAAGGTCCAGTAAGCATAAAACATCACAACTATCTTGTAGGAAGAATGATAGTAGATTTTTAGAGGGATTTAATATCTATCGTGATGACCAATTGATAGCAACAGTAAATCAATACACATATACTTATGTGGAGAATGGATTAGCTAATGGAACATACAACTATTATGTAACTGCTTCTTATACTGAAGGAGAATCTGATGCTTCAAACGTTGTTTCTGCTTTTATGTTTGATACTAATCATATATATCCTCCATATAACCTAACTGCTACAGTAAATGAAAATGATGTTACTCTTAACTGGTTACCTACAATTATTACTATAGATATAGAGTTGATATCTTACAAAATATATCGTAATGGTTTTGAAATTGCAGAGCTTGGGCCTAACATCCTTGCCTACGATGACTTGGCTTTGGCTAATAATCAATACGAGTATCGTGTAGGAGCATTATTTAGTAGTGGTGAATTAGCTTATTCTGCTCCTGTAGTAGCTACTGTATATTTACCTAATCCAGAACATATTTTAATCAACGATAGCTTTGAAGAATATGATGATTTTGCTTTAGAATTAGACAATTGGTTACTTGTTGACGGAGATTTAAGTGACACATACGGCTTATATTCTTATACTTACACTAATGAAGAATATCCAATGGCATACATGGTATTTAATCCATCTGCAACCACTCCCCCTTGTACTAATGAAGAAGCTCTTGCTCATACTGGTGACAAGTACCTTGCTAGTTTTGCCGCAATTGGCAATCAAAATGATGATTGGCTTATTTCTGATGCTATAGAAATTGGAGTTGATGGTTATTTTAACTTTTTTGCAAAATCATTTACTTATGGATACGGTAATGAAAGATTTGAGGTGTTAGTTTCTTCTGGTTCAACCGATCCAAATGATTTTATACTTATCTCTGGAGATTCATATATCGAGGTGCCTAATGAATGGGAACATTATCTATATAATTTAAATGATTTTACAGGTCAGACTATCAGATTAGCTATACATTGTGTATCTGACGATACAATAGCTTTTATGGTAGATGATATTATTATAGAATCGGACATGGGAGTGGCTAATGATAATAGCGAACAAGTGCTTGTAACTGACTTGAAATCAAACTATCCAAACCCATTCAAACCTGCAGAAGGTGGTCGCAGCAATGGAACTAGGATAGATTACTCTCTAAGCAAAAAAGGTCCTGTAAAACTACAAGTATATAATCTTCTAGGACAAAAGGTAAAAACTTTAGTTAATGAGATAAATGATGCAGGGAATCATTCAGTAACTTGGAATGGTAAAGATGATGCAGGTCGTAATGTAGCTTCAGGTGTTTATTTCTATCGACTTAAAAGTGGAAATACATCAAAAACAAACAAGATGATTCTTATGAAATAGTATCATATGATCACATGTCTTTAGCCCTATATTATAATAAAGGCTGAAGTAGAAAATATAATTAAAGGCACGGTTTTAAATCGTGCCTTTATTAAATCTAAACTATATTATAATAATTATATCTTATTTATTTTTATGGTTTAATGCTGCTTTCACGAACTCTCTAAAAATCGGTTGAGGATTTAGAGGTCTTGACTTAAACTCTGGATGGAATTGGGCTGCAACAAAGAAATCATTCTTAGGGTATTCTACAATTTCAACAAGCAAGTCATCAGGTGAAGTACCAGAGATAACTAATCCATGTTCCTGCATTATTTCACGGTATTTGTTATTGAACTCGAATCTATGTCGATGTCTTTCATCAATGTTCTCTTTTTGATAGATATCAAAAGCAAGAGTATCTTTCTTGATTTTACATGGGAAAGAACCTAATCTCATTGTACCACCCATCTTATCAATATATTGTTGATCTTCCATAAGATGGATTACAGGATTATCACAATAGTCGTCAAACTCTGAAGAAAAGGCATCTTCTATATTACAAACATTTCTTGCAAACTCAATAACTGCAACTTGCATTCCAAGGCAGATACCAAAGAAAGGAATATTCTTTTCTCTAGCAAAGTTAACAATTTCTATTTTACCTTCAATACCTCTAACTCCAAATCCACCTGGAATTAGAATGCCATGAACATCTTTTAAATTGCTTTTTATAGATTCATAATCATTAGTTTTTTCAGAATCCACCCACTTGATATCAACCTTAATACCATGATGAGTTCCTGAATGAATCAATGCTTGCTCAATACTCTTATAAGCATCTTGATGTTTTACATATTTACCACAAATAGCTATTTTCACTGTATCAGATGGAGAAGCAATTCTTTTTACATAATCATCAACTTGACTAAAGTCGATTTCTTTACAACTTAGTTCAAGTTGCTTACAAATTGTTTTGTGAAGTCCTTCTACATAATAGTTATGAGGAACAGAAAAAACTGATGCAACATCAATAGCATTTATAACAGATTTTTGTTGTACATTAGTGAATAAAGATATCTTCTTGATTACATCTTGAGAGAAAGGTTTTTCTGAACGACATAAAAGAATATCTGCTTGAATACCAATTTCTCTGAGTTTTATAACACAGTGTTGAGTTGGTTTAGTCTTTAATTCACCAGCAGCTTTTAAGAATGGGACATAGGTTAAAAGTAGGAATAATGAATTTTCGCGTCCTACTTCCATTCTGAATTGTCTAACTGCTTCCAGGAAAGGTAAGGACTCAATATCACCTACAGTTCCACCGATTTCTGTTATTACAATATCATATCTCTCACCCATTCTCTTAATTCTAGATATAATCTCATCTGTAACATGAGGAATAACCTGAACTGTTTTGCCTAAATAGTCACCACGTCTTTCTTTTTCTAACACAGATTCATAAATTTGACCTGCAGAAGTACTTGATAGTTTAGTAAGTGAAATATCAATAAATCTTTCATAATGACCTAAATCAAGATCTGTCTCTGCCCCATCATCTGTAACAAAAACTTCACCATGTTGATAAGGAGACATTGTTCCTGGATCAACATTTAAATATGGATCCATTTTCTGTAATCCAACGTTATAGCCCATATTTTTCAATAAATAACCGATTGAAGCGGAAGCAATACCTTTACCTAATGATGATAAAACTCCACCCATAACAAAAATATACTTTGCCATTGATTCCTCTCATTTTATATAATATTTTAAATTTTAATCTTGTTTGTAGAAATTTGTATTAAATTATATTCTTCGTCATAGAAAACAATACTTAAATTGTTTTGAATACATCTATCATAATAATTATAGTTTGAAAAGTCTTCCACCCCATTATTAGTGCCAATATAAACTTCTATAAGATCCCTACGATTAATTAAACTTGTTTTAACAAATTCCTGTTCGATCTCTGGGTTCTCAAATTTTAAATAAGTTAAATTACCATCAGAAAACTTAACTTCCACATTAGTCCATATTCTGTTTTTATAATAAAATCTTTCAGCTACGAAGTGACAATTTAAAGATGAAGATTTTGACGTACACTTGACATATCCAAATGGTAAGTAAGTTATAGTATTGGAGAACGTATCAGTTTCATTTACTATTTCTTCATTATTTGCTTCAAAATGAATAAACATATCTTCATTATCTTGGATAGAGAACTTTGTAGTAATTGTATTTTCTAATAAGCCAACAACTCTCATTGAAAAAGTTACCATCTTCTGACTTATCATCTGGAATGTGTTCAGATAAAAGTTTGTTAAGCTAATTAAATCAAGGTTATAATAATCTGCAAGTGAGTCTTTTGGAAAATTAGGAATTAACATTTTCTTTCCAGAAATGAGTAAATGTCTAAAAATTTGTTGAATAGAATCATCTATATCTTGTTTCTTTGTTTCTCCATATACCATCTCAGCTTTCAAATTATTGAATTTAGGAAAACCAACATCAATAATCAAATCAAACAAAGATACCCAATTGGAGTAATAGTCACTTGGCACATAATATTTTTCTTCTGGAACCTCTTTAAGGGTTCTTATTTTTAATGATTCTGAAGAAATATCTAACATTGGGTAAGATCCATGTTTCCTTACCTCAAGAGATAACTCTTCAATATGTTCGTAATCTTCAAACTTATTTGCAGATTGTGCCTTGATTAGTCCTGCAAGAACAACTACACTTTTCTCTGGTAAGTTTATATAGTTTTCTATCAGGTATTTATAGAGATCTGAAAGTCTCATTAGTCTACAAACCAACTCTCGCCTAAGGCGACACGTTTTAAATCATGAATTGGATAGCCTAAAATCATATTAGCAATCTTCATAAACTTTTCTTCATTATCACTTACAAAAAATTGTGAAGTTCCAATGCATGTTTTATCTTCATCAACGTATTGCTGTATTTTACTTAATATAGCATGTGATGAATCAACAAGGTTAACTTTACCCTCAAAGTACTTGTTTAGAACTGGGGATAATACTGGATAATGTGTGCAACCAAGAACAAGAGTATCTATATCTTTTTCCTTAAAATAGCTCAGATAATTATCAATAATTATTTCTGTAGCAGGATTCTTTATCCATCCTTCCTCTACTAAAGAAACGAAGAGAGGACAGGCTTTAGAGAAAGTTTCTACTGAATCATTAAACTTCAATATTTCATCAACATAGGCATTAGATCTAATAGTTCCTTCTGTTCCAATAATACCAATTCTTTTGTTTGATGATATATTATAAGCAGCTTCAGCACCAGGTAAAATCACTCCGATAACTGGAATAGATGTAATTTTCTGGATATAAGGAATAGCTACTGAGGATGAAGTATTACATGCTATTACTAAAAGTTTAATGTTATGTTGAAGTAAAAATCTTGTGTTTTGAATAGAGTAATCAATGACTGTCTTTTTAGACTTGGGACCATAAGGGACTCTTGCTGTATCTCCAAAATAGACAATATCTTCTTGAGGGAAAGTTTCTCTTATTGATTTAAAGACTGTTAAGCCTCCTACCCCAGAATCAAAAATTCCAATTGGTTGCTTTTCCATTTTTCTCCAGTAGTTTTATTTTTATTTTTTTTAATGCAGCAATTTTGTCAAGATAGAATTATCATAAAATTGTTAAGGCTTATATAAAATTCACTAAAGTATTGAGCCATTATAAATCTATTTATTTTGACTGATAAATTGAAATTATCATGACTTGACAAATTTTACAGAGATAAGAATATATCATTTAATGAAAAATAACATGAAAAATTCGATTAAATATATATTAATAGCCTCTGTACTCTTAGTTATACATAGTACAATGCTCTCTTCTCAAGAAATAGATGAGAACAAAGATATTATAACTGCAGGAAGTGATTCACTTGGAGTAAAATCTGATACTCTTGAAACTGAATATTCCGAATATACAGAGCCTGATTCTCTATTATACACAGCTAAAAATGCCTCTTATGATAAAGAAAACAATACAATGTGGTTGTCAGGAAACGCACATATAACATATAAAGATATCACCGTTGATGCAGATTCACTTTACTTAGATATGGATAAAAAGATCGCTTATTCTAGTGGCGATGCAATGATAAAGCAGGATGGACAAATTTTCCTAAGTAATGATGTTAAGATAGATATTGATTCAGAAAATGGTCTAATGGAATACGGCTCTGGTTCTATTGAAAATGGTTTTTTATATGGAAAGCAAATTAGAAAAGTTGCAGACAAAGTTTATGATATAGATGATGGTAAATTTACTACATGTGATGATGTCGATCCCCATTTCTATATTAAAGGTAAAAAGCTTAGAGTTTATTTTGGTGATAAGATAGCAGGAAAACCTTTTGTTTATTATGTTAATCATTTTCCTGTTATGGCTTTTCCGTTTGCTACCTTTACTATCAAAAAAGGTAGACATTCTGGTGTTTTGATTCCTCAACCAGGTTGGAACAGCTCTGATGGAAAGTATATTAAAAATATTGCTTATTACTATGCTTATAAAGATTATTTTGATAGCAAAGTTGCTTTTGATTTTTATGAAAAGAAAGGTTGGAACTTTTCAATAAACAACCGCTATATTCAACGTTATCTTTTTAATGGCAATTTGAATTTTCTTGTAAGACGTAGAGATTATGCAAATTCAGCTTCCCAATTAGACTGGAGTATTATAGGTAACCATCGTCAAACTTTTGAGGACCAATCCAAATTGACAGCAAAAATAGATTATGCTACTAGTAAAAAGCTTTATGAAAGTTCTACAGATATAGATGAGCGTTTAAGAGAAAGAATGTCTTCTAATGTTTCTTATTCTAAGCAGTTTGATAATTCTTCCTTGAACATATCGTCTGTTTATTCTCAGAATTTTGTAACTGATACTAAAACTATTACACTCCCTTCACTTTCTTATTCTCAATCACCTAAACCAATCTATGAGATGTTAGGATACACGAGTAAAGAATCTAAAGATTTGTGGTGGAAAAGTCTTTCTTTAAATTATGGTTTTACTGCATCACATTATGGTTCTGTAACTGAAGAAGATTCTGAATTCAGTGATATAATCTGGGATAACACTTCTGAAACCGATTCATTAGGTAATGTAACTGAAATAAACAAACACTATGCTGGGGCAAAACATAGTCTATCACTAAGTCTTAGTCCTAAGGTAAGTGACTACTTCAATATCTCTCAATCATTATCCTATACAGAATCTTGGTTTGACAGAACTAAAGAGGATAATGGATTTGCACGAGGATTCTCATATTATTCTTCAAGTTCTATAAACACCAATTTAAACGGAATTAGGAAAATCAATTTAGGTAATATAAAAGCTATAAGACACGTACTTACACCGAAAGTTTCCTTTACTTATGCCCCTGACTTTACCTCGAATGACAAGTTTTATTCATGGTCTAATGTTGGGGTCTCAAGTTCAAAAAGAAGAAGAAGTATTAACTTTAGTCTGAATCAGAAGTGGCAAGTTAAGTACTTCGATACTACTAGCAAACAAGATAAAAAATTAAATAATCTTATTTCTTTTAATAGTTCAGCTAGTTATGACTTAGAAAAGGACACTAAAAAGCTATCTAAGTTGAAACATACATTAAGCTTTAACCCGCCAGGTTTTAACATTGGAGATGTATCAGTCAGTTATAATAATAGCTTCTCTTTTTCCAATGACTTTTATGATAGAGAATGGTTAGACCTAAATTTTAGAGATTGGTCAATGAGACAATCTGTGTCTTTATCAGGAAATGCTAGCTTCTTTGATTACTTTCCAAGACCTAAAAATCCATTAAAGACAGGTCAAAGAGTTATCCAAGATACCTTGAAGTATGCTAAGTTAGATTATGATTATTATAAATCTAATTCAGAAGTTAGAGACTGGTCATTATCATTAAGTAATTCTGCATCTTTTGAGAAAGATATCTTTCACGTACGATCAAACAATCTTAATGTTACTGCCAATTTTAACTTAACTAAAAATTGGTCAGTTACTTATAATAGTGGTCTTGATATACTTGATGGAGAAATTTTATCTCAAAGCCTTGGTTTAGTTAGAAATTTACACTGCTGGACATTAACATTTGACTATACCAAATCTAATGAATATTGGGAATACAAGGTAGTACTATCAAACAACCAATTATCAGATATTATGAAATTCCCATTAGAAGGTAGAAAGTAATTCATTTTTTACTTTTAATTAGATGGTAACTAGCCGAGTGTTTAATAATTATTAGAAGAATTACACTTTAATATAGGGTTACACTTAGTAGCCTCCTGCATAAAAGTGCAATTTAATGCAGGTGGCTTTTAAGTTTGAAGTCAATATTAACTAAATTCTGAAAGATATTAAGTACTATATTTTGGGATAAACCCAAGCAAAAACAAAGAGAATCTTATTTATCAAAATTCTCTACTGGATTTTCTACATATAGAATCATATTAATGTATGGATGTTTTATTTTTAAGTAAATCTTGACTATTAATTTCAATATTAGTATTTAGAGACAAACTTATAAAAGGATGATAATTTATGGAAAAGATAATATTTCTAGACAGGGATGGAACTATAAATGCTGATGAATCTGGCTATATTAGCTCTCCTGAGGATTTTAATCTTTATCCAAATGTAGGAAAAGCTATACATAATTTTAATAAATTAGGTTATAAGATTGTAGTCGTGACAAATCAATCAGGCATAGCTAGAGGTTACTACGGCTTCAAAGAATTAGAACTGATACACGAAAAAATGATTAGGTTAATAGAAGCTGATGGCGGGGTTATTGAAGACATCTTAATTGCTCCCTATCATAAAGATGGTGTAATTGAGCCATATAATATTGAACATGAGGATAGAAAGCCTTGCACTGGCTTATTAAAAACATATAATAAAAAAAGTAACTTTGCAACAAGTAAGTCGTTTATGATTGGAGATAAACTATCAGATATTGAGTTTGGTTTTAATTTCAATTTAAAAACAATCTTAGTTCTTACAGGCAATGGAAAAAATACTTTTGAAAAAAGCTTAAACAGTGATATAAAAGCAGATTTTATTGTTAAAGATTTGCTAAGTGCTGCTAAATTAATAGAAAAGTTAAATAAAAAATAAAAAAGGAGATTCTAATGAAGAGAGTTATTTTCTTTGTATTTCTTTTTGGGATTCTTTCAATAGGTGCAATTGAATTTGCAGAAATGAAAGATCAGGTTCAAGAGATTAATTTAAGAAATGGTGCAAGAATATTGGTTATTGAAGACCATACTGCACCGATTGTACATTGTGTAACAAAGGCTGATGTAGGTGGAGTTAATGAAGTTGAAGGTATAACCGGTATAGCTCATTTCTTGGAACATTTAGCATTCAAAGGAACTAAGACTATAGGCACATCCAATTATGAAGCTGAAAAAGTTATTTTGGATAAAGAAGACCAAGTATTTGAAAAACTTTTATTAGCTAAGAAATCTGGAGATGAAGCTTTAGTTGAAAAATACCAAATGACATTGGATAGTCTAGAAGTTGAAGCTTCTAAATATGCAATTTCAAATGAGTATTCAAAAATCTACAAGCAAAATGGTGGAGAAAACTTTAATGCTGCAACAGCTCAAGATATGACCTTCTACCAAGTTTCTTTACCATCAAACAGAGTAGAGTTATGGTTCAATATGGAATCAGACAGATTTACTAACCCTGTTTTTAGAGAATTCTATAAAGAAAGACAAGTTATTCTTGATGAAAGATTAATGCGTGAAGTTAATAGTGCTCAAGGAAAGTTAATGGCTAAGCTTGTTGATACTGCCTTCGAAAAACACCCTTACAAAGTTACTACTATTGGTCACAAAGAAGATATAGAAAACATCACTAGAACAGATGTTAAAGAATTCTTCAACAAATATTATGGTGCACAAAATCTTCTTTTTGTACTTTATGGCGATGTTACTTATAAACAAGTTCAAGACCTTTCAGAGAAATACTTACGTAAGATTCCTGCAAGAACTAAAACTGAATATTTAACAGTTAGAGAACCAAAGCAAACTCAAGAAAAAAGAGTTGTTGTTGAACATGATGCAACTCCTATGGTAATGATTAGTTACCATATTCCTTCAGGAAGATCTGAAGAATTTAAAGATCTTGAAGCTTTAGCTAATATTCTTGGACAAAATCAAACTTCTCCTATATATAAAACTATGGTTGAAGAAAAGAAACTTGCTATGTTTGCAGGAACTTATGCTGGACTACCTGGCACAAAATATGAGAACTTATTCTCATTTATGTGTATGCCTTTACAAGGTGTTGCAATAGAAGATTGTATTGCAGAATATGATAGAATTCTAGAAGAATTCTTAGCTAGTAAGATTGATGAACAAAAGTTGACTAGTTATAAGAAAAATATGAAGAAAAGAATGCTCTCTAGTTTAGATACTGGTATCTATTTACCAATTCAAATTGTGTGGTCTGATGCTATTGATGGTAACATTAACGATTTCTTTAATACCTTATCAGATTTAGATAAAATCACAACACAAGATATTGAAGACGTTGCAAAAAAATACTTAGTTAAAACAAATAGAACTGTTGCAATATTAGAAAAACCAGAGGAGTAGGAAGATGAAAAAATTAAGTTTATTATTATTGGTTTTCTTGACTCTTTTAGCTGGTTGTGCTACAAACTCAACAAGTCCTAAACCAAAAAGAGCAATCGATAATTTAAAATATCCAAAGCTAAACAAAATTGAGATACCAGAAGTTGAAGTAAGAACCCTTTCAAATGGAATGAAAGTTTATATGCTTCAGGATGACAAATTACCTGTTGTTGATATTTCTATTGCTGCAGAATCGGGTTCTATACTTGACCCTGAAGATAAAATAGGTCTTGCATCTTTAGCTTCAAATATGATTTCAGTAAGTTCAAAAAAATATCCTGCTGAAGATTTGAAAGTTATCTGCGAAGAAAATGCTATTAGCGTTTATGGATATGGTTCATTCTATGAAAGCAATCAATCTATTTCATTTCTAAAAGAAGATAAGGAATTAGCTTTAGATATTTTTTCAGATTTACTTTTAAACCCAACATTTGACAAGAATGAGTTTGAAATTCTAAAAAATAGAGAAATATCAAGTATCTATTCACGAAATGATGAAGCTTCTGCTATTGCCTTCAGAGAATTCCAAAAGGCACTTTTCGGAGAAGATTATATACCAATTAGACAAAAAGAAATATTTACCATAAACAACATTTCTGTTGATGATTTGAGAAAGTTCTACAATGACTATTACTATTCAAACAATATGACTATAGAAGTCTATGGTGATTTTGATATGGATGATATGATGAAATCATTAGAATATAGATTTGCTTCTTTTGTATCAGATAAACCTAAACAAGATAACAAAATAGAGTACAATCCTGTAGCTAAAGAGAAAGGTGTTTACGTTGTGGATAAAAAAGATGCTACTCAATCATGGGTATTAATCGGTCACCCCTCTGAATCTAGAAGAGATGATGACGACTACCCAGCACTTGTTCTTTTGAACGAAATCCTTGGTGGTTCATTTAATAGTCGTATCTTCCAATCTGTAAGAACTGCTAAAGGGCTTTCTTATTCTCCATCTGGTTTCTTATCAACTGGTTGGGATAGACCTGGTGCATTATATCTTTTAGCTCCAACTGCTACAGAAAAAACTATTTTAGCTGCAGATGCTCTCGTCGAAGAACTTGTTAAAATTTCTAAAGAAAAAGTAACACAAGAAGAGCTAGATTTTGCTAAAGAAGTGTATTTAAATTCTTGGGTCTTCCAATTTGCATCAAGAAGAAGTTTTCTTTCTAAAAAGCTTGTATATGAAAGATATAATATCGATGATAACTACCCTAATGAGTTAAAAAGAAAAATTGAAAAAGTAACAGTTAATGATATTTATCGAGTAGCTAAAAAATATCTTAAACCTGATGAATTAATCTATGTATTTGTTTGTAATCAAGATGAATTACCTGAATCATTAGATAAATATGGTCCTGTAACAGAACTTGATATCACCATTAAAGAGTCATTAGAAACTCAAGAACTGGACTATAAAAAAGGTAAAGAAATCTTCCTTGGTCTTATGGATGACATCAAAGGTAAGAAATTAATTAGCAACTTTGTTAGTAAAGAAAATGATGTTGCTAACAGTATGTTTGGAGAGATTCAAGCACAAGTTACTAGTTCTGTTGTTTTCCCTGCTAAAGTACACTTATTGACATCTTCACAACAAGGTACTATTACTATTGTTATTAACAAAGATAAGGGATATCAAGAGTTTATGGGTCAAGTTGGTCCTATTCCTTCAGAAATGATTGCTCCTGTTCTAGAACAAATGAAAACATCATATTTCGGTATCTTGAATAATTTAGATAACGTTGAAGTTGGTTATGTAGAACAAACAGAAATTGATGGTAAATTGCTACACGTTCTTAAAGTTGAATTTGGTTCTGCTAGTGAAAAGTGGTATGTTGATTCTGAAAGTAACAATGTCTATTTTACAGAATCTAAACAAGCAACTCAAAATGGAATGGTAAATGTAAGAAATTACTTCGAAGATTTTAAAAGATTTGATAATGTTCTTTGTCCTTCAAAGATTACTTCAAAACTTGATGATGGTACCGTTCTTAAAACAGTTCAATATGAATCAATTAAATTTAATACAGAAATCGATGATTCAATCTTTACTATAAAATAATAGTAGATAAGAAAAATATATGAAAGTGAGGTTTTTTTATAAACCTCATTTTCTTCTTTATAGAGGGAGAAATGCATAAAAATACACTGGTACTTGATGAAATGCCTAAGTTATTTTGGGACTTAGTCTCTGACAATAAAGTAGAAGAATATTTTACACAAGATAATCTACTCTTTTCAGAAGATATTGAATGTATAATTCTAAGGACAAAAAGCAGCATAACTGAATCACATTTAAAAAGATTCCCAAATGTAAAAACAATTATTCGAGCTGGTTCAGGTTATGACAATATCGATGTTGAGGCAACCGAGAAATACCAAGTTGTTGTCCAAAATACACCTGAAGCTAATGTTCAATCAGCATCTGAACACACCTTAAGTATGATTTTTGCACTAACAAAGCAGTTAAAACTTGGTAATGAAATGTTGGTAAAGAATCAATGGAAGAAAGATCTTTCACCTAATCTAGAAATCTCAGATTTGAATGTTCTGATAGTTGGACTAGGCAGAATTGGAAGCAAAGTAGCAGAAATGCTATCCTATCTAGGAGCTAATATTAGATATTGCGATCCTTATGTAGACAATCCTGATTTTTTCAAGACTAGCTACACTGATGGATTAAAATGGTGTAACCTTGTAACTTTTCACTGTCCTTTATATAGCAAGACGCATCACATGTTTTCAAAAGAAACTTTATCAATGCTCGAACATAAGATATTTATTGTTAATGTAGCAAGAGGTGGTGTTGTAGATATAGACGCGGTCAGACAAGGCTTAGAAACGGATAAGCTATTTGCTGGAGCCATAGATGTTTATGAAAATGAACCCTGGCAATATGAAGGTTGGGAAAAACGAGATGACCTAATCTTATCTTCACATGTAGGAGCTCATACTAATAAGGCTAAAGATAGGCTATCTAAAGATTGCTTTAATGCTTGGAACGACTTTTGCTTTAATAACAATTATATGTATCCAATAACAATTTGGAAGTAAAATCTTGACTAGTTATTGATATTTTTGTTTTCTAGATTAAAGGAGTTTCAATGAAGAAATTGTTTATCATGAGTTTGTTATTATTTATTCCACTTGTTGTGTTTTCTAGTGGTATGTACATAGATGCAAGAGTTGGTGATTTTGGTAATATTTCAAGAATTGTCTTAGAATTTACTAGTAAAATAGATAACAATATTAGTTATAAAGATAGTACTTTATCCATTGCATTTGATAAAGAATCTTATGAAGATGCAATACCACTTAAACTTGATTCAGAGAACATTATTAATTTTAATAAATATAGTAAAAAAAGCAAACTTATTTTAAATACTAAATTCAATTTCCCTATTAAAATAGATACTTACAATTATACAAATGAAGACAATAGATATCTGGTTATCTGTGATGTTTATAATTCTATTGAAGATAAAGAAAATGATTTAGCTAAAGTCCTTTATTTAGCACAGAAATTTTCATTAAAGAAAGCAGATAAATCTATTAAGAAATTAACATCCAAGTATACAAATGATAATCTTGTTAATTTATATCTAGGACATTTATATTCACGAAATAGAAACAAAAAACTATCTTTACAGTATTATAGTAATGTTTCTGAAAACTCAGATTTGTTCGCTATAGCAAAAGCAAATATCAATAAAGTAAAAAATAATGTCTTCTTAGACTATGAAGTTAAACCCGAGTATTTTAGTAAAGAAACTATTGTCCCGAAAGTATCTCTTTCTACAAGCACAGACAAAAAGGTTACTTCTAATAACAAAGATCAGCAAAAGGCTGTAGATACTTTAGCGACAAGCAATAAAAAACAAGAACAAACAAGCTTCTTAGCCAATTCTATTTATTACATAATCGGCTTAATTATTATTGTTGTCATTCAATTAATTATCATTATCAAGAAGTCAAGCAAATCAAGATATTATCTATTAGAGAATGAACAATTGAAGGATGAACTATATTCTTTAGAAAACAAGTTAAAAAAAGGTATAATTCATGATGAAACAACTAAGGATAGAATAATTGTTAAACTCTATAAAAATGGCTGGAAACCTGAAGCTATTGCAAAAGAACTTAACATGTCTATTGAAAATATCAATAAGATAGTTGATAAGCTTGGACGTATGTAATGATTAAGAAACTTTTATTGTTACTTCTTATTACTTCTCCCCTATTAGCGAAAGCGTTACAGATTAATAACTACATAGATTCAAACTATGATAAAAGTATATTGAAAGAAGACTATAAGCCAACTAAGTTTGATAATGATGATATTCTTTCGAATGGTTATTCTTTTCCTTTACAATCTAGCAAAAAGTTTAAAAATACTTTAGCAAACTACCTGTTTGCACGATATAAAAAGCAAAGTTTACTCTTTTATCAGGATAATTCATATAAAGTAGAAGGACACGTATTAGGTGGTTTTGATTACTCTAAAGCAGATAGGGAAAATTATACCTTCACTTACTGGGGCTTTGAATTCAATGGCCAATATCAGAACTTATCTATCAATGGGCATTGGTGGAAAGGGCATACATCAACAAACGATGATTACTCTCAATCCTCATATCTAGTTAACTCTTGGGTACAAGAAGAAGATGACACCATATACATTGATAAAATGAAAGGAGACATTACTTATAACTTTAATGAAAATAGTTATGCCTCAATAAGAAGAGATAAAATTGAAGTTGGTTCTAATATTGGAGGATCTATCATTCTTAGTGATGAAAACACCAATGATTATGGTTTCCTTAATTACTCATTAGAATTTGGTCATTTCAATTTAGATTTTGTACATGCTAGTCTAGTTTGTGATAGCACAAGAACTGATGGCTTAGGGTCTATTAATAAACATGATGCTCCAGACAAGTATTTAGCAATGCACTCCTTTTCATGGAATCCAAGCGAAAAATTCAATATCTTTTTTGGAGAACAAATCTTTTATGGCAACAGAAACATAGACATCAATTATTTGATTCCTTTAGGCTTCTGGCGCATAGTTGAGCACAACCAAGGCGATAGAGGCAATGTCTTAATCTTTGGTGGATTAAACTATATGCCAACAAGTAAAGACTTGATCTATTCTAACGCTATCTTTGATGAACTTTCCAAAAGCAAATTATTCACCAGTTGGTGGGGCAACAAGTACGCTTTTCAATTAGGTTATGTTAGAAAAGACATTATTCAATCGAGTCTTTTCTCGATGGAAAATATTGGAATTGAGTTTACAGCAATACGTCCATGGCTCTACACTCATAAATATTTATATACAAAAGTATCCAATGATAACACACCATTAGGATTCCCTGACGGTACAAATTTAATCAAATATACTATAGAAGCTAATTTCTCATTATTCAATGATTACATAGATTACTGTGCTAATGCTTCTTATATTAGACAAGGTTCTGAAGCAAACTCTTATGATTTAAATTATACTTATGAAATTGATGATATTGATAATTCGTCAGCATCATGGCTTGAAGGTGATGTTAATGATATCTTATCAATCAAGAATGAAGTAAATTTCAACATCTTATATAGTCATAATTTGAAGCTATCTTTAGAGTTGGTTAAAGAGAATGATCAATCATTTGATAAAGAATTGGTAGTAAGTTATCATACAAAATTCTAATGCAGATTTTTTATTTATTTATTTACCTCTTTAGCTTGTCATACGCTATCTTAGGACTTTTCATATTAAGAAAATATCCTACTTCAAAGAATGATAACTCGTTTTCTATTGTCATTAGTGCTTATAATGAAGAAGCTATTATTGAAAGATTATTAATCTCTTTAGAGAATTTAACTTATGATTATTCTCTTTATGAGATTATATTAGTAGATGACAACTCAACCGACCAGACATCACAAGTAATTAGTAGATATACAAACAAGCATAGCAATTGGATTCTACTAAAACCTGAAAGCAAATACCATGACTATCTTGGGAAAAAAGCTGCTTTGCAAACAGCTGTAGATTACTCTTCCAAAGATATAATACTATTTACTGATGCTGATGCTATTGTTCCTCCTAATTGGATTCAAAGTTTTGATAAGTATTTCTTGAAGGATACAGGACTTGTTCTAGGCTACATTAGAGGCCAAAGACTAAGCAGTTTAATGAAGTTCAAGAGAGTATTTTCTTCTGGATTATTTGCTTCTATGGTTGGAATCGGAAAACCCTTTTCTTGTTCAGGTGGTAATTTAGCTATTAGAAGAGAAGTAATTAATGAAGTTGGAGGATACTCCAAAATCAAACATAATCAATCTGGAGATGACAAACAACTTCTTAATCTTATCTGCAAGACTAAGTGGAAGGTTGTCTATAACTCAGACACAAAAGTTATTGAACAAGAAAGAATAGTCAATAAGGAACAAAGAAAGAGTCAAGCAAGAAGACACTATGGCAAATACTCTATGTCTTCCCCATTCCATAAATTCTTTTCTATTCTTGTTTTAGTATTTTATATCACTCTTCCTGTAAGTGTAATATTCGATGTTAAACCTGTGCTAACTTATTTATTAGGTATAAATATGTTCTATCTATGTTCAGTAGCAAAACATAATGAAAGATATACAATTACAGACTTCTTTGCAAGCATAAGTTATCCATATTATATGTTGTACTACTCATTGATAGGAAGCTTTTCAGAGGTAAAATGGAAAAAGTAAAAAAGAAACTAATTTTTTTTCTAAAGATAATAATATCTATTGCTATATTGGCATATATTTATAGCAAAGTAGATTTTAATATTTTTGTTGATAATATCAAACATCTATCTTTTACTACTATTCTTATATTACTAATAAGCTCTTTACTAAAACATGTAACCCAATGTAGTAATTGGTATAATGCCTTAACAATTAATCCAAACTATAAACCAAAGTTACTGGAAATACTTAAAACTTATTTTATTGGTTTATCCCTAAGATTTGTTGTCCCTGGTGGTCATGCTACTTATGGTAAAATGTACTTCATTGACAATTCCAAGAAGGCAACATTCGTTTCTGTACTCATAGAAAAGTTCTTTCAAACTTGGGGTAACCTATTTTATGCTTCAATAGCGACCATGTTTTATTTTACTGAACTAGCTTTTTCTTTAAGATTATCTCTATTGATTTTCGTAACCCTTTCCCCTTTGATTTTGTTTATAGTGGTTTATCTCATCCCTAAATACAGAAAGCATACAAAACAGTTAAAGAACATTTTTCCTAAGATAATCCTTAGTCAGCTTTTCTTTATTCCCCTAACTATGATTCAGTATTGGCTCATTTTATCAACTTTTACAGATGTCTCAATTCTTCATTCATGTATTTCGACAGCCTTAATATTATCTGCTAATGTAATACCAATAACATATTCGGGTCTTGGTCTAAGGGAATATTTTGCAATTAATGTTTTAAGTAAGTACAATGTTTCTGAAACTTCTGCTGTAACAACGGCTTTGATTATCTTCATAATCAACACAATGATTCCTGCTGTGCTTGGTGCTATTCTCATTGCTTCTCATAAAGCTTCTGCAAAATCTAACTAAGACTTTGCACTTCTTTTAGTAGTTTAATATTCTTTAAAAAATGCTTACAAATTCTATGAATACTTTGTTCAGAGCAGAAGTAGAATTTTCTTTAAGATATGTGTTTTATTAATAACCTCCTGCACTAAATCGCATTTTAATGCAAGAGACTATTAAGTTTGTAGTTAATTTTACAAGATAAGCATAAGATTTACCTGCCTTCAATAAGTAACATTATAATAAGTGTTGGTTAATTATTTTCAATAATATTTAAATTTACTTTACAAGAAATTACAACATAATATAATTGAATCATGGATAATAGAAATAAATCATTATTAAACGGATATATGTATTATATAAAACTAGAAAAGGGTTTATCAAAAAACTCTCTTGATAGCTATAAGTCTGACTTAGTCGCTTTTATTGATTATTTAGACAAAGATCTAAGCTTAGTCTCTAATGATGACATTATGAATTACTTAATGCTTTTAAATGAAGCAGGCTTAGTAAACTCGTCAATTGCTAGAAAACGATCTGCTATCAAGAATATGTTTCTCTATTTTTTAGAGGATGATATACCTATTTTAGTTAATATAGATGATATTCCCTCAATATCTTATAATAGAAATATACCTGATGTTGTTTCTGTGGAAGAAATGCTCAATTTACTAGAAAGTATAAACACTGATAGCAAATTAGGCTATAGGAATAAAGCAATGCTAGAATTAATGTATGCTACTGGTATTCGTGTTTCTGAACTTCTAAATCTTTCCATTCATGATGTAAATAGCAAAGAATTAACTGTTCTAATTCATGGAAAAGGAAATAAACAAAGAATTCTACCTATTCCAAATGTTGCTATGGAATATCTATTGCAATACATGAAAGTTGTGAGATTCAAAATAAAAAAGGATAAAGTAACAGATACTCTATTTCTTAATAGTAGAGGAGACAAAATGTCTAGAATGGGATTTTGGAAGATATTACGTAAATGTGCTTTAAATGCCGGTATTTCAAGAAACATATCCCCACATACAATTAGACATTCCTTTGCAACTCATCTACTTGAAGCTGGAGCAAATCTGCGTATAGTTCAAACATTACTAGGGCACGCAAGTTTGGACACTACACAGATTTATACCAATATGAGCATTAATTACTTAATTGAAGAACACAAACTATATCACCCGAGAGGTTAAACTATGAAAAAGAAAACTTTTATTAAACTTGTCTGTGTTTTAGCACTATTTGTTCTATTTGTTGCATGTGATAGTAGAGGTGATGATGACCCAACCATGGATATATCAGCTGCAGATAGTTTTGTATATAATGAAGCTGGATACAATGAAGTTCTCTTTGAAATTCAATTAGATGGTCCTAGTTCTAAGCTTTATGAAAGGAAAATACTGGTAGATTACAATGACCGATTCGGTAATTTCATTGGGACTGGTAGCAGTGAGTATATGATAACTGATGAAAATGGCTTTGCCGATGGAAGATTTGCTGCTTACGATACTACAGGCGTTGTGAATATTAAGTTCACACTAGAAGATTGGCCTTCTGAACATGAGGATTTCGATATTGAAGTTCTTGATATGCCAAGAATTGACTCATTAGTGGCTACGTCTGACACACTTCTAGCTGATGGTAATTCATCAACAAGTATTCAAGCCTATATAAGTTGTGATAATGATTATATGAATGGTCATAACGTATTATTCACAAGTACCGCCGGTAACCTGCAATATGAAAGTGTTGCTACTGACGAAGATGGGATTGCTTATAACAATTTCTTTGCTCCTAATCAAGTTGGCACAGTAACAATTACTGCCAAACTAGAAATTGATCCTAGTAGATATAAAACTGTAAGGATTGCATGCATAAACAGAAAATAAAGACTGATGGTTCAATTAAAGGAATCTTCAAAGTAGACACAAGCACTAAAGTTCTTAGGCCCTTGTTAGGAACGGATGTGTCAGCTGGTTTTCCTTCTCCAGCTCAAGATTATATTGAAGATAGATTAGATCTTAATGAATACTTAATTGAGCATCCTTCAGCAACATATTTTGTAAGAGTTGATGGGTTTTCTATGGTAAATGCTGGAATATTTCCTGATGATATACTAATTGTAGATAGGTCTTTAGAGGCTTTCAATAAGAAGGTTATAATTGCTGTTCTTAATGGAGAGCTAACTGTAAAACGTCTTATAATAAAAAATGGGATATACTACCTCAAACCAGAGAATCCTGAATATAAAGCTATAATGATAAAGTCTGATGACCAGTTTTCAATATGGGGTGTTGTAAGCTATGTAATACATAAAGTGTAATCGAGGAACTATGAGAAATGAAGCAATATATGCACTCATTGACTGCAATAACTTTTATGCATCATGCGAAAGGGTATTTAGACCTAACTTGGAGAATGTACCAATTGCAGTGCTTTCTAACAATGATGGATGTATAATTGCTCGCTCTCAAGAAGTAAAAGATTTAGGAATAGAAATGGGGCTTCCTGCCTTCAAGCATGAAGCTCTTCTTAAAAAGCATAATGTATCGCTTTTCTCTTCAAACTACACTCTCTATGCCGATATGTCAGCAAGAGTTATGGATACAATAGCTGAGTTTTGTCCTGATGTTGAAGTATATTCCATTGACGAATCATTCTTGGAATTGAGTGGTTTTAAGAATAGAGATTTAACAGCCTACTGTCAACAGATAGGAAAAGCTGTAAAACAAAGAACAGGCATACCGGTATCAGTAGGAATTGGAAAGACCAAGACTTTGGCAAAGATAGCTAATCATATAGCAAAAAAGAATAGTCGCTATCAAGGAGTATACAATCTTTTAACAGAAACAAACACTGAAAGAGTACTGCAGAAAGTTCCTGTTAAGAGCATTTGGGGAATAGGCAGACAGTACACAAAGTTCCTAACTTTGCACGGAATTATGACTGCTTACGACCTCATGCATTGTAATGATGAATGGATAGATAAGTATTTAACATCTATTGGTCATAAGACTGTTTTGGAATTAAGAGGTATATCATGTATAGACTTAGAAATGCTTACACCTGCTAAAAAGGGTATTGTTTCTTCAAAGTCTTTTGGACGTCCTGTTTCTTCTCTACAAGAACTTGAAGAAGCAGTAAGCAACTACACTACAATTGCTGTTCAGAAACTAAGAAATCAAGGATCTGTAGCAAAGCTTATATCGGTGTTTATTACAACAAATAGATTTAAAGACACTCCTCAATACAACAATAATGCCTCAATAAAGTTTAACAGCCCTACAGCTTATACAGCTGATTTCATAACAGCAGGTCTTACAATTCTTAGAAAGATATATAGAAATGGTTTCCTTTATAAGAAAGCTGGTGTAATGATTACAGATATATCGCAAGAAGATAATCTCCCCTATGACATTTTTGAAGTCCTTTATCCAGATAGTCCTAAAAAAGAAGTTATGACAGTGGTCGATAGCATTAATAGACACTATGGAGCAAATACTATTTATTCTAGTAGTTTAGGCACATCCAATAAGTGGGCAATGCGTAGAAATTACTTATCACCCAAATACACTACAAGCTGGTACCAACTACCCCGTGTTAAATAGTACTACTTAATCTTAACTATCTCCCCTATCAAGTCATATTCCCAGGCATCAGTAACCTTGATAGTTACTATATCACCAATCTTAGCCTTGTCCTCAGGGTCTGAAATATAAACGATACCATCTACATCCGGAGCATCGAACCATGATCTTCCTTCATAATCATAAGCGTCTTCTTCAGAAAGGCTATCAATTATACAATCTACTTCCTGACCAATAAAAGAAGCCATAATCTCAGTAGAAATATCTTGTTGGATTTCCATTAACTTGTTGTACCTATTAAGGGCTGTTTGCCTGTTAACAGGATTCTCAAAACCATAAGCTGCAGTGTCTTCTTCAGCTGAATATGTAAATATGCCCATTCTACCGAACTTCTCTTGTGTAATAAACTTTTTAAGTTTCTCATAATCACTACGCTCTTCTCCAGGGAAACCAACTATAAAAGTTGTCCTCAAGATAGCATCAGGCATTTTTCTTCTTATGTATTCAATAATATCAATACAGTGGTCACTGAATTTGCGTCTATTCATAGCACGCATAATCTTATCAGAGATGTGTTGAAGTGGTATATCAAAATAATGAAGTATTTTTGGAAGTTTCGCAATCTCATCTACTAAGTCATGAGTAATATGGGCAGGATGTAAATAAAGCAATCTAATCCATTGAATACCCTCTATCTTAGAAATCTCCTTTAACAAAGGAATAAGTCTCTTTTCACCATATAAGTCAGTGCCATATTGGGTAGTATCCTGTGCTGTTATGATAACTTCTTTAACTCCTTGGGAAGCTAAATTCTGTGCATCAGCTATTACCTCTTCCATTGGAATAGACTTGAGCTTTCCTCTGATTAAGGGAATTGCACAATAAGTACAATTATTGTTACAACCATCGCTAATTCTAAGATAGGCATAATGCTTAGGGGTCATAAGCTTACGATTGTAGGCATAATCTTTCAAACCAAGTATTTGGGCGAAAGATTTAAAGTCTTTGAGGTTAACAAGAATATCAATCTCAGGAATATCTTCTTTCAACTGGTCAAAATATCTTTTAACTAAGCACCCTGTAACTATTAAAGTTTTGCAGTTGCCTTCCTTTTTAAGCTTAGCTGCTTCAAAGATTGTATCAATACCTTCTTCTTTTGCTGAATTAATAAAGCCACAAGTGTTGATAATGATAAGTTCTGCTTTATCGCTCTCTTGGGTAGGTAAATATCCTGCTTCTTCAGTAAGAAAAGCAAATATCTCACTATCTATTAGATTCTTAGGGCAACCCAAACTGATTAGATGGTAGTATTTAATCATTTTTATCCTCATATATTTCAAGAAGTTTCTCAACTGAGTTAGAAGGTGTTAACTGTCCTGAAAGTACTTGATTTTGTATTGAAGGCATAACTGCTTTAATTCTCTTATCATTATAGAAAGATGAGATTAGATGATTATTAATCATTGATTTAACCCAAGTCATTATTTGTTCTCTTCTACGTAAATCAAAGACTTTACTCTTACTTGTTACTTCTTTAAACTTATTGATAACATCCCATATTTCAGGCAAGCCAGTTCCATTTAGTGCTGAGCAAGTAAAAGCTTTAGTTTTCCAGCCTGGTGTTGCTGGTGCAATATAGTGTAAAGCAGTCATATATTCACCTTGAGCTAACTTTGCTCTGTTAATATTATCACCGTCAGCCTTGTTAACAACTATAGCGTCTGCAATTTCAATAACACCTTTTTTAATACCTTGAAGTTCATCTCCTGCGCCTGCTATTTGAATAAGCATAAAGAAGTCAACCATATCTCTAACAGTAACTTCGTTCTGCCCTACTCCAACAGTCTCAACAAGTATAACATCATAACCAAAAGCTTCACACATGAGCATGGTTTCTCTTGTTTTTCTATTAACACCACCTAAGGTACCTGCTGCAGGAGAAGGTCTAATAAAGCAATCTTGCTCTCTAGATAGTTTCTCCATTCTGGTTTTATCCCCCAGTATAGAACCTTTAGTAACAGTGCTGGAAGGGTCAACTGCTAAGACAGCGACTTTATATCCTAGGTCCAACAAGAACAAACCAAAGCGTTCAATAAAAGTGCTTTTACCAGCTCCTGGGACACCTGTAATGCCTATTCTTATAGATTTTCCTGTTTTTGGTAGAATTTGCTTTATAAGATCTTGAGCCATTGAAAAGTGTTTTGAAGAATTACTTTCTACTAAAGTTATTGCCCTAGCTAAAATTGTTTTATCCCTATTCATGATGCCATTATAGTATTCTTCTGTTGTTATCTGTTTTCTTTTCACAGACTTATACTTCTTAATTGAAGTATTTTCTTTACTAGGTAATCCATCGTGATTAACACTCTTACCAGGATTAACTACTGTAGTAAACTCATTCCCTCCATCTTTAGGAACCCATTCTGGTCTATTGCTCTTAATAATAGCTTCCTCCAAAAATCATAAACATCTATTAGATTTGCATATATAAGAAGTGGTAGAATATATAAAATCTACCACTTCATCTTAATTTATATAACTTTGATTAGTAACCTAATCTTTCATTCAATTTTTCCATAATAGTTTTCGCTGCATAAGGAAGCACTGTTCCTGGTCCGAAGATTGCAGCTGCACCATGTTCATATAAGAAATCATAGTCTTGAGCTGGAATTACACCACCACAAATAACCATGATATCTTCTCTACCAAGTTTCTTTAATTCCTCAATTAGTTGAGGAAGTAAAGTCTTGTGACCAGCAGCCAATGAAGACATACCAATAACATGAACATCATTTTCAACCGCTTGTTTTGCAGTTTCTGCTGGAGTTTGGAATAATGGTCCAACATCTACGTCAAAGCCCATATCTGCGTAAGCTGTTGAAACAACTTTAGCACCACGGTCATGACCATCTTGTCCCATTTTCGCAACCATAATTCTAGGACGGCGACCTTCATTCTCTTCGAACTGGTCTGTCATTCCTCTAACTTCATCAACTTCTTCGTTTTTAGCATATTCTGCGCTGTAAACATTTGAGATTAATTTGTTATTAGCTTGATGTCTTTCGAAAACGACCTCCATAGCATCTGAGATTTCGCCTAGTGTAGCTCTTTCACGAGCAGCGTAGATTGAGAGTTCAAGTAAGTTACCTTGACCTGTTTCTGCTGCTTTAGTTATAGCTGCTAAGCATTTTTTTACTTTATCATTGTCACGTTCAGCTTTTAATTTTTCTAAACGTTTAATTTGAGCTACTCTAACTGATGAGTTATCAATTTCAAGAATATCAATAGCTTCTTCTTTATCAAGTCTGTATTTATTAACACCAACAATAGTTTCAACACCAGAGTCAATTTTAGCTTGTCTTCTAGCAGCAGCTTCTTCGATTCTAAGTTTAGGTAAACCAGTTTCGATAGCTTTAGCCATACCACCAAGTTCTTCAACTTCTTGGATGTGATTCCAACCTAAGTGCATAAGAGCATTAGTAAGTGATTCTAGGTAATAAGAACCGCCCCATGGATCGATAACATTACAGATACCTGTTTCATTTTGTAGGAATAACTGAGTATTTCTAGCAATACGAGCAGAGAAGTCTGTTGGAAGCGCAATAGCTTCGTCAAGAGCATTAGTGTGAAGTGATTGAGTGTGACCCATAGTCGCAGCCATAGCTTCAACACATGTTCTAGTGATGTTATTGAATGGATCTTGTTCTGTCAAAGACCAACCAGAAGTTTGTGAGTGAGTTCTTAGAGCAAGAGATTTAGGATTCTTAGGATTGAATTGTTTAACTATTTTAGCCCAAAGAAGTCTAGCAGCTCTTAGCTTAGCAACTTCCATGAAATAGTTCATACCTTCAGCCCAGAAGAATGATAATCTAGGAGCAAATTTATCTATATCAATACCTGCATCAATACCAGTTCTGATATATTGAAGACCATCAGCTATAGTGTAAGCCATTTCAAGGTCTGCAGTAGCTCCAGCTTCTTGCATGTGATAGCCTGAAATAGAAATAGAATTGAATTTAGGCATATGCTTTGAAGTAAACTCAAAGATATCTGCAATAATCTTCATTGAGCCTTCTGGTTTATAAATATAAGTATTTCTAACCATGTATTCTTTTAAGATATCATTTTGAATTGTACCAGTCAATTGTTCCCATTTTACACCTTGTTCTTCAGCAGCAACAATGTAAAAAGCAAGAACAGGAAGAACAGCACCATTCATAGTCATTGAAACAGACATCTTATCTAATGGAATTTGGTCAAAAAGAATCTTCATGTCTAAGATAGAATCTACAGCAACACCAGCTTTACCGACATCACCGACAACTCTTTCATGATCAGAGTCGTAGCCTCTATGAGTAGCAAGGTCAAAGGCAATAGAAAGACCTTTTTGTCCCATAGCAAGATTTCTTCTATAGAAAGCATTAGATTCTTCTGCAGTAGAGAAACCAGCATATTGTCTAATAGTCCAAGGTCTTGTTACATACATTGAACCATAAGGACCTCTAAGATTTGGAGCAATACCAGACATAAAGCCAAGGTGTTCCATATCTACAAGATCATCTTGTGTATATAATGGTTTTACATTTATTTTTTCATTGGTTTCCCAGAAAAGCTGGTCCCATTTTTTATTTGTCTCTTTTTCAACACTAGCTTTCCAATTATTCAAGTCAGATTTGCTTGTTGAAACATTTAAATTTACATTTTTAAATTCAGGTTTCTTAGTCATCTTATTCTCCTGCCTTCTCTAGTAAATTTTTGAGCACACCATAGCAATTAGCTCTTACATGGATAAACTCATCTATACCAGCTTCTTTGAATGATTCAACATGTTCTTTAGGATAACCAGCAACTATCAATTTACCTTTGAAAGCTTTCTCTTTCAATTTAGCTACAAAAGAAGGAATAATTTCAACATAATTTGCGTCTGTTGAACAGATACAAACACTTGGACAATTAGCTTCAATAGTAGCATCTACTAAAGAATCAATATCTTGATATCCATTAGAAGTAACAACATCTAAAGCTCCTACTTCAAAGAAACCTTTAGCAAAATCAGCTCTTGCTTTGAATGTTGGAATTGAACCGAAGTTTGCTAGGTAAACTTTAGGGGTTTCAGTCATAGATTCAACTGAGCTTCTAAGCTCTTCAATAGCAGTAGTAACTCTTTGATTAGTTATAGAATCTACTTTGATACCATGAGAATCACTATACATTCTACCGAAACATTCACCAATAGTTCCACCATTCACAAAGAATTCAGCAAAATCATCTATGATATGTTTTTCACTATCTGATGAACAATCACATTGACCACCACAGCTACCAGCACAATTACAAGTCTGTTTTAATTCTCTATTATTAACTAAATCGTATATTTTTTTGATTCTAGAATCAATTTTACTGTCAAAATCAGCTTCATCAAAGTCAATAGCTTTTTCTTCTAAGTTAGCAAACATATTTGAACCGATAAATACATCTTTTCTTGTTGCAACATTCTTAATTTTCTCATTAGCAATACCAATAACATCATCTTGAATGATACCATTAGTTAATGAAGCAATGATTCCACCTTCAGCTTCATAAGTTTGGAATTGTTCCCAAGCTGATTCAGCAATTTCTGCAGTCATCTTTTCAATATACCAAGATCCACCAGCAGGGTCGATTACTTTATATAGATTCGCTTCTTCATTAAGAATGATTTGTTGATTTCTAGCAATTCTTCTTGTGAAAGCAGTAGGTCTAGCAAGAAGTTCATCTAAATGTGAAACTGCTAATGAGTCAATGCCACCTAAAACTGCAGAGAAAGATTCTGTAGCAGTTCTAAGAACATTCACATAAGGGTCATATTTTGTTTTGTTCCATTTTGATGGAATTGCATGAATATATGTTGTTAAACTTAAATCTTCTTGATAGGCTTTTACTAAATTATCAAACAATAATCTGAATGATCTAAATTTAGCAATTTCTAAGAAGAATTTTTGTCCTATTGATAAATTAAATTGAATATGAGCGAGAATATCTTGGATAGCAAGTTTTCTATCAAGCATTTCATTAATATAATAAACTGCTGTATTTAGAGCAATAGCTAACTCCTGATTTATATTGGCTCCTCGGTCTGCATAGACACAAGTATCAATCAAGATTGTTTTGATAGCTGAATTGTTTTTTACAGCCCAATCTGTCATACAAGCCATATAATTAAGAGCTTCTTTTAACTCAACTTTTAGCTCCCCATCACTTGCTAAACAGTTGATTGGATCTAATCCAATACAACCAGTTAATTGACTAAAATCAATATTTCTTTCTTTAGCAATTTCTTTAAACATTCCAAGATATGCAGGTGCCATAATCCCAGCGTTAATGTCGACTTCGATGTTTTCGATAAACACACCATTTAAAACTGTTTTTAAATCTTCAAGTGTAGAGATAGAAGTTCCTACATATCTCTTAACACCTTCTAATTTGTGAGGATTTTTACCATTTCTTGAAGCATCATCTGCTCTCAAATTAACTTTTGTAATTCCCCTAGAAAGTTCTTCTAGTAAAGATTTATTTACTTCTGATGGTAAATAATCTGTTTGTTCTTGTCCAACTGACCAAGAGTTGTTTAAGTAACCACTAGTTTTTGGTGAACGTGGATTACCGTCTTCCCCTGGAAGCTTCTTCATGTGTTCAAGTTCTGCAACATCTTCCATACGATAGATAGGTTGTAACACTATATCTTCATATGTCTTAGTAAACATCGCTTTTTCAAACGGCTTACCCTTTAACAGACTCTCAACTACAACTTTCCATTCCTCATAACTAGGAACATCAAATTCAGTTAAAAGCTTTTCATTTGGCTTAGCTTGAGCCTTATCCATAAGCTAACTCCCTGATTTTTATGTTATTTAACATTAATAATCACATCAATTAATGATTTATAAGACAATATTTATTTGTAATTACTGTGTCAATATTTTTGTAAAAAAATATAGATCCTCACCTCTTCCTTACTGGTCTCCTTGAAAAAAAGCCGATTTTTCAATGAGGCTAGTAAGACAGGAGTTAGAGGTGAGGAGTGAGGAGTTAGAGTTTGGCCTAGTAATGGGATTCCCAGCCTCCGTGCTGGCTTCACTTAGAACATCGTTATAAGTGAATTAGAAGAGACGTTAGGCATAACGTCTCAAACACTTCTATGATCACCCAGGGTTAAAACCCAGGGCTCTTTGTTGATTAACCCATACAGGGTATCAATGGATTTAGGATTGTAGCTATAAGTCTGAGTTTCACACGGTCCCAGTTTGTTCATAATACCCCAACGGGGTAAATTATCCAAAGCCCATGATTTCAATCATGGGTAGCTGTTAGCTAAAGCTACAGTTGACGGAACGTGGATACTTGATCCGCTTCTTAGCTTTCAAATTCGATGTTTGAAAGGTAAGAATAAAACAAAGAGTATATGATTTATTAAAAGCTCTTTCCATCGAGGAAAGACCTTTTAAAGCGGACCAACCTTCATTTGACTCAACAAGTTTCATCAAATTCGGAGTGTCCGCGTTCCTTCCTTCTAGCAGTAAAGTTTTACCTAGCTTTGGTATTAGTCCTGTTCAGAGAAATTTAATGAAATTACAATTATTAACCTTCCTACAAGCTGCTTCAAAAAAATATATTTACTTATTTATAAACTAAAATATTTATGAATTATCATTGTACACTAGTCTAAATTATTAAATGTGAGGAAATGTGAAAATCATTAAATTGTTTATTATATTATTATTTATGTCCGTAATCGCTTGTTCTAACATCAACAAGCAGATAAAACATTCTGAGGAAAGCCAGATCCAGAAAGACGAAAAATCATTAGAACAAATTGAATTAAGCTATAAGCATACTATTGATTCCCTTTACACAGAATTAGAAGTTAAAGAAGACCTAATAGATTCACTGGCATTCGAAATCAGCAAATTGAAAGATAATATTGTAGTGAGTGATGTCGGATTCCCAACAAAGGTATATTTTGCAGACCAAGAAATTGATTTAACCAATGAACGCAACTTAGTAAGATTCAAAAAAGCTTATAAGAATGAGCTTAGATCGGCAGCGAGATTTATTCCTAAGTCTGGTTTATATTTTTCAATTATGGATTCACTATTTACTAAGAACAATATTCCATTGGATGCTAAATATTTAGCTGTTGCAGAAAGCAAGTTAACCTATAGTGCTCATTCTCATGCCGGAGCTGATGGTATTTGGCAGATAATGCCTGCTACTGCACGTGAATATAAACTTAAGGTTAATGACTTTATTGACGAGCGAAGAGATATTTACAAATCAACACAAGCTGCTTGTGATTTCCTTAATGATATGTATAGATACTTCAAAAGAAAAGGTTCAACAGATTGGTTATTATCCTTTTGTGCTTATAATGCAGGTATGGGTTCTGTAAACAAAGTTCTCACTGCTCAAGGTGGAACAAGATTCGAAGATCTAATATTTAAGACAGAAGAAACAAATGAATATGTTTGGAAAGCAATTGCTATAAAATATATCTTTGATAATGAAGAAAAGATCTTCTCTAAACAGTTCGAGAAGGATCCGTCACTCCTATCAACTACAAAAGTAATAAATTTACAACTTAATGGTCACTATAAAATAGATTCTTGGGCAAAAGCTCAAGGAACTTCCATCGGGAAAGTATATGAACTTAACCCATGGATTAAAATTTATAGAAGAGCACGACAGAAATATTCTGCTGTTAACGATGTGGTTTTACCAGAAGGACACTTCAACATCCTTATACCTCATAATTCTATATCAGACAGTTTACTAGTAGCGAAGATAGAAAAGTCTTTTCTTAACAAGAATGCTGGATACTTCACTCATCATATTGTAAAAAAAGGAGACAACCTTTATGATATTGCAAGAAAATATCATACTACAGTAAACAAAGTAATGGAGTTAAATGGACTCAAGAGCAATATGATAAAACCTGGTCAAAAACTAAAGCTATACGGTAATGTTACTTATTCCAGTAACAAAGAATACGTAGTAAAAAAAGGAGATTCCTTAAGTTCTATATCAAAAAAGCTTAATATAAAGGTATCTAGACTTATTCAGGTAAACAAGCTCAAAAAGAAATCCAATGGAGTAGTGTTCATTTATCCGGGACAAAAATTAAAACTGTAATTTTTATGTAGCATATTTTTCTACTTTAAATGTATTTTCAATATCTTTGGAATACAAACTGCATTATCTATTTTCAAATAAATTAATGCAGAGGTATTTATGAGAACTAATAAACTAGACTCTTTGGCTATAAACCAAAACGGATTTATTTTTGATCCTGCTACCGGTTATAGTTATAATGCTAACGACACAGCAATTTGCATATTAGAAAACTTGATTGCTGGCAAAGATATTGAAGAAATAGCTCAGTATTTAGTTTCAGAATATGAGACTAACTACGATGAAGCGGTTAGTGATGTTGAATACTTTTTTAGAGTATTAGAAAACTATAATTTAGTGGATAGTGGAAATGTGTATTAAATTATCTCATGAAGATTTAGTTTTAGCAGTGACAGGTCTTAAGACTGGCGATAATCCTCAACCAGGTGTTCCTATAATCAGATCTATTAGAAATGCTGGTTTTAAAGGGAAGATTGTTGGTTTAATCTATGACAATCTTGAGTCTGGTGTTTATGTTGATGATTTAGCTCAAGAAATTTATCAGATGCCTTACCCAGCTGACGGTAAAGACGCAATATTATCCAGGCTAGATTACATACTTACTAAAACTAAGATTGATGTTCTTATTCCAACTTTAGATTCTGAAATCATTGGCTATATTAGACTTGAGAAAGAATTGAACAAGAGAGGAATTAAAGTTTACCTTCCTTCTGAAGAACAACTCTTAATGCGTGACAAGTCTAAAATATTTAGAATTCTACCAGACAAGGGAATTAATGTTCCCCACACTGAATATGTCACTGATATAGCTCAAGTATACAGCCTTGAATATAAGATGAATTTTCCTATGTATATAAAAGGTAACTTCTATGAAGCTTATAAGGCTAACAACATTAATGATGTACTATATTACTTCAATCTTATAAAGAACAAATGGGGGCTTCCAGTACTAGCACAAGAAGCTGTAATTGGGGATGAATTCAATATATCATTAGTTGGTGATGGTCAAGGTAACATTCTTGGAATGATTCCACAAAGAAAACTAATCATCACTGATAAAGGTAAAGGATTTGGTGGCGTTGTTGTAAACAATCCATTATTGAACAAATTTGCAGAAGATGTTATTAAGGCAATATCATGGAGAGGTCCATGTGAACTTGAATTAATTAAAGACCACCAAGATAACTTCTATTTGATTGAGATAAATCCAAGATTCCCAGCATGGATAAAACTAGCAGAAGGTGCTGGACAGAATCTACCAGCCATGGTCTTTAAATTAGCCTTAAATGAACATGTAGATCCAATGAAAGAGTTCAAAACAGGAACTATATTCATTAGACACGCAGAAGATATTATTTCCAGCATCGATGTAATGGGACAATTATCATCAATGGGAGAATTAATTAAAGGAGTAAAAAATGAAAAAGAAATATAATCCACCTAGAATACAAAGAAATCAAGCAGGCATAAGCAATAAAATAGCATATAGTAAAAATAGAATTAACTACCAGACACATGTTAACGGTATAGAAGTTACTGAATTAGTTAAGAAATATGGTTCTCCACTCTTTGTCTTTTCAGAGAATAAAATGCGTGATAGTTACAGAGAGCTTCAGTCCATTATAAGAGAATATTATCCTAATTCAGAAGTATCGTGGTCATACAAAACTAACTATTTGGGCGCAATCTGCTCAATATTCCATCAAGAGGGAGCAAAAGCAGAGATAGTTAGTATCATGGAATATGATATGGCAAAACATTTAGGTGTTGAAGGCAAAGATATTATATTTAATGGTCCTGGAAAAAGAAAGGAAGATTTAATAACAGTTCTAGAAGATGATGTAACTGTGCATATAGACCATTTCAATGAGCTTCTTTTACTTGAAGAAGTTGCAGAAGAACTAGGCATAAAACCTAAAGTTGCAATTAGAATCAACATGGACACAGGAATATATCCTCAATGGCAAAGATTTGGATTCAACTATGATAATGGCGAAGCTTACAGAACTGTTCAAAGATTAATTACTGCAGATAAACTCGAACTAATAGGTCTTCATGCTCATATCGGAACATTTATGCTTGATGCAAACCCTTACTATATTTCAGCTTCAAAGCTCTTAACATTAGCTCAAAATATCAAAGATAATCTAGGTATTACAGTTGAATACATTGATTTAGGTGGTGGATTCGCTTCTAAGAACACTCTTCATAATCAGTATACACCAGGGGAATTTGCTTCACCTTCTTATGACCAATACGCTTCAGCAATAGGAAAAGCATTTAATGAATCAAAGTTTGCTATCGATGAAAAACCAAAACTGATTCTAGAAACAGGTAGAACACTGGTTGACGAATCAGGAACTCTTATTACCTCTGTATTAGCTAAAAAAGACTTAGCTTCTGGTCAAAGAGCTGTAATTATTGACGCAGGTGTAAATATCTTATTTACTACTTGGTGGTATAATCTTAAAGTTCTTCCTGCACAACCAACTTCAGGAACCTCTCTATCAACTGTCTTCTATGGTCCTCTATGTATGAATATCGACATAGTTAAACATGCTACACCTTATCCTGATTTAAAAGTTGGTGATAAACTTATTGTACATCCAGTAGGTGCTTACAATGTGACCCAATGGATGCAGTTTATTGAGTACAGACCTGCTGTAGTTCTTGTTTCAGAAACAGGTGAAACTTATGAAATCAGAAGCAAAGAAGTTTTAGAAGATATCAACAGACAAGAGAAAATACCTGAATATTTAAGATCATTATAATTAATAATTATGAATATAATACTTAACCTAAGTAAATCTATAATCAATACATACTCTACTATTTTATTTAGCGATAAATATATAGTAGGGTTATTGATTCTATTAAGTACTCTTGTTGAACCTAGAACTGGTATAACTGGTATTTTAGGAACAATAATAGCATTAGTTGTTGCAAGATTGTTAAACTTTGAAGACTGGAATTCTAAATCAGGATTACTAGCATTTAATAGCATGCTGGTAAGTTTAGGGGTAGGTTTCTATATGCCTAATCAGCTAATAGGAAGCTTGGAATATTGGCTTGCTTTAGTTAGTGGTTCCTTGATAGCACTCTTACTATTCATTGCTTTAAACTATCTTACAACGACTTATCTAAGAATGCCCTCGATGAGTTTATCCTTCTCGGTTGTTGCAATCCTCCTTTCCTTCTTTATGATGAGAGTTGGACAGTTCTTGGTTAGTCAAGAACGTGAGGCGATTATTAATATAATGCCTACATCTAGCAATATGATAAACTTCTACCTGAAAAGTTTAGGTAGTATATTCTTCCAGCCCTATATATTAGCTGGAATACTGGTTCTTATTGCACTTATTCTTACCTCTAGAATAGGTTTTATTCTAACCATGATGGGCTTTTATTTGAGCTACTTCCTTGTAAATAGATTTAACCTTACAGACTTTCAGGATATCGGATTATATCAAATATCATACACGTCATTCAACTTAATGCTTATTGCTATGAGTATTGGTGGTGTATTTTTAATCCCATCTTTGAGGTCGTATTTAATAGCTATATTTGCTTGTTTCTTAGGCTTTATTACCTCTTACGCTATGCAATTCTTGTTCGAGAATTATTATGTAGCACCTTATGCTTTCCCAATGAATCTAACAGTTATCTTCATTATTATCGCATTAAGAATGAGACTACAAAACAAAAACCCTTACATAGCTGACTTTGGTGTTATGCTTCCAGAAGAGAATTTAAAATTCTATTTTTCTAGAATTAAACGATTCTATGATGGAGGAGGTCCACAATTCTATTTACCATTTACTGGGGAATGGACCATCACTCAAGGTAACCATGGAGAAATAACACATAAAGAGCAATGGGCTTATGCATGGGATTTCGAGATCAAGGATAAAGAAGGCTATCAAGCTAAGAACGATGGTAAAGTAGTTACAGATTACTTCTGCTACAATAAACCTGTTCTCAGTTCAGCTGGTGGTTGGGTTGTAAATCTTGCTGATGGGATTGCAGATAACCCTGTTGGACAGATTAATACAAGAGAACGCTGGGGTAACTTCATTGTCTTGAATCATGGCTATGGACTTTACTCAATGTATTGTCACTTAAAAAAGGGTAGTCTTAAATTTAAGAATGGTGAATGGGTTGCTAAAGGTGCTAAACTTGGTGTAGTCGGTAATTCTGGTAGGTCAGCAGTTCCACATTTGCATTTTAATATTCAGTATGGAGCAGAGCCTGGTAGTGTTACCGTGAAGTCTTTCTTAATTAACTTTAAGAAAAAGGCTGATGACTATATGTTTAAAGCTTATGACATACCTAAAAAGGATGATATAGTATCTCCCCTTTTCCCTGTTAACTACTTACAAGATGTACTGCACCTTAAAGTAGATGATGAAGCTGTTTATGAAGTAGAAGCTTACGGAAAGAAGTTTACTGAGAAATGGAAGGTTGATGTTAATCTTTATGGTTCATTCTTTATAAAGTCTGATAGAAATGCTTCTTTAGAGTTTTCTGTTTATGATGGCATATTTAATGTACTAAACTTCACAGGTAACAAGAAATCTGCTCTCCATGGATTAGCCTTATCTCTTTGTAGATTACCACTATATAAGGATGAAGAGTTGAACTGGAATGATTATCCCCCTTATTCAATTCTTGCTAACCCGACTCTTGAGAGCACTCTACTATTTCTACAGTCAATATTCAAGTTTTCAAAGCTTGAATACAAAGCTAAATCAACCCCAACAAAGGACAATGTAACAACTTCATTTAAGAATAATTTCAGTGTTCTAAACAAGTCAATCTCAAGTTACTCAGGCAAGATAACTTTAAAAGAATTGACAGGTTTTACAGATATTGAGATATTAAACAAAGATAATAAAACAGTTATCAAAGCTAATTTAAGGATGGATTAAAATATATGAAAAAGATTACTTTACTAATAATAGTTCTAATGATTTCGACAATAGTATTTGCAAGTAAAACTGATGATTATGTCAGGTCATCTTATACAAACGAATATAATGGTAATTACCAAGTTGCACTTACAAATATGTTAGCAGCAAGCCATTTAGAGCCAAACAATGCATTCTTCAACCTTAGAATAGGTTGGTTATACATTTCATTAGGTAATTATCAAGATGCAACAACTTATTACGCTAAGAGCTATGAGATAGACAGTAATTTTGATGCTTTACAAGGATTATTAACAAGTTATTACTATCTAGGTGATTGGGATAACACTATTAAAACAGCTAACAAGGTTCTATTAGTAATCCCTAAAGATTATCTTGCTATTAGTAAGATTGCATATTCTTACTATGCTAAAGGCAATTATGCTGAATCTGCTAAATACTATGGAACTGGCTACGAGATTTATACTTATAACTTAGACGCTATGGGATATTATCTTAGTGCTTTAGTTGAGTCTAATCAGTTAAGTGACGCTAAGAAGATTTTTACTAAACTAAGAAAGTTAAGTCCTGATAATCAATTTGTAAAAACCTATGAAAGTAAATTTAAGTAAGCAGAGGATTGTATTACTACTATTTCTGTTGTCATATAGCCTTATCTTTTCATTAACATTGGATGAAGCACAAAGAAACTATAATATGGGATTATATCAACTTTCTCAGGCACAGTTTAAAACATTGTTAAATGAAGATTCATATAATGAAGCTTGTTGGATAGGGCTATTAAGTTCTTTATCTGCACAACAGAAGTTTAGTGAAATTATTAATCATTTCTCAAGCATCCCAAGCTCTATTGATAATTATCTCTTAGATAGAATACATGCTTATGCTCTCTTTATGCAGAAGGACTATTCTCAAAGTTTGTATTATTATCATAAAGCCTTGAAGGATTCAGATAGTAAAGATATTGAGTATTCAGGTATTGCATGGTCAAAATACTATAAAGGAGATATTAGGAATGCTATGCTTTACACTGATTTAATCAGTAGCGACTACCTTGATTCTACTCCTTTAGATGAAGAACTGTTTTTTAAGAATAACTATCTTTATAATTATATAGAATTATTCTATCAAGCTTCTTCAAAGACACAAACAGTTAATTCAGCTTACTTTATTGACTTTGTTAACGCAAGCATTGCATTGAACTATAATAGATATAATGATGATGAGATAAGTCGAGACTATTATAATATTGATTTAGCATATTACATAGCCGACACTAGCTTTGAATTAGCGATTGGTTATTTAGATGGTGATTACGATAAGCTATACGATAGTTATTTAGCATCCTCTAAGATAACATCTACTCTTCAGCATAGAGAATTTTCCTCAATCTTATCTCTCCTAGCTAGTTATTCTTACTGGGAATCATTATCTGTTAGTCAAGTTACTTTAGGATATTCTCCTGTCTTCTCAAAACTCCAACTTTCATCTTCTATTAATTATCAGTATCTTGATTATATTACTCCTAACTTTGATAAGCATGAACTTTCAGCTAAGTTTAAAGTAAACTATCAAGTAACAGATTATATAAATTTGATGTATAGTCTTTCTTATGGCAAATCAAACTTCCTAGTTGATGAGAATATGCTTGTTTATGATGATTTTGATATTGAGAACAATCAGCACACAGTAGGAATAGATATCAGTTATATCAAGAGCAAAATATATCTTAGATACAAGATTACAGACTTAGAAGATACTTGTTATGGAAGTGGGGTAAGTTATGCTTTCTAGATATTTATTTATATTATTATCACTTGTTACCTTGGCTGCTTGTAATATTAGAGAAGATGAGTCTTTACCATCAGCAGTATCACCTTTTAAGATCATAGATGAAGCAATTTATATTGACCAGGATGGTTTGTATGATTTTGGTAACGATAGCTTACAGATACTTGTAGAAAAGGTTGATTACCTTGAAGGTTTTGACTATATAAACCAACAATATAATTTGACTGATGCTTCTGAATATTACAATATATCATTCCTATCTAACAATGGTGTTTGGATTCCTTTCATAGATGAATTTCCACTTATGGCGATTAAATCAAATCCATTTACCAACCTTAATTTTTATGGAACTGGTATACATAGGTTTTATAATACCCCCATCAGTGATGAACTACAAGCCTATTATTCATATTATGATAATGGTTATTGCTACTTCTACTTTGGGGGATCTGGAGTATATAATTCTACAGTTGGTGAATCAGTTTCTGATTCAATCTCCTATAGAAAGGGGACTTCAGAATCTATAAACCTATCTATCAATCAAGCTCAGTTCATTATGCCGGATAGAATCTTACCCTATAACGTACAGGACATTTCATTTATCAAGCATAATAATACAGAATATATTGCAGAATATGAAATATGGTTTGATTCATATCCCTATGACCAATTTCACCATCTTATACTTAATAACCCTACAAACTCTTCTCATCCTATCCTATACATTCCTTTCCCTCCAGAACTTGACCCAGCTGAACTTCAGCTTAAACAGATATTTTCTGATGGTTCAGAGTTGATATATGAACTAAGTGATGAGATTAATATATATACTCAGACTAGAATAATCGCAAATTGCTTTCTAGTTTTGGTAAATAATCCAGGCAAATTTATAATCGGAGATAATAAATGAAAAAGACATTCTTAATTTTATGTATCGTTCTTAGTATTCTTTCAATCACTGCAATTGATAAGACATTGATTCTTAAGCCAACTCATGACATTTACAACACTAGGAGTACTGAAGGACTTATATCAGAGTATACTTATTCAGAATACCTAGATAATCAATGGGAAGATATCTATAATAGTATCTATACATATAATGTAAATAATGTTACATCAATAGATGTTGATAAGAATATTGAAGAGATATGGACTGATTTTGAATACTATACTTACACATACGACACTAATAATAATTTAACAAATATGCTATATCAAATTTACATTCCTACTCTCTATAATTATAGACAAGAGAATTACTCATATAATGATGATAATTTAGTTGAAAGCTATAATCTACAAAAATGGGTTAATACTGCTTGGCAAGATTCATTAACAATTAATTATACTTACGAAGATGGAATTCTTGTTGATGAAGAATGGGTTTATTTTTCTTCTGGAAAAGATAATGAGCAGTACAGAGTCAGTTATGAATACAATCTCTTAGGATATAAGATTTATGAGCTTTGGGAAGTTTCCAACGATGGTGTAAATTGGGATAATTATTCAAAATGTAACTATGAGAGGGACATTAATAGTTATCTTATAAATGAAATATGGCAAACTTGGAGTAATGAGTCCTGGCAAGATTATTCAAAGTATGTTTACTCTTATAATGATGCAATGATTTTAAATAATGTTACAGGTCTGACTGCAGAAAATAATGAATGGATTAACTACAGCCTAGCGTCTTATCAGTATTCTGATTACATATACGCTGACCTTCTTATAACTCAACTATGGTCAAATGATACTAGCAATTGGGAAAACTCTACTAAGTATTCCTATGAATATATTCCTGTAGTCTCCAACCATGAGCAAAACATTGAGAATGCTCTTCCTTCCATTACTAGCTACCCTAATCCGTCTAGAAACTCTTTCACTGTGAAATCTAATGAAAGTATTATTTCTGTTTCAGTTTATAATTTAAAGGGTCAAAAGATTTCAGAATTTAGTAATCCATCTAAAAGTGCTAGCTTAGAGCTATCAAGTTTACTGAAGGAGTCATTGCCTTCAGGTATATATTTCCTTAGAGTTGAATTACCAAAATCTAAGTTTGTTACTAGCAAACAAGTTATTTTGAAATAATATAAATTAACTTAATGATAAACTATCGATGCAAGCACTCTAACAGGGTGCTTTCTTTTTTTCTCCTAATATTCAATAATCATAAATTCAAGTTTCATCTGGATATTCAGTGTAATTTCATTATTCACATTCTATTTAAAATCTATGTCGTCCCTTCGGGACTCAATTCGTTTATATAATGTAACATGGGGTACAAGACCCCATGCTAATATATACCGTCCCTTCGGGACTAAATACAAATTAGTAAATCAGCTACTAATAACCCCAATCTTCACGAATTCAAATCCTAAACAATTAATCAATAAATCTATCAACAAATAAACAATTAAACCTCTAAACTCTTAAACATTCTTAAATCTGCCTAGCCAGGTTCTTACTACTTCTCAAGTCTGAAATCCTTCTATCACCCACGATTGAAATCATGGGCTCTGTAGAGATATGTCCCTTCAGGACAAAGCAGCATATTTGCGTAAGCATGAACCGTGTTCAACCTATCGGTGGATGCTTACACTCCATTTTCTGAGACTTCTTTCTAAAGCTATCTACAAATTCACTTATAACTACGTTCTAAGTGAAGCCAGCTCAGAGGCTGGCGATCCCAGTTACCAGTCTCTAATACATTCACCCCCAACTCCTAACATACTAGCCTCATTGAAAAAAAGCCGATTTTTCAAGGAGGGGAGTAAGGGTGCACTTGGTCATAATTGGTCATGGTTAGTAAAACCATTTAAATCCTAGTCATTTTTAGTCAAAATGATGACAAAATTATACACTTTTATGCAATTTAATCCCTCTTATAATGTATATCAACCATACTATATTGTTTTTCAGTAGATTAAGATATGTCTCAAGATGACCTAAAGCTAATAATATGTATAATTTTACACAATAATTTGGCAATAATTAATCATAATGATATATATTTGATTATTGCTAAAAGCCTTTTATAAAAGCATTCTTTGTTAAATATAGTTATATTAATAATAAATTATATAATAATAATTGACATTTGTTGTAAAAAGTCATATTCTGTCACAAGTAGTCACAAGATAATAATAATGAATAGGAGTTCCCTAATGAATCAAAACAACCAAGGAAGATTTTATGGTACATTTTACGGTACAATAACAGACCGTAGAATTGTTATACCTAAGATATTCGTTAAAGAGTTGAAATTCTATGGTGACTCAAAAAACATCATTATCACCAGAGGTGGCGAAGAGTGTTTAATCTTGTTTCCTGAAAGTGTTTTTTACAAATACTGTGATATTTTGGAAAATGGTAATTCCATAGATATAGCTAAGCTTAGAGTATGGGAACACTTCTCAACAGGTTCAAAAAAACTTGAAGCAAACGGTAGAGTAAGAATTCCCCAAGAACTCTTGAGTAGTTTATCAATGGATAAAGATATTAAATTTATCGGACAAAAAGATCACATCACAATATGGGCAAAAGACAAATCAGATCAAATTGAGCAAGATCTTCTTGCAGCGTTAGCTAACAGCACAATGAAATCATCAGTGAGGATATAATGTATCATAAAGCGGTAATGTTTAGAGAGTGTATAGATGGATTAAACATCAGGGATAATGGTATCATAGTTGATGCTACGACTGGTGGAGCCATGCATTCAGAAGGTATATTAAAAGCGAACCCTACAGCCAGATTATACTGCTTTGATCAAGATCCTGATGCTATTTCATTTGCAAAGAAGAGACTTGAAGAGTTTGCAGACAGGGTAACTTTCATTCAAAGTAATTTCAGTGAATTAAGAACCCAATTAGCCTATAACAAAGTAAACAGGATTGATGGTATTCTATTTGACTTAGGTATCAGTTCACATCAAATTGATGATGCAGCTAGAGGCTTCTCATTTTCACAAGTTTCCCCTTTAGATATGCGTATGGATCAATCACGTGATCTAACAGCAGCATATATATTGAACAATTATGATTTGAATCACTTAACAAGAATCTTCAGAGAATATGGAGAAGAAAAAGCTTCTCGGAAAATTGCTAATTTAGTAGTTAACAACAGAAAAAGCATAGATTTTCAAAATTCAAACGACTTAAATTCCCTGTTAGAAAAGAACATGAGAATGAATCCTAAGTTTTTCACAAAAATGCTATCAAGAATTTATCAAGCATTAAGAATTGAAGTAAATGGCGAAATGGACGTTCTTAAATCCGTTTTAAAAGATGCTCTTTATCTTTTAAATCCAGGTGGAAGAATAGTAGTAGAATCTTATCATAGCCTTGAAGATAAAATTATTAAAGATTTCTTCAGATATGAAGCCCTTGATTGCACCTGTTTGCCCTCATCTCCAATATGCAATTGTGGAAAAATATCAACATTAAAAATTATTAACAAGAAACCAATCACAGCTTCCGAGGATGAAATTATTGAGAATCCTCGATCAAGAAGTGCAAAATTGAGAATTGCCGAAAAAAAAGCGATCTAGGAGCAATACAATGAGTTATGAATTAAAAACACTGATTTTTGCATTAATTATTATATTACTTGGTTGTATGGCAGTTATGCATATTCAAGGAAAGATCACTACTCTTTCCCGTGAAATTGCTTGCTATAAGAACAAGATTCAAGAGCTAAATCAAGATATTAATCAAAAGGAACAATTATTCACAAGATTAAACAGCAAAACAAGAATAGTGAAGATAGCTAAGGATAAACTTGGCTTGATTGAACCAAAAAATGATCCAAACCTGATTTGTTTTGTTGAATTGTCTACTAATAAATCTACTGAGAAAATCAATAACATTAGGCTCTTAGACTTCTTCACCTCAACTGTTTACGCAAATGAGCTCAAGTAAAACTAAAAGCAATGAAGCTATTAGATTTAAATTTGTAATATTAGTTTTTATTCTTGTCGGAATAATTTGGATAACACAACTGTATCTAATTCAGATAGTTGATGTTTACGATTTTTCAGAAGACCGATACCGAAGAGCAACCCCTAAAAAAGAGTTTATCATCCCCACTAGAGGGAATATACTAGATCGCAATGATGAGCTCTTAGTTACAACAACAAAATACTACCAAGTAGAACTACACAAACCTTCAGCTAGAAAAAGACTTGGAAGTGACAAAGCAATGGAAGACTACTGCAATCAAGTCGCAGAACTTTGCAGTCAGGTATCATCTAAATCAAAAAAACATTTCCTTAAAAAATTAGAAAGAACAAATCCAATTCTCTTTTTAAAGCTTGTAGAATCCAAGAAAGACCAATTACTTATGATGGCAGAAGAAAACGATATACATGATATAGTTGTAACTCTTTCAGACTATAGAAGAGATCATGCCAGCGATAAAACGGGATTAAGATTACTTGGAACGGCAAAAGTCTCTAATGATACAATTCTTAACACCTTGCCTAAATATTCTAAACATACTCTTGAAGGATTAAATGGTATAGAATATGCTTATAATAAGGAGTTGAACGGTGAGTTTGGTTGGAAAGAAGTCTATAATGATGCAAAAGGTCAGCCTTTACCTAAGAAAGGACTTCAAACTAAGCCATATAAAGAGGGACAAGATATTTATCTTACTATAGACTTTAATTTACAAAGAGAAGTTGAAGAATTACTTAGAGAAGCAATAGTTGAGCATGATTCTAAAGCTGCAATGTGTACTGTTATGGACCCTAATACTGGTGAGATATTAGTTATGGCTGGCATTGATAGAGATGAATTAGATAAGAATGAAAATGTTATCCGAGGTTATGCTAATCTTCCAGCTAATTATATTTTTGAACCTGGTTCTACCTTCAAACCTTTTACAATGCTAAGTGCTCTTAATCTAGATGTTTACGACCCTGAATCAACAATAGATTGTTCTCTTTATGTTCCTGATTATGAAGGAAAAGGTAGAGATGCTCATAGAGAAATTAGTGATGACCATCCCAAAGATTTCCCTTTGAATGGAGAACAAATTATAGCCTATTCATCTAATGTTGGTATTGCAAAGATAGCTGAAAAAATCGGGCCTTTTAATCTTTACACAATGTTAAGGACTATGGGATTTGGTCAAAAAGTTCCAACACCAATTTCACAGTCAGTTAGAGGTATTCTTGCATCCTATCCTAATTGGACTCAATTCTCTTTACACTCTATATCTTATGGTCAAGAAATAGGCGTTACACAATTGCAACTAGCTAATGCTTATTGCTCACTAGCTAATGGTGGCTACCTTCTTAAACCTCATATAGTAAAGAAGATTCTTGATAAGAACAATAATATTGTATTCGAGAGTAAAAGAGAACCCTTGAGGAAGATCTCTCAACAAGGTCCTCTGAATATTGTTAGATCTAATCTTGAAAAAGTATTCGAATATGGTACAGCAAGATATTTCAAAAACGATATTATTAAACTTGCTGGTAAAACTGGTACTGCACAATCCAAAAATTCTAAGACTAAACATACAAATAAATGGGACTACTCTGCCTCATTTGCAGGCTATTTCCCAGCTGATAATCCAGAATATGTAATTGTTGTCACCTTCGATAAGCCTAAATTTGCTTCTCGTTATGGTTCTCAGTCTGCATTACCAATTTTTGATTCTGTAATGAAGAAAATTCTATATTCCAAAGGTTCGTATACAACAGAAGAATTTATTTCAAAACAGAAAGATTTCACAACTATGCCATCTCTAATAGGAATGACACTTAAAGATGCTAAAATCAAACTTAAAAATCTTGACATAAGTTATACTACTGAATTGATAGATGATAGTCAAATTATACAAAAACAGTTCCCTTCTGCAGGTGTTGTTTTCCCAAAAAATCAAAGGGATGTAATGATTGGGGCTAAACAAAATATTGATTTAGCAAACAATAATGTACCAAACTTTAAAGGGAAAACAATTAGAGAAGCTGTAGATTATTGTTCTCATAAGAGTATAGGTTTCCAGTTTAAAGGAAGTGGTTTAATTTATAAACAAAGTGTAGCTCCTGACACATCAATAGAAGAAATTGAAGAAATAATATTTTGGTGTAAATAAAATGAAAATAGATTTAAATAAATATATATTGAAACTGAAAGAAGAAAATATTCTTTTAAGTTACAGACTTACAGAAAAGATTGAAATAGAAGGTATTACATTTGATTCACGCCAAGTTAGTCAAAACTGGGCATTCATAGCCATTAAAGGTTTAACTAGTGATGGTAATAAATTTATTGAAAAAGCAGAAGAACAAGGCTCATCTTTAGTAGTTTATTCTTCTAAAGAGAAATCAGTGAAAACTAATAGCATTTTAGTAACTGATTCAAGGAAAGCCGGTTCAATACTGGCATGTCTATACTACGATAATCCTTCATCAAAGTTGAAGGTAATTGGTATTACTGGAACCAATGGTAAAACTACTACTTCTACTATAATTTGCGACGTCTTGAATAAATCAGGGATTAAATGTGGTTCTATAGGTACTTTAGGGTATAGTTTTGATAATAAAGAAACAATATCACACTCAAGGACAACTCCTGATTTCGTAGAATTAAATGCAATTTTAGCATCAATGGTCAAGCAAGATTGTCAAGCTGTAGTAATGGAAGTGTCTTCGCATTCACTTGTACTTAATAGAGTTCACTCTATTCAATTTGATGCAATTGGTTTCACAAATTTAACGCAAGACCATTTAGATTTCCATAAAGACTTTGAAAGTTATTTCAATGCTAAAAAAATGCTCTTCGATATTGCTTTTAATCAAAAAGCTTTTGCTGTTATTAATACAGACGACCAGTATGGCAAGAAATATTACAGTGAGTTTAACGGTGATAAAATATCTTATGGTAGCCAAGCAATAAGTGATTATCAGATAAGTGATATAAGAAGCCATGACAAAGGAACCGCCTTTACTTTGATTGAACAGAAAAGTAACAATAATTTACAGATAGTCTCAAATTATTACGGACTATTCAATGCGTATAACTTAACTTTAGCGCATCTAATTTGTAATAAGTTGTACGGATCTATTACACCAAAAATATACTCTTCACTTAAAAAGACTTCTGGAAGATTAGAATATATAGAGTCTAAATCATTAGCTAAAGTATTCTTAGACTATGCACATACACCAGATGCAGTTCAACAGGTGATTACTACGCTTAAGGAAACGAAAGCAAAAAGATTAATCACAGTACTTGGCTGTGGAGGAAATCGAGATCAAGCTAAAAGACCATTAATGGCTAAAAGAGCTACCCTACTATCAGACTTTGTAATATTTACAGATGATAATCCAAGAAAGGAAAAAAACTACTCAATAATATACGATATGGTTAAAGACCTATCAAGTGACAACTATATCATAATTAGGGATAGAAAAAGAGCTATTAACACTGCATTAGATATTGCTAAATCTGACTCTATAGTAGCTATTCTTGGAAAAGGTCATGAAGATTATCAAGAAATCGGTGATAGAAAAACACCGTTCTCAGATAAAAAAGTAATTCAAGATTTCATACATGTAGAGAAAGCAGAAAATAGGCTTCATGTTGATCTAGACATTATAAATTTATTTGATTTAGTAGAAAAACACAATCATGAATTTGATTGGTCAAAAATAGACATTCCAGACCAGTATATTGAAAATATATCGACAGACTCAAGATCGATTACTGAAAAGTCTTTATTTATTGCATTAAAAGGTGATAACTTTGATGGTAACAACTATATTGATAGTGTCCTTGAAAATACAGAAGAGGCATTTGCTGTCGGAACTTCAGACATAGATAAGACTAATTATTTAAAGGTAGAAGACTCTCTGGAATTCTATGGAATTTTAGCAAAAAGATACTTATCCATATTCGATTTAACTAAAATTGCTATTACTGGTTCAACTGGCAAGACTACAACTAAAGAGATTATTGCTAATATTATTAGAGAATCAAGCAATGTTCTAGTTACTCGTGGAAATGAGAACAACTATATTGGGCTTCCAAGAACTATTTTTAGAGCAAAAGCAAATCAATCTTATGCAGTTTTAGAAATTGGAACCAATGCTCCCGGAGAAATCAATTACTTAAGTAACATCATAAAGCCTGATTATGCAATAATAACTTCTGTTGACCAGGCTCACCTAGAATTGTTAGGCAGTCTTGAAGGCGTTTATCAAGAGAAAACCGATATTTTTAGAAGAGAATTAAAAGCTTTTCTTTTCCCTGGTGATAACATACTCTTTGACGAATTCAAAGAAGACTTTTATAAGAATTTTGGCTATTCTCTTGGACAAAAAGAAAGTAATGATTTCACTTATGAAGTTACTCAGTTTAAAAATGATTCATTTGAACTAAGTATAAACAACTCTTCTTATGAAGTAAACTGCCCTATCCCCTATTTTGCACATAATTATTCTCTAGCAATCACACTTGCTAAACTTCTTGGATTAGCTAACTATACCATCACAAGAGGACTTTCAAATCAGTTAAAACTTAACAATAGAATGAGCTTTGCAAGCAAAGATACAAATATCTTTATAGTTGACTGTTACAATGCTAATCCAGCCTCAACTAAAGCTGCTATTGACTTTTGGAGCAACTATAAAAAAGAAAAAAAGCATGTTGCAATTTTAGGAGACATGTTGGAACTTGGCACACAATCACTTGAATTACATAAAAATATTGGCAAACAACTTACTTTGATTAAAGATAAAGTTGTCTATTCTGTGGGAAGAGATTCAATCAATTACCTAGCTAATAAACATTTCGATAATGTTGAATCATTTCTATCAGAGAATTTAATTAATGATTTTAAAGATTGTGTAGTTCTTATAAAAGGCTCACATGGCATACACTTAGAAAAAATAATGGAGAAGATAGATGCTGTATCATTTGTTTAGTAATTTCTTTAATTCAGATAACCCTCTCAGAATCTTTAGTTATGTTACTTTTAGATCTGCAGGAGCTTTTATCACTGCCTTAATTTTCACTTACTTTTTAGCTCCAGTGCTAATTAAAACTCTTAAAAATCATAAAGCAACTGAAACAATTGATGAAGATATGCCTGATAGGCATCAATCTAAAAGTGGAACTCCTACAATGGGAGGCTTGATTATACTTTTTGCTTTGTTAGGAGCATCCTTTATATGGACTAGAATGGATAACAGCTATATCTGGATACTCTATCTATCAACTATATGGCTTGGAGGAGTGGGTTTCCTTGATGATTATCTTAAGAATTTTGCTAATTCAAAGAAAGGACTAATCCCAGTTTACAAGTTGATTGGACAAGTTTCTTTATCTCTAATTATTGCAAGCTATTTGTATTTTAACCCTGACAGTAATCATCTAGCATCAATTGGTGTACCATTCTTCAAACATGTTTCAATATACCTTGGTCTAACCTTTATTCCATTAGTTTTATTCATGATTGTTGGATCTTCAAATGCAGTTAACTTAACCAATGGCCTTGACGGTCTTGCTGAAGGCATTTCAGCAATTGTTGCTACAGGTTTAGGTATTATGTCCTATCTCAAGGGTAATGTCAATTATGCTGGCTACCTTAACTTAGGATTCATAGAAAATGCAGGTGAAATCACTGTTTTTATTGCAGCTTTGGTTGGGACATTGATTGGTTTTCTGTGGTATAATACTAGACCTGCTGAGATATTCATGGGAGACACTGGATCTCTTCCCCTTGGTGGTATCTTAGCCATGATTTCAATTCTAATTAAAGAAGAGATATTCTTTGCCATTGTAGGTGTTATCTTCATCGCTGAAGCAATGAGTGTTATTATACAAAGAAGATATTTTAGATATACAAAAAGAAAATATGGAACTGGTAGAAGAGTCTTCAAAATGGCACCTCTTCATCATCACTATGAACTCAAAGGTATAGCTGAATCAAAAATAGTTGTTAGATTCTGGATCGTATCAATTTTATTCCTTGTAATTGGATTAAGCACTATAAAACTTCGATAGGAGAGATTAATGGATAAGGTATGTATTCTTGGACTTGCTAAAAGTGGAATTGCAGCATTAAAAAAAGCCACAGCATTAGGTTATGAAACATTTGCTTCAGAGCTAAAGAGCTTAGAACAATTAGGAATTAAAAGCTCTGATTTAGAAGGTTACTCTTATGAAGTTGGTGGTCATACTGATAAGATTTTTGCTTATGATACATTCATCGTATCTCCTGGAATTCCTCTCAATTCAGACATCATCCAAGAATTAAGAAAAAGAGGTAAAGAGCTCATTAGCGAAATAGAATTTGGTTACAGAATAATGAACAAGAATGCAAAGATTATTGCTGTTACAGGTTCTAACGGCAAAAGTACTACTGTAACACTAATTCACCACCTTCTAACAAGTTTAGGCTACAAAACTGCCCTAGCTGGAAATATTGGTACTGCCTTTACGAGTCTTGACATTGAAAAAGACTATTATGATTATATTGTGCTAGAATTAAGTTCATTCCAACTTGATTTAGTAGATTCTTTTAAAGCAGATGTTGCAGTTATTTTAAACATAACTCCCGACCATCTAAATAGATATGATTCTTTTGACCACTACTCTCAAACTAAATTCAATATTACAAAAAATCAAAGTTCAACTGATACTACTATAATATTACAAAATGATGTACAGATTGATAAGTTTGTGTCTACTATTAATGGCACAATCAAATACTTCTCCCTCTTTGACTCAAAGGATATTACTCTAAAAGACAATAAGATATCCTTCTCTCAACATAACATTGATATGCAATCATTCAAACTCCCGGGAAAACACAATATCTTAAATCTTATGGCAAGTCTACTATGCATATCAAGTATTAACATAAACTTTAGTGACTATGATATACAGAACTACTTAACTAATTTTAAAGGTTTAAACCATAGACTAGAACTTGTTGATACAATTAATAATATTACTTTTATTAATGATTCTAAAGCTACCAATACAGACTCTGTTAAATATGCCCTAGATGCTTTTAACAAGAAAGTTAGGATAATATTAGGTGGGTCTGATAAAGGCGAAGACTTCTCCATACTTCTTCCTTCCTTAACTTCTTATGCAAAGAAGATCTATTTAATCGGTGCAACCACTGAGAAAATGCAACTAGCTTTTGCTTCATTAGATAATGTTCAAGCCTTTAGCTCTCTCTTTGATGCTGTTGAGAATGCCTATAATGATGCAGTAAAAGATGACATTGTGCTTTTATCACCTGCATGTGCAAGCTATGATATGTTCAATAATTTCGAGCACCGAGGAGACTGCTTCAAAGAAATTGTAGCTAGGATTAAAGATGGAAAAGCATAAAAATAACATCTACTTTTTGATTTACGTGCTTATGTCAGTTATGGGACTGGTGTTTCTCTATTACCTTAACCAAGCTAAAGGAGACAGCTATACTATTAATCAAACTATCAAAAATGTAGTTATTGCTCTTATTAGTTTCTATCTGTTTAAATTTCAGTCAGCAGAACGAATCATAAAGTTTCCCTTTCCTAAATTAAAGATTCCTATATTCCATATAGCAGTGTCCTTTTTTCTAATTGTTATTGTTCTTATTGTTGGAGAATCAACAAAGGGGGCTGTTAGACGTTTAAACTTATTTGGTTTTGGTTCTTTTCAGCCTAGTTATTATTCAAGAATTGTCATGATTGGTATCTCAAGTTATGTGATATCTAAAAACTTGGATATTATAAGAGAAAATAACTTAGTCCTTTTTTTGAAGAAGAATTATCTTTCTTTAATCTATGTCGTTACTTCTGGTATCGTTATATTCATAGAACCTCATTTAAGTGTGTTAATTATTACATTTCTTTCAATATTCCTACTCTTTGTTATAGCAGGATTACGATTAAAAACTATCTTAATAATGCTTTTGATTGTTCTAATAGGGGTTTCAGCTATCTTTATGCTTGGTAAGTCTTACAGATTTAAAAGACTAAGAGTTTATAAAAAGTATATGCTAATAAACCCTTACCGTGATGAAGTTAAAGTAACTGCTGATGAAGAAAGACAAGTTAAAGAGAGTTTAATTGCTATATCCTGTGGAAAGCTATTCGGCAATGAAGAAAAGTTTACTAACACATTAAAACAGTATGTTTCCGAGAGTAACACAGACTACATTTTCACACTAATATGTGATGTTTCAGGTTTCATTGTTGCAGTATTAGTTCTAGCTCTATATGCATTTCTATTGTTTGGATTGCTGATTAGGTCATTTAAAATAGAAGATGTCTTTTATAGATATTTTGCAATGGGTCTTTGTTTTAATTTAATTATTACTGTTGTTGTTAACACTGGTGTTGCAATTTCAGTTCTACCGTCAACAGGTGTATCTCTTCCATTTATAAGCTACGGAGGAACAGCCTTTTTATTTGATTCTTTAAGTTTGGTATTAATATTAAAGCTTTTAGAACTTAAAGATTTGGAGCAAGAATGAGATTTATAATATCTGCAGGAGGAACTGGCGGGCATATAGTCCCAGCCATAAATGTTGCTACAGAACTGAAAGAGCAAGGACATGAAGTGCTTTATTTAGGCAACAAGGATAGTATGGAACAAGCTATAGCTGAAAAAAAAGGCTTTGATTTCTTCCCTATCAACGTTCAAAAACTATATAGAAGAATAACTATTAAGCATTTATTATTTCCAATTAAGCTATTTAATAGTGTTTTAAAAGTAAGAAGACTGTTCAATAGTTTTAAGCCTGATGCCTACATTGGAACAGGTGGTTTTGTAAGTGGACCTGGAGGATATGTAGCCTTTAGAAAGGGAGTTCCAATCTTCTTGCAAGAACAAAACAGCTATCCTGGCTTAACTACCAGATTACTAGCAAGAAAGAGCAAGTTTATATTTATTGGACAGCAGAATGCAAAAAAGTACCTACATTCAGACAATTTAGTATATAGTGGCAATCCTATCAATAAGAATATTGTAAGTTCTGAAAGAAAGTTTGACTTAACTGAAATAGGCTTATCTTCAAATAAGAAAACCATCTTCATCATAGGAGGAAGCCAAGGTTCTCTTTTTCTAAATAATCTAATTGATAGAAAGCTTGATTATCTTACTAAGCATTACAATGTGATTTGGCAATTAGGAAAGAACACATTCCATAGATTTAATGATAAAAACACAAACTATGCTAATCTTCTTATGTTTGATTTTTCTTATGAAATAGATAAGTATTATAATTTAGCAGATATTGCTATTTGTCGCTCTGGAGCTCTTACAATTGCTGAATTAGAAGCAAAGAAAATACCTGCTATTTTCATTCCTCTACCAACGTCAGCAGAAGATCATCAAAGCAAAAATGCAATAGAGCAAGAAGATAAAGGTTTAGCTAAAACTTTAAATCAAAATAATCTTGACGATAATTCCTTTATTAATGAAATAGATAGCATGATAAATAACATAAACAGCTATAGAAATAATTTTTCTAAGTGTATTCATTTAACTGCTGTAAAAGTTATTGTTAATAAGATACTAGAGAACATTTAAGAGGTTGATATGCTTGGAAGTACAAAGAAAATACATTTTGTTGGGATAGGTGGAATAGGTATGAGTAGTATAGCAGAACTACTATTCAACCAAGGGCTAATAATTACAGGCTCAGACATGAAGAAATCTGATATTACTCAACACTTAGAAGATATTGGGATTTCTGTTGTTGAAGGTCACTCACCTGAGAACCTAACTGACGTTGATGTTGTAGTTCGCTCATCAGCTGTAAAATGTGATAATCCAGAGATACAAGCTGCAACCAAGTTAAGGATTCCTGTTATAAGAAGAGCCGAAATGCTAGCTGAGATAACTAGAATGAGTTATAGTATTGGCATTGCAGGTACACATGGCAAAACTACAACTACCTCTATGGTTGGTATCATGTTAGAAAAGGCCAAGCTTGAACCAACAATCATTGTTGGTGGTAAAGTTAAGAACCTTGGCTCAAATAACTTAATGGGTTCGGGCAAATACATTGTTGTGGAAGCAGATGAATATGATCATTCTTTCTTAACCCTCTCCCCTATTATTGCAGGTATAACAAACATTGATGCCGATCATCTTGATTGTTATAAGAATCTTGACGATATAAAAAGTGCTTTTTTAAGTTATGCAGAGAAAGTACCTTTCTTTGGTACTGTTATAGCATGTTTGGATGATAAGGGTGTTCAATCAATTTTACCTAAGATTACCAAAAATATCATGACTTACGGTTTTTCTAAACAAGCTGATGTAAGAGCTGAGAACTTCCAAATGGTAGATTTTACTTCATCTTATGATCTGATATATAAGAACTACAAACTTGGTAGAATTTCAATGCAAGTAACCGGAAAACACAACATACTTAATTCTCTTCTAGCTTGTGCATGTGGATTGGAGTTAAATGTTCCTTTTGAAGATATAAAAGCAGGTCTTGCTGAATTCAAAGGTGTCTATCGCAGATTTGAGAATAAAGGTTCAGTTGCAGGTATATCTTTCTTTGATGATTACGCACATCATCCAACAGAGATAAGTGCTACTTTAGACGGATTTAGAGATTCTACTTCAAGAAGAATTGTTGTCTTATTCCAACCTCACTTATATTCAAGGACTAGAGATTTTGCCAAAGAGTTTGGCCGATCATTCTTCTCATGTGATAAGTTATTCATAGCACCTATATATCCTGCAAGAGAAGCTCCAATAGCTGGTGTAACTGGTGAATTAATTGCTAACGAAGCTATAGCTTCTGGCCATCGTAATGTGACATTCATTGATTCAAATGATAAAATCGTTAACACAGTAAAAGAAGAGCTTCAAGATGGAGATATTTTTATTACCATGGGAGCTGGAAGAATCTACGAGTTCGGAACGCATATTTTAGAAGATTTACATGCCAAGAGTTAGAAAAAGTTATTCAAAATATATATTCATATTCTTCCTAATTGTTTTTGGTTCATTAACAGTAGGATACATAACTTTCGAAATCATGAAAAGTATAAATGTTTTCGAAATAGATAACGTCGTAGTTGAAGGACAAAATCTTGAGTTAAGCTTTGATATTGAAGAGTTTTTGTATAAATACAATGACGAAAACCTTTTTAGTATTGACAGAGAAAGCGGAGAAGGTGACTTAATAGATAACTTCCCAGTTGTACAGAATTGCAAGTTCTACAGGAAGCTTCCTAATGAATTACTTGTAAAATATGATATAAGAAAGCCTATTTTGGCAATTAATTATAATAATAGAAACTTCTATTATATAGACAGAGAATTAACTTTGCTTGAAGACCTTAATGAAGGTTATTTAGATAATTCAGTACCAATTATAATTGCTAGTGCACAAGATACTAACAATGTTTTTGGTGAGAATATTAATGATGATGAGATAGTTAGATTAAAGAATTATTACGATAAACTTGTAAGTGCAAACCCAAGTTTTGCTAATAAAATTTCAGATATGTTTATTAAAGATGATTATTGTTTAATCAGGGATATTTATACTGCATCAGTAATCAACTTTGGAGAAGAAGATTTAGCTTACAAAATCGATTTGTATGAAAAATATTCTTCATCCTATTGTGAAGATTTATATATAGACTTCACATTTAAAGACAGAATTATTACACGGAAAAACAAATATTAAGCGGAGATACAGATGAGTGATAGAGTATTAACTGTAATTGATGTGGGAAACAGTACTATTAAAGGGGCAATTGCTTCGGTAACTGATGATAGAAAACTAGAGATTTTAAGTACTGCAACAACTAAAAGCATTGGTGTAAAGAATGGAAGAATTAATGATATCAATGACTTATCCAAACAAATAAATGAAATTACATCAAGGTTAATCAAGGAATCAGAAGCTACTTCAACTGAAATATATACTAATATTTCAGGGACATCTATCATCCACATCAATAAATCAACGGAATATACTCTTTCAGAAGATGGGTCAATGACCGAAATAAATGATGCTCATTTAAACAGTATTACTGACGAAATTAAGAAAGATGTTCTTAACAATGAAGAGTTTGAAGGTTATGAAATTATTCATACAATTCCAAGGGCTTATAAATTAGATGATTCAGAAGATACTTATAAACACCCAGTAATGTTTAATGCAAAAAAAGTCTATGGTGAGATTACTCTTATTCTTGCTAAAGAAAAAGAGCTTATGAACTACAGAAAAGCATTTAAGCTAGCAGGATGTAATTTAACTGGCTTTATTGCTTCACCAATTGCTTCTTCTTATGCAATTACAAGCAAAGAGAATAGAGAGATTGGCTGTGTAACTATAGATATTGGAAGTGCTTTATCTGATTCAATGATCTTCATTAATAACAATATTAAATTAGTATCATCAATAGAGAGTGGTTCAAGTTTGATAACTAATGATATTTATTCAATCTTGAAGACCCCTCCAACTCATGCTGAGAAACTCAAGAAAGAGATAGGAAGCATTATTGAAGACAATTACAATTGGGATGAACCTGTTAGCTTAGCTAGTTATGACCAAAGCGAAAGTCATTCTGTTCCATCAAAATTAATTAGAGATATTATTGTCAGTAGAGTGACAGAGATATTGGAATTGAACTACAAGAACTTAGTTAAATTCTACGATTTTGAAGAGGTATCATCTGGCTTGTACTTAACAGGTAATGCAGTTCAGTCTGCTTATTTCAAAGCAATTGCGAAAGAAGTATTCAATTTACCAATTATTACAGGGCAGATACAATCTGAGTATTTCAAGAATGAACAGATTGTTGAAGATTCATTAGAGTTTTCGACTGCTTACGGCATGTTGATATTTGCTTTAAGCAACAAAACAGAGAAGCATACAAATAGGATTAATCCAAAGATTAATAAAGAAACAGTTAATAATATAATTACTAAAGTTAAAAACTTTTTTACAGAATAGGAGTAGAGATGTTTGAAATAAAAGAAACACCTGATATTGTTTCTACTAAAATAAAGATAGTTGGTGTTGGTGGTGCTGGCGGGAACGCTATCAACGCAATGATAGAAAATCATAATGATGAAGTTGAATATATTGCTATGAACACAGATATGCAAGATCTTCAAAAATCTAAGGCATTAAATTTGATTCAACTTGGTCCAAAGACAACCCACGGTAGAGGAGCTGGTTCAAATCCAGCTATAGGTAAGCAAGCAGCAGAAGAATCTTATGAAGAGATTAAAGAAGCTATTCAAGGTACTAATTTGTTGTTTATTGTTGCTGGAATGGGTGGAGGAACAGGAACTGGTGCAGCCCCAGTAGTAGCAGCTGCTGCTAAAGAGTTAAACATCGCTTCAATTGCAGTTGTAACCAAGCCATTCAACTTTGAAGGTAAGGTTAGAAGTGATTATGCTGAAGCTGGTATTGACGAGCTGTATGAAACAATTAACGCTTTAATTGTAGTTCCTAACAATAAAATCTCTCAACTTTTTAATGATCTTGATTATGTTGAAGCATTCAACAAGTCTAATATGATTATATTTAATGGCATTGTTAGTTTAATTGAAGTTATCAATAAAGCTGGTATGATTAATATTGAATTCTCTGATGTTCATACAATTCTTCAAAACAAAGGATATGCTATCATGGGCATTGGAGAATCTGAAGGTGAAGATAGAGCTATTAATGCTGCTCAACAAGCTATTAATAATCCACTATTTGATGATTATTCAATTGAAGGATGCAAATCTGTAATTGTTGCAATATTCTCAGGTAAAGATATGAAAGCTAGAGAAATTGAAGATATTTCTAATACTATTCAGAGTCACTCTGATCCAAATGCATCATTCAATCTTGGTCTTTTATTAGATCCTCTATACGATGATAAAATTAAAGTTTTAGTTCTAGCTACAGGTATTGAGGAAAAACGTGATAAGAAAGAAACATCTAGTTTATATAAAGCTTCAAAGCAAAAAACTTCTATAGAACTAGATAGTATAAACGCTTTCAGCAGACCTATCCAGACTAAGAAGAAGCCTATTGAAGAAGAGACTCCAGTTGCATATAAATCAATACCAACCCCAGAAGCAGAGATTGAAGAAATACCTAAAGTAGAGAAGACCTCTTTACCTTCAGATATTCCACCATGGATTAAATCTTTAGATTAATGAATAAGATTTTCTGGATAGCAGGAGAAAAGTCTGGTGACTTACATGCATCATACGCCTTAAAAGAATTAAACAAACTAGGTGACTTTCATAATTATGGAGTCGGTGGTCCATTAATGGCAAGTCACGGTTTTCAATCTCTTTTTGAGTTTGAAAAGTTTAATGTTATGGGATTTGTTGAAGTTATTAAGCATTTAGATTTCTTTTCTAAAGTTGAAAAAGACATTACTGAAATACTAAGAAAAGATAAGCCTAGTCTCCTTGTATTAGTCGACTATCCAGGACTTAATTTGAGAATTGCTAAGATTGCTAAGTCGCTAGGTATCAAAGTGCTCTACTATATCTGTCCCCAGTTTTGGGCTTGGAAGCATAAAAGAGTTTTTAAAATTAGAGATTATACTGATTTTGTTTGTTGCATCAATCCTTTTGAGTCTCCCCTACTCAATCAATATGATGTAGCAAATGAATTTGTTGGACACCCTGTAGCTGAAGAGATTTCAACAAAATATACTAAAGAAGCCTTTTTTTCTGAAATGGAGCTTAATTTTAATAGAACTACTATTGGACTTTTTCCCGGTAGTAGAAGAATGGAACTTAAACGTCACCTTCCACTCTTTTATGATATAATCCAAAGTAATCCTGCCTATCAATATATTATATCACTTGCTGATCAATCATATAAAGATATGTATTCCAGTTTTTATAGTCTTAAAAATGTAAAAGTTATTACTGATTACAACTATGATATAATGAAGCATAGTGATTTCTTAGTTACTAAGTCTGGCACTACTACTCTGGAAGCAGCCCTAATTGGAACACCATTCTTAATAATCTACAAAGCAAATCAACTCTCTGTTTTTATAGCTAAAAAGATACTAAAGATTAAATATATTGGTTTACCTAATCTAATTGCTGATGATCTAGTTGTTCAAGAGCTTATACAAGAAGAAGCTACAGCCTCCAATATTTTAAAACAAGCAAACTATTATCTTTCTGATAGCAATCTTTACAAAGATTTTGAAGCTAAGCTTAACTCAATTAGTTCATTACTAGGGAATAAACATGCATCTGAAAGAGTTGCACAGCATATTTTGAGACTATCAAATGAATAAGTTTTTACTTGAAGCTGAATCATATCTAGGAGCTGGATTACTTAATCTTTTAAGCTGGACAGTTAAAATCAAACGAAACAGACCTTTTGTTAACTATCCTGCTATCTACATGATATGGCATAGAGACCAAATTCCTTTAACATTAGCTCATAAATACAATAACATTGGAGCAATGATTTCGAATTCTAAAGATGGTCAATTGATAGCTGGTCCAGTCTCAAAACTCGGTTTTGAACCAATTAGAGGTTCATCTTCACGAGGTGGTACAACAGCTTTACGAAACATTATTAAACACTTAAAACATTACCCAATAACCATCACTCCAGATGGACCTAGAGGTCCTATTTATTCTATTAAAGATGGTATTCTTACAACAGCCTATTTAACTAAAAAGCCTATTATTCCCATAGCTGTTGATATAAATAAAGAATGGGTTTTTAATTCATGGGATAAATTTAGATTCCCAAAACCTTTCTCTACAATCCATATCGCCTATGGAGATGAACATTTTGTTGAATCTAAAGAAGACTTTGAAAAAGTTAAATTAGATTTAAAGAATGAAATGGACTACCTAAAAGGTTCACTAACTTCTAGCAATATAAAATGATTTCTATCTAGCAAAACAATTTATTTCCCCCTTATTTCCAATATAAAAAAATAGTTCATCATTAAGAGTCACATGCATTAAATAGTATTTTAATGCAGGAGACCCTTTTCTTTTGAGTGAGTTTTAACCCATATAATGCATTAGGTTTAATGCTATGCTTTAGACAACTTATCACTTCGGAATAATATATTCGTAATATACCACTTGGAAAGCATGAAGGATCTTTAACATTTATTTTCTATGAAAGAATAAGCAATAAAAAAAGGCTGACACAAGGTCAGCCTAATTATCTTTTATTAACTATGAATTATACATTCAAACGATACTATTTCATAAGAATCATTTTCTTAGTTTTACTATATTTACCTGATTTCATTTTGTAGAAATAAACACCTGATGCAACTTGCTTATTGTTAGAATCTTTACCATTCCAAACAACTGAATGTCTTCCTGCTTGCATGTTTTCATTAACAAGTGTTTTAACTTTTTGACCTTTAATATTATAAACGTCAATAGAAACATTGTTAGCTTGAGGAACATCAAAAGAGATTGTTGTTTCAGGATTGAATGGGTTAGGGTAGTTTTGTTCTAAGCTACTTACTACTGGGATTACTTCATTATCAACTGTTGGAACTGCGTTATCAGAATCGAAACGTAAGTTATCTATCATGAAGATAAATGCATTTTCACTAACACAATTGATAGCAAATCTTACAGAAGTACCTTGAAGTTCACTTAAGTTGATGAAATAAGGAGTCCATTCGTTTGGAGCTTCTATATAATCACCTTCATAACCAACTGAATATGCGAAATCTTCAGGATCTTCTCCACCTAATGACATTAATATTTTGAATTTTTCTAAGTCATAATCATCAGTATAAGATCTTGCATAGAAAGAAAGAACAGATGTTGTTCCAACTGTAATTCTTGGAGAGATAATCCAATCATCATTATATCCTTCAGTAGAAGAGAATGAACAAAGTAATTTTTCTCCTGATTGAGGAGTCATACTTTCTAGAGGAGGAGTAGTTGCTGATGGGTTAAATACGATATAAGACATTGGAGAACCAGCATTAGCAAAGTCAACTTCACTTATACTATAAGTATCTGCACCATCACCATCATGTTGAATCCATTGATCCATTGATAAAGCAAAGTCATCATATTCTTCAAAGTCATCACCCCAAAGAGGAGCACCAATACTTTGATATGTAATAACAACTTGTTGTGAGTGTAGAGATGAACCTTCTGGATCTTCATAGTTAGCTACTATAGTGTAACCATAAGTTGTACCAACGATAACTGTAGCATCGTTATAAGTGTTAGTTCCAATTGGAATTGGGTTATCATTAATTATGCTACCCCAATTTTCATCGTTCATGTTTTCGTCTCTATAGATATCATAACTTACTAAGTATCTTTCGTATTCAGGTTCAGTCCATGTGATTTCAACATAACCGTTTTGATTTTCAGCTGCAACATCAATTGGTTCATTATAATCGTAATTATAGATAGCATCTACAAATAAGTTATAAAGTCCGATATCATCACGTGTATTTCTTTCATTGCTTCCATTAGCATTCTTTCTTGTTCTAGGATTAATAGCTGAGCTTGGTCCATTATAGTATTCAGCAATTCTTAGGTAATAGTCACCACTTGCTGGCAATTCAGTTTGGATTTCAGTAGAAGAACCACCACTTGCAAGTGGAGAAGCTAAGTCAATATCATCTGGATTAGTAGCTGGACCATAAATCCATGCTTTTAAGTTAATATTAGATCCACCAGTCATTTCAGTATGAACTAGTAATGTATCTAAGATACCCATAGCTGGAATTTTATACCAATCTATATCACCTACTGGCATAATAGCGTAAGTCTCACCATCAACAGGAAGTGTTAACGTAGATGCATCACCAATGGTATCATTACCATCATCTGCATAAGAGTATCCACCTAAGTTAAGAGTATGAGTAATTCTTGCTGCATCATCAGTTACTTCAATAGAAGCACTTTTTGTACCTTCACTAGTAGGAGTAAACTTAACACCAAATGTTGCAGTTTCATTAAATGCAAGTGTTAATGGATAAGTATTATCGTCATTTGATATTGTAAATTGATCAGCGTCATCTCCACCTAAAACAGGAGCACTAGCAACTGTTACAGGTTGAAGACCAATAGATCTCATTGTGAATTGTCTTTCCATTGATTCACCGTCAACTGGAACCATTTCGTAAGTTGTATTTACTGGATAAACAGTTAACATTGGTTCATTAGGAATTTCACCGAACTCTAATTTAATGTTAGCAAAAGAGTTCATACGATAGTTAGCAGAAGGAGGATCAACAGGATCAGGATTAGTTCCATCACTATAATAAATTATACCTCTTGGAACAGTAGAAGCTGTACAATAAAATTCATCATTACTAGCATGATATCCTTGTGTATCTTCTTCAACTGCCACAACTAAGTTTTGAGTATAATCATAAACGAAAGGAATATCAAGTTCGAATTCAATCCAACCAGCTTGATCTGTTACATCAAGTGTACCTGTATAAACTGTCATGAATTCATTAATATCTAACCAACTATCATTAGTTTCAAAACTTACTTCATCAGTATGTCCCATGTAAATTTTAAATTCATCACCAGACCAAGCTGAGTTACCATTATAATACCAAGAAATCTTCTCGATTTGTTGTCCTTCAATACCAATCTCATTAGCATAGTAGATTACTTGTGAATAAGTATATCCATAGAATGGTTCAATAGGCATGTGCTGATTAGTTAACTCATCAGTACCTATAACAGCTATGTTATCAGGTAATGCTGGTAAGACAAAAGCTCTACCCCATATTGTAAGGTTTGTTACGTTTGGATCATTAGTTGTGAATGTAAATGAACCTAAGAATTCTCCTTCTTCACTTGGTGTAAATAGAACAGTTACATTTCCAATAGATTCAGGATCTATTGTTACGGTATTTTCAGGAAAACTAAAGTTACCTTCATCAGTTAAGTTGATAACGAAGTCATCAATACCCCAGTTTTGTGCTTCAAACATTGCAACACCTGTTCTGTTTAGATATACATCACCGAAATCTAATGTATCTGAGTGAACAATACCTGCTGGACCTGTAGGTATATTTTCTATATAGAAATTATCAAGATAGATAGTTTGATATGTAGAACCATTATTAATTAATTGCAATCCGATATTTACATCAGTACCTTCATAATTAGCAAAATTATGTGCGAATTGTGTATAATCATTTGTAAGAGTTAAGGTATCTCTAACTGTAAATGTACTATCAACAAGGTTAACTGTACCGATAGCCATTTGAAGTCCTGCTGTAGAACCCTTAGCCATAAATCTAACTCTTCTTGCAGGTAAATTATCAATTGGTGGAGTAATAGCTAAAAGTGTAGCTTCAGTATCACTAGAATTTGATAATTTGAAACAAGCATCACCTTCAAATTGACTATATGTGCTTGCACCAACTACAGCGTAATCAGATGTTGAGATTACATAGCGTAACCAATCTCTAGGTAGTTCACCTGTTGCTAAATCATCGAAACCTTCAAAGTGAGGGAATTCTGAAATAACTTGATCATAACCTGAACCTGCTAGAGTAATCATAGTTTCTGAACCATCACCTTCTGTTACAGTTATGTTTCCAGTATAATCACCAACAGCAGTTGGGTTGAAAACTACATCTACTTGAAGAGGCTCACCAGTTACTTGAGCTGGATATGTATTGTTATCAGTTAATGTGAAGTTAGTTTCTTCATCTAAAACAATACTTGATATAGTTAAAGGATTGATACCAAGATTTCTAACAGAGATAGTTGTAGGAGCAGTTGCAGTATTAATAACAGTTTCATCCCAAACAATTTCAGTTGGGCTTACAAATATTTCTGCTTCTGTAGAAATATCATCAATAGCTAACATTACATTCGGATAAGCAGTTTTTAAAGTACCTTCCGGTGGGGTAATGAAATCATAGTTTTGAGAATCACTATATTTTACAATAGAACTATTTTCCATTGAAGAAGTACATAAGAATTCATCTGATGAAGAAAAATAACCTGTTGTATTAGATTCAAAAGCTATCACTAAGTTCTCAGAGTTTGGTAAGTTTACAGGTGTGTCAAGAGTAATAGTTACCCAGCCAGCTTCTGCAGGAACTGTAAAAGCACCATTATATACTTCAACAAGTTGATCTAAAGCAATCCATGATTCTGTTGTCTCGAATTGAGTAAGATTAGTATATCCAATATAAACTTGAATATTGTCTTCTGTGAAGCCACTACCACCATTGTAATAATAAGAGATTTCTTCTACACGTTTGTTTTCAACATTCAACCATTCATTAAGATAGATAGATTGAGAAACAGTATAACCATAGAAAGGTTCCATTGGTAAAGCTTGGTTTGTTAACTCACCATTACCAATCATTACTATATCATCACCTGGGTTAGTTGTTAAAGTCCATACAGGTGACATTGATAAAAACTCACTTACATCATTAGAAGCAACAACTCTCCAATAATAAGTAGTTAAGTTATCTAGATCACTCATTGTATATGAAGTTGTAGTTAAATCTTCAGCTATTAAAACTGTTTCATCTAAAGAAGATACTAAGTTCATATCTTCACCAAAATAGAAAGCTATACCGGTTGTATTATCACCAGTTTCCCATGTACATTCTACTTCAGTAGCTAAGTTGAATGAATTATTTGCTGGACTAACAAGCGTTGGTAATCCAGGTTCATTTTCAGCTGCAAAGTGTAATCTAATATTTGGAAGAATATTAATTAATGTACCATCAACTGCTGGGAATTCACCATCTTGATACTTATACATAGCTCTAGGAGTTTCTAAAGTTGTACCAGAAAAGTTTGGTTCAGCAGTTACATAAGAACCATCTTCATTAATCCATAAGATTTCTATGTTGTCTGTACCATTGTAATCAAATTCAGTGTCTAATTGAATATCATTCCAACCTATACCATTCCAGGTAATAGAACCATCAAAAACGAGTTCGTATGATTCATCTGATAGCGGATCAACATAAGTCGCTGCATCATAAGATGTGTCTGTTGTGTGTTTAATATAAATTTTTTGATTAATCATCTCATAGTTATCACCATCTTGACCAACATGATAACTTAACATGTTAATAGAAATCGCATTTTGAATTTCAGTTTGTAAGTAAATTGAACGTGACCAACTATTGTCAAACCACCCATAAGCTGGTACATATTGATTAATTTCTGTACCTGCACCGATTTCTACATAAACTGCGCTTAGTGAAATCAACGTCATTAAAAAAACCATCACGAAACTAATTTTCTTTCGCATTGTCACTCCTTTTGTCTTTTTTTGTAATAAAAGTATTTTAGTTCTCTCAATTTGTTAACTTTAGATTCAAAAGTTTTATTCGTTTCGAAAGTGGCGAATTGTCGAAACAACTAGAGAAAATGCAATTAACAATAGTATTGTACAATATTGTATTATTTTTGACAAGTATTTTTTACAGAAATTAGTATTTGTAAAACAAAGAAGTTTTTTCGTGTATAGGGTGATCTTATTTAATTATTAAGCAAACAGTTACATCTATTTCTGTCTGTATAGTATGTTATTCGGAGTGTAATTGTAACCATAATTCTTTATTTCATGGAACAATTATACTAGGTCACATATAAAAAGAAAAGGAGAAAAGAACTAAGTCTTTTCTCCTTATAACTTGTTAAGTGTTTAATTCTATCAACACTTTTTATTATTCATATGATACTATTTCATAAGAATCATTTTCTTAGTTGCAGAGTAATTATCAGTTTTCATTTTGTAGAAATAAACACCTGAAGATACTTTTTTATTATTATCATCTCTACCATTCCAAACAACATTATGGTTACCACTTTCTTGATTAGCATCAACTAAAGTTTTAACTTTTTGTCCTTTGATATTGAAGATATCAATTGAAACTTTGCCTTGTTCTTTTAAGTCATAAGAAATAGTAGTTTCTGGGTTGAATGGGTTAGGGTAGTTATTTCTAAGAGCTGAAGTAATAACTTCAACATCATTATTTGTATTTGGAACAGCATCAGATGTTGAATCAAATCTAACATCATCAAGCATGAAGATAAATGATTGCTCACTTACACAGTTGATTGCGAATCTGATTGTTGAACCAGCAAGTTCACTTACATTGAATGTATAGAAAGTCCATTCGTTTGGAGCTTCTACATATTCCCCATCATTAAGAGTATAACTAAAGTCATCTGGATCTTCACCACCAAGTGAAAGAAGAACTTTAAATCTTTCTAGTGAGTATTCATCAGTATATGATCTAGCCCAGAATGAAAGAACAGAAGTAGTACCAACTGTGATAGCTGGAGAAACTAAGAAGTCATTGTTTCCTTCATAAGCTGAGAAAGAACAAGCAATCTTTTCACCAGAAATTGTTTCCATGCTAGTCATTGCAGGAGTAGTTTGAGATGGATTGAATGCGATAAATGACATAGCAGAACCTGAGTTAGGGAAATCAATGTCATTAACACCATAAGTATCACTTTCATCTAAGTCATACTGAATCCAACCATTAAGATTTAAAGCAAAGTCAGCATGGTCTTCAAAATCATCACCCCATAAAGGATCACCGATACTAAAGTAAGTAATTGTTGAGCTGTTTGAAGGAACAGATTCACCATTAGGGTCAGTATAAACACCAACAACGTAATAAGTATATTCTTCACCAATAATAACTGATGCATCATTATAGCTATTAGTGCCTAATGGAATTGCTTCTGTGTTTATCATTTCATCATCTCTATATACATTATAAGAAACTAAAGCTCTTTCGTAAGGAGGTTCATCCCATGAAACTTCTACATAACCATTTTGGTTATTAGCTTCAACATTTAGAGGAGCATTATAGTCATAATTGAAGATAGCCTCAATAAACAGGTTATATAAACCAGTAGTATTTCTTTGGTCTCTTAAGTCGTCACCATTAATATTCTTTCTTTGATTATTTCTTCTAGCACCTTCAGGTCCATAGGTATTTTGTGAGATTCTTAAATAGTAATCTCCACTTGCAGGAACTGAGAATTCTATTTCAGGTTGAGAATTACCATGAGTATTATCATCAGAAGCAACTGGATTAGCAACATCAACAGCATTAGGACTTGCAGCAGGTCCATATAACCAAGCTTTTAAGTTGATGTCAGAACCATCTTCCATTTCAGTATAAATAGTAATAGTATCTTGAATACCTAAAGCAGGGATTTTGTACCAATCAACATCACCTTCTGGCATTATTGAGAAAGTTTCACCATCAAGAGGAATAACTAATGAAGTAGCATCAGTTACAGTATCATTATTATCATCTGCGTAAGCATAACCAGTTAAATCAATTGTATTTACAACTCTAGTAGCGTTATCAGTAACACTTAACTGAGCAGTTTTTGCACCATCGCTAGTTGGAGTGAACTGAACATTGATAGTTGCAGTTTCATTGAAAGGAATAGTTAAAGGATATGTGTTATCATCTGATGAGATTGTAAATTGACTAGCATCAGCACCTGTCAAAACAGGAGCTTCATTGATAACAACATCTTGTAGACCAATTGATCTGAAAGTGATTTGTCTTTCTGTAGATTGTCCATCAACAGGAGTTAATTCAAATTCATTAACTGCAGGATACACAGATAAAACAGGTGCATCTTGAAGTTGTCCGAATTGTAATCTAACATTAGCAATTGCATTTTTTGTAGCATTAGCTGTTGGAGGATTGTAAGGATCTGCATCAATTGAATCACTATAATGAACTATTGATCTGGCTTCAGTACGAGCAGAACTATAGAAATCATCACTTGAACCATGATAACCTGTTGTATTTTCTTCACAAGCTATAACTAAATTATGTGTATTATCATAAACAAATGGGATATCAAGTTCAAATTCAACCCAACCTTCAAGCTCAAATACTGTTAAAGTACCAGTATAAACATTCATGAAATCATTGATATCTATCCAGCTATCTGTATCAGCAAATTCTGTTAAGTCAGTATGAGCCATGTAGATTTTAAATTCATCGCCTTCAAAAGCTGAGTGACCATTATAATAGAAAGATATTTTTTCTATTTGCTGACCTTCAATTGCAACTTCATTTGGAGTATAAATCATTTGTGAATATGAATATCCATAGAATGGTTCAATAGGAAGATTTTGAGTTAATGTTTCATCACCAATAACGACAACACCTTCTGGAAGTGCTGCTAAGATATTAGCATAGCCAAGCACTTGCATTTCTGTATTTTCAGTGTCATTAGAAGTAATTGTGAAATATTCTGACAAAGGACCTTCAGCATTTGGATGTAAAGTTACAACTACTGTAGCTGTTTGAGAAGGTTCAACTGTCAAAGTTTCTGGAACAAAAGTGAAAATTCCATTATCTGAGCTAAGAGAAACTTCTAAGTCGTCAGAACCCCAGTTACCGATTTCTAAGTTTGCTTCAGCAGTTCTATCTAGATAAACGTTTCCAAAGTCTAGTGAATCAGGTAAAACACTGATTTGAGAACCAGCAGGAATATTTTCAACAACAACATTATCAATCATTATTGATTCATAAGTATCCCCATTGCCTACAAAGTTAAAGCAAATCATATTTTCACCTGCTTGAGCTGCAGTAAAGCTAACAATATATTCTGCATAAGTAGAACTTAATGTAACATTTTGAATCATATTGAAAGTAGTAGCGTCGTTAACATCACTAATTGTTCCAACTTGTAGAGATACAGTTGGATCATAAACTCTAGCAAAGAACTTAACTCTTTTTGTATTGATTTCAGAGATAGGTCTAGTTATAGCTTTCACTTCAGCTTCAGCATCACTTGAGTTGGTCATCTTTAAACAATTAGAACCTTCATAAGCTGAATATGTTGATATAGATGAACCAGCTAAAGAAGCAGTTGAGTTAGTAATTGAAGACCAGTAAGCTGGTAATGTTCCTGAAGTAATATCTTCAAAACCTTCACTGTAAGGGAAGTCATAAATCATGGCATCAACAGCAGTAGCTGTTAAAGCAACAGTAACTTCATTTGCTTCACTATCCGTTACAGTAATGTTTCCAGTGTAATCACCAACAGTATCAGCTGTAAAACTTACGTTAAAAGTAATAGTACCATCAGTTAATTCAAGAGGGTAAGTGTTTGTATCAGTTAATATAAAGTTGTCTGTATTATCAAGGACAACACTGTTAACATTAAGTACACCTAGACCATTATTTCTAACAGTTACACTAGTATTTAATGAAGTAGTATTGATTAAATTCTCACCAAAATCTATACTTGTAGGATTTACCGCTAAAACAGGTTCAGTTGGTAAATCTTCTACTTCCATAACTATGTTAGCGAATGAATTCTTTAATGTTCCTTCTGGAGGAGTAATAAAATCATAATCAACACTATCACTGAATTTTACAAGTGAAACATTTTCTTCAACACTTGTACAGAAGAATTCATCACTACTTGCATGATAAACAGGAGTATTTGATTCAGTTGCGATAACTAAGTTTTGAGTATTACTGAGAGTAAAAGGTACATCTAAGAGGATGCTAACCCAACCTTCTGTATCAGGGACAGATATTACGCCATTGTAGACTTCTTCTAAGTTATCTAAACTAACCCATGATGAAGTTGTTTCAAAAGCTGTTAAATCTGTTGTTCCCATATAAATAACGATATCTTCTTCCCAAGCTGAGTTACCATTATATTGGTATGAAAGAGAAACAACTCTTTTATCTTGAACATTAATTTGAGATTGTTGATATATTGTTTGTGAAACTGTATACTTATAATAAGGTTCAAATGGTAAACTCTGTCCAGTTGCTGTACCAGTACCGATAAGTACTGAACCTTGAGGCATTTCAGTTCTAAATGATTTTATTGTTGAAATTGCAGTTAAACTATTTGTTGTATTTCTAGATACTATCATCCAATAATAGTTAGTATTGTAGTCCAAATCGTTTACTTGATAAGATGTTGCAGTAATTGAACTTGCCAATAAAGCTGATGAGTCCATTGAGCTTACTAATGATAAATCAGATGATAGATAAACATCAACTTCATCAGTATTTTCACCTGTTTCCCACTCTAATGTTGTATTAATAGTAATATCAATTTCATTATCTTCTGGTGATACAAGTACTGAAGCAGTTGGTTCATTCTCAGCTGCATAGCTAAATCTGATATTTGGATAATAACTAGCTAAAGTACCATCAACAGCAGGAAATTCATTATCTGCATATTTATAAACAGAACGAGATTCTTCAGCATCTGTTTTAAGGAATTTTGGATAATTTGATACATAATCTGCATCATTATTAACAAACACAATTTCGATATTATCTGTACCATTATATTGTATAGGCTGGTCTAGATTAATTTGTTTCCAACCAGAACCATTATATGTAATGTTTGCATCATAAATTAAAGTATAAGAATCATCATTCGCAGGGTCTACCCACACTGTTTCTGAAAATGATGTTGCATCGGTTAGCTTATAATAAATTTGTTGGTTTTCGAATATGTAGTTTGAAGGTTCATTACTTACATTGTAACTTATAGATGTAAAGTCTGCTGCGTTTCCTAACTCAGATTGATAATAGACCGTTCTTGACCATCCATAATCCCATAATCCGTTAACCGGAATGTAATAAGTCTCTGCTGTTCCAGTTCCTATCTCTACGTCTACTGAATAGAGAGATAGTAGTGCTACTAAAAATACTAATAGAATACTTAATTTCTTTAGCATAAAAAGATCTCCTTAATAATATAATTGAAATACTTGAGAATATTGCTTATTGGCCTAATACAATATCCTTACTTTTATTTATACAATATTCATTCCAATTATATCAATATTTCATAATATCTTATTTTTTATAATTCTTTTTCAATCAAGCTGATTTCCTTTTCATGCTAGAAAACTAAAATAGGTTATTTGAATATTCTCTTTCCCTAAATATGAACTTTGTTTAAGCTAACAGTGAATGCTTACACTTCTATTTCTTTTTTGCCAGCTATCCGGCAGCAACCGGACTGAAGGCAAAGCTTTTTTCAGTTTTCATCTGTCTGAACCTAACTAAAGTTTTTCATTATTCACTTTCTATTTAAAATTATACAGTCCTTTTGGGACTATGTCCAGTCCTAAACAATTAAAACCCTTCAACTCTCAACAACTAAACCCCTCAACTATTAAACATTCTTTTCATTTTAATCTGTATAATCTGCCTTTTCTGTGTTCTATTTTTAATTTTTCACTTTTCATTTATCATTATATCGTCCCTTCGGGACTCAAACCATTTATATCATTATACATGGGGTAAAAGACCCAGTCAAAGCCTGACACAGCCCTGGCTTAATACATGCCGTCCCTTTGGGACTAATACAATCGTCATTCATTATCATTTGTCAATTATCGATTCATCCTCATATCACCCACGATTGAAATCATGGGCTTTGAAGCGATATGTCCCCAAGGGACATAAAGATATTTATACCCTGAAGGGTAAATCAATAAAGAGCCCATGGTTTTAACCATGGGTTATAAAATGGAGCTCAATTCTCTTCCATCTTTTTTTCATTTATACAAACATCCGTAGGTCTATACAAATTCACTTATAACTACGTTCTAAGTGAAGCCAGCATAGAGGCTGGCGATCCCAGTATGCCCAATGTCCTAACTCCTCACTCATAACGCCTTGCTTACTTGCCTCTTTGAAAAAACGTTTTATTTTCAATGAGACTAGTAAGGTGCAAGTTAATTTTAATCAATCTGACCAATAGTGCATCAACATGTAACAATAATATCAAATAATGTATTAGTAGGTAATTTTGTAGTTTTTTATTATCAAGGAATACTTATTGCATATAAGTAAAATATATATATTATAATAATGAATATAAATTGGAGGATAGATATGAAGAAGAACATAGTGTTCTTGTTAGTTTTGTTACTAATAGCAAGTTTAAATGCGATTTCCAATGAAAGAATTTCTACTGTAGGAAACTCAGTTGATTATTCTTACAGAATGGACACACGAGAAGAAATCCCTGAAAGACTTTCTAGAACTTTTGCTATTCCAGCTACCGAAGCAGTTTTAACAATCAACTCAGCACAACTTACAACTTATGATGAGTTAGGCAACATTGTTGAATCTACTAGAGATATTGATGAAAACATAGCAACTATTGCCCACAATTTTCAAATGAGGGAAATGTATGGTTTTACAGTTGTTATGAATGCGACTCAAGAAACAGAAAGAGGAACTACTGTTTTAGAAGCTATTGATTTTACTCTAACAGGTATAAATAGTGTTGAAATCCCTGAAAGTGTTTCTGAAGCTTTCAGAGCTACATATAGCAAATTAGCTGACAATTTCGAAGATTCTTATTTACAAACTTTACCTTTGGCAAGACCAAAAATGTTAATCATTAATTCTTCAAGTTCTGCCAATGTTTATGTAAACGAATTTGCTAGATGGAAGAGAGCATCAGGTTTTGTAGTTGATATAATTATGAAAGATAACACTTGGGACACAGCTGCTCATGTTAAGCAACATATTTATAGCTACTACGAAGAACATCACCCAGATTACATACTTCTATTAGGTGATACAATTGGTGAATTATCCATTCCAACAAATATGTACATTTCTCCTGACGGAACAGAAAATGACGCAGATGATAACTTCTATACTATGCTAGAAGGCGATGACTATTTCCCTGAAGCAATGATTGGTAGATTCTCTGCAAATGACACTTCTCAGCTCCTAACAATGATTATTAAAACTAGAAATTATGAAAGAAATCAATTGTCTGACAACAATGAATGGATGCATAAATCTCTAGTTGTTGCAGGAAACTTTGCTGAAGGGCAACTCCAACCTTCAACTCCTGTAAGAATGTCTAAATGGATACGTGAAAGAATGTTTGAAGCTGGTTATGCTCAAGTAGATACAGTATTCTACCCACCTACATTCCCAGGAACTTCTTCTATCATTTCTGGTATTAATAATGGTGCACAATATATTTCTTATCGTGGTTGGGGTGATGCTAATGGATGGCACTATCCTCTATTCCATAAAGAAGATTTAGATCAAACATCAAATCTAAACCAATTACCTATTGTTTATTCAATTGTATGTAATACTGGTGACTTTGCTAACTCTGTTAATCCTAACTTTGGTGAAAAATGGATGCGAATGGGTACTCCAGCAAACCCTAGTGGTTGTGTAGCATTCGTAGGTCCATCTGATTTACACACTAAAACAAAACTTAATAATGCAATCTCAGCTGGTATGTTCTCAAGTTTCTTACAAGATGGTAATAGAATCTTTGGTACTACTGTTTTAGATGGTAAAGTTGAATTATACAAAAACTATCCATTAGATATTGAAGATGGTGGTCTTGTTGCTTTCTATTTCCACGTATATAATATGCTTTGTGATCCTTCATTAAAGATGTGGGTTCTTGAACCAAATACACTTTTTGCGGACTTACCACAAAGTTTAGACTCAGGTACTTCATATATAGAATTAGATTTAGCAGGTCTTCACAATGCTTTTGTAACTACTACAAAAGATGACTTAAGTTTTGAATATGTAAGAGTAGATAATGGGCATGCAATCGTTCCAATAGACACATCTATTGAAGGTGATGAAGTTAAATTACAAATCACAAAATCAAATTATGAACCATTACGAGTTACTATACCTATCAATGCAAATAGCAATATAGCTGTATCTGATATTGATGTTGATGGACAATTCCAACCTGGATACAACTCTACCTTGGATATCCAAGTACTTAATCATGGGTCAGAATATAACAATGTAACAGCTACTTTAGTTTCTAACAATCCTAATGTTACTGTAACAAATAACACAGCAAACATTAGTTCAATCAGTAATAATGGAACTTCTAATATATCTTTTGAAGTATCAGTATCTGATGTAGCAGAGTTTGGAGAAATGGCTCAGTTTGATTTAGAATTTAGCCAATCAGGAAATACTGAAAAATTTAGCTTACCGTTAGGTGGTGGATTCCTTCAATTAGAAGACAAATCAGGAGAGATGCTAGTTGGTAACAGTAGTGAACTTTCATTCACTTTTGAAAACATTGGTAATGAAGCATTAGCTTCTGGTACAGTTAGAATCAGAGCATTACACACAGCAATTCTTAATTCTGACTTAGAAGTTAACTATGGTGCAACAGAAGAAAATGAAGATTTGACAATTACATTCTCACCAGAAGTTGCTGCTGATGCTACTCCAGGTGCACATGTACCATTCAGATTTGACTTTATCGAAAATGCTTCAGGTTACACAGTAACTCAATTTGCAGTAGCAAATGTTGGCGGTGTTGAATCTACAGACCCAACTGGACCAGACACTTATGGATACTGGGCTTATGACAGCTTCGATACTGACTACTCACAAGCTCCTAGCTACGACTGGATGGAAATCGATCCTCGTGATGGCGGTAATGGCCAAGTTACTTTAGTAGGAGATGATGAGTCATTTGTTACAAGCTTACCATTTAGTTTCAAATACTATGGTGAAGATTTTGACCAAATAACCATCTGTTCAAATGGATGGGCAAGTTTCGGTTCAACCTGGTATATCAACTTTAGAAACTTAAACATTCCTTCTTTATTAGGTCCTAAATATCAATTATGTCCTTATTGGGATGATTTAAAAGGTCTCCAGTCTGAAGAAAATGTATTTGATGATATGAGAATTATAACATATCATGATCAAGCTAACAACAGATATATTATCGAATGGAATGACTGCTACAGTCAATATACAATCAACCAGTTCGAAAATGCTGAATTAGAAAAGTTCCAAGTAATTTTAGAACCAATGAATAATGAAGATGGAGATATCACTTATCAATATCATACAATAACTAACCCTGCGATTACTTCTAACTACTCAACAGTAGGTATTGAGAATGGAATCCAAGAAGATGGTGTATTGTACACTTATGCTGATATCTACCCTGAATCAGGTAACGAACTTCAAAATGGAATGGCAATAAAATTCACTAAGAACGCTCCAGATGAATATGTAAGCAATGATCCTGAACAAGCTTTATTAAGCAATTCATTAAGTCAAAACTACCCTAACCCATTTAACCCTGAAACTAACATTTCATTTTCTTTAAAAGAAAACTATGATGATGTTAACTTATCAGTATATAATGTGAAAGGTCAATTAGTTAAAACTCTAGTTGCTGGTGAAATGATGAAAGGTGCACATAACATTGTTTGGAATGGAACAAATAATAATGATAGTAATGTTGCTAGCGGTGTTTACTACTATAAACTTAAAACTGCTGACAAAACATTAACAAGAAAAATGATTCTTATGAAATAAGATTTAAACATATAACAAAGCCCAAGTGTTTAAACTTGGGCTTTTTAAATTTACAAAGATTAACGAATAGAAATCCTAGAAATAATCAATGCTGAGTCTTCTAAAGATCTTATTCTTATTACTTGATCTAAACGTGAGACCAATAAGTTACCTTCTTTTATCAACTTACTATTATTAATCAAAACTCCACCTTCATAGACATATATAGCAAATAAGCTAGTGCTAGCATGCGGAAATTCAAGTACTTGTTCTTTTACCATTGGTAGATAAATCAACTTACCAACATTACCCTTCTTATAGATTAAATTAAAATCTGTTACCTTACCATGAGAAATAGTATTCCATTCTCCACTAAAAGAATCAACATCAAATTGATTTAATACTGCCGAATGATGTTCATCATGTTTGATTTCTAGCTTTCCATCAATGACCATTAACTCTCTGTCATAACCTTCAAACTTTGAAAATTTACTTTCTTCAACTTCGACCGTAGCAGAACTAATCCTAAATATAAAGTTTCTTTCTTGCAAGTTTGCATCTTCAGGATAGATATAAAGCTGTTTGGTCTTCCCCCCACTCCACTCAGTTACAATATAATCTTCTTCTTTTAATATCTTCATGCAATTACTTCTTTCTTCTTTTGCTAGCAAAGAACTCTGTCAATATCTGAGAACATTCATCTTTTAACAGACCACTTGTTAATTTTGGTGTATGATTAATTCTTTTATCTAGCAGTACATTATATACAGAACCACAAGCTCCACCTTTTAAATCAAAAGCCCCAAAAACAACCCTACCAACTCGACGTAAAATTATCATTCCTGAACACATTATACATGGTTCCAAAGTGATGTATAGGGTATAATCATATAAGAACTTCTCTTCTACTGAATCAAGTATTAGCTTCTCAGCGTGAGCAAGAGGATTGTTTAATTGAATTGTTCTGTTGTGATTGCTAGCAACTATCTCATTATCTTTTACTAATAGTGCTCCTACAGGGATTTCACCCTCTTCCTGAGCTTTAATAGCTTGTTCAATAGCTTTTCTTATATAAAATTCATCATTCATAAGTAAAAATAAAAGCGAGGATTAACCTCGCTTATAATCTATCTACCGATAGAGAAATACTCAAAGCCAAGCTCTTTCAATTCTCTTGGATTATATTGATTTCTTCCATCGAATATTATTGGGTTTTTCAATCTATCTTTGATTGCATTAAAATCAGGGTTTCTGAATTGGTTCCATTCTGTAACCAACACTAGAGCATCAGCATCTTTAAGAGCTTCATAATTACCTTCTGCATAGCTAATTTGAGGATCATCACCAAATATTCTTTGTGCTTCTTCCATAGCAACTGGGTCATAAGCGACAATCTTAGCACCTGCTTCTTTAAGCATTCCGATAATTACTCTAGATGGCGCTTCTCTCATATCATCAGTTTTAGGTTTGAATGACAGTCCCCAGATAGCAATAGTCTTTCCGGATAAGTCATTACCAAATCTCTTAATTACCTTTTCAGCCATAAGACGTTTTTGATCATCATTAACATCTTCAACAGCTCTTAGAACTCTAGCATCCATGCCTTCTTTTTCTGCTATTTTAATTAAAGCTTTTACATCTTTAGGGAAGCATGATCCACCATAACCAGCACCGGGATATATAAATTGGTAGCCAATACGAGAATCAGAACCAATGCCATGACGTACATCACTTACATCTGCACCAACTAATTCACAAAGTCTTGCAATATCATTCATAAATGAAATCTTAGTAGCAAGCATTGAATTCGCAGCGTATTTAGTCATTTCAGCTGATCTAATTGACATAATAATCACCTTTTCTCTAGAGCGAGCAAATGGCTTATATAGTTCATGCATAATTTCAGCACACTTAGGATTATCAGTTCCAACAACTACTCTATCAGGCTTCATACTATCAGAAATAGCGTCACCTTCTTTTAAGAATTCAGGATTAGATACAACATCGAAAGTATAATCAACTCCTCTTTCATCAAGAACCTTTTGCACTCTTGCTCTTACTTTATCTGCAGTGCCAATTGGAACAGTAGATTTATCAATGATAATCTTATGACCATTCATGTGAGTAGCAATATCAGTTGCTACTGCAAGTACATACTGTAAGTCAGCTGAGCCATCTTCATCAGGAGGAGTTCCAACAGCAATGAAGCAGATATCAGAAGCTTTAACTGCACTAGCGATATCAGTAGTAAAAGTTAATCTACCTTCTTTATGATTGCTTACAACCATTTCTTCTAGACCTGGTTCCCAGATAGGAATACCACCATTATTTAACAAATCAATCTTACTTTTATCATTATCAACACAAATTACTTGGTTACCCATTTCTGCAAAACAAGTTCCTGTTACTAATCCGACATAGCCAGTTCCGACAACTGCAAGCTTCATAATTGACCTCTTTTATTTTATTCTCTGTAACCGTTAGGGTTAAGACTTTGCCACTTCCACGCATCACGGCAAATATCTTCCAAATCATGTTCTGTACGCCAATTCAACTCAAGGTTAGCTTTAGTTGGATCAGCAAAACACTTACCTACATCTCCTTCCCTACGTCCAACAATCTTATAAGGAATGTCCTGATTACAAACTTTACGAAACATCTCCAACATGTCAAGAACACTATATCCATGACCTGAACCAAGGTTATAAATACTTAATCCTGAACCTTCAACTAATTTACTAGTTCCTGCAACATGCCCCCTAGCTAAATCAACCACATGAATATAATCTCGAACACCAGTTCCATCGTGAGTATCGTAATCATTGCCAAAAATACTAAGTTCTTTTAGTTTACCTACTGCAACCTGAGTAATGAATGGAAGAAGGTTATTTGGCATTCCATTAGGATCTTCTCCAATCAGTCCACTAGCATGTGCTCCAACGGGATTAAAGTATCTTAGAATGACAATATTCCAGTTAGCTTCAGCTTTAGATAAATCTTTTAGAATATTCTCTATCATTAGTTTAGTTTGTCCATAAGGGTTGGTTACTGATAAAGGCATATCTTCGACTAAAGGAAGCTTTTTTGGTATTCCATAAACAGTAGCAGAAGAAGAAAATATAAAGTTAAAGCACTTATTTTCTTTCATAACCTTGAGCAAGTTTAAGGTACTATTTAAGTTATTGTCATAGTATTCTAAAGGAATTGTATTTGATTCTCCCACAGCTTTCAATCCTGCAAAATGTATAACTCCATAGATAGAGTTTTCTTTAAAAACTGAAGTCATTAGCTTGTAATCTCGAACATCCCCTTTAATGAAGTTTATAGTTTTGCCTGTAATCTGTTCGATTCTTTTTAATGATTCTTCACTACTATTTGAAAGATTATCTACGACAATAATACCAAATCCACTTTCAATAAGTTCAACACATGTATGACTTCCAATATAACCTGCACCACCAGTAAGTAAAAGTGTTTTCATTAATCCTCCTTAACTACTTCAAAAGATCCTCTATCTAATGTTACTTCAACAGCTTGTCTAATTATGTTTACAGAAATTAGCACTTTGTCACTATTCTCAGACTCAATAACAAAACCAATCAATCCTTGTAAAGATCCTTTAGTAACTCTAACCTTTGTACCTCTTTCAAGAATAGAATAATCCTCAACAGGTTGCATGTTAATACCAAATTTACTTACTATATAGATTTGTTGAAGTTCTGCCACAAGTTCTCTTTCGTTTTTTACTTTAACAAACGTAACTAGATGTCCAGGTCTATAAAGAATTTCTTGTTGTTTTTTATTCATTTTAACAAATAGATAACCTGGGAATAGTGGCTTAGTAAATTCTATTTTGCGGTATTTATATATTCTAGTGCTTGTATATTGAGGGAGGTAGTATTCTATTTCATTATCTTTAGCCCATTGAGCTAACTTCTTTTCTCTTTGTGGTTTAGTTCTTACAACATACCACTTAATTTCTTCATTCTCGTCAGTTGTAGCAATTGTGCCAAACAATTCATCAACGTAAATAGGTTTCTTTGTAGCCATTGTATAGTCCAAAAAGGTAAAGAGTAGCCCATATTTGAGCTACTCTATTTGTTATAATTAATATCTATAATGTTCAGGTTTGTAAGGACCTTCTTTCTTGACACCAATATAATTAGCTTGTTTCTCAGTTAGCTGAGTTAGTTTAACACCAATTTTATTTATATGAAGTCTAGCTACTTCTTCGTCAAGAACTTTAGAAAGTCTGTACACTCCTAGTTCATATTTATTTTGCCATAAATCAAGTTGAGCAAGAACTTGGTTAGTGAAAGAATTACTCATCACAAATGATGGATGACCAGTTGCGTTACCTAAATTAACTAATCTACCTTCTGAAAGAAGAATAATGCTATGACCTTCAGGTAAAGTTATTTTATCTACCTGAGGTTTGATGTTTGTTTTCACAACACCTTCAACAGCATATAAAGCATCAACTTGGATTTCATTATCGAAGTGTCCAATGTTACATACAATAGCATTGTTTTTCATTTGGCGCATGTGGTCGACTCTAATAACATCACAGTTACCTGTAGCAGTAACAAAGATATCACCTAAGCCAACAACATCATCAAGTGTATTAACTTCATATCCTTCCATTGCTGCTTGGTAAGCACAAATTGGATCTATTTCAGTAACGATAACTCTAGCTCCAAAGCCTCTCATTGATTGAGCACAGCCTTTACCAACGTCACCATAACCACAGACTACAACAACTTTACCTGCAACCATGATATCAGTTCCACGTTTGATGCCATCAGCTAAAGATTCTCTACAGCCATATAGATTATCAAATTTAGATTTTGTAACAGAATCATTAACATTGATTGCTGGGAATCTAAGCTCGTTTTCTTCAAGCATTTGGTATAATCTATGAACACCTGTTGTAGTTTCTTCAGAAACACCGATACATTCTTTAGCTATAGCTCTCCATTTCTTGGGATACTTTTCTAAGTCTTTGATAATAGTATTTTGAAGAATACCAAATTCTCTATTATCAGTAGTTACTTGAGGAAGAATGCCTGTTCTTTCGTATTCTTCTTCAAGGTTACAGCCTTCATGAATCATTAAAGTAGCATCACCACCATCATCAACAATTAGACTTGGACCTTTATTCTCACCCCATGTTAAAGCTTGTTTAGTAGCCCACCAGTATTCTTCAAGAGTTTCACCTTTCCAAGCAAATACTGGAACACCAGCTTTAACAATAGCAGCTGCTGCATGGTCTTGAGTTGAGTAAATATTACAAGAACACCATCTAACTTCAGCACCTAACTCAACAAGTGTTTCAATTAGGGCAGCAGTTTGAATAGTCATGTGTAAAGAGCCTGTTACTCTTGCACCAGCAAGTGGTTTTTCTTTACCATATTTCTCTCTCAAAGCCATTAATCCTGGCATTTCATCTTCAGCTAAAATAAGTTCTTCTCTACCATAATTTGCAAGTTCTAAGTCTTTTATTTTATAGTCCATTTATCACCTCAAAAACTAATTTCTTCTATTATTGTTTGACCTATCATTTCTTCCTCTAGAGTTATTTCTATCATTTCCTCTAGAATATCTACCACCATTACGGTCATTACTAGGTCTTCTTTCTGGTTTTGGTCTGTTTGGATCTGGTTTGTGTTCAGGATTACCATCTACACCTTTCATGCTAAGATTAATTTTGCCTTGTTCGATAGCTTTAAGTGTTACGAAAACTTTATCTCCAAGTTTAACTATATCTTCTGGATGAGCTACCCTATCAGTATGCATGTTAGAAACATGACATAATCCTTCTTTATAACCACCCATTATTTTAATGAAAGCACCATAAGTTTCAATTCTAGAAACGACACCCTCATATACAACATCATATTTAGGCATACTAGTAATATTGTTGATAATATCCTTAGCACTCTGTAATGAATTCTTATCTGCTGAAAGAATGTTAACATTACCATCATCAGAAATATCAATTGCAACACCAGTTTCTTCAATAATTCCTTTGATAGTTTCACCACCTTTACCGATTATCTCACCTATTTTGTCAACAGGAACTTTAAGAGTAACGATTCTAGGAGCGAATTCAGATAAGTCTTCTTTCGGAGCAGCAATACATGCTTCCATACTATCAAGAATTTCATTTCTTGCAGTATAAGCTTTAGATAATGCTTCTCTCATGATAGCTTCGGTGATACCTTCTATTTTGATATCCATTTGCATAGCAGTAATACCATCTCTAGTACCTGCAACTTTGAAGTCCATATCACCCAAGTGATCTTCAAGACCCATAATATCAGTTAGAACAACATAGTCTTCACCTTCCATAATCAAACCGTTAGCAATACCTGCTACAGGTGCCTTAATTGGAACACCAGCAGCCATTAAAGCTAAAGAACCACTACAGATAGTAGCTTGTGATGAAGAACCATTAGATTCAGTGATATCTGAAACTACTCTAATTGTGTATGGGAAATCATCTTTAGATGGTATAATTGGTTGAAGTGCTGTTTCAGCTAAATTACCATGACCTAATTCACGACGTCCAGGACCTCTCATAAAGCCAGCTTCACCAACACTATATGGCGGGAAGTTGTAATGTAAGTAGAAGTCTTTTTTATATTCAGCAGCTAAACCATCAACCATTTGAACAGAATCAGCACCAGCGAGAGTTACTGTTCCTATACTTTGAGTTTCACCTCTTGTAAACAATGCTGAACCATGAACTCTAGGTAAGATATCAATTTCACATGTAATATCTCTGATTTCGTCCATTGTTCTACCATCTACACGGTGGTTATTATAAAGAATAGCATGTCTTACAAATTTTTTAATAAGTTCTTCAAAACCATTTTTATAGTATCTTTCTAATTCAGCAAATTCTTCTTCAGCAATCATAGAAGCAAAATGTTCTACTACTTCTTCTTTTAAAGTAGCAAAAGCTTCATATCTTTCAAGTTTACCTTTAATTAATGCTGCTTCTTTGATTTTGTCACCAAAGTCTTTTGAGATATTTTCAATTATTTCTTCTGGAATAATATCAAGTTCTATCTCAACTTTTTCTTTAGCACAATCTTTAGCAAATTCTCTTTGCCATTCAACTAATTCTTTAATTTTATCATGGCCTTTAAAGATTGCAGTAAGCATTTGATCTTCTTTAAGTTCATTGGCTGATGATTCAATCATACAGATAGATGTATCAGAACCAGCTAAGCTTAAATGTAAGTCAGATTCATCATTTAACACGTTTATTGGAGGATTAACAACAGCTTCACCATCTACCCATCCTACAGCAACACCGGCAATAGGTCCATGGAAAGGAATATCAGAAATTGTTAATGCCAATGAAGCACCAACTAAACCTAACATGTTTGGATCGTTAATTCCATCATAAGAAAGAATAGTTACTACAACATGAACAGGGTTTCTAAATCCTTCTGGGAATAAAGGTCTAATTGAACGGTCAATAACACGTGCAGTTAAAGTAGCGTCTGTAGAAGGTCTAGCTTCTCTTTTGATGAATCCACCAGGAATTTTTCCTGAAGCATACATTTTTTCTACATAATCAACTGTTAAAGGGAAAAAGTCTGTAGGTACACTTGGTACTTTACCCATTGTAGCTGTAACTAATAAGGTTGTTTGACCTTGTGATATAAAAATTGATCCATTTGCTTGTTTTGCAATTCTTCCAGTTTCCGCAGTAATTTCTGTACCATTCATATTGAATGTTTTTTTTGTAATATCAAAATTATGCATTTTGACTCCTTAGTATATGTTTGTTAACTGGAGAAAAGCAATATACTTATTATACATTAGAAAATATACTAAGTGTATTGCTCTAAGTCCAGTACTTTATTGATAATATAAAAAAGGGGCATTACACCCCTTAAATATGTCTTATTTTCTGATACCTAAAGCTTTAATTATTCTACGATATCTTTCAATATCAATTTTAATTAAATAGTTAAGTAATCTTCTTCTTTTACCAATGATCATCAATAGACCACGTCTAGAAGAAAAGTCTTTCTTGTGAACTTTTAAGTGCTCTGTTAATTCCTTAATTCTGTTTGACATTAAGGCAATTTGTACTTCAGGTGAACCAGTATCTAAATCATGGAGTTTATACTCTGCCATGACAGCCAATTTAGCTTCTTTTTTTAAAGCCATTTCAGCCTCCTAATCATATTAATTTTTTCATTACGTTACGTAACACGTTCAAAAAACAATTGATGCTTTTATTTGTAAAGGAAAATATTTATTATCTTCATCAGATTATTTTCTTTTGTTAACTTGGACATCAGAATTCAATTTAATTATCAGCTCATCACCATTAAAAACATTGACTTAATCTAGGAAAAGCTACTACTGCCGTGATTCCAGGATTTGATCTGATCACTAACATTATCAATTCCAAACATCCCCACGATTGAAATCACGGGCTCTGAAGAGATATGTCCTTTTAGGACAATGCATGAGAGAGGTTTCAATAAGTCTCTACAAATTCACTTATCACTATGTTCTAAGTGAAGCCAGTGGAAGCTCGTAATTCCCAGTTGTCCAGTCCTAAATAATTTGACTGTTTTTCGTGTTATTCGTGCTTTTCGTGGTAAACTTCTCTGTTTGCAGATAAAGCTTAGCCTTTATGTCGCCCTTTCAGGGCTTTTTTTATTTTTTAACTATTACATGGAGGGCAAGCCTCCATGCTTAGTATATGCCACCCCTTCGGGGTTTTTATGGATAGCATCTCCTCAATTCTTCACTAACTCCTAACTCCTAACTCCTAACTCCTCACTTCTAACTCCTAACTCCTCACTTCTAACTCCTAACTCCTCACTTCTAACTCCTAACTCCTAACTCCTCACTCCTAACTCCATCCTTACTGGTCTCCTTGAAAAATCGGCTTTTTTTCAAGGAGGGGAGTAAGGACGACATTATAAACATTACTTATCTTGCTTAGCAAAGAAAGGGATATAGTAGCAATAAAAATGCTAATATATTATTTGTTTCTAGAAGTAAAATAAATGAAATTTGTTTTGAAAGTTTATGTCATATTAGGACTTAAAGCTAACATGTATTCCAGCCCCTATTTAAACATAGCTTTTTAAAGTATTCATATATAGTACGTTAGATATTCAACACTATTTTTTCTAAAAAAATTACTTGAACATTTTACTTGTATATAAGAAATTGCCATAATATGGAAAAATATAAAAAAATTAAGTTTAAGCATAGAAAGGAGTCATAATGCTTGAAGATATGAGAAAGAATCAAAAATTTATTATTTATGCTGTCGCTATTGTGTTTGTATTAGGTATGGTGCCTGTTGGGATTATGAGTCTCTTCAAAAGCAACCCTAATGCAGGGAAAGTTAACGGGGATCAAGTTGATTTAATTGATTATAACAATCAATTACAATCATCTTTCAATAATGTAACTGCAATGTTAAGTAACATTAATCAAGGTGAAGTTCAGTCAAAAAGCTATGATACAGAAAACAGAGAGCTTAATACTGAAATCAGAAAATTGAAAAGAGAAAAGTCTATGATTAAATCTGACTCATTAAGAGTTGCAGAAATAGACGAAGAAATCGAATATTTAGAAAGTACTGTTCAAAAGAATGCAGACACTAAGACTCAGATGGAAGATCAAATCACAAGTCTTAAGAATTCTTTAAAACAATATAATATCAACTATGATAATTATAAGCAAACTGGTTCAATTACAGAAGCAGAAAAGCTACAATTAGAAGATAGAACATGGGTTGATTATATTGGTAAAATGATTATTGAAGATGCTATAGATTCTAACGATATAGATGTTTCTAAAGATGAGTACAATGATTTTGTTGTAGAAAGATATCCTTTCTTATACGATGAAAATGGTGCATTAAAAGAAGATATGTTAGAAGTTTATTTCAAACAAACAGGTCAGACTCCTACTGATTTTAAAGAAAGTGCTTATCAACAATTAAAATATAAAAAGCTTATGGACTTAGTATCAGCTGATTCATTAAGCACAATTGAAGAATTTGAAGAAGATTATGTTAAGAAAAATAGTAAGAGATCTGCTAAAGTAATAGCAATGCCTTCTTACAGATTTAAAGTTGATTCTTTAGAAGTAACTTCTGAAGATATTACTAATTATTACAATGAACACAAGTCTGATAAATACAGTATTGAAAATGCTGTAAAAGTTAAAATGGCTAGATTTGAAGTAAAAATGAGTGAAGCTGACAAACAAGCTGCTTTAGATAAGCTAACTGATATTTATAATGATGTAAAAGATGATCCAAACTCATTCGCAGAACTTGCAAAACAATATTCAGAAGATCCAGGTTCAGGAAGTCGTGGTGGATTATTAGGCTGGTTTGCTCGTGGTAGAATGGTTCCAGAATTTGATGAAGTAGCTTTTGCTCTTAAAAAAGGTGAGATTTCAGAACCTTTCGAAACAGATTTCGGTTATCACATCATTAAACTTGATGATAGAAGAAATAAAGAAAATGAAGATGGAACTGAAGGTGAAGAAGAATTAAAAGCAAGACATATTCTTATTAAACCAACATTAAGTAATGAGACAATTATGAATATCAAAACTTCAGCGCAAGAATTTGCAACTGAAGCTAAACATGGTAATTTTGATGAACTCGCAGCTGAAAAAGGTGCAGTTATTGAAGAATCTGATTTTGTAGCAGCTGATGGTTCAGACTTCTCAAGTCGTGGTTCAAGTAACTTTGACAAATTAGCTTTTTACGCAACTTCTTATACAAACTATAGTTTCACATCTTTTATGAAAGAAAATGATGTTAATAGTATATCAAATCTTCTAAGAGATAAAGAAGGTAACTATGCTGTTGTAATGATTACAGATAAAGAAGAAAGTACATTTAAAGCTTTAAATGAAGACTTAGAAAAAACTATCAGAAGAGAACTAGAAAAAGATGTGAAGATTGCAAAAGCAAACAAATTCTTAGATAGCTTTAATGCTAAATATAATGTTTCAGATTATCAACATTTGATTACTGATTCATTACTTGCATCTAGCTCTTTAGACACTGTAAAAGTTAAAATATTCTTTAATGAAATTGAAAATACAACTTTCCCTAATGGTGAAACTGATACTGATATTGTTAAAGCTGATTACAACTTAGCAAAGAAAGGTCAAAAAGAAGGTTTAACTCTTGTAAAAGCAAAAGGTACAAACTACCTAGTTACTTTATCAAATTCTGATAAAGGTGTAGTTGCAGACATTCAAATGGCTGTTAATGAAGCAAAGAATATTAACAAAGCTTCTAAATATCTATCACCAATTAGTAATTCAGAAGAAGCTATCAAAATACTGTTTGATGCTCCTATGAACAAACTTACAGGATTAAACAAAACTGAACAAGGTAACTTCATCTTGAAAGTTATAAGTGAAGAAAAACCAGATATGGAAAAATTCAATGAAACTAAAGAAGATGACTTTGCAAAGAAAGTTGAGAATGAGAAAAATTCAGAATTCAACAAATGGTATGCTGAACAGCTAAAGCAAGCTAAGATTGTCGATAAACGATTCATGCCAGTTGAATAGTTAATTATAACTTAAGCCGATGAAATCATCGGCTTTTTTTAATTATTTGGTTTAACCAGATAATAGCTAGAGTTCCAATAAATAGTAAACAACAAGGATAATATTATGAGTAAATTAATGATAAGTGTTTCCGGTATCAGAGGAATTTATGGAGAGAGCTTAACACCCGACCAAGCAGTGAAGTTTGCTGCTAAGTTTGGTATTGCCTGTAATAGAGGTAAAATTATTGTTGGAAGAGATTCACGTACAACCGGTGAAGCAATGTTTCATGCAATTGTAGCTGGCTTGTTATCTGTTGGTTGCGATGTAGTAAACCTCGGTATTGTTGCTACACCTACTACCTTGTTAGCAGTTGAAGAATCAAATGCTTCTGGTGGTCTTTCAATTACTGCTTCTCATAATCCACAAAACTGGAATGCTATGAAACTAGTTGATGCGAATGGTATGTTCTTCTTCCCTGAAAAAGCATTAGCTTATAAAGAGTCTTTAAACAGTCCTGTAGAATATGCTGCTTGGGATAAGATGGGAAAACTATATGAAGATTTTGATGCTACTCTTAGACATATTGAAAAAGTTTTAGCAATTCCTTACTTAAATATTGAAGAAATTCGTGCAAAGAAATTCAAAGTTGTTATTGATTCAGTTAATGGTGCTGGAGGAGTAATATCCCCTGCTATGCTTTCAGAATTAGGCTGTGAAGTAATAGAAATGAACACTGCTCCAACTGGTCACTTTGCCCATGTTGCAGAACCTTTAAAAGAAAATCTTACAGACTTGTGTAAAGTAGTTAAAGAGCATAAAGCAGATATAGGTTTTGCTACTGACCCTGATGTTGATAGATTAGCTATAGTTGATAATAATGGTGACTACATTGGTGAAGAATTCTCACTTCTATTAGCTGAAAAGTTTGTTCTTTCAATAAATAAAGGTGATATTGTACTTAATCTTTCTTCCTCAATGGCTTCAGATGATATAGCTAAGGAATATGGTGTTAATGTCCATAGAACTAAAGTAGGCGAAATTAACGTTGGAAAGAAAATGAAAGAAATTAAATCTCCAATCGGCGGAGAAGGTAATGGTGGAATTATTGTTCCAGAGGTTCATTATACTAGAGATGCACCAGCAGGTATGGCTGTAATTCTTGGACTTCTAGCAAAGGAAAACAGACCTTTATCTGAGATTGTAGCAGATATTCCTCACTATTACTTCCATAAAGCTAAAATTGAAACTAAAGCTGAGCTTCTTGACCCTATCATTGAAAATGCTCACAAGATATTTGCAGATTATGAAAAAGACTTGCAAGATGGTCTTAAAATCATAGCAGATGATCATTGGATTCACATTAGAAAGTCTGGTACAGAACCAATTATTAGGGTTTATGTGGAATCACCATCTACTGAAAGATCCAAAGAAATTGCAGAAGATACAATAGCAAAAATAACTAACATATAAAGTTTGAAGTCAAGGCTCTTTGTTTTTGCTTTATTTTTACAAAAATAAATCGACAATAGCTTAGGTGAATCTTTTGCCGAAGGTGTATTGTAATACTCCGAGAGTGAAAGATTTAGCTAAGATATGTCGAATCTATAAAAAAGCAAATTAATTTGTACTTTATAAAATGAGCTCTCAACATTATAACTTTTGTCTATGACATGAAAAAGGAGCTTATTTAAGCTCCTTTTTACATGTTTAAATCTATTTCTATAAACTACTTAAAATCTTATTAGTAATTTCATTAATCTGCTTAACTTCATCTTTAGTATAGCTCTTTCTTTCTGCTGTTAAAGTAATAAGTTCTTTAATATGTTTGTAGCCTTCAGTTGAAACACCATAAACATCTAGCTCTTTTACTTTCTTTGATCTGATACTATTTAAATTATTGATTAATGAATTAGTAATACCTTGTTGGTTAATAATCTTAACACCATTTTCATCCCAATTATTAAGATAAAGACCTGTAATTTTGTTAAGTCCTTCTGTCCAGCCACCGAGTTGCATAAGAGTAAACTGATCTAACAAACCTTTTTGATAGAAAGTATTTTCTACTTCATGTTGGTATTTAAGAACTAACTTTTCTAATTCATCCCATTTGTTACTATCTGTTTTAGATAATGTAGTTTGAATCTCATCAGCCATTTTTAATATCTCATCACCAAGTTCAACATTCTTAGAGTAGTAAATTAATGATTCAGTATACTGTTTTAATTTATCTTCTTCACGAGAAGAGATAGTCATTACAGCGTCAGCACTAATAACCCCCATTGCAAAAGCTTGTTTATAAACATTCTCATCCACTTTGTAGGCTTCTTTAGGTGTCATATAAGCAAGTTCTTTTGAAACATCTTGTAATCCACCCAATACAGTTTTAAAAGGAAGTGGATCCATTCTAATAGAAGATTCAACACTTACTTCTTGATTAGTGTTAGCTTGTTCTGAAGCTCCAGCTTCTGGTGTTCCCTTCTTGTCTCCGCCACATCCTACAATAGCTATTGAAAGCAATAAAAATAGCATGCTGATAGTAGTTTTACGCATAATATCTCCTTTTGATATATCTTTTTATTCATTATAATAGTATTTTAGCCTTATACCAACTATTAAATTAATTAATGTTATATAGAAAAGAACTATAAATAAGTTAAAATAAACTGTTTTTATCTTGAAAGAACTAATTTTCTTTCTAGGTGACAGAAAGACATTTTTATCAGTATTCAAGAATTTACCTTTCATCATATCAACAATCAAATTAATGTCTTTATTAGTATATTTATCTATTTTATAGAGCTTGTTGGTTTCTTCGATAAGCTCATACTTTAAATCACGTCTATCTATATCTGATAATTTATTTGCATTTCTTGTCAATAACTTTTTATCTATTTCAGCTAACTTCTTAGTGTTGAGATTCTCAGTAGAGTATCCAGTAATCATACCTTCAAACAGCCATCTAGAAGGAATGAATTGAACTACCTCAGGAATAGGACTCTTCTTAAGTAAGGTCAAATTTCTATTCATCTTATCAAACTGAATTACAGCTCCAGCAAAGATTATTTGTGGGATAAGCATTAGCGGTAAGATGTTAATCACACTTTTATTATCATGTATCATTGTTGAAATCAGTAATCCTATTGATATACCAATAAAACCAGAAATTGATAAGTAAATTATATTTAGCAAGAAGAAGCCATGAATTTCAAGTATAAACGATGATATTATACAATATAAGATAGCTTGTATAACTGAAAATAAAGCTAATACACAAAACTTAGATACATGATAGTGAGTAACTTTCATATTTCTAACTTTCTCACGTAAGATAAACTTCTTTTCTTCAAGGAACTCGTTGATACTATTGGTTAGACCAAAGAACATAAAGATTATGATATTCACAAATAAGAACAATGAAATGTTAGAATTTTCATAGAAACTATAAGTGTCAGCAGTTGGAGCTAACCTAAGAATATAAGACACTATCAAGGCTAGTAATGGTGCTTCCAAGAAAGTAACAGTTAAGTTAGTTCTATTCCTCATTTTATTAGCAAGATTTCTGTGTAGATAAGTAAAGAATTGAACAGATCGGTTATAAAAAGTCATCTTCTTCTTGTACTTGCTATTAGTATGGGTATTAGTGTTATATTCTTCGTCTTTCTTTATCAACTGGAATAGAACTTTTCTCTTGTATTTATCTCGCCAATATTCAGGAGTAAATTTACGTTTTGTAACAACCTGTTGGTTCACTTGTTCAAACTTAAGCTTTCCAGATTTGTCATATTCAGGGAACAAAATCATATCATAGAAGAAATCTGGATTCATCTCTTTATACTTCTGTTCGATGATAGATTTTCTATATTTTAATGTATCTAGTTCATCCTTGAAATAAGCGAATGATTCAGATGGAGTTCCAAAAAAAACCTCTTTTCCCCCATTATCCATAAGCAGAACTTTTGAGAACTTCCTAAAGATTAGAGAATTAGGTTGATGTACAGTGATGATAACAATCCTATTTTGTTTCCTTTGCTCATGAAGAAGTTCGATAATCTGTTCAGCATCAAAAGATGAAAGACCAGAAGTAGGCTCATCACAGACAAGTACTATAGGCTCGAATAATAATTCTAATGCAATATTAAGACGTTTTCTTTGGCCACCACTAAGAATCTTGTTGGAATCATCTCCAACTTTGCTATTTCTTTTATGTGAAAGAGTTACTTGTCCTAGAATGTTATCTATTTTTAAAACAAGCTGGTTATGAGGAACATTAGGAAGCCTTAAACGTCCATAGAAAAACATGTTTTCAAACACAGTTAGATTTGGGAAAATCATATCTTCTTGTGGGACATATCCGAAATACTGCATTAGCTCAGACCTATTATCAAAAAGAGACTTCCCATCAACATCAATAGTTCCATGTGTTGGCCTAAATTCAGCAACTATAGATTTTAGCAATGTTGATTTACCACAACCTGAAGGTCCTAAAATTCCTATTAGTTCACCCTTCTTTGCAGTAAAGGAAATATTATCTAGCCCTATGTTATTATCATCGTGGAAGTGCTTAACTGCAGTTACTTCGATATTGTTGATTTCAAATGGTACTTCAACAAGCTCAAAAAAGTTGTTTATCCTAAAATTGAATTTCTTGGAACCTCTAAACTGATTCTTGACCCTAGCTTTTATTTGATTAGCTTTCTTCTCGTCTGTTAAGTTACCTGGTAACTTCTTACCTTTTCTACTTATGATTGATAATATATCATCGTTAAGAACTATTTTAGTTTCATTCTCTAACAGCTTGTTATTAACTAAGAAATCAAAACTTTTGTTCTTCGGAATAAAGAAATGTTCATTGTTGCGATTCTCTACTTGGGCAATGGTATGTTTGGTTTCATATTTAGAGATGTGATAAAAACTATTCTCAGCTTGTAAATAGATTATATCGGGAACAATATCGTCAATACCGATTCTTTCCTTTTCTTCCACTACATCTGTTAACTGGAAAGCAGCATAACCCTTTATTCTTAACTTATCATCCCAGAATATAGGCACTTCTTTATTCGGAGATAGGGATTTGCCATTCTTGTATACATAGCCCCTTTTTACTACAATTGAGTAATCATTACCTTTGCTTTTTAAATTGAATTCATAATCGTTCTTAGAAAACTTGATTGTATCTTTTTTATCAATGTTTTCTTGAAGCTTCTTCATGAAACTGTATGAAAATCTACTCTTCTTGATATCGATAATACTATTGTTAGGAAGGAAATAAATATAGTTTGCTCTAACTTCATTACCGTTAAGCTTAAAAGTAGGCTTTGAGCCTGTAATGATAAACAAGTTGTCATTAATTACAAACTGGACATATTCTATGTTTGACAGTGATGGATCTTTAAACCTCAGATTGCACTTATCAGATTTACCAACAGCTAAAAAATCAGTAAATAATGAATTTTCTATCTGAAATACTGAAGAGACCTTACTTACTCTAACTGGATTTGTTATATTCATTTCCAAGTTTCTCATAAGGTCCATAAAACCAGAAATTTCTAGTTTGAACTCTTTGACAATCGCCTGAATAGAAGATATTTCATATATTTCAAAATCATCATCTGAAAAAGCCATAATTATCATTGTAATTATAACCCTAACCTTATCAAAAGTATTAAGATTATGATTTAGCATAGAAACTACATTTTTTATGTCATAATCTTCATTCATTATCTCTTTAATATAGACTTCCCATGAGATAGAAAGATCTTTAAAAAGATTAAGTAGTAATGGATATAAAATATCTATTTCATTCTTCTTGATTTCCGTATCAGACCTAATAATATGTACATAGAATCGCGTTAATACATCAACTAATTCATTTTTCTTACTAGAATTCAATTTATTCTTCATTTATTTCAACCTTCAATAAATCTCTATGAGAATAACAATCTGTGCAATTTCGAGTGTTACAGTGTTCGTTAAATAGGTAGTGCATTCCTTGATAATAAACTTCATTTTCTGGTATTCTCGCTAGCTGGTAATCACTAAAATTAGCTAACATAAGCTTAGTAATTCTATTCATACTCAATTTCGGGAAATTATTAATATAAGTTTTAATTTTGGCAAGGTGTTTTTTATCATCCAAGCTCTTGTAGTAAAATAATAAGTAGGGTAGGTAACAATTAAATATCAATATTTTCTTTAGACTTAGTCCTATATCAATCTTAGAGTCCACTTTTAATAAAGAAGAAACTATACTCTTTTCGAATTCATGGTAAGAAGAAGTATTTTGAAATACCATAAGAAGTTTATCTAGATAAGCAGCATTATAATGTCTATCTACTAAATAATATAGGAATTCTGCTTTTCTTGCAATTGACGCTGAAGGTCTAACTCTAAACCTTTTCCACATGGTACTTTCTGGATCATTTAAACCGCAAGTTTTGGCTAAATCTTCAAATGTTTTCTTTTTTTCATAGTAGATATTTGAGTTTATCAGTCCTAAGAATGTTCTCATGCTATTTTTATTGTTAGGTGCACCAAGAATCTTTGCTAATTGTCTGAAGAAAATCACATAATGTAGATTTGATTGTACCGAATCATATAAATAGCCTTTTGATTTCATCCGTAGATTACCAAAATTAAGAAGTATATGATTTACTTGTAAAGAACTTAAGCCTGCAAACAAGACACACACTTGACCACTTTTCCCTTCTCTAAGTTCTGCTTTTGATATGAATTCAGACATTACTAGGGTATCTAGTTCTTTACCCTTACTATTCACAATTATGCTATCATCATGTTTCCAGACAGCATGCAAAACTACATTATCATAATCTGAGTTGTTAGAATGTCCATGCTTTGACCAGTCAGAAGTTTTTGTATGTATTTCTACATCCCCCTGTATTTCAGATCCATCAATTAGAATTTTAGCACTTATAAAATCTGGTCCTTTATCAGAATTTCTATATCCTGGATAGATAATTCTTAACTGCTTGCCATCTTTGGTATATAAATCATGATTAAGTGCTTGCTTTTCCCAAATTGCATAGATATGGGATTCATTAAGCTTTTTCGTCATCGATATAGTACCTAATTATATAAGATGCCAACATCATACCCATTATTGCGGGATAATAAGAAATTGAACCGACTAAGGTTCTCTCTCTTCCCCTATCACTAAGTTCCTCTGATTTACCTCTTCCCTCTTTCAGATAATCAGTAATCGGTAATTCTTCAGAATAAACAACTGGAATCCCCTTATTTATGCCTCTTCTTCTTAAAAATTTCCTTACCCGTTTTGCTAAAGAACAGTTTCTACTTTTAGATAAATCTGCTATTTTAATCTTAGAAGGGTCAAGTCTATTCCCTGCTCCCATCGAAGAAACAACCTTGATATTATTACGAAAACAATCTTCAAGCAGACCAACCTTCGGACCTAAACTATCAATTGCATCGACCACAAAATCAGCTTTCATTATCAACTCTTTACGATTTTCATCATCTAAGAATTGAGATATAACCTTAACTTGGCATTCAGGATTAATATCTAACAATCTTTCTTTAAACAATTCACTCTTTAGCTTGCCTATCGTGCTATGCAAAGCAATTATCTGACGGTTTATATTTGATTCACTTACATGGTCAAAATCAACTATAGTAAATTTACTAAAACCAGCTCTTGCTAGACCTTCTAATGCATATCCCCCTACTCCACCTAGACCCACAATTAAGATATTTATATCTCTGAATTTGCTTATTGACTCATCTCCTACAATCAAACTAGATCTCTGATATTGTTCCACAATGCCTCCCAAAAATAAGCTCAAAATTTTCTATACATCTATCCATAACACCACTTATTCTATAATCTTCTTCGATTTTTTGTGCTATTAATGTTGTTTCCTTCAGATCTCCATTATATGGATAATCACTCTCAATAAAATATCTTCCAGTAGCAAGAATTGCTTTAACTACTTCTCTATGTTTCAATGGTTTAAGAATCCGATTACTCAAAGAGATATAAACTTCTAACTTGTCTAATTCCTTGAAAACCTCCATTGATCCTTTAAATCCATGCATAATTACTCCTTTCTTTATCCTTACTAGCCTCTTTAAAAAATCAACGATTTTATAAGGAGACCCATAAGCATGAAGTAAGATAGGCATTTGGTATTTCTCAGCTAGTTTCAATTGCTTAAGAAAAACTTCTATTTGTAGTTGATTATTTGGGAATCTTTTATCAAGGCCTATTTCACCAATCCCTAAGATTTTCTTTGATTCAAGAAGCTTAATTAAAATTGGTTCAAACAATGTATAATTGTTTATATCCATAGGATGACAACCAGCAAACCAATATGGGATATTGTTATCTAGATGAAAATCTACTTCTTGCTTATTTAATGCTGTAGAGACATGAATAGTATCTGGAAAATCAGCATAATAGCTAGATATTTTATCCTTTAGTTGAGATAAATGAGTATGTATATCTAACGATTTACACATTTCTAATCTATTATTCAAGTTTATTTAACTTTTCCCAAGAATAACTTGAGATAAGTTCTCTTTCCTTACATATTCTCTAATAAATAATAAATCTGGGTGAAAATCTAATTCACCCCAATTCTTAGGATCGCAAACAGACATATTAACAGAATAGCCTTTATCAATAATTCTTTGTATTGCACTAAGATAAAAAGAGTTCATATTAGCATTATCTCTAACCATCTCTTCAAGAGTTCGAATGTATATGTTGCGTCCTTGTCCTGAAAATTTAATAATGCCGACCGATTCTCCATTAGCATCTTTAGGGGCAATTTTCTTGTTGACTTGTTTGACAAGTCCTCTTTCATGGATAATCTTCATATCATCTTCATCATAAGAATCTTTATAGTCAACTACCATGGTTATCTGTTCAGAGCTTTTTAAAAGATCTTCTATGATGACAGGATTGAAGATATCATCACCATTTATAGTAATAAAATCTTCATTCATATAGTATCTAGCCATCCAAACTGAAATTAGATTGTTAGAAACATCATAAAAAGGATTATACACTATATCTATATTAAAGTCATCTCTATATTTATCAATTTTAGCTTCAATTTGCTTTGCAAGATAGCCTACAATTATGGTAACATCTTTTATATTATTTTCTTTCAAAGAATGTAACTGTGATTCAAGTAATGTTAAACCATCACCAATTTCTAATAAACTTTTTGGAGTATTCTTAGTTAATGGATACAATCTCGTTCCTTTACCAGCAGCAATTATAATAGCTCTCATTATACCTTACCTTTATTTTACAATAGCATTATCGTCTTTTTTATAATTATAATCTTTCTTTACAATATTCCATTGGCCATACCTATAAGTCAAATATTCTTTATAATCTTTAGGAATAGAATAATCGTGACCTTTAAAATTAACTTTACTCAGCTCTTTATAGAACTTTTCTGGAGCAGACTTCAGAACAATATTTTTTCCACCAACAGTCCAATAGTATTTACCATCTACTCTCTTCTTTACGAAAATATCAAGTAAAGTAAAACCTTTAAAGAAAAATAACTTCCTAGTTTGAACCTTTATAATCTTAACTTGACCTTTTTTGAAAGGACCTATATCTTCTTTATAGTGTCTAACTCTAGTTCTATAACCAGCTTTCCAGATATCTTTTCGTGCTTTAAGTATTTTATCTAGATCCTCATATTTAACCGTAATATCAAGATCATTATCCCAAGGAAGAAGCCTTTCCTCTCTAATTATACCAAGAAGGGTTCCTCCTTCAAGAATATAATCTATTGTATTATTTTCTAATGCTTGACAGGTCTTTTTAAGCATATCAAGAGCAACATCTGCTATTTTTCCAACTAACTTTAGATTTCCAGCCATTATCTTAAATACCCTTTCCTGAAAATTGAGTGATAGATAATTTGCCACTTCCTAAACAGATTTAGCGGCTTATTAGACTTTGGTAGATGACCACTATCAACTAACTTGTTAACTTCTTTTATCAAATTATAGCACACTTTACCATCAGTGTATGGATTAATAAGATTCACATATTTATCAATCTTATCCTGCAATAAAATTGGATTTTCCTTCAACTTATTGATTGCAGATCTTAATTCATGAACATCATTGATATTTAGTCCTTTATCTTTGAGGTCGATTGTATCAATAGTAATGACAGGCTTATTCAAAATCATGAATTCATATATAACAGAAGAAGTATCAGAAATCATAATATCAGAAATATGTAGCAATGGAGTAATATCCTTTTCATTCATAACTCTGATATTATCATTTCCCAACTTACGGAAATCGTTTATGATATCTTTATTCATCAATGCATGAAACTTCAAAAGCCAAACTTCATCATCATTTGCTAAGTCAGCCATTGAACTTAAAGTTTTTGTAGCAGATTCCATTTTATGACTAAATGTAGGCGCATAAAGGATCACTTTTTTATTTTCTGGGATATTGTATTTTTCCCTTAAACCATTCATGTCATAATTAATGATTTGATCAACCTTAGGCCAACCAGTTTCAATAATATCAAAATAGTTATTGTTATCACTTTGAAGTTTCTTAAATCTTTCTGTTACATAAGGTCCAGAAGTAGCATAAACATCAAAGAAATGCCTTATCTTAAAATGTGCAGCTTTTTCAACCCCTAAGCCATGGAATATTTGCACTTTGATTCCTGGAATTCTCCAATCTACAAAGTTACCAGGACAGAGTACTGCGTCAGAATTATACTTTTTAGCAGCAGGGATATCTTCAAGAATGAGATTCTTATCCCAATCATTATTCCAATTATTTCTTACATTGTCCGAAACATAAAATCGATAATCATTGTTGGTCTCTTTGAGAGCTTTTACAATAGGTTGAAAAATTGAAAGTGAATACAGTTTAGCTATATAGAGAACATATTTCATTTAATCATCTCATACATTTTCTTTAGTTCTTTAAATGCCATTTCAGGGCTAATACCAAGCCTTCTATCTGTTTTATCTTTGCAGTCCCAATTTCTTAGGAAAGTGTGGGTTTTAATATGGTTTGCCTGCCACTTAATAGGATTGGTATGAGGTCCAAAAATAGCAACGGATGGAGTCTTAACAGCTATTGCAAGGTGATTAACACCACCATCATTCCCAAAGAATATACTTCCTCGTTTAAGCAGAGCTCCTGCCTCATTGAAGTTAGTCTTGCAAGCAATAATAGCCTTTGTTTTCATTTGAGCAACAATAGTTTCAACATTAGCCAATTCGTTTGGTCCCCAAAGGAAAACAATATCCAATCCAAGCCCTTCTTTAACCATATCAAGAGTTTTAGCATAAGAAGCTAAATCCCATTGTTTATAAAGAACCGGAGATGTTGGAGAAACAATCAAGAAGGGTTTACCTTCAAGTCCAACTTCTTTTAGCCATTTATCAATATAAGTCAGAGACTTTTCTTTAATGTGATAGAAGGTTTCCAAGCTGTCAAACTTTATATTTAGAGGTTTTAACACATCACTCTTGAGCAGAGCATAATATCTAAGATTATCTCTAGGAGTTAAATAATTATAAACCCAATTATACTTCTTTAGTTTCCAGCCTAGTCTATATCTTGCTCCACTAAATAGAGTAATTTGGGCAGATCCTACTCCTCTGAGCTGGTCAATGACAAGATCATACTTTTCTTTTCTAACCTTAAGGATAGTTTTAATTCTGATTCCAATCTTCTTAAATTCATTCTTAGTCTTTTCCATTATCACTAAATTATCGATATGAGGGTTATCCTCTAAGACAATTCTATATGGCCTTTGAATTAAAAAATCTATCTGAGCATTTGGGAATTTCTTTCTTAAACCAGGTAAATAAGCTGTATTTAAGAGTATATCTCCGAAAGGCTTATACTGGATTATTAATATCTTTTTTACATCAGAGAAATTACTTTGCATCACAGTCACCTTCTAAAATATCAATAAAGTTTTTTACTCTTAGATTGCATGATGCATTTTGATTAAAGTTCCCTTCTTCGAATACAAATTGATTATTTTTATATATGTAACGTCCAGCTTTACCATCAATTAGCATAAGATGTTCTGTTGATTGACCAAAGATGGCTTGAAGTTCATTAACATATAAGTCTCCATTAGGGGTTTCAAATATATCAATATTCATGGAATTAAAATTACCTTTATCACAGATAGATTTAGTAAAATGGAGAATCTCTTGAGAAGGGTTATCCCACCCCTTGAGCTTTGAACCACTTGCAAAGCCTTTCTTCATAAGCTTCTTGTGTCCAAAATATGATTCACCAATTTTAACCATTCTCCATTCCCAAACGACATCGATAAACTCTTGAAGAATTATATAATGCTTTTGACTAGCTCCAACAGCTGTAAATTTAATTACCTTTCCAGTAGTTTGAGGTGTATACCCTTTAGATAACTTTGAATTAGTTAATCCAAATATTTTATTGCCTATTTTTAAGGCTGAACTCTTAGACTTAACAATTTTGACACCCTTTGATGTTGAACCAATATTTGTCTTGAATACTAAAGGAAATTTAGCATTTTTTACAAAATTAACATATTCTTGTTTATCATAGAATACATAGGTTTTTGCATGACTAATATTATTATAAGTTAACCAAGTATCCATCATCTTCTTGTTTTCATAGATATAAAGTTCTTCATAACCAGGATAAATAGGCTTCTTCAAGTATTCAGTAATGAATCTAAGTCTCTCATCAAACATAGTTTTTCTTTCTTGAAACTTTGATGGAGGTCTGCACAAGTAACCATCGCAATCACTTGCCATTAGCTTTTCAAGCCATTTATAGCTAATTATATCAATGATTTCATATTCAATATTTAATTCTTGGCAAGCTCTAACATAATACTTATGTTGATCTCTAAAAGCTGTTAAGATACCTAATTTCATTTTAACCCTCTATAAAATTATCTATAATTGTTTTAACCCTTAGGTTAGCTTTTCCATCCAGTTGACCAAACATAATTTCATTATATTTTTGTCTTTGAAGTCTATGCTTTTCTCCATTATCAGCCAAGGCTATATCAATTAAAGCTTCGAGTTCCTCGAAAGAATCTACTCTGTAGGTCATGTTATCGAGCATTTCAATAATCTGCTTTGTTGTTCTTTTACCAACCTCTATTCTAAAAGTAATTATTGCTTTATCCAAAGCTGAGAATTCTGCAATAATAGAACTAATATCGCCAATCATTAAATCTGAAATCATTAAGTACTTTAAGATTTCTTTATCTTCAATATAATGGATTCCTTTAGTATGCTTTAGTTTGTCTTTGATATCTTGAGTAGTCCAATCATGCACTGTTACAAGTATATTATACTTTCCAACTAAAGTGTTTATCTTATCATACCATTTATTGATAGCTGAATAGTTAGTTTTATTCCAGGTTGCTGAGAATATAATTGTTGGTAAATTACTATCTATTCCTAAGTCTTTCTTCAACTTATTTAATATACTTTCGGATATAGATCCATCAAAGGCATCATCAATCTTTGGATACCCGGGTCCTTGTCCATTAGTTATTCCTATCTCTTTAGCCTCTTTTGCTTCAAATTCAGAAGTAAATAGATAGCTATCAAACTCATTATAGTATCTTGGATTAATAAAATTCTTAAAGTGATAAGGACCGTGCCTAAGACCAATCTTCTTTATTTGTTTCAATGGATATTTTCTAGCAGAATGTCTACACATTACAACTGTATCAGGGAAAGTTGGATACAAGATTGACTTAACACCATGTTCTTTTAACTTATCTCTGACTTTCTTATTCTTAGCAACGACTCTCATTTTTGGATAATGTTGAAGAACTTTTTTAAAACAGAAGTAATCTACAATATTACCACAATAGAAATCTGCTTGTTTTTGATTGTTTAGTAGCTTTTTAGTATGCCAAGCAAATAAATAAGGAACAAAGTTAATATATCTAGAGATATTCAATTCACATCTCCTCTAATCCCCTCTTTTATTTCAGTAGAAGAGATATTGGGGGTTCTATCTAGATAAACCACTTGGCAGTATTCTTTAAGGAAATCAAACTTACCATACCAATCACTACCCATGACCATTATGTCAACATTATGTTCTTTGATATCTTGAATCTTTTGTTCCCAGTTATTTTCTGGGATAACTTGGTCTACATACTTTATAGCTTCAACAATCTGAGCTCTTTCTTCATAAGGATAAGTGCTCTTTTTATTCTTAATAGCATTAAATTCATCAGTTGAAACCGCAACAATTAAATAATCACCAAGTGATTTTGCCCTTTGTAGAATTCTAAGATGCCCATAATGAAACAAATCAAATGTGCCATAAGTAAGTACTCTAGTCATTTATTGTCCTTTATATTCTACATACTCTTTTTCTTCGATTAAAGAAGAACCAAACTTAAGATTAATCTTCTTTTTAATTTCAGCTCTAGTATCGTTTTCAAAGTAGACAGATCTAGCTATTTGGATAAATTCTTCATCAAACTCTTTGTTAAATTCTTTTACACGGATAGAATCTTCAATATTCCATAATTTCACATTAACTGCTCTTAGTTCTTGAAACTCTGGAGAATTTTCGTCTATTCCGAGCTTATTAATATCTTTAATTAAAGTATCGTATTCTTTTTGAACATTCATCTTCTTTTGTGCATCTTTAAACTTTTCTAATTTTATTGAAAGGATAGTAACTTTATCAACTACTTCTCCGATAGAAACTTCTACTAACATTATTTCTCCTATTCTTATAAATTTTGGCTTCCGCTTAATTCAGCATATCTAGTGTTATTTTTTAATAACTCTTCATGTGTGCCAACACCTACAATTTCACCCTTATCCATAACTACAATTTTATCACAATTAATTATAGTTGAAAGTCTGTGAGCAATCATAATTACGGTTCTATTTTTAGTTGCTTTTTCTATAGCAATTTGAACATTCTTTTCTGAATCTGTGTCAAGAGCAGAAGTAGCCTCATCAAATATTAGAATTGGTGGATTTCCTACAATCGATCTAGCAATACATATTCTTTGCTTTTGGCCTCCAGATAAATCAGAGCCTTTAGTCTCTAGTCTGTGTTTGTATGAATCTTGAAGCTCTTCAATAAACTCTTTGGCATAAGCTATTTCTGCGGCATTGACAACATCATCATGGCTTACTTCTTTATTGGTACCATACTTGATATTGTTTTCTATAGTTTCACTAAATAGAATTGATTCTTGAGTCACTAGGCCAAACAAAGAACGTAAATCATATATTTTAAAGTTCTTTATGTTCTCGCCATCGATAAGGATTTGACCACTATTGAAATCATACATACGATTGATTAGATTAATCAGAGTTGATTTACCTGAACCTGAAGAACCTACAATACCGATTGATTGTCCTTTCTTGATAGTTAGTGATAGATTTTTAATGACTTCTTTATCTTTATGATATCCGAAAGAAACATTTTTAATCTCGATAGAATCCTCAAATGATTTTATTTCTTTAGGATTATCAATTTCATTAATTTCAGGAGAAAGTCCAACTACTTCATTTATACGTCCTAGTGAAACTCCTGCTTTTTTTATATCAGTATAAGCTTTGGTTACTACTTTCAAAGGATGTAGGATAGAGAATATAGCACCTAAGAAGGCAGTAAATGAACCTAGCGAGAAGTTTGAACTATCACTATTAATCATCTGTGCACCAAGAACAATGACAATGATTCCTGTTGCCATAGATGTAAGTTCAGATAAAGGAACATTAAGTGAAGCATATATCTGAGATTTAATTCTCAAGCGCATATAGCTACTATTGATTTGGTTCATCCTTTTTCTTTCGAAGTCTTCTTTAGAGAAGGCTTTTACGATTTTCATAGAACTTAGAACTTCTTCAATATTGGAGAATAAAGTTGAGGCTTGTCTTTGAATCCTCTTAGCATATTTCTTGATTTTCTTACCTAAGAAATTAACCCCAAAAGTAAAAATTGGAACAATCATCAAGCTCAATAGGAACAACTTAGCATTTATAAAAAGAGCTATGAAGATGAAAATTACAATGGATATAACATCTCTTAAGACATTAAATATTGATGAAATATATAGATTACTTATAATATTTACATCATCGACCATTCTAACTATAGAATCGCCAACTTTATTCTTGTTAAAGAAGGCTATTGATTGTGATAAATAACTTGTAAATACTTCATTACGGATGTCTCTAACAGATTTAGCTTTTAATACTGAAAAGAAGAATCTATTAGCAACATAGAAGACGTTTTTTAATAGCAAGGCTACTACAATCACAATTATAACGAAATAAAGTAGCTGAATAGGATTAGAAAGTTCTAGAATTTCTTTGTATCCCTCAATTATTCCATCATAACTTGACCTATCAAAGAAGTTAAAGTCTGAATTAGTAAATTTGTTAACTGTAGAATCCCATAACACATTAGATATTTCGCTAATTGTATTATACTCAACTGCTCTATCTAAATTAGTAAAGACATAGTCGAAAAGTGGAGCTAATAGTGTTATCGTTGCCCCACTGAAAACAGCATATAGGACCATTGCTATGAGTCCCATGATTAAATTAACTTTATATTTCAGTAACTTATTCGTTACAATTTTGACGTTTTTATTCATATTTACCTATAGTTTAAATTTTTTAACAAACTATTAGAATGTATTATTCTGTCAATAAAATATCAAAGTCTCTATATTTTTGAATAATCCTTTTTGAACACTTCTGTTTCGAATCTATAAACTTCACAGTCATCCTCTTGCCATTGATAAGATGGTAATCCTGCATTATGGCATGCTTCATTCAAGAATATTGTTCTACCTTCACAGCAATTTTCTTGAGCATCTATTGGAAGCATTATTCCATTACCTTCAAGATGTTTGATGATTATTCCATGCTTACCTATAATGATATCCTCTTCTTTATAAATTCTTGTTAACTTAGATAATATCGATATTTTAATTTCCATATAACTAAGTTCATGTTTTTCAAGCTTAATTTCATTATTTGATGTATCAATTAGATTGCTAGCTAGTTTGTTAATTGTATCAATCAAGTTTGTATTAGGCTCATATTCTCCCATAATGCCCTTAGAAACACCGTCTACTATTAGTTGAATAAAAACTCCATGAATTTCTTTAACAAATTCATCGTCAATTTGCTCTAGGCTTACTTCAATATTATTAATTTTTCCCAAAATGCAATTATAAGCATTATTTAATAGAACTTCTTTAGCTTCATTTGAAATATACATCTTTCCTCTTGCATTAGTTTTTCTTAGTTATCTTTATATAGAATAATTTTACTTACGAGAATAGAATTTTATAACTGACTTTGAAGTTAAGGAGAAAAGTGAACAAAGCTTAAGCTTTGTTCACGTATATTTTAGAATATCATTTATCTCTCAAGAAGTTTTACCGCTTTAGGTACTCTCAATCTATGAGCTTGTTGGAAGCCTGATCCTACTAATGGTCTGCAATAATATAAGAAATCATTAGTTACATTGTTTCCTTCAGCATTAATAAAGTTATCAGGCATGTGTCTAGTTTTACCAGCGATATCTTCTAATTTAGCTAAAGCATAATCAACTGAATAGTAACCAGTTCTAATTATCCTGATAGATCCATCTAAATTATGCCAGATTGCATAATGGGCTGCTTTTTCACCAACTTCTCGTGCTTCATTTTGGTCTACATCTGATACACAACCCATAAATGAACGTTGAAGATAACCAAATGTATCTGATCGTACTCTCTTAATCTTGAGTTTGTTTCTAATTTCGTCAGCTAATAAATCACCTAAAGCACCAGTTCCAGAAAGCTGAACGTTACCATGTGCATCTTTTTCAACAGTCTTTGCTAGCTTAGTAACAATTGGAATTCCGTTTTCATCTGAAATACCTTCTGAAACAGCAATAACACATCTACCATACTTATCATAAGTTGTTTTAACATCCTGAATAAATTTATCAAGGTTGAATTTTCTTTCAGGCATATATATTAAATGAGGACCATCATCTGGATATTTCTTAGCTAAAGCAGAAGCTGCTGTTAAGAAGCCTGCATGACGTCCCATAACAATACCTATATAAACACCTGGTAATGCTCTATTATCTAGATTAGCCCCAATAAATGATTGAGCTACAAACCTAGCTGCTGAACCGAAACCTGGAGTATGGTCATTTAAGACTAAGTCGTTATCAATTGTTTTAGGAATATGAATAGCTCTGAATTCGTAAGATGCATTTTCAGCTTCTTGATTAACTATTCTAACAGTATCAGAAGAATCATTACCTCCGATATAGAAGAAGTATCTTACATCGTGAGCCTTAAGAACTTTGAACATTTCTTTGCAATATTTCACGTCAGGTTTAACTCTTGTTGAAAGAAGCGCAGAAGATGGTGTTTGAGCAATCTGCTCAAGGTTATGAGTTGTTTCTTGAGTTAAATCAAAGAAGTTCTCATTCAAAATACCGTCCACACCATGTTGAGCTCCATAAACTCGTGTAACTTGTTGAAATTTTCGTGATTCAAGTACTACCCCTACTAAGGATTGATTAATTACAGCAGTTGGTCCTCCGCCCTGAGCAACAACAACCTTTCCTTCTAGTTTCATTTATCCTCCACTGGAATTTAATATTTTTTCTTCATTATAAAATATGATTTAGTTTGTAAAGTAATTTCTGTAATTGATGCTATATAGTACAAAAGGGCTACCTATTTTTATATAGGTAACCCTAACTATTTTCACAACATTTATTAGACCCTAATTATATTAGGAAATCTAAATAATAGTAATCTAAGCTTTTTTAGATTTCAATTTCTTTACAATAAATATTGATAAAGTAACTAGAATTAGTGTAATTATAACTTTTTTCATATAAAATCCTTGTAAAAACTTTCCATTAACAAACATCTTTTCATTTTGACATTAATATAAACTAGAAACCATAATATACGATTCTTACTTCCAATAACAATACCAATTTCACTAGTAATTACAATAGTTGTCAATAATATTTTTAAATTCTTGTTTGACAATATAAGTAGTCTGATTAAATTACACATATATGAATAATAAAAATTTTAGGGTATTTTTAATAGTACTTATCATAAAAGTCTCTATATTAACAAGCTGTGATATGTTTGTCTTATTGGGAATTAATGATAACGACCTAATGACAATAGATGTTTCTCCAGGGCGACTTGATGATCCATTAGATTACTTTGCATTTCTTCAAAGTAATTCAGGAGATATCCCGCTAAATAATGATGGATATGGAATTGTAGCCTACAATGTAGGCAGTCAAACTATATTACCACACTATCGTTGGTACAAAACTGGCTACCAAACTTGGTATGATAATTCTAATCCTGATGAACCCTTAAATAATGCCTTGATGACACTAATGCCAGATGATTCTGTTTCTATTATCATGGGACATGCAAGAAATGGTACAGGTGGTAATGGTAATCATCCTCTCTTATTTGAGCATGATGGTGTTACATATTCTTTTATGCATAACGGTTTCTACAGTTCCCAAGTGAAACAAGACATTATTGAATTTCTTGGATCTGTATGGTTCCATCAACATCCTTCTCAATGGGAAGGCGAATATTATGATGTTAATTCATTCATTGATAGTGAATTACTCTTCCATTACCTAATGTATTATATTATACAAACCCCTGATAATATACCTCTTGCTTTGAAAAAAGCCTTCAATAATAAGAATGTTGGAAATTCTGATTTAGAATATTTACTAAAATACAACGATTCTGCTAAAGTAAATTTTGTCCTTTCCAATGGAGAAGATAGCTATGTATACCGTTCAACAAAACTTATTGGTACAAGTTATAATCTGAGTTATGAAACATTTAACAATCAATTTATTGCTATCAAGACAGGAACTTCCCTCCATAACACTGTTGCCAAAAATCAACTATTGCAGTTTACTCAGTCTGGCTTTGTTAATAATCTATCCATAAACCAGATTGCTGAAATTACTATCAATAATTTTTCAGCTAACTTTATATCACTTAATAAAGTTAATCTTTCTTGGAATATTGAACATAATGATATGATTGAAAGTTTCCATATTTTTAGATCTACAAATAAAGATTTTCAAAATTCTATGCAAATAGGAGATAGCTTGCTAATTGAGGATTATCCTAACCAGGATTATTTTTCACTTGTTGATAACAATGCCCCATCCCAAAGTTACTATTATTGGATAAGAACTAAATTTGTTGATGGACATAGCTACATCTCACCTTTTGTTGAAGCTAGAAATAATTATATCCCTGATAGCCCAGAAGAGCAGCTTTTAGAAGTCTCTGACATATATCCTAACCCATTTGAAACAAAAGCAAAGATTTTAGCTTTTTTACCTACAAATGCAAGTGTAAAAATATTTAATATCAAGGGTCAACTTGTTAGAAATCTATCAAACAGTAGTAAAGAGCAAGATATTTTTTGGGATGGAAAAGATAATAAGGGTAAAGAAGTTTCAACTGGCATATATATTATTAAATTTTCTAGCAATAAGCAAACAATTTATAAGAAGGTGTTGAAAGTTAAGTAGGAGATAAAACACAAACCGGGACTGAAAGCTTCCCAGCTTACGAATCTATTTTGCGTAAGCATGAACTCCGTTCAACCTATCGGTGGATGCTTACACTCCCTTTTTGAGACGTTTTTCCAAGCGTCTCTACAAATTCACTTATAACTACGTTCTAAGTGAAGCCAGCGCAGAGGCTGGCGATCCCAGTAACTCCAAACTCCCCTTTGCCAGCTAGCACTAACTCCTAACTCCTAACTCATAACTAACTCCTCCTCCTAACTCATCACTAATTCCTCCTCCTAACTCATCACTAATTCCTCCTCCTAACTCATCACTAATTCCTCCTCCTAACTCATCACTAATTCCTCCCTCCTAACTCCTGCATTAAGGGTCTCATTGAAAAATCGGCTTTTTTTCAAAGAGGCAAGTAAGGGTGACCATATCAGCCTTAAACAAATCAATAATTATTTAATTACTGAATATAAAATAAAAGACTTATATATCTATACACATAAGTCAAAACTAACTCTTAGGATATTTATAATACCGTGAGTATAAAAAGATAAAATTTAATATTGACAAATCCTTATGTAAGTTTTTTATTGCCTTGTAGATTGATTTATAAAATAATTTTAACGCTAAATATTAAACTAGGAATTGAGGTAATAATCTCATAAAACCATTTAAGAAGATCATATTTCCAAATTAACGAAATATAATAAACGGAGTTTCTATGTCCAAAAAAAATAATAATATAAAAAAGAATTTTAAATTTTTATCGCCATACTTATGGAAAGAGAAGAAGCTATTTATATTAGGATTTATCCTGATGTTGTTTGTTTCAGCTACCCATTTGATAGACCCTTTAATTCTAGCGCATATAATTGATGTTAGTGTACCTAATAAAGATGTAGCAGACATGTATAATTATGCTTTCTTCTTTATAGGCTTAATCTTGCTGTCTGGTATTGCTTCATTTAGTCAGATAATTATCTTATCAAAGCTTGGATTAAAAGTTATTACAGATGTGAAAATGAAATTGTTTAGCCATCTAATGAAGGTACCAGTATCATTCTTTGATAATAGACCTGTAGGAGATTTCATTGCAAGGGTAGAAAATGATAGTGAAAAAGTTAGGTTTTTATTTTCTGAGCTCTCTGTCAGAATTATTGGTAATTTACTATTCTTCCTTGGAGTAATTGCTGTCATAGTGTATAAGAGTCCAGATGTTTCAGTTTGGTTACTACTTGCCCTAACTGCAATTGTAATTGCTTACAACTACTTCATGCGATATATCAGTAAATTATTTAAAAAAGTAAGAGAAAAATATTCTGAAGTAACAGCAAAACTTACAGAATATGTGCAAGGAATGAGTGTTATACAAACATTTCATAAACAAAGAGATGTGGTAGAAATCATAAAAGAATCCTCAGCCGATAAGAAGAAGCTCGAAACAAAGGCAGCTTTTATCGAATATTCTGTAGAAGGTTTATTCATGTTTATTATTGAATATTTCTTCTTGATTTTAATTATTCTTTTAGTTGTTCCAAAAATATTCAAAGGAACTGAAACTATTGGAACATTAATTATCTTTTCACAATATATAAATCGCATAGTTTGGCCTTTGATTCAGTTACTTGAAAATGTTATGCAGATTCAAAAATCTTTTGTTTCACTCAATAGAATTCAAGAGTTAAATGAACTTCCTGTAGAGCCCTATTATAATAAAACTAAAATGATTTCAGAATTCAAGCACTCTATAGAGTTTAAGAACGTTTGGTTTGCTTATGAGGAAGATAAATGGATTTTGAAAGATGTTTCATTTAAGATAAACAAAGGTGATAAGGTAGCACTTGTTGGTCCATCAGGTTCTGGTAAAACAACAACAGTTAGTCTTCTTTGTGGATTCTATGAGTTTCAAAAGGGAGAGATATTAATTGATGGTGTTAATCTAAAAGAGTTAAACATAAAAAGTTGGAGAAAACAGCTTGGATTAATTCTTCAAGACGTATTCCTATTTCCAGGAGATATTGTTGAAAATGTAAGAATTTATAATGATAATGTCAGTAGAGATCAAGTCATTGATTCTATTAAGATGGTACATGCTGATAAATTCTTGCAAAAAGATGCTCTCACAAAAGTTCTGTCAGAACGTGGACAAAACATCTCTCATGGAGAGAAACAGCTTTTGAGTTTTGCTAGAGCCTTAGCATTCAATCCTGAAATTGTTATTATGGACGAAGCGACATCATCTATTGATACAGTTACTGAAGCAAAGATACAAGATTCTATGAATAAATTACTTCAAAATAAGACAGCTCTGATAGTTGCCCATAGGTTATCATCTATTATTGATGCTGATAATATTATCTACTTTGAAAATGGAATTATTAAGCATCATGGTAAACATGGAGAATTAATGAAGAAATCTGAAGAATATAAGAATTTAGTGAACCTTCAATTTTTAGGAGATAATGATGAATAAGCATGTTAAATGGATTTTTAACGAATGGAAAAGATACAAAAAGTTAGTTTTTGTAATGGTCATTTTAACTATTTTAAGTGCTTTCATCTCTTCTGTTTATCCTTACTTGTTTAAAATGCTAATTGATAAAATAGATTATATAGTTAAGAATAAATCTGAGTTTGATGAACCAATGACTGAGATGTACAAGTTTATCTGGGTAATACTTGGGATAGGTATGGTGCGATTAATTGCAGGAATCTATCCAGCTTTTAGAGCATGGATTAATATGAAGTTTGAACATAGTCTTAGAGTTCGTTATTTCACAGATATTTCAGAGAAAGATTATAAATTCTTTAATAAATTTAGGACTGGAGATATTGTTACTAGACTTACTAACGATTTAACAGACTTTCCTAAAATAGCCTGGTTTTTATGTTCAGGTATTTTTAGAGCATTTAATTCGTTAGTTAGTATTACTTTTATATTAGTAATGATGTTCTCATTAAACTGGAGATTAACCCTATATTCACTCATACCCCTTCCTATAATGATTGTAGTTTTCTATTTTGTTAGCACCTCATTAGAAAAAAGATATACTAGAAATCAAGAAGCTATTAGTAAGATAAATAATCAACTAGAAATGAGTTTTAGTGGTATTAAAATCATTAAAGCTTTTGATTGTGAAGATAAATACAATCGCTTTTTCCAGAAAGCACTAACTCATAGATTTGAAACAGAATTTACACTAATAAAACTTCAATCAGGTTTAAACTTAATTTATGAGTATATAGGCTATTTTGGACAGATATCTATTCTATTCTTTGGTGGATATATGGCTGTTAAAGGAGATATAACAATTGGTACTTTCCTAGCTTTCTATACATATCTAATGATGATGATTTATCCTATGCTTGATCTACCTCAACTTTTTGTATCAGGAAAGCAAGCATTCGTAAATATAGATAGACTTGAAGAGATGAAGAACTTTCCGAATGAAAATGAAAGATTTACTAATTCAGTTCCTGTTAACAAGATAAAGTCTATTTCCCTTAAAGACGTAAAATTTGATTATGATACAGATGCCCTATTTACTAACATTAATCTTGAGATTGATCCCAAAGAAAAAACTCTTTTAATGGGACCTGTTGGTTGTGGTAAGAGTACTCTCATATCAATCTTGACTGGTTCTGTTAAACCAGACCTGGGCAGTGTTTCAATCAATTCTTCTTCTATCAATGATCTAGATAGAAGCCATCTTCTTTCTAGAATTGGATATGTACCTCAAGATCCATTGTTATTCAGTGGAACAATAGCTGATAACATTTACTTCGGTACAGACAATGCCTCAAAAGAACTATTTAAGTCTGTTGTAAAAGTATCACAACTAGAAAGAGAAATTGAATCATTTCCTCTCAAAGAGAATACAGTTCTAGGAGAAAGAGGTTCTGCTGTTTCTGGTGGACAAAAACAGAGAATTGCAATAGCTAGAGCATTAATGAGAAATCCTGAATATCTAATTCTTGATGATATAACTTCAAGTTTAGATGCAGAAAATGAGAAACAACTCTGGCTAGATATGGAGAAGTATTTTCCAAGAACTGGAGCTCTAATGGTATCTCACCGCATCTCTACTGTTTCTTATGCAGACAGAATTGTTTTCATTAATGATAGGCATGAAATAGTTGATGGACGTCATGATGAATTGTTCAAGAACAATATTCAATATAGAGATTTTATTCAGACTCAAATACTAAACAAAGAAGATATTGCGTAAATAAAAACTACTTGTGACAGCGTTCTAGCTGAACGCTGTTTGCAAGTTAGTAGCTTGAATAAGCAATGTATGTTTCCCAATTTATATCTTGTCATATATCATAATATTATTAAATTAGTATTTAACCCATCTAATACAGTAGAACTTCTAGAATGGTAAGAATCTGCATTATTAACAAGAAGCCTACTGCATCAAATAGGTTTATGATATTGAATAAAGGATATTTATGCTCAATAAACTCAAAACTGTTTTAACGCTATTATTGATTATAAGTGCTAGTTTTGCTTATACCTGCACTATTGGAGTATCATCAGCTGATGTTACTGAAAGAGAAGTCCCAATGGTCTGGAAGATTAGGGATGTTACGTCATATAGCACTAACAATATAAGTTTTTTTGAGGGAGGAAGGTATTCTTATATTGGGGTAACAAATCCTGGCGATGATAGAATTTGGATGGGAGCTAACGAAGCTGGATTTGCAATAGTTAATTCTTTTTCAGCAGATTTAACAGAAGGTAACGGCAACTTCAATAATGGGAATTTGATAAGAAACGCCTTAGCTGCTGTTAGTAGTGTAGATGAATTTGAGCAATACATAAGCCTAGTTCATGATATTTTTTCTGATTTAGAACTGAGAGGAAATTTTGCTGTTTTTGATGCTCAAGGTACTAGTAAAATGTTTGAAATTAGTAATTCAAACTTCTGGGTTTATGACACTGATGACGTAGAAAATAATACAATTATCAGAACAAACTTTTCCATCAATGGTGGAGGAACTTCTGGTATGGAAAGATATTTTAGAGCTAACACAATAGTTAACAATCTAATTTTAGAAGATGATTTAACAAGTCAAAATATTATCAATGAGATGTTAAGAGACATTGCAGATATTAATGGAACAGAAGTTGAGTTACCCTATAGTTTTGGTGATTTAACTCCTATAGTCAACACGAGTAACAGTATTTGTAGGGATAGGTCAATATCTGCAATTATTATCGAAGGGGTCCCACCTGGAGTAAACCCTAAGTTCACAACACTATGGATAGCTATGGGAAACCCTTTAACCTCGGTTCTCTTTCCAGTATTCCCATTCATGAATTATGACTTCACTCTTGCAAATGAAATATCTTCAGCTTCAAGTAATCTAGTAAGTCTCTTTTGGAATCAAGCAAATAATGGATATCTAAACACATCCTACTTTGTTCAAAATAACGGTTTCTCTTTACTTGAATCAATTGAGAATCATGAAGAAGATTTATTTGAAGATTTTTATGACTACTATGAAGACTGGACAGAGGAAGAAACAGATATAAATGAAATTGCTTGGGTTTTGAATAGATTTATAGCTGATGCTAATGAGTTCACGGAAAATATTTCAATAGAATTAACTTCAATTAGTGATACAGAAGCTGTTTTGGAGGATGATACTATAATATCTTATCCTAATCCTTTTAAAAATACTATAAATATTAATTACTCTAGAATAGATAATATTAAGCAAGTTAATATTTACAACCTTAAAGGCCAATCTGTCAAGTCAATTAAGCTAACTCAGAATCAAATCAATGATAAGACTTTTACTTGGGATGGTCGTGATAATAATGATAAACCAGTTTCATCAGGCTTATATTTTACTGTTCTTAAGAATGATAGATTCAGCCTAAGCCACAAAATTCTATTGATAAAATAAAAGATTAAATAACAAGTAGATTCGGGGGAATGATGTTTTACCAGAAAATTGAACCTTATGTAACAAATAATAAATTCTTCAAAGAACTAAATAAAAGTTTTACTTCAAAATCAAATATTGAACTAGCCAACTTAAATAAATCTCTAAAGACTTTGGCCATAGCTGATTCTTTCTACAAAAATGATAATAATATTCTTGTGGTTGTTTCTGATGATAAGCTTGCTGAAGACTTTCAAAATTCTCTTGAAGTACTTGTATCATCTGAACATATTTACTTTATTCCTGATTATGAGACTCTCCCCTATGAAAAGCGTTCCCCACATTCAAATATCAGGGCATTAAGATTAAGTGCTTTAGCAAAAATAATTGATAAGAATAGTAAAAATATTTACATCTGCTCCTTAAGGACAGCTCTTCGCAATATAATCAACTCTGATTTGCTTTTAAATAGTGTCAAACATATCAAGGTAGGACAAGAATATGACCCTGAAGTACTATTATCTGAACTTTCTGGCTTGGGATATGAAATAGACTTTCAAGTAGGTAAAGTAGGACAAGCTTCAAAAAGAGGTGGTATTATAGATGTCTATTCTCCAAATCATTCACTACCCTTAAGAATAGACTTCTTTGGTGATGAGATTGAAACTATAAGATTCTTCTCCCCTCAATCACAAAAATCTCAGAAGTTAGAAGTTTCGAGTGTAGAACTTCTGCCTGTAAGAGAGATTTCACTACATGATATTGATGGTAAATCCCCCTTACAAGAAAAAATTACTGAAGATGGATTCTATGAAGGTATAGAGCAAGATGTAACTTTATTCTACAACAATTGTCAAACACTCATAGATTACTTTAGTGCCAACACAAGCATATTCTGGGATGAGTTCCAATATGTTAAAGGGGATTCAATAGAAATATTTAACGAAACAAACCAGCTATACCAAAGAGTTAAGGCTAAAGATAAAGATGCAATTGTTGCTGAACCAAACAAGCTATTTCAAGACTACAATTATATACATTCTGTAATCAAAACTAAACATTCTATTTTCTTAGAAAGATCTTCTCAAAAACTTGAGATTAAATCCAATAGCATGACCCTAAACTTCAACTCAATCGAAAAATTCAATGCAGATTTTGTTAAGTTTGAAGATAATCTTAATAAATACATAGAGTATAGATATAATATTTTCATTCAATCAGATAATAGTAGTCAATCAAAGAGAATGCAAGAACTTCTTTCAAATGTTGCTGATAAAATTTCTTTTATTACTGGTGTACTAAAAGATGGATTTGAGCTTCCAGAACAGAAGTTAATTCTATACACTGATCATGATATTTATAATAGGTATGAAGCCAAACATTACAAATCTAAGTTCTCCAAGAAAGAATCATTAGTAGATTACGACTCACTAAATCCAGGAGATTATGTTGTTCATATAGACCATGGAATAGGTATTTTTGAATCTCTCAAAAGAATGCTAATTGATGGTAATAATATAGACTGCTTGGTGCTAAATTATGCTGGTGGAGATAGAATTTATGTTCCTACTTTTCAAATACAGTTAATTAGTAAATACATCGCTGATGAAGGTTCAGAACCTGCAGTTCATAAAATAGGTTCTAAGAAATGGAATAACCAAAAGAAAAAAGCTAAATCGCAAATTGAGCTGATAGCCCAAGATATCTTAGATTTATATGCTGAACGTAAAATGAGAATAGGTCTTGCTCATGAACCAGATAACAATTGGCAAATTGAAATGGAAGATGCTTTTCTATATGAAGAGACCCACGATCAATTGCAAGCTACTAAAGAGATTAAAGAAGATATGGAATCACCTATCAGTATGGAAAGACTACTGTGTGGTGATGTTGGTTTTGGTAAAACTGAAGTAGCAATACGTGCAGCTTTTAAGGCTGTAATGAGTGGTTATCAAGTTGCAGTTCTGGTTCCTACAACACTTTTAGCGGAACAGCATTATATTGTATTTAGAGAAAGATTAGCTCAGTACCCTGTTAAAATTGCTATGCTTTCAAGATTTAGATCTCCTAGAAGATTGAAACAAGAAATTATCGATATCTCAGAAGGTTCAGTTGATATTGCTATCGGAACACACAGACTTCTTTCCAAAGACGTTGCTTTTAAGCGTTTAGGTTTGCTAATAGTAGATGAAGAACATAGATTTGGAGTTAGACAAAAAGAAAAGATTAGACAGCTTAAATCCAATGTTGACACACTATACATGTCAGCAACGCCTATACCTAGAACACTATCAATGGCGCTTTCAAAGCTAAAAGATATATCATTGATAAAAACATCTCCAAAAGAGAGATTACCTGTCAGGACTATAGTTTCTCCTTTTGATGATGAGGTTATTAAAGATGCTATTCGACGAGAAGTTGATAGAGGAGGGCAAGTATTCTTTCTACATAATAGAGTTTCAACTATTAGAACTATAACATCTAACCTAGAAGCACTACTGCCAGATGTCAATTTCAGAATAGGTCACGGTCAAATGTCTGGCAAGCAACTTGAACAATTGATTATTGATTTCTATCAACACAAATTTGATGTTCTAGTATCGACCACTATCATTGAAAACGGTATTGATATCCCTAATGCCAATACCATGATTGTTAATCGAGCAGATACATTCGGTCTTGCTCAATTATATCAAATTAGAGGTCGAGTAGGAAGATCTAATAGACGTGCTTATGCCTATTTCCTAATTCCTGAGAATATATCTTTTGATGCAAGGGAAAGGCTTAATGCTTTAACTGAATATGACTACTTAGGTGCGGGATATCAAATAGCTCTCAGAGATTTAGAGATTCGAGGAGCAGGTTCTTTGCTTGGTACAAAGCAATCGGGAACTATCAAATCAGTAGGCTTCAATTATTATAATAGACTCCTTAGAGAAGCCATGGAGAATATTGATAATAACAAAAACAAGATTTTTGAAGAGAATGAAAAACGTGAAAACCTAGAAGCATTAAAAATTAAAGTAGATTTCTATTTCCCTGAATCTTATATATCTGATGAGAAAGAAAGAATTAATCTTTACAGAAGAATGAAGGAACTTGAAACAACCGAAGAATTCAATGAGTTACAAGAAGAATTGATTGATAGATTCGGAAAGTTGCCTGTTGAAGCTAAGCATGCTATCAACTATTTTGAACTAAGATTACTTGCCAATAAGCTTGGACTTTCTTCATGTAACATAAAAAACAGAACTGTTGTTTTAGAATACCCTAGTGAGAAAACACCTCCTCGAAGTCAGGTTATGAAGCTTATTAGCACTGTATCTTATCCTGTAAAATTCGAAACTACAGATAAATTTTCAATAATATTCAATGTTAAGACTTTAAAGAAAAGAACAATTATTGAGATTGCACTTGAGATTTTAAAAGATTATTTGGATATATTAAAATCTTAATTAGCTAAAACTTAATTGCAAAACAACAATTGCATTTCGGAGCTAAATAGTGTATTCTAGCTTATTTTTTCTTGACACATTATTGTTGAGGAATAAAAGGGATTAAGTGCCGGAGTGGTGAAATTGGTAGACGCAGTGGATTCAAAATCCTCCGAGTATATGCTCGTGCCGGTTCGAGTCCGGCCTTCGGCACCATAAACTTATAACTTAGGAGTAAGAGAAGAAATAATTGCTAATTTTCTTGACTATTTTTTATTTTAGACATTTTTGAAGAAATGTGGTTTATTAGATAAACTACACTATATTAATTATCACAGATAATAATGTTGGAGGAAATAGATGTTAAGATCAAGAAATAAGATTGTAATTGGTATATTAGCTCTTTTAGTTACTCTACCTACAATTCTTAGTGCTGTTTCAGAAGAAGCTTTAGTTTGGATGCTGATTGTTCCAGGTTCAAGACCTGGTGGTATGGGCGAAGCTTTCGTAGCCCAAGCCGATGACGGTTATGCAACATATTGGAATCCGGGAAGTATGGCATTTAACAGAAAAAATCAAATTGCAGGAATGCATACTAACTGGTTACAAGATTCTGGTATTGATGACATATATTATGAATTCTTAAGCTGGAACAACTACTATCCCGAAATTGGAAACATTGGTTTCTTTGTACAATTCATGAATCTAGGCTCACAACAACAAACAGGTGAAAACAATGAAGATCTTGGAACTTTCGATTCTTATGCCTTTGCAGCAGCTTTTTCATACGGCTACCAAGTTGATGAAAACTGGGGATTAGGTTCTAACTTTAAATTCATCAGATCTGATTTAGGCCCTGGTACAGGTAACACAGATAGTAAAGGTGAAGGAATGACTTTCGCTTTCGACTTTGCAGTTAAATGCAGAGATATTCTAGAATACCTTGCTTTAGATAATCCTATGATTGGCGAATTATCTTGGGGACTTAACCTACAAAACGTTGGTCCAGATATCACTTATGTAGATGATGCTCAAGATGACCCTCTACCTATGAACTTTAGAACAGGTCTATCATACAATGCTTGGAATGATGAGTTTTCTGATGTTAGAATCAACGCCGATGTTAACAAAGTACTTGCTAATGAAGATGGTGTTTTAACACGATTAATCTCTGACTGGGACGATGATAACTATATCTACAATGCTGGTGTTGAATATACCTATTTACAATTGCTATCACTACGTGGTGGATATGTTAACGATAAAGCTGGTGAAATTGTTGGACCATCATTCGGTGCAGGTATTCACTATACTTTCCAAAATAAATACAAACTTTCTGCTGACTTTGCTATGCAACAAGGTGGTGAGTTAACTGATTACAACAAGACTTTCTCATTAAGTCTTGAATTCTAAATAAATAAGTATTCGATTAATCTATGAAAAGATATACAATTTTATTAATGGTAATATTGGGGATTATTCCCCAATTTGCCTTTTCTACAAAGATAGTTCCAATACAGCATGATAATTCAATAAACAATAAAAAGATTCATCCAATGGAACAAGCTTTGAGTTCAATTAAAAAAGATGGGCAAAGAAGAGATAAAATAAGCAGTGATAATAATAGACTTTTAATATTACTCATTGGCTTCCAAGAAGAAGTTGTGGATGACCCTAATTCTACAGGTAATGGCCAATTCCAAATGGAAGTACCAGCAAACTATATTCCAAATATTTCTAAACCACCTCATAATCAAGAATACTATAATGAGATGGCTCTTGCAATGAAGTATTATTATAGCGCTGCAAGTCTCGGAACGTTTGATTTAGAATGGGATATATGGCCTAAAGATAAAAGCTGTTACACTTTATCTCAACAAATGTCATATTATAACCCAGTAGGGGCTTCTGGTGATGTTTTTGTATCTAAAATGGAAGAGTATTTTAAAGAATCACTTGAGCTTGCAGATAGTGAAGATCCTGAAATAGTTTTTTCAGAATATGATCATTATATGATTATCCACGCTGGTTCTGATTGGCAACACGATGTATTATATGATTCCCCTGTTGATATTCCTTCTTTTTTCATTAGAGTAGGAACTGGAAAAGAGGCTGTAGTTGATGGAGACTTTAAAATTGATCATGCTTGTAATATTCCAGAAACAATTACTCAGGATATACAAGAATATCAGAGTGGTGAATATACTATTGTTACAGGTTACGGGGCACTAAATGGGGTTATGTTCCACGAGTTTGGTCATTCTATGGGATTAGTGGATTTATATGCTGTAAATAGTTTCCAACCTGAAGTAGGAGCCTTTGACATAATGGATTCAGGTGGTGGTACTGAAGCAAATTACCAAGATAGTGAAACAGGTAAAATTGTTGCTATTGAAGGGGCATTGCCTGCTTTACCAGGTGCTTTTTCAAAAGAGCTTATGTTTGAACAGCAATTTAGAGATAATAACATTCTTAAAGATTTAGAATCTTTGTCTGATATAGATAATATACTCATTGATTGTGCTGAACAGAAACATAATCATGATTCTAACCCTTATATATATAAATATCAGTTAAATAATAATGAATATATTCTTATTGAGAACAAATCTGTTGACCCTGATGGTGACGGTGGTGCAGCTATTCATTCATCATTAGATGGTAGAATCTCACTCTATCCTACTGGTATCTATGATGATAACAACTCCCCTACTCTTGAATATGACTATTTACTACCTTCCTATATTTCAGAATACGGAGATGCTGTAGGTGGAGGTCTTTTAGTTTGGAAAGTCAATGAGGACATACTTTATAATCAAGGTACAACTGATTCAGAAGGTAACTTTGTTTCTAATTTCCAGAATAACTATATCAATACATCATATTACAATAGAGGTGTTGAAATTATCGAAGCAGATGATATTCCTGATATCGGAAATATTTATGCAAGATGGTGGACCGGTACTGCTTCCGAATACTATTTCAAGAATATGCCTGTATTAATTGATACTCTTGGTGCAACCTACTTTACAGAATGGTCATCAACCGATATTCATAATGATGCATTAAATGGAATATCAAATCCTCCTTTAGAAGATTCTTTTGGGAATATTTCGTCCTTAGGTATCTTCAACATATCTAATTCTGGGGCAACAATGTCTTTCTCTTTCGGGTCAGAAGTTTACCAACATTCATCAAATATCATTTTCAATGATTCTGACAATGGAGAGTTTCTAGGATATTCAGGCTTTATTAATGGACTAACCAAACAACCAGAAATAGCTGCCATAAGAGAGCGTGGTATCGATATTTATTATCTTCCAGAGGAAACTGGTAGTTTTGATTACTCAAACACTATACCTTTTAATTTTGATAATTTGAAATATAACAATATAATTATTGATTTAAATGCTGATGAAAATGATGAAATAATACTTTTCTCTAAGAACAAGTTTTATGTTTATGCAAATAATTCAGTTAATAGTTTTGATCTTCCTGCAGATATAATTGCTCAACCAATCATAGTGAACAATAGAATTGTTATCCCAACAAATGAAAGCACCTTAGTGTTTGATTATAGAATTTCAGATAATACATTCAACTATGATGTTATCCCGCTTGTATCAAACTATATATTAGGTAACAACAATTCTTTAGTATTGTTTGATAACACAAAGTTCTTTATCAAGGAGATTGGTTCAGACTTCATTACAGACATTATTGAAGTAGAGCTACCTTCTTCAGTTAGCCATAATCACCCAATAGCATTCCAGTTTAAAGGTGATGACCAAGAGATTAACAGCATATTATTCCTAACAGACAATAATCAGCTATACATATATCATGATAACCTTATTGACCTTGTTTATGATTTCTCAGAATTATTCAGTGGTAAATCCGCAAACATTGCATTAATGGAAAAAGATGATATTCCTGTTATACTAGTTGCAAATCAAAACATCTTATATGCTCTTTATCTTGATGGCACATTCTTGTACAATTTCCCAAGAAATTTCTTTGATAATACATTTACTCAAGAAAGAGATATCAAAGTCTATGATTTATCTTACATGAATAAAGATGACTTAAGTAACATAATCTATCTACCTGTAGATGAGACTAATTTGATGGCTTATAACATAAATACCAACAAAATAGTTGATAGATATTCTATTAAGAATAATTCTTTAGATAAAAAGTTCTCTTATGATGTTATTTCAGATAAACTATATCAGTTAAATAGATTTGAAAATTCAATTACAATAAATTGGACTAACTCTATAATGCCTATTGAATCAATATTATGGGATCCAGATAATAATAATCTCAATAGATGTTATACTTTTGAGCAAGAAGATGTTCCTATCGATAATTCAATCGAGTTTGATGCCTATGTCTTTCCTAATCCAGTGAAAGATTATCATGCTACTCTTAGAATAAAAGGTATGGACTCTCATAATTGCCAGGTAAGAATATACAGTATTTCTGGTAAGAAATTAGATGAATTTATTGTAGAGAACAATAATTTTGACCATGTAGACAGAATTATTGATACTAGTAAATATTCTTCAGGAGTATATTGGGGACTAGTAAGTGCTACTAAAACTAAGAAGTTTAAATTCGCTGTAATTAAGTAGGAGGTTATATGAAAAAAGCTACATTATTAATCATTATATTAATATCAATGATGATTCTGAATAGTACACCAAGCATCGATAATCTAGAATTAGAGAATGATATTATTGAAGTTAATTATGATAAAAAGAGTGCTAAACTTGCTATTCTCATGTCATTAATTGTACCAGGTGCTGGTTCTGTTTATGCTGACCATACAAGATGGCATAGCTATCTGTTCCCTATCATTGATGCAGCTCTAGTTTATGGATATTACTATTATGATAATAAAGGTCATGACCAAGAAAAAGATTATGAAAAATACGTTAATGGTGAGAATATTACTCTATTAGACCAGACTGGCAACGTTATTTATGATGGACCTAGATATAACAGAGACTTCCAGAAGATTGTTCAAGAATATATTTCTGATGTGAATGAAAACGATATATACGATTATGATTATGCAACAGGTCAAGGACTATACAGGCTTGATGAAGGTAATACTCAGCACTTCTACGAAGATGTTGGTAAATACGACAAGTATGTTTATGGTTGGGTTGACTGGTATGAGTTATACGCTCATAATTTTAATCCTGAGAATGAAGATACAGGTAATTTCATGCTTGATAATTTTTCTAATCCTGATATTACTTGGTCTTCAGATGACAATAATCATAGACTTCTAGGTTTCTCAATTGTTAATGAAGACTTCATTGAGAATGGATCTGATGATAATTCTTACGATGCTCCTTATTCAGCATATAGAGAAAGATACATTAGCATGAGAAAAGACGCACAAAAACAATTCGATACAGCTGAAAACTTTGTTTTTGGAATGTTATTAAATAGAGCAGTATCCGCAGTAGATGCTTATTTTGCAGTAAAGAAACATAATAAAAACTATCTTAGCCAAAAGTCTTTTGATGTTAACTACTATGCTACTATGCAAAATAACAAACTAACACCAATGTTATTTTTCACACAGAGGTTTTAATTGAAAAAAATAATAATATATATTCTAATACTTTGTTCAACTCTTACCTTAGTTGCAGAGAGAACATATTCAACTAAATTATCATTTGCCCTATCTGCAGCCATTCCAGGTGCAGGAGATTTCTATAGAAGAGATTATGTAAAAGGTTCAATTTCTTTAGCTACTGAAATAGCCTTAATTGCTACTCTTTTGCACTATAACAGTGAAGAAGATAGAGCACTTAGCTCATACAGAACTTATGCTCAAAATACTCTTGGTTTTGATAGCAGTGTAGAATCAAGTTATTATGACTTAGTCAACAGCCAGATTTCTAGTGATGTTTATAATGAAAATGTTAGACTCAATGCTCAGAATTATTATGGCTATGGTACACAAGATTATTATACTTTTGTTAACAATAACTCTATTTCAGAAGAAGAGTCTTGGGACTGGGAATCAAAAGAGAATTACAGTAAATATAAAGATATCAGAGCTAGAAAACAGAAGTACTTACAACGTGGAAACATTGTTGTAGGAACAATCATCGTAAATCATGTTTATAGTGCCATTATAAGTGCTGTAAGATCAAGTAAACATAATAAACAATTTAATGAAAAACATTCTTTTAATGTAATTCCAGATTTTGAAAATGAGGGGGTAATGGTTAATTATGGTTTTAAGTTCTAAAAAATTTGCTCTAATCTGTCTTTTAGCATTATCAGTTGCAGGATTATTTGCCCAGAATTATAGTTACTCAATCATCAAATCCATGATCATCCCTGGCTGGGGACAATTAGCTTCAGGTAATAATACTGGTTATATTAATTTAGCAACAGAAGTAGTCTTGATTTCATCCAAACTTTATTGTGATAATGAAGCTGATATAAACAAAGAGCATAGCATCAATTATGCTATAAAATATGCTCATATTGGTTCTGAAAGCTACAGCAACGACTATTATAAAACTATAGGTAGATATGATTCTTCATATTTTGAACCTAATGGTTATAATCAAGAAGTTCTTGAACAAGCTGCAGAATTATTCCCTGGAGATAATGTAGCACAACAAGAATATATTAATGAAAATCAAATAGCTGAAAACATGAACTGGAGATGGGATAGTTCTAGTAATCGATATAAATATAACTCCCTTCGAAGAGATTACCATGATTATGAAGACTATAGCAAGACACTTGTAGGTGTGATAATCGCTAATCATTTAATTTCTACAATAGACATGATGATTAGATATAAGAATAGAAATAAGACCCCTAAAGTCTCTTTGAATACATCACTAAAAAGTGATTACACTCCAATGGTTAACTTAAACATCAATTTCTAGAATGAGATTTATTTTATCTTTATTAGTGTTCTTTACAGCAAATTTCCTGCTTACTTCCTGTTCTGAAGAGGAAACTGTTATCCCTCAAGTTGAAGTGGAAGAAGAGATTATTGATTTGTCTGGCATGCCTTGGCATCAGGCATCGATTACTCCCTTAGAAAAAGCTCTTTATGATGTTGCCTATAAATTAAAAATTCCATATAATGAACATCAAAAAGACAGTATAAACAATATATATTCTAGTATTTTAAGGTTTGAAGATAAATCAACAAGCAATCCTAGAAAAGTTTATTTAAGATTTAAACTTGATAGAAGAGAAGTTGACTTTTACTATGTAAATATGCTATTAAAACAAGCTGTTGAAAGTGTTGACGGGCATGTTGTTTCAGGTAATAAAATTGTTCATTGGAAGAACTATTCTGTTGGTCATGAACTAACCTATCTCAGCAAGGATAAGAGCTATGAGTATTTATTGAGATTAGTCTATGATAAAGCTCCTTATAAGCACCTAACTAAAGAGCAAAAGATTGCAGTTGTTATTTCAGAGCTGGGTGAAAATAAAGAAATTGTTACCGAGAATATTAGTCTTTTCAAGGATAATAACATAACTCTATCATTTTGTGGTGATTATGATTATTCAGCAGAATTATCTGCTTTAGCTAATGATAATGATTTAGAAACAATGCTAACTATCCCCTTAGAGTCATACAAACATGGATATTACGAATCTACTAAAAGAGAGATACCAGTTACTTATCCAGTTAATGAATATCTTGTAGAACGAAAATTAAACAATCTGAGAACTAATGTAAAGAATGCAAAAGGTATAACACATTCTTTTGGACAGTTTGCATCTACAGAAGCAGAATTTATGAAAGTAATTATAGATTACTGTAAAAAGAATAATTTATATTATGTTGATTCTATGACAGCTAGTAAATCGGTTGCGTACAAACTAGCCCAAAGAAATCAAGTATCTTCAACATGGGCTTTATCATACAAGAAAGTCAGTAATTCTAAAGTAATTGACCTGCTTGAGATTAGTAATACACCTCTGATTCTTCTCTCTGCTAGGAATAAATTAGATATTGACAATCTAAAAAGTATTTTAAAGCTGTTAAAAAGACAGAAATGTAAGCTAGTTAGCGTTTCAGATCTACTTAAATCTGACCTACCAAAAATTAAATAGAGAGTGAGTAATGACATTAATTAATTCAATAATATTAGGAATCATCCAAGGTTTAACAGAGTTTTTACCTGTTTCAAGTTCAGGGCATTTAGTTATAGTACAAGATTTAGTAAATGTTTCTGAACCAGGAGTGGTTTTCGAGATAGTTGTTCATGTAGGATCATTGTTAGCAGTTCTAATATATTTTTCTAAAGACATCTTTTCAATAGTTATGTCTTGTTTCAAGTTATTTTCAAAGAATAAAACAAGTCAAGATGATAACAACATCAGAGTTGCCACTTACATCATAATTGCTACGGCTGTAACTGCTGTTATAACCCTCTTTTTTAAAGATTATTTTGAATCATTATATCAGCTACCACTAATCGTTGCTATACTCTTATTTATTAATGGATTTATTATATTTGCTTCTGATAGAATGCCTAGCGGTAAATTACCTGATAATAATATTGGTTTTGTTAAATCAATGTTTATTGGATTAGGTCAAGCACTTGCTGTGATGCCAGGGATTTCTCGATCAGGAACAACTATTTCATTCTCTCTATTCTCAGGAATGAAGCGTTCTGATGCTGCTAGATTCTCTTTTCTTCTTAGCATTCCAGCTATCCTTGGAGCAGCAGTTCTTAAACTTGATGAAATACAAGCTATCAGCCCAGATGTTTTAAAGATTTATCTAGCTGGTGCGGTAAGTTCTTTTATTTCTGGACTTTTAGTCATAACACTCTTGTTACAACTAATTAAGAAGAAGAAACTCATGTATTTCTCAATTTATTGCTGGATATTCTCAATAATTTACATTATATATTTTTTAACGGTCAGGTAGATGAAATATAAAGCTCCTGAATTTATAAACTCTTTCAAAATGCATGACCCAAGTAATGTATATTACCTTATTGGAGAAGATCATTTTCTTGCTGATAGGATTATACAGTTACTTCTCAGAAGATTCACTTCTAAGGATAGTTCAGAATTTGATTTCATCAACTTATCCGCTAGCAATTGTAAAAGTGCTGATATTATAGAACAATTAGAAATGTTTCCGTTCCTAGCCGAATATCGTGTTATTTTGGTTAGAAGCTTTGAGCTATTGAGAGAGCCTGAAAAATTAAAGGTAGCTGATTATATTAGTAATATTCCTGAAACTTCAATCTTAATTATTCATTGTGAAAAACAAGATGGAAGATCAAGTACTGCCCGTAAATTCAGTAAGTTTACAGTTATCGAGACTAATCCTCCAGCTGGATATTGGGAAATAGAAAAGTGGCTACAATCTGAACTTAGGAAATTGAATATACGAGCCAATAGAGACGCTATTTCACTCTTTGCTTCTAAAATTGAAGCAGATTATTATACAGCCTACAATGAGCTTCAAAAGATACTTATTTACATTGGTAAGAGCAGTACAATCAAAGTAGAAGATATCCAAACCTGCATGAAAGATAATAGAGCAAATACTATTTTTGAGTTGCAGAATGCTCTTGGTGCTCGAAATATTAAAGTCAGCTTGCAAGTACTGATTAAATTACTTGAATCAGAAGAAAGCAAAAATTCACCTTTTGTTGTTGTTATGCTTACTCGTTTTTTTCAAAAGATTTGGAAGGTAAAATATCTACTGTCCAAGGGCGTATCGCAACAAGAAATTGCCTCAAACTATTTAGCAGATGTATATATTAAATTCAGAAAAGATTATATTAATTTTGCCTGGAATTATAAAGATAAAAGGATGCAGGAGATTTTTGATTACTTGCTTGAAACAGATTTAAAACTTAAGTCAACTGATTTGGATCCTAAGCTTCTCTTGTCAAAAATGCTTGTTAATATTGTTACAAAATAAAAATTAATGTCTTTAAATCCATGAATGTTATTTCAAACTATTAATTTTAAAATATTCAAGAACACCAAAATCGATCAAAGAAGTTTCAATACCTGTATTAGAAGCAAAAGCTTCTGTTAAATCAACTATTGTCTGAAAAAAAATTCCTCTAATGATATACTAGGAAAACTGCTTTCTACAATCAAATTGTTAATTTTCTCTTTCCTCCAAATTGTATTCTTCTTGCCATTTCTCAATCATAAAGCTATATATTTTAGTTAAATTTTTATGTTCTTCAATTTTTTCAAAATCTGATAAATTAATTCTCTTCAATTCTTCTATATCATTTTCAGAAATGTAATTATCAGGAATATAATTCTCATTTAGTTCAGTAATAACATCATTTTCACTTAAATAATCATCCTCTTCAAAATCGTCTAGTTCATAATCCAAATAAAATTTGTCTACAAAAGTATCTTTAATATAATCAATGAATTTGCAGCTTTTAATATCCACCAAAGACTTATGTATATGATCTGCTATTACAAGATATTTGTCTAACTCTTTTTCAAGATTTTTAAGGTCTACGAACTCATTTTTTGCATTACAGTGTCCTATATCATTTCTCTTTTTTATAAGTCTCTTCAAATCGTTAATTACCATTTTATCACAGTTAAATACTGATAATAATCTAATAATAGTGCTCTCATTTTCATGAGAAAAATCAAAAATTTTACCTGTTTGATTAAATAGTTTCAATCTATCTTTGTTGCCTGTTAATAAATATAAACTTTGTTCAAAATGCTCTTGATATAATTCTCTATAAGTTGCTATAGAATAATATATAAATCCCATAAATAACAAATGATAAGAAAAAAAAGCAAACTGATAATTACTTGTTTCTATATTATCTAAAAAAGACGTTTTTAATCCTTCTATGTAATCAATATGACTTTGATCTCTAATAGTAATTGGATAAAAACGAGATAAATTATATATATATTCTTCCATACTTACCCCTCCCAAACCTTGTCTATTCTTTCTTTTATCTTTTGCTCATAAATTTCAATTAGTTTTTTACAACCATCTACATACTTTTGCTCTTCGTCGATTTTTGAAACTATACGCTGCTGAATTTCTAATGAAGGTTTTGGTATTTTTATTGTTCTATATACATCATTACGATTCAATCCTGGTATACCAGCTCCACCTTTTAGTTTTACAAGATTCATAGATTTTAAAATGTAGTAAACATACTTCAATTTTGTATCTTCTGATTTTAATTCTACATAGTAGGTTGTATCAATCGGATAGCATGGCTTGCTAATAAATACGACTTCACCAGCAGATCCTTTTCTACCAACAATAATAGAAGGAGCTTCAAGTAGGAACTCATTATGATATCCAGTAATACCATTAGAGCCTACTACAGGAAATTCACCTTCAATTCTTTTGCTTTTCGGTAAACTTTTTCCATATTCAAGTGTGCATACATCCTCGAATTCCACAACATCCCACTCAGGATCAATATCAATATGAGGTTTGTAGTTGTCTACAACTTGTTTTGCTCCATCAATTATCTTTTGATATCCTTCGATTTCTGCGACAATCTCTTCTTGGACTTCGAGGGGTGGGAGAGGAACTAGGTACTTATATAATATTTTACTATTCAAATTATGAATGTTTGCACCTGATATTTGTGAATTGATGAATTCATTAAACTTACTGTGTTTAAGTAAATGATATATAAATTTAGGAATGTTCTTGAAAGTAGTACACCTAACAACTCCCATAAATCCACCAAAATAATATTCAGTTTCAGAATCGCTATAGGCAACCTTACCAATATGTTTTTTACTACCACTTGCTAAGCATATTAGGATATCATCTTTACTAAGTTTCTTATGAAGTTTAGGTTGCTTGTCCAGTTTAACCATTTTAATGTCATCAAGGTTAAGTGTATTACTTTCTAGTGATATATTATTTGCTCTCAATATCATATGCCCATTTTCATCTACTTCATCACTTTTAGTGTATGTAACACCTCTCACCAATTCACATACATCACCTAAGTACACCATTTCCCAGTTTGAATGATTCATTATACTCTCTACAATATACCTATCTCCACTCAAATTATAATCATTTTCTGCAAGTTTTGATTTTTCTACGATTGAAATATTTTTAAATATATTCTCTTTATCCGTTTCAATCTGAGTTAATCCGTGGCTAATACAATCTTCTTTTGCCACAGATTCACACTGATTTTCACAGATTTCATTTTTATTTTTGTAATAATTAAGAGCATCAATTAATTTTGGTAGATCATTTTTATTGATAGGTGTTCGTTGTGATCCTAATGAATAGCCATCATTTTGAACTTTAGCAAAAACTATTTTATCACTTGCTTTTGCTCTTGCTTTATCAAATAGTAGGATTGAGGTTTTTACACCTGAGTAGGGTTGGAATATCCCACTTGGTAAGGAGACAACAGCCCAAAGGTAGTTTTGTTCAACCATCTTCTTACGTAGTTCTTTATGAGCTTTTTGACTTTGGAAGATGATACCTTCGGGAACAATTATTCCAGCTTTACCATCTTCGGTTAGGTGTTCCATCATATAATCAACAAAAAGTACTTCTGAACGCTTAGATTTTATAGCATACCTTGAATGTGGTTTTATTCCACCTTTAGGAGACATAAAAGGAGGGTTAGCTAATATACAAGAAAAGCTATCTTCCCATCTTTCAGTATTAGTTAACGTATCATATTCAAATATTTGTGGGTTTGGGAACTTATGTAAAAACATATTAACTAAACTAAGCCTTACCATATCTGGTGATATATCATAGCCAACTATATTATTAGCTAGTGTATCTCTTTCATCACTATTAAGCATATCTCCATAGTAATCTTCGGTATTCTCTTCCATTATGTGTTTATAGGCAGAGATTAAGAAACCTGCTGTTCCACAAGCTGGATCTAATATTTTATCTGTTTTAGTTGGATTTACAACATCAACTATAAACTCGATAATGTGCCTAGGAGTTCGGAATTGTCCTGCATCTCCCTGTGAGCTCATAATGGAAAGTAAGTATTCAAAAGCATCACCAAGCTTTTCTGAATGACCATAATCAAAATCATTTATTTCTTCTAAAAACATGTTGAGAGTTTCAGGATCTCTAAAAGGTAAGAAGGCATTCTTAAATATTTCTCTGAATAAAGCAGGAATATGAGGGTTTTGATTCATTTTGATAAGACCTTCATCAAAAAGCTGTAATCTTTCATAACCACCAAGTGATTGGTCCATTACTTTAGCCCAAGCATACTTTTCAAAATCTTGCACAAAAAAGCTGGCGTTGCCACCAATCTCTTCTGCTTGTCTGTCCATATCATCCATAAACTTATATATTAGTGTTATGGTTATTAAGTCTATTTGTGACTTAGGTATTGGTACTTTGCCTACCAATATATCTCTAGCATTATCTATTTTTCTTTTCGTTGTTTTATCTAACATTTTTCATCCTAATAACTTATTTATTTGCCACTGATTTTCACTGATAGACACGGATTAGTTCTTTTTATTATTATCTGTGTGCATCCGTGTTAATCTGTGGCTTATTTATTACTTTAAATTCTTGCCTCAGATTCACGCTGATACACACTGATTAATTCTTTTTTATCCGAGTTCATCTGTGTTTTTCCGTAGCTTATTTATTACTTTCTTTTCTTGCCACTGATTCACGCTGATAGACACTGATTAATTCTTTTTTATCCGAGTTCATCTGTGTTTTTCCGTAGCTTATTTATTACTTTAGATTCTTGCCTCAGATTCACGCTGATACACAATGATTAATTCTTTTTTATCTGAGTTCATCCGTGTTAATCTGTGGCTTATTTATTACTTTAAATTCTTGCCTCAGATTCACGCTGATACACACTGATTTAATTCTCTTTTTATCCGAGTTTATCTGTGTTAATCTGTGGCTTATTTATTACTTTAAATTCTTGCCTCAGATTCACGCTGATAGACACTGATTAATTCTTTTTTATCCGAGTTCATCTGTGTTTTTCCGTAGCTTATTTATTACTTTAGATTCTTACCTCAGATTCACGCTGATACACACTGATTTAATTCTCTTTTTATCTGAGTTCATCCGTGTTAATCTGTGGCTTATTTATTACTTTAAATTCTTGCCTCAGATTCACGCTGATAAACACTGATTAATTCCCTTTCATCCGAGTTCATCTGTGTTAATCTGTGGCTTATTTATTACTTTAAATTCTTGCCTCAGATTCACGCTGATAAACACTGATTAATTCCCTTTCATCCGAGTACATCCGTGTTAATCCGTGGCTTAATAATTTCTTTATTTTCTGCCACTGATTCACGCTGATACACACTGATTTAATTCTCTTTTTATCTGAGTTCATCCGTGTTAATCCGTAGCTTATTTATTACTTTAAATTCTTGCCTCAGATTCACGCCGATAAACACTGATTAATTCCCTTTCATCCGAGTTTATCTGTGTTAATCTGTGGCTTATTTATTACTTTAAATTCTTGCCTCAGATTCACGCCGATAAACACTGATTAATTCCCTTTCATCCGAGTTCATCTGTGTTAATCCGTGGCTTATTTATTACTTTCTTTTCTTGCCACTGATTCACGCTGATACACAATGATTAATTCTTTTTTTTATTATCTGTGTGCATCCGTGTTAATCCGTAGCTTAAATATTAATTTCTTTTCTTGCCTCAGATTCACGCTGATACACACTGATTAATTCTTTTTTATCTGAGTTCATCCGTGTTTATCCGTGGCTAAACATCTCTTTAATTTATTTATTTACATTCGAACTATCAAATATAAATCTTCTAAACTCTGGTTTATCTCCAAAATTTAGTATATATCCTATTTTTATTCCAGTAGCTTTAAGATAATTTATTAACTGAGCTTGATGCTCAGGTTTTATCTTTGCAACAGCCTTTAATTCCAATATAATTTTATCTTCAACGATTATGTCTGCTCTATAATAACCTATTTTCTTTTTATGAAAAAAAACATCAATATCTTTTTGCTTTTGATGGATTAAACCATTCTCTTGAAATACTATACTTAGTGCATTTTCATAAATATTTTCTAAGAACCCCCTACCTAGTTCGTTATATGTATCATAAAAACATTTTATTATCTTATCAGATAAACCTTCATATAACATTAATCATCCTCCTCAATAACCTATCTTTCTTTGCCACTGATTTACGCTGATAGACACGGATTAGTTCTTTTTATTATTATCTGTGTGCATCCGTGTTAATCCGAGGCTAATATATTACTTTCTTTTTATTACCACTGAATTAATTCTTTTTTTATCCGAGTTTATCTGTGTTAATCCGTGGCTTAATAATTACTTACTTTTCTTGCCTCAGATTTTCACTGATAGACACGGATTAGTTCTTTTTATTATTATCTGTGTGCATCCGTGTTAATCCGAGGCTAATATATTACTTTCTTTTTATTACCACTGAATTAATTCTTTTTTTATCCGAGTTTATCTGTGTTAATCCGTGGCTTAATAATTACTTACTTTTCTTGCCTCAGATTTTCACTGATAGACACGGATTAGTTCTTTTTATTATTATCTGTGTGCATCCGTGTTAATCCGAGGCTAATATATTACTTTCTTTTTATTACCACTGATTAATTCTTTTTTTATCCGAGTTTATCTGTGTTAATCCGTGGCTTAATAATTACTTACTTTTCTTGCCACTGATTCACGCTGATAGACACTGATTAATTCTTTTTTTTATTATCTGTGTGCATCCGTGTTAATCTGTGGCTTAATTATTTTACATAAACTGATTTATATTAACATAATCTTTAACATATTCAGGGATTATCTCTCTGAAACCGTTTAATTCTCTTATATCATTTATAGTTATCTTTGAGTTAGTAGCAAACCTACCAAACTCTTTCTTTTTAATAATTGTTCTTATCTCTTCATCTGTAACATAAGCTTTAAAGAATTTCCTAGCTACATGGACATGCTCATTATCTGGATGGTATATGCTTACAAATTTAGCAAACTCACTATCTAACATTTCATGTTTTCCTTTAAACCTATCGATAAGACCAAAGGCTTTTAGTATCATTTCTCTAAGTGAGACTCTTCTATCAACTTTGATTGCATTTCTAAGTTTAATTAAGTTATAAAACTCAGATGGTTTATTGAAGATGTTTTCATTGATATAATCTTCCATAGCAGAAAAGTCTTCATTTTCAAGAAGCTCAATAAGCTCTTTATCGTTAGTTACCTCTTCTTCAAACTTCTCATATAGCTTTCTATCAATCTTCATTCCATCTAAACCTATCTGTTCTTCTGTAAGCTCAGTTATAGGGTCAGCTATTATAGAATTATAACTATCTATACTTATCTTATCATCATTATTGTCATTATTATCTACTTTAATTGTTGATGAATATTTAGGTAGTTTTATTACTTGATCATAATCAAACTTTGTCTCAAAATACTCACAATTAGCAAAATAATCAAACAATTTGAAATTAGTCTTATTCTGTTTTATAGTTTCAGTTATACCATTTCTTCTTGTCTCATACTTAAAGGTATTTGTCCTAGTTCCTCTTCCTTTTATTTGTACAAAGTCAGAAGGTGAAAAGATTGGTCGCATTAAAGCAACATTCAATAAGTCTGGACAATCATAACCTGTTGTCATCATACCCACTGTAACACAAACCCTTGTCTTGTCAGACTTATAACCATCAAGGAATGTTGTTCTACCATTCAGATTTTTATTTGAGAAGTTTACAGTCATAGTTTGAGCATCTGTAATTCTAGAAGTCACTTGTACAGCGAAATCAGAATTGTATTTACCTGGGTATTTCTTTTCTATTATCTCATTTAGAATCATAGATATATTATTAGCATGGTCTTGACTAACACAAAACACTATTGATTTACCTATTTCATTAGTTATAGGGTCTCTAAGAGCATTTTCTATAAAGCTTAGACAAAAAGCTATATCTGTCTCCTGAGAGAAAAATTTCTTTGCATAAGATTTTTGAGTATAAGCTTTTTCTTGCAACTCACCATTTTCATCTTTAACCATTACAGAATAGCCTTGATCTGAAAGAAGTTGTGTAGTAATATCTGTTCTAGCATCAACAACTATAGGATTAATTAAATAGCCATCTTTCACTCCATCAAGTAGACTATATCTAAAGGTTGGATTACCTGTCTCACAACCAAAAGTTTTATAAGTATCTAATAATAATCTTTTTTCTAAAGCTCTTGAATCGTTTGTCCTGAGCTCTTCTGCATTAATATTCTTTAAATAATCTTTAGGTGTTGCTGTTAACCCCAATTTATAACCACAGAAGTATTCAAAGAGTGCTCTGGCATTTCCGTTAATACTTCTATGTGCTTCATCTGAAATAATTAAATCAAAATCAGTAGGAGAGAATAGTCTTTGATACTTATCGTTATGCAATAAACTTTGAACAGTTGTCACAACAATCCTAGCACTATTCCATTCATCTTTATTTTCTTTATATACTACACTAGTATAATCATTTTTTAGATAGTTGTTAAAATTAGTAGCTGCTTGTTTTTCTAATTCTAACCTATCAACCAAAAATAGAACTCTAGAAGAATTTCCAGTCTTTAAAAATAACTTTATTAGAGCAGCTGATGTTAAAGTTTTCCCCGTACCTGTCGCCATTTCAAAAAGGAATCTATCAGAGCCATTTTTAACTGCTTCTTGAACAGATTTTAAAGCATTTATTTGATAGTCTCTCAGCAATCTAAACTCTGAATGTTTTTCAAAGAAATCCTTGTGTTTAGTTTTATCAAGATAGTCTGGATCTGTTTTATATAATGGATATTGTGTTTCTAGTATATATTCTTTTGTTATAATTTCTTCTACAAGGTTCTTTGGGTTGGGATTTGAACGAGAATAATAGTTTAATGAATCTTCAGTAGGAAACGAGGTAATTACAACAGGATTACCTTTTCTTAAGTCCCAGAAATAGTGTAAATTACCATTGGAAAGAATTACAAAATTTACATTCAAGCTCTTAGCATAGCGTCTAGCTTGTTCTTTGCCATCCATAGGATCTTTTTCTTCACGTTTTGCTTCCAGAACAACTAAAGGAAAACCTTTTTTATTTAATAGTGTGTAATCAGTAAAACCGTTCTTGTATCCCTCAAAATTGTTTCCCATCTGGTCATAATACTGCTTTGTTATTTTTACACCCTTCTCAAGCTCAATATTAGCTTTACCCTCTTCACTATCAAAGAATCGCCAACCAGCTTCTTCTAATAACCTATTAATTTTAATCCTTGCTTTTGCTTCTTTAGCCATATTTTTCCTACTTCATTCAATTATTAGATATATGTTTCCTATACCTATTTAATTTTTGATATTATTTAAGTTTTTTTATTCTTTTCCCCAGCTGGGCATTTCCAGTCAACCCTATCCTAACTACTAACTCCTAACAGCTCATTAACTCTTCATCCTTACTTGCCTCTTTGAAAAAAAGTCGTTTTTTCAAGGAGACCCTTAATGAAGCCCTATAATTCAGTTAAAACTAAAAGCCTTTGAAAGACTTTTTCATTCTATCTTGCTTATTTTCTTCAGACTTATCTCTATCCTTTTGGTTTAATGGTTTAGAGCCAAAGTCTGAATCAAAGTTCTTTTTAGCAGAACTGTTCATTTCTTTAGGCTCGATACGATTATAAACACCATCGGGTTGTTCATCTGATTCATTCCAAGAACTAGCTTCCGAATTTGGTGTAGGTACTTCACCATTAATCTGAACGTCAATGTAGCCTATCAATTGGAAAAATCCAATAATTAAAATAATGACAAGTATGAATAAAAATCCTTGGATAAATCCTTTCATATGTGTCCTAAAAAAAATCTGTTTATCTTTATAACTCATAGCCACAAAATATGCCTAATTGTTTTTTAAGCAAGTTATTTATTTTTAATGCTACTAGGGATATAACCCAGTTTTTTGCACGTGTCTTTATCTAAATCACAGGTAACAGCCAAACCATTGTCTTTTTGGAACTTACCAAGTTGACGTCTAGAGTTTGGACCAAGAACTCCATCACTACCGACCTTATAGCCTTGATCTCTTAATTTTCTTTGGATAACTTTGACTTCACTCTTTGGCCAATACCTAAAAATATACCCTAAATCTTCTCTTTCAATCTCATAACCAAAGATAACAATATTAGTTCCACGTCTGATTAGTTTAGAATCAAGGATTTCATCGATATCATCATTTCTTAATGCAAAACAACCAAATGTCCAGTTATTGTAAATACCTTTACCATGAATTTGAATTTCACCACCAATAACATCACTTTGTGATATCATACCGGTCTGTTTTGCTACATCAAACCTAACTCTATCAATTGTGTTTGGATAGTTAATATCTAGTGCTTTGTAATATGTAGCATTTCTTTGGATATAAACAACATTATATATACCTTCTGGACTTGACTCATTATCCCTAATAATCTTTCTGCTAAAAGGGTTACCCCCCATGGCTATTGGATATGATTTTAGAGTAGTATCATTATTCTTAATAGAGAGCAAATAATTAACTTTATCAATTTCTATATGCACATTTTTGAAATCTATATCTACAGTTCTTAAAGAATCTCCACTTACGGAGATTTTGCAATTATCAGAAATGCCAGCCAGTTCCCCATTAAGATAACCAACAACTTTATAATAGTAATCTACATTAGAAGCTAAGTATTCATCAGAGAAAACACTTTTACCAGTAACTGTATTCTTTCTTATTGGATATAAATATCTATCAAGAGGAATCTCCATCGGTGAATAACTTCTATAAACCACTACAGAATCACACTCAATCCCACTTTTAAACTGCCAATTTACAATAGCTTTATCATCTTTTATATTTGCCTTAATTGATTTAACATTGCCCATTAGTTCTTCTACTGTTACACCAAGAATCGTGGTAGTTGAAATTAATGTCATTAACATAACTATAATAATCTTTTTCATTATAACTCTCCTTTATATTTTAACAACATTGGTAAAGTTCTACCTACTTTACCCTTTATAAAATAATCAGTAATATATTTTGTATAATTTGACTCATCTGTATTGAATTCAATGATTGTAGCCTTTGACTGCTTTGCTAGCAATGGAAATTGATTTGCTGGTTGAACTTCACCAGAAGAACCAATAATAACAAACAAATCAGCCTTCATGGAAAACTCATAAGCATCTTCTAAAGATTTACTAGATAGAGGCTCACTAAAAAAAACAAAATCAGGTTTAAGCAATCCACCACAATCCTTGCAAATTGGCTTATCATCATCTAGAACTACATCATTAGAAAACCACTGCTTACTACATTTCTGGCAATAAAACCTTGAAATATTCCCATGCAGTTCAACCACTTTCTTGCTTCCTGCTTTTTGATGTAAATTATCAATATTCTGGGTTATTACAGCCAGTGATTTACCTTGTCTTTCATACTCAGCTATAGCATAATGTGCTGAATTTGGAGTAGCATCAATCACTTTCTTACTGTAAAAAAGTTCTTTTATAACTGGCCAACATTTACTAGGGTTTTTAAGATAATAGTTGAGTTCCAAAACCTTTGCATCATACTTAGTCCATACTCCATTGTTACCTCTAAAAGGAGCTATTCCACTTTCAACTGAGATACCTGCCCCTGTAAAAAAGACTACATTCTTAGCCTTATCAAAAAGCTCTGATACTTTCTCTATTATTGCTTTATTATTTTCTGAAATCATAAGGATACTTGAATGCTCCTTCTTCAGTTATAATCGATTCTATATAAGAACTATCTACAACATCAAAAGCTGGATTAAACACTTTTGCATTTGCTGGAGCTGTCTGTTTAGTACCAACAAAAATTAACTCCTTGGAATCTCTTTCTTCAATAACGATGCTAGATCCACTCTCAATAGCATAATCGATAGTCGTTGTAGGAGCAACTATATAGAAAGGAATATTGAAATGTTTTGCTAAAATAGATAAATTATAAGTGCCAATCTTGTTAGCAGAATCGCCATTCAGAGCAATCCTATCTGCTCCAGTAATTATTAAATCAATCCCTTGTGTTTTAATTGTATGAGCAGCCATAGAATCACTAATTAATGTACAGTCAATACCATCTTTCATTAGTTCCCACATAGTTAATCTAGAGCCTTGCATTAGAGGTCTTGTTTCATCAGCCCATACCTTAACCTTAGTTTTCTTAGCTAAAGCTCTTATCACACTTAAAGCTGTTCCATCTCCATAAGTTGCTAAAGATCCGGTATTGCAATGAGTGAGTATTCTTAACTCTCTTTGACCACTATAAATAAGGTTAGCTCCATGTTGACCCATCTTCTGAGAATTGTTTAGTTCCACATCCATAAGAAAATCAGTCATTTGATATAGTTGGTCATTATCCCAGTTAAAGCTATGACTATTTACATAGCTTCTTGCCTTATCAGTTGCATAAGACAAGTTTACAGCGGTAGGCCTAGCTATTTCAATTGCATTAATCTTTGTAAGAAGAGCTTTTTGATTACATGCGTTCATCTTCTCTTCACAAAATGCTAGCCAGCAAGCATACATTCCAGCAATACCTATAGCTGGTGCACCTCTAATTCGTAACTTCTTTATAGCTTCTATCATCTGGTCTGAATTATTGATTTCAATATACTTCTCTTCAGAAGGTAATAAAGTTTGGTCTATAATAATAGCTTTGTCTTTGCTTATTGAAATGGACTTTATCACAATTATTCATCCTCTTCTGCAACTATATAGAAGTCAGTAAATACTCTTTGTTTAATCTTATTTAGTCTACTTAACCAGTTTGATGATTCTTCTAAGGAAACATCAACAAGATCTTTGGAAATATTATTAGTAGAATCATCTTCTTTAGAGTCATCTTCTGACTTCTTTCTTTTACTATCAACAAGATCTTCATATTTATCAAAAAGACCATCTAGCTTGTAGTAATTAGTCAAAAATGATTGCATATCAAGAATGGTTCCTTCTGACTCTAAATTACTGTTCGCTTCAGCAAGTATACAATATATTTCAGAGATATCGGAATATTCTTGTGTTTCAATTTGCTTAGTGAATTCTTTTGCAGCCATGAAATATTCTTGAGCTGATTTATAGTCCTCAACTGCTAAATAAAGTTCTCCAAAAAGTATATAGTTCTTAAAATTACTAACTGGGTCATAATCAATTTGTGATTGGATTCTATTGTAGAGCATCATCATATCAATACTATCTTTCAATAATAAAGAACCATCATTCTTATTAGCTAGCCATTGTTCAAAAACTCTATCAATTGAAACCCTTAATAAGCTACAAGCATCTTTCTTTAATCTTGAAGATACTCGTCGGTTGGAATACTGCATATCGCCAGCTTTTCTAATTATATTATAAGCTCCAGACTTAGAAAATATTGATAGATACTCAATATCAATATCATGAGCTATAAGGCTATCTGCAAGTTCTAAATAGAAAGAACCCATTTTTTTAGGTTGCATGCTTTGATCAATAAACTCATTTATAAAGAAAGTATCATTCCTATCAATCATGTTTTCAACCTTAGCAATCATATGTGAATTTACTGATTGAGCTTTTATGCTTATAATGCAAAACAACAGACAAGATAAACTAATAATTTTATTCATATTTCACCAAACATTATTTTTTAGCTATTATAAAATGAACAGCTATAATGTCAACAAAAACTATAAATCTATAACATTCAGAATGAGCGTAGGTGTTTTTGAGCCATAACAGAATTCTAATTAGTTATTTGTGTATTGAAAAAATGTAGAACCTTAAATAGAAAAAGAGCCTTGAATAAACAAGGCTCTCAGGCTGAACAATTACAGCTTAATAATTAAAATTAAAATTATATTTACTTAACTGCTTCTCTCAATTTCTTACCAGCTTTAAATACTGGAACTCTTCTAGCAGGAATAGTAATTTTTTCTTTAGTTTGTGGATTAATACCTTGGCGTTCTTTTCTTAATTTTGGTTCAAATGTTCCAAAACCTACGAAAGATACTCTTTTGCCATTCTTCATTGCCTCAGTAATTTCTTCGATAAATGCTGCTACAAATTCATTAACAACTTTCTTTGATAGATTAGATTTATCAGCAATTTTGCTAACAAGTTCATCTTTTGTCATATTTCCTCCAATGATTTAGTTTTGCGAGTCATTGCTTATTTAAAGCTCATATTAATTATTGTCAAATATTTTTTTCTATATTTATTTACCTAATAATAACTTACACAATATAATGACATCCCTATGGCAGTCCTTCAAAAAGTTAAAGCATTGTTTATCAGCAACTTAAACATTTCATCCTATTCTCTAGACTTTTATGAATACTTTTAAAAATTAATTAAATATTTTTTTTAATTTATGATAAATAGTAGTTAGAATAAGGGCTGGGACGGTGTTTAAGTCAATCATTTCATTTATAGAATTTGTATAATCTACTAATTTATAGACATCTTCTGTGAAGGTGCTTTTTTTATTCAACAGTTCTTCAAGCAAATCTTTTGAGTCAATATTAATTACATTATCTGGACTTTCTGAGAGATAGATTAGGTCCATCAGAATTATGACTATATTGAACCAGATGTTCTTGAGGTATTTCTTTTGCTTTAATGATTTGATTTCTTCAAGATAAGCTATAAATGATAAATCATCTTTCTTGAGGCTATATTGAATTATCATTTGAGCAATCTTTCTGCCACTATCTAGATCTTCATCAATAAGCTGAATGGCTTTCTCAGCATTACCATAAGAGATTCTTGCTAAGATATTGGCTTTTCTTGAATCGACCTGGAATTCCTCAACTAGAATAGAACTGATAGTATCCTTACTTAGGTTTTTAAAAGCTACTTTCTGACATCTTGATAATATAGTAGGAAGCAATTTGTTTTCTTTTGATGTAGTAAGAATGATTATAGTATTTTCAGGTGGTTCCTCTAAAGTTTTAAGAAAAGCATTTGCTGTGTTATTATTCATCAAATCTGCATCTTCAATAATACAGACCCGTGTTTTCGCTTCATTCTTAGTTAAATTCAAGCGTTGTTGTAACATCCTGATAGAATCAATTCTAATCTCACTAGCTGCTGAGAATTTATAAGACTTCCAAGGAGAATTAATCTTATTATTGATATATTCAGCATACTCTACTTGATACTTTGAATCTTTAATTTCCCCATCACTAGAAAGCTTTAAATTAGGAGTTGGAAAAATATAGATTAAGTCTGGATGTGATAGATTTAAGAACTTTCTACAGGAGTCACAGACTCCACACGGACATCCTTCTTCTTCATTTAAGCAATTAATCGCCATCACAAAATATAGAGCAGTAGTTAACTTTCCTATGCCTTCAGGTCCATAGAAAAGATAACTTTGCCCCACCCTATTAACTTCAATTGCATTAAGCAAAGAAGAAATAACTTTGCTTTGTCCTTTAATTTTATTTAACAAGCATATTTCCTTAAATTATAGTAAAGATATTTTATTTAGATTCTTATCTGCTTTCTTGTACTTATCTATGTTATTTCTAATCAAATCAGATTTAAATTCAGAAGAGATAATATCATAATAAACCATAGCAAAGTTCTCACCAGCTACTGTCACAACTTCACGGCGTTTACCTATCTCTTTGAAGCCGACTTTTTCATATATATGAATTGCTCTTGGGTTGCACTCAAGAACTCTAAGCATAACATTATTTAAGTTTAGAATATCAAAAGCAAAAGCGACTAAGAGTTCAGTGGCATCTGTACCGTAGCCCTTATTCCAATAGCTTTTATTACCTATATTGATACCAAATTCTGCTGTACGATTAACCCAATCTATGTTGTGTAATCCGCAGTGTCCAATAGCTGTTTTTGTTTCTAAGTCAACGATTGTAAATTGATAATCCTTATTTGAATTAGATAATCTTTCAAGAATATTCTTTTCTTGTCCTTCTGTAACTATTCTATCTTGTGTTCCTAAAAAGAAGCCTATCTCAAAATCATTGTACCAAGAAATGTATTTTCTTGCTTCATCTACTTCTATTGGAGCTAAAAATATTTTACTACCTTCTAACTTTCTAACATATTCCATTATTACTGACTCCTGATAAATATTTTAAACTAGCATCTATACAAATAGTTTTCCATTATCAATATAGATGCTAACAGTTAATTATTATACTAATGCTTTGCTAAATCTGTTCCTAACTCCATCTTTACCTAAAATTGCAAACAATTTTGGTATATCAGGACCGTGGGAGCTACCAAATAATGAAATTCTTAATGGGAAATAGTAGTTTTTACCTTTCACACCAATCTCTTTAGAACCCTTTTTAATAAAAGTTCCCACTTCATCCATATCATCCCAATTAAGATTATCTAAATTATCTAAGAAATATTTTATAACTGTTTGAGAAGATTCTGATTTCAATACTTCTATATCTTCTTCAGAAATCTCTAAATCTTTAAAGAACATTTCTGATTGTTCCACAGATTGTTCATAATAACTTATTCTATCTTTAGCATTTTCCATTACAGCCAGCATTTTAGTCCTATCAGAAGTGTCTAATCCAGCTTTAATAAAGAATGGTTGGCATTTTTCAAGAAGATCTTCATTAGACATTTCTCGAATATACATTCCTGCCATCCAATTTAATTTCACGATATCGAAAACACCATTAGCTTTATTAACTCTATCTAAAGAGAATTCTTTGCATAAATCATCCAATGAGAAGAATTCTCTATCATCTGAAGTGTGCCAGCCAATTATTGCTATGTAATTGATAATTGCTGCAACTGGATATCCTTTCTTAAGATAGTTTTCAACTGATACATCATTTTTTCTCTTACTAAGTTTAGAGTGATCTGTATTCATAATTAATGGTAAATGTACAAACTTAGGAGCATCCCAACCAAGACATTCATAGAGCCATAAATGCTTAGGTGTACTTGATATCCATTCTTCTCCACGGAATACATGTGATATTTCCATAAGATGATCATCCACGCAAGCAGCTAAATGATAGGTAGGAAAACCGTCAGATTTCAAGATAACTTGGTCATCTACAGTTGAAGAGTGTATTTCTACATCTCCCCTAATTGCATCATTGAATTTGAATACTTTATCATCAGGCATTCTCAATCGAACTACATAAGGGTCGCCGTTAGCTATTCTTGCCTCAACCTCTTCTGTTGATAATTTTAAACATCTTCTATCATAACGAGGGTCTTCTTTTTTTGCCATTTGCTCTGCTCTCATTGTGTCTAAAGTTTCTTTATCACAGAAACAATAGTAGGCATTACCATCAGCAATTAGTTTATCAATATATTTTCTGTATATACCAAGTCTTTCTGATTGAACATAAGGACCAAATTCTCCGCCTTTTCCAGGACCTTCGTCAAATTCAACCCCAATAGTTTTTAAAGTTGTTATAATATTTTCTACTGCATCATCAACTAATCTATTTTGATCTGTATCTTCTATTCTTAATATAAATTTACCACCATTTCTCTTTGCAAAAGCATAATTATATAATGCTACTCTTAAGGTACCTAAATGGAGATATCCTGTTGGACTTGGAGCAAGTCTAACTCTTACATTATTGTTCATGAGAACTCCTATTTGATTTGTTTTTTCCATTTCATCTTTACTTAACTCAATGTCAATATTTTTTCTTACAAACTAGTAGTCCCTGTCTCATTTCTTATACTGAATATTTGTTTACTTTACAACTATACTAAAGAATCTACACTATTTACAATAAGCCAAGTATTAGTTGGGTTAAATCACCAGAAAGCATACACAAATAACGAATTCTATGAATTTCTGATAAATATTCATTGACATATAAAAGGGGATTAATTTTATTACGAAACCTAGGAGACGTGTCCGAGCGGTTTAAGGAGCACGGTTGGAAACCGTGTATAGGGCAACCTATCTAGAGTTCGAATCTCTACGTCTCCGCCATTTTTATTAATGTCTATAATAAATCTTAACTCTTGAAAGAGGATTTTCTGTACATCTAAGCATTTTCATTATGAAGTCATTAAAAGGAGTTTAAATTGACCGACTTTGTAAAGCTATTCCGAGAGATTAGCAAACCCGAGCATCCTTGTGGATATATGACATGGTGCTATAGAATGTCAGAACATGCAGATACTCTTGCGAACAATCAGGAGCTAAAAGAGGCTATTCTCTCTAAAAAACACCTTCTTATAGACAAAGAGGATCCAGATTATGTGATTGGACTTATAACAGATGTTAGAGAAGCAGAGAACATCCCAGAGTCACACTTCTGGTGGTATATTGACAAGCTTTAAATTACATAGAATTAGCACATTTTCCACATATAATCGGTGAATGCTTACTCTCCATCACCATCTAGGTGCACAAGCTTCTAGCTTGTTTCTGAGACGTTTTTTTTCAAACGTCTCTACAAATTCACTTATCACTACGTTCTAAGTGAAGCCAGCACAGAGGCTGGCGATCCCAGTATTAGCCAGCTATCCGGCAGCAGCCGGACTAAAGGCAAAGCGTTCCCAGTAACTCCTCACTTCTAACTCCTTCCTTAAGGGTCTCCTTGAAAAATCGACTTTTTTTCAAAGGGACTAGTATATGAGCAGAGACCTTTCAGAAAAGTCTAGCAAAATGTTTAATTTTTAGCTAATGACTTATATCAGCATATTTGTTAGAAACATTATGGTAAAAAGATACTTTTGACAGAAGAAAAGTACAAAATAATTGTAAGGTAGAATTGAGAAAATTCAGACAAGTTGCTCTTTCAAAAAGTATTTACTAAATTAAACCCATCTAATACAGTAGAACTTCTAGAATAGTACTATATTATTCCTGTGAGGGCGTAGCCTCAGCGAAGACTCATGGCAAGGATAACTTACATAATCTCAGCTAGAATATATATTATTCAAACTTCGATTCTGTAACTTATTTTGCTGAAATACCGTGTCCGGCTTAGACGGAATCTGCACTCTTCACGAGAAGCCTACAGCATTAAATAGGTTAAAAAAAACAGACAATTTACTCTTTCAAAAAGTATTTACTAAATTAAAAGATAAGACCCAATAAAATCAACGCAAAATAAGTTTGACAAAATGCTATAATCATTATAAAATGAAAAAAAAGGATATAATATGAAAATAGCAATTATTGGTTATGGAAAAATGGGAAAATTACTGCATCAGTTATGTCTTGACAGTAATCATGAAGTAGTTAGTATAATTGATAATAATATAGAAAAATATAAATCAGATATATGCATAGAAAGCCTAAACAATGCTGATGTAGCATTAGAGTTTACTGAGCCTACAGGTATATTGGAAAGACTTGAAAAAATCGCTAAAAGCGGTACTAACATTGTAGTTGGAACTTCAGGTTGGTATGATGAAATAGATAGAGTAAAAGAATTAGCTGAAGTCCATCAAGTTGGAATAATCTATGGAGCAAACTTTTCAATTGGGATGAACATCTTTTTTCAAATGGCTGAGTATCTAGCAAAACTCACTAAGAATATAAGAGAGTTTGATTATTACGGTTATGAAGAACACCATAACATGAAAAAAGATAAACCTTCTGGAACAGCGAAATACATAAGCAAAACTATAAAAGAATTAAATAAAAATATAAGAGAAGATTTTGAATTTGAAGCAGTTAGAGCTGGCAAGAAACCAGGTACTCATGTTCTAGGAATAGATGGAACACATGAGTTTCTTGAGATAAAACATTTAGCAAGAGAAAGATCTGCATTTGTGGGTGGAGTTGTTAAATCTGCTGAGTGGATTAACTCCAAAAAAGGCTTTTATAACTTTAGCGATTACTTTAGTGAGATTTTTAAATAAATGAAGACCGAAATAAATTTTATTAAAATGACAGGTCTAGGTAATGATTATATCTACCTAGATAACCTAGATAAAGAATTTGAGGATATTGATTTTTCTTCACTCAGTATTAGTGTTTCAAACCGACATTTTGGAGTTGGTTCTGATGGTCTAGTAGTTATATCTGAAGACAGTAATGCAGACTGCTACATGAGAATATTCAATGCTGATGGTTCCGAAGCTAGTATGTGTGGCAATGCCCTTCGTTGTGTAGCTTACTTGATGAACCAAAAGACTAATAAACAAGAGATTACTATTAACACACTTAGTGGAGTGAGAAAATCTCTAGTAAAAGAAGATAGTAACATTGAAGTATTTATGGGTGAACCTAAAATTGTTTCAGAATACACTATCGAGGGCTATAAATGCAGTTTAGTGAATGTTGGCAATGAACATTTAATTTTCCCCAATTGTGACCTAAATAATGATAAGTTTGTAGAATTAGCTAAAAGAGTCCAAAATAACATTCTTTTTCCAGATGGAATAAACGTAGAAAAGATTGACATAATTGATAACCAAACTGTAAGGTGTTTTGTCTATGAAAGAGGCTCTGGTGTTACACTGGCATGCGGAAGTGGGGCTACAGCAGTTTATTATTACTGCCTAAAAAACAAGTTAATTAGCGAGTCAGCTCAAGTTAAACTCCAAGGAGGAGCTTTGAACTTTAGATATACTAAAGGAGTTTATATGATGGGAAGTGTTGACTTAATCTGTGAAGGTAAATATTATTGGAGAAGAAATGGATAGCATAGGTAAATTTGTTAAAAAGCTTAGAGAAGAAAATGGAATGACAATAGAAGAGCTTTCAGAGCTTACACTTATAAAAAGAGATACATTGATTATGTTAGAAGCCAACAAGGTTGAAGAACTTGGTGGATTTGGTGTTGTAAAGAGCTATGCTAATACGATTGTGCGTAAATTGAATGGAAGTAGTGTAAAACTTAACAATTTACTCGATTCACTTTACCCACAATATAAAACAAATGTCTATCAAAATATTGAATTCAAGAATGAAAGAAAGTTTTTAATTTCCATGAATTGGCTTTATGTAATTTTAATCATTGCTGTTGTTATATTTCTAAGCTATTTTTCCTATAAAACATACAAAGAAAGTGGTTTTAATTTCTTTAAAGCAAGACAGGAGATTGTTGAAGAAAAAGAACAACCAGAAGAAAAAATTATCATTGAGTTGCCACATCCAAGCTTAAGAGATTAATCTTGAATCTACTTATAAAACTTTATATTAGCAAAATCCTGAAGGTTAGAAAATCCAGTTGGGGTAAAAACTCTTTATTTATGCTGATTAGTATAACCCTATCAATATCAGCATTAACAATGGCTATGCTCCTATTTCAAGGATACCAGGATACTCTTAAAAGTGTCTTTAAGAGATCATTCTCAGATATAATAGTAAATTCTACCACTAATAATCTTTCTAACAAGGAAGTAAATTATATTGAAAATTCTATTTCTGACATTACTAAGATTAAAGCTTGGGACAAGAAAATTGAGATACCTGTCTTACTTTCCAAGGGCAATGTTACAAAGCCATCAACACTTGGGTCTTTTGACAACGACAATATTGATTTCAATTCTATTAATTATCCTTTTTCTAAAAACGAAGACTTTCACTTAAGAGACAACGAGATTATTCTTGGGAAATATCTAGCAAAAGATTTAAATGTATCACAGGGAGATACTGTTCAGGTAATATTGCCTAAATCAATTAGATTATCTATTTTTGGATTAATCAAGAAGAGTTCAGACTTCATAGTTAAAGAAAATTACAGTACTGGTTTATATGAAATTGATAAGCGTATATCCTTATTAGAATTAACTAAAGTACAAGGCTTGATAGAGAGTAAAGATAGCTTTAGTTTTATTCCCGTATTACTAGAAGATAATAGTTCAACAAATATATCCAATACTCTTAATAGATTCCATGCTAAAAACTCTTTTAATAATAGAAATCTATATGGATTTAATCAACTACAGAATAACGAATCTTTGTTTTCAACACTTGAACTACAAAGGATTATGATTTTCCTAATATTAAATATTATTGTTTTAGTTGCGTCATTCAACGTAGTTAGTACTCTTAGTTCAATAATATTAGAAAGAAATGTGGAAATTGGCATTTTGCTCACCTTAGGACTAACCAAAAGACAAGTAAAAAAACTGTATTATTATTTTTCACTCTTCTTAACTAATATAAGTATCATCCTAGGCTTGATACTAGGTACTATTGGTGCTTATCAGTTATCTAAATACTCCGATCAGTTACTTAAAGCAGATGTATATTTTATAGATAAAATAATTGTTAGTCCTTCACTTGATGTTTATCTAACAATCTACCTGACTGCACTAGTAATAGTTTCAACAACAATATTCTGGTCGTTGAAAACAATAAACAAATTAAATGTTATAGAAATAATAAGAAGCTAATTATGGTAAAATTACAAAATATAAAGAAAAGTTTTATAGATGCAAATAAGAAGTTAGAAGTGTTAAAAGATGTTAACTTAGACATTCATCAAGGAGAATTTGTATATATTACAGGGGCATCAGGATGTGGCAAAAGTACCTTGCTTCATTTAATAGGTTTGCTTGATAAACCATCATCAGGATCACTATCTATTCTGAACAAAGGTGTTTCAAGCATCAAAAGTGTTGAACGTTTTAGAAATATCAATATGGGCTTTGTATTTCAATCTCATTTCTTACTTGAAGACTTCACTGCTTTAGAAAACATAATGATTCCTCTCTTAATTCAAAATGTTAGCAAGAAAGAAGCTAAGGAAAGAGCATTAAATATGCTTAAAATTATCGGTTTGGAAGATAGAAAGAATCATTTACCACGAAAGCTAAGTGGAGGTGAAGAGCAAAGAATAGCAATAGCAAGAGCAATTGTTACGAACCCAAAAATACTGATTGCTGATGAACCTACAGGTAATCTAGATCAAGAGAATTCTCTTTTGGTGATGGACTTGATAAGAAAACTCAACAGTGAAGGATTAACAGTAGTGCTAGTAACTCATGATTTATCACTACCAAGAGAAGTTGACAGCCACTATACCCTCATTGATGGTAAATTAAATAAATATGAGAAAAAGAAATAAGAGGATTTTAATATTCTCATTAGCTATTTTTAGCATTATCTTTTTAGTAATTCCTGTTACTATCATAAGTTTTAGGAATGTAATAGCTAAATCATATTTAGAAAATAACTTATCAAAGTTAGCTAAGGCTGAGATTACTCTTGATGAAATCCATATCGGAAGTGAGAATATAACAATTTCCAAATTGAAGGTAAAAGATAACAATGCTTTGTATGATGTAAGTGTTGACTACTTAGATGCAGCTCTTAACTATTCCTCATTATTCTCTTCTGGAGAAGACCGTTTTTCAAATATTGTGGATTCACTTTATGTCTCAAATCCAAAGATTGACTTTTCCAAAAAGTTCGTAGGCAAACAGAGTGATGACAAAAAAGAAAAGTCTGCTAAATTTGACATAACTAAGTATGCAAGAACAGCGTTTATAGAGGGAGCATCAGCAGATGTTGAAATATCATTTAAAGAGTATTTCTATCTGGCACAAAAAGCTCATGATTTAGACCTAGTCTATAATAGAGATGCTAATAAGCAAGTAACAACAGTGATAAAAGATGCTAATGATAACACTCTGCAGGTTGATGTAAGTCTTAATAGTGAAGGTATGGAAGAAATTCTAATGAATGCTAATTCTTTCACTCCTGATTCTCTATATATCTATAAACTGGATAACATTGTAACTACTATCTCTGGTAAAACTATCTACAAACAACTAAAGACACTGGACGACACCTTAAATTATTTAGCATTTGATAATACTATTGATCTATTGAGTTTCACTAGTTACGGGATGGATGCAAAGATTAATGATTTAAAAGTTTCTGGATCTTCTAATGAGTTGTTTATTGAAGGTGATAATGTTACATTCATGGATATTCCAGCTCAAGTTTCTGGAAGATTGTTTGATATGTTTAATGACCAGTATATTGATGCTAAAGCTAAAATTGATGATTATGATTTAAATAAGAGAATCAATAATATCTTTAGCAATATTAATGCAACTCTAACAGTTCAAGGTAAGGTTACTAAACCAGATTTATCAGCCACACTAAACACAAAGACATTCACAACAAATGGTTTCAAGATAGACAATATCGATGCAGATGTCTCATATATTGATAATTCTATACAAGTTGAACTTCTTAACTCAGAATACAACGGGAATATTTTTAAGGGGAAAGCTTCTTATATAGATGATATATTGAAAGCAGATTTAGTAGTTGGTAACTCTTCTGATTCTTATTTGAAGATTAATGGTAAACTTGAAGCACAGGGCTTACTTCTTAACAAATCACCATTCTTTAGATTAGATATTAATGATGCAATAGTAACCTATAACGATATCAATACTCCTCTTATCAATGGATACTTACTCCTTAAAGATAAGTCTGTTTATAGCAACTTAGCCAGTAATAATTTAAGTCTTGTAGCCAATGGAAATATACTTGATAATTCTTATAACTTCAAGATTGATTTAAAAGACTTCTCTCCTCTGCAAACATTCAATTCAGATAATGTATTCCTAAATAATGCAAGTCCTTTGATTAACGGCTCTATAGCTGGTAGTTACAAAAACAATAGGCTTTCAAGCAACTTAGATATAATCGCTACAGCTTATAACGATGATTTATTCATCCCACTAAAAACTAACTTTTCTTGGGATATTAAAAACAAGAACTTTGATATTGAGAATGAAGTTATTGAAGCAAAAATATTCAATACTCATACTAATGCTGTGGGAAAACTAAGTTTTGCTAATGGAAACATATTAAATATTGATTTAAACATAAATGATAATATAAGCTTCAAAGGACATGATTTACTGCATGATACTAGAGGACTGCTCGTAAATATAGATAAAGTAAATCTCAGAGAAATAAAGCAATTACTAGCAGAAGATATTGCTTCTGCCCTACCTGTAGGATTCTGTACTGCCCAAATGGATTATTGTTACTCTTCTCCTGAGATTAGTGGTAATATTAATCTAACTGGGGTAAAATTCAAGAACTTTGTAGGAATGGGATTGAAGGTAGATTTTCAAGGAACAAAAGATAATATAAATATCTCTAGTTTAAAGTTTTATAATGAAAGACAAGTCTTGCTGGAAGCAAATGGTATTGCTAGTTTAACCAATGGCTACAAACTTACCTTAGATAGTAACCTGTCTAACCTTGATTTATCTGATTACAACTATCTTGTTCCGATTAAAGGCTATATCAATGGTGATTTAAGCTTTATTTATGACTCAAACAACTTGGATCAGAGTGGACTAAGATTTAATGGTCTTGGATCAAATATTAACTTTGCTGACTTTGAGATACAAGACTCACACCTTAATGTTTTAATTAATCCACGTAATATTAGAGTGGATAATTTATATGTTAACTCACATGGATTTGCAGAGTTAACTGCATTCGGAGATTTATCTTACAACCTTCTATCAGGTGAGTTTATTCCTTCAAATAAAAGATTTTACTTAAATCTAAACACTCAGGCATATCAAATATTACACAAACTCAGTCCCGAAACGTTCCCAGAGGGAGACTTCTCTATTGACTCAGAGTTGATTGTCAGCATTGGAGAAAATGGTTTAATTTATGAAGAAGGTTATATCAAATCTAACAAAGGTTTCTTGAAGATTAAAGGGCAACCAGAAAGATTTAATAACCTTGCCTTATCTGCAAGCATAAAGAATAACTTACTCAATATTGAGCAATTACAAGCTCAAATTGGTTCTGGATATCTTGTCATCAACAATGACACTTCCAATGAGAATGATAACTTCTTCATTGGCGAGTTGGTTCTTGGTCAATTCAAGATAAACACTTCTGAGCGAGGAGTTGTTATCAATATTCCTGTATATATGCCTGAAGATGAGACAGGAACAGTAAACATATCTGGTAGAACAACCCAATCAGCTATTATTAAAGGTCCTTTTGATGATTTAAAGATTGAAGCTGAAGTTAAAGTATCTAATGCTTCTTGCATTTATCCTCCAGACACTCAAGATTTACTAGCACTTATTACTAGCATTTCTAAGAAGACCTTTAGCCGTAAAAGATCATCGTCTTCTTCATCTTTTAGAGCTTTAGCATTTACACTAGACTCTAAACTTATTATTGGTGAGAATGTTAATTACGTTACATACCCAGCCAACATTGAGGTAACTCCAGGATCTTATTTAGTTCTTACTCATGATAAAGAATGGTCTATACCTAACGCATATTTCTCAGCTGAAGGAGGATATGTTGATTTCTTAGGTAATCAGTTTAATACAGAATTTGTTGAAGTTGTAATAAACAATATAAAATTCATTATATCTGGTAACTTTAGCAAAAGAGCTAATGATGGTAGTTTAGTCACATTGAAGATATCTAATGATGATACAGAAAGAAATGGTATAGAAGCTCTTTCATTAACATTAGAGAGTGATAATCCAGAAGACAAGACTCAAATAGATGCTCTTAATAGATTACGCTATGGAGAGGATTATGGAAGTTTAACCCAGGAACAAAAGACAGAGTTTCTACAAAATGAAACAGTTCTCATGCTTGGTTCTAATATGGATAATAGTGTATTCAATGATTTCTTAAAACCTTTAGAGCTATTTATAAGAAGACGTATTTACTTAGATTACTTCTATATCAGACCTGGTTTTATCAAGAATATGTTTAATGAATATATCGTTTCTGATATAGGAGATCAAGAAGAGAAAGTATATGAATCTGAGCTTGAGCAATTTGGTTCTTCTATACTGCTAAACAACCTATCTGTTAATTTTGGTAGAGAAGTCTACAAAAGACTATTTTTCAACTACACTGGGCTATTCCAAGAAGCTACTAACTTACAAAATCAATCTAAAATGGTCTACTATCAAGATTTAGAATTTAAGTATAATTTTAAATTTGGTACTAAAGTTTCTTATAAATATAAGTTACGTCCGAGTGATGAGAATTCCCACGAAATAATGTTATACCATAGCCTTAACTTTTAATTATGAAAACTGTAACTTTTATTTATGAACCTCCCATAGTTGGTAATCACCAAGTCTACTTAGTTGCTAATTCGGATAATTGGGATAAACATGTTATTGAACTAGTAGAGACAAATGGTAAATATTTAGCTAGAGTATCACTAAACGAGGGTATGTATTACTACAGATTTAAGATTGATGGGAAGTATATGAAAGACCCCAATGCACCATTTAAGCTTATCAACGGTGTTGAACTTTCCTTCATTGAGGTTAAGAAAGAAAGCAAGCTTATTGCTCTTCATACATTCGAAAAAGTAATCATAGATTATGAAGGTAAATTATCATTGGTTGGAGATTTCAACAACTGGACTCCAGACATAAATAGACTTGCCCAGATCTCAAAAGGACAATATAAAACAAGCTTATTCTTAGAAAGTGGAGAGTATGAATACAAATATTTAGCAGAAGCTGGTGTTTGGGTTAACCAAGATTCTGTTGGTCATTACCCTTCTAAGAAAGTCCAAAAAGAAAAGCTTTCTAACAGTAAAGTTGTTATAGATTCTTCAAGCATGTATTCTATAGATTCTAATTTACTATCTAGTTATTCCAATAATAAATTAGTATTTAATAGTCAGTTGATTGATGTATACAAGTATTCAGATATGCAAGTAGAAATTAAGTTCAGAATCCCTTTTAAAAGCTATGATAAGCTTAAAGTAGTAATTGACGGCATAGCAGTTCAATATTACTTTTCTGGTAAGAATAAACACTTCACAGCCTATTACTCTAACATCGATCTAGCATCTAAGAAAGCAATCTTAAAGTTAAAAATATCTTTTGAAGTTAACAAGACTAGATGTTTTATTAACAATAACATACTTAACTTAGATAATAAAGATAGTATTCATTATATTATTGTACAGAACTTACCAAAGTTCAATATTCCCAAGTTTAAAGATGCTTTAGTTATGTACCAAATCTTAGCTGATAGGTTCCACAATGGTGATGAAAGGATTAATCCTACTTTTAAAGAGTCATATTATTCAGATAATGTTTGTAAGCCTTCACTAAACAATAAACTACACAAGAATCAAGCCTTTTATCATTTGGCAGAGTGGAATGACACAGCAATACTCAAGAAGAATCCCTATTCGGCTCAAGCTAATCCTGATTGGCATGCTTTTTACGGGGGAGATCTTGCTGGTATTCGTAAAAAGATTGCTTATCTTATTAATTTAGGAGTTAATGTAATCTACTTAAATCCTATCTTCCAAGCAAAATCTTATCATAGATATGATACCATAGACTTTCAACTTATAGACCCCCATCTAGGAACCAATGATGAGTTTAAACAACTAGTCGATGACCTACATGATAATGGAGTTAAAGTAATCCTTGATATTGCACTTAATCACTGTGGAACAGCTTTCTTTGCTTTTGAGGATTGCCTTTCCAAAGGAAAGGATTCCCTCTATTGGGATTGGTTCGACTGGTTTAAGTGGCCTCTTCCTAAAGATCTAACTCCTGACTTTGTTGCAGAAGATTACTATAAATGCTGGTGGGGTGTAAAAGACTTACCTGAGTTTAATTTCGATTTATCGAGAGGAACACCTGATGAGAATTATATAGAGAATATTTCAGATGCTAAAGTCAACTATCCCCTAACAGATTATCTGCTTACATCAATGGAAATGTGGGTAAATAAGTATAATATTGATGGTTTTAGACTAGATGTTCCTGAAGAAGTTCCTTTCTGGTTCTGGAGGTTATTCTATGACCATCTTAAAGCAATTAATCCTGATTTATATATTGTAGGAGAGATTTGGTCTAAGTCTAGCATTTGGCTAAAAGATAATTATGTAGATGCTGTCATGAATTATCATTACTTTAGAAACCCTGTTATCGACTATTTCATTCATAACAGTATCACTAGATCTGAATTCCTTAATAGTATTTCAACTTCATTAATATCAAACTGTGAAAGAGTAAATAATCTTCAAATGAATATTTTAGGTACTCATGATACAAAAAGATTGAGGCATATTTGCAATAGTGATTTATCCAAAATCAAACTTGCTCTAGTTTTTCAGTTTACTTTTAAAGGAATTCCTCATATTTATTACGGTGATGAAATCTTTTTAGATGGTGAGAATGACCCAGATAATAGAAGACCTTTTGATTGGGAATTTTCCAATAATTCTAAGTCACTTGAATTACATGACTTCTACAAAAGTTTAGTTTCAATAAGAAAGAAGTTCTTTGATTGCTTCCAAGGTATTATAAAGTTCTACGATATTCCTTATATATTGAGCTATACTTGCAGTTCACTCGATGCAAAGAAGTCACTCCTAGTTCTCATTAACAATAGCAATCAAAGTGTTAAAATTGCTAACTTAATTGAGTCCACAGATAGATTAATTATGACAGATACCGATAAGGCTACTCTTGAGCCTAAACAATTCTTGATTGCTCTAAAATCTTAGTTTTTCGTAATAGAAAAAGGGCTGTTTCCAGCCCCGTGACTTAGTGAGAAAACAGTTAATCTTAATCAACTGTTCTTAGGAGATAGTTTATCAACCCCATATCATACCCATTTGCAGATGAGATAAGCACATCATTCTTAAAGATGAATATAAGGGGATAATCTTCAAGTTCTAATGATTCTGTAATTATTTGCTTACCTGTAAAATACTTTATGCCTTCATTATTTTTGTTAATATCTCTATCACTTCTTTCTTGAGTGTAAACAATGAGCTTAACATTTTTATCTGCAAACTCTTTACTCTTATCTTGAAGCTGTTCTAACATCCTCTCTTGAGGTTCATTGTCATTCTTATTTCTTACAAATAGAAGAGTAAGTCCTTCATTTAGTTTTTCATTCTCTAAGAAAGAAGTTATGTTATGGATAGTTTTTCGTTTCCATTGAATGTTATTCTCAATAGATGTTTTTGGAGTATTCAGTGAAATTGTCATTTCTTTTGAATTAGCATCAAGCTTACTGACTTGTACATGGGCATCCCCATTTTGATTTCTAATATAGCTTTCAAAATAGTTATCTTGATCTTCTTCTTGGTAATACTTAACAAAGTATTTTCCTTCCTTTTCATAGAAGTCAAACCAGCAATTTGTTACAAGTCCATCTCCTTTGTGAGAAGCTAGCAAGAAGTTACTCCATGGAGAAGGTTGAACCTCTTCCCCATCAACTAACATTTTCAACTCAAATTCAACTAAGCTTCTGCTTTTTTCCTCTGATTCTTCATCTTGAATAAAATCAAGCTTTAGTTCCTTCCATTCGTCACCATTATAATACTCAAGGAAGCCCTGCCATCTTGCTGGAATACCAGCATTTTGTAGCATTGAAGTAAGAAGATATATAGTTTGACTTTCACTCAGATACTTTTTATTAACTAGTTGTGTTGGGGTTAAGCTTCCAGAAAAGTAAGACCATGTTCCCATAGTATCTATGATTGTGTTATTTTTCACCCATTGATATAGATTAGTAACTGTTGCATCTATATCTTCTTCTTGTAATTGGACAATATTCTTATACAAATCAAGTTGATAGCCAGTTTCTGGGAAAGGATTAGCTCCAAAGATTGGACTAATCACATTTTCTTTAAACATTTCATGAGATACTTTGCTCTTATATCGGTTACGATTGCTTGTATATAATTCTATCAAGTTTTTAATAGATTCCACATCAGGAAGTTCAATTAAATCTTTAATGTTCCAAATATTTACAATATCAACCATAGTTTGACGCAAATCTTCTTTGTTTTCTTGCTCATTAATCCATTCATCAACTTCTTTCCAATTTTCTGAATTTCCAGCAAGAAGATCTGTCTTCTCTAAATAAGATGTTCTTTCTGAAACATAAGATTCTTCATCAGTATTTTCTAATGGATAGTTATTTAGAAAGTCAATTGTTTTTCTTTGAGATAGCAGTCTTTGATCCCTTCTTTTGTTAGCCAAATCATGCATCTGCTCTCTGAATAATTTATCTTCTGGAGCAAGTTGAAAGTTTCTGTTACTTGATGAGGATAGAGGAAAATAATAAACCATATCTTCATTAAAGTCATTGTTCTTTTTAAGGGTAAGAGATAGTTCATTTAAACCTTTAACTGTACTAATTAAGCCACTAGCAATCTCTCCATCTTTACCAGCAGTAACGTACATTGAAGTTTCTCCTACTTTGAGATTTACTTGACCCTTACTATCAGTTTCAGTTGAATACAAGACAAACAAGCCTCCAAATGTAGTTGCATAAAAATAAACTTTAGCATCTACAACAGGTAATTTGTTTTCATCCATAACTCTAACTTTTATTGGAACAGTTTTATTATAATTTTCAGTTGTATTTATTTCTGTGTATATTTCATTATCTTCTATCACATCATAAGATGGATATTTCCCAAAAACAGTTGATGTTATCATTGGAGCTTTCATTGCTCTATCAATTTCCCATGAAGAAGTTCTGTATTCTTGAGGATAAGCTTCCGGAACTATCTTCCAACCTTGAGGTGTCCATACTTCAGTCCAAACATGATTACTATCTGTAAAAGACCAATAGCTAGCTGAAGCAGGACGACATGGAATGCCTATTGCTCTAGCAACGCACATCTGCAAAATCATCATCTCTTCACAACGTCCATAACCTCTTTTAATGCAAAGAAGTGGTCCTTGATCTCTACCTGATGTTTGTTTAAAATAAACACCTTCTAGATAATATAAATCAGCAATCATAATTGCTTCATTGATAGTTTTTGCTTGTGATACCTTTGGATACAAATCATCAAAGAATTTCTTTCTCCAATTTTCAAAAGGTTCTTGAGATACTCTTAAAGGTAATACAAAATGTCTAAATTCTTGTTCTGGAATTGATTTAACATAAGGAAGTTCTTTCGCTTTAAGAGCATAAGTTAAATGCTCATCAAGGTATTCAGGTGTTAAGACAGCTAAATCATTATCAGAAGAGTTTTCTAATACAAACTTAGCATAGTCTTTTTTTACCATTGCTAATCTGTTAACATACTCAATTAAAGCTTCAGCATTGTTAGAGTTATATCTTTGTATTCTATCAATTGTTGACTGGTCAAGTTCAACAAAATAGCTAGCACTTGTTGTTGATGAATAACTATCATGACTTATTACATTCTCTTTCTTAATTGACTGATTAGAACAAGAAACTATGAAAATTGAAACAATTATCCAAAACAAAATTCTTTTCATATCCACCTACTTAAATTCTTTTAAATTATGTAATACAATATTCATTCCATATTACATTTTACTATTATTTTTTTGTAGTGGGATACGGACATAGCTTCTAACTACTTATTTTATTAGTATATAGTTAGTGAACTATAAATTAATTTAACTTTCCTTGAGAATATTTTTTATAATCGAGATATGAGAATATTGAAGCAGATAAAAAGAAGCAACAAGACATGGCAAAAGCTCCATACACTCCAAGTAAATTCTTTGCTAAGATACCTAAGATTGGTGCAAACAGACCTCTTATCCCTGTAATAGTTATGTGTAAACTCTGATACATAGAGACATCATCATCCCCTGCAAAATGAATTGAGCTCATGTTCCAGGCAATATTAACAGCAGCCATAGCCAAGCCATACACAATATATGTTCCATATATAGCAATCAATGTGGTTAAATGGTTATTCATTAATCCAGTTACTATCAATAAAATTGGAAACATTGCTATGCCAGCAAAGGCTATAGTAATAAACTTAAATGGATGAAATCTATCATGAAATCTACCTATAATAGGAGATAAGATTAATAATCCTACTTGTGCTAAAATTCCTTTTGAAATAAATGATTCTGTATAATTCAGTTTTAAATAATCAACTAAAAAGATTGGCACTACAGGAACTAAAGACAGAAATCCAAAACCATAAAGAGTGAAATCTCTCTGAAAATGAGCATAAGGTTTGTTAGTTTTGAGTAGTCTTAATGCCCTTTTCAATGGAGTTAGAAAGTTTGTATTTTTCTCTTTCTTTTGAAGCTTTACATTATGAGAATCAAGCTTAACCAGACTTAATACTGATGACCCAATAAATCCTGCTATTGCTACAGTTATAAAAATAAGTCTTACATTATTCTCATTAGTATCTAACATTCTTCCTGCTAGAAAAGCAAAAACAACACTTACAAGGGAACTAAGAGAAATTGTTAAACCAAATATCTTAGACCTATCTTTGGGGAAATTGGCTTGATATATCGAATTTGTAGCAGGTGATAGTATTCCATTAAAGAAACTTACCCAACCATAAATCAAAATATAAATATTAATGTTAGTTATAAAGTAAGCAGAAAGAAGTGCTAATCTACCACATATACCTACCATTAAGAAGAACTTAGCTTTGCTTTCACTCTGTTCAAGTAGCTTTCCCCACCAAATGGAGAAAAAGTTGGTAACAGGCCACATCATGGCTAAAAGTGTTAACTGCCAATCAACAGCACCAAAAGCTTTTCTAGCAATAATATCTTGAATATTTCCAAAAGATAAAAAGAATCCATTAAACAAAGCAGAAATAATTAGAATTCTTTTAGTAATGGTATAATTTCTTGATTTTTCCATTTATTCCTCATAAGATAATTTATATTAATATCAAGTTTACGATTAAACTATTCATTAAACTAATTCTTATCCTCACATTTAAATGTCAATCTGTTTTATCAATACTTTTCTTTCTCCTTTATTATTACTTTCCAATACATCTTATATAGCCTTAAAAGTTCTATATGCTCACCTTTCTAAAAGCAACATAGTTTAAACTATTCCTTCCAAAAAATACCCGACCCTTACTTGCCTCCTTGAAAAAAAGCCGATTTTTCAATGAGACCCTTAAGGAAGGAGTTAGGAGTGACTGGGAACGCCATTGGACAAACTGGGATCGCCAGCCTCCGCGCTGGCTTCACTTAGAACGTTTGTTAGTTATAAGTGAATTTGTAAACACTAACGGCTGTACTTCTAAATAAAAAAAAGAATAAAGATAATTGATCTCCATTTTATCACCCATGGTTAAAACCATGGGCTCTTTATTGATTAACCCTTACAGGGTATAAATTCATTTATGTCCCTTGGGGACATATCTTTTCTGAGCCCATGATTTCAATCGTAGGGGATGCGAGGATGAATTGATAATGGAGTGTAAGCATCCACTGATAGGTTGAAGATTAAGAAACTTTATGCTTACGCTGGCAATACTGGAGTCATGTATTAACCCCAAAGGGGTGTCATGTATTAGCATGGGGTCTTGCACCCCATGTAGAATGATATAAGTGGTTTGAGTCCCGAAGGGACGATATAGATTTGCAGCACAGTTCAGACGGATTCAGAATTGAGAATAATGGAGTGTAAGCATAGATAGCTAGATTGAAGAGCAAGAAAAAGTCATGCTTACATTAGCAAAAAAGAAAAGGACATATCGATATGATATGTCCTATATTCATTGGTAAGCTAGTATCTTACAATCCTAGTTTATTTCAATTTTAGAACCTTATAAGATTTTGTTTGTGATGGAGTAGTCATTCTAAAGAAATAGATGCCATTAGCTGTCCTGTTTCCTTTTGAATCATTACCATTCCATTCGAAAGTATGATTACCAGCTGAGAAGCTTTCTCTCTTCACTACTTGTCCTAATAGGTTATATACTGTTACACTAGCTGTTTCACCTTCTTTAACTCTTAAATCAGCTTGAGTATTTCCAGCAAATGGTGATGGGTAAGGATTACCTAAAAGAGTTTCTGTTGGTAGTTGTGGACTATCATCTCCAGCTTTTACCTCAACCATAAAGGCGTGACTAAGCTGAACTTCATTAGAGAGTTCTCTTGTTTCTAACCAGTAGTAGTATCTTCCTGCTGATACTTCATCATCTACAAATGAATAACTAGATGTTTGTCCTGTATTATTTGGAGCAATCATTGAGCTGTTAACTCTTACAGAGTTTTCTACATTCTCAGTTTCAGCTCTAAGCACATTGAAGCCTAAAAGATTTGATTCTGATTCTGTTACCCAGTTGATTGATACATATTCATCAGAGTAGGCTACAGCATTGAAAGAAGAAAGGGTTACAGGAAGGGTATCATTTTCATCATAAGCAGGAACAAATTGAGAGAATGAATCTAAGCCAGAAACTGTAATTTTATTTCCATTGCGAGTCACAATTCCACCAAGGGTTATTACATCAATCCATTCTTCTTTATTATCTTCTCTTTTGAGAATTCTAAAGTTATTATAGCTTTCTAATTCAGGGAAACCTGTCATATCAAAAGTAATGTTATAAACAGCTACACCATTACAATTTACTTGCCAGTGATTAGAGCAAAGCTTATTAACTGAAGTAGGTAAAGATCCATTAACTATTGTTGGTGTGCTTTCTATCAGAATTACTTCCAAAGTAAGTGCTGGGTTATTACTAGGAAACTCTATTTCTACACCTGATTGAGGGAATTCAAGAGGGTCACTATGATTTTCTTCTACCGGAGTAGCTTCAATTGCGTTACCTACTGCAAATTGACAGAAAGAATCAAGTCCTGAAACAATAGCTTGATTACCAACTATTTCAAAAGATGCTCCTAAAGCTAAAACATCTTTCCACTCATCCATTGCACTATCTCTTTTAAGAACTGCAAAATTACTTCCTTCAGCTAAATCTTCAAATTCAGTTAAATCAAAAGTGAAATTGTAACTATAGCCTTCTACACCGTTACTATCTACATCCCAAAATACGGGAAGTAATGTTGTTACATGTGGAGGTAAAACATCATTTACAACATTTGGTGCTTGAGTGTATAGAGTAACATCAAGAGTAATTTCTGGATGATTTTCTAACATTTCTACTGTGACTTGGGTATAACCAAAAGTATGTGACGTAACATCATTTTCACCGATAACAATTCTATCACTTATATCCATAATAGATTGAAATTGCCACATCAAGAATGGATAACCACCATTAGCTATTGAATGAATGCCCCAAATATCTTCATTCTGTCCATCTGCTGGCCCTACAAAGTCCCAACCAGCGAGTAAATATGCTGTTGCATCTGTCATTTGTTCGGTTGGCAAGCCACTTCCACCATCTGACACTGTTTGACCAGTTGTGTAAATATCCCAAAAAGAATTGTTCACAAAGGCAACAATTGATTTTGCTCCCACCAATCCGCCTACAGCTCCATTTCCGGTGCTAGAAACACTTCCGGTGGCATAAGTATATGATATCGTTGAGTTATCACAGACTCCAACCAAGCCTCCTACAAAATTAACTTCACCAAAAACACTTCCTGTAGCATAAGCATTTGATATGGTGGAATCAAAAACATAACCCACTAATCCGCCTACATTGCTATTGCCAGAAACACTTCCTGTAGCACAAGTATATGATATGGTAGTGCTATCACAGTATCCGACCAAGCCTCCTACATTGCTAAAGCCCGAAACACGTCCTGTCGAATAAGAGTTTTCGATTGTAGATTCCCAAAAACAATGACCCACCAATCCCCCTACATAAGTGCTACCAGTTGTCATATTGTCTATAATGCCTAAATTAGAGATTGTTCCTGTTTTTATAAATCCAAAAAGGCCAATATAAGGTTGGTTAGATCTATTAATATAGAGGTTTGAGATAGTGTGATTTTGACCATCATAGGAACCGATAAATTTTCTTGTTGGAGAATAATCTAAATAATCCCCGATAGGCGAGAATCCAGCTCCACCATTCCAATTTCTGGTATCTGTAGCATCGATATCTTCTGTTTGGATATAATAAACTAGATTATCTTCAGCTCCCCAAGCAGAAAGGGTTGTGGAAAGCCAGCGTAAATTTTCTAAGTTTGCAATTTGATAAGGATTTTCGGAAGTTCCTAATCCTTGTGGTGCTGTTCCTTCAGCATAAAGTCCAAAACAAAACAATAAAAAAAACATAGCCAATAAGGTTAATTTAATTAACTTCATATTATCTCCTTTGTTCTAAGCTTAAATCAAGATTATAGATATTTTTAATTGTTGTCAATTAATATTTTAACTCTATTGTTATGTTAACCTAACCTAGCTATTTCATGCTATTTTTGGGGTGCAGAGAAGTAACACTCTCAAGTCTAAGATGGATTCTTTCTCAGGTTAAAATGGACTGTAAGCATCCACCGATAGGTTGAAGTTTAAGAAACTTCATGCTTACGAAAAGATAAGCACTTTAATTGTCTGCTTGTAAGAAGTAGTTTTGAATTAGAAACAACTTTTTATTGACACATGCAATCTAATTATCAATTTTACAATATAGAAGTAAACATTCTCTAGATAAAGTATTAATTTTAAAAGCAATGTGAGGTTTCATGAAATTCTATAAATTTATATTACTAGTTATAATCGTAGTTTTATCTGCATGTAGCAGCTACCCTAGATATATTAACGACATAAAGCTTTACCCACAGAATACTACTTATTATCTGCAGGATTCTTCTTTGAATGATACACTTGCAAATCAAGAGAAACTAGTTAAAGAATCGCATGAGAAGTTTTATGCACCTTGGAATCCTAACATGGAAACAGATTCTTTGGAAATTAATAAGCTCTATGAGTATTATAGTAAAAAAGTAACTTCACTCAAAACATGGGCTGGCTATGCAGAAAATACTTTAGTTCGAGATACGTCCTTATATGAAGAACTTAACGAGCAATCGGAATTAAATGGAAAATTTAACACATTGGTTAAGGGAATATCAATTCAAAGAAGTAATATTCGTTCAAATCCAACTGATAAGCCATATTTTCTGAATTTTGAAAAAGCAGGCGAAGGTTACCCTTTTGATTATTGGCAAAAAAGTACTCTTCCAGTAGGTACTCCTATATTTATCTACCATGAAGCAAATGGCTGGTCTCTTATAACGTGTCATATTTGTAGTGGTTGGGTTAAAACAGTAGATATTGCCTATATTGAAGATGATTTAATAAATCAGATAAAATCTAGAAATAAAATAGCTATCTGGCAAGATGATATACCAATTTATGATAGCAATGTATCTTATATTTGCACAGTTGACATAGGCACTATTCTACCACTTACAAAGACAGACTCTCTTGAGTCTGAAGTATTATTATTTAGAAAGAACAAGTATGGTTTTGCTAGTCCTACCCTTGGAAGTATAAGCAATAATTCAGTAAAAGATTATCCAGTGAAATTTACCGAAAATAACATTGCAGAACTGTCAGAAAAGATGATGAATCAGAATTATGGTTGGGGTGGAATGTACTTCAATCGAGATTGTTCTCAATCCATGCTAGATTTATTTATGCCTTTCGGGATTTTGCTTCCACGCAATAGTTCTGCACAAGCGAAACATGGAGGTAGATTTGTTTCAATGAAAGATATTGAAAAAAGAGAATACAAAACTTTCATTATTGAGAATGCTATCCCATTCAAGACTCTTGTTCGTGTTCCAGGTCACATAATGCTTTACATTGGTCATATAGGAAGTGAGCCCTTAGTTTTACATAATATTTGGGGTTTAAGAACGAAGAGTTTCTGGGGAGATGAAGGAAGATTTATAATTGGTAAAACAGTTATAACATCTTTAGAGCCTGGATTAAATGTGCCCGATTTAGCTGATAAGAAGAGACTATTGAATAGAATAGAAGGAATAACTCTGCTTGGAGGAAAATAATTTCTTTACTATTTGAACTAGCTTAGATTTGTGGTGATTATGAATAAAATATTAAAAGCTGAATTACTTGGTATTATAGCCATTATTGTGGCTGCAATCCTCTGGGGATTAGACGGTATAGCTCTAACCCCAAACTTGTATAAATTAAACGTCCCATTCGTTGTATTTATGTTGCACTTCATCCCTGCAATATTATTGACTTTCATTTTCGGTAGATACTGGAAGATTATTCCAAAACTTGAGGTAAAAACACTTTTTAGTTTAATTGTCGTTTCAATATTTGGAGGTGCATTAGGAACAATAGCAATAGTTAAATCTCTATTCCTAGTAAACTTTGACCACCTTTCAGTAGTTGTAATTCTACAAAAATTACAGCCGATATTTGCAGTTATCCTAGCAAGAATATTCTTAGGTGAAAAAACTTCAAGAACCTTTTGGATTTGGGGTGCTTTAGCTCTTGTCGGGGGATACTTCCTTACATTTGAAAACAACATACCTAACTTCTCTGCTGACAATAACCTTCTAACAGCATCATTATATGCATTATTAGCAGCCTTCTCTTTCGGAGCAGGAACAGTATTTAGTAAGAAATCACTAGCCTCTCTTAATTTTAAAGAAGTTACATACTTTAGATATTGTTTTACTGCAATAATAATGGGTATATTTATGGGTTTTAACAGTGTTTTTGCCCATGTAAAAGCTGTTGATATGACTCAATGGTTATATATTCTATTAATATCTTTAACAACTGGCTCAGGAGCAATTCTTTTATATTATTATGGTTTAAAAAGAGTGAAGGCAACAGCTTCTGCCTTTGCAGAACTATTCTTTCCAATTTCATCAGTTGTTTTTGATTACTATATAAATGGACACAGCTTATCAAAAATACAACTGATTTCTGCTTCTGTCATGGTTTTTGCAATTTTAATGATTAACAGGAAAAAATAACAAAAATACTACTTATATTGATATCCTGTTAGTTTTTATCTCTTTCATCTAATGAAATCAACTCTAATTGAAATTATTAGTCTATTTACATTTGACTGAATTCTATGTGTTTTTGCTTTATTTTTACAAAAAAAAGAGGCAGTCTTTCGACTGCCTTTTACTTCTCATGCCATACAACTTAGAAAGTATATTTAAGACCAACTAAGTAAGCAAAAATATCCATTTGATGTGTTCCGGGCATATTATGTTCTGCCAGTTCAACTTCTCTTTCTTGTCCAAGATAATACTCAGCACTTAGATCAAGAGTAATTTTATTCCATGTATATCCAATACCACCAGCAACATTATGATTTTCAGATGATGGGAATAAGAAATTCAAAGTTTCATCCGGTGCTGGAGCTGGGTCATAGAAGTAACCTGCTCTTAAAGCAAGACATTTTGTAGCCTTATATTCCATACCAAATCTATATTGAATACAATCTTCCCAATCCATATGTGTTACTATATTTTCGGTACTGTCTTCCATAAGAACTTGAGTAACCATCTTATCAAAAGTAGACCAATTTGTGAATTGAGCATCTAAGTTAAGAGTCCATCTATCATTAGGTTTATAGGATAATCCCATACCAACCCACATAGGTAATTCTAAATCTCTTCTAACATATAACTCTTCATCACCTGTAGCAAATGCTAAAGTAGCATCACCTTTTAGGGCAACAACTGAAGGAGAATGATAAGCAAGACCTAAATCTAAGTTTTCCATGATTTTATATTTAACACCTAAATTAAAACTAGTTCCTGAACCTTCAACTTCTTCATGATATTGTGTATCAATCTTTCCATCTGAACCAAGTAGAATATCTCCAGGAGATGATACAATATCAAGTCTATCTTCGCCACGTTTAATTTCCATAGAACCATGGTTAATATTTACAGCAATACCTACAGAGAATCTATCTGATACTTGATAAGCTGCAGAAGAACTAACAGAAATCATAGCAATCTTTGATTTCCATTCAAACTCTTTACCTGCAAATGGATTTGCGATAACACCTTCTAGCATTTCTGGTCCAGCTAATGAAGTGAAATTATCACCATCCCAATCAGCACCTAAACCATGAGGTACATAAATACCAAATCCCCAAGCAAACTTATCTTTAGCATAATTCATAAATAAATGTGGTGATAAGTAGTGTTCATCAGCACCTTCTGCATCTATGCCATAAGTCTCATTTTTATAAGTTGGATATTCATATACATCAACCAAAGATAGATTGATTGTTGCATCCTGACCAACCAAGCCAGCAGGATTCCAATAAACAGCTGTAGCGTCATCTGCTTGACCTACAAAAGCTCCACCCATAGCAGCAGCTTTAGGACCAATACTATTCAAACTTACACCATTTGCAACAAGACTCAACACTGATAAAAAACATAAAGTAATTAATAAATACTTTTTCATAAATTGACTCCTAATCATTATTTAACATCTTAGAATATTGTATATTAAGATATCTTTATTAATGAATACTATTCATTTTAACCAATTGAATTAAATTCAATCGCTTTAGTCAACATCTTTTTTACTTTTCTTGAAATTAGTTCCCTGCTTATAGTAGATATGTAAATTACTATCAACTTTGATTTAGAATTAATTTTATTGACTGATTACATATAAACATTATAATTGTAAAAATTATCAGAATATGAATTAAGGAGTTTTTATGGCAAAGGTTATCACTTCTAAACAAGCTGTTGAAATGATAAAACCACACTCTAGATTAATGATAGGTGGTTTTCTTGCTGTTGGTGCACCTGAGACAATTATTGATTCTCTTGTAGAAGCAAAAGTAGACAATCTACATTTAATCGTTATTGCCTCTGATTATGATAACAGAGGAATGGGTAAATTGATCACAGCTAAACAAGCTAAATCAGCTCAAGTGTCACATTTAGGGACTAATAGAGAAATACAAAGACAAATGAATGAAAAAGAAATAGATATTGAGTTAGTTCCTCAGGGTACCTTGATGGAAAGAGTTCGTGCCGCGGGAGCAGGTCTTGGTGGTATTTTAACACAAACTGGTCTTGGAACATTAGCTGAAGAAGGAAAGCAAATTATTGAGTCTAATGGTGAAAGATATATTCTAGAGACACCTATCCATGCTGATTATGCTTTAATTAGAGCACATAAGGCAGATAAACTTGGCAACTTAATATTCAACAAAACTGCTAGAAACAGTAATCCTATCATGGCAATGGCTGGTAAAATTACTATCGTAGAAGTTGATGAAATAGTTGAAGCTGGAGAGCTTTCACCTGAAGAAATAGTTACACCAGGCGTTTTCGTAGATTATCTTGTTTTAAAGGAGAAGTAGAAATGGATAGAAATGACAAACAATATAAAAGAGCAGTAATTGCAAAAAGAATTGCTCAAGAACTTCATGATGGTGATTTTGTTAATTTAGGTATTGGCTTACCAACTCTAGTAGCTAACTACATTCCAGAAGGGATGACAGTTCATTTCCAATCCGAAAATGGTATAATGGGTGTAGGTCCAGCTCCGCAGGAAGGTCACGAAGATGCTGACTTAATTAATGCTGGAGGTGGATTTATAACAGAGGGTTCAGGCGCTTCATACTTTGATTCTGCAACTAGCTTTGCAATTATCCGTGGAGGACACTTAAACATGACAGTTCTAGGTGCTTTACAAGTTGATGGATATGGTAATCTAGCTAACTGGATGATTCCTGGAAAAATGGTTCCTGGTATGGGTGGAGCTATGGATTTAGTTACAGGTGCAAAGAATGTTGTAGTAGCAATGGAGCATTGTGACAAAAAAGGTAATACAAAAATTCTTGAAGAATGTACTCTTCCATTAACAGCTAAAAATAAAGTAACCTTAATTGTTACTGATATAGCATTAATCAGAATTAGTGAAAATGGTGCTGTTCTTGAAGAAATTGCTGAAGGATACACTCTTGAAGAAGTATTAGAAAAAACAGAAGCTAAATTAGAAGTTAGTGAAAACTTAGGAACTTTTGGTTTATAGATATACTTTACTAAACCAAATTAAAGGGATTGAAAATAATCAGTCCCTTTGAGAGCCTTCACAAAGTTAAGGCTCTTTGTTTTTGTTTTATTTTTACAAAAATAAATCGGCAATAGATTAGTTAAAACTTTAGTCGAAGATGTATTGTTATACTTCGATAACTAAAGATTTAGCTAAGGTATGTCGAATCTCAAAATACTAAACATTTATATTTACCAACAACACTTTTCAACATTAATCCTTTTCAAAAGTCAGAAAGGGATTGAAAATAATCAATCCCTTTCTAATTTATACTATATCTTTAGAACTTATATTTCACTGAAACATTTGATGCTAAACCAGAATCTCTACCACCGATAAAGTTTGGTCCATCAAATAATAATTCCTTTTCAATAACAGAGTCAATACAGAAGTTTCCAAATTTAAAAGTAAGACCTAAGTTCATATTATACTCTTTTTCATAAAATTCAGTATCTTCATCTTCTTGATTAGATTCTTCATCATAATCAGCTTCTTGGGTTACATGAACATAATCTTGATTAGCTCCAAATCTACCTGTTAACCATGAACAAATTTGAGATTCAACAGCTAAATAATATGCTGGAAAAACCATTGCATCTAATTTATATTCATCTTTAGCTACATAACTATCTTTAGATGGATCTATTTCCATAGGAGTTTTTTCTTCTAAAGTAGCACTACTGTATCTGAATGGAGTTAAACCGATAAAGATTTTATTCTTTTCACCAGCCTTAACTTGAAGTCCAGCAGAAATATCTACATTTATTTCTGAAAGGTCTGTAGACATACCTTGATCTCCTGTCCAAAAATCTGAATAATCATACTCTTCAGAAATGTTTGAGAATCCAGCCTTAGCAATTAAGGTCATTTTACTGTTATTTATGATAGTTGTTCTTGCATTGATATCCATAATCATTTTAGAATACTCTGCCTTTGTTCCATCATCAACATTTTCAGCATCAGCAATGTCTATATTAACACCAAAATCAACTTTACCAGTTGAATAGCCACCAAATATTTTATAGAAGTTAGCTTTAGGGTCAAGTTTTTTGGTTTCATCACCATTGGTCCATTTAACTTCATCTTTATAATCAATTGCAGTACCAAAACCTAAAGCAATCTTTTCCATAAAGCCAATCATTAGATTAGTGCTTCTTGAAATATCTAAACCAAATAAGTGTTCGTTATCATCAAAGTTAATGCCAGTTGGTTGATTAAGATATAAACCTATTTTGACATTTTCTATTGGAACATTAGCCCCAATAGTCCAATCAAAATCATTTGGAGTATTAAAAAGTTCACCAACAACAACACCTTCATATTGATTCATCGTCGATGGATAAAGATAAATATCGGTATCATCTTCAATGAGACCATGTGGAGAGCCTAAACCTATAATCCTACTATAGCTAGCAAAAACACTTGTAGAAACGATTAATAAACCAACAATTAACAACGCAACTTTTCTTCTGTTCATAATATCTCCTTTTTGTATTAATAACATGGAATTCCATGTCTTATGTATGTTTAATGTTAAGAATGCATAGTTTTTTTAACTTGTCAATTAATTTATTTAAAACACTGACTAGTTTAAAGATAAATCTAAATGATGATTATTTTTCTTGACACTTTAAAATGAAGACATCATAATTGATGTGAATGAAAAAAATAATGGAGGAGATTATGAAATTAAGAAAAGTAATTATTTTACTTATGCTAATATCTTTAGCTTTTCTTATTGTTGGATGCTCATCTAATGATTCAAAAGAATCTAAGATTGATAGTGATTTAGAAGTATATTACCCTGACTGGTATGACAAACAAGACAACGCAGAATATGTTTACTTCTTCGGTGAAGGTGTACAATCAACTACATCTCTTGCTAGAAAAGCAGCTAGATCTAATGCTATTTTCAATGCATCAATGTACTTGGATACTTATGTTCAAGGTATGATTAAAACATTTGAACAAGAATCAGGTGTTAACAATACTGAAGTATTAGGTTTAACTAAAGGTGTTGTTAAGGTTCTTTCTGAATCAAAAATTAGAGGTTTATTAATCGACGAGCATAAAATGATTAGAGAAGGGTCAAAATTTAAAGCATTTGTAAGACTTAAACTACCTAAATCTGAAGTAGACCGTGAAACTTTCAATGCAATAAAGAACGAAGAAGCACTGTATAACCAATTTAAAGCTTCTCAAACATTCCAAGAAATGGAAACAGAATTTAAAAAAATGGATAATTAATAAATATTAGTTGATTAAAGCGGTCTAGGACCGCTTTTTTTTATGAGGAAATTATGAATATTACATGCGAAAACCAAATTAAAGAATCTGTTGTTGAACGTTTTATAAGATATGCGAAGGTATACACTACATCTGATGAGAATGGTATTAAAAATCCTACATCAAATAACCAGTATGATTTAGCTGAACTATTAAAAGAAGAATTAATTGCATTAGGAATGATCAATGTTGAGGTTGATGATTGTTGCTATGTTTACGCTACCCTACCAGCATCTAAGGATGTTAATGGAACCCCAATAAGCTTTATTTCACATATGGATACAAGCCCTGCAGTAACTGGAGAAAATGTAAAACCAATAATCCATAAAAATTATAAGGGTGATGATTTAACTTATCCTGATGATAAGACGCTTATCCTGAGTCCCAAAGAATGCCCATACTTACTGGACTATATTGGAGATGATATTATTACAGCCTCTGGTATATCTCTTCTTGGAGCTGATGATAAAGCAGGTATTGCAGAAATAATGACAGCCCTAGAAATCTTAATAAATAGTGATGATATTCAACATCCAGAGCTTCGAATTTGTTTTACTCCAGATGAAGAGGTTGGACGTGGTGCTGATTCCATTGATGTCAATAAGCTTGGTAAATATGCTTACACTATTGATGGTGGTCAAATTGGTGAACTTGAAGATGAATGCTTCAATGCCCATGGAATTGAATTAGTATTTACTGGTAAAAATGTTCACCCAGGAAGTGCTAAGAACCTTCTTATTAACGCTTGTAAAATTGCTTCTGAATTTGTAACATCACTTCCTGCTAATGAATCTCCTGAGCATACTGAAAAGCGTGAAGGATTCTATCATTTAAGCAGTATCTCAGGTAATGAAAGCCAAGCAAAGGCAAGCTTAATAATTAGAGACTTTGATGCAGCAAAAAACAAATCTAGAATTGATTTTATCAATAGTTTACAAGAAACCTTCTTAATTAAATACCCTGGATTAATAATTGATGTAACTGTGAAAGAATCTTATAGAAACATGAATGAGGTTCTCAAAGAGGTTCCACAAGTCGTAGAAAAGGCAAGCAATGCAATGAAAGACTTTGACATCAAAGTACTCAGAACACCTATAAGAGGCGGGACAGATGGTGCAAGATTAAGCTTCATGGGCCTTCCTACTCCAAATATCTTCACAGGTGGCTTCTTATTCCATTCAAAGAAAGAGTGGATACCTGTTTCATCCATGGTAAAAGCTGTTCAAGTCATTGTAAGACTTGCAGAAAGCTGGAGTTAATATGTGTGGAAGATTTGCTCAAGTTGTTAAGTACAAAAACTTAAAGAAGTACCTTGATGAACTAGAAAATACTGAGCAAACTATTCCAATAAACTTTAATGTAGCTCCTACTAATAATGTAGGGGCTATACTTCTTCAAGAAAATAAACTTAGTATTGATTTTCTACAATGGCAATTAATTCCATCATGGTCCAAAAGCCTTAATTCACAATATAACATTATTAATACAAGGGTTGAATCAATCAAGCAAAAGCCTTTCTGGCGAGGCCTTTTTCAACATAAAAGATGTCTAATACCTGCAAGTGGTTTCTATGAATGGGATAAAATAACAAAAGAACCTAACTACTTTATCCCAGAAAATGATGAATATCTTTTCTTTGCAGCAATCTACGATACATGGCATGGCTCAGATGGAAGTTATATAACCTCATGTTCTATTTTAACCACAGATGCTAATGCTGACATGGAAAATATTCACCATAGAATGCCTGTGATTATCCAGGCTGATATGCTTAGTGATTACATTAACAGCACAGATTATAACAAGCTTCTAAATAATATTATCAGGCCTATTTCAGGTCAGTTAAAACATTACTCTGTAAGTAAGAAAGTAAATAATGTAAGAAACAATTCATCTGACTTAATCAAGCCTTATGTCATAGAAGATAACTTAAATATATTTTCAGATTTATAAGCTTATCACTATAGAGAGAATATTCTGTGGTTGCTTTAGCTTTAATGTTAAATTTAGCTTTTGTAGTGAGACTACATAATAAGGTTAAATCATCATCTATTTTCTCACTGCTTTCATAAAGGAAGCCATCAGAATCAATCGCAATATCATTGCTTTTAATATTTTGTTTTGCACAAATACCGAAGCTAGTTCTTCCCCACTCACAAATATTATTGTAGGATATAACTAGTTTTTGATAGTTGCTATTGTCGGTAAGTTTACTACTTAATCTATAAGTCATGCTAATTATATTATTGGGGCTTATAGATATTATATTTGCACTTAAAAGATGATTTAGCACTACTTTCTTTTCCATTGAACTATTTAAGTAACTACTTCTAGCTAAAGAATATGTTCCAATTTTATTTAATTTTATCTTAGCTTGAAATTTTCTATACCATAAATCTGTTGAATGATTTTCTAGAACTTTACAGTTGATACTCAGTTTTGTTTTATCAGATACTTTAACTTCTGAATCGAACTTAATTTGACTAGAGTCTTTGTTAAACTTGTTATACAGTCCCATTTCTTTCCATGCAAGTGAGTTACTTGCTACATAGTTATAAGTGATATTATGCCTGCACATATCAGATTGCATACCTAAATTGATATCTATACTTGCTTTCTGATTAATATAACTTGAGCTGAAACCTATATCGAGTGTTTCTGTTTGATATCCTACTAGAAACTTATTAACAATAACTTCACTTTGTCCTGTAAATTGAGTTAATGCATATCTGAATCTATTAGGATTAACAATATATGCACAAGTTAAATTAGCATATTTATACCTAAAGCCTAAGTTAAGCTCTTCATAATAGTCTTCACTATTTGAGCTATAAGAAAGTTCTTGGACATCTTCTTCTACAGTTTTATAATGTAGTTTTCTTCTAGAATATGTAGCTAGAACTTGTACTTTATCAAAAGATAATTTAGTAAAAAAACCATTCATTATACTTAATTTATTACTTCTGCTAGAAGGAACAATTTCAAAACTTTCAGAATTAATCTTATATCTACCAAAACCGAATTTATTATTCTTATGTGATGTTTCTACAAAAACTGCAATCCTTTTACTTTCGGTATAATTAAGGAAAGCAGTTAAATCTTGATTAGCATATTTATAGTCCAAATTTAAACTAGATAAGTTGTTTTCCAATGAATATAGAGTACAAGTATAGTCATAATCCTCTATCAAGCTGTCAATGTTGCTAGCAATCAACATTTCATTGTAATTTTGGACATACTCTGAATTATTGGTGAATTCATATTCTTCTTGAGCAAAAGAAGTGGATATAATAAGATAAATGATACAAGTATAACAGATTCTAATCAATTGCATACTTAATTGAAATATAATGTGTTGCTTCTAATTCATCATGAACACTAACCCCATAATCAAGACTAAAGTTCCTAAGGTTATAAGTAAATCCTGCTGATACAAAATCTGCTTTTACAGTATAACCTAACTTTAATGATAAAGACCTATATATCTTGAATAGTGTTCCACACTTTACCATCATATCTTGGTCTTCTTCTTTCTCAATACCAACAGCTACAGAAGATATCTTTCCGACATTAATAGATAGTTCAGCTACTAAATTCTTTGTAAGATCAAATTCCTTTCTCTTCTTTGCTAAAACGTTATTTATAACTACACTAAGTCTAGTACTATTATGTTTAACCATAACACCTATATCACTTGAAAGACTGTTACTCCTGAGATTCTCTATTACATCAACATACTTTATGTTTGACCCAACACATAAATATTCAGTGACTGAACACCCTATTGAAATTGTAGAAATGTATCTTGAATAATATTCTGATTCAAGATAGTTTTCAGAGACACCTAAATGCAAATACTTATATGAATTACAGATAGAAACATTACCTAATGACACCGTGTTTATACTAAATGGTTTTGTATATCCTAAAGCAATACCATTTGTATATTTAGCAGGGTTGTAATAGAAACTTTCAGGAGTATTTGAAATAATGTCTAAATAACCTAGACTTGCTCTTTCAGCTGAACTATTTTCAAGAATATTTGGAAATAAAGATGTAGTAAATAACAAAAATACAATAAACCAACCATACATAACCACAAACCTCACATGCAATCTCACAACAAAAAACAACGACTCCAGTTAAACTGGAGTCATCAAAAAGGATTAATTAAAATAGAGCAAGTTCACTCTCTTTATCAAATATGTGTACTTTCTTCATATCAAGAGTTATTGACATTTCTTTATCAATTTGAGGCATTTTCTTTGGGTCAAATCGTGCTGTTAAGTTTGCATTTTTTGTATTCAAGAAAACAACAAACTCATTACCCATTGGCTCAACAAGATCACACATTGCGTTGATTTTTACTGGAGCTTCAGCTAGAATTGAGTAGTTACTGTCATATAAATCTTCAGGTCTAATTCCTAGGACAACAGCTTTACCAACATAGTTCTTAACTTTTTCATGATGTTCTTTTATAAGTTCTAAAGATATTTCACCATCTTCAAAAACATAACTATCACCTTTCTTAGCTATTGTTCCAGAAATTTGGTTTATAGCAGGTGAACCAATAAATCCAGCAACAAACAAGTTTACAGGGTTATTATATAGGTTTAATGGAGAATCAATCTGTTGGATAATACCATCTTTCATTACCACGATTTTATCTGCCATTGTCATAGCTTCAACTTGATCATGAGTAACATAAATCATAGTTGTTTCAAGAGTTTTGTGAAGTTTAACAATTTCAGCTCTCATTTGAACTCTTAATTTAGCATCTAAGTTTGAAAGGGGTTCATCAAATAAGAATACAGAGGGATTTCTCACAATAGCTCGACCAAGTGCAACTCTTTGACGTTGACCACCTGATAATTGCTTTGGCTTACGGTCTAGTAGACTATCAATACCCAATAATCCTGCAGCATCTTTAACTTTCTTATCAATAGACTCTTTTGATTCTTTTCTAAGCTTAAGAGCAAAGGCCATGTTATCATAAATAGTCATATGAGGATAAAGAGCATAGTTTTGGAAAACCATAGCAATATCTCTATCTTTTGGAGGAATATTGTTAACTACTTTTTCGCCAATTTTGATTTCACCATCAGTGATATCTTCCAGACCAGCAATTAATCTTAAAGTTGTTGTTTTACCACAACCAGAAGGTCCTACAAGAACAACAAATTCTTTATCTTCAGCTACAAAGTTTGCACTTTTAACTGCGTGAAAACTATTCTCATATATCTTATTAACATTATTAACAATAACTTGAGCCATATTACCAACCTCTATAATAACTTAATTTATTTATCTTCGTCTGTTTTCTTTATTATTGTTACTTTCTCATCAGGTCTCTGCATATCGTATTCTTCTCTAGCTATCTTTTCAATAGTTCTATCATCATTTTCTAGCTTATCGTTTTCTTGATTCAAGCTATCTAAGATTGCTTCAGTCTTCTCTAATGCAGCCTTGTTAGCAGTAACTTCTTTTTTATACTTTAGTAAGGAAATAATACTATTCTCACCAACAAAAGTAACATAAACTAATACTACAGTCGTTACAACTAGTAAAACTATCTTCCTTATTCTAGAAGCAGTTGGATTTTTATGTACTTTCGGCATCACATCTCCTCATTTTATTCATTTACTATAATTATGAATAGACCGTCAAGATTTTTTTGAATATTAACTATATCCTAACCAATCGACAAGTCTAGAATGTTACTTCTATGTAGGAATCAACTTCCTTGCAATAGCTGATTTATCAATTCTAATTGCATTATAAACACAGAATTCATGACAACATAAACATTTTATGCATTTCTTATCATCTATCTTTAAGTTTCCTTCACTATCTTTTATGATTGCATCAACAGGACAGCTATCATAGCAAACATTACATTTTTTACACTTATCAGTAATCACAGGTTTGTACCAGAACAACCTATCGAAAATTGTTTTACCTAACTTTGGAAAATTATTAAGTATTCTATTGCTAGTTTTAACAATTCCAATATCTACATTATCGAATATGTTATCTTTCCAGAGAAAGTTACTAGATATCCTAGAAGATAAAACTCCATCATCATGCATAGACAACTTTATAAGGTCAATTTTCATTGGTTGAAATCCCATCATATAAGCTGCAACATAATCAAGAGCAGAAGAAGTCTCAGAACTAAATATAATGCCAAAATCACGTGCTTTACCGCCACTAGGCCCCTTTCCTTCCATTCCAACTATGCCATCTATCACACTTAATAAGATTTTTGGCTTAATCATTTTATAGAAAGTAGATATAAATTTAGAGAAATCTCGACTGTTAGGAAACTGTCTATGGTAGTCAGCTTTTTTTAATCCTGGAATCAAACCGTACAAGTTTTTTACTGCACCAGTAAATTGCATCAATCCGTGTGTTTTATATTTTGCAAGGTTAATAATATAATCAACATCATCAAAGATTTGGGAATATGAGATATCATAACCATCAACTTTGTTTATTTTTACTGGAAGCTTGTTGAAGTTAACTAAATCAACCTTGTATTCATCAGCGACTCTTTTTAATTCAGTCTTCTGGCATACTTGTTCATAACTAACACTTCCACCTGGAGAATCGCCCAATACAATAGAACATCCAAGTTCTTGAAGTAATATTACAACTGCTTCAACGATGATTGGGTGAGTAGTAACAGCTTTTTCAGGGGAATATGCACCTAGAAGATTAGGTTTGATTAGTATTTTCTTCCTCTTTATTTTACTAATCTGCTCTTCAGACTTAAAGTAATGTCTTCTAAGAAATGAAACTATCTTATCTAAATCATAAGATTCCATTCTTTTGACAAAAACTTTACTATTCATCATCTTCATAGCTTCCTGGAGTATAGTTGTTAATATCGAAATCAGTTAGGTTAACACCAAGAGAGATATAGAATTGAGTAGTATTAACTTCAGAATTCAAAGCTTGCATTGCTGCCAAATTGAAAGTAAAATCTTCAAGATTTAGAGTATATCCCACAGTTAGAAATGTTTGATCAGTTTCTCCAATTACTTCTATACCACCATTGTAATTATCTGGTTCATAGAATGTGTTCATATCTTCAATGCCTACTGTTGGAAGATCTACCACACCATTAAAAGTTGATGGAATATAGATACCACCAATACGGATAATACTATTTCTAATTTGTTGTTCAAATCCTAGTTTTAAAATATCTATATCTTCATAATCGTCACTCATTTGACTGTTCAATCTATGTTCTACATCCATATTTACAACACTATTTCTGTTATATCTATATGATAGCCCGGCTGTAATCTTTGCTGGAATTGTGACATCCCAACTAGTATGTCTATTGGTAAATTCATAGTCTTCTGAATGATTATAAGCTAATCCTATATTAAAATTATCCGAAGTAGAAATTACAGCTCCTGTTGCAAAAGAAATACCAGCTTCTTTCATATCAATCTTTTCAGTAGATCCCATTACAACAAAGTTATCGTAATTATGAATGTTATAGTTTACATCTGCACCCATAGATACTATACCAAAGTTATAAGAATTCACAAAACCGATTCTATGATGTGTGTATTCACTTTTTATATTAACATAGGCACCTGTAGGTAACGATATCGCATAGTTATCATACTTAATATTCTTAGGATGAGAATAGTATATTCCTGTACTTAAATCATCTACTAAAGTAAATCCTAGACCAATCATTGAAAGGGGATTTTCACTAAGATAATTATTATTGCCAGTATGACCAAACTCATCTTGAGAAGGTTTGAACACAATCTCTGTATAAAGTTCAGAATGCTCGGTTGAAAATCCTGCTGGATTTATCACTGCATTTTCTATGTTCTCAACTTTTGCGACACCTGTATTACCTCGACCTGCAGCAAGTGCATTCAGGTAGTTCTGAGAGAATAAGTCATAGTAAGCTTGCATAAACTCTGGTGCACTATATTGGTAGTTAGCTGTTAAAGGAACTGCACAAATTGCAAATAGCACACTAATTAATAATAATTTTTTCATCCCCTATCTCCTTTATCTAAATATTGTTTGCTCCCTTCCTGGTCCTACTGATACTATTGAAACTTTCTTGCCCATCTCTTTTTCCACAAAAAGAACATAGTTTTTAGCATTTTCTGGTAGTTCATCAAAAGATCTAATTGAAGAGATATCTTCAGTCCATCCAGCAAGAGAAGTATATATAGGCTCACATTCTGCTAATTGTTGAGAACTAGCAGGGAACTCAGTGAGTTTTTTACCTTGATAATTGTATCCTGTACAAACTTTTATGCTATCTATATTCATTAAAACATCAACTAGAGTAAGAGCTATCTCATCAACATCATTGATATCTGCAGTGTATTTTGAAGCAAATAAATCAAACCAACCACAACGTCTTGGTCTTCCAGTAGTAGAACCAAACTCATTTCCCTGTTTTCTGATTTGCTCGCCAGTTTCATCAAAAAGTTCTGTTGGGAATGGTCCATCCCCTACTCTGGTATAATATGCTTTATATACACCAAGTATTTTATCAACTTTTCTTAGTGGAAACCCACATCCGGTAGAAATCCCACCAGACATAGTATTAGATGAAGTTACAAATGGATAAGTACCATATGTAATATCGAGCAAGGTACCTTGTGCACCTTCAAAGATAACATTCTTTCCTGCACTATAGTATTCATTTATTAAATAATTGACCTGTCTAATAAATGGTGCATAGAAGTTTTTGATCTCTTCTAACTCTCCAATAATAGAATCTAAGAGCTCGTCAGCCAAATTGATATTGTGATAATGATAAAGATTTTGTATTTTTGAAGAAAGGTCACTACCATCAAAAAGGTCAATAAACTTCAACCCTTTTCTTGCAATTGCATCAGAATAAGTTGGTCCAATTCCTCTTTTAGTGGTACCAATTTTACTATTAGTATTTTCACTTTTTGAATCTAATTCTCTATGAAGTTGTAGGGTAACGTTTGCTCTTGGATCTAGATAGAATCTACCATCAAATTCAATACCTTGATTTTTCAAGTTTTCCATTTCTTCTTTTAGTGCCCAAGGATCAATTGCTGTACCAGCTCCTATTGCACAAGTCATCTTTGGATATAATATACCAGCTGGAACTAAATGGAATACATACTTTTCATCCCCAATACATATAGTATGACCAGCATTATTACCACCTTGAAAACGAACAACTAAGTCTGCATCAGCTCCCATGACATCAACGATTTTCGCTTTAGCCTCGTCTCCGAACATGCAACCTAATATCGCGAGTGAACTCATTTTTTCTCCTAAAAAAATAATTATTTATATAATCGGCAATTTATTCTATGCTAATAGTCTGTCAATAAAAAGGAAGATTAAATTTAATCATATCTTATCAGTTTTTACTATTAGACATAGTTTCTTTATCTATATCCCTATTCTTAGAAGCTCTATAAATCTCTTTAACTTTACCCATTAAATCTTTTACAGAGAATGGTTTTTTTAAGAAGCATACGCCTTCAGAGATAAGATTTTTTAATTCCTCTCGTTCTTCAGAATAACCACTTGTAATTATAAATGGAATTTTATTATTTATCTGTTGTAAAGATTTATATAAATCATATCCATTACCATCAGGAAGTATTAAATCAGATATTATTAAATCAAACTTTGATAAATCTTCATTTAGTAATTTTGTTGCGGATGTAATGTCTTTACAAATAGAAACCTTAAGTTTATTCTTTTTTAGCATTTTAGTTACAACCTGACATATAAGATCATCATCTTCTATTAGAAGCACATGTTGATTATTTAGTTCTAACTTTGCTTCTTGTTTTACTTCAGTATCAATAATCTGTGTATCTACTGAAAATGTTTTATGAGGAATAAATATTTTAAAAACTGTTCCAAATCCAATATTGCTTTCTATATCAATAAAACCATTATACTGTTTTATAATACCTAGCACGTTAGCAAGCCCCAAACCAGTACCCTTGCCCTTGCCTTTGGTTGTAAAGAATGGTTCAAAGATCTTATCAATATGTTCTTGAGATATACCTGTACCAGTATCAGCAACAGATAGTTTTATATACTGACCTGGTAAGCGTTCAGGGTTAGAATCAAAATCTCCGGCCATTACATCTATCAGTTCAGTTGAAACTTTGATTGTCCCACCAGAAGGCATTGCATCTCGAGCATTAACACATAAGTTTAGAATAACCTGCTCCAAATGTATTTCATCTGCTTTTAATTCTAAACCACTTTTCCATAGATTAAGCTCTATTTTGATGTTTTCACCTAATAATCTATCAAGCATTTTTTGCATACTCTTGATTATTGCATTAAGCTCAAGGAGCTTATAATCTCCCTCTTGTTTCCTTGAGAAGATGAGAAGTTGTCTAGTTAGAGAACAAGCTTTATCTCCCGCCTGTAAAATAATTTCCAAATTATCTTTAGTTGCATCATCAATGTCATCCTCATCTAAACATAGCTCAGCATGTCCCATGATTACCTGCAATATATTATTGAAATCATGCGCCATTCCCATTGATAAATGCCCAACTGTCTCTAGTTTTGATTTCTGACCTCTATCCTTTTTTAATTGCTCAACTTCAGATATATCTAAGAATAATTCGTAAAAACCAACTATGTTACTATTCTCATAATATGGTATCACTAGCATTGAATAAACAGATTGTTTATATAAAAACTTTTTTGTTATTGTTTTACGATTAATAAAGGCTTCCTTGAATGGTAATTCTGCTTCTGTTGTCGATAAAATTAAATCTGCTTCTGAACGTTTGCCAATCTCAATATTAGGTAGAAGTTCCTTTGACATAAAATTATAATCTACTATGTTTCCGTTTATATCAATCATTATAGCAGGATATGGTAGAATATGCATTAATTCATTTTCTTTAACATTTACTAAATCAGGATTTATAGTTTTTACTTCAGATTGAATTATATTACTTTTTCCGGTAATCTTCTTGTATATTAGATAAGCTAATAAGCAGACTATTAATAAAATCAATATATTAATACTTAAGAGATATATTTCCATTTTTACTTCTTATGGGGTTGTAATTGTTATTGTTGTTTATTCAGCCTCAAGAAACTAGAGAAAAGAAGAATGTAGGCTTTTACCTACATTCTTACATATATGTTTAGAAGTTAAATTCTACTCCAAAACCAAAGGTTTTTTCAATTTCATCTGTACCTTTGATTTTACCATCATTATTTATATCTGTATAGCGTTCTTTATAATTACCAACTAAGAAAGAAGATGGACTTAACTCATAAGAAATCTTGCCATTAACTACAGCATTAGGATTTCTAAATTCTGAAAAGTTTATATATCTTTTGTTTGTTTGAGAATATTCAATTGATGCTTCTTTAATTTTAGGTATCATACTTGTATCTGCACGTAAGCCAGCCCATAAAGATTTACCTGTTGTAACATCATCACCATACATATCTTGATAAGCTAAATCAAAATATATAACATTTGCTATATTAGCTGTTACAGAACCATACCAACCTGTTGAAGCCTTTACTTCTTCAAGTATAGATTCCTTTGTTATGATTGTATCGCCAGACACATAAGATCTTTGAGTATCATATTGATAATCGAAATATCCAGGTATAAATTCATCTTCAAATCTTCTACCTTCAAGTTTGAAATCAAAAATAGCAATTTTAGCACCAAAACCAGGGAATATTACACCTTGACCATAATCAAGAATTTTTGCATATTCAGAATAATGATATAGCTTTAAATACTCTTCATCAATAATAGGTAATGTATAATCTAGACCAAAGATAACAACTTCATCTTCAGCATCATACTTACTAGCTTTATCAAGATTTACGCCATCATTATCTTGATAAGATTCAGGTAATTGCCCCCACCATTCAGTACCATCATCAGGATTATCAATTAAATTATCACCATCAGCATCAATATCTTCTTCATCAGGAATTCCATCACCATCAGTATCTACTGAATAATTAGAATCATCTTCAAAAGCATCAAAGATGTCAGGTACATTATCTCCATCTTCATCATTAAATCTATTATATTGGTCAGTATCTATAGCAAATGATGCACCTAATTGTAAGTTTTTAAATAATGGTGCTTGTGTTACTTGGAATGGGTCCAAGAAAACTCTTCCTGCAAAAATATCATTTTCTGCAAAATCAGCATCAAAGACTTCTAAACCCAATCCGCTTATTTCAGTATTAATACCAAAATAACCGCCTATCTTTCTAACATCTGGATATTGTAGCATATTTGAATAACCACTCATTATAAGACCATTAGCAAGAGTGTAAGATTTCATGCTACCAACTTTAGCATAAAATGGATCACCTCTATGACCATAACGAATATATAAAATCTTGTTTATGTAATCTTCTGGATCATCCCAATCCTCTTCTCTTAAATCTCCTTCTCCTGTAATAAGAAGGTCAAAATCTAAGCCAACACCAAATTTCCAAAAAACAAATTCAGGATTTAATCTAATTCTGGTGTATGTCTCACCATTAATAGTCATAGCACCTGCGGAACCACCCATCTGAAAACCATCATTCGTATCTTCCTGAGATACAAGTAAAACAGGCAATAATACTAAAAACATTAGTAGAAACTTTTTCATACTAACTCCCTATATTTTATTTATTAAAATTCTTTCTCATTAAAAGAATATTGCCTAATTCTTAAGTGTCAAGAAAAAACATTGCCTATTAAAGAAATATTAACAAAGCTTATAGCAAGCAAGATGCTTGCCTTCCCAGTATTGTGTCCAGCAAGATGCTTGCTTGCCTTCCCAGAATTATGCCAAGCAAGATGCTTGATTTCCTTGAATATTTAAGTGTAAATGTATAAAGAATATATATCTTCATACTATATTAATACAAAAAGAAACCCCCGAGGACAGCGGGGGTTTTTATTTTACATACAAATAGAATTGGGAGACAATTCTTTATTTAATACGTGGAAGTACTACATTATTGAAGAACTTTTCAGTTTCTTCTTTGTTTACTCCGTATTTGTGAACATCATCTGATACTTTGATTGATGGACCACAGCTACAGTTTTCTAAGCAGAAAGTACCTTTAAATTCAACTTTATCTTCGATGTTGTGTTTCTTAGATAAGTTGATAAGTCCTTGTAATACATCATAAGAACCTTTTAGGTAGCAGTTTGTTCCCACACAAACTGAAACAGTAACTTTCTTTTCGACTTCTTGTTCATCTTTGATTTCGAAGCCATCTATTCTTTTCTTATGGTTATAATGAGTGTGAAGAGCATAATGAGCTTCATCACTATTTGGAGATTTTAACCATTCTGCATATAATTTTTCTATTGTTGGGTTGTTTTGAGCTTTTTTAACAGTAGATTTAGCATCTATATCGTATAAGCCTTCAGAACGTTTTTGTGTAGTATCTGTATCATGTGAAACAGGTTGTCCGCCACCATTGATACATCCACCAGGACAAGCCATAACTTCTACAAAGTCATAGTTAACTTCTTTAGCTCTAATTTTTTCAACTATTGATTTAGCATTAGCTAATCCTGAAACAACTGCTAATTTTATTTCTTTATCTGCAATTCTGAAATCTGCTTCTTTGATACCTTTAAGTCCTCTAACTTCTTTGAAGTTAACATCTGTTAAAGTTTCACCAGTAATGTTTTCAACTGCATATCTAAGAGCTGCTTCAGCAACACCACCAGAAGTACCGAAGATTACACCAGCACCTGATGAGAATCCAAACGGCATATCTAATGATGCAGGTTCGATTTCATTGAACTGAAGTCCCATCTTTCTTATCATTCTAGCTAATTCAACTGTTGTGATTACGCAATCTACATCTTGTGCACCATCAGTGTTGAATTCAGGTCTATCTGCTTCAAATTTCTTAGCTGTACAAGGCATTACTGATAATACAAACATATCTTCAGGTTTAACATTCATTTGCTTAGCGAAGAACTTCTTAAATACAGCACCAAACATCTGTTGAGGTGATTTACATGTAGAAAGATTGCTTAACATATCTGGACAATTTCTTTCTGCATAAGTTACCCAACCAGGACAACATGATGTGAACTGTGGTAGCTTTTCATTTTTAAGTACTCTATTTACAAATTCACTTGCTTCTTCTACAACTGTTAAATCTGCACTAAATGATGTATCAAATACATAGTCAGCACCCATTAATTTAAGAGCAGCCACAGATCTGTAAAGACTGTTTTGACCTTCAGGTAAATTGAATTCTTCACCTAAAGCAACTCTTACGGCTGGAGCAATTTGAACTACAACTTTTTTCTTAGGATCAATTAATGCTTCCCAAGCTTTCATTGTATCATCTTTTACAGTTAAAGCACCAGTAGGACATACGCTTACACATTGACCACAATTAACACAATCTACATCAGAGATAGGTTTATTGAAAGCAGGAACAACACCGATTTCAGGTCCTCTATTAACAAAACCTAAAACACCAACACCTTGAACTTCTGAACACATTCTTACACAGTCACCACAAAGAATACATTTGTTAGGATCTCTAACTATACTCTTTGAAGACATATCAAGATCTTGCCATTCTGTTCTTGGTTTGAATCTAACTTTTTTAACACCCATGTTAACTGCTAATTCTTGCAATTTACAGTTACCACTTTTTTCACAAGTAGTACAATCTTGGTGATGATTTGCTAAAAGAAGTTCAAGAATCATTCTTCTAGTGTTCATTATCTTCTTAGTATGTGTCTTAATCTTCATTCCTTCAGTTGGTTTTGTTGAACATGAAGTCATTAAGTTACCATTTTCATCTTCAACCATACACATACGGCAAGCACCATAAACTGATAGTTCTGAGTGATAGCAGAATGTAGGAATTTCTATTCCCAACTTGCGAACTAATTCTAGTATATTTTTTTCATTACCAGTAATTTCTACTTGTCTACCGTTAACTTCCATATATTGTTTCATCGTTTATTCTCCTATCCTACTTTAATAGCGTTAAATGGACATGCTGATTCACAAGCACCACATTTAATACATTTTTCTTGGTCTATTACGAACGGTTCTTTGATTTTGCCTGAGATAGCATCGTTAGGACATACTCTAGCACATTTTGAACAACCTTTACATAATTCTGGAACAATTTCATATACTTTTAAGTCACTGCATTCACCAGCTGGGCATCTCATGTTAAAGATGTGTTCTTTATATTCATCTTCAAAATAGTGAAGAGTTGATAGAACAGGGTTAGCTGCAGTTTTACCTAATCCGCATAAAGATGCTTCTTTAACTGTGTGACCTAGTTCTTTAAGAAGCTCGATATCACCTTCTTGACCTTTACCTTTAGTGATTCTAGTAAGAATTTCAAGCATTCTACCTGTTCCCTCTCTACAAGGAATACATTTACCGCATGATTCATTTTGAGTAAAACTCATGAAGAATCTAGCAGTCTCAATCATACATGTTTTTGTATCAAGAATCACAAGTCCACCAGAACCAACCATAGCTCCAGCAGCTTGAAGAGAGTCAAAGTCCATTTGCATATCTAAGTGTTCTTCAGTTAAACAACCACCTGATGGTCCACCGATTTGAGCAGCTTTGAATTCTGCACCACCTTTAAGTCCACCACCGATATCAAAGATTAGCTCTCTAAGAGTGATACCCATAGGAACTTCAACTAGACCTGTATTTCTGATTTTACCTGTCATAGCAAAGATTTTAGTACCAGGTGATTTTTCTGTTCCAGCTTCTTTATACCATTCAACACCGTTGTTAAGAATTAATGGAACATTAGCAAATGTTTCAACATTGTTAATATTAGTAGGTTTTCCGAATAAACCTGAAGTTGATGGGAATGGTGGTTTAACAGTTGGCATACCACGTTTACCTTCGATTGAAGCAATAAGAGCAGTCTCTTCACCACATACGAAAGCACCAGCACCTTCTTTAATTTTAAGTGTAAAGTTAAATCCTGTACCTAAGATGTTTTCACCTAAGATACCAAATTCTTTACATTGAGCCATAGCAATTTTTAATCTTTGAATAGCTAATGGGTATTCAGCACGAACATAAACATAACCTTCATCAGCACCAATCGCATAAGCAGCAATCATCATACCTTCGATTAATTTATGTGGGTCACCTTCAATGATAGATCTATCCATGAATGCACCTGGATCACCTTCATCAGCATTACAGATTACATATTTCTTATCAGCTTCAGTAGCTCTTGTGAACTGCCATTTAAGACCTGTAGGGAATCCACCACCACCACGGCCTCTTAGACCTGAATCTTTAACCATGCCAATTACAGTTTCTGGATCCATTTTAACAGCTTTCATGAAACCTTGATAAGCATCATGTGTTACAGAATCATTAATATTTTCAGGGTTAACATGACCAGATTCTCTTAAAACTCTTCTAACTTGTTTTTTGTAGAATGGAATTTCTTCAGCGATTGGAATACCATCAAAAACAAGCTCTTGAATAACTTCTTTATTTATTACTGTTTTTTCTATAATATCTAATACATTTTCAGGTTTAACTTTACAGTAGAAGATGTGTTGTGGGTATACCTCTACGAGTGGACCCATCTCACAGAAACCACGACAGCCAGTTTCAACTAAGTTTACTCTATCTCTTAAACCTTTTTCTCTTAATAATTCATCAAATTTTTGAAATAATGTAGTTTCACCTGAAGCATGACAACCAGTACCTTTACATAAAGAGATTTGGCAATCAAACACACCAGATTCTCTTCTGTAAACTTGTGCAAACTTATCTGCTAACTCAACTTTCGCATCATCAAGTTCAGTTAATCCTAACTTGTAATTAATATATTCTCTACATGGAATAGAAGGTGTAGAAACTGCTTCTGCTGTTAATTGTTCAAATATTTTACTCATCGTCTGTCTCCTTCATTTCTACGATAATTCTAGCAATATCATCTAAGTTAACATTGCCATATACTTTACCATCAACTACAACTGCAGGTGCTAAAGCACATGCTCCCAGACATGATACAGTTTCCAATGTAACATATAAATCTTCAGTAGTTGTTTTACCTTCAGGAATACCTAGATCTCTAGCAAATTTATTAATAACTGCTTGTGATCCTCTAACGTGACAAGCTGTACCATCACATACTTGCACAATGTGTTTTCCTTTAGGTTCAATTGAGAATTGAGCATAGAAAGTTGCTACCCCGAATACCTCTGCTTGAGGGATTTTCATTGCTGTAGCTACGAATGATAACATCTCTTGTGGTAAATATCTAAATTCACCTTGAATTGCTTGTAATACTGGTATTAAAGCGCTTCTTTCAGTACCACATCTTTCCACGATTTCCTTTACTTTTGTAAAGTTTCTTAATGGTTCTTGAACAGTCTCAGTCTTGTGCATCGACTCCTCCATATTCTTTTTGTATTTTTTGTTTTTTTTATTTGTTAATAATATTCTAGATGAACTACTTTTCCTAACTCAGTTAATTCATCAGCTATCGATTCCATAATCTTTCTCTTCATACCAAACTCTTTAGGCATGTTAGAAGCTTGATGAGCACTGTTTAAGGATTGTCCTATCATAATAATAATTTCATCTACAAGTAATAGTTCTTTCACCAATCTACTTACAGCATCAGTACTTAATTCTAATCTTTTGTAATTTGGCTTGTTTTTGAGCATTTCTAAAGCTCTGCTAATAGTTATAATTCCTTCAGTGCAAAGATCTACACCTTCTAAATTACCGATAGGTGGAATTCCTGCTTTAATAGTTGATAAATCAACTTCCAGCTTACGACCTAACTCTCTAGAAACAATATTAGAAGTTGTTCCACCACAAACGATGATTCTACCCTCACCATTGATTAGTTTATTAACTATTTCTTTATCATTATCATTGTTCTGAGGTGCACCAACTAACATTGTTGCAAAGTTTTTTCTTCTAATTCTACATACTACTGCTGAAGTATCATCACCAGGTTCATTAGCATATAACTCATTAGCCACATTGGTTATTTCAAAAGCTACATCCTTAGAAGACATTTTCTTCTTACTAATTCTTTCGATAAATTCAGCTATGTGTGACCACCCCCAACCAAGATTCCAGATTCCACCAATACCAGCATGTGTTTCACCATCTGAAACGAATACTAGCAAATCACCTTCTTTAACCGCTACAGTTGCTTCGTTAATTTTCTTACCATTAATTTCACGTTGACTGTAATCTAATTTAAGTGTTTTACCATCTCTGATTAAAAAAGCTGGTGGATTATCATATTCTACTAAATGAAGTAGTCCATCTGGTCCAAATTGAGCTACTGAGAAAGTAGAATATGCCAACTTACGAACATTACATGTTGGTAAAGTGTCAGTTAGTGTGTTAACAATCTCATCAATTGAACGACCATTCTGTAACATTACAGAAATAATCTTGGTTGTTAGAGTTGATAAGATGTTAGCCTTAACACCAGAACCAAGCCCATCTGAAAGAATTACTGAAGCTGTTTCTCTATTATAATCTTTATCAATTATAATTGAATCACCGCATAGTATTTCATTATGTTTATTTAATTGGGATTTAGCTATTTCTAAGTGCAAATCCCACATTTTTGTCTCTTTTCTTGCAGAAAGCACTAGATTTCTCCTTCCTCTTTCAAGATGTCTATCAATTGTAATAATGTAACTTTTGACTCTGCTGTAGTTTCTCCAAGTAGACTTGCAATCTCTTGAGCAACTCTCATTTGATTATCAATTACGAATTGAGCTTTCTTGATAGTTTCAGTTTTCATTAACTGAAGTTTTCTTTTACTATGGAATGAATCAGTGATGTTAACAAAGAAACAGGCATTTAAATTCTCTTCTTCTAATTTGAAAGTAACAGCCTTAACAAACTTTCCAGATCTATGGTGATGCTTAACTGTCCCATTTTCTTTTACAATATCTTCACTTGCAAATATCTCTTGAGTTAAAACATCATTAACGTTTTCTCCAATAATCTTATGAGTTGGAAGTATATTGAATATTTTTAAGAAAGCTTTGTTAAATTGAACAATGTTTAATTTATCATCCAAGACAACTAATCCATTAGGATCTCTTTCAATTATTTTTTCTGCTAAGCTGCCATATTTATTCATTGATCTTACTCCATGTAATTCCTGCAATATTAGGAAGGTTATTAGTCTTATGCAATTCTCTAAAAAATCTTTTGTAATCTGCACTTGGCAGAAGTTTGATTAGGAAGTCATCAATTGTTACACAGTAATGTTCTCCACAAGCTTTCATGCAGAAAGAAGCTTTCAACTTCCATCTGTCTTGCAAAGAATTGATACTAATGTAATCTACTAAATATTCTACAACTCTTTGTGAGCCTCTATGACTACATGAACTACCAGCACATACTGTTATTGTCATAATACTTCCTCTTCTAAATTATTATCGTTATAATTATATCGATAAGTCACCTATATATTAATTGCTTTTACTGTCAATATTTTTATTGCATTTTTTGTTTTTAATTTTTTACACCTTTAATCATAGGCTTTTATAATTTTCTAGTTATTAAGTAGTATTTCTATAATTGTGCTTAATTTTCTTTCTGTATTTTATTTATCGATATGATTAATGTTTATATTTTCAAATTTCATTATATCTTTTCTACACTATCAATAATGTTTTATTGATTTGTTAAATTGATTCCTTTTAAGAAAGATCAAGTATGGATTGTGTTCGGTTCGAATGCTGTGAGCATGAAGTTCCTTCAATTTAACGCCTGATGCTTTCACTCCATCATTGTTTGGTACTCAAGCTTCTAGCTGTAAAACATCAGCAATACATTAACCTCGTAGGAGTATGAGTATGGCATACGCCCAGTGTGTGAGCATCACACCCCTACAATACAATACATTAAACAACTACGATAAAACACTTTACTTTGCGTGAACATGAAGTATGTTCAGCCTATCGGTGGATGCTTACACTCCATCATCAAATCATCAATCATCAATTCAGAATCTATCTGCACCGGACTAAAATCTATGTCGTCCCTTTGGGACTAAAATCATTTTTGTCATTGTACATGGGGTGCAAGACCCCATGCTAATATATGTCGTCCCTTTGGGACTAAAATTCATCCACTTTTCATTATCAATCTATAACTATTTAGCCACGAATATCACCAATATTCACATATCCAACTCCAGAACATCTAAACAAACAAACTTCTAAACTCTTGAACATTCTTATCAATTATCACATCACCCACGATTGAAATCATGGGCTTTGTGGTGATATGTCCCCAAGGGACATAAAGGTATTTATGCCCTGTAAGGGTAAATCAGTAAAGAGCCCATGGTTTTAACCATGGGCGATAAAATGGAGTTCAATTCTCTTCCTTCTTTTTTAATTTAGAGGAACAGCCGTTCCTCACTGCTAACTCCTTCCTTAAGGGTCTCATTGAAAAATCGGCTTTTTTTCAAAGAGGCAAGTAAGGGTCAAGTATCTCTTGCTATTGGCAATAAAAAAGAACCTTCAAAGGACTTAGTCCTTGAAGGTTCATAAAAATTAAATATTTATTATATTATAATTAATTACATATCAAATTGATAACCTAAAGTAAGGCCAAAATTAATATATAAATTATCTAATTCAGTCTTTTCTTCAAAATTCTCTCCAGTACCATCCCAAGCATCACGAACAGAGTCATCATTTAAGAATGAATTTTGAAAGTATAAATCCAATGTAAAGTTATCAATCAGTTCAGCTCCATATCCTAAAGTATAACCATATTGGTATAGAAATTCTTCATCAACATCGCTAAAACGATCTACAGCTTTTCTAAATATCCCTAGTCTTAAATCATAATAAGTGGAGTATTCCATACCAAATCCAAAATCATAAATATCATCATAAGCCTTAAAAGGTTTAAATCCACCTTCAAGCCATTTATAATCAGACATCTTCTTTTGCATAACTTCACCATATAAGGACAATCTAGAATCTACATCTACAGAAAGTCCTAGCTTCAATTCAGCAGGAAATTCAACACCTCCCCATTCTTCTAAGTTCTCTTCTGGTTTAAGTTCATACTTATCTTTATAACTTAAAGCTAATGTAATATTTTCAATATTTACGTTTAAAGAGAATAGTAAATATTCAGCTTCTATATCAGCCATATCACTTGAAGCAAACATTTCTGTATCACTGGCAAAGCTTTTATTATAAGCAAGACCAATGTCTAGCACACCTTTATAATCAATACCAATGCCCAAGGCAAGCATGTTTAATGCACCCTTTTCCTTATAACCATCGACTGTTTCATATTTAAAGTTTTTGAGCCTATTTACTCCAAGGCCAAAAGCAATCTTGCTGAAATCTGTTGTAATAGATTTACTTAGCGCAAGAGATCCGAAGCACATATCTGTTTCAACAATCTCTTTATCATTGTAATATCCCTTATCTTCAGTATTATGATAGCGTCCACGGCCCGTGACTTTTAAATCTAGATTGTCATAATCAATTAAGAGTCCCGGATTTGTAAAAAGGGCATTACTCCCCCTAGTTGAAAGAAGACTTGTATTTCCCATACTTGCTGACCTTGCATCGAAAACTTCATCATCTAAGAAAAAGTAATTTGTTGCAGAAATAGAAATTAATGCTGCCAACATAACCAAACTAATAATCAACTTTTTGAACATAATTCCCCCATTAATATTATTATGTTACAAAACTATATGCAAAATCACAAATTGACAAGAAATATTTTATATCTCAAAAGCTAAAAGCTAATCTTACTATCTTAATTATAGGTTTTCAAATATCTATGTATAAGAGCTTAATAGTGTAAATAAAAATTTATCTGCTTTAACTTGACTAAAATAGCACTTATAAATAGGAGTAACCCAAAAGAATTATTGAAGAAGGAAAAATAATGCAGAAGATTAAGAACATAGCAATCATTGCTCATGTTGACCATGGTAAAACTACGCTAGTTGATGCAGCTTTAAAGCAAGCTGGAGTTTTTAGAGAAAATGAGAAAGTTGAAGAAAGAGTTATGGACTCTAATGATTTAGAAAAAGAGAGAGGAATTACTATTTTCTCAAAAAATGCGTCTCTATTCTATAAAGACTATAAAATCAATATTGTAGATACTCCTGGTCATGCTGACTTTGGTGGTGAGGTTCAACGTATCATGAAAATGGTTGATTCAGTTCTACTTTTAGTTGATGCGTACGAAGGTCCTATGCCACAAACAAAGTATGTTCTTAAAAAAACTTTAGAATTAGGATTAAACCCAATTGTGGTAATCAATAAGATAGACAGACCTAAAGCAAGACCACATGATGTTCTTGATATGATTTTTGATTTATTCGTTGAACTTAATGCTAACGAAGATCAGCTTGACTTTCCTGTTGTATATGCTTCTGCTAAAGAAGGTTATGCTATGAAAGAGCTAGAAGATGAATCTGATAATATCTTTCCTTTATTAGATGTTATTCTCAAAGAAGTTCCTGATACAGAAGGAGATATTAACAAACCTCTTCAAATGCAAGTTTCTGCTATTGAATACGACAACTACCTGGGCAAAATGGGTACTGGTAAAATACACAATGGTTCTGTTGCAGTATCTGATGAAGTTAAACTTATGAAGCGTGATGGACAAGTTATAAACTATAAAGTTACCAAAATCTTTACTTATGAAGGATTAAAGAAGACATCTGTAGATAAAGCTTTTGCAGGAGATATTGCGACTATCGCAGGATTAGAAAAAGTCGATGTAGGAGAAACTATTGCCTGCAAAGATGAACCAATATCATTACCAGTAATCGATATAGATGAGCCTACCTTAGCAATGGAATTCATGGTTAATGATTCTCCATTTGTAGGACAGTCTGGTAAATGGGTTACAACTAAAAAGATTTGGGAAAGACTACAAAAAGAGCTTCAAACAAATATTTCTCTAGTAGTAGAAAGAACTTCTTCAGCTGATACCTATATTGTAAAAGGTAGAGGTGAACTACAACTTTCAATTCTTATCGAGAATATGAGAAGAGAAGGATTTGAACTCCAAGTATCTAAACCAAAAGTTATATATAAAGAAATTGATGGCAGACTTCATGAACCTATCGAAATGGCTATTGTTGATGTTGCCGAAGAACATGTGGGTACTGTTATTGAGATGATGGGTAAACGTAAAGGTGAATTAGTTAACATGACTTCTGCAGTTGACGGATATTCTAGAGCAGAATTCACTGTTCCAGCACGTGGACTTATCGGTTTTAGAAATGAGTTCATGACTGAAACTAGAGGTACTGGTATTCTCAACCATTCTTTCTACGAATTCGAACCACATAAAGGTGAAATCATGGGTTCTAAACATGGTTCTCTTATTGCTATGGAGAATGGTGTAGCCTTAGGATATTCCCTAAACAACTTCCAGCCAAGAGGAACACTCTTCATTGAACCAAATACAAAAGTTTACGCTGGCATGGTTGTTGGACAACACAGCAAAGATTCTGACCTTATGATTAATGTAATCAAAGGTAAGAAGCTTACTAATGTTCGTGCATCAGGTTCTGACGATGCTATTAAACTTGCTCCACCAAGGAAATTTAGTTTAGAACAAGCCTTAGAATACATTGGTGATGATGAATTACTTGAAGTAACACCTGACGCTATTCGTATGAGAAAGAAAATTCTTAATCACTTAGATAGAAAGCGTTCAGAAAAGAAACCTGAAGGAAATTAGTTTAAAATATTTGATATAGATAAAGGGAGAAGTCGAAAATAACTTCTCCCTTTTGTTAATTTGGGTTTAACCTAAACTATACTAATCTACAGGATATCCAGCACCTTCTATAAGAGCTTTTATTTCATCTTGTGTAAGATTAGATTGAACAGTAATTAGTTTTCTTTCTAAATCAATATTGAAACTTTCAATAGCATTAACCTTCTCAAGTGCTTTAGTAATATTTGCCTTGCAGTGATTACAGGTCATTGATGTAACTTTAAATACCTTTTCTTTTCTTTTATTCATGTTAACACTCTCTGTTTTTGTTCCTTTTGGACTATTAAACTTTCTAATTTTACCTCTAATATACTTGAAGATTGAAATAGCAAAGAAGACTGAGAATAAAACTGTTAAGATAGTTAAGAAAGTAGAGTCTTCCCCATGTCCTCCATGATGATCCATGCTAGCATGTAAATCAAATCCTACTACATTATGGATATAGTCTAAGATAAGACCTCCAATAATACCAGTAACAGCAATTATTCCGACGTATAAAGAAACAATCTTCTTACCAAGTGCATTTGTTATTAAGGTTATAGTTGCTACATTTGTTGCTGGTCCTACTACCAAGAAGACAAATGCAGCTCCTGGTGTTAATCCTTTTGCCATCAATGCTAAGGCTATTGGGATTGAACTTGTTGCACATACATATAAAGGTATACCTATTGCTAAAACTAGTAATAATTGAAGAAGGTAACTACCTTCCACGATGGAAAAGATTGAATCTGGAATTATTGAGATTAGTCCAGCAAGAATAATACCAACAATTAGTTGCGGAGTTAAGTCATCTAAAAACTCGCCATAAGCGTATCTTATAAACTCAACAAACTTATTGCCTTTCTTTTCCCCATGCGAATGTCCATGGTCATGTCCACTTGAACAGCACCCACTTGAACAAGAATCTTCAACAACTAAATGTTCATCCTTTACATTCTTAACAAAGTTATCGGTTATCGTTCCACCTAATACACCAGAAATCAAAGCATATATTGGCCTAAATGCAGCGAAGATTGGTCCTAGCATAGCATAAGTTGGAATAATAGAATCAATACCCGTTTGAGGTGTTGAAATCAAGAAAGAAACTGTTGCTCCTTTTGAAGCCCCACTCTTTCTTAGTTGAAAAGCAGTTGGTATAACGCCACACGAACATAAAGGCATTGGTACTCCTAATAATGAAGCCTTGACTGATGACCAAAAGCCTTTCTTTCCCATATAGCGTGTAATTAGTTTTGTTCCTACAAAAATATGCAGTGCTCCAGCAAAGGTTAATCCTATAAAGAGATAAGGTGCTAAACTTAAATAAACACTATAAATCTCTTGTAAAATAGTTTCAAACATTAATTCTCCTATCTTAATAATATTTTCCTACAAATTAATCTATTTGCATATATTTACAAGAGTTTTCTTAACTATTTATTAACATCAAAGTATATTTTACATTAACTTTATTAGATATATAATTATTCAACATAGTTTTATAAATATTACTTGATTTGTTTTAAGTTTATAACTTTTATTATAATATTATTTTCTGCCACATTTACTTTTTTAACTTGACGAAACAAAATCTTATTCTTTAACTAGTATCATCAAAGGGAGGATTTATGAGACTATTCAAATTATTAGTTTTCATTATATTTATTTTATCAACTGTTGCTTGTGCTACAATTACTCGTGGAAATCGTCAAAACGTTACGATTAGATCAACACCTGAAGACGCTAAAGTAGTAGTTAAATCAAATAATGATTATTATGAAGCAAAAACACCTAGCACATTCAATTTGCTTAGAAAGAAGTCTTATGATGTTATTATATCAAAAGAAGGTTATCGCAATACTTACTTAGAGATTAAGCCACAAGCCGATGCAATTATTTTAGGAAACATAATCTGGGGTGGTATTGGAGGAATTCTTATCGATGCAATTTCAGGTTCGGGACTATCATTAGAACCAGGATTTATATCAGTTTCACTTAAACCAAGACATCAAATTAAATCAGATGAGCCTTGCCCTATTATAGAAGAAACTGTTGAAGATGATTTAATTTCCACAAAAGATATCCCTTCAAAGAGACATCATGACAGTAGATACAGAAAACCCGAGAGCATCACAATGGAGACTTCAGCAAGTTGTAATTACCTAGTCGACTTTAAAGATAATGTAAATGGTAACATAATTTCATGTACTGATAACAGTGATGAAGTTTATAATATTTTATGCAAAAGTGAAGAGCAACGTTTTACAATCAATTTAAACAAAAATAATGTACTTAAAGTTGGCAAGATTATGTTTGTTTTCAACTCAACAATTAATGATTACACTGAGCTACAGACTTCTTCTGAAGGTATAGGTACATTGATAGTTGATTTCAATCAAGAAACTGCTTTTCTAATATTGAGTAAAAATAATGAAGTAGTTGTTGTTCACGACATTATTTCTAATGAAGAAAAAAAATTGCCTATTTCATATTTTAATGAACGTATTACAATTGATAAAAATAATTCAATACTATTTAATTCAGAACTTGCATCATATATTAAGTATAAGTTGGGTTATAACTAACCTATTTATTTTAGCATAAACAAAGAGACTGCATATTTCAGCAGTCTCTTATTATTTTATTGTTTAGATTTATAGTTCTATTTAATCAAGCCATCTCTTTTGAGCATAGCGTCAGCATCAGGTTTTCTACCTCTGAACTTAACAAATAAGTCCATTGGGTGTTCTGTATTACCTTTAGACAATACATTATCTCTAAATGATTTTGCTGTTTCTTTATTAAAGATACCGTCTTCTTTGAATTTAGCGAAAGCATCAGCTTCAAGAACTTCAGCCCATTTGTATGAATAGTAACCTGAAGAGTAGCCACCGTGGAAGATATGAGCAAATGAACATGCTGTATTAACACCTTCAACACGTGGGTATAATCTTGTTCTTTCAGTAGTTTCATGTTCGTGTTTTACTACATCATCGATATCTGAAGGGTTAATAGAGTGCCATGACATATCGATAAGTCCTAATTGAACTTGTCTTACATTGAAGATACCTTTATTGAATGTTTCAGCAGCTTTAACTTTATTAACTAATTCTTCAGGAATAATTTCGTCTGTTTCGTAGTGATGAGCAAATAGTTCAAGAGTTTCTTTTTCAAGAACCCAGTTTTCCATGATTTGAGATGGAAGTTCCACGAAATCCCAATACACATTAGGACTTGCAAGTGATTTGTAATGAGAATCTGAAAGAAGTGCATGAAGAGCATGACCGAATTCATGGAATACAGTAGTTACTTCGCCCAAAGAAAGTAAAGCAGGTTTATCTTCTGATGCAGGAGTTAAAGAACCAACGATTGATACGAATGGTCTCTTAACTTCGCCTTCTTGGAAACCTTGTGAACGGTAAGTAGTCATCCAAGCACCAGCTCTCTTTGTTGCTCTAGGGAATAAATCTACATAGAGAAGCCCCATATATCTACCATCTTCTTCTTGAGTAACTTCAAAGACACGTACATCTTCGTGGTATTTAGGTAAATCTTTATGTTCTTCAAATTTTAAGCCATACATTTTGTTAGCAACTGTGAAGATACCAGCAACTACATTATCAGCTTTGAAGTAAGGTCTTAACTCTTCTGAGTCGTAATTAAATTTCTTTTTCTTTAAAATTTCTGAGTAATATGAAACATCCCAAGGCATTAATTCATCAATACCATCTTCTTTAGCGATAGCTTGGATTTCTTTTACTTCTTCTTTAGCTGCTGGAAGTGCAACATCAAGGATTCTATTTAAGAAGTCATGAACAGTTTGAGGTTTTTCAGCCATTCTTTCTTCTAAAGTGAAGTCAGCATGTGTATCATAACCTAATAATTGAGCTCTGTCATATCTAAGCTTAGCAATCTTTTTAACGATTTCTTGGTTATCAAATTCGCCACCAAAAGCTCTAGAGCCCCATGCTAGATTAAATTTCTTTCTAAGTTCTCTATTCTTACAGTATTGTAAGATAGGCATAAACATTGAAGGTTGAAGTAAGAACATCCATTTGCCTTCATGACCTTTTTGCTTAGCTGTATATGCTGCAGCAGCTTTAGCGTTAGCAGGTAAACCTTCTAGTTCCGCTTCATCTTCTACGATGTATTCAAATTGATTTGTAGAATTCAAGATATTTTGTGAGTATTCAGGTCCTAATTTAGCCATTTCCATGTTTAGCTTCATTAGTTTTTCTCTGTTTTCACCTTCTAGCAGTGCACCATTTCTGATGAATGATTTATATATTTTGTCTAATAATCTTGTTTGTTCTGCATTTAAGTTCTCTTCTGCTTGATGATCATATACATATTTGAGTTTTTCAAACATTGTTGGATTCATCATTGTTTCATTACCAAACTCAGCTAATTTTTGTGATATTTCACCAGCTAATTTAGCAAATTCAGGATCAGCGTTACAGCTAAGAAGATTAAAATAAATTCCAGTGACATAATCTAATTCAACACCTGATTCTTTTTCAATTGTGTTCTCGAAGTTTGGTGTTTCTTTGCTTTCTATAAATTCATAGAACTCTTTTCTCGCCTTGTCTAAAGCCCAGTCTATTGCAGGCATAAAGTGTTCAGTTTTAAAAAGATTGAAAGGTATAGCTTCAAATTTTTCATATCGCTCGCCACTAACTAGTGGATTATTTTTTAATTCTTCCATTTTTAACTCCTTAGAATATTTATTACATTTAAATACAAATTAATCACGTTTGCTAACTTGTCAATAATTTTTTATATACTTAGGGTTTAATAGAATTTATCACAGTCTAAAGTCCTCTTTTTACGGGCCTATGTAATCTACAAAAACAAATAAAAAAAAGTTTGACACATAACAAGCATAAAAGATTTCTTGCGTATCTATTATAATTTTAGGAGTTAGAATTGAGTAACCTGACTAAAGCAAATCCTGCACCGATTGGTTTGATTGGATTTGGTATGACTACTATTTTGTTGAATATTCACAATGCGGGATTCTTCCCATTAGACGCTGCAATAATGGCAATGGGACTGACCATTGGAGGATTAGCTCAAATTATTGCTGGTATTCTTGAATATCAAAACAACAAGACTTTTGGAACTGTTGCCTTTACATCTTATGGCTTTTTCTGGCTTTCATTGGTATTAATCTGGCTATTACCAGGCATGGAATCAGTAGCTAAACCTAATGCTACATCAATGGGATTTTACCTTTCTTTATGGGGTATTTTCACATTAGGTATGTTCATCTGTACATTAAGATCTAACGCAATATCTAAGCTTGTCTTTGGTACATTAACCCTACTTTTTGCCTTACTTGCTATATCTGACTTCACCGGAATACATGCAATTAAAGTATTCGCTGGTTATGAAGGTATACTATGTGGTGCTTTAGCTATGTATGAAGCTATCGGACAAGTAATTAATGAAACATACGGTAAGAAGCTAATGCCTTTATTATAAGTATATTATATTAGAAGAATAGTTAAAAGAGCTATCGGAAGGTAGCTCTTTTTTTTGTTTTAAATTCTGAAGGGATTTATTCTGCAAAATCGGAACGGCTTCATCCTTGATAGCTAAATCCAGGAAAATATGTTATATAAGTAAAAGTTAATTTACTTTTTATGTCGCCCTTTCAGGGCTAGATTTTAATAATCCTTATTAACATGGGGTACAAGACCCCATGCTAATATATGTCACCCCTTCAGGGTTAAACGAAAAACCATTCTTCTCTACATATTCACTCATCATTAGATTATAAGTGAAGCTAGCTCGGAGACTGGCGATTCCAGTATCCCTCACTCCTAACGCCTAACTCCTCCATTACTTTCCTCTTTGAAAAAAGGCTGATTTTTCAATGAGGCCAGTAAGGATGTAGAGACGTTTGGGAAAACCTGGAGTGTAAGCATCCACCCGTTAGGGTTGAACTTTGTTCATGCTTACGCAAAACTTTTCGTAGCCAAGGACCGTGTCAGGCTAGACTGATGGCTACAATCCCAGAAGATTAGCAGGCTACAAGATAATTATTGACTTTAGATTGCTAGCTTATAAGATTGTTTTTTAATTTTAGGAGTAAATGTGAAGAAAATAAATATTGTTGGAGCTGGATTAGCTGGATGTGAACTAGCTTTAAATTTTGCTGAATCAGGTTGGAAAGTTAAGTTGTTTGAAATGAAGCCCCTAATGTACAGCGAGGCTCATACTTTAGACTCTTTTGCTGAATTGGTTTGTTCCAATTCCTTAAAGTCTATTTTACCTACAACTGGTTCAGGTTTATTAAAAAAAGAAATGGAGCTTCTAGGCTCAAAGTTGATTCCAATAGCTATCAAGAATAGAGTTCCTGCTGGTAATGCTTTAGCTGTCGATAGAGACAAGTTTTCTGAAGAGGTTACTCAGCTAATAAAGGACAATACAAATATTGAGATTATTCAGAAAGAGTTTACTCAGATTGATGATGAATTAACAGTTTTAGCTACTGGTCCATTAACGTCTTCAAGCCTATTAGAAGCAATAATTCCTTACTTAGATGATGAGAATCTTTACTTCTTTGATGCAATTGCTCCTATAATAGAAAAAGATAGTTTAGACTTCTCTAAGGCATATTATAAGACTAGATACGACAAGGGTGATCCAGACTATATAAATTGTCCTTTCTCTAAAGAAGAGTATTATAACTTTGTTGAAGCACTAAACCAAGCAGAAAAACATGAGGCTAAAGAGTTTGAGAACAAATTCTTTCAAGATCTAAAGTTTAAGTTTTATGAGAATTGCACACCAATTGAAGAGCTAGCAAGAAGAGGAAAAGATACACTACGTTTTGGAGTATTAAAGCCTGTTGGATTGGAAGACCCTAAAACAGATAGGCGTCCCTTTGCAGTTCTCCAGTTGAGGATTGAGAATTTCTCTAAGTCAGCTTACAATCTTGTAGGTTGCCAAACTATGCTAAAGTATGGAGAGCAAAAACGTGTCTTTAGCTTAATTCCAGGCTTAGAGAATGCCAAGTTCTTGCGCTATGGTTCTATTCATAGAAATACTTATATCAATGCTCCAGAAGTTCTAAACAATAATCTGTCATTAAAAAAGAAAGCAAATGTTTATATTGCTGGTCAACTTTCTGGGGTTGAAGGTTATGTAGAATCTATATTTAGTGGCTTGCTAATTTATCACATAATCAACAATGGACTTGAAACACTTCCAGAAACAACTATTGCTGGTCAACTATGGAGATATTTAAATACACCGCAAAAGAATTTCTTACCTATGAATGCTAACTTCGGATTAGTTCCTCCTGTTGAAATGAGAGATAAAAAAGCTAAAAAGCAGTTCTATGCAGATAGATCAATTGAAGACTTAAAGAAATTCTTAGAAAAATAAAAAAACTTTGATTAACTGTGCCTTATTTTCAATTAGTGTGCCCATATTATTTATAGATGATGATTATAAAACACTGTATCGAGGATAAATGAAAAATATACCTATCTACTATCATATTGTGGATGATAAAGCAAACAAGCATATTGATAACTTGTATAAATACAAGAATGTTAGTAGCTTCGAAAGAGATATACTCTTCTTAGATAAAAACTATAAATTTCTTGATTTAGATGATATCAAAAACAATAGAAAAGGGGTAATTCTCTCCTTTGATGATGGTTATTCTCAATGCTATAATGTCATATATCCAATTCTAAAGAAATATTCAATACCAGCATTCTTCTTCTTGAATAATGATTTTATCGACAATCAAGACATGTTCTTTAGGTGTAAGATATCATTACTAATAGAGCAAGTTCAATCTCTGTCTAATTCAGAAAAAACACGAGCTTCGCAAGAGTTAGGATGTTCTAGTGCAAACTTGGCAAAGACTTTAAAATCTTGGAGAACTGAAGAGACTGATAAGCTTAATAGTCTAGCACAGATTATGAATATTGATTTTCAAGACTATCTAGTAAAAGAGAATGCTTATCTAAGCTCTGAACAGATAGAGACAATGATTGCAGATGGTTATTATTTTGGTGGACACACCTATCGTCATCTTTCATTAAAAAGCATGACATATAAAGAGCAGTTATTTCAGCTTCAAGAGAGTGCTTTGGATGTGAAGAAGAAATATGCTTTAGATTATGCTATCACTTCAATCCCATATAAAGATAGTGGTTTAAAGAGGGGCATTCTTGCTGATTTATCCAAGTCTATTGATTATACATTTGGTGGATATGGCTTAAAAGAAATTCCTAAGTTCAATTATTTTAGAAGAGTCTCAAATGAGCACAGTGACCTAAGAATCGATAAGTTTTTGCTAGGTCACAAACTACTAAATAAAGTGATAGGTAAATAATAAATAAAAAAAACTTGAAGATATATTATAGTACATTAATTTGGTACAAATACAATAGAATAGGAGTTAAAAATCTATGCTTGATTTACTTGCAGGCAAAAGAAGAAGCCATTTTGCTACTGATTTAAATATAGATAATGTTGGTGAGACTGTCACTTTAATGGGATGGGTTCACAGAAGAAGAGATCTTGGTGGATTGATATTTGTTGATTTAAGAGACCATTCAGGTTTAATACAAATTACATTTAATCCTGAGAATGAAAAAGTGATTACTAAAGCTCATAAATTAAGAAATGAGTATGTAATTTCTGTTCAAGGAAAAGTAGCTAAGAAAGATGTAGAAAACAAGAATCTAAAAACTGGTGCTATCGAAATATTAGCAGAAGAATTAGATCTTCTCAATGTATCTGAGCCACTTCCTGTACAAGTTAATGATAATCAAATTGCTGATGAAGATTTAAGACTTGAATATCGTTTCCTTGATTTAAGAAGAAGAGTTTTAAACAAGAATATCATTTTAAGACACAAGATTATCTGGAAGATCAGAGAATTCTTATCAACTCGTGGTTTCTTTGAGATAGAAACTCCAATACTTATGAAATCAACCCCTGAGGGAGCTAGAGATTATCTTGTTCCAAGTAGAGTGCATCCTGGCAACTTCTTTGCACTACCTCAATCTCCACAGATCTACAAGCAATTGTTGATGATTTCTGGTTTTGATAAATACTTCCAAATTGCTAGATGCTTTAGAGATGAAGATCTTAGAGCTGATAGACAACCTGAGTTTACTCAACTTGATATGGAAATGAGTTTTGTAACACAAGATGAAATATTTGAAATTAATGAAGAGTTAATGAAATATATCTTTAAAGAAGCTATAAATGTTGATATTGAGATTCCATTTAAGAGAATCCCTTACCAAGAATCAATGGATAAATATGGTTGTGATAAACCAGACTTAAGATTTGCTATGGAGATTAATGATTTATCTGACATATTAGCTAATTCAGAGTTTAAGGTGTTTAAAGATGCTTTAGAGAACAAAGGATCTGTTAGATGTATTGTTGCTCCTGGATGTGCAACATATTCAAGAAAAATGATTGATAATCTTACAGATAAAGCTAAACATCTTGGAGCTAAAGGTCTTGCTTTCTGTAAGGTTAAAGAGAATGATTTGGACGCAGGTATTTCTAAGTTCTTAACAGATGAGGAAAAACTACAAATCTTAGCTAAAACACAAGCTAAAGATGGCGATTTAATTCTCTTTGGTTCAGATAAGAATAGTGTTGTTTATAAGGTTCTTGCTGGATTAAGAAATTACTTTGGGAAAGAACTAGAACTTTATGACCCAAAAGAATTTAACTTCTGTTGGATTACTGATTTCCCTATGTTTGAATATAATGAAGATGCTGAAAGATGGGAATCAATGCATCACATGTTTACTATGCCTAAAGAAGAACATATTGCTTACTTTGATAATCCAGAGAAAATTGGGGATATCCAAGGTCAACTTTATGACCTAGTTTGTAATGGTATGGAGCTTTCATCTGGTTCAATTCGTTGTCACTTAGCTGATATTCAACAAAAGATATTTAATATTGCTGGTTTTGACGATGAAGAAGTAGAAAAGAGATTCGGATTCTTCGTAAAAGCACTAAAATACGGAACTCCTCCTCATGGTGGTATAGCTCCAGGTATTGATAGACTTGTTATGATTATGACAGGTGCAGATTCAATTAGAGACGTAATTGCATTCCCAAAAACACTAAAAGCTGTTGACTTAATGAGTCAAGCCCCTTCAACAGTTGATATGAAGCAGTTGGAAGAATTAAGTATAAAAATTGATATTAAAGAAAAATAGATTGTAATTTATATTATGGTATTGAGATTGTTTTAAGGCAATCTCAATATCTATTTTTGAATTTTAAGGAGGAATAATGAGAAGGTTCAAAATTGTTATTTTAACTTCTGGGAAAAGTAGAGGGTCTAACTTTGAAGCAATTTATAACACCATTAAACAAAATAATTTACCAATAGATATTGCAGCAGTTTATGTTAATAGTAAGAAAGCACCAATTATCGACAAATGCCATGATTTTGGAATTAGTGTCAAATATTTATCAACTAAAGATATGCTAAACTATCAGCATGAAGTTAAGATTTTCTTAGCTAAAGAAATGATTGATATGGTTGTTCTTGCAGGATTCATGAAATTATTACCTGAAATATTCGTAACTAAAGTAAGAATACCTATTCTTAATATCCACCCTGCCCTACTTCCTAAATTTGGAGGGAAAGGAATGTATGGAATGAATGTTCATGAAGCCGTATTTAAAGCAAAAGAGTCTTTCTCAGGAATAACCATTCATAGAGTAAACTCTTACTATGATGAAGGTAAAATAATCTTCCAAAAGAAAGTTAAAGTTGCTAAAGCAAAGTCTTCAGAGATAATTGCACAAAGAGTTTTAAAACTTGAACACAAATATTACGGAAAAGTAATCTACTCATATTTAAAGGAATTCTATGCTTAAAGTTGCGATTGAGACATTTGGATGCAAAATAAATCAATATGAATCAGCTGGGATTATAAAGCAATTTATTGATCATGGATTCGAGCAAACTGATTTTAATTCTGATGCAGATGTTTATATTGTAAATTCATGTACTGTAACTAATAGAACCGATTTTAAAAGTCGGAATGCTATTAGAAAAGTTCTCAAGAAAAAAGAACTTAATTCCAATATTGTCTTGATTATTACTGGCTGTTATGTTCAGAGAAATAAAGAAGAGATTGATAAGCTTGGAGATATCGACATTGTTGTAGATAACCAGCATAAGAACATTATCTACGAACTATACTCTTCAAAGCAAAGTAGCTTTGATGACATAATGAAATTTAAAGATTTCAGTGAAATGATGGCTACTGAACTTTACGACAGATCTAGGGCATTTGTAAAGATTCAAGATGGTTGTAATTTCTACTGTACTTACTGTGCAATTCCTTATGCGAGAGGAAGATCACGTAGTAGGAAAAGAGAAGATGTCATTAAGCAAATAGAGGTTCTTGTAGCAAATGGATATCATGAAGTTGTGCTGGGTGGAATAAATATGGGACTTTATGGTCAAGACTTGTATGAAGACTACTTCTTTAGTCATTTACTTCATGATATAGAGAAAATAGAAGGTTTAGATAATATTCGTTTGAGCTCTGTAGAGCCGCAGCTCTTTACTCCTGAAGTGCTTAACTTTATAAAAACAAGCAGGAAAATTGTTCCTCATTTCCATATCCCTATTCAGAGTGGTTCTGATACAATTCTGAAAGCAATGAAAAGGCGATATACAAGTAAAGACTTTAAACAAACTATAGAGAATCTCTCTTCTGTAGTAGATTCACCAGCCTTTAGCATCGATGTTATTGTAGGATTCCCTGGAGAAAGTGAACAACTTTTTCAAGAGACATATGATTTCCTAAAATCATTACCTATAACATCATTGCACGTATTTACATATTCCAGAAGGAAAGGGACTCCTGCCTACGACATGAAAGATCAAGTTAATGGTAAGATTCAGAAAGAAAGAACTAATAGGCTAATTGACTTATCGCACCAGTTAACAGACAGATATATTGATAAACTACTTGCTAATAACATAGAGTTAACTTGTATTGTTGAAGAGCAAGAAGAAGATTACTGGGTTTCAGTGTCTGACCACTTCGTGAAAGTGTATTATCAAGGAGACAATCTCCTCAAGAAGAGCAAGATCAGAGTAAAAGCAATCAGTAAGTTTAGAGATGGAGTTAAAGTCGAGATATGCTAGAAATTAAGAACTATAATATCAAGTTTAACGACAGTCCTGTTCTACAAGACATTAATATTCAAATACCCAAAGCAAAATTCACTGTCATCCTAGGACATTCTGGCTCTGGAAAAAGCGTTTTATCTAAGTCAATAATAGGCTTATTAAGAAACTTTGACGGAGATATTGAATACAATGGTTGCAAAATTGACTATAGTTCCAACAAAGAAGTTTTCCAGCTACGCAAAAGAATTGGTATGTTATTCCAAAGTGGAGCTTTATTCGATTCAATGGATGTTTATCAAAATATAGCTTTCCCCTTTTTCGAGCATACTAAGATGAAAGAGCAAGAAATAGAGACTAAAGTAAATCAGTTGCTAGAAAAAGTGTCTTTACCTGGTATAGGAGAAAAGCAAACTTCAGAGTTGTCTGGAGGAATGAAAAGAAGAGTAGCTTTTGCAAGAGCTATTGCCTTAGAACCAGAAGTACTAATTTATGATGAACCAACAACTGGTTTAGATCCCAGGACGACCAAGAATATTGCTGAGCTAATATTCTCACTTCACAAGAAAGAAATAGAGACAACAATCGTTATTACACATGATTTCATGTCATTTAAGAAGTACTGTGAACACCTTGTGGTCCTTAATGAAGGTAAATGTATATATACTGGTAAGTACACAGATGATGTACTATCTAGGGAAGATATTGCCCCACTAATTAATAACTACGTTTAAATCCATAACAAGTATGCAGAAAGAAGCTTAAGTAATTTCTGCATACTATAATATTTATTATCTAGCTATGACTCTGAAAAAGCGAGCTTGATTTCTAACATCTTGAATAGTAAAGCTTGTTTCTTGAGTAACTCCCTCTTCTTGCCAATCAACTAAATCTGATGAACTCTCAATAAGATACTGACTAGCATTATCGATTTGCTCCCAACTAATATGCCAAGAACCCTGATTATTAGTAATTTCTATGTTGGATGGAGTCATTAGAGGAATATCTGATTCACCACTATATGTAGCAAGGCAATATTGACCATAACCAGTTTCATTATATTCTCTTAATCTGAGGTAATAAGATTGCTGAGTATCTATATTAGAAATAGTATAAGTATCTCCAGATAAGTCACTTCCTTCTGCAACAATGTTAGAAAATTCCTCATCAGTACTCAGTTGATAGTCCCATCCCAAAACTCTGTATTCTCCACTATCATTCTTACTAATTACAATTGTTTCAGAATCTGTTGCATTTATTGATGCAATATAGTTAGAAGGGATAGTATATTCCCAGTAATAATCAAATTCTATTCTATAATAATTATTTGCTTGTACACTACCAACATCTAAGTAAGTCTCATTATCTTCAGCAATTCTGTTCCATTCAAATGGATTATAACTTAGTATATCATCGATTTGAACAAGTCCCACAACATAGTCATCATCACCATCATCATAGCTAGTTTCACTGCCTCTATCGTCTTCCCAGCAACTCAACTTTAAGAATAGCGAGGTATCATCAATAAGTTGGCTTCCTGACCATACTTCATTAAGATCTTGTTCATACCAAGCACCTGAACCATAGAAATGACTACCATTATCATGGCATACATTTTCACCTAACCAGACACCATCTCCAAAACTACAATCATAAGTCCAAGTTGGGTCTGGGTTACCTATTTCCACAGAGACATTTGCATAAAAATCATCTGTTCTAATCTTATAGTTAATGAAAACATTAGGTATCAGATGATTGCTTAATTCCCAATTGGATTCATTGTCTTCATTCTTGCATTGAGTATAAACTATCAAGTCTGAATCAGTATTAATATCCTCGATGATAATGCTGTTTTCGCTAATATTATTGACGTCATATTCCGAGTCATATTCTCCATTTAAAAACAATTTCACATTCCAGCTAGTAACTAAATATCCATTATTATTGATCTTTTCAATCTTAAGGCTATTACTATCAATTACAGTCGCATCAAATACTACTCCAAATGGGCTTAAATAATTAGAACTTTGGTAGTCACTTTGACCATCTTCATTTCGAGTAATTATTCTAGAATAATAATACTGACTAGCATCAATTCCTTCAACAAGAACCGTGCTATCATTTATAGCTGTTTGTTGAGCAACAATGGAAGTAAAAGCTTCATCTAAGCTAAGTTGATAATCCCAAGAAGTAAGTCTAAAATCATTCTTATCAGTAATGTTTATTCTTAGATTGTTATCATCTACAATTGCAATATGGGATTCAATATCTGCTGGTAAAGCGTAGTGACTTTGATAGAAATCACTTTCTCCATAAGTATTGCTGGACTTATATCTTAGGTAATATCTATTATTTACATCAATATCTTCAACTATTATTTGATTAGATATACTTGTTGTAGAATAGATAATATTGCTAAAAGAACTATCGAGACTCAATTGATATTCAACTTGATCAACTTTATAATTGTTTGTTGATTCTACTAGAATTTTAAGAGAACTTGACTCTACTTCATACATCTTTACTTCTAACTCTTGAGGAACAAAATAGACAGCTTGAGAATATTCCCCCATACCACTTTCGTTAAAACATCTAATCCTACAGCTATAATATTCATCTTCATTTAGTTCCGGTAAATTATCTACGTCTATATAAACACTTGTAGATGAACCGGCTACAATGATATCATCAAAGGTTATGTTTCTAGCTATTTCATACTCCCATCCATCAATCCGATAATTGCCTGCTACTATTCTTTCTATTCTTATATCTCCGTTTTCAAGACTTGATAAAGAAGCCTCAACATTATTAGGAATTGCAAAGACAACATCAGAAAAACCACTTTCCCCATAGTCATTCTTAGAATTAAAGCGGTAACAATAATATTCTGTTTCATTTAGAGCAGGTAGGTTTTCTACAAGTATTGATTCCTCACTAGAGTTACCCAAAGCAATTATATTATTAAACAGTGTGTCGCTACTAATTTGATAGTCCCAGTTAGTCACTTCATAGCCATGAGAGTCACTTAATTCTATTGATATAGAAGTATTATCTAGCTTATTAACTTCATATTCTACTTGGTTTGGAATTAAATCATAATCTGTTATGAAAGCTGCATCTTCGAAAGAAAGTCTAGGATTTTGGTAAGGTTCAAAAGCCCATATACTATTACTTCCGTTTTCACTCTCATCAAGGTAATCCCAACCAGCATTAATAAAGGTTAATGGATTATGCATCTGCACTAATGTTAAGCCACTAGCTCCGAGAGCTTCATTCTGTCCTGTTTCTTCTATGGAATAAAAATTGTTCTCTAAAACAGGGTCATAGTCATATCGAATATATCCTATAAAGCCATGGTCATCACCATTACTATTTTGCATTTCAACCGAAGTGTAGCTATTATATATTATACAGGATGCAGTTTTTCCAGCAAATCCTCCATAATAATCATCTGCACTTAAAGTTCCAGTAGCATAACAATTTTCTATACTATTCCCACCAGCACAATAACCAACAAAGCCCCCAATGCTTGTATTGCCAGTCGTGACTGAATTTGAGTAGCAGTTGCTTACTGTGTATTGTAGATCTGAATTGTGGTGATCAATTATTCCAGCAAAGCCTCCTACATGTGAAGTTCCAGTAACAAGACATTCTGTATAACAAGAGTCAATGTTACAACTTGCTACTGTCCCAGCAAAGCCTCCAGTACAAGATTGCCCAACAATATTACCAGAGAAATTACAATTCGAGACTGTTGAATATAATATTTTTCCCAGACCACCACTATGTTGCCCACTTGCCTCTATATCAACACTTGAGGAGCAATCTACCATGCAAACATCGACTAGATAGGCAGCTAAAGCTCCTGTGAAAGAATTTCCGCTGACACTCCCATTAACATTACAGTCTGTGACATCAGAATAAGTAATAAAAGCTACTAATGATGCCACTTTATCTATACCTGTAATATTTACATCTAGCAAATTTATGTTAGTAAGAGTGCAGTTTGATGCCCAGGCGAATAATCCAATCTCATCACCATCCCTATTAATATATAAGCTATTAATTGAGAACCCTTGTCCATCATAATAGCCTTCAAATTTATCAGAAAAGTTTCCTATAGGTATAAATCCTGCCCCATCATTCCATGAATTAGTTATTGATGCATCAATGTCGTTAGTTTGTAGATAAGAAGATTCTAAGTAATCTACATTAAAGGCAATATTCTGTAAGTCATAGATATTCTTAACTAAGAAAGGAGACTCTTCAGATCCTTGTCCCTGCCACAACACTTTAATGGAGTCAATGCTACTCCAAGGTCCTAGCGCTTGATCATCCCTAGGTCTAGTTCTAATATAGTATATTGAATCAAAATCTAAGTCAGTGATCGTTTGTTGATTTTCGTCAATATAACTCACATCAGACACAATATCGTTAAAACCTAAATCTGATGAGACTTGACAATCCCATGAGGATATAAGTTCACATCCTGTTTGATATACTACTTCTATTGATTTACTATCTAATTTATCAACTGTAAAGCTAGGATATTCAAGATGATTATATTCAACATTGTTGAATGCCCCATAACCAGAAGAATTTAATCCTCTTATTCTGAAATAACAGTCATCAAATACGTTACAGTTCTCAATTACAAGGCTTTCTTCACTACTTGTACCTGAATATAACATATTAGAAAAGTCTTCGGTAGAGCTGACCTCATAGTCCCAAGAATCTATTTGATAGTTGTTATTATTAGTTTTGGTTAGTAAAATAGTATTAATGTCTATAATAGAAGTTTGCCCTTCAATTAAACCTGGTAAAGGTAAGTAACAAGGAACTTGATTAAATTCTCCACTTCCAGTATTATTTGTTCCTCTAATCCTGAAATAATAAGCTGAAGTCGCATCAATTCCATCAATTACAAGGCTTTCTTCACTACTTGTGCCTGAATATATAATGTTAGTAAAATCGTCAGAGCTAACCTCATAGTCCCAAGAATCTATTTGATAATCGTTATTATTGGTTTTAGTTAATAAAACAGAATTAGCATCTACTACAGAAGTTTGCCCTTCAATTAAACCTGGCAAGGTATACTGCCACCAGACATCTACTTCCATCCTGTATTTATTATTGTCAGCATGGCTTCCAATATCCACATAGCCTGCATCATTAATATCTTGCCATATTCCTTGCTCATAATCAAAAATATTGTAAAATTCCCATCCATATTCAAAATTATCATCACCATCATCATAATTATAAGCAGAACCATTATCATCTTCCCAACCAATTAAATTTATTCCTAGATACCCAAATTCATAAACATTATCGGAGTTTACCAGGAAATCACTTAAATCATAAAAGACTTCCAGAGGCTGATTATACCATGCACCAGAACCGTATGAGTTGTTATTACTATCATGCTTATAATGACGGTCCCCTCGGTCCGTCATAAGTGCACCTCTATACTCCCAAGTAGGGTCTGGATACCCTATTTCCATTCCAGTATCAGCATAGAAATCATCCGAACGTAATTTCAAATCAACTCTGATACTCGCAAAAACCATAACTATAAAAAACAAACAAAACAATAACATGACAGTCTTCTTCATAACAACTCCTTAAGATTACAACCATGTTAGATTCAGCTTTTTTGGTTGTCAATATATTTTAGAATTTAGTTAATTATGAAATTTTAGATTATAGCAGTTAATATTAATTTAAACTTTCTAGATTAAAAATAACTTGACAGATTTTATCGATAAACTATTATTTAATAAAAGGAGAATATTAACTTATGTCTCAAGATATTTCAGATTTAACATTAAGAAGATTTCCTAAGTACATATATGTTTTAAGAACATTAAAGAAGAAGGGACAAGAATACACTTCAGCTTCCGAGTTGTCCAGGTTCTTAGATATTCATCATACCCAGATACGTAAAGATCTTGCTCTAACAGGAGTCAGAGGAATACCTAAACGTGGTCATCAAGTAGATGCACTTTTACGAGCTTGTATTGAGTTTTTAGATTGGGATAGCCTAACTGATGCATGTTTAGTGGGTGTTGGTTCTATGGGGAAAGCTCTCATAAATTATGAAGGGTTCAGTCATGCAGGTCTTCAAATAGTTGCAGCATTTGATAATGATGAAGATAAGATTGATAAAAGAATCAATAATGTTAAAGTTTATTCTATCGAGAAATTGAAAGATGTTATAGAAATACTTGAGATTAAAATAGCTATTATTGCAACTCCTGCTAAATATTCACAAAAGTTAGCTGACCAGATGGTTGAGGCAGGTATTCAAGGTATATGGAACTTCACTCCAAGGAAGCTCAATGTTCCTGATAATGTTGTGGTAGAAAACATGGATATTTACCCAGCTCTAGCAGCTCTTCTGGGAAAAGTAAAGAATACTAATATTGCCCGTTAAACAAATATGTAAATTATAAATAACTTGAAATAACTTGTGAAACTGCACATATTGCAGCGGTTTCTGCACGTAGTATATTTATTCCTAATTTAAATTGAATAAATTCTTTCTGTTTAAATAAATCAAATTCACCTTTAGAAAAACCACCTTCCGGTCCAATAAAAATACAAATAGCCTTTCCTTTTGCCTCATTAACAACATCAATTATTGTTTTGTCATTTTCAAGCTCTGAAGCAATAACCGGAATATATCCTTTAGTAATTACATTTTCTATTACTTGACTAAGTCTTATGCTATCATTAACTATTGGCAAATAAGCATTATCACATTGTTTAATAGCTCCAATTGCTGTAGTTACAAATTTTTCTTTAGTATTTTTGCTAGCTTTTCTTACACTATAGTCAGATTCAAATGGAAACAACTCAGCCACTCCCAGTTCAGTAAGCTTCTCAACTAGTAAAAAGTCATTCTTATTTCTTAATAATGAGAAAGCTACAGCAATAGCAGGTTCATACTTTTCTTTAGGAACGAAGGCTTTTATCTGGCAAACTAGCTTATTCTTATCAAGCTCAATTATTTCTGCAGAAGCATAGAAGCCCTTACCAGAATTTAAGTTAATAACATCACCAGTTTTATGTCTAAATACCTTAGCAATATGTTTAAACTCTGTATCTTCAATAGAAACTATCTTTGATTTTTCATCAAGTTGGGGGTAATAAAAACTTGGCAACTTAAACTCCTAATAATATACTTAAAAAGAGTAGAGACATATATAAAAAGGCCTCTACTCTATCTTGTCTTAAAATAAGAAATCTTTAACTTTATCTAGAAAACCTTTACCAGGTTTAAGTTTCTTTTCACTATCGAAACCTTTTAGTTCTTCAAACAGTTGTTTTTCTTTAGAAGATAACTTTGTTGGAGTTATAACAGATACTCTAACATAAAGATCTCCTCTATAGGTAGAATTCACATGTGGTAAACCTTGGTTTCTTAATCTAAATATTTTGCCAGACTGAGTTCCTGATGGAATCTTCATTTTAATTTTACCACTTATAGTAGGAACTGTGACTTCATCACCCAATGCTGCTTGTGAAAAACTTATTGGGAAGTCTAAGACTAAGTTAGCACCATCACGTTCGAACATATCATGCTCTTTAACGTGTACGAGAACAATTATATCTCCACGTTCACCATTGTTAGGTGCTACATTGCCTTGTCCTCTGAGTCTAAAGTATTGGCCTTCTTCAATACCAGCAGGAATTTTTACTTTAATTTCTTTGAATTTTTCAACTCTTCCTACTCCATGACAGACATGACATTTGTTTTTTATAATCTTTCCACGACCACTACAAGTAGGACATTCTCCAACTGTTTGGATTTGACCAAATAATGATTGTCTAACTTGTCTTACCTGTCCTGTTCCATTACATTGTGGGCAAGTTTCAGATTTACCATCTTCAGAGCCAGTTCCATGACAATGGTCACAAGTATCTTTTACTTTAATTTTTATTTTTTTACTAACACCATCATTCACTTCTTTCATGGAAATAGAAATTTCTATTTGCAGGTCTTCTCCCCTATTTCTTCTTGAAGAACGGCGAGAACCACCTCCACCAAAGCCACCAAAGAACTGCTCAAAGATACTTGAGAAACCACCTTCTCCAAAGATATCAGAGAAGTCACCAGCATGAGTAAAGTCGCTCCAATTAAATCCACCCTGACCGAATGCACCTTCTAAGCCAGCATGTCCATATTGGTCATAACGTGCTTTTTTATCTGCATCACTAAGAACTTCATAAGCTTCTGATGCTTCCTTAAATTTTTCTTCAGCTTCTTTATCATCACCTGCTTTATCGGGATGATATTTCATTGCTAATTTTCTATATGCTTTTTTTATTTCAGAGTCAGAGGCACTTTTTTCAACCCCAAGGACTTCATAATAATCTCTTTTAGCCATTATTCCTCACTTTATAATATGAATAGTGATAAAAGATTTATCACTAATTTGGTAGAAAGATTCTGTGTATTTAACACAAGTCTAAATACTTTATCAATATTCACATAAGACACGGCAGGGAGCTAAAAAGACTCCCTACCATATATTTATTAGTTACAATTATTTTTCTTCATCATCAACAACTTCAAACTCTGCGTCCATTGGACCATTATCTTGTTGAGCTTGTTCTTGTTGCTGTTGTTGTTGAGCAAAATCTTGTGGATTAGCACCTTGAGCACCAGCTTGTTGTTGTTGCATATCTGCATACATAGCTTCACCAATCTTTTGTGCTTTTTGAGCTAAAGTTTCTTTTGCTTTTTCATAATCTTCTTTAGGAAGTTCTGTATTTTCATGAACTTTTTTAGCATCAGCAACAGCTTCTTCAGCTGCTTTTACATCTTCTGGAGACACTTTATCACCATAATCTTTGATTGCTTTTTCTGTTGAGAAAATCACAGAATCAAGTTCATTTCTAGCAGTAATTTTTTCTGCTTTTTGTTTATCTTCTTCTGAGTGCATTTCTGCATCTCTAACCATTTTTTCAATATCATCTTCTGAAAGAGTTCCAGCTCTGTCAATTTTAATTGAATGTTTCTTTCCAGTACCTTTATCAGAAGCAGTAACATTTATGATACCATTAGCATCAATATCAAATGTCACTTCGATTTGAGGAACACCTCTTGGTGCTGGAGCAATACCAACAAGTTGGAAGTTTCCTAGAACCTTGTTGTCATTTGCCATTTTTCTTTCACCTTGAAGAACTTTGATATCAACTGCAGGTTGGTTATCTACAGCAGTAGAGAATACTTGGCTCTTTTTAGTTGGAATTGTTGTATTTCTTGGAATAAGAACTGTTGAAATTCCACCCAATGTTTCAATACCTAATGAAAGAGGAGTAACATCAAGAAGAAGGACATCATTCATGTTTTCATCGCCACCAAGGATACCACCTTGAATAGCAGCACCAATAGCAACAACTTCATCAGGGTTAACTGATTTATTAGCTTTTTTACCGAAGAAGTTTTCAACAGCTTCTTGAACAGCTGGAGTTCTTGTTGAACCACCAACTAAAAGAACTTCATTGATTTCACTAAGTGATATATTTGCATCATTTAATGCCTTCTTACATGGTTCTAAAGATCTATCAATCAAATCAGAGATTAAACGGTTAAACTCACTTCTTGATAAGTCAATATTTAAATGTTTAGGACCAGATGCATCAGCTGTGATGAAAGGAAGGTTAATGTTAGTTGATTGAGTTCCTGAAAGCTCAATTTTAGCTTTTTCAGCAGCTTCTTTAAGTCTTTGCATAGCCATTGCATCGCTACTTAAATCCATACCTTCTCGCTCTTTGAACTTTCGTAAAATCCAATCAATAACTCTTTTATCAAAATCATCACCACCAAGATGTGTATCACCATTTGTTGACATAACTTCTACAACACCATCAGAGATATCAAGAATAGAAACGTCAAATGTTCCACCACCGAGGTCATAAACAACAATCTTTTGTTCTTTTTTATTTTCTACACCGTAAGATAATGCAGCTGCAGTAGGTTCGTTGATGATTCTTTTTACATCAAGACCTGCAATCTTACCCGCATCTTTAGTAGCTTGTCTTTGTGCATCATTAAAGTATGCAGGAACAGTAACCACAGCTTCAGTGATTTTTTCGCCTAAATATTCTTCTGCAGTTTCTTTCATTTTTGTAAGAATGAGAGCTGAAATTTCTTGAGGAGTAAAATCTTTCTTTTCTACATCAATATGAACAGCTGCTTGGTTTCTTACACCTGAAATCACTTTATAAGGAACTTGTGAAATTTCATTTTGAACTTCACCGTGTGCACGTCCCATAAATCTTTTGATTGAGAAAACAGTATTCTTAGGATTAGTAATAGCTTGGTTTTTGGCTAATTTACCAATAACTCTATTTCCATCTTTTGTAAATCCTACTACTGAAGGAGTAGTTCTTGTACCTTCAGCATTTGTAATAACAACAGGTTTTCCACCTTCAACAACAGCAACACAACTATTTGTAGTTCCGAGATCAATACCAATGATTTTTCCCATCATTCCTCCAATTTATTAATTATTTTCTTCTTTATTTTCTGGTTTAATACCATTTGAGACAGCAACTCTTGCTGCTCTGATGACTTTTTCGTTCATCATGTATCCATTTTGAATAACTGCTACAATCTCATTCTCATCTTTGTCTGATGGAATATGAGCTAATGCTTCGTGCATAGCTGGATCAAAGACTGCATCTTCAGTTTCTATCTTTTTTACATTTTCTTTTTCTAAAATATTATCTAATTGCTTCTTAATCTGAACAATTCCTTTGATAAATGGATCTTCAGAATGCTCTTCTTGCATCTGCTCCATAGCTCTTTCGAAATTATCCATCACATCACATATTGAAAGTACAATTCGTTCATTAGAATTCTTTAACCAATCACTCTTCTCTTTGATAGATCTTCTGCGATAGTTTTCAAATTCTGCCATTGTTCTAAGATATTTATCTTTCCATAGAGCTACTTGCTCATCAACTGAAGATTCTTCTTTCTCTGTGTTTTCTTCAGCTTCAGTATTAGTCTCTTCTTTAACTGATTCTTCTTTTGAATCTAAATCTTCTATGTCGATATTCTTTTTAAATTCGTTCATCTTCCTTGCTTTATCCTTATGTTTTGCTTGATCTTTCAATTTCTTACGTGCCATAATTCACCCTCTAAAACTTAGGAACTATTCTTCCCTTTCTTGTTGTTTCAGTTATCGTTTTTGCTATATCTCGAATCATAGCAATGTTCTTCTTATAATTGTTTCTTAGTGGACTTACAATCCCTAAGTAACCAGGTATATCAAATAATTCATATTTTGCATAAATCAACACAAAATCATGCCATAAGCCGTCATTTAGTTCATCACCCATAAGCACGTTAAATGCTTGCCCATTATCATTCTCTTGCATAGTATTTATTAGCAGATCTTGTCTCTGAATTATATTAAAGAACTTCATTATATTCTCTTTATTATCAAATTCAGGCTGTTCAATAAAGGACATATTTCCATCAAAATGAATATAATAACCACTTATCTCTACAAGTGCCTTATGCATTTCTGTTAAGAATAGAGTCAATAAACTAGGACTCTCACTATCTTCTTCAGTAACGGTAGAAAGATGCTTATTAATGATATCATATATTCTTAATCCGATATACTCATCTCTCACATACTTAACTAATTTCTTTAACTGTGCATCATTGATATCATAGTCGCAGTGTAAAATAACAGTCTTATCCATTCCTGAATCTAGGCTTACCACAAATAAAAGCTTGTTACCACCTATGTTAAATACTTCAAGATTAGAAAGAAAACCTGTTGAAATCTCTGGTTCTGCTACAAAAGATAGTTGGTCTGATTCCTGTGCTAAAATCTGCATAATATAGTGCAAACCAAGAGGAGTATTCTTGTAGTTAGAAATCAACAACTCACGTAAAGCAGAGAGTCTAGGATATTGATGCTGATCCAATTCATCTCTGATTAGTTCAATATACTTTCTAAAACCCTTAACTGTAGGTGTTCTACCTGCAGAAGTATGAGGTTGCCAAATATATCCCCTCTGTTCCAATTTATTCAAATCTATTCTTAAAGTTGCCGGACTAACATTGCTCATATACTTCTCATATATTATACGAGAAGATATTGGTTCATTCTCAATCAAGTACTCTTCAATTAGATTCTTTAAAGTAGTATTAAGCCTTATTTCATTCTTTTTCATTCTTTACCCCTTAGCACTAAACAATCTTTTCTGCTAAATACAATGACAATTTAATTCGTTTATAAAAATTGTCAATCAAAAACTTAGTCTGCTAAAAAAATATTTTATCTATCTAGCCCGCTTTCTCCTATTACACATCTCAAAGCATTATCTTATAATAGCTTACAACTAGTCTATTTCTCTAACAAATCTTAATATTTTTGATTAACTCAATCCCGATTTTTTATTTATTTATATCCCAGCCTTACTTGCCTCCTTGAAAAAAGGCCGATTTTTCAATGTGGGGCGTAATGGTGGAGTGAGGAGTGAGGAATGAGGAGTTAGGAGTTAGGAGTTAGGAGTTAGGAGTTAGCCACGAATGGCACAAATCTCACAAATTAAGAAGAGATATTACCACGAAAGAAACAAAAAGACACGAAAGAAAGTCTTAATTGTTTTAGACCACGGATTACACAGATAAGCACGGATAAAGGGGAAAAATGAAGAATGATGAATGAAGAATGATTGAAGAATTGAGGAGATGCTATCCATAAAAACCCCGAAGGGGTGGCATATACTAAGCATGGAGGCTTGCCCTCCATGTAATAGTTAAAAAATAAAAAAAGCCCTGAAAGGGCGACATAAAGGCTAAGCTTTATCTGCAAACAGAGAAGTTTACCACGAAAAGCACGAATAACACGAAAAACAGTCAAATTATTTAGGACTGGACACACTGGGATCTCCAGCCTCCGTGCTGGCTTCACTTAGAAGCTAGTTATAAGTGAATTTGTAGAGACGAACGGACGTTCGTCTAAATCAAAAACGAATGAAGAGAGTTGAGCTCCATTTTATCACCCATGGTTAAAACCATGGGCTCTTTATTGATTTACCCTTACAGGGTATAAATACCTTCATGTCCCTTGGGGACATCTCACCACAAAGCCCATGATTTCAATCGTGGGTGGAGTTAGAAGTTAGGACATACTGGGATCGCCAGCGTCTTTTAGGGGTTAGAACGTAGTTATAAGTGAAATGGTAGAGACGAACGGACGTTCGTCTAAATCAAAAATGAAGGAAGAGAGTTGAGCTCCATTTTATCACCCATGGTTAAAACCATGGGCTCTTATTGATTTACCCTTACAGGTTATAAATACCTTTATGTCCCTTGGGGACATCTCACCACAAAGCCCATGATTTCAATCGTGGGTGGAGTTAGGAGTTAGGACATACTGGGATCGCCAGCCTCTTTTAGGGGTTAGAACGTAATTATAAGTGAAATTGTAGAGACGAACGGACGTTCGGCTAAATCAAAAATGAAGGAAGAGAGTTGAGCTCAATTTTATCACCCATGGTTAAAACCATGGGCTCTTTATTGATTTACCCTTACAGGGTATAAATACCTTTATGTCCCTTGGGGACATCTCACCACAAAGCCCATGATTTCAATCGTGGGTGATGTTAGGAGTGAGGACACACTGGGATCGCCAGCCACTTTTAGGGGTGCATTCAATCGTCTTCGCCGATCACGGTCCCTTCTGAATGCGCATCTTTAAACATGCTTGCATGGTTAAAGAGAAGATACTTTACTTTAACATCATTCTTGATTAATGATGTTTCGCAAGCAAGCAAGGACTGTGACAGGCGAAGACTGTTGCTTGCAACCCATAAAAAACCTTTCGCATGCTAGAAGCATGCGTACCAAGAATATTTTACAAGCTAGAAGCTTGTGTACCCAGATGATTGTGCTTACGCAAAGAAACAAGGTAAAAAATAAGTTTAAGTTCAATTTACTTGACACTTTCTTATTTTATACTATTTATTAAATCATGAATAAATCAGTAATAGAAATAGAGAATTATGAGATAGAATTACTTCTATCTGTGATTAATGATTATCACGGTTTTAACTTCAAGAATTATTCTCGTGCTTCATTAAACAGAAGGATTATGCGCTTGCTTGATCTTAACAAAATGAACCACATTAGTGAAATGATACCTTTAGCAATTCATGATAATGCTTTTATTAATAAATTATTATTGGAGTTCTCAATAACTGTTACAGAAATGTTTAGAGACCCAACATTTTGGCAATCTATAAGAAAGAATATCATCCCATATCTGAAAACCTACCCATATATCAAAATATGGCACGCAGGTTGTGCTACTGGAGAAGAAGTTTATTCAATGGCAATATTGCTCAAAGAAGAAGGCATTTTAGAGAGAACTACCCTTTTTGCAACCGACTTCAATGAGGTGGCTTTAGAGAAAGCAAAGATGGGAATATACACAAGTGAACAATTTGGAGAATATCAAGAGAACTTCAAGCAAGTTTTTCCACAGTCTTCACTAGCAAAGAACTTACAAAAACATGGCAATTCATATAAGATAGATGAATCTATTAGGAGGCATATTACCTTTGCTAATCATAATTTAGTTCACGATAAACCATTTGGACACATGAATATAGTTATATGTCGTAATGTTCTAATATATTTTGATAGACAACTTCAGAATTCAGTCTTAACTTTATTCCTTACAAGCTTAGTTGATAAAGGATTTTTAGCTATTGGAAGCAAAGAAACTATTGATTTTTGGCAACATAAGTCTAAATTTGACAATGTTGATTTGAAAAACAAGATATACCAGTTGGTGAATAATAATGACTAATAATCAAACAACATTCGATTGCATTGTGATAGGTGGATCTGCTGGGGCATTTGAATGTATAAGAAAAATAATTGAAGTATTACCAGACGAAATTAGTATTCCGATTGTTATTTCTCAACATCTTAACAAGGACACAGATTATTTCTTTGTTGAAATGTATAAAAAACTAACAAAAAATAGAATAGTTCTAGTTGATAATATGGCAGAAATTAAAGCTAATACAATATATATAGCTCCTGCTAATTATCATTTATTGGTCGAAAATAGAGAATTGTTAGTCTTGTCAAGTGACGAGAAGGTTAATTATTCCAGACCTTCAATTGATGTACTATTTGAGTCTGCAGCTCGAGTGTTCCAAGATAGATTATTATCAATTCTTTTGACAGGAGCTAATAATGATGGTGCCAATGGATCGTTAACAGTAAAAAAATATAATGGTTGCACAATTGCTCAAAATCCTAAAGAAGCTCAATTTCCAGAAATGCCTGAAAGCGCTATAAATAATAACTCAATTGATAATATTCTTTCTATAAATAAAATTGGAGAATATTTGTTAGATATAATGAAGGAGAACTAATGTCTTTTATTAAGAAAGTAAAGAAAAGTTTTAGTCTTAAGATATTGTTATTAATCGTTTCAATTGCTGCTGTCCCATATATTGTGTTGAATATACTCACAGTAAGTTTCGTTCGTAACAACATTTCAAATCAAACACAACAATCTCTGCAAGCTGTTTCGACTTTGAAAAAAGAACAATTAATTAAGTATTTTGACAAACAAATCAATACAGTAGAAATCTTGGCTAACACAAAAAACATGTTCTCTCTTTCCAAAGATTATGATAATAAGGTATATAATGAAAATATTTCAGCACGTTTTCAAAATTATATAAAAGTAAATAAATTCGATGCTATGTATATATACAACAGGAATAGAGAAGTTATCTATTCAACTGCACATGATATATCTTCATTAAATACTGATACTAAATTGTTATATAAAAAGCCTCCTTTTATAAGCTACTTAAAAAGAAATCTTCAGAATGATTCAAATATAGATATAACCGACTTCTACAATGATTTTATTGATAATGACTCACCTATGATGTATATTGTAGCTACGATGACCAACGACCAAGAAGCAGACAACATTTATTATCTAATTTTTGCCTTATCTCCAAAAGGAATAAATGACATTGTTGTTGAAGAATCTATTCTTGGTGAAACGGGGGAAACATTTCTAATTGGTGGCGATTACCTTATGAGGTCAAACTCAAAATTCGTTAAAAATCAAGCAATTTTAAGTAAACAAGTAAATACTAAAGGCTTTGATTATAGGCTAATTACAAACCCTACAACAAAAGATGAAGCAAAATATGGGACTATAAATGACTATCGGGGAGTAGATGTTTATAGTTATCAAGAACCAATTAAACTTTCAGAGAAATTCAATACTGATTTTGATTGGATTATCATTGCTGAAATAGACTCCAAGGAAGCTCTAGGATTTTCAAACTCTTTAATACTGTTTTATATTATATTTGGTTTTATTGTATTTCTATTGATTATTCTAATATCAAAATACTTCTCAAGACTTATTACAAGTCCAATCGTAAATTTGACAAAAATAGCTAATAAAATGACTATTGGAGAAACACCTGAAACGATAAGAGTTCAATCTATTGATGAGATAGGATCTTTAACTAGGTCATTTAGAAAGCTTCAAGTAGGAGTAAAGAAGATAACAGAAACAGCTATATCAATATCAGGAGGCAACTATGATACTAGATTAACTCCACGTTCTAAGCACGATTTACTTATAAATTCTCTAAACACAATGAGTAACAGTTTAGCCGAAAGTCAGGATAAGCATCAAGAGCTATTAAATGAAGTAAGAAAAAACAACCAAGAAATTGAACAAATTCTAAGTTGTACACGTCCTATTGTAGCCATTGGTAAAGATTATAAAATAGAGAAAGTTAATGAGACATTCTGTTCACTATTCAACACTCATGAGGATTTAATTGGTAAAAAATGCTATGAAGTACTTGATTTAGAAATATGCCATTCAGATGAATGTGTTATGAAGCAGATTATGAAAACTCATACTAAGTATACTAAACACATCAAAACCGATATGAATAATGGTAGTGTTTCTGATATATTTATAACTGGCGTAGCTCTAAAAGATTTAGATGATAATGTAATTGGAGTTGTTGAAAACATTAGTGATATATCTGAAAGTGTAAAAAATCAAAAAGAAATTGAAGAAAGAACAGAAGAAGTTGAATTAAAAAACTGGTATAAAACAGGTGAAACACTACTTTTAGAAAACCTTAGAGGAGAAATAAGCCACCATGATTTAACCAAGAATGCAATAACCTTTCTAGTTAAATACATAGATGCCCAAATAGGGGCAATATATCTAATCTCAGAATCAGATAGAAATATATTACAACTAACCAGCTCTTATGCTTTCTCATCAAGGAATCACGTATCAAATAAAATCAGGCCTGGTGAAGGATTAGTAGGGCAAGCCTTCTTGGAAAAAGAAATGATTCTTCTTCACGATGTTCCTAAAGACTACATTACAATAAATTCCGGATTAGGAAAAACTCCTCCTAAAAACATTATTGTTATCCCAATTAAGTTTGAAAATAAAGTTCTAGGTGTTATAGAAATAGGGTCTATTACAAACTTCACCCAAAAACAAGTTTCTTTCTTAGAATCAATAATTGATAGTCTAGGCGTAAGTATTAATTCATGCTTTGCCAGAGAAAAAATGCAAATACTCTTAGATATGACCCAGCAACAAGCTGAAGAGCTTCAAGTTCAACAGGAAGAATTAAGAGTTGCAAATGAAGAATTAAAGGAACAAACTGAAGAGCTTAGAGCAACCAGTGAAAAACTAAAAATACAGCAAGATGAACTACAAGAAGCCAATATATCACTTGAAGAAAAGACTGAATATCTAGAAGAGAAGAAAAGAGAAATACAGATAAAAAATGATGAGATAACTGAAGCTAAAAAAATCCTTGAAATAAAAGCAAAGCAACTAGCTCAAGCTAGTAAATATAAATCTGAGTTTTTAGCCAACATGAGTCATGAGCTAAGAACACCTCTCAACAGTCTTCTAATATTATCTAAAGATTTAGCGGATAATAATGATAATAACTTATCAGATGACCAAATTGAAGCTGCTACAATTATTCATAATAGTGGTAAAGATTTACTTGATTTAATTAATGATATACTTGATTTATCCAAAGTTGAAGCAGGAAAAATGTCGGTTGACTTCGAAGAAGTTTCCATTAAGGACATCTTATCAAATATTTATGGCATCTACCATAGAACTGCTGAAGAAAAAGGTGTTAAATTCACAACTGCTTGTTCTCCAAACTTACCTTCTGAGATTGTAACAGACCAACAAAGATTGCGTCAGATTATAAAAAACCTTCTATCAAATTCATTTAAGTTCACTCATGAAGGATCAATTACTCTCGATGTAATAGGTGTAGATGAAGATGAATTCTTTGCTAATAATGACCAGTTAAAAGACTATATTGTTATAAAAGTTACAGATACAGGAATAGGAATAGCCAATGAGAAGCAAGAAGCAATCTTCGAAGCTTTCCAACAAGCAGATGGAACTACTTCTAGAAAATATGGTGGAACAGGCTTAGGACTTTCCATATCTAAAGAACTAACTCATCTACTCAAAGGAGAAATATACCTTGAAAGTAAACTAAATGTAGGAACAACCTTTAGATTACTTTTACCAATCAAACCAAATGATGAAGTTATGCTTAATGAAATTAAAACAAGAAGCAAAATAAAGATGCCTAAAACAGATGATGTTGAAACAGAGACAAAAAAGAAGGGAAAAGAGAATTCAGTAGTTCAAGCTCCTCATATTGATGATGATAGGAAACTAATCAACGCTGAGAATGTTAACAAAGTGATACTATCTATAGAAGATGATTTAACCTTTGCCGAAATCTTGAAACAGTTCTGTCATAAGCAAGAATTGCTTTTTGTGCACGCATCAGAAGGTATATCAGGATTAAAGCTAGCTAAAGAAATTAAACCACGAGCTATAATACTAGATATCATGCTACCAGGAATGGATGGCTGGGAAATTCTTAGCAACTTAAAGAAGGATAAAGAACTTGAATCTATACCTGTGCAAATTATGTCTGCAAATGATATAGATGAAGAAAATCTAGCCTTTCCAGTTTTCGGTGTTTTAAACAAGCCAATAGATAAAAACAACTTAATTAATTTCTTCCAGAATGTCACAAAAGATAACAATCAAACATCTTCTCATATACTAGTAATTGGAGAAAAGAACTCTCTTAACAATGAGCTATCTGAAATCGGAGACTTAAATAATCTTCATATTGAATATACAGATAAACTTAGTGCCTTACTTGATGAAAAGATAATCGATGCTTGCAACTTTATATTGATTAATATAGATAATAAAGTCAACTCCTTTGAAGAACTTGATAAAATACTTACAAAAACTAAAGATGATATACCTTCAATTATTGTATTCTGTGATAATGACAATATTCCATCTGTAAAATTTGATTTAAATACTAAGATAAAATCAATTATCGTGAAAGGTGGAAAATCATCTGAAAGAGTTATAGACGAGATTAATAACATATCAAAAATTAAGAAAGAAGATACAAATAATAATTCAATTCCAACAGTAAGTATGAAAACCGATAAAGACAAACCTCTTAAAGGTAAAAAGATCCTTGTTGTTGATGATGACATTAGAAATATTTTTGCAGTATCTCATGTTCTCGAAAGCAGAGATATGAATGTCAATACAGCGGTAAATGGTCAAAAAGCTTTAGATATCTTGGACCAAGAAGATGATTTTGATATAGTACTTATGGATATTATGATGCCAGTGATGGATGGTGAAGAAGCAACTAAAAAGATTAGACAAATTAATAGATTTAAGAATCTTCCAATAATTGTTTTGACAGCAAAAGCAATGAAAGGTGATAAAGAAAGATTTTTAAATGCTGGCGCTAGTGATTATTTAGCAAAACCTCTGGATGTTGATAAACTACTATCAACATTAAGAGTTTGGTTGAGTTAGGAGACACATGTATAGACCAAAAATACTAATAGTTGATGATAAAGTAGCAAATCTAATTGCTCTTGAAACTGTTTTAAAGAAGTTTGATGCTAGCATCCTGAGAGCAACTTCAGGTGAGCAAGCTTTAAATATAGCATTAGAAAGAGATATTTCACTAATTATTACAGATGTTCAAATGCCTGGGATGGATGGATTTGAAATGGTCAAATACATGAAATCATTAAAGAAAACTAAAGATATCCCAGTGATATTCATCTCAGCTATTTATTCTGATGATTTCTACAAAATTAAAGGAGTTGAGTCGGGAGGAATTGATTTCCTAACTAAACCAATAGTTCCGCAAATCCTTACTGGTAAAGTTAAGTTATTCTTAGAACTCGTTAGCAAAAAGAAAGAAGTAGAAAGAGAACTTGCTATCAGAACCAAAATTGCGAGAAGCTTTGAAATAAGCAATAAAAGATATCAAACGATTTTTCAATCAACCCCTATTGGACTGTGGGAAAGAGATTTTTCAGAAGTATACACTGCGCTTTTAGACTTAAAACGTAGTGGAATAAACGACTTAAAAGCCTACTTCAAAGATAATCATGAAAAGTTGATTGATATTACGAATAAAGCTAAGTTTCTAGATTTAAATCAAGCTCTATTAGATTTATTTAAAGCTAACAATATGAATGATTTGTACAGTAACATAGATAAGATAGTCTCAAAAGAATTCTACAACTTCTTAATCGATGAAATGGTTGCTTTAGCTAGTGGCCATTCAAGCTATGAAAGTGATACAATTATGTATAACTTACACAAAGAGATGATGCAGCTATCAGTTAGATGGGTTGAAGTTCCTACAGAAGGTCTTCGCTACGAAAGAGTTATATTCTCTTTTATTGATAATACCACCTTGATTGAACAAAAGATTGCCCTTATTGATGCAAGGGATAAAGCTGAAGCAGCAACAAGAGCTAAAGCTGATTTCTTAGCGACTATGAGTCATGAAATTAGAACACCGATGAATGGAGTTATCGGTATGACTGAACTTCTAGGCGATACTTTACTTACACCGGAACAAGAAGATTATGTCTCAACTATCCAGATTAGTGGATATTCTCTTCTAAACATAATCAACGATATACTAGATTTTTCTAAGATAGAATCAGGAAAAATGGAACTTGATTTTACTAATTTCAGTTTAAGCAAAACTCTTGATGAAGTATTTGATTTATTAAGAACTAAAGTTAACGACAAAGGTCTAAATTTAATGTATCATATTAATCAAAACTTATCTGAAGAATTCTTGGGAGATGTAAGTAAATTAAAACAGATCTTGGTTAATCTTATAAATAATGCTATCAAATTTACTCATTCAGGTGGAATTTATATCACAGTATCTTGCATTGACAATTGCGATAATAAAAGTGAACAAATATTGCGATTTGATGTTAAAGATACAGGAGTAGGAATATCTTCAGAGAAAATATCCAAGCTATTTAGAGTTTTCTCTCAAGTAGATTCCTCAGTTAGCCGAAAGTATGGTGGTACTGGGTTAGGCTTAGCTATATCTAAGTCATTAACTGAATTAATGGGTGGAAAGATATGGGTTGATAGTAGTCCAAACATAGGTTCTGAATTCCATTTTACAATTAAAATGAAAACTAATAAGCAAATAAAGAGAGCTACTACAAAAGAGATCTTTACTAATGCCATAGTTATTGATAAAGATGAGCATTCTTGTGGAATGTTAGTGAATAATTTACATCCTTACTTTAAGAACATTTCTATTTATAGCAGTTATCTCCAACTACAGAATTCTAAGATGACGGACATTGACATGCTCTTTATTTCTTTTGATATATTCATGAACTTCAACAATGAGCTACTGCAGCAACTCAAAACAAATTCTAATATTAACAAGATTGCTTTATATAACGTTCCAGATGCTTATAAAGATTGTCCTGAATTTATAAGCCTTCTTCTGAATAATCCTTTCAAGCAATCTTTCTTAAGTAGCAAACTGATTGCAAAGAACACTAAAGACCAAGTAATAAGAAAGACTAGTAATAGAATTGATAGAGATTTAGCCAGTAGTCACCCACATACTATTCTTCTTGCTGAAGATAACAAGATTAATCAGAAACTTGCAAAAAAACTACTTAATAGAATGGGCTATACTATTGATTTAGCTGAAAATGGAAATGATGTTATAGAGCTTATGCTTAAGAAGACTTATGATATAATCTTCATGGATATTCAAATGCCTATAATGGATGGGCTTGCAACATCTTCATATATTCGAGAAAAACTCTCTAATGAAGAAGTAATTATCGTTGCAATGACAGCTAATGCTATGCAGGGAGATAAAGAGAATTGTTTAAAACACGGAATGAATGACTATATAGCTAAACCAATTGATATAATTGAATTACAAGACTTACTTAGAAAATATTAAGTTCTTTTAGTTTATTCTCAGTTGCCTTCTTCCCTATCTCTTTAATGTCTTTTAACTTGTTAAATGCTGTTGGCATTATTGTATTAACATTGCAATCTATGTAGATATCAATCTTGCTATCTTTTACGATTTGCTTTACTAGAAATGATTGATTAGCATTGATAGCTTCAATAATTATATCATACCAACGCTTTGTTTTATCCTTACTAACCGATTTATCTTGGTGCATTGACTTTTTAACAATATCCATTTGCACTGCAGGTAGAACATTTACAGCGATTACATACTCATTTTCGGAAATATCTAGTATTGGTAGAGGGTATTCAATTCCTCCATCAACTAAACTCATGCTATCCATTTTAACAGGATTAAAGATATAAGGAATTGAAGATGAAGCTCTACATGCTGTTGCTACATTTCCTTGGTCAAAGATAATTGTCTTCTTAGAATTTAAATCAAATGCTACAGCAGAGAAATCAATCTTCAAATCTTCAATCTTTGCTTTACTTATCTTCTCATTAAGCTTCTTTTCTATAAATGATCCATCTATCAAGCCTTGAAACTTGATATCTATGTTCAGAGGATTAATTACATCAAGATATTTAAAAGTCTTTGCAAAAGCTTCTATTTCTTTTGGACTGAGCCCATAAGCGTAAAGACAACCTACCAAAGAGCCCATACTAGTTCCGATGATACGGGTTATATTGAAATACTTTTCCAAGACTGATAATACACCGATATGAGCATATCCTAATGCTGCACCACCACCTAGAACTACTGTTACATCTCTCATTTCTTAGTATCTTGCTCCTTAATTATTGCTTGCACTGGACAACCATTGAATTCACCATTTCCGTTAATGCATATTCCACATTGAATACACTTCTCTTGGTCAATAACAGCCTTGCCATCAACCATTTCAATTGCATTAACAGGACAGTTGGAAACACACAATTGGCATCCAATACATTGCTGAGGTAAAACTACATAAATTGAATCTTGTTTTGTAGCATTCTCTTCTGAACTAACAGAAGTATATTGTTTCTCTTCCACCTCTGTAGCTTCAAGAGAAGAACTAGTTAATGTATCATTAAATACTATCGCATTTACCGGACATCCTTCATAATCTCGCCCATTTCCATTGAAACACATTCCACAATGAACACATTTTTCTTGGTCAATAAGAGCTTTACCATTAACCACACTTATTGCATTAACAGGACAAACAGAAACACACTCTTCACAGCCAATACATCTAACACTATTAACTGTATAAAGGCCTTTAGGACTAATTACTTTGCTTATAGAAATAACTCCAATTACAATAATTAAAATAGCTATAATTACTTTTGATTTATTTTTTTTCATATTCTACTTCTTTATTTTAAAGCTAATGCCATCTTCTTTAGGGCAAGCTGTTTTACATCTTCCACAAATGATACAGTTAGGATCATTAATAACTGCTTTTTTACTAATATCTATCTGCATTGGACAACTTTTATTACATATTTTACAATCAACACAAGCTTCTTTATTCACTGTGATTTTGAGTCTTGGTATTCTTAGCACCTTGCCAATAAATTGCATAATATTCATCAGAGCTGCATAAGGGCAGATATATCTACAAAAGAATCTTTCTATAAAGAGAGAAGCAAGCAATATTAATATCACATTAAGGGCAATCCCTCCTAAGAGTTTAAAGTTGGCAACAGCAATGATTGGGCATTTATTTATAAAAATATAATTCACCATATTGTAGGCTAATACAATATGAGCTAGCAGAATCAGGTATTTCACTTTAGACATTATTCGATGAAAACTATCATATTTGTTTTGATTACTAAGTTTCTTCTTTTTACCAATCTTGAATAAAAACTCTTGGATAGTACCTAGAGGACATAGCCATCCACAAAAGAAACGTCCTAGAAAGAGAGTAAGTAGTAATATAATTGAACTTGCAGCAAAAACTATCATGAAAGGACTAATAGATAGTTTACCTATGAAGGATGAAACACCAAAGCAAACTACAGAATAAGGGCATAACCTATGAAGATTAAGCCCTTTTCCCATAAAAGTAGCAATCACTAAGTAAACTATAAACAAGATACCTAAAGATTGAATTATGTTTCTTATATTCTTTATTTTCAGCACTTAAATCCTCTTTGCAAGAAGTTCTTTAAGATATTTAACTAAGCCATCAACATCTTCTTTTGTAGTATCAAAAGAGCACATTAATCTAATTTCACCAGTGAATTCATCCCAAGTATAGAAGAAATATTCATCTCTAAGTGTTTCTATTAATTCATTTGGAATTAGGGCAAAGATTGCATTAGCATATATTTTCTGAGTAAGTTTTACTTCTGGGATCTTACTAAGTTCATCATACAAATATTTAGCCATATTATTAGCATTTTTAGCATTTTCATACCATAAGTCATTAGAAAGATATTCAGTAAACTGAGCAGCTACGTATCTCATCTTAGAATAAAGTTGCATAGCCATTTTTCTTAGATATTTCATATTAGTTGATAATTCAGGCCTAAATGAAATTATTGATTCTCCTAACATCATACCATTCTTGGTTCCACCAAATGACATTATATCTATTCCTGCATCAAGAGTAATATCTCTAAAAGAACATCCTAAAGAAACGCAAGCATTAGCTAATCTAGCCCCATCAAGATGAACATATAAGCCTTTTGAATGTGCAAAATCACATATTGCTTTAATCTCTTGGGGACTATATAATGTTCCGAGTTCGGTAACTTCAGCTATTGAAACAAGTCTAGCTTGAACATGATGTTCATCTCTAACACCAAAAATTGCCTTTTCTATAAGTTCAGGAGTTAACTTTCCATCTTCAGTAGGAATAGTTATTAGCTTTGAACCTGTAAAATGTTCAGGTGCTCCACATTCATCTACATTGATATGAGCAGACTCTGCACATATTACAGCTTCAAATGGCTTGAGATAATTTAACAAAGATAAAACATTAGCACCTGTCCCAGTTAAGACAAAATATACATCAATGTTATCTCCAAAGAATTCTTTTAGCTTAGCAATCGCTGTTTCTGTATAAACATCATCACCATAAGAATGAGTATGACCGACATTTGCCTTTTCAATTGCTCTTAATATATTAGGATGCACTCCTGAGTGATTATCACTTCCAAAACTTTTTGACATTTCTTCCTCATTTATTGTTATTTATTTTTATTATTTAATTAAATTAGACTCCACATTATATCAATTCCCACTTTGATTGCTTCCTTTTTAGGTAGAAACTTTGAAGAGTGTAGTCCGTTGTTAAAGTCTCCTGATCCCAACCAGAATAAAAGCCCTTTGTAGTAGCTAGTAAAGAAACCAAAATCTTCTCCTGTCATTGTGAAGTCACATTCTTGAAACTTGTATTGACTACTAGTAATGATATCTTTAAATCTTTTATATAAATCTTGGTCATTTACTACTGGGTCAAATGTACCTAAAAGTTTTACTTCTGCTTTGAGCCCATGTGATTTGGCTGTTCCTTCAGCTACTTCTTTCATCAGATTATTTAATATATCTCTATTTTCTTTAGTTAATGTTCTATGGGTCCCTTGGAATAAACATGTTTCAGCAATTGAATTTCTTACTACTCCAGCCTCAGCTTTTCCTATTTGGAAAACAGTGGGTTCTATCGGATTAATTGTTTGGGGAACTAGTTGTTTCATTGTAGAATAGAATTGTACTCCTGCAAGTAGCGCATCTTTGCCTAATTGTGGAGAAGCTATATGAGTGGTAAGACCTGTAAAAACAACATCGAATTCTTGCGGAATCCCAAAGATTATTCCAGCTTTTGAAGCTACAGTTCCTACTTCCATGTTGGGAGCTACATGCAAAGCATAGCATTGCTTGATTTTGTATCCATCTAATACACCGCTTTCAATAATTTTCAGTGCTCCCCCATGCCCTTCTTCACCTGGTTGAAAGACAAATATCAAGTTTTCTTGAGGTTTCTCTGATAATACTCTATCAATAAGTCCAATTAATACAGACATATGAATATCATGTCCACAAGCATGCATTGCTCCGTCATGACATGATTGATATTCTATGCCAGTAGCCTCTGTTATTGGTAAAGCATCCATATCAGCACGAAACAAAGAATATTCTTTTTCAAGGCCATTCTTGTAGAATATTACTATAGCATTAAAATCTAAGCTCACTATTTCTAGTTCTTCTTTATGTAAGAATAAATCTAGTATATATTTATAAGTTTTTTCTAAATCAAATCCTATCTCTGGAATCCTATGAAGATCTTCTCTAATCTTGTATATATCCATTTTATCCTCGAGATATCAAGTATTTAAGAATTCGCACAGCATTAGTCGCAGCACCTACTCTAATATTATCTGCGACATTCCAGAATGCTAGTGAATAATCATCAACTCCATTTCTCAGTCTACAGATATAAGTATTATTATCTTTTTTAAGTTCAACAGGTGTAATTATTTCATTTTCTAGTAAAACTACACTGTCATTTTCACTGAAAAGATTCTTACAATCTTCTGCGAGTAACTTATTTGTTAACTCAACATAGATTGATTCAGAATGGCCATAAACAACTGGCACTCTTACTGCTGTTGCAGAGACTTTAATAGAGTCTGTTCCAAAAATCTTGTTTGTTTCAAATCTCATCTTTTCTTCTTCTTCAGTGTAACCATTGTCGAGATAGTCTCCGATTTCAGGAATAACATTATTCCGTATTTGCTTTTTATAATAGCTTTCATTATACCTATCTATCTCTTCTCTTGAGAGGGCTTCAATCCCTTTTTTACCACTACCTGACACTGATTGATATGTTGATACGACAATCTTCTTAATAGGGTTTATTTTATGAATTGGGTATAAGCTAAGTAGCATCTGGATAGTAGAACAGTTTGGATTAGCAATAATACCGCTATAACTAGCGATAACTTCTGAGTTAATTTCAGGTATAATTAAAGGTTTTGCTTCATCTCTTCTCCAAGCAGAAGAATTATCAATTATTGTATTTCCATTCTCTTCTGCAATTTTAGCATACTTTTTAGAAACATCACTTCCTGCTGAGAATAAAAGATAATCATAATTTTCTTTCATTGAGTCTTCTAGTAATTCTTCTACAAAATATTGATTACCATTAAAATATAATGATTGCCCTGCTGATTTCTTAGTAGCAAACAATTTTAGTTCATCTATCTTCACATCGTATTCTTCTAGACATTTAATCATCATGCGTCCAACTTCTCCAGTTGCACCAACTATTCCAATCTTCATAATCTAAATAATCCTCTATTTAATAATATTCACTTTTCCAACACCATTAACTCTCTTTTGAACAGTGTTTGGATTTCCGTAGACATCAATCTTACCCGTACCATTAATTGTAGCATCTATTTTTTCAGTAACAGTAAGATCACCTTTGCCGGTACCTGAAATCTTTATTTTAGCATCTTTTGATACTAATTCTTTGAAAGACAGCCTGCCTACTCCACTGATGCCAATATCTAGTTTATCAACTTTTCCATTACTAGTCAAGTTCCCATTACCGGAAATTTTAATAGTCATATCATCTTGATGTAAATCTTTTATTTTACCTGTTGCTGACCCAGAAATAATAAGAGTGTCGAAGTGATTTAATTGCATGTTTAAAGTTGTATTCTTTGAGGGATTCAATGAGTTATCACTTGTAATATAAAGAATATCTTCTTGCACATAAGTTAAAATGTAACCTAATAGATTGTCGTCGCTTGTGATTTCAATTTCATTCCTGTCACTAGCAATAATATTAAAGTTACAGGCAATTGATAATTTTATCTTGGAGAATGGCTTTACTTCTCTAATCTCAGTTAGCAAGTTTCCGCTACCTCTAATACCTTTCATCCATTTTCCTAGACCAAAAACAAGAGCAATAGGAATTATCAGTAATGAAAAACCCACTATAACAGCAACTATTAATAAAATTGATGATACTGCACTTATAACAATAGCTCCAACTAGAACAACTATTACAATTGCAAGTAAAGATATTAAGACTTTAAGAAAAGGATTCTTAATGTTCTTGTTGTTTATATAGAAACTCATTTTGTCCTCTATTTTATTTTTTATTATTATCAATAGTCTAAGATTTTAGTCAATCTTTTTTCATATTTTCCTAGATAAAGTAGATAAAACAACAAGAGCCTTGGCATAGCCAAAGCTCTTGTTTAATCTATGATTAATAACTTAAGTTATTATTCAGCCATTTTTTTGTAAGAAGCATATCTATCATTAACCCACTTCTTAAGGCCTTCTCTGTAAGCTTCAACTTTTTCAGGGAAAGTTCTTTCTAGAGCAGTATAACGTTTTTCAGCTTCAACAAATGCGATAGGATCGCCAGTTGGTTCTCTTGAATCAAGTTGAAGAGGGTTCTTTCCTTGATCTTTAAGAGCTGGGTTATATCTGTAATTAATCCAGTAACCACAATCAACAGCAGCTTTTTCAATCTTTTGTGCTTTTGCCATATCAATACCATGATTAATACATGGAGCATAAGCAAGAATGATTGAAGGACCATCATAAGCTTCAGCTTCTTTGATAGCCTTGATAGCTTGGTTTTTGTTAGCACCCATAGAAATAGATGCAACATAGATATAACCATAATCCATCATCATTTTACCTAAGTCTTTTTTAACTGTAGTTTTACCTGATTCAGCAAATTTAGCAACTGAACCTAATGGAGTAGCTTTTGAAGCTTGTCCACCAGTATTTGAGTAAACTTCAGTATCCATAACTAAGATATTAACATTTTTGTTTGATGCAAGAACATGGTCTAATCCACCGTAACCGATGTCATAAGCCCAACCATCACCACCGAATCCCCAAACAGACTTTTCAACAAAGTATGATTTTAATTCAATGATTTTTTCGATGATTGCTCTTGTTTCATCATTTGCACCTTCAAGCATTTTTGGAAGTAATGCTTGGATAGCTTTTGAGTTTTCTTTTACTTCATCTGAAACGATGTTCCAGTTATCAATAGCAAATTGTAGTTTTTCTTTGCAACCTTCACAGCTAAGGATAGGAAGAAGTCTTTCTACATTGTATTTTAATTGTTTTCTGTTAGCATTAACAGCTAATCTGAAACCATAAGCATATTCAGCATTATCTTCGAATAATGAGTTTGCCCATGTAGGACCGTGACCATCTTTATTCTTACAGTAAGGGATTGTTGGGAAAGTACCACCCCAGATTGATGAACAACCTGTAGCGTTAGCAATAAGCATTCTGTCACCAACTAATTGTGTAACAAGTTTAACATAAGGAGTTTCACCACAACCAGCACATGCACCTGAGAACTCAAGAAGAGGTTGTTTGAACTGTGAACCTTTTACGCTATCTTCTTTGTAAGCACCAAGAATATCAGTTGGTAATGATTCGAAGAATTTGTAGTTTTCTGTTTCACCAGCTTCTCTTTCTTCTTCGATAGGTCTCATTTCTAAAGCACCTTTAGGACACTCAAGAACACATACCTTACAACCTTGACAGTCATCGATATAAACTTGGATTTTATATTTGTGTTGAACATCGCCTTTTCTAGCTTCCATCATTTCATCTAAAGTAACGAATGATTCAGGAGCACCTTCTAAAGCATCAACAGGAATAAGTTTAGCTCTAATTGCAGCGTGAGGACAAACCATTGAACACTGGTTACATTGAATACATTTTTCAGCATCCCAATGAGGAACGAATGGAGCAACACCACGTTTTTCTAAAGCAGCAGTACCAGTAGGTACGAAACCGTCATGAGGCATAGCTGATACAGGAATATCGTCACCTTTTTCTCTCATGATTGGTTCAATGATATTCTTTGTGAAATCATCTGCATCATCAGCAATAAGTTTAGTCATTTCTTGGTGGTCAGCAATCATAGATGCAGGTGTGTCGATTTTAACTAAAGCTTCTTCAACTTTATCAACAGCAGCGATATTCATATTAACAATATCTTCACCTTTTTTGATATATGATTTTTTGATAGCACCTTTGATTAACTCAATTGCTTTTTCTTTTGGAAGAACTTTTGAAATAATAAAGAATGCAGCTTGCATAACTGTGTTAATTCTTCCACCAAGACCAACGCTACCAGCAATTTCTAATGCGTTGATATTATAGAAACTAATATTTTTTTCGATGATAGTTTTTTGCATATCTTCTGTTAAGTAAGCAAAAACTTCTTCGTTAGGAATTTGTGAGTTTAATAAGAATACACCGTTTTCTTTGATACCTTCTAAGATGTCATATCTACCGATGAAAGCAGGGTTATGACAAGCAACAAAGTCAGGACTATTAACTGTATATTGAGCTCTAATTTTTGATTTACCGAATCTTAAGTGGCTACGTGTGATACCACCAGATTTCTTTGAATCGTATTGGAAGTAACCTTGAGCCCATAGGTCAGTGTTATCACCAATAATTTTAATTGAGTTCTTGTTAGCACCAACAGTACCGTCAGAACCTAATCCCCAGAATTTACAAGAAATAGTATCTTCTGGTATAGCATTGATTACTTCATCCATTGGTAATGATAAGTTAGAAACATCATCATTAATACCAACTGTAAAGCCATGGAAACCATTAGCATCTAAGTGATTAAATACTGATTTAACCATACCAGGTGTGAATTCTTTTGAAGAAAGACCGTAACGTCCACCAATGATAAAGATGCCTTTATCTTTAAGTGCAGTAACGATATCTAAGTATAAAGGTTCACCGATAGCACCTGGTTCTTTTGTTCTGTCAAGAACAGCAATTTTCTTAACAGTTTTAGGAAGTGCGTTAACAAAGTGTTCAACTGAGAAAGGTCTAAATAATCTAACTTTGATTAAACCATATTTTTTACCTTGAGCGTTAAGATAAGTTACAGCTTCATCGATAGTTTCACAACCAGAACCCATAGCAATAATTACTGATTCAGCATCTTCTGCACCAACATAATCAAACAAGTTGTATTCTCTACCTACAATAGCAGAAACTTGTTTCATATATTCTTCAACAACAGCTGGAGTAGCTTTGTATTGATTATTAGTTGTTTCTCTACCTTGGAAATATACATCAGGGTTTTGAGCACCAACTTTTAATCTTGGGTTTTCAGGATTCAAAGCTCTTGCTCTGAAATCTTCAATATATTTTTTTTCTACTAATGTATTAATTGTATCATAATCAATAACTTCGATTTTTTGAATTTCGTGTGAAGTTCTGAAACCATCAAAGTAAGTCATGAAAGGAATTGTTGTTTTCAAAGTTGATAAATGTGAAACAACACCTAAATCCATGATTTCTTGGATAGAATTACAACACATCATAGCAAAACCAGTGTTTCTTGCAGACATAACGTCTGAATGGTCACCAAAGATTGATAGTGATTGTGCTGCTAATGAACGAGCAGAAACCCAGAAGTTAGTAGGCAACATTTCACCAGCGATTTTGTGCATGTTTGGTAACATAAGCATTAAACCTTGTGAAGCAGTGAAAGTAGTAGTAAGTGCACCAGCTGATAAAGCACCATGAACAGCACCTGAAGCACCACCTTCAGATTGAAGTTCAGCTACATCAACAGTAGTCCCAAAAATGTTTTTTCTTCCATTCGCAGCCCATGCGTCTGTATATTCTCCCATTGGAGAAGATGGAGTAATAGGATAAATAGCAGCAACTTCACTGAAAGCGTAAGCCACGTGTGCAGCAGCTGTGTTTCCATCCATAGTTTGTTTCTTGAACTGAGCCATGTTACACTCCTTAATTATTATTTTGTGTACTCATTTTTCTTAAGTCATAGAATAATTTTGCCTATTTATGTCAATAAAAGTTTATTGATTAACAGTAAATTTAAGATATAATACTATGAGAAGTTATCAAAATCAAGTATTGCATTACTCTTGCGAGTTTTTTTGTTACGGTATTTTTCTATCATTCCTTGTAAAAATTTACGTAACAATTGATCCCTGCAAGATTGATAATGTTTGTTATCTTCTGACCTGAAAAGAGAACTTAACTGATTCTTTGTTAAATCAAATCCTCCAAGTTTAAAAACCTCTATCATCTCAAAATCTTTGAGATCAAGTGCTATTTTTAACTTTCTCAAAATATGGTTGTTTGTAATTTCTCCATCAAGAGACTGATTCATTCCATTATCTCCACGTTTGAAGATTACAAGTCCATTTAGAAAAGCTTCTATAGCTCTTGAATCACATATTTCATATTCATCAGCATCAAACTTAGCACAATAATTAAGTAATAATTCTCTTGAAAGATCTAATTTGCCAAGTTTGAAGATGCCAATCAAAGTATTATCATTAAAGTTTAGGGCATATCTAACCTTTTTAAGAACGTAATTATATTCCATTTAATATCCTTTATTTTTTGAATCAATGATTTAAATATATGGTTTGTCGTCAAGATAAACAGTTTAGTTTCACTTTGTGGTTTTGGACCTCCTGCATTAAAAGTCAATTTGATACAGGAAGCCCTTAAAGATAAAGTCTTATTAGAGGCTTGGAATGCATTCAATCGTCTTCGCCGATCACGGTCCATTCTGAATGCGCATCTTTAACATCATTCTTGATGAATGATATTTCGCAAGCTGGAAGCTTGCAACCCAAAAAATGCTGTCCAAAAACATATTCTCTCTTCTGGAGTGCATTCATCCCTGAATGCGCATCTTTAAACATGCTTGCATGTTTAAAGAGATAGTTCTTTAACATCATTCTTGATGAATTATGTTTCGCAAGCTGGAAGCTTGCAACCCAAAAACAACCCGAAATTTCCTTTCGTAGCTGGAAGCTTACAATCCATGAAAACACTATTTAATCAGACAGATCTTCCTTATATCACTTGTATCTTCATCAGAATATTTAACAAAGTAGATTCCTGAAGCAAGATTCTTTAACTTTTTATCCTTTCCCCAGCTTAGAGTATTTCTTGAAGATTTATTATCCCTAACATTAAACTTCTTAACTCTTTGACCTTTGATATTATAAACAGATACTTGGTAATTTGATTTAGAACTTACAACCTCAATATTAAAGTGTTTAGAAGATGGATTTGGGTAAACTGATAGAATACTAGCAGGTGAAAGCTCTTGGCTAGCATTAGGAGTTCCTGATAGGAGATTTAGACTTCCTTGGAATTGACCACTAGAATTACCACAATCAAGAGTTACATTATTTTCTGAGATATTATAATTTTCTCCATTTAAAGTCAACTCAACATGGTAGTTTTCTCCTAGATTGCTATCAACTATTCTTACCTGAACATCAGCATCTATTGAGTTTATAAATGCAAAATTCCATGAATATCCTTCCCCTGGAATCTCTGCTTCAATCTTCTTTTGGAACTTAGGGAAGTAATCAATAATACTATCATCAGGAATGATATATGCTTCAGAAATACCTGCTACAGGTCTGGTTGGGGCTTTTACAGCATCAAAATATGGATCTATATTTGCTTCTATACCTTCTCTTATGCCAATTGTTAGTTGATCTTTTGCTCCAGATTGGGTAGAAAACTCTAATGTTGCATAGAATGATGCTTGCAAGGGAGCGAAATCTTCATTGAAATTATTAGGTCGGAAATTAACTGCAACTTCATCATAACTCATTGAGAATACAAAGGCACTTTCGAAAGCCTTGATAGAATCAGTTTGAACATAAGCACCATCACGAATAGTAATAAATGTTGGAATAAATAAGTTTCTAGTTAAGATATATTCCAAGCTTCGGTAGGTGTTGTTATAATAGAACATAAGATCGGACACTTTGTAATCAATAGGATGAGGATTAACTAATAAATTCCAGCCATAGTCTAGAACTTGCAAACTATCTTGTAGACTATAGTTACCTTCAAAAGGCAGAGTAAATACATCATCAGTAAGTAGTAAGTTTGCTTGTTCTTTATTGATAATGCCATCTTCTTCAAAGCCATCTTCCCCTAGACTATAAAGTCCTGTAATCATTGTAAATGGGTTTATATCAACACTGCTTGAATAAGGATATGATATTAGATAATTATTACTATCATTATTGTAGACATATTCGTTTATATTGCCAATCAAAACAGCTGCTTTAGGGAACTCAAAATCAATAACTTGACCATCAATAGAATGAACTCTAATAAAGCAAGCTATTGAACGAAGATTTTGATTAGCATTATAAACATAATTATAGCTACTTGCAGAGGACGGAAGATTCTCAACAGCCATTAAAGAATCTTCTTCATTCCTAAAGAAAATTGAGTAATGGTCAACGAGTTCAGGATATTGTACATCCCATGATATATCTGCTCCTTGATTTGAAGAAGCAACAATATCTGGGCTATTGTTAAAAGATAAGTCTGCTTGAAGATTACCCCAGATGAGCTTGAAGTTAGCTAGTTGAGTATTTCCGAAGTCTATTTGAATTGGTCCCTGACTAAGGTCATATAGCTGGCTATCATAATAGATGTAGAAGCGCTCACTATTCTTGCTAGAACTATTATCGAGGGTGAAGGTTTCACTTCCGCTAGGATTTAAGAAAGCCATGCTAAGTTCATGATATTCAGAGTTAGAATCAAAATGATTCACCAAGCTTGCTTTTAGCTTATTTAGTCCAAGTTCATTATATATACCATAAATATACCAACTTGGGAAAAGTCTATCATAAACTTCATCATAATCATCTGTAGCAAGTAAGTTTGAGCCAAACTTAAAAGTACTTGAAGCTATAATATTCTCAACAGTAAGTTGAAAATAATCAGACCTTGCAATCTCAATTTCTTGGGAAAGCTGGTTACTTTCATTATCATTATTTACTAAATGAACTTTATAGTAATATACTATGTTAGAGTTTAAACTTGTGTCATAGTATTCAAAATCTTGGGTATTAGAAGAAGTTATCGCCAACTCAGAGTTAGTTATGTAACTATCTAAAAGTTCATATTCTTCTCCTTCCTGCTTTCTATAAATCTCAAATCCTTGATTATTATCCTGGTCATAAACTGTCCATGAAATTCCAATCTGATCATCATAAGATAAGGCATCAAATGTGCTTGTAACAATAGGTAAAGTAGTAAGAGAAACTTGTTCCGACATAGAAGACACATTTCCTTGCCTATCTCTTTGACCTAATGCAAAATAATAAGTCTGATTCATTGATAATTCTTCAAAGTTTATGCTTTTAGTTCCTGGATAACCCAATTCCATCAATCCATTATTATTACTACCATTTACGCCTAGATTATCATATACATCATAATTGTCTTGTCCTATTGGCGTTTCTGAAACATAAAGTAGGTAGGAATCAAAGTCATAAGGCGTCTCAGCTTCCCATGATAATGTTACACCTGAACCTGCATAAGTACGTTCGAAACTAGTAATATCAGGAACTTGGTCACTTCCATCATCATATTCAATGAATGCTTCAATAGATTGACCAAGAGCTTCCATGAAAGGCTCATAATATTGATTAGCAAGATTGAATTTGTTGTTAGTAATCCATGAATTTGTTGACTGATTAAAGCCATAAAACCAGTGATATGTCTCAAGATCTTGTTCAAAGCAATTAGGAAGTTCATCATATTCTACATGAAAGAAAGGACTAAATGCAGACCATGGCTGATAGTCTTGCTGACTAATAGCTTCATGTGAAGAGTTACCATAACCAGGTAAATTAACTTGATTAGTGATATATAGAGTGTCTTGATAGATTGTTGGAAAATCAGGATTGTATATAGCATAATAATCTAATACTGTAACTTCAGAATTATTACCTAGTTCATTTTGATTAAAGATAATATAATCAGTGTTCTGAACTACATCATTCTGGTCTTGTGACCAATCACGAATTGGTAATCCTGTAGGAACTCCTGATTGACCCGGAGATATTTGAAGACTCGCTCTACCAGCATGATTGTTCCAATCGTAGGAATGAATTTGAATTGAAAGCTCATGCCTATCAAAATCTTCTCTAATCTTTTGAGCGGATTTAAGATAGAAATAATTAAAAGGAAGGTCTTCATTTCTAGATGGGTCGCAAAGAGACTTACTATTATTGTAGTTATAACCCCACCATTCTACTTCTCTTCCCGCTCCATTTATCATTAGGTATTGACAATCGTAATCTAGAAAAGCCTGAACACTAAAGTATGTAGAAACAAAGTCATCATTAGGATGTGGAGCTGAAACCATAATTGGATTTTGAGAGTTAGGCTTATATATAAAAATACCCCAACCAAAGTCAAAAGAGCCGATTTCATCATCATAAGCAATAGCTGTTCCATTATCATCTATGTAGGAAGTATTTAGATTCTCACGCAACATATAATAAATGTCACCATTATAAGTAAATTCAACAACAGTATAAGGTATATCTGCATTACTGAGAGTCATTTGAGCTAAATTATACTGCTCATTGAAGAAATAATCAATAGCATTGTTCCAATTGGAAGATTGGCTTTCTGTTGGTATAGTAAAAGAACCGAATCCATCAGTTTGTCTATCATAAGGAGCATAAGAATTATAACCTTCTTGGGCTATTCCCTCAACAATGTGTGACTCCCAGTGATCATAAGCACAACTAGGCTCACTAGCAAAAAAGAAGTTAAGTAAGTCACCTTCTTCTTGTACAACAGAATTCAAACTTAGGGCTAGAAAAAACAAAAACAATACTATACTGATTTTCTTCATAATACATCCTATTTTTATATCTTGTTAATAATTACTATTTTACACTATAAGTTTAAGTTAGTCAAGAAGTTTATAAAAACAATTATAGGCTTGACAACAAAATAGTTAACAGATAATTTATAATTATAGATTTCATTATTAATTATTGTTGAAAGTTAAATATGGATTTTAACATTTTTAGAGGTAGTAATGTTTAGACATTCTAAGTTCAAGAACTTGATTCATCGTAATAGAAAACTTATACAGCTATTTAAGAAAGTTATGCTGGTTCTAGCCGTGACTCTCTTAGGGGCTATAGCTATTAGCTTGGTAGAATCAGACAATGGCAATATCAAAGACTTTTTTGATGCGATATGGTGGTCACTTGTTACCATTACTACAGTTGGATATGGAGACTTATACCCTATTTCATTCTGGGGTAGAATTGTGGGTATCATATTTATCTTTCTTGGATTTATTTCATTTTCTACATTTACAGCTTATATAGCAAGTAACTTTATCGACCAAAAAATTAAGGAGCGTAAAGGTTTGACTAGAATTAAATTAAAAAATCACATCATTGTCTGCGGTTGGAATAGTAGTGCCAGCAGGATATTGGATTTCCTATCACACAAATCAGGCAACTTTAATAGCGATATTGTTTTAGTAAATGAGCTATCAGAGGACAAAATCTCTTCTATTAGAAGCAAGTACGAAGACATGACAATTAAATTCATCAAAGGTGATTTTACCAACCAAGAAATAATTGATAGAGCTAATGTTAAAGATGCAAGACAGATAATGCTGCTTTACGATGAAAGTAAACCAGACTCTTCACCTTCAGATGAAAGAACTATTATTGCCACTCATAACCTGTGTTCTATGAAAGTCAAAGGAAAGATAAATATTCAACTAAAGAAAGAAAAGTACCTTCCAAATATACAAAGAGAAAAGATTCAAAATGTCATTATTTATGACGATATTGGTGGAGACTTACTTGCAAATGCAACAATAAATCCTAGCGTTCCTTCTGTAATTAAACAGATTGTTAGCAATAAAGATAACCAAGGACTAAGAGAGATAGAGATACCTCATGAATATGTTGGAAGAACATTTGAAGAGCTTTCTATGTACTTTAAAAGAGAACATAAGCTACTTCTTCTGGGAGTAGTTACGGACAACCCTGATTTCAGTATAGAAGATATCCTTTCAGATGATTCGTCCAATATAGACACATTTATAAAGAGACAATTTGAGTTATCTGGCAAGAAACTTGCTATTAAGAAAGAAAGATCTAATCTAAAAATTAAACCCGATGATAACTACCTTATTGAAATAAACGATAAGGGGATTGTACTGTGAGGAAGCTATGAATTACAACTTTTTAAAAGAGATAACACTCTTTGCTAATTTAGATAATAATGAATTGAGTTTGGTTGAGACCAAGTTAAAGAAAGTCAAGTTCAAGGCTGGAGAAACAATCTTCTTGGAAGATAGTGCAGGCAATGAATTATATATATTGTATTCAGGAGATGTTAGCATATCAAAGAAAATGACCCTTCTTGAAGATGATGGTATAGAAAAGACCCTACTCACATTATCTGGAGATTCGCATCCCTTCTTCGGTGAAGTAGGACTTCTTGGAAAGCAGCTTAGAACTGCTTCAGCAATAGCAAGAACAGATTGCGAGTTACTTACAATAAATCATAAAGACTTTACAAGCATTTTAAAGGATTATCCCAATATAGGTTCTAATATCCTCATGCAAATAGCCTTGAAACTAGCTTCAATTCTCGAGAAAACAGACTCTGATATCTTAAAACTAACTACTGCTTTAATATATGCATTGAAATAGAAAAAGCTCTTAAGTCTAAGAGCTTTTCTTGTATAAACTTATTTACTATTCTTGAACTTCCAAGCAAGCTTAATTACTTTAGCTAAAGATTCAAAGCTGAGTGTATCATCATATTGATAATCAATCAAACCCTTCTTAGAATCAATTTCATTATCATTGTAGTTAAAGAAAGAGTTAAGTGATACTATAAACGGTTGATTAATCTTATTCCCCATCTTTCTAATTCTACTTAAATCATCATAATTATTGAATTTAGGATGTGAATCAATTAGAGCAAGGTCAAATGTGTTTCTACTAAACACTTCCTCAATATTTCTTTCATATTCAATAGTGACTACTTCATAATTAAGCACTTCAAACATTCTTTTAACAACATGATGGTAAACACCAGAATAGTTCAGAATAATAACTTTTAAAGGATAATTAGAATTATCTACATCACTTTGTGCTAGGTCATTTTCTTCAAGTAGGCTATTGAAGAGTTCTTTTATTGTTGTGAAGTTTCTAACACTTTCAGCGACTTCTTCATTCACTAACTCTTCACTTTCGGCTATAGAGAATTTGTAATAAGGGCTTTTATCATTATTCAAAGCAATCTCAAAATTACCACCCAAGGACTTAATCAACTGCTTACAAACTATTAGATTTAACTTAAATCTATTAAGTTCAAGTAGATTATTAAGTTCACCTCCTTGATTATTTATAGCTTTCAAATCACTATCTTTTGTTTCTAATTGAGATGTCCAATTAATAAGTAAGTCAAGAACCTTCTTGTTTTTATTATAATTAATAGCAACAATTATGGAATCATTCTTTTGTGGCTTATAGAATTTAGTTATTAGGATAAGTAGTATTTTTATATACTTGAATTTATCAGTTCTAAATCTATCAGGTACATTTTCAGCAATCTGGTAATTTATTTTTCTAATACCCAATCTATCTATTACTGCTTTTACAGATTTAATTGTTTCTTTTTCTATACTTATATCAGTATAGTAGTTTTTATTAATATTCCCATCAATATAGTTTAAAGTTTCTTTAATGATATAGAACATTTGGAGAGCGGAGTCATTGATATTGCAAATCATATCTCCATATTCAGATTCAATCATTTGACGAGAAATAATAGAGCTAATTCCAGAAATATTTTCAATTGGATGAACTAAATCATTACAGAAGTCTGCTATAAAGTCTATATTTTGATTCATTTGGGCTTTACTTAGAAGAAGTTCTTTCTTCTGTTGCGAAGCTTCTCTGTTCTTATGAGTTATATCAGCTAAGGATGCGATCACATCTCCTGTAGATGGCACTAAAACAACACTTAGCATTATATCGAGTACTCTTCCTTTTTTATCTGTTCCTTTGATTTCATAGGAATCATAATTTCTATTTTCTCTATTATCAAACCTTCTATTTCGTTTACTTTTAATCAAATCTAAGGATGAAGGATGAATAAATTCACTCCACTTCATTTTATTTTCAACTTCTTCTTTAGTGAATCCAAATTGTTCTACAAACTGTTGGTTTACCATTGTAACGATACCATTATGACTGATTGTTGCTAGAGATATTCCATTATAATCATATACTGCTCTAAACTTACTCTCTTGGTTTTTGAGCTTTTCATAAAAGATCTCTTTTTCAGTAACATTGACACCATTAAAAATAAAATAAGCATCTTTACTTGAATCTTCGGTATAATTCAAAGAGCCTTGAACACTATATATGCTACCTTTTTGATTTCTCATAAGAACTGTGGGGCCAATAGAACCAGTTTTCTTTGTATGAAAATAGTCTTCCATTACATGTTTTGCCTCATTATTAACAATCAATGTCCAAAATTCAGTATCCTTCTCCTCGAATCCTTGAAGATTAAGAAGTTGTTTAGTGTAATTGTTTACTCTAATAACTTTCCCATTCATATTAATAACTAGTACTATTGCATATTCATTATTAAAAATCTTGTTAGCAAAATCTCTCTCATTGGATAATTCCAGAGTTCTTCTTTCTACTTCCTCTTCAAGCCCACTTTTTAAATCATTTAGATCATTATTGGTACTCTGTAGTTTTCTTTGTAGAACCATTTTCTTATAGGTTAAGAATATTAAAATAATTATTATAATAGTAAGGACAAAAATAACCAAACTAAATTTGAATATTAAGGTTCTATTCTTCTCGATAAAAGTCTGAGGTTTGTTAATATATCTAACCTCTTCACCCAACAAAGAAACATCAATATTAGCTTCTTGAATTGCATTCCAATCAAGAACAATTTCCGGTTCAACAATCTTTCTGATAGCAATATTGTCTGCAGACTCACCATCAAGAATCCTGTAAGCTAACTCTGCAGCTTCATTACCCTGCTTATAGCCACTAGTTAAAGAACCTCCAACAGCTCCAGATCCCAAAGAAAAATCCCAAGTTATAAAGACAGGAACATTGGTAGATTCTACAACTTTAACGATACTCTCATCATATTCAATATGTTCTCCATCACCATCAATTAAGAACAAAGAATATAATACGACATAATCATCAGATAGGTTTTTTAATTTACTAAGTAGTTCAGAAAAGGAAACATCTCTAATGAATTCTACCTCAAAACTATTCTTATATGGTCTAATCGCCACATTATACTCTTCTTGGATTTTGTTACCAGTTTCAGAAGTATCATTGATTATAAGCAGTTTTTTTGCATTAGGATTCAATTGATGAATCAATTTTATATTACTAGGAACATCAATATTTTCACTTATTCCAGTAATATCTACCATGTCGTTAATCATATAGTCTTGAAAATTGTTTACCCCACAAAAGACAATCGGTATATCATCAAATAGACTATATCTTAGTTTTTTTACAAGGTTGAAAGCATTATTATCCACAACAACAAGTACATCAATATCAGAATCTGTATACTTTTTAATCAACATAGCTTCGATAGATTCAAAATATTCTGGGCTATTAAATCTTTTTGTATCTAAATATTCTGTTGTTATTCTTATTTTAGGATCTTTTCCTTTCAGATTCTCTGTAAATCCTTTATTAATCTGATCTGACCACATAAAACCACTGTGGTATGATTGGATTACTAAAACTGAAGGTATCTTATAAGATATATCCAAACCAAACGCTGCCAACATTACAACTAATAACACTATAATCAGTATAATTTTCTTCATGATATTGTCCTCATACAAAATTATTACTGTATTGCAAAAGTTTGCAAGTTTATTTTTAACTTTTTTTATAGATTTACCCCTATTTTAACTAATTATGAATATTGTTTTAATTTTTTCTTGACTATTTTTATTTGTAAATAGTTGTTGTTTAATAAATCGTAAAAAATTGAGGAGCTAAGATGGCAAAGAATTTCCGTGGAAAGAATATTGATAAAAAACGTGGAACTTGTCCTTCATGTGGAAGAACAGGTGTTAAATTATTACACGAATTAAAAAAAGATGATAAAACTATTATGGTATGTAAAGTTTGTAAAAAAATAGATCCTGCTAAAATAGAAGCATAGATTATAGTTATTTATAGTTTTTGAAGAGTATTGACCAAGTCTTTACTCTTTTTTTTGTTACAGTAGAGGTGAGAATAACCTAGAAATACCTAACTTTACTTTAGTGAACCTTGATATATTATTGATATCTTCAATAGTAATTTGCCTGGAATCTTCGATATCTTTGAAGAATTGATTATCAATTTCTCTACTTACAATTGAATCATAGATTATGCCATTTATCTCAAAGTTGTGATTAAACGATCTTATATCCATGTTTGCAGTACCAATAGATACAAGTTTGCTATCAACAGACAGAACCTTTGCATGAATAAATCCTTTGCTATACTCATAAATCTTCACACCTGCTTCTATCAAGTCTTGATAATATGACCTAGACCCCCAAAATACAATTAGATGATCAGGCTTTCCTGGAACAATAATGCGAACATCAATCCCACTTAGGGCTGCAGTAATAAGAGCAATATTCAGGCTTTCATTAAGTATAAGATAAGGGGAAGTAATATAAATATTTCGGGTTGCACCTGTAATAGCTATAAAATATGACTGCATAATGCTTTCCCAATCAGAATCTGGACCTGATGTTACAACTTGCATAGAGATATCACCACTAGTATAGCTATTATCAAAGTACTCTTCCTTAAAAAGATATTCTTTAGAAAGAAAATATAGGTCAGTCAAGAAGACAGTTTGCAAGCCAAGAGTAGCCCCTCCTTGAATTCTCATGTGCGTGTCTCTCCAATAACCAAAATACTTATCTTTGGAAGCATATTTATTCCCAATATTTAAGCCTCCTAAGTAGCTTATCTTACCATCTATAACAATAATTTTACGATGATTTCTATAGTTAAATCTACTATTCATGAAAGGAATTCTAACCTTGTTGAAGTAATATACTTTAACTCCATACGATTTAAAGATTTTGCCTAACATAAATCTGAATTTCCATGAACCTACATCATCAACAATGATTCTAACTTCCACACCTTCTTGTGCTTTTTTAATCAGGGCATCTCTGAATCTCTTACCTGTCTCATCATTTGCAAAACCAAAATACTCCAAATGTATGTGGTGCTTTGCCTGTTTAATATCAAGTAACATTTTATCAAACAGCTTAATACCATCAGGAAACAATTCTATGTTATTATTATGACTTAGAAAAGCTTTACTGTTGTTATATAACAGTTTCATGATTTTACTACTTTGACTATCAATCATGAAATTGTAGTCTTGATAGTTAACATCTAGAAACTTATTGATTGCCTTGAATTCTAGTCTATCAGCTATTTCTTTATTAGAGAAAAGTTTATTTTTACGAAAGTTTCTACCAACTGCAAAGTAGAAAAATATACCTACCAGTGGTAGAAATATTAATACTAGAATCCAGGCAAATGTGTGAACATAGTTTTTCCGTTCATTTATCAAAACCCATATAATTGCTGAAGTAGTAAGGACAGTTAATGCTGTCCATAGTGAGGAAAAACTAATAGTATTGTCAAAAAATCTAAAATATAGAATAATCCCTACAATAACAAGAATTGAAATTATCAAAGATATTATGAATCTTTTTTTAATCGGTCTTATTCTAAGTAAGTTTTTCATCTTTCCTATACTACTCTATAAATATTGAAGATACTCTTCGCCTTCAACACCAGCATATAATTCAATGTATTTCTTAATCGGACTAATAGCTATTTTTGGGAATAGTACTTCTTCAATTTGGAAGAAACCAACTGAAGAGTTCATAGTTACTTTTATCTCGATAGGTTTTTCCTTGCCTTCTTCAAATCGAACTCTCTCGATAGCATCTGCAGATGTTCTATGAATATCACCAGGTTTAGGTGCTGAAGCTAACAATATTGGTATTCTAGCTCTCCCCCTCTCCATATCCGTTCCGTCACCAATTAAGACTAGTCCAGCCTCTAAGGAATGTATCTTCTGTGTACCCATGTGTCCTAAAATACCTTCAGTTGCTATTGACATAATAGCTACTTTTTTCTTTAAATCACTTTCCTCATAGAATTTCTCTAGTATTTTTTGGATATATGGTCTAGCAATTTCTACACTCATAAGTTCATGGTTCTCTCTAGCAATTGACATCCCGAAATCATGGAACAATGAAGCAAGTATGACAGCAATTAAACTATCTTCTTCATTACCCCAACACTCTTTTTCAAGATTAAATTCAATCCCATTCTTTTTAAGAAGCCTAAACATAACTATTGCATTCAATGTAGCCTTCCTCATGTGAACTGGTCCATGATCATTGAATCCTAAGCGTTTAATTGATACATTATTGCAGTAATCCTGAAGTGTTTGTATCTCTTCGTTTTCAAATATATATTTTGTTACTTCCAGTGCTTTATTATCTAGACGTTTCAATATCTTTTTTTCTATATGTTCTTGGTAACTTGATTTCTTCATATTTTCCTCCTATTACAGATCTCTTAATTACAACTTTGTATAATAACTAGCCTTTTCAAAATCTGTCAAACATTATTTTATCAGTCATTGAATGAGTTTTTAGCTATTGTTAGTAGCTTGCTGCTCTGATGTTGCTAACTCCATTTTACTAGCAGTACATCTCCTAACTCCTCCCTTACTGGTCTCATTGAAAAAAAGCCAATTTTTCAAGGGGGCTATTAATGATGTAGAGACCTTTGGAAAAACATCTCTCAAGATGGAATATAATCAACTGTGTTACCGTCATTTAACAATAAACTTAGCTGAGATAATCTCATCATTGATTTTAATTTTAGCTAAGTACATTCCTGAAGCTATAGAGTCTAGTTCTACAGTTCCAGATTTGCGAACGATATTGATATCATTACTTTGTACTTTCTGTCCCTTTAAATTGTATATATCCATTTTTGAGGTTATACAATTCTTAGGGATGTCTCCTTTAATTTCGAAATTAAGTTGTAAGTTATTAGATTTTACAGGGTTTGGATATAAATTTAATTTTAATGAATCTTTTATGACTTCTTCTGTATCGTCATTAGCCACTGTTGTATCAGTTAGTTGGTCGGATCCACTAAATATAGTTACAAAGCCAAACTGATCCCATCCTGAAACCATAAAGGGTTCTGAGATTGCAATATCATCATAACCATCATTATCAAAATCACCTACTGCTAAAGAATATCCAAATTGGTCTGGGGCTTGACTAATCGCATTTAAAGTTAAATCACAAGTGCCATTAGGGACTTGACCTCCTAACCAAACTCCAGCGATACCATCATTTAAATATGCAGAAGGATTTGCTCCAACAATATCACTATAACCATCTCCATTAAAATCTCCATGTTTGATGTAATGCCCATTGTAGCCATCATCGTAGATATAACAAGGATGGTAAGAAGGTCTTTGTAGTGGAAAACCTTGGGCTTCATGTAAATCATTAGTCATTAACTTAAGGCCATAACCATTATTAGAAAAATTGTCTTGACGAGGATAGATAAAATCATCATAGCCATCATTGTTGAAGTCTCCAATTCCAAGACTTCCTGAAAAATGATAAGAAATTGAAGAATGATTGTAGATAGCAATACTATCATGTTGATTAAAATCAAAATCTGGATTGCCCCAATAGACATAGGTATAACTATATTCTGGATATATCCAGTAACCTATAGAAAAATCATCATAGCCATCATTGTTTAAATCTCCTAGTGGATCGATATCTATAGAACCTAAATTGTTTTCATTAGGTATCACTTCTAAAATTTCAAAGCTTCCTCCTCTAAGTAAAGCAATGGATGCTATGTTATACCCTCTTTCCAAGATGATAGCTTGTTCGTCACAGCCATCACCATTAACATCTCCAAGGCATGAGATCATTTTAGGATAAGACCAGTCATATCCGTCTGATTGTCCGACATAGTAGCTACATTGGTGATCTACAAGTAAATCAGGATTGGGGCCACCGTAGTAAAAGTTGTAGGTGTATTCTATTTCTTGATTAGGGTATCTACCAAAAGTTGCAAAGTCATCATAACCATCACCATTAACATCTCCTGTAGCAAACAAACCTATTCTATAAATATTATCATAACCTACTTGAAGAGTATCATTTGGAACAGGACAGAAGTTTTCTCCGCCATAGTGGATATATACGTTATACAGATTATCTACTTCTGCTTGAGCTGTTGTCATAAAGTCATCAATTCCATCAGCGTTAAAGTCAAGTGATATTACATCTCTACCATAGGCTGATCCTTCCCAAGGGCCTTGAAAGGTATACATTATAGGCATTTCATTTTCAGCAAAACAGCTTAATAAGCTTATAAAAAATAGCATAGTAATTAAAAATTTATACATGGGGGCTCCTTCTATAAGTTATTTAACAATGAACTTAGCTGAGATAATCTCATCATTGATTTTAATTTTAGCTAAGTACATTCCTGAAGCTATAGAGTTTAGTTCTACAGTCCCAGATTTGCTAACGATATTGATATCATTACTTTGTACTTTCTGTCCCTTTAAATTGTATATATCCATTTTTGAGGTTAAACAATTCTTAGGGATGTCTCCTTTAATTTCGAAATTAAGTTGTAAGTTATTAGATTTTACAGGGTTTGGATATAAATTTAATTTTAATGAATCTTTTATGACTTCTTCTGTATCGTCATTAGCCACTTTTGTATCAGTTAGTTGGTCGGATCCACTAAATATAGTTACAAAGCCAAACTGATCCCATCCTGAAACCATAAAGGGTTCTGAGATTGCAATATCATCATAACCATCATTATCAAAATCGCCTACTGCTAAAGAATATCCAAATTGGTCAGCTTGCTGACTAACCTCATTTAAAGTTAAATCACAAGTGCCATTAGGGACCTGACCTCCTAACCAAACTCCAGCGATACCATCATTTAAATATGCAGAAGGATTTGCTCCAACAATATCACTATAACCATCTCCATTAAAATCTCCATGTTTGATGTAATGCCCATTGTAGCCATCATCGTAGATATAACAAGGATGGTAAGAAGGTCTTTGTAGTGGAAAACCTTGGGCTTGATGTAAATCATTAGTCATTAACTTAAGGCCATAACCATTATTAGAAAAATTGTCTTGACGAGGATAGATAAAATCATCATAGCCATCATTGTTGAAGTCTCCAATTCCAAGACTTCCTGAAAAATGATAAGAAATTGAAGAATGATTGTAGATAGCAATACTATCATGTTGATTAAAATCAAAATCAGGATTGCCCCAATAGACATAGGTATAACTATATTCTGGATAAATCCAGTAACCTATAGAAAAATCATCATAGCCATCATTGTTTAAATCTCCTAGTGGATCGATATCTATACAAGAAAAAATTAATCCAGCTGGGATAACTTCTAAAATTTCAAAGCTTCCTCCTACTAAAAGTCCTATTGATGCTTCTGGTCCTATTCTTTGAAGGATAAGTCCTTGTTCGTCACAGCCATCACCATTAACATCTCCAAGGCATGAGATCATTTTAGGATAAGACCAGTCATATCCTGCTGATTGTCCTACATAGTAGCTACATTGCTGGTCTACAAGTAAATCAGGATTTGGGCCACCGTAGTAAAAGTTGTAGGTGTAGGCATTGTCGATATTTGCAGATGGACTCAGTGTCGCGAAATCTTCATAACCATCACCGTTAACATCATTCACAGCATATAATCCTTTTCCATGCTCCCCTAAAAAAGTACCCTCTAACTGTAAATCTGGGACTATTCCAAATTCGTTTCCTCCAAAATGGATATCAATAACCCCATTGTACAGATTTTCTTCTCCAGCATTATATATTAACAAATCGTCGATGTTATCTGCATTGAAGTCTAATGATATAACAAACTCACCATAGTAAGATCCTTCCCAAGGGCCTTGAAAGGTATACATTATAGGCATTTCATTTTCAGCAAAACAGCTTAATAAACTTATAAAAAGTAGCATAGTAATTAAAAATTTATACATGGGGGCTCCTTCTTAAAAGTTATTTAACAATGAATTTAGCTGAGATAATCTCATTATTGATTTTAATTTTAGCTAAGTACATTCCTGAAGCTATAGAGTCTAGTTCTACAGTTCCAGATTTGCTAACGATATTGATATTATTACTTTGTACTTTCTGTCCCTTTAAATTGTATATATCCATTTTTGAGGTTAAACAATTCTTAGGGATGTCTCCTTTAATTTCGTAATGAAGTTGTAAGTTATTAGATTTTACAGGGTTTGGATATAAATTTAATTTTAATGAATCTTTTATGACTTCTTCTGTATCGTCATTAGCCACTGTTGTATCAGTTAGTTGGTCGGATCCACTAAATATAGTTACAAAGCCAAACTGATCCCATCCTGAAACCATGAAGGGCTCTGAGATAGCAATATCATCATAACCATCATTATCAAAATCACCTACTGCTAAAGAATATCCAAATTGGTCTGGGGCTTGACTAATCGCATTTAAAGTTAAATCACAAGTGCCATTAGGGACTTGACCTCCTAACCAAACTCCAGCGATACCATCATTTAAATATGCAGAAGGATTTGCTCCAACAATATCACTATAACCATCTCCATTAAAATCTCCATGTTTGATGTAATGCCCATTGTAGCCATCATCGTAGATATAACAAGGATGGTAAGAAGGTCTTTGTAGTGGAAAACCTTGGGCTTGATGTAAATCATTAGTCATTAACTTAAGGCCATAACCATTATTAGAAAAATTGTCTTGACGAGGATAGATAAAATCATCATAACCATCATTGTTGAAGTCTCCAATTCCAAGACTTCCTGAAAAATGATAAGAAATTGAAGAATGATTGTAGATAGCAATACTATCATGTTGATTAAAATCAAAATCAGGATTGCCCCAATAGACATAGGTATAACTATATTCTGGATAAATCCAGTAACCTATAGAAAAATCATCATAGCCATCATTGTTTAAATCTCCTAGTGGATCGATATCTATACAAGAAAAAATTAATCCAGCTGGGATAACTTCTAAAATTTCAAAGCTTCCTCCTCTAAGTAAAGCAATGGATGCTATGTTATACCCTCTTTCCAAGATGATAGCTTGTTCGTCACAGCCATCACCATTAACATCTCCAAGGCATGAGATCATTTTAGGATAAGACCAGTCATATCCGTCTGATTGTCCGACATAGTAGCTACATTGGTGATCTACAAGTAAATCAGGATTGGGGCCACCGTAGTAAAAGTTGTAGGTGTATTCTATTTCTTGATTAGGGTATCTACCAAAAGTTGCAAAGTCATCATAACCATCACCATTAACATCTCCTGTAGCAAACAAACCTATTCTATAAATATTATCATAACCTACTTGAAGAGTATCATTTGGAACAGGACAGAAGTTTTCTCCGCCATAGTGGATATATACGTTATACAGATTATCTACTTCTGCTTGAGCTGTTGTCATAAAGTCATCAATTCCATCAGCGTTAAAGTCAAGTGATATTACATCTCTACCATAGGCTGATCCTTCCCAAGGGCCTTGAAAGGTATACATTATAGGCATTTCATTTTCAGCAAAACAGCTTAATAAGCTTATAAAAAATAGCATAGTAATTAAAAATTTATACATGGGGGCTCCTTCTATAAGTTATTTAACAATGAACTTAGCTGAGATAATCTCATCATTGATTTTAATTTTAGCTAAGTACATTCCTGAAGCTATAGAGTTTAGTTCTACAGTCCCAGATTTGCTAACGATATTGATATCATTACTTTGTACTTTCTGTCCCTTTAAATTGTATATATCCATTTTTGAGGTTAAACAATTCTTAGGGATGTCTCCTTTAATTTCGAAATTAAGTTGTAAGTTATTAGATTTTACAGGGTTTGGATATAAATTTAATTTTAATGAATCTTTTATGACTTCTTCTGTATCGTCATTAGCCACTGTTGTATCAGTTAGTTGGTCGGATCCACTAAATATAGTTACAAAGCCAAACTGATCCCATCCTGAAACCATAAAGGGTTCTGAGATTGCAATATCATCATAACCATCATTATCAAAATCGCCTACTGCTAAAGAATATCCAAATTGGTCAGCTTGCTGACTAACCTCATTTAAAGTTAAATCACAAGTGCCATTAGGGACCTGACCTCCTAACCAAACTCCAGCGATACCATCATTTAAATATGCAGAAGGATTTGCTCCAACAATATCACTATAACCATCTCCATTAAAATCTCCATGTTTGATGTAATGCCCATTGTAGCCATCATCGTAGATATAACAAGGATGGTAAGAAGGTCTTTGTAGTGGAAAACCTTGGGCTTGATGTAAATCATTAGTCATTAACTTAAGGCCATAACCATTATTAGAAAAATTGTCTTGACGAGGATAGATAAAATCATCATAGCCATCATTGTTGAAGTCTCCAATTCCAAGACTTCCTGAAAAATGATAAGAAATTGAAGAATGATTGTAGATAGCAATACTATCATGTTGATTAAAATCAAAATCAGGATTGCCCCAATAGACATAGGTATAACTATATTCTGGATAAATCCAGTAACCTATAGAAAAATCATCATAGCCATCATTGTTTAAATCTCCTAGTGGATCGATATCTATACAAGAAAAAATTAATCCAGCTGGGATAACTTCTAAAATTTCAAAGCTTCCTCCTACTAAAAGTCCTATTGATGCTTCTGGTCCTATTCTTTGAAGGATAAGTCCTTGTTCGTCACAGCCATCACCATTAACATCTCCAAGGCATGAGATCATTTTAGGATAAGACCAGTCATATCCTGCTGATTGTCCTACATAGTAGCTACATTGCTGGTCTACAAGTAAATCAGGATTTGGGCCACCGTAGTAAAAGTTGTAGGTGTAGGCATTGTCGATATTTGCAGATGGACTCAGTGTCGCGAAATCTTCATAACCATCACCGTTAACATCATTCACAGCATATAATCCTTTTCCATGCTCCCCTAAAAAAGTACCCTCTAACTGTAAATCTGGGACTATTCCAAATTCGTTTCCTCCAAAATGGATATCAATAACCCCATTGTACAGATTTTCTTCTCCAGCATTATATATTAACAAATCGTCGATGTTATCTGCATTGAAGTCTAATGATATAACAAACTCACCATAGTAAGATCCTTCCCAAGGGCCTTGAAAGGTATACATTATAGGCATTTCATTTTCAGCAAAACAGCTTAATAAACTTATAAAAAGTAGCATAGTAATTAAAAATTTATACATGGGGGCTCCTTCTTAAAAGTTATTTAACAATGAATTTAGCTGAGATAATCTCATTATTGATTTTAATTTTAGCTAAGTACATTCCTGAAGCTATAGAGTCTAGTTCTACAGTTCCAGATTTGCTAACGATATTGATATTATTACTTTGTACTTTCTGTCCCTTTAAATTGTATATATCCATTTTTGAGGTTATACAATTCTTAGGGATGTCTCCTTTAATTTCGAAATTAAGTTGTAAGTTATTAGATTTTACAGGGTTTGGATATAAATTTAATTTTAATGAATCTTTTATGACTTCTTCTGTATCGTCATTAGCCACTGTTGTATCAGTTAGTTGGTCGGATCCACTAAATATAGTTACAAAGCCAAACTGATCCCATCCTGAAACCATGAAGGGTTCTGAGATAGCAATATCATCATAACCATCATTATCAAAATCACCTACTGCTAAAGAATATCCAAATTGGTCAGCTTGCTGACTAACCTCATTTAAAGTTAAATCACAAGTGCCATTAGGGACTTGACCTCCTAACCAAACTCCAGCGATACCATCATTTAAATATGCAGAAGGATTTGCTCCAACAATATCACTATAACCATCTCCATTAAAATCTCCATGTTTGATGTAATGCCCATTGTAGCCATCATCGTAGATATAACAAGGATGGTAAGAAGGTCTTTGTAGTGGAAAACCTTGGGCTTGATGTAAATCATTAGTCATTAACTTAAGGCCATAACCATTATTAGAAAAATTGTCTTGACGAGGATAGATAAAATCATCATAACCATCATTGTTGAAGTCTCCAATTCCAAGACTTCCTGAAAAATGATAAGAAATTGAAGAATGATTGTAGATAGCAATACTATCATGTTGATTAAAATCAAAATCAGGATTGCCCCAATAGACATAGGTATAACTATATTCTGGATAAATCCAGTAACCTATAGAAAAATCATCATAGCCATCATTGTTTAAATCTCCTAGTGGATCGATATCTATACAAGAAAAAATTAATCCAGCTGGGATAACTTCTAAAATTTCAAAGCTTCCTCCTACTAAAAGTCCTATTGATGCTTCTAGTCCTATTCTTTGAAGGATAAGTCCTTGTTCGTCACAGCCATCACCATTAACATCTCCAAGGCATGAGATCATTTTAGGATAAGACCAGTCATATCCTGCTGATTGTCCGACATAGTAGCTACATTGGTGGTCTACAAGTAAATCAGGATTTGGGCCACCGTAGTAAAAGCTATAAGTGTAGGCATTATCGATATTTGGTGTTCTTCCAAAAGTTGCAAAATCATCATAACCATCACCATTAACATCTCCTGTAGCAAAAAGCCCTAAATAAAATTGTCCAGTGCAAATAGCTTTTAGTGTATCATCTGCAACTGGTGAAAAAGTTTCTCCTCCATAGTGGATATATACTTCATTATGATAGTTTTCTGGATTTCCATTAGAAAAGATAAGTAAGTCATCAATACCATCAGCATTGAAATCTAACGAGGTCATTAATTTACCATATTTTGATCCTTCCCAAGGGCCTTGAAAGGTATACATTATAGGCATTTCATTTTCAGCAAAACAGCTTAATAAGCTTATAAAAAATAGCATAGTAATTAAAAATTTATACATGGAGGCTCCTTCTATAAGTTATTTAACAATGAATTTAGCTGAGATAATCTCATTATTGATTTTAATTTTAGCTAAGTACATTCCTGAAGCTATAGAGTTTAGTTCTACAGTTCCAGATTTGCTAACGATATTGATATTATTACTTTGTACTTTCTGTCCCTTTAAATTGTATATATCCATTTTTGAGGTTAAACAATTCTTAGGGATGTCTCCTTTAATTTCGTAATTAAGTTGTAAGTTATTAGATTTTACAGGGTTTGGATATAAATTTAGTTTTAATGAATCTTTTATGACTTCTTCTGTATCGTCATTAGCCACTGTTGTATCAGTTAGTTGGTCGGATCCACTAAATATAGTTACAAAGCCAAACTGATCCCATCCTGAAACCATGAAGGGCTCTGAGATAGCAATATCATCATAACCATCATTATCAAAATCGCCTACTGCTAAAGAATATCCAAATTGGTCAGCTTGCTGACTAACCTCATTTAAAGTTAAATCACAAGTGCCATTAGGGACTTGACCTCCTAACCAAACTCCAGCGATACCATCATTTAAATATGCAGAAGGATTTGCTCCAACTATATCACTATAACCATCTCCATTAAAATCTCCATGTTTGATGTAGCGTCCATTGTAGCTTTCATTATTTATATAGTAAGGGTGGTAAGAAGGTCTTTGTAGTGGAAAACCTTGGGCTTGATGTAAATCATTAGTCATTAACTTAAGGCCATAACCATGGTTACTTAAATTGTCTTGACGAGGATAGATAAAATCATCATAGCCATCATTGTTGAAGTCTCCAACTCCAAGACTTCCTGAAAAATGATAAGAAATTGAAGAATGATTGTAGATAGCAATACTATCATGTTGATTAAAATCAAAATCAGGATTGCCCCAATAGACATAGGTATAACTATATTCTGGATATATCCAGTAACCTATAGAAAAATCATCATAGCCATCATTGTTTAAATCTCCTAGTGGGTCGATATCTAGAGAGCCTAAATTATATTCACTAGGATATACTTCTAACATTTCAAAGCTTCCACCTGTTAGTAAAGCAAATGATGATTCGTTATACCCTCTTTCCAAGATGATACCTTGTTCGTCACAGCCATCACCATTAACATCTCCAAGGCATGAGATCATTTTAGGATAAGACCAGTCATATCCTGCTGATTGTCCGACATAGTAGCTACATTGGTGATCTACAAGTAAATCAGGATTTGGGCCACCGTAGTAAAAGTTATAAGTGTAGGCATTGTCGATATTTGGTGTTCTTCCAAAAGTTGCAAAATCATCATAACCATCACCATTAACATCTCCTGTAGCAAAAAGCCCTAAATAAAATTGTCCAGTGCAAATAGCTTTTAGTGTATCATCTGCAACTGGTGAAAAAGTTTCTCCTCCATAGTGGATATATACTTCATTATGATAGTTTTCTGGATTTCCATTAGAAAAGATAAGTAAGTCATCAATACCATCAGCATTGAAATCTAACGAGGTCATTAATTTACCATATTTTGATCCTTCCCAAGGGCCTTGAAAGGTATACATTATAGGCATTTCATTTTCAGCAAAACAGCATAATAAGCTTATAAAAAATAGCATAGTAATTAAAAATTTATACATGGGGGCTCCTTAGTAGGTATTGTAACTTTTAGATTATTATTGATATGTAATGAAATAGTTATAGTTAAAATTTGGCATAGTTGTAGAAATTGTAGTTGAAGTAAAAATATAGACCTTATCATAACAACCTCTTTATTTAGAATACAATCATTTATTGATAAGCCAATGAAAGAGTGCTTAAATAGATGTGTCAAGAAAAGTTTTATCCAGATGTTTATACTTATTATAATATTTCATTTCTAAATAATTGTATTTATTATGTGAGTCTGATAACGTGTTTTGGCTCATTAAAATCAATATTTTGGAGCTATCAATGGATACACACAAGAACAAGAAAATAAAAAAAAATCTAGATAAACTTTGACAATAAAGCACTTGTCACTCATATTATATAAAATTAATGGAGGAAAAATGAAATTAACAAGAGAATTTGTTGAAAAATTACCTAAAAGTGATTTACATGTGCACCTAGATGGTTCAGTTAGAATCGATACAATGCTAGAATTAGCCAAGAAAAATAATATAAAGCTTCCTACCATGGATAAAGATAAGTTAATGGAAATGGTTTCTTGTGGAGATGATTGTAAGAGTTTAGATGAGTATTTACAAGGTTTCCACATTGCTAATCTAGTTCTTCAAGATCAAGAAGGACTTGAAAGAGCTGCTTACGAACTTGCTGAAGATTCAGCTAAAGAAAATGTAAGATATATAGAAGTTCGCTACTCACCTATTCTGCACACTAACAATGGCTTGAAGCTAACAGAAATTTCTGATGCGGTAATAAAGGGATTAAGAAGAGCAGAACATGACTATAATATAAAGACAGCTGTGATAATTTGTGGTATAAGAAATATTAACCCAGCGACTTCTCTAAGATTAGCTGAACTGGCTGTTGCTTATAAAAACAAGGGTGTTATTGGCTTTGATTTAGCTGGAGCTGAGTATAATTATCCAGCTAAAGATCATGAAGAGGCTTTTAGATTAGCGCTTAAAAACAATTTAAACATCACTATTCATGCTGGTGAAGCCTACGGTCCTGAATCAATACATCAGGCTCTTCACTATTGCGGAACACATAGAATTGGGCATGGCACTAGGTTAATCGAAGATGGTGATTTGTTAAACTATGTTAATGATCACAGAATTCCTTTAGAAATATGTTTTAAAAGTAACTTCCATACAAAAGCAGTGTCATCATTAGAAGTTCATCCACTAGGATTCTACTTGGATTACGGTTTAAGAGTAACTTTAAATACTGATAATAGAACTGTTTCTAACACAACAATGACTGATGAATTTATGTTTGTTATTGAGAAGTTGAATTTAACATATAAAGATGTTAAAAACATTATTATCAATGGTTTTAAATCAGCTTTTATTCCTTATTCTGAAAGAGTTGAACTGCTTAATAAAGCTTTAAGTGAAATGGAAGATTTAGAAAATGAGCACTTCAAAAAAACTGAAAAGATTAGTGAAGTAATTTAAGAAGAATAAGTAAAATCTATGAAAAGACTGTTAACATTAATATTCGTTATATTATCTATCTTGCTACTTCTATGGTATTTTAGAATTCATAAAAATACTTGTAATGCTTGGTATAATATTGATTCGGAATATACTGGGAACAGTTATGTTATTGATAAATTTGAGAATGGGACTATTGCAAAAGACTCTCCTGCAATAGTCTTGTATATTCTCGATGGAGACTCTTTTCTAAGTCAATTTAGGTCTTATTTGAAAGCTAAGTACCCAGACCAGCCACTAATCTTGATTAGCATAGCTTATAAAGGTATTAATTATAGAGAAAAGGATTTTACTGCGCCTCCTCAAAAGCCAACATCTTTTCATGGATATGCTCATAAATATGTTAACTTTATCAATGAAGAGCTAATTCCACAAGTTGAAAGTCACTTAGATATTGTAGTAGAGAAAAGAGTCTTTTTTGGTCATTCATTAGGTGGTTTTTTGGGCTTATATTACCTGATGGAATGCAACAATGACACTAAGTTTACTGATTTCATATTAGCAAGCCCAAGTGTTTGGTGGGCAGATGATTATTTATTCTCAAAAGTTAATGATTGGAATAGCTCTTTGCTAAACAAGGAAGTGAATATTTTTACTAGCACAAGCAATTTTGATGATTCAAGAATTGTTTCTAAATTTGATGCATTCTGGGGGAAGTTCACTATGAAAACTTCGATTAATATAAACCTTCATATTCTACATTTAAAAGATTTAAAACATTCTGAAACTGGATTTGAAACTTATAAGAAAGCACTAAAATCAATAATACAATAATAATTACAATTTATATGTAACTTCAAGCCCCTTTATCGTTACAAATATATGAGAGAGGATGATGGAAGATAGAGAATTAGTTAACAAAGCAAAGAAGGATATAAATGCCTTCGAAGAACTTTATAACAAGTACTTTCCTATGATAAATAGATTTGTTTATCACAAGGTCAGTGATGAAGAAACACGTAGAGACATAGTATCTAACACCTTCATGAAGGCTATGAAAAACCTCTATAAATTTAAATATTTATACAAAGGTGCTTTTTCTGGATGGATATATAGAATTGCTATGAATGAAGTTACAGATTTTTATAGAAAATCTGGTAGAAGTAGAAAATTAGATCGAGAAGTTAAGCATAATATAGCTGACCCGTTAGGGGAAGATATACATATTGATTATTCAAATCTAAAAGTTGGAATAAGCAGATTATCAGAAAAAGATCAGAATATAATCATTCTTAAATACTTTGAAAAGAAAAGCAATAAAGAATTAGCTGAGATTTTTAATAAAAAAGAAGGTGCTGTTAAGGTCCAACTGCATAGAGCAATGAAGAAACTCAAAAAAATTATGATTAACCTCGAAGGGAGTAATGATGGAGAAATTTGAAGAAAGGCTTGCAAACCTTAAGATTCCCGAAATTGAAGATATTTCTTTGAAGTATGAATTAAGAGATAAGATACAAAATAAGTACTTTAGAAAAACTTATCATAATTCATTTAGGTTTGCCCTTAGTAGTGCATTTTTATTTTTAATACTTTCCATGGTTCTAGTAATTAAGCCTTCTCTAGCAAGTAAAGCAAATAATCTAGTTATGGGAGAGAATTCACCAAAAACTGAAGTAACTAAATCAGTTGAAAGTGACAATAATGAACAAATCAATGGTTTTGAAGGCTTGTCTGCTATAGCAAAAAACAAGATGGAAACACAGAAGGACAAGCAGTATAATGTCGTAAACAACAATAATATTCAAACTATCAATTCTATAAATCCTGATGATTTTGAAGAAGGAAAGATATATATGATTAGAAAAATTCAAAGAGAAAATTCTGATGGTATTATCTTGATTAACGAAATTGAAAGTAATAACAATAGGAAAGTAATAAGAAAAATGTGAGGTAAAGTATGATTAAGAATCCAGTCAAAATAATATTAACCACTGTCTTATTTATTACTAGTAGCGTCCTATTTGCAGAGGGTTTTCTTGGTGTATTATTAAGAGAACCTACTTCAGATGAGTATGCCAAAAATAAGCTAGAAAACAAAGGTCTGGTGATTGAAGAAATTATTGACAAAAGTCCTGCACATAATGCTAATTTAGAAGTTGGAGATATTGTTCTAAAGCTAGATGGAGAAAAAATATACACTTCTAATCAATTATCTAAGATGTTATCAGTTAAAGAAAAAGGTGATGAAGTTAAACTTGTAATTTTACGTAAGAATGAAGAGATATCAAAAAAAATAGAGTTAGGATCCCGAGAAGATGTTCAACCAAGAAGCGCATATCTAGGTATTATTTCTGGAACCCTAACTTCTATAATAAAAAAAGATTTAAACTACAATAACAATTATGGTGTGATTCTGTCAACTATTATAGAAGATTCACCTGCTTATGAAGCTGGACTTGAGCCTAATGACATCATAATGAAAATGGATGGTGAAAAAGTATACACTCATGGACAATTAGCTAGTATGCTTAAGAATTATAAACCAGGAGATATAGTTAAACTTCTAGTTTATAAAGCTTCTCAAGAAAAAGAAAGGAAAATAGAAGTAGAGCTTGGAGAAAGCGATTTATCCCAAATCCTCAGCAATTCAAGTTCTTTTTTAGATGCAGATTGGTTTGATAACAAGAATAAAAAAACTTATATGTTTAAATTTGATTCTCAAGATAATAATGTTATCGGAGTAAAGGTCAGTTATTCCAATGTTAATGGGAAGAAGTCAGGTCTAGTTATTGAAGAAGTGATGCCAGAAAGCCCAGCAGGCAAAGCAGGATTAGAAAAAGATGATATTGTCATTTCAATAGGAGATATGGAAGTTACATCAATCAAAGATTTCATAGAAGAAATCCAGCGACATAATGTTGGAGATAAAATATCAATTAAAGTAAAAAGAAATGATGAAATAAAAGATTTTTCAGTTGAAATTGCAGAACGTAATAATATTTTTAAGCATACTGAAGACTTTGATAATTTTCAATTCGATGTAGATATCGATGATTTGATTAAAGATTTAGATATCAAACATTTTAAGTTCGATGGTCTAAAGATTATTGAAAACTTATATGATTTAAAAGAAGATGCACTCTTATAGAAAGGTGTAGCCCAAAACATATTGAAAAAGAGCTTTGAATAATCAAAGCTCTTTCTAGATTTTTGCCAAAGCTATAAGTCTGTGTGTTTTTGCTTTGTTTTTTACAAAAACAAATTTATTTTGTACTTTATAAAATAAGTTTATACATATATTTTTTTCAAAAGGCAGAAAGACTTGTAAATAACATAAGCTTTTTCTTTATAGCTAATCAGTTTTATTGAGTTGAAAGGCTACTTTGCTTTAACAAAACTGTATGAATCTTTATCTATGAGTATACGTTCTCCATTAGGAAGTGCAACAATAGAATTATCATCTTTCTGACCAAGATATTTAAGAGTTGTACCAGCTTTTAACTTCTTCTGAGTAAGCAAAACCCTATTCTCATCAGCTTTCTTAATAATTGTTTTATCTTCTATAATAACTATTTGGTCATTGTTTTTGAATGAAATGTACTTAATGAATGAAATAGTAACTACTGAAGCGAGTAAGAATACTGAGAAGGTTAAATAAAATCTTTTTGCAAGAACTGAGATATTCAACTTACTAGACAATGAAAGAAATAACATTAAGCCAAAAAGAAATATACAAAATAAAGTCAGCCATGCTAACCTGTTAAGACTTAAATAATTATAGCTATCCATAATCAATCTATTTAAAAAGCTTTGAGAATAATCATCAGTGTTAATAATTTGTTCTTCTATGCTTGCAAGTGCATCACGAATTCTTTGATTAGAACTATCAAGCAAGAGTCCACGTTTATAATACAAGACTGCCTTGCCAATATTGTTTAGCTGATAATGACACGTTCCAATATTATAATATAAATTTGGATCATTAGAGAATTTCTCTAAATGCTCAAACTTATCAAGAGCTTCTTCATACTGGGCTTTAGAAAAGTAATCCAGTCCAGCTGAAAAAGTTATGTTAGTATCTTTTAGGTTACTACTCATTAAAGAGGATAGATTAATCATAAACAAAATGATTATCACATATTTATACATTTTACTTACTTGCATTAACAATCTCCTTAAAAATATCTTTAAACCTATTTAGATCATTTTCTAGATTTTGAGGATTAGAACTATTAGGTTGAAATTTTATTCTTTCACAATGCTTTAGCATGTAATTAATCTTTTCTGCTGTTACTTTCTTTATATAGCTATTTTCTAGAGCTTGAATAATTTCTTCTTGGGATTTCTGTAATGATACACCTGTAACCTTTGCAATGAAGCTAAGCAAACTATTCTCAATAATACTATAGAAGGCTGTACTGTTTAAAGTAGATTGCTCCTCAGCATTTTTGATAGCTTCCTTTAGTTTCTTTTCTGCACTAGTCCTTCTAACATAAGAAATGTTACTATTCCTTAGCTTAGAAATTTTGTATAAAACTAGGTAAGCGATAAGAGAGATGAGAGCAATAGCTAATAAAAGCCAATACCATGATTTATGGAATAAGATAATCTCATGACTGATTTTCCCCATAAAGGGTTTATTTCTAGTATAAAATTGATCACTAGAATTTCCTGCTAATTTATAATTTCCATTAGAAGCAACTTTCAAAACTTCTTCTCCAGAATAGACTGTTACATAATCTTTCTTATCTTTATCAAAGAAATTGAATGACATCGGAGGGATTATAAATTTACCAACCTCAGAAGGTATAATAGTATATTTTAAAACTAATTTATTGTTTTCTGCATCTTGTATTAATTCACCTGTAGGATCTAAAAACTCAATTCCTTCGATTTCTGGAGCTTCAGGATAAATAACATCTTCAAGATTACCCTGTCCTTCTATCTCTACAATCAAATCACATTGATTGTTAACTAGCAACGTATGACGTGATAATTTAGCTTTAATAGTAAATTTACCTATACCGTTAGAGAAATCAATACTTTTATTCTTCTCAGGAAGAGCTTTCACATTAACATATTTATCTGGGCTCTTATAAGTTGAGCCATAGAATTGATTGATGATATTAACAGTTGGAACTTTAATCTTACCTGTTATGTTAGGAGTTATTGTATAAGTTCCAATAACTTTACGATTATATATTTTACCATCTTTCCTAACTCTTTGGAATCGTTTTTCACCTTCTTCAGTAAGGACATAGCCATAACCAACATGAGGTTCTATAGATAGATTATAACCAAACATCTCAAAATTGTTATAGACTATATATTTAACCTCAACTTCTTCTCCGAAGTATACATTCTGATTAGAAAATTCAACTTCAACAAATACCTCTTCCCTACTTCTTCTTCTGGGTTCTGGACTTCCAAAAAAATCATCAAAAATAGAAGATCTACCAAATCGATTGGGTGCATGGCGTCTAGCTAATGAGCCTTCTTTAACATCAATAACATATTCCTTAGAATAATATGTCTTGTTATTAACGATAATCTTCATTGAAGGAATTTGAAGTTTACCTTTTTTGTTAGGTTTGAGAGTATAAGTATAATCTTTTGATTGAGCTGTTGTAGAGCGACCATTAACAAAGCTTATTGATGTTCCTGAAGATACACTTGGACCGTAGACTGTGAAATCAAAATCTTTAAAATCAATCTTAATATCAAGATCTTCTTGTTTATCAGATTCAGCACTAACTTTCCAGGTAAGTACATCTTCAAGTCCGATTGTAGTAGAAGAAATATCTGTATCAACTGTAACATTACCTGAGAGTATAAATACAGAAGATAGAATTACTAATATTATAAGTAGCTTCTTCATTACCAGAACCTTCCTGATGGTGGCACCTTAATCACAGGCTTCTTGTCTTTATCTTTTTTATCTTGTGATTGCTGTTGTATTAGAGCATTTAATTTCTTTTCTGCATCTAACTTCTGCTTCTCTTTCTTATTCATCTGCTTATACTCATCTTGCTTTCTTTCAGATTCCTTTTTCTGCTGTTCTTTTTGATTTTGTTGATTCTGTTTATCCTGCTTTTGCTCTTTCTTATCTTGCTTCTTATCTTGTTGTTTCTGGTCCTGCTTTTGTTGATTTTGTTGTTCTTGTTCTTTTAGCTTACGCAAAGCTATTTCATAGTTATACCTAGTTTCATCATCATAAGGATTGCTTAGCAGAGCTTTGCTATATTGTTCAACAGCTCCTTGAAAATCCTGTTTTTGCATACATACATTCCCAAGATTATGTAAAATATTAGCTTTCTCATTATCAGGAACATCCTCAATGATTGAATTATACATACTAGCTACTAGAGTTAAAAGACTATCTTTAGACGATTCTTTCTCTGTTAGTTTGTAGATTGTATTGGCTGTGTTATATACTAAATCTAAATCTACTGCTGTAGAATCTAATAAGGAGGCTGCTGAACTATACTCTTCAAGAGCCTTATCATATTCCTCATTGAAGTAGTATAAATTTCCTAAGTTATAACTTGCGAGATAATCTAATGATTTAACTGTATCTTGCTTAGCTTTTGACATGTAATCTATCGCCTGCTTCAAATCATCTCGACTCTTGAAATCTTGATACTTTTTAAGTAAGTTCAAGCCATAATTGTAATTAACAATGGGGTTAAACTCATCTTCTTCTAGAGCAACTTTGAAGTGTTCTTCTGCTTCAGTATATAAAGAATCAAGAAACAATTCTGTCCCTTTATTATTCTCTCGATTAACTCTAGAGCCCATAAGACTACATACTAGAACTGATAATAAGACAAGAAATATAACCTTTTTCATATTTTAACTCTCTATGTAGCGTTTAAATTTTATTTTTTTGTTGTATGGAATAAAAGACTCAATAATTAATAATATTATTGCAATCAAAACTGGTAACCAGAACTGGTCTTTGTAAAATAGTGGATTCTTGGACATATATCTATTCTTATCATAATCTTTAATTATCTCTTCTAACTCTTGAACAGAATTAGTCTCAGAATTTAAGCTTATGTACTTACCACCTGTTTCATCAGCAATCTTAGTTAAAAGATCCTCATTAAGTTTAGATCTAACAGATTTATCATCACTAAGAAGTTCTCCGTTTGGTGTACCCACTCCAATAGAATATATTTTAGCACCTTTTCTATTTAAATCTTTCACTTTACTCATGATATGCTTTTCTGATTTCTCAAGATTCTCTCCATCACTAAAGAGAAAAATCACTACATTCTTCTTCGCAGAACGCTCTATCAGTTCTTCTGCATGAGCAAGAGCAACTGGGATATTAGTTCCCATAACCTTTACATCATCAGTATTTACAAGATTAGATAAAGATTTTGCTATAGTTATATTATCTGTAAACGGAAATACTGTTTTAGCTTCACCAGCAAAAGTGATTAAAGAAATTCTATCACCCTGTAACTTATCGGATAACATACTAATTAAAGATAATGAACGTTTTAATCTAGATGGAGACACATCAGCTACATCCATGCTCTTTGAGACATCAAGCATTACTACTATATCTATGCCAGAGCGGACGTAGTCTGTTTCTTTCTTACCCCATTTTGGAGAAGCTATACCAAGTAAAATTAGCGCTAATGCAAAACCAAAAAGAACTGTTTTTAGATTCCAGAAAAAATCAATAAAGCCTTGATTATAAAAATTAAAGAATCTTGCTTCTGCAAACTTAGAAAATTTTAGTTTTCTTAATCTACCAGTCAATATAATAATCCCAACGACTAATACTAACACTGAGACAATTCCAACATAAATAATTAGTTCCGAATATTCATTACCCCAAATCATATAAACCTCTTATTGGAACTCATAATAGAGTACTTTTCTTGCTATCAATTCAACGAATAAAAGAATCAGTGATAAGATGAGCAAATAGACATGAATCGATTTATATGCAACCGGAAGTTCCTTCTTTTCATGTATTTTCTCTGATTCACTAATCTTCTTAACTAAGTCATCTAAGTCTTTACTCGAACTCGCTCTTCCTGCTTGTCCAGTACCTGTTAACTTTGCTATCTCATTCAAAGTTTCAATATCCACAGATGATTTTACCATTGCAGCAGAAGCATCAAATCCTATTGGATAAATACGTATATCAAAAGGAACCGCAAAAGATTTTGTAGCTTCTAAAGGAGAGTATTGCCCTGTAGTATTTACACCATCCGTAATCAGTATAATAAACTTAGATTTTGCTGGAGAATCTTTAAGAATTGCTGATGATAAAGCTATTCCCATACCAATTGAAGTCAATGCTTGCTGATTACGATTAATTGCAATTTCATTACACTTTGTTGAAACCAGATTATAATCATCAGATAATGGTGTAAGAATCTCAGCACTATTAGAGAACGTAACAAGAGCAACTTGCTGATTATTTAGTCCTTCAATGAAATTATCAATAACCATTTTAGCATCTTCTAGTCTATTCGAGAGTCCTCTTTTGCTGGAAAATTGATTATAGGTCTCTGCTAACATTGAACCACTTACATCCAAACAAATAACAACATCTGTATCAGATCTCTGCCAAATACCTTCTACCTTAGTACCACTTTCAATTTGTGGTTCTGATAGCGAGAAAATCAAGATTGTTAAAGCTAGATATCGAATAATATCTAAGCTAGAGAACTTACTTCCTTTAACTAATGTTCTCAATAAATAACTAGCTTTAGAGAAAGGTATCTTTGTTGCATACTTCTTAGTAAAATAGTGTTGCAAGAAGATATAGAAAGGTATAACCAATAAAGCTAATAACATCCATTTGTTTTCAAACTGAATCATCTTTTACCCTCTTTTTTCTTCTTTCGATTCTTCATACTTTTTAATATCTGAAACATATTTTGAAAACCAAGCATGTATGTCTTCAGATTTAAAGTTACTATTATCTTGTTTGCCCTCTGTATATTTGATTATATCAAGTTTTTGGAGTATATCAATGATTTTTATTCCCTCTTTAACTCTGTATTTAGTAAGCATATTCTTGAGTTCTAAGGTTGTTTTTTCAGCTGCAGGAAAGTTATAGTATCCTTCTAAAAATCTTCTAATAACTAAAGACTCTTCGATTGAGAATTTGTATTTATTAGTTTCAGTTAATAACATTCTTTGCTTGATATTTAAGAGTTCTTGAATAGTTAAATCCCAAACAGGTAAAACTTCATCATCTTCAAGAATTCCAGTTTTGACTAGTAAGCTTCTAATATAGTCCCACTTTCTATAAATTATAAAGCCTATAATCAATAACAAGATTGCAGAAATAACAATAATCCAAAACGTCCAACTGGTTAACCAATCAAAATTACTCTTAAGAGTTAAAGGGTCACTATCGGTTTTAACTGTCTTGATATCTGTAATAACTGAAGTTGAATCAGTTAAAGCTATGACATCAATTTTAAAAGGACTAGTTAGTAAGGTATCAGTACCTATTTCATCGAATAATAACAACTTTATAGGAGCAACTTCTATAAGACCTGTTCTCGTAGCGACTAGTTTAACGACAAGGCTATCTGTTGAACTTGCAGTTAATGATTCTTGATCCGCAACCATTATATCTTTGTCATCAACTAAGTTTGCTTTTAGATAACTAAAATTCTTATCAAATTTAACTTTTACTGAGAAAGGATACATCACTTTAAGAGGATTTGGAACATCATTACTTTGCTCAAACAATACCTCTTGAGCGAATATACCAGTAAAAACTAATAATAAACTAATTAATATTATAAAACGCCTCATTTTCTTCTGAGCCTCTTTTTAAAATACTTTTGCAGTTCTTTAACATAAGATTGATCTGTTCTGAGTTTCAGCAAATCAATTTGGGAATCTTTAAAGATACTGTCAGTAATATTCTCTAACTTCTGTGATTCTCGTGAGTAAAGCTTCCTAATTCTTTTACTTGAAGTATTTATCATCATATTTTGATTTGTTTCAGGATCAAAAACCCTAAGTAAGCCAGCATTTGGTAGTTCTTCCTCTGCGGGATCAGTTACTTTAATTGCAATAACATCATGCTTTCGTCCTAAATACTTAAGGGAATCAGTATAACTATTATCAATAAAGTCAGATATAATAAAGATAATTGATCTCTTTTTTATAACTTTGGATATGAATTGCAGAGCTTTTTTGATATTAGTCCCATGATTCTTTGCTTCGTAAAAAAGAATCTCTCTTAACATTTGTAGAGCTGCTTTCTTTCCTTTGCGAGGAGGGATGTATTTCTCAATCTCATCTGAGAACATAAGAAGTCCGCACTTGTCTTGATTCATCAAAGCAGAGAAAGATAGAACAGCTGTTATCTCAGCTATATACTCAGATTTTAGTTGGTTCTTTGTTCCAAATATGTTAGAAGAAGAACAATCAACTAAAAAGAGTACATTTAGTTCCCTTGTCTCTTCAAATGTTTTAATGAAAGGCTTTTGACTCCTAGCTGTAACATTCCAATCTATAAGACGATAATTATCCCCAGGAGTATATTCTCTTACTTCTGAGAATTCTAATCCTTGCCCTTTGAAAAGAGAATGATATTCCCCTGCGAACATCTCTTCAACAATGTTCTTAGTTGAAATCTCAATCTTCTTTATTTTCTTAATTATCTCTTTAGCATCCATTTTACGGAACTTCTACTTCATCAAATATTTTTTCTATGATTAAATCACTACTCAACTGTTCTGCTTCAGCTTCATAAGAAAGTATTATTCTGTGTCGTAAAACATCTTTGCTGATAGCCTTTATATCATCAGGAATCACAAAGTTTCGACCTTGTAAATAAGCATGAGCTTTAGCTGCTCTAGCAATATTGATTGTTGCTCTCGGAGAAGCTCCACACTCAATATAGCTTTCTAGATCTTTTAGATTTCTATATTTAGATGGAAACCTTGTTGCAAAAACTATGTCTATTATATAGTCGTATAGCTTTTCATCTATATAAACTTCTTCAACCTCTTTACGCATTTTAAAGATATCCTCTGGAGAAAATACTGGATTAACTTCAATAGATGTATTCTTAACCATTCTTCTAAGAATTTCTTTTTCTTCTTCTTTACTTGGATATTCAACTTGTAATTTAAGCATAAATCTATCCAATTGAGCTTCAGGAAGAGGATAAGTTCCTTCTTGTTCTAAAGGATTTTGAGTTGCTAAGACTAAGAAAGGTTTTTCGAGTTTGTAGGTTGTATCTCCAAGAGTTATCTGTTTTTCCTGCATAGCTTCAAGAAGAGCAGACTGTACTTTTGAAGGTGCTCTATTAATTTCGTCAGCTAATACGAAATTCGAAAATATTGGACCCTTCTTAGGTATAAATTCACTAGTCTTTTGATTATAAATCAAGGTTCCAGTAATATCGGCTGGTAATAAATCTGGAGTAAACTGAATTCTTTTAAAAGAAACTTTGAGTGCTTTGGCAACAGTGCTAATTGCCAAGGTTTTTGCTAATCCTGGAACACCTTCAATTAAGATATGTCCATCTGCTAAAAGACCTATAAGAATCCTTTCAATCATGTAATCTTGTCCAACTATGACCTTTCTAATCTCTGCAATTAGTTGATTTAATGAGTAACTATTCTCATTATTAGGTATGTAATTATCTAGCATATCTTTAGCTCCAATTTTTCTTTATCTTTTATTATAACTTTCTTTTTCAAACCACTTCTAACTTCATACATATTCACAATAACCTTATCATGTTCAACCTCTAGAATAATGTATGAACAAGACTGCCCTCTATCCCTTTCTAGCTTTAAATGTCCTGGATTAATTAACAAGTTTGACCCAACTTTCTCAATCTTTTGGATGTGAGTATGTCCATAAAAGATTATGCTATTATCAATATCTGTCAAACTTATATCATCAATACTATGCACAATATATGTAGGAATAGATACAAAATCTAGTTTATCTATGGCATCTATTTCTCCTGATATATAGGCAGGATGATAAATTCCAGGAACTCTATAGAGAGTTTTACAGTATTTTTTGAAACCTGCTTTTATTGGGTCTTCATAATAATCTCCAAGATGTACTAGAATATCAAATTCATGCATATTAAGTACTTCAGTGAGGAGGGGTATATTTTTATGTGTATCTGACACTAGCAGAACTTTCATAATTCTCCTTATAATGAAATCCCACGTGTAGAACGTGGGATAGTTAGAAAGTTACATTTATAATCTATTTTTCTTTACTTTTTTTTGTTGGAGTCTTTTTCTTAGCTCCTTTAGCTGCACTTGTCTTCTTCATTCTATCTGGAGCATTCACACCTAATAAGTCTAGAGCAATTGCAAGAACATTTTTAACAGCAGTAATTAAGAAAAGTCTTCCTTTAGTTACATCAATGTTTTCTTCATCAATAACTTTATGCTTTGCATAGTATTTATGGAACATTCCAGCTAATTCAAACACATAAGTTGCTAATCTGTGAGGTTCTCTAGTATCGGCAACACTTTCTAGAAGTTGTGGGAAGCCAATTAATTTTTTCATTAATTCAATTTCCGCTTCTTCATTTAAGAAATTACATGCTGTTCTAGATGGTTTTCCTATTCTAATCTCATGTTCTTTTCTAGCTTTCTTGATAATACTAGAAATTCTTGCATGAGCGTACTGGATATAGTACACAGGATTTTCATCACTTTGCTTTCTAGCTAAATCCATATCAAAGTTTAAATGAGCATTAGTTCTTCTATCAATAAAGAAGAATCGAGCTACATCTTTACCTACCTCATCAACTAAATCATCCATTGTGATAATCTTACCAAGACGTTTTGACATCTTGATTTTTTCACCATCTTCAAATAGATTGATTTGTTGTAAGAAAACAACTTCAAGCTTTTCTTCATCATATTTAAGAGCTTTAATTGCTGCTTTTAATCTAGGCACATAACCATGATGGTCAGGACCAAGAACGTCTATGATGTAATCAAAACCACGTTGATATTTAGTTAAATGATAAGCTAAATCAGGAACAAAGTAGGTAATAGAACCATCTGCTTTCATTAAAACACGGTCTTTATCATCACCATACTTACTTGAACTAAACCATATAGCGTCATCTTTCTCATAAGTACATTCAGCTTCAGCTAAGAAACTTAATACTTCTTCGACAACACCTTGATTTCTAAGTTTCTTTTCTGATACCCAGTTATCAAATTCTACATCATATTTTTCAAGACTGTTGAGTTGCATCTCATGAATTGAATTGAGTGCATAATCTTTGAGTTTTTCAATTCTATCTTTTTCAGGTAACATTAGAAGTCTATTACCTTCATTTGAGTTTAGTTCATCAGCCATTTCAACAAGATACTCACCATGATAAGCTTCTACAGGAAATTCTCCAATATTTTCACCACGAACCTGACGAAGTCTAAGTTCTAGTGATTCAGCTAAGATATCTACTTGATTACCAGCATCATTAACATAGAATTCTCTTTTAGCTTCATAACCAACTTTATTCATGATACGATATAAGGTATCGCCATAAGTAGCAGCTCTAGCACTTACGATGTTTAAAGGTCCAGTTGGATTTGCAGACACAAACTCTAACAAAATCTTCTTTCCCGCACCATGTTGAGTTGTTCCATAGTCAGCTTTTGCTTTTAATATATCGTATAATAGTTCTTGAAATAATGACTTAGCTAGGGTAATATTAATAAATCCAGGACCAGCTATTTCAACTTTTTCAATGTGAGCGTCATTAAGAAGTTCTGTTTTAATTTCTTCAGCTAATTCTCTAGGTTTTCTCTGGTTTAGTTTAGAAAGAACCATTGCAACATTAGTTGAATAATCTCCATGATTCTTATTATTCGGAACTTCAACATTAAATTTATTGTTATTTTCTAAGTTAAGCGTATCAATACAATTATTAATGCTATTTTTTAAAATTTCCTTAATCATCTATATCCTCTTGAATAGCTTCTTCTGCTACATCATTTTGAATATTTGTAAATAAACTATCTAGCTTATAAAATTCTCTTGTAGAAGGTGTAACTACATGTAGTATCACATCGACAAAGTCAAGTAACACCCATGAACTACTTTTAAATCCTTCTTTACCAGAAATATGAACTTTCTCTTTTTTAGAGTTCTGGACTATATTTTCAGCAATTGCATTTATATGCAAATCTGAACCACCCTCTACAACTAATACATAATCAGTGTAAGATGTTTTGCCTTTTAGATCATAAAATTTTATGTTATCACCTTTTTTGTCTACAGCCCATTCAATTATTTTCTCAACAAGTTCTTTACCTTGCATATTCTCTCTCTTGTTCCATTAAATTTTGGAAATCATTTCCAATTATTATTATAAACTGATTGTCTGGCTTCTCATTTTCATCTATAGCATATATCCAGTTTTCAATACCAGTTCTTTCTTGTAAAATTTCTAAGTTATTAGGTTCTTCTGCGAAATCAACTTCTCTAACAACAACAATTATACTCTTATTATATATTGATTTACGAGTATTTGAAGCTTCAGAGAATTTGAACATATTAGCTCCATATTCTTCAAATTTTTTAACCAAGAATTCTTCATATTCTCTTGCTAATCCAGAAATTCCACAACCATTGAGAATTTGAACAGAGATTTCTCTCTTATCAATATCAGCAAGGATATCTTCTTCTTCGTTAAAAATTTTAAATAAATATAAACCTAAAAAGCTAATTGCTATTAACAAAACAATCGCTATTAAGATTTTGAGCTTTCTGGACAAATTATTTTACCCCTTGAATTTGTCAAATTGTTCTTTTAATTTTATATATGTAGATTCAAAAGCCTCTGGTATCACACGTTTACCACCGATAGAAGTCATAAAATTAACATCGCCGACCCATCTTGGTACCAGGTGAACATGAATATGTTCTGCTATTCCAGCACCTGCTGATTTTCCTTCATTTATCCCAATATTCATTCCTTCACAATGATAAACTTCATTGAGAACAATTTCAGAAAGCCTAACTACCGAGAAAAGATCATTTACTTCCTCTGCTTTTAGGTCTGCTAAAGACGATACATGACTATATGGTACTACCATGATATGACCGTTGTTATAAGGATAAAGATTGATAATTACAAAACAATGTTCACTTCTATAAACTATGCCATGTTTTGCATCATCATTATCTTCAGGTTTGAGACAGAATATACATCCTTGTTCTTTTTGGGAAAGGATATAATCTATTCTCCAGGGTGAATATAGATATTCCTTATTCATCAACAACATTCTCCTCAATTACTGTTTCTCTAAAAGAAATCACTTCTTGTTCATTTATATGAGAATCAACAATAATATTATAGCCTTCCAGAATTGCTTCTTCCTCAATCACACAATTAACTAAATTACAGAAAGGACCAATGTTAGCTCCCTCACGTATTGTTGATTTTCCTTTGATAATTGTATTAGCACCTATGCTTACATCACTTTCAATAATTACATCCTCGCCAATAATAACACTAGCTGGATTTTCTATTGAGACACCTTCAGTCATCCAGTGATCTTTAATTTTTGCATAAAATTCAGTTTCTAGTTGGGCTAATTGCTTTTGAGAGTTGATTCCTGCAGCTTCAACGAAATGTTCCAAAATATGCCCACCTACTTTTTCTCCCTCACTGTTAAGTATTTTCAATGTATCAGGAAGGTAGTACTCATTCTGTGCGTTATTGTTATCAATTTTATCTAAAGCAGAAAATAGCTTTTCTTTATCAAAACAGTAGATACCTGTATTTATCTCATGAATTTCTCTTTGAGAATCGTTTGCATCTTTAAATTCAACTATTGAATCAATGTTTCCATTAGCATCTCTGATAATTCTACCATATCTTGCAGGATCATCAATTACATGAGTTAAGACAGTGCAGGCATTCTTACTTTTTCTATGAGTATCTAACATGTTTTGTAGAGTATCTACTTTAGTTAAAGGAACATCACCACAAAGAATAAAAATATCACCACTAAAGCCATCAAACACTTGTTTCGCAATCTTAACAGCATGACCTGTTCCAAGCTGTTCTACTTGTTCAGCAAATTCAACATTGTCATAGCTAGCAACAAGCTCCATAACAATTTCTTTCTTATAACCGACAACCACACATGTAAGCTCAGAATTTAATGATAAAGAAGTTTCTACAACTCTTTCTACTAAAGATTTTCCACCGAGTTCGAATGCTACCTTTGGCTTAGTAGATTTCATTCTTGTACCTTTGCCTGCTGCTAAAATAATAGCTCCTACCTTGTTCATTTCTTCTCCTTAGTCTCTTTTAATATATGATATAGTTCCCTAACTGTTTTTTTTAACTTTGGATGAATTATGTTAGGGTCAATCTCCAACAAAGGTTCAAGTATAAACTCCCTTTGATGTAAGAATGGATGAGGAACTATTAAGTTCTCAGATTCAATTACTCTATTCTCAATAAATAATATATCCAAATCAATTATTCTAGGTCCCCATTTCTCTTTTCTAATCCTACCCATATCTATTTCAATAGATAATAATTTGTCCAGTAACATATCTGCTTGATAATCTGTTTCAATAACTATTATCTGATTCAAGAAGTTTTCTTGATTCTCATTCCCCCAAGGAAGTGTTTCAACCACTCTTCCCTCTTTGCTTATATCAGAAAACTTTGCAATCAACTCAACAGCCTTTCTTAAGTTTTCTGCTTTATCTCCTAAATTACTTCCTAGAGACAATACAGCTTGCATTATCTTCCTCTGCTCATTTCAATTTCTGAATAACTTAGTTGCCCTCTGATTGGGACAGATGGCTTTCTAATTATAATTGTTGCTTCTTCCACCAAAGTGAATTTTTCTAACAACATATCTAATATTACATTAGCACAGTTCTCAAGTAGATAGTGCTTATCTTCTTCCATGATTTTTTTGATTTCACTATAAACTTCGGTGTAATCAACAGTGTCTTCTAATTTATGAATAAACCTATCTTTCTCATCAAGTGTTTTTAGGCTAGCAGTAACAACAAAACGTTGTCCTAAAACTCTCTCTTCATCTTGAACACCATGGTAGCCATAGAAGACCATATCTTTAAGAGTGATTTTCATCTAAGTCATCCTCATATTTTGATGCAATTATAAAGCTTACATTCTTTCCCCAAACTTTATCAATTAAGCGATTAATTATAAAAGCAAGAACAAATCCAGCTAAACCAAACATAACTGCATATTTTTCAGCCAGGTAGATATTCGCTATATAATAAAATATCACTAGTAAGGTTATTGGGAAAATGAACAGTAGAAAGGCAGAAAGAATCCTTTTGGATGGGTCAATATACACAATAACTTTATCTCCAGGCTTCAAATCTATATCTGTACTAATAATATGTTCAGTACAGCCATCAGAAGTGCCACATAATCCATGCATAGCACAGCTTGAACAACCACCTTGAGGATTCATTATAACTGTTGCCTTACCATCTTTAAAATCTTTTACCAGACCTATTTGAGTTTCATCTACAGCCATCTCATTTCTCCTCATTTATCTTTGTTATGATATTTGTAGTAGAGAATCCTTCTTTAAACATTAAGCTCTTCACTTCCCCACCATTAGCTAAAACTATATCAGATCCAACAATTTGCTCAGCTTTCCAGTCTCCCCCCTTTACTAGAACAGAAGGTAAAACTTTACTAATCAAGTTGTAAGGTGTATCTTCTTCAAAAACGACCACATAATCAACAGGTCTTAGCCCACAAAGAACAAAAGCTCTTTCCAGCTGGCTATTAATTGGTCTACTTTCACCTTTCAATCTTTTTACTGAAGCATCACTATTTAATCCAACAATAAGTATATCTCCACAAGACTTAGCTTCTTCTAAGTAACTAACATGTCCAATATGTAATATATCGAAACATCCATTTGTAAAAACAACTTTCTTGCCATTACTCCTCAGTTTATCAACTAAGTTCTCAATTTTATCGTTAGGAATAATTCTATCAATTATCTTCATTATTGTTCTTGCTCAACTGATTCATAAATTTCATCCCAATACACAGGAGAAGTACCATTTTTACCACAAACTACTCCGGCAGCGTGGTTAGCCACCATAGCTGATTCTAGTACAGACTCTGTAATGGTTAATGCTAATGTCAGTGTACTTATAACGGTATCGCCAGCACCTGAAACATCAAATACTTCTCTGGCATAGGTAGGTAAAGAAATAACTTTCTTATCTTTTTTAAATATCAGCATACCTTTTTCACCTAATGTAACAATTAAGTTTTGAGGAGATATTTTAGCAAAAAGCTCCCAAGCTACACTATATAGGGTTTTGTCATCTTTGATAATAACACCCATGTTTTTACTTAGCTCAAGTAAGTTAGGTTTAAAGACAGTTACATTTTTATAGTCAAAGAAATTATTCATTTTAGGATCAACTGTCACTACTTTCTTATGTCTAGTAGTTAATTCAAGGATTTTACCAATCACTCTTGAAGTCAAAAGACCTTTGTTATAGTCTTCCAAAATGACCCCATCTATAGATTCAACAATAGAAGCAAACTTTTCAATTAAAGAATCTTCTATTGCTGTAGATATATCAGTTTTTACTTCTCTATCAACTCTAACAATTTGTTGCATTTTAGAAGTAATTCTTGTTTTAATAGTAGTTGGTCTACTGTCATCAACGATTAGATAATCCGAATTAACATTCTTTTTCACTAGAAGTTCTCTTAAAATCCTACCATTAACTTCATTACCAATTACCCCGATAAGTATTGCTTCTGCGCCAAGAGTTACAATATTTAGTGCCACATTTGCAGCACCACCTAAACGGTAATCATCACTCTTTGCATTTAAAATAGGAACAGGTGCTTCTGGAGAAATTCTATCGACATTACCAATAATGTAATGGTCTAACATGACATCACCAATAACGACAATTCTCTTCCTCTTAGATTCACTTGTATATTCTGTAATTTTTCCTAGATCCATACTTTTCCTTATTTTATTGGATAATCTCCTGAGAAACAAGCATGACAGTAATTTGTACAGTCTTTAACGCATGTTATCAAATCATCTAAATCAATATATCTAAGAGAATCTGCACCTGCATACTCTCTAATTTCATCAACATTCTTTTGATTAGCTATCAGCTCTGTTTGTGTAGGAGTATCAATACCGTAATAACATGGGAATTTTACTGCTGGAGAACCAATACGTAAATGAACTTCAGAAGCTCCGGCTTTTTTAATCATGTTAACTATTTTTTTGATTGTTGTTCCCCTAACAATTGAATCATCTATAAGTACAACCTTTTTGTCTTTAAAGAAGTTAGGTAAGGTAGAAAACTTCTGTGAAACTGATTCATCTCTAATTGTTTGCTCAGGTTTTATAAAAGTTCTTCCAACATAATGATTACGTAACAAGCCCATACTAAAATCGCAGCCCTTCTCTTTTGAGTATCCAACAGCCATAAAGTTAGCTGAATCTGGTACTGGCACAACTACATCTGGGCAGAAATCATCACCTTTCGCTAAAGATGCCCCAATCTTTTCTCTTACATCATAGACATTTTCATTGAAATGGAAACTATCTGGTCTTGAAAAATATATTAGTTCAAAGATACAGTGTTTGTCTTCTTTATAGAATCTATAATCGTCAGGATTATTATCAAATATTTTTACATCTCTTTCTGTAACTTGAATAATGCCCGCAGGTGGAACTTCTAATCTGTTTTTTACTCCTAAAATATCTAAAGCACATGATTCAGATGCCACAACAACAGAACCATCTTCCATTTTTCCCCATACCATAGGTCTTAAGGCATAAGGATCTCTAATCATATACATTTTGTCTGGAGTTGCCAATACAGTTGAAAAAGCACCCTTAATTCTCTTCATCATTGCTTTTATTGCTTCAACAATGGAATGACCTTCGTTTTGAATTTTATATATTATATATTTTAAGATTAACTCACCATCATTTTGACTCTTAAAATAAACACCCTTACTTTCTAATTCTTCTTTAACTTCATAATAATTAACTACATCACCGTTACTAGCCAAAGCATAAGTTGCTCCATACAATGATTCAACTGTATGTGGTTGTGAATTATAATCTGTTGCTGAACCTTTGGTTGGATAGCGAACATGTCCTATTGCTAACTTTCCTTCCATCTTTTCTAGGATTTCTGGTTTGAATACTTGTTTCACTAATCCCATTTTTTTTCTTAATGAAAAAACTTTCCCATTGGAAACAGCCATACCGCAACTTTCTTGACCACGGTGTTGTTCAGCAAACATTCCTAATGCTGCTAACTCTGCAGCCTTCATATGGTTAAAAACACCAATAATTCCACACATCTTAAAAACTCCTGATATTTATCTTATTTTTTCTTAAATTCTAATTTATTCTCATTACCTTTTAATAATCTAGCTATATTTGCTTTATGTTTTATAATTATAAAGAAACATATCAAAGCAGTAAAGCAGAGTATATATATATCCTTGAAATCAATCATATAGTTCCTAACAAACTCAGCTATTAGTAATGATGTTGCTGCTAAGATTGAACCCAATGATACATATCTACTTTTCCAGACAACTAATATAAAAACCCCTAAAGCTACTAGGAAAGAGTAAGGTGTCAAAAAGCCATAAACACCTGCAGCAGTGGCAACCCCTTTACCTCCCTTGAACTTCAAATAGATTGAAAAAACATGACCTAAAATAGCGGTTAACCCTAAAGTTATTTCATGAACCTGACTAAGCTCTATACCATCTAGCTTAATTAAATATATGCCAAGTAATATTGCTAAAATACCCTTAAAAGCATCTAGCAACATAACAATCACTCCTGTTTTTGTTCCTAAAACTCTCAAGGCATTCGTAGCTCCAACATTTCCAGACCCATGTTCTCTTATGTCAAGACCACGAAGTCGTCCTGCTATGTAACTATTGGGAATACCTCCCAACAAATAAGCACACAGGTATGCTAGACTAATAAATAACATCTTCATCCTCAGGTAACTTACCTTTGAAAATCATTTTAATAGTAGCTCCCTCAAACTTAAATCTCTTTCTAATTTGATTGTGTAAAAATCTCTTATAATCTTCAGATATTTTTTTAGGACTATTACAGAAGAATACAAATGTTGGAGGATCAGTATCAGGTTGAGTTATGTAATATATTTTCAACAATGCACCAGTCTTATGAGAAGGTGGACGTCTATCGATAACTTCTTTTACAAAATCATTCAAACCTGATGTAGGTATTCTTCTTTCTGATTCTTCTTTTACTGATAAAATCAAATCCATTAATTTTGATATTCTTTGACCAGTCAATGCTGATACAAAAATTATCGGAGCATATTTAATAAATTGCAGTTCTTCTTTAATTTCTACACTAAATTCTTTATGAGTGCTATTATCCTTTTCAGGCAAATCCCATTTGTTTACAACAATAATAACATTCTTATAATGACGTTTTATATATGAAGCAATCTTCTTTTCTTGTAGAGAAATAGCTTCATCTGCAGAAACTACTAATAGTACAACATCTGCCCTATCGATTGTATCAATTGTTCTCATAGCACTGAAATATTCAACACCATATTTTACTCTGGTTTTCTTACGTAATCCAGCTGTGTCAATTATTGTTATCTCTTCGCCATGATATTTAATTTTTGAGTCAATAGCATCTCTGGTAGTTCCTGGTATATCAGTAACAATTACTGTATCTTGACCGATTAATCTATTAGTAATAGAAGACTTACCTACATTAGGTTTACCTACTATAGCAACTTTGATACTTGTATCTACTAATTCTTCAAAATCATCAACATCTCTTGCTGGTATTCTTGAAACTAAATTATCCATGAATGTTCCAGAATTTCTACCTGAATTAGCAGAAATAATCATTGGCTCCCCATATCCAAGCCTCATGAAATCATAAACTTCAAGTTCATCTTTTTCATTATCGACCTTATTGACTAAGAGCATTGTTTTTTCTTGCATTGGTCTTAGCATTCTTGCAATTCTTTGATCAAAATCAGTTATACCTGTTTTTGCATCGACCATAAATAATATGTAATCAGCTTCTGCAATAGCAATCTCAGCCTGCAATTTGATGTGATCATCCATTCTATCACCTGAATTAAATACAAGACCACCTGTATCCACTATCCTAAATTTCTTTCCATCCCACTCAACATCTGCATATTTTCTGTCACGTGTGATACCTTCTTCAAAATCTATGATAGCTTTTCTTTGCTTACATAATCTATTAAATAATGTTGACTTACCAACATTTGGTCTACCAACAATTGCTACTAATATATCTCTCATTTCATGTTACCTTTGTTTTAAGTTTTTAAAAAGTCAATTCTGTGTATTGTCCTGATTTGTCAAATTGTTTATGCTACACAGACCTAACTAATTGCTAATAAATCTTTTTCAAGCAAGATATTACTATTAAATTTATGAATGTAGCTATGATATTATTGCAAAAATACTTTCTGCTAAGGCTTATTATACAAATCAACTAGAACACTTAGCTTAAAGTCGATATTTATTTTACAAATGTTTTAAGAATTTATCCTATTCTTTGGATCTAACAAGTCTAAATCCACAAATAGAACTTGTACTTGTTCGACTATAATAATCTCTATTAGAAACCTTATATAAATCTTGGACATAATAGTTCCAACAACCACCTCTTATAACAGCATATTTATTTATGGTTGTATTTACCGGATTAGTTTTTATCTTATTCCTATAGAAAGCACCATCATAATAATCAAAGCACCATTCCCAGACATTTCCACTCATGTCATAAATACCTAGTTCATTAGCTTTTTTCTTACCTATCGGTTTTGTTGAATCATCTGCGTTACTTTCAAACCATGCTACTTCTTCAAGCTTATTACTGCCTGAATAGATGAAGCCTTTTGATTTTGAACCACCTCTTGCAGCATACTCCCATTCTGCCTCAGTGGGCAGTCTATATCCATTTGCGTCTTTATTCCATTTAATATTGTCTTCAGCTCCATAATAGCATGGAGTTAAGCCTTCTTTCTCGCTTCTCATATTACAATATTTGATAGCATCATAGAAGCTGACAAATTCAACTGGGTGATTATCATTTTTAAAATGTGAAGGATTAACATTCATCACTTTCTTGTAGTCTGCTTGACTAACTTCATGCTTACCAATATAGAAATTGCTGACTTTGACCTTATGAACTGGCTTTTCGTCATCTTCACCATCATTACTTCCCATGGAGAATGTTCCCCCTTTAACAAAGACCATATTCTTTGCAATAGGGACCTTCTTTTGACTAACTTTTGCTTTAGTTTTTTGTTTAACCGGACCTGAGATAGCTATAGCACTATTTTTACTAGCTTTTACTTTGGCTTGTTCATTTGTTGCTATTACTTCCAATGTATCTTGCTTTTGTGTAGCAATTTTTTGGATTTTATTTTTTATTTGTTCACCCCAGCTATAATAGATTATTCCTGCTAAACCAACAATCAATAAGATAATTGCAAAATACTTGATAAATGAACTTTTCTCTTGATTTGTATTGTTACTTGCTTTAGGATAATTATTAACTGGCTTTGCAGTTACTGAGAGTTGGTTAAGACTGAAAGGGTTATCTTTCTTTTCATATTTTGGTAGTGGTATTTCACTTATTGACTTTTTTTCGGTTTTAGTCTTTTCTGTAGAATGTTCTGCTATCAGCTTTAGGACTTGGTCAAAATCTTTCAACCGTTCTGAATAATTAATTTTAAGGCATTTCACTAGCAAGTTATTCATATCCTCTGAAATACCAAAAATAGTTCCGACAATCTTACGTTCTATTTGCAGTAATACATCCCCGCTAGTCTGTCCACTATATAGAGTTTTACCTGTCAGAATATGATACAGGGTAGTAGCAAAAGACCAAACATCAGACTCTTTTCCCACATTTTTGCCTATTAACTGTTCTGGAGAAGCATAAACATAAGTCCCTTTTACATCATTATTTTCTATTCTAGACTTAGAAGTTCTAAAATGCTCTGATATACCGAAATCTGTAATCTTAGCTTTCCCATCTTTGCTAAGCAAAATGTTCTCAGGCTTAAGATCTTGATGAATAAGCTTCTGTTCATGAATAGCTAACATACCTTCAGCAATACCTTTTGCTAATGCCCATACTTTCTCTTCTGGAATCTTGTAATCAGGACATTCAAGCATTAAGCCTGTTAAATCTCCTCCATCAACATATTCCATATCAAGGAATTTAACCTGACCATTGAAATGAATATCAAACAAGCGAACTACATGAGGATGATTTACCTTAATCATATTCTTGGCTTCTGCTTTTAGCTTGTGCATTACCAATCTATCACTATAGTTCTCGCTGTAAATTACTTTCAGTGCCTTTAACTCACCATCATAATTATCATCCGATGCCTTGTAAACTACTCCAAAGCCACCTTCACCTAACTTTGATAAAATTGTGTAACGCCCATTTTCAAGTTGTGTTCCTTGAGGAAGATCACGTATGTCTAAACCATATCGTCCACTCCCTGAGACATCTGTCTTAAACTGTAATCCCGCTTTATTAACCTTATTAGATTCATCAGAGTCAGGATTATTCAGTTTATGATTAGGAGCTCCACACTCCGGACAAAACTTAGCGCTATCTGGATATTTAAATCCACACTCCATACAAAAAGGCATGCTAACTTCCTTATCTAATCAATAATGATGAAATATCTTCAAATCTATCTAAAATATTGTTAATATTACTATTGAGCTTGCACTTGTCAAGAAAATGTTTCCTATTTCAGAAATAAGCACTTAAGCTTGAACTCAAAGCTAGTGTTAGTGTTGGAGTGTAAGCATACTGTACTGTAGAGACGTTCGGCAGAATGTCTCAAATGCATGCTAGGAGCATGCGTACCCAGAAGAGTATAGGAGTGTAAGCATCCGCCCTTTAGGGCTGAACTTTGTTTGTTCATGCTTACACAAATTTCATTGGCGTATGCCATACGCCCCTACGGTTTACGGGCTAGGCGAAAGCCTATATCAAAATCACTTCTAATAGGAGAATAGTAGCCTCTATTGGAAACACGACAGCCCTCAGAACTAAAACTCCAACAACCACTACGTAAGATACGACATGATTGGTGACTTGGTCCAGTTGGATTATCATCATTACTACCTGAATAATATCCACTATCATACCAATCCCAACACCATTCCCAAACATTTCCAGACATATCATAAATACCTAATTCATTAGACATTTTTTGGCCTACAGGAGAAGTTTTATCATCTGAATTGGACACATACCAAGCAACTATTTCAATTTGATCAGAACCAGAATATTGATAACCCTCCGATTTATTTCCCCCTCTGGCAGCATATTCCCATTCTGCCTCAGTAGGAAGCCGATAGCCATTTGCATCGAAATTGCAGACAATATTTGAGCCTGAGCCTGTATAGCAAGGGGTTAATCCTTCTCGTTTACTTTTTTTATTACAAAATTCTACTGCATCAAACCAAGACAATTGTTCCACGGGATAGTAATCTCCTTTGTGATAAGATGGATTTTCCCCTATAAGACCTTGATATTCAGCTTGAGTTACTTCATACTTATTTATATAAAAATCATCTATAGTTACTGAATGAACAGGCCTCTCATCGTGGCCCATATTGTTTGACCCCATTTGAAAAGTTCCCCCTTGGACAAATACCATGGTTGAGTCCTCTGACAATCCCTCAATTTTTATCAACTTGGGCTCTTTATTGACATATTTCATTCCAAAATAATAGATTGTCCCCACTGATATTATACCCAAAAATATTAGATAAAGATATTTGGTTAATTCTTTATTCAATTTTTTAGTCTTTTTTTTTAGAATTTTATTTTTTTTTAGATTTTTGTCATCATTTAATTTTGAATTACTACTTACAAGCTTGATACTTGTAGCTGTTTGCATACTATCATCTGTTTCACTATTCTTCTTTTCTTGATTTAGTTGATTAAAACTTTTTAATGGTTGAGGGACTTTCCTTCTCTGTTCATTAGATTTCGAAACAAACTCTAAAATATGCCCAAAAGACCTAAATCTTTCTTTATAGTCTCTTTTCAAACACTTAGACAAAAGATAGTTCATCTTCTCTGATACATTAGCAACTGATTGAAACGACCTAAGTTTTATTTGTGTAATCACATCGCCACTAGTATTGCCTGAATATAGAGTTTCACCAGTTAAAATATGATAGAGGGTGGTTCCAAAAGACCAAACATCTGCCTCTTTGCCTACATTTTCACCTATAAGTTGTTCTGGAGAAGCGTAAACATAAGTGCCCTTGATATTTGTCTCTTCAATTCTGGATTTAGAACTTCTAAAGTGTTCTGATATTCCGAAATCGGTTATTTTAACTTGACCATCATTTGTAAGGAGAATATTTTCAGGTTTTAGGTCTTGATGTATTAAATTCTGTTTGTGGATTGCTTGCATACCTTTAGCTATTTGTATTGCTAAATCCCATACTTTGTCTTCTGCAATCTTGTAATCAGGACACTTTAACATTAGCCCAACAAGATCTCCCCCATCGACATATTCCATATCAAGAAATTTCATTTCTCCCTGAAAATGTATATCGTATAGCCTTACTACGTTAGGGTGGTTAATTTTAATCATGTTTCTAGCTTCACTTTTAAGCTTATGCATAACCAATCTATCACTATAGTTTTCGCTATAGATTACTTTCAATGCTTTTAAATCACCTTCATAATTACTATCTGAAGCCTTATAGACTACACCAAAACCACCTTCACCCAGCTTTTCTAAGATAGTATAACGCTCATCTTCTAGTTTTGTACCTTGAGGAAGATCACGGATATCTAAGCCATAAGTCCCACCACTAGAAACATCAGTTTTATATCTAGCAAAATCTTGCTTTTCATTAGTGTTCGTTGATATCTCTTGTTCTGAAAACCTGTTAGGTGTTCCACATACAGGACAGAATGCATCATCATTTTTAATTTCATTACCACACTTGCTACAAAAAGGCATGCTAATTCCCCTTGTTGTTAACTTTAATTCTTATCTTGTTCTTTCTTTGGAAATATGTCAAGAAATTGTTTGTAGGGGTGTGACGCTGACACCCTTGAGGGCGTATAGAAGTGTAAGCACACTGTACTGTAGAGACGTTCGGAAGAACGTCTCAAATGCATGCTAGAAGCATGCATACAAGCATACTGTCCAGTCCTAAATAATTTGACTGTTTTTCGTGTTATTCGTGCTTTTCGTGGTAAACTTCTCTGTTTGCAGATAAAGCTTAGCCTTTATGTCGCCCTTTCAGGGCTTTTTTTATTTTTTAACTATTACATGGAGGGCAAGCCTCCATGCTTAGTATATGCCACCCCTTCGGGGTTTTTATGGATAGCCTAGTAACTCCTAACTCCTAACTCCTCACTCCTAACTCCTAACTCCTCACTCCTAACTCCTAACTCCTCACTCCTAACTCCTAACTCCTCACTCCTCACTCCTAACTCCTCACTCCTAACTCCTAACTCCTCACTCCTAACTCCTAACTCCTAACTTACTAGTCCCCTTGAAAAAAGGCTGATTTTTCAATGAGGCAAGTTGGGATGGAGTAAAGATTAAGCAATATTTAGTAAATCAGGGGCAAAAAAAATAGAGAACAATGAATTTTCATCGTTCTCTATAGCTTGGTGCAGAAGGCGGGACTTGAACCCGCACACCCTATGTGGGCACAAGATCCTTAGTCTTGCGTGTCTGCCAATTCCACCACTTCTGCAATAAAATATATATTAAATATTAGTTACTTTCAGTTTGTGGAGCTGTTTCACTAGAACTTTCAGCTGGAGCATCTTCTGTAGCAGAAGGTTCAGCTTGTTCAGTTACAGCTTTTTCATTCTGTGAGTCTAAACCTGGATTATAATTAGAACCAGATTTACTTACATTAATTCCCATGAACACGCATGATAATAAGAACAGAGTTCCAATAATCTGTGTCCATTTCTTTAACATATCGGAAGCACCGCTACCGAATACATTAGATGCAGCACCGCCAAGGTTACTGTCTAGCCCACCACCCTTAGATGTTTGAGCTAATATAATTAGTACTAATACAATACTAATTAGTATGTGTACAACTAATAAAAATATTGTTAAACCACTCATTTTGTCTCCCTTGCAATATGTTTATGTATAAAAATAATTAATCTATTTTGTGTCAAGTAAATTTTAAGAATTTTTAATCAATTCCGATAATAGATCTCATTCTATTAACGGTTTGACGGGCTATAACTCTAGCTTTTTCAGCACCTTCTTTAAGAATCTTCTCAACATAATCTTTGTTTTCTAAAAGTTCAAAGTACTTTTCTCTAGGTTCTTTTAATTGAGCATTTACAACTTCAAACAGTTCTTGTTTAGCGTGTCCCCAGCCCATACCACCAGCTAAATAACGTTCACGAAGTTTAGCTTGCTCTTCTTGACTAGCAAAGACTTTGTACAAAGCAAAGACGTTGCAAGTATCAGGGTCTTTAGCTTCTTCAACAGTCTGTGAGTTAGTTACTATCTTCATAATAGTCTTTCTCAATTTCTTTTCAGGTAAGAAAAGAGGAATAACATTATTATAAGATTTACTCATTTTTCTGCCATCAAGCCCAACAATAACACCAGCTTCTTGATGAGTATAAGGACTAGGTTGCTTCAATACTTCAGCTTTATAATTAAAATTCATAGCCTGCACAATATCATTAGCCATTTCAATATGTTGAAGTTGGTCCTTTCCTACAGGAACAATATCAGCATCAAAAAGTAATATATCAGCAGCCATAAGCACAGGATATGTAAAAAGTCCTATATTAACACCATCATCAAGAGGTTTATTTTCCTCTTCGTTCTTTTGAACAACAGCTTTATAAGCATGAGCCCTGTTCATCAGTCCTTTAGGAGTAAAAGCCATCAGAGCAATTGCAAGTTCAAAAGTTTCAGGAACATCAGATTGACGATAAAAAAGTACTTCCTCTGGATTTAAACCACAAGCTAGCCATGCTGCAGCCACTTCAAATGTCATATCTTTTAATTTTTGGGGATCTTTCACTTGATTGAGTGCATGATAATCAGCAATAAAGTATCTGGCATCATAGTTTTTAGCTAATTCTAAAGCTGGTCTAATTGAACCAACAAAATTGCCTAAATGTGGCATACCAGTAGGTTTAATTCCGGTTAATGAAACTTTTTTGTTCATCCTTCCTCCAATTCTATATATTAAAAACCAAGAAAAAGAATATCTTCAACATAGTCAAGAAGCTTGTTAAATTCTCGGCTAAACTGCTAATAAATTTCGGTTAAAATGCTCTTAATAGCATCTTCTGCTTGGTCCAACATTTTAGTAAGTTGACTTCTTGAAAAAGTATTACCCTCAGCTGTACCCTGAACTTCAATTAAATTACCTGATTCAGTCATAACAACATTCATATCAACATCTGCTCTAGAATCTAAAGAGTAATCTAAATCAGCAACAACTTGTCCATCAATTATACCAACGCTTATAGCAGCAATATGTTCTTTTATAGGATTAGAATATATTTTTCCTTCTGCAAGAAGTTTATTAAAAGCAATATCCAAAGCTAGACCAGCTCCTGTAATGGAAGCAGTTCTTGTTCCTCCATCTGCCTGAATAACATCACAATCAACTGTTATTGTCATTCCTTTGATGGCTTTTAAATCAACAACACTTCTTAGAGAGCGACCAATTAATCTTTGTATTTCTGCAGTTCTACCACTAACTTTACCCTTAGATACCTCTCTTCTATTACGTGTATTTGTCGCGCTTGGCAACATACTATATTCAGCAGTTAACCAACCTTGTTCTTTTTCAAGACAAAAATCAGGAACTCTTTCTTCAACTGTAACACTGCATATAACTTTTGTTTGCCCTAATGAAATCAGCACAGATCCTTTAGGGTGCATTTGGAAATTCTTAACAATATTAATCTCTCTCATATTATCCTCACCTAATATTATTCAATTATAGATAAAAATTATTTGACATAAATTATCTTTACAACTAATTTATGAATAGGGAGTTATTATGCAAGAAAAAACAGATATTATGGATTCAGCTAAATTAGTTGAGATTTCATCTTTGTTGACAGAACAGCTCATAAATGGACAAAAATTAGAGTGTATAAAAGTAATTGATAATCTAATTAAACAAAATGTCGACTTATCAAAAGTTTATGAAATGATATTAAAAGACTCACTTTATCAAGTTGGAACATTATGGGAAAATAATAAAATATCTGTAGCCAAAGAACACTTAGCAACGGCTATTACAGAATCTTTAATGAATCATTTTTATGATTCACTTGATTACAAAGAAAAAAGTAATTTAGTGGCTATCTCAACTACAATTGAAAATGAACAACATCAAGTTGGAGCAAGAATGATTACAGACTTTCTTGAACAAGAAGGTTGGAATTGTTACTTCTTAGGCTCTGAAACTCCAATCAATGATTTACTGAAATTAATTGAAGAATATAAGCCCAATCTATTAGCAATTTCAGTTAGTATCTTCATGAATTTCAACATTCTGCTAAACACACTTGACACGGTTACTAGGCACTATCCTGAATTGAAAATTATTGTAGGCGGACAAGCCTTTCTCCATGGAGGACAAGATATTGCAGATAAATACGAGAATGTAACATATCTTAAAGGCTTTGCTGACCTTAAACCATACATAGACAACTTTAAAATTTAATAAGGGAGGGATCATGTCTATAAACTCATTAGCAAAGATTGAAATCGAAACAATCAATAAAATAGAAATTAATAAAGAGCAGCTAATTGCTCAAGTAAACTCTAAGTTTTTAAAACATACTAAGTTTGAAGATTTCATTGGTGAAAACAATTTAAATAGTATGAAAAAGAATCATACTAACCACATTAACTTTGTAATTTCTTTATGGAAAGCTGGTGATTTATCAACATTAGATAATACTCTTGCTTGGGTATTTAAATCATATTTAAATCATGGGTTTAAAAGAAGTTATTTCTACTTGGAACTAAATTTCTGGTTAGAAGGATATAAAGAAATTCTGGAGATTGAAGAATTCAATAAAGTTAAAGAGTATTACTTCTATATGCTATCACAACTTTTCTACTTTGAAGGGTAGTTAATGAAAATGAATAGAGAAGAATTAATTGAATTAATTGATAACTTCAATTCATCCTCAGTCTTAATATTAAATGACACTTATAAAATTGATTACCAGAATAGTGGTATGAAAAAATTACTTGCTGATAATGATATTGTTGAGTGCTTTCAAAACCCAACTTGGTCATCAATAATCAATAAGATTAAAGAGAGTGACGATAAGGATATTTTTAGTGGCATAGTAACTTTTACATCAAAACGGTCTGTAGATGGATACATCTCTCTGGATAGTAGGATTTTTCGTATAGATAATTATGTTGTAATGATTTTTGAGTATGATTTTGATGATATTCTTGACGCATCAAACTCTATCTTCAAACTAAATAAAGAAATTACAATTCTACAAAGAGACCTAATAAGCAAAAAGAAAGAACTAGAATTCAAAAATAAGACACTTGAAAAGAATATTAATGAGCTAAATAAACTTCTTGGTATGGCAGCTCATGACTTAAGAAATCCAATTGGTGCAATACACTCTTTCGTTGACCTTCTTCTAGAAGATGAAGAAGAGTATGGCATAACAGATTCTACTAAAGAAATTCTTGATATTATTGGAGAATCATCAGCTTATATGCTATATATAATCCAGAATTTACTAGACTTATCAAAGGTTAATGCTGGAAAGCTTGATATGAATCTAGGGAAATATAACCTCATAGATTTAGTAAAAGACATTCTTAATCGGAATAGATTTAGAGCTAAAAATAAGAATATTCATCTTGATATTAATATTGCTGCCAATATACGTTCTTATGTAAGAGTAGACCAAACTTATTTAAAACAGGTTATTGAAAATCTTGTTTCTAACTCAATAAAATACTCTTATGAAAATACGACTGTTGTAATAGATGTTTTTAATCAAGGTGAAGAAATACTTTTTGAAGTGAAAGATAATGGAGTAGGAATACCTGAATCTGAGCAAGATAAACTTTTTAAAGCGTTTTCAAAAACATCAGCCCAACCTACTGGTGATGAGATATCGACTGGGCTAGGGCTGGCTATTAGTCAAAAGGTAATTAATGCTCATCATGGGAAGATTGGTTATAAACCAAATTCACCTAATGGGTCTATCTTTTGGTTTAGCTTAGAGACTATACAATAAATATCTAGATTTTTGATAGAAAATGACTATAATTTCCTTAATAATCTTTGAGAGGATATTATGACTAAAAATGAAAATAAAACAAAAGCTAATGGAAAAAGTGTTGATGATTTCATCAATTCAATAGATAATGAGAAAAAAATCGCTGACAGTTATAAAATTCTTCAACTAATGAAAGATATAACTGGCTTGGAAGCTGTTATGTGGGGAGACTCAATGATAGGTTTTGGAAAGTATCACTATAAATACAAAACCGGTCGGGAAGGAGATACTTTCTTAGTTGGTTTTTCTCCAAGAAAGACTAAGTTTTCACTTTACTTAATGTATGAATTAGAAAAGCAAGCTGATTTACTAGACAAACTAGGTAAACATAAGTTTGGCAAAGCTTGTCTTTACATCAATAAACTTGCTGATGTCGATCTTGATATACTTAAACAACTCATAGAAAGAGCATTTAATTTCATGAAAACACTAGACACAAATTAGTAAATATAATTATTGAAACAGACCTTCTAGTTTATTATAGATTAGAAGGTTTTTTATTTGAAGAAAATATTATATAAAAAGGTAAGGCTATGGGATATTTACTAATTCTATTTACGATAGTTCTATTTTCTACTTTGGAAGTTACAGGCAAGCTTATTGGGAATGATATATCCCCATTTGCTATAACTATTTATAGATTCCTTATTGGTGGATTGTTAATTCTTCCTTTTGCTATAAAACAAGGCAAGAAAAACAAAATTAAACTTGTCGATTTGCTAAAGTTGTCAGTCCCAGGAATAATAAACGTTACCTTTTCTATGATGTTCTTACAACTAGCTGTATCTTATGGGGAAGCTTCTATTAGTGCTATCCTTGTCAGTTCAAACTCCATCTTTGTTGCTATCTTCTCTTCCCTATTCTATAAAGAAAAGCTTACACCAATTAAGATTACAAGTTTATTCTTAGGAGTAACAGGCTTAAGTATAATTATTCTGCAAGAACATGGGTCAGAAACAAGTGCTAGTCACCCTATTCTAGGCATAATCTTTGGTTGCTTAGCAGCAGTATCATTCGGACTTTATACAGTCATATCCAAAAGCTATGTTAAGAAATACGGTAACTTTGTTACAAATGCAACATCCTTTCTAATGGGAGCTTTAGTTCTCTTGCTTGTATCATTATTAGCAGGTTTTGATGTGACTCTTGAGGCTACTTCTTCTAATCTTATGCTAATTGGATATCTGGGTATATTTGTGTCTGGAATTGCTTACTTAACCTTCTTCGAAGGCTTGAAAAGAGTTCCCACAACTGTTGGAGCAATGTTCTTCTTTCTTAAGCCAATTATAGCATCATTTCTAGCCTATCTAATATTTAAAGAAACACTTACACCTCTACAATTCTTGGGAATTGCTATTGTTATAATTGGAGTCAACCTGAGCGTAATAAAAAATCTTATAAATAAAAGAAAACGCAAGCAAGTTAATTAGTAATCATCACGACTGTAATATCATCTTTTGAGCCTGCTTTCTTAGCTTTCTTAATCAACCTCTTGCAAGCTTTTTTTAAGTCCTTAGTAGAATTAACTACATCTGCTATTTCACAATCGGTTAGTACATCATGTAGGCCATCTGAGCACAACAGTAGCTTACTTGTGTCTGAAATAATTACGGCATCATAGGTATGAATACTAAGTGATGGATATAAGGCTAAAGCTTGTGTAATCAAATGTCCTTTTCTGTTATTAACCAGTTCATCCTTAGTTATAGCCCCTTTCTCATAAAGTTTCCAAACTTCTGAATCATCCTTAGTTAACTGCCTTATCCTACCATCATTAATAATGTAACAACGAGAATCACCCACATTGAAAGGGTAAACGATACTATTTTTAACTATGGCTCCAACTAGAGTTGTTCCCATACCATTATAAACATCATGCTCTACCTGTAAGTTAAATAAACGACTATTAAGGTCCGTGATTTCTTCATGTAACCATTGCCGATAATCGCCAATATCATCATCACTATAAAAATCTTTCCATAACCAACTAACTGCTAATTTACTAGCTACTTCACCAGCCTGATGTCCCCCCATACCATCGCAAACAAGAAACAAATAGCCTTTATCCGTGAAGTCTGCTTCAATTCCGAAAGAAGCTGTACTATCTACTCCTTGCCCTGTTGGCAAGATATAACTATCTTCATTCTCAGGTGATTTCTTTCCATGAGCTGATATTCCATAATATTCCATATATTCTCTCTTCTTTAGTGCATTAAGATGCCTTTATACTACATAATTCTAGCCGACACAAGCAATTTCATTCTTTCGTTATCGTTTTTCAGTATAGGCAGATTAGATATTCCAGAAGCTTTATCTGAGTAATAAAAGATATTATTCCTTCTTGTTATAACATAGCAATCATTATAATCCAATACCTCATTGCCATAAATAGCTTTTCCATCATACTTTCGGATAATTAATTCTGCTTCAGGCAAATCTTGAGGTAAGTAAATGAAATAACAAGTACTAAGAATATTGAATAATTCATCTTTAGAGGAAACATGAAATACTTTACTGTGAGGCGTACTAAAAGATTTAAATACAAAACCACTAAAGACTTGAGGTTGATAAAATAGCTGAAAGGTCATATCACTAGCGAGATTGAACTCACTTACATCTTTCATCATCTCACATGTAATACTAGATGTCTTCTTGTTAATATAACTTCCATTGGAAGAAGCTACATCTTCAATTATTCCCTTTTCAAAATCTAACAACAAGTGATTAGCAGATATTCTAGCCCAAGGAATATATATTCTGTTTCCTTTTATCAAATCCCATTCTTGCCCTGCTCTCCCAAGAAAGACTCTTGAGTCGTTGAGTAGAACAATATTTACATTGAACTTAGGATTTCTAAGAACAAGATTTCCCACCCAAGCATTTTCTTTATAATAATCTTGTACTTTACTCTGCAGTGCTTGGTGGAAACTACTAATCCTTAAAAATAAAGGATTTATATCCAGTAATTTAATTATATCACTGTTTTTATAAGCCTTAATTACTTCCTCTAAATTGTTATTTAGGTAAACAATATTCTTCTTTCCAATTCCAGAATTGCTAGATGATTCATAATTATCAATTAGCTCTTCACACTTAGACAATTTGCTAATAAGATTATTAAGTTCTGATAACTTCATAGGAAGGTCTAAGTCTATATCAACTAGAATTCCAAGCTTATCAATCAGTTCAGTAAGCATTGCTTTATATTCTTTAGATATGTGGCTTTCGAAACTATATTCATCTATTAGTTCATCGACATAAGTTATAAGAAAGCTATTCAACTCATTTACAAAAGTATTCAGTTCAGGATACTTTATTCCTTCTTTCTCAAAGCTAATCAACTCTTCTTCAACAATTGATCTGAGGTCGACCCAAGTAGCTGTAGTTTTAGATATTGATGATTTATTGAGATTATTAAGCTGCTTGTGCAAGTCTTCAATATGCTTCTTTTTGACTTGTTCAATGCTATTTATGAGCTCTTGCATACCAGCTTCTACTTCAGTTAATATATCTCCTACTTCTGCATAAGAAAAGTCAAATTCACTAAGAAAAGTAGTCAATTCCTTCAAGACAAGATAGTGAGCAAGAATGTTTTCTTCAAGAGCTTGCTTTCCTTCTTTCAAGTTCTGTAATAATTCTTTAATTCTATGATATTCCTTTGTAACTCTAGATTGTAATGAAAGAAGATCATTGTACAAATCATCATAGCTATTTGAACCAAGTTCTAAGCCAATACCAGCAAAGGCTTCTTTCATTTCTAGATAGTTCTCAATTGCCTTTGTTATGGCTGTGATACTTGGGTTAATATTGCTTATTTCATTCTCAATAGCTTGTTTAGATTTAAATATAATTCTGTTATATAGAAGTTGCAATGTTTCAACAATCTCATCCTTAATTTTCTTAGCTAAAGAACTATTTTTGAATTGGAGAAGGAGCTCTTTACATTCTTGAAGGAGCTCTTTACTAAAGTCATGTAAAAGAGATTTTAATTTGACTTCTAGCTTACGGTATATTTCAATCAGAAGCTCATATTCGGGTAACTCTTTTATTCTATTTTCAGCTGTAATATCTCCCTTTTCAACTAGAACATTAAGGGCATCTCTTAAATGGTTAATTAGTATTTTATCAAGAGAAGTCCTATACTGCAATTCTACAAACTTTTGAACACATCTATGATAATCATGCTTAAATTGCTTATAAGCTCTTCTGTATTGAGGGTCTTTGAACGAAATTATTAACTGACATTTGTTTGTAACTATTAGAGCTTTAACTAGAACAGATGCTTTTTCAAGAGGATCAGTAACACTTTTACATAGGTCGACTTCTTGTTGTAAATCACTATAGGCATCAACAGCTGTTTCTTGAGAACCCATAGCATTAACAATTTTCCTTACTATGCTCCTATCATCTTTGTGCCTTTTGGCTTCTTTTTGAGCTATATTTTCAATCTCTTTTATTAAGTAAAACCTCTTGGAAGGACTGTTCATTAAATTGTTTAATTCGTTAGTATTCAATGTTATCTCCATTAATTACTTAATTTGTATCTCTTTTATTCGATTAATGATTATTTTATTGAGCTCTTTAATTGCTGAGGAAGCTGCAATGTTTTTCTTTTGATTAAAGCTCTTAGTCTTTTCTCTAGTTCCCTCATCATTTAAATCAATAAGGCTAATTTCATTCTTAGCATTAGCTATAGTCACCTCTCCCCCAGCCTTATAAGCATAGCCTAAATAATTATTATAGGAAGATTCTTCTGCATAAGTTGATACTTCAATAACTAGATTAGCATTGTCTTTATCATCAGTAATCTTTGTATTCTTAGTTAGAAAATATTGCTTTATCATATTTTCAAGCTGGCTATTATTAGAAGAAAGCTGATCAATATAGCTATTTACTCTTATATATGCTTTATATTCAACAGGAGGAATTATATGTATGTTTTGCTTAAAGGAAGTCATCAAATTAATAATTTCCTTTGCTTGTTGAATTTCCTTACCTTGTAGTTCACTGGATAAGTTAATATTATCAAGATCAATTTTCACAGTTATATCAAAAGGTTCTTGTTCATCATTTTGGAGATAGAACTTACCTGCTTCATCAGAATAGTTCGATTGACCATCAATTAGAAATGAAATACCTTTCAGACATTTCCCATCAGACTTGATTGTTATAACTAAAGCTTCATAATCAGAAACTTGAGAGTATTTATGAAAAGTATAATTAACATTTATAGCAGATACAATCTTATTGATTTGCTTCTTCAGATAAGCATACATAAGTTGATCATTATATATTGTTGGAGTAAGTAGTTTAGGTAACAAAGAAGCACTTAAGTAGTATGTACTTAGCTTATTTCCAATATCTTTTGCAATATCGCCATCTTTTACTAGAGCAATCATTTTGTTGCGGATATCATTCTGCCTTTGTTCGAAGACATCTCTATCCATTACAGCAAGCACATAGAATAAGCCATTCACTTCTTTAGCCTTTGAAATAGTAATACCAGGAATCTCTAAATTAGAAAGCAAACTTATTTTGCTTGAAACATACTGCTCTAGATTCTCTTTATCATTATTAATAGAAGAATGTATTGCTTCAAGGTATTCAGACTCAATGTAAGATCTATAATATTCAGAAATCTTACTCTTTGCATTTTTAGAAGCAATATCAACTGAATAACCAGAAGCAGTAGCGTAAACAAATAAATCATTCACTTGCGGAGGGTTTAGATACCATTCAGGAATAGTTTGTTCAGCTTGTTTTATTGTATCTACATTACTTGAACAAGAAATCATAACCATGCTTAGAAGAACAAACATGCATAATATTAAAGGTCTTTTCATAAGTCCTCCTATAAAACAAAAAACCATATTGAATAGGAAGTTACGCCTACAAGAGCTAATCCCATTATTAAAGTAGTTGACTTGCCTCTAGTAAGAATGTTAAACAATATTGTTAGAATTAGGACAACAGCAAGACCTATCAAATATACTTTTATTGGTAATTTTACTTTATAAGAATTAGTATACTTATCGCTCCATATAAGATTGCCATCTTCGAGGTTAAAAAAGTCACTAGTTATATCAACATATACACTCTTCTTGAACAAGTGATTATCAAGTCTATAATTAATCTTTCCAACTAAATAGCCTTTCCATTGAGTTAATTGACCTATCTTTAATCTACCTGCTTTTGAATAAAAATCTTGCGATTGTATTGCTTGCTCTTCAAGTAGTTTATCGACACCTTCCTTTCTATAAACCTTGAATTTTGTCTTGGTAAACTTCTGTCTAAACTTATCCGATACTTTATCTTCCAAATCGCTTTCAAATACGATTCCAAACCCTTGTATTTCTCTACCATCTTTTCCTACAAACTTAGAGTCTGGGATTTTAAGGAAACTTTCATACAAATGACAGACTGATTCATCAACAAGCTTATCATATATAAGATTTTCTTCATAAGTTAACTTAGATTGGTCAGCACAAACTTGTCCAAAAGTAATTAATAGTATAAACCAAAACATTATTTTCTTCATCTTTTCTCCTCATAAAGATAATCAATTATGATTTGGTATATTATCTGTTAATTGTCATGACATGTCAACCATTATTTAGTAGTTTTTTATTAATTAGTAGCTTATCTAAAAATACTATAGCCACTTATTTATATAAGCTTGAATATCAAATTTTCTTTTAAGTCCCTTGAAGTTCATATAGCGAGTTTTCCCGAAAATAGGTCTTTCTTTCCAAGCTGTATCATGCTTTCCAAAACACCAAGCAACTCCCGTATAGCCATTAGCATCTCTCCCATCAAGTTCGTACTTATCATTTAAATATATAAGAATTTCGTAGGCTTCTTGAGGATGTAGAGTCCATTCAATGACTTTCTTACCCCAATACATTCGCATGTAATTTTCCATATAACCTGTTTTAGTAAGCTGTTTTTGGCAAGCATTCCACGCATGGTCATGTGTTTTAGCCTCTTCCAGATCTTTAATAGAATAAATAAACTCTCTAGAATCATCAACATGATTAAGTAAGCTCTGACTTGCCCACTTTGGTAGGAAAGAAAGCAAATCCTCGTAAGAAGTATTATAGTAACAGAAATTAATAGCAAGTTCACGTCTAACAATTAACTGTTCGAGAAAAGCTTCTTTGGCTTCATCTCTCGCATTTGAATTCAGGACTCTCATAGCTATCTCAAGAGGTGAAATCTGTCCAAAATGTAAATAAGGACTCAGTTTTGAAAAGTTACTTTCTACCAAACTCTTATTTGTTTGGTCATAGTTTTCAAGTAAATCTTCAAGAAAGAAGTCTAATCTCTTTATTGCTTGAGAATATCCTCCTACAAAGTCTATCGAAGGCTTTACAGTAGTATCTAGCTTATCCAGAAAGGATTCAAAATTTAAGTAAGGCACTTTTTTATAGAATCCCATTTTATATTCTTCTGGTCGTAATGGAGTTAGAAAGAATTCTCGAAGTTTATTAATTTTCTTTCTAATAGTTCGAGCCATATATTCTTCTTTATCTGAGGCAATTTCTACTGGTACAACAATATCTGATTCTACTTGATACATAGCAAGGTCAACACTTTTAGCAATATTTTCTCGAATAGCTCTTTGAAAGCTCAGATAGCCTCTGTCGGTTAATAGCATTACTGACTTTTTAGCATAAGCTGGAACTACTTCTTGAAAGTCACCTTCTTCGATGATAAAAGTAATTTTTCTATCCCTAAAGTTATCTTCAAGTTCTTTTAGACCTTGAACCATAAAGGTAAAATGCCTTAGATTAGCATGAGGGAAATTCTTATTCAATACAAATAATACGACTAAGGGTATTCGTCTCTTATTTGCTATCTTAATGCTTATATTCAAGGCATGATTATAGTTTATTCGTTGAGATTGCTGCATCCAATATAGAACAAACTCCCCATTTCGGGGGAGTTTGCTATTTAATCTTTTGATTCTATCAATATACTTCATTATCCAAAAAGAACCTGATAAAGTAATTGAGGATCAATCCTAAACTTAGAACCTTGTCCTTCAAAGAAACCATAATCTTTGATAAAATGAACATGTAAAGGAGTCCACATTACACTCTTGTTATTTTCTAAGTTTGTTACACGAATGATAGCTTTGCCAAACTTACCTGCACCAGGGAATGGACTTATCAGAATACCTCTAAAAGAAGTATATTCTACTTCAAATTTCTTATCAATTACTATTGAACCATCATAGGATTGAAAAGATTTTTCCATTAAATATTTCATTTTTTCTGCAATTTCTTGTAGAGACTTATCAAAACTATTTATTATCTTTTTATCATCAGCTATAATATCAAGATAGTTTCTTTTATCATTTCCCAAGAAGCCTTCATAAGTAAGTACTCCTGCTTTCATTTTCTCTTGGATTACTTTTTCTGTAGGACTTAATTTCATCTTTTCCTCCTAAGCAAATGAGTCATAATAGATTTTTTCTTCTGGAATCCCCATTTCAACTAAGCTCTTTGTAACAGCAGCCAGCATACCTGGTGAGCCACATAAGTAAGCTTCAGTATTTTTTGGGTCTCTTAACACATCTTTGAAGTGTGGCATTATCCAGCCAGTTTTACCAGTCCAATTATCGTCTGGTTCAGGATCAGATAATACAGGAATGTAAGAAAAGTCAGGGAATACCTCACTGAAACTATTCATATAATCAGTTAAATATAAATCTTTAGTAGTCTTTGCTCCAAAGAAATAAGACATTTTTCTATTACATCCTTTTTCTTGAAGGTCTTCCAACATTGATTTAATCGGAGCTTTACCAGAACCACCTGCAACAAAGATAATGTCAGCATCGGTGTCTCTTATAAAGAAATCTCCATAAGGTCCTGTTAATTCAACTTGATCCCCTTCTTTTACATAATCATGAACCCAAGTTGTACAGATACCTTCTGGTACTCTTCTAATTATTAATTGCACTCTATCGTTTAAACTAGGCTTTGATGATATTGAATAAGCTCTAACAACTGATTCTCTTATCTTGCCATATTTTGGAGCTCTAAGTTGCATATATTGCCCCGCCTTGAAGTCAATACTTGCACCAGCTTCAAATTTGAAAGTAATTCCTTTAATATCGTAGGTATAATCTACAATTTCTTCTATTGTGGCTTTATACTTTCTAATATTAAATATTTCTTCAGGAATTTCAATTTTAATATCATTTTTAACCTTTACTTGGCAAGAAAGCCTGTAGTTCTCTGCTAGTTCCTTAGCATTAAAGAATGGTTTTTCTGTAGGTAATACTGGTCCACCACCTTCATGAACTTTACATTTACATGCTCCACAAGAACCACGACCACCACAAGCAGAAGGAATATATATTTCGTGTTCAGCTAAAGAAGTAAGTAATGAACTTCCTCCCTCTACTTTGACTTTGCGCTTACCATTAATATCTATCTCACATTCACCATAGTTTTCGAATATCTTTTTAGCAACAACAATTAGTATGGATAAAACTCCACTTATTCCAGCTAAAATCAATATCTCAATAAGAATTTTGTTATAATCCACTTATCCTCCTAATTACTGAACATTAACAATACCGGAAAAACCGATAAATGCTAAAGCCATTATACCAGTAATCAAAAGACTCATGCCGGCACCTTGTAGACCTGTAGGGATGAACTTCTCTCTTAATCTTGTTCTAATACCAGCAAGAAGTAGGATAGCCAATAGCCAACCTAAGCCTGAACCAGCACCAAAAGCTACAGATTGGATAAAACTATAGTCTCTGATTATCATAAATAAACTAATACCCAGAATAGCACAGTTTACAGTAATCAAAGGTAAGAAAATACCCAATGAGTAATATAGAGCAGGAGAGAATCTCTCAATTATTATTTCTGTGAGCTGTACAAAAGCAGCTATAACAATAATGAAAATAATATATTGCAGATAAACAATATCAGCAGGTACAATTATAAAATGATAAACTGCCCAGTTAATTGCAGTTGTAGCAGTTGTTACAAAGAAAACAGCAGTTCCTAATCCAAATGAAGATTCTACTTCCTTTGAAACTGAAAGATAGGAGCACATACCTAGAAAATTGGTCAACAATATATTGCTAGTAAAAATTGAAGCCCAAAAAAGAACCCATGAATTAATTTCCATTATTTACTCCTCTACTTTTTCTCTGCGTTTAGTTTATTATTAATTATCCAAATGAGGATTGCTAGTAAGAAGAAAGCTGAAGGAGCCATGACCATTATAGACCATTTAACCCACCAATCTCCAAGGATTTGGATTCCAAACAATGTTCCAAAGCCAAATAATTCTCTTACAAAAGCAATCATTAACAACACTATAGTGTAACCAAAACCTGCACCTATTCCATCTATCATTGAATCTAATGGTTTATTCTTCGAAGCAAATGCTTCTGCCCTACCCATTAATATACAGTTAGTTATAATTAAGCCAACATAAGGACCTAAGCTTTTACTTACAGCAGGAAGGTAAGCTTTTAGCACTATATCTACCACAATCACAAAAGCGGCTATTATCAGAATTTGCACCATCATTCGTACAGATTTTGGAGTATATTCTCTAATTAGAGAAATAGTGAAATTAGCTAATCCAATGGCAAAAATAACACCTAAACCCATAACTAAACTATTCATCAATAGATTAGTTACAGCAAGAGATGAACAAATACCTAAAACTTGCTTCCAAATGGAGTTTTCTGTAAATGCACTATTCATAAATATCTGTTTTTTAGTCATTACTTGCTCCCTCCATTAAGTACTTTTTCCATAAAAACTGGCCTTATCATATTCATTTCTTTGGATAGCATTTTAAGGAATGAAGAACTAGTGATTGTAGCTCCTGTTATTTGTCTTATCTCATTATCACTTCCTCTATTAGAAGAATCAGCAATGAGTTTATATTCAGTTATTGATCCATCTTCCTTGAAGAATTTACTATCAATAAAGTCAGCTCTCAAATTAAGTTTCTCTGCTGGTTCAGATATTTTACCACCAAGACCAGGGGTTTCAACTTGTTCATAAACATTGAAGTCAATCAATGTCTGCATATCTGGAGCAAAGCCGACTACAGCCTTCATTGTTCCCCACAATCCGCTTCCTGTTATATCAAAACAGTAGCCGATAACTTCATTATTTTCTTTTACAATAAAATACCTTTTATTCCCAAGATCTGTCTCTATTTCTCCACTTTCTAAGAAATCTTTTCTTACATCTTCAATTTCATTATCCTGCAGATCAGATACTTTTATGCTAGTTATTTTATCTTTAAAAACATCAAGAATATTCTTATAATATAGAACTCTTTGATTTTCTTCTATTTTTGGCTTTTGACTGTTATATAAAACAGAAAGAACCCCAACAAATATTATTGTGATAATAACCATAAAGAAGATAGGATAAATCGCTGTTTCTCTAAACAACTTTTTCTCTTTAGCCATTTTTATGCTCCTTTCTTCTTAGGTTTAAGATAATATTCAATGATAGGCATAAATGTATTTGCTAGCAGAATAGCAAACATGAAGCCTTCACTAAACAAGGAGTATTTTCTTATAAATACTGTCAGGAATCCAATCATTATTCCATAAATCCATAATCCATTTTTGGTTTTTGCTTGTGAAACAGGATCGGTTACCATGTAAACTATCCCAAATAAAGCTCCACCACTCACTAGATAATAAAGAGCCTCGCTAAATCCATAGAAGAATCCATTAAATAGATATAAAGAAGCTAATGTAGCTAGCATTGCTTGCCACTTGGCTGTTTTAGTTAAGATTAAATATAAACCACCAAGAATAATTAATATGGCTGAAGTCTCACCAATAGATCCTGGAATAAGACCTATAAGCGCATCTACAAAACTGTACCCACTTGTTTGACCTAGCTTAGAAGAAGATAGAATTGTTGCTGATGTTTGCATATCAATCCCATTCTGATAATGTAAAAAACCACCAGGAAAACTTGTAAAAGGTTTTAACCAGTTAATTGTCATTTGCTGTGGGAATGAAACATAGATAAATGTTCTACCCACAATTGCTGGATTAAAGATATTCATACCAAATCCACCAAACACCATCTTACCAAAGGCTACTGCAATAACAGCACCAACTCCCGCTATCCATAATGGAATAGTTGGAGGCAAAGACATAGCTAAAAGTGTTCCTGTAACAAATACTGCCATGGAAACTTTTCCCATTTTCTTCTTACGTATAAACATGTATTCAGTTAGAAAAGCTATCGTGTTTGTGAATAATATCACTACTAAAGATCTCCAACCAAACAAGAAAACTGAAAATATTATCGATGGTATTAAAGCATACAATACTTTATTCATCATCGCTTGTTTGAGTAAAATGTTCTTCATAATCCCCTTTCTTTTATTTTATTTAATATATTAATCAATATTACTATAAAAATTTAAGCTAATTGTTATTATTGTCAAATCATAATTGCATTTTATCCCATTTTTCTGTTTTTTATGCCTATTATCCCAGATGATGCATTAGCTTTTACAAAAATAGTACTGTGACAGTAAAGACTGTAGATTACGTTTGAGACCTTTTGCAGAACGTCTCTACAAATTCACTTTGGCTTGCCAGCAACAGTCTTCGCCTGTCACAGTCCTTGCTTGCGAAACATCATTCATCAAGAATGATGTTAAAGTATCTTCTCTTTAACCATGCAAGCATGTTTAAAGATGCGCATTCAGGGATGAATGCACTCCAAAAGATAAGTTTTTTCTCTTTAACCATGCAAGCATGTTTAAAGATGCGCATTCAGAAGGGACCGTAATCGGCTAAGACGATTGAAACCACCCCTAAAAGAGGCAGGCGGTACCAGTATGTCCTAACTTCTAACATCACCCACGATTGAAATCATGGGCTTTGTGGTGAGATGTCCCCAAGGGACATAAAGGTATTTATACCCTGTAAGGGTAAATCAATAAAGAGCCCATGGTTTAACCATGGGTGATAAAATGGATCTCATCTCAACTCTCTTCCTTCATTTTTGATTTAGACGAACATTCGTTCGTCTCTATAGTTTGCGTAAGCATGAAGTTCCTTCAACCTTCGGTGGATGCTTACACTCCTAAACTCACTCCTAACTCCTCCCTTACTTGCCTCATTGAAAAATCGGCTTTTTTTCAAAGAGGCCAGTAAGCACGACCTTACCACTAATATAAATTACAGTCAAAAAGTCATATCTTTGCTGAAAGAAAACTCATTTTATATCAGATAAATCATAAATGCTAAATTGTTAATGATGACTATTATTAGTACATAAGCTCCTTTTATCAGATTTCGCAGTAATTCTTAAAAACTTAATGTGTAAAGAAAGGACCTTAGTTAAGAAATATTTATTAAAAAAAAGATTGCCTATTTTATTATTTAGTAGATAATTAGTATTGTGTTTTGATCGTTAATAATGAATTATAATCAAGGAGTATAATTATGAAAAGAAATTTGTTAATGTTATTTGTCATATGTTTTACATTAACTTTTTTTGCTCAAGGTGTAATGCCACAAAGTGGTGAAGGTACATCTGAAGCACCTTATCAGGTAGAAAGCTTAGACAATTTAGTTTGGATTAGTAACAATCAAGCCTGTTGGAATAGCTATTTTATCCAAGTTAATGATATTGATGCATCTGCATCATTGGCTTTAAATAATGGAATGGGATTTAAACCAATTGGTGATAATTACAACAACTATGATTCGAATAAATTCTCTGGTAACTACAATGGTAACGGTTACAAGATTACAAATCTATTTATAAACAGACCAAATCATAGCAATATAGGTTTGTTTGGTTATGTTTTAGGTGGAAAGATTCGAAATCTTGAGTTAGAAAATGTTGATATAAATGGACAAAGTGCAGTTGGTGCTGTAGCTGGGCTTATAACTGAATATGCTTGTATTGAAGGGTGTTCTGTAACTGGAAATATAGTAGCACATTCTCAACTTTTAGGTGGAATTACTGGTTTAGTTTCACATAATTCTGAAATATACTTATCAACAAGTAATGCTACAATCAATGGTGATTATAAGAAAGTAGGTGGTATTGCCGGTGCATTATGGTATAATTCATCTATATCAAACTGTTCTTCAATGTCAGATGTAACAGGTCTGTATTATTTCATTGGTGGAATTACAGGTGAATCAGTTCATAATTCAACAATTCAAAACTGTTCAAGCTCAGGAAATATCAATGGTTACGATTATGTTGGTGGACTTATTGGTAAAAATGATGGAGCAATAATAAACAGTTATGCAGAAGGAGACGTCACTGGTAATAGTAGAATAGGTGGCTTTGTTGGTGAGAATAATGGTGGAAATATAGAAAACTGCTATGCAACTGGTAATGTCAATGCTTCTGGAATAAACAGTGGTGGTTTTGTTGCTTCAAACAGTAATAATGCTAATATAGAGCATTGTTATTCTACAGGAAATGTTACAGGATACACTAATGTCGGTTTGTTTGCTGGTTTTAATGGAGGAGATTCTACAATAGAAAATGTTCTATATTTAAACACAGACCCAGATTATGTTAATAATGAATTAGGTATGGGCTTCAATCAATCTGGAAATTCAAATGTTCAGCAAATGGATATTTTTGAATCTACAGACCAAATAACTTATAGTAATTATGGATTTAATTTTAATGATATCTGGTTAATCGATGGGGCTATGCCATATTTACCATGGGTTTCAGCAAGAATTTCATTAGATATAGAACCAATATACTTGGTTAATAACACTCAATTTGAAGCTTTAAGTGGAACAGATGTTTTCTCAATTAATGACAATATTATGTTTATGTGGGATTTTAATAGTGATGGGATAATAGATTCTAATGCTACTAACCCTATGTATCAGTTTAGTGAGGTAGGAGATTATACCGTCACTTTAACTGTTAGAGATACAGACAATAACAGAGAATCTATATATACACGACAAGTAGTTGTGATAGATCAACTCATAGCAAATTTCACAGTTAATAATCAAAGTCCAGAAATTGGAGAGATGGTGCAATTTACTGACTTATCTGGTGGAGACCCTATATCATGGGAGTGGGATTTTGATAATGATGGAAATATAGATTCCTATGAACAAAATCCTTCTTATAGTTATGAAACTTCGTCACATTATAGTGTATCATTAACAGTTACCAATGCTTATGATGAAACTAACACTTTAGTTATGACAGATTATATTTCTACATTTGGAGAAGTACAAAGTATTATCGAAGTAAGTAACCTAGATATAACATTAGATGTTGAAGCAGGTACAGAGATACAATTTGTAAATGCTTCTACTGGTGTATATACTTCATCTCAATGGAACCTTGCAGGTGAAATATCTTTCGAAGAGAATCCAGCTTATACATTTATGTTCCAAGGTCAATATCAAGTTGATTTAACTGTAGCAAATCAAATGTATCAATCAACATCTTCTATTATAGTAAATGTTGTTCCTAAAGAAAACCCTGAGTCAAACAACTGGCAGGGCTCAATTGCTATTACACAAAATCATACTATTGACGAAGATTCAACTCTTGTCATTCAAGCAGGAGCTGAAGTTATTCTTTCAGAGGGGGCTAGTTTAAATATTGAGGGAACTGTTGAGGCTCAGAATGTTAATTTCAGATCTAATGGAAATGGCTGGGAAGGCATGTATTTCTCAAATGACCAAAGAGAAAGTATGCTTGAAGATTGTTCTTTCGAAGATGCTTCAACAGCAATTATTGTTGACCATGCAGAACTAAACTTGTCTCATTGTATGATATCTAGAGTTAATCAAGAAGAAGGTGAACGATACGCAATTCAAGTTATTAATAACGGTGCTATTACAATAGATTCATTGGAGATAGCTGGATATAATGAAGGTATTAGAATTATTGGATCTGAAAGTAGAACTCGTAATATTAGTTCACTGGACCATATTAAGTTAAGCAGTCAAGATAGTTTAAACTCTGGTAAAGGTCTTTATGTAGAAGATTCTGATATAATTATAAACAATTCAGAGTTTAACAATTTTGCTGGCGGTATTGAATTAACTTCTACAGATAATACAAGAAACCGTTCTAATGTAACTCTTAATAATGTAAAGCTAAGTAAAGCTGATGGTGGTGCTTCAAGTTCAGGTCTGAAAGTAAGCAATACTCAAATTTCAACTAATGGTATAGACATATCAGGCTACGATATAGGTATTGAATTAGATGATAATGATGGTTTAGATTTAACATTGATGACTGGTGTTAGAGTTAAAAATTCTTCAAACTCATCACGTACTGATAGAATTGGTATTAAAGTTGCTAATGTTAGGAATATAGAAATTGCTGCAGATTCCTTAATCAATGTAGAACAAGGTATTGTTCTAAGTAATGAATCTGAACTACAATCTAATCAAGTTAAAATTAGAGACACAAACCTAATAAACACAGAAGAAACTAGAAATGAAAGAACAGGAATTAAAGCTCTGGGTTCTTATAAAGTTGAAATAGAAAACATAAATATTGAAGGTTTCTCAACTGGTATTGATATAGATAACAATGGTTCTTTCTTAGATGATGAAGGCCTAGATATTCCTTTAATGACAGGTGTTAGAGTTAAGAATTCTTCTAATTCTTCACGTACTACTTCCCGAGGTATAGCAGTTGGTTATGCATCTGCACCGCAAATTAATAATGTTGATATTGAAGATTATGATATAGGTATTGAGTTAAAGAATAATCATGGAACTTATGATGATACTCAGGAGTTAATCCCACTAATGACAGGTGTTAGAGTAAAAAATTCTTCTAACTCTTCACGTGGTGGTCAATATGGTATTTTTGTTGATTACAAGTGCTCTCCTGAAATAGATGATATTGATATTGAAGGTTATGATTATGGTATCTATTTTAATGAATTCCTTGATGATAATGAAGATTTGATAGCTCCATTGATGACAGGTGTTAGAGTTAAAAATTCTTCTAACTCTTCAAGAACTGATAATGCTGGTATTAGATTTGACTGTCCAGCATCTCCAACATTAGAAGATATGGAGATTAGAGGTTTTACCAATGGTATCTATTTTGAAACAGGAAACGATTTCACTCTTGTTTCTGAACCGACCTTCAACAATATTACAATTAGAAACAATTATGAAAATTCTAGTAGTGGTATTGTTCTCTATGGTCTATATAATGTAACCATGGATTATATTGATATAGATTCTACAAAAACAGCTATCAATATCATTAATCAGAATACAGAAATTCAAACATCAGCGGACATAAGTAACATTAATTTAAATCGTTCTTACGACTTCCCAGACTATGATGAAATTGGTATTCATGGCTTAGGAAATGTACTTTTGAATGTTCAAACAGGTGCTATTTCCAACTATCCTAAGGGAATAAGTTATAATTCAAGTGGAATTGAATTTGTCAATCAAGCTAATTTCTGGGGTTTAAGACTAAGCTATTTTGCAGAAGACTCAGAATCCTCAATCGGATTTGGCTTATATGATATATCAGACACATATATAGATAATTGTGTAATTAATGGATATCATACTGCTATTCACAGCCAAGCAATCTATCTCTCTGATGTTGAAATTAGGGTTGAAAATACTGTCATAAACGGTAGAGGACCTAATAACCCTGGTATAGGAATTAATACAATAGGAGCTTATAGTAACTTAAGATATAATAGTTATAATCAACTACAGGAAGCTGTTAGCATTTCAGAGGGATATGGTGATGATTTAAGTTATTGTACTTATGCTTATTGTAACACTTCAATTGCTCTTAATAATAGTATTGCTGAAATGTGGGGCTCTATATTCTATGATGATTACGATATTGATGAAGGCTATATTCCACTTGATTTAACAAACAATAGTACTATTAGTATATATGAGTCTACTTTTTCTAATTATCAAACATTCGGAATTCTAGATAACTCTCAAATATATGCTCATAGGTCTATTTTTTGGAGTGAAGAATATTCTGAAGCACCATTCATTGGAGAAAATCAAGAAATTTCAATCAACTATTCATTGATTAATTCTGGTGAAACTGGCATTTATGGATATTCAAATATCTATGATAATCCTATGTTCATAGACACCAATAATCATGATTATACACCAGATCCAAGCACAGGAATAACAGGCTTGGGAATTGGTGCAAAACACCATAATATTGAATGGCATGGAATGTTAAAAAATGTTGAAGAGACAGACTACTACTATGATGGTTATTATTCATCTTACATAGTTGAAGGCTTTAATTTTGAATATCAGCATGGAACAAGCTGGTATTATGAGTATCAAACTTTACAAGATTTCAACGATATTGATGATGACAATGATACAGATGAACTACTTTATCCGCAATTAGAGATTGGTAAAGAAGTAGTTATTGAAACTCAATACAACTTTGAATGGGTAGATCAGGCTTCTTGGGGTTGGAGTGGTATTGATGAACCACCTTTGATGCTAAATTATTTTACCATCTATGGTGAATACTATATGCCTGAAGATACACTAATTAATCTATATGAAATAGATTGCTATGACCAACAAGCATTGTCTAACATGGGCTTAGGCTTTGACACATTATATGTAGATTTTAGTAGTCCAAACTCACCAAAACTAATTGTGAAATTTAATGAATATGCAGGATATAATGTTGATCTAAGATTACATTTCTCTCTTGGAAATTATGAAAGTCATGTTGACATTCAAGGTCTAGACATTATTCATACTGAAGAAGAAGAAGAAGAGGCAGGTACAGCTAAATGGATAAATGATCTTGATATTACTGAAAGAAATAATCAGGTACATATTAGCTGGCAACAACCAGAAGATGTTGAAAGTCGTAATGTGACTTACCAAATATATGAGAGCCACAACTTATCAGACTATGAGCAAATAGGATCAAGTAGTGATTTATGGTTCAATATTGTATCAACAGATGATTTAAGATTCTATAAAGTGAAATATGTTCCTACAAGACATACTGTAAATGCTAGCAAGAAGAACTTATCTCAGAGTAAAGCTATAAAGAGAAAATCTTATAGAAGCTATGATAATATCAAAGACTATAGAAGATATATTGAACCCTTTGAAAGAAGATCTAAAAAATAAATAAAACATAGAATAACAAAAGTACCGGTGTTAAATAACATCGGTACTTTTTATTTATCTTTAACTAATTAACTTTTATATCGATCGGGGACTTTTTCTACTAAATCTGAATCAGGAGTGAATAACCATATCTGATTACCTTCTATATCAAGTACTTCCCCACACCAATAACCATTACCACGTTCTGGTCCCCAAGTAACACTACCACCATTAGCTTTAACTCTTTCAAATATAGTAAATATATGTGAACAAGATATTTGCAGATATTGCCCATTGCTTCTAGGTGATGGTAAAGGATGATTCTTATTATCATTTTGAGCAATTCCAACAATGTCTTGCCCCTCTGAAGATAAGTCAACATAGTTCCCTGCTTCTTCTGGATATTCAGTTACGCTCAAATCAAAGGTTTTTACATACCAATTCTTAACTAATTCAAAATTCTCAGCATGAACAACTGTATTTACTAGTTTTATTTTCATATTTAACCTCATTTTAGTTATGATTTAGGAACAAGTTTCCCTAATAAAGCTTGCACAGATGCAAGAAGATCTTTATTATTACATTCAATGAATTTCTCTTCTGCTAACCTTAGATGCTTTATACAATTATCTAAATCCTTTAGATAATAAAAGTTGACCCCAACATTATAGTTTGCCTTACCTTGACCTTCTACATCTTTCAAGCTTTCAAGAATTCTAATTTGCTCTAAATATAGTGGTAAAGACTTATCAAATTCTTTACGAGAAAGTAGGATGTTGGCAAGATTCATATTACTGTGAGCAAGCCCTACATTATCTCCAACTTCTTTTTGCCTATTAATATTCTGTGAATAGATAGATTCTGCTTTTTCTAAGTCTCCATTAGAGAAATATATATCCCCCATCATGTCATAGCTATAGCAAATACTTGCTTTATCATTGATACGTTCTTGGATTTTGAGAGCTTTTGATAGATATTCTAAGGCTGAATCATTGTCTTCATTGGAATAATAGTACTCGGCTATATTATATAATATAGTAGAAGCATGCTGTAAATCACCTTCATCCATAGCAGAGACATAGATTTCCTGATATGTAGCTAGAGCTTTATCTTTATTGCCTTCCTTACGTTCAATAATAGCAAGCTCTAATAATATCCTGTTCAAACCTGTTATATCTCCAATATTCTGTGCAATCTCCTTAGCCTTAAATAAATAAGTCTTTGCTTTTGATAGTTTACCCATGTTCATACAGGCAACGCCGGCCCCTATTGATGCTATCTTCTCATTGAATTTATTGTTTATATTCTGTGATACTTCAATTGCTTGACAGTATGTTATTAAAGAAAGTTCAAACTGAGAAGTATCTATATAGTATTGTGCATAGATATTTTTTAATTGGACAAGCAAAAGACTATCTTTAGTTAAGACTTTTTCAATATTTTTAACTAGTCGTGTGAAATCCACTTTTCTATTTAGAAAACGATAACTATCAAGAACAAACAACTGAGTTCGAATAAAATAGAATTCATTACAAAAACTTCGATCAAGAGATAAAGAAAGGACCTTGGAGTAATCAGAATTGCTAAAATAGTACAATGCTTGAGCATAATAATACCTACAGATTAACTCACCTGTCACAAGATCAGAGATTTCATCAATATACTGCTTAGCTAAATCTTTTCTTTTTACAAGTGTTAGAACTTCGATAGCTATTATTTTAGCCAATACAGCATTATCTTGTTTGGAAGATATAACCATTTTACAGAAATAATAACATTGATTATATAAGCATAAACTTAAGCTCTTTTCTGCAGCTAATAAGGCATATTTAGCAGTTTTATCTTTATTCTTTGAGAAATAGAAATGTTGTGCTATAATTTCATAATAGTCTTTTAAAGAATCTTCATATTTTGATTCTAAGTATTGGGCTATTGATTTATGATATTTAATCTTTTCATTTAAAGGAATAGTTTTATAGACCGCCTGATGAAAGAGCTGATTCTTGAATACATAAAAGCTCTCTGGATTCTTAGAATGAAGTCTTAGATATTGTCCTTGGCAGAGATGTTCTAACAAGTCTTCATCTAGTTTATTCACAACTTGGGAAGATAGGTTTTGCACAAACTCAAATTGAAACATGCTTCCAATTATCGATGCAATCTTCAAGATAGTTTTCATCTCCTCATTTAACTTATCATAAGACCTAAGATAATAACTTTCAATAGAGTTAGCTACCTTACCTTCTTTAAACATCATATTCAAATTATCATTATTAATTATCTGCAAGCTTCCCTGCTTAACAGATAATATTTGGTTACATAATTCAGTAAGATTAAGAATATTTCCATTTGCTATTTTAGCTAACCTTGCCACAGCACCATCAGATATGTTAGGAATTTGACTTCTTATATATGACTCTGATTTATTATCATCAAGAGAAGTTAGTTCAATATTTTCTATAAGTGAGCTTGCAATTATCTCAGATGACAATTTAGAATGACTTGTTAAGATTATTTTGATATCGCTGTTAGTTAGTTTTTTAATAAGTCTTTCAACAATGATTTTGGACTTACTATCAATATAATCAAAGTTATCAATAAGAAGAAATTTGTATTGGCTAATATAGATGTAAATTACTTCAACAAAGAAATTATCAACAATCTCCATCTCAGCTTCTGATAGATTTGCATTCTCATTTAAGAAAACATTTTGCAGAAGCGTTCTATCTATAACAATATTATTATCCTCAGCAAATTTATATATATCTTCATACTGTAACCTCATAGATATAATTCCAATTATTGAAGATAGCAAGGATTCAATAAAACCATAGATTTTATATTTGTTAAACTCATATAGTTCACTAAGGAAAAATTCATTAGAATCTAAGTTATCAAGGATTTTATATATGGATAAAGATTTCCCCATACCAGAATCACCATATATAGCTGTCACTTTATTAATTTTATCAATATTAGCGAAGTTAAGTTGTTCATATATTTCAACATATTTAACATCTTTATATCTATTATCGTATAAACTCTTAGTTACATTCTTTCCGACTGATAATTTATATACTTCTATATCATCTTTTATACCTTTTAGTTTCTGTTTACCAATGAAATTATAACTTGTATATTTGCGGATAGAGGATAAAATCTGTTGTGAGAATGTAACTTCATTTGCTTTGCACAAACTCATTAAACGAGCAGAAATGTTTATTGCATTACCAATGATTCCAAATTCAGCCCTAATATTCGAACCAATCTTTCCAGAATATATTGACCCTGTAGTGAATCCAATCTTGAAATAAAAATCTTTATCTTCAATCTTGGTAAGTTCTTGTGCACATTTCACTGCACGCATGATTTGATCATCATAGATGACTAACTGCCCATAAGTAATTATTAGCATATAGCCCTTATCAGTATAATCAATTTTATTGATCATTCCTCCAGTTGTAGCTACAACATCACTGACAGCTTGGTAGCATCTTTGCAACTGTTCAACTGTGAAGAACTCGTTGCTTATAGGAACTATACCAACAAACAAAATTGAACAAAAGCGTAATTCAGCCTCAAACAATGCTTCAGTAAGCTTTGATCCAACTTCTTTTGTAATAAAAGACTCAATTAATGAAGATCTGACTTCTGTAAGTTCCAATAAGCTAGGCCTATTCTGTTCAAAAACATCAACATCTACTATTTCATTTCCTAGAATTTCCCCTGTCTGTGCTTGATTACATAATTCATAGGCTTCAGAGACTGCATTTCCTATCACGATATAATCATATATTTGCTTTCGATTTGAAACTAACTGTACTTTTACTTGACCATAAGAATAGCCACCATGTATGGATATCTCAAAATTATACAGATCCTGGAATTGCTTATTTAACTCTGATAAGCATTGTGCAACCTCCTCTTTATAGGCAGTCATTCTAGTAAAGAATCTTGTCTTCTCAAGTGGGAACATAGCTAGAAAAGCATCTCCACTAAACTTAACTATCGAACCACCGTTTTTATGAATCAAAGGAACCATTATATCGAAATATGAGTTTAAAATATTTGTTATAACTTCTACTCCATAGTAGCCTTCAGATGTAACTCTTTCGGTAATAGAGGTAAATCCGCTTATATCAAAGAATATAATTCCTGCATTTTGCAAACTTTCAAAGTAAGCTGGAAGCTCACATAAGTTATTATCGCTAATAATCTTCTCAATAATCCTTGGTACGTATGCTGATAATTTACTCAAATTTTCCTTTTTCATGGCTATTCCTTTGTTCTTTGCAATATACATATAGTTCTATCAACTCATATCTATAAAGTCTTTAATTAATATGTCAATTTAAATTGTGATTATAATCAATTATTTATTTCTTATAACTCTATTCTATAATAGTAAAAAAAACACTAGACAAGATTAAGAAAAAAACACATAATAGTTTGGTACTGGTTAGGTTAACTACTGTTAAATAAATATGTTAAAGATAAAATGGAGAAAAGAGGTTATAATGAAGTTTATTACAGTATTATTAGTTTTTGTTTTTACAATGTTCAGTGTTTTTGCTAACGATTTAGCAATAGAGAAAGGTCAATTATTACAAGCTCACAGTATCAAATCTGGAATAAAGAATAGCAACAAAAGTGATAATTGCAAAGTTTTAATTAACAATCTTACAAATAAAAGTGGATGGAAATCAAATGGTTCTTGGCAACAAGACGATACTGATATCAAGAGTATTAGTTCATTTAGCACATCCAAAAACACTCAAGTTAAGCAATTAAAATCCCAGCTTATTTCACCAATGATCGACATCTCAAATTGTGACTTGTTAAAAATAGACTATATAGAATCTTTTGAGATAGAGTCAGAATATGATAAAGGCTTTGTTAAAGTATCATTCGACAACAAAGACAATTGGCAAACTATTGCCCAAGTTTCTGGTAAATCATCAACGAGAACAACGACTGTTCATGCTAAAAATAACAATCACACAAGCATGAGATTAATGTTTGAATACCAAATTGATGATTCTATTGAATTCGAGGGATGGACTATTGAAGATGTAACTGTATCTAGAGTAGATAGAGATTCTCTCAGTGTGAATATTACAAGTCTTAACTCACAAAACTTCCCATTCATCTATATGAATGTAGCTGTTGATAGTTCAGGAGTTGGAATATCATCACTATCTTCTTCCGATTTTTCTGTATATGAAAACGGTGTTTTACAAGAAGACTTTTATGAAGTGGTTCCTCCTGCTTCTGGTGGTTCTTCTAGATTGGCTGATATTGTGTTTTTAATGGACAATAGCGGAAGTATGTCTGACGAACAGAATGCTGTTTCAAATAACGTCAGTGATTTCATAGACCAGTTGAACGCTACAGGTGTTGATTGTGCCCTAGGATTATGTAGATTCGGTGGAGAAAACAGCGGTTATCCTATAATTGAAGAAAATGGACTTCTTACTTCTGATACTGATTATTTCAAGAACAGTATATGGACAAGAAACCATACCAGTGGAGGCTTTGAGCCAGGATGGGACGCTCTTTATGATTCTGCAACACAATTTAGTTTTAGACCTGGTTCACAAAAAATCTTTATCCTTATCACTGATGAAAACTGTCAATATAGCAATCAGGGACATTATAGTCAACAAGAAGCTCTGACTATACTAAACAATAGCACAATTACTACTTTTTCATTAATCTCTACAGATTCCGGTTCAATTCAGGATTATGGGTATATTTCTGAACAAACCAATGGTGAATATATGGATATTTATTCTCCATTTGATGATATATTAACTGCCATTTCATCACAAGTATCTAACACATACGTCGTACGTTATAGATCAAGTGATATTGCTTTTAATGGACTTGAAAGAATAGTTGATATAACAGCAAATTATCTAGGAGCTATTGACACTGCTACTGCTTCTTATACTCCTGGAACATCTCCCGATATCACTAGAACAGGAAACACTCTTGCTTACCATAATCAAGCTTGGGCTGAAGAAAGTACTTTTATGATAGAAGCTCTAATAGAAGACTCCATAGAACCATTTACCCAAAGTGCTAAACTATATTATAAAAACAGTTCTGAAAGCTATTATTCAACAATAAACTTAACTAATATTGGTGGGAATATATGGCAAGCTGAAATTCCTTACACTGCAGTATTAAGTCCAGGGCTAGACTATTACTTTACTGCAACTGATGGTCAAAGTACATCTTCTCTACCTGCTGTTGAGCCAAACTCAAATCCTTTCCAAATAGCTATATTACCAAATGTAGCCCCTGTAATATCTCACATCCCAATCCAGAGTGCTGGATTAAACACTGATGTCACGGTGAATGCTAGTGTAATTGATACTACCAACTATATCACAAGCGTATCACTTTATCACAGAGCTCAAGGTGAACTCCTTTTCCAAGAAGAAGAGATGACATTGGTTAGTGGTAATCTTTATACAGGAAATATACATATCGCATCTAACAACATGGGTGGAACAGAATACTATATCAAGGCTACTGATAACTTCAACGTTTCATCACACTATGGCTCTCCTGACCAACCGATTTTAATTCAGGTTATGGAAACTACAATCTTACAAGGATATGTTAAATCTCTTGAAGATAACCAGCCTATTGTTAATGCTCAAGTATCTGTAGGTAATTTAACAACTACAACAGATTCATTAGGTTTCTATGAAATATTAGATATCCCTTTATCAGAGATTCACGCCAACTTTACTGCCGATCAGTTTAGTGGTATGAACCCATTGGATATTCATTTTACTGATTTATCATACGATAACAAATACACAGTGACTGCTCATGCTGACGATTATATTGATTATTATTCTAGTAATGTTAGCATACATGAAAATAACGTAAACTCCATGAATTTCTATCTCGATGATATGCCTCCAACAGGTGATTTGATAGTTAAACTTTCTTGGGATTCTGATGAATTTATTGGTTTAATGATGAAAGCCAATATTGGTAATGAAATGTACTACGTAGATCAATTTGATGGCTTATGGGGTAGTGATGACTCTTTACCTTACGCATATTATCAATCAAGTATGAATATTCATGAAAGAACCATTGTTTTAAATCAATTTATGAATACAACTTACATGTTCTATGCTCAATCATTTTTAAATGACCAAGAAATATCAGAAGTCTTGAATTTACAAGCTAAGATATATCGTGCAGATGTGTTGATTGATGAAGTTACACTTACATCTACTGAGCTAGGTGGTTATTGGCATATTGGTAATTTCAATGGCTACATGCAAGAATTTATTCCTGTAAACAGCATTAGTCAGTCAGAACCTAATGATACAAGAAACAGTCATGAAGCAGACATAGAAAGTAATCAACTTAGGACTTGTAATCAATGGAAATGGAGCTTTGGTGACGGTAGTGTTAGCTATCAACAAAATCCTATTCACTCTTATGAGCAACCTGGTTACTATAATGTAAAACTAAAAGTTACAAATGATAATGGTTATGATGTTTGTACAAAAGATAATTATATCCTAGTTGAAGACGTTGAAGGTAATCCAGATATTCACTCTACATCTGAAGGAATTACTATGACTCTCTATCCTGATCAAAATGATTCTAGTTCTATATCTTTCGAGAATATTGGAGATGCAGACTTAGAATATAATGTCAAAGTTATTAATAATAGAAATACATATAATAATGCAAATAGACCAAGAAAAAGCAATGTATTAGCAAATTCTAAAAGATACTCTAGCAATGTTCTTCCAAGAATAAACAAGACTAGTCAAGAAGCTCTAATGCAAGATTCTGAAAACAGAGATAATTCTAGATATACAATTTTCTTTGATGATATGGAAGGTGAAATATCAGACTGGGAAACTGTTAACTATGCTGGAAGTGATTTATGGCATCTACAAGATGAGACTTACAATAGTGATAACCATGCATGGTCCTGCAGTGTTCCTGATACATATTCATATAACAATGGACAGCTTGTTCATAATGCACTAATCACTCCTGAAATAGAAATTCCAGCTAACAATGAAAATGTATATCTTGAATTCCAGGAAAACTATATTACTGAAACAAATTATGACAGATGTGCTGTAGCAATAACTAATGATGGTTATAACTGGCAAGAACTTAGAGGAAACTATCTTTCTGTTTCTGCAGGTACTCCAGCAGGTAACTCAGGAGGTTGGATTCAATCTTGTTATAATATTAGTGAGTATGTTGGGGAAACAGTTCAAATTCGTTTCACTTTCTACACACAAGATAACTTCAATAATAATTTCCCAGGTTGGTTCATAGATGATGTAAAAGTATATAATAATGCTCTCAGTTGGGTTAGACCGAACATAAACTGCGGTATTTTACAACCATCTTTAGACCAAACAGTAGAATTAGATTTTAGAAGTTACAACTTAGAAATAGCTAGTTATCAAGCTGATGTTTGTATTGAATCTAATGATTTGGATGAACCGAATTATTTGATACCTATTACATTAAATGTTGTAGAAATGCCAATTATTGAACTTTCTATACCAGAGAATGTTAACATGCAAGTGAATAATTCAGACATAATTCTATCTTTCGATGTAGTAGAAAATGCTCAAAGCTATTTGATATATGCTTGTGATAGTCCTGATGGAGAATATACACTTGTCTCAAATGATAGATTCCAATTTAGTACTTCAGGAAACAGGGTTACTTGGCTACATCCAGCAACAGAAGAAATGAAATTCTTTTATATTAAAGCTTCTACTGAAACTACAGATAGTAGCAGAATCAAGAAAAAGATAACATTGATTAAAGCTGACAAATACTTGTCACTAGAATAAATATGAACTAAATATTAATAACCGATATTTCAATCTTGAGTATCGGTTATTTTTTTTATATGTTTTCGAGGTCTCTACACCCTTACTTGCCACCTTGAAAAAAAGCCGATTTTTCAAGGAGGGGCGTAAGTTAGGAGTTAGAAGTGAGGAGTGAGGAGTGAGGAGTTAGGAGTGAGGAGTTAGGAAATAGGAGTGGAGAATTGAGGAGATGCTATCCATAAAAACCCCGAAGGGGTGGCATATACTAAGCATGGAGGCTTGCCCTCCATGTAATAGTTAAAAAATAAAAAAAGCCCTGAAAGGGCGACATGTATTAGTCCCGAAGGGACGGCATAAATATTGGCATATAATCTATATCAATGTTCGGCAGAACTGAAAAAAGACGCACTTAAGTACGTCTTTTGTTTAAATTACTTATATTGTATGAATAATTATTTAGCTTTACCTTGATTAGCAACAGCAGCTTGAGCTTTTGCTATTGCTTCTTGGTCTCCTAAGTAAGAGCTTTTGATTGCTTTTAGATTTTCATCTAATTCATAAACTAGTGGAACACCTGTAGGAATATTAAGTTTTAAAATATCTTCTTCAGAGATGTTATCTAAATATTTAACTAGGGCTCTTAAGCTATTGCCATGAGCAGCAATAATAATTTTCTTACCAGCTTTGATATCAGGAACTATTGTATTTTCCCAGAAAGGAACTACTCTAGCAACTGTATCTTCTAGGCACTCTGTAAATGGTAGTTGTTCTTTAGATAGACAAGCATATCTTTTATCTTTTCCAGGGAATCTATCATCAGATTCTTCTAAAGCAGGTGGAGCAATATTATAGCTTCTTCGCCAGATAAGAACTTGGTCATCGCCGAACTCTTGAGCTGTTTCTGCTTTATTTAAGCCTTGTAAAGCACCATAATGACGTTCATTTAACTGCCAGCATCTTTCAACTGGAATCCACATTAAATCAGTTTGTTCTAAAACATGCCATAGTGTTTTTATTGCTCTTTTTAAAACAGAAGTGTAAGCTTTGTCAAATGTAAAACCTTCTTCTTTTAGAAGTAAACCCGCTTTTTGAGCTTCATCGTTACCCTTTTCTGAAAGTTCAACATCTGTCCATCCTGTGAATTTGTTTGCTTTGTTCCAGACTGATTCTCCGTGTCTGATAAGTACAACTTTATACATTAATTCTCCTTTTAACAGTTTAATTCTGTGTCTATATCTTTATATCTAATTCCACCATCATTTTGCTCTTCAGCTCTAGCCATTATGAAGAAAAGGTCTGAAAGCCTATTTACAAAACCTATCAGATTTGGATTTACTGGATTATCTTGATTAAGCTGGATGATTCTTCTTTCTGCACGTCTGGCAATAGTTCTACAAATATCTAACTTAGATGATTGAATTGTATTACCAGGAACAACAAAACCTTTTAAAGGAACTTTACTTTCAAAATCATGAACGCAGTCAGTAACTTTTTCTAAATCTTCTACAGTAATTGGGTTAGTGAATTTCTTTTCCACAGAAGCTAGCTCACCCATAACACGCATCAGCTTGTTTTGAAGTTCTGTAAGTATATTCCTAACGTGCTCAATTTTGACAAAGTGTTTGGCTTCTCCAATATGAGAATCAAGTTCATCAACAGTTCCATAAGATTCAACTCTTATATCAGATTTCCAAATTCTTTGACCTGACCAGAGACTAGTTTTACCTTTATCTCCTCCTTTGGTGGAAATACTCATTTTATCCTACTTTGTAGCTGTTACTGAAATTTCTACTAAACCACCAAGAGGTAGTTCAGCAACTTGGAAAGCATATCTAGCAGGAAATGGTGCAGTAAAATATTTTGCATATATTTCATTTACAGCTTTGAATTGAGCTAAATCTTTTAAGAATACTTCAGCTTTAACAACATTTTCAAATCCCATACCTGCTTCTTCAAGAATCGCTTTTAGGTTTGAGAATACTCTTTCTGCTTGAGCTTCAAATGTATCTTCAAATTTACCAGTCTCAGGATTAATACCTAATTGACCAGAAACAAATAAAAAACCGTTTGCTAATACTGCTTGTGAGTAAGGTCCTACTGCTGCAGGTGCTTTTTGTGTAGCTATAACTTTCATGTTTAACTCCTATTAATGTTAGTTTATAAACAATTATATAATAACGAGATTGATGTCAATAAAAAGAAAAAACTTGATAAGAAAATTATATGTTTAAGTGTAATAGAAAATCTATCTTACTAGAAATCACTGAATAGCTAGCAGTAACATCTTGTTTCTAGTCCAAAATACTTAGTATAAATAAAAAATGTATTGAACAAAATGTACCTTATAAAGGTGAATATAATGATAAGTTGCAACTACGTCTCAATTTTACTTAAAAAAAATGGGGTATGCTTATTTTTATTAATTACTTGACATATTAACTCATTACTTTTCAAATTATATTTAGTTAACAGTTAAGTTTATTATATTGTATAATATATAGAATCAAAGTATGTAGCAGATTCTATTTTAGAAATAGGGAGTTACTATGCAGAAAATTATTCTAACAATTTTACTGATTTTTATATCATTTAGACTACTCTACTCTGAAAACGAAATAGAGCTCATGTACACTTTTGAAGGACCTTGGGTGGAATCTAAATATGGTCGTGATATTATTTCACTAGACTTTAATGCAGACGGTATCGACGATTTAATGATTTCTCATTTTGGAGATCAAGAAACTTACAACGGATGTATTGATATTCATTATGGAGGAGATGGTTTTTCCTCTGTTCCAGATTATCAAATCTTTGGATCCCCTTCTATAGGTAATTCTCTTCATGCCTGTGGAGATATCAATGGAGATGGTTTTGATGACTTTGCTGCTCTTGGTTTAAGCCCAGAACATATCCCAGCCTGCACAAATTATCTTTTACGCTTCTACTACGGAGGTCCTGAACCAGACTACCAATCTGACTATCAACTATCTTATCCATGTGGTTATAATGGGATTTATGAGGACCCAGATAAAATAACATCTTGTTTAGGTGATTTAAATGGAGATGGTTATGACGATAACGGCTTGCTTATTCATAGGAATGATGATCTTTACGGTATCTCTGTTTTAGTTGGAGGAGATTTTAGTATCATTCCAATTATTCCAGAAAATGATTATATAGGATTAGGAACAATTGAGCCATTAGGTGACCTGAACAATGATGGTTATGATGATATTTCTATCGGTTATATAGTTCCTGGTGAAAATTCTCGCCTTACTTATACTCACACATTTGTCTATTGGGGCGATGCTGATATGAGCTTTTCTCAGTATGATTATATCTGCCAATATACAGCAACCCCAACATCGCAATACTGGTTTACAGGTTCTTTAGGAGTAGGTGATGTAAATGGAGATGGTTATCAAGATTTTATTTATCCAAGAGAGGATAATCATAACAATGGAACTTATGGTCTCATGTTTATGGGGGAGACTTTGGATCAAGCTAGAGGTATCCCAATAGTTAGGGAAAACCCCTATACTGATATGCATATTACTACAGGAGCTTATCTAGGTAGATATATCAAACATGGGGATTTTAACGGTGATGGTTACTCTGATTTTGTGGGAGCAAATCCAGAATACGCTCTAGATGATGGAGTAGCAGGCATCTGGCTAGGTAGAGAGCAAGCCAATGGTATGTGTGATATAAAGCTGGAAGCTTTAGAGATATTTGCTCATTTTGGTTATAGGATGGCAGTTGGAGATTATAATAATGATGGTTTTGATGATATTGCTATCTCAGCTCCATTTGAAGATAACGGAGGAAACAACACACCTGGTAAGGTCTATATTTTTGCAGGTTCTGACCAATTAAGCGATACAACAGTTCCTAACGCAGACAATGATGTAGAGCCAATACCTGCTAATAAAATAAAACTAAATATTTACCCAAACCCTACTAAAGCTAACAATATCAAGTTTGAACTAGTAGGTGACTTACCCAAGAATGTCGAAAATAGTATTTTGACCGTCTATAATCTCAAAGGTCAAAAAGTATATGGAAAAGTAATTAGTAAATCTTCTATCAAAAGTAAAACAGGTTCTTTCGAAATAGCTAATATAGCATCGGGAATCTACATTGCTAACATCAAAATTGGAAAACATAGAGAAATTTCATCAACAAAATTTATTATTAAACATTAAACCCAAATAATACACTAGAACTTGAAAAATAGTACTATATTATTCCTGTGAAGGCAAAGCTTTAGAGAAGACTCATGGCTAGAATAAGTTCCATAACCTCAACAGGAATATATATTATTCAAGCTTCGATTCTGCAACTTATTTTGCTGAAAGACCGTGCCCGGCTCAGACGGGATATGCACTATTTTCTCCAAGACTAATGCATCATCTGGATTTAAACGAAATATGGGATTTCCAGAATATTAAGCCTAATAATAAAGCTCTTGCAAAAAAACAAGAGCTCTAAATATAATTTATTATAATTCTATTTATTGAATTGGTGTTTACCCATCATTAGTGAAGCAGATAAAGGAGCTACTTTCTTAATTTCGGAAATGATAAAATCTGAAATGTTCTGTATTTCCCATTGAGCATGTTTATCACTTCTTAATCTACTAAAATGATATAATTCACGTAAATTAGCTTTAAATAAAACACGTACTTTGTGTGAATTGGTTAGAACATAAGGAGCAATATTAGCATCAAGCTTCTTAAAGAAAGAACTTACTCTTGAACAGGCTTCATTGAATTTACCTTCAAGTCCTAACTCAGTAATTTGAGGTGGGATAACATAGCCATGTTCAGGATTATAATCAGATTTGATAATAGTAGCCATTCTATGTCTTTTTAATTGAGCAAAGCATGATGATGACATATCCAATTGGAATTCGAACTCAGAAGCTTCAAAAGCTTTTATAGGAAGATGATATGCTTTCATGTTATCAAAGATATTATTGAACATCTGTTTAAGTTCATCTGAATTCAATGTTTCAAGGTATTGCTTGATAGAGTCAACAGACTCTCCAGTTTGTTCAAAAATCAGATAAGCTAAGATATTGATATCTGGACTTGTAGAATGAGATATTAGTTTCCAAACAAAATCATTATCAAATTCAGAAAAAATTGGTTTTGTGATTACATTGAAATCATAAGCTTCAGCATCAACATATTTTACTACCGAAGGAGAAATCTCACTAACTAGTTTATACAATTCTTCTTTCAATGTCTTTGCTTCTTCTAAATGAGTTTTATCTAGTCTTTTTAGCAATCTTTCCAGACTTCTTGCATTGATTGTCATTCCCATTTGAGATAATGTAGAAAGCGGTAAGATGTATCTTGCATCTTCTTTAGCTTTACCTTCCAAATCTCTTTTGGGACCTTTAAAATCAGAATCTATAAGTGCTTGCTTGGCAACTTCGTAGAATTCATGGTAAGTATTAAAAAGGTAGGTCATTAACTCGATATATTCCTGCTTTAGAATCTTTGGTAAATCACTAGGAATAAGATAATCACTTTTTAAAGTAACATAGCGTTGAGATTTTTCTGTAAAGGAGGCAAGTCTAGATTTTTGAATGAATTCGGTAATAAATCTAGTTACTCCTAATAAATCAATGTTAAATACAGCATGCTCAGCTATAGAGCCATGCCCCATACCAAAGATTATACTTTCATTAGATGTCCTAGCTTTCTCAACTTCATTTAGGGCTTGTTTCCTTAAGGAAGTAACATCTTTTGAGCTTCTGCTTATTCTAGCATAGGCAGCCGAAATTACTTCAGGAGTTGCCTGATGCTTATCTAATCCACTCATTAAAGATTTATCTATATTATATCCGGCAATACGTACTTTCATCTTATCCCTTTACAATTTTAATTGTAGCACTAGCTCCAATTCTATTAGCGCCAGCTTTTAGCATAGAAATTGCAGTTTCTTTATCTCTAATGCCACCAGCTGCTTTTACTCCGTAATGAGGACCTACAACTCCACGCATAATTGCTACATCTTCGACATCTGCCCCACTCTTATTAAAACCAGTTGAAGTTTTAACAAACTCAGCTCCAGCTTTCTTACTTAATAAGCTTGCAATTGCAATTTCTTCTTTTGTAAGTAAACAGTTTTCGAAAATAACCTTTAGAATAGCTCCATTTTGCTCACATGCTTGAGATACAAGACTAATCTCTTTTACAATATCATCATATCTTTTATCTTTAAGCCATCCTACTTTAAGGACCATATCAATTTCAGTAGCACCATCTTTAATAGCTCTTAAGGTTTCATCAACAATAGTGGAGCTTAATGAATTAGATAAAGGAAAACCTACAACTGTACATGTTAGTGCTTTCTTTAATAAAGAACTTGCTTTCTTAACATACAAAGGGTTAACACATACTGATTTAGTTGCCAGTTGGTCAGCTTCATTGCATAGTTTTTCAATATCGTTATTTGTTGTTTCAGCTTTCAGGGCTGTATGGTCAATGTATTGTGCTAAATTATCAAAATCTGTAGCTAGTTGATTCGGTTGAAGTGCTCTGCAAACTCTACAGTTTAAACACACCTCATGATTACCATTACATTTACAAGCTAAATTCTCATCAAGGTCAAATAATTGTATAGCTAAACTTTTTGTACTAGTCATGATTACTCCTCTCTTTTATTTTTAAGTGCTAACTGTCCACAAGCAGCATTGATATCATTACCTCTACTATCACGAAGGATTATTGGGCATTTTAATTTATCTAATGAAGCTCTGAAGTCTTCTATATCTTGTTCAGATGGAGATTTATAATCAAGACCTTCAACCTCATTCCAGGCAATAAGATTTAATTTACATGATTGATCACCTAAGAACTTATTTAAAGCAATAATATCTTCTATCCCCATATTGAAATTCTTTATTAAAACATACTCAAAAGTTATTCTATATGCTGTCTTTTTTCTAAAATCAAGCAAACACTTTTTCAATTCTGGAAGTGAATAGATTTGATTAACAGGCATTAAGATATCTCTTTTCTTATCTAAAGCTGCATTAAGTGAAACAGCTAATTTTACTTTAACGTCTGACTGAGCTAATTTATTGATATTAGGGATAATACCACAAGTTGAAACAGTAATTTTCCTAGAGCTTAAGTTAAGGCCTTGTTCGTGAGTTATAATCCTTAATGCTTGAATAACATTATCGAAATTATCTAGGGGTTCTCCCATTCCCATGAAAACTACATTCGATAGCTTTCTATATTTTAGGTATTTTTGTACTACTAGTAGTTGTCCTACTATTTCTGAAGTCTCAAGATTTCTTGTTAATCCTAATTGAGCTGTAGCACAAAACTGGCACTTTCTAGCACAACCTACTTGAGAAGAAATACATAAGGTAGCAGTTTTTTCATTAGGCATTAGTACCATTTCAATATTCTCATTATCTCTTAATGACAATAAGAATTTTACTGAGCCATCTGATGATTTATATGATTCTACTACTTTAGGTAACTTTAATTTCAATTCTTGAGAGAGCTTTATTCTAAGCTTTTTTGATAGGTTAAGCATCTCATCATAGTTAAATATGTGCTTTTTATAAATCCAATCTAATAGCTGGCTAGCTCTAAATTTACTTTCACCTAACTCCTTTATTTTATCATAAACTTCTTCTGGAGTTAAGTCTAATATATTAATAGCGTCCTGGGATTTGTGCAATTTCATCGTCCTTTGGTACATACTTAATCTTAGCTTTCTTATCAAACTCAGCTAAAGGAATAACTTCCATAGATTGATCTTCTGCAGATAGATATACTTTTTTATTGTAATAGTCGTTTTTAAAAACATACCACATTTGTTTATTTAACAGGCATTTGGTTCCAATAACTGGAAAGTCTTTTGCTATTTCTTCATAATAATCTTCTTCAAACTGAAGGCAACATAACAACCTACCACATGGACCGGAAATCTTAGATAGGTTTCCAGCTAAGTTTTGGTCCTTTGCCATCTTTATAGTAACTTGGTTGAACTTCCTCATAAAGGAATTACAGCAATAAACTTTTCCACACATGCCAAATCCACCAAGCATTTTAGCTTCATCTCTACCAGTAGTTTGATGTAGCTCGATTCTAGTTTTAAAGACATTTGCTAGTTCTCTTACAAATAGTCTAAAGTCAATACGTCCATCAGCAGTGAAATTGAAAGTTAACTTATTTCCATCATATTGATAAACTGTACTTATTAGTTTCATTTCAAAGTCATAACGTGAAAGAGTATCAATAAAGATCTCTGAAGCTTTTTCTTCTTTTGACTTAATAATATCTAATGCTTTTATGTCATTATCTTCAGACATTCTTACATATTTATATTCTTTATACTCAGATCTAAGTTTTTCAATCTGTTCATCAGGAACATTTGATGTGAGTACCTGACAAAAGTCAATACCTCGTTCAACTTCAATAATCAGACAATCGTCTGGTTTAAGTTCAAGATCTTGGGGTACTTTAATATAAGCTATTTTACCCGATCTAAACTCTATTTCTATATATTTTTCCATTAGCTATCCTCATTTAAATAATCTTTTAATACACAAGATTCAATTTTAGTTAGTTCAATGTTTTTGTCAAACTTCATAGCCTTAATCTTATTAAGTCTCATCTCTTGGTATTGACAAATAAGATTCTCTGAGTTTTGACTGAAGTTGAATGATTTTGTTAAATCCCTGATAATTGTAACTTCCCCATCATTAAAGAAATCAGAATCTACATTAACTCCTGCTTCAATTTTAGTCCATTCACCAACATAGCATAGATTAAAAACACCTGTAAATGGTTTAAAACAGAAAGCTTGAAGAATTGAGTTTTGGATTTGACCAGATATCATTGATTCAGGGCCAATAGATGTTCCTGGAAAAATATTTGTAGAAGCTTTTATGATTGTATTCTTACCAATATAGGCAGGTCCTTCAATTGTTGAATTTAGTCCTATTACCGAGTTTTCATCAATAACAACAGGACCATCTGAAGCATCGATAACTACTCCATGTTTCAAAACTGCTCCTTCCCCAATCCAAACATTATAAGGATTTAAAACAGTAACACCCTGCTCAGTTTCGAAAAAGTTATCTTTTTCATAAAAGAATTCATTATAATCTTTGCAAATTAGTTCAGAATTGCATTGAACAATTTCATCAACAGATTGCCATAATTTAATATCACGCTTTACAGTCGTTAAATTAGAAAAGTCTCTTTCCTCAAATTCATCAGAATCAACTTTAGATTCATTAGAATTGTTATATTTTACTGCTAGCAGTTCATTTAATTCATTAACTGCTATAACGTTGTTTTCCAGTTGTTCTATTATATCAATTGCTTTAGAATCGAGTTTAATACGTGCATTAATAATACAAACATCACCAAATGGTAATGTGTTTATAGTCTTGTTAGGAAATCTTTCTGTATAAACATCTTCCAGCTTTCTGCTAACTATCAAGTAACTATCTTCTATACCGAATAAACCTTCTATCTTCTGTCTTAATTTTAAAATTCCTGCTCTTAAATCGAATTGAGATCGAAGAGGACTAACTTTACCTTGATCTAATTTTAAATCATCAAGTATCAAATACTTCATTCGCTTTCCCTTTTACTACTTTCTGTTTTTTACCATGCCATACAAACATGTTAAATTGTCCAATGAATATTGTCAAAATATTAAAAATAGTTTGTATAGCCATCCAAATAGGGTAAAAATAAATTAGTTTTCTACTAACTTTGAAAATAGGATAAGAGAAAAAGAACATTTGCATCTCTCCAACAAACTTCAATGCTAAGAATAAGACAAAGAATCTCCAATCAATAAAAAGTGATGTTACAATACCGACATAATAGATAAACAAAAGACTTAAAATTATAAAGAATTCTGTGTTTAGTTTAAACATGAGTTTTAAGTTGGAAAACCATCTGCTATGTTGATTAAATAATTTCTTCCATCGTTGAATAGGCTTTGTTTTCACAAAACTCTTTTCATCAAAATTAAATTCTATTTTCAATTTTTCTTTTCTAACTAACTGCATAAAATTGCAATCATCACCAGAAATATAATTCTTAATCTTGCTAAAACCACCTACTTGTTCAAAAGCAGCTTTAGTATATGCAAGATTTTGCCCTATACAAGTAAATTTTCTACCTAAAGCAAATCCACCTGCTAAACCAATATACAAACATAAGAGGTCAATGAATTCAAATTTTTGAACAAAACTAGCTTTCTTCCAATCAATATTTGTATAAGAATAACCAGCAACCATTGAAACATCATCTTTAAATGCTTGAACCATGGATTCAATCCAAGTAGATTTAGGAAAACAATCTGCATCAGTTAACAATAGTATCTCACCTTGAGCTCTTTGTATCGCTTGTGTTAGAGCATTCTTTTTGGGGGAAATTGCATTAGAACGACCTGCTACATTGAAATAAATAATATTATTATATTTACGTGAAAAAGATTGAAGAATCTCTTCAGATTTATCAGAAGATTCATCATTAGCAATAATCACTTCATATAAATCAGATGGATATGTTTGATTAGTTAATATAGTTAGCAGTTCGGGGAGTGTTTCTTCTTCATTTCTACAAGCTATAATAACTGAAACTCTTCGTTTCTTTGGTGATTTCTTAACTTTCACATGATTCAATGCCCATGAATAGGTTAATGAAAGAGCAAAATATAGAAGCCCTGAAATCAATGTTACTAACAGAATAATGTTTTCCATAGCACCCTATCTAGTTATTTAGTTCATTAACAATTAATGGATTAGGATCATCATAGCTATATCTTGGAGGGAAGTTGTACTTCAAACCAGGCCTTCCAAACTGAGGGAAAGGAAATCTTGTTGAAAAAACTTCTTTTTTCCAATTACTACTGTTAGATGTTCTAAATCCTGTTTTTCTATCAACCATTAGTTCCACAACATTATCTGGTTTTTGGAAACAATATCTTGGATCATCAGCTAATGGTTCCTCTTGATTATTATCATTTAAAATTAATCTTCTTAAAATCCTGCTTGCAATTGGTGCACAAGCATGACCACCGCCGATACCTTTTCCCATGCCTGATATTTTATATCCTAAGCTATCAAACTGAACTCCTAATGTGTCTTCAGAAACTGCTGAATAATTATCAAAACCAGTCCAAATACCTATCACATACTTTCCATTGAATCCAACAAACCAGGCATCTTTATAGTCATCCGTTGTACCAGTTTTACCAGCCGATTCCCAAGGGTATATCTTTTTATCACTAAAAGATCTTCCTGCAGTACCTCCGAGTCTAGTTACAGATTTCATAATATCACTCATAATGTATGCTATATCCGGTTCGCATACTTGTATATTTTCGGTGGTAGGTTCTTCCAATAAATTACCATATCTATCATAAACCTTGTTAATGAATATTGGTTTAACTCTCTTTCCTTGGTTTGGGAATGCCGTATATGCTGTTATTATGTCGATAGGTTTTAATTCTGGAGTTCCCAGTGCTGATGAATAGTATGGTGGCACTTTTATTCCAAAGAGTTCAGATTTTTTTGAGACTGTTGCTTTACCTATGTCATACATTGTTTTAACAGCATAGACATTATACGAATTTCTAAGAGCTCTTCTTAAAGTAATATAACCACCAGCCCGTTTAGAATAGTTCTTAGGAGAATATAGATACTTCTTTTCTAGCTTTCTTAAAGAATCAACCAATGTCGTATCAGCGAGAAGAGAATCCGGAAGATCTTCTATTTTTGGAATATCATCATAACCGAACATTTTAATCTTCAATGTATCATCTCTTATAACAGTTGATGCAGTGTAACCATTCTCTAAAGCAGCAGTATATAATACAGGCTTGATAGAAGATCCGACTTGTCTTCGAGATTGCATAATTCGGTTTAGTTTACTATGTTTGAAGTTTCTACCACCAATCATTGTTTTTACATGACCTGTATGGGCATCCATAACTAATATACCACCTTGTAAATATCTAGTAGCAATATCAGTAGTATCAGTTGGCAGTTCATCATATCGTATTGAATACTCCATTTCATCTTCTATCTTGGTAAGCTGTTCATTCAATAAAGTATCAGCATGAAGTGTTAAGTCCCAATCAAGAGATAAGTAAATAGATAAACCATCTTCATATAGAGTCTTCCAACCATATTTATTGCCCAGCTCATTACCTATATGATATAAGTAGTAAGAGTTCAAATCAGTATTTTCTGGATCAACGCAAACTAAGTCTCTATTTAATTCCTTCTTAAAAGACTCCTTGTCTAGTTTTCCAGTAACATACATTCTATTTAATACTAAATCACGTCTTTGTTTTGTTCTTTCCTTCCTGTTTCTAGGGTCAAAGAAATTAGGTCTCTGTAACATACCAACTAAAGTGGCGGCTTCAGCAATGGAAACATCTTTGAAGTCCTTACCAAAGTAATACTCAGAAGCTCTCCCAATTCCATAAATACCATCACCAAGATAAATCTTGTTGAAGTAAATCTCCATAATTTCTTCTTTAGAGAACTTATCTTCAATTAAGAAAGTAACCATAGCTTCTTTAATCTTACGAGAAAAAGAACGCTCATGACTCAGAAATAGATTCCTTGCAAGTTGCTGAGTAAGCGTGCTTGCTCCTTGAGTAGTATCACCTGCTTTTAGATTGGTTAAGGCAGCTCTTACAGTTCCTAATAAGTCAATACCAAAGTGAGTCTCGAAGTTTCTATCTTCAGTAGCCTTAATTGCATCTTTGAATGATTGAGGAATTTCATTATAACTAACCAAGACTCTTTTCTCTTTAGCGAAAGTATGAATCAAATTCCCTCTACAGTCAAACACCTTTGATGGTATTGCAATTTCATAATTAACAATATCATCAGGAGATGGTAAATTGTCAGAGAATTTTAAGAAAGCTTTATATACAACAAAACCAATAGAAATTGATAATAGACATAAGATACTAAAATATAAAACAACTAAGTTAAATAGTTTTTTCTTTTTAGGCAAAGACTTTTTCATTTAGCACCTCTTTAAAGTTATTATTTATTAATGTAACAATCACGCCTGTCACAGATCCAGTTAGGATAGCTAGAAGTATCATTATCGGAACAAGATTAAACAATGAATCACTAAAAATAAGAATATTCCTAACAATAAACAACTGCATAATATTGTGACTAACTGCCCCAAGAATACTTATTCCTAATAAAGTAAAACCATTATTATATTTGGAAACAAGATACATTACAGTCAAGGAAGTAAGGCCAGCTCCTAAAGAAATTATCGTTGTTGGTAATAGGAGTGTACCAACAACTACACCTCCAATAATTGTCTTTGCAAACAAGACAATCAGTGCAGTTAGGTACTTTCTATTAGTTACTAGCAGTAATAAAATCACATTAGCAAAACCAATTCTTATAAATGGAAGAGGCTTGGGTATCAATGATTCTACTATTGCTAATATACTAGCTAATGCTGTAAAATAACTACTTTCAATAACGTATTTCATGTTAGTATCTTTTAATTTATTATGATTCATACATATTCCTTATGATTATTAATTACTAGCTATGTTTGAAGTCAAGTGAATTTTAAGTCAAGATTTTGTTAGGATATTTTTCCATATTATATTTCTGGATATCCCATCAAACAAAAAGAGCAGGTAGTTATAAACTTACCTGCTCGATATATTATATGTTACAAGTTTATGGTTCTACGATTTGTCCTAATAAACTTGTTAAATCATCTTGTTCCATATATGATAATGGGAATGTAAAGATGTAACACTTATTATCTTCAGTTACTCTAGAAAGAGCTACTGGTTTTTGACTAAAAGTATCAAACTGTTCTTGTGAAGGAGCCGCAATATCAGCATCATCAACAGCCTTACAAGTAAAGTTATAGATAGGTTTAGTAATATAATCTTCAGGGTCAATAGCAATATCAGTAAAGAATCCAATACCACCTAAACCTTGTTTTAAATCAATTAGGAAAGATATTGCATTTGCACTGAGATCAAGATTTAATTCTGGATAAACTTCAGCTGATGTAGCACCCAAGAAGAATGGGTTTTGAGCTGAACTATTACTAACGATATCTACTGATTCTGTATCATAAACAATACCAAAATAATCTCTCATCAATTTCTTTGATGTATTATACATATCATCATTGATAGCTTTGATATTCTTTGTACCAATAAGTATAAGATTACCACCTTCTGAAAGGAAAATATTTAAAGCATCATTATCATAGTTGAATGTTGAAGAAGTGAATGCTTCATTTCTATAGATAATAGTTTTATATTTAAGTAAATCAGATGGAGCAAAAGCACAATCTGTATCATTCATTTCATTATTTGCAATAACTTCAGCTCTGTTAACATAAGTAACATTATCACCAAATTGTTCCATTGCAGCAGCATAAATTTCTTGTGAACGTGATTCTGAGTAATCAAAGCTAGGAGCACCAGCTTCTCTTAATTCATCAGCATCAATCATAAGGATTCCACTTCTCTCTTCTTTTGGAGTATAATTTTCAATAGTGAATTCTACTACTGCAGGAGTTGGGTCATATTGGTCTTGAAGGTCAAAAGCTGAAATTTCAAGTTTATGGTCACCTGGTTCTAAGTTTAACAATTCAAGACTTTGTGAAATATTCCAAACACTGTTTACAGGTACTTCAAGCCATTCTGTAATAACACCATCATCTTCATGTGTTACAATATTGTCTTGAAGAGCAAAGAAATCGTAAGCTGCATCATCAAGTCTGATATGATATGCAATGATTTCTGAGTAATAGTTTTGGTTAGTTCTTTCATCTAGTAATTGATTAATCTTTTTATCATAAGGATTATCAGAAATAACATAAGCTACAGCAGTTCCTGTTGGTGGAATACCATATTCACCATGGTAACCCCATTTTACATAAGTTTTTAAGTTTGCTGAGTTAATAACTGATTTTTTTCCATCCATATTTGTGAACATTCTTACAGCAGATTTATCTGGATTTGGTTCTTCCATGTCAATGTATGGATAAACTTCTTTATCAGATGCACGTGGATAATCTACGAAATGATAATCACCTAAAGCGTAAGTTTTTTGTTGATAGATAAGAGTTTTAGGATAGAAACCTTTTTTAACTGCAAATCTGATTGTATCAACATCAGAAGCTACACCAGCAAGATTATAAGCTTTTGCCATAATTTCAGTATATCTAAATTGATTAGCATCTTCATCTTCACCATCGAAGTCAGTGTCCATTGGATAGATTTCATCACCTGTAGCAAGGATATTGTTGAAGTTCTTATCAGTGTTTTGAGTTAAACGGAATGATTCCATATCACTGAAATTGTTAGTTGAAATCCATTCTGATTCAAACACTACGTTATCATTTGAATAATCTTCGTTATCTTCTTCTTCATCACCATCAACAAATTCTTTTTTAAGAATTTTGAATTCATAGTTTGAAGCACCAGGAGCAACAAAATCACTATCATCAGGATTAGTCATAGCGAAAGTGATTTCAATACCTGTACCAACTTGTCTTCCATTAGGGTTACCTTTAGAAGTTGATAAGAGACAGTTAGGTCTGTCTGATTTTGCTTTAAATTCTTTGCTAGCTATATTTGAAACAGCACCTCTGTTATCAATACATACAACTTCAAAAGTGTAGTCTCTAATTACAGGGTTTCCGTCTTCATCAGCAGCAGGGAAATTAACTAAAGCGTACTGTTCATTAGTCCAAATTGTTTTTGAAGCGTTTGCACTAGAAAGAGGGATATTTTCATTTGCACCATCTTTATAGTGAAGAACCCAACCAGTTTCTTCAGCACCACTAATAGTTAATGTTTCAACATCTCCGTTTTCATCAATTACTTCGTTTCCTGGAGAACTTAAAGGTTCATTATTTTCATCTAAAATTCTATATGCTATACCTTCTACAGTACCATCAGTGTCAAAACTATTCCAATAAATCTTTTGTTGAAAAACAAGTGAGTCATGAATCGTGTGAACATCTAATGAGTCATAGCCCTCCCATGAAGTTATAGAGATTTCAGGTGATTGGTTACTTTTGTAATCACCGTCAATTCCACAAGCCATAAGAGTTAATAGGGTTATTGCAACCACTAGAAATAAACTCGGTTTTAAAGCTTTACGCATTAATCTCCTCCCAAGGTCGTTTATATTAATCTTCTTAATGTTAAAAAATCATTTTTTCTAAAAAAAGTCAATAATTTTATTCTTTTTTTAATTATTTATTTATTTTTTAATCTAATAATAGTTAAAAAAAGTATAATTATTACTAGATATCTTTACTTAGCTGATATGCTCTAAGTAAATTCTTGAATAATTCATAAGTTGTTACTGAGCCAACTCCTCCAGGAACTGGAGTAATAGCTTTAACAATTTCTTTGCAAGAATCAAAATCTACATCTCCAACATAGATATTTTTTCCATCTGCATCCTGAATCTCATTAATTCCAACATCAATAACAATAGCGTCTTCATTAACAAACTCAGATGTAACAAAGTTTGCTCTACCTATAGCAGCAATCAAAATATCTGCTCTCTTGGTAATCTCACTCAAATTCTGAGTCCTGCTATGGCATACTGTTACTGTTGCATTACCTGTCTTGCTTTTACTAAGAAGCATATTAGCAAGAGGTTTCCCCACAACTGCACTTCTTCCAAGAACAACAATGTTCTTACCTGAAGTTTCAATATTATAATAGTCTAGAATTGTTGTACATGCTGTAGGAGTACAAGGGAAGAGTCCATCTTCTTCTAAAATTATTTTACCAAGGTTTACAGGATTAAAACCATCGACATCTTTATTAGGACTAATCAATGAATTAATCTTCTGTTCATTGATTTGGCTAGGTAACGGTTTTTGAATCATAATTCCATGAATACTGCTATCTGAATTATAATCTTGGATTGTTTCTTCTAAAACTTCTTGAGAAGTATCTTCAGCTAGATCAATAAGTTCAACAATCACACCTAGCTTTTTACCACGTTTGACAATATTTTGGACATAGAATGTAGAAGCAGGATCAATACCTACTCTTACAACAACCATCTTTAGAGTTTCATCAAGAGCTTCTAATGTGGTCTTAAGTTCACTATATTTTGTTTGTATCAGAGGTTTAGCTTTAAGCAAATCACTCATCAAAGCATCTCCTAATTCTTTGTATTTTTAAAGTTTCTTTGTTTTCTAAGTTTATTGTTAAAACAACTGCATTTAGTTGAAGTCCTTCTTGAGCACAAAACTGCACCTTATGTATACCTTCAACCATTTTCGAGAGTATAGAACTTTTCGTAACACCAATAACTGAATTATGTGGACCTGTCATGCCAACGTCGGTTAGATAGGCTGTACTATGAGGAAGAATTTCTTCATCCGCTGTTTGAATATGTGTGTGTGTGCCAATAACAGCAGAAACTCTGCCATCAAGAAACCAGGCCAAAGCTCTTTTTTCTCCAGTAGCTTCTGCATGGAAATCTACAATAGTCACTTCATCACTATGATCTTGGACAAATTTGTCAATAGCTTCAAAAGGAGAATCTGTAGGATTCATATAAACTTGTCCGAGCAGATTAACAACATTAATCTTAAAGCCTTTTATAGAAGTTTGGGCATATCTTCTCCCAATCTTGGGAGTAGGTTTGTTAAGAGGACAACAAATTCTTCTTTCTTTTTCAAGATACTCATGTGATTCTAGTCTATCCCAAATATGGTTCCCACCTGTGGCTAAATCTACTCCGTATGAAAAGCATTTCTTTGCTTCATTCTCAGTAATACCTTTGCCATCAGACAAATTCTCTAGATTAGCTATACAAAGATCTATTTTAAACTCTTTTTTGATATGTTTAAGATGTTTGTGAAGAATTTCTCTTCCAGGTTTGCCAAAAACATCTCCAATAAACAATACATTAACAATCATTATTTAGCAACAGCTATTTGGCGAGTTTCTCTTATAACAGTTACTTTTATTGTTCCTGGATATTGAACTTCTTTCTCTATCTTCTCTGCAATATCTTGAGAGATAAATGCTGCATTGTCGTCATTCACTAAAGACGGTTCAACAATAATTCTTAATTCTCTACCTGCCTGGATAGCATAAGATTTATTAACACCTTCGATTGAGCCAGCAATTTCTTCAAGTTTATTTAATCTCTTCATATAAGATTCGAGCATTTCTCTTCTAGCACCTGGTCTAGCACCTGAAATCGCATCTGAAGCTTGTACAAGAACTGCATAAACAGATTTTGGTGCAACATCTTCATGGTGAGCTTCAATAGCGTTAATAACAATTTTTGTTTCACCATTTTTTCTTGCAACATTAGCACCAATAACAGCATGAGAACCATCATATTCATGGTCAATTGCTTTACCTATATCATGTAAAAGACCAGCACGTCTTGCGATCTCTTGGTCAAGTCCAAGTTCTGCAGCCATAATTCCACAGATCCAAGCAGTTTCTTCTGAGTGTTGTAAAACATTTTGTCCATAAGAAGTTCTATATTTTAATCTACCAAGAAGTTTAACAATGTTTGGTGAGATATTATGAATATTAGCTTCTAAGAATGCTTTTTCACCAACTTTCATAAGATGCTCATCCATCTCTTTTCTTGTTTTAGAGATAACTTCTTCTATTCTTCCTGGATGTATTCTTCCATCTGAAATAAGTTTTTCCAGAGATAATCTAGCTATTTCTCTTCTTATTGGGTCGAAGCATGATAATACAACTGCTTCTGGAGTATCATCAATAATTAAGTCAACACCTGATGCCTTTTCGAATGATCTGATATTTCTACCTTCTCTACCAATGATTCTACCTTTCATTTCATCTGAAGGTAAAGATACAACTGATACTGTAGTTTCAGAAACATAATCTACAGCCATTCTTTGAACAGCAGTTGCTAAGATATGGGCAGATTTTGTAGTTGCTTCAGCTTTAACTTGTTCAATAGTTTGTCTAACTTCCCCAGAGATATGTCTTTTAGCTTTATTTAAAAGCTCATCTTTCAATCTTTGAAGTGCTTCTTCTCTTGTTAATCCTGCTATCTGGGATAATTTATTGTTCTGTTCTTGAATAAGTTCATCAATTTCATCAGAACGTCTGTTTAAATTGTCTTCAAGTTTTCTATTATTCTTTTCTAATTGTATTAGATTTTGTTCTTTTCTTTCTAGTGAGTCTAGTCTTTTGTCAAGAGAAGCCAGACGATCATTTGAAGTTTTTTCAAGTTTTCTCAACTCACGTTGGCGTTCTTTGATTTCATCTTCAAATACTTTCTTTTGTTGAAACCACTCTTCTTTACCTTCTAGAATCTTTTCTTTTTTAAGAGTTCTAGCTTTTTCTTCTGCTTCTTTTATAATTTGATCAGCTATTAATTGTGTTTCACTGATTTGTCTAAAAGTCTTTTTTCTTAGGATTATATAAACAATCCCCATTATGAAAATACCGGCAAAAATACCAATAATAATACCTTGAGTCATATTTCCTCGCTTATCTATAATTATATCCAATTGGATCAATTCAACACTTGTAAATGAAAATTGTTGAGAATCCGCAATACCGTGTCTGGTTTTGATACTAGAACCTTTTTCAAGGTGGGCATCTACCTTATTAGTTTTACTGATCCGAGACTACGCCGGCTTGAGTGCCACCAATGGCTCGACTCCCTAGTAATATGTAGTTCTTAAACAAAAATAGAACACGAATATTGCAGAAGAAACTCTTTATGTATCTAAAATAGAATCAATATCATTGTCAAGTAAATCTAACTGGCTTTTGTACGTTGCTAATTCAGCTTGAGTATCAATCAATTTTTCAGCTAGTTTTAATAAATTATACAATAAGAACTTATTAAAATCTAGCGGTTTAAATTCCACTGCTGATTCACTCAATATTTTTTTTACAACATTAACTGTTTTTTCCAATTTTTGGGGGTTATCAGTAATTACTGAAAATCTTTTTCCCATTAAATCAAATTGGACTTCCTGTTTCATTGATTCCACTTTTAAATATTATCTAGTTCTGGGAACATGTTACTAAGATTGTCTTCAATCTCAGTAGCAGTATTTTTAATTTCATCTAAAGTGTTTTCTAATTCTGTTTTCTTTGTTTCAAGTTCAGCTACTCTTCCGTTTAAACCATTAATAGTATCATCTTTTTCCATAATAGCAAGTTCTTTATCTTCGATATTACTATTTAAAGATTTAACATTTTCTTCTAATTGGTTAATTGAGTTGTGCTGATTTTCTACTACACCTTCAAGCTTAGCAATTGTTTCTAAATTGTTCTTATTTTCTGCTTCCAAAATATGATATTTTTCAATCAATTTTTGAATTTTAGCATTTATATTATTCATGTTCGCATTATTCATCTTTCTACCTCATTTCAATATTATATGAATTTTCTAGTTTTTTAATAACTTGTTGCATTAAACGTTCAACAAATTTATCTGTCAATGTTTTATTCTCAGAATTAAAGGTCATTCCAAAAGTTAAAGATCGTTTGTTTTCTGGAGTATTCTTACCTTGGTATTCATCTATCAATTCAACATTTTTTGTAACTGCTTTATTAACAGAATATATAGCATTTACAATGTCTTCTACTTGAATCTGTTTATCTACTAAGATAGAGATATCTCTTTGCATGTTAGGGAATACAGGGATTGCTTTAAAAGTTCTATCTTCAAAAGTCATATATTTAAATAGCAATGAAAGATTGATATCTAAAACATAAACATCCTGCTTTAATTCAACAGTATTAATTGAAAAACTCTTAGCAACCTTAGGATCAATTTGTCCAAAAGAACCTATCTTGTCTTTTTTGATATATATATCCAAAGCATGATTTACAGTATAGAATTTTTCATCTGATGCTTTGAAGCTATATTTGAGATTACTTAATTCCATGATATCTTCAGCAATACCTTTAATATCATAAAAATCACATTTTTGCTTGTTATCCTTCCAATAATTATCAAATCTATTGCCTGTTAATAATGCTGCGATATTAAATTCTTCAAATGACATATCTTTACTATCTTTAGTAATTACTTTGTTCATTTCAAAAATCCGAACGTCTTTATTTCCTCTATTAATATTGTATTCTGCAGTAGTAATAATATGAGGAATTAAAGTAGAACGCATTGCAGAAAGTAAATTGCTTTGCGGATTCATCAACTCTACTAGATTACGTCGATGATTATCTTCAGGAATGGTTAATTTATCCAGAGTTTCTGGGTCAAAAAGAGTTATATTAATGGTCTCATATAGACCAGCACTAACCATAATATCTTGAACTTTTCTCTTAGCATAGAACTCATCAAAGTTCATTATATTTTGGCGCTTTTGTCTGATAGGGATTTTATTATAGCCATGAAGTCTAACAATCTCTTCAATCAAATCAATCTCTCTAGTAAGGTCTCCCCTATAACTAGGAGCTTGATAGCGTAAATTATCTTCAGAACTTTCAATAAGCTTCAATCCTAAAGCAGACAAATATGCTTTAATCTCCTCTACTGGAATATCAGTACCAAGTAGCCTATTAACCCTGCTTGGACGTAAATCAACAAAACTATCTTTAGAATCAGGATTTGGATAACTATCTAGATTTCCACTAATTAGAATTCCACCTGCGTTCTCAAGAATCAAATCTATCGCTCTTTTCGTAGCAAATGAAGGTGTTTCTTTAGACATTCCTCTTTCAAAACGATAAGAAGAATCTGTAAATATTTTATGTCTTTGTGACGTTCTACGAACTGTTTGATAATTAAAGCAAGCTGCCTCTATAACTATGTTCTTTGTCTCAGAAGTAATTTCAGAATTAGCTCCACCAATTACACCGGCCAAAGCAACAGCTCTGTTAGCGTCAGCAATAACTAAGTCCTCTGTAGAAAGTTTGTATTCTTGACCGTCTAATGCTGGGAAGACTTCGCCTTCTTTAGCATCTCTTATCTTGATAACCTTACCCTCAAGTTTGTCATAATCAAAAGCATGAAGAGGATGGCCTGTTTCCATTAAAATAAAGTTCGTAATATCTACTACATTATTAATGGGTCTTAAACCTGCTGACAAAAGCCTCTTTTTAATCCATTCAGGAGACTCTTTAATCTCAACGTCTTTTATTACTGTAGCCACATAACGACTGCATTTCTCTGAATTATTTTCTAAAGACAAGTCTGACTCAATCTTTCCCTGACTATCATGGTCATGTAATTCTGGCATTTTGAAATCAATGTTATATAGAGCTGATAAATCTCTAGCAACCCCAAACATACCGAGTAAATCTGGTCTATTAGGAGTAATTTCTACATCATAAACAATGTCATTATAGCCAAAATATGTTGCTAAGTCTGTACCAATTACAGCATCATCAGCTAATTCCATGATACCGTCATGTTCTTCAGATAAACCTAGTTCTTTTTCAGAACAAATCATTCCGTGAGATGGATTACCCTTGAGCTTTGCTTTTTTTATCTTAAACTCGCCACCAATAATTGTTCCAACTGGGGCAAAAGCAATCTTTAAATCTTTTCTACAATTTGGAGCTCCACAAACAACAGGTAATACTTCACCTGTACCTGCATCTACTTGACATTTTTGTAAATGGTCAGAACCCTCAATTTTCTCAGCTGAAAGAACTTTTCCAACCACAAATTGACTTAGTTCTTGTCCCATTTTTTCGATAGATTCAACTTCTATACCAGCAAATGTCAAATGGTCTTCTAAAGTCTTTGGATCAACATCTATGTTAATATAATCTTTTAACCAATTATAACTTATTTTCATTATTCCCTCAGTTATTATCTATATTGTTTCAAGAATCTAATATCGTTTTCAAACAATATTCTAATATCAGGAATATTGTATTTCAGCATAGTAATTCTATCAATACCTAAACCGAAAGCAAAACCTGTATACTTTTCAGAATCTATTCCAACTTTTTCTAAAACTGCTGGGTCAACCATTCCAGCACCACCCATTTCTAACCAACCAGAACCAGAACAAATTCTACAGCCTTCTCCCCCACAGTTAACACATGAGATATCTATCTCTGCACTTGGTTCTGTAAATGGGAAAAAGTGAGGTCTAATACGTGATTTTATATTGTCACCAAACATAAGTTTAACAAATATGTTTAAAGTATCTTTTAAGTCTGCAAAAGTTGTGTTTTCATCTACAACCAATGCCTCTACTTGGTGGAAAACTGGAGAATGAGACGCATCCATTTTATCATTACGATAACATCTACCTGGCGCAATAATCTTTATTGGAGGTTGATGTGATTCCATAGTTCTTATTTGAACTGTAGAAGTTTGGGTTCTTAATAATATATTGTCTTGTATATAAAATGTATCTGCTAAATTACGAGATGGATGGTCTGCAGGAGTATTTAAAGCATCAAAATTATGAAATTCGTTTTCTACATCAAACCCGTCGGCTATTTCAAAGCCCATACTAATAAAGGTGTCCTCTATCTCTCTCCATATCTTTGTAAGAGGATGTAGTCCACCTTGAACAGTTCTTCTTCCCGGCATAGTTAAATCTATGCGGGAAGATTCTATCTGTTCTTTATATATAATTTCATCGATAATTTTATGTCTTTTATCAATCAAATCCTGCAGATAATTCTTAGACTTGTTTATAAGTTGTCCAACTTCTCGGCGCTGTTCTTTTGGAATATCTTTCATTTGTTGCATCAAAGCATTGATTTCACTCTTCTTTCCCACTAAATGAGATTTAAGATTTAATAAATCATGTTTCTTTACAACTTTGTCTAATTCCTCTTCAGCTTTTTTTATTATCTGCTCAAGTTTTTGTTTCATTTATGCTTCCAAGTTCTTCTTCGCAATCTCAACTAATTGTGCAAAAGCTTCTTGGTCATGCCATGCTAAGTTAGCTAACACTTTTCTGTTAACATTGATTTCAGCTTTGTGTAATGCATTAATGAATTTGCTATATGAAATACCTTCAGCTCTACAAGCAGCATTGATACGAGTGATCCATAATCTTCTGAAATTTCTTTTCTTTTGTTTTCTATCTCTATATGCGTAACCCCAACCTTTTTCTACTGATTGAGCTGCAATTCTATATAGTCTATGTCTGGAGCCTCTATACCCTTTCGCTAATTTAAGTTTCGCTTTCTTTCTAGCACGTGATGCTACTAAATTTTTAGATCTTGCCATGTTCTGTCTCCTTTTTCTCTATAATCCAGCGAGCATCTTTTTTACTCTTGGTGTATCCGCTTTTGTTACAATAGCAGAATCTCTTAAATGTCTTTTTAACTTAGGACTTTTCTTTGTTTTGATGTGAGCTGATTTAGCATGATGTCTTTTAATCTTACCTTTACTAGTAACCTTAAATCTTTTAGCCGCAGCTCTATGAGTTTTGATTTTTGGCATTATTCCTCCATCTATAATTTAATCTTTTTATTTATTCTTCTGTTTCTGATTCAGTTTCTATTTTTTCACCGAATTCATTATAATCTTTAGCTATTGCTTCAATATCTTTCTTTGGAGAAACGACTACTGACATAATTCTATGCTCTGCTCTTATTGGTTGATCGACATCAACTAAAGGCTTTAACTCTTTAGATAATTTTTCTAAAAGGTCTTGACCAATATCTTTATGAGCCATTTGTCGGCCTCTAAATCTTACAGTAAACTTTACTTTGTGATGTTGTAATAAGAATTTTAAAGCATTCTTTTTCTTAAACAAATAGTCATGTTCTTCTGTGTTTGGTCCAAATTTAACTTCTTTAACCTGAACTTCATGTCTATTCTTTCTTGCATCACGTGCTTTACGTTCTTTTTGATAATAGTATTTGCTAAAATCCATTACCTTACATACAGGTGGTTTTGCATTTGGTGATATTTCTACCAAATCCATTCCACTTTGTTCAGCAATCTCTCTAGCTCTATTAATAGAGACTACTCCAACTTGATTCCCGTCTGAACCAATTAGTCTAACTTCTCTAGCTCTAATATGTTCATTAATGTTCTCTTTTGGTACGACTTCTTTTGTCTTAGCCTTACCTTTTCTTATCCTTATTATAAGAAACCTCCATTTTTTGAGTTATCTTCTAAAATAAAAAGGGCGGATATTTTACTATCCGCCCTTCTTTGTTAATATATTATAAAGTTTCTTCTTAATATTTCTAAAACTTAATTAACCTATCCAATATCTGTAAAAGGGCAGAATCGCTAGGTAGATAATCTAATATCTTTAATTTATGTTAGTTTTATCACTTCAACAATTATGTCAAGAACAATTTTAATTTTATCTTATTTTCCCTGTAAAGATTAATTAAAAAATGGAGTGCATTCAATCGTCTTCGCCGATCACAGTCCTTTCTGAATGCGCATCTTCAATCATGCTTGCATGCAGCCGGACTAAAGGCAAGGGTTTCAGATGTTATCCTGAAAGGATTAATTGTCCAAAGCCTAGCTTTTTAAAGCTAGGTAAGAGCATATAATTGTTGAGATAGTGCTGAAAGTACTTTTCTGATGTTGGGTAGTTATATATATGATAAAGAAGTCCCTCTAGGACTAGTAATATTGGGATCTATTGCTACCCATGATTGAAATCATGGGCTTTGGATAATTTACCCCGTTGGGGTATTAGTCCCAAAGGGACGACATGTATTAGCATGGGGTCTTGTACCCCATGTACAATGACATAAATGATTTGAGTCCCAAAGGGACGACATAGATTTTTACCACAACTCAGAAGTATCCAGAATTGAGAATGGTCTTTCGCATGTAGGGACCGTGTCAGGCTAGACTGTTGCTTACAATCCCAGTTTAACCATCGGAGTGTAAGCATCCGCCGATAGGCTGAACTTTGTTCATGCTTACGCAAATCTTTTCGTAGCCAGGGATGGCTACAATCCTAACATACCTTCGCAAGCAAGGATGCTTGCAATCCCAGTTTGCAACCATATCCACTAGTCCCAATGTCATTAAGTTAAGCTAATATACATTTTTCTTATTCCTCTTCCAAAAGCAAAGCCATTGATATGCTTTACCTTTCGACCGTTCAAATTTTCTATTAGGTCTTATTGGAACAGGTGTTTGTATAAATATTTTATTTAATTTAATAATCAGTTTATCTATATCACTTTCTGTGCATAATAAATAAAAAAGATTGTCTTTTATAGCATTAAATGAGATAGCTTTATTTACTTTCTGTTTATATTTATTGTTTTGGCTTCTCTTTTTTAATTCATTCTCAGCATCTTCGGTAAGTATTGTTTCTAGATTAGATAGAAAAATAGTTGAATAAAAATCTTGCTTTATTGATTCAACTGATTTACCTGTAAAGTTTTCTAAAGATAAACGTCCCTTAATAACGCCATAAAATGTTTCGACTCCCCATCTTTGCCAATATAAACGTTTAAACTCTTCTGTAGGATAAAGTTCTTCATCTAACAAAGATGTCGCTAGTATCTCAACTTCACCAGAATCTAAAATAACTTTTACTAATCTTAACTGTATCTCATCTGTAAGGTTAGTCTTATTCTTTTGTACTCTAAGTCTAGATCTCTTTAGAGTAATAATTTCACTCTCTTTATTACTGTTCTTCATCAAAGATATTTCTTTTATCCAAGAGGTACCACACCTGATTAAAAAATTTATTCCTTTATCATAGCAATCACTTACAAGTTCATAAGATGGATAACCTCTATCTAAAATTACAAGATCTTCTTTACCGAGATGTTTTAAATGATTTATGGCAAGAGCTCTTTCTGATTCTCTTGAGTGTGTAATTGTGGAATCGATTACTATATTATTCATAACGTCATATGCTACTGAGGCTATTGCTCTTACGTGCTCACCAACTTTTCCACTTGGAGTCTGGGTAGGAATTGTATTAAAATATTCTCTAGTTTCTTGGTTATCTGGAACTGAGACGCGTGTACCATCTATGGCTATTAATCGGAAACCCTTATACCTTTTATAACTTTTATCATTATAAAACTCTTTTACAATTATATCTTTATTTAAGTCTACAAATAGTTTGTAAGAAAATTTTCGACGTGCTTGAGTAAAAGCACTTGAACTTACTGTTTCGCAGCCTTCTACAAATCTATCAAAGAACTCATTAAGTCTAATCTGAAGTGATTTTACACTTTTCATAAGAACGAGTATTGCTAATGATTTAAAGCTAAATTTACGTTTTCTCAAGAAAGACTTTTCTCCTATTTTATATTTATTTACAGTTGAATCTAAACCTAACACATAACTTATTAATTTCAATATTTTTTTTTCATTATGACCCTAATTATTCATTTATTACATAGTTTTTATAGTTAATTATTTTAGTCAAATCTTAACTTAATGACATTGTCCACTAGTCCTCTGATACAGCAATTATTCTATAAAAATATCTTTTAGAAAAGTTGGCTACTCCAAACTGAGTAAAGCTGTTTGTTGGAGATATACCAATCCAAACATAAGGTCCATTAGGCGTTGTACTTGCTTCAATTTTATAATAACTAATAGTTACTGGTGTATCAAGTATAGTCTCAACTACTGGCTCCCATTCAAGATAAACATTTCCCTCAACAGGTAATATATTTATTCCTGTCACTGCTTTAGCTGGTGCAATCAAACCGAGACCTTCTAAGAAACAAGAAAATTGACCTGCATTAGTTGTCATATCTAGAAAGTCTATATTATTACCAGAAGCTACTGGTGTAAATATGATATCAAGACATAAACTATCGTTTGGAGCTAAAGACACTGGTAGATTTATATTCGGAATTGAGTATGCTCCAATATCATTTCTAAAAGAAAGTTCATCAATTATCAAGTCACCTGTTCTTCTTGCATATATTGCTAATCTAAGCGTATCAGAAACTACTCCTATATAATTGCTTGAAAATTCTAGTTCTTGAGTGGATGTTTCCCCTTCTGCTACTCCATAGACTAGAATATCTTTACTTATTTCATCTGTGAAATATTCATCGCTGACTTGTAAGACTACCTGATAGCTTCCTATCTGTGGAAAAAGATATTCTGGATTTTCTTGATCTGAGCTAGCTAGTTGCGCGAAATCCCAAGAGTAACTGAGAATATCACCTTGGCTGTTATTTATAAATTGCATGGGATTACCAATTTCAATAGAATCTATAGCTGTAACAAAATCTGCATCTAACAGATAACCATTACCGGCTAAATCAATAGAATAGTTTCCTATATTTGTTGATATATCCAAGCTTCCATTGTGTTGGTTGAAATCATCAGGCTGGAATATGATTGTTAATTCTTGACTTTGTCCTGGAAAGATTGTTGTAGGACCGTCTTCTATAGAATAGCAATCATCTGAAAAAGAATAACCATCAATAGTTAATTCAGAAGAGCCATCATTGAGAAGAGTTAAAGACTTAGCAACTTGATGATCTTTCCAAACATTGTTAAACTGCATAAGTCTGATATCACTAGATATATGAGCCATAATTCCACTTGCTGAAACAGCTATTTCAATCAAGGAATTTATTGCTGAATCACTCGCTATTTGCAGGCTTCCCTGATACAAAATTTCTTCTTCTGGCAAGATAGCAATGCTAACTATTATCGAATCTGAAGATTCTATCTGGAAAGAAGCATTATCGCTGCTTATATAAAAATCTCCACTTACCTGAAGCTGACCAATCAGCAATTCATCCCCAGAATTAGTTATCACGATTTCTTTTAAAGCTGATTGTCCAACAACTATTTCTCCCAGATTGATATTCTCTTGAGAGACTTCTATCATTGGACTGCTACTATAAGCATATAGGTAAGAAACAAGATAGGTTCCATTATTAGTCCAGCTATTTAGTTCAGATGTTTGACTACAATCCCAATAACAATCTGTCTCACTGTCCCATACCTTAAACTGAGGAATATCACCAGTTTGACAATAACCACTAGAATATTCAAAGCCATCATCTCCCATTAGTGGAATAGTTGTATTTTCTCCGACCCATTGAGCACTTCCAACACATGTTCCATCTTTAAATGCTCCAATCCAATCGTTCTCAGAAAGAACAAGATCATCAAGCTTTGCAGTCTCTATAAAATAGAAACACTGTTGAGAAGATTGATTATAAACAAAGTTAGCCGGAGTTTCAGCAACTAATAGAACACAAGCTATCGATAATAGTAATAAAAGTCTATATTTCATTTTTATATCCTTTAAGGTCATACGATTACACAATCGCATGACCTTGCTTTGTTCTATTTTATTAAAATCATTGATTTAGTTTCACTAAAGTCAGGAGTCTCTATTCTATATAAATATAGCCCTGAAGCATATTTTCCAGCTTCAAAAACTACATTATGATAACCAGCTTTCATATTCTGGTCTAAGATAGTCTTTATCTTCTGTCCCTTAATGTTATAAACTGTAACTTTTACATGAGAATTCTTTTTAATTCCAAAGTTAATAGTAGTCTCTGGATTAAATGGATTAGGATAGTTTTGTCCGACAAAATCAACAACAGGAAGGATTAAGTTTTCATCATTTTCTGTAACAGAAGCAATTTCAACTCTGGATATTGTGTTGTTTGCCCAGTCAATATTTACATTAGTATCATAGAGTTGATTAGTTTCAGCTTTCCAAATCTTAATAGAGACTAAATCACCTTGATTAGCATAGTTGTAAGTAAGCTCATTTCCATCGTTACCCATGGCAGCTAAGGTAGTTTGCTCACCAATATATTTGCTAGCTCCAATAACAACATCATCTTTATAAACAAGCAAATAATCTTCTAATGTCAACTCAACACCATTCATTTCTACTATTCCAGTTAAGTAAAAAGCTTGATTAGCAGATTGCTTATAAGTAAACATTTGTGGTAATTCCGCATCATTACGATTACTTCTTCTATCTTCACTAGGCATATTAAACTCAAGTTCAATATCTTGGTTAGCAATTACCCAATAAGCTTTTTCTTTCTCGAAATGGGTTAAAGAGCCTAACCATCTACCATCTTCCAATCTCATACAAGCCTGTCCCTCTCCGATAATAGCTGAGATACAAGCTTCAACATCATCTGGAAGAGCTGAAGCAAGGTCATTGCCCCAAGCGTATGGATAAGATATTAGATTAGCATTCTCATGCAAACTGTAGCTAGCACTACTAGTATTTCTTGATCCCATGAGTTCCAGTCTTTCTTCATTATTCATAATTAACCAGTAACCTTTATCATAAGTAAGCTCTGTTAATGAACCAATCCATTGACCATCATCATTCTTAATAGCAACTTGTCCCTCTCCAATTACTTTAACAATAGAAGAACCTAAATCTGCTAACATATTATCTAAACTACTATCTTCATCAATAAACCTAAATGAAAGTAAGTTTGCTCCCTCATGCAAATCATAAGCTGAGTAATTTAACTCCATAGCAAGAGACTGACCATCACTCTCATTACCATGAATATCTACAGCTTTCAAACAATAGTAGTATTGATTATCTACTTGAGCCTCAAGATCAACAAATGTTGTATCATTAACCTGATAACTTCTATCCCAGTTGTTTTCTTCATTTCCTCTGTAAAGCTTATAGTAATGCAAATCTTCAGATTGACTAGGAGTCCATTCAAAAGTCATTTGACCATAAGCACCATCAGCCAAGATTCTACTTGGTTGGTCTGGTGCTAAGTTATCTATAGAAGATCCAGATAAAGGAGATGATGTAAAGTATATATCATCATCCTCAGTATGAGCTATTACAATAAAGCTAGAGGCAAAATCACCATAAATTGTTGAATCAGCTAGTGTCTCAGCAGAGTACCCATAGTTTTCAAAACCTTGCGCTTGCACCTGACCTACATATTCCCAATACTCACCATCCCTTGTTAGAACTCGTGGTGCATATTTGTTACTCCTAGCATCAGAATTACTAACTTCATCAGTTCTAGGATCAATATTCATCTCCCTCCAAAATGAGTAATGACTTATATCATAGCCAGAATGTTCATAATCAAAGATAGAACCATTAAACTGTATTCCAACTAATCCCCCCTGGTCATTAGGTAAATCTACTATATTATCAATTACAGGAGCCCCATCAGGTATTGGATTTCCACCCCAATAAGTGTTGTTAGATCCACCATAAGCCCCCATATCAGAGACAACTGTGCCTAAACCGTAAGGCATATTGCCATCATGCTCCCAAGGAAAACCACCATCTACACATGGTGAATTTGGAGACAGATGATAATCGCAATCTATGAATTGAGGGTAAGACTCGATACAACCTTCACCCCAATAAAAGTTTCCAATATTTGAAATTCCATATTCCGTATAAGATTCTACACAAGAATAACTAGTATTCAAAGTAGCACCAGACCCTAAATCAATTTGTCTATGCTCATCATTATCATTATTGTAAATTATTGAGTTAGTTATTAGAGAAAAATCGCTTCCATCTAAATAAATACCCCTATCATAATTATTTGCTATTACGGCATGGTTAATATCTAATGCATTCGAAGAATTTATTCCATAGCCGTTATTGTTAGATACTATTGTATTAGTAATAGTTAAATCGCTTGAAACATATATTCCATTACCATTGTTATGAGATATTTTTGAACTGAAGATATTTACCGGGCCTGCAGAAACTAAAACATCTCCATCATTATTTACAATCGAAGTGTTAGAGATATCGCAGTTAGATTCTCCTTCAAAGAAAATTGCATTTCCAGTACAATGTTCTAAAATTGAATTTGAAAAGCCAACAATTGAATCTTCAACAAAAATTGTTGAAGTACTAAAGACTTTTACTTCATCAATATACATAGATTGATCATAATGAGAATAATCTGTGGAATATTCATTACTATAGAACCTTAATTGTATTTCATCACCATTGTTAACATAGGATGAAATATCATGCTCTTTGTAGGTCCAACCGTAAGTTGTTCCATTATTAGTATAATACAATCTCTGCCATGCTCCACCATTAACCCGAAACTCAACCCTTGAGTTACAGCTATTATGAGAACTGGTAATCTTAAACCAGTAGGATATAACACACGATTTTAAGACTGTAATAGGTCTGGACATAATATAGGTATCTTGACCATAGGCCCAAACACGAGCTCCATAATGTCCTTGATAATGGTCATTATTAGTCCTGCCATATGAATATCCCGATCCTGTCCAGTTATCAGCGAAATTGTAATCTTCAAAATCATCAGAGAAATAATACCTATTATTTGATAAATATCTAAACTGACAGTAATTTAATTCAATCTCATTATCTGCATCATCTATAACAATAAAACCTTGTTTAACATTGTCTTGTCCATGAAAATAGATAGAATCTGTGACAGTGCCTTGAGCTATCAGTGATCCTTCAATAACAAATCCATAATGACCAGCAAATACAACTTCTACCCCTGGCTCAATAGTTAGACTTTGTCCATCCGGCACTATAGTATTTTCTATGATATAATATGGGCTGTTAGCAAGTGACCAGATTCCAGAAACTTGTCCCGACATATCACTCCTTCCTGAGCCTGTTAGATCTATCTCATAGTTTGGATTGTTAAAGGCATTTGAAACTATGGTTATTGTAGCATTCTCTTCAGCTAACCATTGGGGAGAAAATCTTATCCAAAAGGAATCTGAATTGTTTGGACTAATGTCTAAGTTAGTCTTTGAAAGATCAAAGGCTTGGTTGTCTGAGCTAATACTAGCAAGAAGGTTTCCTGATCCACTGTTAGTGACAGTTACTTGGGTACTATCTACAGTATTAATAGCTACAGGACCGAAATCGTAACTTTCTAAATCTACATCAATATTAGCAACAATACCAGTGCCACTTATATTTAATTGGTCATTTCCATAAACTGAACCAGAGACCATAACAAATTTACTAAAATTATTCTCAGCATCTGGAGTAAAAGTGATTTCGATGGCTTGACTTTGTCCTGCCTCTATTTCAAAAAATGCTGGTGTTATATTGAATGCAAAATCTTCTAAAGTATAATCTAAGGTAATATTTTGACTAATCTGAGAAGTAATTATAACTGTTTGAGTAAGAGATGTATTAACTGTTACTTGACCAAAATCTAATTCATGTATATCTAGTTCAACTGCTTCACTAAAAAGCATAAGTGTTAGTAAACAAAAAAATGAAACTAAAAGAGATTTTTTCATTTTTTCCTCCTGTATTTTTTTATTTTATTTTCCTATCTCTCGAATATATAACCTTATTTGTTTATATTTTTATTTCTGGAGGTTGTCAATACTTTTTTTATGAAAAGGTTGATAGTTGTTAACTATTTGCTATTGTTTTGGTTGTTTGCTGCCACTATTGGAGTGTAAGCATCCGCCGATAGGCTGAAATTTGTTCATGCTTACTCAAATCTTTTCGTAGCCAGGGATGCTTGCAATCCTTTTTTGTAGGAGTGCATTCAATCGTCTTCGCAGATCACAGTCCTTTCTGAATGCGCATCTTCAATCATGCTTGCATGCAGCTGGACCAAAGGCAAGAGTTTCAGATGTTATCCTAAAAGGATTAATTGTCCAAAGCCTAGCTTTTTAAAGCTAGGTAAGAGCATATAATCCCAAATAATGCACTAGGACTTGAAAAATAGCACTATATTATTTGGCAAGAATAACTTCCATAATCTCAACTAGAATATATATTATTCAAGCTTCGATTCTGGAAGCTATTTTGCTGAAATAATCTCCACTATTTTCGTCAAACCTAATGCATCATCTGGGATAATTGTTAGATAGTGCTGAAAGTACTTTTCTGATGTTGGCTAGTTATATATATGATAAAGAAGTCCCTCTAGGACTAGTAATATTGGGATCTGTTGCTACCCATGATTGAAATCATGGGCTTTGGATAATTTACCCCGTTGGGGTATTATGGACAAACTAGGACCGTGTGAAACTCAGCCGGACTACAGGCAAGAGTTTCAGATGTTATCCTGAAAGGATTAATTGTCCAAAGCCTAGCTTTTTAAAGCTAGGTAGGAGCATATAATTGTAAGATAGTGCTGAAAGTACTTTTCTGATGTTGGCTAGCTAAATATATGATAAAGAAGTCCCTCTAGGACTAGTAATATTGGGGTCTATTGCTACCCATGATTGAAATCATGGGCTTTGGATAATTTACCCCGTTGGGGTATTATAGACAAACTGGGACCGTGTGAAACTCAGCCGGACTAAAGGCAAGGGTTTCAGATGTTATCCTGAAAGGATTAATTGTCCAAAGCCTAGCTTTTTAAAGCTAGGTAAGAGCATATAATTGTTGAGATAGTGCTGAAAGTACTTTTCTGATGTTGGGTAGTTATATATATGATAAAGAAGTCCCTCTAGGACTAGTAATATTGGGGGCTATTGCTACCCATGATTGAAATCATGGGCTTTGGATAATTTACCCCGTTGGGGTTTTATGGACAAACTGGGACCGTGTGAGACTCAGACTTATGGCTACACTACAATCCCAGTTAAATACTTTCGCAGTCAAGCTGACTGCAACCCATAGAAACGATTACTACTTAATCAAACAGATCTTCCTTATATCACTTGTATCTTTATCAGAATATTTAACAAAGTAAATTCCTGAAGCGATGTTATTTAATGAGTTATCTTTTCCCCAAGTAAGAGTATTTCTTGATGATTTATTATCCCTCACATTGAACTTTTTAACTCTTTGTCCTTTGATGTTATAGATAGATACTTGGTAATTTGATTTAGAGCTTACAACCTCAATGTTAAACTTTTTGGATGATGGATTTGGGTAAACTGATAAAACACCAGTTACAGCTTCACTATCATGAGAATTTGAAGTAGGAGAATCGAGATACAAGCATCCTTGGTAGTTACCAGGAGTATTATTACAATCAATAGTTATTGGGTTTTCAGTAATATTATAGATCTGTCCATTAAGAGCTAATTCTACACTAGAATTTGAATTAAGATTATGGTCTACTATCTTAACCTGAACATTGGCATCTTGACTATTAGTAAAAGCATAATTCCAAGAATATTCTCCATCAAGTTCCTGTGGAAGAAGTTGCTTTTGCAGCTTAATACTCTCATCATTCAAGTCTAACAGACATACTTCATTTAAACCACTTATTGGTCTTGAGGGCGGTTTAACAAGTTGATTGAATGTATCAAACTGCCCAAACTGATTACCAGAAACTCCAATAGTAATTTGATCTTTTGCTCCAGTAATAGTGGAAAATTCTAGACTAGCATATTGACCTGATTCTTCAGTTATGTTAAAGTTTTCTTGGTGGTTAGGATTAAATTGTAGCCCTATCATCTCATCAGTTAAGACATAAACAAACACACTTTCATAAGACTTTATTGTCCTTATTTCGCTGTAAGAATCATTTCTAATCCCCATAAAGTAAGGAGAAATTGCTTCTTGAGTTATAACGTAACTAGGTGACCTAAAAGTGTTTCCATAGTAGAATAGTAAGTCTGACACATTATATTCTATAGGATGAGGATTAGCAATTAAATTCCAACCTTGATTTAAAAAGATAGTATTTTCATCAACTAGACATTCACCTAAAATAGAGATTTCAACAGATCCATTGATAACAGCGAGATATCCTTCATTATTAATGATGTTATCCTGCTGAAGATATTCGCCATTGTTAAAAGAATATACTTGATCTAGATTACTAATTTCATTGATATTCTGAGCTTGAGAAAAAGGATATGATACTAACCAGTTCGAAGATTCTTCATTATCTAAAATTATATTATCTAAATTACCCAAAAGTAAAGAAGAGTGGTTATTCTTAAAGACAATATCTTGCCCTTGTAAAGTGTGAACCATAACATAGCAATTGATTGATCTTATAGTTTCATTGCCTTGATATTCCCAGTCAATGCTAGATATATCTGATGATAAGTTATCAGCTACTAATATAGAATCTTGCTCATTCTTGAAATATACAGAATAAGAATCAACTAGTTCAGGAAACTGGCTTGTCCACTCAATTGAATCTGAGATACCTCTTCCACTAATGATTCCTGAATCATTAGCAAAGCTTACATTTGCAGGGAGATTACCCCAATATAGTTCAAAAGCATGGTTAGTTGTTTCGACAGAAAGCTGGATATCTCCCTCTCTTAGATTATAAAGCTCATTATTGTAGGAAATATAGAATTTGTCTGTTGTATTAGCAAGATCATCACTACTCATAGAGAAGACTAGATCAGAAGTTCCTATATAAGGAGCGTATAAATGTAAATCAAATTTATGGTATGTTTCATTACTATCAAATTCACCAATAACTTCTCTTTCTACCTGCCCATTCGCGACCTGCAAATAGTCTATTTCCGAGTAAAGTTCAAAACTATTCATAGTATCATAGTTTTGATCATAACCTAAATCATAGCCATCTGTTGCACATGAGCTTTTGCCAAAAGTAAAATCGGTTAAAAGATTACCACCAGACAACTGTAGCTTGTGATATGTAGGACAAGAAGCTGTCAACTCAGGTGAAACTTGAATTAACTCATTTAGGTTGCTAATTGCACAAACCTTATAAGAATAAACAAGATCATTTTCTATATCAGAATCATAGTAGCGATTTATATAATTCCCACTATATAATTCTTGATATTCTTGACCTTCTTCTTTCCTGTAAAGCCTAAATAAAGAACAATTTGTGCTTTCCTCAATAAAAGCTTCAACAACGATAGTGTCTTGTTTTACAATAGTTCTAAATCTATTAAAAGAAGCTTGTAAAGTTGTAGAGTTGCTTTCATTCGAGATTTCTGAAACATTGCCGTAAACATCACGCTGAGCAATGGCGAAATAATAATCTGTTCCCACATTTAGATCTTCTATAAGAACATTCTTTGTACCTGGAAAACCTAGCTGATACAATCCATTCTCTTCTGAACTATCATAGACCGTATAATTACCATTACTTATCGGAGTTTCTGAAACATAAAGTAGATAAGAATCAAAATCATAGGGAGTTTGGCCTTGCCAACTTAACTTCACACCATTAAATGTATTTTCAGAATTTAAATTAGTTACTGCTGGAGGGAGATTATCCCCATCCTCCATTTGAGTAAAGCAATTTAGTGCTTCATTTAATGCGGTCATGAATGGATGATAATATTCAACACAATTGCTATATCTATTTTCCCAATCCCAAGTATTATCCATATTATTATAGCCATAAAACCAGAAATAATTTTCTTCTGTTTGCTCAAAACAGTTTGGAAATTCATCTACTGCAATATGTATAAAGGGACTATAAGATGACCAATAATTATAATCCTGGATATTTACTTCAGTCAATGAAGATCCAGTATATCCAACAATATCGATAGGACCAGATGTAAATAGAGAATCGTGATAAATAGTTGGTATAGAATACTTTTCATAAAGTCCATAATATTCGTTCAAGTTAACTAAACTATTATTACCAAAGTAATCTTCTTCAAACACAATGTAATCAGTATTTTGAATTACATCATTATGACTACTAGACCAGTCTCTAACTGGAAGTCCCAAGGGTGATTCGATTTTACCTGATAACTGAACACTTGCCATAGCTTCATGTTTGTCCCAATCGTATGATTCAAACTGCAAAGCAATCTCATGTCTTTCTTGGGTCAATCTTATTTGATTAGCTGCCTTTTCATAGAAATAGACATAAGGATGATTACTGTTTCTTGTTGGGTCACATTGATTTGTATTTAACTCTCTACCTGTCCCATTAATCATAAGATATTTACAATTGCAATCTAGAAATGCTTGAACACTTAGATAAGTTCCTACAAAACTATCGTTAGGATGAGGAACTGACACCATAGCAGGGCTCCCTGATGCTGGATTATATATAAATATTCCCCAACCAAAATCAAATGCACCCAATTCATCATCGCTTTCATCGTCTGTATTATTATCATCATTGTATTGCAAATTAATATCTTCCCTTAGCATCATATATTCTTGATCATTATATATAAACCCTACAACTTTATATGGAATATTAGATGCTATTAAAGTTTCTTGAGCTAGCTCATACTCTTCATTGAAAAATAAATCCACTGCACTTTGCCATGAAGTTAATTGCTGAGAACTTGCCATTGTAAATTGGCCAAATCCATTCGTTTGTACATCAAAGGGAGCATAAGTATTTTGACTATTAAAATTCTGTTTTTCCGATACATGAGATACCCAGTTATCATATTCACAATTGTTCTCTTCTCCAAAGAAAAACTCTACTAAATCGCCTTCTTCATGACTTATACAAAAAACTTCTACTACAATAACTATTAATAAAAAAGTTAAAGCTATTTTCTTCATTTATCTGCCTCCTGATTAGGTTACCAAGTATTTTTTTGCCCATAATATTGATACTACAATTTCTACAATACCAAACTTTCTCAAATACCTATTGTAAAATATCTTTCCAAAACAAGTTTTAACTAAATATTATTAGTAATTTTATATTGTCAATATATTTATACATTATTTTATTAACTATAAACTTTCCCTGTGTACCTAAGTTCATGCTTACGCAAATCTTTTCGTAGCCAGGGATGCTTGCAATCCTTTTTTGGAGGGGGTGCATTCAATCGTCTTCGCCGATCACAGTCCTTTCTGAATGTGCATCTTTAATCATGCTTGAATGCAGCCGGACTAAAGGCAAGAGTTTCAGATGTTATCCTGAAAGGATTAGTTGTCCAAAGCCTAGCTTTTTAAAGCTAGGTCAGACTGCTGACAAAGTCATGTAATCAATGTGTGATTTTCGTATGTTTTTTCTGTACTAAACAACCCAGAAAAAGCACAAATAGACTTGACAATATTACTCCTTATTATATGATAGGCATATAATTAGAGGTGATAAAATGATTAAAGAAGAATATAGAAAACAATACGAATTCGAGCTTGTAAATTTAGAAGAACAGGTTCCAGACGATCATATCCTTAGGTTTTTTGATGAATATATAGATTTCTCTTTCGTTTATGATATAATGAAAGACACATACAATGAGACTTTTGGTAGACCTGCTATTAATCCAATAACTCTTTTTAAAATAATATTAATAGGTTATCTCTTTGGTATTAAATCAGAACGTCAAATATTTAAAGAAATACAAGTTAATCTTGCATATAGATGGTTTTTAGGGTTCGGATTTAATGATAAAATTCCTCACCATTCAATTATAAGTAAAACTCGTAAAAGACGATTTGCTAATAATGATTTATTTCAAGAGATTTTTGATAATATTGTTAAGTTAGGCATTGAAAATGGTTTAGTTAATGGGAAAATTTTATATACAGACTCAACCCATATAAAAGCTAATGCGAATAAGAATAAGTTCATAAAAATTGTAGTAAAAAGAACTACAAAAGAATATATTAAAGATTTGGATGAAGCAGTCGCAGAAGACAGAAAAAAACACAATATAAAACCACTTCCTCCTAAGGAACCACAGGAAGAAACCAAGACAATTAAATCCAGCACAACAGATCCAGACAGTGGTTTTATGGCACGAGACCGCAAACCACAAGGCTTCTTTTATTTAGACCATAGGACAACGGATCCTAAATGTAATTTTATAACAGATGTATTTATAACACCTGGGAATATAAATGATGCAGTGGTATATAAATCTCGTCTTCTTCGGCAGATTGAAAGGTTTAATTTTAATGTTATAGCTGTAGGCTTAGATGCTGGGTATAATACTGTAGATAATTGTCGTTTTTTATGTGAAAAAGGAATAATGGGGGTAATAGGGTACAAAAGAGGTAGCCATAAAAAAGGATTTTTCAGCAAGAATAAATTCAAATTTGACTCAGTCAACGACCAATATATTTGTCCAAATAACAAATTATTACATTACAAAACAACAAGAAGAGAGGGCTACAAAGAATACGTATCAAATGCTGAAGACTGTAAAAACTGTCCTCATTTATCTAAATGTACTTCAAATAAAACAAGGAGGAAAGTACTAAATCGGCATGTCTGGGAAAAATATAAAGACAAGATAAATATGAATCGTTTAACATTCTGTGGTAAAGAGATTTATAAGCGACGAAAAGAGACTATTGAGAGGAGTTTTGCTAATGCAAAACAAAATCATGGATATCGATATGCACGATATAGAGGACTTGAAAAAGTTAAAGAACAAGCTCTAATGACAGCTTGTACTCAAAATTTAGTAAAATTAGTTAAATACTTTAAGAGAATCAATAAAAAGCTAAAAAAGGGTTCTATTTTAACAAAAATACTCAAATTTTTTGATTATTTTGGGTATATTGTCTCCCATAGTGAACTTATGCAACAATATCATCACCAATACTAAAAAATCTATCAACTATCAGATGAAAACTAAAATTGGCTGTAAACACCTTTTTTCTACTTTGTCAGCAGTCTGGCCTAGCTTTTTAAAGCTAGGTAAGAGCATATAATTGTTAGATAGTGCTGAAAGTACTTTTCTGATGTTGGCTAGCTATATATTTGATAAAGAAGTCCCTCTAGGACTAGTAATATTGGGGACTATTGCTACCCATGATTGAAATCATGGGCTTTGGATAATTTACCCCGTTGGGGTAATATTGACAAACTGGAACCGTGTCAGGCGAAGACTGATGGCTACAATCCCAGTTTAACCATAGGAGTGTAAGCATCCGCCGATAGGCTGAACTTTATTCATGCTTACGCAAATCTTTTCGTAGCCAGGGATGGCTACAATCCCAAATCCATTGATACCCTGTAAGGGTTAATCAACAAAGAGCCCTAGGTTTTAACCCTGGGTGATTATAGAAGTGTTTGAGACGTTGTGCCAAACGTCTCTTCTAATTCACTTATAACGATGTTCTAAGTGAAGCCAGCAAGATGCTGGCGCTCCGACTAATTCAGGCAAAGACTGTTGCTTGCAATCCTAGTTTAACCATCGGAGTGTAAGCATCCGCCGATAGGCTGAACTTTGTTCATGCTTACGCAAATCTTTTTGTAGCCAGGGATGGCTACAATCCTAACATACCTTCACAAGCAGGGACTAATTCAGGCGAAGACTGATGGCTACAATCCTAGTTTAACCATCGGAGTGTAAGCATCCGCCGATAGGCTGAACTTTGTTCATGCTTACGCAAATCTTTTCGTAGCCAGGGATGGCTACAATCCTAAATCCATTGATACCCTGTAAGGGTTAATCAACAAAGAGCCCTGGGTTTTAACCCTGGGTGATCATAGAAGTGTTTGAGACGTTGTGCCAAACGTCTCTTCTAATTCACTTATAACGATGTTCTAAGTGAAGCCAGCAAGATGCTGGCGCTCCGACTAATTCAGGCAAAGACTGTTGCTTGCAATCCCAGTTTAACCATCGGTGTGTAAGCATCCGTCGATAGGCTGAACTTTGTTCATGCTTACGCAAAATTCCTTTTGTAACCAAGGATGGCTACAATCCTAAATCCATTGATACCCTGTAAGGGTTAATCAACAAAGAGCCCTGGGTTTTAACCCTGGGTGATCATAGAAGTGTTTGAGACGTTATGCCAAACGTCTCTTCTAATTCACTTATAACGATGTTCTAAGTGAAGCCAGCAAGATGCTGGCGCTCCGACTAATTCAGGCAAAGACTGTTGCTTGCAATCCCAGTTTAACCATCGGAGTGTAAGCATCCGCCGATAGGCTGAACTTTATTCATGCTTACGCAAATCTTTTCGTAGCCAGGGATGGCTACAATCCCAAATCCATTGATACCCTGTAAGGGTTAATCAACAAAGAGCCCTGGGTTTTAACCCTGGGTGATTATAGAAGTGTTTGAGACGTTGTGCCAAACGTCTCTTCTAATTCACTTATAACGATGTTCTAAGTGAAGCCAGCAAGATGCTGGCGCTCCGACTAATTCAGGCGAAGACTGATGGCTACAATCCCAGTTTAACCATCGGAGTGTAAGCATCCGCCGATAGGCTGAACTTTGTTCATGCTTACGCAAATCTTTTCGTAGCCAGGGATGGCTACAATCCCAAATCCATTGATACCCTGTAAGGGTTAATCAACAAAGAGCCCTGGGTTTTAACCCTGGGTGATTATAGAAGTGTTTGAGACGTTGTGCCAAACGTCTCTTCTAATTCACTTATAACGATGTTCTAAGTGAAGCCAGCAAGATGCTGGCGCTCCGACTAATTCAGGCAAAGACTGTTGCTTGCAATCCTAGTTTAACCATCGGAGTGTAAGCATCCGTCGATAGGCTGAACTTTGTTCATGCTTACGCAAAATTCCTTTTGTAACCAAGGATGGCTACAATCCTAAATCCATTGATACCCTGTAAGGGTTAATCAACAAAGAGCCCTGGGTTTTAACCCTGGGTGATCATAGAAGTGTTTGAGACGTTATGCCAAACGTCTCTTCTAATTCACTTATAACGATGTTCTAAGTGAAGCCAGCAAGATGCTGGCGCTCCGACTAATTCAGGTAAAATGCTGAGTTAGCACAAAGAGAGTAATCCAAAGAAGTGACAGACAGTTCCAAAGACTACGAAGATATGCCAGATAGGGTGATGGAAAGGAAGTCTTTTCCAGGCATAGAAGACAACACCTAAGGTATAACAGCCACCCCCGATAGCAAGCCACATAAATAGAGAAGTAGGTAAGATCTTTAGCATCCAATATAAGAAACCTAGGAACAACCAGCCCATTGCCAGATATACTGTATTTGTTATATGGCTAGATTTTCCTTTATTAATGCCTTGAAATACAATTCCAATGATAGTTAAGAACCAGATTATTCCAAACATTACCCAGCCTAAGGAATTACGCATAAAAAGTGTTATCGGAGTATAGGTACCTGCAATAAATAGGTAAATTGCTGATTGGTCAAAAATGGAGAATATATTCTTAGCTTTTTTATGAGTAATAGAGTGAAACAATGTAGATGATAGATAAAGGGAGATAGAGCCAAAGCCATAAATGGCATATCCAACAACCATTCTAGCATCGTTTATGTATGTTGCTTTTACAATAAGAATAATCATACAGGCAGTTGCTATAAGAACACCTAGTCCATGTACTATAGAGCTAAATATTTCTTCTCCTGTTGATTGGTGGCCTGAAATTGGGTTTTCGTCATGCATAATTTTTACTTATCAGTCTCCTTATCATGGAATTTCTTTAAGTACTCTCTTGCCATTGTTTTTATCAAGAAAGATGAGTCATATTGCATTTTCTCAATTTCCTGTCTAGATTTTTCAGAATCTATCGTTACAAAAGCTCTAGCTACTGCAAAACGAAGCTTTTCACTTTCATTATCCTTAAAGGCTACAATGTTACCTATATATTTATCATTCTTGTATCTAGATAGAGCAATGATATTTTCCCTAATATACTTACCTCCATCAAGAAAATCTATAATATAAGATGTTGCTTCTTGGAGTTTAAAGTCACTAACTAAGCTAATTGAGTTTTTCACAATCAATGAATCTGTTGAGCTAAGACCTGAAATTAAATCTGTTTGCTTGTCTTCAGCATTCTCATAAAATTCTTTTATAGCTCTATACTCTTTCGTGTCTCGGGTATTAATTTTGTTATTCATTATATATTGAGAACTTTCATCAGGTCTAGCTATCAAAATCTCTCTAGCTTTTCTTACTTGTTCAACTACATTACCCACTTCCCACTGAGAAGCATACTGAAATATTTCATCGATTGGATCATGGTCAGAAAATTCTATAGCTAGCATTTCAACACTTTTATCTACAGCTATTTCATTTTCATAAAATTCTAAATCAGCTCCAATACCATAAAGTCCTTGAGTCCAGTGAGTTGAATCTGCCATTGTCTCATTAGTATAATAATCTTTGCCTTGACCATCAATAAAAATACCTATTGAGCCAGTAGAACGGGCTTTTTTCCCATAACCATAGTTACTGTTAACCCCATTCTCATATCTATCATTTCCCCTTTTATCAATAAAAAGTCCTACTGAATTGGTTAATCCAAGACCATTTCCTCCTTCAATTGAGTAGTGGTCATTACCTTCTGCGTCTATGAAAATACCAAGACCAAAGTCATGTCCTGCTCCTTGCCCTGGTCCATGCTTAGAATAGTAGCTATCCTCGCCCTGCTTATCAATTAAAGCACCGCCGGCTAGGTGAATACCAGACCCTTGCGGGTAATAAACCGCATTATAGAAATCATTGCCTGAGCTATCAATTAAAATTCCTAAAGCATACCAATAGCCAACTCCTTGAGCATAAACAGAGCCATTATATCTGTCATTACCTTCCTTATCAATTAGGATTCCTATACCCCCACCTAAATCAGGTCGTAAGCCTATTCCCATTCCTTGCCCCATTGACTGATAATCATTGGGTGCTAAGGGAGCATGAAATTCAAGATTACCAGACAGGTAGTTATCACTTCCTTTTAAATCCATAAGTACTCCAAATCCCCACACTGAGCCAAATCCTTCTCCGTAAAGGGCATTTGTATAAGTATCATTTCCATCTTTATCAATCAAAGTTGAATAGCCTAGAATGGATGCTCCCAAAGAAAACTGATTACTTTTATAGATATCATGACCTGATTGGTCTACAAATGACTGAAATCCTAGTTTACTGGAAAAAACTTCATTAACAGCAGTATAAACATCATCTCCTGCTAAGTCGTAACCAATTGAGAAGCCTTTCAAAGCAGAGAACATAGATGCTTCTGATTTATAGTAATCATCTCCATCAAAATCAACTAATAAGAAAGAAGATTGCTTATAATCTATGAAGTTATAAACATCATTACCAGAAGGTTCAATAATTGCAATACATTCATCGATATCATAGACATCGTTTCTCACACCGCCAATTATGATTAGTCCAAGAGAAGTCTCAATTAAATTAGCTTCAGACTCCCATTCAATATTAGGAGCATTTACAGTAAGAAAGTTAGCAATATTATAGATTTCAAAATTCTCTTCATTAATTGTGGAGGCATCAATACTAATAGGATCATTAAATCTTTGCCATTCTATAAGATTAACTATATCCTCTAACTCCTTTGAGTCGATGGAAATTTCTTCCTCAGTATTTACGAACTGCATAGATGCAAAAGTATATAGAGTGTCAATCTGTTCAGCACTTAGTTTGTTAAAAATTAAGGAATAGTTATATAGTTTCTTATCAATATATTGCTCAATGATTACAGCTAACTGAAAAGTATCAATTTCATCAGTAAGCATAAATTCACTTTTGTTTTTGTCCTGATAAGAACTTGTTAAGTCCTGATTATTTCCTAAAAAGTTAAAAGCTTGTTCATGCAGTTTTTCTTGTGTATCAGCATTATCAATTTCTTCAATATAATCTAAAAAGTAGTATGGATTATTGATAGACTTAACAATAATATTGTTCTTAAGATATGTTTCATCTGCCCAATCTTTTAAGAAATTGAGGTCGCTACTTTCTAGTTCTATTAGTTTTAGATTATCAGAAAGCAACATAGAATCCTGAGCTGTGAAAATCTCACCATACAATGAGAATACTGTTAATGTTAACAAAATGATATATATAATTTTCACAATTACACTTCCTTCTAAGGTTTATTGTCATTATATCAAGAAGCAAAACATTAGTCAAATATATTTTAATTTTACCTTACCCTTACTTGCCACCTTGAAAAATCGGCTTTTTTTCAATGAGGCAAGTAAGGCAGGAGTTACTGGGGACACTGGGAACCCCAGCTGCTAGCTGGCTTCACTTAGAACGTAGGGATAAGTGAATTTGTAGAGAAGTTTTGTAAACGTCTCATGCCAGCTCGGAGGCTGGCGTTCCCAGTTAGCAGGCCGTACAAGTCCTGTAGAGAGGTTTTGTAAATGTCTCATGCCAGCTCGGAGGCTGGCGTTCCCAGTTAGCAGGCCGTACAAGTCCTGTAGAGAGGTTTTGTAAACGTCTCAAGCCAGCTCGGAGGCTGGCGTTCCCAGTTAGCAGGCTAGAAGCTTTCTCCCCTTAATGATGAACAACGAAAAAAGCCCCAGAAATTGGGGCTTTCAATATATATAATCTATAATCTTTTATGGATAAATTCTATGAATCATTCTTGGGAAAGGAATAACTTCACGGATATGTTTTGTACCAGTCATCCATTGAGTTAATCTTTCTAGTCCGATACCAAAACCACTATGAGGCACTGAACCATATTTTCTCATATCTAGGTACCATTCATAAGTTTCAATATCAAGTTTTTCTTCTTGCATACGAGCAAGAAGAGTATCATAATCATCTTCACGTTGTGAACCACCAATGATTTCACCGAAACCTTCTGGAGCTATCAAGTCTGAACCAAGAACTAATTCTGGATTTTCAGGATCTTGTTTCATATAGAAAGCCTTGATATCTTTAGGCCACTTTTCAATAAAGATAGGGACATCTGAACCTTCGGTTAACATTCCTTCTTCAACAGCACCTAAATCTTCTCCATGAGTAATTTCAGAACCTTTATTTCTTAGGTATTCAATTGCTTCATAGTGAGTCATGATTTTAAAAGGAGCATCTGCTTTTTTAAGTTGTTCAACATCTCTTTCTAGAATTTCAAGCTCTTTTGGACATTTTTCAATTACAGAATTTATAACGTGTCTGATTAGTCCTTCCTGAATCTTCATGTTTTCTTTATGGTCACAGAAAGCAGCTTCAGCGTCCATCATCCAGAATTCAGTAAGATGCTTACGAGTTTTTGATTTTTCTGCACGAAAAACAGGACCGAAATCATAAACACGACCTAGAGTCATGATAGCTGGTTCTAGATAAAGCTGACCTGATTGTGAAAGATAAGCTGAACCTTGATCAAAGTATTCAACTTCAAAAAGAGTTGTTGAACCTTCACATGGGTTAGGAGTTAAGATTGGGGAATCAAAACGTGTAAAAGCGTTATCATTAAGATATTCAGAAATTGCATGATAGATAGTATGACGTACTTTTAAATTTGCCCACTGTTTAGGTGATCTAATCCAAAGATGTCTGTTAGATAGCAAGAAATCAGGACCATGCTCTTTCTTTCCAATTGGGTATTCTGGAGAGATACAGATAGGTTTAATTTCTGTCACATCTAATTCATAAACACCTTCTTTTTTAGGATGCACTTTAGGAACACCACAAATTTCTAAAGAAGATTCTATAGTTAAACTCTTAGCTACTTCATATTTCTCTTCACCAACAGTTGGTTTATAAACTATTGATTGAATAGTGCCTGTACCATCACGGAAAATGATAAACATAATTTTACCAGATCTGCGAACGTTTCTTACCCAACCACGTAAATGAATCTCTTCACCAACATGATCTTTTATATCTTTTACAAATATAGTTTTCATATATATTGCTCCTTATATAATCCCACATAATGCATTAGAACTTGAAAAATAGCACTATATTATTTTGCAAGAATAAGTTCCATAATCTCAACCGGAATATATATTATTCAGGATTCAATTCTGTAACTTATTTTGCTGAAAGAATCTGCACTCTTTTCGTCAAGCCTAATACATCATCTGGGATAATAATTATTATATATATGTTATACTATTTTTAGGTCTTTAAATATGTCAATAATTTTAATTTATCATCATGCAAGATAAGACTTTTTTCTGTATGTCTGTCTATTCTTACGTATGTAAGTATATATAACTAGTAGAAGAATATTGACAGCAAGAATGATATTATTATTAATGTAATCTGATTAATCATTTGGAGGAATGAATGTTTTTAGCCCGTGGTGGAATATTAATGTATGTATTGTTAGTAGCTTCAATAGTTACTATAGCTGTAATTATCGAGAGATTAATTGTTATCTTAAAAGCAAGAAAAAAAGATAGATTGTTTCAAGTAGAGTTTGAATCTCATGTATTATTAAAAGACATCACAGATTATGTCAACAACACACTTATTGATTCTCCCCTACCTAATTCACTCAAACGAGGAGTTGAATATTTAAAATATGGAGAAAAAGATGCTACTGAAGAAATGGAAACAAAAGCTAAGGCTGAAATTAAAGTTCTAGAAAAGAATATTGGTATTCTATCTACACTTTCTGCTGTTTCTCCATTAATAGGATTTTTAGGAACAGCATCAGGTATGGTTAAAGTATTTATGAATATTGGTATAGCTAAAGGTGGCGTTGATATTAGTATGCTTGCTAATGGTATTTGGGAAGCCATGCTTACTACAATCGGGGGACTAGTTGTAGGAATTATAGCCTTAATATTTAATAACTATTTTGTTGCTATTATAGAAGAAACAGCAAGCAACATAGAAGAAAATGGTCATCATCTAATTCTAAAACACAGAGACTCTATTAGGGAAAAATAATGAAACTTGAAGTAAAAAAGAAAAAGATTACCTCTACTGTTTTGATTTCAATGACAGATGTTGTTTTCTTGCTTATTATATTCTTGCTTCTTTCAAGTAACTTTGTAAACATCAATTCAATTGGAGTCAATCTTCCAAACTCAATCAGTACCTCAAAGCTTCCTTCTGGAAACGTGATAAAGGTAATCATTACTAAGGATAATGAACTTGCAATTGATAACAAAGATAAAATATATAGTCAAGAAGCATTTACAGCTGAAGTTAAAGCTAGATTAGAAGAAGATGAGTCTGCTAAAGTAGAGATATGGGTTGATGAAGAAGTAACTTGGAAGCATATTGTTCCAGTTCATGATATAATAACTAATCTAGGGGCTAAGAAGATATCTTACCCTACAAAATACACTTCTAATTAACAATGAAAAACTATCTAAGACTTTCTATTATTATCTCTCTTGTTCTTCATGCAGGGATATTCCTCATCAGTATTCAGATGCCTGAAGCTGAAGAGTCAATTAAGCATGAACTTGCAATAGAAGTTGAAAAAATAGAAGATATGGAGTCTGTTATTGAAAAACCTGAACTGCAAGTGAAAGTATCTCAACAAGTGCAGAAAGAAAAGAGTTCTATCCCATTACAAAAACTTGATAATCCCAAGATTAAAGGGGATGAAACTGAAGCAAACGAAGACTATGAATTCAATCTTTTCGAAGATGATGATAAATTCACTAATAGAACTCACACTGCTTCAACATTCTCTAAAGAAAATGAAGACCTCTTTGCTCCTAATTCCCACATCATCAATTACGATACTCATGACTTGCATGAATCATTAGGTGATAAAGACCCTATCAAGGTAAACACAAAGAAATTTAGTAAAACAAAGCAAGATACAATCTTCATTTCTTTCACAGGGACTGAAGACTTCTTTAAAGACCCTAACTATGGTGGTGATGATTCTCAGATAAGGTCAATCTTTGCAGGGAAAGAGTATAATCCAGATGAGAAAGTAACTCAGCTCTGCAAGATTCTATTCGTAATTAAAGATGGTAAACTTAGCAATGAACCAGTGAAATTATCTGGAGTTAGTGAACTAGCTATTTGGGTGATTGGGGTTCTAAAAGACGCAGATGATAATCGAAAGTTAGCTTCTATTTCATCAGGGACTTATGTTCTTGAATATAAGAATAAACTTGTTGATATCAACCAGAACTAGGAGAATTTATTATGCAAAATAGAGTATTAACAATAAAGACAATTCACGATGCTAGAGAAATCCTTAAACAGATAGGAGTTTCAAGTCAAGGTGTTGAAGTAATGGCTCCCAAAGCAGTAGGAAAAAGTGTCTTACTGTATAATGTAGAAACTGCTGCAGCCAACATCATGAAGCAAGAATGTCTGATTATTGGAGCTGATTGCGCCATGAGTAGAGGTATTGTTGAGGGAAAAAAGAAAAGCTCTAACTTGTTAATAATGGGAGGAGCAAATAAGTTGCTAGCACTCATAACAAGAATGCGACACTACACTTCAATGGGCTTACCTCAAATAAGAGACCAACTTAGTTCATTACGTTCTCAAATGCTCTTTAACCATTCTTATGATAGAGGAAAAGACTTCCTTCCACAAGTTATGGGGATTCTAAATGTAACACCAGATTCATTCTCTGATGGTAACTCTTATGGGGATGTAAAAGAAGCTGTAGACCATGCCTTGAAGCTTAAAGAAGAAGGTGCATCAATTATCGACATTGGTGGAGAATCAACAAGACCTGGCTCACAGAGAGTCTCTTTAGAAGAAGAGCTCAAAAGGACTATTCCAGTGATAAATGCCTTAAGAAAGGTGAGTGATATAGCTATCTCAATTGATACTTATAAAGCTGAAGTAGCCAGACAAGCGATTGAAGCTGGTGCTAATATTGTAAATGACATTTGGGCTCTTGATGGAGATCAAGATATGCTCAATGTTATAAAAGCTAACCCTCAAGTGAAAATATGTCTGATGCACATGCTAGGAAACCCTGAGACCATGCAAGATAATCCTAATTATGATAATATTATCAATTCTATATTTACCTTCTTCGATAAAAAGCTTAAACAATGCGAATCAGCAGGAATTTCAAGAGATAGAATAATCCTAGATCCAGGTATAGGATTCGGGAAAAGGCAAACTGATAATCTTGAAATACTTAAACGAATAGATGAATTTAATATTCTTGGATGTGATATTCTCTTGGGTGCTTCAAGAAAGAGCTTTATCAACAATATATATCAATCTGAGGCTAAAGACCGATTAGAAGGAACTCTAGCTACTACGGCTATTGCATATAATAACGGAGTAGAAATAATTAGAGTTCATGATGTTCAAGCTAATGTAAGATTCCTAAAGACCCTGCAAGCAATTAACAATCAAGGATTCAATATTTTATAATGCGACCTCTTATTATTGGGATTACTGGTTCAATTGCTTCTGGCAAATCCACAGCTTCAAAATACCTTGAAAGCAAAGGTTTTAAGATATATTATACAGATAAGATTGGGCATGATGTACTTGATTATCCTGAAGTGAAACAAGATTTAGTAACTAATTTTGGACATAGTGTAATAGTAAACGGTAATATTGATAGACAAGAAGTTAGAGAGATTGTATTCAAAGATAAAAGTAAGCTTGAAACATTAAATTCTATAACTCACCCACAGATATTCAAAACAATGCAAGACTTAGTTGATAAGAGCAAGGAGAAAGTTATTTTCTTTGAAGTTCCACTTCTCTTTGAAGCAAATATGGCTACCATGTTTGATTGCATTTTAGTGATTGATATTGCTAAAGAGATTCAATTGAAAAGACTAATAAAAAGAAATAACTTTTCAGAAGAACAAGCACAGAGAATAATTGATTCTCAGATGCCGTCAAGTGATAAGCTTAAACTTGCCGATTACTCTATCTCTAACAATACTAGTGAAAGCAATCTTATCAAGGGAATAGATAATTTTATTAGCACAATTAAAAATATAGCCAGCAGGGAGATCAAGCCATTCTATGAAAGAACTTAAACCTGAAATAATCTGTACAATTAACACAAAGACTATCACCCCTGAGCTACTCAATTCTTTCATGCATGAAGGAATGACAATCGCAAGAATTAACATGTCCCATACTTCATTGAAGCAACTACATAACTTTTACATTACCTTAGATATAGCTAGCATGTTTGGAGATAAAGTAAAAGTAATGATAGACTTGCCTGGACCTGAACTAAGGATAAAGGGAATAAAAAAGAGCTTAAACATTAAAAGCAGACAAAAACTAAATATTCATTTTAATGAAGTTGATAACGGCTTGTACCTATCTAGAGAAATAGATACTAAATCAGTTAGAGAAGGTACAAGGGTCTTCTTACAAGATGGACAGGCTCAAGCAATGATAATTGAAGTAAACAAGTCATTCTTCACCATAAGCATTTATGATGCAGTTAAATTGAGAGCTAATCCTCATATTTCCTTAGTAAACACCAAGACCCATAGAAACTTCCTTTCTGAATCAGACAAGGAGATAATTACTGAGAGTCTAAAGTATTCACCAGACTACTACGCTCTATCTTTTGTTGAATCTAAAGAAGATATTGATGAAGTTAAGCAACTACTTAAAGATAAGCAAGTAAATATATTGAGTAAGTTTGAAACATCCTATTCACTTCATAATGCAGAAGAAATAATTAACAACTCTGACTATGTTTATATTGCTAGAGGGGATTTAGGTGTAGAGGTATCCTTAGAAAAGCTTCCTTCAATACAGAAAGACCTTAGTAAATTATGCAATTCATTAAATAAACCCTTCTTTGTAGCAACTCAAATGCTTGAATCCATGGTTGAGAACCCACTTCCTACAAGAGCTGAAATATCAGATATTGGTAATGCTGTATTTGACGGAGCTAGTGGACTCACCTTATCTGATGAAACAGCTATTGGTAAGCATCCTATTCAAGCAATTAAATGGATGAAGAAGATTATTCTTGCTAATCAAGACTACTATTTAGATAATTAAGATTCTTTTGATTCTGGATAATGAATTCTTTTCTTGACTAAGATAATGATTCCATAAATAAATTGATTTAGAAAGATGGAGGTCACATGAAAAGAAGACTTTTAGTTGCAACTGGTGGTGGAGATTGTCCAGGATTGAACGCTGTTATCAGAGGAATTGTTAAAAGAGCCAGTTTGGAGAATGATAACTGGGAGATTATTGGTAGTATTGATGCCTTTAATGGAATACTACAAGACCCCATGAATCTAGTTAAACTTACTCCTGAAGTAGTCTCAGGTATCCATGTAAAAGGTGGTACAATCATTGGGACCACTAATAAAGGTGGACCTTTTGCCTGGCCAGTTAAGGATATGGAAGGGAATATTAGTCTTGTAGATAGGTCTGATGATCTTATTAAACGCTTCCAATATGAAGGCTTTGAAGCAATTATTAACATTGGTGGTGATGGTTCTCAACGTATATCTCAGAAACTCTATGAGAAAGGATGCCCTATTATTGGCGTACCTAAAACAATCGACAATGACCTTTCATTTACAGACTTCACTTTCGGATTCCAAACTGCTGTAGAAGTTGCTACAGATGCCATTGATAAACTAGTAACTACAGCCAGCAGTCATCATAGAATACTCGTCTTAGAAGTAATGGGGCGATATGCTGGTTGGATTGCTCTACATGCTGCAATTGCTGGTGGAGCAGAGATTTGCTTAATTCCTGAAATACCTTATGATATGGAATCAATCAAACAGAAGCTAATATCAAGAATGAATAAAGGTGCTGGATTCGCAGTTATTGTTATAGCAGAAGGAGCAAAACCTATTGGTGGAGAGATGTCCAATGAAGGTAAGTTAACTAAAGAATCCCACGAGATTCATTTGAAAGGTGCAGCAGATAGACTTGTTCAAGAAATAGAAGATTTGAATTTAGATGTAGAGATTAGAAAGACAATTCTTGGTCATTTACAACGTGGTGGTATACCAAACTCATTTGATAGAGTTTTGGCTGCTCAATTCGGTGTTAAAGCTTTTGAAATGGCTTTAAATAAACAGTATGGTCAAATGGTATGCTATACTCATCCAACTCTTTCTACAGTTAAGATATCTGAAGCAATAAAACAATATAACCTAATTGATTTGAATAGTGATATTATCAAAACAGCTAGAGGAATTAACATAAATTTAGGAGATTAATTTCTTATTCTTAATAGAATAGTTAAAGGAGAAGCCTCTGTTGACTTCTCCTTTTGCTTGTTTTAAATTAATAGTTTATTTCACAAGACTATCAAAGTAGTTAAGAATCTTCCTTTCTAGATTAGATTCTATATCTTTTTGAACCAGTCTTTTGGCTTTATTCTTTGCTTCTGAATAGCTAATGCTACCTGCTCTACCTTTCTTATTTAGAGAAGCAACTACATTCCCTTGATTATCCTGTAGTTTTAGTATGAAGTCATACTTGTAGAACTTTTCTGATCTATCAAGTTTTACCTGTTGATAATCAACATTTCCAATAATCTCAATCATTGATCCTTCTTGTACTACATTGAAGTTTAAGTCGTTGATAACTTGACTTACTGTATTTTCAAAGAATCCATTTTCATCATCAGCAAAGCTAATGGAGAAGCTTATTTCTGATGCTACTTGACCTAGAATCGCTTCTACTTCAGCAGTCTTGTCTCTTATTCTTATAAGCTCATAATCATCTATTGAAATAATCGATAGTTGTTCGAGAAGAACTTTATTCTGATGCGCTAGTGCTACAGCTGATGTTAGATAAGAGTATTTCAAATAGTAGCTATCTGTTGCATCTGATTTGCTTAGATAGTAATTAATCTTGTTTTCAATTTGTTGTATTTTCTCAGCATAAATATCAGCAGTATTACTTCTGTTTATGTAGGCTAAGCAATAGACTCTTCCAAGTTTGTTAACGTAAGTCTCGCCTATCTCGATATTAATCAAATCCTCTTCTGCATGCATGGAAATAGACTTTTCATTTTCAGCAAACATAGAAACTTGGCTTTCATCATTTATGGATATTTCTTTAAGTCTTTCAGTAAACTTATCTTCAGCTTTTATCTCTGTCTTAAAGATTCTTGCGATAGACCCCATGGCGTCGGATTCAGCAGCTCTTCTTGAAGAGCCATATCCTACAGCAGATAAGTATAAACCATCTGGATACAAAGCTTTAGGGTTGTTAATCCAAGCTGGTTCCTCATCTATCTTGTTTTTGTTTGAACTACAGCTTATGAGAAGCAAGGATATGAATAGTCCTAATATTATCCTCTTCATTGTATCTCCTATTTAAGAAATTTTGATTCAATTACATTAAAATTATCTTCATCAATCACAAAGTTCTCTTTAAAATCTTGGTATAAAAGAAGACCAGAATTATTGAAATATTTTACACATATATTGTAAGTACCTGTTTCAATATCAAAATCGCCAACATAAGCATTACCAGGAAAGGCACTACAAATTCTCAAATCAGCAGCTTCAGATGCTTCTGTTAGTGCAGCAGTTGCAATCTTAGCCAAGAATCCACCAAACTCATTAGTTTCTTTTTCTATCTTCTTTTGAGCTAAAATGGATGCGATTCCTTTGATAGTTGTTCTAGTAATAGCTCTTACAAAGGCCATTTTAGCTTTCTTTTCAAAGGTAAGAACTGCAATATTGTTAACATCTTCTAGTTTAGAAAGACGTCCAATCTCTTGATTATTAGCTTCCACAACAATATTATCTACAAGTGAAGACTTAGCCTTAATTTTAGCTACTGAAAACTTAAAATAGTATCCAGGTTCTACACCAGGGAAGAAAATAACTTCGCCATCTGTTTCCTGCTGATCAGATCTAAATACACCCACTTGGTCAACCCCAGTAGCAAGTCTAAAATCTACTGCTTCTTTTTCTGGAGACAGACCAGTTAAAGCTATAACATTTAGTTTTGTTTTTCCTTTAGGAATATCTAGCACATTCTTTAGTTTTGGTACAGGAAAGTCATATATATTTTCTTGTGAGAAGAAAGCTTGTTGTAAGTAACGTTTATCAATTTTTGCATCGTCAAGTTCATCATCTGCTCTATATAAAAGCATGCTTAAATAACGAGCTAATGCAGAATCCATGAAAACACTTGATTCTGCTTCTAATTGTATCTTAGCATCATCAGACTGATTTAATTCTTCTACATACTCTCTATATAAATCTTCGAGTACTTGTAGTTTCTCATTAACTTTTCTAACTTCAACAAAGGCAGCCTCTTGATCATCCAGAGCTATATAATTAAGACATTTAATAATATTCACATAGATATTTTCATAATCTTCACCTGTATAAGCTAAAGTATTATCGTTCAAAAGCATTGAGCCAGCTGCTTTAGCAACAGATTCAGTATATAATTCATCAATTGATTCTTCTGCTAAATTTAGAAAGTTTGTACTTTCTTGATAATTGCTATTATAGTGGTTTAAAATACCCATATAGAGATAATATAAAACTCTATCTTTTTCTGAGAAGCAATCTTCTTTATGTTGTTCAATAATATTGATAGCACCCTGATAGTTTTCACTTGCGATATTTGCAAAAAGAGCTTCTTTATACTGGTCATTAGTTCTCATGGAAGTACAAGCACTCATAAGTATAGCAATTAAAACAAACAAAACAAACACAATCTTCTTCATCTATACTCCTTGAAACAGCCCTATATATAGAAGCCTAGAGAACAAATATGAACTCTAGGCTAAATTTACTTTATTTATTAGAATTTATATTTTTTCTTAGTTACTTGTTTCTTTTGCTCAGCATCATCGTTCCAGACAATTTCATTAGTTTCTGTATTAACTAATTGTAAATCAACTGTATAGAATACAACTTTTTGATTATCATAAGTATCTTCTATTGAAGAGATAGAGCCTTGTAGAATAAAATCTGCACCAATTTCTTCAGCTAACTGTTTTGCTGTTTCTTCTGAAGCAAATGATTGTTGTTCTAATCTTTCTTCTCTAATTTCTTGTCTTTCTTTTTTACTAGCAACAAAAGAAATCTTACCTGAGTTGATAATTTCTTTTTGAATATCTTTAACAAATGTCTTTGTCTCAATATGTTCGCTTGTTTTGTTCTTAATGTCGCCAACTGTTACAAATGGTTTTTTACCATTTTCCATAATATAGTTTTGTAACCAGTTTCCAGTTAGCATCTTTTTAACAATATCTTCTGATACAAGCCTAGAATCAGTATCATTCCATCTACCACTAAGGTCTATTTGTGTATCAGTTGCAACTCTATTAACTTCTTTAGTTGTAGAGCATCCTACAATTGCCAAAAGTGATACAAGCAATGTAATAATCAGATATTTCTTCATATCTCCTCCATATTTTTATTTTCTGTATTATTTATTAAGTCTTCTTCATTTAAGTCAACAAAATTATCAATTTTTTCTTCATACATATATGAGTTAAATATTTCAATTTGGTATTTTAAAAGCATTTTATAACCCAATATTACTAAAGGGAATAAGAGTATTGATGAAATTAAAAATGCCAATATCAGTTTAGGTGACTCTAATAAAAAGTCATTTCCAGTGATAATTGTATTTATTTTAATTCCAAAAGTTGGGAATAGTGCTATTTTCATTCTGTAAAGAATACCAATGATTAACCATTTATAAACTAATGAAGATAAAATTATCATTAGTAAGCTAGTTAAAAAGACTCTAACATACAAGACAGTATGTTTCTTAAATGCTCTATAAAAGCTTGTTATTGATTCTCCAACACTTCCATTACTAGCAAATATCATAGTATTTTGTCTGATAAATAGTACCAAAGCACAGGTTAATGAAACAATTACAATGTGCAATGACTGAATAATTGTATTCTCAGTAGAATTAACATCAAAAATATTGAGTACTGAATATTTTGTTAATAAACTGATTGTGCTCAAAAACCAGAAGCTTATCCCCCATATAATTATTGAAATAAAAGTTAATGAGATGTTTAAGTTAAATCTATCCTCTTTCTTTAAAGAGCAGTAAAAAGATGAGCTATTATAACGACTTATCATTTGTGAATCAAGTTTTACAGATATATATTGCCATACAATAAAAATACTTGTTATGAAGAATAACATTAGAGGTAAGTTCTCTCTAAATGACAATAATGTTAGGTAAATACTATTTAAAAAGGTGTCTTCTCGAAAAAACACTAAAATATCTTGAGGTTGTAAAGCTAACTGAACTCCATTCCACCCCCCAAACAAAGAAAAGAACACCCAAAAGATAACAGATAATTTATTATTGTCTTTATTCATTTTACTATCTAAACTACTCAATTTCAACCTTCCGTTTATCATTTTACCCTGCTAAAAATATTGATTTATTGATACATTCTACATTTTTCGAAAAGGGTTTAATTATAAATAACTTGTTCTTTCAATGTTGTCAATCAAATTCATTATTTATATCTGGAATTCTTGATGATGTGAACAATAGTTATACTGAATAGCAAGGAACATGAAGTAATTTTCACTCATTAAAGTTTTCATTACAAGCCCTCTAGCCAATAATTAGCTTCATATTTACCATTTTAAGCCTTCAGATTAACTAACTTTTTGGGGATATTGATAAAACACTCATTGACATTATATTTCTTTATGTTATAAATGGGTTTGTATAAAAGAAGGAGTTTTTTATGGAAAAAACAGGCTATCAGAAGGTTGGAATTTACATTGATGTAGCTAATATCGCCCAGAATGGTGGATATGGTATTGCTTATGATGTACTTAGGGAATTCGCATGTAGAAATAATGGCATTGCAGTTAGATTAAATGCTTATCTTGCTTATGATGAAGAAAGAGCTAAAATAGATCAGGAATATCAAAGACATTCACTTAATTTCCACGCAAATCTTAGAGATTATGGCTATAAGGTTATTGTGAAAAAAGTAAGGTTTTTCTTCGATGAATCTGGTCATAGATATGCTAAAGCCAACGCAGATCTTGATCTTGCAGTTGATGCCCTTCTCCAATCAGACAGATTAGATTATGTATTATTAGTTACTGGAGATGGTGATTTTTTACAAGTTATTAGAGCATTACAAAACAAAGGATGCCGAGTTGATGTACTTGGTTTTAGAAACGTTTCACATTTATTAAAAACAGAATCAGATATTTTCTTTTCAGGTTATTTAGTTCCAGATTTATTACCAGTACAAGATGAATACGGTCACCCATTAAATAATATTCCTTGGGGTGAAGAAGGCTCTTGGGTTCGTGGTGTTTGTTATACTTATAATAAAGATAAAAAGTTTGGCTTTTTTAGATTATTAGATTCAATTAATAACGGACTTTGGATAACAGATTCTCGTAAGGAAAATTCTCCTTATAAATCTATCTTCTTCCACTCTTCACATTTACCTGAAGGCAGTGAAAAAGACTTACCTAACCGTAATCAGATATTTGAATTCAAATTATCTCATGGAGATAAAGGACTTCAAGCAACCGATATTAGGATTTGCTACACCTATAAATTTTATTAATCTAAAAAAATAATATTTTAAGGCGTATCTGTGGTACGCCTTTTAATTTTTACTATCTCTTTTCAACATAAAATATTAATGTATAGGATTAGATTTAAATCCTATAATCCTCACTCCCTTCCTAAAACACTATAGGCAGCAGAACCAATAGCACTCATAATAGCATTATAGAATTCAGCATTCTCGAATAGTTTCTTAAATGCTCCCATCTGTTCAGCATAGCAAGAGTGGGCTGCACTCTCAAACACTTCTTCAAGTTTAGTATTAAATATTTCGGGATTATGTTTTTTAGCATAACGCTTAAGTTTACTGTTTTGCTCAAGAATCTTATTAAAGAGAGTCTCAACTATTACTTTATCACCTTCATCAAAGATACCACTAAATCGGTCATTAATGTGATTAATAATAACATCTAAGAGTTCATCTTTAGGATCTTTTGGTTTATCTACATTTAAGGTCTTTGGATTTACTAGCAGTCCATTCTCATTTTCTTCTTCAAGTTGTATATCCCCTTCAAAGCTTTTATCCAAACGATAGTATTCTAATTTTATCTTATCTTCAAGATCTACTTTCTCTGTAGACTTATTAGGTAATACTTTTGCTAGATATTTCAGATAATTATATTCCTTGTGAAGCTCTTTATCAAATAGTCTAGTTATCTGGGTAATATAAGCATACCATTTCACAAAGTTACGTACAGCTTTCTTAAACTTAAACTGTTCTTCAGCATCTAGCTCAAGATATTGTTTTATTAGTCTTGTGAACTGACTTGCTAATTTTCCTAAGTCATGCTCAGACTGTTTCTTGCTATAATAAATGATGTTGAATTGCTCTATATCATCTTGAGAATATAAATAAAATTCTCTGATAAGAATCTTAGTATTATAGATAAGATTAACATTAATCTCTTCATCAAGTACAGTCTCTTTATAGAATGGAGTGAATGAGTTTCTAATATCATCTGCCTCATTAACAAAGTCCATTACGAAAGTTTCGGTCTTGCCAGATCTAGTTCTATTAAGTCTTGAAAGAGTTTGAACTGCTTTCACACCTGATAGCTTTTTATCTACAAACATAGTATGTAGAAGTGGTTCATCAAAACCTGTTTGGTACTTTTCAGCTACTATAAGAATATTAAATTCAGGACCATGGAAAGTCTCTTTTAACTGCTTTTCACTTACCTTAGAACCATCTTTCTTTATGTTTAATCCTACTTCTGTGTACTCATTATCACCATCTTTTACGGTTCCAGAGAAGGCTACTAACACATCAACATTATTATATTTTTTGTATTCTATATATCTCTTAAATTCATGATAATAACGTACTGCATGTAACCTAGATGCTGTAACAAGCATTGCTTTAGCCTTTCCACCTATCTTCTTGCGAGTAACATCTCTGAAATACTCAACCATTACAGCAGTTTTTTGCTGTAGGTTATATGGGTGTAGTGATTGATATCTTTTAATTGCCTTGGTGGCTTCACTTTCAGGTAGTTCTGGATTGTCACTTATTTCTTTAGCAATCTTAAAGCAGGTATTGTAGGTCATGTAGTGAGCTAGGACATCATGTATAAAACCTTCTTCAATAGCCTGTTTCATTGAGTAGATATGGAAAGGATGAAATGTACCATCATTCTGTTCTTGGCCAAACATCTCTAGAGTTTTCTCTTTAGGTGTGGCAGTGAAAGCAAAGAAGGATAAGTTCCTATGTTTACCGTGTGATTGTAGTTCTTCGATTAATTTATCTTCAAAGTCTGCTCTATTAGACTCTTCAGTATTTTCAAATTGAGCAAACTCCTCTAAAGCTTGGTCATTATCAGCTAAAGCAGTTTTAAGCTTTTGAGCAGAAGTACCTGTCTGAGAACTGTGTGCTTCATCTACTATTACAGCAAATCTCTTGCCTGAAGTATTTTCCACTTCATCAAAGATAACAGGAAACTTTTGCAAGGTTGTTACTATAATCTTTACTCCAGCATTAATAGCATTTTTCAAGTCTTGTGAGTTCTTCTTATCATCAATAGTTTCAATAACCCCTCTTCTATGGTCAAAGGAAGCAATTACACCTTGTAGCTGACTGTCTAATACTCGTCTATCAGTAACAATTATCACAGAAGTAAAGATATTGTTGTTGTTATCATCATGGAGAGAAGAGAGCCTATAGGCTGTCCAAGCTATTGAATTTGATTTACCTGAACCAGCCGAATGCTGTATCAAGTAGTTCTTACCAGCTCCATTCTCTTGAACATGAGAAATTAACTTCGTTACAACATCAAGTTGATGGTATCTAGGGAAGATAATAGTCTTCTTAGTAATATTCCTAGTCTTACCATTCTTAATCTCTTTGCTTTTTGTTACTTCCAAGTGTAAGAATCGCTGTATTATATTCATGAGAGAATCTTTTCTCAAAACCTTTTGCCACAGATAGGCAGTGTTATAACCATCAGGGTTTTCAGGATTGCCTAATCCTCCTACTTTGCCTGCTCCACCTGAACCTTGGTTAAATGGCAAGAAGTAAGTATCTTTACCCTTTAGTTGCGTGGTCATCCATACTTGGTACAAATCTACTGCAAAATAGACTAAGAATCTTTTATTAAAGTTGAAGCATAACTCTCTTGGGTTCCTATCATATATATATTGCTTTTTAGCATTCTCTACAGACTGACCGGTAAACTGATTCTTTAACTCCATTGCCACAATAGGAATACCATTCAGAGAAAGAACCATATCAATAGAATTTGCATTCTCAGTAGAATAGTAGAACTGCCTAGCAAGGCTCATAACATTAGCTCTATACCTGTCTAAGGTTAAAGAGTTCAGAGTTGATTCTGGCTTAAAATAGCAGACTCTTAAATTCACACCTCTATCATCAATACCATAACGTAAGACATGTATTAAGCCAAAGTCATTCACGACTTCGCTAAAGCGTTTATAGAACTTTTTACTAGAATTATCACCATAGATAACTTCGTAGCGTTTCCACTCATCTGGCTGAGTCTTTTTTATAAATCCTATCAACGTCTTTAAATCAAGAGCCTTATCAGCGTCATAGTCTTTCTTATTAGCTTTAACATATCCTGCCTGTTCTAACAGGTAAGTCTCTATGTCTTGCTCAAATCTTCTTTCTTTATATTCCATATTTCCTCTTTTTGAATAAACACCATGAATGGTGGTTTACCGTCAGCCTGCCTACTGGAGATCACCACCTCTTGGTGGCTATACCTGCCTACTGGGAACGCCACCATCTCTGGTGGCTATACATCAGCAAAGCTGATGTATCCCTCAATATCTAATTATTCTGTATATACTTAATAACATTATTCAAATGTTCTTCATTTCTTATAAACCTGTCAAAATATTCACGCATCCAAACCTTACCACTACGATTCATCTTCTTGTTTATCTCAGATGCACTAAATGACTTCCATGAATGAACAATTGTACCTAAACTAACATCTGAAATAAGTTTTATTAGAACGTGAACATGATTTGGCATAATTACATATTCTATCAACTGATACCTTTCATTGTTATAGAAGAGAAGAGTTTTCTCCATTATATCATAAGCTCTCTGGTCTTTCAATAAACAGCAACCATATCCTTCATCTTCATATTTATGAATACGTTTTTCAAGTATTAGCTTCTGCTCTATATCTGAAACATTGCAAGATAATTCATCTTTCCATTGTACTATTACATCTTTAGGAACAGAATCAAATAATCTAAAAGTTATAAACTGATAGATATATCTACAATCATAATGTGGTAGATAACCTCTATTATACCAACCTCTAGTTTCATCCATTTTGCTTCCTTTGTTTTTTGTTACCACCTCTCGGTGGCTATGTCTGCTCACTGGGATCGCCAGCCTACTGGGAACTCCACCATCTCTGGTGGCTATACATCAGCAAAGCTGATGTAGGGAATCACCACCTCTTGGTGGTGAGCCGTCAGGGATGACGGCGCTCCGACTTTACAGGTTACACTTTTTTATAATCTCTCAGCCTGCTACTGGGATCGCCAGCCTACTACGAACGCCACCATCTCTGGTGGCTATACATCAGCAAAGCTGATGTAGGGAATCACCACCTCTTGGTGGTGAGCCGTCAAGGATGACGGCGCTCCGACTTTACAGATTACACTTTTTTATAATCTCTCAGCCTGCTACTGGGATCGCCAGCCTACTGGGAACTCCACCATCTCTGGTGGCTATACATCAGCAAAGCTGATGTAGGGAATCACCACCTCTTGGTGGTGAGCCGTCAGGGATGACGGCGCTCCGACTTTACAGGTTACACTTTTTTTATAATCTCTCAGCCTGTACACTGGGATCGCCAGCCTACTGGGAACGCCACCATCTCTGGTGGCTATACTTCAGCAAAGCTGATGTATTATTCCCTCTTTTCTTACTCTATCTCTCTTTTCCCAGTCACTACTTCATATATTAATGACTTTTTGTAAGTCTCTAACTCTGTTATAAGTTTTTGTTTTTGGTTGATATGTTTATCAATAGAATCTATTCTATCTTTAAGATAATGAACAATCTTTTTTTGCATTTTAAAAGATGGTAAAGGTACTACGAAATTCTTAAATTTATCTGTTTGTAGTCTCCATCTCCCTAGTTTTGCTACTCCACTACCAATACCATAGAATATTTTGTTTGTATAACAGGTTTGGAAGATATAGAGGAAGTATTCTTTAAAGCAAGAGTTTGTATTAGTTCTAAATACTCTATAGTCTGGACTTGTTACTCCATAAAAATTAGAACAATCTACCCACCCTGTTAATAAATCCATGTGATTCATTACATAATCACCTTTATTTACAAACTGATACTTAGAATAATCTGCTGAAAGTTGTCCTTCGTTAGATTTAATATTCTTAATTTTTAAACCTAATTGAGTAACAGATAACACATCATGACCTAGTTCACCTGAAATTCTTTTAACTATTTCGAAGATATACTTTATCTTCACAACCTCCCACCCCTCAGGAATCTCTCCAATCCACTCAATACCAGAATCCTTCATCTTAGCATTAGGGTCTAATCCCTTGGTCACTGTCTCGGTTATTAAAGCTTGCTTGTAGATTTTATACTCTTCGATAGACTCTTTTGTCTTGGCTATTATATCATCTATTAGCCCTACTTTCTTGTCTAAGTAGCCTGCTATTTTTTGTTGTTCTACAGGCTTTGGTTTAACAGTCTTAATATGACCAAAATCCGTTTCAGTAAGGGAATTTCTTAGGTTTCGTGAAAGATGCAAATATATTTTGTCATTATCTATCATATGAAGATAGTAATTGTAATACTCAGGAACATTATTGTTGTTTACTACAAACTGGCTATATGCTGGGCTAGTTAAACCTTCATTTTGAATCAAACCAATACATCTTGGTGTAACATCAATATCAAACAAACACATTAACAAATTTCCATTTCTAACATACTGATAACCATTAAATGTTGTTGGCATTTTACCTTTTGGGTTATCTAAATCTCTAACAATAACTCCATTCATTGTTAATGATAAAATATCTTCATTTGTATATTTATTACATACTTTTTTCTCTTTACTCATAATGTACTTTTGAGATATTACTTCCCACTCCTCCGGTATCTCCCCAATCCATTCAACCCCTGAATCTTTCATCTTTCTCATATTATTCACCATCATTATCAAAGAGAGAAGCAAGGCTTTGCATTAAGTCTGCTTCTAGGGTTTTGATTCTCTTAGCTATAATGTCAGACTTTTCAGGAGCTACATATTTATAGAAGTGACGTGTAAAAGGTATTTCATAGCCGATCTTAGTTTTCTTTTCATCTAGCCAAGCATTAGGATTATAAGCTTTTACTTCTTTTTCAAAGTAAGCTGAGATTGCATCTTCTTGATTTACGCCTAATAGCATTGGCACATTTTCTGTATCTCTTTTATTAGTATCAGCTTGGGGCTTTCCTTTCTTCAATACTATATTACCTTGGTCATCTACTTGTGGTGTTTCCACTACAATCTTATAGTAACCAAAGTCTTGATTGTTAAATATTTTAGATTCAAGGCTATGTTCATCATAGAGATACATCTTGTTTTTAAAATCACCATAAGCTTGCACTATAGCTTGACGGCACTTATTATCTATATCAACCCGTTTATTACCGATTGATTTCCTACGTTTAACAAACATCTTAGAGGCATCAATAAGTTGAACTTTGCCTATTCTTTTTGTAGATTTCTTCTTGGTAATAATCCAGATATAAGTTGTGATTCCTGTGTTATAGAATAGGTCATTAGGAAGTTGCACAATAGCATCTAAAAGGTCATTTTCTAAGATGTAGCGTCTAATTTCACTTGGTCCTGAACCTGCATCACCTGTAAAAAGGGGTGAACCATTATGAATAATAGCCATGCGACCATCTTCATCTAGCTTGGATATACCGTTCAGTGTAAAGAGCATCTGTCCATCACTAATCTTAGGTAAACCAGGGGCAAATCTACCACTAGCACCTAGAGCATGTTCAGCTTTTACTGCTTTTTGTTGAGCTTTCCAATCTACTCCAAAAGGAGGATTAGAGATAATTTTGGAGAATTTAAAGTTAGTAAATTGGTCATTAGAGAGAGTATCTCCAAATCTCATGTTAGAAGCGTTCCCTCCTCTAATAATCATATCTGCTTTAGCAATGGCATAGGTTTCAGCATTGAACTCTTGTCCATAGACAGTAACTTCTGCCTGACTATCAAAGTCTTTCAATCTCTCTTCCATACAGGTTAGCATCTGAGAAGTTCCCATAGTCATATCATAGACTGTTTGATTAACTCCATCTTTAGAGAATATATCTCTTTCTTCAGCTGTCAGAAGATCTGTCATTGTGTAGATTATATCTCTAGCTGTAAAGTGAGCCCCTGCTTCTTCATTATAGCTTTCAGAGAACTTTCTAACCAGCTCTTCAAAGATATAGCCCATATCGGTAGCAGTTAACTTATCAGCTCCCATGTAAGCTTGTGGTTTGTTAAACTCTTTTATCACATAGTAAAGTTTATCTTCTTCTGGTGTTTTACCACGAAGTCTATTAATGATGTTGTTAAACTCAAAGTTACTTAGTACATCTTGAATATTCTCGGAAAAACCACCTAAGAAAGCCTTGAAGTTATCTTCTATCTGTTCTGGATTATTAAGTAGTGTTTCAAAAGTAAAAGGAGAAATGTTATAGAAGTTATAACCTGATGCTCTGGTAAGAAAACCTTCTTTTTTATCGTAGTTCTTTACTTCTTCAAGTTTGTCTAATACAGCTTGTTTACTAGGTAGAAGAGTATCATTTAATCGTTTAAGAAGTGTCATTGGCAATACTACTCTACCATATTCGTGTGGTTTAAAAGTCCCTCTAATAATGTCGGCTATAGACCAAATCATATTAGCTTTTTCTTGAGTATTTATATTTGTTTGAGTGTGTATATTTTTCATCATTTTACTCCTATATTGCAGTTCTTATCGATAACAATAAGCAATAATCCCTATAGATTTACCAATAATTACTGAATTATAGTTGCCTAGATATATTAGTCAAGTTAAAGTTAATTTAAATTAAATGCCCTATATACTAGTAAAGAAAAGTAAGCAGAGCTCCTGTTCAAATTAGACAGATATAATATTATAGAAATTAAGATTTATATGTATTAAGAATATTTCTAATTTAGCTTGTAAAGAGAGCTAGGAGTGTTGACATGAATGTATATTTTAACCTTCTTTAAAGCTAATACATCATCTGGGGCAAACTAGGACAAGACTGTTTTTTTTGCTTTGTTTTCAAATGTTTATTTCGCTTATAGTTTACTTGAATCTATTAAGAAAATACTAGCACAAAAATTAAGTGAAATTTAAGTGAAAATTAACTTTTACCAAAGAGCCTCCTGCATTAAACATCAATTTTATGCAGGAGGTAAGAAAGTTTCATTAAGTATTGGTAAATTATTTTCATTTAAATTTGCTTTAGTTAGCAAGGGAATAGTGACAGACTAAAGCTGAAGCCTACTTATTCCACGAAAAAGGAAAGAGACCTTTTGCAAGGTCTCTTGAGGTAGCATAAGAAAGAATCTTACTGCTTTTCTAGTTTTGTTGTTAAATTATTTCCTAGGTCCTTTTTTACATAGAGTTTCGAATTTTTCTTGTTGTGTTTCAGTAAGAACATCCATGATATCTTTCTTTGCATCAATTTCTTTTAGTTCTAACTCTTCTTTTTTAGAGAAGATAGCTTTAGTAACTTTCTTAGCTTCAGAATAGTTCTTATTCATCATAGCTTCTCTTTTATCGATACGTAGATTTTCTAATTCAGCTTTAGTAACATTAGCAAGTTTATGGAAAGTAGAAGCAATATCTTTTATATCTTCGATTTGACTATCTTTAAGTTCAAGTTCTTCAGCATTATGGATAATCATCATTCCAACATGTAAGCCATCACCTTTTCTGTGATGTTGTCTGTGGTCACCTTTAGCTTGATGATGTCCCATTCTTCCTTGTTCCATTCTAAATTGTTTTCCATTATTATCACAGTTATCTGCCATGTTTCGATTTCTTCCATTCATCATAGGTTGTGCAACTAGTGTTCCTACTAAAAGGGCAATAAGTCCAAGTGTAATAAGTGTTTTCTTAATCATTTTTATCTCCTGGTTAAGGTTATATTTTTTATTTAAGAACTTTCATTCTTCAACCTATAAGACTGACCTTAAGAAAATCCCTTCACTTTTTTTTAAATAATTCTAAGATCTTTCTTTTCTCACTAAAATTAGTGCTTATCTCTTAGCCTTAAAAAGTAAATTACAAAGCTTATTATTGATCCAATTATCAACACAATGTATCTATAAGAAAGATGAATTCGAGGTAAATCAGTATATAAAGTATAGGCAATTACTATTACCGACAAATATCCTAGAACAATCTTGATACTTTTAGGAATCTTCATTACTAACTCATCTGTGCTCTTGCAAGAATTCTTTCAACGTCTATAGGTAAAGCTAGCTCTCGTAATATTGAAGGTAATCGATTTAGGAAGTTTTGCCAATCTGAATTTCCATGCTGACTTTCAGAAAGTGCAATCAACCTTGGTAAAGCCATATACCACACTTCTTCAGGAGTAGCAATACGTTCTGTCCAGATATTAGCTTGCGAACCAATAATCAAGCTATTCTGCTCATCTGTACATTCATCAATATAAGGACAATAATCAAAAACATCTTTAGTTGTTGTAACTCCAAAATAGCCTTTTTCATTTGATCTAGAAGTTTGATACCAATCTAGGTAAAGATATGGGTTAGGTGTTTGAATTACTTTGAAGCCTTTCTCAATTGCTTTCTTACCTGCTTCATTACCCTGCCATGCCATGATAATTGCTGGGAAATCAAGATCCCCCTCCATTATCTCATTCCAGCCAATCACTTGCTTTCCATGCTGATGAATATATCGGCCTATTCTCTTCACGAAATAAGATTGCAATTGTTCTTCATTCTTAAAACCGAGCTCTTTCATTCTCTTTTGACAATCAGGACAGGTCTTCCAGTGTTCTTTTAAACATTCATCTCCACCTATATGGATATACTGTCCTGGAAAAAGCTCAAAAACTTCATCTAATACGTCTTGTAAAAAGTCAAAACTAGCCTCTTTGCCAGCACAATAAACATGCTTAGATATCCCCCATTCATTCCACACTTCTAGCTTTTCTTGCTTACATGACAATTCTGGATAGGCAGCAAGCACTGCTTGAGCATGACCAGGTAATTCTATTTCAGGAATCACCTCAATATTTCTAGCTGAAGCATATTTAACTATTTCTTTTACATCCTCTTGAGTGTAGAATCCGCCATACATCATGTTATCAGCTTTCTTTCTATATGCAGAAATCTCTGTTAACTTAGGATATTTTAATATTTCTAATCTCCAGCCTTGATCATCGCAAAGATGCCAGTGGAATTTATTAAAATCAAGCATAGATAAGACATTGATGAATTCTTTAATGAACTCTTTATCAAAAAAGTGTCTACTTACATCTAGGTGAACTCCTCTCCATGACATTGCTTTCATAATTAGTTTTCCTCTAAGTCTGTCTTCCAAGTATGACCCATATTGTCGATTGACCATACTATCTTCTTATCTTTAGACATTATAGAAACTTGATAAAGTTGACCAGCATTATATAGTTTTGGAGACTTCCAGCCTGCTATATCTTTGAGCTTATATTCAAGTTTACTTAGTGAGCTTGCCCATTTATTATGCTTTTCATAATAGACTTTTTGAGCATAATAGATATATCTCAAGTTCATTTTAACTTGCTCTTCTTCAGGAATCTTAAAGTTCTCGACTTTACTTCCAGCTAACTGAGTACTGAATTGAACAAAACCCCACATTTCAGGATAGTGCATAGCAATTAGACCTTGAGGAGACCATACCCAATTGTATTCAGGCTTATCTAATTTTACATATTTGCTGTCTTCGATTTTAGTGTCATGATGGACTCTTGAAAAGTTAACTCTCCAATAATCTTTATCTTTGGGTGGAGCTGGTAAATCTGAGCATTCTTCTAGTACTTTCCAAGGAATAGCCACTTCAACACTCCAACCTTTATCCCAAGTAACATGATCATTGATAGTTCCATCAACATAAACTGCAGATTTTAAGCCTGTTATATCCCAAGAATCAATAGCTACCTGTCCATTATCACGATAAGGATTCAATAATAGTAAATCCCAAACTGTGTTAAAAGCATTAACTTCATACTCATAATAATTGTGGGTATCACCATCAGGATCAATGAATATTTCGAAATCATTATCATGAAAAATAACAGCATCCCTTTCAGTTAATGTTGCCCATACATTAGGATCTTCAAGTTCAGCATAGAAGTAAAAATATTTATCATCCCAAAGCATTTTAACTCTGGTAGTAAAACTTGGTAAAGGCTTCAAATCTCCCTCAATATCAACAAATTCATCTGTCCACGCAGCATCCAACCAGACATCTTCTAAGTTTCGTCCATCAATAATAATCTCTTCTTCTGTTCTAAAACACTGGTATTGTTTAGGATTAAAGTCTAGTTGTGGTACAGGAAAAGCTGACAAGATACCTACCACTAATAAAGCAAATATGGCTACAAGATTTCTTAACATATATACTCCTAAAATTCTATTTTTACAATATATAGGCTTTAGCTAAAAAATGTCTATGAAAATATGGAGTTAAAGTGATTGTTGGATAAAATATGGAAAACACAATAAATATAAAGATATTTATTTATCGTTTTAGTAATATAAACATAATACAAGTTTAATATCTTTTAAACATTATTTATCATATATTTAATGGTATTATAATATCAATCTTTCTATTTATTCAGATACAGGCAATTAATTAAATTAATATTTTTTTATCGATTTATATTGACAGCTTATTTAGAATGCGTAGATTTGACTTATAAGATATAAAGATTGAATTGATTAGTTTTCTGTTGAAGAGAACTTAAATTCAAAAGGAGTAAAGATGATTATTTTAACTTTAAAATCTGTTGTCAAGGATCAACATGCTGATGATTTTGTTAACTTCTTTTCTGAAGTTTCTGAGAATTTGGTAAAAGAAAATAGCTGTCTTGAATATCAGTTAAACCGAGACTATTCAAGTAACAACACTTTCTATATTATTGGTAAATGGACAAATAAAAAAGCTCTGGATAATCATCTAACTACTCAAGAGATGAGAGCTTACTTCTCTAATTCAAAACAATGGTGTATTAGTAAAAATATGACCATTTACAAGGCGAACTTACTATAAACCCATCTAATACAGTAGAACTTCTAGAATAGTACTATATTTTTATGCAAGAATAAGTTCCATAATCTCAGCTAGAATATATATTATTCGAACTTCAATTCTGTAACATATTTTGCTGAAAAAATCTGCACTCTTCACGAGAAGCCTACTAAATCAAATGGGAAAATAATAATATTAAACTTACTCATTAGAGCTTTGACACATTCAAAGCTCTTTTTTTATCTTGTTTTTACTTGACTATAATTAGCTCCTAAATCAAATTTATTAAATATAAGAGATATGATGAATAATCTTAGATCAACTAGGAGTTTTAATGGCAAATATATTGATTACAGGCATCAGTGGCTTTGTAGGAAAACACACAGCACGTGAACTTATCAAGAAGGGACAGCATAAAATAACTGCTTTGATAAGACCTAATACAGATAAAGAGAGAATTAAAGAATTTATTGATGATGTTAACTTCATAGAAATTGACCTCTGTGATGTAAGCACATTAAGTAAATGGATTCAAGATAAAGAGTTCGACCTAGTTCTACATATTGGGGCATTACGTGGTGGACGTCCTGACCACAAAGACAAGTATTACCTTGCTAACGTAGAAGCTAGCAATATCATAGCCAACTATTGCCTAAACAATAATTCTAGATTAATATTCTGTTCTTCTGTCGGAGTTTTTGGAGCTATACCCAAAAGTCTTCCTGCTGATGATTCTACTCCTAGAAAAGAAGATAACTACTATCACTTCACTAAAATTAAAGCAGAAGAGAGCATTGAGGAATTAAGACTTAAAGGGCTAAATGCTGTCATTGTTAGGCCTGCTATAACTTACGGGGAAGGAGATTACGGTTTCCCTTATACACTGTGCAAGCTAATAGATAAGGGCATGATGATTTTACCTTCTAGCCAAGTATTGATACATTTAACCAATGTTCAAGTATTAGCTCAAGCATTCTCTTTACTTGTAAATGAGAATAAGCATGATGGAAGTAATTTCATTGTAGCAGATAAGAAGCCTGTAAACTTACTTCAACTATCTAATTATATTTCAAGAAAGCTGAAGAAACAAGATCTTCCTAAGACTAGAATTGTTCCTACATTCCTCTTCAGAATTGGTGAATCTGTTTCCAGAATGCTTAAGAATGAGCTTTTTGTTTCACGTTTTGAGCTTATTTCAAGATCTTGGTATTACCAGGTAGAAAACACTTATGAAAGCCTTGACATTGAACAAGTAGATAGCCTTGATAAATTTGATAGCGTCATTAACTGGTATAAAGAGGTAAGATAAATGGCTATCCCAATAATCAACTTTTGGAAGAAATATTATGATAATCCTGATGAAGGTCTAGGTTCAAGCTATGAACGTATAATTATACATAATAAAATACTAGAGATAGCTAATAAGTATGGTGTTAAAAGTGTATTAGAAGTTCCTTCATTTGGATTTACTGGAACATCTGGTATAAACTCCATGGGACTAGCCTACGAGGGCATGAAAGTATCTTTAGTTGACCATGATCAAGAACGTCTTGATTTAATCAATAGAGTATGGCAAGAGTCCAATCTAGAAGCTAAACTAGTCTATTTAGAGAAATATTCAAGTATTCCCTTTGAAGATAATTCTTTTGATATGTCTTGGAACTTCTCAGCCTTATGGTTTGTTAATGATCTAAAGCAATTCTTAAAAGAGTTAACCCGTGTAACTAGTAAAGTTGTAATTCTTGCAGTTCCTAATAGATCTGGACTTGGCTATTTAAGTCAAAAGTATTTAGGCAAAGAAGATTTAAACAAGTACTTAAAAGAAGAGAATATCATCCCTAGAAACTTTATCAAGGTCATGAATGACTTAGGCTGGAAGAAGATTTCAAATGGTTATTTTGACTGTCCCCCATGGCCAGATATTGGCATGGCTAAAGAAGACTTCCTCAAGAAACTAGGCTTAGGTTTCTTAGTAAAGAATCAGCCGGTTAATGAAGATAAGGAGCCGTTAACTGTCCTTGATTACTGGCAAGACAAAGATAAAGACTTTGCTAGTAAGATGATGAATTATTATTGGTTAGAAAAGATAGCTCCAGATTGCTTTAAAGCTATTTGGGCACATCATAAATATTATGTTTTTAGACAACGATTGAGGTAATAAATGAAGTCAATTTTTATATATTTTTCCTACTCAGGGAACAATGATTATTTAGCGAGTGAATTGAAAAAGAAGATTAATTGTGATGTTTTGAAGCTTGAAACTGTTGAAGAGTATACCAAATCAACTTTCAAAGTAATTTTTAAAGGTGGAATGGAATCTATTCGAGGTGCAAAGCCTCAACTAAAGCCATACACATTCGATGCTGACAAGTATGATGTAATAATATTTGGAACACCTGTTTGGGCTTTAACCTATGCCCCAGCTATCAGAACCTTTGCATCAGAGAATACTATCAAAAGCGGTCAAAAGATGATTTACACATGTACTCATCAAGGGAATACAGGTCATACTATTGATAAGTTTAAAGAACTATTCGCTCACTGTGAAGCCATTCATACAGTTGAGATGAGAGAGCCATTGAGTAATAAAGAGCTAGCAGATCAAGCACTCAATAAGCTTGTGGATAGTATTAAAACATCAGTTTAACACTAAACAAATACAGCTAAATTTGCTAATATTTAAGAGCTAGATTAACCTGGCTCTTTTTTTTTCACTATTGTTAATTTATTTATTGCCTAGAAATAGTGGTTTAGGAAATTAGGCTATCAAATTTTTTAGGAGTATGCTATGAAATGCAAAAATTATGTTTTATTGTTTTTATTAATTGTTTTAACTTGTAGTCTTAATGCTGTTAGTTTTAACAACCTAGAATTTAATGGATTCTTAGCAACTGATTTCTCATATTCTAATGGAGATCAAACAGAAGAAGAAACAAACCTAGATCTTAGTGATTTAGAACTTTATGTTACTGCAAGTCCTCTTGAGAAACTTCAAGCTTATATTGCTCTTTACTATGAAGAAGATTACGCTAGTTTTGAAATAGATGAAGCTTATGCTACAATCCAACTACTTGAAGACTACGATTTATCTATTACTGCAGGTAAAATGTATCTTCCTTCCGTTGAGGACAATAGCAATTTTTCTAACTACAGTTATTCATACAACTTAGCTACACTTTGGAATACTGCTGTTAAAGCTGATTTTAACTTATATGATTTCAATATTTTCTGTGCTACTTACAAAACAGAACTTGAAGGTAACAAAAACACAGATATTAATGCTTTCGTAGCTGGCTTCCATAAAGATGTCACTATTGAGAATATTGAAGGTACTTTAAGTGCTAAATATATGAATTCATTATTAGATGAAGAAATTGGAGCTGTAAGTCTTAGTGCTGATCTAAGTATGTCAGATTTCAATCTTACTGGTGAGTATGTTAGAACAATTGAGAAGATGGAAGATGAAAGTCAACCTGAAGCATATCACATTGAACTTGCTTATTATTTCAACGAGAATTTATCTTTTGCTGCTAAGTTCGACCAAACTAAAGAGCTTGAAGAAAATGAAGACTTTGGAGAAAGCTTAATCGGTGGATTCGTAGCTTACAAAATCTTTGAAAGTGAAGAAGCTGTTTCTTCTTTAAAACTAAACTACTATAATGAAAAAGATTACCAAGAAGAAGTAACTGAAGAAGTTGTTCTTAGACTTGAAGTAGAATTCTAAATAAATATTTCAACTAGATAAAAAGGCACGATTTCAATAATCGTGCCTTATTTTTATATCTTTATATGATAACTTTTTACAAGCAGTTCATATTTTCCTATTTCATTAAAATCATTTTCTTCGCTTCAGAGTAATCTCCTGATGTTAATTTGTAGAAATAAACACCAGATGCTACATTTTCATTCTTATCATTTCTTCCATTCCATACAACTGAGTGATTTCCCACACCTTTGTTGCCATTGATAAGAGTTTTAACTTTTTGACCTTTGATATTGTAGATATCTAGAGAGAGCTTACCAGCTTCTTTAACCTCAAAAGAAATTGTTGTTTCTGGATTGAATGGATTTGGATAGTTACCTTTCAATGAAGTTGTTACAAGTTCTGAATTGTTATCTTCAATATCTGTACCATCTTGACCTAGAACAGTGAAGTCATCAATCATAAAGATGAAAGCATCGTCTGAAACACATTGAATCGCTACTCTAATAGTTTCATTTGCATAAGCTGATAAATCATAAACAAAGTTAGTCCATTCTAGAGGAGCTTCAACATAAGTATCACCTGAAATCACAGTAAAGTCTGCAATATCAGTTGAACCATTAGAAACAAGAACATTGAATCTTTCAAGACCATATTGGCCTGTTTGTGATTTTGCCCAGAAGTCTACTAAACCAGAAGTACCAATTGAGAATGTTGGTGTGATTAACCAATCATCGTTTGTAGGTGTTTCTGAAGCAAATGAAGCTAAATATTTATCACCTGTATGAGGTAAGAATGTTTCATCATCTTCAATAGCAGGAACAACATTCAGTGGATTAAAGACAATGTATGCCATTTGAGCATTCATGTTTGTGAAAGTAGCACTTGTACCAAAACCGTAGGTAATTGACAAGTCATTATCAACTAAAGTCCAATCCCCAAAGTCTAATGAGAAGTCTTCATAATCTTCGAAAGAATCAACAATAATTTCTTGACCTGTAGTAAGCTCAATTGTAACTTCAACAAGGTTAGATTGACGAGATTCATCTTCTCCAAACATTGCGGTAACGTAATATTCATGGTCACCATAAGGAACATTAGAATCTGTATATGATAATGTAGTAACTTCTTCTAGGAATTGGCCATCACGATACACTTTATAGCCACTAGCTGTATAAGTATCATTTGAAGGATCTGTCCAAGATAAAACCACTTCTGTGCCAATAACGATAGGAGATAAATCTTGAACATAAGGAAGCTCTAAGCCTTCTCCAAGCTCAAAAGTAACATCTTCTAAATATATAGCAGTATAAATATCACTTAATCCGTGTAAGAAAGCGATTCTTGCTGTCTCATGATTCAATGGAACTGTTAATTCAGTCCAGTCACTTGTTATTTCTACTGTTTCAATTAATTCAAAAGTCTCAGCATTAGTAATATCACTAATTGTACCTATTTTAAGATCTGTTGCATGACCTACAGTTGTCATTCCCTTAAATCTAACTTGTGCACCTGTACCATTAACTTCTGGAGCAATCGCCATAAAGATACCATCTGGGTCAGATGAGTTATATAGTCTTAAGCAATTAGTATCGTTCAAACCATGAGTAGAGTCTGCTCCAACTGTAGTCCAAGAAGCATCTGTTTCATGAATCATATCCCATCCATAAGGAACTTGATCTTCTACAACATCATTGAAATTGTAAGTTATAGGTAATTGAACTTGTCCAACTTCTGTTGCGAATGACCAGATTGCTGATTCTGTAGCTAAACCTGAGTTACTATTATTAGATACAACTTTCCAGTAGTACATTGTACCACCTGTTAAAGAGAAAGTATATGTCTCTTCCATTCCATTTTCAACAACTCTTGCTGTCGCATTATTGTTGTTAACAGCTGAATATGAATCTGATAAGTAAACATCCACACCTGTTGTGTTTTCACCTATTTCCCAGAATAAAGCACTTGATGTAGAAATAAATTCAGAACCATTTTGTGGAGAAACTAAAGTTGCTACTTCAGGTTCGTCAGTTAGACTGTATTTTAGTCTCACATTTGGATGACTATACATCTCATTACCTGGAATAAATACAGAGAAAGAAGTAGATCTTTCAGCACCAATTAGGGCATTACTTGATGTGTATCTAAATTCAGGGTATCCTTCATCATAAGCAGCTCCATTTCTATTTTCCCATACAAATTGCAAGTTTGAAGTACCATTATATGAGAATACTTGTGCAAAATCAACACCTTGCCAACCTGCACCATCCCACATTATAGAACCATCATAAACAAGTTGGAAACCATTGTTTTCTGGATCTGGATATGCTGTTGTTATTGTTGATAAAGAAACAGCTTTTACATATAATTTTTGATTTGCCATCTCAAAAGATTCTGGCTCGTTTGCTACATTAAATTTTATACCATCAAGCTCTAGAGCCTGTCCAATTTGATCTGATGTAAGAACAAATGAAGACCATCCATAAGGGAAGTAACCATTTGTTGGACATAGACTATTGCTACTTGTACCATTGCCGATTTCAACAAAGGCAGCGAATGATGAAGTTACTGTAAAAATAACCATCAAAAGTATAAATATTGACTTTTTCATACAAAATCTCCTCTTTTAATTAATAGTGTTAACCTAATGAGACTATAGCTCAAAATCGCACTTTGCTGTCAAACATAAAAATCACATTTTACTAAAAAAGTTATCACTGTTAACTTCAAAAGACTTTAGAATGCAAATTTATTAGATTGTATTGCATTAAAGATTTTCACTTCTAATTAAAAGAAGCTTGCTTTATACAATTATCTAGCTACTTTATTGTTAAGAATATTTTTAGAATACTATCTAGGAGATAAGATGAAAACAGCGATAGTCTTTGCCCACCCTTGGCATGGATCCTTCAATAAAGCAATATTGGACACAGTAGTAACTAGCCTTACAGCTAAGAAGAAAGAGTTTGTTCTATTAGACCTTAACAAAGATAATTTTAACCCTGTTATGAAAGAGCAGGACTTGGCTCTCTTCTCCAAGGGAGACACTAGCGACCAACAAGTAAAAGCCTATCAAACGATCTTAAAAGATTCCGATGAGATAGTCTTCATCTTCCCTATTTGGTGGTTCGGGATACCAGCAATCCTAAAAGGCTTCATTGATAAAGTCATGCTTAAGACCTACGCTTATAATCTTGGAAAACTTGGACTTGTTGGCTTATTGGGTAATATCCAAAAAACCACTGTAATTACAACATCAGAGATGCCAACTATCATGCTTAGATTTGGCTTTGGCAATCCTATTGCTGGCACTTTTAAAGCGATTATAAAAGGAGTCGGTTTTAAAAATATCAAATGGTATAATAGCGATTTCACCACTTCAGGTAAAAGAAGTAAAAAGACTAAATTCCTCAATAAGATAAAGAAAAGATTTTAAGACATAAACTGGGAACGCTTTGCCTTTAGTCAGGCGAAGACTGATGCTAGCCGGCTTATACTGGGAACGCTCGGCTGCTAGCCGGCTTATACTGGGAACGCTGATGGCCTTTAGTCAGGCGAAGACTGATGCTAGCCGGCTTAAATATTACAGGCACACTTTTTAATTCTTTTAGTTTATCTATAATTCTTACTTATTAGATTCAATAATTTCACTTACTTTAATTTGAGGATGACGGTATCTGTTACCACTCACTTCTCCCCTAATGTGAATAGCTTGTGATGGACAGTTTTGAATACATGCGAAGCAGGCAAAACAAGAATCTTGTAGAGATATTTTCTTATTCTTTGTATCTACAATTATATTATCTACAGGACAAACTTTTGCACACAAGCCACAGCCTGTGCAATTTCCATCTGTGTAAACGTAATTCTCAATTCCCTCACCATAAGTATGAAGTTTTAATCTTTTCTTGCTAAATGGTTTCTTTCTACTATGCATTAAGTCGAATAGTTTCTTTTGGATAAAATTCTCTGGAAGAATCCATTTTTTGTTAGAAGATATGTAAAGCCTAAAAGTTTTGACCAAAACAAGAAAATGGAAGCCTATGCCAAGAATCTTGCTAAGCTATATAAACTCCTCTCCCCTAATCAGAAAAATGATTTACAAAGAATCAATATGAAGCTGAAACTAAGATCCATCTATATCGTTTTTTATAAACTGATGTTAGCCTATATGAAACAAAGATCAAACATTGATTTATTAACTATTAGCTTCCAAGAAATAATCTCAAACTAGAATATTATTACTTTAAAAGAAGTAAATAAAAAAGTCTTAACTAATTTAGTTAATAAATATAATTCCAATAACTCAAATATAGATGATGATACTAAAAGCATACAAGTTATCCAATCTAATAAGAAAATTGGGAGGATGTCGGTTGTTAGCTGCTTGATTAGAGGTGTGGGAGATTAGCTAAACTTTAAGGAGAAAACCTCAATATGTTATATATAAAGAAAATATTTGAAATCGGGGTTGACAAGTTTATTATTACTTAACACTATAGTATTGGTTTCAGTTATAAGGAAAAAGGAGGATAATACCCATGCATAAAACTAAAATTTATACTGAAAATATTTTTTCGGTAGCTAAGTCTATCGAAAATTTAGAAGATTATAATGTAACTATATTTACTTCAACTGTTAATTCTCAATTGATTGAAAACTTGATACCCAATTGCAATAGTAAAAACATTACAATATATACTGAGTTTTCGCTAAAAAATTTTGCTACAAACCAATCTTCTTTAACTGTTATTGAGCAGCTTTTAGATATGGGAATTTCAGTACGCCATATTACAGGTATTAAATCAAATTTGATTATATTAGATGATGATATTATAATTATAGGAAGTAATCAGACTTCAGAAATAAATTTATCATATCTAACTAATGGTTTCAGTAAACACAATGACATCAACAGAAATGTTAGTGATTGGAAAAGAAAATCTTTTCCAATAGCCATAGAGGCAACTAATTATGTTAGAGAACATTTAGCACAAATTGATAAAGAACTACAAAATTATACTACACTAATCAAATCCCTGGATATTTATCCAGTAGATATTGATAAGATAAAGAAGATTGATGAAGAGATCGAGAATATTAGAAGAGAAATAGAACCATTTTTTTCTGATGATTTTGAGTTTTTAAGCAGGAATGAGGCTAGAGATTTAATCAGTAGTTCTGCCTGGTGGTATAAGCATCCTAGTGGCCCATGCCGAGCTAGTGGAGATTCCTCTAGAGTATACAAGACTGGGAGTCTATGGGAAATAAAATTAGGTGCAAATGGGCTGAATATAACTGGTGCCGTACGAAAATGTTTAAAATCAATCTTAAGAGAAATTGAAAACGTAAATTTATCAAATAATACGGGAATATTGTTTAGACTAGGCAATTCGTTAAAATATGATATATTAGGATCAGTTATTAACTATGATGGAGATGAGTATGAAGGTTATTACTCCGGTTTAGAAAATGGTCATATTTTATTTGGTTCTCACTCAATAAAAATTAGAGATTTTATATACGCTGTGTATGATTTAGCAGAAATAACAGAGTCATTAAAAATTATTGAATCAATATAAAATCATCTGTGATATAGAAATAAATGAGAGTGAGAGATTTCATGACATCCTGATAGATTATGAGGTTGAATGGATTTAACTCTTTGGGCCTGTATTAGGAGAAGACTTTTCTAATGATAACGATAGATCTCTTGTTTTCATTAAAAAAATAACTCTAACTACCCTCTGCTGATATTATGGATTTACATGAATCATTATAGAAATATTTCAATTAAAAAGTTGATTTAACAGAAAAAGAATGTTTTAAGAACCCATATAGAAGAAGTAAAATAAAAATTTAATGTGATTTTAATCAGAGAAAGGAAATGAAAATGAAAATTGAAATCCCAAAAGATTATGCAAATTTGTTGAATACAGCTATTGCTGAGATAAGAAAAGCAAAACATGCTATTGCGATTCAGATTAATAAATCTACAATATCAGTTTATTGGATTTTGGGACAATTGCTTCACGAACGTAAAATTACTCAAGGATATGGGAGCCAAGTTGTTAAGAAATTATCGATAGATCTTAAAATGGAATTTCCTAATTTGGGTCTTTCTCCCAGAAATTTATGGGATATGAAAAGGTTTTATGAAAGATATAAAGACTCTTCAGCAAAAGTGCGACGCACTGTCGCACTTTTGCCTTGGGGACACAATTTATTAATTTTATCAAAAACAAAAACAGATGATGAAGTCCTATTTTATGCAGATAAATCTATTCAAAATGGTTGGAGTCGTGACCTTCTTTTAAACTATATCAAAGCTGAAGATTATAAACTTTCAATTTCTTACGATAAGTCTCATAATTTCGTGCAAACCCTACCTGAATCTCTTTCACTACAAGCAGATGAAATTCTGAAAAGCAAATATAATCTAGGTTTTCTTGGCGTTAATAGACCTTTGAAAGAATTAGAGCTAGAAAAGAAATTAGTAGAGAAAATAAAACTCTTTATTTTAGAACTTGGTAAAGGTTTTACTTTTATCGGGAATCAATATAGATTAGAATTCAATAATAAAGAATATTTCATTGATTTACTTTTTTATCATAGAAAGCTGCATTCGCTTATAGCTATTGAGTTGAAGCTTGGAGCATTCAAACCAGAGTATATTGGTAAAATGAACTTCTATCTTTCTCTGTTAGATAAAATTGAAAAAAATGAGGATGAAAATCCTTCTATAGGTATTATTCTTTGTGCTGATAAAGATCATCTTGATGTTGAAATAGCTCTTGAAGATGTTAATAAGCCAATAGGGGTAGCTGAGTATAAATTACTTATTCCTAAAAAAGAACTTGAAGAGGTTATATTGAATGAACTAAAAAAAGAAGAGGATTAAAGAATTATTCATAATTAACTTATAAATTTCTATTTTCAATAAGCATTTTAGCTTTTTTCTTGATGATGTTTCTTGATAATCTCTAACCACTTTAACTGTTCAGAAATACAAGCATACCCCCAAAAAACCATATAGCCAAAGAGCTAACTAAGAGTGAATAAGTATTCTAGAGATATAGTTTGTCAGGTAAAAATTAGATTTACGGCATGTATTTCAAAAATCAACTTTATGATTAAATTTTAATTTAACTTCCCAGAAAAGGCTAATATTAAGCCATTTTTCGAGGGGATATAAGTAATTGATAAATAATAAAATAAATTAAAATATTTATTGAAAAAGAAGAGCTCCTTAAATAAATTGAATTTACTACAAAACAAAAAATAGGGAGCTCTCTAAATATGAAATTAGTAAAAAATAGTGTTGTAAAATTGCAAGGGAAATTTTCCAAAAAAGTAAAAAAGTATGCACAAGGATTAAGTCAGCCTGAATATAAAGCATTGAAAGACATAACTAAAGGCATTATTTCTTCAGGTTCAATAATAGTAAGGCAGATAGCTACTTCTTTACATGAAAGCATTAGTTTAGACAAAGTGTGTGAAAGATTATATAGAAACCTTAAGAAAGAAAAGCTTGGAAATATAGTTAGTGATAATATATTAAAATCAAACTGTTCAAAAGCTACGAAAGATACCTATTTTATTGTTGATGACTCGGATATTGTTAAGCCAAGATCTAATAAATTAGAAGGTCTATCAGTAGTTAGAGATGGATCTACGGGGAAACGTGTTAAAGGTTATCATTTATTCAACATCACTTCATTAACAGATAATGGTAAATATCATTCGATATTACCTATATGTAGTAAGTTATATAGCAACAAGATAGAGGAAGACACTTCAAAAAACATGCTTGAAGATAAAATTATAGATATTACCATTCACAGCAATAACAAAGGAACTTTTGTTTTTGATAGAGGCTATGATAGTCGCAAACTAATAAATTTACTCACCCAAAACGAAAACAACTATATACTTCGAAGTACAGGTAGAAGAGATCTCATTGTTGATGATAAAGAAATTGATTTTGTATCGGTGGTTAAGCAAGTTAAACTAAAACATAAAGTTATAACTTCTGATAAAACAGTTTTAAGATGTGGAGTAAAAAAAGTTAAGATAAGAACCAATCCTCACAAAAGAAAATACCCAGACACAGTTGAGGCAAATCTTGTTATTGCAAGATATGGTAAAAAAGGGGGACTATTTTATTTCTTGTGCAATTTTAACGATGATAGTTTAATTGATTATGAGGTTATATTGAAAACTCTACGAGGATATAGAAAAAGGTGGAAAATTGAAGAGTTTCATAGACATATAAAACAAGAATTTAACTGGGAAAGTGTTCAATTAATGTCTTATATAGGACTAAAAAACATTAATACTATTTTGATGGTTGCGGTAGATATTGTTTATTCTTCGATAAGCTATATTGATGATCTTTTGTACCAATATCCGGAGTTTGGTAGTCTAAAAAATATAAAGCATTCCTATGTGTATTATAAACTTAGTAGAATAATAAAACATATATTTAGTAATTCTAAATTAAAGAAAATGGTACCTCATAAAGGTGAATATCATGACAAGTTACAACTACGAATCAATTTTACTTAAAAAAAATGGGGGTATGCTAATTCAGAAATAAATTTGACAAAAAAATTATGTGATTCTTATAATATAAATAGTATCATAATATTGAAAAATACAAGAGGAAAATTATGAATGAAAAATTTAATGATGTTCCATTAGACGATGACACAACCATACTTTATGAAAGAATTTTAAAAGATGATAAATATGAAGCACTATATCAAATTTGGTCCTGGGAAGGCATAACTGCTCAATGCATGATATTCTTAGAAACTGATGTAGAAGAACTTAGCGACAATGATTTAGAAAAGATAGTTAAAAGTCTAATTGCGATAGATGAAAAAACAAAGTTTGACATTAAGAGAAATGCTAAAGGATACACTTTTGTGAATTTCTCATTAGATGAAAAATGATAATTAAAGGATATAAATTTGTTTAAAAAGATAGGAGGATAAATTGGCAGAGCAAGCAAATGATATTGCTGAAAAAGAATCATCACTTCTTGAAAATAAAAAACAGCAACTCGAATCAGATGAATTTTATAACAATATCAACAAAATGTTATTGGACGAAAATTTTGATAAATTGGAACTAGCAATTACTGAACCTAATATATTTAGGGCCCTTGGTAATGAAAGAAAAGAATTAATGCATTCAAGATTCCTTGCCTATTTGCTAAACCCAAATGAAAATCATGGAATTGGCTCAATATTTATAAAAAAAGTATTGATGGATATATTTAGAGATAATAATGAAAACACATCTGTTTTAGATATTGATAAAGTCAATTATAGTACAATTGAGATTAGAAGAGAATGGAAAAATATTGATATACTCATCATTTCAGATAATTATGTGATTGTTATTGAAAACAAAATAGATTCACAAGACCATTCTGGTCAACTTAGTAGATATAAAAATATCATTGAATCTGATCCAATACTTAAAATGAAAGAAAAACATTATGTATATTTAACAATATTTGGTTCTGATCCTTCTGAACAAAATGTTAGTGAATATTATATGAATTACTCATATTATGAGATAGCTCACAACTTAAACTTTATTTTAACAATTCATAGTAATCAACTTCAAACCAAAACTAAAATATACTTAAAAGACTATGTAAATATTATTAATCAGGAGTTATTAATGGTATCAAAAATTAATCAGGAAGCAGCTCATTTCTATAAACAACACAAAGATGTATTAGATTTTATATATGATAATAAACCAGATTTATGTTCAAAATTTCACGAGTACTTAGTAAAAGCAATTAATGAGAGGAACGAATCGTTATTAGATAATGATGAAAACGAATATATTATAGCTACTTGTAACAAAGGCATAACAAGGTTTTATCCAAAGAAACTAAAAACAATTGTAGATAAAAATTATGGAGACTGGTGGAAAGGAAAAGAATCTTTCGCATTTGAGCTAATTTACTATAAAAAAAATGATATCGATAATAAAATAGTGTTGAAGGCTACTATTGCTCCACACATTCCTGAACATGAGAATTATAGACAAGCACTCTATGAAGACATAAAAGATATAGATATTTTATACGTAAAGAAAAAACCTGAGATTAAACAAAAATGGATTTGTATTTACCCTAAAAATTACAAAAACACTGAAACAAACAAACTTTATGAAATAACAAAACCTAACCCTAATAAACTATTAGATGAAGACGATGTTACTATCAAAAAGAAGCTAAAAGAATACTTTAAATCAATAGAACCCTTCATCGATAAAATAACTGACTGTATAATAAGTAATTTAAACAGTGAAATTGATAACTAAATAACTAGTAATAATAACAGCCTACAATCTTCTATAGCTTAGGATTGTAGGCTTAACATTATCTATTTAGATATCATTAATTTATTCTCATTAACTATCAATTAAAAGAAAATGAGAAAATTGTTGAAATAATAGATTATAAATATCTATTCTCAGATATGCATTTAAGCTTTTTGAGTAAATTGGTGAAGTTTCTTAGCAAGCAGTTTCTTGGCTAGTTGTTTAGTAATGTATTCAGCTACTGTGATGTTTGTTTTTCAAGTTGAAGTAGTTCAACATCTTCTTGATTACCTTCAGCACAGAGATTTCTTTTTCGAGTTCTGTTTTTTAGATAAATAATGATTTATTGATTTATACGCTTACCAAATATTATTCCCTCTGAAACAAGTATAATATCTTTTTTTACAAAATTCAAAAAAGTGTGCCTAATTTACCAAAAGTGTGCCCATTATATTTATAGAGGATTCTTTTATTGATATTTGATAAGTACATAGTGTGTTATGATATGGTTTGATTGTTTAAAGCGTTCGAGTTGAAGGTTTTCATTGTTCATTTTTAGTTATTCATTATGCCGTCCCTTGGGGACTCAAATCACTGTAATCATCATACATGGGGTATAAAAACACATGCTAATATATGTCATCCCTTTAGGGGTTAGACGAATGAAAGTTTGTCTATCTGTTTGCGTAAGCATGAACTAGGTTCAACCTATCGGTGGATGCTTACACTCCATCATTATCTGGTACGCAAGCATCTTGTTTGCTATTAGATCTTTAGAGGCTTACACTACATCTATTTTTCATTCTTAATTGTTATTTATTAACTCAAATTGATTTCTTTTCATCTGTTTAATCAGTGTTATCAGTGTTCTTCCGTCTATGCCGGACTAAAGATTTTTATCATTTTTAATTGTTAATTTATTAACTTAAATGGTACCCCCGAGCCGATTCGAACGGCTGGCCTTTGCCTTAGGAGGGCACTGCTCTATCCAGCTGAGCTACGGGGGCATACCAATAGAAATACAAAATTAATATTCTGTTAGGATGTCAAGGAAAGAATTGATTTGAAGGGGAAGAAAAGCAGTTATGTGCTTTTCCATGTTCATGTTTAAGCAAATAGTGTTTTTTTGTAAGCAAGATGCTTACATTCCCAAATGATTTTGTAAAGACGTTTGGGAAAACGTCTCAATTGTAAGCAAGATGCTTACATTCCTGGAATTTCTGAGAAATGTAGGGTGTAACTCATCAGAATGCTACATTGCTAATATGTTGTTTAGCATGTAGATACATACTAAAGCCGGCACGGAGGCCGGCGTTCCCAGTGTTGGTTGACACAGTGGTCAGCCTTACTATAAACTATACATACTAAAGCCGGCACGGAGGCCGGCGTTCCCAGTGTTGGTTGACACAGTGGTCAGCCTTACTATAAACTATACATGCTAAAGCCGGCACGGATGCCGGCGTTCCCAGTGTTGGCTGACACAAGGTCAGCCTTAAACTATTCTTTATTAAATATTTATTTCATTAAGAGAACTTTCTTAGTTGATTTTGTTCTTCCATTATCCATGATTATGTAGTAGATACCTGTAGCAGATTTATTACCATTAGAATCTCTTCCATCCCAGTTAACAGAAGAAAGGCTGTTAGCTTTAGCAGTAGATTTAATAGTTCTAACAAGTTGACCCTTTATGTTATAGACAGAGATAGTTTGATTGTTTGATTTACTAGAAAACTGAATAGACACATTGTTATGAAAAGGGTTTGGGTAAGTATTTAGAATACCAGTAACAAGCTCTGTTTCATTGTTAGCGTTAGGTGTAACTTCAACATTTAAGGTAAAATTTTCGGTTTGAGTAGAAGCACCTGCTAAATCAGTTGCATTAATCCTATATGTCACAAAATTATCAGTTTCGTTCAGATATTCGGAGAAATCCCAATCACAAAAAAAGGTATCATCTTGTGATAAGTCTTCTTGCATTGTGATCATTCTTGCATTTCCATTAACAACAGCAAATAATTTTACTTCAGCAAGATTATCATCTTGGTCGATAGCTTGGCAAGTTATTGTCAATGGTAAATCAGCAGTTTCAACTTCCAATACTGGGTCAAAAGTGATTACAGGAGCTACATTAGAAGAAGAATTATGATAGTTAAAAGTGAATGGATCTTCTTGTCCTACATAAGGGTAATCTTCTGATTGACCAGATTCATCAGCTGAATGAATAAAGTATTCAATGCTACAATCTTGATCAAAAGGACCGATTTCTACAGAATAAGTGTCTTCATTTTGTAAAATCATATTAGCTGATTGCCAATCTTGAATAGGAGAAGTTCTATAGAATACTTTAGTAGAATCAGCATAGATATTTTCATTACTATGGGCAATGATTCTAGCTTCTATAGTAACAGCTTGGTCTTGCACATCTTCCCAGATTGGATAATGTAAAATTGAAAGCATATCTTGTCCTGGAATTTCATGAGTTCTACAATGAAGAGCATCAGTTGATTCCCAGCCATTCCATGTATTATTCACAACACCATAAACAGTGTAACCTGGCATAGCTTGTTCATAAGTTTCAAGAGCTTCGTCATCCCACTGTCCACCTGTTTGTGGAACAAAGACTCTATCATTAAGAATTAATGAATTTGAGTAAGGTTCATCATTAGGAGTGTAGACACGAACAACTTCGTAAGGGTAGCCCCAAGAGCAGTTTGTAGTAGCAAACATGTCAGCAACTTCTTCAAGTTCATCATATTGAGAATGACTTGTAGCAACCTGTCTGATAAGAACTTTATCAACGGATAAGAATTTACCCCAGCAGTCGATGTGGTCAATGTAAGTTTCATTAGGATCTTGAACTACCATGTAATCAGTAATTCCCATATAGCTTTCCATAGTGTTATCAACTAAGGTTTGGTTGTTGCTGTTTTCAGTATAAGCAATATGAGAAGAAGCAGCTATACCGTAACCATCACACATGAAGTTACCACCAGTTTGTTCTATATTCATAGCATAGTATGGGTAATCAAATTCATCAGCAAATTCGCCAGGGAAAAGATTGTCATTAGGTCTAGGTCTGTTATATTCAAAATTAAGAACAGAAACTTCTTGGTCGCCATTAGTAATAAACCAAGATGTATAATCTCTTGTCCAATAAGAATCTGTATCAGCAATAATGTAGCTTAAATTATCATTATTAACACCTGCCGCATCAAAAGAAGATTGAGCTGAAGATTGTTCATAAGAACTAGCAACTATACAGATAACTGGAGATTCTTGAGATAGCAGAGCTACGAATTCAGTTGGTATTCCTAAAGGGTATCTTACGATAACTGCATCCATTGGTTCAAACTCGGCAATAGCCCTTACTTGGCCTGTTGGAGGGTCTGTTGGAGAGATTCTTACATCTGAATTAAGAGTGTTTTCATCTTGCCATGTGAATTCAAAATCATTGCTTTCTATAGAAGTAAGTCCTACAAAAGCAAGTAATAAAATTAGTAGTAAATTAAGTTTGTTTTTACGCATTTTTTCCTCTCTATATCATCCGATTTAATATAATTATTAAAGTAAACTTTTATAAAGTATCTATGTGTCAAGATAATTTGTTGCGACTATTGGAAAAAGTCTAGTTTTTGTTGTTCCTAAATTAGCCCAAATAGTGAGCCCAAGGCTGTGCATTTTTCATAACAGAAGCTGTCTAAGCAGTATGTTCACTAAATCTTAAGTGCTAATCTTCTGATTGGTTTAGACAGACGAGTAATGAACAAGGTCATCATAACCATAATTGTTGAAAGAGCGTTAATGGTAGTAATGGAACCTCTTCTTATAGCGCTTTCCACATAGACAGGCAGGGTATTGAAGCCTCTTCCTGTAGTAAAGAAAGTGATAATGAAGTCATCAAGTGAAAGAGTAAAAGCTAATAATGCTCCAGCTAAAATACCTGGAAAAATCAGAGGGAACTTAATCTTCCAGAAGAATTCCCTTCTATTAGCACCTAAGTCAAGGGCAGCCTCTTCCAGAGATTTATCAAAGCCTTGTAATCTCGATTGAATTACGATTATTGTGTAAGAAATACAAAAGGTGATATGTGCTATTATAACTGTGATTTTCCCCATTGGGAAACGAAGAAAACTAAAGAGCATAGCAATAGAAACACCCATTAGGATATCAGGCATTATCAAAGGAAGAAAAGTAACAGCCTGAATAAATTTCTTACCTGTAAACAGCTTATTTTCCATTCCTAAAGATGTTATCAAACCAAATGCAGTAGATATAATGGTTGAGGCAATAGCCACAAAGAGAGAATTAATGAATGAGTTTACAAGATTATCATTCTCCCAGAGTTCAAGGTAATATTTAAAAGTAAAACCATTCCAATTTGCGATAATTCTTGCATCATTAAAGCTATAGATGATAAGAATCAAGATAGGAATGTATAAAAACAATAATGCAATAATAACTGTAACTAAATTTATACTACTTAAAGTCTTTTTTAATTTTGATTGATAGCTCATGTATTCTTCTTTCCTAGTTTTTTATAATACTGATAACCTGCGATTAAGATAAATGCAACTGTAAGCAATAAAATAAATGCTAATGCTGATGCCAATGGCCAATTTCTAGGTATTGACTTAGTTTTATAAGTAATCAACTGTCCAATAAAAGGATTGCTTTGGTGGCCAACTAATTGAGGTATAATATAGGTGCCAAGAGCCGGAATAAAGACTAAAACTGAACCTGCAAAAATTCCTTCTATAGAAAGGGGGAAAGTAACTTTCCAAAAGGCTTTAATCTCATTAGCCCCTAAATCCAAGGCAGCATCTAATAACTTAAAATCTAGCTTTTCAAGTACAGAATATATTGGAAGAATCATGTAAGGAAGATAGACATAAACCATTACAGCTAAGACCGCCCAATCTGTTCTTAACATCATCATAGGAGTATCAATTAATCCTAAAGAGAGCAAGACAGAATTGAGAATACCTTTTGAAGCTAAAAAAACCTTCCATGAGAATATTCTTATAACAAAATTAGTCCAAAATGGGATAATAATGATTGCTAACCAGAATGACCTATTTTTGGCAGGTAGTTTGGCTATCCAGTAGGCTACTGGAAATCCTATTAAGATACACAAGATCGTTGTAATAAATGACATACTCAGAGAATGTGTAATAGAATTTATGTATGATGGAGAAAAAGCAGATTTCCATGATTCAAGTGAAAATATAAACTTAATATCATATACTCCAGGAGTAAGGATACTATATATAACTACAATTATGTAAGGTATTAAGAAGAAAAAGCTCATCCAAATTATAAAAGGAGTAGTTAGAATCCAGCTTGTACGATTCTTTCTTCGAATAGAAGCTATCTCTTGCGGTGTATATCTTTCCATATTACTTCTTTCTTGTTTTAATCAATGGACGACGTGTAAGTATTCTTTCGTCAATCTCTTCAAAGATTATATGACTATCAGTATCATGCCAATATAGATAAACTTCTTCATTCCAATCTAAAGAGAATTCATCAATATAAACTTTCTTATGTTGTTGAAAGACTCTTATTTGCAAATCTTCTACAGTAACAATGTATTGAGTATGAGTACCTAAGTAAAGAATATCTTCTATTGTTCCTTTAAGGATATTGAAATCATCCTGATGTTTAGGAGGCTTTCTTGAGATGGCAATCTTCTCTGGTCTAAGAGAAAGTGTAATTTTCTCATCAACAAAAGGTTGTCTTGCATAATAACTATCTATTTCAACGTATTTATCTTTACCAATATCAGCTGAAATTGTAACATAATCATCTAGTACTTGAACAACTCTACCTGTTATAAAGTTAGTGTCTCCCACAAAATAAGCTGAAAAGATGGATTCTGGTCTTTCATATACATCATCAGGTAAACCAATCTGAGCAAAGCGTCCGTGATCCATGATAGCTAATCTATCTGCCACAGATAAAGCCTCACTCTGGTCATGAGTTACATATAAAAATGTGATACCAACTGCATCATGGATATTCATTAATTCAATAAGCATGTGCTGACGAAGTTTAAGATCCAGAGCAGCTAAAGGTTCATCAAGAAGAAGTACTTCTGGCTCATTAATCAATGCTCTGGCAATTGCCACCCTTTGTCTTTGACCACCACTAAGTTGGTTAGGATACTTCTTTTCTAGGTTTTCCATTTTAACAAGTTTTAGCATTGAGTTAACTTTGTCACTAATGAAAGCTTTATCCTTCTTTTTTATATTCAATCCAAAAGCAATATTTTCATAAACATTCATGTGTGGAAAAAGAGAATAGTTTTGAAAGATTGTATTAACTGGTCGCTTATAAGGAGGGAGATTAGTAATATCCTTATCTCCAATGAAGATAGATCCTTCAGTAGGAGTTTCAAATCCTGCTATCATTCGAAGAAGTGTTGTCTTGCCACAGCCACTAGGTCCAAGAAAAGAGAAGAACTCCCCTTGCTGAATCTCTAAATTAACAGAGTCTACAGCAATGAAGTTCTCAAATCTCTTAGTAACGTTCTTTATTGTTAAATTCGCCACTTACACTCTCACAATTATTATTTTCTTTTCTTCTTTGCGATTATAGGTATAAAGACAGCTACAAATATAGCTATCCAGATAGGTAACATATTTGTTGACTTTTTATCTTTTGAACTTTCAACATTCAAACATATTCTCTCAAACAAGTTAGATATACCAATAACATCTTCACCTAAGAAATTAATAGGGTAACATTTATCAAGGTAACTTTGAGAAACGTAGATGTTTTCATTGTTCTTGCTTTCTTCTGAAACAAAGTTATCAAAAGCAGATTTGTTAGGAGTTGGATATTCAACCCATTCAGCGTTTCTTGCTGCAATTTCAGGCTCCATTAGATAATTTAAGAATTTATAGGCCATATCTTTGTTCTCAGCATTCTTAAGCATCACAAAAGAATCAATCCAATATGTACCACCTTCTTTAGGTAATGAGAACTTAAGGTTAGGATAATCTCTAATCACTTGTAAAGCATCACCATTATAAGCTTGTGCTATCCAAACTTCATTTTGAGGGACATCGTTTTTGTAGGCATCTGAGTCATATTGTGAGATATTATCATCCCACTTCACTAAGACATCTTTTGCTTTTTCTAAAGCTTCTGGAGAAAAGTCGTTAACTGAATAACCACTAACAATCAAAGCAGCACCAACTACTTCTCTTGCATCATTAAGCATCATTGCCTTATCTTTATACTTCTCGTTTTTATAGATACTCCAACCAATGTTTTCTTTATCTGCTTCATCCATGAATTCAGGATTATACAAGATACCTGTAACACCCCAAAAATAAGGCATTGCATAGCCATCAGCCATATCAAATTTAGATAGTTTAGTCAAAATATTCTCATCTAGGTGCTTCCAGTTTGGTAAAAGAGTCATATCAAATTTCTCTAGCTGGTCCTTTTCTCTTAGAATAGTAACATGGTCACCAGATGGACAAACAAGATCATAAGATTTGCCTGCATTGATAACTTTAGTTAGCATTGACTCATTTGAATCAAAATTGTCTTCAATGACTTCACAGTCATACTTTTCTTCAAACTCTTTAACTATATCGGGATCGATATATTCAGTCCAATTAAAAACATATAGAGTATTTTCATAAGAAAATAAACTACTAACAAAAAATAAGCATAATGCCATGCTAATAAGATACTTACGCATAGTAACATCTCCCAAACTAAATTTTTCTAAAAATTATTGATAGGTACTTTGTGTCAATAAAAATTATCATTATTTATCAGTAGTGCATAAAAGACTATCTAACAGCTATTTACATGAGACTTCCTTCTATATTACTAAGACCAGTCTCTAGATATTTAAATTGACGATATTTTAACTAAATTAATAATCATCTTACTTAATATATATAATAGGAAGGATATGGATAATCAAAGAGGCATGAGCAAGAATAAATATACTGAATGGCTAGAAGATATTTGGAATAGATATACTACAGATACAGATAGCAAGGCTATTGCTACAGATTTAAGGAATTTCTTAGAAGATTTCTTTTATAGCCTTACTATCAACTCGAAAGAAAAGTTCCCTAATCTATATAGTAGAATAGTCTTCATCCACGAACTTCACAGGTTAGATAATGATTTAATTGCCAATATTCACCAAGTTAGAAAACTACTAAACAAAGTAGATATAATAAACATCTTTTCTAGCAATCCTAAGTTATTAAAAGCTTGTGTTTTCTATATTGTGAAAGTTACTTCAGTATTCTCACTCGAAATACCTGGTAATTTAAAATGGATTTTACAGGAAAATCCTTTATCGCTACTTAAGACTTCCACTATAGATAATGAGCAGATAGATTCTGTAACAATAACTGTTGATGATTACACACAGCCTTCATTATTAGATAAGAAAAGAACTTGTAGAATATCTGGATTTAGCCTTGAGCAAGGGAATTATGTTTATATTGAGCTAACAGATATTGCTATGTATAGCGATAAGCTTGTAGATTATAAATATGGAAGGCTCTTAGGAAACTTCTCAAAGCTATTATGGAAGGGAGCTAAGATTACTTTCTATCATCTAGAAATCCTTGATTTTGAAAAGCAGATATTACGAAATACTGATAGCACAAAGATTATCCTAGAACCAGACTATTTAGTAGATGCAACAAGTATTGCATCGTGTTTTCAAAGTAAATATGCTTACCATAAGCTTGCTATGCTTTCTCTAATTAGTAATGTATCAATATCTCTTCCTTTTGTAAAAGGTAATTTTGTTAATCAGATTTTGGATAGGATGATCAAGGATCAAGAAAGAGACTTTAATAAAATGTATGTTGAATGTGTGCATTCGTCAATTCTTACTGCTCTCAGTATAGGGGTTAAAGAATTAATGGTAATTATGAAAGATATTAGACAAAATCACTTTCCTAATATGCTGAAAGTAACAGATAAGTTTGAGGACATACAACTAACAATAGAACCATCTTTTTACGCTCCTAAATATGGTTTATATGGAAGGTTAGACGGTTTAATAGAAGGAGAAAACAATGACCCCAAACGAAAATCTATCTTTGAACTTAAAAGCGGAAAAGCCCCATATAATGGAATTTGGAAATCTCACGAGGTTCAGGTAGTAATATACAACTTACTTCTTGAATCTACTTTTGGACAAGATAGATCCGGTTCATCAATGATATTCTATTCATGTGATAACAAAGCTGAGCTCAGAAATGTCACTTCTAATACATATCTTGAACAACATATTTTGATGCTTAGAAATTGTATTGTTAGCGATAGTTACAAAGTAGCTAATGACGAAACAACAATCACTGATTATATTTCTTCTTTAGATGAATCAAAACTTCCTATCTATAAACAAGAAGAATATGCTGAAATCATGCAACATTTCAGTTCTCTCACTCCAACCGAGAAAGCATACTATACTAGTTATTTTGCTTTTCTAATGAGAGAAATATGGTCCTCGAAAACCGGTTATTTTACGTCAAACCAAAAACAGTATAGCAACTATGGTTTTAGCTCTATCTGGCTAAGCTCTAACGCTGATAAATCTCTTAACAGCAAAGTAATCACCCAGCTTGAGTTTAGTAATTTTGATGATGAAAAGCTTGTTTTCTTAGCTAATAATGATCTTAGTTACTGTAGTTTAAGAAAAGGAGATAGAGTTGTTTTATATCCAGCCTCCAGCGAAGATAGTTTTGAATTCAAATCCCAGATTATAAAATGTTCTATAGTAGAAATTGCTGGAAATACAGTATCCCTAAAGCCTAGAAATAGTCTGATTAATGAAAGGTTGTTTGCATCATACTCTTTCTGGAATATTGAGCAGGATTCTAATGATTCGCTACAATCTAGCCTATTAAGTTCACTTACTAAGTTTACCAAACTTCCAGCTAGCAAAAGAAGTCTATTACTAGGCAACATTGAACCGGAAATAGACAGCTCATTCGCTTATTCAGAATCGACAGACTATTTAAACCCAATTATCACAAAAGCTCTTGCATCTAGGGACTACTTCCTACTTCAAGGACCTCCAGGTACAGGAAAAACTTCTTCATTCTTGATTAACTGCATTAAGTACTTATATAGAAATACTAATGAAAAGATTATGATATTATCTTTTACTAATAGAGCTATAGATGAGGTTTGTCATAAATTAAATGACTCTGATATTGATTATCTTAGATTAGGTAGTAAAAGTGATTCTTCTATATCGTCAATACATGACCTGACCAATTCCAATCAAAAGTTAGCTGAAATAGAATCAAGTATAGATAAATATCAAGTATTTTGTTCAACTGTTGCTTCCTATCATTCATCACAAGAAGCTTTAAACTCAATCATATCTTTCGATACTCTCTTTATTGACGAAGCTTCACAGTTACTAGAAGCTGACATCATTGGAATATTAGACAATTTCCAGAGATTCATTATGATTGGTGATCAGATACAATTGCCCGCAATAGTTACTCAGTCTGCAGATAATAAAGCATGTAATTTAAAAGAATTAAATGCTCTTGGAATACATGATTATGGACAGTCTTTGTTTGAAAGGTTATTTACTAACGCACAAAATAAGAATTGGCAAGATTCTATACATACTCTTGAATTTCATTATAGAATGCATAGCCATGTTGCTGATTTGGTAAATCCATTTTATAATAATCAATTAAAGACAGGATTGGATAAACAGAAATCCACAAGTTTCTTATTAAAATTAGCAGAAAGTTCTGACAAACTACTATCCCAATATCTTTCAAAATCTAGAATCATCTTTATTAATATTGAAGATAAATCATCATCTAAAGTTTCAGTTTCTGAAGCTAAGATAGTCAAAACCATAGTTGAAGGATTAATTCCAACTTTAAACACAGCTTTTTCTGATAAGTCCATTGGAATCATCTGCCCTTGGCGTAGCCAGATTAATTTAATAAGAAGCTACTTAACAGATTTCCCTAAGGCTAATGCAATAAGTGTTGATACTGTTGAACGCTTTCAAGGCTCTGAAAGAGATATAATTATATATTCTCTTGCCTGTAACTTTATTCATCAGTTAGACAATCTTGAGTCACTCTCTTCAGATAGAAATATTGACAGAAAGTTAAATGTTGCTCTTTCTCGTTCTATAGAACAAATTATCCTTGTTGGGAATGCAAGAATATTGTGTCATTTACAACAGTATGATAATGTTATAGAATATATAAAAGAAAAAGGTTTATACATTGACTATAAATCTTTATAAATAAGTGGAGTTAGAATGGAAGTTAAGCAAGATTGCATTTTTTTTAAAGGAGATATTCCTTGCAAGCCACACAAGAATAATGGTTATCATTGTGATAACTGCCCAGAATATAAGTCATTTCAAGAAAGAATATTAATTATAAAACTTGGGGCTAGTGGTGATGTTTTAAGAACTACTCCCATACTTCACCCTCTCAGAGAAAAATACCCTAATGCCCATATTACATGGATAACTAGAACTACTGAATTTGTTCCAACTCACTATGTTAATCATGTTCTTGAATGGAATATGGATAGTGTTTTATGGCTATTAGGTAGAGAATTTGATATAGTCTACAATCTAGATAAAGATAAAGAAGCTATAGGCTTAGCTAATAGATTACAGACTAAAGTATTGAAAGGTTATAAGATTAATGAATTCGGTTATTGTATCCCTGCAGACGATGATTCCCTACATAAATGGAATACTGGTATCTGGGATGATTTGTGCCTTGCTAATAGAAAAAGTTACCCTCAAGAGATAGTCGAACTGTGTGGTTTTGAATATAAAAAACAGGAGTATATTCTAGAAAGACCAAGTACTTTTATACCTTTTGGGCTAACACCTAATTTCAAAACTATTGGCTTAAACACTGGCTGTGGTAATCGTTGGTTAACTAGACTTTGGGGTTCTGACAACTGGGTTTCTCTTTCCAAAAAACTAAACAAAGCTGGCTATGTCCCTGTATTGCTAGGAGGTCCTCACGAACATGAGATGAACATGAGAATTTCGACAAGGGGTAAAGCTCTTTACTTTGGAACAAAACCTCTATCAGAATTTATCAATATCATTAACAACTGTGATTTAGTTGTTACATCGGTAACCATGGCAATGCATATATCCATTGCTTTAAAGAAAAAGCTAATACTATTTAACAATATTTTTAATAAGCATGAATTTGAACTGTATGGATTAGGAACCATATTAGAACCAGACAAACCATGTAAATGCTGTTATAAAAATACATGTGATGAAAAGTGTATGGAAACAATTCCTGTTGATACTGTATTTAACGAGATAGTTAAGTTAATTGGAGAAGCTTAATTGAAAGTTGCATTTATTGGTCCAGCCTATCCCTTAAGAGGTGGTATTGCTCAATTTATAGCGATTCTTGCTAATAAACTAGAAGCTAATAATCACCAAGTAAAGGTTTTTTCTTTTAAGAAGCAATACCCTAAACTACTATTCCCTGGTAAAGAACAAGTAGAAAAGTCTTCTAAAGTTATCAAGATAAACATTGATAGCACACTAATCCCTTATAATCCTCTTACATTTAACAAGACTATTAATAAAATCAATGACTATTCTCCTGATGTTCTAATACTGAAGTACTGGATTCCTTTCTTTGCACCTGCTTTTGGATTTATTCTTAAAAGATTGAAAAAAAGAAACCCTAACCTGAAAATACTCTACATCATTGATAATATTGATTTTCATGAAAAGTGGTTTATGGGAGACCAGCTTACAAGATACGCTATGAAGTCTAGTGATTACTTTATAAGCATGTCTGACAGTGTTTATGATAGTCTATTTAAACTATTTCCTAAGTTATCTAAAGATAGGGTCTTCCCATTAAAACACCCTACTTACGACTTTTATTCTGATGAGTCTACAAATATAAATACATCTAAGATTAACAATAAAATCCTGTTTTTTGGATACATAAAAGCTTATAAAGGGCTAGATCTATTACTCAAAGCAATGCCTCAAATAATCAAAGCTAGACCTAAAACAAAGTTAATAGTAGCCGGAGAAGTTTATGGTGATGAAAGCCAATACCTTGACATTATTGATGAATTACATTTAAAAGATAATGTTGAATTTTACAATCAATATATTACTAATGAGGAAGTTAAGACATTCTTCGAAAACTCTGATGTTTGCGTTCTACCCTATAAGCATGCTACTCAGAGTGGAATTATTCAACTTTCTTACGCTTTCAAAGTTCCTGTATTAGCCTCTAGAATTGGGGGAATCCCTGAAGTAGTTGTTGAAGGAAAAACTGGTAATATGTTCCCAGCAAACAATATACAAGCAATAGTAGATAGCGTCATCTCTTTCTATAAAGATTTTACACCAGGTAAGTATACGAAAGCTATTGAAGAAGAAAACCGAAAATACTCTTGGCAACCCTTTGTAGATGTTATTGAAAAACTATGAAGAAACTCTTGCTAATAAGTTACTATTTCCCTCCATGTGGTGGAGCTGGTGTTCAACGATGGCTACGTATAATTAAGTGGCTAGATAAACTTGGCTGGGATATAAGTGTAATAACAACTAACAATGGCGACTACCCAGTTATCGATGATTCTCTCATTGATAAGGTGTCAAATAGTGTAAAGATATACAGGACTAAAACACCTGTTTTTGGTAATTTCTATAAGAAGGTTTCCGGAGATAAAAAGAACATTCCTTTTGGTTCGTTAGAAACATCTTCAAACGATTCTCTATTGAAGAAAATCTTATTTTGGATTAGAATCAATCTTATTATTCCTGATGCAAGACTTATCTGGAACAAGTATGCCTATAAACAGGCTAAAGAACTTCTAATAAATAATAAATTTGATATAGTCTTAACTACAGCTCCTCCCCACTCTACTCACTTAGTTGGGAATAGACTAAAAAGAAACTTCAACATTACTTGGGTAACAGACTTCAGAGATCCATGGTCTGAGATAATGTATCTGCAATTAGCAGGTCAAAGCAAGATATCCAGAAGTATTAATAAGTACTTAGAAAAGAAAGTCGTTAAAAATGCAGACCTTAATTTGGTAGTTTCTGACTTTATTAAAGACCAGTTACCGGCTGGATTCAAGGAAACATTTACTAATAGTTTTGACCCTGATGACTTCCAAGATAAGTCTTACCAAAGAAGTGAATTATTTAGAATTAAATACATTGGTAAAATCACTGCAGGTCAAGATATTGATCATGCTATAAAAGCTATTTCAAGTTCTAATATAAATCATCATAAGCTAGAATTTTCATTTGTTGGTACTTATCAGTCATGTCCTACCTTAGATACTCCTTTTACCATCAGAAACATAGCATTTGTTCAGCATAATGAAGCAATAAATGAGATGGTTAATTCTGAACTACTTGTATTACTTATAAATGACTATGAAGGAAACGAGGGAATGCTTACTACAAAACTATTTGAGTATATAGGTTCACAAGTTCCCATTCTTTGTATAGGTCCAAAAAACGGAAATGCTGCTAAAATAATCTCTTCCAGTGATTCTGGTTTTGTTGCAGAATACAATGATATCGAAGCAAGCAAGTTATACATACAATCAATTTACCAATCATGGGAAAAGAATCAAAAAGACTTTGTTAATAATTCTGAACTATTCTCAATAAAGGAAATGATTATAGATTTGGACAATATGTTCATAAATATCAACAAGAAATAAGTAACATCAAGTATTCTTAAACTATTGTTTTACATTAGATTAAAAATTTTATAAAAAAACTATTGACAGGAAACTTGTATTCCTTTTTTTTTCACAGAAGATTAAAAAATTAAATAAAGATAGATTAATTGGAGGAAAAATGCCAAATCATAAGTCTCCTGCGAAGAGATTGAGACAAGACGCTAAAAGAGCTGCTCGTAATCACTATGTAAAACGTACTCTTTCTACTCTAGATAAGAAAATGCGCTCAGACATTTCTTTAGATGAAAAGAAAGAACTTATTAATGTGATTTATTCTAAACTTGATAAAGCTGCTAAAACTAATGTTATTCATAAAAGAACTGCTTCTCGTAGAAAAGCAAGAATTGCTGCTTATCTAGCTAAAGAACATAATATTACATCTGAATAATATTTTTGAGAATATTAAAAAGAGGTTAGGATTTTTCCTAGCCTCTTTTTTTTTGCCTTAGCTCTCTTTAGTAGACCCTTACTAGCCTCCTTGAAAAAAAGCCGATTTTTCAAGGAGACCAGTAAGTTAGGAGTTACTGGGAACGCAGGAAGTGTAAGCATCCAGCCTCTTTTAGGGGTGCAAGCAGAGGCTGCTACAGGCAAATACTGTTCATTGTACCTCTATCTTGAATGTAAACTTTATTAATGATTTATTAATTATCTTGACAGGTGTACACATTTCTACATAAATTGTTGTATACTAAAAAGTTATTTCTCAGTAAAATCAAAAAAGGAGATTATATGGAAAACTTTGAAAATCGTGTTGTATCAGTTGGTGACTGGATGGCTACCTCAATTATTATGATAATACCACTAGTTAATTTGATAATGCTATTTGTTTGGGCTTTTGGTAATGGGACTCCTGCTAGTAAAGCAAATTGGGCAAAAGCAGCCTTAATTTGGATGCTAATTGGAATAGTAATTTATGCTGTAATTTTTGCAGTAGCAGGTTCAATTTTAGCAGGATTGTTCTAAAATTTATTTGTACAAAAATAAAAATTAGAGAGTTATGAACAATCATAACTCTCTTTTTGTATAAAAGCACTTTTATCAAATCCCAGTTGGCAAGCTGGAAGCTTGAGTACCCAATGTTTTGGAGTGTAAGCATCCACCGATAGGTTGAACATGAAAGTTCATGCTTACACAAAAATGGTTTTGTAAGCTAGGAAGCTTAAAATCCAAATACAAGCAAGATGCTTGTGCACCCAAAAAAAAATTATTTATTCAAATACCTCTTTAGATACTTACCAGTATAGGATTGTTGATTTTCAGCAACTTCTTCAGGGCTTCCTTGAGCAATAATAGTTCCTCCATTATCACCACCTTCTGGTCCTAAATCAATAATATAATCTGCAGATTTAATCACATCCATATTATGTTCAATCACAACTATGGTATTGCCCATTGCTACAAGTTTTTTGAGTACTTTTAATAGTTTTTGAACATCATCAAAATGTAGTCCTGTTGTTGGTTCATCGAGCAGATACAATGTTTTACCAGTTGAGCGCTTACTTAGTTCTCTAGCAAGTTTAATTCTTTGTGCTTCCCCACCTGAGAGAGTTGTAGAAGGCTGACCTAGCTTAACGTAGTCCATGCCTACATCGAGAAGAGTTTTAAGCTTTGTGGCTATTTTTGGTACCTTCTCGAAGAACTCATAGGCTTCTTGTACATCCATATCTAATACTTCAGAAATATTCTTCCCTTTATACTTGATTTGGAGAGTTTCATTATTAAATCTCTTACCTTTACAAACTTCACATGTTACATAAATATCAGCCATAAAGTGCATTTCAATCTGTCTGACACCTGCCCCACCGCAATGTTCACACCTTCCACCTTTAACATTGAAAGAAAATCGACCTTGTTTATAACCTCTTAACTTAGAAGCTGGAAGTTCTGCAAAAAGGTTTCTAATCAAATCAAATACCTTGATATAAGTAGAAGGATTAGAGCGTGGTGTTCTACCTATTGGCTGTTGATCAATAGAGATTATCTTATCTATGTGTTCCATACCATTAATAGATTCAACTTTACCTACTTGTTGTTGAGATTTGAAGAAATGATTATGTAAATAAGGAGAAAGTATCTGGTTTATCAATGAAGATTTACCAGAACCTGAAACACCTGTTACACAAACAAACATCCCAAGAGGAATATCGACATTGACATTCTTTAAGTTGTTATGACTTGCACCTTTGATAGAAATTAACCTATCATCAATAGAAACTCTTTCTTTAGGAACTTCTATTTCCATCTTTCCACTAAGATACTTAGCTGTAAGAGAATCTTTGGATTTCATAATCTGCTTGAGATTGCCTTGAGCAACTACTTGTCCCCCATAAATACCAGCTCGAGGACCAAAATCAATAATCTCATCAGCTTCCCTGATAGTGTCTTCATCGTGTTCAACCACAATCACTGTATTACCTAAGTCTCTAAGATGTTTCAGCATTTCTATCAACTTATCATTGTCTCTTTGGTGAAGCCCAATACTTGGTTCATCCAAAATATACATAACACCTACTAATTGTGAGCCTATTTGACTAGCCAATCTGATTCTTTGAGACTCTCCACCAGAAAGAGTTGGTGCTCTTCTATTAAGTGTTAAGTAATGCAAACCAACGCTCATTAAAAATGTTAAACGGTTTTTAATCTCTTTCAATACTTCTTCAGCAATAATTAGTTTATTTCCTGTTAAAACCATTTGACTATATAGATCATGGGCTTCCTGAACACTCATTTCAGTAATTGTTGAAATATTCTTGCCTTCAATTAATACTGCATTGCTAGACTTCTTAAGTTTAGTTCCACCACATTCGGAACAAGGTTTATTACTAACAAATTCCATGTAATATCTACGGGCAGCTTCTGAGGTCGTCTCTCTCATTCTTCTTGTTAGAGTTTTAACAATACCTTCAAAAGTTGACTGATATTCACCTTGTGAGTTTTTATTCTTCCAAGATACAGTGAATTTCTTCCCTTTTGAACCATATAAAATTAGATTTTGAATATCCTTTGGTAGATCTTTCCAAGGTGTTTTTAAATCAAAATCAAACTCATTAGCTAAATGCTGTAATGTCTTTTTAGTATAACTTTTTGATTTACCAAATGAACCATAAGGAGCGACAGCACCATGCCAAATGGATAATTCTGGATTAGTAACAATTAAATCTGGGTCTATTTCTAAAGTATAGCCTAATCCTTTACACTTAGGACATGCGCCAATCGGGCTATTAAAAGAGAAGCTCTGGGGGGATAATTCTTCAAAACCTATTCCACACTTAGCACAAGCATTCTTCTCAGAAAGAATCTCTTCCCTATCCTCTTCTACATAATCAATTTTAAGCATTCCTTCAGCTAGTTTAAGTGCTGTTTCAACTGAATCAGTTAACCTAGATCTTACGCTCTCCTTAATCGAAATCCTATCTACTACAACATCTATAGTATGTTTACTCTTCTTATCTAAGACGATTTCTTCATCTAGCTTTCTGACAACCCCATTAATCTTAACTCTTGTGAAACCTTCAGCCCTAATATTGCTAAGCTCATCAACATGAGTACCTTTTCTATTTTGTACAACCGGGGCTAGTATCTGCATCTTAGTCTTTTCAGGATTAAGCATCAAGTGCTCAACAATTTGGTCAACTGTTAATGAGCTAACAGGATCTCCACAAATATGGCAATGCTGTTCACCAATACGAGCATATAGAACTCTTAAATAATCATATATCTCAGTTACAGTACCAACTGTAGATCTTGGGTTCTTACTTGCTGACTTCTGTTCTATTGATATAGCAGGACTTAAACCTTCAATATAGTCAACTTTAGGCTTCTCCATTTGACCTAAAAACTGTCTTGCATAAGCTGATAATGATTCAACATAACGTCTTTGACCTTCAGCATATAGAGTATCAAAAGCTAGAGATGATTTTCCTGAACCAGAAACACCAGTTACTACTACAAGTTGGTTTCTTTTGAATTCTAAGTTAACATTCTTTAAATTATGTTCACTTGCACCTTTTATTATTATTTTATCTTTCATCTGAGTCTCTCATTTGTCATTTGTTCAAAAATTAATTGCTTATTTAATTAAGTCAAACTAAATTTTATATTTATTTATTAATTTATACTTTACTAGAATTAAGTCTGCTCAGCAAAAGCACTTTGCTAATAAATAGAATGAAATAACTAAAATCTTAAACTGATTTCACTATCAACAGTATAAATTACCTCATCTTTATCAACATCTATTTTAGGTTTAATTCTTAGTAGGAAATTTATATTTCTTGCATATTCATAATTGATTAAAGATACAAGTTCATATATTTCAGAGTCTCCCCACTCTAGTTGAGGTTTTACAGTTAAAGAGAAATCTTCATACTTCTTCTTAACTTCTAAATACATCTCATTTCTTTTGTTTTGACCGTTGATGATATAGACAGAACTACGTTTATCTCCAGCTTCATTAGCAAAATACTTGTATGAAAGAGTAACTCCTAAATTATCGGATCTTTTAGATAGTCTATCAGGTATCTCCCATATATTATTATCCATCCCTGCAATAATTGGGGAATTATTGTATTCTAGCTTGTATTCTGCAGAGACTTGTCTATAGTACCTATCATATAGATTGATGTTGTCGTAATCATAATTATAGCTATCATAAACATAGTCATCATAATCAATTTTTATTGTATAATCTTGTGTAAGCAATAACTTATCTCCAAAAAGAATCTCTAATTGAGGATTAAAGAAGTAAGAAGTTCTGATATTGTTATTTGCTGATAAGTTAGAACTTATATTAACCTCTTCCCACTTACTATAAGTAAAATAGTTCTTTAGATTAACTCTATCGATCAACATCTTTCTCATTGATACTTGAGTGATTTCGGTTATTAAATCATTATCCAAGCCATAAGTTGAGTTTGGGTAATTAGTTGTTACTTTCTCCAATGATTGCCTTACCGATAACGAATCTAGATAGATATTGTTAAAGTTAACACCGAAAACAGTTTTTATGTTCTCAATATTCCTGTTATTACTTGTTTGAAAGAAGTCTTTCTCAATCTGACCATAATCTAGATTAACAAGAAGTGACATCCAATTAGTAGCCAAATATTCACTTTCTAAAAAGAAGTCATAGGAAAGATTCTTACTATTCTTATTAGTACTAGAGTCATACCTACTATTGCTCTTATTGAAATTACTGTTAAGAACAAAGCCAAATCTATCAGTAATTGATGTTTCAATTATACTTCTTATATTGAAATCATCTTTTAACTGAGAATTGGTTTGGGAATAATCATAACCTACAAGAGTATCCCCCACTAAGGTATAAATATCATTTTTAGAAGTATTAAAACTGATATTGTTCATAACATTTAAGTAGTCTGATTGATAACTATGGTTTAAATATGATTTTAACTGATTAATGTAGTTATTAGTTTTATTTTCATTAGCATAGTTGAAATTGAGATGTATATCATTTTCATGTAGAGATAAGCCCCAATTACCTACTAAACTTGATTTATATCCTTTCCTATTAAACTCATCTTTACGAATATTAGGATCATCAAGAATATCATATAATATCTTAGTTTCTCCACGCAAAGAAAGACTATCTGTAACAGAATAATTCAGGTAATATCCAGTAGTATAGCTATTCTGTTTCACATCACCCTCTCTATGATATTCAGGATAATGATCATATACATTTTGGTAAGATACAATTAGCCCATTATAGAATTTAGGAAACTTATAAGAAAGTATTGCGGTATAATTACTTTGTGAATTAACTTGGTCGAAAACCTTATTATTAAGCTTTCTTAAGCTATTCTCAAGATCTAGTTCAAGCTTATCGTTTATATAATTATAATCAAGCAAGTAATCGAACTGGTGATTCTTGTTATACTCGTGATAAGTAGATTTAAATTCTAACTTAGCAAGTAAACTTGAGCTTATCATTAAGATAATGATAAATGCTAAGATACTCTTCTTCACTCAGAGATTCTCCACGTCTTCTTAGGTCGATTATGTTATCTTGATCCATTCTAGCAACATTGTCTGCTCCAATAAAAGCTTTCAGGTTGTTTCTTAAAGTCTTTCTTCTCATGGCAAATGCTGCATCTACCAATTTATTGAACAATTTTAAGTTATCTATTTGAGGAATATCTTTTCTTAATTCAAGATGAATAATTGCAGAATCTACTCTTGGTGGTGGATTGAATACATGTGCCGGAACTTTGAATAACATTTTCACATTATAGAAGAACTGGGTTTTAATAGTTAAGGCTGCATACTCTTTGGTATTTGGCTTAGCTCTTAATCTATCTGCAAATTCTTTCTGAACCATCAAAGTTGCTGTATCAATCTTATCGCAATTATTACAGATCTTATACAATAATGGTGAAGTTATTTGATAAGGAATGTTAGCTACAATCTTAATATTATCCTGTAGATATTTACTCCAATCTAACTTAATTACATCCCCTTTGATTAGAGATATACGTTGACCAAAGCGTTCTTTGATGATTTCAATCACTTCGTCATCTATTTCAAAAGCTGTAAGTTGAGGACTAACTTTCAATATTGCTTCTGTGAGAATCCCCATTCCAGGACCAATCTCCCAAATTTTATCATCTTTAGTAATCTTTGATTCTCTAACTATCTTTTCAACAATATTCTTGTCTTTAAGAAAGTTCTGTCCCCACTTCTTTTTATGGTAAAAATTATCTTTCATTATTTTATTATACTCACTTTTTGAACATAGTCTTTGCTTTTGAATATATAAGTTCCCGAATTAAGTTTACTTGATAAATCACCCTTATTAAAGGTCTTCTCATTTTGAACGACAAGTCTTTCTATTAATCGTCCCTTAATATCATAAATTTTAATAGTTTGCTCTTTATTTGTTGAAATCTTTAAGTCTTGTTCAGTTAAGTTACAGGGGTTAGGATAAACAGAAAATATGCTTTCTATTGGCTCAACATCATCATAGTTACTAACTGGACTAACTACAATGGTTTCTAGTTCGTTTGGAGCACCTTCCGGAAAATAGCCATATTGGTTATTGCTTAGGATAGCTTGAATATAGAAAGAAACTTCTGTAGCTTCTTCTTGTGCAGGAATAGTTACATTGAATAATGTTCCACTAGAAGTCATTGAAGTTGGATGGAAACCACTACCTGTATTCCAATATAAGTAAGCTCGAGTAACATTTGCATTTACAGCAGAAATATTACAAGATACATTGATTGGATTACCAACAGCTACTTCTTGAGGGAAGTTAACATTTGCAAAATTAGTTTCTACTTGCGGAGCACCTTCTCCTGCTAACCAAGCAATAACATTTAATCCCCATTGGGCATTATCATGGTCAGTCCAGCCATCATATAAATTATTACCTGAATTACCAGTTCCATCATCCCAAGGAGAGCTATCCCCCCATGCAACTACTCTTCCTGAGCCATATTCCAATGAGACCATACCAGATTCATTAAAGTTTCTAAGATAAACATTAGTTACTACATCTGTTCCTGTAACTTCTATTGCAGAACCGGCATACATTCCCACTGAAGATAAACCTTCAGTAATTGGACCTCTTGGGCTTTCAAACATAGTAGTAGGGTCAACATATAAACTTCCTACATCAATAAATGTAAAACCGAAATTGCTTTCTATATTAAGGGATTCATTATAAACTCTTGGAGAATCCCATCCATTATTTGATCTGTCAGAACCTACATGATTAGCAATAATAAAGAGTCCGCCACCATTATCAACAAAGTTAAGAATAGCAGTTCTTTCGCTATAAGAGAATGACTCTTGTGGTTCTGGAATTACAAAAACATCAACGTTCTGTAAGTCGCTTGAAGAGATATTGCTACCTGTAAGAGTCTGGGTGTTATAGCCTAAATCTCTCAAAGCTTGACCAAATTCTGAATACCCCCCTGTCCAGTTAGGAGAATAACCAATAGTCCAATCTGCGTTACCTGCTAATTCATCTTTTGTCCTGTCAAATAAAACTGTAACTGAGCATATATTTGTTATTATTAAAGCCAAAATTACATATATAATACATTTTTTCATAATCATTACATCCTTTTTTTTAATAAAAATTATGATGCAGATTCATGTCAATGATAATATTATCAGACAAAGAATAATCTAAGTTCATAATCCTTTTATTTCGGTTGATGTATTAGACATTATTTGGGTTTGACCATAGTTATGATTTATGTAAAAAAGGCCCGAATCAATCGAGCCTTAATTTATAGTTTAATATTTACATTCTAGCGATATATCATTCCGCCATCCATAATAACAGCTTGACCTGTCATAAAGTCACTGTCTGGACCAGCTAGGTAAGAAACAAGATTAGCAACATCTTCAGGAGTTTGAGGTCTACCTAATACAGCTCCACTTGCGAAGTTATTAAATGTATCACCTTTTCCAGCACCTGTTTCGTCTGCGAAATCTTCATCAAGTTTTTCCCATAAAGGAGTTGCAACTACACCTGGACAATAAGCATTAACTGTAATACCAAAAGCAGCCAATTCTTTTGCTGAAGATTGAGTTAAAGCTCTGATTGCAAATTTAGTAGCACAATATGCTGCTAACATTGGGAAACCTTCGTGTCCTGCGATTGAAGAAGCTGAAATAATTTTACCTTTTGTTCCGTTCTTCTTGAAAACTTCTGCTGCTGCTTGAGTTCCCCATAAAACACTATTTACGTTAACTTTCTGGATGAAGTTCATCTCATCTTCGGTAATATCCATGATACTATGAGGAGCACCTGCGATTCCTGCATTGTTAATCATAATATCAAGTCCACCCAATTCAGCTACAGCATGTCCCACAGCTGCAAAAACTTGATCTCTGTTACTTACATCTGCAACAAAAGTGGTAACCTTCGCGCCATCTACAGCAAGTTCTTTAGCTGCTTTTACTACACCATCACCGTCTATATCAACCATAGCAACAGCTGCTCCATCTTCTAAAAGACGTTTTGTAATACAATATCCAATACCTGCTGCTGCGCCTGTTACTAGAGCTACTTTTCCGTTAAGTTTCATAAATCTGTTCTCCTTTAACTTATTACATTATAAATATATTTCCTATATTGCCGAACACTATATTACTGTCAATATATTTTTTTCTATAATATTGAATTATTTTATTGTTTGACATATTTCAAACAAATATTGAATATGTAATTGCATTAGCTGAGATTATACAATGTTTGTGATTATGCAGACAATAGAATGAAGAGGAAGTAATGAACGAAAAGAAATATATACAATCTATTCAAAGAGCAGCAAAGATTCTAAATCTGATTGCAGATAAAGGATCTATAAAGTTAAATGATATCTGTAATGAAACAGGATTAAAAACATCTACGGCATTCGGAATTTTGCAGACATTAGAATATGAAGGGCAAGTTTCCAGAATAAATAATGGATTAGAATATGGGCTAGGATTGAATAGCCTCAGATTAGGTCTTTCATATATGGAAGAATCAGGGATTAGTAATAAGATACATAACCTTCTCCAAAAACTTGTTGAAATTGTTGACGAAACTGTCTATTTTGCTATTAAAGTAGGCGATAGATTCTACTATCATGACTATATATTATCATCCAAGCCTCTTAAAGTAGTACCTGAAGAAGGGCAATTCATAGATTTACCATCGAATACTGCGGTAGCTCAGGTATTTATGGACGAGAATTTTAATAAAGATTATACTGTAGATCTTGAATATGTGTATGAGGGCATGAATTGCATGGCAATTCCTTACAGGAATAAGGATCAGATTGTAGGTTGTATAGCCTTTAGTGGACCTAGCAATAGGTTTACTAAGGACAAAATTGAACAAGCTTATGACATTTATCTAAGTGTTATAGAGGAACTTGGTTTATATTCACACAGATAAGAATATCTGTCTATATTAATTTAGTGAGCTAGATTTTTGATTATATATCAGTTGCAATTTTTAAGTGCTTAGTCAGAACTTCAACTAGCAGATTATTATTAATTGGTTTCGTAACAAAATCAGACATTCCAGAGTTTTCAGCATTTAGTCTATTACTATCAGATGTATTTGCCGTTAAAGCAACAATTGTTGGTGCTGAACTCTTTAACTTTTTGATTATTGCTTTCGCAGAGGAGATTCCATCCATGACAGGCATTTGAATATCCATAAATACAATATCATAACTGTCATTTATAGTCTTCTCAAAAGCTTCTTGCCCATTAACAGCAATATTAACCCTAGCATTAGGAAGATATTTCACTAATATCTTACTAAGCAATTTCCTGTTCAATTTATTATCATCTACAACTAATAACGAATACTTTTTATTACTTAAAACCCTGAAAATTTTCCTCGGGCTAGAGTTTATTGCTTTATTATCATTTAAAGCAAGATTCTCTTTTATAGTTTTTAAAAAGACGTAAGGCAGAAGTGGTTTCTTATTGAATCTTTGATTAAAAGCACTTTCAAACTTCTTTTCTAGAACACTTTTGTTTAGTGATGAATAATACATTATAACAAGTTTAAATTTCTTTAGATTAGCCTTAAGATCATCATAAAATAGATTCTGACACATCAAATTGCTTTTATTACAGTTTATCACAAGGACATGAATATTATCAATAGTTTTAAGATTCATGTTTTCACAATGAGGTGTATAAGGAAGAACATTATAACCATTGTATTCAGCATGTTTTTTTAATATATCATAAGACTTTTGTTCATCTGTGTGTATTAATATATTTTTGCTTTCTTTCACCTTCAAAGTATCTTCAGATTTTTGATACTCAACTGGAATTCTTAAACTAAAAGTAGAACCTTTACCTATGCTACTTTCACAAGATAGTTGTCCTCCCATCATACTAGCTAGTTGATTAGAAATACTTAATCCTAATCCTGTACCACCATATTCTCTGGTACTGGTGTCATCTATTTGTGTAAAAGATTTATATATTCTATCTTTTTCATCTTCCCTGATTCCAATGCCTGTATCTTCAACTTCTACCAGCAACTCACCCTTGTTTTCATCTAGTTCAATAAAAGTGTATCGTAACTCAACATAACCATTTTTAGTGAATTTAAAAGCATTAGAAAGAAAATTTCCTACTATTTGCTTAAAATGCAAGGAATCAATAGTCATATATGTAGGCATTGAAGGATCATAATCAATATATAAGCTTACCCCTGTTTTCTCTGAATCAAGTCTGAATAGTTCTACAATTTCTCTACTTATTTCAAAGATATTGCTGGAAATATAATCTAGTTCAACTTGATTAGATTCTATTTTAGAGAGAAGTAATATGTCATTAACAATCTTCAGCAAAATTTCACTAGATTCAAGAGCTAAAGTAAGATTTTTATGTTGATAATCATCTATATTAGTGTCTAAAACAAATTTAGTAAAACCAATCATACTATTTATAGGAGTTCTTATTTCATGACTCATTTTAGCCAAGAATTCAGTTTTTACATTATTTGCTTTTCTGGCAGCCATTGCAAATGAGTTAGCTGCCTTACTTTTATTAATTAGTTCTTCATTTAACTTATTTAATTCTGCTTCTTTACGAATTTTTGATATTGTATTCAAATAGATATTCGCCAAAAGCTGTAAAACTTGTTTATCTCTATCAAAACTATCCTTTTTTGTGTTAAAGAAACTTGCACCAATAAAAGCAATCAGTTCTGATTCGATATTGAATATTGGAACAGCAACTAAGCTCTTTATTAATTGAAGATTTAAAAGATCACGGAGATACTTTGGAGCTGAATTTTGATAATCATAGAACTCAACAGCCTCATTCATTTGATGTTGTTTAATTATCTCAGGAATTTTATTTAGGTCTAATGATACACATTCTCCTTGAAGATTTTCATAATCACTACTATACCATTCTAGAATATTGTCTACTATCTTGTTATCAAAGTCATATTCATATATGTATATACTGTTGGCTTCTAGATATTTCCCAACTTCGCTAAACATGTTCACTAATTCTGCTTCATACTTGTTAGAATCAATATTAATCAACTTAGTTGTTACTTTTTGTACAATATTAGCAAAATTTAATGATCTTTGATTTTCTATTGAGGCTTCAATCTCTGCTGAATTATCTAAGAATGATGTTATTAGATATTCTTTGTCATCTAATATTATTTTTTCGGAATAGATTATACCTTGGAGTAATTTCTTATCTTTTGTATATACTGAGCTTTTTATTGTGTTCTTTGTAGACTCTGTTTTCACTAAGTTGCTAATATTCTCGTACTTTTGCTCATTTGTAATTATCCCCAATTCAACAGGAGTCTTTCCAATCACATCGTCATTAGTGAAGCCTAAAATGTCAGTAAAACCATCATTAACAGCAATATAAGTCAAATTATCAATAGTAGTTATTGCTGTAGGTATTGGAGTATTGTTGAATATTGTTCTAAACTTAGTTTCTGATGCATCTTTTTCTTTTATTATTTTCTTAAGTTTCCTATTCCACCTATAGTTAACTAAAATCACTGCTATAACAACAATGACTGCTAGTAAAATAATCTTGAAAATCTGATAAATACTTATTCCATAATCATACTTAATCGTAATCCATTCATTGAGAATCTCATTCTTTTCAGAATCAGGTATTAGCTTTAATGATTTATTAATGATACTTGCTAATTCAGGCCAATCATTGCGAATCCCCATACTATAACCTGTGTATTCAAATGGTTTAGAAGCTAAAACTCTCATATCCTTTAGTCTAAGTTTTTGGATAAAATTAAGTCCTACTCTTTCATCGACAATATATGCTAACGCTACACCTGAATTTACAGCAGACAAGCAAGTTTCGTCAATTCTATTGTTGTCTATTTCATGTAATTTAATCTGTGGATATTTCTTTCTTATCTTATTGGTTATACCATAATTTTTAGCAACGTAAATAGTCTTACCAAAAAGATCCTCTATACTATTGATATGTGTTGATTTCTTATTAGTGAAGATAACTGATTTTAATCTGAGATGTGGATTGGTAAAATTAAGATATTCACGACGTTCAGGTAAATCTTGCACAGTTAAAATTAAATCAAAGTTCTTTTTTAACTTAATATCTTCCAATAATTCAGTCCAAGTTAAATCGCCACTAGAAACTAGTTCATAGTCAATCTTATTTTCGTTAAAGATTTTTCTAATAATATCAACAGAGATACCACCAAGTCCTTGAATATTTGATTCATAAGGAGGCCAATTAAGCACACATACTCTTACTTTATGATTTTCAGCAACCCAATTAGTCTCTTGGCCTGTGAGTTGAATATGACTACTTATTGAGGCATAACAATAGCTATACAACAATATGACAACAATAAGTACTCTTTTTATATTCATCTTTGCTAAACTCCATTTATATTGATTCTAATTCAATACTGAAGCTATTACATGTCAATCTTTTTTCAAATTCAATCTTAGCATTTAATGAATCTTTGTTATAAATCAGTATTCTTATTCTCCATCTAACTTCTAAATCCTCACTTCTAACTCCTAACTTAAGGGTCTCCTTGAAAAATCGGCTTTTTTTCAAAGAGGCAAGTAAGGGTCTAGTATTTTATGAGTAAAATAATTGATTATCTAGATGTATTTCTACATAAAAAGCTAGTATCAAATTAATAAAGATTGTTACTGTTCAGAATGTTTAGCGTCTTCCTTTATTCTTGCTAGTATTAGTTCTTTTACCCTTTTTGCTATTTTTTCTGTCTTTAAAAGTATTCTTTGCATTGCTTGTTTTCTCTTTCTTTGGATTAGATAAAGCTCCATTCTGATAGAATTTAGCGATAAGACTACTTTTCCCAATTTTACTTAGAGCTTCAATAACATATTTCTTATTCTCTGGCATATACCACTGAACAAGAGCCTTTTGAAGGCGAATTTCCCTGCCTTTTGAAACATGTACTCTTTTTCCAGTTTGATAGTCTAATTCAGTGTAATACATAGCAGTGCTCGGAGTCATCGGAGTCGGATAAAATTCTTGAACTTGTTCTAACTTAAGATTATTCTTTTTTAGATAAAGAGCCAGTTTAACAGCATCATTCAAATCTGTTCCTGGGTGGCCTACTATGATGTATGGAATAATAGATTGTTTCTTTCCTGCTTGAAGGGATGCATCCATAAAGTACTTAGAAAACTCTTCATACAAATCTATTGACGGTTTGTTCATTATTTTTAGAACCTTAGGAACGACATGTTCAGGAGCTAATTTTAGATGTCCCCCAATATAATGTTTTGCAGTCTCTCTAATAAAATTCTTTGATTTCAATGCTAAGTCAAATCTAATACCTGAAGCTATAAACAGATTCTTAACCTTATTGATACTCTTTACTTTCCTTAATAGACTTAAATACTTATCGTGAGAACAATCTAGCTTTGTGCAAATAGATGGGTATAAACAAGAACTTCGCTTGCAAATAAGCCCCTCTTCTAAAGTACACTTCATACCATACATATTTGCAGAAGGACCACCAACATCACTTATTGTGCCGTGAAAATAGTCTCTATTAACAAGTTCTTTAACTTCATCTAAAATAGAATCTTCACTTCTAGAAGTAATCGTTTTGCCTTGATGATAACCAATTGCACAGAAATTACAACCACCTCCACAACCTCTATGAGCAGTAATAGAATCTCTTATCTGGTCCCAAGCCTTAATGGATTTTCCTTTGTATCTAGGATGTGGGTTCCTCATATAAGGGAGACTATAAGCTTCATCAAGTTCTTCTGTGGTCATGTTTGGAGCAGGAATGTTATGTCTTAAATATCTAGAACCTATATCCTGATATATTACTTTAGAGTTATAGTTTTCTTGAAAGGTTTTCGTGAGCTGGTGGAAGTTCTCTTTGACTTTACACACATTTTGTGGAGGTAAGAAGGTATGCTCTTCTTCTTCATCAATATCCCAGCTAATTACAGCAGTTCCAGGAACATCATAAATAGTACTAATATGATCGCCATTAAGGAGCCGAATAGCTATTTCATGAATAATCTTCTCACCCATTCCATAAACAAGAATATCAGCTTTAGAATCAACAAGGATAGAATTTCTAACCTTATCACTCCAATAATCATAATGGGATATCCTACGCATGGAAGCTTCTATACCACCTAGTATTACTGGAGTATCTTTAGAAATTTGTTTGACAAGGTTTGTATATCTAATCAAGGCTCTATCTGGTCTAATTCCTATTTTACCAGCAGGAGTATAAGCATCTTCTGAACGAAGTTTCTTCTGGGCTGTATAATGATTTACCATTGAATCCATATTCCCTGAAGTAATACCCCAAAAAAGTTTGGGTTCCCCCATTACGAGAAAATCATCAGGTTCATCTATATTAGGCTGAGGTATTATGCCTACTTTAAATCCGAAATGCTGTAAATATCTTCCGATAATAGACGCAGAAAAACTCGGATGATCAATATAAGCATCACCCGAGATAATAATAATATCTAATTCTTGCCATCCAAGAGCATTCATCTCTTGCTTAGTTGTAGGCAAGAAAAACTTATGTTTAAAATTCATATTGTTATAAACTTATCAATAATTACCTATGCATCTAGTCTAATAACATTAATAGCTTGAGTTCCTCTATCTGTTTCGATTGTATCGAATTGAACTCTTTCATCCTGCACTAAAACTTTGTGTTGTAGTGGATTGGAAGTAACTATACTTTTCCAGTGTACAAAATACTCAACATTATCTTCAGAAAGAATAAAACCGTAGCCTTTATTCTCATTGAACCACTTAACTGTTCCTTTCATTAAAACCTCTTATTACAATTTATGATTCTTAAATTACGTTTAATCAACAAAATAAGTATCTTCTAACAATTTTGAAGAGCATACTATATAAGTCAATCAAAATTAATTTTCTTTCACTTCTACATAATAAACGTACTATAAATCTTTTAGTTACAAAAATATGTTTTTTATGTTGAATTGCGTTTGCATAACAGAACATTTAAAGTATATTCTAAATAAAGGATTAATTGGAGGATACAATGAATTCAGTAGAGAATCAATTTAAAATTGAGTTGTTCAAAAGATTTTTGCCGAGATATTGTGATTTTATTAATAATAACAATACCTATAACTTTGTTCTAAAATTTGATAATGACGTACTTAACATAAATAATATAAATGTTAAAATAGACTATTTCGTAGGTGAACTTGAAGCTAGATTAGCTGCAGAAACCGATGTTCTCTTAGGAACATTTGAAATGCAACACTGTCATATTGCTGATCCACCTTTCTTATCTGGACTAAATGAGTTTATTGATGATATTATTAATAATCTAATTAAGAGAAGTCTGCTTGATAATATAGGTAATATGCCCGTTTATAAGTTATCTTACAATATGTCAATTAAGGATTTTGTAAGTAAATAAAGAATTTTTCTTCATTAAGGCAGTCAATCAAACTGACTGCCTCTTCTTGCTATGGTAGTTTATCTAATTTTGAATAGAAGTCATCAAATTTCTTTTCTGTCCATAATCGTGATATTATCATGTTACCATTGATATCATTTAAATATTTTTTTAGATAGTCTTCAATACTTCTTTTGACTCGAGCATGAAACCCAGTATATGTTCTTCTTTTTCTAATATCTTCTTTAAATAACTTATAATCACTTTCATCAATTAAGACTACAAAAATTGGATATTCTTGTTTAAAATAGTTACTCACTTCTGTTTGGTTAAACTGTTGTTCAACCCATTTGATAATTTTGATTGAATCAATATACTTTTTTGATAAATTAAATTTCTCCATTTGCTTTGAAATTATCTGTTCTTTGCTTGCTCTGTTAGTATCCATTAAATGATACTTAATAAATTTATCAACACTTTTCATTTCAATCAGATCAATTGTACTATGAGATATATTAAAAATTAAGCAATCAACAGATGCTGGGGTTTCAGCAAAAGTAACTGGATCCTGACTTTTAACATACTTTGCTGTTTCATCAAAGTCTATAACTTTTATTTCTGAATAATAACAACAGGTTTTACAAATATCCTTAATTTTTTCTATTTGAAATAATCCTTTACTTAAACCCTTTTCATAAACACCCTTAAAAATCAATCAACCTCCCATACTAGTCTTTCGAAAGGATAAGATAATTTTTCAAAAATATCATTTAACTTATCAGTATAATCACTAATTTTAGATTGACCAAGTTCAGTCTTATCAGAAGAATAATAACTTATCAACTCTTTGGCACCATACTTTCTACTATAATAGTCAATCGCTTGTAGAATATTTTCAGAATGAGTTGCAATTAAGATGTTGTAACCCTTTGATGCTAATTTAACCAAGATTTCACCATATTTCACTTGCCACTCTGGATGCAAATGTACTTCTGGCTCATCAATGATCAACAATTGAGATAAATCCATTAGATTACTATCAAATAAACTCTTAATTATTCCAAGACTTTTTATACCAGAGGCTATGTTGACTATATCAAAATACTTATTGCTTTTGGAGAACTGAAACTTTCTTTCTTGTCTATCATATTTAAGACTTCCTCCAATAACTTGTTTTATTTCGTTGCTAATATCTATATCTGAATCAAATAGTTCTTCAAAAAACATCTGATCTTCATTCGAATCCGATAATTTCAACTTATTAATCAAATCTAGGTTTCTAGAATATTTATCATATTTTGTTGAATTCAATACAAAAGGAGACTCAATATATGTTGCATCACTAAATATATTTTTATCAACAAGTTCAGAGTTAATTACTCTATTCTTGCTTATAGTTAAGTTCAACATAATATTTTTCCCTTCTTTAACTTGAATCTGACCACTATCAACACAATATTTAAAATTGATATCTTTTTTAAATTCAAACTTTAGATATTGCTGAATTGCAGCCTGAAATAGTTTATTATTATCTGGATATAATTTATTCTCAGAAATTTCTTCCTTAAGAAGTATTAATAGCTTATTTAGTTCAGTATTGCGCTTTTTTATTGATTGGGATCCCATCGATGTATTTTGAGCATCTTTTTTACTTGTAATTTCTGTAATTTGATCAATGTAATTATTTACTGCGAATTGTATATCTGGTACATTTCCATCTGCAAATCTAATATTTCTTGCAACAAATATTGGGTCAATGTTCTTTCTAAGTAGATAATACTCTTCATTATAATCTTGCCTCACTATTTTACTTATCTTTTGTAGATAGTCAGATTCAAGTCTATCAATGTAAAAGTCTTTATATCGCTCTTCATAATTTCGAAGAGCTTTAACAATGGCGTATATAACCTTCCCTACTGTACTTTTACCGCTATCATTTTCTCCAGCAATTACAGTTAAGTTATTTAGTTCAATGCTTGTGTCTTTTAGCATCCCTATTCCATCTATATTTATTCTCATATCATCTCCTTAACAAACGCCCATTATCTTAGATATATTTTATTGTCAAGCTATCTACTTTCCATCACTCCAATTTTATCACATCCTTCATAAATAGGGCATTCAGAACATTTAGGTTTTCTTGGAGTACACAAGTTTTGTCCGAATGCTACAAAGTAAGAATTAAAATGAATCCAGTATTTAACAGGAAGGGTTTCTCTGAGAGTCATTTCTGTTTCTAAAGGAGTTTTAGTTCTTAGAAAACCAATTCTATTAAATATTCTATGCACATGTACATCAACACATACTGCAGGTTTCTTGAAGGCGATAGCTCGAACCAAATTAGCTGTCTTTCTGCCTACACCTGGTAGTTCAACTAGTTGCTCTATAGTTTCTGGGATTTGTCCATTATAAAGTTCATCAAGAGCTGTTGGCAATTTACTGAGATAGACTGCTTTATTTTTATAGAATCCTACAGGATAAATCATCTTTTCAAGTTCAGGTATTGTGTATTTTAATATGTCATGTGGTTTATCTACAACTTTGAAGAATTCTTTAACAACTTTTGTAGTAGTCTCGTCTTTAGTTCTAGCACTCAAAATAGTAGCCACAAGTATTTTAAAAGGGTCTTTGGTTTGAGCTTCAATGAAGTCAACAACAGGTGTTGGGAAATCATGAAACCTCTTTTCTAGTGTCTTATAAATCTGGTCAAAAGTCATAATTACCTCTTTTACCAAACATATGGGATTTTTAATTTTCTGTCCAGAATTAAATTATAAGATAGCAATATTTTGTAACTTTAGATTATATGAACATAGCTTTTTTATCTTTTTTTTCTTGCTTATTTTACTCAACATATATAAAATGACTAAAATAGAATTTAAAGGGATAATTATGAAGAATAAATACCGTAAAGTAAAGAAGTACAGAACTAGACTATCAAGATTTTTGGCTATTTTAGCAATCATTGCACTAATATTTGGAAAACAGAAATTCATTTTAAATCCAATCGCTTATACGGTAATTGATATTGTAGCATTACTTCTATGTACATCTGCGGTTATGGGAAGAATCTGGTGTTCTTTCTACATATCTGGGTTCAAGAATAAGAAGTTAGTCAGTGAAGGACCTTATTCTATGATGCGTAATCCTTTATACTACTTCAGTTTTCTGGGACTCATTGGAGTTGGACTAGTATCTCATTCTCTATTATTCTTTGCTTTTTGCATATTAGCTTTTGCTTTCTACTATCCTCTAGTAATTGCTGGAGAAGAGGCTAAGTTGTCTGGTATTTATGGAGAGCAATACGATAAATATAGAAGCACTGTTCCTAAGTTCTTTCCAAAATTCTCTCTTTTTCACCAACCACAAGAATATAGTGTAAAGCCAAAAACTTTCTATAAAGATTTACGTGATTGTTCAATGTTTATTATTGTATATTGCGTAATGATTTTGATTAATGTTTTAAAAGCTGAAGGAATAATTAAAGCTTTTTTCGATATCTTTTAAATTAAGTAACCTATTTTAGATTTTCTCTCTGTTACAAAGCCTTCTGAAATTACAGAAAGAACATATATGATAGTTGCTTGTTTTAGTAAATTCTTCTTTTCTAATTGGAACGTTATCCTTTATGTTTGAACAGTAAGTATACATTTCTTCTGTTTCAAGTTTTAGTTGTTGATTGAAATCTTCTAACTCATCATTAGTAAAATGTTCACCAACTTCTACATAGTCAGGATTTAAGAAAGCTAGAATTGCATGTATCTTTTTACTATCGACATTGAAGAACTTTTGAGTCCATGCCGAATAAGCAAGCATCTGTTTTCTATGTTTATCAGGTGATAATCGACCTGTCTTCCAATCAAAAATATAGTATTTATCATCAATAGGAATCAAGAAATCAACTTTACAGTAAGCTTTTAAGTCATTAAATCTTGTTTCACCGAAACCAGCAGGTTCAATAATCCAATCTTCAGTCCCTTCATTCAAGTGTTCTTTAATCCAAGAAAATCTTTTACTGTTTAGAAAAGCTATAACAAAGCCTTTTATCTCTTCATATAGCTCTTGAATGTTGATAGTAGATTGCTTATTAAATACTATTTCAGCAAACTCTTTATTAGCACAATAACGTTTAGTCATATTAAATATATAACTTTGAAACTTAGTTGTGTCAATGTCTGCACTTGTTTTCTGGAATCTTCTTAGAATATCCCTTATTAAGTCATGAGTGATGTTACCTTTTTCCAAAGGAAGTGATGTTAATTGCTTAAAATAGAGTATAGTTTCATAAGGAATTTGATTATCATATTTACCATAATAGGTGTAGTAATATTGTCTTTTACAATTAGTAAAGGTCTCGTATCTGCTTACTGACCACCCCAAAATTGGGGTAAAATTATAAGATTCTAAAACATGCATTTAACCTCCCATGATCAAAATGTTTTATAAGACGAATATTATACAGTCTAGTAAATCTATGATGGTTTAATAGCTGATAACAGAAGTTCTAAGAATGATAAATACCATTTTCTATTAATTTCTTCTGTATTCTCCTCATCTTTTACAGGTTTCCTACGATAAACTGCTGCAGAAGCTACAGCTCTAAGAGCGTAAATAATTTGAGAATAGAGGTAGTTGGGATTCAAGTCTTCTTTAACACTTCCATCGGCAATACCTTCTTTTATAGCATCAACAACTATCATATAGCCTTCAACATTTAAATCTTTAAATCTAACCATTAGAGTCTCATCTATCTTTTCTGGATTAACAGGACGAAAATCTAAATATTGTTGATGGTATAAAATTTCAGGATTTTCCTTATAGAATTCGTAATAAGATTGGCCAAAGAAGCGTATCTTTTCGAAACCATTTTTAGCTTTTGACATTTTATCCATTAGATAGTGAAATCTCTTATCAAGGCCAATACAATAGACTTCTAAATACAAGTCTTCTTTACTTTTAATGTAAGTATAGAGAGTTGCTTTGGTATAATCAGCTTTCTTGGCTACTTCGTTCAAAGTTACATTTTCATAACCATGTTCATAGAAGAGTTTTTCAGCTACTTCTACAATAAATTCTCTTCTTAATTTATATTCTAACTGTTTTCTTTTATTTCTAAATTCACTCATACCTTAATCCTTATTAAATTAATGACATAATAAGAGAAGTTACAAATATGTCAAAGAAATAATACCAAAGGTTAAATTTATTTTGAATATAAATAATTAATCAGTTAGTCTTTATTTGATTAAAGATAGGCCATCCTTACTTGCCTCCTTGAAAAAAAGTCGATTTTTCAAGGAGGCCAGTAATCATGTAGAGACGTTTGGGAAAAGGTTTCAGTATTTTATTCTATCCTAGCCAATAGATTTCACATTCCAAATGTCTTTTGCATATTCATGAATAGTTCTATCAGAAGAAAATTTACCAGAACGAGCGATGTTGTAAAGAGACTTCTTCATCCAGACTTCTTCATTTCTGTAATCACTTGCTATCTGTTGATGAATATCACAATAAGCTTGGAAATCAGCTAGAACCATAAAGTAATCGCCATTCCCAATAAGTGTATCGATAATTGGTTGGAATACACCTGGCTCGCTGTCATTGAAGTAATTATTCTTTATCATATCAAGAACTCTACGAATATTATCATTATTTTGATAGTAATCTATAGAATTATAACCTTTATTTTTACATTCAACAACTTGCTCTGAATTGAGACCAAAGATATAAATATTATCATCTCCAAATTCTTCTTTCATTTCAACATTAGCCCCATCAAGAGTACCAACAGTTAATGCACCATTTAAAGCAAACTTCATGTTTCCAGTGCCAGAAGCTTCAAAACCAGCTGTAGATATTTGTTCCGAAACATCGGCAGCAGGAATAATAATCTCTGCTAATGAAACTGAATAATTTGGAATAAAGACAACTTTGATTTTATCTTTGATGGTTATATCAGAATTAATCTTATCAGCAACAGTATTAATGAATTTGATAATATTTTTTGCTAAATAGTAACTTGGAGCTGCCTTACCTGCAAAAATGAATGTTCTAGGAACCCAATCAGCTTGTGGATTATCCCTAATTTGATTATACAAATGAATAATATGAAGTATATTAAGTAATTGACGTTTATATTCATGCATTCTCTTCACTTGTACATCAAAGATTGAGTCAGTAGAAACTCTAACACCATTTGTCTTATAAATGAGTTTAGCTAGCTTCTTTTTACTATCTTGTTTATATTTCTTGAAATTTGAAAGAACTTCTGAATCATCAACAAATTCTTCAAGTTTTCTTAGTTCAAATAAATCAGTTTTCCAAGCAACCCCAATTAGGGAAGAAATATATCGGCTCAAAGGTTTGTTGCAAGAGTTTAGCCATCTTCTCTGGGTTATACCATTAGTTTTATTGTTGAATTTCTCAGGTGTCAATTCATAGAAGTCTTTAAATATCTTATCTTTTACTATCTCAGAATGTAGTTTTGCCACCCCATTTACTGAATGAGACCCGACAACACAGAGATTTGCCATTCTTACAGCCTTATGTTCACCTTCTTCAATGATAGACATCTTTTTCAGCTTATAAATGTTACCAGGATATAACCTATCAACTTGATTGAGCAATCTAAGATTTATTTCATGAATAATCTGTAGGTGTCTTGGAAGAAGTGTTTGCATAAGTTCATGACTCCACTTTTCAAGTGCTTCAGGGAGAACAGTATGGTTTGTGTAAGAGATAGTTTCTTGAGTTATCTTCCAGGCTTTATCCCAGCTATAACGTTCTTGGTCAATGAGAATCCTCATCATCTCAGGGATTGCTAAAGCTGGATGAGTATCATTTAATTGAATAGCTTCTTTTTGAGCAAACTTAGAATAATCCTTGTTCCTTTTCTTATAATTTGCAAAGATATCTTGCAAAGTTGCAGAGACAAAGAAATATTCTTGTTTAAGTCTCAAGACTTTACCTAAATGGAAGTTATCATTAGGGTACAGAACTTTGGATATATTCTCAGAGATATTCTTCTTTTCCACTGCTTTGATATAGTCGCCAGTATTGAAGTAATCAAAATCAAAATCATCTGTAGCCTTAGCTTGCCATAACCTAAGGGTATTTACGCAATCTGTCTTGTAGCCTAAGACAGGTATATCCCAAGCAACAGCCATAATATCTTCAGTGTCTACCCAATAATGATCAACACGCCCATCTTCACGTTCAAAAGATTCTAGTCTACCACCAAATTTAACTCGGTAAGTATGTTCAGGTCTACATATCTCCCAGGGATTACCTGCTCTTAACCAATTATCCGGTTCTTCGACTTGATAGCCCTGTTTAATCAGTTGCTTAAAGATTCCAAATTCATAACGCATTCCATAACCTGTTGCAGGGTAGCCGTGGGTTGCCAAGGAATCCATAAAACAAGCAGCCAATCTACCTAATCCTCCAGAACCTAAGCCCATATCAGGCTCAATTTCTTCTATATCAGCTAGAGTATAATTTAAGTCTTTTAGAATGGTCTTTACTTCACCTTCGATCCCCATGTTCCTAATAGAATTCATGAGAAGTCTACCAACTAAAAACTCCATAGATAGATAGTTTACTTTCTTGGAATTATTCTTTTGGTATTCATAGTTAGTTTTAAGCCAGCGCTCTATCAAACTATCTTTAATGGTCAGAGCCAAAGCCTGATAAACATCTCTAGCAGTTAATGTAGTTCTATCTTTAATCATTGAGAATTCTAGGTGATAAAAGAATTTTTCTTTAATTGTCTTATCTTTATGGTTTATCTTGTCTGAAAAGAATATTGATTCATTGTTAGTCATAATCATCTCTCCATTTGAGGTTTTTTATATAAAATATTATACTACAAAATATAAACGTTATTTATTTTATGCAAGTAAATTATTATTAACAGAATATCAACTATTACTCAAAGTAAACATAACTACTTCTGGAGGACAAAAGAACCTAATATTCATCCAAGTATTGCCAACTCCCGCAGAAGTAAATCCAATCATTGATTTATAGTTCCACCTTCCATAAACTAATTTATGCGGAAATTTATCAAAGTTGTGAAGTGGTATCCTACCAGGAAGACAAACTTGTCCAGCGTGAGTATGTCCAGCTATCAAGAAGTGATATCCTTCTCTATGTGCTGACTCATAAACTTTGGGAGTATGAGTAAGAAGTATTCTATACTGTAAGTCGTTGAAGTTTATCTTAGGATACTCATGTGATTTATATCTATCGGCATCATCAATGCCTGTAAGAATAAGACTTTGTTCATCCTTATGGAAGGTAACCGACTCGTTAATCAGAACCTTTACACCAATTTTATCCAATATCTTGCCAATTATATATTCATCATGATTTCCAAGAACAGCGTAAATGTTGCTACAATCAATATTTCTTAGCAACTCCTTATAGATAGCTTTAATCTTCTTATAATTGCCATAAGAGTTAACTTGATAATCTCCTCCAAACAAAACTATGTCTGCATCATTGTTCTTGAGGTATCGTCGTAATGAACGTATTAGAATTGGGTGACCATTTAGGTGCAAATCAGTAATAAATAATATTTTAAAACCATTAAAAAAAGAGGGAATCCTTGAATCAATTATCTTCTCTTCCCTCATATCAATTTTTAATGTATTAAGTTCTCCTAATGCTTCAAGTCCTAAGAACCTAAAGAGAGCTCTTAGAACATAGGCAAAGGGATGATGAGGTTTATCATCTAAGTTTCTTTTATTAAGGTTATGTCTTATCTCTTCTTCTTTGGCTTGTCTTTTAGGAGGTATTGGTTTAATCATTTAAACTGTTATTCCTGTCAAAACTGACTTTAAAAGATTTAATAGCATAGAATAAGCTTTCTACAATTTTATCTTGATAAGAAGACTTCACTAACTTCTTAGCTTCTTTACTGTTGGAAATAAAACCCATCTCTATAAGAACTGCAGGCATAAATGCACCTCTTAAAACATAGAAATTAGCAGACTTTACGCCCCTATCGGTTGTGTCAGTTTCTAAGATAAGGTTAGTTTGACTCTTATATGCTAAACTTATTGACTCCATTAACTGGGCTGACTGTACAAGGTCACTAATTACCAGATCAGCACTATTATAAGACTCTTCAGCATCCTTACCTTCATACTCTGCAACAACTGAGTTTTCTAAGGCTTGAGCAGCTCTAGAATCATCTGTCTTTGCTTCTGATAAGTAGTAAACTTCTATCCCATCTGCTTTTTTATTTCTTGCGGCATTGCAGTGAAGTGAAACAAAAAGGTCAGCCTTTTTATCATTGGCAAATTTAGTTCTATCTTTCAATGAAACAAAGCTATCATCATCTCTAGTGAGCAGAACTTTAATGTTAAGTTCTTCTTCAAGCCTTTTCTTAAGCTTTTTGGCTACTTCAAGAGTTATCTTCTTTTCTTTAGTTCCTTTGCTACTTAAGGCCCCCGGATCCTTACCACCATGACCAGGATCTATAACAATTACGTCTATAGGCTCTTTATTCTTCTCTTTAACAATTAAGAATCCATCTTGAAACTGCATTTGCTCAGAGAATATCATAGGTAGAATTTCATTCACAAAATGTTCAGGAATAGAGTACTTACCTTCTTTATATATCAGAGGATAGTAGAAATTATAATAATCGTCAATGTAAGAATGGGCAGTTGAAACGTGTAAGAAAGAGCTTTCAATACAGAAACTAATTTCAGTTTTATACAAAGTGAAATATACTCGATCATCAATCAACACTTCTCTAAGCTGTCCTTGAAGTACTTTATTAAGGTCTTTCAAATAAACATAATCAATATTGTTTACTTTAAACGACTCCAGCTTATAAAATTCGCTAGTACCTGCAAACTGTATATTGATATCACCAAAAACTATCCCGGTAAATATCGTAAACAGTGCAATTAAAAATATTAATTTATTTCTTAACATATATCTATTATCTTTGTTTCCTTGCTCTATCCATATCGAGTTTCTGATCTCTTTTCTGCATTACTTCACGTTTATCGTAATTCTTCTTACCTTTAGCTAAAGCAAGTTCAACCTTACATAAGCCTTTATCATTTATATACATTGAAGCAGGAATAAGAGTCATTCCTCCCTCAATAATTTTAGAATTTAGTTTCTTAATCTCTCTCCTATTAAGAAGTAACTTTCTTGGTCTTGTTGCTTCATGATTGAAATAAGTAGACTTTTCATAGGGTGTTATGTGCAAATTAAGCAACCACACTTCTCCCTTTTTATCTATTCTAGCAAAGCTATCTTTAAAACTAACCTTACCTTGTCTAATGGACTTTATTTCAGTTCCTTGAAGGGCTATTCCAGCTTCAAACTTATCTACAAAGTAGTATTCATGCTTTGCTTTTCTATTTATCATTTGTTTCATTTATATTCTCACTAGTAATATTAATTATTCACCGGACTATTATTTATTAAGACCTCGATAAATATAACCTAAAAAGACTCTTGCTTTATCAATGATTGGGGTAATCAGTTTATCAATCTCTGTAACCCCAATAAGATCTTCTTCTTTTTCTTGGTATAGAAAGAAAATTATTGATTCAGCTAATTCTCTGGCATCAACTTTGAAACCTTCTTCTTCTGCACATCTGTTGATAACAAGCTCTGTATGCTCAATTACAGATTCTTTCCACCTATCTTCAAGTTCATCTAAGGTCTTAGTATATGTTGTTTTTAAAGTATGTATCAAATCAAATATTACATTATCAAAATCAAGCAATATATTGAATGGCTCAAGAATACAATTGATAAAATAATCTTCATGATTCCTAATCCTTCTTTCAAGCCTTTTAATCTTAAGTCGTTGCGTTATTGATTGAATTTGATTCTCTGTAATCGTAAAAAATATATCTTCTTTGGACTCAAAATAATAGTAAATAGTACCTTTACCAATATGTGCTTCCTTAGCTATATCATCTAAAGATGTTTTACTATAGCCATACTTCACAAAAAGTGACTTTGCAGCTTCAGCTATTAAGTTCTTTTTTTCTAATCTCTTATTCATTAACCCCTCACATTATAACTACTGCAGTTACAATTAATCTACTATATGGTATTTGTTATAGGTTTAGTAAATAGTAACTGCCACCTCAATCAATGGCAGTTACTCAAATCTATTTAAACAAATCAAATCTAACTATATCTTCTTTATATTTAGATAAGAATTTACTCTTGTCAATGTCAATCTTTTTATTTTCGAGAGAGAGATTCTCTAAGAATTTATCTGCTCGATTATTCCAGTTTGTAATTTCAGCCATACTGATTGGAATTATACCTATTTCAGCAAAACTAACCACCAACTGTTCATGCAGCATTTTATTGGTTGCTTTTGAAAATACTTTTGTCCTCATATCATCAGCCAAAGCAATACCATCAATATCTAAATATGATGCTTTAGGAATAAACAAGTCAATATCTAAGGAAGTATCAAAGACATCACTAATAAGTACTGTAAAGCTATTCTTTTTGAAGTCAACAGGTATATCACCAAAGAATATTACAGGTTTATCATTGCTAGTATCTTCTGATGATGTATAGAAATAGTTGTAAGCTCTAATATTATTATATTTAGAATTAGGATATAAGAAGCTGCTTTCAGTGAAATCACTAATTTCTAAACATTTACTATATATTTTATCAATATCTTTTCTAGCCATATCAAATAGAATTACAGTATTTGTTAAATCACTCCAATCCAAGTCATCAATACTAGTAAAAGCTTTGTCTGCGAACTTACTAAAATCACTTTCTGGATAATCTATTAATATTAAGCCTTTTCCTTTTAACTGTTCCAGTCTTACTAATGTTCTAAGTGTATGTGATATTTCACCAATAATAACATAGTTTTCAGCCTTTTCAAACCTTTCTTTAGTCACTACACTAAAGTCTGCTTTAAGCATTTCACTAGTAAAATCATCTAATTCAATAAGTGGTTTGATAGCAGAATTCTTGTACTTTCCTAACTCTTCAGCAATTAGCAATTCTTCTATTGTTAGGTTAGGAGAAGGAACTACACAGAATCCACCTAGGATTTTATCAGCAAGAATTTGTTTTACTTGCAAATAATCAATATCATCCCATGCCTCTCCATTAAAGAGCTTTGGAGAATCATCATTAATTGAGAGCTTTTGCCAGCCAAATCTACCTTTATAGCATAGATTTCTACCGTTAAATGACTTCTTATTATCATACTCTTGAGGTAAGAAGACTTCGTCCCATTCAGCTGGTGTTGAGATTGTAGTAACTTTATCTGATTGTACATCAACTAAGATATCGCAACCGCTACCACACATGCCACAAGATTGAATTACTTTATTATTTTCTAATGGATTAAGTTTGTAGTTTATATTCTTAGGGATCAGAGCACCTGTTGGACAAACTGCTATACATTTACCGCAAGATTCACAAGAAGTATTAGTTAAGCTTTCACCAAATTCTGGTGCTACTAAGGTTTCAAAACCTCTATAAATATAACCAAGAACCCCAGCTCCTTGAATCTCAGCACATGTTCTAACACATCTTCCACAGTTAACACACTTGTTTGCATCACGAAGAATAAATGGGTGTGAATCATCAATTGGATGTTGATTTACATCACCAAAGAATAAATCCTGTGAAACATTATATTCAGAAGCATAGATTCTTAGAGCACAAGTTTCATTAACTTGGCAACCACATTCAAGACATCTCTTAGCTTCATTTATCGCCTGTTCTTCTGTAAATCCAGTTTCTACTTCGGCAAATGAACTTCTTGCTTGCTCAACATCAATTTCAGGCATTTTAGCTCTTTCAACTTTGTCATATTCGGCATACAAGTCCTTTCTAATATCACTAATTTTATTAGCTTTTACAGAATTAAATCTATATTTAGGCTTGTCTAGTTTTTCGCCTTGCAAGAATTTATCAATTGCTTGACTTGCTTTCTTAGCATCTCCAATAGCTTCTACAGCTGTAGCTGGACCTCTTCTAAAATCGCCACCAGCGAATACATTTCCTAAACCTGAATACATTGTTTCTTGAGGAGTTTCCAGCGTATTCCATCTAGTTAAAGGTAATTCTTCCCCTTCAATTTTTGAGCTTTCTTCTAAAAGGAAATCAATGTTGGGCTTTTGGGAAATTGCAGCTATAACAGAATCAAATTCTTCAATTTCGTATTCTCCTGTTGCTTGTGGACGTCTTCTCCCTGAAGAATCTGCTTCACCAAGCTCCATCTTTTCTAGTTTAATCTTGCTTAGCTTACCATTTTCACCAATATATTCAACAGGGTTGGTTAGAAGCTTAAACTTAACACCTTCTTTTTTAGCAGCTTCAATTTCAAAATCTTCAGCTGGCATTTGAGCTTCAGCTCTACGGTAGACTATTGTTGCCTCTGTACCAAGTCTTACAGCAGTTCTGACACAATCAATAGCAGTATTTCCACCACCAATTACAGCTACTTTCTTTCCAAGGTCTGGAGCATTACCCAAAGCATTTGCCTTCAAGAAATCTACACCTAAATAGCAACCTTCAAGGTCATTACCTGGAACTGCCATAGAAACTGCGTCTGAAGCTCCAATAGCTAAGTAAACTGCATCATAATCATCTACTATATTTTTAAAAGCTATATCTCTACCAATTTTAGTGTTATATTGAATATCCATGCCATTAGCACACATTATTTCAATTTCAAGGTCTAGAATTTCCTTAGGTAGTCTATACTCAGGAATTCCATATCGTAACCATCCCCCAGCTTGAGGCATTTCTTCAAAAACTTTTACATTATAGCCTTTTGCAGTTAAGTAATAGCCACATGACAATCCTGAAGGTCCTCCACCAATTATTGCTACACTTTTATTTTTATTTTCTTCCCTTTCAGGAACATAATTCCAATAATCTTGAGCATCGTAGTCAGCTGCAAATCTTTTTAATTGTCTAATCGCAATTGAATCTTCAACTAGCTGTCTTCTACATTCTTCTTCACAAAAAGCAGGACAAACTCTGCCAATTGATAAAGGCATAGGCAATTTATCTTTTATCACTCTAACAGCTTCATGATACTGTTTATTAGCGATTAAAGAAACATAAGATTGAACATCAATATCTGCAGGACAAGCTGTTTTACATGGAGCTTGACAATCAGCATAGTGGTCTGAAACCAACAATTCTAAAGCCATTTTTCTAGCTTGTTTTACTGATTCACCTTCTGTATCAATTACCATTCCATCGTTTATTTTAGTACCACAAGAAGTAACAAACCCTTTTCTTCCTTCAACTTTTACTGCACATACCCAACAAGAACCATAAGGTTTTAATTCTTCGTCATGACATAAAGTAGGGATTTTATATCCATGTTCTTCTGCTACTTCTAATATTGTTTGGCCTTCTTTAGCCTCAATATCAATACCATTCAAATTTATCTTAACCATTAATTCTCCTAACTAATTTCCACAGCATCAAACTTACAAGCTGTAAAACAAGAACCACATTTTATACATTTAGTTTGGTCTATCTCATGAACTTTTTTAACTTCCCCTGAAATGCAATTTACTGGACAAACTCTTGCACAAGCTGTACATCCTATACACTTATCTTTATCGATTGAATATTTCAGTAAATCTGTACATACTTTAGCAGAACAATGTTTATCTACAATATGTTCTTCATATTCTTTTTTAAAGTACCTTAATGTTGTTAGAACTGGGTTAGGAGCTGTCTGTCCTAAACCACATAGAGAAGTTGTTATTATTTTATCAGATAGTTGCTCTAGTTTCTCAATATCTTCAAGTTGACCATCACCTTTAGTAATCTTTTCTAATATTTCCAGCATTCTCTTGGTGCCTATTCTGCAGAAAGTACACTTGCCACAAGATTCATTTTGTGTGAAGTTTAAAAAGAATTTAGCCACATCAACCATACATGTATCATAATCCATTACAACCATTCCACCAGAACCCATGATAGCTCCAGTTTTGTTTATAGAATCATAATCAACAATTGTATCCAGTAATTCTTCAGGAACACATCCTCCTGATGGTCCTCCAAGCTGAACTGCTTTAAAGGGTGATTCTGTCTTCATACCACCACCAACTTTATAGATTACATCTTTTAGACTGATACCCATAGGAACCTCTATCAATCCAGAATTCTTAATCTTTCCGGCTAAGGCAAAGACTTTTGTTCCACGAGATTTCTCAGTACCATATTTTGCATATTCTTCAGCACCATTGAGAATAATCCAGGAGATGTTAGCCCAAGTTTCAACATTATTGATATTTGTTGGATAACCCCATAAACCTGATTCTGCAGGGAAAGGTGGTCTTAGATTTGGCATACCTCTCTTACCTTCAATTGAAGCCATTAAAGCTGTTTCTTCTCCACAAACAAATGCTCCAGCACCTTCTTTAATGTGAAGTTTAAAGTTAAAGTCAGAAGCTAAAATATTCTTACCTAGAAAGCCCTTTTCTTCAGCTTGTTTGATTGCAATTGAAAGATGTTTTATAGCTAAAGGATATTCAGCACGTACATATAGATAACCTTCATCAGCACCTATTGCATAAGCTCCTATTATCATTCCTTCGATAACATTATGAGGATCACCTTCCAGAACTGACCTATCCATGAAAGCACCTGGATCTCCTTCATCAGCATTACATACTACAAATTTCTTAGCACTTTCTTTATCGTAAGCAAATTTCCATTTTAGTCCTGTTGGGAATCCTGCTCCCCCACGACCTCTTAGCCCTGATTTTGAGATTTCATCTATAATTGAGAATCTGTCCATCTGCAGAGCTTTTGATAAAGCCTTATAGCCATCTACTTGGAGATATTCATCAATTGAAACTGGGTCAATAACTCCACAATTTCTCATCACAATTCTAGTTTGAGATTCAAGAACATAGTTTTCTTCTGCATCAACTTTGTTTGAGTATATTAACTTGCTTTGCTTATATTCGTTGTTGTTAAAATTAAGAATAATACTTTCAACATCATTTTTTTCTAGATTACCATAAATATAGCGGCTGTCACAATCATGAAGTTCAATTAAAGGCTCTGAATGACACATGCCATTACAAGCTGTTTGTTTCAAAGTAATATCTAATTTTTTATCAATGATAATTTTTTGAATTGTATCATAAATGGATTGAGCGCCGGCAGCTAAACCACAAGAAGCCATACCTACTTTTATAATCTTTCCTGACATTACTTATTCTCCTCAATAAATGATTTTATTACCTCAGGTATTTTTCTTGAACTAAGTTTACCATAAGTTTTATCATCAATCATAATTACTGGAGCTAAGCTACAACAACCTAGACATGCTACTTCTAAGAGCGTAAACATACCATCATCAGTGGTATCTTTCTCATTACTTAGATTTAGTTCATCTTGAATTGCCTCAAGAATTGTTTTTGCTCCAGATACATGACAGGCTGTTCCTTTACAGATTCTAATTGTGTGCTTACCTTGAGCTTTCAATCTAAACATAGTATAAAATGTTGCTACGCCATAGATTTCTGCTTTTGAAACACCTGTTTCATCTGAAACTTGAATAATTGATTCTCTTGATAAATACCCTTCTTCTCTCTGTATAGCTTGCAATAGTGGAATTAAAAAACCTTTCTTATCTTTATACGATTTAATAATATTGTGTAATGTGCTTTTCATCTATTCCCCTACGACTTCTTTTTAAATCTTTCAATTACCTCTCTGGCTTCAGAATCCCTTTCAAAGTATTCAATTAATCCAAATATTCTATTAAAACTTGTAACACTTAAGTCGTGTTCAACTGCACATGCATCTTCTTCTGCTTGTTCATAATCAATACCAAGAATTTCATTGAAGAATCTAGTTAAAGTTAAATGTCTTCTATAGATTTTACCAGCATACTCTCTACCTTTCTCTGTAAGATATATATCTTTATACTTCTCATAAACAATGAAGTCCATCTCTGCTAGCTTTTTTAATGCTGATACTACTGATGGCTTTTTCACACCAAGTTTAATAGCTAAATCTGTTACTCTTATCTTTTCGTTTGTTAAACCTAATAATAAAATCTTCTCTAAATAGTCTTCTAAACTATGACCTAAATTCATCCATTCGTTAGCCATCTTTAAGTCCTCTTTTCGTATGTTATATAGATTATTGGTTATTTTATTTTTAAAATATAAGCAAGTTTATTGCCCATTGAAGAAACATTATTGTTTGAATCTTTCTTCCACTCTTTCACTGTTCTTTCTGTAGCTTTCACAAAGTCACTCGATTTGTCTCTATTACTCTTTTGAGTAATTATGTTTGCTAATTTCTTCATTGTTACCCAAATAGTTTTTATTCTTCTATCATCAGCCTTATACAACCATTGCTTGATTACGGGATAACATTTTGAAGGCTTCTGTCTTCCTACCTGAGTTAAAATGTGGGTAATTTTCTTTTGCACTTCAATTGATTCATCATCAATCATATCACCAATAAATTTCATGATGAATTTGGGTTCATTGTTAGCTATATTTTCCATTCCATGTAATGATAAAGAACGCTTGAACTCATCTTTATCTTTTTGCCATTCAGGCATGTATTTTTTCATTATATGTGAATGCTTCTTCCACATATTATAGGCGATACTTTCTGCTTCCCAAGGAACTTTGTCATAATACTTGTCCAAAACCTCAATAACTTCATGTGGGTGGGATTTATCCTTATAATAGAAATAGAATAGACCTGTTGCTCGAATACCATAAAGTTTATGTTTCATCATTTTTAAACATATATCATCCATTGCCTGCTTATTTTCACATTCTGCTAACATCTTCCCCATTTCTTCACGAACAAAATAATTAGCTGTATTGGCAATAAGATTGATTCTTCTTACTGCTGATGTTATTTTTTCTTTTTCAATTTGCTCAAATATGCCCTCTACTTTTAAGCGCATTTCTTTCATATCTTCAGGCGTTAAGCGACCTACTTTTTTAAACATATATTCTCCTGTTTAAGTAACATATCAAATAAAACATGTTGTTTAAAAATAATGATATTTTCAATTTTTTACTTTATTTGCTCATTATGTTTTGTATCTTTTTTGGTTATTTATTTGAATAACTTTGTAATGAATGTTTATCAACATCTGTATTTATAATACAACTTAGCCTTATCTCTTTAAAAGTGTCAAGAAATAAAAATAGACTTCCCTATCCATCATTCTCGATTGAGGAACATTCTGAGATGGACTAAAAACCTATATCGTCCCGTTGGGACTAAATAGCAAATAAGAAATCAGCCACAAATGGCACTAATTACTCTAATTAAATCATTTTTGCCACAATGCATTTAGATGGTAGGCAAGTTTATTTTTCATTATTAATTATTTATTTCTCATTTATCACATCTCCCTCGATTGAAATCATGGGCTCTGTGGTGATATGTCCTTTCAGGACAATTCAAGAGAGACGTTTTTCCAAACGTCTCTACAAATTCACTTATCACTATGTTCTAAGTGAAGCTAGCTCGGAGGCTGGCGATCCCAGTCACTAACTCCTTGGTCACTAACTCCATCCTTACTGGTCTCCTTGAAAAATCGGTTTTTTTTCAAGGTGGCAAGTAAGGGTCAAGTAAAAAAGCTAATAAACTGGACTGTCAACCTACAGGGGCTAGAAAGCAGAAACTGAGAGTTTTGCTTGCATAACTGCTATTGAAAAAAAATACTAAAATAGTACTTTTTTAATTGACTATATTTAAATCATCCTTATAATATAACCATGGGAGAAATATATGATAACTAGCACAAAGGATTTATTCGTTGATGCCCCATTTGGATATGGCTTACACAAAATTGTTTTAGATGATACTGGCCAAGCAATAGACTATATTTTTATTGATGTTAATAAAATGTTTGAGGAGTTAACAGGTTTAAGAGCTTCAAATATTATTAACAAAAGAATAACACATATATTTCCTACAATTGTTGATGATGCCTTTGATTGGATAGATTTTTATGGGCAAATTACTTTGGAGGGTAAAAGTGCTAATTTTATCCAGTTTTCAGAACATATCCAAAAAGAGTTTCATGTAATTGCTTATTCTCCAAAGCCTAACTATTTCGTTGCTATATTCTTAGAAAGTAACAATGATTTCAAGAAACAAGTTATTTTAGAGAAGTTTTATGAAGTTGGTCTCTCTCTTTTAACCATTATGGATATCAGAGGTTATATAATACAAATGAACCATGAATTTTCTGAATTAATTGGTATTAACCAAGAAAAAAAATATCATGGAAGCTTAATAAACCTAGTACACCCCGATGATTTGGAAAAGACAAGAGCTGTCATTAAAAGTTTAGTTCAAGAAAAAACAATTGAAAAATTCACTAATAGAATAAAAAATATTAGTGGTGAATACCTTACTTTAGAATGGACCTTTCATCTCTTTGGAAATTTAATTTATGCCTCAGCCAAAAATATAACAGAAATCCTTGTTTCTACACAACAGCAAAAAACTTTAACTGAAAAAATGGATATTATTTTTAATAACAGTCCTAACTCAATTACTATTAGTAGAGCTGAAGATTTTGTTTTCACTGATGTTAACAAGCACTTTACCAAAAAAATTGGTTTTACAAAAGAAGAAGTAATTGGAAAAACTCCCCTTGAACTGCATATCATGCCTACAATCGAAAGTCAAAAACTATTATTCGATTCAGTCAGGAAACAAAAGCATATAGAGGGGCTAGAAATATGTATAATGACCAAAACTGGAGAAAGGCTAGATGGTTTATTTTCAGGTGATGTAATTGAATTTGATGGGGAAAAATATTTCATTACTACGATGACAGATATTACTCAGTTGAATTTCACCAAAAATAAGCTTAACTACTACTTAAAAATCCAGAACATTCTAAGAGATTTTTCTACAAATCTGATCAATATTGATGTTAGCCAAGTAAAGCCTGCTTTTGATAAGGTTCTTAAGGATATTGGAGAATTTTTTGAATGTGACCGTTCCTATATCTTCGAATATGATTTAGAAAAGAACACTACTACATATACTTATGAATGGTGTAATATTGGGATTAAACCCCAGATTAATGAGATACAAGAATTTAATTTAGACGAAATCCCTAATTGGTTTTCAACTCATATAAATGGGAATCCAATAATTTATAACAATGTTGACACACAAACAGAAGGTGAGATGCATGATATTCTTGTTGCACAAGAAATTAAGAGTTTATGCACTATACCCTTTTTCGTAAACAATCAGTGTAAGGGATTTGTAGGTATAGATTTTGTTTCTTCACACCATCTTTTTAACAAATCAGAAATTGAAATTCTTGATTTCTTTGGACAGATTTATGCAAATGTTTTAGCAAGAATCGAAGCAATTAATAAATTAAATTTGCTTAACACTCAGCTGGAAGAAAAAACAATCAAAGCTCGACAGTTTGCCAAAGATTCACTAGAGGCTACCAAAGCAAAATCTGAATTTCTTGCCAGTATGAGTCATGAAATAAGAACGCCATTAAACGGAGTAATTGGGTTCACAGAACTTCTTGCACATACTAAAATTGATGATACGCAAAAAAGCTATATAGAATACTCGCTCAAGTCTGCTAAATCTTTATTATCCATCATCAACGATATTCTAGATTTCTCTAAAATTGAATCTGGTAAATTTGATTTAAATATTGAAAAGACAGACATTTTTGATCTTGTTGATGAGACTGTAGATATTATAAAAATCGCATCATCCTCAAAATTATTAGAATTCGTTGTGGATTATGATACAAAACTACCTCGTTATCTATTTGTAGATTCTGTAAGATTAAAGCAGGTTCTAACAAATCTTTTGTCTAATGCTGTAAAATTCACTGCAAAAGGACAGGTTGTATTAAAACTACTATTTGAATATATTGATAACAGATCAGGGAATCTAACAGTTCAGGTTATCGACACTGGAATAGGGATTTCTAAAGAGCAAACAAGTAGGTTGTTCCAAGCTTTTACACAAGCAGATTCAACTATAACCAGAAAATTTGGTGGAACAGGGCTTGGTTTAGTAATTTCAAACGATATAGTGACTAAAATGGGTGGTAAAATAACTTTTGATAGTATACCAGATAAATTAACGACATTTGAGTTCACAATAAAGTGTAATCATATTTTTGATAAAGATCTATTCCCTTATAAGTTCAAGAACATAAACAATATTTTAATGATAGATCAAACTCCTGAGACTATTGCTATAACAAAAAGATACACTGAATACTTTGGTTTAAGAATAATAACATGTGATAGCTATGTAGAGGCAATCGAGATTATAAATAAGCATGATATCAGTTTGATAATAGCTAATTTTTCTGCTAGTAAATATGATAATATTAGAACTGTTAAAAGAATAAACAGATATTTTTCAGAGAACAGTTTGTCAATTCCGTTTGTAATATTCTACAATTTAGAGCACGAAGCATTTGTCTCTAAACTGTGCATTGATGAGAATATAAATTATACTATATCAAAACCTGTTTTACCAAAAATGATTTATAACATCTTGAAAGAGATTGATAGTAAATCTAAATCTTCTTCAATTAATAATAAGCTTAAAAAAAGAAATAAAATAGATGCAATAAGTTCTAAAACAGGAAAGATTCTTATTGCAGAAGACAATAAAATCAATTCAAAACTTATTACTATTATGCTTAAAAAATTTCTACCAAATGTAGAATTATTTCATGCAGTAAATGGAATAGATGCGTTAAAAAGTGCGCTTAAAAACGTGCCTGATTTAATCTTCATGGATTTACAAATGCCTGAAATGGATGGAATCACAACATCTAAGGTAATTTTTCAAAAATTGACTGAGAAAGTGCCAGTAATAATATCATTAACAGCAAATGTTTCAACAAAAACAAGAGAAAAATGTTTAGATATAGGAATGAAGGGCTTTCTCTCAAAACCTATAAGTTCTGATAAATTAAAAAAAGTTCTACTCGATATTTTTGAGAGTATTTAATTAAGGGAGTTATTTTGAAAAATAAAAATATTGAAATAAAGGATGAATTATTTAACCTATCGTTATATATCAATAAATTGCTTATTACCAAAAAGCCTGAAAAATCTTTTATAGATAATATTCATAGTAAATTCATAAGTTTGAGTTTTATTAATAATGCTGAGTTCATTCTCGCAGACCAAAAAAAGTTGATATTTTCAAATGAGTTAATGAGAAAAAACTTTGATTCAATTGATAAATATGAATTCTTTGAAGTTATTGATAATAGAAAAAATATCCTAATTGTAAAGAACAACTTGGAATTAAAAGATATAAGTAAAATTTTAATGGAAGATTTTAATTATTCTTATCCTATTTCTTTTAATAATATAGCAATTGGTTGCTTATATTTCAATAGTGATATTGTATTAGAATCCATAAGCCATTTCATTTCTACTTTAGGATTGATTAATGATACTTTGGCTTCTTTACTAGGATATTCTGTTATTGGCTCACAGTATACTTTTTTAATGAACAATTATGAATTATTTTTTGAATTAGATAGCGATTTAAATGTTGTAGATCTGAATAGGCAGGCTGTAATTGCTCTTCAATCAAAGAAAGAAGTTATTATTGGAAAACATATTGTTAACTTTGTTCGAGAAGAGAATACAGAATTTTTAGACTTCATTCATCAGGTTACTATGAAAAGAAAATTTCAAAAAGATATCAAACTCATAACTTCTAAAAAAAGAACAATTTACTTTAAAACAACAGGTTTACTAACACCCTATAATCATATCTTGATTTTTGCAAACAACACTACATTATATAATACAAAACTAGATCTTCTTTCAGAAAAAGTAAATAAGTATCGAGCAATGTATGAGAATGCTCCTTTAGCCTATCAATCATTGAACCCCGATGGTAATATTATTGATGTAAACCCTATGTGGTTAATTACACTAGGATATACAAAGTCTGAAGTTATAGGCAGAAATTTTTCAGACTTCTTAGATAATGACTATGTTGCACATTTCAAAAAGAACTTCCCTGTCTTTAAGGCACAGGGTTATATTCATGATGTTAGATTTAGAATGGTAAGAAAAGACAAATCAAAAATTTACGTTTCCTTCGAAGGTTGTATTGGTTATCGTGCTGATGGAATTATGCGACAAACTTATTGTACTTTTAAGGATATTACAACCGAGTTTATGATGGAAAAAGAGTTACGCGAAAGTAAAATTCGTTATCAAAGTATGTTCCAAAAATCATACTCAATCATGTTGATAATTGACCCAATAACAACAGATATTATTGATGCTAATGATGCAGCCTGTAATTATTACCAATACTCCCATGATGAAATGCTAAAGCTTAAGATTTGTGATTTGAACACAAATGCTTTAAAAAATGTGAGAAATGATGTCAATAAAGCCTTAAATAATGATAAAAACATTTTTCATTTCAAACATAAAAAATCTAATGGTGAGATTAGAGATGTAGAAGTATATAGTGGAAAGATTTACATTAGAAGTAAAGAATACCTATATTCTATCATTCACGATATATCCAAGAGAATAAAAGCAGAAGAAGAGAGGAAACTTTATCTCAATAAGATGAAAAATGCACTTGAATTGAACAAGAGTATTCTAACAAACGCATCTCAGGGGATTATTGTTTATGATACCAAACTTAGATACCTACTATGGAACAAGTTTATGGAAACTTTTACAGGTTTATCTGAATCTGAAGTTCTAGGCAAGACAACTGCTGAGATCTTTGACCAATCTACTTATGACAAGATTAGACATGGTCTAGAAGAGGCATTAAAAGGTAATCGAATTACTTATGAAAATGTTGAATTCTATAATCCAAAGAAGAAACAATGGGGAATTTCTCAAGAGATTTTTAGTCCCAACATTGATTCTGATGGAAATATAATTGGTGTTATATGTATTATTAGCGATGTAACAGGGATAGTTAATAGTAAGAAAGAACTTGAAAAAAAGAATGAAGAATATATTCAATTAAATAAGACACTAAATAAAAATATGACTGAACTCGAAATTGCAAAAGATAGAGCTGAGCAAAGTGATAGGCTTAAAACAGCTTTTCTAACAAATATGAGTCATGAGATTAGAACTCCACTTAATGCTATTGTTGGTTTTGCTGATTTGTTTGATGCTTCTCTTTCTGCTGAAGAATTAAAAACCTACTCGGAAATAATTAAAAGAAATAATGAAATACTGCTTAAGTTGATTAGTGACATTATTGATTATTCTAGGATTGAAGCTGATATAATTGAAGTAGATCTACAAGAGTTTGACATCAGCCAAGTTCTTGAAGAACTTCATTCTACATATAAAACTAGGATAAGAGATAATTTAAGAATAAAGTTAGAATATCTACCTGAGAACTTTAATATTCAAACTGATAAATATAGATTAGTACAAGTTTTTGTTAACATTTTGAATAATGCCTTTAAATTCACAGAGTGCGGAGAAATTTCATTTGGTATAATAGATAAAAACACTTCTCATACAACATTCTTTGTAAGAGATACTGGTTGTGGAATTAAGAAAGAACATTTCAATAAAATTTTTGAAAAGTTCTATCAAATAGACTCAATAAAGCAAGGAACAGGACTAGGGCTTTCTATTTCAAAAGCTCTCTTAGAAAAATTAAACGGTAAGATTTGGTTAGAATCAGAAATAAATGTTGGAAGTACTTTCTACTTTAAAATTCCAAACAAACACAGAACAAGGAGAAATATTTATGCATAAAAAGACAATATTAGTAGTAGAAGATCAAATAGATAACTATATATTAGTTAAAGCATATTTAAAAGAGGACTTTAATTTAATTAATGAGGTTAATGGGGAAGCTGCTGTAAAAAAAATAACTAAAGAAGGAAATAATATTGATCTTGTACTAATGGATATCAAGATGCCTTTAATGGATGGTCTAAGTGCTACAAGAAAGATAAGAGATTTTGGCTTCGAAAAACCTATAATAGCCTTAACAGCATATGCTTACCCTGAAGAAAAAAGAGCAGCATACGATGCAGGTTGTGATCATTACTTAACGAAACCAATCTCAAAAGTAGATTTAATTGAAGCTCTTAATATTTCGTTAAACACCAATATTTAAAAATAAATATTATATTTATTGACAATGTTTTAGATTTCCTAAAAAGTATCTTCGATGACTTTATGAAAAGTCAAGAAGTGAGGAAATTAAATGAATATTTACGTTGGAAACATGTCATACAAAATGACAGAAGATGAATTAAGAGCTTTATTTGCTGAGTTTGGCGAAGTTATTTCTGCCAAGATTATTGAAGACAGAGAAACTGGAAGACCTAAAGGTTTTGGTTTCGTAGAAATGGCTAACAAAGAAGATGGCGAAGAAGCTATCAAAAACCTAAACGATAATGAAATTGGTGGACGTAACTTAAAAGTTAATGAAGCTCGTCCTCGTGAACAAAAGTTCAGAAGCAACAGATACTAACCTAGTAAAAGAATTAATAACATATAGATTTATAGTATTAATAATTTACGCATTATGAAAGGCAGATTAGCTTAGCTAATCTGCCTTTTTCTATTACCAATACTATATTGTAGATAAAGCTAATACTTCATCTCTATTAATCATCAAAAAGACCTTCAAGTTCAGGGTTTTTAGGGTCTAGTCTTTTAGCAATTTTCCAATTCTTCATTGCTAAGTCTGCTTTTCCTTGCCTATAATATATCGAACCGAGTTTTATATAAGCAAGTGCCATATCTGGAGCAAGCCTTATAGCTTTATTACACTCATCAATAGCCTTCTCAAAATCACTGCTATAATAGTATTTCGTTGCATTAGTTATGTGTATCAGAGCTTGATTATTAGTTTTATAAGTTTTGATTTTAGTGTATGCAGCATTAAGCTCCTGAATTTTCTTCTGATACTCACTCTCAGGTACTCCTGTAATAACCTCAATTGTATCAACTACAACAATAGTATCTCTAATAATCTTATCTACATAAACTGTATCAACTAAGACATGCGGTTTAGAATTATCTAAAGATGCTTTGACAGGAATCTCAACGATTGCCTCTTCCACTACAGGAGAAACATGTTTTTTAAGTTCATCTTCACTAGATTGTGAGTTACCAAATTTAAAGCTTAAACCTACAAAGTGATTTCCGTATGGAATAGCAAGATCACTCAACAAAGGATAAGAGAAAGCATAATCTACAGAGAAAACAACACTTTTAGTCTCAATCATTTTTTTTGAGTTATATGAAGATCTGTAAGAAGAAACATATTCTTTGTCGATAATCTCAAAGCCAAACCCAAAAGTTAGATCATTATTGTTAATACCAGTTCTAATAGCAAGATTATCGTATAATTTATATTCACTAGCTAAAGCATAATTTAGTTCGTTTTCTTCTGTTACAGCATTCTGAATAAGACCAAGATCAAGCATAAAATTAAATTTTCTATATTGATAATTATTACCAATTAAGATTTCTCTATTTAACTGTTCTTCATTACTACTATCAATCGCTAGATCAGATTGAAGTATATTTTTCGATGAGAGTCCTAGTCTCCATTGCTGACTAAGATTATAATATAATCCAAAATCTAGATCAAGAGCTGCCTTATCAGTATTATTATCAACAAAGAATGGGTCATTCTGGGTATACTCATTTCCTCCATAAGATATAGAGTAATAATTGATGCTGGTACCTATACCAAAATCATCTGTTAATGAGTATCCCCAATGTAATCCATATCTATTTTCATCATAAAGATTAGCATTGAAAATATCCCCTGATAAAGCTAAAGAGCCATAACGTCCGAGAGGTACTCCTAAAGCAAAATAATTAAAGCTTAAATCATCATTCTCAAGATCATAGAAATAGACTCTTGAGTCTGTTAGTATGGAAAAATCTCTATTCAAATTAAGCAAAGAAGGATTGTAGCCACTAGCAGATACATCATTAGTTGAGGCTACACCTGTTCCAGCTAAACTATAATTCCTAAGTCCACCCTTGAAGAAATTGAAAGAATATAAATCTAATGTGCAAAGTAATAAAACAAGAAAGACTGTAATTTTTATATTTGTATTTTTCATGTTAACCTACTTTGCTATTGTTATTGTGTTTAAGTGTTTCTTACCATTTACTTCGACTTGGCAAAAGTAAATTCCGGCATTGACAATCTTATTGTCTTTGTTTCTACCATCCCAGATGGCAACTTGGTAATCTTGCACACCTTTTGATAAATCAGGACTATCTTCATAGCTATAAGGCATAATATCCAAGTCTTTGATCTCTTTACCTTCCATTGTGAATATTTTACACACAGCATTTTTATTGGATGGAATGATTATTCTGCATTCATCGTTATATCCATCATTATTTAGGCTCAAAATATTTGGAACAATCTCTACTTTATCTGAATTTAGCTCACGCCATATATAGAAACTTAGTTGAGCTTCACCAGAAAGAGGAATAGGATTGTTTTCATCTTCTGCATAAATATTAACTTTAAGTTTTTGACCATCATAATTATTTTCATTAACATTATAAGTCAGCACATAACCTAATGAGTCAGGGTTTGAATCATAAATATGTTCATCTAGCGAATAGTTTTCTACACTTTGATTATTAACTTCGAACTGAATACTCTCTTTATTAATGCCAACCCCCTTATCAAGAATAGCTATTTTTAGTTTATTTACTATTTCATCTTGATTATCTGCAAAGGATCCAATTTGCACAAAATATGGAGGATATATATCCTCTATAATGTTAAATTCAAAGGATTCGTTTAAAGTATTACCCACCTTGTCAGATATGTAATATTCTACTTCAACAATATCTGAAGTGTAGTTATCTTCTGTTTCGTACCAAACCTCAAAAGCATTTCCATCTAAAGAATCTGTATAAGTTGTCACAAAAGAATCATTAATTTTCAAATTAAAACTAGTCTTATCTACCCCAGATAAGTCATCATTAAAATTAAGATACACTAAAGAATTAGCATAACCATTACCTCCAGATTCAGGATATGAAAAGCTAAGATATGGAGGATCGTCATCAACTAAAGTAGTAAAAGAATAATTCATACTATTACTATTGTTATTACTAGAAGAATCCATTGCATAAATCTGAACATGAACAGTCTCATTGTAATTAAACTCTTCATTAGGTTCATAAAGAAGTTGAAAACCTGTTCCCTCATCACTATCAATCGGTGTTAGCTGGTAACTTTCAATTGTTTCATTATTAATTTTAAATATAATTGAAGTTTCATCTATGCCTGAATCAGCATCTAGGATTTCCATAGAGATTGAAGTCTCAACAGGCACCTCTATAGCATCAGGTGTTGGATTAAAGGCAGTAAAAAATGGTTCAACATTATCATCATCTACTGTTTGGAACATATAGTTATAATTAATTAAACTATTCGGAGACGCTGCAAGATCTGACACAGATACTACAACAGTCACTTCTTCTGAATAATCAAAATCTTGGTGTTCATAGGTTACAGCATAATTATTTGTATCATTAATTTCTTCATAATCTGGATTAACTTGAACCCCATTTACTCTCATTGATAAGCTGTTGATATCAACACCAAGTCCATTATCAGTAATTTCAAAATATATATTTTCAGAGATAGGAACTCCTGTTTCATTGGCTTCGGGGGATAGATTTACTAGTTCAGGTGGAATAAGATCTGGAGTTATTCTAAAGCTATAATCAGTTGTAAACAAATTAGGAACAAGAGCTTTGTCATAACATGCAATTTCTACTTCAACCCATTCATTGAAATCAAATATTTCAGATGGAATATAAAGCACATCAAAACCAGATGTAACTAGAGCTGTCGTTACATTATCAGTTACAACAATATTATTAACTTTAACTGATAAGGTTGAAATATCAACCCCAGTTTTATCATCTTTTATTCTAAATTGTACATTAGTATCAGGACTAACGTTAATCTCGCCGACTTCAGGATCAACATTTTCTATGTAAGGGGCTTCAGTATCACTTGTACATTCAAAAGTATAGACTTCTGTTGGCATGTTGTTGGCTGGTATATCAAGATCACCTGCATCAATTTCTACTGAAACTTCTCCTTGAAACCTTTCATCAGGACTGTAAAGAATTCTATAACCATCAGCAACATCTGTAATAGTTGTGAATGGAGAACTCATAATCTCTTGGCTATTCAATCTAATTGAGACAGTATTAATATCTACTCCACTAAGAAAATCAAATATTTCCACCATAAAACTGGTATTTGTTGCGTTCTCGGTAGAAAACTTATCAGGATAGTGATTCTGAGTAAAAGGAGCTTCATTATCTGGTATCACAGAAAAAACTGATAGAGTATCAACTGCATTGGAAGAGCTATCTTCAATATAAAATTCAATTTCATGATTTCCGAATGAATGTATACCGTTATCAAGTGCTGAATAATAAAATCTATATCCATTTGTTATATTGGTTATCTGTGATGAAGCTAATATACTTACATCATCAAGCTTTAATTCAGCTGAAGAAAGATTTAACTCAGTTTCATCATCTCTAACCTCTATTATTACAGGATTAACTCTAGATACTTCTTCATTATAAGCTGGTTCTATTAAGATTATTGAAGGAGCAGAATTATCTTGTCCGCAAGTAAATGAGTATTCGAAAGAAGTCATGGCATTAGGGACTTCAGCTAAATCTGTAGCATCAATAGTAACATTAACTAATTCCCCAAAACTAAAGTTTTGAGGGGGATTAATTACTATTGTGTAATCATTTGCCTCTCCCAGAGCTGAGAAATTAGGATGACCTGAATAATAGTTTTCACCTTGAATATTAACAGTGATTGATGATAAGTCGACCCCATCCCCTAAATCATAAATATGGAATTCAATGTTGGTATCTACAGCAACGCCAACTGCATCTGGAGCTGGAATCCATAAATCAGTAAATGGAGGATCAGTATCTTCTCTAGTAAAAAATCTATAATTTGATTCAGGTATCTGCCAGCCATCATCATCTTCAGCATTGACTGATACGTCAATTATCTGGTTATATCCGTAAAAATCTTCAGGAGCTACAGTAATTCTGTAATTTTCTTCCGAACCACTATAAGAGAAGTTATTGCTATTAGAGTTGTATTCTGTACCAGCTATAACAACTGAGATAGAAGAAATATTAATCTGATTATCATCTGCCAATGAGAAAGATACAGGACTATCAATATCTACATCTGTAGCTTCTTCATTAGGATTTCTATTATATAGCCATGGGATACCACCATAAACACTATTAATCTCACCATTGTTATTTCCACTACCTGGAGAACCAATCCAAATATCATTTTTAGAATCATTATTAAAATCACATAGAGAAATAGAAGTACCTGTTAATGACTGTGTTGTGCTTCCAAGATAAACTTCATCACTATCACCTAGATTAACATCATAAGCAGTATTAATAAGGCTATTACCATAAATAACATGGACTATTCCAGAGGAATTACCATTAGTAGTTTCTGCTTCAGGAGAGGAAATAATCATATCATATATAGAATCATTATTTACATCTCCAGAGTAAAGATACTGACCAAATGTATTGTCTAAACCTTCTCCTGAAATTAATGAATTAGAGTTTTCACTGTTTGCTAGAATGGTACCTGTTAGGCTATTATTACCTAAAATTAGGTATATTAAGTTTGAATCTAATTGACTACTTTGATCTGTGAGAAGTAAATCTCCATTCCCATCATTATTGAAGTCATCTACTGTAAAAGCTTTTCCAATTACAGATGCTTGATTAGTTCCTTCAATTGTTGCATTTACATAAGTTTCATTTGTAATATCAACTTGCCCAAAAGGAAAGAAACCTCGACCTTTTATAAGGAATAACCTTCCATTATTTAACAGACTATCATCATCAAAACCCGGAGCGCCAATGAACAAATCACAGAAAGAGTCGTTATTAATATTACCGCAAGCAATCTTATAACCTAAGTTTTCATTGATATGGTTACCAACAAAATATGTAACATTATTAGCAGAAGCTAAATCAAGATTCTGTGAGTAGCTTTCATTAGACCATAAGATATATACCTTACCACAGTTTTGTGTATTATCTGAATCTGCATTGGGTGCACTAATAATAACTTCATCTAAATTATCGCTATTCAAATTCGCAACAGTGATATCACTTCCTAAAAAATCATTACTAGTACTACCATTAATTTTATCAATTCCAGTAGCAGAAGCTAAATCTATAATTGTTGGTAAATTATTCGAACCATTAATAATGTATACTAGACCATTTTGTTCAAGATCATTAGTACTAGCAAAAGGAGCTCCAATTACTACATCATCAAAAAGGTCACTATTAACTGTGCCGCAAGCCAAGCTTGAACCACATTTTTGTCCTGCTACAGCCCCATATATAGTAACATCGGCATTATTGCTTTCAAGTGATATAGTTGTTTCTTGTTCTAGAATTGTCTCGCCATAAAAAATATAAACAATACCTGCAGAGTTTCTACCTGAAGGATCAGCTGAAGGACTTGAACATATAATATCGTTTATACCATCACCATTCACATCACCATGAACAAGATCTTCTCCAAACTGATCAAAAGAACTCTCTCCAATGATATCTACATTACCATTCCATTCACTAAAATCATATTTTTTTTCACTGAGTAAATTTGAATAGTTAAATAATATTATCAATAGTAACGTTATCGTAGTTCGACTAAAAATACATTTCATCTGATATCTCCGTAGTTTGATAATTAATATTTGCACTTTGGGTATTTTAGTCAAACAAAAAAAAAACTGATTTTTTTCTTGCCTAAAAACTACACTTGATATCAATTAACTATAAGAGGTAGTAATGAAGATTGTTATTAGATTTTTACTTATCATTTTTATTCTTTGCTTTTCAGGACTTTTATTTGGAATTGGCTCTAATTCTTTAGCTGAGCTAAGATTAGAAAACGAACTATCAGAAAGAATTAACGCATCTTTGAAACCAATTATAAAAGATTGTATAGTCTATGTTGATATTGATTTAAGTTATAACTTTTATGATCCCAATAGCGATCAAATGACACTAGATAAGCAAACTAGCTTACCTGGACTACCAGTCGCAAAGACTGAAGACAAAATACCAACTCTTGATCTTACTGATTTATCTCCAACAGATGTTACTGGCAAAAGAGTAACAGTTCGTGTTGCACAAGACACTGATGATTCTGTTATTGAAGAAATTTCTGAAATTGTAAGAAATATTGCTTATATTAATGAGCTTGAAGGTGATGTAATTAATATTGAGAAAGATCTTAATATAAAGTCTGAAAGCAACTCATTCTTTAACGTAAAGAATATTTCAATTATTGCCTTACTCGCTTTAGCTTTCTTCGTAATTGTTAATAATCTAAAAAGTGGATTCAGAATCATTGCTAAATCAATGAGAAAAGTTAAAGTTACTAATATTGATCAGGTTAGCGGAATGCAATCCATTCCATTATCACAAAGTTCTTCTTCTGAGTCTAATAATAACCATACAAATAACTTGGGCAATAGACCTGTAAAAGTTCAACTTCTAAAAGATGATGAGGAAGACAGTCCAACTAGTTTTGCCTTTTTAAATGAGCTATCTAATGATAACTTCATAAATATTTTAAAAGATGAGAATCCTAATGAGATCGCTATCATTTTAAGTCAACTTGATGCTGATAAATTTGATAGTTTCTTTAGACATTACACTGGTGATAAAAACGCTGTGTTAAAAGCCCTCATAAACTTAGACAATGTGCTTAAATTAGATATGAAAATTCTAGTTGTAAATATGTATCAGAAATATTTAGAAGCTATGGAAAAAGATCCCTATAAAATTAATAAACTTAATACAATGGCTAAGTTTATTAATAATTCTTCTCCAGACGTAGCTAACGAAATATTTAAGTCAATCCAGTTCTTTGATAGTGACTTTAGTCAACAGCTTTCAAAGAAAATATTCTTAATTGATGATATTCTTAAGTTAAAGAATGTACAGCTGGAACAAATTAACAGTGAGTTCACTCATTTAGACATGGTAAGATTCTTAAAGTGTGTGCCTGATAACATTAGGAACAAGTTCTATTCTCAGCTCTCAGAAAGAGCTATTATGATTATGAAAGAGGACATAGAAATGCTGGACGATTTTAATGAAGAGACAAAGAATCTTATTATCAATCAATCAGTAAATCAGATTAGATACATACTAAATTTAAATTAAGGACATTAAATGAAAATTTCTACTTTTATAGGTATTCTTATATCACTTTTTATTGTATTGTTTGCAGTATATAACAAGGGAGACTTGCAGGATTTTGTTGATATAACAGCTGTTGTTGTTACTCTTGGGGGAACTTTAGTAACGATAATTAGCACTTACTCAATTAGCGATTTTTTCTTCTCATTCAAAAGGCTATTTACAATAAATAAAGAAGATAATATATCTCATGATGATCTTGTTGATATTATCGTTAGCATTAGCAAAGATTCTAGATCATTAACATTCAAAGAAATCATTGATTTTGATGAAGTGCAACAATTAAAATTCTTACGATCTGGTTTAAATTTAATAACTGATAATATTCCATCTTCAGAAATTGCCCTTTTGTTAGAAAAAGAAAGTCTTTCACTTTTTAATAAAGATAAAAAAGCTTCCAAAGTATTTGGTTTAGCTAGTAATATATCACCAATGTTCGGGATGATTGGTACTGTTATAGGTCTGATTTCTATGCTTAGTTCTTTTGAAGATCCTACAATTGTTCCAAAAGCAATGAGTTTAGCATTGGTTACAACTCTTTATGGTTTAGTATTGTCTGTTGTGTTCTTTAGACCATTATCAGGAAAGTTATCTTCACAAGCAGAAAAAGCTTTCATTAATAGAAAGATAATTATCGAAGGCATTAGAGGTATGCTAAACAAGAAGAATTCGGAACTAATCAAAGCAGGACTAGAAAAGATTTATGCTTAATAATAAAGAGTCTACAACTCATAATCAAGTACAGAAGATTTTAAAAGAAGATAGGTCAGATATATCATCAATGAGTGCCTTGTTTGAAGAATCTCCAGAAAATGATTTTTCTGGTTTCTATACAAGCTTAGTACCCTATTCAGACTTGATGACTCTGCTACTGATTTTCTTTGTGTTCTTCTATTTGGTTAGAGATAGTGAGTTGGGATGGAAAACAATATCAGAAGCTCAACAAAAAGTCATTGCTGAAAATCAAGTAGCTGTTGATTCAACTGAATATTCAGCAATATCTGATTTAAATGAAAGAGTTATTTCTGTTCCAGGAGAAATCCTATTTGAAAGTGGTAAAGCAGAACTTAGATGGAATTCACATAAACCACTGTTAAAAATTGCCCAATCAATAGAACAAACTGTTTCAGATGGTGGAGATTGGAGCATAAGGATTGAAGGGCACACAGATAATATCCCAATTGCTAATTCAAAATATCCATCTAACTGGGAATTATCAACTGCAAGAGCTTTGAGTATAGTTAAATTCTTTTTAAGAAATAGTTATTTTACTCCTGACCAATTACAAATAATGGGCTATGGTGAATTCAAACCTCTTGTCCCTAACGATTCACCAGCTAATAGAGAAAAAAATAGAAGAGTAGAAATTAAACTCAGCAAAAAAAAGGATAGCTAATGATAGATTATTTTTCTTTTTGGGGGTTGAAATTACCCCCCTTCCAAGACAATAATGACCCTCAATTCTATTATAAAAGTTCTGACCATTTGGAAGCTCTAGAACGCTTAAAATACGTTACAGAATCTGGTTCTATGCAAATGGGTATGCTAAGCGGAGAAGTTGGTACAGGAAAAACCATATCCAAACTAGTTTTAATTGAGGAACTAAGAAGAAAACATCCTAATAACTTTATCGTTAACATAAATTCTACAACCTATAATTATAGTGAGATTCTTACAGAAGTCCTATGGCAAATAACTGGACAAGATCCTGAATCATTGCCATCAAAACGTTATTATCTGGAATTAAAGCTAAAAAAGTTCTTAGAGAACAATATAGTTAGTAATAAGAATAGCCTTTATCTATTATTTGATGAAGCTCAGAAAATTGCCAGTAAAGATTTGGATTATATAAAGGATTTAACTAACATCACAATAGGTTTTTCTTGCCCAATAATTATAATATTGATAGGTCAACCTTCTTTAATGAATAATGTTAAGAAATTACCTCAAGTTGACCAAAGAATTGGTATGAGATATCATTTAACAAATATGTCCGAAACTGACACAATAGATTATATTAAACATAGACTAAAAATTGCTGGTGCGAAAGATGAGATATTCACTGAAGAAGCAAGTAAGCTTATAAATAGAAAAACACATGGTATTCCAAGAGAAATCAACAGAGCTTGTAAAATAGCGATGGATATTGCTTCTACAGAAGAGATCAAGATTATTGATAATGAACTAATGGAAATAATATTTCAAGATTTAGAGAATAACGGTAGCTATATTTAATGACACAAAAAAGATTATCAATATCAGACCTAAGAAAAAAAAGAAAAAGCAATGTTGAAATTGATTTAAATAAAGAGTCAGCCAATAACATTTCTGAAAAGAGATCTATTTTTGTTGATTCTAGTGAAACAGCTTCCATAGGCACCCCTTACTCTAACCTTAAAGAAAATGACCAAAAACTTAAAGGTATAAAAGAGCAAGAAGAAACAATATCGCCTTCTGAAAGGGCAAAAGCTAGCAATACAGAAGATATAGATCATAAACCAGGGAAGAATCCAACTGTTGAGTTACCTCAAAAAGAAGTAATAAAAGAGATTAATAACTCTGGTAAGACTCTACACAACACTAAAAGTCCAGAGAACCTAACTAATCATAATGAGACAAGTTATGAATATAATGATGTAGCACAGAAAAAGAATATCTTTGAAGATGAAGTTAATATTATGGACTACTTGGAGATAGCTTATCGTTACAAGCTATTGATTTTATTGAGCACAATTACAGCTATTTTGGTAGCTTATTTATTTTCTATGTATCAAGTTCCAAAATACACTTCTTCTACACAGATCTTGATTAAAGATAATTTAATTGAGATGAACTTGATAAATCAGAAACAATATTTCAAAGAAGAGATGGATTTAAAAACTTGGATTCAAATAATAAATTCGTCAGAACTTTCATCTAGAGTATCAAAGCTAATGAACAACTTTATTACTCCAGGACAAGCAAAAGCTTCCATGACTTGCACATCTGAACGCGATGTCGAGAATATTCTTACAATCAATGTTAACCATATTAATCCCAATATAGCAGCATCTATTGCAAATAATTATTTTATTGCATTAAATGAATATGATTTAGCTATTAGAACTGATAGTTATGCTAAGTCAATTATGTATCTTGAGGATCAATTAGACAAAAAGAATAAGGATATTGATTCTTTAGATGTTGAAATAAAGAAGTTATATGCTGGTAAAAATTTCAATGATAATAATGTTGAAGTTAACCTAAAAAGATTAAATTCATTTAAAGATATGAGAACAACTTATAAAGTTGAACTTGAATCTCAACAAGCCAATATTGCAGAGCTTGAGAAAAAGATAAAAGAAGAAGATAATTCTTATATTTCGGAGACAACTTATAGTGAGCCTCTCAAAATGAGATTATTAAATCTTGAAGTAGACCTAGCACGTGCCTTAACAAAATATGGTGAAAACCATCCAAAGGTTCTAGGAATAAAAACAAATATTACTAATTTAGAGCACCTTATTCAAGAAGGAGCTGAAAAAAATGTACAATTTAAGAGTATTGGTCAAAATCCTTTAAAACAGCAATTACTTAGTGACTTAATTAAAGCTCAGACAACTGAGATTTCATTAACACAAAAGATTAAAGCTCTTGATAAAGTTATAGCTTCAATGGAGTTAAATGATAAAGATACTTCTAAGTTAAATAAGTTACAGAGTTTAAAAAAATCGTTTGATGTTATCAGGTTGAATCTTCAAGCTCAACTAAATCAAACAAGGTTAAGCGAAAATATTGAAGCAAGTAGAATAGTTCAATTACAAGAAGCTGAAATACCAACAAAACCATCTAATAATAAATTAAAGATGAACCTTCTTATAGGTTTAATTCTAGGATTGGGTCTTGGTTATGGTATTGCTCTTCTTCTTAACATGTTAGATAACAAAATACGTACTGTAAAAGAGTTAATTAATAATTTCCCGAATATTCCTGTAATTGGAACAATACCACAACTTAACTTCTCTCCACTAGATTTAAATGTTTTTACTTCTAAAGATCAGGCAGAAATTGAAGATAAAAAAGATGTCCTGCTTAAAGTTTTCGAAGAAATTTCATTAAACTTCAAGTACTTAATTCTAAATAGAGAAAAAAATATCATTGGTGTGATTAGCTCAATAAAAGGTGAAGGTAAATCTACAATTACTAACTTCCTTGCAATAGCCACAGCCAAGCATAATAAGAGAGTTCTTCTCGTTGATGCAGATTTTTATAATCCTAGAGTTTCTAGGTACCATAAAATGTCTCATCTCGTTGGTTTCTCAGAAGTACTATCCGAGCAAGTAAATCTTGAAGAAGCTATTGTTGAGACTAGGATTCAAAACTTGAATGTTCTACCTTCAGGGAAGAAACCACCAAGTGTTAATCAACTATACCATAGTCCTAAGTTTGTTCAATATCTTGAAAAGTTAAAAGAAGATTATGATATTGTAATAATTGATACACCAGCGTCTATGTATTTCCCTGAAACATCAATTTTACTTAGTCATCTTGATTGTGTTCTGACTGCAACCAAAATGAATCTAACTACAACTAAGAACATTAGAAGAATGGCGAAAAAGCTTGATGTAATAGGTATAAGAAATGCTGGATTTATTGCAAATTCAGTAACTAATGATATTTTCGACACAGCTTACAACGACTACTACTACGGTTACGAATATTATTACTATTATAAAGATAATGAAAAAGTAAAGAAAAAGCATAAGAAAAGTGGAAAGAAAAAAGAAAGTCACTTTGTCAGTAAGGACTGGTTTATGAAGTTAGTAAACTATCTAAAAAACTTTACCTTCCAAAATGATATTGATGACGACGATGAAGACGAGTTTGTTGGTTTGTCATCCCAAAGAGATAAAGAAATCGATGATGAATTTGAATCAACATACAGTAAAAATCATAAGCCAACAAAGTTTGAGAAGTACTTAAACAAAATTAAGAAAGTGTTCGGTCTTTCTGATGATATAGATTATGACTAAAAATAATCACTATTCCTATGATAAAGGTAAACGTATTGGTGCTGCTATTTCTATAATTCTTTGTGTGGCTATAGTTATTATTATATTGCTGTCTCTCAGAACTTGCACTGTAATAGATAAGACTATCTATGCCGGAATTGGAGGAGCAGTAGTTGATAGAGGAGTTTACCCAATAACTGAAGGTGAAACTCTTTATGAACTAATTCAAAAAGCCAAAGGAATTACTCCAAATGCTAATCTTGAAAAAGTTGATATAAACCAACTTTTGACTCCTTGGGAAACTTACTGTATTCCTTATTCTTCTACATTATCAAAAAAAGAACCTAAACCTGTTAAAGTTTATTCTGAACCAGAAGTAAAACTAAAGAACTACAAGCAAGATATTGAAGAAGTTAACATAGTATATGCTGGATTGCCTAGAACCTTTATTCTAATAACTGTTTATCCAGAATTGGAGTTAATCAAGGTAGGACACATTCCTTGGTATACCATAATTCCAAATTCTAACAAAGAACTAAGAACCTTATATGAGATGTATCTAATTGGAGGACCAAGCTCTCTAGTAAAATCTGTAGAAGCTCTAACTTCACTAGATATTAATCACTATTTCGCCCATGACAGGAAATCTTGGATGAAGTTTATCGATCATTTGCAGGGTATTAAGGTAGATATACCTAAGGAATTTGCTAAACAGTATAGAATTAACTCAGGTATACACATTATTGATGGCTATACTTCCTGGAGATATATTACATACATTTCAGAAGATATGCGAAAGATTGATGTAACTACAGGTTCACACAATAGAATAAAACGACAAAAGGACTTTATGAGAGAATTGTATAAAAAGTTTAAGTCTATGGATTTCTTTATTTCATCAAAGGTAGGACCTCAAATTCTAAGTGAAGCAGATACTAATATCGACCCTAAATTTGCTATGGCTGTAGCAAGAAGAGTATCTTCAATGAAGAATGCCAAGATTGAGTTCTATACTTTACCTGGAGTAGTAAGAAGAATAAATGGAAAGAAATACTGGGATACTAACCTTGATACCTATAAACAGTTTAAAGAAGATTTAAAGAGAGTTGGAGATTAAATGAAAAAGCTTTTTATCTTAATTGTAATGCTTGGATTCTTGTTTTCACTTAGTGGACAGGATATTTACGATGATTCAATACCTATGATAACTAAAGATGATATTATTAAGAATCTTACATCTACTGATTTGGAACCAAATGATTCTCTTTCTGTATCTTTAGATGAGCAATATAGACTACAAAAAGGTGATCAGATTTCTATAATAGTAATGGAGCACGGTGAATTTACCAAAAAGGGTATCAAAGTTCTACCTGATGGAGGAATAGAATATCCCCTACTTGGTAATATTAGGGTAGAAAACATGACTGTTTCAAAGCTAAGGGAAATAATAGAGAAAAAGCTCTTACCCTATGTAACGATACCAGTTGTAACTATCTATGTAGATAAAATTTATGGACATAAAATAAGTATTTTAGGTTATGTGAATCAACCTGGAGACTTTCAAATATATGAATCAATGAAACTTACTGACGCCCTTGCACTAGCAAAAGGAATAACAAATATCCGTGATGTATCAATTATAAGAATCATTAGAGTTGATGGAGAGGTCTTCAATGTAAATATTGAGGATATCTGGTTTTCTGAAGAAATTAGTGAGTTTGAAGATCAGCTTATTATCAATGCTGGCGATACAATTATTATTCCTCCCCCTAGAGAATTTCCTTGGCACATTTATACTGCAGTTTTAGCAACTCTATCATTTATGTTAAGCGTTTATACTGCTTTGAAATAGTAATTTGACCTTATTGTTGATGCTATGATTAAATCTAAATCCTTACTTATATCGACAATATTATCCATTGCCTTATCTTTATTAGAAGCAAACTCATTCTTCGAAATTCCAAATTGGTACTACATAGATGTGGGCGATACAAAAATAATTTATGAAGAGAAATTTGAGTATAGAGCTAAGTTAATTGCTACATTTATAGACTACCTTAACAACAACACCGAGTCTTTACACGATTATTTAAAAGATGGCTACATTGTTATTGATAAAGAATCAGTGGCTAACAATCTAGACTTTAATTTCAATAAATTTATTGATTCTTACATTTACAAGAATAAACGAACTCAAGTTACATATGATGAAATTGAGCTAAGTAATATATCAAATTTAGTAGATATACCACTAACAATTAATTCTAGAGAATTAAGGAAAAGTGTCTTACAATTAACTTATAACATATCTAGAGGTAAGTCTTTAAAATCAACAAAAAGTATAATTTATCCAGAATGGTTTCATTCTTCTAAAGAGGAATACAATGAAGCTATATTAGAAAGTTTCAGAAGAAGACTTGAACTTCAGACTTATGATTCTTATAGAGATTTTGCACTCTACAACAAATATATCCCTTATCAGAATTTAGTAAATGGCTCATATAGAAATAAAACTCCTAACTTAACAGATTTTGGAATTCTTGCAAGCAACTACTTTTTGCAAAGATACGGACCTGAAAGATGGCAAGCGATTGTTAACGATATAGAGTATTTTGAATACTTTTTCTATCCTTATTCTAGGTCTTTTAAGAAAAATACTGATATAACAATTGAAGAATTTTATAACGATTTTCACAACTTTTATAAGAGACAATTCTTACATGATATTAATCTACTACCTCCTGACCTAAGCTCCCCTTATTACGCACAAAATCAGCAATACAACAATTCAATAACCCAAGCGTTTTTACTAAATAACGGTAATATTATTGCTGTTAAAGAAAGCTATAAACACCCAAAACAAGTTATCCAAATAAGTGAAGATTCAATTGAAAAAGTTGTCTCCATTGGGTACATGAATGATATTGAAATTGATGTTAATGAACCTTATATTTTGTGGAATGAAAAGCATAAAGAGCTAAATTTAAATAATATTGAAAATAGCTCATTAGTATTTTATAACTTACAGAACAGAAAGAAAAGAATCATTAAAACTAATGAAATTTTTGTTAAGCCAAAAATGTCCCCAGATAAAAGTAAAATTGCAACAATAAGAATATCTGATAAATATAGTCAAAACATTACAATTTTAGATTTTGATACTGGCGATAGAATATACTATATTCCTAATAATAATTGTTGGAGTTTCAATAAGATTACTTGGCTGGATCAATATACAATTGTTTATATTGCTGAGAATTTTCTTGGTCAGACTGCAATTGTTAAATATAACATCAGCACCAAAAAAGAACAAGTATTAACTCCATTTTCAACAGATCCTATAAAAGATTTACATGTTTCAGATTCGGCAATTTACTTTACTTACCCAATTAATGATATTTACAATGTTTGCTATTTATCTCAGAATGATAGTCTTGCTTATCAAACCTTTTATTCAGATAATAGTGTCTGCTATCCATATATAAAAGGAGATACTTTAATCTACACTGCTAACAAATATTGGGGTAAGGAACTAAGAATAATCCAATTAGATAAAAATAGCTTCACTCCTACAATGTGGAACAAAAATGAAATGCTTGTAGATGATTGTTCAATAATTATTGATAATCTTAAGAAATATTATAAAGGAGAAAAGCAGTTAGACCCAATGTTCGAGCTAATAAGATTTAGGGCGTTAAGATTGCAATATGACCAGAGAGAAGCTAATATTTATACTTATTCTAGGAACCCGATGAAGACTTTTACAATCAACGCAACTTCTAAACTTAGTTTTAAGAACTTAGGCATGAAAACATCATTATCAAGCCTTTTCTCTTCCTTTTATCCAAATATACGAACTGAAATTTCTCATTCTAACTCAAGGCATTCAAATGATAATCACGAAGAAATAATGTATGGTGTTAGTTTAATATTACCGCTTAATTTCATTGAAGGAAGCAATAATGGTAACATGAATTATTCATTAGGGCTTAATCATCTTGATAGATACAGAAGTAAAAGTATATTTAATTTTACAGAAAGAGCAGATTTAACCTTTAATTATATAAACACTTCCTTATCCCTTACATCACTAGCTCCTAAAGCTCAAAATGATTTTTATTCTCCTTTAGGTCAATACTATTCAATTAACTACAAGAAATCTGTTGATGAAATTGATGCAGAACAAATAACAATTCAAGCAGATTTTTCTTTTGATAGCTTCTGGGAAAACTATTCTTTTCTTTTAGAAAATAGCTTTGTTAATGAAGACAGCCAAAATGAATATAGATTTTCAGATAATCTGACTAAAGCTTATGGTTATTTTGATGATCTTGAATTTGATAGACAAGTAAATACTAAACTTAAGATGTATACTAGTCTCTTTTATCCTGAAGTAGGAATAAAGGACACTGTTTACTTAAAAAGGATATATGCTAGTCCATTTATATGTTACTCAAACTCTGTCAGGGATAGTAATGATAATAAAACAAAAATAGAGCGTAACTCAGCAGGTACAGAAATATTATTAGACTACAAATTGTTTAATGAAATAGAATTAAAACTAGGTCTACGTTACTCATTTTTATTTAATAGGTCTAATGATAGGCATCAGATTGAGTTCATTATACCTGTTTCAAAATTCTAATTATATCCTACAATCTTTATATCTTGATTCCTTCTAACAACTAGAATATAATCTCCAATAAAGGCAATATCTTCAATAAATGTCCCATCATCATAAGAATCTGTTTGATAAATTTCCTTATTCTCATCAATATGATAAATTACAAATCCACCATCTCCCAAAATTACAAATACTTCATTATCTTTGACTTTGATATCGTGAATATTGTAAGGAAAGACCTCTGATGTAAATTTTTTCAGTTTACCAGGAATTGATACGTCTAGAATATTCAAGGTTCTACTAGATACAGCAAACAAATAATCATTACAATAAGCTACTTTAGAAGTAGAAAACACATCATAATTATTTCCAAATGGCATAGGTTTTTTAAGATTACTTAAATTTACTGTAGCAACTCCATGTTTATTCGCAGTATATAGAAGTGGCCATTGGGGTTCAATTGAATTAAGCCCCCACTCTTTTCTATAATTGCTTACAATATCCTCTACCCCATTATTACCTAAATTATAAATAGTCAGACCTTTATCCTGATTAGCTACATATAAATTAGATCCTTCTTGATCTATATCATTGCCATTAAATATTTCTATTTCGATATCACGACCAACGGTATCAACAGAATCATTTTCAGTATATATTGTTGAAATTGAGTTGATAGCAATCCCAACATCCCCCGTTGATAATACTTCAATATCAAGCACTTCTTCTTCTAGAATATAAGAACTTTTCAATGTAAATGATGATACACCAAAAGTTTTATATATATAGACAACATTATTATTTGCTACAGCAAGAATATTGTCTTTATAGTCTATCTTGTTAGCAACTAATTCAATTGTTCTCCCTGTGGACCACAAATACTTACTAGAAGCTGTTAAAGCAGAAAGACTAAGAGCAAATATGAAAGCTAGAAGTGCTATTTTTCTCATTACTTTAATAGTTTATCTACAATATCGAGTGATTTAATTCCTTCTGCTTCTGCAGTGAATGAAGGAATTACTCTGTGGCGTAAAACTAAAGGTGCAACATATCGAATATCATCTTCTGAAGGAGTTAATCTACCAGTTAAAGCTGCCCGTGATTTAGCTGCTAATATTAAATATTGAGAAGCACGTGGACCAGCTCCCCAAGATATTAGCTCATTGCTATTTGACTTATCTGGTCTTGTAGATCTTACTAAATCTACAGCATATTTAAGAACGTGGTCACTGACTGGTATGTCTAAGATAGCTTTTTGTAGAGCAATAATACTCTTAGCATCAATGACAGGCTTTATTGTTTGCTTTTGATTTGATGTTGTAACTCTTACAATTTCAAGTTCTTCATCATAAGTCGGATAATCTATCACTATATTAAACATAAATCTATCTAACTGAGCTTCTGGTAAAGGATATGTACCTTCTTGCTCAATTGGATTTTGAGTTGCTAGAACAAGAAATGGTCTTGCTAACTGATAAGTCTCATTACCATTAGTAACTTCATATTCCTGCATTGCTTGCAACAATGAAGATTGCGTTTTAGGGGGTGTTCTATTAATTTCATCAGCCAAAATAATATTAGCAAATATTGGACCTTTAATATACTCAAAATATCTTTTACCATCTGCTTTATTTTCAGAAAGTATGTCTGTACCTGTTATGTCAGAAGGCATAAGGTCTGGAGTAAATTGAATACGACTAAAATCTAGGTTAAGAACTTTAGCCAGACTAGAAATCAACAAGGTTTTAGCCAGCCCTGGAACACCTTCTAGTAGTACATGTCCATCAGCAAAGAGTGCAACGAGTATTTGCTCTATTACTTTATCTTGCCCAACAATTACTTTGCTTAGTTCTTTTAGTATATCTTTTTTTATATCAGCTAATTTTTCTATTAAATCAACACTTTGATTACTCATTTGAGCTCCTTTTGATTAAATCCACAACCTTAACTCCAATCATACTCATAGCGATAATACCCAATAAGCTAACAATTATACCTGTAGCTATGTGAGCGAAAGCCATTAGTGAACTTGCCTCTCCTAAATTCATTCCCATTCCAGTAACAAATATTAGAGTCATTAACCACTCATTACTACCTAATTGAGCTGGTGGTTGAGGTAAAATATATGAAAGATTCAATAATGTATATCCAAAGAATATAAATGAAAGACTTACATTAATGAATCCGAATGCTTTAAACATTAAATAGAAGTAAATTCCGTCAAGAATTATTCCTAATGCAGTAAAAAATATCACTTTTATTAGAATGCCAGAATGTTCTTTAAAAATAGCAGTTCCTTTAACAAACAACTCTATGAAATCAAATACTTTATTCTGGTATTTCTCAGGAATAAAATAGAAACACTTGTGGAGAAGTTTAATCAGTTTATCTTCTGCTACTATTGCTCCAATTAGGATTAATATTCCCAAAGTAAATACTATAAGTAAAACAGTTATTAGCCAGTTAAGTGCCGGAACAACTTGAATATGCAAGAATGGTATCATTATCAAAATTATAAAAATACCTATTGTGTCAAAGAACTTGTCTATAAATATTGAAGGTAAAGAGCTAGCGATTGCGATATTTGAGTTCCTCTTTGCAATTATTGCTTTTGCTAATTCACCTGCTCTAATTGGTATTAAATAATTAACAAAATTACCTGCTATCGACCAAAGATATGTTTCTTTTACTTTTACTTTTTTAGTTGGTATTAGAAGTTGATTCCATCTGAGAGATCTAACAAAGTATGCTAGGACATAACTCAATAAACTAAGAAGAACATATCCAACATTCAAATTCATTAAGTTATCTTTAAGGGCATTAAAATCAAAGAAATACAGCCATGCAGATAACATAAGAAGTCCAATACTAAGACCAATAATTAAAGTCTTTCTAATCTTGTTCATTATCCTTCCAGAAATTCATCTGTTCACCAGTAACTGCAATAGCTATTGCAGGAATTGTATTATATCTGGGCGGATTAAAATCTCTCTTTAAATTTGTACTATCGTAAAACCAATTATGAGTTATTTGCTCAAAGAACTTTGAGCACCTGTATAACCTTAGTTTGCTTAGAAGTTCAGCAATATTACGTCCAAAATATAAATTCATACTGTGATAAGCCCCATACTTCTTTTCCTTGAGTAATTGATTTATAAAATGTGTTAGCTCTGATAATACTACTGGTTCATGATCTGTAACATTGTAGTTTTTACCAATAGCTTGAGTGTTAGTTATTGCTTGCTCAATGATTTCACAGAACAATAATATATTTGTCAGATGAATATAAATCCGTTCATTTACTAATGGGAATAATCTAAGTTTGATTGCAGAAATCATATTTTTACTAAAGCCTTTGCACCCTTCTCCATACCAAACAGAATGTCTGAGTATAATTGCTTTCAATCCCTTAATCCGATTTTTCTCAATTATTGCTTCCTCTTCTGCTAGAACTTTAGCATACTTACTTTTGTAATTGTTTTTCTTTCTGAAATATGCTGGTAATTCAACTGGAGCTGTTTCAAAAACATCTGTATTAGAGAGATGAATTAAAACAGAATCATTTTTCATGCAATATTCTACAATTTGCTCTACAATATTTACTGAATTATTTATGAACCTTTTCTTCTTAAAATACTTATCTGTAGGGTCATCTTGAACATGAATTATAAAGTCGTAATAATTTTCTTCAAGATGATTTCTCAAATTAATTATATCATTTATTGTAATTTCAATTACAGTAATAATATCACGGAATTCTTCATATTTCATAGGATCAGTGCCTACTGGAACAATTCCATATAAATCATAATTTTTGGCTTTAATTTTCTTACATAGATTTTGACCAACATACCCAATTATGTTTGTTATCAAAACTTTAGCTTTCGTATTTTTCATCTTCTAAAGAGTATATTCCAAATTGATTTTCTTTTCCTGTGATGCTTAGCAACTACTGTAACATAGAATGTTGAGATAGGCTTATTCTGAACTATTTTAAGAGGATTCTTATAAAACAAAAGATTTGCTGTAAACTCATCAATATGATCAACAACCTTATCATAAGCCTCTTTTAAGCTATCGTTTTCAACTCTACAATGTTCGTCAGAAGCTATAAAATGAGCATAACCTTTATGAAGCAATTTCCAAGCTACTTGCTTAACTTTTTTACCATATAATCCTAAAAGACTACTTGCATTTATCTGTAGTAAAACATCTCTATACATCAAATCTTCAAGAATCTTACTGTTAGAATGTACAGAACTATACCGCTCCGGGTGTGCTAGGATAGGTCTGTATCCTTTTCTCTGTAAGGCAAACACAAATTCATTGATATCGCTACTGCTTGAGTTAAGCGATGTCTCAAACAGAACATAATTTGATTCACCTAAAGTTAACTTTTCTTCTTCAATAAGGTCAACATAATTCATGTCAGTATATACTTCTGCACCTTTAAACAGCTGAATATCTAAATTTCTTTTCTTCACTTCAGCTACTAGTTTATCAAATTGCTTGCTAGTTTCCTCATTGGATGATATATACTTGCCATACATATAGTGAGGGGTGAGAAAAATAGTTTCCACCCCTTCTCCTATAGAATTTTTTATAAACTCAATAGATTTATCTATTGAATCAGATCCATCATCAACATTTGGTAATATATGAGTATGGATATCAATTATTTTCATTATGGTAATCTTTCTTTTATCCTATTTATGAACTCCACTAAAACATCGCTATTATCAATGTTTTTAATCATTTTATGAGCATCTGATAAAAGCTTTTCAGCAGTTTTCTTTGCTCCCTCTATACCAAGTAGAGTTGCATAAGTTGTTTTATGGTTTTTACTATCCTCAGATTCCTTACCTAAGATATCCAATGCTCCAACATCATCAAGAATATCATCAATGATTTGATATGACAATCCCAAATTAAGAGCATAGTTACCTAATGTAATCATCTGATTTTCTTCTACATCACATAAAGCACAAGCCATATCAGTAGCAGCTTGTAAGAGTGCCCCTGTCTTCTTCAAATGTATATATTTTAGGACATTAATTCTAACATTTTTATCTGCAGAAAGAAGGTCTACTGTTTGTCCACCAATCATTCCTCTAGTTGAGATTGCTTTAGCAAGAATATCAATGCATTGAACAGCTTTCTTCTTATCCTCCATTTCTGTAAGAACTTCGAAAGCTTTTGTTAATAATGCGTCACCAACTAAAATAGCTGTAGCAGGGTCATACTTTTCGTGAGAAGTTAATTTACCTCTACGATATTTAGCATTATCTAGGCTTGGTAAATCATCATGAACAAGAGAAGCAGTATGAACCATTTCTAAAGCACAAGCAACTGGCATAATCTTGTTGAGAGATTTTATATTCTTTCTTCCTTTGAGCATTTCATAAACTGCAAAAAGCAATATAGGCCTAAGTCTCTTTCCTTCAGACAGTAAAGAATATCTGACAGCTTTATCGAATTTACTTGTATTCCTAGAACTTAGAACAAAATATTCTTCTAATGCATCATCAACTAATTTCTGTCTTGTAACAAAATATTTTTGTATTAACAATTAAATCCTCCAATATTAATCAAGTTTAATCAATTACAACAATTTTAGTCAAGCTATTTTAAAAATAAACTTACAATTGATTAAAGATAAACTTAAAATTAACTATTCATTCACCTGATCATTTTCAGAATCTTCAGTTTCAGCATCTTCACTTCTAATGCAAGTTGCATCGAAAACTTTATCTTTCTTAAGAAGATTAATAAGCTTAACTCCAGCAGTATTTCTACTAACTTGAGAAATTGAAGCTCCAGATTGTCTAATAATCATTCCATCTTTAGTTGTTATCATTAAATCATCGTCATCACATATTACCAGCATCTTAACTAAGTAACCATTACGCATAGTTGTCTTAAGAGTAATAACACCTTTTGTACCACGATTTGTTGTCTTGTACATATTTAGAGGGGTACGTTTACCATATCCATTTTCACTAATAGATAAAGCTGTTCTATCATCATCTTCTTCGACAACAATCATAGAAACAACAGTATCATCTTCTCTTAATTTAATACCACATACACCTTGGGAATTTCTTCCTAGTGCTCTGATGGCAACTTCTGAGAATCTGTTACTATATCCATGGTTTGTTGCTAATAAAATATCATTATTACCATTAGTCAACTTTGCTTCAAGTAGCTCATCACCATCAACAAGTTTAATTGCAATAATACCATTAGTACGTGGTCTTGAGTATGCTGAAAGAGAAGTTTTCTTGAATAAGCCATTACGTGTAGCCATTACGATATATTTTGTTTCATCAAATTCATCAACTGTCACAAATGCTTTAATATTTTCATTCTTCTCGATATTGATAAGATTTACTATTGCCTTACCTCTTGCTAAGCGTCCAGCTGAAGGTATTTGATAAACTTTTAACCAATAGCATTTACCATAATCTGTAAAGAAAAGAATGTAAGAATGTGTTGATGCTACAAATATGTTTTGAATAAAGTCAGAGTCTTTCAAGTTTGAACCAGATAGTCCTCTTCCACCTCTATTTTGAGTCTTATATGAATCAAGCGACATTCTCTTGATATAACCTTCTTTAGTTATAGTAACAACAACATTTTCTTCAGGAATCAAATCTTCTTCATCTAAAGATAAGTCGTTATCAATAATAATAGTCCTTCTAGGATCACTATATTTTTCTTTCATTTCAAGAGTTTCTTCTTTAATGATATTCATTTGAAGCTCTTCACTCTCAAGAATTGCAATAAGTTGAGCTTTTAGCTCAGAAAGTTCTTTAAATTCATCTTCGATTTTTTCTCTTTCTAAACCTGTCAACTTTTGTAGTCTCATTTCTAGAATAGCTTTTGCTTGAATTTCACTTAATTCGAATCTTTCCATCAGACTATCTCTTGCATCTTGTGTACTAGCAGAAGCTCTAATTAAGGCTATTATTTCGTCGATATTATCTAAGGCAATTTTTAGACCTTCTAAAATATGTAATCTTGCTTCAGTTTTTCTAAGTTCAAACTTAGTTCTTCTTACAACTACTTCATGCCTAAAACTTATAAACTCAGAAATCAATCTTGTCATAGAAAGTGTTTGTGGAACACCATCAACTAAAGCAAGGTTATTTACACCGAAAGTTCCTTGAAGTTGAGTAAATTTATAGAGACTGTTTAATACTACATTAGCATCTGCATTCTTTTTAACAACAATAACTAAGCGCATTCCATCTCTACCAGATTCATCTCTGATATCACTAATACCATCAATTCGTTTTTCTTTAACTAGAGATGCTATTTTTTCTATAAGAAGAGTCTTATTTAACATATAAGGTATTTCAGAAATAATAATTGATTCTTGACCTGTTTTCTTATTAACGTGAATATCAGCTTTACCTCTAACCTTAACTTTACCTCTTCCAGTAGTGAAGTAATCTTTAATGCCTGAACGACCAACAATATAACCGCCTGTTGGGAAATCAGGACCTGGAATATATTGCATTAGCTCTAAATCTGTCATTTCCGGATTGTCAATTAGAGCCACTATTCCATCACTAATTTCACCAATATTATGAGGAGCCATGTTGGTAGCCATACCAACAGCTATACCAGAAGAACCATTAATTAACAAGTTTGGAAGTCTAGTAGGAAAAACTTCTGGTTCCTTACGTGTATCATCATAGTTACCACGATAATCAACTGTATCTTTCTCAATATCCATCATTAAATCTATAGCTGTTTTATGAAGTCTAGCTTCAGTATAACGCATAGCAGCTGGTGGGTCACCATCAATAGAACCAAAGTTTCCTTGTCCATTGATAAGTGGGTATCTCATGTTCCATTCTTGAGCTAATCTAACAAGAGTTGGATACACAACTTGTTCACCGTGTGGGTGATAGTTACCTGATGTATCACCAGCAATTTTAGCACACTTTCTAAAATGTCCACCAGGGGTTAAATTCAATTCATTCATCGCATAAAGGATTCTTCTTTGTGATGGTTTTAATCCGTCTCTTACATCTGGTAAGGCACGAGAAACAATCACACTCATTGAATATTCCATGTATGATTTTTTTAATTCTTCTTCAATCTGTCTTGATATTACTCTATTATTTTCTTCCATTATAACCTCTTAAATATCCAAGTTTTGAACATATTTAGCGTTTGCTTGAATGAAATCTCTTCTTGGCTCTACATCATCTCCCATGAGAACTGAGAACATTCTATCCGCTTCTACTGCATCATCAATTCTTATTGAAACTAATACTCTGTTATCTGGATCTAATGTTGTTTCCCAGAGCTGATCAGGATTCATTTCACCAAGACCTTTGTATCTTTGTACATATACACCCTTAGAACCGAGTTCTTCAACTTTCTTGTTTCTTTCTTCTTCAGTATAAACATAGAACTTCTTAGATCCCTTACGTACTAAGAATAATGGTGGCTGAGCAATATAGACCTTGCCTTCTTCTATTAAAGGTCTCATATATCTGTAGAAGAATGTTAGTAATAGAGTCGCAATATGAGCACCATCCACGTCAGCATCGGCCATGATTATTATCTTTCCATAACGTAGCTTGCTGATATCAAAATCATCTGCAATACCAGCACCTAGTCCCAAGATAATTGGCTGTATCTTATCGTTATTCAACACCTTATCTATTCTTGCTTTTTCTGTATTAAGCATCTTACCCCATAAAGGTAAAATCGCTTGGATTTCTCTGTTTCTGCCTTGTTTAGCTGAACCACCCGCAGAGTCTCCCTCCACCAAGAATATTTCTGTTTCTTCAGGATTACGACTTGTACAGTCAGCAAGTTTACCAGGCAATGAACCAGATTCTAAAACAGATTTTCTTCTAGTTAAGTCTCTAGCTCTCCTAGCAGCTTCTCTAGCTCTAGATGCCATAATAGATTTTGAACAAATATTTTTCGCTTCTGTAGGATTTTCTTCAAAGAATTCTAATAATTTTTCATAGACACTTGAATTTATAATACCATCAACTTCTGAGTTTTGAAGTTTGGTTTTAGTTTGACCTTCAAACTGTGGATCTCCTAATTTAACACTAATAACACAGGCAAGCCCTTCACGAATATCAGAACCACTTGGAGTTACTTTCTCATTTTTTAATAAATTATTCTCTTTTGAATAGCTATTTACAGCTCTTGTAAGTGCTGATTTAAAACCAGATAAGTGAGTACCACCCTCTATTGTATTGATATTGTTTGCATAAGAATAAATTGTTTCTTGGAATCCTTCATTATACTGAATAGAAAGTTCAAACTCAACATCACCAGAACCACCAGAAATGTAAACAGGTTCTTTAAACAATGGCTTTTTACTAGCATTGAGGAACTTAACAAACTCATTAATACCACCTTCATATTTGAAATCATGAGTTCTTTCTGTTTCTTCCTCTCTTAACATAATACGAACACCCTTATTCAAGAAAGCTAATTCTCTTAGTCTAGAACTTAAATAATCAAAAGAAAACTTTACTGTCTCGAATATTGTGTCATCTGGTTTAAAACAAACAGTTGTACCTGTCTTGTTAGTATCCCCGATAACTTCCAATTTTGTTTGTGGGACACCTTTAGCATATTCCTGCTTATATATCTTTCCATTTTTATAGATTCTAACTTCTAATTTTTCTGAAAGTGCGTTCACACAGGAAACACCTACACCATGTAGACCACCTGAAACCTTATAAGAATCATTATCAAACTTACCACCTGCGTGAAGAACTGTCATTACAACTTCAACTGCTGGTATCTGTAAATCTTTATGTAAGCCAACAGGTATTCCTCTACCATTATCGATTACTTCTACACTTCCATCTTTCTTAATGATAACTTCAATTAAATCACAATAGCCTGCTAAAGCTTCATCAATACTGTTATCAACAACTTCATAAACTAGGTGATGAAGTCCTCTTTCACTTGTGCCACCAATATACATGGCAGGTCTTTTTCTTACAGCCTCAAGTCCTTCAAGAACTTGAATATTTCCAGCTGTATATTCTTGATTTGACATATTAAACCTCAATTTGTTGATTTTCAATAAGTTATAAGTCTATAATTGCATTATTTAAATTTTATTATTCTTAATGCTGTTTTTTATTCAATTTTTCCTGCTAATTTCATTACTCATTTTTCACCTCAAATCCTAGTTTCAACATATATTTTTTACCTTTTTTGTCAATAGATTTCTGGGCATTTTTGCCTTTATTTTTAGGCATTTGAGCCTTTTTTTGTTCATAATTTTATTAAGTATCTTTTTCCTAGAAAATCATAGCATTTTCTACCAGATTTTACTAAAAATAAGGACTATTTCTAGTCTTAATTGTGTTCATTTTTTTCAACACTATTTTTTAGCTAATTTTCTTGTCATTCACATGCCCTTTCAGTCTATTATGAATTGTACAAATCAATTAAAAAGTTGATCTTTTTTTTGATGATTTATGAAGTGATGCTCACAGCCTTCTAGACGTAGGCAATCCCCCTTACATTTTCCCTTTACACTCCACACTTACTCCTATGCCGTTGTGCCCTTGCCCCACCTGCATAGAAAGTAGATTTAATGCAGGAGGCCATTAATGAATGCATGAAGATATAGTCAGGATTCATTGTGTTTATGGTTTTTATTGACAGATATAGCACTTGTAAATATATAATTTATTTGAAGTATTAAATCTAATTTCATATACTAACATAAATCTTTAAGGAGCTGAAAATGAGTTATAAAGATGAGTTAAAACAAATGAAGAAAAAACAGAATAGAGCTAATTTCTACGGAAAAATAATGTTATATATTGTTGGAATAATCTTAATTTTCTTTATTATTAATTATCTTGAAAATCACCAACTATTTGACAAAGTCAATTCTAGCAAGAATACACAAAAGGTTGAAAATGTTAAAACTGATAAGTAAAAAGTATTTAGCCTTAATCACCTTAGTTCTTACAGTTACAATCTACTTTTGTGCAAGCAATAGTATTGATGATCCTATGGGTGAAAATATTGATTTTCAGAAAGAAGGAGAGTTGATATTTTTACCAACTGCAGATCATGATTCACTGGTAATTGATATTGAATTAGCCGAAAATAATGAAGAAATGATGCAAGGGCTCATGTATAGGAAAGAGATGAACTGGAAGGCAGGAATGCTTTTTATCTATGAAGATATTAGACCAATGAGTTTCTGGATGAAGAATACCCATATCTCATTAGATTTAATCTTTATTAGTGAAGAAGGTCAGATATTAGATAAATATGAATATGCTGAACCTTATTCTGAAGAAAATATATTCAGTGAAGAATACAGTAAATACACTCTTGAAGTTAATGCAGGATTTTGCGATAAATATAATATAAAAATTGGAGATAGAATTTCATGGAAAAAGCTATAAAAGTAATTTTACTAATATTACTAGTACTTACAATGCAAGCTTGTAAAAACGACAATAAGAAAACAGATGACGATACTTCTAAAGATTCATTGTTGGCTTCTATGGAAACTATACAAGTAATTGAGAGAAGTCCGGATCAAGATATTATTGATTCTTCTCCAAAGTTTTCTATCGTAATTGATGATTTTGGAAACTACAATGAAAAAGTGAAAGACTCTCTATTGATCCAATTTTGCCAATTACCTGAGGAAGTCACTTTCGCTGTATTACCAAATTTAGCTTATACAGAAAGGGTGATGGATCTAGCTATAGATTACTCACACGATGTCATTATTCATGTACCCATGGAACCGACTAATAAATCAGTTAATCCAGGTAAAGAATACATCCGCCCTAGTGATGATGAGATAACAATTATCAATAAACTAAATGATTTTCATAAACAAGTGTCGAAAGCAGTAGGAATAAACAATCACATGGGAAGTCTTGCAACAGCCGATTCTACTACCATGGAAACTGTACTAAACTGGTGCCATGCAAATGATCTCTTCTTTATAGATTCAGCAACCAGCACCCAAACTGTTGCTTATAGCTTAGCAAAACAAATGAGCGTTCCTACAGCTAAGAGGGCTATATTCTTGGATGTACCAAATCCTACAGCTACAAATGTTGATAAGTATATCGAGAGAATGAAGAAATACTACAAGTATGAAAAAGATATTTTAATTATCACTCATTGCACTTCTAAAGAAAGACTAGATAACTTAAAATACTTCATTGAAGAGGTAAATAAAATTGGCTACAATATGGTAAAAGCATCCCAGATGCTTGAGCTTCAAGAAAAGCCCATATAAATAATTATAACTTTCTATGTAAAAAGAGCTATCAAAAACTGATAGCTCTTTTTATTATCTTTAATAAATGTTTAAACCTTCATTTGTCGGTTCTGATATTCTAAAGCAAGTCCTCCAATAGATGTTTCTTTATATAAAGAAGGAATATCGTGGCCTGTCTTTTTCATTACTCGAACTACTTCATCAAATTTAACAAAGTGAGTTCCATCTGAGAATAAGGCATAATCACTAGCAGACATAGCTGAACGGGCAGCAAAAGCATTTCTTTCAATACATGGGATTTGTACTAAGCCACAGATTGGATCACATGTTAACCCTAAATTATGTTCTAAACCTATCTCAGCAGCATATTCTATCTGCCTAATAGTTCCTCCCATTAACTGTGTGGCAGCTGCTGAAGCCATTGCACAAGCTACACCTATTTCACCTTGACATCCCACCTCTGCTCCGGATATCGAAGCATTATGTCTTACTAAATTACCTATCAAGCCAGCTGTTGCTAAAGCTCTGATTATCTCAATTTCTCTTAACTTCATATCATTTTTAAGGAAATATAGGACAGCAGGTAAAACTCCTGATGAACCACATGTTGGAGCAGTAACAACCTTACCAGCACTAGCATTTTCCTCAGCAACAGCTAAAGCATAGGAATACAAGAATCCTGATCTTTTATGATTATGAGTTACAAACTGAACTTTCTTATGATATTGGTAAGCTTTTCTTGATACACCTAGTCCACCAGGAAGAACACCCTCTTCGATAAGACCTCTTTCAACTGCATCCTGCATGGTCTTCCAAACAACTTTTAAGTAGCTGGCAAGAGATTCATCTTCATTCTCAAATACATATTCCCAATATGTTTTTCCAGAACTTTGACAGTAAGATATAATTTGTTCCATCTGATTGAATTTATAACTACTAGTTGGAACAACATCTTGATTCTCATAGACTACTGCCCCGCCACCTACACTATAAACTACCTCTTCATTTATCAGATTATTACTTTCATCTAATGATTCCAACTTCATGCCGTTGGGATGATAATCCAAGAAGACTTCTGGCTTCCAAATAATCTCATATTCTTTATTTCCAATAGTCTCAATAATAGCTTTATCTGTTAAATGCCCCTTCCCTGTAGCTGCCAAACTACCATACAAGGTAACTCTAATTTTGTAAGCACTTTTATTTTTTAGCACAAATTTTAGTGATGCACTACTTGGTCCCATTGTATGACTACTTGAAGGTCCATAGCCAATTTTATAAAGCGTTTTTATAGATTCCATTTATTCTCCAGAAGTTTTTTTCTCATTTTTTAACCAAGCAGAATAAGTCAATAAAAATCAGATAAATATTTATACATAAAAAAAGAGTGTAGTTATAAAAACTACACTCCTAAGTGAAAATCACTTAAACTATATTACATTCTATTATTTCTTTTTTCTGTTCATGATTCTACTGAAAACATGAGAATCATTTTTTTGTGAATGGAAATAATCAAGAACTAGTGGACTAGCCACAAAGATTGAAGAATAAGTACCAATCAAAGTACCAATGATTATTGCAAATGCAAAATCTCTGATTACGATACCAGCAAATACATATAATGCAACTGCTGCTAACAATGTAGTACATGATGTGATAATTGTACGACTTAAAGTTCTGTTAATAGATGTATTAAATACAGAATCTAAATCTTGGTCAGCTTTTCTCTTTCTTAAATCTTCTCTAATTCTATCAAATACCACAATAGTATCATTGATTGAGTAACCAACTATAGAAAGAAGAGCAGCAATGATTGCAGCTGATACATCTAAACCAAGAATACAGAATACACCAAGTGTAATTGTAACATCATGGAAAAGAGCAATAATAGCAGCAATACCAAAGTTAAATTGGAATCTGATACCAATATAAAGAACCATCAATAATAATGAAATCAACACTGATTTCCAAGCTTTATCTTTTAGTTCTTTACCGATTGAACTCTTAACAATTTCAATATTTGAACCATCCATATCTACCTTATAATTAGGGATATTCTTTTGGATAGCTGTAATAATATTTGAACTTTCTAATGAACTTTGAGCTTTAATCTCAGTCTTTTCAACTTTCTTTTCACCAGCTTCAGTAGCTTCTTCAGCAACAGCTTCTTCATCTTCAGTTGTTTTAATTACAAACATAGCTGAATTCTCTGAAGAAGTTCCATCTTCATCACCAGAAGTTAGTTTATATGAAAGCTCTTGAATGTTTGCTTCACTTAGACCTTCTTTCTCCAAAGCTTGTCTTACTGTTTCAACATCAATCTTTGCTTGACCTTCTGTAGTAGGGTCAATTTTAACCATGATTTGTTGTCCACCAGTAAAGTCAATACTCCAGTTAGGACCTTTTACAACTAAGGCAATAATACTTGTTAGTACTAATATTGTTGAAATAACATAAGTTATCTTACGATTATATATAAATTTAAAATTTTTCATTACTATTACCTCTTAGATGCTTAACTTAGTTTTCTTTTTGCTAACAATAAATTGATTGAACATTGTCTTAACAAGAATAATTGCTGAGAACATTGAACCAATAATACCAATCATTAAAGTAACTGCAAAACCTCTAATAGCACCACTACCGAAGTTATATAGAACAGCAGCAGCAATAAGAGTAGTGATATTAGCATCAGCAATTGTAATTACAGCTCTGTTAAATCCAGACTCAATTGCTGAACCAACAGATTTTCCAACTTTAAGTTCTTCTTTAATTCTTTCGAATATAAGAACGTTAGCGTCAACTGCCATACCAATTGTAAGAATGATACCAGCAATACCAGGCATTGTTAAAGCTGCGCCAAACATAGTTAGCATTGCTAAGATAAAACAAATATTGAACAAAAGTGCTATATTTGCATAAATACCTGAAACTTTGTAGTAAATCAACATGAATACAAAAACAGCAATCAAGCCAATAATTGCAGCAAATTTACCAGTTTCTATACTATCTTTACCTAATGAAGGACCAACTGTAGATTCTTGAGCAATCTTAAGAGGAGCTTTTAAAGCACCATTATTAAGAATGTTTACAAGGTCTTTTGCTTCTTCAACTGTGAAAGAACCAGTAATCTGAGCTCTACCACCGCTAATCTTACCATTAATTCTAGGAGCAGAATAAACAACATTATCTAACATGATAGCTAATTGTTTACCAACATTATCACCTGTTACTTTTGAGAATGTTGCAGCACCTTCTCTATCAAAGCTTAGATTGATTTCAGGACTTGTGCTACTTTTTAATTCAGAACTATTATTGTTATAGCCCCAGCTTGCATCACTTAAACTTCCACCTTCTAATTCTGCATTAGAATTTAAAACTACATAAGGAAGACCTTTAGTTTCTCTTGTTTCTTTATCAACTTTTTGTAAAGCAATTTGATAGTCTTTTTTAACTATCTTCTTAGTAACAAATAAAGAATCAAAGTATGGTTGCATGTAATTAATGTAAGCAGGTCTAATTAATCCATTTTCAACTATAAATGTTGAGAATGGTTTGCTTTCTTGGTTTTCAACCATTGCAGGAAGATTCATTTCTTCAGCAATAGTCTTGATATCTTCAAGATTGTGTTCTGCAAAATACTTATCAATTGCTTTGATAGTTCTGTCTCTGTTAAGAGATGATTCAACAAGTTTGAACTCAAGAATAGCTGTACTACCTAAAAGTTCTTTTGCTCTTGTTGCATCTTTCATACCAGGTAATTGAACAATAATTTGTTTTTCACCTTTTTGTTGGATAACTGGTTCAGTTAAACCAAATTTGTCCACACGATTTCGAATAACTTCAATGTTTGAATCTAATGCTGATTGGATTCCATTGCTATCTTTGTCCTTAAGGTCTGAAGTGTCTACTTCTAGAACAAAATATGAACCACCAGCAAGGTCTAGACCTAAATTTAATTTCTTATTAGCGAAATTTACAGGTGATTCATTATCGAACATCACATACATAAAGTATGCGGTAACAATCAAAAACACAGCTATTAGAACTCTGTTAAATGTTGAATTTCTCATCGATAACTCCCTCATGTATTATTAAAAATTTATAATATTTTTTTACTAAAATCCTTTTATCATTGGAAATTAATACAATATCTTATTTAGCATTCAATCAGTCAAGAAAATTAATTTTGAATTAAATGCACTATATGTCAATCATTTTCTATTTATTAGAAAAATGTTCATTCGAGATTAGTCTTATTGGAGCTGATAAAGCACCACTATTAAGAATATTTGCAAGGTCTCTTGCCTCTTCAATAGTGAAATAACCAGTAATCTGAGCTCTTCCACCAGAAATCTTACCATTAATTCTTGGAGCTGAATAAACTAAATTATCTAACATGATAGCAAGTTGTCTACCAACATTATCTCCAGTAACTTTTGAGAATATTGCAGCACCTTCTTTGTCAAAACTAAGGTTGATTTCACGGGTTGGGTTACGTTTTAGCTCAGAACTATTGTTACTATAGCTCCAACTTGCATCACTGATGTCTCTTCCATCTAATTCTACATTAGAGTTTAATACAATAAAAGGGAGTCCTTTGTTTTCTCTTGTCTCATTATCAACCTTTTGCAAAGCAATTTGAGCATCACTTCTTACAATTTTCCTGGATACAAATAGTGAATCAAAGTATGGTTGCATATAATTAATATATGCTGGTCTTATTAACCCATTTTCTACAATAAACTCAGAGAATGGCTTAACTTTTTGGTAAGCTTCCATTTCAGGAAGATTGTTCTCTTCAGCTATACTTTTGATATCTTCAAGGTTGTTTTTAACAAAATACTTATCAATTGCATTGATAGTTCTATCTCTGTTAAGAGTTGTTTCAACAAGTTTGAATTCAAGATTACCCCTTATAGCTACCAATTCAATCAATCTTCCAGAGTCATTCATATAAGGAACTTGTAAGGTTATCCTATTGTTAGAAACTTTGAATATATTGTAGCTTTCAATTTTCGTTGATATTAACCTCTTTTCAATCACTTTTATAATATTTTCCCGAGCCTCTTCTATATTGTGTTCTTTTAAGTTAGAGGAATCAATTTCAAGAACATACTGTATACCTTCCTGCAATTCTTTAACGTGTTTGGTAGAATTGATCGAGATTGATTCCTTGTTGTTGGCTTTATAAAAGAAGTATATTCCAACTAGCAATGATAAAAACATAACTGAAATAACTATTGCTTTCGTCTTATAACCCATTTTTGATCCTTTTTAGGTGTTCATTGATTACTGCTTATTAGTAAATCCTATAGATTTATTATCTGACTGATTATTAGTAGTCTTAATCTCCCCATGTTGCTTCTCATAATTCTTAATGTTGGTTTCAAGTGTTTTAAGCAATTGTTTAGCATGCTGAGGTGTTTGAATAATTCTACTCATAATCTTAGCATCCTGCAAGCCTGGTAATAATCTACCAAAATCTATAATAAATTCTGATTGATTATGTGAGATAACCACAAGATTTGAATACACTCCTTCCCCTACTTTCTCATCTAACTTCAAATTAATCTTTTTTTGATTTTGCATATCGTCTCCTATTTAATAGTATTAGAACTTCCTATATATATAATGTAATAATATATGTCAAATTAAATATCCACCATTCAATAATACTTTATTTTCAAAGCTCTCGATGTGTTGATACTTCTTAACCAATTATATTTCAGCTCTTCAAATTCTAGCATATTGCTAAATAAATATATAGACAATTTTGTTTATGATGATATAGTTAGTACTATTATTTTAAAAGGAGGTTAATAATGAGAAAAGTTACAATATTCTTTGTTCTTCTTGCTTTATTAACACCGTTATTTAGTAAACCTGTTCAAGACATAAATTTAACTAATACTGAAGAAGATTGGTTATTAAAGAAACATGTCGTTAGAATAGCAGTTACTAATTGGGCTCCTTACGAATTTATGGAAAATGGCGAAGCTAAAGGGATTTCTGTTGATTATATTAAACACTTTTTAGATATGACTGGTATAGCTTATCAATTTGTCCCAACCGGTGATCTTACCTTTAATCAAGTACTTGATAAAATAAAGAGTCATGAACAATTTGATTTAGCAATGACTATGAAAAGAACTTCTGAAAGGGAGAATTTTTTAGCTTTCTCTGATGGTTATATTGATCTTCACAATGTTATTTTCACTCTTTCAAATAGAGATGATATTGATGGTTTGGGGAATCTTGAAAATAAAACTATTGCTATTCCTGAAGGCTATGCTTTGAAACAAGATATTAGTCGCTTTTATCCAAAAATTAATATTCAAACTGTTGAACATGAAAATGCTGTTGAACAATGCTTTCTACACGTTAAATCAGGACAAGTTGACGCTTATGTAGGCGATTTGGTTGTTGGCACTCACATTATCAATAAACTTAATCTTTCTGGGTTTAAGATTTTAGGTCCTACACCTTTTAATTGTAAGAATCAAAGAATTGCTGTAAGAAAAGATTGGCCTGAAATTGCATCTATAATAAATAAATCACTATCTGCTACTACTGAACAAAATAAGCAAGAAATACTCAATAATTGGATTGGTATCGATTTTCAATACGGCTTAAACATTCAAGATTTTGTCATCATTGCTCTTGTCGTAATTCTTCTATTTTTAACTATTATATTTGTTGTATTCTTCTGGAGAAGAAGAGTTAAGCATCTCTCTGGTGCTAAAGATGAGAGTGATTTAAAATTTAAATATATGATAAATAATGTTCCAAATCCTATCGCACTATGTGATTTTGATACTTTGGCATATTTAGATATAAATCATAATTTCACTAAAACATTAGGTTACACTGAAGAAGAGGTAATAGGTAATAATTTTTATGAACTTGGGTTAATCAGTGATTTAGAAATATTTACCGATATAAAAAAACTTATCACTTCCTCATCTATTAGCTCTGAAGTTCCTGTTTCTATTTACACAAAACAAGGGAATATTTGTCAGGGCAAGCTTTATTCTCGAGTCTTTGAATTGAACAAACAAAAATATCTTTTAACTACTTTTACTGATTTAACAGATCAAGTTCAAATAAATAAAGAACTTCACAATGTAATTGATTTTAATAGATTAATCAGAGATTTCACAACAGACTTGATAGACATTAATTCTAAAGATGTTGATAATAAGTTCAATTCAGTGTTAGGGAAAATTGGCAAGGTCATGCAAGCTGATAGAGTTTATATTTATGCTTACGATTTTGAAAACCACCTTTCTCAAACTAATTACGATTGGTACTCCAAGAAATATAGTCATTTAGCTAATACCCTTAGTTCAATAGGACTATCCAAAAATGAGTCCATTGTTAATGCATTGCGAAATGGTGAAACGATTATTTTTTCTGACTTTATAAATGAAGCCCCAAAATCATTATTAGATAAATTACAAGGTCGACCAGTTAAAAGCTTAGTTGTAGTACCAATATTTAGAAATAACACTCCGTCAGGCTTTATTGGTGCAAGCTTCTTTGATGTAAAAAAAACTATAACTAGTAAAGAAATAAACATGCTAGAAACTTTTGCTCCAATATACATTAATATTACTTCAAAACTGATTGCCGAGAACCAGTTAATTAAGGTTAACCAACAACTTACAAAGAAGACTAAAATTGCTCAAGAATATGCTAGGACATCTTATGAAGCCAACAAATCTAAGTCTGAATTTATCGCCAATATGAGTCATGAAATCAGAACTCCGATTAATAGTATGATTGGTTTTACTGACATTGTCTTAGATACTAAACTTGACACTAATCAACGTCAATATATTAGCTTCGCAAACCGATCAGCAAAAGATTTATTACAGATTGTTAACGACATTCTCGATTTCTCTAAAATTGAATCGGGTAAGTTTAGCTTATATTATCAAGATGAGCATTTGCTTGATTTTCTTGAACAAATACTTGATAATTTCCAGCTAACTGCCTCTAAGAGAAACTTGGATTTCTACCTTGATTACAATGAAATTATACCTGATACTGTCGAGATTGATTCTTTAAGACTTCAACAAATTCTTACTAATCTATTGTCTAATGCTTTTAAGTTCACTAAAAAGGGCTCTGTTAAATTAGATGTTAATTTCCAGAAAATTGATTCCTCTCATGGAAAACTTACTTTCAAAGTAATAGATACCGGAATAGGCATTGATGCGACTAATACAAACAGACTTTTCAAAGCCTTTTCTCAAGCAGATAACACAATTACTAGAAATTATGGTGGCACAGGTTTAGGTTTAATAATATCAAAAAGTTTAATTGAACAAATGGGTGGTTCCATATCTTTCACTAGCCAAGTAGATAAAGGTTCTACTTTTAGCTTTGATATTCCTGTAAACTACAAGGATTTTATAGAAGATAAACTAGATCCTGCAAAACAGTTAAAGATTTTGATTTTATCTAAATATTATGAAACACATAAATATTGTGAGAAGTATATAAAACGGGCAAATCATAGTGTTATTGAATATCAAGAAAACTATGATATTATTAATATTCTCAAAAAACAGAAACCTGATGTTGTTCTTCTTGATTACATTGTTCATGAACCTGACTGTATAAAAAAAATTAGCTCAATTATAACACTTATCAATGATAATTATCCTAGAACAAAGATTATTTTACTATATTCATCACACAATGAATCTCAATTACTATCAGACTTTAAAGACTATAAAATCCATCTATTTAGGAAGCCAATTAAACCGAGAAAGCTCATTAGCACTATTAGAAGTGGTCAAGATGATAACGATGAGATAAACAGTATTAAGCTCTCCAACGAGTCTAATTCTAAAAGTTCATACAAGACATTGAGTCAATCTGAACATTGTATATTAGTTGTAGATGATAATAAGCTTAACCGTAAGCTGATAGGCAAAGTCATAAAAAAAGTACTCCCAAATGCAAGAATTGATATTGCAATCAATGGCAATGAAGCTGTTGAAAAAGCTTTGAATATGCAATTTGATTTAATCTTAATGGACTTACAGATGCCTGTTCTTGATGGTTTATCTGCTAGTAAGATGATTATTGCAAAGATGAATAGAAAGAATCCTCCTATTGTTGCCCTAACCGCTAATGCTTCAGAGAAGGATAAGAAGAATTGTTTAGACATTGGCATGGTTGATTTTCTTGCAAAGCCTTTATCTATGCAAGAAGTCAATAGAATCATTAAAGAACAACTTTTAAATGAATCTAATCCTTTGTAAGGGAGAAAAAAGATATTCAACTATTTATTAAACAAGAGGTTGTAGATTGATTCCACAACCTCTTAGGTATTAGATCTGGGGGAAAAACTTAACTAATTTTCTTTAAGGCATCCTCAGCAGCTAGGACAATTAGATTTGCTGCAGGATAATAACTTTGATATGGCTGTGATGAATAACTCAATTCTGTCAGTTGTTCTAAAACAAAGTTATTTTGAATAGCTAAGGTTAAAATATCTATTTTATCTGTGACAGGTTCTTGACTAACCACCTGTCCTCCTAAAACTCTTTTTGTAACTTTATCAAAGATTAATTTCATAGAAACTTTCTTTGCTGTTGGCATTATTGGGAATTTAGTCGTCACCTCACTATATGTAACAGCAACCTTGAATCCTGATTTTTCAGCATGAGCTTCAGATAGTCCTGTTCCACCAACATAATAGTCTCCAACTTTTGTAGCTGCTCCATTATAGAAACCTTTATATGTTCTATCTTGACCTAACAAATTAAAACCTAGAACTTTTGCCATTGGTACAGCATTGGTTGCCAGTTTTCCAGATAAAATTTCATTTGTTATCCCACTATGGAATTGAGCACAATCTCCTACTGCATAGACATCTTCGATATTGCTTTGCATTTTGTTATCTATGATTATTCCGTCTCTACCAATCTCTAAGCCAGTATTTTGGAAAAGCTCTACTACCGGTTTCATTCCAGTAGCAAAGACAACGAGTCCTCTATACTGTTCAACATTAGTTACATTACAGTCCTCAAATGTATCAAAATGAATAACTTTGCCATTACTAAGCTTAACCTGTTGAACATATTCTTTACCAACTAATTCGTCAACTCTAGCATTCAAATGCACATGAATACCAGTCCTGACTATCTCTTCGTAAATCGGCTCAGACATTTCTGGGTCTACTAGATTTGGCAATAATGAAGAAGCCATATCCACTAACTCCACATTGAGTCCCAATTTTCTAAGCGACAAAGCTAGTTCAATTCCAATAGCACCTGCCCCCACAACTAAGGCACTCTTAATCCCATATTGAGAGCTTTCAATTACAAACCTCATATCTTTTTCTGTTTTAAAGCCACTTACTCCTTTTAAATCAGCACCTTTGATAGGAGGAATAAAAGGCTGAGCTCCAGTTGCAATAATTAGTTTATCATATTCAACTATATCCTTGCTCTCTAAAGTGACTATCTTGTTATCGAAATCAACATGGATTGCCTTTGAACGAATTAAGTCAGCACCCGCATCTGTGACTATTTCATCTTTCTTAAAAGTCTTTTCAAGTTCCATTAAACCTTCAACTGCGTAAGGCATTGCACAATATATCATACTAAAGTCTTCAGGTCTAATTACTGCAACTTTCTCTTTCTTTCCTAACATTTTGGCAAGTGTTACCCCTGCAGGTCCACCCCCAATTACAAGTATATTATATTTTGTCATTTATATCCTCTTTAACCCAAATAATACACTAGGACTTGAAAAATAGCACTATATTATTTGGCAATAATAACTTCCATAATCTCAACTAGAATATATATTATTCGAGCTTCGATTCAGTAAGCTATTTTGCTGAAATAATCTGCAATATTTTCGTCAAACCTAATGCATGATCTGGGTTTAATAAAAATCTATAGCATTAGATGAGATCTAGCTTGGTCTTTACCCATCTCACCAATAATTTTAGAATAGTTGTCTTTTATAACTTCTATACTATCATCTAAAACTCTATTCCTAATAATTATACATACAAATTTCTTTTTGATTCGTTTAATATTTGGACCAAAAACAGCTGACACAACAACATCAATATTCTCTTTCTTTAACATAGATGATACTCCACCTGCTTTCTTAGGATCTGCATGAACTTCTTCTTCAATATCAGTAGTTGTGTTTGCAATCTTCTTAATATATTCACAACTGTTTTGACCTATCTTATAAATATAGTAATAATCCGAGTCGCCGAAATGTTCTTTATTAAAATTAACTCCATCATTACTAGCAAATGCAAACAATAATTTATCCATTTTTCCTCTTATTATAATACTTTAATCCAAATAGATATTTGTTGAGTGAGCATCCGTAGACACCCACTCTTTTCAAGCTTATTTAGATTTATCGTTTCTTCTTAATCCCATTCCTGAGCCACGACCGGGCTTATTACTGTCTCTTCCACTTTTGTTTCCAACTGATTTTCCTAATCCACGTCCTGTTCTTGGTCCTTTTCCTTGAGGACCTGTTCTGTCACCATTAGGCATAATTATTCTCCTTTTATTTTTTTATTTATTAAATATATCTAACTTATGTTCATATGCAAATATTTTTCTTATATTTTTTATTTTCTTATTTTCTATTATCTCTATATTATATTTTATCAATGTTTTATAATAATTTATATATTATACATTTTTAATACTTTCTTACTTGTTCCTGAAGTTTTTATATGAACATGCGCTCATATCTATTATTATTTTGTTTAATACATATAACATTCATTCAACAAATACTACATGCTAATTATCATTTTCAATTCCCCTCATATTACCCTCGATTGAAATCATGGGCTTTGTTGTGATATGTCTTTACAGGACAATACAACATCTTAGCGTAAGCATGAAGTTTCTTCAAACTATCGGTGGATGCTTACACTCCATTATTCCTAACTCTCCACTTCTGCCTTACTTGCCCCATTGAAAAAAAGCCGATTTTTCAAGGAGACCAGTAAGAGTGAACTTATTACGGTTATGTAGAGACCTTGTGAAAGAGGAGTTACATATTAAAAAATATTAATTGACTTGTAACTAATCTTTACTAAATTAAGTATTAGTTAATTTAATAAATGGAGACTGGAACTTTGTACAATGAGAATTCACTAAAAATTGAGAAGAAAATTAGGAAAATAATCCATGTTGATATGGATGCTTACTTTGCCTCAATAGAGCAAAGAGACTTTCCAGAATTACGGGGTAAACCTGTAATTGTAGGAGGTTCTGTGGGTGAACGGGGAGTTGTTTCAACTTGTTCTTATGAAGCGAGAAAATATGGAATTCATTCAGCAATGCCAGCAACAACAGCCCATAAATTATGTCCACATGGAATATTTGTGAGAGGTAGATATGAAGCTTACAAAGAAGCCACGGAACAAATCTTCAATATTTTCAGAGAATTCACCGATAAAGTACAGCCTGTTTCTTTAGATGAGGCATATTTAGATGTAACAGAGAATAAATTTGATATTCCTTCTGCTACAAGAATTGCCCAAAAGATACGGGAAAGAATCAAACAGGAAGTCAGACTAACAGCCTCAGCAGGAGTTTCTTACAATAAGTTTCTTGCTAAGATAGGTTCAGATATGAATAAACCAGATGGATTATGTGTCATAACGCCTGATAAAGCAATTGAAGTTCTTTCTAATCTTCCCATAAAGAAATTCCATGGAATCGGAAAATCTACTGCTAATAATATGAAAAACCATGGTATATTCACTGGAAAAGATCTACTAAAGAAAGAACTTACTTGGTTAATGGATACTTTTGGGAAAATCGGATTCCAATATTACTATCTTGTAAGAGGGATTGATAATAGAGAAGTAGCCACATCCCATACCAGAAAATCCATAGGTAAAGAATCTACCTTCCATAATGATATTGGTGATTTAGCAAGTCTTTTTAAACATTTAGAAAAGATTGTAAATAAACTCCATTCTAAGATAATTCTAGAAAACATTAAAATAAAAACGATTACTCTGAAACTAAGATACAGCAATTTTGAGACTTTAACAAGATCAGTGAGTTTGAGAGAATTTGTTAATGAAAAAGGAAAGATTGAAAAGGAGGCGAGAAGACTTTTGATTGACAGTTATAATACTGAAAGAAAAGTAAGATTAATTGGAATTTCCTTAACTAGTTTAAAACACTTAAATGCAAGTTATTGGGAACAATTACTAATTGATTGGATGGTGGAATAATGCTAGATTTGCTAAAGAATAGTTCCGGAGTTCTTGAAAGAAACTATGAAGTTGAAACTTATAATACTAGTTATTTTAGAACAATGAAAATCTCCGATATATTTAAATACTTACAAGAATTAGCTTCAAAGCATTCTGAAATTCTTGGAATAGGATTTGATGATTTAAAATCACAAAATGGGGCTTGGGTTCTTACTAAACAATTAATAAATATTACTCGTTTACCTAATGCTTTAGAGAAGTTTAAAGTATACACATGGTGTTCTTATGTTACAAAAATTACAGCTTTTAGAAATTTCTTAGTCGTTGATGAAAAAGAAAATGAGCTTGTAAAAGTAAAAACAGAATGGGTAATCATTAACCTTGAAAAAAGAAGAATTATACCTATGTCAAAGATACGACTTCCTGAAGTGACTAAAATCAATAATGATTTCTATAACAACAAAATAGATAAAGTTCTTATTCAAGAAAATGACCTTGTGAATTCTTTTGAGAAACAAGTTAGATTCACAGATATAGATATCAATGGGCACATGAACAATATTGTATATTTAGATATGTTGATTGACTCTATCGCAGATTATTTAGATCAATATACACCCCTTGTAGAAATTAACTCTAATTTTATCAAGGAAGCACGATTTGGAGATAAACTAAAGATTGAAACATGTAAATTATCAGCTAAAGAATTCACTCATTCAATAATAAGAAAAGATGATAATACAGAATTATTCAAAGCAAAATCTATCTTCAGATAACTTAATGTATAAGCTTCTTCTGCTTGCTGTAATATTTTCTTTTTCTTTACTACAAGGGATTAATCAATACCCTCTAGATACAGCTTACCATAGCTGGGATAATTTAGATGATGAAATGTTAGAATTGCATTCGAGAGACCTATCTAACAGCAAATTAGAGATAATTGGTTATTCTACAAATAACAAATTACCAATTTATGCCATGCACATTCATTCTTTTGCAGATACAAGCAACTTGCCATTTGAAAAAAGAAAAATAGCTGAGGACATCAAGAAAGTTCTAATTATTGGACAACATCATGGTGAAGAGCCTGTAGGAGTCGAAATCGCTATCAAATTCATAGAAGATCTTACTAGTTCTTCTGAGTATAAAGAGTTAAAAGAAAAGTACTACTTTGTGATTGTGCCTACAGTAAATCCGGAAGCTTTTCAAATTGTAAACAATGGTGTCTATCCTCTGAAAAGAAAAAACAACACTGATTCTAATGAAAATGGCCTATTTGAATTGGAGTATGACGGGGTTGATTTGAACAAAAACTATCCTTCTAACTGGGAAATTGCTGATTTAAATGATCCAGATAACCCTTATTACAAAGGCTCTGGAGCTGCTTCAGAAGATGAAACTCAATCAGTTATATCTCTTTGTAATAGAATAACTTTCGATTACGCCTTTAGCTATCATACATCTTATAATGGCGCTTATAACGAATTAGTTTTCATTCCTTATAATTGGGTAGAAGAGAAATCTAAGGACTGGGATAAGATTGTCTCTTTAGCTAAGGATTTAGTTAACAATTTACCCGGACTTTATAGTATGGAAAAGTATGAAGTTTACACTGGTTACACTTCGCAGTATGGTTATTTGAGAGATTGGTTGTATCGTGAACACGGAACTTTTGTTTTCACTTTAGAAGTTGGACCAATTACCCCAGATGGAAGTCCTCTCTATTTTCCTGATAACAATCTTCTTATTCAATTAATTAAAAACAACACTTCAGCAGTCTATAAATTCCTCTATCAACAATAATTATTATTCTTTTTACAGAACAATTTAATTGACTATATCGTTTACTAATTCCAATAAATAGGCTTAAAAGCTATAAACATTGTTTACAACTTTTATCAAAGAAAATATAAGTTTTGGAACGAATATTACAAGTAGTAAATGTGTTACATGAAACCCAGAATTAAGATTAATTTCTTACTTCACAGATTTATATACACAAAAGAAGAATAGAGGTATTATATGAATCAGAAAAAAAACCTTTTTTTTGTTATTGCTTGCATGGTTCTTGTGCTAGCTCCTATTAGCGTTTTTGGTCAATTCCACGTTGAAAACCAAACACGCTCCGATCTAAACATTTTATTTGAAAACCCTGACTTCGAAATTAAACAAGAAATGATTGGTGCTACAAAATTAGACTACATTAGCACTCAAGTCCCAACTGTAACAATCGACGTAGGATCACCTGAACTACCATTTTACTCTTCAATGCTCGAAATTCCTAATCATGGAACAGCCACACTAGAGATTGAAGTATTAGAAGAAGAAACTATTAAAAACATCCACATTAAGCCATTCAGAGAAAACAGAGAACAAGCTCTTACCTTTGACAGAAGTGTTTATACTAAAAACGTTTTTTACCCTTCAAGAATTGCAGCTATCAGTGAACCTGCTGTAATCAGAAACAAAAGAGTTGTAAGTATTAACTTTAATCCTTTCAGATATAACGACTCACAAAAGACACTTCAAGTTATTAAAAAAGCAAACATTACCGTTAACTTCGATGTTAACACTCCTGGTGTAAATGAAGTTACAAATACTAATATTAAACCAACAAAAGAATTCGATGAACTATTTGCTGGTTCAATCTTAAACTTCACTCAAGAATCAACTAGAGATGATTACCAAAACCCTACAATTCTTTATATTTATCATAGCAGTTTTGATGGTAGTCCTGTTCTAGAAAACCTTTTCACTTGGAGAAGACAACTAGGTTGGACAGTTTACACTGCTAGCACATCAGAAGCTGGTTCTTCAACATCAGCAATTAAAGCTTATATTCAAAACGCTTATGATACATGGGAAAATCCACCTGCATACGTTACTTTCGTAGGTGATGGATCTGGTTCAGCTTCTATTCCTGTATATCAATTATCTACAAGCTACAGTGGCGGTGGAGATCACTATTATGCTCAATTAGAAGGTAATGATGAATTAGAAGATATTTTTGTTGGAAGACTTTCTGTAGAGAATTTAACTCAGTTAACAACTGTAGTTGCTAAGACTGTAATTTTTGAAAAGCAATCTACAATAGTTGATTCTACACACTTTAATAGAGCACTTTTAATTGGTGACACATCACCATCAGGTCAATCATGTATTATTACTAACAAATATGTTAAAGAAATAATGTCAGACTATAATGATGACTTTGAATTCTCAGAATATTATGCTGATTCATTTGACCCAAGTGTTATCTCTAATGGTACATCTAATCCATTTGGTTTAAACGATGGTGTTTTATACTTTAACTATCGTGGTTGGATCGGTATGGAAGGCTTTGGTGAATCACAAATCAATGCTCTAACAAACGCTAACATGCCTGCTATTACTGTTATTCTAACATGTTCAACAGGTACTTTCTACTCAGGTACATCAAATACTGAAGCTCTTTTAAGAGCAGGTACTTCTGCTAACCAAACTGGTGGTGTTTGCTCAGTTGGTCTTGCAACATCAGGTACTCATACAACATTTAATAACTGCCTTAATGGTGGTATCTTTGGTCATATCTTCTCTGAAGGTGGTTGGACAATGGGTGGAGCTGTAAATAGAGGTAAAAACTATTTATGGCAAGCTTATCATATTTCTAAACCTGAAAGAGTTCAATTCTTCTCTACTATTTGTAACTTAATGGGTGATTCTTCATTAAGAGTATGGAAAGAATATCCAAACAACTATCAAGCAACAGTAATTGAAAATGTTCCTGCTGGTGCTAACCAATACTCTGTAATGGCTGATGAATACGGCGTTCCATTCGAAGATGCATGGGTTACACTTAATATTGGTGAAAACTATTACACTGGCTACATGAATTCAATGGGACAAATCTTCTTTGATATCCCTGCTGATGCTACAGGTGCTGGTAAACTAACTATTTCAAAAGAAGGTTACTTCGTTAAGCAATTTGATGTTATGTTTGGTCAAGATGCTGCAAACCTAAATATTGAAGATGTAACTATTTATCATAATGACACAGAAGTTGACTTTGTTACTCCTGGCGAGACCTATGAAATAGATGTTACAGCTATCAATAATGGTTCTTCTGACTTAGTTAATATTTCAGCAAGTCTTACTTCTTTCGTTAATGGTATCATTGTTGATACACCTATTGTTGACTTAGAAGATATTGCTGCAACACAAACTGGTTCTACAACTAGTAGATTTGAAATCACTATACCTAATACTACTTTTGATGAAACTGTTCCAATGACTGTTGAACTTTCTACAAATAGTGAATCATGGAAAAGACAATTTAATCTAGATATGCACTGCCCAGCTGTTCAATCTAATGAGCTTTCAGTTGCAAACTCAAACTTTGCTCCAGGTGCATCTTCAGATATTACTATTACTTTAGAGAATATTGGTACTGGCGACTTTGCTAATGGTACTGCTGTATTATCATCACCAGATAGTCGTGTTACTATTAATACTGATAGTGCTGTTCTTGGTGCATTAGCTATCGGTGCAACTGCAGATGTAAGTTTCAATATTACTGCAAGCAATGAATTCTTACCAGGAAATATGATTCCATTAACAGTTACTGTTAACGATGGTGATTATGAAACTTTCTGTGGTATGAATGTTCAAGTTGGTATCGCTAATGAAACTGACCCTTACGGAACAGACGCTTATGGTTATGTTATCTATGATTCTTATGATACTGAATATGATGAATGTCCTGTTTATGAATGGATTGAACTTGATCCTTCTGAAGGTGGAACTGGTACTGAAGTTGAATTAAACGACAATGGTGCTAATCAAGAGAAAGTTGAAACTGTTGACTTACCTTTCACTTTCAAATTCTACGGTATTGAATATGATCAAATTTCTATTTGTTCTAACGGTTGGTTATCTTTTGGTGAAACTGAACAATCTACCTTTAGAAACTGGAGAATTCCTGGTCCTTTAGGTGCTTCTCCAATGGTTGCTCCTTTCTGGGATGATTTAAAACAAACTTCTGGAACACATACATGGATATCACATAACCAAGGTGAACACTACTTTGTTGTTCAATGGGAAAACTGGCAAAACATGTACAGTTCAAGTGCTTTAGAAACTTTCCAAGTTATTTTATATGACCCTGATTTCTATGGCTCAGCAACTGGTGATGCTCCAATCAAAATCCAATACAAAGAAATTAATAATGTAGATGCTACTGGTGGTAACTCACATGGTGAATATGCTACAGTTGGTATTGAAGACCACACAGGTACTATTGGTTTAGAATATACTTATAACAACCAATACCCAGATGCTTGTCATCCATTAGAAGATGAATTTGCTCTTTATATTACAACAAGAATTGGCCAGTTACCTCCATTTATTATCTCAGAACTTAATGATGTAACATTCGAAGAAGACCATGATTATACAGGTATTGATTTATACTCAGTATTTAAAGATCCTAACAATGATGAATTAACATTCACTCTTTCAGAATCAGAAAACATCACCTTAGAAGTTGATGAAGAAGGTATTGCTACACTTATCCCTGCTGAGAACTGGAATGGTACAGAAGCTATCACAGTTTCAGCACAAGATCCTTATAATGATACTGTGATTAGTGAATCAATGCTAGTAACAGTTACTCCTGTTAATGATAGACCTAGATTACTTCATAAGTTCCCTGAAACATCAGATTTTGTTGCAGAAAGTAATACTGTAGCTTTTGGTGTTGATGTAGAAGATATCGATAGTGAACTTACTTATCAATGGAAAATTGACAATGAAGTTGTTGACGGTGAAGTTTCTGACACTCTTGACTATGTATTTACTGAATCAGCTGAATACACTGTTAAATGTCTTGCTTCTGATGGATCTTTCACTGTAAGTGCTACTTGGCATGTTGAAGTTACAACAGATAATGAAGTTGAATATGCTTTAGTTAATTCATTATCTCAAAACATTCCTAATCCATTCAACCCTTCAACATCTATTAGCTTCTCACTAAAGAATAATAGCAGAGTTTCAATGATTGTTTATAATGTTAAAGGTCAAAAAGTTAAAACTCTTGTATCTGATAGATTAGACAAAGGTAATCATACTGTTGTTTGGAATGGTAATGATGACAATAACCAAAAGGTTTCATCAGGAATCTACTTCTATAGATTAATCACTGATGAGTTCCAATCTACAAGAAAAGCTATAATGCTAAAATAATCTCTCGAGCGTAATCGAGAAATATTGATTTAACTTTAATATTATAGTTAAATATATTGCCCCTCATTGAGGGGCATTTTTTTATCATAAATTACATATTCTTTAATAAAAAATTACTAGCCACCTGCATTAATAGTGGATTTAATGCAGGAGGCTAGTAATAAATTAGATAAACATTCAAGAAAACCTCAACACTGCTTCTTGAGTTTAATCATAGAAATTCTGCTTCTAATATGCTTTTCTTAATCTCTTAGAAAGTAGTTCTACTCATAAAAGAACTTCCCCATTCCACTAATAAAAACAATTAGTCCAAAAATAGAATGTTCTATAGTTACAAGCATTAATGATTTATTTCTATAGTAATTATATGTCATGATAAATCCTCCTACAAGAGTGAGAATTATAGCATACCAATTATCATAAATGATGTGAAGAAATGAGAAAAGTAGGGTGTTTACTAACAACATCTGCCACTTAGTATTGAAAAGAGATTTATATCTTTTTATAAAAAAAGTTCTATATATTACTTCTTGGGGGAATGCTGATACAAGAGGATAGAAAACTATAATTAAAAATATTAGCTTTGGTTTATGCCTAATAATATTGAAGAGTAAATCAGCTCTAAAGAAATGTAAGTAAGCAACCAAAAGACAAAAAGTCCCTAAATATGCTAAAGAAGAAAAGATGATGTACTTCTTATCAGCAACTCTTAAATTAAAGCTGGACTTAGTTAAATACTTCTGATTAATTGATATTATAAGAGTTAAAATAAATACAGATAATAATACTAATAACCTTGGAAGCGGGATTGCATTATAATACATTAGGATTGGTAACCCAATAAAAATAACCAGTATTTCAAATATATATTGTAGCTTTTTCATACTTATTCCTTATTTTTTTTAATAATCAGAACTTAGTTTTTGAGAAAGTGTCAAGTAAAAGGTGTGTTTATAAATGAATAAATTAGAAAATATTATTAGTAAGTTAGAAAGCAACTTAGAAAATAGTTACAAAATAATGATAGGTTTTGACGGTTTTATAGATGAGATTTGTCATGTAGTTGATGAAAGAATAACACAAAATTCATTCAAGAGAATTGATACAATAGAAGCTTACGCAAAAAGGATTGGCTCTTATGCAGGGCTTTCTGGAAACATAGAAATAGTGCCTATTCAGAAGAAGTTAGGTGGTAATGCCCCAATCATGGGTAATGCTCTTCTTGAAACAGGTAACTTTTTAACCTTTATAGGTGCTGTGGGAGAACAAAGCATAAATCCTCTTTTCCAAGATTTTATAGATAAATGCTGTAACTTTATATCAATTGCAGAACCAGGTCATACTGATGCATTAGAATTTCATGATGGAAAAATTATGCTAGGTAAAACCGATTCAATGTCTAAAGTTAACTGGGCAAATATTGTCGACGCAAGTACAATTGCAGAAATAAAACAACTCACAGGCTATTCTGATTTAATTGCTTTTACAAACTGGACTGCTCTTTTTGGGATGAACAGTATTATTGAAGGCTTTACTGAAGTTTTAAAAGAATTGAAGACTAATCCATTTGTCTTCTTTGATTTAGCAGATCCGACTAAAAGAGATAAGCAAGATATACGTGAAGGTCTTTTTTATATCCAAGAAATTGCTAAAGTAAGTAAGACAATTCTTGGGCTCAACACTAATGAATCTAGATTAATAGCAGAGATTCTTAAGATAAAAGAAGATGATTTAACAGCCAGAGCAAGTGCAATTAGAGAAAAACTAGATTTATATAGCTGTGTTATTCATGATATAAAAGGTGCTTCAAGTAGCCATAAAGATTATGCTCAATGGATTGATGGTCCTTTTACACCAACTCCAAAGCTTTCTACCGGAGCTGGGGACAACTTCAATGCTGGCTTTTGCTATGGTATCCTAAATGGATTAAGTCCTTTAGAGTCACTCAATACAGGAGTAGCATCTTCTGGCTTTTATGTAAGAAATTGCAAATCTGCTAATCAAGATCAGCTCATTAATTTCTTAAAAAATATGAATACAAATACTGTAGTAGATTAAGGAGACATTTCAATGAAGAAGATAAGAAGATATGAAAGAATTAAAAAGCAACTTAAAGAATTATTTATCAAGACTAGTAATCCGCAGGCAAGAATGGCTTCAATATGTGCTCTTCTTCATCATAAATTTGACTACTATTTCTGGACAGGTTTCTACTTCTTACAAGAAGGTGAACTTACAGTAACTACTTATCAGGGGCCATTAGCCTGTATGGTTTTAAAAAAGAATCAAGGGGTTTGTTGGGCAACCATAAATGAAGAAAAAGCTATGATTGTTGCTGATGTAGAACAGTTCCCAGGTCATATTGCTTGTGACTCTCGCTCAAAATCTGAAATCGTTATTCCAATAAAAAAAGACAATACAATTATCGGAGTATTAGACGTAGATAGTAAAGAACTTAACTCATTTGATGATGATGACAGACGAGGACTTGAGAGTATAGTTGATTTAATATTCGAATAAGAGGATAATGTATGAATAAGAGAATTTCAATCGTAATATTCTCAACTCCAACTTGTGCTTGGTGTAAAAAGCTAAAGCAGTATATTAGAGAAAAGGGCTTTACTTACAAAGATATTGATGTATCTAAAAACCAGAGAGCTCTTAGAGACATGGTTAGTAAGAGTGGGAAAACTGGAGTTCCACAAATATGGATTAACAACCGAGTTGTTGTTGGTTTTGATAAGAATAAGATTAACAAACTACTTAATATTTAAAACTAGATCTCATAGAAGAGTAGAAATAGCATAATATTGTTAGCTAATAATATCTTCCACAATGGATAAAATACCCACAATATCTATTGGAAAACCCTCATCAGAATAGCTTTCTACTCTTCCTAGAATCTTTACTTTCACAAGAGACTGGTCTTTCCTTCGTATATTGATTGTTAAGCTTGCCACATCTTTTTCTTTAACTTTTAGAGCTTTGAGATTGTGGATAATAGTCTGATGATACTCAGGCTCTACTATGGTTATAAACTTATCCAAACTATCAAAGTAATCTGCTTCATAACCATAGATTGTTTCTTCGGAAGTAAAAACATCAAACTGACTATTGTTAAGGTTTAATCGCCAAAGTATAGAATCAAAAGCTTCCAGTATTTGAACAATGTTTCTAGTTCTGTTTTCAAACTTAGTTCTTAATACAGAAAGAGATTCTTTTATGTTTTGACTCTTCTTTGTCTCTTTATTCAACTTTGCTTCTAGCTCATTTTGATACATTAAGTTTCTCATTAGGTTGACTATTTCTGAAACTCTAAGTGGTTCCTCGATAAAATAATCTATATTATCTAGCTTATGCGAATATACTATATCTACAAGTTCAAGAGATGTATAGATTAATATCTTTGAGCTTCCTTTTAGGTATTTTTCAAAGCGTTTAGCTATTTCTAAGCCAGTAGTATCTCCAATAATCTCAGAGCAAAAAAAGAATTCAATCTTACTGTCTGTGTCAATTCCTTTTAAGAAAACTTCCAAACTTGCAACATTAGTAAAGTGGTTACAAATAAAACTATTCTTAAAAAATGAGTTAATAAAGATTTGCAGTGAGTTTGCTAGTGATAATCTAGAGCTAAGTATGACAATATGATTATTCTGCACTAATACTCCTATTTTGGTAATCTAATTTCAATGACATCCATATTATTCTTACTAAATAATCTCATTTTGCCATTATGCTTATTAATTATCTTTTCTGCCAATAAGATATCAAGTTCTATTTTATCATAATTTTGTAAAGACATCGTAAGAGCGTTATCCTCTCCAAACATAATCCCTTGTTTATTTTTGCTACTTCCTAGTTCCATAGAAACATGAACTTCATTTATTTCATCTTGAATACTTATTGTTAACCGTTTTTTAGTTCGTGCTTTATTTAGAATATAGTCAAGCAAATACTCCCAAACTAGTTTAAGATTAAGGTGACTATAGTTAAACTCTAATGATTTAGGAAAATCAGTAATTAACTCAAACCTATTCGATAAAGGGAAGCTATATTGTTCGAGGAAGAAGTTAACATCACTTATTAAATCCCTCTTTTCATATCTTAAATCAGATGTCCCATTCTGTAAGAGTTTTAATGAATCAAGGGAATGATTTATCTTCTTAGAGCTAAACTTACTATAAGTTATGAGTTTTATTAGATTCTTTGCATTAACTAACAATGTAAATATCTCAATATTATGAACACTTGACGTGAGTGATTTTATTTCTTTAAGCCTTGATTGATAGCCTAGTAGTACTATTAGATTAGACAATCTGATTGAAGAACCAGCAGAGGAATTCTCAATAATTGTTTCACTGTCAAGTAATTCATTTTCATCTATTCTTTCATCTGGATCTACTTTATTACGACTCTTTATTACTTCCTTAAATAAGCTAGAAACAAGTCCCCATTCATCTGTTGATAATTTATCTGACAGCTCATATAGTTTAACAAATATATCTTCAAGCTCTAAATAAATAGACTGCATCGCTAGGTTGAGAACACTCATGGGTTCGTTAACCTTATGATATATTCCAGTAATCAACTTCTTTATAACCGAATCAGTCTTAATATCTAGTATTGAATCGTCCATATAGTTCAAATGTTCAATCTCTGTTAATAGCCTATCAACCTTGGAACAATATTTGTTTTCTATCTCTTGTTTAATTGATTCAATCGAGCTATTTAATTCTTTAATCTTTCCGTCACGTTCATCTAACTCAGCTAATACTTGCTCAGTCTTATGCTTAATTTCCTCAGTTTCTGTTATATCCTCAATAATTCCAACAATGAGATAACAATTTAGATTTGAGTTGAATACTCTTTTACCAACTATTTTGAGCCAATGGATACTAGTACTATTTGGTTTATACTCTGCTTTTACATAAATGTTCTTCTTATTATCTTCAATATGGCTACGGATTTGGCTATATACTTCATGTCCTATTTTGCTATTGATAATTTTTAGTATTTCTGTTTTAGATAGTTGCTCTATATTAGTCTCAATATCTAAAAGATATTTCACATTTTTACTAAAGGCAAACTCCTTTGAAGCATAGCTATATTCCCAGAAGGATATATTTTGTGAAAGTAAAGATTGCACATTATTTTTATCAATTATGTTGAGAAAACTTGTATAATTTGTCTGAGTAAATTGTTCTTTTATGATAATTATAATCTCTTTATCATAATTACTTGCATAAGTAGTAATTCTAACTTCAAGAAAATTACTTATACTCTCAACATAGAAACTATCTTTTATCTGCTTTTTAAACTTAGCTCTTTGAATATACTTACTTAGGTATGTTTTCAAAAAGTTTTCGATTATAGTAGAATCTTCTTTATTACTATTGGAAAGCTGAAATAACTTATTTACAAGCTTCTGTGCACTATCATTATAATTAAGCAATCCACCTTTTGAATTAGTTATAATTATACAATCATTACTGTTTTCAATTAAAACAATTTTATATTGTTTATAATAATCTAACTCGTTTTTCTTATCAATATCTAATTGGTTATTTTTCACTACACCAAATATATGCTCTGTGTCATCAAATACTTTCCAGAAATTCGTCAGATTGTATGATAGACCTTGTTTATTAATATATGTGAATGGTCTTTCGTGTTCACCCTTAGTGAAGAGTTCAGTAACAGCATCTATGTTGTTTCTTTCAAATTTACAGTTATCTAAAAAAGACTTAACTTCGTCAATACCATAAACACCAGAATCATTTAAGTCTATTATTTGAGATAAATATTTTGAGCTTTTGATCTTCTGTTTCTTATTGTTATAGCACCAAAATCCTAATGATAGTTTTTCGGAAACAAATCTTAGTACTTCAAGTATATTATTGTTCCTTCTCTTCTGATTGAGGGAGGAAATTTTATAATGGAAAACTAGTATGGTTACAAGCAAACTAAATATTATTAGGATTGTTAAAATAATTATAATTATCGGACTAGTCTTCTCTTTTTTCCAGTTGCTTAAACCAATAATTTCTTTTTTAAGAGGTAACTTATCTCTTGAAATGTTGAGTTTCTTTAAGGCATCATTATTAAAATAATATTCATTTTTAAAAGATACAACATCAAAACTCTTTTTTATTGAACTTTTACTAATTAACTCCATTATTAATCTAACTGATTCTTGCCCTAGAAAATTAAAATCTACAGCACTTCCACCTATCACATCTCCTAAAATATGATGCTTATATATTGTAAATATTTTATTGTTTTTGTTGTTTGACAGAAGCTTTAAAGGGATTTCAATATTAAAGTTGCTACTCCCATCAGAAAATTCATAAGATCCTAGAATTATTATACTTTCATTCCTAATAGAATCAACAAATTTTACAAAATCTTCATATTTCATATTATCAACAAATTCAATATTGTATTCAGAGCTTTCATTGAAAGACTCTGCAATCTGCATATATTGTCCATGATAAACTTCTGAATTTGAGTTTGTTAAGACATATACATTTCTAGCCTGTGGATACAACTTTACAGCTAGGGATAAGGTTGGTCCAATTGATACTTCTTCATTAAGAAGAATAGTATTCTTGAAATAGGAATAGTTGGAGTGTCTGATATCATCATTTGAAACTATTACAATCGGAACATTTCTAAAAGATATAAATTCATTGCTTGTCAAGACATCATAAGCAGGTGAATCAACTACAATAAGCCCATCTATGCTCGAAAAATTAGATAAATACATTTTCAATCTGCTGGCTGATTCTTTAAAACCCTCCTTGTCAAGATCTATGTATACTGTGTTAATATCCATAAATTTCTTATATGTTTTAGATACATTATTAATTCCATCTTGTATCTCTCTTACATAAGGAAATTGATTATTGTATGATTGCACAACTATGACTTGCTTTCGTGCTATATCATTTGCATTTAAAACAAGCGGTAGCATCATTACAATTATGAGAATTATCAACTTGTATATCTTCTTAGTTTTATTCATTTCACCACCTATCACTTATGGTATATTATACAATTTCACTTAAAAGTGTCAATTTTATAAAATTATTTTTTTTACTAACATAATTATTAGCTTGATAGTAACAGCAGATTGTCAGCTTAGTCTGCCTACCCTTGCCTTATGGAGGGACTTATTGCATATACCACAAGGAAGAAGACACATAGCATACCCTAGAACCTATGTCTTCACTTAAACCTTTAAGAAAAACTACTTTTCTAAGGGGGGTAAGAATAAAAGAGATAAACTAAAAAACGGGTTCTGCTGTGTTGTGAGTGGCTTTGTTGGGGTTTATGGACATTTACAATAAATGAGAAAAAAGTGGAAATTTTGAGAATTTCGCAGAAATAAACGAGAAAAAATATTAAGACCTAGTTTAGCTAAAAGTTCGCAATAATAAACGAGAAATTTAACTAAGCTGGGTCTTTTAAAATGGAAAGAATAAACGAGAAAAATTATTTGAGAAAAATTTTTTCTACAAATTCAATATCACGTTTAACTTGTTTATCATCAATATCATCTAATTCGCTTAATAATTCACAATCCTCTTTTTGTAAGATGTATTTGTTATCAATGTAGTCTTCATTATAGCATTCCTTGAATACAGCTCCGAAATCACTTTCTTGGCGTAAATCTTTGAACAAAGGCCATTCAAGTAAATCGTTTTTCTTAAAATCTTCATCAATCTTACTAATCTTTCTTAAGCAATCAAACGCCTTTTTAAACTCATCGCGAAGTACATGTACTGAAAACCTGAGTAGGAGTTTCTTTGTATCCCAGTTAGTCTTGGATAATAGACAACCCATTTTTTCTGTTTGTCCATTCCATTTATAAGCTTGAGCTAGGTTTATAGTAAGAATGAATTTTTCAGTTTCGTCAATCTTGAATTTTTTGTTTTGAAGATAACTTTCTAATATATATATTATAAGCTGGTATTGTTTATCAATCATTAAACCATAAGATAAATCAACCATAACAGAAGGCATAACATTTTGATTATCTATATCTTCTATTACATTCCAACTTAATAAAATTAGCTGGATACATATATCAAGAATTATGTCACTTGATTTACTTAAATAATCCAAACTTATTTCAAGAGTTGTATCTTCTGTAATCTCCGGAAACAAACTTTTGTGGTTTTTTAAGTAGGTCTTATTTACTTTACCTCCACAATGCACCATAAGATTCCTTCTTTCAAAGATTTCTAAGAATTCTGTCCATCTTTTGTAACTTGAGAAATTATGATCTTTACCTTTATCTGCCAACAGTTTTCCTAAAGTTTCTAATTGTTTTTCATGACTATCTCTTAATGACTTATCAATCTCTTTCTGAATAAATGAGTTTCTAGCTTCTTCGATGGTCACATAGTTTTCAAGGTCAGTGAATGATATCGTTTTAGCAATATGGTTTCTCCTTTGTGGACTTAGAGTATATATGATTCTAAGTAAATTTCCATAGAAGTAATCATACTGCGATACAATACTAAGAAAAATACTATTAGGTAAATTTTTTAGAGCTGTGTCTATTGCTCTTTGTTGACTCTTAATTTTATCAAAAGTCATTTTTATTGGTGAATTAGAGTTGATTGAAAGTTCATATCCTTCACCTTTCTTAGTTCCATATTTTTTGAAGAACATAAAAAAATATTGATTTAATTTAACCTGATACATTCTATTTGTTTTACAGATTAATGGTGCTGTTTGGGTTATGTCTAATATATTATTTACTGTATCCCATAGTAGATTCTGAAATAAACAACTGTTTTCTTTATCTTTAAATTCAATCATTGTACAACCAATTATAACTGTACTTTACGAATTAAGAAATCAATCTGGGTATTTATGGCATAAGAGCATGATACCGTAAGTCTAATCTCGCTATTATCTGTTTCCTCTAGCCATTTGTTGTTTCTTACTCCACCTACTGCAAAAAGTGAATAAAGTACAATAGATAACATTAAATTCATTCGTGTCAAAGTCTTCATAATTCCTCCTTTATGATAGATAAGTGTTACCATTTGGAAACACTTTTATAGTATGCTATTTATACGATCTTATTAAGAATTCCATAACACCGAGAACCACCACGGTGCTGAATTCATTTAAGAGAATAGGTTTGTAGTCATCATTAATAGGCATAAGCCAGGAGCATTGATTGTCATGATCCAGTTTAAGGACCTTGAGAGTAACTCCATCATCTATTCTGACAGCTACAATACGGTTGTCCAGGTCTTCCCAGTCGTAGATCTTGTTAATAATAACAACATCACCGTGTTGAACCTCTGGACTCATGCTCCATCCATTTACTCTGAAGCAGTAGAAGTTAGCTATATCATCAATAATATCAGCAGAGACTAATATCTTACCCAGGAGATCTACATCTCTTATTTCAATAGGGTTTCCTGCTGCTATTTCTCCTGTAATAGGTAGAGTTCTATAGTTAACATCTTCTGAATTTAAGCTAATATCTTGATGAGCTTGGGCTTTCCCTAAATCAATATAATGTTGTAATCTATCAACATTTGCTTCAACTTTAGTTTTGGGTTTAGTAGATTCTTGATTTAAGAACATTGGACCATTACCAGTAAGAAGCCAATGCAGATTGACTCCAAATTGGAGCAGCTTTTGTTTAACTTCATCTGGAAGTGAACGTAATCCACTCTCATATCTAGAAAAAGTACCTCTAGAAACTTCAATTTTATCACAAAATTGTTGTTGAGTTAAATCAAGTTCCTGTCGTACTTTACGAAGTCTATTAGCAATTTCTTTCACTATTTAATGCTCCAATACGGTAATTATTTCTTGACATTGTTCCATAATGGAGCAATGTTGTCACATATCGGACATTAACCCGGAAAGGTTACAACGGTCAAGAAAAAAAATTTATAGGAGTGAGTTACAATGATAAAACAGAAGTTTAAACCTGCAGAAATAAAATCAGCTTTAGCGTCATTTTGTATGACTCAGGAGATACTAACTGAGCATGTGAACATGGTGTTAGATAGTGATTATTCAACAAGCTATATCACTAAGATTGTAAATAGGAAACGTAGTAATAGGACTATAGAAAGAGTTATCTGGGATCTATTAGGAGACTGGGTAACTGAATTTAGAAAAATACCTACAGAAGCAATTGAATTTAATCAAACAGCAATGAACAAACAGAAAAGTAATTAGGAGCAATAATGAATTCATTAAGTAATACAGATAGAATTGAATTGATAAGACAAGCACAAGAATTAATAAAAGAAGCAAAAGATTTGATAGATGAGGCTGTGAAAGGAACAGATTCAGAAGCTAATTATGAATCATACGGAAGGTATGGAATAGATCAATTACTCGGTAGTGGCAACTCCTATGATGACTCCTTAGAAGACTTGATAGATGAGTTAAAAACAGAGGATGAAAGTAATGAATAAAACAATACATTATGAAATTATCGATCCTGAAGTAAAGTCTCAATTTACAGCAGATTTTAAAGTTATACTTAGGAATTTAAATTTCAATGCAATTCCTAAAGGTATTAGTGCAGTCTTATCAATGACATTTGAAGGTAATTCATTACTATCATATAACGTAAATACCAGGAGAATAGTGTTTAAACCTAGTTCTAGCAACCAGAAAGTACCTAGCTTTGTTGAACCAATATCAGAAGAACAATACAAGCTGGTGGCAGGTGAATGATGATAACAGTTTTAATAGTGCTTCCAGTAATATGGGTAGTGTTCAGGATAGCAGATTTGATAGCAGAATATATAAGAGGAGAATAGCTATGACAACAGCAGTAGTAATATTATCAGTAGTAGTAATAGTAGAGTATTTGATAGCTAGTGGAAAGATAAGTGAATTGGTACAGGATAATGCCGTTTTAAGAGCTAAAAACTATGATTTGGAGCATAAAGAAGAGCAAGTGACTATTAATGCCGGCAAGCTGAAGTCACAAGCTCAATCCATAAGTAAGGCAATTGATAAAATAACATCTCTAAATGGTCAAGGAAATAATGCTAACCTAGGACACGTAACCTCTAACCATAAATAACCACAAGTAACCTGCATCATGCGTGGTGCAGGCTCTTATGGCTATTTAATAGCTAAAAAAATAAGAAGGAGAAGGAAGAATGAATTGTATAGTTTTGATACTTGTAAGCAGTCTATCACGGCAAATCCTCCTCCTTATAATAAGTAAGATGGACTGCTTACTTTGTTCAATGGGTTTAGTGGTTAGATGGGGAATCGAAGAGATGAATCGCATTCAAGATGAATGCAACCCATTAAGAGGCAACCAGGATGATTGCGTACCCAGAAGAGAAGAGGTTAAGTTATGTGGTTAAGAATTAAAGAAGTGGCTGACAGGTTAGATAAGTCAGTTAAGACTATTCGAAGGCAGATTAAGAAAGGGATCTGGAAGACTAAAGAAGAACAGGTAGGTCCTGGTCGTCCTACTATACTTGTGTGGTATGATTCTAAATTGGACACTTCTGAGGGAAGCTGTTCTCAAGAGAGAAATATTTCTTCAAAAGAGGAGATTTCTAAACTGGACACTTTAGTTCATGAACCTAATTTTTTTGTCCCAGAAAATGAGAAAAGCCATCAAAGTGGACATGGTTTTGCACAGCCGGCTGTGCAAAGTACATTAAAAAGCGTTAAATGTAATGTCCAAAAAGTAGGAAAAGTGCTAAAAAATAGTGCTTTAGCTAAATTGGACATTGCTAAAAAAGATAATTCTAAACTGGACATTGGAAAAAAGGGTGTCCAATTTACAAAATCTAACGAAACTAGAAAAGAAAATTTATCTAAACTGGACACTTCTGATTCTGAAAAACAATCTCATAAACTGGACATTGCTAAACTGGACACTTCTAAAGTGGACATTCTTAAAGTGGACATTCTTAAAGTGGACACTCCTGAGTGGATTGATGAGAAGGAACTGAAAAATTCTTTGAAGTGGATTCCGATAGATCGAGCAGTTGGGCTTTCAGGATATTCAAGAAGAACTATATACAATAAGATTTCTTCACAAGAGTTATTTGCAGTAACCATGCCAGACAAGGTTAGCAAGTTTAAGACTTATATCAAGGTTGATGGATTTACTCAAGATGTTCAGATGAAGTGGCAAGCAGAGATCATGAAGAGTAGTAACTCTTTGAGTGTAGTTTTACTTAAGGAACAACAAGAATTTGAGATACACACAAGTGAAGAGAAAAATAGAGCTTGGAATAAGAAGGCAATAGTTGATGAGTACTTGAAGTTTAGAGATTATGCTAAAGCTAACAAAATATCATTAACTAAAGCAGGTAGAGATTTTGAGATAAAGCTTAACAATCGTGAAATACTTTCTAATGTTATGAAACAGCTTGATGTAGTAACTATATCAATTAAGACAATTAAGAAGTGGGAAAAGGCTTTAAGAGATTCTGGTAATACTAAATACCCAATTAGTTTGTTAGAGCACAGGAAAGGATCTTCAGGAAGGAAGAAAGTTGTTTCTAGTTCTCTTGAAAGTAAGATTAAGAAGTTAGCTGTAGATTTCAGGGATATCAAATCAACTGAGATATATAGACTGATTGAAGAAGAGTTTACCTGTGTAGGTCAAGAGATGCCAATATCACCACGTACGGTGTTAAATATTGTCACAGAGGCGAGAAAAGATGCTATGGCTGTTGCTAGAGCTAAAGGTAAGAAAGCTTACAAGGATTCGATTAGACCACATGTTCATAGGATTAATAATGCAATGCCTGGAGATATCTGGGAGAGTGATGGTCATCCAATGAATAACTTGATTTATTCACCTTTTTATGCTCACAAGCCTACACTAAGATTTTTAGTGAGGCCACAGCTGATAGCTTGGTATGATATAGCAACTGGTGTTATCACAGGCCATGCATTATGTATAGCTGAGAATCAAAATGTAGTTAGGACTTCGCTTAGAGATGGGATTGAGCATTTTGGAGTTCCAGCACAGATTAGAGTTGATAATGGATCTGGCTATAAGAATGTTAATCACACTCCACACTTTTATGCAGGTAAGAAAAGAAATACTGCATCAAAAAAGAAGGCTCTTGAGATGATAGCTAGAGGAGACAATGGTTTATATAAAAATCTAGGGATAAGTTATTCATTCACGATACCTGGTAACCCTGAAAGTAAGATGATAGAGCCATTTTGGGGATTCTGTGTAAGTCAATTTGAGAAAGCCTTTCCTGTATGGATAGGTAACAAAATAGAAAAGAGACCTGAAGTTCTTAAATTAACTAATAAGAAGTTAATCAAGAAATATGGTAAGTATATCCCAACTTGGGAACAATATGAAGAGCTATTAAAGCAGTTTATCGAGATTTGGAACAACCGAAAAAGATCAGTTTTAACTAATGGCAAAGGTGAGAGTATGTCTCCATTAGAAGCTTATGCAGAAGAGCTTGCCGGCAAGGATGCCAGCGTTCCCAGTAAAGAGAAGTTAGATATGATAATGAAGTTTCCTTACCCATCAATGGCTAAAGTTAATCGAGGAGAGATTTTTGTTAATGGTATATACTACTCACATCCTATGTTTATGGCTCTACAGAATAGACAGGTTCAATATTTCTATGATGAAAGAGATATAACAGAGGTTACTATAGCATCTGAGTTTGGAGAAGTTTTTGAAGAGAAAGCTAAGATAGTCTATCCTGCCCTTCAAGTTGGTGATGATATGGCATCTTATATTGAGACTAAACACAGAGAGAAGATAGGAAGAAGTGTTTATAGTGCTTTAGATGGTGTAAGATCAGTTAAGGGAATGCACAGAGCTTTAGCTGAATCTTCTGAGAACACAATTGATGATCAGGAGAGGATTCAAAATAACCAAAAACACGCTTCTAAGCTACATCTACATAAGGGTAAACCAAGTAGAACTAAAATTAATGCACAAGCTGAAGATGTTACAATTGATGATTCAATTCTAGATAATGCTATCACAGAAGCTAATAAGCTAGTTGAAGATACTTCTAATAAAGAGCCAGTTGTAACAGATGAAATGATAGAATCAGCCAAGCAAACGCATGTTGATGAAGATAAAAACAGAGAATATGAAGAAGCATTTAAGAAGTTAGGGATTGGGTAGATAATTAAGCAATGAAAAATGAAAATTTAAAAATGAGAAACAATAGTTAAGAGAAGGAGTTAAGATGAAAAGTGTATTATTTGAAACTGCAAATGTTAAGCGATTGCAGAAGGTAATGAAGAAGATGCTAACCAAGAAGGGAGCAGACCTGATATTGGTATACGGTTATCCAGGAACAGGAAAGAGTCATTTTGCTAAGAAGAGTTTTGCTAAACCTGGATGGGGATATTACAGGATTGAAACAATGGATACAGCTAGAAGTTTTTTAGCTGAAGTATATCGAAGTTTGAACTATGCTTTAACAGGCAATGAGACAACTATTAAAGGAACATCGTCAACACTTGCAAAGGCTTGTATAGATTTATTTGGAGAGTTGAGTTTTCTTAGGGATCAAAGTCCAGATATAGAGCCTTATGTATTCATTTTTGATGAAGTCAATTTAGCAATACAACATCATAAGTGGCAGGTTCTTGAGTTGATTAGAGATTTTAGAGATATTGCTGGTGCAAAAATTATGATGATTGGTGAAGAAGATACAAAAGCACGATTAGAAAAGTATAACGCACACTTTTTCAATAGATGTTCTAACTTCTGTCAATTTGAAGTACCAAATCTAGCTGATATGCTAGGAGTAGCCGTTTCATCAATGGAAGTTGCAGCTTCTAAAGATGTTTATGGCATGATGGCAAACAAGGCTAAAGGATCTCTTCACCAATTAGAATCCATAATCAAAGAATTTGAGTATATTGGCAAGCAAAAAGGTATAACTAAACTAGAAGTATCTGATATTATAGAGGCAGCTAACGAACTATAATTTAGTTCATAATTAAGAGTGAATAGTAGGAAAGCAACTAGTAGGTTGCACTAAGAAAGTAAGAAGAGAGTGAATAGTGATAAACAATAATGAGCAAATAATAAGAAATTACATATTTCAGATACGAAGACCATTTAGTTTAGTTCAGGTAACTGAAGATACTGGGGTTGCTAAAAGCAGCTGCCAAAGAGTACTCAAAAAGTATCTGAAAGAAGGGAAAATCGTAAGAACTGGAGATGGATGTACTCCTAAACTATATAGGTATGTATATCCAAAGGCAATAAAGAAAAAGAAGCTAACCACAAAAAGCACTAAAAACACAAAAAAAGTGTATAAGGAAGGTTCTAGAGAGGCTGAAGTACAGGCTAAGGCTGATGAACTAGGAGTATGTACTCGGACAGTTTATAGGATGGAAGAGAGAGGAAACTATACACAACTGAGAAAGGCTAATAAGACTGAGTACCCAAAATTTGAAGAATATAAGAGAAAAAGATTAGCCGAGTTAGGTATATCGGAAGAGGAGTTTAACTATGGCAATGACAGCTAAACAAGAGCAATATGCTAAATCATTGAGACAGACAATCATGATAAAGGTAAAGCGTGAGAAAGGTTGGTCTAGTGAGGAGTTTCATCAGTATCTGGCTAGCTGGGGATATGGTGATTCATTGAGGAAGCTTAGTATTAGAGGATTGCAAGAGGTACTTAGCATAATTGATGCCGGCACGGAGGCCAGCGTTCCCAGTATGCAGGATTACCGAGCTAAGTATGGGATTGGTCAGTTTGATAAGCAGGGAGACTTTGTCTGGAGCATGTTAAGAGAGCTTGGATGGAGTAATGATAGATTCAGGAAGTTCATAGGAAAACGCTATGGGATAGTACATTGGAATGCACTTGATAGCAGGCAGAAGAGTGGAGTTATAGTGATGTTGAGGAAGTATTTATCCACTAATTACACTAATGACACTAATGACACGAAAGAAGAGAGAATAGCCACGGATGGCACAGATAAACACGGATAAAGGAAGATAATGAAGAATTTTAAGAAGAATCGCATTCAAGATCAGGCAGTTGCCGGACACGGTGAATGCAACCCAAAATAAGAAATGGAGGCAATATAAAATGGCAAGATATTTAAATGGGAAAGATGGTAAGATTAGAGCAGATTTATTGAAGAAAGAAGTATTAGAAGCACATGATTATGTAACTGAAATAATGGCTATTAGAGAGTCTATCTCTGAACAAATGGAGAAGGCAAAAGCTAAAGAGAGAAAGCTGACTGAGAATTATTTGAATAGTAAAGCTAAAGCATCAGGACTTAAAGTTTGGAATGGTTTTGCAAGTGATTATAGCTTTGATGAGCAAATCAAAGTTGAAACACGTTTTGCTGAGATTGTAGCAATTGATACTAATGTTTCTTCTGGTATTCAAATGATAGCTAATTGGGTTGAAAACCTTCAACCTAATCTAAACAGAAAAATCAAGACTATTCTCAAAGATGTTCTTAGTGTAAAATCTTCTGGTTCAATATCAAAATCACAACTACAAAAACTGTGTTCTTATGATTTTGAGGACCAGGAATATCAAAAAGGAGTTCATCTGATAACTTCTAATATGAAAGTGATAGATAAAAGAGCCTATACCGAAGTATATAAGCGTGAAGAGATATCTGAAGACCGTGGCAAAGGTGTGAAAGTATATATCGATTGGAAGAAGATTAACGTAAATTATGCAAGCCTTTAGGAGTTAGGAGTTAATGACACACCCTGCCATCTTAGGATGGCACTCCTCCTGGGGAGGGGAATTAGTGAGGAAAAATGGATTGTATATTAAAGAATAAATGTAAGATAGCATCAAAGTGTAATTATACTATTAAAGCTGATTGTGCCTTACGAAAAGCCTTCTTAGAAGAGCAAATCGAGAATAGGAAGTTGTTAAGATCTTTGGTTAAGATGTCGAATGCTTGGATTACTGTTCATAATAAGATTTATCCTAATCGTAAGATAAAGCAGTTGGGAGTGAGAGTTGAGAATTTTGGAGCTAGTAAGAATAGGCTATTGCAACGCAATAAGTATATCAAGAAAGAAATAAGAAAACTAAGAGGTTCAGGATATAGTGTTAAATGTGCTATAAACATTGTAGCCGAGAAGTATTTGTTGAATTACTGGCATGTAAGAGCTATTTACTATGAAAGCGTTTCTTAGTTGTGACGATTTAGCCACAGATAGCACGGATAAAGGCAGATAAGAAGAGACTATCCACGAATTACACAAATTACACCAAGAAGAAGGAAGGATAGCCACAAATGGCACGAATCTACACTAATAAGAAGAATGCAGAAAAAGAGCTAAGGATAGCACAGATAAACACGGATAAAGGCATAATGGAGAATGAAGAAAGATAATAGAGAGCTTTATTTAGAAGCTAAAGACTTGATAGGTAAAGAACTGCTAGAGCAAAAGCAAAGGCAGTTCTTGCTTAGGTTGTTAAAGAAGTATGGAAAAGCACAGAAGGTGAGTCCGAAAGAGGATTTTGAGAGTAAATGTCTTGAGATAATTGGCTACTTGAACCATGTAACCGGTAAAGAATATAGAGCTTCCACCTCCGATACGAAAGCACTCATCAGAGCCAGACTTAATGATGGATTTAATGTTGATGAATTTAAACAGGTTATTGATGTAAAATCGGCTCAGTGGCTGACAACAGATCAACATAGGTATCTTAGGCCTAAAACTCTGTTTGGGACTAAATTTGAGGGGTATTTGCAGGAATATAATAGCAGAAAACGTAAAGAGAAGCAGAGATATACATCTTATAAAGAGCCAGAGCTGTCTCCTGAAGAGATAAAGAAGAATGAAGAATTTAAAGCTAAAGAGAAAGAGATCCTAGAAAACTACACTGAAGAAGATTGGATTGCCTTCTTTAATCAGCTGAAGATATTTAAGAATGAGGCTTATGCTCAGAGGCTAAACCATCCGATTGTTAAAAGGATGTTTGTAGCTTATTTAATTAGGAGAGAGGAAGAAAGCCACGGATAGCACGGATAAAGGCAGATAAAAAGAGACTATCCACGAATTGCACTAATTACACGAAGAAGAAAGGATAGCCACAAATGGCACGAATCTTCACCAATAAGAATTGAACCACGAAAAACACTAAGAACACGAAAGGGGATGCTGAATAACCTCCTGCATTAATTGATGATTTTATGCAAGAGGGGATTGAGGATAAGAAAAAAAATAATTGACAGTTGTTTGACATTTATCAAATAATAAAAAAGCTCCAGTTTTGGATGTCACATAAAACTGGAGCGTTAATCACTTATACAGGTAGCTAACTATTAGTTGCCTGTATATCCATGTCTTTGAGCATTGCTGATACAATCTGATTTATTTGTATAACCTTGAGACGATGCACCAACGATACGACCATTAGAAGAAGTTCTTCTCCAACGCCACTCATTCTTGTTATCTTTGTAGATTTCCCACTTATCCATGAGCTTACCTCCTTTCTTAGATTTAATATAAGATTATATTAGTTAAATACATAAGAAAGTATACATAAAAGGATGTCTAGTTTTTTTTCAACCATTTCACAATGCAATTAATTAGATTATTTACAAGAATGTAATATCAGACAACTTTGAGAGAATCATCACACAAACTATTTAATGAAATAGAGCTGTCTCCTGAAGAGATAAAGAAAAATGAAGAATTTAAAGCTAAAGAGAAAGAGATCCTGGAAAACTACACTGAAGAAGATTGGATTGCCTTCTTTAATCAGTTGAAGATATTTAAGAATGAGGCTTATGCCCAGAGACTAAAGCATCCGATTGTTAAGAGGATGTTTGTGGCTTATTTAATTAGGAGATAAGAGGAAGCCACGGATAAGTGCATAATTGATTATTGAGAATGGGACCATGGTAAGCACGAGATAATAAAAAAAGCTTGACCAACAAAATTTGATATAAATATTTATAATATAAACAAGGGGAAAAGGAGAAAAGATATCTAAAAAATATAAACAAGTTAAGTTGAGAGCTTTTAATATTGAAAACAGTGATATGTCAAAAGTAAGTAGCTACTTGTATGATATTTTAAAGAAGAAAATTAAAGGTAGCAATGCAGGTCGTAGGTGAATGGAACTAAACTAAGGGGATGATAATCACGAGAAGATTTAATCTCTGACTATGAAATACAAGAAGAGAAGAAAACTTGACATAAATTAATACTTGTATCAAGAAAAAGATAAAAATAAATAATATGTGATTTTCAGATAAGGATAATAGATGTTAGAGAAATATGTAGAAGCATTAAAACAATCTTTGTCATTAGAAGTAATGATAATTGTATATGTTTTATTCTTAATAGTATCTTTTGTTAAAATATGGATTTATTATAAACAAAAAAGGTTTTATAGAAAAGAATTTTTTTCAGATAGTATTAAAACACAAGAGTCAAAAATTAAGGATTACATTGCAGATTTTAGGGTGTCAGCCATTAACACCAAAGATTTTCATCAATATTCTATTGCTATAGCATTTCTAGAAAGAGTTTTAAATAAGAAGGCTTATCGTGAGTATAAAAATTTTTATACAGAAATAGTATATATCTCCAAATATATCAAAAGGCTAACTCGAAAGGGAATCCTATCTGAAGAACTTGCTAAGACAATGATAGGAATGTATATAGTAATTTCTAAAAACTGCTCTGAAGAAATATATGTAGCTTACTATATTTCATATAAATCATCAAAAATGTCTATTATTTATGAAGTATTGAAAAGAAAGATTTATGGACAGTTATCATATTCTGTAACACTAAAAGAAATCATTAAATTAGTAAAATATTTACAGTTTGCAAGGGAAATATATGAAGCCTAAGTCATCTAAATTATCTGTTATTGAAACGATTACAAACATAGTCTATATTACTCTGATGTTTATTGTTTTTTTCAATACTTTTTCAAAAACTTCTGAGCAAAATATTTTGAAAGAAGGAATAAATGATCTAAGGTCTCAAAGAATTTTTATCAACTCTTCTGAAACAGACTCAATATTAGTAAACAATCTAGATGAAATACTACTAAATTATGTTGTCGAACTTGATAGTCTTTATCACAAAAATAACTCTAAGTTAAATAAACAAATAGATACAATTTCTAAATTAGATTCTTTACACTGTAACTTAAACAATTTGCATTTTAGATTTATTGAGTATAGAACATTGTGGTCTAATTTACTAAGTTGGATAGTAGGAATTTTTGCTATAGTTATTACAATATTGTTATATTATGTTACAAGAGAACACAAGAAAATTGAAAGGAGATCAAATGAATTAGTTGAAAGCTATAAAAATCTATTGAATGAAAATTTTGATAAGAAATCAGATCAAAATAAAAAAACCATACTTTATCAAACTCAACTTATTATGCACAGCAATTTTACACTAATAAAAAACGAATTAAATAATCGAAGATTCAAACATTCTCTTAAATTGCTAATAAACAGCTACCGTCCTATTATAAATATTGTTCAAATATATCCTGAGGTTAGTGAGATTCTAAATGACTTTATGATCTTAATAGATGGTATATATTTTGAAATGACTAAAGATTTTGATGCTACAACTTTAGAATTGTTAGAATTAAATGAGAAAATTAAATTCATACTTTCTGAGGGAGAAGGTATATTAACACAAGAACATAAAGAAAAACTAATTAGATTAAGAGAAAAATTAATAAACGGTTTTGATTCTATGACATTGAACAGATTATAGATTAAAGGTGTTTATGCCTTTAACATTTTTTTAAACATGTGAAAAGGGATCCAAAGATCTTGTTTGATTTTTGCTATCTTTCATTTTGATAAATTTTGATTAGAAAAGATTTAAAGAGGTTATTTATGAAAATTAAAATAGTTGTTTTTCTCATATTAGTGTTTAGTGGTTTGTTTGGCTTAGAACCGGATAAACAGATTACTTATATTGAAGAGCGATTTAAGCAGCTTGAAGCTTGTAATATTGAAGAAATAAATAAGTTACAATCTATCATTAAGCAGCAGGATAAAAGAATTAAATATCTTGAATCCCAAAAGGTACTATCTTCTACTGAAAGGGATTTATATAAGATTGAATATGATGATTTGAAAGATGATTTTGATAGATATTTGTCTGTTTTCTGGTGGATAACAGGTGTTTTATCAGCAGTACTAACTATTTTTTTTACATGGTTTATTGGTTTAAGACTACCAGATAAAATGAAAGATGAAGTAAACAAACATAACGAAGAGATTAAGAAATTCACAATAAAGCAAATAGTGAACACAAAAAATGATTTTCAAATTAAAATCGATGATTTAGGAGATATGTACCAAAAAGAAGTAAAAACTATATGGCTACAGTTAGCAAGTTTCTATGAACATTTTGATGAATTTTATTATGAAATGACTGACAAATATGGGTCAAAAAAAACAGAGTTGCTGATTGTGATTTCTCAATTATCATCCTTGGTTAGTTATCTTACAGATATAGAAATATCTGATTACGAAAAAAGTAATTTGATGAGTCTAATTAAAAGAATAGAAAACTTAACTGATGACTTATTAACGAGTAGGAATATTGAACTAGAAATAAATAAATACGAAGTAGCATACTATAAAAATCTTCTCTATCACATTAAGTCTTCTACAATCGAAGGATTAGATAGTTTTAAAGAGCTTGTAACTAATAATATCAAACTATGGGATCAAATAGATATGAAACTAAGAAGTGTTGAATTAGATGAACATATTAAACAGAAGAAAAAGAAGAAAGGAATTATCCAAAGACTAATTGGGGATTAACTTATAAAAAGGGAAAAGCACACATCTCCCTTTATTGATACCAGCACTGACTCCCAGTAAATTACTTTTAAAACAATCCCCTTTTCTTAGTGTATCACATATACTATTTCATTGCTATATTAAATTCTATTTTTTAATGTTATTCAGGGAATGATATATAAAATGCATTGACAATATAAATATCAATGATGTTAATGAAGCATAATATTTGAGGAGGTATATGTGAAGAATCTTACTAGTTGGATTGGGGGGCTATCATTAGTTGTGCTATTGCTAATAATTGTAGGGCTCTTTCTGCTTGGGAAAAGAACATTTTATCCTGAAAATGAGTATTACACAAATGTTGCTGTAACAGAAAGTAGAGACATTAATTATGATGATTACTGCACTAGAGAAAAAGTAGATGTGCTAATTGCTGAGAATGATACCCTAAGAGCTAAACTTGATTTGTTACTTCTAAAACAGTATGATTTAGATGAACAAAGAGCAATATTCTCTAATGAATTGGCAAAGACTAATATGTTTTATACTTTGTTTGTTACTATTTTTGGGGTTTTTCTAACTGTGTTTATCACTTGGTATGTTGGCTGGAAGTTACCTAAAGAGATAAAAGATACAACTGATGAGGAGATATCTAAATTAACAAAGGATTTTGAGACTGCTAATAAATTAAGAAAACTGCATGATGATAAAACACTTATAGAAATTAATATGATATATTCAACTTTAGGTTTAAGTTTTGAAACAAAAAAAGACTATCTAGTTGCTCTGGTAATGTGGGTAAATTCACTTGAAACAAGCGTTAAATTAAATAAGGAGAACTCGAGTAGATACTATAAATCAGAGTTAATTGGTATTAAAGAGTCTTTAAAAGGAATGTTGACAATGAAAAATATCAGTGATATTGAATCAATTCAGGAAACTGACTATCAATTAAAATTCTTTGACATTATCAATAAAACCAAAAATTGTAATCAAAAAAACATAGCTATAATTAATGATATATTAGAACTTTATCATAAATTATCTAGTAGAAAATAAGTAGATAAGAGAGAAGCAAATCTTCTCTCTTTTTTTACTTCTTCACACAATCCCCTTTTCTTAGTATATCAATTTTACTCTCTCCTGGTATATCAAATTCTATAACATCACCTGCAATGTTAACAACAATTTTAGAAGTTCCTGAAGGGTATTTCTTGAGGTAGTTGGTGTGGTTGTTGGAGTCAGTCCAGACTTCTGTAGGAGACTCAAGAGTTGGTTTGATGAAAGACATTTTATCTTGATGTTTGCTTTTGATATTATTGAAGAGTGAATCAGGGATATTAGTAGGGTATTTGCATACATCTATATTTAAGCCAGCAATGTTATCGTTGAAATAGTCTTTAGCCTCGTCTGTTTTAGCAAAAACAAGCTTTTCAGGCTCTTTTTTAGTTCCTTTGACGGTTGACCAGTCTTTGAGCTTTAGCTCGCTAGGATCGGTTGATTTTAAAGACTGCTCTTTCAGCCAGTTTCCCCAGATTGAATTGTCTTTACCTGGATTGCCTTTGAAGTGATTATCGGTTTTAGTTTCTGGATCTGGTTTATCTCCGAAACGCTTTGATTCTTTGGCTTCATCCTCTGTGATTTGTTCAACATCACATCTACAACCGTAACCATTAGGTGGATAGCTTTCATTCCAGAAGAGATCATTTACTGGTAAGACTAAGCCATGCCAAGCTTTGTGTTCTTCTCGCACAGCATCGTCATTCATAGTTAAATACCTGAGATATGGAAAGATGTCTTCTAACTCCTGGATGTCTTGCCATTTGGCTGCAGATTTAGCACCATTGATGGCTGTTTCGAAGTTGGTCTTGAGATGATAAGGATTATCCGCTTCGAATCCATTCAGCTTGAGGTTTTCTCTAAATTCAGCAAATGTAATACCTTCAGTAATGGCTTTTTCTGCTTGGTCTTTTATCATCTGTCTAAGGTTTTCACAATTAACTCCAGCTACTTGGAAGGCCTGTTGTCTGAAAGCATGGAGAGCTTTGACGTCTGTGAGATTCCAGTCAATATCGAAAGAATCTGATGCCAGCACAGGGGCTAGGCCTTCTCTGTTGGAGGTTTTGCGATAGGTCTGAACTTTTTGTTGGGAGTAAGATGCTAGAAGCAGCTTGGAAAGCTCATTCCCGAAGTAATAATATAGATCACCTGGAAAAGAAGCATCTTTAGCTTTGTCTAAGGTGTCCAGTTTAGAGAGATATTTCTCGTTTATTTTTGCGACTTTTTTGTTGCTTTTGTTGAGATAGCTTTGAGAAAATACTATTCCTGAAGGTAGAAAGGGAACGTCATTTGACGTGCCTCCTGGTAAAGTGTTTGAAGAGCCGGCAAGGATGCCAGCGTTCCCAGTGAGAGGAATTGAAGAGCCGGCTAGCAGCCGAGCGTTCCCAGTGGTTACAAGTTTAGCACCTGATTTAGGGATTGGGATGTTATAGGTATTGTACCAGTAATCTGGTTCTATTTGAATGATATTGTTGAGTTGGGTGTCTATGGTGATCTTAGTAGATAGGTCAATGTGTTCAGGGAGAGAGAGCTCAATTTTGATATCGTTATCAGAGAAATTTAGTCTGTTTAGACGTGAACAGATTTGGCTGATATATTTAGAGCAATCTCTTAGATCAGCTTGAAGGATATCTTTACGCACCATATCATGAACTTTAGCTTGAGCATAAGAGCCTGTTGTTTCTGTGTTGGTGGTAAGTGTTTGTCCTAGTATTCTTTTGGAAATAGCTTTTTTACAGAAGTTAAGCAAGTTGTCATAGAGCTCTGAATTAGCTCTAGCGTTCTTAAAATCAGCAAATTCAATGAGAGTATTTTCAGAGATAACAGCTCCTAAATCAGAACCAAGATTCTTAATCATTTCTTTTAGCTTGCGAACTTCATCTTTTGTAGATCCTGGTTTGTATTTGCCAATTCTGATAGGCTTTCCGTAGGTTTCAATAAAAGATGCCCAATTGTTTAAAGCGAATGAAAAGAAGGCATAATATTTGATGATAGACTCATAGACAGCAGAATCTTTAAAAATACGCACAAATTTATCATCTGAGAGTGTTTTCTTCTCATCATTGACATAGAATGCCAATTCATGATTTACAGCCCTTAAATCGAGGTTTTTGTAAGATATGAACTTTTCGATTGTGTAGAGGTTGTTTTCTAAAGCAAAAACTATCTGTTTGAAGAGGTTTCCTCTTAGTTTTAGTTCTAGGGTGTGGTCTACTAGAGTTGTGAAGAATTTATCCAAGAAGGAAGTAAAGAAATGAGTTTGTTGTTTAGATAAACCTTCAGGTAAGATGTAGTTTGCTGATTTAAGTGCTTCGATACGAACATCAGTATCTCCTGCAAGATTATCATCATACTTATAAAGTTTATCATAGAGGTTATTTAGGTATCTAAGATAGCCGTTGTGGCTCTTTATCATAGCAAGAGCAATCTCTCCAGGAGTCACGTTGGTAGTCCAGAGAGGCTTGCTTTCTTCAATCTTTGTTTGGGTCAGGATAGTGGTGTTAGTTTTTTTGAATAGATTTATTAAGTTCATTTTATCCTCTGTTTATTTGTTTAGGTGTTGATTTGTTGAGTTACAGGCAGAGACGCCTGTGTTCCTGTTACCAGACATCTGAGAATTTAGTTGCCAGTTTAGTTTCAATGGTTTCATAGCTTTCCTCCTGAGAGTCGTTTTTGAGTTCATTTACAGCACCTGCAAGAGCATCTCCACCATCATCATTTGGATAGTTTGGGAATCCGAGAAGTTGGTCTTTGAGAAGTGCAATCTCCGGTGTTTCTATTATTGGGAATAGTAGCCAACCCCACTCAAAGTAAGGTTCTAAGCGTTCTATTCTGAGTTCTTTCTTTTCTGTATTTATGACACCTCTTACTGGAAGAAGGTATTTAAATACTTCAGCAAGTTGAGGAATGTAATCCCAGAGAACTTTTTGCCAGAAGTTGGCTTCCATATACATGTGAGCGTTGTATTTAGAGTGGATGTAGTAGAGATATTTAATCATATCAATGATAGATGCTTTTCTGATATAGCATTCAAGGAGATAGTACTTCTTTTTGTAGTAACCAACAGTCATTGAAGCCTTATAATCACTTGTTTTCTTTTCCCCAAGTGAAGGGTCAGTATAGTTAACAATCTTATCAAAAGTAACATTTTCGATATCTTCAGGGGAGTAATATCTGAACCAGGCTTCTTTGAATTTAAGTCCTTCTACTAGAGGATTCATCCGGAAGTGACGTTCATAACCAAATCTGCCAATAGTTTTGTAGATTTTGATTAACATTTCACGTGTATGCTTTTCAGGCCAAGCAGGATTAAAATTGCCATCATCAACTTTGATAATAAGCATCTTACGTCCTTCAAGTTCACCAGTTTTAGTTGACTTATAGAAAAGATTTAGAGCTGATTTCTGATGAGTTAAGTTCCCAAGCCAGATAACATAACCAAGTCCATCTTCTAAAGCACCGTAGGCTTCTTCTGTAACAAATTGAAGCTTTTCTTTAGCAATTCTTTCATTGAAAGAGTTGTGGTCTTCTAAGTCATCTATGTCTATATAATCAGGTCTGTGAGTCATGTTTATAACACCACGAACACCTGTTTTATATCCCATAGCTAAGAAACGGCAACCTGTCTTAATAGTAAAATCTAGATCAGAAGAGTTAGGCCTTACCTGTAAACCGAAGTCATGTTTGATACACTCATTGTGCATAAATTCAGCTCTGATGGCAGCAGTTCTCTCTTTTGCTTTATCATCAGACTTTGCAATCTTACAGTTAAAGAAAATCTCTTCTCTGAGTGCCTTCCACATAGGTTTAATTACAGAAAGAAGCGTTGTTTTACCAAGACCTCTAAAACCAGCAATAGCTGTTATTTGTCCTAATTTCTCTGTTTCCTCGTGCATTTGCTTATGAGGTTTTCCAAATTGAGCCCTGATGTAATGAGGGAAATAAGTTTTAGCAAAGAAGAGGAAATCGCTGAGAGCTTTTTCTTTTCTGATTCGCTGTTTATGAGCTGTATCATTGGGAAAGCCTGTAGTGTGCTTTTTTATGGTTTTGACAAGTTGTTCAACGTATTTGTCGAATTCTCTGTTGGTTAGTTGTTTAGACATAGTTAATCCTTATTTTAGTTTAAGGTTAAGCCGGCTAGCAGCCAGCGTTCCCAGTGAGAGCCGGCATCCGGCAGTAGCCGGACATGCATCGGATCAGCGTTCCCTGTGTTAGTCATTGTTCATCCTGCTAAGGGTATTATCTGGAGAATATTTGCTTCTTAATTCTTCAGCTATTTCTGGTAGATACTTACCCCAGAGATTAAGAAAGACATCATCTCCTAGTTTGCGTTGAATACAGTGAGTAATATCCTCTAACATGTTGAAAATATTGGAAAGCATGACCTTTCCGGGTGTTACTTTTTCAACTATGCCTACTAATTTGCAGAGAGCATCGGCTGTTTTAGGGTCAGAAAGCTTACCTTGAGCTATTGCTTTTGATATTTCATCTTGTAAGCCTTTAACTAGTTCGATTGATAAGCCTATATTTCCAGCTGTTTTAATAGCTCTATCCCATTCATATTTTGTCTTCCAGTTGTAGAGGGTTTGGCTTGGTACAGATAAGATATTAGCAATAACATCTATCTTTTTACCCTCGATAACATAGAGTTGTTTTGCTTGTTCTTTGATAGCTCGTTTATATGCCATGAATGCCTTCCTTTGTTTATTTTTTTTGCCACGGATAACACAGATAAGAAGAGAATAATAGCGTAACCAGGGATGGTTACACTCCCAAGCTACTGTTTAATTTTAGATTCATAGAATTTGATGATTTGATTTTGAATTAGAGTTTTATCTTTGTTATCAATGAACATGTAAGGTCTAGCAGGGATTTTAACAGACTTCTTTAAAGCATACAGAGCTTCAACATTGCCATTATCCAGATTTCTGAATATAATCCCTTTTTTTATAAAAGTGTTTTCCCAGTCTCTCGGAGACTTTACTTTAGCTGCAGGAGTTAAAGGGATTGCTAGATACTTAGCTTTTTTAGGGAAGATAGTGCCACCAAAATGGTGTATCTTTGCATACTTAACATTAGTACCTACAATAATAGTATTTCCTTTTATTTTATATGTTATTGATCTCCACAATCTGCCAGATTCATTGAGCGTTTTCTTGCCATTGGTCTTGTTAGTTTGTGGCTGTACTTTACCAGACCTGATGCGTTGTTTTATCTTATTAGAAATCAATATTCCTATTGACTTCATTAGCTTATCTTTTGTCATTGTAACCACTCTTTAAAATATGTTGGTCTTGAAACAATATCATCTTCATCTGCTTGTTCAGGAAGAATAAGTAAATTTCCTTTTTGAATGCTGAGAAGATCTTTTAGTGCTTGTTTCTCTTGTGATTTGATTGCATCAGGAAGGTCATTAGAAGCGTACATTCTATAAGTTTCTGCCTTGCTTAAATCAATGCAAATCTTGTTTATAATCGGGTTAGAATTCTCTAAAGGTAGATTGTACCTTACCTGGAGGAAACCATCGATATAATCTGATTGAGATTGTAGTATCTCAGTTAATTCTTGGTCTGTAACTCCTTGAAGGAGGAGGTCTTGTTTAGAGCCGAAAGAGGATTTTAGTTGGTCAATATTTCCGTACATAATTTGCTCCTTTTTTTAATTTTATTTAGCCACGGATGAAGAAGCCGGCTAGCAGCCGAGCGTTCCCAGTAAATGTTACATTTCTTCATGTTGAAAATTAACCTGATAGGTAATAAAGCCTGGGAAGATAGCAAGTCTTTGATAACCATCAAACTTTAAGAATCCATTGCCTAGACATTGTTTATTAAGCTGTTTGCGAAGTTGGTCTATGATATTAAACATAGCAGTAGGTTTATTTCCTTTGATGTGATCAGTAGTGACATAGATTGCAACTGATGATGTGAGAGTATTTTGACGTCCTTCTTGATTTGGTCCACCATCAGACAGTTCAACAAAGGCAGATGGAGGGAGAAGAAGGTATTCAGATATGTTATCAAATTGACCTTCGTAGGGTTCGACCTGTTTGAAGAGAGGTGTGTCATTAGTCTCTACAGACATATCTTTTAGTTTCGTTATAAGATTTTCGAAGAGTAAGTTTAGCATTATGACTCCTATTTATTTTTTTATTTTATGTCTAAGATTGAACACATTTTCTCGAATAAATGCAATCCAGTAAGAGCCGGCTAGCAGCCGAGCGTTCCCAGTTTTTGAAGAGCCGGCTAGCAGCCGAGCGTTCCCAGTCAGTGTCATGATAACATAAGAATGATAATTTCTTAAAAAAAGTACTGAAAATCAGTACGATTTAAGATTTTATATTATAAGTATGATATAGTGGCACTAGTTAATTTAGAATGGAGAATGGATAATTAAAGGAGGGCCTTTTATGAAAAAGTGGTATAAGATAGTAAATCAAGCCAGTCATACTGATGTATATATTTATGATGAGATAGGCTTTTGGGGAACAACAGCAAAGGCTTTTGCTAAGGAAATCAAAGCAATAAGTGGTGATATAATTTTGCATCTTAACTCACCAGGAGGGCAAGTTTTTGATGGATTAGCAATATACAATGTACTCAGAGGGCATTCTGGGTCTGTTAAAACAATTATAGAAGGGATTGCAGCATCAATGGCATCAATTATAGCATTAGCTGGAGATAGTGTAGAGATGTCAGAAAACAGCATGTATATGATTCACAATCCATTAATTAGCATTACAGGAGATTCTGAAGAACTAAAGAAGACTGCTGGTTTGTTAGATCAGATAAAAGAGCAACTTGTAAATATTTATGCTAGTCATAGTAATTTATCAGCAGAAGAGATAAGCGACTTGATGGATAAAGAGACTTGGCTTTCTGCTCAAGATGCTTTAGATAAGGGGTTTATCTCAAGCATTATTCCAAATGTTCCTGTTAAGAACTATTTTGTAAATCAATTTGAAGATAACGTAGAATATTTAAATTTTATAAAGAACAACCAAAATCCAATGGAGGGCAGTATGGAAGAAATATTGAAGGCATTAGGTGTTAAATCAGAGACTGAAGCAGTTGTTAAGATTGATGCTATTAATGCTAAATTTGCAAAGATTGCAGATGAGAATGAAGTGTTGCGTAAAGAAAATGAGAAGCTAATTGCTGATGCAAGAGAAGCAAAGATTATTCAAGCAATTGCAGAAGGTAAGATTGCACCTTCTCAAAAGGCTTTTGCAAGTACTTTGATTGCTAAAGAAGAGACTCTTTTTGAAGAGTTTGTTAAAGCAAATGAAGGATTAAAAAGCAAGGCTTTATTGAATGAAGTTGATATCACAAATTCAGGTAATCCAGAAGCTAATGGAGAAATGACTTTTGATAAGCTCATTGAAGATCCAGAAGCTGCTACTAACTTGTTAAAGACTAATCCTGAAGAGTATGAAAGACTCAAAAACAAGTACATGGAGGACAATAGATAATGGCACAAGCTACAAATACTATTTATGGTGATTTAGTCACTACAGAGACTCTTAATGCTATCAAGAGAAAGAAGACAAACACTAGATATGCAATGAGCTATCTATATGATGTTTCTAAGTTTGCAAAGAAAGGATTGAAGACAATCCATGTTCCTTATATTACAACTGAATCTGGTCAAGTAGTGGCTGTTGGTGGTGAGTTTGAAGCTCCATCTGGTTCTACATCTGGTTCTAAAGATTTAACAGTAGATCAAAAGGTTGGTAATCCATTTCTTGTTCAAAGAGATTTAGATGCTCAAACAACAGTTAAGACCTTGAAAGAGAAGTCTGCTGATGGTGCTAACAATATCTTAGAAAAAGAAGATATCAACATCTTAACTGCTCTTATTGGAGCTATTCCTGCAGGTGCGAAATTAGACTTTGCTGGTCATGCGACTACTGCTAACAAAATCACTATTGATGATTTCATTGCTGCTAGACTTAAACTCAACAAAGCTAAAGCACCTACTGACAAGAGATTCTGCTTTATCGGTCCAGATCATGAAAGTCAATTGTATAAAATTGATCAGTTTATTTCAGCTGATAAAATTGGACAGCAAAGCAAGATGCCAATCCCTAACGGTTTCATTGGTAGATTGTTAGGTTTTGATGTGATTCTTTTAAATCACATTCCTCAAGTAGATAAGGCTGGTGCTATTAATTCTACAGCAGCTAAAAATGATTCTACTCCTGTTATCTTTGGTCATGAATATTGCTTCATGTTTGGTAATCAACTCATGGAAACTCTATCAAGTACCAATGACCTGGCAACAAGTGATAGATATGTTCCTTACAGAACCTTTGGTAGAGCTAAGTTGGAAGATACTTGGGTTTATCAAATTTCTGATAAAACAACAGCAGACCCAAGCTAAGGAGGTAGATTATGGCTGGAACAGTACCTAATAAACCAAATTTAGATAGACCAGTAATAGACTTTAATGAGCAACTTGCATCATTTAGACATGGTTCTTGTTGGATAGGCGATGGAGCATTTGGATCATTAGCAGATGTACCTCCTGAAGTTATTCTTGGACAGACTGAATTTGAAGCTTTTTTAAATTCAAATTTTGATGAACTGTCTGATTTAGGTGAAAAGCCTGGTAAGGAAGAATCTAAGGTTGAAAAGCTTAAGACATCAAACTATATCATTGAAGGTAAGAGAACTAACACAGTTGAGCTGACTTTGATCGGTCTTACTCAAGAACGTAAGGACTTTCTGGAAACAGAACTCAATGATATTGCAAGAACGATAGTATTATGGTCAGCTGATAAATCAAATGTTCTTATTTTCAATGGTTTGAGATGGAGTTATGAGCGATCTAATGAGTTTAATGGACTCTATAACGCTACAATTTCCACAGAATACTCAGGTCCTAGTGGGGATAAATACTTCATTATCAAAGGTATTCCTGAGAAATCAGGAGTATAGGTTGAACGATGGAAAGATGCGAGCACCACCAAATACTAGAAAGTGAAGTAAGCAACATTAAGAAGATATTATATGGCAACGGTAGAGCTGGTCTTTTAGAGCGAATTAGCAGAATAGAGACTAAGCTTACCATGCTTACTTGGATAACCGGAGTAATGACATCAGCAGTTGTGGCTGGTACTATAAAGTTGATATTGGGGTAATTAAGAATTAAGCCGGCTAGCAGCCAGCGTTCCCAGTATGAAGACTCGCATTCAAGATGAATGCAACACAATAAAAGGCAACCAAGATTCCGGCAGCAGCCGGACTAAAGGGTTTTGCGTACCAAATAAATCGGAGGATAGATGGCTGAACTATGGACACAATGGACTCAGATTCCTGAATTTATGATGACACTAGGAGTTTTAGGTACAATTCTTATTCAAGTTGTTGTTTACTTAGTAAGAAAGAAAGTAATCAAATTTGACTCAATTTACCCTACAATAAGCACAATATTGGAAGGTATTATAGCAGGTGGAGCAAGAGCTACTAATCCTGCAGATGCAAAGAAAATTGCAGAGAAGCATGTTAGAAGGTTCACTTCTCAAGCAGAATTAGCATTACTATCTAAGAAACTAGCAACTAATGATCCTGTACAATCTATATATAATACAGTCACGAAAGAGGCTAAGAAGACAGGAGAAAAAGATGGTTCTAAATGGCTTAAAGACTTAGGAACTGGGCTTGCTACTTCTGGGATAAAGGCACTTGCTAGTGGCTTGGCTAAGAAGCTTTTTTAAGGGATAATTGAATAAAGCCACGGATATCACAGATAAACACTGATAAATTAAAGATTTATAACTATTAGTAATAAGGGCAGGCAAGTAAGGTCTGCCCCTATATTAAAGAGGGTATATGTATAAGGCAAAGTATTTTAGAAAGAGTGAATTTGCATGCAAGTGTGGATGTGGATTTGATGATATAGACCAGGAGCTTTTGTATAAGTTAGATAGAGCTAGGAGTATGGCAAAAGTGCCATTCAGAGTAACATCTGGCTGTAGGTGTAAAGCTCATAATAAAACAGTAGGTGGAGGAAGTCATTCTCAGCACTTGCTTGGTAAGGCTGCAGATATAGCAGTAAATAAAGAGACTAGAGGAAGAATCTTGATAGCTCTTGTAATGGCTGGGTTTGAACGGTTCGGGATAGGTGAAGATTTTATTCATGTAGATATAAAACCAGGAGTAAGAACCTGGTTGTATAATAAATAATAAGAGGTAAAGAAGACATTTCAAAGTAGTATAATTGGTTGGGTTGGTGGAAAAAGACTGTTAAGGAAACAGATTATTCCATTGATACCTAAGCACAACATTTACTGTGAGCCATTTGGTGGAGCAGGTTGGATTTTATTTGCAAAGGGTGGTAATGCCCATGATTGGAGAATTAGTTCGAAACCAAATTACAAAGAAGTCTTTAATGACATTAATGGTGATTTGATTAACTTCTGGAGACACATTAAGTTTCATCCAGACGCATTTCATAAAGAATTAGATCAATATGTAGCATCTAGAGAGATATTTAAAGATCTTTTAGTAATGAGACCTAGAACAGAACTAGAAAGGGCAGTGTTTTTCTACTACAAGTTAGCATGTTCTTTTGGTAGTCTTTCAAGTCATTTTGCTGTTAGAGGTGGCAAGAAGAAGATTCCTTTGTTTAACTATGATAAGGTGATGAAAGCTTCTGAGAGATTGCAAGATGTTGTTATTGATAACTTAAGTTTCGAGAAAGTGATAACAAAGTATGATAGAGACTTTAGCTTCTTCTATCTAGATCCTCCTTATTATGAGAAGGAAGATGTTTATATCAGAGATGATATAAAGGAGTTTAATCTTCATGATGAACTAAGAGAAGTACTTGGACAGGTGAAAGGAAAGTGGCTCTTATCATATAATGATCATCCATATATACGAGACTTATATAAGGATTATGAGATTTCAGAAGTTGAAACAAAATACTCTCTATCAGGAGAAGTAAAAGCTAAGACTGAGATTATAATCAAAAATTACTAAGGGATGCAGGCTTAGGCCTGCTGACCTGGAAGATTGGAGGAATAATGAAGGTATATACAAACATAAAAACATTGAAAGAGACTAAGAGAATTTTAAGTGAAGTTGGTTTAGGAAGGTTAGTTATTGATGGTTCTATTGATAAAGATATCAAAGTATCAAGTTTATTAAATGAACTACTTGATAACAACAAATTAATAGAGTTTTTACAAGCTATTACAAGAAATGATTCAGTTGATTTTGAGACTATGCCCTTATCAGAAGTAAAGGAGATTATCTCTTCTTTTTTTACAGATATAGTAGAGTTCTTGCCAAAATCAGTAGTGGACATGCTAAAGGCGAGTATGCAAACGATAGCGTCTTCTTAGACTACATTTATTCACTAAAGCAAACAGGTTTGTGGGATGAAGATATTGAACTTGATGAGGCAGTATACTTGTTATCAAAGTACTGTGAAGATAGAGACAGCAGTTAAGAGAAAGAGGAAGAAGATATGGCAGATTTGAATTTTAAGTTAGTTATAGATACTAAGCCATTAGTTATATTAGAATCTAAACTCAATGCTATTTTAAAGGCTTTGAATAAACCTTTCCACATTGATATAGATAGCAGTAATGCTGAATCTCAAATAGCTGATCTTGAAGGAGAAATGGAGGGCATTTCTGATGTAGAGACGACTATTTCAGCAGATGCAAGTGAAGCAGTATCTGGAGCTGAAGAAGCTAAAGAGAGCGTTGATGAGATTCCTGACAAAAAGAATTTCTTTATTAATTTCAATTCAGAGCAATTATTAGGTCAGCTTGCACAGGTTGGTTTAGCTCTTAGTGGGATGATTCAAGTATATTCAATGGTTGCTAACAAAATAGGTGGTCTAGTTACAGCTAGTAATCAGCAGGAAATAGCAGAACAAGATCTTATTAATAGTTTAAAACAAAAGAATTTATATTCTAAAGAATATTATCAAAATTTGATTCAAGTTGCTGTTAAAACTCAAGAGCTTACTAATGTTGGTGATGAACAATCAATGATGCTTATTACTCTTGCAACTAACATGGGAGTAGCATCTGAGAAAATGCAAGAATCTCTACAAGGATCAATTGGTTTAGCTAAAATGTATGAGAAGGTAGGATTATCCCAAGAGACTGCTTTGAAGGGGATAGCGTTAGCTTATGAGGGTAATTATACACAATTACAGAGATATATTCCTGCACTTAGGACTGCTGAAACAGAAGCAGAGAAGATGGCAATATTACAAAAAGCTATGGCCGATGGTTTTGAGATGACCAAAGAGCAAGCTAAATCAGGAGTAGGAACTTATGAAAAGCTATCAGCACAATTAGGTGATATCCAGGAGAAGTTTGGAGATGTGCTAAAAACAGCATTGAGACCTTTTGTTTCTGTGTTAGGCAATGCTATTGAGTTAATGAATAAACATCCAGAGTTAACTAAAGCCATGGTAGCAGGATTGATGGCTTTAGGAGTTGCTTTAGTTGCTATCAAGATTAAGCAGATAGCATTAAATACAGCTCTAGCAATAGGAGCTGCTTTGTCAGGTAACTGGGGAGCATTAGCATTAGCTGCTGCAGTTGGTGTTGGTACTTGGGCTTTATCTTCTGAAGATTTAGGAGATGCTCAAGAAGAATTGAATGCTAAGTTAACAGAGGGTACTGAGCAGTTAAAAGACTATAATAAAGAAGTTAAAGAATTTAACAAAAACACCCTAGAAGCAGATAAGCAAAAGAACCTAGAAGAGATATTGAGATTAGAAAAGCTTATCAATAAAGCTCAAGATGAAAAGAGGAGAATGAAATACGATTCAACTCAAGATATTTATATACCAGCGAAAAATAGAGAGATCTCTGATTTGATTGCTAAAAGAAAGGCTTTAGAAAAACAAAATCAAGAAATAGAAAAGCAAATATCAGAGCATAATAAGAATAAGCAAGAAGCAGAAGAAATCTTTAATGAATGGAAGAAGAACGAAGACCAATTAGCTTTGATGAATGATATAGAGCTTGCCAAGCATAAACTAAGTGAAGCTAAAAAAGAGTATGATGCTATTGCTGAATTAGATGAGGAGAAGCTTGAGAGAAAGAAAGAGCTATATTCTCAGATACTTCAACTAGAAAATGATATTTCAGAAAGAGAAAAGGCAAGAAATCAAATTGAAGAAGCTAGAAAAGAACAAGAAAGGATAGCGAATGAAGCTAAAGAAAAGCAGAGAATAGTCTCTTTAACAGCCTTAGAAAACGAGTTTAGTTTAGCAAAGATAGATAATGAGTTGGAACGTATTAAGAAATCTCTTGAGATAGAAAGAGATGCCAAATTGCAAGAAGCAATGAATTTAAATGCTTCAGAAGAGACTCTTTCCAATATTAGAGAGACATACAGACAGAAAGAGATTGATGCAGTTAGAAATCATAATCATGAAATAGCTAGAGAAACTAGAAGTAAGAATGCTAAATTGAGACAGCAAGAAGAAGATTTTTTCGAGTTTAAACAAATGCAGTTAGCAAAAGAAGATCCATTACAGGCACAGCTTAATTCACAACTTAGAGCTATAAACAGGTACTTTGAACGCAAGCACGAGAGCTTAATAGCCAATGGAATGACTGAAGAAGAGATAGAAAGAACCAAAGCTCAGGCTATTGCGAGAGTTACTGAAGTTATAAGCAAACAGAAAACTCAAAAGCAAGAAGCTGAATTTCAAAAAGGGATAAAGAATACTAGAAACTTCTTTGGCAACCTAGCAACTGTAGCTAATTCATTTGGTAAAAGTGGTTTTAAGACATGGAAAGCTCTTGCAATGGCACAAGCTACTGTTGACACTTTCGCTTCAGCTAACGCTGCTTATAAATCTTTAGCAGGTATCTCTCCTGTTTTAGCAGCTGCAGCCGCAGCTGCTGCTATTGCTTCAGGACTTATAAATGTAAAAAGAATTGAAAAGACTAAATACCAAAAAGCTGAAACTGGTGGCCATGCAGGCCTGTTAGCAGGACCTTCTCATGCAAATGGTGGAGTTGTCTTAGAGTTAGAAGGTGATGAGTATATCACTAGAAAACAACGTGTAAGAGAGCTTGGGGTTGGCTTCTTTGACTTTATCAACAATGCTCCATTATCAGCTATTAAAGAGCGTTTACAAGGATTTAATGTTCCTAGTATTTCAATTAGTCCTGTTCCTTCAGTACCACGATTTGCTTACGCTACTGGTGGCTCGGTATCTGGTGGTTCTGGGCTGATGGAGAAGCTAATAGAAAGGGTTGATAACCTAACTAGAGAATTGAAAAATAAAGAGATGAGTGCAGTAGTTTCACTAGATCCAGATGATGTAGTAGGTAGAGCTACAGACACACTTATCAATGATAAAAGTGAATCTGGCAGTAAAAAGAAGGCTAGGTGGTAAGATGATAGAAGTTGTTTTTTATTCGGCTGTTGCTGGTACTTCCTTAGAGACAAGAGTATATAACAGCGACAATGGTTTAGTAAGTGTAAAATTCTCAGCTAAGAAATTTCCTTTATTGAACGAAATGATGCAAGAAGCACAGAGGGCATCAATTGAGTTAGTTGCTGATGACTGGTTGATATCACTCTTTGGCACTCACACAACTTACTTAGATGTAAGCTATTATGATATTGTTGTCAATAGAGATGGCAATAAAATATACCAAGGTGTGTTGCCTCTAAATACTATCAAATATGACTATTCTTCAGAGCAGTATTCTCTAACAGCATACAGCTATGAATTCTTACTAAAAAAATTAGATCAAGAAAAATCAATCACACCAAAATTCAGTAGAGATTGTTATTTGGATGCCTTTAGATCTTTGATTAGAAGCAAATTCAAAAGGAATGAACTTCTTGAATATCCTGACTATTTGACAAGCTATGTTCAACAGGAATTCATGCTATATAATCCTGTTTCAATCACTAGCAATAGTATCTGTGATGAAGGTCTTTTGAATACTTCTTACAATATCTTTGATGATCATTATAATGTAATAGATAGATGCACTAGAAGAGAATTTAGAAGCATTGTTTGGAGAGCAATCCCTGAGTTCACTAATAGAATAAGATACAAGATTCAAAGGACTGTAACTGTTGTTGAGATATATAACCAAAGCTGTGTTGATGTTATTAGAAAAGATTCTGAGATTTTATCAAAACTATATGATAGTATTTCTGATGCACTCGATGATGTCCCAGATTTGAGAAATGATCTTGAGTATTATGAAGATGATTCTTGGCTTAATTTAGATGAATATCAAGAACTTAGGATTATTAACCATAAATTATACTTCAATGGCAATATATGTCCGCTTTATGCAGTATTTGAAGATAATACGAGCTACCTTGATATGCTTAAAAGCCACCTTCTAATCTATAATTTGAGTGTGGTTATGACAGAAGACAATAAGCTCAATATAATTAAAAATAGCTACCCTAATTATACATATAATGATGTTACCGATAGAGTAACTTCTTTAACTAAAACAAGGTTTAATCCTAGTGATATAGACCTTTCAGTTCTTGATTCCCTGAAGGGTAATGCTTCTTATTTAAAAGAATACTTACTAGATAAATACAATGATTTCTTTAGCAGTATTATTCAATTTGATGCTACTATTGATGATATAAATAATGATGATATTCATTTAAATGATGTGATAAATATAAACTCGATTCAAATGCGTGTTGTAGAAGTTAAAATTGATATAATAAATGATGAATATAATGCAATTCTATGGAGGATATGATGATTATAAATCAAACAATTAAATTGATTAATTTTTCTACTTCTGTAAATATGAAAGTTATTGAGAATACTGCAATTGATGTTGAACCTTCTATTAAATATAGAGTCTCTAAAACTAATGCTTTTGACCCTACAAAGCTTATACAAAGAGATCCATATCATGAAGATACTATTAAATGTGAAAGTGTTTTTACTCCTGAAGAACTTGATGATCTAATAGCTTTCTTGAAAAATTCTAGTAGGCTATATCTTGAGTTCTCTTACTTAACTCACACTCTTCAATATCCAGTTATAATCGATAAACTACCAAAGATTCCTGATGATGCTAGATTCTTTAATACTAAGCAATCTTACAGCTTTAAAGCTATATATAAAACACTTGAGCCAATCAACTTTGATGACACTCCTGGCTACGGTAATTACTGGGGTTTGAGCTGGGGATTCTAAAGGAGGAAATGATGTCTAATACTACGAACTATAACCTTGTTAAACCTAGTGAAGGTAGCTCTGGATGGGCTAATGATGTTAATGATAACTTCGATACAATTGATGCTAATATGAAAGCTAATAATGATAGTATCCAGGATATTGGCTCTGATCTAAATGAACATAAAGCTGGTGGTTCTCATACTACTGCCGATATTCTTTCTCAGTTAAGTGAACAAATGAATCTGGGAGGTGACCTTGAACACCTGCTTCTTGCTATTGTAGGAACTGATGATATTGCTCAGATTAGAAGTTTGAACGATATGTATGACCACGCTAGAGGTGTTGATTATAAACATTATTCTTGTCAGATAAGGCATGGTAGTAGTCATGTTCAGCAGGTACTTACAGATGTTCTTGAGACTATGACCATTCAATACTCTTTAAGACACACAGCTGATGGGAATGCCCTAGATATTACAGAGAGTACTTTAAAGGCTTATGCTGGCTTCTCTACGGGATTGGAGGAGGCTATTGATACTGGAATTAGTATTCAGATCAATAAAGATGAAACAGATTTTTACAGCCCTTGTAATGATGGGTCTGTGAAGATACATAAGCAAATTGAGACCTATAACAGCTCTACTAAAGAGCACCTTGATAAGATAGCTATCTCAGGTCTTACTTCAGGCACAACTTATAAAATCGTTATCCAATTTCATAAGGTTGATGCTAGTGACCCTGAGCAGATGAATCAGTAAAAGTTATAAAAGTTCGCAAGATTAAATGAGAAATCTCTTTTATTTTTGCGGACTTTTTTCTATTTTATTATAAATTTCTCGTTTATTATTTCCATTTTTTAAGACAATTATACAAAAAAATCTCTTTTATTTTTGCCAACTTTTGAAGATAATTGTAGTTTAATATTATATTACTTGTGATGTCGTAAGTATTTTTCTCGTTTATTTTTGCGAAATATCTCTTTTATTTTTGCGGACATTATTTTCTTAAAGGTATAAGTAAGCATGGACTGTAACAAGAAGGGAATATAAAAAAATAAAAAAATACTTGACTTTGTACTCTTAACTTGTATAATTATACCATGAGTTCAGTTAATGATATTCTATAAAGGAGGAAAGGATGACCTTTGGAGTATTAAACACAACATTAGAGTGGTTAGAAAAGATGGGATTATACCACAAAGATGAGAAAAATGATCCTAAAGAAAATGTGGATCAAGAGTTATTAAAAGAAAGAGAAGAAAAACATATATGGTATTAGGATACTGGAATTAAATATCATCAGCTGTTCTTATAATAGGGGAAAATATGAATATTGAAACAATTAATTTAGGTAAGGTATTGGATATTGCTACGGGTATAGGGCAGTTTGTTAAATACCTTCAGGGAATAAATAAGAATTTTGAGTCATTTGTGTGTATAGATGATGATGAAAAGATGATTTCTGAAGCGAATAGGAGAAACAATAATGAGAAGGTAACATTCAAACATCTTAATGCTTATCATCTTCCTTTCTCGGACGAAAGTTATGACACAGTATCTATCTCAAACTCGCTACATCATTTTGAGAATCCCAGCTTAGTTTTATCTGAAGCTATACGTGTTCTTAGAAGAGGAGGCACTTTAATAATCAGCGAAATGTGCAGAGATGAAGACCAAACTGACTCTCAAAAGTCCCATATCCTTTTGCATCATTGGACAGCAAAATTTGATAGATATTCAGGTAAACATCATGATGATACTTTCTTATCAGAACAGCTAATAGCTTTAGTTAATGAGCAAAATTTATCTAAAATAGAGCATAAGATTTATAATAATTATTCAGCAGATAAATTTAATGAAGAAGTAATAGTTAGCTACGTAAAAGTTATTGATAGGTTAACTAGTATTATAGCAATTAAAAAGCTACCCAATATATTAATAGAAGAGGGTCAACAGATAAAAGGTCATATAATAGAACATGGTTTTGAACCAGCAAGAAATGTTTTAATTATGGGAGTAAAATAATGAATGTTAGAAAAATAACTGTTGATGATTTTCAACATACACATAGAATTATTAATAATGCTTATCCAGTTTTTAATCTTGGCTATGATCAAGCAGAGAAATGGTTCAATAAGCTGTTAAAAGATAATGATAAAAGTGAGTTTTGGGGAGTTTTTAGGGAAGATTTACAAGTTGCTTGCTTTATTACTTACGATTATGAAGTTAATTTCAGAGGGACTTTTATTGAAGCTGGTGGAATAGGTATGGTAGCTGTTGATCTTTTACATAAAAAAGAAAAGGTCTGCAAACATATTATCGAGTTCTTTCATAAATATTATACAGAAAAGAATGCTGAACTACTGGTTCTTTACCCATTTAGAGCTGACTTCTATAAGAAGATGGGCTTCGGTTTCGGAAGTATGCAATATAATTATGTAATTCCTCCTTCAAGATTTGGGCGTTATGAATCACATTGTGAAATTAATTTTGCAGATGCTAATAATTCTAAAGAAATAACTGACTTTTACAATAGAGAAATTGCAAGCAAACAGAATGGTGCTTTTAAGAAGCAAGAAAAGGAATTTAACAAATGGCTTAACAGCCCTCAAATGAGATTTGTTACCTTTAAAAAAGATGGAGATATAATTGCCTATATTGTATTTAAATTTTCTAAATCTAGTCAACCATCTAATCTAAGTTATAATTTCCAAGTGAAAGAATACCAATACAAAAGCATAGAAGGATGGCAGGAAATTTCTACTTTCCTTAATAAACAATCTGACCAAGTGAAATACATTGAAATTGCAAGCTTTGATAAAGATTTTTACCATTATTTTGATAATCCTGCTGATGATTCTGATACAATGTTCGATCCTGTCTATCATCAATCTGCTAAAACAGGGATTGGACTGATGTACAAATTTCTAAATCCTCTTCAAATATTCAAGAAACATGCAAATAGAATATTCACAAAAAGCAATTTAACTCTAGTTTTTGACATAACAGATAATTTTTCTTGTAAACACGAAAGATTTAAGTTGACGTCAGATCACAACTCAATTATATTTGAAATAGATGATAACAATGTTGATTTGAGATTAGAAACAGACATCTCAACAATTTCTTCGATATTGATGGGTAGTCTGAGTACAGAATCAGCAGTTAAAATGAATTTAGTAAGAATTAAAAATATTAAACATATTGATTGTGTTGAATTACCGTTCAAAACCATAGCAACGCCTGTAAGCTATAATTGGTTTTGATGGAATTCCTCCTCTCATATATCTAAATCACATCCGAGAAAGCCGATATATATCGGCTTTTTTTTCTTGCCAAGAATAACCCTATTTGAACAATCTATACAGGTGAACTTATGAATAAATTAAATGATGTTAAAACCGAGTACCTTAAGCTATTACAAGTGTCTGGCAAAAGCAAAAATACAATTGATGCTTATGAAAGAGATTTAAGACAATTTATTATCTTTATTGAAGATACTTTTGGTACAGAAATTACCTTAAAAGATATAGATAAAAGAATGATAAGAGATTTTCTCAGAGAATTGTCTTCTAACAACGGTAATGTAAATAGATCTATTTCCCGCAAAGTTACAACGCTAAAAGGTTTCTTTAAGTTTGCTCTCAAAAGAGGTATTATTACAAATAATCCTACGATAACAATGAAGAATCCAAAATTCGAGAAAAAAGTACCAAAATTCTTTTCAAAAGAAGATATGGAGTTAATGCTAAGTCTACCTGATTTAACTAGTAAATTTGGGGTTAGAAATAAAGCAATCCTTGAGCTATTCTATTCATCTGGACTTAGAATTTCAGAGATGGTCATACTGACATTAGAGAAAATTGATTTTCAACGAAATGTCGTTAAAGTTCTAGGAAAAGGAGACAAAACAAGAATGGTTCCTATTGGTTCCAAAGCCAAAGAAGCAATGGAAAACTATCTAGCAATCAGACATAGGTTTGAATCAAAGTTTAGTGGAGATGTCTTGTTTCTATCAAAAAGTGGAAAACAACTTGATAGGTTAGAACTTAGTGATATTCTGAAGCAATACATCATGTTTGTCGGACAACAAAAAGGCTATTCCCCACATTCCTTACGACACACCTTTGCAACCCATATGCTCAGTAATGGAGCTGATTTAAGAGCAATCCAGGAGATGTTAGGTCATGCCAATCTCTCTACCACCGAGATATACACACATGTGACCATGAACGATTTGACAAAAACTGTTAACCTCTTGCACCCCCTATCAAGAGCCAATAAAAAAGATGAAGATAAGGATAAATAAAAAAGCCTGCTATAAAACAGGCTTAAACTTTGATTAAATGTATAATATCAACAACTAATTCTTAGCATCTGTATAAACTTTTATATCGTCTCTTTCACTATCAAAACCTTCTTTTCCCATTAGAGCATAAGTAGCTATTTTACCATCCTCAACACCTGGTTGATCTAAAGGATTGATTTCAAGAAGTGCACCAGTGAAGACAGTCATTATTTCATACAACATGATAAATTCACCTAGATTTTGTTCATTGATTTCAGGGAAAATAATATTGCAATTAACTCTATCTGACATACATAATGCAATCTCAGTAGCAAGACGTTCTTGATTAAGAAGTCGGGATATTGGCTGGTTGCCTAAATAGTTCACTTCACGTCTTTCTGGATAGATCAAAGGAATATCAAAATCATGTTTAAAACTTTCAACTTCTAAGAAAGTAAAGACTTTATCATTAGGACCTTCTCTATAAAGTTGCACTTGAGAATGTTGGTCTGTTGTACCTAGTGCTTTCACAGGAGTCTGACCAACAAAGACCTCTTCCCCATTAAGATTATATCTTTTACCAAGAGATTCAGCCCATAATTGACGATACCAATCAGCCATATCATACAAGGAGTTTGAGTAAGGCATCATAACAGAAATATTCTTTCCTTCTTTCATGTAGAGGTAATGAACTAATCCAAGTAGATAAGCTGGGTTGTTTGCTAGATCTGTAGTTGAGCATAAATCTCTCATTGTTCCAGCACCTTTAAGAAGTTCATCAATATCTAAACCAACAAATGCAGAAGAAACTAAACCAACATCAGTTAAAACTGAGAATCTGCCACCTACATTGTCTGGAACTATAAAATCAAAGTATCCTTCTGTATTGATTAACTGACGTAGAAATCCTTTCTCTTTATCAGTTGTAACCAGAATATGTTCTTTATAGGAATCAGGAAAAGCTTCTTTTAAAATCTTTAGAATTATCAAGAACACGGACATAGTCTCAGCAGTAGTTCCTGATTTAGTAATCACGTTAAAAAGTGTTTTATTTAATTCAACTTGATTAAGAGTATCGTAAAGTAAAGTTGGATCAACATTATCAACGACATAGAGTTTCTTCTTAAAACCTGCTTCGCTTTTCATAGCTGAATATAGAGCTTTATTTCCTAGAGCTGAACCACCAATACCTAGGACAACCATATTATCGAATTTTGAACCCACTTTTTGAATATAATTATTAATTCTTTCAGTGTCTTTTTCAGGTAAGTTATAGAAACCTAGAATATCTTCTTCACGCTGTTCTAAGATAGATTTATGGGCTTTTTCAACTATATTCTGATATTTAGAAAGATCTGCATTTAGCCCTGATTTAATAAAATCATTTTGAAACAAATTACCAAACTTAAACTTTAAACTCATTATTTCTCCTCCAGAAGTTCAACTATTCTCTCAAGTGTTGTTGTGTTATTAATCTCTTTAAATTCCTCTATACTCTCAGGCTCCATAGAGATAACCTCTTGCTTAACATTCAAAAAAGCGCTAGGAGAGATACTTAGAGTATCAATGCCGAGTGCTAGTAGTAATTTAATATACTTCAAATTTGAAGCCATAGCTCCACAAACTGAAACAGGAATATTCTCTTGTTTAGCTGATTCAACTGTCAATTTAATTAAACTTAACACAGCCGGATGGTGTGGTATGTAATAATCATTTAATATATCATTTGTTCTGTCCACAGACAAGGTATATTGAATTAAGTCGTTTGTTCCAATACTAAAGAAATCAACATACTGAGCAAGGGTTCTACTACAAATTGCAGCAGAAGGGATTTCTATCATCACACCTATTTCAATATTCTCGTCAACCTTGTATCCCTTCCTCTGAAGATTGTTAATTGCCTTTTTAACAAAGTTTTTTGCTTTTAAAAAGTCAGATACACCAATAACCATAGGGAACATCAACTTAATGTTACCATAAGCACTTGCCCTTAAAATAGCATTAATTTGAGTCCTAAATATATTTGGCCTACTTAGTGAGAATCTAAGTCCCCTGTTTCCAAGAAATGGGTTTGCTTCTTTAGCCATTGTAAAAATGTTAGCAAATTTATCACCACCCAAATCAAAGGTTCTTATAACAATTGGCTTTCCATCCATTTTTATAGCTAGGTCTTTATATATTTTAAATTGTTCCTCTTCTGTGGGAAGAGAATCTCTATCCATATAGATGAATTCTGTTCTAAACAAACCAATACCATCTACATTCAGTTTATTAGCAAATTCAACTTCCTCAGGAATTTCAATATTGATACTTAAATTAACATCTAGCCCTCCAACTTTAGGTAAAGGAGTATCAATAATTTCTTGAAGTTCAGTATTGTGCCTTTCAAACTGTTTAATCTTCTCTTGATATTCAATTATAATCTCTTCTGATGGTTCAATGATAATTTGCCCTATAGTACCATCTAGAATAATCAAATCTCCGTTATTAAGTTCATCAAAAATGTTATGAATACCTACTACACAGCCCAATCCAAATGACCTTGAAATAATTGAATTATGAGAAGTCTCAGAACCCTTTTCTACATAGAATCCTCTTACTCCTTCTTTAGAAATCTGCACAACCTGAGTAGGTGTTGTTGAATAAAATATTGGTATTTCATCTGCCGATAATTGATTTTGCTTGAAGCCCTTCTTACCAATTAAAAAATTTAGAATACGATGACTAACATCTATATAATCTATTGCTTTTTGAGCAAAGAAATCATTATCAAGGCTTTTAAAGTAATCAGAAACTTTATTAAAATGCTTGTGTATAGCTTGTTCAAGCCCTATCAATTCAGATTTAAGAATATTAACAACTTCAACTTTTAGTTCTGGATCTTTAAGAATCATTTGATGGGATTCAAAAATATCCTTATCTTCTTTACTTATCGTATAGAATTCAATAAACTTATCTGTTTCTTTTAAGATACTATCAATAGTTGTATCAAACTTACTGATTTCATTTATTATATCTGCTTCGACAATATCTCTTTTCTTTATCTCAAGCCTTCTCTGCTTGATTATTTTAGCTTTACCAATTGCGATGCCAGGAGATACTCCTAGTCCTTGTAATGTTTTCATTCTGACTCACCAAATAAATTCCCGAATAACTCTTCTATTTCTTTAAGCAAATATTGTTCATCTGGTCCATCAATCATGACTAATAATTCTGAACCACACTCCGCAGCTAGCATCATAACACCCATGATACTTTTGCCATTAACTTTCATTCCTTCCTTTTCTATATGAAACTCAGAACGGAACTTTGTTGCTGTTTTTACTAACAAAGCTGATGGTCTAGCATGCAGTCCAAGTTTATTCTGTACTTGAATAGTCTTTTCAATCATAGTTTTTACCTTATGTAATAATTATGGTTAATAAATAGATTAATTTGAAGACATCTTTCTAATCATTGTCTTACGCTTAATCTCTTCTTGTATTTTGTTTGTATAGTCTTCGGCAGCATCATAGCCATAAGTCTTTAATATATAATTCATTGCAGCCACTTCAACAATTACAGAAACATTCTTTCCAGGAGATACCGGAAGATATATTAAAGGGATATTAATTCCTAATCTATCAATGTAATTATTTACTAATCCAACCCTTTCATAATCCATATTCTCTTGCCATGGCATTAACTCAATTTGCATATCAATCTTGAGCTTCTGTCTGACTCTTTGAATTCCAAACATTCTCTCAATATTAATTAATCCAACACCTCTAATTTCCATAAAGTGACCAAAGTCTTTAGCTGGTTTACCAGTCAAAGTATCATCTAAGGCTGTTATTTTGACAGTATCATCTGATACAAGACTGTGCCCTCTATGAACGAGATCTAATGCACATTCACTCTTACCAATTCCGCTCTTACCTGTTAGAAGTATGCCAACACCATAAACATCAACAAGAGTTGCATGAATTGACATTTCTGGAGCAAATAGGTGATTAAGGTATTTAGACAAAGAATGATATAGATTGATTGTGGATAATCTTGAAGAAAAAATAGCAATATTCATTTCATTAGCCAAGTACTCAACGATATAAGGGAGAGTTAACCCCTTAGAAACTATTATGCAAGGAATACTATAGGTGAAAATCTGTTTGAACCTTTCATAAATCTGATTCTCTGAAAGTGAGTGTAAATATCTAACTTCAGTTTCGCCAATCACTTGAATTCTATCAGAAGCAAATCTATTAAGAAATCCAGCTAAGGCTAAACCAGGCCTATTTATATAAGGTGATGTAATAACTGTGTTTAAAGTCTTTTCTTCTGTAATTATACTTAGTGCAAATCGACTCTTATTGTTTTCGAAAAACGTCTTTAATGCTATCTCTTTCATGGTTTATCCAAAATAGTCAGGACACTTATGTGCCCTGACATATTATATTTTAAGGTTGTAAAAGTTTAAAATGAGTGTCATCTCTTTTAACTAGAACATTGATTCTATCTGTTTCAACATTCTTGAAAATAAAGTAATCTGTACCTTTTTCTTCAAAATGTTCTAAAGCTTCATCTACTGTAAGGATATCTGGAACTACTCTTTTAGTCTTAACTAATTTGTGTCCATCACTATCTTTACCTTTCTTATACAAATGAGCTCTAGAGAAGTATGGATCAAAGTTATCTTTTAATCCTTTTTTGTGGTGATCTGTTACTTTATCTTTAAGTTTCTTAATTTGTGCTTCCATCTTTTCGATGGTTTCATCAATAGCAATATACATGTCCATAGCCTCGCCATCACTTTGAAGCGAGAATTTCGAAGCATGAAGACTTATTTCACATATATTTCGACTATTCTCCAATGCCAATGTCACATGCACAGTAATGATATGATCAAAATATCTTTTTAGTTTGAATAAACTATCTTCTACGTGGTCTCTGATTGCATTGGTTAGTTCAAAATGGCGTGCGGTGATTGTAATATGCATAAAGCCTCCTAATTAGTGATATAATTTTGTACTCTTTCAGCGTGATAAGAACTTCTTACTAAAGGTCCTGATTCAACAAACATAAAGCCAAGTTCTTCTCCATAAATTCTGTACTTCTCGAATACATTAGGATGAACATACTCTTTAACAGGAAGATGATCTTTAGTAGGTTGAAGATACTGACCAATTGTAACGATTTGAACACCATGTGCATATAAATCGTTTAGAAGGTGTTTGACCTCTTCTTCAGTCTCACCTAAACCGACCATAAACCCACTCTTTGTGATAATATCAGGATTGAGTTCTTTCACTTTCTTTAATAATTGAAGTGACCTATCATAATTAGCCATAGGTCTTACTTCAGGGTATAATTTCTTAATAGTTTCGACATTATGATTCAATACTGTTGGGCATGCTTGAACAATTGATTCCAAGGCATCCCAATTCCCCTCTAAATCTGAAATTAAAGTTTCGATTGTGACTTTATTATCACATATTGCTTTAATCTCATCTATTGCATTTACAAATTGAGAAGCTCCACCATCAGGTAAATCATCTCTTGTGACAGTTGTAATTACTATGTGTTTAAGGTTAAGTTCTTTTGAGAGTTCTGCAATAGCTTTAGGCTCATTAGGATCAGGATTTACTAGTTCTTTAGTTTTATCAATTGCACAGAATTTGCAGTTGCGAGTACAAACATCTCCCAATATCATGAAAGTTGCAGTGCCTCTGTTAAAACACTCTCCCTGATTAGGACATCTAGCTGAATTACACACAGTGTGTAAATTAAATTTTGCTAAATACTTTCTTATAGTATTAGCTTGTTCATTTCCTAGCCTATTAGCTTTTAACCATTCTGGTTTTCTTAATTTATTCATCGACATTCAACCTCAAAAGTATATTTATATTATAACTAAATTTTATGTACTGACAAAGAAATTGTGTCTTCTATTGATTCCATAACAATCTCAGACAATGTTGGATGAGCAAAAACTATCTTTTCGACATCATGAACATCTGCTTCTTTACCGATAAGAATAGAAGCTTGGGCAATAAGCTCAGATGCTTGTAACCCAATAATATGCATTCCAACAATCCTACCAGTTTTCTTATCTGCAACTGTTTTACAGAAGCCAAAAGTATCACCCATACCCATTGCTTTTCCACTTGCAGAATAAGGGAATTTTCCTACTAAAATTTCTTCATATTTTTCTTTTGCTTGCTCTTCAGTAAGTCCAACAGAAGCTATTTCAGGATTAGTAAAAGTACATCGTGGTACATTTTCATAAATGATTGGTTCAATATCATGCGCTTCTTCTTCAAGTTCACTCTTTATTAAGGAAGCAACTAAGAGTCCCTGTTTTGAAGCTGTATGAGCAAGAAGTTGTTTTCCGTTAAGGTCACCAATTGCAAATAAATTCTCAACACCTGTTTTCATAAATTCATCAACAACTATGGCCCCTCTATCTCTCTCAACTTCAAAACCAGCAAATTCAATATCGCAACGAGGGCTTCTACCTACACTTACAAGCACTTTTTCTGCTTCAATGCACTTTCCACCAGCAACATTAACTTTTACACCATTCTCAGTTTCTTCATAGCTTTCAACACCTTTACCTAATATAAGCTTCATTTTCTTGCGTTTAAAAGCCATTCCCACACGTTTGGAAATTTCCTCATCTTCTCCTGCAAGAAGTCTAGGTAAATACTCTACAATAGTGACATCTGTCCCTAATTGTTTGAATATCGATGCAAACTCACAACCTATAACTCCCCCACCAACTACTATTAGAGATTTTGGTTGCTCTTTAAGCTGTAAAATGTCTTTTGATGAGATAATCTTGTCATGATCAAACTTCATAAAAGGAAGTTCTGTAGGAAGAGAACCTGTTGCAAGAATAACATAATCTGCAGTCACAGTCTCAGTTTTAGATTCTATAGTGAAAAGATTATCATTCTTACATATTTTTGTTACAGTATCGTTTATTAGAGGCAGATTAAGTTTCTTGAACATGAATTCAATACCACCAACAAGCTTTTCGACAACACCATCTTTTCTAGTATAAACTTGCTCAAAATCAATTGTTGGATTTTCTAGGTTAATTCCAAATTCTTGAGCATGTAGAATTTCACTATATAATTCTGAGCTCTTAACTAATGTCTTTGTTGGAATACAACCCCAATTAAGGCACACTCCACCTAAACGCTCTTTTTCAAACACAACTGTTTCTATATTATATTGATTTAATCTTAACGCTGTAACATATCCACCTGGTCCACCACCGATTATAGCAACTTTAAAATGTCTCATTATTTTTTCCTTAATCTACTATTTAAAATATTCATTTCATCTCTATATTTAGCTACAATCCTACGTGAAACGTTTAGCCCATCATCTTTTAACATCTTTACCAATTGTTGATCTGTATATGGAGAATTCTTATCTTCAGAATCTACATATTTTGATATTACAGATTTAACTCTTTGTCTTGAAATTGATTCGTAATTACTATCTTTGCCTGCAGTTGAAGTAAAAAACTTTTTAAGAGCAAATATTCCAAAAGGAGTATCAACATATTTATCTTTAACAACCCTAGAAATTGTTGATTCGCTAACTCCAACATCTTCAGCAATAGAAGAGTAGTTCAAAGGAACCATGATTCCTGAGCTGTTATAAAAGAAATCGTATTGATACTTAATAATAGATTTCATAACCCTTTCAAGTGTTCTTACTCTCATATACATAGATTTTATCAAGAATTTAGCAGCATTAATTTTATCTCGAACAAAATGTACAGTATCCTTATCAACTCTTGATGAATTAAGCATTCTTCGGTAACGTGAATTTATCACTAAGTTTGGAGAATATTTATCATTCACAATAACTTCAAATTCATAACCAATTTGCTTTACAACCAGATCTGGAGTAATATACTTTTCCGAATTTGATAGCATTCTCAAACCTGGTTTAGGATCTAGTTTTGCAATTTGTTCTTTTAGAAATCCAATGTATTCTACTGAAACTTGATATTTTGAAGCAATCTTATTATAACGTCTGTGAATCAAATCTTGAAAATCGTTCTTTATTACTTCAACTAGTACATGATTTTTAAGTTGCTCATCATCAAGTTGTGCGATCAAGCACTCAGAGATATTCCTAGCAGTTAGACCTTGAGGTTCTAAAGACATAATAATATTATGAACCTCTTCTGCCCTCGCAAGTGGAATATCATAAGTATCGGCTGTGTAAGCAACCACATCATCATCCTTCAAAAAACCATAAATATCTATAGAGTCTATTAAATCAGTTGCAAAATCATATTCATCTTCAGTCATGTTGTAACTATATAGCTGAAGTAAATACTCTGCATTTTTATCTTCGGGAGTCTGCATGTATTTTTCATAAGTCATGCTGTCATCATCATCCCTATTATATGAATAATCTCTATTTCCACTAGTCATATGATGATACTCTTTCCAAGTATCTAAGATTTCCGTCAATTCTTGAGCTTCTTCCAAAGTTTTTTTGACTTCGTCGTTAGCTTCTCCGAGTTCCTTCTCATTTACAACAACTTCATCTTTAGGAATCTCGTTTTCGATATTAGAATCATCATCAGTACGCATTTCAAGAAGTGGATTTTTCATTATCTCTTCTTTAATGTGCATTTCTAATTCCATCAAAGGAAGAGTTAACATCTGTAATGATTGAAGCATTTTAGGCTTAAGTGCTAATTCCTGCTTCTGTTTTATGGATAATTCTTGACTTAACATCTATCTCACCACTGAAGAGCTTAAAAATCTATCACCTAAATACAGCTCTCTTGCTTTCTTATCATTCACTAACTCTTGAGCTGTTCCTTCAACCATAATTTGTCCTTCAAATGTAATGTAGGCTCTATCAACAATTTTTAGAGTTTCCTGTACATTATGATCAGTAATCATAACACCAATGTTACGATTCTTAAGTTTAAGAATTATATCTTGGATATCATTGATTGAAATTGGATCAACTCCTGCAAAAGGCTCATCCATAAACAAAAAAGAAGGCTTAGTTACTAAAGAGCGAGTAATTTCCAATTTTCTTCTCTCCCCTCCAGAAAGAGTGTAAGCTTTTTGTTTGGCTACTTTAGTAAGATTTAATTCTTCTAAATATTCGTCTAGAAGCTTGCGTTTATCTTTTTTATTATATTTTGTTGTTTCTAGAATTGCAAGAATGTTCTGTTCAACTGTTAATTTATGAAAAATAGATGGTGCTTGAGCAAGATAACCTATACCTAGCTTTGCACGCTTATACATAGGCTTCTTGGTTATTTCAATATCATTGAAGAAAACCTTTCCATGATTAGGCTTTGCAATACCAATTATCATGTAGAAAGTAGTAGTTTTACCAGCTCCATTGGGGCCTAAGATACCTACAACTTCTCCTTGAGAGATGTTTAAGCTTAAGTCGTTTACAACTCTTCTCTTACCATATATTTTAACTAAATTATTAGCTTTTATTGAATCTTTTTGATTATTCATGGATTAAATATTGCATAACTTTTACTAACTTGTCAAGGAATTTAAGCAATTTTTTTTCCAAAACATAGAATTTCTTTCTAATCCTTAGACATAACTTAGCATATCTTCCAGATAATCAATTTATTATGTATTTAATCAGTGCTTTTTTTGGGGGCTGACTTAAATAAATAAGTTCCTTTAATTTTTTCTTTTTGTATTAATTCAGCTAGTTCATTATCATCGGTAAAGACAATTTCAATATATTCAGAACTCGACCTATTTTCAGAATATTCTTTACTTTTGCGTTTTTCTTCTTCTGAAATTATACTATAACTAACACTTCCTTCAGCAAACATATTACTAGGCTTTTTGTCTTCAAACTCTATTGTTAAAGCATCTGATTTAAGCCAATTATCCTGTTCTTCTCCTTCTTTGAAAGAGAACTTTAAAGAGCAATCATTGGTAAACTCAATTTTATCAATGTTGTTCTCTACTAGAAATATGTTGAAAGTCTCAGCTTTACCTGAACCAAACTCTGATTCAAGCTCAGGATTCCCTGAAAATACAGCTTTCTGTTCATCTCTATAATATATTAGGAAATCACTGCTTACTTCTGCATCTGGAAATGATGTTTCTACATTAAATGAAGCAACAATTTTAGAAAAATCTTCGAAATATTCCATTTTTTGAGATTTGATTAATACTGTATCCTTGAAACTCTCAATTTCAGGATTAATCTTCATGAACCCGTATCCATCATTTCTTCGATATTCAAGATAACCACACTTAGCTTGGTATTTTTCAAAATACTCAAAAGCTTCCACATTCTTATTAGCTATAAACTCTTCTTTTCTCTTAAGATAGTTAAGGGAGTCAGCTCTAAACTCTCTCTTTAGAATTCCTTCCTGTGTATATTCATAAACCTTAACATGGCCTTTCAATTTAACTTCTTCATGAATTTTATCATAAAAAGCGAACTCAGAAACTAACTTAAGGGTATCCTGTAATACTGTAACATTACCAATCATCTTGGCAGTTTCTGTTTCTTCGATAATTATCCCATTATCACAATAAAATTCAAAGTCTCCATAAAAGAAATGAACATTTCCTTGCAGATTCATGACATAATTGTCATAAGATTTATTTACAAGAACCTTATCCGAATTTATAATCTTATAACTTTTGTTATCTAGAATTTCATTACTTAGTAGAAGGTTTAGACACACTACGATCATAATAATCATCAAGCATCTTTTCATCTGCAACTCCTTCTCCTGATACGTTTTCTAGTTTTGTTACTTCAAGTTTTGAATTCGTAATTAGCTTATTACCATGAAGATAATTATCGCCATCCCAAAAATCAACTTCTCTAGGACATCTTATTTTATCATTAGCTCTATCCCATAAAACTAATTCTGTTTTAATTGTTCTCGTATCACCGTATTTGAGAATTACGTTTCCTTCACCTTTAACCAAATTGGAAGTGTCATCTATAGTTGTAGTATTGCATGAAATCGTTGATAATACTCCAGTTTCTTCATCTACACTACTAATAAAGACTGAATCTGCAATAGTCTTCCTGCTTGCATAGTATCTTGTTATTGTCTTAGCTTTAAGACTAAATTCAAGTTTTTCACCATTATACCTATTAACAAAAACACCTTTGCTCTGTTCATCAGGAAGGCTTTCATCAAAAGTTGTCTCATTTACTTGTGATGTCGTTTCACATGCTAGTAATAGCAAAAGAAGACTAAATATCAAACTTTTTAACAGTTTCTTCATACAGACCTTTTTCCATAAGGATTAAATTAACAAATTCTCTTACAGCCCCTTGTCCCCCATTATACTTAGAGATAAAATCGACATGCGGTTTAATAGTATCCTCAGCATCATTAGGACATGCTGTAAAGCTTGCTCTCTTAAACATTGGATAATCATTCCAGTCATCTCCCATATAAGCAACATTATCCCAAGTCAGCCCTAACTCTTCTAAGATTTCTTCCATCTTCTTAGCTTTATTGCTTATTTTTTGATGAAGATGCTTTATCTTTAAATCTTCACATCTCTGTTGAAGAACAGCTGATCTTCTGCCTGTAATCACAGCAGGAATAAGTCCTGCATAGTTTAAGAACATAATCCCCATTCCGTCTCTTGCTGAGAAATTCTTTTGTTCATAGATGTCTAACTCGGTTCCATGATTATCATCTGCAAAATGATTAACTCTTTTAGTCTGAATATATGTAATCTTACCATCTGTCAAAACTCCATCGCAATCGAAACAGACAATTTTTATATTTTTGATTTTATCTTGCATTCCACACTCTCACACAATCTTCTAATAGTTTTTCCATCTTTGCTAGTGGATACATTGACTTAGCATCACTTAGCCCTTTTTCTGGGTTTGGATGAGTTTCTAAGAACAAACCATCAACCATACCCGTAGCTAATGCTGCTTTAGCCATCATAGGAACATATTGCGGTGTTCCTCCTGATATCTTGCCTACTGAAGGCTGTTGAAGTGAATGGGTTACATCATAGATTACCGGTAATCCCATACTTTTCATTATTGCAAAGTTTCTAAAATCCACTACCAGATTATGGTAGCCAAAAGAAGTCCCTCTTTCTGTTAACATAATTTTTGAGTTACCAGTTGATTTTACTTTTTCAGCTGCACTCTCAACATCTTCTCCAGCCATAAATTGAGCCTTTTTGATATTTACAATCTTACCGGTATTTCCAGCTGATAGCAATAAATCAGTCTGTCTTGATAAAAAAGCTGGTATCTGAATAATATCCACTACATCAGCAACAATAGATGCTTCATGCGCTTCATGTATATCTGTAACCACAGGTAAATCAAGTTCTTTCTTTACTTTTTCAAGAATTCTCATACCCTCATCAATACCGACTCCAGTAAATGAGTCCAAAGATGTTCTATTAGCTTTTTTATAAGAAGCCTTAAAGACATATTCTATCTGAAGTTTTGAGGTTATCTCTTTTAATTCTTCTGCAATTTGCATAACACTTTTTTCAGATTCTATTACACAAGGACCTGCTAATAGAAAGAAAAGTGAGCTATCTAATATTTTATTATACATTTTTTAATCCTAATTTTTTTTATAATTTATTACAAAGGATATATGAGTCAAGAATTTATTCTATCCCAAAGAAGCTTAGAAAATATTTTAGCACCTTCTGTGTTTAAATGATTTGAATCATAGAAGTGTTTATGGGTAAAATTACTATCCTGAGAATAATCATAAAACATGACATTATTATTTTTATCTACAAGATTATTAACAATCAATTTTATATCCTTTATGTATTCTTCATCAAGTAAATCTAGATATTCTTTTGTTTTTGGTGTTCTTGTTAAAACAACATCAATATCATTTTCCTTAGCAAATTCAATAATTCTATTTAATGATTTTATATTTGAATCAGAGATTGCCTTACCTTTACTATGATCTGCAAAAGCATCTAAGGCATCTTGTTGAAAATCATTACACTCTTTACGATAGTTAACTTCTAATCCCAATGAATCACTAGTTACAAGAGTTCCCTTTCTAAGAAAGACTTTTAACAAATAATAAACTTGTTTCATTCCTTTATTGGGAGTGATTAAATAGCTATCAATATCGAAGATAGAAATATTATCCCTTCCAATACCATGATATCTAAGATAGTCATATCTTCTTGGTGAAGATAAACCTTGATTATCCATCTCTCTAAAGGTCATATAGGAAATTGGAATTATAATTCTTTTCAGATTTTTTGAACTAGTAAAGTACTTTTTCAGTAACATTTCATCAAATATTAAGGACTGTCCTGAATAAGCAAGATTAAAGCTATTAGGAGAAAGATACTGAGGGTCAATGCCTTTGAAAGTATGGGATGAACCGAGTATTAAATTCTCAATTTTATCTTTGTTTTTCTGGATATAATCTCTTTTCAATTTGTAATCATTAGGTAACATTTGAAACATTATTTCAACACTACAGAATATAGTAAATGGAAGAAGTAAGAAAATTATTAATCTTTTTATAAATTGTTTCATATTATATCCTAAAACTGAAAATATATAAAGTTTTGTTCTTGTCCACCAAACCAAAGAATAGCAAAGATTATTGAGTAGTAGAAAGAATATCTTAGAAGTCTATTTTTAAAGAATGGAATCTTCTGTAGAGCAAAGTCTTGTGTTCGTCCTAACCATTCTACAAAAACAAGAGTCCCAATCAAAAGAGCTAAAATTTGCACATTCAAGTTTGTTAAGTACTTAGAAGAAGTTAATAGAGATTCAGAAAAGATTCTCTTCAAGATTGCAAATGATTGTCCTAAAGATTCTGATCTAAAAAACACCCATACTAAAGAAGTAATCATAAAAGTAGCGATTATGTGGAAAGTTTCTTTTAATGATGGTAGTATTTTATTTTCAGCTACTGTAACTAAGTTATGTCTGTTTGTTTGTCTTAAAAACTGAGGAATAATCAACAAAGCATTTACTAAGCCCCATACGATAAAGGTCCAATTTGCTCCATGCCAAAAGCCACTAACCAAAAATACAATAAGTACATTTCTTATCATTTTCGCTTTGCCGACTCTTGACCCACCTAAAGGAATATAAAGATAATCCCTAAACCATGTAGAAAGTGAAATATGCCATCTTCTCCAAAATTCGGAGATATCCCTGGAAAAATAAGGATAAGCAAAGTTTCTTTTTAGCTTAAATCCAAATAAGCTAGATGTACCTATTGCAATATCAGAGTATCCAGAGAAATCACCATAAATTTGAAATGAAAATAGCACAGCCCCCAACAGAAGACTACTTCCTGGCATTTCTGTATAATTATTGAATATTTCATTAGCATATCTTGCACAGTTATCAGCAATCACAATTTTCTTAAACAATCCCCACAATATCTGTTTTAGTCCAAGAACTGCTTTATGATAGTCAAACTTTCTATCTTTATAAAACTGAGGTAAAAGATTGGTTGCTCTTTCGATTGGGCCAGCAACTAATTGTGGAAAAAAACTTACAAAGGCAAAAAAAGCAATTGCATCATTGGTAGCTTCTAATTTTCTTTTATAGACATCTATAGAATAACTTAATGTTTGGAATGTATAAAAAGATATACCAACCGGTAAGATAACATTTAAGCTATTTAAACTTAGAGTTTTTCCAAATAAGGTAAATGCTGAAGACAATGATTCTGCAAAGAAATTATAATATTTAAAGACCATAAGAAAACCAAGATTTACAAGAATACTTGTAGTTAATAATAGCCGTCTATGAATAGAATTTGAACTTTTACTCAGTCGAATTCCAACAATAAAATCCACAGCAGATGAAAAAGCTATCAAAAACAGGAATCTCCAATCCCACCAACCATAAAACACGTAACTTGCAATTAAAAGAAATAGGTTCTGGGATTTTAAGTTCCTCTTAAAAATGAACCAATATATCATAAAGACGATTGGTAAAAAAACCATAAAATCAATTGAGTTAAAAAGCATTTTATTCCTTTAAAAATATCAAATTGAGATAAAGCAATTCGATTAGTTATTTGGGTCTACCTCAAAGGGTTTAGTTCAAAATTCAAATAATTAAGATATATAGCAAGTGTTTTTTATTTTTGAATTCTCTTTAGTAGACTAGTTTATACTTTCTTACAATAGATTTCTTCTTAAGTAGAGACAGTTAAAATCTTAATGTTTCCCAAGCGTTAAGTCCTGTATGTCAACACCTTACTAATCCTAGTTCCTTACTGCTTACTTAAGTCCATCCTGCATTAAAAGGTAATTTAATGCAGGAGGGGTAAGGGAAAGAAGGCAGTGAGTAGTGATTATTTTTTATTGACTGTTATTATTTCAGGAAAAAAGTATGACATATACTATTTAGAAAGGAGTTTTTTCATGAAGAAAACACGTTTATTAATTATTTTGGGCTTAGTCCTACTAGTATTAACAGGATGTAGTTCACGTTCTAATTCAATAGCAAGTATTGGAGTTAACGACATTAGTTTAGCACCATTACAACAGAGTCAGTATGACGTGGTTGGGAATATCACTGGAACAGCAGAAGTTACAACATTCTTAGGTTTCCCAATAAATGGTTCAAATGATTCAGGAGCAATTGAAAACCCTGTTCTTGGAATGTTACCAAACATCACTTTCAATGTTGCAAAAGAAAGAGCTATTTTTAATGCAATCGCAAGTAATGAAGATGTTGATGCAGTAATCTGCCCTAAATTCCATATAGAAAAAAGTGGTATTCCAATTTTAATGAGAACTACTAAAGTTACTGTAAAAGCAAAAGGAATCAAAATTAAATAAGCTTGCTTAAATTGTTAAAGATAGAGTGCTGGAAATCAACACTCTTGAGAGAGTCTTGACAAGTCAAGGCTCTTTGTTTTTGCTTTGTTTTTACAAAAACAAATCGGCAATAGCTTAGTTGAATCGTTGACCGCAGAAAAGTACTGTGTCAGGCAAAGACTGATTATAATACTTCAAGAGTCAAGGATTTAACTAAGATATGTCAAATCTCAAAATACAAAATAATCATCTTTACCAGCAAGGAATCTTCAACAATAAGCCATTTATCAAAAGACTATAGAGTGCTGAAATTCAACACTCTATCTTTTTATTAACTATTAAATGCATTAACTAACATAAAACCTGCGGCTAAAATAGTAGTCACTGCAAATATCTTTTTAAGGTTCTTTGGCTTTGTTTTTAAGGCAAATTTACCACCAATTACTCCACCTATAACAGCAGCAATAGCTACTGGAATAGCTAAAGATGGATCGAAATGTCCTTTGGAAGCATGGCCAATAAAGCCCATCAAAGCTGTAGCTGCCACCATAGCAGAAGAAGTTCCAACAGCAATAGACATAGGTACACCACAGAAGAGAACCATCAAAGGTACCTTGAAAGAGCCACCTGATATGCCTAGTGCTCCGGAAGCAAGTCCAACAAGAGCTGTAACTGGGATAGCTAACCACAAATTTACAACATAAGAGTGGCCATTATAAGATCTATGCCAATAACCAAATCTTTTTTCTTTAGTAATTGGTTTATCATTAACTTTTACTAGCATTAACAAACCTGCTATTACCAATAAAACCGAGAATATAATCTTAAGATTAGGTCCACTCACATATTCCGATAAATATCCCCCAAAAAAGGCCATAATATCTGTTGGAGGGTCTATTACTAAAGCTAACTTCCAATCTACTAACTTGTTCTTATGAAAAATAATCATACCTGCTAAGGCTGTAATCATTAGAATAAATTGGCCCAATGTTGCAGCCTGATGCATAGCTTGACCAGCAAGAACTAAAGCTAGCACATAGAAGTTACCACCACCTCGACCAGTCATTGTCATGACTACTGCAATAACAAATACTATTGCAGTTAAGATAGCGATATTCATAGCTTTACTTAGATTTTATAGCGTTCATTACTTTACCAGGTTTTAACTCTGGAACAATAGCTTCTAAACCACCTGAAACCATAACTACATTATCATAACCTGCTGTTCTAAGATATAGATAAGCCATAGCTATTCTAACTCCACCTGAACAAAAGAGACCTATTCTTCTATCCTTTGGAAGTTCATTTATTCTTTCTGGAAATTCATTGAAAGGAATATTTACAGCTTCTAAATGATGCTTTAAATTTAGAGAAATAGTTTCAACTTCTTCTCTACATCTAATATCAACAAAAAGAGAATCTCTCTCTTGTAAAAAGTTTCCAGCACTTACCTTATTAACTCCTGATGACATGAAATCAAAATCCATGCTTGCAACAACTTTATTTAATTTTTCCATTATTCCTCCTAGAAAATTTATATATCTTTTCTTTTACTTATTTATAAGAAAAGTGTAGTCATTTTCATGGATAAACTAATTTCCTCGCCACCAACAAAAACATAATCTTCTTTTTTTCATGCTTGCAAAATTAGCTTAATCACAATTATGTCAATAAATTCCTAGAAATCTTTTGCTACAATTTCAACTTTCATTCTATCTGGATCTTCAAAATAGACAGCATAGTAGCCTTCCCCACCAGCAAAAGGATGTCTATCTTCATAAAGTATGTTGATTTTTCTTGCTCTCAACTCATTGGTAATTGTATCAATGTCAGCCCTAGTTCCTCCATGAAAAGCTAGATGATTAAGTCCGGCTCTACACCTATGATAAGGAATATCCAAATACTTGTCTTCAACTTGAACAAAGACTATATAACTATCTCCAAGAATATAAGATATACCTTGTTCCCATTCTTGATATACTTGATAACCAAGTTTGTTTAAGAGCCAACCCCAAAATTCTACTGTTACTTCTAAATCTTTTACATAAATCTCGATATGATGTAATTGACCTAGCATAAAGTCCTCAACTTAGTTATATTAGATCAATAATTATATATTTAGTATATCAATTTAAATCTGAAAATCTTCAAAACATATTAGTCAATATACTGTTCTAGTATTATTATTAAGGATTCTTTTGGCATACGAACTTTAACTCGATAAGTTCTTTTATCTTCATCGTAAAATTCATCTACTATCTCTAAATTTTGGATCTTTGTGTTTAAATATGATTGAACATAATCTGAACTCTCAAGGTCAGATAAAACTACAGTTTCAGTAATAGATGTAGATGTGATTTTTCTTGCGATTTCTCTTTGAGCATCTAAAATAGCACCTCTTCTAGCTAATGCAATATTTCTTACATCATCATCATATTTTTTTAGTACAGGTATCTGTCCAATAGCTTCAATATATTCATATTCCCATATTTTTTTACAGTTTTCTACAACTTCGTTATTGATTAATTTTTCTTCTATAATCTGTTTACTATTACTATCTTCCTTAATAACTGTTCTAGTTTGTTTAACATTATTGCAAGATATAACTATTGCTATAAATATCCAAATAATATTTTTCATGGTTCCTACTTATTTCTTGCTGGATTCAAAATTATTGAGTGTAAAAATATATAAAAATCACCTTCTTCTGTTTCAGTAGTTAAATCCTCAACTACTTTATAATTTAACACCAATCCCTTTGAAGTACTTTTAGTTATTTCTTCAATATCTGCTAAATCAATCATTGTAGTTGTCGACTCAATCTGCATTCCCCAAGCCAAAATACATGCTTGATTTAATGCATCTAAGACTGCTAGTTTATATTTTTTATCATTATCATCAACAATGATTGATTTACCATAAGAAGAAACTGTTTTATAGTTGTTCTGAGAACTTTTTAAATAGTTTTCCAAATACTTAACTACATCTTCATTAACTTTGTCTATAAGCTCTGATGACCATTGATTACGTAATGAAGATTTCAATCTCCATTTCTTTTTAAAAACAATTTCAGTAGATATTGTTTTCTCTTCATTGAATGAAGTATTATAAGGATCTATTATTGTAACATCAATATTAGATTTCCCTACCCAGGTTCCAGAACTTGTTTTGTAAAAACCAAAATAGCAAAAGTTCAAGTTAACAGTTATAGGTTCCAATTTCAAAATAGATTTACTTTTGCCACCATTTCCATCTTTAAGTTTAGTTAACAAAATTGATGTATCAATCTTATTTTCTTGAAACTCCCGAGAATCACTAGTAGTAAACATTATCTCCCTGTCAACTTCATTCACGCTTATCTCTTTTTTTAATCTATTTTCACATTGCTGACTAGTTTCAGAATAAAGAAAAAAAGTTACTACTATAAGAAAGATTACTAGATAGTTTTTTTTACACATATATAATCCTTTTATCTTGATGATTGCTAATAATATGAATGGTTTAACCACTCATATAGTACAAGAAAAATGAGTTCACGATAATTTTCCAAACATATTATTATGTGTGATAAGTTATTATATCACGATGAATGAAATATTTCTTGGCTATCTTTTTATAACGGTACCATATACTGCTACTGAACCACCATCTGCCATAAATCCTAAGATTCCAGGAGAAGATGGTTCCCAACTAATACTCATATTAATTATACCATCACCACCCATTCTACGTACTTCTTTGTAAATTGCTTGCTTGAGTGCAACATCAGCGTCAACATCTTTAAATGGGATTAAACCAAGTATTGGAGCAGGAATTCTAAATCCTTGATCCCAATAAAATAACTGACCAATTGGTGTATACGGTTTTTGAATATTACCATCTCCAGTAGTAACGAAGATATCATCTGAAGCTGGGAAGGTAACTTTCTTTTGCATAGCTGAACATCCAACCAATAAAACTAAAACCACCATTAAAAACATAATTTTTTTCATAACTTACTCCTTTTGTATTCATTGTTAAGAATAATGAAATAACGTGAACTCATTGGATAAGTTATCATTATAAATATTATATGTCAATATTTTTTTAACACTCCTACGATTTGAGCAATAGAGTTAATTCTATTGACCTGACTCAAGTCCCCATTCTTATAGTATTGTAACATTGCTATTTCCACTTCATCTCGAGCTAATAAATCGGGAAACTGTCTATAGACAAGTGGCAGATTATCATAAATCCATGGCTTCAGCTTATTAAAAAGTTGATGTATATCCTTCCTAATATATACTTTACCAAGTTTAGAGTTTATTCTTCCTTTTAAGTAAGCTACATATATATTTCTAGGGGTTTTCATGAGACTATTATACCTTACATAAGGGATTTTATTCAAGTCCTTAGATGCAGAATTTATGATTTTATAGTTCAATCTAGAGTTCTTTCTTTCATCTACACTGAATGACATCATATTGCTAAGTATTTCATTATGAGCTCCCAGCATTATATTTGGCAGATAGTTATCGTAATATGCTTGCCCTGGAGAATAGAAATATTGATAAAGGTGTTTCATCTTGATTAAATCAAGCTTATCACCAATAGATTTACTATCTGTAAATGGATTTTCTTTGAGTATATTTTGAAGTTGCTCAATAGATTTGTTGTAGAATAAGTCATTATAGTCTTTAGTGAATATATCAGCCTTATTAGTCTTAAAAACATTAAACAAAGCTTGAGCATCATTATTAAGAATCTCACTTCTAAGCTTAAGGATTGATTTATTATAGGAGTATCTTCTTAGATTAGTAATAAAGCCACCATCTATCATGATCTTTCCCTGTTTATTCAATTCAGTAAAGTATTCTTTCAGTGGCATTGAGACCAAGGGAATAGTTCCTTCAGTCTCTTCTATGAAGTCCTCTACCCTATTAATTATGTCAGACTTATCACTAAGAATATCAGGACTATAATGCTTTACTTTAAAGCCAAACTTCCGTCCAAGCTCTTTAGCAATTTGCACATCATAGTTAGTCTTCTCACCAAAAGTGTGTGCTGTAAAATCTATTTTCTCTTTCAAAAGAAGTGCAAGGATAGTCCTTGAATCCATCCCTCCAGACAAACCTAAACTAATGTTATCTAGACTCTTTAACTGTCTTACAAGTTTGTTTTCGAGCTGAGCTAGACTACATTTATCTGGTCTTATTTTAATTGAATCCTTTTTTATTACAACAGAATTAGTAATTGAGATAGAATTGCCACCCGATACTGTTGAGACATCTTCTACAAAACTTTTACCATTGCAGATTCCAGTCTTCCAATAGATACCTAACGATTCTAAGTCTATGGATAATCCTAAACATTTTTTAATCCAGAACTTATTTGTAGAGAAGCATATTGTCTGATTATCTTCATAAATATAAACTTTCCTAAGATTCATATTATCCGTATAGATTTCAAGCATCTTACCATTACAGACAACCAATATATAAGCTCCTGTAAGCTTCTTATATTGTCGATTTAAAGCTATATCTAGTAATTCACTATCTATTGCTGGTAACAGACCTTTATCCAAGAAAGGCATTCCTATTACAATAACTTTTAAATTAGATTTTCTTATAATTCTACAAGTGCTGGAATTACCACCTGCCAGGATAATGCTGTTTCTACTTTCTGCTTTAAGAAGCAAATCGCTTCTCTGAATGATATGCTCTACTTTATGTTTATCTTCTTGCTTCTTGCTTATCGTCCCAAAAATCCAACTCATGCTTCTCCTTAATAATTCTTACTATACCCTGCGATTCTTAGTTTTGCACTTCTTGTTCAAACTCTTCTTTGATTATCTTTAGCTTATTTATAATATCAATTCCCTGCGGACAATGACTCTCACACTTACCGCAAGCAACACAAGCAGAAGCCTTCTCATTAGCCGAGAAACCCATATTATACATAAACTGAGCTTGTTTAATATTATCAGACAGATATCCATTATTATATATCGTGAATATCTCAGGAATGTTTACTCCTTGCGGACATGGCATACAATACCTACACTTAGTGCAATTTACTTTGAGCTTGGACATAAATATTTCTTGCACCTCTTCCATTACCTTATTCTCCTCATCAGTAAAAGAATCTATCTCTCCTCTATCAGCTATTTCAATATTTTCTTTTACCTGTTCCATAGTAGACATGCCAGAAAGAAGCAAAGCTACTTCTTCCTGATTCCACAGCCATCTTAATGCCCATTCAGCAGGAGACTTCTTTTCCTTAACATTAGCATATAACTCTTCTATCTCTGGAGCTAGATTGTTAATCAAAGAGCCACCTCTTAATGGTTCCATAATAATAACATCAAGACCTTTGTTATAGGCGTATTTCATTCCATCAAAACCAGCTTGGTATTTCACATCCAAATAGTTATACTGTATCTGACAAAACTCCCAATCATATTCATCGACAATAGTTTTGAAAGTAGGTAAATCATCATGAAAAGAGAAACCTATATGCTTTATTTTGCCAGCTTGTTTAGCTTTTTCAAGAAAATCTATTATACCTAATTCTTTTACTTTAGGCCAAGACCTTTTATTTAAGGTATGAACTAAATAGAAGTCAATATAGTCTGTTTGTAGTCTTTTAAGTTGTTGGTCAAGAAGTTCATCCATTTTCTCACGTGAATCAACTAACCAAGTTGGAAGCTTAGTAGCTAGAAGTACTTTTTCTCTATAACCATCTTGAAGAACTTTCCCAATAAAAGGTTCACTCATACCTGGAGCACCCATTCCTGAACCATGATAGGGCCAAGCTGTATCAACATAGTTTACCCCATTATCAATAGCAAATCTAATCATCTCAGTAGCAAGTGCTTCATTAATGTTACTTGAATCTTTGTCAATTATCGGTAGTCTCATTGCTCCAAAACCTAAAACAGATACTTCTTCTTTGGTATTTCTTAGTTTTCTATATTGCATAGCCTTTCCTTAATGGTTTTTTTCTAAGATGATTATATTTACGAAACTAGTCAATAGAAAAAGAGAGTGCATTTATTTATACACTCTCATTATATTGTACTTCTAAACAGATTAATTATAAATTTGTTTCTATCTCTTTAGGATTCATATGAGCTGTAAGTGAATTATATATTACTGATTGAGCAGCAATCATTATGCTTACCATAAGAGCAAATCCTGCTAGACCTACTAATGCTCCTAAGAAGCCTAAAATCATTGAAACTATTGCTGTTACAATAGCTATTGCTATGTAGATTATTAACCCTAGTAAGAACTGGCTTCCAAAAATAGCCCATTTGTGACCATAAGTAAGTTTGTTGCTGAGTGATATAGCTTCAGAAGGATTTATTTCTTTATCTATAACTAATGGAACAGCAAGTGACCAAGCTATAGCAATAATTATACCAGGAATTACCATGAACAGCATTCCAACATAAATACCCATAGCCATTAATGATGATACAATAATGTATTCCCCAAAGTTTTTACGATATTTTTCATTAAAAATCTCTGTCATTGATAGTGGTTCGTCTTTAGCTATTTTTGTCATAATTCCTACAAATAATCCAATTGTTGTACCAATATTGATGTAAGGAATCCAAAAAGTAACTATCCATAATAGAACATTAACTGCTAGTGGCGCAAAATTCTTTAAACCTTTTGCAATACTTTCTTTAATAACATTTCCAACTGTGAGTTCCATAACTCCTCCATTTTTCCAAAACAATTAATTAATCAATTCTTGGACTGGACAAGTTAAAATAATACACAATATTAAACCCGTTAAGTTTGATAAACACTTTAGCATAATTCCCAAATCCAAGATATAACTTCACTTGGTCATTATAGACTTCATAAAAATTAGTGTCAAGAGTTTGTTAATATTTCTTAACATTTAGCCCAAATAATGCACTAGGACTTGAAAAATAGCACTATATTATTTGGCAAGAATAACTTTCATAATCTCAACTAGAATATATATTATTCAAGCTTCGATTCTGTAAGCTATTTTGCGGAAAGAATCTGCACTATTTTCGTCAAACCTAATACATCATCTGGGTTTAACATTGTAAATGGCTTAAGAATGAAGTCATCCCTAAATAAATGATTGACAACGCAGAACTTGTTTTTTTTATTTTATTTAAATTTATATGTGAGGTAAATATGGGACTCTTTGGAACACTTATTGGAGGCGGATTAGGTGCATTGTTTGGTGGACCTTTGGGTGCTTTGTTAGGAGCATCGATAGGATCTACATTTGGAGATAGAAAAGCTTCCAATGGTCAAGATTTTAAACGTAATGCTCAAGAAACAAAGCAAATTGCTTTTTATACATGCTTCTTTACAGTCTTAGCCAAAATTGCTAAAGCTGATAATGTTGTTACAACCGAAGAAATAAATGCTGTGAATAATATAATTGTCCAAAAGCTAAAATTACAAGGGACTACAGCTGACGTAACTCGTAAAATATTCAACAATGCTATCAAAGATTCAACCCCAGTTTGTGCTTACATAAGGCAGTTTGGTGAGATAGTTGAGTACAACAAAGAAGTTTGTCAGCTACTAATTAACTCAATGAGAGAAGTTTCAATAGCAGATGGTATTGTTTCTAAGAATGAAGAAGAGATAATCAATGAAGCTATACGCATTCTAATCTTAGGAGAAGAGACTGAGGCAGAAGCAGAATATAGAGAACATGTAAAATCTCAAAGAGCTAGAAATCAACAGTCCTATCATCAAAGATCAAGCTATAATTCTTACTCTAATAATGACTCCGAACAAAGACGTTCCTCTTACTCCGATTCTAATTCTAAGCAAGAATCACATAGCCACTCTCAAAAAGCTTATGGTAAACTAGGTGAGGCTTATGAAATTCTTGAATGTAGTCCGGACATGGATGATTCAACTATCAAAAAGAGCTATAGAAAGAAGGTGGCTAAGTTCCACCCAGATAAACTTCAAAGTAAAGGCTTACCTGAAGAATTTCTAGAATTCGCCCATAATGAAATGGTTAAGATTAACGAAGCTTACGATACGGTAATGACTTCTAGAAAATAGATTATCAAGAGAGACCTTCAGTCGAAGGTCTCTAAAATGCTACTTTAATCGTCCCTACTACTGTTCCTCTATCATTTACATTATCTATTTCTACAAACTTCTTTAAATTCTTTATGTCATTTTGATTAAGAACATTTAAGTCTTTAAGAACTTTCATTATTACAGGAGGAATAACAGCCATAGAACCAGATTCTATCTTTAGAGCAATAGCAATATTCATACCTTTAACACCGATACAATAAACACCTTCAGCTCCAACTTTTCCAATGAGTTTTCCATTAGAGTGTTTAATTAATTCTGTGCAAAAGCCTCCTGTTCCTGACACCATTTCAGGATGATTATTCATAGCCGAAAAGATTAGCTGGCTTGCCTGTCTATCTTCTGCACTTAGGTTTTCAGGATTAGCAATATTTCTAAAGCCTATCGCCATATTCTTTATGGGAAGAGCATGAACTGGTGCAGAACAACCATCAATCCCTATAGAAATTAGATTAGCATCATATTCACAAAATCTAGCAATATTATTAAGGATCTCTTGTTGACATGGATGATCAGGATTAAGATAATTATGCACTGAGTATCCTCTTTTCTGACAAACAGCTAGCATGCCTGACTGTTTACCAGAACAATCACTAAATCTTTCATCTATCTCAATACCAGCCCTTGCTTGTTCTAAAGCGATTTTAGGATTAAGTGATGGTGCAATTCCCCCAAGAATATTATGTTTGTTAAGTCCAATCTTATCTAAAATAGACTGAACCGCCTCAATGTGAAAGGGTTCTGCATAATGAGAAGAACAGCATACCGCTAACTCCTTTTCACTTAGGTTAAAAGCTTCATAAGCTCCAGATAGAATTATATTTATAGCCTGTATTGGTTTTGCAGAAGAACGAAAGTAAGTAAGTTTATCCTCATCACCTAAGGAATATATTACATCCCCTTTGCCATCAACAACTACTAAATCCCCTCTGTGAATAGATTCAATAATCTTCCCACGACTTACATGAACTAATGGTATAGACATAGATAACTCCAGTTTTTCTTAACAAAAAGCTTCAAGTTGTGCAAGTCTGTCAACAAAAATTAACACTGTTATGGTCAAAGTTTTTCTTACAAAAGAATCATTTGCTTCAAGCCATCAAGATTCATTATGTTTGTATGTGCTTTCCCTTATTTTACCAAAACCCCGCAACAAAAGATGTTAATATAATCACTAACAAAGCTTTCAATATATTGACTGGTCTTATCCTCAATCAGCGAAACATATAGAATGCCTTTTAAAGTAGCAATAAAAGATAAAGCTACATTCTCACCTGGTCTATTTACTAAGCCCTTCTCTTCATATACTTTGAAGAAAGGTAGTATCTGCTTAAACATTGGATCATGCTCTAATTTGAAATTATCATCTTCTAAGAAACTCTCCCTCTCCTTGAGACGCATCATTAAAATGTGCTTATTATCCAAGAAATTCTTTATCTGATGGTCTGTTATAACTTTCAAATCTGCTTCCAAATCATTATATGTTAATTCACTAAAGGTTGATTCAATTTCAAAAGACATAAACCTTTCGGTCACTACTGTCCTGTAAAGATTCTCTTTGGTATGGAAATGATTAAAAAGAGTCATTTCCGTTACACCAGCTTCTTGTGCTATCAGCTTTGTTGGAACTCCATCATACCCATTCTTAGCAAATAAATTCTCTGCCGCTGTGAGTATCTTCTTCCTTGTTACAAGTTTTGCCATAAGCTAACTCCCGTTAAATCTGTTTTTATATTACCTCTAGATTGTAATCATAATAAGTCAAGCTTTATCTTATTCTCTATCTCTTGTCTTGTGTAATTAAGGTCATCCTTACTTGCCTCTTTGAAAAAAAGCCAATTTTTCAATGAGACACTTAAGTTAGCAGTTAGAAGTAAGGAGAGAGATGGAGTGTAAGCATCCACCGATAGGTTGAACATAGTTCATGCTTACGCAAATACCTTGCTTTGTCCTGAAAGGACATTTTGGTCCCGAAGGGGTGGCATATACTAAGCATGGAGGCTTGCCCTCCATGTAATAGTTAAAAAATAAAAAAAGCCCTAAAAGGGCGACATAAAGGCTAAGCTTTATCTGCAAACAGAGAAGTTTACCACGAAAAGCACGAATAACACGAAAAACAGTCAAATTATTTAGGACTGGACAAGGAGTGAGGAGATGCTATCCATAAAAACCCCGAAGGGGTGGCATATACTAAGCATGGAGGCTTGCCCTCCATGTAATAGTTAAAAAATAAAAAAAGCCCTGAAAGGGCGACATAAAGGCTAAGCTTTATCTGCAAACAGAAAAGTTTACCACGAAAAGCACGAATAACACGAAAAACAGTCAAATTATTTAGGACTGGACAAGATGGAGTGTAAGCATCCGCCGATAGGTTGAACATAGTTCATGCTTACACAAACTTTAGAGATGAACGAACGTTCTTCTTATGCATGCTAAGAGTGTGACAGGTCGAAACTTCAGCATGCACTCCTAGATATTTTTAAAAATCTATCAGATACACTATGCAAACTTGTAAATGCTTTACATTTTATTTTTAGCATATATTAAAAAAATTCTTTACAGAAAAGAATATTGTTATAATATTAGATAGTTTTTATGCTTTGGTTATACATAACTCCTAAAAAATAAATCTAGGTTGAATATAATGCAAGAAGGAGAAAAAAATGAAGAAGAACTTCATATTTACTTTACTTATGTTACTAACTACTGGTATGCTATTTTCATTAACAGGTTTTGTTGAATCCTCTGTTTTTGCAATCAGTGATGAAACTTTACCAGTATCACTTTCATCATTTATGGCAATTCCAAATGTTAGCAATGATGCAATTGCTATTAATTGGACTACTCAAAGCGAATCAAACTTAGTTGGTTATCACATTTACAGATCTGAATCAGAGAACTTAGATGCAGCTGAAAATATTAACTCTGATATCATATTTGCAAATAACACTAATTTAACCAATAACTATTCTTATCATGATTCTGAAATAGAATCTGAAAAGACTTACTATTACTGGATCAAAAGCGTTGGCTATAGTTGCAATGAATTCTTCGGTCCTGTACAAGTTACAGTACAAGAAAATCATGACGTAGAAGATTTTACTATTCCTCAATTTACTTCATTAGAAAGTATATATCCTAATCCCTTTAATCCAAGTACATCTATTAAGTTTTACTTAGCTGAATCAAGTAATGTAAAATTGGAAATTTACAATATTAAAGGACAGTTAATTAATATACTAACTGATGAAACTTATGCAGAAGGATTTCATAATGTAGTTTGGAATGGTAAAAATATGAATGGTAAAGATTGTTCTTCTGGAATATATTTAATTAGAATGAATAGTTCATTAAAAAATCAAGTCAAAAAAGCTATCTTGGTAAAATAGGGCGTGAGTATGAAAAAATATCTATTATTAATATCTTTAGTGTTTGCAATATCATTTGTATATGCTGCTTCACCTGTTATCTCAAATATTCAAGTTACTCCACAATCTGGGAATGTTGAAATTGTCTACGATTTGCAAGCTGATGGGCAGTGTCAAGTGATAGTTCTAGTTTCTCAAGATAATGGTGCAAACTACGATATCTATCCAACAGCATTATCAGGCCATGTAGGAAATGAAGTATCTCCTGGTATAGATAAGGTTATCAACTGGACCCCTTCAGAAGATGGAATTACTAGTGGAAATCAATACAAAATTAAACTTATTGCTCGTGATAATCCTCTTGTTCCTACTAATCCTCTCGGAGCAGAAGAAGTTGAATCACTTGTATATATAACAGGTGGCACCTTCAACAATGGTACAGCTGATGTTACCTTAAGTGATTTCTATATGTCTAAGAATGAAGTTACTCAAGCTGAATATGAGGCTGTTATCGGTTCTAATCCTGCTAATGATTATGGGGTCGGAATTGATTATCCTGTCTACTATGTTACATGGTATAATGCAGTTGAGTATTGCAATACTAGAAGTCTTCAAGAAGGCTTAACACCATGTTATGATACATCGGATTGGTCTTGTGATTTTACTGCTAATGGTTATAGACTTCCAACAGAGATGGAGTGGATGTATGCAGCTAAAGGTGGTAATCAAGAGCCAGCAAGTGGATATAATCAATATTCAGGGACAAATATAGAATCTGAATTAACCAACTATGCCTGGTATTCTACTAACAATGGGTCTTATGGAACACCACAATATGGAACTAAAGTGGTTGGAACAAAGCTACCTAATCAACTAGGCTTATATGATATGTCAGGTAATGTATGGGAATGGTGTAATGACTGGAATGGTTCATACTCTTCATCAGCTCAAACTAATCCGACAGGCCCTTCTAGTGGGTATTACCGTATCTTAGGTGGTGGTTGCTGGTTCTATGGTTCTTCCGGCTGCCGTGTTGCTAATCGTGGCTACCACGATCCTGCTTTCAACTTCTACGATATAGGCTTCCGCATTGTCCGTAAGCCATAAACCATAGTCGTAAAGCAAATTGAAATTCTGTAGGGGCTATGTCATCTGCCCCTACAACACTGAATATTCTTACAGAGACGTTTCGCAAAACGTCTCTCTTGCTTTGTCCTGAAAGGACATATCTTCTAAGAGCCCATGATTTCAATCGTGGGAGAAGTGAAGAGTGAGGAAAGTAAACTAATAATCCTCCTTCAAGAAATATTAATATCTTTTTTATTGCCATGACTCTTTAAAGAATTAATATTGGTAAAGAGGTTAAAAATGAAAAAGATAATATTAATAATTTGTTTAGTTAACATTATGGGTTTAGCTTTAGGGCTAAAGCCTTTAGATAAATTTATAGTTGATAGAAAAAACGATAGAAGCGGTAATGAGATTATTGCAGTACAAGTACCTGCAGGAAGACCACCCAAAGGATATGTCCGAGATAGTGATTCTGTAGATATGGAGCAACTTCTCAATACTAGAAATGTCACTATTATTAGTGATGTTCCTTCCTATGACTGGTCTTATGGTTGTTCTGCAACTGCTGCCGCCATGATGATGGCTTACTATGATAGAAATGGTTATCCAAACATGTACACAGGTCCGACTAATAATGGTGTAATGCCCTTAGATAATAGTATTTGGAATGCAGGTTCTGGAGGAGAAGGTGGCGATGGAGAATGTCCATTAAGTGCAACTAATCAAGGAATCGATGGTAGAACTATTAGAGGTCATGTTGAAGATTATTGGGTTACCTTCAACTCAACAGCAGATGATCCCTACATGACTAATGGCTGGAATCAGCATGAACTAGGAGATTGTACTGGTGATTTTATGGGAACAAACCAAAAGTACTGGAATAATACAGATGGTGCTACCACATTCTATACTAATAATTCAGGTTATGCTTTGCATGATTTTACTGGTGGAGAAGATGATAGCCCAAGAAAGAAAGATGGTACAAGAGGATTAAAGCAGTTTATTGAGTCACGTGGTTACCAAGTTAATAGCAACTATAATCAGTTGATTAACGGTTATGATGGAGCTACAGAGGGTTTTACTTTTGCTCAATTCATGCAAGAAATAGATAATGACAGGCCTGTCTTAATTCATGTAGAAGGTCATACAATGCTAGGCATTGGCTACAATTCAGCAACTGAAGAAATTTATATTAACAACACATGGGATTATTCAACTCATACCATGCAATGGGGTGGAATGTATTACGAAATGGCTCAATATGCAGTCAGCGTAATTGAGTTAGGTCCAAATGTTAATAATGGTGATATTGCTGTTCACTTCGACCTATTTGATTCTTATGGAGATGGATGGACTAATAATGGTGACCAGAATTATCTTAACTTCAACGGAGCAATAATTACACTTTCTGGTGGTTCAGAAGGAAGAACTACTTTTTATTTAGCTCCTGGAGACTACGATTACACTTATACTGAGAATGATGGATGGGGGCAGGAAAATTCTTGGACTATAACACTTGATGATGGAAGCCTTCTTGCTTCAGGTAGAGGTGAATATGGTTCTCTACAAAATCTATCTTTTACAGTTCCTGCTCAATATACAAACCCTTTAGAAGCTAGTAATCTCATTGTTACAAGAAACAGCTCTAATATAAGATTAGACTGGGATAGTGTTCTTCAAGATATTCAAGGCAATGATATAAGCAATGAGGAAATATCATACAGAGTAGAATGGAGCGAAGATGTAGATTTTTCTGTTATAAATAGCTCAAGCACTACTTCTAACACATATTTCATTCATTATAATCCAAGTAATTCCAAGTTGTTCTACCGTGTTATTGCTATTGTAGATTAACATGTATAGGAAAAATACTCCTTGAAAATGAATATTCTTAGCAAAAGAGTCCTTCTTATAGTTCTTATATTAAAGCTTGTATTCGTTACTATAGCTTGCGATAAACAAGATAATCCAGACTTACAAGAGACTGATTCTCTACTAAGTATTGACTATTCAGACTATGATAAGCCAAGATATAAGCTTAGCTACACAGATCTTATGAAGCAGATTGATGATTTCAGATCAGAGCAAAGCAGACTCTTTACTGCAGGTCAAAATGACAGCATTAGGAAAGAGATTATTCAAGTATGTCAAGATTCCCTCTTTAATTATATGGTCAAAGATGTTTTCCCTGCCTGGTACGGTACTGAATGGGATTTTAATGGAATTAGCCAAGTTCCTAAAAAAGGGAAATATCCGATAGTGAATGCTGATGAAAATGATAAAAACAGAATAGCTTGTGGTTATTTTCTAACCATGCCTGTTTATGGAATGGGATTTAAAATTGAACGCTACAAAATAGCCTGGCAAAATCCTGAAGGTATAGTTAAGAACTTTGCAAATGCAGAAGATATTCTTTATATCCAGAATTTTACTACAAATAAACTAAAAAAACAATTAAAGAAAAAAGGTAAAGGGATCTATGTGGTCGGTTTAGGACCAGTCGGACATGTAGGCTTTATTGTTTATGATGGTAAAGAATACTTTAGATTTGTTCATTCATCTTACGATAATCCCCCATTTAGTGTTACTTCTGATACTTTTGAATCGAACAACCCATTGACTAGAGCAAAGGAAGTAATCTTAGGAAAAACACTAAATTCTGAGATGATTGAGAAATGGTTACTTGGCGAGAAATTAAAACTTGTTGAATAGTGTAAGTCTTCTTTGAAGGCTGACCAACAGTCTAAGCTAGGATTATAAAACAATCAACAACTTATTTAACATACGTCAAATGCTTCTTATTCTTTAACTTAGACAATAAGTTTATTCTTTTTTTCATTGACAGCTAAGTTATTCTTTACTAACATAGGATTATTCCATAAAGATACAAACAGGAGTAATTATGTTAAAAGAAAGAGTTTGGTTCTATTTAACTAGCAGTTTTATTAAAAGAGTTTTGCTATGTGTATTCCTAATTACAAGCGTTTCAATTATTTTAACTAACCCTATTGCCCCTGACATAAAACAAAATTTATCTTTTGTGAGTGAGCAAGTTGATATAAGAATAACTCAAGATAATGAAGTAAAAGTTGCTGGGAAATATATATTTACAATAGATAGATATGTTTCTCTAACAAGAGGTTTTGATCCAAATAACATAAACTACAATCCAGAGACAATCATCTACCCTATAGCTCAAAACTATGGTGATATTGAGATAGATTTTATTTCAATTAATAAGCGAACCTACTACAACAAATCTGTGCTTATTGATTCAAGTTTAGCCAAAGAAGAAGATTCTAAACTACTTAAAAGTAGCCATATGGGCAAGAATAAACTCTTAACTAACAATGATTCAAACCCTAATGAAATATATATTGAATTAGACTTTTCTTTAAGTAAAAGCTGTGAATTAATCATAGAATATACCCACAAAGCTGTTAACAACAAGGGCAAATATATTCTTGAAAGCACTAAATCTTGGAATAAACCACTTGAAGAGAGTATCATTTCCATCACTTTACCTAAAGGCTATGTTTTTCATAGCAATTACCTAGATCTTAATAAAAATCTTAAAACTGGTCAAACAAACGATTTATATATTATGAAAAAAACTGATTTTCTGCCATATCATGATCTAATATTTACTTGGGAAGAGAAATGAAAAAAGTAACTTTGTGTATAATTCTAAGTATAGTATTTATTCTATTAGCCCTTGACTATTATTTTCTCAATCATTATAACTTAACATATATTAAAGGAGAGAAGAAATATAAACAATGTGATGATTTTGTTCTAATTAATTCAGCAAAACTCCCAATATCTAAAATAAATGCTAATTATCAAGCTAATGAAACTGTTGAAATTGACCCTTTTTATATAAGTAAAACAGAATTTTTAAAACAAAATCTCTCTTCGAGAAATAACTCCCAAAAGGAAGCATCAATAACAACAACTGAACCTGTAAGAGGACTCTCTTTAATCGACTGTTTAAAAAAATGTAATATCGAAAGTATTAAAAAAGGATTAGATCCTGTTTATAATCAATCAACAAAAATAGGTGATGATTTCTTTTCTTCTAAAGCATATTATAGTGCGTTAATTAAAGTTGATATAAGTGTCTTAAATTTCGGATATGAAAATATTACTCAATTTAGGCAAGATCATCAAACTACTGAAAACTTACTAAGAAATATCTTTGTTAACAAGTATGCTAATGGTTATAGACTTCCTGACGAAAGTGAATGGACTCTAGCTGCTATGAGTGGTAAGCCAGATTACAATTTAAAGTTCTCAGGATCAAATGATATTGATAAAGTTGCTATTTATGGAAATAATTTCGCTCAACAAAATAGCAGTAATTCTATCCTTTCGAAACAAAAGCAAGCTAATGAGATTGGTCTATATGATATGTCTGGTAATGTAGCAGAGTTATGTTTTAATTACATAGAAGACTATGCTGACCCCAATAATAAATATGATTCATTGATAGAGGCTAACAAGCTTGTAGTTATAAAAGGCGGTTCTTTTAATAGTGATAGTTTAGCATGTACAACTTCCTATAGAGAAGGGATTCAAATTGATAAAGCTTATAAAGATGTAGGTTTTAGATTAGTAAGAACTGATATACCAAAAATTACTTGTTCAGTTGAAACTGGTATTTATAAAGAATCTCAAATAATATCTATCAATACTGATAAAGAAGATGTTAGACTATATTATACATTAGATGCTTCTATACCGACTAAGAAGTCCAATATCTATACCCTTCCCTTAATGATTAGTGATAATACTATTCTAACAATTATTCCAGAATATAAAAATTATTTCTATAAAGATTTTGTAACTCGGAAAAAATATTCATTTATTGATGCAGAAATAGTAAAAGATTTCAGATATGTTCCATATTATAATTCAATGAATGATAATACTAATACTAATAAAGATGGCATAGTAGATAGCAACTATAGTGTAATACACTCATATTTTATTTCTCCTGATTTATGGTCTAATGATTTCCCTGATGATTTATGTTATGATATTATACCTTCAGAGATTATGAAACTATGCAATAAACTTAGTTTAGAATCAGGTTTAGAAGAATGTTATACTTTTTCTAACAATAAAATTATTTATCACCCTGATAAAATTGGCTATCGACTTCCTTTCAGGAATGAGATGTTCAATGTCTTTCTAACTGACGATAGTTTTGATAGTTTTTCAACATTTATTAACCCCGAAGATATTGAGAAAATCAATGAAACAGACTACCTCATTAATCCTAAGTATGTTTCTCTATATGATTATAAGATGGTTTATTCACCAAGATATAGTAATGGGTTTATGAGAAGTCCCTCCACAACTGATTTATTTTACGAAGCAATGAAAAGAAATGTTTATAGAGATAATTACAGATTCTGTTTAGTAATTGGACCTAAATAGAACTCTTGTTTGTAACTTGTTCTCTGGAATATTAATTTGATAAGAATAAAAAACGGATAATTAAGAAGAATATTAAACCCATCTAATACAGTAGAACTTCTAGAATAGTACTATATTATTCCTGTGAGGGCGTAGCTTTAGCGAAGACTCATGGCAAGAATAAGTTCCATAATCTCAGCGAGAATATATATTATTCAAACTTCGATTCTGTAAGATATTTTGCTGAAAGAATCTGCACTATTTTCGTCAAGCCTACTGCATCAAATGGGTTAAAAATTACAATTTTATATTAGAGCAGTATTTAAGCTTAAGTAGGAGATAGTTATGAATTATAAGTTAGGTAAATTTGTTTTTCTTTGTAAGAATGTTTATGCAATCATCTTGATAATCATTTGCAATGTAGCTTTCTTACAAGCCAAAGAAGAGATGATGAATCATATTAAGCTTCCTGGTGGAGATGTAAAATCTACACAAGAATTAAAATATTATTCAGAATTCATTTATGTTCCGGCTGGTACATTTACTATGGGAGATGAAAGTTCTCAAAGAATGTGGTGTCTGCCACTTCACCAAGTAGAACTGGACGCATTTCTTATAGGCAAAGGAAGAGTTACGATAGAAGAGTATAATCATGTTATGGGAATTGATAATAAAACTAACGAAAAAATATATAGCTACAAGACTGGTATTTCATGGAAAGATATTGCTCTTTTCTGCAATAAAAAAAGTGAAATTGATGGATTTATACCTTACTATATCATAGATGATGATGGAATAAGAATAAATAATAATTCAAATGGATATAGATTGCCTACAGAAGCAGAATGGGAATACACTGCCAAATCTGTTAATAGCAATTTAGAATTCAAATACCAAGGTTCACCTAACAATTATAATAGTATGTTTAAAACATTTTCCCCTGATGAATTTTCATTTTCAAGACCTGCTTTCCAAAATATGCTTGGTATGATAGAACTTTACAATGGTAACTGGGAATTTTGCTGGAAAGATATGATGACTTTAATGAAAAAAAGGAAATAAACCCTATAGGTTCTAAATATGGAAAAGATAGAGTTGTAAAACAAGTTACTATCCAAAATTCATGCAAAAGAAAGAAGGCTAGAAATAATAATGATCAAACAATAACCTTTAATTCAAAAGCCAATGTCGATAGACATTCTATAAATCAAGAGTTAAAAAAAGACCGAATATTCTTTAGATTAGCTAAAAACGTCGTAAAAAAAGATGAAAGAATAATACCAGCTCCAAAATGTAATATACAAAGTGGTTATTATAAAGACACAATTGAAATCATTCTACTTCATTTTATCCCCAAAGCAAAAATATGATATACTCTTGATGGCTCTAACCCTACAAAATATTCTAAAATTTATAAAGATAAAATTACACTTTCTAAAAGTTGTGTTCTCAAAGCAAAAGTGTTCACTAAAAACTCTTCTAATTCTCTAACCTTAAGACGCAAATTTTTCATAAATGAGACCAAAATAGATAATGAGATGGTTTTAGTGAAAGTAGATAAAAACATAGCTAAAATTAATGATTTTTATATATCTAAATATAAAGTTCCAGTAAAAGAAACAAATCTTGCGAGACATTATAAGAATTTATCATTAATCATTGATGATTCAAAACCCGATAAATATTACTATAAAAACTTCCTTCCTTCTCTATGTTCTTATAATGAAGCATGTAACTATCTTAATCAGCTAAGTACCAAAGAGAACTTAGTCTTATTTTATGATAATTTTTCTAAGAATATTAAAAAAAGTGATTTAAATGGTTATAGATTACCATCCAATGCTGAATATGAATATTTAGAAGCTTTAGAAAATAAATCCCAAAGCTCTATTTTTGAATATTTCCCAAGAAAATATATTACAGATACTTCATATCCTCAGCAAGCTGTTAATGTTTCCCAAGCTGGTCTTCTTGGAATACACGAGTTGTTTACTAATTCTCTAGAAATACATAGCAAATCAGAAGATAGTGATTCAAAATATAATAGTGAACCTTATCTATTATTAGATAATACATTATACCAATTACGTAATATAAACAATAGTAATTTAGCTTTTAGAGTAGCTCGTAATAATGTTAGCAAAGACATAAAAATAATGGATAACTTAAATATAAAACCATCTAAAGAACAACATAATAAAGCAATCAAAGTGAGCATAAGTAGTAAAGACAAAGATGCTGATATTTACTATACATTAAACAAAAGTGAGCCAACAAAATATTCTACAAAATATACAGAACCCTTCCCTATCTATAAATCATCAACAGTTAAAGCAAAAGCTTTTAAGGATAATTGCTACCCAAATGATACGTGCACTAAATTTTACAGATTCAGTTATAAAGCACCTGAGGCAAATATTGAACCTGGCATATACGATAAACCAATAAAATTAGAGTTTTCATCTGTATATGATAATGCAGAAATTTACTATAACACATCAAGTTTTAGGAATAACTCTCGAAATAGAAAATATACTAGTCCGATAGAGATCTCAAAAAATACCAACTTCTATGTCACATTTACCTTAGATGGATATCCAACCGGTGTTAATACTAAATTCACTTATCTATTTAAAGATGATATTAGAAATGATAATATGGTTAAGGTAGAGGGTGGTTTCTTCTTAATGGGTAGTGAAGATATAGACTCCGAATCAGATGAGCAGCCTGTTCATAGAGTTATGGTAAATTCATTTATGATTTGTCGCCATGAAGTTACAGTTAACGAATACAATAATATCATGGCTTATTATGGCTTTAAGGATAAATCTGGCTCACCAATGTTAGCTGTCTGTGATGTTAGTTGGTTAAATGCTATTAAATTTTGCAATTATAAAAGCCAGCTAGCAGGATATGATCAAGTATACAAAATCACAGATAATGGTGTTATTTTCAATAAAGAAGCGAATGGTTATAGACTTCCGCCTGAAGCAGAATGGGAATATGCTGCCCGTGGAGGTAAAAAAAGTAAAGAATACATTTATGCAGGTAGTAACAATATATATAGTGTTGCATTTTATAAATATCAGTTATCCAGAAAAACTAGTTTTAACTATTGTCCAACTATCATTATGAAATATAAGCCAAACGAATTAGGATTATATGACATGTCTGGAAATGCTTATGAATGGTGCTATGATTTCTATTCTGATAAATACAATCCTTCAGATAATGATAATCCTAGTGGACCAAAGTCAGGGAAATATCATGTTTCTAGAGGTGGATGTTACTTTAGTAAAGCCAAATTTTGTAGAGTTGCTAATAGAAATGATGGTTCTCCTAGTTATAAAAACCTAAGTATTGGTTTTAGATTAGTTAGAAATGCTGAGAAATAATAATTATTACTTACTTCAGTGTAGAGATAATATTTTAGTAATAAAGTCATACTTGTAACATACACTCATCAAGCAAAGGATAATATACATAAAAAGAGTCTGATTCTTTAAGTCAGACTCTTTTAGTTTATTAATTATTGGGATTTTATCATATTATTATTTTACAATTTTACCATTCAAATAGAATGATGTTTGCATTTCTGTTGCATTTTGGATACCTTCACCAGCAAAGCAACAACGTAATGCTTGATTAACATATTGGTGAATCATTTTTTCAGAAGCTTTACTTTTAACCACTACTCTGGTTATAACATTATCTAGATGTCCATTAACTGAAGGAGTCATGAAATTATCCTGTTGATAATTAAATTGGTGTTCAACTCTGAAATCTTCAATATTCACACCCTTCTTTTGGAAATACATCTGATTAGGAGTCAATTGACTCATTAAACAAAAAGAAGTACCAATAGTAAATAAATCTCTTGATGTTGGAGCAGAATTTCCTTTCTCATAACCTCTACTATCATCGGTATACAACTCCCATGTTTCATAGTGGTCTGTTAATGATTTAGCTCTAATTCTATGTAGATATGGTCTTTGTGGATCATTTGCTGATTCTGCAATTGCTATTTCAGAGAAGCGCATTACTTTTGGTGGTTTTTCCATACTCATTTTAGCATCATCTTTAACTTTAATTGTTTCTAGTTTGAGTGGTGACGTAGTATCTGTAATTTTTAGTCCATTATCTCTTGAAACAGGAGATTTAACTTTACCAGGTCTTGCTTCTTGCCCATCCCAATTATCACCATTAATTACTGTTGCAGCATCAATTGTTGTTTTATTTGAAAGAGCTTCCCCTATTGCCCAAGCATTAATTGCCATCTCTTTTAACTCATTTATTGTTTCTTTTGATTCATCACTTTCTATAATTATATTAGTTACCACTTTATCTGTATATCCTGACCATTCATCTGTCATTATATCATTCCATCTAAAATAGAACTCTGTTTCGACCTTCACATTTTCAATATCAATTCCCATAATTTGAGAACATCTTTCTACTTGTGTTAAAAGACCTGAAGCTGCACCAGAAGCAAAATAAGTTAATGGATTTGGAGCACTTTGCGGATTTCCACCTTCATCACTAGTCATTTGCCATGCGCTATAGTCATCTTCTCCTATAGGTTTAACAACACCTTTCTTTAAGAATGGTTTTTCTTTATTTAAGATTCTCTCCGTAGAAGTCATTATATTTTCTGATATAGCTCCATTTTTTGGGGTGGCTTTTGTTATATCAAATGTTGTTGGAAGTTTATATTTCTCTACTCTTTCAGTAACCAAGTAGTTTTCTTCTCTCATATCTTTTTGCGCGTAAATATTTGATACACTAACAAATATTACAAGTAACAAAGTAATAACATTAATACTTTTCATAGTATTCATCCTATCCTCCAATCATTTCTTTATTTTATGATTAATACATTCAAACATAAATACAATATATAGTGATTACTATAATTGTCAAGAATTATTTTAGTCTATACTATATATTTTAAGAAATACACATACTCCCCCTCATCCTATACTATTGTATATTAAGAACTTGTAATGTTATATTGTAATGTGAAAAATAATTTAATTATACTCTACACTGTATCCTATTTTACTAAAAGACTCAACTTAACATAAAATCAAAGATCAAGAACGAATACAATCTATTTGGAAAGAATATTATTATATTTGAACAAGAATGAATCAAGTTAATATTACTAGCCTCCTGCATAAGAAGCCAATTTAATGCAGGAGGCTAGTTTGCTTAGAGATACTTCTTGCTTACAAGCCATTTGATTAAACCCAAATAATACACTGGGTTAATGGTCGATTTTTCTAGGAGATAGGTAATTATGTAGAGAACATTTGAAAACTTCTTATTATGTGAGAAAAAGGCTAGAAGTTTTGTTTTGTAATTTCTTGATAGAGTTGTTGGCAAAAAAACAGTGCCCATCAAAATGATGAGCACTGCTTGTGGTGACCTTTTAAGGTTATTTTATTGATTTATATTATTCGTTGCTAACAGCAACTACTTTAAAGAATTTCTTAGATGGCACAGCTGAAGTTGTCCAGCTTGTTCCATCAAGGTTTCCACTTTCATCTAAATCATATTCTGCATAAGGGTCAGATTTTGAATATACCTTGTAAGTATCTGCACCTTCTACAGCTGTCCAAGTGATAGTAACATCATTGCCATTGATAGATATTTCAAGATCTTGAGGAATATCCAATGTTGGAGAGCAAGTTGCTGCAAACGGAACTGTAAAAGTATTCAACATCCAGTTACCAGCAAATGAATCTTTGCTCCATAGAATTTGCATTTCTACGTCTTCAGGAGCTTCAATCCAAGTGATTGTTTTTCTAATCTTTCCAGGAACAGAAGTATCTGCTTCTGAAGAAACGCCACCACTAAAGTTGTTTACAAGAAGCAAATCAACTGCATCATCATCTGCAGATTCTATCTCAACATACATAGATGTTTCATCAATATTGGAGATAGTTAAATAGATAGCAGAAGGAGTTTCAGCCTCTATATTTAGATGTGTGGTATATTGATGGCAGTATTCTGAAGCAGGAACAGGACCAGCAAGAGTAAACTCTATAGAATAGGTCTTTTCAACAGCTTCATTTTCAGAAGTAACGACAACTGTTGTTGTTCCTGGTAATTGTGCAGCATCAGTAATAATATAAGTAGCATTTGCAATGGTTGTAGTTGCAGTTACTGTAGGGACTGTCATTGTTCCTTCAGCTAATTCTACTGAGTATTCCAAAGTAGCAGAATCAAAGCCATCTACGCTGGTTCCATTGACTTGAAGATTACTTAATGTCGCATCATTTTGTGGATCATAAGGAGCTTTCCAATAATATAAGTTATCTATATATACAGTAGATCCATCAGTACCGTCAAACTTAAATTGTATCAAGTTAGAGAAATCACAAGGGAAATTAGTAAGAGCTATATCGAAACTATTCCATTCTCCTAATGTTGGAGAAAGTTCATAGACTTGTTCTGAGCCAGGACTTATAGGTGTAAGCTGGAATGAAGGTGCATCATGAGTCCAAACATCAACATGGATAAATTGCATTTGGCTAGCATCTAAAGCATCATGAGTCATACCTTGGAAGGTAAAGTTTTCCATCTTCATTACTTCATCACCTTCAATAAGAGGGTAAGTTTGAACAGTAGATTCACCCCAGTTAGCATCAAGATTAACTCCATCTATAGGAGTATATGCACCACTATAGATTGATAAAACATTTGATGATTCTTCTGTAGGTGTTGGAGCAGCAACAAGAGGAGTAGTGATTGAACTAGCGACAGTGAAGTTAATCACATAATCCTGTTCAACTTGTCCATTAGCAGAAGTAACTGTAACTGTGGTTGTTCCTGGAAGTTCAGTAGCTGGAACAACTACATGACTAGCATCTAAGTCACTTGTTGTTGCTGTAACAGTAGGAACCTCGCTAGTACCAACAGGAAGCTCAATATCATATTCATAAATACCTGAAGCAAATCCATCAATAGTTGAGGCATTCATTAATAAGTTGCTTAAGGAAGCATCTGTACCTTCTACAGTTGGATTTTTCCAATAATAAAGGTTATCTACAAATATTGTTGTTGCATCAGTACCTTCAAATTTAAATTGGAATAATTGAGCAAAGTTACATGGGAATTCTGTTAATGGAATGTCATAGCTATTCCATTGACCTAATGTTGGAGAGAGTTCGTACAATGCCTCTAGTCCTGGACTAATAGGAGTTATAGTCACAGATTCTGCATCAGGAGTCCAAATATCAATATGAAGATATTCCATTAAACTAGCATCAAGAGTGCTATATTCAATACCCTGATAGTTGAAATTTTCCATTTTAAGAACTTCGTCACCTTCAATAAGTGGGAAGGATTGAGTTGTTGTTTGTCCCCAGAAAGGATTCAAATTGAGTCCATCAACTGCAATATAACTACCACTATAGATAGACAATACATCTTCAGCATTTTCAGTAGGACTTGGAGCAGCTACTAGAGGGGTTGTGTTTGCATTAGCAACAGTAAAATTGATTGTATAGCTTTGTTGAACTTCTGCATTTTCTGAAGTAACAACAACCGTAGTTGTACCAGGCAATTCGGTTGCTGCATTAACAACGTGAGATGCATTTTCATCATTAGTGACAGCTGTAACAGTTGGAACGCTTATGCTTCCAACAGGAAGTTCAATATCGTATTCATAAATACCAGCTGAGAAACCTTCTATAGTAGTACCATCCACAAGCAAATCACTTAATGTAGCATCAGTGCCTGTTAAAGTAGGGTTCTTCCAATAATAAATATTATCTATAAAGACAGTTGCACCTGCTGTTCCAACATATTTCAATTGGTATAAGTTAGCTAAGTTACATGGGAACTCACTAAGAGGAATATCAAAGCTGTTCCATTGACCAAGAGTTGGAGAAAGTTCATATAACTGTTCTGCCCCTGGACTAATTGGTGTAACTTGGAAAGAAGGAGCATCTGCAGTCCAGACATCAATATGAAGATATTCCATAAGTGACGCATCGATATTATCGTACTGCATACCTTGATAATTAAGATTTTCCATTTTAACAACTTCATCTTCTTCAATCATAGGGAATGTCATTGAAGTTGTTTGTCCCCAGTTAGGATTCAAGTCAACACCTGAAATTGGAGTGAAGGCATCACTATAAACAGAGAGAACATCTTCTGCATTCTCTGTCGGAGTTGGAGCTGCAACAAGAGGAGCAACATCAATAGTGAAATTAATACTGTAGGTAAGTTCATTTTCTCCATCTTCTGAAGTTACAACAACTGTAGTTGTACCTGGGATAGAAGTAGCATTTGTTATCACATAATCAGCTAGTTCGTTAGTTGCTGTTGCTGTAACACGAGGTCTGCCACTTGAACCAGCTGGTAAGGCAACATCGTAAGTGTAGATTGAAGGAGAAAAACCTTCAATTGTAACATCATTGACCTGCAAATCACTTAAAGTAGCATCTGCTTGAATAGCAGTTGCAGGCTTCCAATAAAAGAGATTATCTACATAAATTGTTGTTCCATTTGTACCATCAAATTTAAACTGAATAAGGTTTGAAAAGTCACATGGAAACTCAGTAAGCGGAATATCATAAGAATTCCATTCTCCTAAAGTTGGAGAAAGTTCATATAATGATTCGAAACCAGGACTAATAGGAGTAACCTGGAAAGAAACAGCATCTTCAGTCCATACATCAATATGAAGATACTCCATTTGGCTAGCGTTTAAATTTGAATGAGCTATTCCTTGGTAATTGAATGATTCCATTTTCATGACTTCATTGCCATCTATTAAAGGGAAAGATTGAACTGTTGATTCACCCCAGTTAGCATCTAGATTGACGCCAGTTATTGGATCATAAGAATCACTATAGATTGATAAAACGTTACTACTATTCTGAGTTGGTAACTCTGCTGGTGCAGAAGGTTCGTTTCTATTGATTCGCCTTGTAATATTTAAATTATTGTCTTGCTGATTAATAGAATTTGGTAAATTAGCATTCGTTGCATTCTGAGCAAGCAGTGAACTGCTTACTAGCATAATTATACAGAAAAAAATAAGCATCTTAGCTTTTGGGATCATTATTCCTCCTAATGTTTCCTTTTTTTATACATACACTAATAGTCATCTGAGACTCTTAAATTAAAATAACTAAAGCATTAATCATATATGCTATATAGCAAAAGTAAGTTAAGTTTATAAAAATGTCAAATAATTTTTATACATAATTTAACTAATATATGATATTTATCATCAAACCCTATTATTCCTATACCTGTAAAAGCAATAATCCTTTAAAAAACATAATTGCCATTCTGATGATTCCTTACTTCAGTGCAAAAAATAATATAAAATTATGTAAAACCTCATGATAGATTAGTAAGAATTTATTAAATGTTGCAATAAATCAACTTAATTTACTGAAACAAAATCTATACTAGCTTCTCTATAGAAAGAATATAATCCTTAATATACTTTTTTAAATTGTATTTGCTTTGAAGACAAAAAGGTAAATTATATCTTGACTAGTTTTATAAAAATAAGTTTCAATGCTATATAGCGTTTATTGATTAACATTATATATAAATGTGCTCAAAATAAATAAGAGTTTCTTCTCCAATTCTTATTTACATTGAATTAAACTGTATAATTCTACTGGAGATAATGTGATAATTCACTGAGTAGAGTTTACTTTAGCCAAAGGGATAAAAATGAAAAAATTGTTACTTTCTTCAATGTTTGTGTTGTTATCATTCCTCATATATGCTCAAGTTGGAAATATCATCTGGGAAGAGAACTTTGATAATTTAGATAACTGGATGTACGATATAGGTAATGGATCTTGGGGCTGGGGTAATGGTGAACTTGAATACTATCAAGAAGACAATGTAGATATTGTTGAAATCCTTGGACAGCCTGGCAATAACGCACTTAAAATCACTGCGAGAAATGAAAGTGGTGCTGGAATAACTGACCAATGGGGTAACCCATTGAGCTATACATCTGGAAAGATTACAACAAAATCTAAGCTTTCTGTCAAATATGGGTTAATTGAAACAAGAGTTAAAATTCCAGATCTAGACTTAGGAGGTTGGCCAGCAGTTTGGATGCTTGGAACTTCTAATCTTGGATGGCCAAGATGTGGTGAAATTGATATGATGGAAATGGGACACAATCAAGCTTTCAGAAACTTGCATGACTCTCATAATAACGGCAACAATAGTGATAATTCAACAGTTAACCAAATGGTGTCAGCAAATGCTATCTTCTACTCAGAAGAAACTATTAATCCTGATAACCCTTCTGGAGCTGCTAGTCTTTCTTGGGATCCACAAGATGAAAACTGTAGACCTTATTACAGTTATGATCCCCCAATCACTGATAGATACTTAATTTATAGAACATATTGGGATGAGAGCAGTCTACGCTTTACAGTAATAGATAATGAAGTTGAATATGATTTATATGAAGAAACATTTGCAATAGATAGCCTATCAGCTGAATTCCAAGAACCTTTCTATCTAATAGCTAATTTAGCAATTGGAGGAGCTTTAACAGACGCTTATAACTTAGGAGATCCAGGCACAGGTGCACCTGTTTCAATACCTTTGCCTGCAGAAATGTATATTGATTATATCAAGATTAGCCAATGGAATGGTCAGGGCCAAGTACATGTAGGTCCGCCAACTAACCAAGCTGGTATATTTGGACTTTTCACTGATACAACACCTACTAACAACAGTCTTGTTTGCGGTCAAGATGCTGAAATATATGTTTGGGAAGGAACTTTATCTGAAGGTTCTATAGATGCTTATGAAGGTGAGAATGGCATATCATGGTCAAGCAATGGAATTGGTTGGTTTGGAGCTGGGATAATGTCCTTACAGCCAGTAAACCTCTTTGATTTTGGCAATGGTCATTTAAAATTCATGATAAAGATACCTGCTCATATTACTTTTAAAATCGGCATTATTGATGCTTGGGGTAACCAAAATTATGTTACTCTACCTGCTAACCAACCTATTTATGGACTTCAAAGAACAGGAGATTGGGAACAAGCAATTATCCCAGTAGAAGAACTTAGAGGAGAATATATAGATTTAAGAATGTTATCTTATGAGTTCGTGATACTTGAAGAAAGTGGTCAACAGTGTGAGTTTGCTATTGATGATATATATTGGGATAGTGGGCTTGTAGAAAACACACAAAACAACATAATAAGTAGACCTTTAACTCTTGAACAAAACTTCCCTAATCCATTCATCAGGAATAGAGCTAAAAGGAATGGAACGACTATAAGGTATTCATTACCAATAGCATCTGATGTTAAATTAGATATATTCAATATTAAAGGTCAGAAAGTAAGAACACTTATCAATTCTCATCAGCAAAAAGGTCAACATTCTGTAACATGGGATGGGAAGAACTTAAATAATAGTCCAGTTTCTAGCGGTGTTTACTTCTACAAAATTAAAACACAGGATCATACATCTACTAAGAAATTGCTTATTTTAGACTAATCTTTAGATTTTTACATTGAAGAGTCTTGTTAAACAAGGCTCTTTTCTATTTTATTACAGGACTATTTGACAAAGATTTGCTAGTTTTTAATTTTTGTTCATAAAAAACTAAAACGACTATAAAGGCCAATATGTACGATAAAATGAAGCGCAATATTACATTATTAAATGTAATCTACACTTTAAAATGGTTTGTCCTGATGTTACCTGTCACTGTCCTATATTTTAAACAACACGATCTAAACAGTCAGCAGATCTTTACATTAACTTCTTGCTATTCTCTTGCTGTAGTCTTATTTGAAGTTCCTTCTGGATACTTAGCAGATTTATGGGGAAGAAAGAATTCTATTATTGCAGGATTAGCCCTAACCATTATTGGAAATCTCTTTTTCTTACCTCCTGGCTTTTACTATTTTCTAATTGCTGAAGTATTAATGGGCATCGGAGCTAGTTTTATATCTGGTTGCGATTCAGCTCTTTTTTATGATTCCTTACAAATCATGAACAAAGGAAATAAGTTTAAAGAGCTTATTGGCAAATACAGATCTTATGGTAATTTTTCAGAAGCCTCAGCAGGTCTAGTAGGTGGACTTTTAGCTTCTTATGCTATAGTTTTAACTGTCTATGGTAGAATTTCCGTACTAGTCATTGGTTTAATAGTTGCTTTCTTATTGACAGAACCAGAACGTGCCAAACTAGATACTCATAAAGGTCGAATAAGAACATTACTGAAGGTAGTTAAATACTCATTGGTAGATAACAAGACAGTTAAGTGGCTAATTCTTTTTAGCTGTATTTTGGGAGCTGTAACACTAAATATAGCCTGGTATAGTCAATTCTTCTTCAAACATATTAATTTAGCCCCTATATATTTTGGTCTTGTCTGGGCAGTTATACAAACAGCTTCTGGTGTATATGCACGGTTTGGACATAGGTATGTTTCTTGGCTTGGCAAAAAGAAATCAATGATTTCATTACTACTATTCATATTAATTGGCTATTGGGGACTTTCCTTCTCTACTAACATTTATCTGGGAGTCTTCTTTATTCTAATATGCTTCTTTATTAGAGGTGTCAATCTACCTGTACTTGGCTATTATTTACATAAAGAAGTAGATTCTGATAGACGTGCCACTGTTGTCTCCATCAAGAGCTTAACTGTCAGACTTGTTTATAGTTCATTAGCACCTTTCTTTGGTTTTTTAGTTGATAACAAAGGACTAGAATTCAGTCTCAGAACAGCTGGAAGCCTGTACGCAGTATTGGGACTTCTTGCCTTAATAGCAATTCTTAGGGTTATGGACTGGCATAAAAGTTAATAATTTACTGAGCTAACTCGTAACCAGTTACAACCCCATTTTCATCCATATAGAAGTATATATCATTATCATTAGCGTTGCCATAAATATCAAATAATCTGAATTGCACTCTAACCCAATATCCTGTGCTAATTTCTTTAACAGGAAACCATTTTAGATACTGAGCATTGGCTCCTCTTGGATCTGTCCTTGCAATATAGTCTTTTACCTGTCGTACTGAATTATCATAAGGATTATTAACTACCACAACTTGTTTCTTTTTTGAGTAGTTACTAGAATTGAGACTAATATTACTTGATGGATTATTCAAAGGAATATGCTTTCTCTTTGAAGGTGTAACTAAGAATATTATAGCTCCAACAATCATCATGATACCTATGAAAACAAGCCAACTCTTCCAAGCTTCTGATTTTTTTTGACTTGGGTCACTATATATAGGAGTAGTATATGAATTTGTTTCAAATCTACTATCCTGCTGATCTAGGTTATTACTCTGCCTTTCATCAGTTACTCTTTGACCACAATTTGAGCAGAAAGAAGCAGCGCTTTCAAGCTCATTTCCACATTTGATACAAAATTTTGCTGACATAAAGTTCTCCTATTAACTTTTATTTCATAAATCTATCATCTTCTTTAATTGAATCTCTTCCTATATCACACAGAAAAGCTAGCTCAACTGTAACAAGAATAGAATACACAATAGCAAAATCTCTCCACCAAACATATATAATTGAACATAAGCACATCAAAATTGACATTGTTCTTAATATATATTGGGTTTTCTTGTAATCATTACAACAGATAAGAGTTTTACTGAGTATTAATTTATCAATACCCTTGATATAATTACTTGCTTGTAAAATAAACAACATAATAGCACAAATAAGTACATAATTTATGTATCCTTCAAAGGTATAGACATATTCAAAAACACCAATAACGAAACCATAATATAATACTATTGCTATACTTGCGTACAGCAATGAAAGCATACTTTTTACCAAACTCATTAACCGCCTCCAGCATATAACTTAAGTCATACATAATTGCCAAAGTTAATGTGTCAATAAAAATATAGTTAACATATATGTAACAAATCAATGTATCATTAACAATTAATACATATATATTGCCAAATAATGCATTATTTGAGTTAAAATATCATTGACTAGCGCTATATGCCGAATCCAATCTTTTCACGTCTTGTGAAATAATCCTTTATCATTATAAGTTACTTATCTGTTTTTTCATCATTATCAGATAGAACTTGCCAATATCCTTTTCTGTCAGAACCAATGTGTTCTATTCTCCCTTCTTTTCTAAGTTTTCTAATATTCCAATCTACAGTATGATAAGAAATATCAAGAATCTCTGAAATTTCTTTCATAGTGATCGATGAATTATTTTTTATTACTTGAACTATTTTCTCCGTAGTTTTCTCCGTAGTTTTCTCCGTAGTTTTCCCTGTTTTCTCCGTAGTTTTCCCTGTTTTCTCCGACGTTTTCCCTGTTTTCTCCGACATTTCCCCTATTTTCTCCGACGTTTCCCCTGTTTTCTCCGACATTCCCCCTGTTTTCTTCGTAGTTTTCTCTGAAGCTTTTTCAGATTCTTTTTCCAAACTAAAGCTTGTTACAATGGAATCAAACTCAATCTGATAAGTAGGTGTAGTATGGCTGTATTCTTTCCAATTATAATCCATCTTATCAAATCCAAATCCTGCATTTTCTGCAAGTTTTACCATGCGGAACAGCTTTGCTATAATTGGATTTCGTGGTAAAGAAAGATCTTTACCCCTTAATTCCTCGAATGGCTTAGGTAGTCCTCCGGGATTGTAGAACTCAATACTGTCGGAAAAAAGTTACCGGTTCAGGCTTAAAACAAATCATGAATCAGTAACAATTAATTCATATATTATCTTTCCAGAATAGTATTATACACTCTATGCTCTGTCTAAATATCTATAGAGAACATGTTAAAAAAAACATCCTCTATAAATATTATGGGCACACTTTTTCTATAATAGGCACACTTTTCCAAAAAAGTATATTTAACCTGTTTGTGAAGCATCTCTTTTATTTCTTACTTTAAGCAAGTAACCAATTTCACTTCCACTAATACCATCCTCTGTTATAGCTCTACAAACACTTTTCAATTCGGCTTCATTGAAAGGCTTTCTAAACTCATATTTATCTGTTTTGCTAATCATTTCTCCCCCCTCACCTGACCAATGATCACCATCGGTAATAAAAAGTCTAATTGTTTTGCTAGTTTTTGGTTTTGTTTTGAGATATATTTACTCACACTCCCTCCCTTCAAACTCTTGAATTTCTACCTTGACCTGTCGTGAGACCAGCTCAATTGCGAATGCAGTGTGTTCGCAATTGGGAAAGTACTATGAAACTGTCTGGCAAGTTCTAACATTCTTACAGAAAAACTAGTTCCATAATCTTCTTTTTCTTCCTTAGCTAAGTTTTTAATTAAGAAAGATCCATAATCAGCGCGATCTTTGTCTTCTTGTTCCTCTTCCAGAATAGCTTTACCTATATTCCAATACATTAATACTCTCTGTGTATTAACAGATCTCACAGCATTGTTTTGGGCAGTCGTAATGATACTTTTTATATTATCTAAGAAAGCATGATGTAGCTTTATTTTATTCATTTATACCCTCTTCTAGTTTTCTTAATTCTTCTTGTAACTTCAGTCCTTTATCTGTTAATCTATATTTCTGGGTTGGACTATTGGGAGAGTTTGGCTGTGTCATTTCAACTAAGCCTAATTTGATAGCAGGATCCAAGTATCCATCTCTGAATGTATTTCTATCTTTAAGTGCAAGCAGTTTTCGCAAACCTCTACTGCTTAGACCATTTTCAAAGGAAACAATTAGTTTTTTTACTTGCTGGGTTACTTGCTGGGTTACTTGCTGGGTTTTTGCATTTACTTGATGGGTTACTTGATGGGTTTTACTATTATCCTGTCTTTTTTCAGATTTTAAATAGTCGGTATATTCTTTTTCATAAGGGAAGCATATCTCTAAAAAATTGTCGGTAATTTTATAGATATTCTTTGGATAAAAATCAAGGATTCTATGCATACCTGAGCCAAGTTGTTCAACAAGATCTAGATCTTTGAAAACTCTCATCAATTCGCGATTTCTTGGCATAGACCTTCCTGAATAAAATTCTTCTAAACTTAAGCCGTTAACCAAGCCACCATAAGAAGTGATAGTTAATCTATCAGAATAAATTTCTACTAGAGGAGGAACTTCTTTTGAATAATCATTGTGAACAATAGCATTTATCAAGGCTTCCCGAAGAGCTCTGTTGTTTATCATTCTTCGTTCTTTTCTTTTGGCTGCACCAGTAATAAGAGCGAAGGTTTTATTTTCTATTTCTAATTTATCAAGTATTCTTTCAGTAGCTTTTATCAAAGAGCAGTAACCATATTCCTCATTTTCAATCAAATCTTGTTTATCTGTTCCTAAGTATTTGGCAACTTTAAGTGATAGACTATTTGTATCTGCTAAAAGATAGGCAACATAATTCAGTTTCCCATTTTCAGTATAAAGGTCTAAATTCTCTAAAAAGTTGTCGGAAATTGAGTAGCCATTTTCTTGATAATAGATTTTAAGTTGAGCAAAGCTATGTTTGCTATAGCGTGGAGAATTAATATTTCTGAGAGAATTTTGCACTCGTGAAGAATATGATTTCTCAATCATATCAGTAGTCATTGGTTGAACAGAACTGCCAAGTCGGACAAAACATCCTTTGGGAGACATCCCAAACTTCTTGAGATAGTATGGTTTTTCTGTACCTCTAGTAACAATGATATGTATTATATGTTTATCTTCTATTTCTTCTAGTATTACATCAAAGAAACCTAGACAATTTGGAGATATGTTATTCTTTATTCTATCTACAATCTGGAGCTGAGTGTTATCTGGATTTTCAACACCAATAATACTAGCATCGTCAGTGATTCCAATATAAATATCTCCGCCTTTAGGCGAATTTAAAAAAGCTACAACTTCTCTTTCTAACTTATCATTTAATATTTCTTTAAATTCTGTAGTTGAGTTTTCCTTCTTATTCATAGTCTAGCCCTTGGAAGTTCTTCATAATCTCATCTTCTATTTTTTTTTATTATTTGAATATTGAAATAGCTATATTAAAATTATCATCCCATTCAATACTCTTATCTTTAAGCGATATATATTTATAGCCTAATCTACATAGGTGTAGTATGGCAGGTAGTTTAACTCTTGCATCTTCATTGAAAGCCATATATGCTCCTTGCACCATGAATCTTAATCAATTAAACTCATGATATAAATGTTCACAATTATTTTATCCAGCTATTCAATAAGTCAAGGAAAATGTTGAAAAATAGATATTCCTTCATGAGTGAGTTTATTTTTTCTTTATGCAGTTTATTCCTCACTTATCACTGCTTTCTAAGTGAAGCCAGCTAGCAGCTGGCGTTCCCAGTTTATTTATCTTTAGCCAGCTAGCAGCTGGCGTTCCCAGTTTATTTATCTTTAGCCAGCAAGCTGCTGGCGTTCCCAGTTTATTTATCTTTAGCCAGCAAGCTGCTGGTCTTATCAGTTTGCAGACTACATGCTTTTATTATATTATTCTTGTAAGATCATGATAAGATTTTAATAAAAATCAGCTTTGTTTTCTTGGTATAAGTAAAGGGGATCCTGCATAAAAATGCGATTTAATGCAGGAGGCCATTGATTAAACCCATCTAATACAGTAGAGCTTCTAGAATAGTACTATATTATTTGGCAAGAATAAGTTCCATAATCTCAGCTAGAATATATATTATTCAAACTTCGATTCTGTAACTTATTTTGCTGAAATAATCTGCACTCTTCACGAGAAGCCTACTGCATCAAATGGGTTAAAAAGTAATGCTGGGTAAATCACACAGTATCAGTTTGGTAAGCATTTAGGCGAATGCTACCTATAAAAACCCCGAAGGGGTGGCATATAGAAAGCATGGGGTCTTGTACCCCATGTAAAATATGAAACAATAATCTAGCCCTGAAAGGGCGACATAAATAGTGAGCTGTAGAGATGAACTGCCGTTGGTCTAAATTAGGGTGAGCAATGAAGCCTTCTAACTGACAGAGTTAAGAAATTGATTTAGCTATGAAAAGATAAGAATCTTTAGAGGTTCTTTACTTTGGATAATAACAAAAAAGGGGTTGTTTCCAACCCCTTCAATATATTATCTATTTAAAGATTAATGATGACCGTCTAAACCAGTAGTTTGTCTTTCAACATCACCTTTAAATTTGTTTCTTTCATAGTAATGAGTATGAAGGTACTTATGAGCAACTTCAGAACCTGGAGTACCTAAGAAGTCTTTATAGATCTTAGTGATTTCAGGATTATGATGTGAGCATCTGAATTCAAGGTTAGCATCTTCTTTATAAAGAGCTTCACCACGACGAGCACGTTCAGCAGTACCATTACCGAATGGTTGTCCACCACCACCAACACATCCACCTGGGCAAGCCATGATTTCGATGAAGTGGTATTCAGTTGAACCAGTTTCGTTAATTTGTTGTTGAACTTTATCCATTACTTTTCTTGCATTACCAAGACCATTAGCAACAGCAACTCTAACATTACCAAAGCCAGGAACTTCAATATCAGCTTCTTTCACGCCTTTAAGTCCACGAACAGCTTCAATGTTAGGATTCTTAAGATCTTCACCAGTTACTAAGAAGTAAGCTGAACGAATAGCAGCTTCCATAACACCACCAGTAGCACCAAAGATAGTACCAGCACCAGTGTAATAACTCATACCTTCATCTGGTTTAGCTTCAGGCATAGATTTAAAATCAACACCTGTTTCATGGATCATTCTGATGAATTCACGTGTTGTGAGAACGATATCAGTGTTTTGCATTCCATCGTTAGCCATTTCCGGTCTTTGAGCTTCGAATTTCTTAGCTGTACAAGGCATAATAGCAACAGAAACGATATCTTTAGGATCTACACCATGAGTTTTAGGATAATAAGATTTAGCCATAGCACCGAACATTGACATTGGTGATTTAGCAGTAGAAACGTAAGGAGTTAAGTCTGGATAGTATGTTTCAACAAATTTAACCCAACCAGGAGAACATGAAGTGATAACTGGTTTGCCAGTGTGAGCTTTTAAGTTAGCAACACATTCTGTACCTTCTTCCATGATTGTTAAATCAGCAGTGAAGTTTGTATCCATAACTGAATCAAAGCCCATTGCTTTTAAAGCTGCATACATTTTACCAGGAGTAACTGTACCCATATCCATACCGAATTCATCAGCTAATGAAGCACGGATTGATGGAGCTTCTTGAACTACAACGTGTTTTGTAGGATCTAATAGTGCATCCCAAACTTTATCAGTATCATCTTTTTCTCTTAAAGCACCTGTAGGACAGTAAACTGTACATTGACCGCAATTAACACAAGCACTGTTACCAATACCCCAGCTCATTGCTGTATCAACGTGTGCTTCAAATCCACGATCTGCAAATGTTAAAGCATAAACTTGTTGAACATCATTACAAACAGTAATACAACGTCCGCAATTGATACATTTGTTTGTATCACGAACAATTGAAGGACTTGAATAATCTATAGGTTTCTTTTCTAATAATTGAGGAACTTTGTCCATGTCAATATCCATTGTATAAGCTAACTGTTGTAATTCACATTTACCGTTAGCAACACAAGTAGGACATGTAACATCGTGATTAGCAAGAACTAATTCTAGGATAGTTTTACGTAATTGTCTAAGTTCTTTGCTGTTAGTTGTAACATTCATACCTTCAGTTACAGGTGTAGCACATGCACGTTTTGGTACTGGGTAACCTTCGATATCACACACACAAATACCACAAGCTGCAGTAGGTGCTAAATCAGGATGCCAGCATAATGAAGGAACTTTAAATCCAGCTTTCTTAGCTGCTTGAATAATAGTAGTACCTTCCGGAACTTCCACCGGAATGTTATTAATAGTTAAATTAACCATATTCATGTTTTTGTCTCCAGATCTATTTATTTAATTCTTTTTTGAAAATCTTCGGTGAAGTTTTCTATTGCACTCTTGATTGGCATAAACGGTGATTGTCCTAAAGCACAGAAAGAAGTTTTAACCATTGATTCTGATAAAGAAATCATTGTATCTAAGTCTTCTTGAGTGCCTTCACCATCTCTAACTCTGCAAATCAATTGATATAACTGTTGAGTTCCTAGACGACAAGGGAAACATTTTCCACATGATTCATGTCTGAAGAAGCGTAAAATTGACCACAACATTTCAACCATATCTACTTCTTCGCTCATAACCATTATCGCACCTGAACCTAAAACAGCAGAGTACTCTTTCAAACTCTCATAATCCATTTTTACGTCAAGAAGTTTATCAGATAAAATTACACCTGCGGCTCCACCGACTAATGCACCCTTGAATTTCTTGCCTTTTAACATGCCTCCGCCATACTTATTAATAATATCGCGAAGTGAGATTCCCATAGGAACTTCAGTCAATCCTGGCATAGCAACATCACCCATCAGAGTATAAACTTTTGTACCTGTAGCACCATTTACACCGAGTGATTTGTAATATTCTGAACCTTTATTAATAATTGTAGGAACATTAGCAATAGTTTCAACATTGTTAACAACTGTAGGGCATTGCCATACACCTTTAACACCTGGGAATGGTGGCTTGAATCTAGGATTACCACGATTACCTTCAAGTGATTCTATAAGAGCTGTTTCTTCACCACATACATAAGCACCAGCACCAACTTTGATATCAAATTCTAAGTCAAAACCAGAATCAAAAATGTTTTTACCAAGAATCCCGTAAGTGTTACATTGGTCAATTGCATGTCTTAATCTTTCTATACAAAGTTTGTATTCACCTCTAATATAGATAAAAGCTTTTGTAGCACCGATAGCTCTACAAGCAATCATCATACCTTCAAGAAGTTTGTGAGGGTCACCTTCCATAATCAATCTATCTTTGAATGTACCTGGTTCACCTTCATCAGCATTGATTACAAGATACTTTTGTTCAGCTTCTAATGGGGCAGTAAAACTCCATTTTAAACCTGTAGGGAAACCAGCTCCACCTCTACCTCTTAGTCCAGAATCTTTCACTTGTGAAACTATATCTTGAGGTTCCATTTCAAGAAGGGCTTTTTCCCATGCTGTATATCCACCAGCACCAACATATTCTTCTATATCTTCAGGGTCAATAATACCTGAGTTTTCTAACACATTTCTTGCTTTATAGTTAAAGTCATAAGCATCAACTCTATTAGTAGCAGCAAGTAATCTTTGAACTGGTCTTCCCTTTAAGAAATGTTCTTCAACTAATTCAGGAATATCTGCTAAAGTTATATTCTCATACATTGTATTTTCAGGATATACTTTTAAGCAAACGCCTTTAGCAAAGAATCCCAATGGACCTGTCTCTAATACATCAATCTCATCTTGAAGATTACGTTTTGATAATTCAGCTTTCAATGCTGTTTCAATCTTTTTAGCACCAGCTTCAAGAGAAGTTTCATTAATACCAATTAGTATGTGACTTCTAAAGAATTTCATTACTTCTCTCCTTTAATAGTGTTAATTATTTCAACAACTTTATCTTCAGTTAAATCGCCATAAATATCGTTGTTAATCATCATCACAGGGGCATTACCACATACTCCAAGGCAAGCACATAATTCTAAAGTAAACATACCATCTTCGGTAGTTTCATCACGCTTAATATTTAATACTTCTTTCAATTTACGGTATATGTTATCACATCCTTTTAAATAACATGGAGGTGACTCACATAATCTAATAATATTTCTTCCTCTTGGTTTAGTAGAGAACATTCCATAAAATGTAATTACGCCATATATATGATTGATTGGTATACCTAAATACTTTGATACTTCAAGAATTGCTTCTTCTGTAATATATTGTTGAGGATGATTATCTTGAATATCATGTAAGATATAGATTAAATTATCTTTTGTAGGTTCATATTTTTTAAAAATTTCCTGATACATATAAAATCCTTTCCTTAGTCTGTTGAAATTACAAAATCAGTTACAGGGTTACCATTTACGATATGCTCTGCAACAACTCTTTTAACCTTTTCAGGGTTCATATTACCATAAGTAATTGTTTTTCCACCGTCAATGATTACATCAACTACTGGTTCCATTGATGATAATCCCTTTTCTCCTGTTTGAGTAACTAATACATCAGTTAAATTACGATGTGCGATTTCATCTAAAAATGACTTCATTACTTCTCGAGCACCCATAGCAATACCTGAGGTTCCCATTCCTACTATTACTTTAACTCGAGTTTCACTGTTACGTAGTTTCATGTCGCTTTGTGCTTTCTCTCTGATTTTTCTTAAATCTGCTAGAGTTTTCATATACGACCTCCTAATCATATTTAATAGTTTATTTTGCTAAATAAGACTTTTTTTCTAAACTTGTCAAACATTTATTGCTAATATAAAAGTTACGTATATTTAACATTACAACATTTACAGTCACAGCTATACTTAATTATTCATATCCCGGACTCGATTTTATTTTAATAGAAAACATTTATTGGACATTAATTCTTATAATCTTTTAATATTTAACATCTTATATTTCTTGCAAAAATTTACAAATAGCTTTAATAAGTAATATTCTATTGACACTCATTTCTTTAATCAAGATATAGGATACTTTAGAAAAAAGCTTATTGAAATTCTCCAATAGTTTCATTTATTGCTTTTATCATTTAGCAAAAATTTGTTTTTTTTATTTTTTTGATGAAATTATCCTTATAGTTAGTGTAAGTAACTTGTCTCAAAATTTCAAAATGTTGACAAAAATCCATACTTATTCTGTTTAGTATGAAAGGTATTATATATGAAAAAGATTAAATTAAAAGAGACTCTAATTGAGAACATACATGATGCAATAAAGAAGCGACCTGCACAGATTGCTCTGACTTGGGTTGATGAAGAAGGTATTACTTATGAGAAGTTAGGCCTAGAGATTGAAAGAATAGCCAAGCTATTAGACATGCATGGTATTAAGCATGGTGATAAAGTAGCTATCCTAAGTCAAAACTCACCTAACTGGTGTATCAGCTATCTTGCAATTATCTCATTAGGTGCAATTGTTGTACCAATCCTTACTGAATTCCATGAAAATGAGATTCATCATATTTTACGCCACTCTGAATCTAAAGCAATATTCGTTTCTGAAAGACTTTATCCTAAGTTTGAAGCTATGCTAGGTAATGGAATTGATTTAGCCTTTGACATTGAGTCATTTGAGAGACTAGAACCTGAGTCCACTTTTGCTAAATTAAAATCTATCTACCAAGAACAGAAAAGATTAGTTACTAAAAGGACCAGTCGTTTCTCTCCAACCAATCTATTCAGGTCTAGCAAGATATCAGGAAAAGACGTTGTTGTTATAATTTATACGTCAGGAACTACCGGCAAGTCAAAAGGGGTTATGCTTACAAATGAGAACTTAGTTCAAAATGTTGAAGCTTGTTATTCAGTTCAACCTATGGATGAGAATGATAGATTAATTTCAATATTACCTCTCCCCCATACTTATGAAGCAACTCTTGGCTTTTTATATCCATTAATGTTTAATTGTGCTTTACACTACATCAAAAAAGCTCCAACTCCAAGAGTCTTACTCCCAGCTTTAGCTAAAGTAAGACCTACTATCATGCTGACTGTTCCTCTAATCATAGAAAAGATATTCAGGAACAAAGTATTACCTACTTTTACCAGCAATAAATTTGTACATTTCTTGTATAAGATTCCTTTCTTCAGGGTTATCTTCCACAAGATAGCTGGTAAAAAACTAATGACATCATTTGGTGGTTGTCTTAAATTCTTTGGTGTTGGTGGTGCGCCTTTAGCTCCAGATGTTGAGAGGTTCCTTTTTGATTCTTCTTTCCCATATTCAATTGGTTATGGACTTACAGAAACATCCCCTCTTTTAGCTGGCTCTCATCCTTCTAAAATGAGATATCGTTCTACTGGACCTATTGTCTACAAGCTAAAACATCTAATCATCAACAAGAATCCTAAAACCAATGAAGGTGAGATTGTTGTTAGAGGTAAAACTGTTATGAAAAAGTACTATAAAGCTCCCAAGCAAACAGAAGAAGCTTTTATCACCATTAATGGTAAAAAGTACTTTAGAACAGGAGATTTGGGTCTAATGAAAAATGGTTATCTTTACATCAAAGGTAGACTTAAAAATGTTATTCTTGGTCCTAGTGGTGAAAACATTTATCCTGAAGAAATTGAAGCTGTGATCAATGAATCTGAACTAGTAAATGAATCTATTGTCTATGAAAATAACCATAAACTTACAGCCAAGATACATCTTAACTACGAACTAATTGATGACCTCTTCAAATCACACAATTATTCAGAATCAAAGCTTAAAGAAGAAGTTGATAACATTTTAAATAAAATTAAGCTAGAGGTTAACTCTAGGGTGTCATCTTTCTCAAGACTATCTAAAGTTGTTGAGCAAATGGAGCCTTTTGAGAAGACCCCAACTATGAAAATTAAACGTTATTTATACGTATAATATACCTAATAAGAAATCTATGTTTATTGTGAGACGTTCGTGAAACGTCTCTTTACTTTTGACAATAGGTTTAATGTTGAAAATTACCTGTTGATAAACAAAAATGTCTTGCATTTTGAGATTCGACATATCTTAGCTAAATCTTTAGCACTCGAAGTATTATAAACAGTCTTCGCCTGTCACAGTACAATCTTCGACTAAAGTTTTAACTAAGCTATTGTCGATTTATTTTTGTAAAAATAAAGCAAAAACAAATTTCCTTAACTTTAAAAAGATGTGAGACGTTCGTGAAACGTCTCTTTTTTTATATATATATTTTGACATCTTATCTTCCTAAATTTTTCTGACTCTATACATAAATAAAAGGAAGTAAAATGGAAGAAAATAAAGTTATTTATTCAATGAGTAAGGTTGGTAAAGTCATTGATGGAAATAAGCAAATATTAAAAGATATCTACTTAGGTTTTTATTACGGGGCTAAGATTGGTATCGTAGGTTTAAATGGTTCAGGTAAATCAACTCTATTAAAAATCATGGCTGGAATTGACCAAGATTTTCTTGGTGAAGTTGCAATGTCAAAAGGCTACACAATAGGTTATCTTGAACAAGACCCTCAGTTAGACCCTGAAAAAACAGTTCTTGATATAGTTAAAGAAGGTGCTTCTGAAGCAGTAGCTCTTTTAGAAAGGTTTGAAGAAATCAATTTAGCTTTTTGTGAGCCAATGTCTGATGATGAAATGGATAAACTTATGAAAGAACAAGGTGATGTTCAAGATAAACTTGATGCTTGCAATGCCTGGGATCTTGATTCTAGATTGGAACTAGCTATGGATGCTCTTCGTTGTCCAGCTGGTGACTTAAAAACTGCTGTCATCTCTGGTGGTGAAAAACGTCGTGTTGCTTTATGTCGTCTACTTCTTCAAGAACCAGACATCTTACTTCTTGATGAGCCTACTAACCATCTTGATGCTGAGACAATTCTTTGGTTAGAACATCATCTTCACAACTACAAAGGAACAGTTATTGCTATCACTCATGATAGATACTTCCTTGATAATGTTGCAGGTTGGATTCTTGAACTTGATAGAGGTGAAGGTATTCCTTGGGAAGGTAACTATTCTTCATGGTTAGACCAAAAACAAAAGCGTTTAGCTACTGAGGCTAAAGGTGAATCTAAACGTCAGAAAGCTCTTCAACGTGAATTAGAATGGATTAAATCTACTGCTAAAGCTAAACATGCTAAGAGTAAAGCAAGAATCGCTAATTATGAGAAGATGGCTTCAGCTGACTTCCAGAAAGAGAATTCTACAGACTCTCTTTACATCCCTACAGGTCCAAAATTAGGTACTAATGTAATTAAGGCTGAAGGTGTATCAAAAGCTTTTGATGAAAAACTTCTTTATGAAGATTTATCTTTCGACCTTCCAGCTGGTGGTATTATTGGTGTAATCGGAGCCAATGGTGCAGGTAAAACTACTCTTTTCAATATGATTACAGAAAAAATCCAAGCTGACACTGGTACTTTTACTTTAGGTGATACTGTTAAATTATCTTACGTCGACCAAGCTCGTATTGTTGATTCAGATAAAACTATACTTGAACTTATCGGTGATGGTAGAGATGTTATGCAAGTTGGCAACAAAGAAATTAATGTTAGACAATACCTTTCAAGATTTAACTTTAATTCTAAAGAACAAGAAAAACCAATGAATGTTCTTTCAGGTGGTGAAAAAAATAGAGCATATTTAGCTCTTACTCTTCAAACTGGTGGCAATGTTCTTCTTCTAGATGAACCTACTAATGACTTAGACATCAACACTATCCGTGCCTTAGAAGATGCTTTAATGAACTTCGCTGGCTGTGCTGTTGTTATTAGCCATGATAGATACTTCTTAGATAGAATCTGTACCCATATCCTTGCTTTTGAAGGTGATTCTAAAGTTAAATGGTTTGATGGTAACTTCTCTGAATATGAAGAAGATAAATTAGAACGCTTAGGTGAAAAAGCTTTAGTACCTAAACGTATTACTTATAGAAAACTTACTAGAGTTTAATCACTTTGTAATATTACATAAAATTGAAAAGTGCAGATCAAGGTCTGCACTTTTTTTTCTCTATCTACATTTCCTTATAAGCAATTTCTTGACATAAATTCATACATTCTGTAAATTATATAAAATTTTGAAAGAGGCATTTTATGGATTATCGACCTTATAGTAAGAAAGTTAATAACGAAGATTTAACTGTTAATTTTTCCTTATACAAATTCTTAATTATCCTAATGTTAATCAGAGCTATAGCCTTGATGTATGTTCATTATAATTATGAAGATTTGTTTAATACAAATGGTTTTTTATTTGTTTCATTTGCAAGTTTAATAGCTATTTGGCTACCTGTCTTTAAAAACTATCGTATTTTTTGGGATGTAGTTATAGTACTTATACTATCAATTGTTTTGAAAATAGTTAGTCTGCACTTATGGAATATTGATCACTTATTCACTTCGCATTATGCCTTCAGAATTAGAACTATGACTCCTTTCTTTCCTATTGCATACTTAAAATATAAGCTGTGGAAGATGGAACAGAGGTGATAAGCTAGCAGCAGTTCGTCTCTACAGTTCATTCTTTATGTCGCCCTTTCAGGGCTTGATGTTTATTTGGTATTTGCATGCGGTACAAGACTCCATGCTAATATATGCCACCCCTTAGGGGTTTTTATGGTAGGCTTCTCTATATATTCACTTATCACTATGTTCTAAGTGAAGCCAGCACAGAGGCTGGCGATCCCAGTATTAGCCGGCTAGTAGCCGAGCGTTCCCAGTATTAGCCGGCTATCCGGCAGTAGCCGGACTAAAGGCAAAAAGCGTTCCCAGTAACTCCTAACTTACTTGCCTCCTTGAAAAAATGGACTTTTTTCAAGGAGACCAGTAAGGGTGGCCTATCTTTGATATAGGTTAAAAGCATAATAACTTAAATTTTACAAATTTGTTGAGGCTATAAAGATGAGCCCATTCCCTGTAAGTTGATAGTTGTTAACATCACCAGAAATAAAGACAATATCACCTTTAACAACACTTTCGACATTACTATCAGATGTAATTTTAGCATTTCCATCAATTACAATAGCTATGGAAGGACCATTATTAGCAACAGCAGTAGTCTTATGTAGATTTACTCTTCTTAATGAAAACTCATTGATAGGAATATTATATTCTGTGATAGCATTTGTATCAGGATAAGATTGTATCTCTGGTCGAGCCATCTGAGTATCTAGAATTGATAGAAGTTCATCAACATCAATATTTTTAGGTGTAAGACCTCCTCGAAGGACATTATCGGAGTTTGCCATTATTTCCATACCTGTTCCTTGTAAGTAAGCATGTAGAATTCCTGCTTTCAAATAAATAGCCTGTCCTGGCTGTAAGACAAAAGTATTTAGAAAGAGGGGTGAAAGAGCTCCAATATCATTTTCGTAGAGCTTCATCATCTTCTGCACCCACATAGAAGTTAGTTCATCATCTAAAGTTGGAGCTGAATTTTCTAGAGCAATGAGCATGCGACCTTTCTTAATCCCTTTACTGCTTAGAACTTCAGCAAAAAGAATCTTAAGAGACTCAGAATCTTTTTTGTCTACAAAATCCTTGAAAGAATCCAAGTATTCATCTATTTGGCACTTCTTGAAGTTATTAATTATTTCATCAGCTTGTCTAAATCCACACATAGCATGAAACTCAGTTAGAGCACAGATAAGTTCAGGTTTATGGTTATCATCTTTGTAGTTTCTATAAAAATCTGTTAATTCTATAGCTTGCTTATTCTCTTTAGCATAGCCAGCCTGAGCTTGTTGTAAATTAGGATGAGCCTGTATAGAAAGAGGTTTCTCTGAGCTTAAAACCTTGAAAAGATAAGGTAATTTATTATTAAAATTCTTGGCAACTTTGCTTCCTAGTAGTTCAATTGGATTATCTTCAATAGCAATATTAAGTGTTTTTGAACTTTCTGCAATAATTGATGGAGCTTTTGAATGAGCTCCCATCCATAGTTCAGCAAAAGGCTTGTTGTCTGTGTTATCAATACCAAGCAAATTAGGGATATAGCTTTTATTACCCCATGCATAGTTCTGTACTATGCCTTTCAATTTAAATATCTTTTTCATATAACCTACTTTATTCTTGATAAGTTAATTAATTCTTTTATCGTAGTTTCAGCTAAACAAACATGTGTGTCTGCAGCTCCATAATAGATATAAACTTTACTATTCTCTTTGGCGAATCCTTGGTCATCATATTCTTCAACAATCATGCCTGATGGAAAAACGACATTGGGAACTTGCCCTGTTAGTTCATATATTTCCCTTGGTTCAAGGATGTTATGTTTACCGCGACTTATCACCTTATCAGGATTATCCAAATCAAGAAGTATAACACCTGCTTGATAGATATTAGAACTTGAGAAATGAGTTGCAACTCCATGATAGATATGTAGCCATCCTTGGCGAGTTTTAACTGGTGGAGGACCAGAACCAACTAGTTCATCCCAGTAATGAGGACAGCCAGAAAAGACTTCTGAAACTCTCTCCCACTCTAATAGATTTTTTGATTTTGATAGAATAACACTAGTCCCTGTTGCTACTCCGCTATCTAAAACATGTTTATTGGGACGTTCTAATCTATAATAAAAATCACCAAATTTCTCTGGGAAAAGAACACCATTACGACTCTGTTGATGAGATACTTGTCCTAGAAAGTAGAAATTTCTAAAATCTTCCGTTTTGCCTAATCCTAAGAAACAACCTTCTTTAGTATCCATAGCAAACATGATATAATAAATATTTTCAATCTTAGTGATTCTTGGATCATAGAGATGTAAAATCTCCTTTTCATAGCTATCAAGCCCTATCCATTCAATTGGAGGATAAGTTATACCCCATTCAACATTATCAAGACTATGAGCAATAATTAAGTGAGTTCTACGACCTCTATCTTGTACTCTTACAAGGAGATAATACTCTCCATTGAAGAGACAAGCACCAGGATTAAAAGCAGATGATACATCTATCCCTTCAAATGGGAACTCGAAAGGATAGTAAGGCATATCTTTGTAGGAAAGGATTGGGTTATGTTCACTGCGTTTCATAATTAAAAAATTATCTTTTGATGTTTAATTTCATGTTCACAAGGATAAAGAACACAATTATCTATATCCCAATATGTAAATAAATCAGCAAGACAAGCAACAATAAGGTTCTCTGTAAAGAAATGACCAGCATCAATAATTGGCAGACTTGAATCTAGCATAGTATGATAAGTTACATCACCAGTGACCATTACATCACTTAACCTAGTAGCTTTACCCAATAGTGATGAACCTGAACCTCCACAAACAGAAACAGTTTTAATTGGAGTGTTATCTTTTCCGGCAGTCCACAGCTTAACGAATTCAGCACCTAGTTTTTCTTTAACATGCTTAGCGAAATCCTCTAACATCATTTCATCTTTGAGTTCTCCAAGCATACCTAAACCGTAGTTAGTATTATTATCATCTATCTCATAGAAGTGATAAACAGGTGTTTCATAAGGATGAGCCTTGTGAATTGCAGCAACAACATCATTCTTTTTAGTGAAATCAACTCTGAATTGAAGTTCAATTTCATCTACTTGTTCAACTTTACCGATTGTTCCTTTAAAAGGTTTTGAAGAAAGTTGAGGTTTGAAGGTACCAATGACCTGTGTTTCAATTACACAATTTGAATAATTCTCATAGACACCTGCTCCAGCCTCTGTAATAGCTTTTATTAGGTCTTCGCATTCCCATTTAGGAACAAATATCTTTCCCCAATATACTTTATTTCCAGATTCATTTGATAAAAAACGAATGTTATTAAGTCCTATTTTCTCTGCTAGAACCTTGTTAACCCCTTTTGCTACAACATCAAGATTGGTATGCATCGAAATTACATCAATATTGTGTCTAATAAGTTTAAGGAAGAGCGGATTATTGATCTTGTTAATTTTGCCAAAGATTATTGGGTGATGTGATACTATTAAGTTACATTTTTCAGTTATAGCTTTTTCAACAGCATTTGGTGTAACATCTAGAGTTATAAGGATTTTATTTAGTTCTTGTTGTCCATCTCCTATTAGAAGTCCAACATTATCCCATGACATCGCTAAAGATGTTGGTATTTGATTTGAAAGTTTATTGTAAAATTCTTGAATATTCATTATCATCTCCTTTGTAAGTACATTTACATTAATTATCCTGTGAGATAACTAACACCATAGGTTTTAAAAAGTGATATATTTATTTATCATTTCAGTAAAACCATTATCGTCATTAGAGCTAACCACTTTGAACTTTTCTTTTAATTCTGGATGAGCATTTCCTACTACATAAGCATCCTCAAATGCTTGTAACATTGCCAAATCATTGAAATCATTTCCAATAACCAGAGCTTGATCAGCTGTAAATCCAAGTTTCTTTATAACTTTACGACATGCATAACCTTTGTCAATACCTTTTGGAAAAATTTCAATCCATACTGATTTATTATCAATAGGTGAGGTTGCCCTAATAATTGAAAGATTGGGAAATAATTGGGTTAAATGGTCTACAAGATGAAGTTTATCATCATCCACAATAGCAAGTAGTTGGGTAGCTCTACCACTGTAATCTGTATTTAAAGCTTTAGCAAAATCTTTATATAGGTGGACTCTTCTTCTAGCATCACGGCATCCCTTAGACGATTTATAGTAATCAAAAACATGATTATTGGGGATTGGTTCATGCACCATAAAATCAACATCAATTCTCTTAAGATAACTAATCATCTCTGCAACTGTTTCTTCATCTATCTCTTTCTTAGATAAAACTTGCCCAGTATCATGCTTAACCACCCCAGCTCCTGAAGAAAAAACAAGATAATCTATTGGAAAATCTTTAGTTAATACTTGATTTGCTGAATATAGAGAACGACCTGTTACAATCACTCTTACTATTCCAAGATTACCAAGCTTTGTTAAGGTCTCATAGTTCTCAAGAGAGATTTGGCTATCTGAATTAAATAAAGTACCATCCAAATCTGTAAATATAATCTTTTTCATAGTAATAGGCTAATCCAATATTTCAAAAGAAGAAATCGGGATAGGAGCTTTTAAATAATGTAGAACTCTTTCCAAGAGGATACCTTCAGAGATATCATGTTTAAATCCATAAGTTGACCTAATACCAATAGATATGAATTGTACAGCCCTATCTAATGCTATTGGCAGACTATCCCCTTGCATTAGACTTCCTAACAAGACGCTAGTAAAAGCATCACCTGTACCTGGATAACTTGTTGGAATATAATCACAAGAAACTTTCCAGAACCTTTTCTCTTCTTTGTTATAAGCAATTACTGATGTTCTCTTGTGAGCTATATCTTCTGGAACACTAGTTAAAACTACTACTTTAGGACCAAAGTCAGATAGTTTTTTGCACCAATCTTTAGCAGTATTGATATCTAAGAAATCAGGATAGTCTTCTTCTAACAAGAAAGCAGCTTCAGTGATATTGGGAGTTATAATGTCAGCTGATTCAACTAGCTTTCGCATCTCTTCAACCATTGTTAAATCAAAGCTAGAATACAGTTCACCATCATCACCAAATACTGGGTCGACAACCACAATTTGACTAGGATTCTTAAAATCTATAATGAGTTTTTTAACTATTTCTATTTGCTGAGGTGAACCTAAAAATCCACTATAGATAGCGTCAAACACAATACCTACTTCTTTCCAGTGGTCAATAAAGCTTTGCATATTGTCTGTTAAATCAACAAATCGAAAATTCTTATAAGCTGTATTCGAAGAAAGAACAGCTGTTGGTAATGAAACAACTTGATGCCCCATATTAGTCATTATACTTATAACTTCATTTAAAGAAACATGCCCTAGTCCAGCTAAATCATGAATAGCACAGACCTTTTTTACAGGATTTTTCATTGATACCTCTATAATATTTTATCTAATAATACAAAGCTCCATTCTTTCATCTCTTCGTCAAACTCTTTCTCTCTACCAGCTACCCATTGATTTAGTAAAGTATGGAAATCATTACCGTGATTAGGATGCACAAAATGAGCAAGTTCATGGAGGATAATAAAGGCGATTAATCTTCTTGGAAGTCTAATTAGCCTTCTATTAAATGAAAGTCTATTAGCCTTATACTTGCAGTTTCCCCATTGCTTGACCATATCACGGACTGCAACTTCAGGTATAAATTTAACAAAAATCTCTTTAACAAACTTATAAGTATCTTGAGTGATAATCTTTTGAGCTTGAACTTTATAAAACTCTTTTATCAGAGAGATTACCACATTATGATCATCATCAGGAGCAATGCTAACAATCAGTGTATCATCAACAAGCTTATAGCTTCTTTCGATTTCCGGCTGTGATTCTTTAATAGGTGTAAGGTCTTCTGGTAATGCTTTATCATTAGCTAATGCATCAATATAAAGTCTCATTTGTTCTTCTGGTGATAATGGTTCTGGTTCTTCTGTTACTTCTTGAAGTTCTAGGCGTTCGACCTTTAGATTTAGCTTCCTACCTAAATAGAAGATATCAAAGGAAAGATTTCTTGCAATCTTATCTTCTTCAATTCTTTTGTTCTTAAAAAAAAGATAGTGATCAATAATCTCCTTTTTGTGCTGATTAACAAAGCTCTTTATCACTTTTTTAGTACAGCCAGGAAAGGTAGTTACTCTTATATTCCCATCACTCATATATAACTTTAAAGATCTTGAATTATCAAATCGCTTAATATCAACATCGAACTTTTCGCCCTTATGGCTAATTGTGACCCGTTCAAATATCATATATTCCTCTTATAATTTAACTACATAATCAATTAATCAATTTCTACAAATATATATAATATTGTCTAATAAAAAAAAGGTGTAAGAAATCTTACACCTTAATTATATTATTATTAATCGACTATTTCTTCTTCCAAACAGTAATATCAGCATTTCTTAGTTCAGATAAATAATTATCAACTGGAATAATATAAGATAGCTGTCTAGGTTCTTTGATTAGGTCGAAATCCTTTTCAAGAATGCGTTGAATAGTCATTGCTGATTCAACAATTTCACCATCCTCTCCACGATAACCACCAAGCCAATTCTCTTGATTTGGTACACTCTCTTGCCATCTAGCATAGTTAGCGAGAATAAGAATACCGTCATCATTCAAGCGTTTAGATATTTCTTCCAAGAAGTTAGCTGGTTTATAGGTTTTATTTAGCATCATCTCTGAAATAATCAGATCATATCCTTTGAACTTATCTAGTAAATTAGAAGGATCAGCTTGGAAGAATTTAACTTTATCAGAAACCTGGTCTAAACCAAAGTTAGCCAAATACTTTTCATTATAGTAACTATTTTCTCCTTCGTTATAGGTAATATAATGAATATGTCCTTTCTGTTGAAGTTCGACAGCCATTTTAAAGGCTCTTGCTGAATTATCTAGTCCTTCTACATGGTCAAATTCTTTAGAAAGTTCAAATGCTGTTCTACCTGTCCCACAACCTATTACCATAGCTCTGTCTTTGTTTATAGCGACATCAAAAGCTATTTCAGAAAGCTTGAGAGAGATGTTTCTAATACCAAATCTCTCTTCTCCCCAGCCTCTTTCACATTCAGCAACTACAACTGGGTCTTCTTCATAAATATTATCAAATGTTTGCACAGGTTCATCTGTTTTAAGATATCTGAAGCCTGCATGCTGGTAGAAGTGTCTTCTGAAAGCATAACGTGATTCTGGAATAGCTAAATTACCTGTTGAAGCCCAAGAACCACCTTTGATTAAGTTATGTTGCCCATCAAATGTAGGAGTTGTAAAATCATCGTACCAAGGATGAACTGCAAAACCTTTAAATGCATAGATAGGAACTTCTGTCCACTGCCATACATTGCCAATCACATCAAACAATGAATCAGAACGATATTTATTTACAGGCACTGAAGAAGCACAATCTTCTAAGTTAATATTAGCTATTATCTTTTCGCCTTTGCGAATATCAGGATAACCGGTAATTTCATAGAATTGATACCATTCATCTTCAGTAGGCATTCTATAGTTTTCTCCAGTTACTTGAGTTTTCCAATTACAAAAAGCTTTTGCTTCTAGATAATTAACTTCAACCGGCCAAGCCCAAGGCATCTCTATGATATTAGTCATATTACGCTGATACCACTTTCCATTCTGTTCAATCCAGAACAATGGGTATTTAGCTTTAGTATAAGTTACCCAACCCCAACCTTCTTCAGTCCAATACGATTGATTTTCATAGCCTTTTGCTTCAACAAATTCTAAGAACTCTTGATTTGAGACTAAGTATCTGCTAACCTTCATATTCTTCACATCTGCTTTATGAACACCATATTCATTGTCCCAACCATAATAAGCATTTGTTTTAGTTTTACCTAAAGCAACTGAACCTCCTAAAACATTCACTAGTTCATTCTTAGGCGCTGGAGGAAACTCGTCACAAGTAGGGAAGAATTTGCTTTCAACTACTTGATTAATTGGAAGCTGCCTTATTAGCACAGAAGAAGTTTCAATATGAATTCTTTGATGTTCCATACCCATAACCAATGCCCACCAAGGAGAATCCCAATTAATCGGCATTTCTAGAGGCATTTCATCAATTAGATTATCTAGCAATTCTTTTACTTGCTTTCTAAATATTCTTACATCAGCAACTAGAGGCCAATCATAATTAGCCTCGTTGAGGTCATCCCATGACATTTCATCAACCCCAACTGCACACATAGATTCTATTTTAGGATTAATTCTATTTTGAATAAGCCCTGCAAGAATCAACTTGTTCATGTAGAAGGCACAAGTATGACCAAAGTAGAATATTAAGGGATGACGTAATGCATCTGCTCTCAGATAAAAGCTTTCATCACTTTTGAGAGTCTTATATAATTCATCTTCTATATTAAATGTATTTTCTAAATAGGCTTTTAATTCTAATTTCTTATTTTCTGGACTTCCAGACTTAAGATTAACTATCTTTAAGTGTTTCATTTACTAGCTTTATCCTTTATTATTTATTTATAATTATTTTTGGTCTTGTAACCCCAGCCCTAATCTGAGTGTTTGGAATCAATAAGCAATTGTGATTTCTGTACTTCTTGAATATTGATATTACTTGGTCAGTAAATTTATAATCTCCAAATCCTTTCATAACAAATATTGGATAAGGTATATCTTCATCTCCTGTAAGAGCTACTCCAATATCTTTACCGATAAATTTCACTAGATCAAGGTTATCTATACTAGGTACAATGAGACCTTTAATATTGTTATTTTCCAAAGTCTTTAAATCATTGTAGCTAGCTTTGCCATTGAAGGCTATCATTTTATCTGAAAGGTCATTATCTAATGTTATCTCATCTACTAAGTCTATCAAGCCATTATTCTGAGATCCGAATCCTATTATACCTTGAATTTCTATCCCATTATAGCTGTATTCTACACCATTATCATGAACTTTTTCTATCTGGCATTCAAGCCCTATCTTATGGTAATATGGAGTTTTCAGATACTGAATAGTCAAGCTACCCTCTTCTAGATTAATATCTATAATATTTCCAGATATTGGTGCTTGAACTATCTTTAAAGTTTTACCTGCTACAAACCTGTTCAATATTTTACCCTCAAAGACAAATTCATCTTTCTTGACTGCTAAATAGCCTTTAAGATGCTTATTCTTAACTCCAATTTGTTTAGCAATTTTGATAGTAACCGGTTTAGTTGTATAGTCCTGTAATTCCTTAGCTAGTATAGTACCAGTAGTGTAATTAATGTCTTTGACAATTCCTTTAACTGGAGATTCAGCATTCCCTATTAATGTTTGTCCATACTTAATAACATCACCTGGTCTGAGATTTAGATTGTTCCTTACATAATCGTAATTGAAGTCTTTTCCAAGAAGCTTTGCTAAAGAGATAATATAGATTTTTGGGAAGGAATATTCATTTACACCATAGTTGTCATTTGGTCCCAAACTATAGCCCTTACTTGCCAATATCTTTCCTTCATACGGAAGTTGAACTTTATCACTAAAGTGTCCTTCTTTGATAACAATCTCATTCCTATTCATATAATTAATGATTTCTATATTTTCAGTAGTAAAGTTATAAAGGTTCATTTCCTTGATAACATCTTTATAATTTATTTTATCAGCTTGATAGCTAGTAACTAAAAGTGATTTATTTACCTTGAGAGTAAAATCACTGTCTTTATCCTTTATTAAGCAATTAGAATGTAATTTAACATGAACTTCTTGTTCTTTGTTTAGTTTAAAGTATCTACTTTGATTCACTTTAATAGGATACATATTCCCATCAATTGTTAAGGTCATAGCTACAAAGTTATCCTTCTTAGAAGTTATTTTTGGAACTATTACTGTACCTAATTCTTCATAGCAATCATTCATTAATAAATCTATACTTGAACTCTTCTCAACCTTGCTAAACACCCCTAAATGTGGAGATATAAAGTCATGGTCACGCCAAATCTTAGTAATACCTTCGACTTTAAAACCCTGAGCAATAACATACATAGCTTGTTCAGCTTTGGGAGCATGAGAGATTACACCTCCAGCCCCTATTGCTAACTGAATATCTGAATGATGGAATTTAGATTCTTCTTCAATCTTTTCTTGGTGCATCTGGTCATAGAAAGGGTCTCTATAAACAGACTTCACATGTTCGAGAAAGCCTATTTTGACAGTATTGAAGTGCATTTCATAATGTTGTTCCATCGAGAGCCTTAAAGCAGCAATAGCCACAGCTTGCTCTATACAAATTTCTATATCATCCTTTGGAACATAAGTTGGATTTAGCATTTTATTACCAATATAGTTTCTAACTACTCGCTGGTCTAAGCTTTTCGGAATTAACTTATCCAATTCTTCCCAACCATAATTAGCTAAAACATTTGAAATACTATAACTCATGCCATAGTTTGCACTTACTGTCCGAGAAGTATGATTCTTAATCACCGAGAACATATCAGTAGTCGCACCACCAATATCTACTTTCAATATCGAGTTACCGACTTTACTTCTAATCAAATCTAATGAAGTCAAAACCGCTACTGGTGTAGGTAAGATATCACTTGCTGTTTTAGCTTTTAACCCTGAATATCCAGGTGCTTGTTCCATTACACTTGATAAGAACAACTCGTGAATTGTCTCTGTTATCTGGTCTAGTTTTTCAACATCCATCTCTGGACGTATATTATCTAGTATTTTAAGATTAAAATTAGAAGAGAATAGGGTAGCAATAAAGTCTTTTACATCCTGATTACCTGCATAAATAAGTGGTATTCGATCATCTTGTGAAAACTTAGGAGAAGGTTTACCCAATGCGAGAATCTCCGACATTCTAATTACGCCAGTATAAGCTCCTCCGTCTGTACCACCAGACAAGAGAATAATATCTGGATGTGATTTATTTATAATTGTTAATTGTTCATACGTAGAGCGTTTATCATTTATAGCTAGTGTATTTAGAATAACACCACCAGCTCCATAGGCTGCTCTTTCAGCACTTTTCGCAGAATCAGATAGTGTTAGACCCATAACTAATATCTGCAAGCCTCCACCAGCTGAACTTGTTGTTAAATAGTCAACATCTGGCTGGAACTTCAAGTTTTCTGCAGAAGAAGCTTCAGCTAAAAGCCTCTGATTAGTCTTAATTTCAAGACCTTTAATTGAATTGTATACACCTATCTTTACATCTTCCCAAGGGCTTTCCACAGTAGTCCCAGCACCAACTGATCCTATAAGTTTAAGTTTACCTTCTTTATTCATTAATAGGATAGCTTTAGTTGTCGTACTACCAATATCTGTAATTACAATTTTCGATTTCATGCTTAATTCTCCCCACAGTCTTTAAGAATTATAAGTTTTATACAATTCTATATTATATAATGCAATTTATTTTCCTAAGTTACATCTTTTTTGGATAGACTGTCACATTAATCGTTTACTATTACTTAAATGCACGTTTATAAAGATTAATTAATACAAATTACTAGGATAAATAAACATTAAAATCTAAATCCTAAACCAAGTGTGTAATACATTCTATAAGTATTATCTGAAACAATCTCTAGCTTATTATAGTTAGTTTCTGTAAGATTATCATAAGCTTTCTTAGAATACCAGTTAAAATCATAAGGAGTCATAGTTAAATTAGCTGTAGCAAGTAAATAGAAACTTGAGCTAAATAAGAAGGTGTCCATACGATATTTAACTTGAAAAGGCACATATTGATAAACTTGGTTATCATATTCAACGCTAGTATCAGCATTCACCTCTTCTTTTAATAGAATTACATCATCGCCATCCATATCGATATTGAATTTCAGCTTACTTGGTGAGCCAATAGCTCCTGCATTTGCTATAAAATCAAGTGAATTAGAGAAGCCATAATCTTGGGTTATATAATGGAATCCGAAACCTAAATATGCAGCATTTATACCAATAATATACTCATCGTTAAGAGCCTGATAAATTGTTCCTTCAAGCATGCCTCCAACAAGATGAACATTAAAGCCATGTTTGTTGCAAGAATAACCTTCTAGAATTGTCAGCCCAGCATAATTACCCATACTAGACCAACCTCCATGTGGACTCATAATATAAGATATTCTTTTGGCTGAACCTAAGCATCTATCTCTCTTGTGCAAGTTAGTATTCCAATCGCTTCTAATATCAACATGTTCTTCAAATCCCTCAACTTTAACACAATAGTTTTCCTGCCAATCAGCATTATCATTCTTACTAACAATACTTACAGAAATAGAATATTTACCTTTCTCAGGACACTTGAAATCTTCAAGTTTGCCTCCATAGTGTAATATTTTACCATCATGTTTAATTGTAAGTTTTGTTTCATATCTCTCTGGAAGATTTGGCCATGTGAACCTTAACATTTTATCTTTTTCAGTAAGGTTGTAAACAAAAGAACTAGGAGACATATCATCAATATAAACAATTTCGTCCACTTTGTTATAACCTGTACAATCTATAGTTAAATGGTACTCACCATAATCAAGGTCTTCAAGTTCTTTATCTCCTACCCAACTGTATACTTTATATTTACCATTTTTAAATATACAATTTGAACACTCAGGTGATACATCAAAACTTACATCTCGTAATTTCTTTGTTAGTTCGTAAGACTTGGTTATATAATCACCACCATCTAAAACAATTGAATCATAAATTGTTTCATAATTAGGTAATGATATTACAACATTATATTTCCCTTCTGATAAATTGGCATCGGTGTTTTTATTATAGGAAACACCATTTAACATAACATTAGCTTTTTCAGGGCTTGTAGAAATAATCAGGGTTCCTTCATTTCTTTCCAATTCAATGTTGGTTTCAGCTCCATTTTCTGTTACAATAATCCTTTTTTCAACAGTAGAATAATCTTCTTTTTCAACTAATAAATGATACTGTCCTGGGAATAAATCGAGTTCAATTTGATTTCCAACAACTTCGATAACATTGTTGTTTATTGTTACTGTTGCTCCTGGAATGTTTATATTAACAATCAAGATTGTCTTAGCAACTTTAGGAACAATTTCCATGTTGTAACTTTTTCGAGATTGTAATTTACTTCTAATATCTAGACTAACTCTTTCATTGCTGTTAGTTATTAAATCAACTCTCTTTATTTCTGTTGATAGCCAGTATTTCTGATTGTCATGTTCTTCTAAATTGCTCTTATAAACTTCATTTGTGGGAAAAAAGCTGATTTCTTTAATATTCAATAGATTTAATGATGATTTACTAATATTCAGCACAGCACAAGTTTTACCATGACTATCCCATACCAAATCTTCAACTGCAAGATCATCACTTAATACATTTAACTTATACTCAAAATTTGTAGCAAATATATAAGTCGACATCAATACTATTAACAAAACTAAAAATAATATTCTTCTCATACTTGGCTCCTTGTTTATGTAATAACCAAAAGTTTATTATTACTAAAATATATACAGATTGTCAAGAATTTTATTCGGTCTACTACCTTGATAATTTAGTTCTAGATAGATTAGTTAATAAGTTCTGTAACTATCAATTGACATTATAAACCAAAATAAGAATTTTACCTTAACCTGAAACTTCTTTTAAGAAATGTGATTCTTTCACAAGTTTCAAGTGAGGAATTAATATGAAAAAAATAACTAATCTTACCGAAGGAAGCATCCTTAAGAATCTTTTACTCTTATCATTACCAATAATGTTGGCTAATTTTATGGGAACGCTCTATAATTTAGTAGATACATATTGGGTGGGAAAAATAGCTCTTGGGGCTAAAGGAGCAGTCGCAGTTACTGGAATGGCTTTTCCAATAAGCTTTTTCATTATGGCTTTTGCTTCTGGATTTACTGTTGCTGGAACTGCCATAGTTGCAAAGTTTAAAGGGGAAAACAGTCTCGATAAAATCAAGCTTACCATTGGCCAGTTTATGCCTATCTTGTTAGCTTTTACTATTTTATTTACTATAATTACTCATACCCTTCTACCTTTCTTACTTAAATTTTTGCATACTCCCCCAGAAATATATAATGATGCTATAATGTATATAACATACATAATGTATGGTATGATTGCAATGATGTTCTTCATGGTATTTCAAAGTATTACAACAGGTTTTGGTGACTCAGTAACTCCAATGTATATACAAGTGGCTACAGTAGTACTAAACTTAATTCTAGACCCTCTTCTTATTTTCGGTCTTTGGTTTTTCCCAGAGTTAGGTTTAAAAGGAGCTGCTATAGCAACCTTGATTAGTAGAATAATTGCCACATTAATGGCAGGAATTGTCTTCTATAAGAAGTATAAAGACTATATACCTAGTTTGTCCGACATGATTCCTCAAAAGAAGGTAATGAAGAACATTTTTAAGATTAGTGTCCCTGCTTCTATCGGTCAATCAACAACATCCTTTGGCTTTATTCTAATGCAAGGCTTAGTTAATTCATTTGGTACCTCTGTAATCTCGGCTAATTCAATAGGTAACAGAATGATGGGAGTATTTATGCTTCCAGCAATGGGAATCTCTAATGCTCTAGCAACTCTTGTTGGACAAAACCTTGGAGCTAAAAAAACACATCGAGCTACTAAAAGCTTCTACTATGCACTTTTCTTAGTTATGTCAATAATGACTCTTGGGTGTTTATATGTCTATTTCTACGGAAGCAGTCTTACAGAATTCTTCGTTAAAGATGCTGAAGTACAAGACATTGGCGATAGAATGTTCAAGATTTCGGCTTATGCAACCTGGATATTCGGTATTTTAATGGTCTTTATGGGCGTATTTAACGGAGCTGGTCATACAAAATCTACACTTGTATTTAATATTAGTAGATTGTGGATTTTTAGGTTACCTCTTGCCTACCTTCTGTCTGGATTCTTCCTCACCAAAGAACTCGGGATATTTAGTTTTGCTGAAGATATGATTGTTTACCTAGGAAATATTTTAAATCCTTATCCCTACGAAGCATTATGGGTTTCAATGGTTTTCAGTAATACAGCAGCAGTATTAATAGCCTTCGTAATATATTTGCAAGGTAACTGGAAAGTATCTAAAGCTGGCTGGTAAATTAGTAGATATAAATGAACATCTTGCTAGCCACGGAACACTGAATCTATTTAAATACTCTTTATCTGTGATTATCTGTGTTATCTGTGGCTATATTTAAATTTGTGTTATTTGTGCTATTCGTGGTAGAATATTCTTTTTACAAATAATCAATATCTTTATGTCGCCCCTTCAGGGCTTAATTTTTATTTCTTATTTACATGGGGTACAAGACCCCATGCTAATATATATCGTCCCTATGGGACTATTAATCATTGTCAATTCTGAATTATCAATTAATTTTATCCGTGATCATCTGTGTTTATCTGTGGCTTTAATTAATTTGTGCTATTTGTGGCGATATTTTCTTTTGCCACGGATCTTCACGGATTTGCACTGATTCTTTTTTAAATACTCTTTATCCGTGATTATCTGTGTTATCTGTGGCTATATTTAAATTTGTGGATTACATTTTCTTATTCTCATATTCTAGGCTAATATCTCTATCTCCAAACGGAAAATGTATTATAATATTAGAAACATCTTCAGGTATATTCATATAGAAGCTTCCGCTAATTCTTTGATTAGGAAATAAAGTTGTCTTTCTAAGAGCATTTGTAGCTAGATTACTTCTCTCAGAACTCATAGTCTTAATTGCCCTAGAATTACTTTCAGCTCTTCTAGCAACAGCTTTCTCATGATTGTCTCTATCAATATCATCTTGCTGTCTCTCTTCCTCTGTCTTACTAGAAAAGCTGTCCGCTAAATCAAATAATGAGAAGACAAGGTCAGAACGTTTATTAGACTCATCCCTGGCATGAACTCTCTCAATTTTTGTATCTAATCTGTGAATCATCTCCTCCGGATCAAGAGCATGAATAGTCTCTTTTTGATTAAATTTTCTAGGCATTATACCATAGATATCTTCTGGAGATATTAGAATGGCTTCTTGAGTGTTATTTGCTATTGAAATTTCGAATAAACTAGTTCCTTTAATTGTTCTGTCAAAATTAACGACTAACTCTAGCCCATCAGAATCAAGTTTAACCAACTCTTTACCTTTGAGCCAAAGACCATCTTGATTTTTTACATTTAGATTTAGCACCCTGTGAGGTGAAACTGAACATCCCACCACAACAACAAGTAACAACAGACCTAGAAGTTTGAATTTCATGTTTCCTCCAATTTTATTTTTACATCTAACCATAAACATTGCTATAGGAAATTTTATTTAAATAAAGATGTCAAGATTTTATTTACAATACACCTTTGCACTCTCCATTATCAATTATAAATTATTAATTAAATATAGCCACGGATCTTCACGGATTTGCACTGATTCTTTTTTTAATACTCTTTATCCGTGATTATCTGTGTTATCTGTGGCTATATTTAAATTTGTGTTATTTGTGCTATTCGTGGTAGAATATTCTTTTTACAAATAATCAATATCTTTATGTCGCCCCTTCAGGGCTTAATTTTTATTTCTTATTTACATGGGGTACAAGACCCCATGCTAATATATATCGTCCCTATGGGACTATTAATCATTGTCAATTCTGAATTATCAATTAATTTTATCCGTGATTATCTGTGTAATCTGTGGCTTTAATTAATTTGTGTTATTTGTGAATATTTTTTCTTTTTTGCCACGGATCTTCACGGATTTGCACTGATTCTTTCTTAAAAACTCTTTATCCGTGATTATCTGTGTTATCTGTGGCTATATTTTCTTATCAATAGCATCATACAAAAAAAGAGCATAAAGTATATTAAACACTTTACGCTCTTAAGTAAAATCCTCTAAAAGTCTATAATGAGGAAAGAAGTTTCTTCATATCTTTTGAAGAGTAAGATTTGCCTGAAGAGATAACTTTTTCATCAATTACCAGAGCTGGGGTCATCATAACACCATAGCTCATGATATCTTGAATTTCTGTTACCTTTTCTACGTCAGCTTCCATATTCAATTCTTCTAAAGATTTTCTAACTATCTTTTCTAGGGTTTTGCATTTAGCACAACCAGATCCGAGTACTTTAATATTCATTTTTTCTCCTAAACAATAAATTTATATATTATATTAAATAAGTATCCAATCAAGATTATTCCGATACCTGTAATAGTAATGAAATATGCTATCAACTTAGGTTTTATTACTTTCCTAAGAATTATCATCTCTGGAAGAGAAAGAGCTGTTACTGCCATCATAAAAGCAAGTGCAGTTCCAAGTCCTACCCCTTTTCCTATCAAAGCTTCTGCTATTGGTATAGTTCCCAAAGCGTTTGAATATAATGGAATTCCAAGAATAACTGCTACAAATACAGCTAGTGGATTATCAGGTCCAGCCCACTTGGATAAGAGTTCACCAGGTGCCCAACCATGAATTACAGCCCCAATTCCAATACCAATGATTAAGAATAACCAGATTTTTTTGATGATGAATTTTAGCTGTTCAAGTGAGTATTTAACTCTTTCCATTTGAGACATGTCAGTCATTTGCCCAGCACCTGTTTGCATCTTCCAAACATATTCTTCAACATATTTTTCTAGTTTCAGTTTCTGAATCAACCAACCACCAATAACACCTAGTATAACACCACTTAGGACATATATCAATGCTATTTTCCAGCCAAAAGCTGCTAAAAGTATAACAAATGCTGCTTCATTTACTATTGGTGAAGTTATTAGGAATGAGAAAGTCACACCTAATGGAATTCCAGCTTCCACAAAACCAATAAATAAAGGTACTGAAGAGCATGAGCAGAAAGGTGTTACAATACCTAATAAAGAAGCCATAATATTAGCACTTATACCTTTAAATTTACCAATTATTCTTTTTGTTCTTTCAGGTTGAAAATAAGACCTTATATATGATATTAAGAATATCATAAAAGACAGTAGGATAAGAATCTTAACAGTATCATAGATGAAGAAATGAATACTTTCACCAAGATCTGTTGCTCTACTTATGTTGAACACTTTCTCAACTAGTTTTGTTACTAAGTTATCAAGCCAATTAAACATATTTCTCCTCTCAAAAAATCAATTAGATTTGAGTTTTTAGTTCCTCAATATAGCTTGCTATTTTATCTCTAACTTCGATGAACTTTTCAATTCCGTGGCCATCTGGATCTTCGAAGCTCTTATGAAGCCTTTTCTTTACTTGGCCTAAGAAAATAGGACATGTTTCATTAGCATGATCACATACAGTTACTACTGCATCAAAACCTTCGCTTAAAAAGCCAGCAACTAGCTTTGGAGTATGATTAGAAATATCAATACCTATCTCTTCCATTACTTTCACAGCATTTGGATTAACTTGTTTTGCAGGTATAGTTCCTGCTGAGACAACTTCAAAGTTACTGTCTTGTTTCAAAAATCCTTCTGCAATTTGACTTCTGCATGAGTTACCAGTACATAAGAATAGAACTTTCTTCATAATTAATCTCCTGTTAAGATTTTGTTAATTTTGCCATTTGGTCAAAAGGGCAAACACCTTTTTATAAAAAAAGGAAATCAGTAATTGGTCTGCACTAATTCTAATTCCTTTAATTTTATATTTATTTATTATTTAATACGATACATACTTAATATGTTTTAGCTTATAAACCTTCTACATCCTCATGTTGTGTTCTAATAATATTTATCACACATGAGAAAAAATCAGTTACACATGGGCATCTAAGAGAATAATATACGTTATTCTTAACCTTTTCATCCATTAGAATACCAGCGTTCTTCAAGACAGAAAGATGTCTTGAAACAGTTGAAATATCTGAATCAATCATATCTGTTAATTCACATACACAGTGTTTTCTTTCTTTTAATTTATCTACAATAAAAAGTCTAGTTGGGTGAGACATAGCCTTCACAATCTTAGACATTACATTAAATTTTCTTTGTTCTTCTTGGGTCATGTTTACCTCTTGATCAAATTGTCAATTTGTGCAAATAGGTGTCAAGTATTTTTTAGTTATTTTTTTTATAGGATACTTTTTCTAGGGATTAGTTAGCTTTAAAAGGTTTTCAGCCTTGACTCGTAGGTACTTCATTTCTGATGATTCTTCATTATCTTCAACATAATAATCTATAACATCAAGAGCTTGACTGTATTTCTTGCAGTTAATAAGGCACTGAGCAAAGTCATAGGTTAAATGGTAATCTTCAGGCTTTGCTTTCCAGAGATATTTTAATATTTCCAAGCTTAGCTCATAGTTTTCTAATCTATTCAAAGAAATTACGAATAATGAATAATATGAATCTTTATCAATATCACTATTTTTAAGTTTTTGAAAGTGCTTAATAGCTTCAAAATCTCGGTGATTCACAACAGCTTCTTTGCCACTTTCTAGATGATAGTACTCATCTTCTCCGAAGGCTGATTTATAATATTCTAATTCTTTATAAAGCTCTTCATGGTCAAAGCGAAAATTAAGAATACTAATAAGTAGTTTTTGAGCTTCTTGAGCAAGAAATTTGGAATTTCTAAGTGACCTAAGTTCTTTGATTGCTTCATCAAGTTTATTGATACGAATATAACATATAGCTGAATTATAACTTGCTTCTGGATAATCTTTCTTTAGATGTTTAAAATAGATAATTGCTTCTGCATACTCGCCCAGCTTTAACAGTGAATTAGCTAAAGTGAACTTAACAGGAAGGTCTAAACTCTTAATTTTATCTGCTTTCATTAAAAGTTTCACTCCTTCAACAGTGTAATCATTTTCGCACAGGTATTTACCATAACTTGTTAAATATTCAGCATTATTAGGCTCATTCTTAATAGCTTCTTTTATTAAGTCAACAGCCTTTACCCTATTTGTAGTAACTAGATTTTCGAATCTTTGTGTAATAAAATCCAAACTTTATCCTTTGATAAATATTTTCATATACTCAAAATATAGGTCTACATACTTATGTGCCCAAAGTATATATATCCATGAGGCTAAAACAAGAAAAGGTCCAAAAGGAAACAACTTATCTTTGCCATATTTCATGACTGCAGACATTACTATAACTCCCACTATAGAAGCAAAAACTAGAATAAAGGCTAGGCTATTAATTCCTGTGAAAAAGCCTATTGCAGTAAGTAGTAAGACATCTCCAAAGCCCAGACCATCTTTACCTCTGATATAATAATAGGCTACCATTAAGCCAGTAAAGAATAAGAAAGATCCTCCTCCTCCGATGAGACTATTGACTAAAGAAATATCATTTTGAGGAATTAGATTAGTTAAAATGCCTAAAACTATAAGTGGAATTGATAATTTGAAAGGAATTCTCATGTGGTAAATATCAATAAATAGTATGATATTACCATAAGAAAAGAACACTAAGTACTTTAGAATTATAGGAATAGGCTGATCATTAAATTTTAAATATACTAATAAATAGATAATTGGCGTGATAAATTCTACAATAAGATAGTGCCATTTTATCGGACTTTTGCAGTATTTACACTTTCCACCTAATACTATCCATGAGAGAATGGGAATGTTTAACCAAAAGGGTATTGATTTACCACATGTAGGGCACTTCGATGACGGAATAAGTGATTTATTTTCAGGTAAACGATATATTACAACATTAAAAAAACTTCCAAATGCCAGACCAAGCAACATAAGAAAGAATATGATAATTCCTTCTAACTCCAATTAATCCCTCCAATCATAAAATCTGTTATAAGCTCTTCCAGGATAGCCACCCTTATAAACAAAGTTGATTGTTGTATTTTCAGTAGGTCTGTATTCCACTGAGAAATCAGGTACTATATCACTTGTATTATCGCCATTAGATTCTATGTTAAAACCATCACTTATGTTTGCTGAACCAAAATTGGTAAAGTGCAAATCTACATTTATATCTAAATCCTTATTAACTTGATAAGAAATGTGATTTGTATAAGTTGATTGGTAAAATGATAATCCGTTTGAATAAGAAGTAGCAAAAGACATAGAGTGATTCATGCTATAATTATTTGGATTTAGTAATGAATAGTTATTGGGATTCCAATTCCAGCTATTTGGTGACCATGACCAATCAGAAGGAAGTAGATTCGTCCCTGAATCCCCAATTCTTAGTTGGGCATTTAAGCTAAACACAACTGCAAATAACATAGTTATAATTACTAGTTTTTTCATCTTATCAGCTCCTAAATTTAATCTACAATATTCCTACTACACATTATATCTACACTATGTAAAATGTCAAACCATTTGTTGAGTTACATTAAAAATATTTTTTCTATAAATTAAGTCTAGTGTATTATTTGATTAAACCCAGATGATGCACTAGGTTTGACGAAAATAGTGCAGATTATTTCAGCAAAATAGCTTACAGAATCGAAGCTTGAATAATATATATTCTAGTTGAGATTATGGAAGTTATTCTTGCCAAATAATATAGTGCTATTTTTCAAGTCCTAGTACATTATTTGGGTTAAAAGCTAGTTCTTATTTATTATTTATTACCAGCCTCCTGCATTAAATCTGGTTTTTATGCAAGAAGGGCTTGAGCTAGAAGTGAGATTGGAGTTAGAAAGAGTGAAGGGGAGTTACTAGATGATGGATCGTGAACACTCCGAATTCGAAAATACTTGTTCTTTTCGAATGAAGGCTATCCATAAATATCCCGAAGGGATTAATTATCCAAAGCCTAGCTTTTCAAAGCTAGGTGATAATAAATTAAAATTGTTAAACCCAGATGATGCATTAGGCTTTATGAAAATAGTGCAGATTCCGTCTAAGCCAGACACGGTCTTTCAGCAAAATATCTTACAGAATCGAAGCTTGAATAATATATATTCTAGTTGAGATTATGGAAGTTATTCTTGCCATGAGTCTTCGCTAAAGCTACGCCTTCACAGGAATAATATAGTGCTATTTTTAAAATCCTAGTGCATTATTTGGATTAAAAGTGCTGTAAGTACTTATTTTGCTGAATGCCTATATTCAAGTCCCTTCAGGACTACAAATTAAATGCTCATTTATTACCCATGATTGAAATCATGGGCTTTTGATAATATATCCTTCTAGGGTATTTTAGATAGTTTTCGAAGCTATGTGTGCACCTTGTTCATCCTTCCACAAATTTATAATATACTTTTTTAGGGTATTTCTGTAATTATTTTCCTGAAGTGTGCCTTTTTTAAGAAAAGTGTGCCCATAGTATTTATGAAGGGTAGTAAATTCTCTTAAAAAAATTAGGCTAAAGGAAAGATAATGAAACTATTTTTAGATATGAAGTATTATGCTAAACAACACTCTGATAAAAATTTAGTTGTCTATCAAGTTAAAGGTCTTCCCTACCTTATAGCAAGAAGATACGTTAAACCAAAGAGCTCTCAGCAAAATAAGAAAATGGGTGGATATGCCAAGAACCTAGCCAAGATGTACAAGCTTCTTCCTCAAGAACAAATTAGAGACTTACATCGAATTAATAGAAAACTAAGATTACGTTCTATTTACATTGTTTTCTATAAACTGATGTTCGCCTTTAAGAAGCAAGTTACAAACATAGAACTAGCTACAATCAGCTTCCAGCAAATAATTTCTAATTGGGATATTATAACTATTGAGTACCCACCAGAAAAAAACTGATGTCCCTTGGGGACATAATATCCTTAGAGCTCATGATTTCAATCGTGGGTGAAAAAAACATCTACAATCGGCAAGCTAGAAGCTTGAGTACTCATAAATTGAGTTTATGTAAAAGATATTTTCTTGACAAGTTAAAGATGATTTGATTTGATAAGATAAATTTATTACAGGAGAATTTCTTGAAAATATTATTAACTAACGATGATGGGTATAATGCTGAGGGGATTCAGCTTTTATTTGATAGATTAAATAACTTAGGTTACGATGCCTATTTAGTTGCTCCAGATAGGCAACGATCTGGTGCATCACACTCAATTACTTTATTTCAAGATTTAATAGCAGAAAAAGTTCATAATAAAATATATCGAGTTAGTGGAACTCCAGCAGATTGTGTTATCTTTGCTACAAATGAGATTGCAACAGATTTTGATTTAGTAATATCAGGAATAAATGCAGGTCAAAATATGGGAGAAGATATATTCTATTCTGGAACAGTAGCTGCTGCGACAGAGGCATGTTTTTTAGGAATACCAGCCTTGGCATTCTCTATGTGTGCTTATTCAGACATCACTTATGAAACAGGTGTTGAAGTTGTAGTTCAAGTTCTTGAAATGGGTATTCACAAACAACTTAGAAAAAATGAACTTCATAACATAAATATCCCTAACATTCCTTTCGAAGACATTAAAGGTTATAAACTTACGAATATTGGAGAAAGACGCTACAAGAATTTCATGAGATTTACTGAGAAAAACGATTCGAGATGGGTTTATAGGGTTGGTGGAGACGCTCCAGAATGGGTTGAAAATGCAAGTAGTGATTTTTATGCTGTAGCTCATGATTATGTTTCAATCACACCACTAATGAGAAAATCGATGTGTTTTAACGACTTAAAGAAGATGGAAGAGATCTATAAATTATGAGATTTGAAGATCAGAAAGCTAAACTAATAAGTGAACTAAAGTCTCAGCAAATCACTGACCCAAAAGTGCTTAATGCTTTTGAAGTTATCAATAGAGAAGATTTCGTATTACCTCATTTAAAAGCTTTTGCCTATAAGAATCAGGCATTGCCAATTAAATCTGAGCAAACAATTTCGCAACCCTTCATTGTAGCTTTAATGCTACAAATATTACAGCTTCAACCTGAAGATGTTGTTTTAGAAATTGGTACAGGTTCAGGCTATCAGACAGCTCTATTAGCCAATATAGTTGATACTGTTTGCTCTGTTGAACGCCATAATGAGCTAACTATAACTGCAAGAAAAAATCTAGAGAAGTATGACTTTAAAAATATTTTTTTAAGAACTGGAGATGGTACAAAAGGCTGGGAAAGAGCTTATCCTTCAATTAAGAGTTTCGACAAAATAATTGTGTGTGCAGGAGCTCCGGATGTTTCAGAATATTTGAAAGAGCAGTTAAAAGTAAATGGGATTATGGTAATACCAGTTGGAGATATACAAAAGCAAGATTTGAAGATAATAGTTAGAAGAGAAAACGATTATGAAGAATATGATGGAATACCTTGTTCATTTGTTCCATTAATTGGAGAAGCAGGATGGGAAAAAAGCTAGAAAGTGTTTTAGAATTTTTGAAAATGTCCTTCTTATATATTAAAAAGAAGAAAGACAATCTTATCAATTTAACTGACCATGAGAAACTATTATTAGATTTTAGTGTATTCAAGTCTTTGAATAAATTCGAGATAAGAGCATTAAACAATATTGTTTTCGAGAGAAACTATAAAGCAGGCGAAGTTATTTTCCAAAAGAACCACCCAAATATTGCTCTATATTTTATATATGAGGGACAAGTTGAATTATATGATAATGAGCTTGATGAAAACCCAACTTTGGAGCTTGAAAAAGGGAATTTACTAGGCTCAATAGAGATTTTTACAGGCACTAAAAGACTGTCTACTGCTATCGCTAAAACACCTTGTCATGTACTTGCGATTTCAAAGTTTGACTTTAGAAATATGGTTAAAAATAAACCTAGGATAGGTTCCAAGATTTTATATTCTTTCTGTGAAAAATATAGCTATTCTTTGTATGAGAAAATCATAAAGCAGGAAAGTGATGCTAAAGAAGACTAATAGACTACTATTCAACAGCTTTTTACTATTAGTAATATTGTTTGCTGGTTTCCTTTATTGGAATGTTTTAAGCGCAGTCTTAGCATCAATAGTATTTGCCTTTGTATTAAATCCTGCGGTATCATGGATTGAAAGTTATGGCTATAGCCGAACACTCTCTATCGTAGTAATATATCTAGTTATAGCTATAATACTAGCGACATCAATGCTGGTTGTCTTGCCTCGAATATTCTCGCAAGGTGAGGATATTTTCTCATATTTGAGAGAATCTCATGAGATAAATTCTCCAAAAGCTAAGAAAGATTTTGAAGAAAAGATAAGAGATAAAGATAAATTACCTCCTGAAAGAGTGATTAACATTCACCTGCATAATGATGAGACTACTGATAAATGGACATTGAGTGCAGACGGCACATTAACTAAAGATACAGCAATAATTGACACTGTCAGACAAGTTGAGAGTTTAAGTTTAACAAAAGCAGATTCTACTTATCAGAAATCAATGGAAAGACTTGCTAAGTATCCGTTGATAGCACAGCTTAATAATTTGATTGAGGATATAGACGAAAGAATTGTTTTTGTTGACTTAAGATATGAGATAAGAAATGCTTTTGATAGATTAAAACAACAAATTATTGAAGTACCTGCTATCTTATTAGTAAATCTTGAGAAGTTAGCTTCTATGTTCGCTTTTATATTCATGATTCCATTTATAAGTTTCTTTATCTTAAATGATATGAATATATTCATTAAAATGGGAAATAGGTTTATTCCTAACAGGATTTTTGAGCTTTTTTTAACTATCACTCATAAAATTAACGAGCTAGTTTCTTCTTTCTTAAGAGCCCTTTTAATCGAAGTGTTAATAGTTGGTATACTATCATCAATAGTTTTAACAATTATCGGAGTAAATTATTCTATTTTGATTGGTTTTTTAGCAGGTCTGGCAAATATGGTCCCTTACTTTGGACCATTCTTCGGAGTACTCTTTGCAATTGTTTCCGTAATACTATCTGGGCAAGATCTAGGTATGATTATTTACGTAATCTTCGGTATGTGGGGAGTTCAAGTATTAGATAATAACATTGTATATCCTATTGTTATTGGTAAGAATACAAATATGCATCCATTACATGTATTTTTAACAGTTGTTGCTGGAGGATACTTGTTTGGGATTTTAGGAATGATTATCTCAGTTCCTCTTGTATATATAATTACCGAAATCACTAAAGAATTATATAGTTCATTAAAGAAATACGATATTATATAATTAAGTACAAAATAAAAATATAGAAAAAGTAGAAAAAATGAAAATAAGAAAAATAATATTAGTTCTCATGTTACTGACTGTGATAAGCTCACTATTTGGATCTGGTTTTGGAGAAAGCATAACTAATCAATTAAAAGATTATGGCATTCCTAAGCCCTTGATTGTTATTTTAATATCAATGCTTCCGATTGTGGAATTGAGAGGGGCTATCCCAGTAGCAATTGGCTTACTTGATATGCACTGGTTTGAAGCAGCACTATACGCTATTCTTGGAAATATGCTCCCAATACCTTTTGTTCTCTTGTTTATGGGCTGGTTTACTGAGCAATTAAACAAATGGGAACCGACTAAGAAATTTCTTAATTGGTTGTTTGCTCGTACTAGAAAAAAGAGCGAAGTTATTCAAAAGTACGAAGAGATAGGTTTAACTCTCTTTATAGCAATTCCCCTGCCTGTAACAGGAGCATGGACTGGTTCCTTGGCAGCCTATATTTTCGGATTAAAGTTCTGGAAATCCATGGCTTGTGCACTAGGAGGAGTTCTAATCGCTTCCGTTGTTGTTACAATTATGACCCTTGGAATAGGAGCATTGCTATAATAAATATGTTGATAAAAATAAACACTTTTGCAGATATTTAACAAAATCTTAACATTACAGTAGATTTTCGAGATAGATTAAGTTGTTAACACTTCTTAATCTATTTTTTTGCTTTATAACCATATTAGTGTAATTAGCATTATTTAAGGGGATTTAGATATGTTTATCTTTCATATTGTGCATTTTTCTTTATTCAATTTTAATATTTATATTGACACCTAAAAAAAGTAGGGCTAATATGACAACTAACTTGAAAAATCCATAAATCGGGGGAAATAATGAAAAATTATGACATGAAGAATATTAGGAACATAGCCTTGTTGGGTTCAAGTGGAGCAGGTAAGACTACCCTCGTAGAATACTTACTCAACTTTACAAAAATGACAACTCGTATTGGTAAAGTTGAAGATGGTAACACAGTAATGGACTTTGATGCAGAAGAAATCGAAAAGAAAAGTTCATTATCTCTCAGCTGTGGATACATCGATTACAAAAATAACAGAATTAATATTGTAGATGCTCCTGGAACACCAGACTATGTTGGCGACCAATTATCAGTATTCCCAGCTGTTGAAACAGCTGTCATCGTGGCAAACGGTGGTGGTGGATATGAAGTTGGTTTAGAAAAAGCACTTGAACAAGTTCAAGGCAAGAATAATGCAAAAGCAATTATTGTTAATAAATTAGATCAAGAACACTCAGATTTTTACAAAACACTTGAAACAATCACAGAGAATACTGATATTGCAATTACGCCTATCATCATTCCGATTGGACAAGAAAGTGCTTTTAAAGGTGTTGTAGATATTCTTAAGAATAAAGCTTTTATCGATGGAAAATGGGGTGAAATCCCTGCTGATGTAGCTGATGTAGTTGAAGAACAAAGAATGGCTTTAATGGAATCAGTTGCTGAATCTGATGAAGAACTTTTAGACAAGTTCTTTGATGCTGGTGAACTTTCTGCTGAAGAAATGGTAAGGGGTGCTAAGAAAGGTATTACTAATGGTGATATCATTCCTGCATTTGCATCATCTGCTACAGCTCAAATCGGTCTTCAACCACTTTTAGAAGCAATCATTGAATACTTACCTAGTCCTGAAGACAAAAAAGACATGATTGTTTTAGAAAAGGGAGAAGAAAAGGAATTTGTATGTTCACCTGATGGTAAACTTGTAGGTTTCATCTTCAAGAACTATGCAGATGCAACAATGGGTGATATTGCTTATATGAGAATCTATTCAGGTTCTATTATTTCTGGTAAAGATGTATTCATTCCAGAAAAAGACAACAAAGATAAGATTGGTAATGTATATTATGCTCAAGGAAAAAACAGAGCAGATGCTGGCGAAGCAAAAGCTGGTGAAATCGTAGCCCTTGTTAAGCTTAAATATGCTCGTTCAATGGATTCTATTGTTGAACAAGGTAGTGATATAAAGTGCAAACCTGTTGAATTACCTGCTCCAGTTATGTGGAAAGCAGTTACTGGTGAAACACAAAATGATGAAGATAAGATTGGTTCAGCAATCCAAAGATTAATGAACGAAGATCCTACTATCAATTTAGCTATTAACCCAGAGACCCATGAAAACATTCTTTCAGGTACTGGCGAACAACAATTACTATTACTTCAAAAGAAATTGAAAAATAGATACAAAGTTAACGCTGTTTTAAAAGCACCTAGAATTCCTTACAGAGAAACTATTACTAGTAAAACTGAAGTTGAATACAAACATAAAAAGCAATCAGGTGGTAAAGGACAATATGGTCATGTTCTCATGAGAGTTGGTCCAAAACCACGTGGAGAAGGATATGAATTTATCAACTCAATTGTTGGTGGTACAATTCCTTCAGGTTATATCCCTGCTGTTGAAAAAGGTATCAATGAAACAATGATCAATGGTATCATTGCTGGTTATCCTGTTGTTGATATTTACTGTGAGCTTTATTATGGTTCTTATCATGATGTTGATTCTTCAGAAATGGCATTCAAAATTGCATCTTCAATGGCTCTAAAAAATGGTTTCCAAAACTGTAAACCTATTATTCTAGAACCAATTCACGAAATAAAAATCATTATCCCTAACGATTACATGGGTGACGTTATGGGTGATATTTCAACTCGTCGTGGTAAAATCATGGGTATGGAGCAAGTGGGAAGAAAACAAATTCTTACAGCTGAATTACCTTTATCAGAAGTTCACAAGTACTTCCCTTCACTTAAATCATTGACTCAAGGTCGAGGTAAATTTGAAGACAAATTCTCTCATTATGAGAAAGTACCAAGTGATGAAGCAAACAAAATCATTGCAGCTGCTCAAGCTGAAGATGAATAAAGAATAAGTTGACAAGAATAGTCAATTTTGATTAATATCTTTATATAAAGAGATGGAGCCGGCTGTACAAAGTCGGCTCTTTAAAATTTACAGAGAGGAAAGCGTATGTCCGGACATAATAAGTGGAGTTCAATTAAACATAAAAAAGGTGCAGCAGACCAAAAACGAGCAAAAGTATTCACAAAATTAGGTAAAGAAATTGTAATTGCAGCAAGACAAGGTGGTGGAGATTTAGAATCTAATCCAAGATTAAGAACTGCTGTTTCTGCTGCAAGAAGTCAGAACATGCCTAAAGATAACATAGATAGAGCAATCAAGCGTGGTACAGGTGAAATCGAAGGTGTAACTTATGAAGAGTTCACTTATGAAGGATATGGCCAAGCTGGTGTTGCTATTCTAATAGATGTAACAACAGATAATAAAAATAGAACCGTTGCTGAAGTACGTCATGCTTTGAGTAAATATGGTGGATCAATGGCTGAATCAGGTTCTGTTTCATGGAACTTTGAACAAAAAGGATTTTTCACAATTCCAGTAAATGGCATGGATGAAGATGAATTCATGATGGAAGCATTAGAAGCCGGTGCTGAAGATATCAAAGTTGAAGACGATCAATTTGAGGTATACACTGTTGCTTCAGATTTGCATACAGTATTAGGTGTTATGGAAGATGCAGGTTATGAGATAAGTGACCCTGGATTAATCAAAGTACCTAAGACGACTGTTAATGCAGACGATGTTGCTGAAAAGCTATTCAGATTGTTAGATCAGCTAGATGATCTTGATGATGTTCAAAAAGTTTGGGCAAACTACGAAGTATCTGACGAAGTAATGGAAAAATTGAACGAAGAGTAGATGAGGATTATTGGCATAGATCCTGGAACAAGATTTTGTGGTTACGGGATAATTGAAACTGATAATCGTAGGATAACAGCAGCTGGTTGTAATTGCATTAATATTAACCCTAAGCTTAAGCTTAGTGGTAGGTTAAATGAGTTATATTCTTCTTTAATTAAAGTTATTAAAGAATACCAACCAGATATTGCAGCTGTAGAATCTATTTTTTATGGAAAGAATATACAATCAGCCTTTACTTTAGGTCATGCCAGAGGAGTAATTCTTCTGGCATGTTCCCAATTCAATCTACCAATTTATGAGTTTTCCCCTAAAGAGATTAAAAAAGCAGTAGTTGGCAATGGAAATGCTCAGAAATCTCAAGTTCGCTATATGATACAAAAATTAGTAGGTTTAAAGGAAGAAATAAAATCAGAAGATGCAAGTGACGCATTAGCTATTGCTTATACTCAATACAACAGAGTTAAATTCCAGGCAATGACTAGATTAGGAATTGAGAATGCAAAAGAGACATAGAGACAGAAAAGCATATTTTAATGAACAAGCTATTACTACAAGAAAGTATGTGATTCCATATATAAAAAAGTATAAATCCATTTCTAATCTCAAAGTATTAGAAATTGGTTGTGGAGAAGGAGGAAACCTTCTTCCCTTCCTTGAAGAGAATTGTCAGGTTATTGGGCTAGATTTAGCCAGCGATAAAATACAAAATGGTAAAGAGTATTTAACTGACTACATTCAAGATGGATCTTGCCAGTTACTTGACTGTAATATCTTTTTTTATAAGACTGAACAAAAATTTGACCTTATTTTCTATCGAGATGTTATTGAACATATTCCAGACCATATAAAGCTGCTAAACCTTACTTCAGAATTACTTGCAGATGATGGTTTAGTCATGATAGCATTCCCTCCTTGGCAAAACCCTTTTGGTGGTCACCAGCAAATGCTTAAGTCTCAAATGTTATCGAAAATTCCATATATTCATCTTTTACCTCAAACAATTTATAGAAATATGATGGAGAATTCTGGGGAAAGACAAGTGGTTATAAATGAACTTCTAGATTTAAATAATTCAAAATTGAGTGTTGAATCATTTAAAAAGGAAGTTAAACATTCAGACTTAAAGCTAATAGATTTACAGTTATATTTTATTAATCCAAACTATGAGATAAAGTTTAACTTGAAACCACGCTTGCAATCAAAAATAATCGCAAAGATACCACATCTTCGTAATTTTCTAAGTACAACTTGTTACGCAATTTTGAAAGGGAAGAAATAGATGTTCAATTATTTAAAAGGAAAACTAGCTGAGATTTCTCCAATTGTGGCAGTAGTTGATTGCTCAGGAGTAGGCTATGAAATAGAAATCCCCATGAGTACTTATGATAAAATCAAGGACTTACAAGAGGTAATGTTAAAGATACACTATCACCATACAGATGATGGGCCTCGTCTCTTTGGTTTCTTCACGGATAATGAAAAAGAACTCTTCAGATTATTAATATCTATAAATAGAGTTGGGCCAAAAATTGGTCTCTCCATGTTATCTGCATTACCAACCAACACTATCATTAATTCAATAATTAGTGAAGATTATAAGTTGTTAGCTAAGACCCCAGGTCTAGGTGCAAAAACAGCTCAAAGAATGATTATTGAGCTAAAAGACAAAGTAGATAAACTTCAAAGTTCTGATGTATCTCTTCCTAAAGTAGTCAATAGTTCTATCACTGATGAAGCAGAAAAAGCTTTGATATCTCTTGGATACAAGCAAACAGATATTAGAAAATCTTTCAATATTTTAATCAAAGAAGATGCCAATATAAGCGTGCAAAATCTAATTAAAAAAACAATGAAACAGCTATATAAAAAAGGTTAATATGAACGAAAGACAAATTGCCTATAATGTTATTTATAAGGTAGTTAAGAAAAATGAATTCTCTACTGCCCTACTTCATAAAGAAGCAAAAAAACTTAAAGCAAATAGTGGTAATCACGAATTCTTCTACAATCTTGTTAAGGGAATAATCAAAAGAAAACTATATTTAGAATATATTTGTTGTCAATTTGGAGATGCGAAGAAATATCCTAAGACAGACTTAAAAATAAAGGTTCTATTATGGCTTGGATTATACCAAATATTATATATGGATAGTGTTCCTTCAGAGGTTGCAGTTTCTGAAACTGTTGAATTAGCTAAAACACTGTATAGTCAAAAAAGTGGTGATTTTGTTAATGCTATGTTACGCAACTACCTGAGAAATCCTGAGATTACTTATCCAGAAGATCCTATTGAAAGAATTTCAGTAGAACACTCATATCCTGTAGAACTTATCTCTCAATGGGTTAATATATTTGGAATTGAAAATACAGAATATATGGCTATGTACTTCAACGAACTACCAGAAATAAATATCAGAGTAAATAACTATGCAACGTCCATGGATAAGCTCTTACCTTACTTTGAAAAGAAAGGGGTTTCATTTACGAAATATGATGGTATAGCTGATGTAGTTAAAGCTGATAAAGCACAAACAATGCTACAAGATGTTGCTTTTAGTGAAGGATATTTTTCTATACAAGATGCAGCAGCCTCATTAGTTGTTACCTTACTAGACCCACAATTTGATGAGAATATTATAGACTTTTTTGCTGCTCCCGGTGGAAAGACAAGCTATATGAGCGAACTAATGCAAAATACTGGACAGATTATTGCTATTGATAAGTTTCCTAATAAAGTAAAGTTGATTAAACAAGCTTTAGAAAGACTTCAGTTAAGTAATGTAAAACTTGTTAAAAATGATGCTTTAACATACGGTCCTGTTGCAGCAGCCTATGATAAAATTCTGCTTGATGTACCATGTTCTGGTTGGGGTGTTTTAGGAAAGAAAAGTGAATTAAGATGGCAGTCTCACCAAAACATCCAAGACTTAATCAAGTTACAAACAAATGCTTTGAATTATGCATCTAAATTCGTTAAAGTTGGAGGGTATATAATCTATTCAACATGTACTTTAAATCCTGCAGAAAATGAAGAAAGAATTGAGATGTTCCTCAAAAAACATCCTAATTTTATAATTGAAAATGCAGAGAATTATATAAATACAAGATATGTAAATGATGGCTACTTAAAGACAGTTCCCCATATTCATAGTATGGATGGTGCTTTCGGAGCGAGACTAAAGAGGATAAACTAATGAGACATTTGAAAGCTTTTATCATAGCCTTAGTAATTTTTACAGTTTTTATATTATCTGTTTTGACCATAACTAGTAAAATTATCATTCCTCACAAACTAAATATTGGAGCATCTACAGAAGTTCCAGAACTTGTGGGATTAAAACTCAGCAAAGCTAAAAAGCTAATTGAAGAGTCAGGATTCCACATAAATGATAAGACATCTATTGTGTGGAAATACTCCCCGCTCTTTGAAAAAGGCATCATTCTTGAGCAAAAACCTCTTGGGAAGAAAAAAGTTAAAGAAGGATGTGAAATGGAGCTCATTGTTAGTCTTGGTTCCGAAAAGGTAGTAATCCCTTTAGTTGTTGAAGAAAATTATGTAAATGCTAGTTCTACTCTTAAACAGATTGGACTTGAGCCTGTTATTATAAGAAAAAACTATGGAACATTAGCCTTAAACAAAGTTTCTAAGATTGAACCTAAATCTGGAACTGAAGTTCTTAAAGGAAGTAAAGTAACACTCTATGTAGAGTCAGATATGGATAATGAATATTTAATAGAAACAGACACAGATTCCTTGACAACTATTGATTCATTATCTATTAATGATTTATCTACTAAAGATAGATAAAATAACTTTATTCTGTAAATTAATTTCAGATTTGTTTAATACTTAAACATATACTTGAGGACTTCATGAAAAAAATTATACTTGTTACACTTTTTTCTTTATTGTTAGCATTGCTTAATGCACAGGATTTACCAGCTGAATTATTCAAAAATATTGATAAATGTTTAGTTAAAACTCAAAGAATTTTACCTAATTATGATTTACATAGATCGTATATGACCACAAAGAGTTTTTATGATTTTTATGAAGATGGCAGAACAAAAGAAATAACTAATTATGGTGGGAACGATTCTTATGAGGGTTATTATACTTACACATACTCAGACTCTTTAGATGAAAGAATCTACTTCAGTAATCATAATATTATTACACAAAGACTTGTAACTCGCAAACCTAATAGATTTGACTATGATGAATCATTATATTCATGGGGTGGTAAACTTGTAAAACGTATTATCACTGAAACGGATTCGGTCAAACATCAAACCATCAAAAGATATTATAATGATGCTGGATATCCACTATTTCATGATGTGATTAAGAAATTCCCAGATGGTAGAAATGAGAAAATAACTACTAACGACTATGATGGATTCCCTGTCTATTATACCTACTTTAACTACAATCAAAACCTTAGACTAGATTCTGAAAGAAAGATTGACTATGCTGATTCCTTAATAAGTATTGTTGAATATGATTATGATGAGGACAATCGCTTACTAGAAAAAGCTGAGATTGATTTCAGCACTAATACATCAACAATCGAAAGAAATACATATGATATGTTTGGAAGATTGGCATTAACTAAAGTCTCTAAAAAGACCAATAAATATGGTGGTGAAGAGATTATGATAATGAAAAGAGAATTCATTTATGATAATTATCAGCCGATAGATCAAACAATATATAAAGTCGATGAAGCCAGAATTGATAGAGATAAAAAACTTAATGAGCGTTTCGATTATGAAATGGAACAGCAAAAAATACGTAAAGCTAAAGAAGAAAAAGCTCGTATAGAAGCTGAGAAGAAGGCTGAAAGAGAAAAATCAAAATTAGAAAGAGAAAAAAAGAAGATAGCCAAGAAAAAAGCTGAAGCTGAGGCTAAAGCAAAAGAAGAAGCTGAAAAGAAAGCTAAAGAAGAGGCAGAGAAAGAATCAGACAATCAAGATTCTTCATCTGAGTCTACAGAAAATAACGAAGAGGATGATGGAGAGTAAATCAAAATCAGCTTTGGTTAATCGTTGTTCATGGTGTTTAAAAGATTCTTTATATATAAAATATCATGATGAGGAATGGGGAAAGCCTTTACATGAAGATAGTAAGCTTTTTGAATTCTTAGTATTAGAGAGCATGCAAGCTGGATTAAGCTGGCTGACTATTCTAAAAAAGAGAGAAAGTTTTCGTATAGCTTTCAACAACTTTGATATCCCAATAGTTGCATCCTACAAACAAGATAAGATTGATTTACTAGTTCAAAACAAAGCTATTATCAGAAATAAATTAAAAATAAAAGCAGCAATAAATAATGCTAGAATGATCTTACAGATCCAAGAAGAATATGGTTCTTTTAACAATTATATATGGCATTTTGTTAATAACACACCTATCAAGAATACTTATCAAAGCATTAATGAGATACCTGCTTCAACTGAGCTTTCAGATTATATATGCAAAGAAATGAAGAAAAAAGGATTTAAGTTTATTGGAACAACCATAATTTACTCATTTATGCAAGCAATTGGCATGGTGAATGATCATATTACTAGCTGTTTTAGATATAATCAAGTTTAAGATTATCTTCTGAAATTGCCTATTCGCTCTCTTCAAGTGAATCAACATCAAACTCATCCATTTTTAGATAATCATCCTCACTTTTTAATATCACATCTCTTTCAACTACTTTGTCATTATATAACTGAATTGTCTCTTCATAAGTCTGCTTACCTTTAGCATAGACTTTTAGATAATATTCCCCCACTGGAAGACTTTTAAAAGTCTCTTTACCAATAGAGAGATATTCAAACCCTTCTTCATTAGTTAGGTTAATCCGAGCATTTTCAGGAATCACATTTACCTTGATTATTCCTGTTGATATTGATGGGTAATATTCTTTTATTATATCATCACCTGGCTTAAGCAGTACTCTATCTACAATAGCTTCTGTTTGTGGTACAACAACTTTGATTTCCAATAACTGAGGTTTAAATTTAGTATGATTAATAATGCCAGCATATAGTTCATCATTTATATATATCGTTGCATTAGGGAATGTGTTAATTGTTAATAAAGCACTTGCCTCTGTCAATTCATAGTTCTTTTCGAAGCTCTCTACTACATTAATCTTATCTTCAATCGAAATATAATCTCTTAAAACTAATCTTAAATCATACTCTCCAAAGGGAAAAAAAGTTACATGAGGGGTTGTTCCTACATATACATTATCTAGATATATTTCTGCACCTTCTGGGTCAGAAGTTATGGTCACAGCTGCTGATAATTTTTCTTTTAATGCAAATGAAAATGTTTGCTTGCCCTCATCTACAGTAATAGAATCTACCTCAGTAACAAAACCTTTTAAGGATAATTTAATTTCATACTTACCAGCAGGAAGAGTATGACTCAGCACACCATCATAGGAATAATCAATAAACTCATCATCTATAAAAACTTCAGCTCCTGAAGGATTAGTTGTAATCATAATAGGTATGGATACTTCTTCTAAATCTTCTTTAGCTCCAACACTCATTTCATAGACGCTTCCACTCTTTAAACGAAAAGGGAAATCATATTGGTATTTACCAAAACCTTCTGACTTCCTAATATATAATCTTTGAGCACTAGATTTAAGATAGACCCAATAATCGCCATTGCTTCTTTTTTGAGATATTTTACTTACACTATTTGTGAAATTGACATCATCTATGCCACAGTTTATTATTATTAATGACCCTAAATTTCCATCTAAATCATATTTTTCTTCATCACTTGACATAGAAAATCCCATATGCAATTCGCTCTCTGTCAGCTCTTTTGTTATCACAAACTCATTGCACTGTAACACAATAGTAGCCAATAAAAGAATCACAATAATACCAAACTTATTCATACTCCCAACCTTGTTCCAAAATAATAATTTAATTAAAGCTTAAGTATGTATTTAGTCAAGCTATTTATCTGTTTTGCCTTCTGAGTTTATTGATAATTAATAACAGGAAAGAACTCTCAAAGCATTCTTATAAAACAACTTCTCAATTGTATTTTGAGAGACAGACCTATGCTTTAAGAACTTAGCAAAATCTTGAAAGAAAGCTGGAGATTCAACCCCCTCAGGAGTCACTGATATTCCATCAAAATCAGAACCGAATGCTATCACATCATCGCCAAATTCATCAACAATAACTTCAATCATATTATACAATAAAGAATAGCCTTCTGGATAATCGGAATCGATATTATAGTTTTTATCTGAGCATAAAAAACTAGGGTAAAAGTTAATTCCAATTACACCATCTCTATTGGAGATTTCTTTAATTTGTTCACCAGTAAGATTTCTTGGATGATTACAAACCTTTCTATAATTTGAATGAGAAGCTATAACAGGGCAATCTAGTTGATTCATAAAATCCCAGAAACCTTGGTCAGAGATATGAGCAACATCAAAGATAAGGCCTAGTTCATTTAGTTTCTTGGCAAGTTCTCTACCCTTTGCTAAAATACCATAAGGTTCCGCAGAAGACCCGACATAAGGAAGGGCTCTATTCCATGTAGGAGCAAGCATTCTAACCCCCAGTTCATAATAGATATCAAGAAGTTCTAAATCATTGTTAATTGGTTCTAAACCCTCTATAGACACCATTGTTCCATATTTATCTAAATTGTCATTGAAATCATTTACAGTATAGAATTGATAGCTACTTTCATCAGCTTTTACATCTCTCTTGATATTTGCTAACATTTTTAATCCATTATGAAGAGGATTAGTGACACCTAAATCACTTATGAAAAGTGATTGTACTTGTAATCTTACGTTACCTTGGACTATCCTTTCTGGGGTTATGGTTTCTGAGAACTGCACTTCTTCACCTGGTCTAGTAGGTATTTTAAAATATGCTTTCCTTAACCATGGAAGTGTATTAAAAATATCTTTTTTCATATATGTATCAGCATGTAAATCAATAACTGGTATCATTTATCCTCCTAATTTCCAGATAACATAAACATATCAAGAGTGTATCCAAATGAGAAGTAAGTAGATATGTCAAAATCTTCATCAGCTACTGCTCCAAGTCTAACAGGACCTATTGGAGATTGATATCCAAATTCTAAACAATAGGCAGAATCTTCTTTCTCAAAATCATCAAAATCATTATCATTACTTTGAACTAGATGGTGGACAGAACCTGTAATAAAGTAGGTCTTGTCAATATTATAAGTCGCTGAGATATCACTAAATGCGTAAGATGAAAACTTACTAGAACTCTTATCAATATCGCTAAATGAATCAACACCACCTATTTCAAAAGGAATAAACTGTTTAGCATAAGTTTCATTTTGGAAAGATCCACCTTCAACATGATATGAAAGAGAAAATCTATCATGCAAAGGGATAGCTAATTTAGCAACACCTTGGAATTTGTCGAAAGATTCATCTGATAGAAATTCTTCGAATGAATGTTTGTATTTAAAAGCAAACATTGTTCCTTTTGTAGGGAAATACATATCATCAACTGATTCATGATAAAGCTTAAATCCTAGTCCTGTTGACTTAAACAAATCTCTTTCGAAATCGGCATCAGAGATATCTTGTGAAAGTCTATTTCTCTGACTATAAATATAGCCTTCTCCCACAAGTAAATCTTTGATGAAGAATCCTACGCCTATATTTCCTCCAAGCTCTCTTGATTCAACTCGATTAATGATTTCATCATCAATGTTATAGTTATATAGTTTCTTTTTTTCTATAAATGGGAACAATCTATAATAGCCACCATATAATTCCCCAAAATTCTTAACATAATCAACAACAAAAGAAGTTCTACCACCAAACTTAACATTAGCAATTAACTTTGAGTTTTTCTGAATTACATTATTCAAGGTTGTTGTCACCCCAAAAACCAAATCTTCCGAATCAGTATAGACTAGATCTACATCAAGATAGCCTTTGGCTTTTTCCTTGGTAACAACCTCCAAAATATAAACTCCATCAGTATAGGAAAGTCTTGGGTAGGCCCAAACAAATAATCCAGAGTTATAACATTCTTTAACGCCAGTAACTATTTCATCTAGAGAATAAGGTTCTCCCTCAACTAATCCTGTTAATAGCTTAATCTTGTATCCTGATAATTGGTCTGAAGAAAAAGTTATAATCTTGTTCAATCTTATTTTATTAGGAACTTTATATATCTTTTTCGAAGTTATTTCGCTATAGCTTCTATTTTCAGCTAGTTGAATAAGTTCATCTATATGAGCCCTTGCTGCTCTTTCTCCTATATTTATCAACTCTTCAATTTCATCAAAAGAGCTAGCAGTATAACCTTTTAAGTCTGGTTCAATAACTAAATCTGACTTTTTAAGAGCTTCGTTAACCCATAAACTCATGTTTATATTGATTGTTTGGTCTAGTACTGCTAACAGATTATCACAATCTTCTTTTGCTCTCAATGGCGAACTAGCTTTGTTGGCGATAATATAATCAGCCCCCATACTTAAGGCAGTATCTACTGGAAGGTTAGCTTTTACACCCCCATCTACATAAAGTTCACCATCAACTTCAAATGGTTCTAATACACTTGGAAAAGCCATAGAAGCTCGAACTGCAGAAATTAAATCTCCATCAGTAAATTCAACACTTTGACCATTCTCTAAGTTTGTAGCAACACATCTAAAAGGTATTGGGTATGAATCAAAATCGTTATAATACATAGACCTAGCTAAGTACTTAGAAAGAATCAAAACTATATTGTTACCAGAAATTATTGAAAGAGGTATTGAAACATTCATATTCTTATCAATTTCAAGGGAGACATTTCCATAGTCGAACCATCTTTTGTCCTCTATGTACAAATCCCCTCTTTCAATTTTATCTGAAAAGATAGAAGTATAGTCTTCATTCAAGAACATATCTTCTATTTCTTTCCCAGAGTATCCTAACGAATACAAAGAACCTACTAAGGCTCCAAAACTAGTTCCGGCTATATAATCTACTTCTAATCCTACTTCATCTATTACCTTCAGTAATCCAATATGAACAAAACCACGTGCTCCTCCCCCACTCAATGCTAGTCCAATTTTATCAGGATTAGCATGCAGGAAGAAGATTAAGATTAATAGGCAAAATACTAAAACTATTTTCTTCATTGATTCCTATTTTTTTGTTAATATCTCTACAGAACCAAAAACTGCATTTGCTTCTATAAACAAACAGTTAGAATTTTTATCACTTGAATAATTAATCTGACTACTCTTCTTAACTGTACCAAAAATAGAAGATGATTCGATTACGACTGGTGTTTCTGGACTTAGATATAACTTAGCTCCACCAAAAACGGCGTTTACTTCAAACTTTCGAGAGCCATTGCTTACATCTACATTACTCATGTCCATTGAGCCTGAAGAGAAGATTGCATTTAATTCTTCACCTGGTATGTTTGCATCTTCAAATCTATAAGTTTCAGTTACACCACGTCTTTGATTCTTAGAAAATAATTTGCCTTTATAGCCCATGCTTGACATTAAAAGCTGAACACCAAATATTATCACACATAGAGCTACAAATATTGTTCCAAATGGAAAATGAAGTTTAGGGAATAGCTCCTTTAATATTAGAGAAGCTCCCCATAAGACTAATAATATGCCCCAAAAAGCACCACTAAAGAAAAAATTCATTCTCATCTCTCCTCCTAAAATCTTTATGTGTCTATTAAGCTCATTGATTTACAAGTGTCAATCAATTATTATTTATGATTATAGCAAGAAAATGAGGTTGATTGCTCAACCTCATCAATATATTGCTTTATTTTACAATTCTATTTAATTATTGAGCTCCATTTTTCATGGATTTCATCAATATTAATATCAATTAAATCATTAATTTTAAATTGCTTTCCTGTTACTTCTCCAATAACTGTACAAGGGAAATCACCACAAGCTTCTACTATAGCCGGAACATTGTCAGCATAAGTAGATACAATAATTCTTGAGTGTGCTTCACCAAACAGTTCAATATCTGCTCTTTCAACAAAATCTATATCAATAGTTGCACCTAAGTGTTTACCATAAGGATTAAAACAAGATTCCATAATTGTTACAGCAAGTCCACCATCAGAACAGTCATGAGCTGATTTGATAAGCCCTTTATCAATTAGATCAAGAGTCACATCGTACAATTGGTGTTCGTGTGGTAGATCAACTACTGGAGCATTACCTAATATTTTATCATGAAGAACTTTAATATATTCTGAACCACCCAAACTTGTTGCAGCTTTACCAAGCATTATGATAACATCACCTTCCTCTTTGAAGTATTGATTCATGATTTTACTATTATCTTCAACTAAACCTAACATACCAATAGTAGGAGTTGGATAGATAGCAGTGCTTGGATTTTCATTGTAGAATGAAACATTACCTCCAGTTACAGGAGTATTGAATTCTCTACAAGCATCCCCCATACCTTTAATTGCTTGGCTAAAAGTCCAATACACTTCAGGTTTGTAAGGGTTACCAAAGTTTAAACAGTTAGTAACAGCAATAGGTTTAGCGCCACTACAAACAACATTTCTTGCAGATTCCGCAACTGCACCTTTGGCACCTTCATAAGGATTTAACCAGCAATGTTTACCATTACAGTCAGTTGATACAGCTAAAGCTTTATTAGTATTTTTCACTCTTACAACACCAGCATCAGAACCAGGTTCAACCATTGTATTAACTTGCACCATGTGGTCATATTGCTTGTAAATACTTGCTTTTGAAGCTAAGTTTGCAGATGTAATAAGTTTTGTTAGAGCTTCATTATAGTCTTTTGGTTCTGGAATATCAGATAAATCAGCATTTTGAACTTGGTCTATATAATCAGGCTTTTTTGTTTCTCTAGTATATTGAGGAGCATCACCACCAAGTACCAACATTTTTGCTGGAAGCTCAGCTTTTACAAGATCGCCTTCTTTAACTCTTAGAAGTCCGTCATCTGTTACTTTACCAATAATTTCAGCATGCAAATCCCATTTTTCATAGATAGCTTGAACAGTTTCAACATTTTGAGGTTCAACAATCATTAACATTCTTTCTTGAGATTCAGATAGCATTGTTTCATAAGGAGTCATTCCTTCTTCACGTTTTGGAACAAGGTTAACATCCAATTCGATTCCTACACCATTATCACCAGCCATTTCACTACTTGAGCAAGTAAGCCCAGCAGCACCCATATCTTGAATACCAACAATCACTCCAGCTTCAATAGTCTCTAAAGTTGCTTCAAGAAGTAGTTTTTCCATAAATGGGTCACCAACTTGAACTGCTGTTCTCTTTTCTTCTGATTCTTCAGTCAATTCAACTGATGCAAATGTAGCTCCATGAATACCATCTCTACCTGTTTTAGCACCAACATACATCACATAGTTACCAACACCAGAAGCTGCTGATTTAGCAAGATTTTCATGCTTTAAAATGCCAACTGCCATAGCATTAACCAGTGGATTACCGGTATAACTATCCTCAAAATAGACTTCACCACCAACATTTGGAACACCAAAACAGTTACCATAATCAGCAATACCATCAACCACACCATGCATCAAGAATTTAACATTAGGGTCGTTAGGATTACCGAATCTTAGAGAATCAAGAACAGCAACAGGCCTTGCACCCATTGTAAAGATATCTCTTAAGATTCCACCTACACCAGTTGCAGCACCATGATATGGTTCAACCGCTGATGGATGGTTATGACTTTCTATCTTGAATGATACAGCTAAGCCATCACCAATATCTACTACCCCAGCATTCTCTTCACCAGCTTTTGCTAGCATTGCTTCCCCATCTCTAGGAAGGGTTTTAATCAATTTAATAGAATTCTTATAACTAGCGTGTTCAGACCACATAACTGAAATAATTCCTAACTCTGTAAAAGTAGGTTCTCTTTCTAATGTTTCAAGTATTAACTGCCACTCTTCAGCATTGATGCCATGCTCTTGAATCAATTCTGGAGTTATCTTTGGTTCAATCATCTATCTTACCTCATCTTTTAATATTCTTACTAAACATTGTATTTTATCATCAATAATCTTATATGCAACTTTATAATCTTCAATATCCTTCTTGTAAGGATCATCTATATCACCGCTATCTCCACAAAACTCCATTAAAGTAAAGACTTTATAGGATAAGTGTGGGAAGAACTTAGCTAAATGTTCTTTATGTCTCTCTTCCATGGTTAAAATTAACCAACTTCCTCTCAATTGAGCTTCTGTCACTTTTCTGGACAAATGGCTTGCTGCATCTATCCCATTCAGTAATAGTAAAGAAGCTGAATTAGCTGAAATAACCATTCCATCTTGCAGAATTCCTGTTGAAGCTGACCTAAAGTCTAACTTATTCTTTCTTATTTCATCTTTGAGAAGATACTCTGCTATTGGAGAACGACAGACATTTCCTGTACAGACAAACATTACAAGTGGTTTTCCATAAGACTCTTTAATTTCATAAAAGGGAATTGATCCTTCTCTGATGCAATTTAATCCATCTACCAAACTAATAATGGTTGAAGCTTGACCCTGTCCAAAGATATATTGTTTCTTAGGAACCATGCCAAAATCAAACCAGTCTTTATAATCTTTGCTTATTGTTTTAAGATCAACTTCTGGCTCAAAACCACTTCGATTAATGCTAGTACTTATAATTGGACTATTTATCTTATCAATAAAATGACACAATACTGGATTTTGGGGAACTCTGAAAGCTACTGTTCCATTCAAGGCTACCTTATCGAAAAGAGGATTAGAGCATTTCACAACAAGAGTCAAGTTACCAGGAAGATATTGTTCTATCAACTTCATATCCTTCTCTGTCAGATCATCAGCATAGTTAAATATGTCCTCAATATTCTTAACCAATACTACAAAACCCTTAGCAGAATCCCTCAGCTTCAATGAATAAATTTTTTCTATACCCTTGTCATTAGCTACTGCTGTACCAATCCCTAGCATGAAACCTGTGTGATGCAAAAACACAGATTCATTTGTGTAGACTTTATTGATTATCTTTTCATTGTTTTTAAAATCTATATTCTTAAATAATTTCAATTTATCTCCATTAATTTTGGAAGAATAAGTTTGGGTTCACAGGTTTATTCTCTCTTCTTAATTCAAAATAAGCCATCGGTGTTCCAGAAGAATCGGTTCCTGAAATACCTATTACATCACCTTGCTTAACAATATCTTCTTTGCTAACGTTTAACTTACTATTATATGCATAGACTGATACAAATCCATTGTCATGGTCTATTATGATAACCTGACCTTTTGATTTGATATGACCACTGTATATTACTTTTCCAGCATACACAGCTTTTATCTGACTACCAGGAGTTGTCCTGTAGTTGATACCTTTATTTTTAACTTTTGAAAGTTCATTTAGCTTTTCCCCAAAATTCTTAACTATCTTTCCTTGGCAAGGTCTTTTTATAGCAATGCTTTTTACTAATTTACTTTTATCAATATCTCCTTGAGCTGCCAAGAGTTCAGCAATGAAATTTTCTAGTGCTAATGCCTCTTTTTCTAACTTTTCTTTTTCAGTTAATAATTTATTCTTTTCACTCGAGATTTTACTCTCTTTCTTTGCTAAATCTTTTATCTCACTATCTAATTTATCAGTCTTTTCTTTCCTTTTAACATATCTTTCTTCTCTATCTTTCTGTAATTCTTTCTTCTTCTCAAGATTATTTTTTACATCATTTAGTTTTCTATTCTCTTCTTCAATCTTTTTCAATGTCGATACATAGTTTTCGTCATGTTCGAAAATTATATCCTCTTGACAAGTCATCAAGGCTTTAATAAGAACTTGTTTTCTCATAGAATCAGTATCTTTATCAGAAACACTTAAAAAGAATAAATCAAGAAATTCCTGTTCATAACTAGAAATCAGATTAGTAAGGTTCCTTCCAGTCTCCCTCTTCTTAGCGTTAGTTACTTTTAGTTCTTCTTTATGCTTACTCTCTTCTCCTGTTAACCAAGTGATATTGTTCTTTAGATATATCTTATCATCAATCAGTTGCTTTAATCTTTTAGCTTCTTTTGCTTTTTCCCTCTCAGTCATTCTCTTGTTTTGAGATAACTCTCGTTCTTGCTTCTTAAGCTTAGCAATTTCTTTATCAAGAGTCTTTATCTGACTTTTTTTTGCTTCAAGTTCTTCTTGTTTTTTATCTATCTTTTCATTTGTTTTATCGTCTTCAGAAAATAGGGGTAAACTTAATAATAACAAAATTAACATCACTTTAATTCTAATCATATCTCAGCTTCTCCTTTTTTCTTTTATATTAAAATACCTATAGTTTAATGTCAATAATAAAGTTTAATATCTTTATGTAACTAGTGTACATAAGAAGAACAAGAATCTTCTTAGCTACAAGTAAAATATTTTTTCTACTTTATATAAATTGTTCTTGACGATTATTTACCTAGGTAACTAATCTTTACTTAAGGAGAATACATGGTAGCAGTTTTACCTCATAAAGAAATAAAGTCGAAGATTGAAATCATGCCTAATTATTTTTGGCATGTATTTGTGCTAGCGAACCTTTGGGATTATGACCAATCTGATAATCCCTATTATAGCAAATATATAGGCACAATTCCTAAGGAAGATATTAACTTTCTAAGAAGATATAGAAAAGATATTATCTGGGGTGATGGTAACATGGGTGACCTTGCCAAATTTATCTATTTTATGCCTCTCGAAAGTCCAGATTTTGACCTTGATGACTTAGAATTTTACTATAAAAGATTATGCCATGCCGTATTCTCAAATGACTGGGTTGACTTCTACCTCTGGTATGGTTCAGATTTCGGTCAAATCAAAATTCCACGTGATAAGTTTATCGTTATAGAGAAGATAGGTCAAATTCTTGTTAAAAACTTTAAAGCATTCAATGAAAAAGTCTGGGTTAACATCTACCCTGAACTAAAACGTTTCTCACAATCATTTAATGAGCACTTCTCCAACTGCAAATTCATTAACAAATGGGAGAACTTCCTTAACCGTGATTTCGAAGGAAAAGACTTTAACATCCTTTTTACCATTGCCAATACCAAGGAAATAAGATTCACAAACATTAATTACTTCCGATACTGTATGTACTACAACTCAGAAGATATTCAATCATTGACTAATCTCATAATCAAAGAAATTGGTATCAACATTCTATCTCCTGAACTACATAAATTACTTGAAGATAAAAACCTCAAAGAATCCAGCATATTCTATGAAAACCATCTTTATACTGCCTTCCAAGCTTTTGTCCAAACATCTACTGAAAAGATTTTTACAGATATAAATCTCCAATATAAAAATGATTACTATACCTATGACAAAGGATCTTACTATTTTTTCAAATCTTTCTTCAAAGAATATTTTGAAAAGCACGACTACTTAATAGATGCTTACCAAGTTATTAAGAATTCCATCTACTCCTATATAGACGATTTTTACGAGATAAACCACTGATTAGTTAGGAGTTACTGGGAACGCTTTGCCTTTAGTCCGGCTGCTGCCGGACTAAAGGCAAAGCGTTCCCAGAAACTCCTAACTCACTAAAACACTTTCCCCCTTACTATCAATTCCCACAAAACATGGAAAGTTTTCCACTTCAAGTTTGAACACAGCTTCTGGACCTAAATCTGGATAAGCTATAACTTGAGCACTCTTAATACTAGCAGAAAGCAGAGCTCCAGCCCCACCAATAGCCACAAAGTAGATAGCTCCATTCTTTATTATTGAATCTATCACAGCTTGATTACGTTTTCCCTTACCTATCATTCCACTAAGCCCCCTATCCAACAGGAATGGTGTATAATCATCCATTCGGTAGCTAGTAGTCGGTCCTGCTGAACCAATCACCTGACCTGGCTTTGCAGGAGAAGGTCCTACATAAAAGATAAGAGCATTTTCTATTGCAAAAGGTGGCTTTTCTCCAGCTTGAATAGCTTCTACAATTCTCTTATGTGCCTGATCTCTGGCTGTGAATATTGTTCCAGAAATATAAACTTTGTCTCCAGCTTTTAACTGAGAACATACACTTTTATTTAATGGTGTTGTGATATTCATAATGCCCCCTAAAACTCAAGAGTAAAATGTCTATGAGAATGACACTGTATATTTACAGCAACAGGTAAAGAAGCGATGTGACATGGACCTTTCTCTATCTTGACTGCTAAGGCACTGGTGTCTCCGCCTAGTCCTTGGGGACCTACTCCCAAGAGATTTATCTCTTTAAGAAGCTCATCTTCTAAGTTAGCCCACTTTTCCTCAGGATGACTATCAGAAAGTTCTCTTGATAAAGACTGTTTTGCTAGCAGAGCACAGGTCTCAAAGTTTCCCCCAACCCCTACTCCAACTATTATTGGCGGACAAGGATTTCCCCCTGCTATTTTTACAGTTTCAATCACAAATCTTTTTACTCCGGCAAGCCCATCTGATGGTTTTAACATTGCCAATCTTGACATGTTTTCAGATCCCCCACCCTTTGCTGAGAAGGAAATTCTTAACTTATCGCCATCAATAAAGCTATAATGTATTATCGCTGGAAGATTATCACCTGTGTTTTGTCTATCGAAAACAGGGTCTTTAACCACTGACTTTCTTAGATAAAAATCTTGATATGCTCTTTTAACAGCCCTATTTATTGTTGCTTCAATTTCTCCAATAGACGATAAGTCTTTTCCTATCTCAACAAAAAAGACAGCAAGCCCTGTATCCTGACATAAAGGTCTATTTAGCTCTTTAGCGACTTGTCCATTCTTAAGAATATCTTGTAGGATCTCTTTCGCTAAGGGATTACTCTCCTCTTTTCTTGCTGATTTTATAAGTTCCTCAACTTCTTCTGCAAGAATGACCAAGCTCTTTCCTATATTGTCATAGATACTTTCTTCTACTTGATTAAAATCTATTTCTTTCATATTATTTAACTACAGCAACAACTGACATTTCAACTAGTAATGTTTCTCTTGCCATTCTAGCTTCAACACATGCTCTTGCTGGCTCATTACCATTCTCAACCCAAGCATCCCATATTTCATTCATTGAAGCAAAGTCTTTCATATCTCTTAAGTAAATTGTTGTTGATAATATATGATTTTTGTCAGAACCGTACTTTTCTAACAAATCTTCTATCTTCTGTAGAACTACTCTTGTTTGCTCTTGAATATCAGCATTAGCATCACCACAAGTTTGACCGCATAAATAAATTGTTCCATTGCATTCAACAACTCTACTCATTCTTCCTGTGCCTTCAAATCTCTTGATTTCCATTCTATTCTCCATTTATATTGTAATATTAAATCTCTTAAGAACTAACACCATTAGGTAATAAAAAACCACCATTATGGCACTTGACAATATCATTGATAAGTAAAAATTCATTCCTCTTTTTAAGAATATTGGCAATGCGACAAAGAATAACAATGATGGTATTACTAACCAAAATATCGCTTTAGAAAAGTCTATAATCTGCCCAATATCCTTGTTATCATAATACATCCAAAATATAGCAAGAAAGGACAACAATGGTATTGACGCTAGTATCCCAGCAATTACCGAAGAACGTTTCGATATCTCAGATATCAACACCACTAATACTGAAGTTATTAAAATCTTCATTGCATAATACATAATATTCTCCTTTATTTATGTATAGCATTTTAAAAAGAATTAGATGTCAAGAAATGGATTTAATTAAAATTAAAAAAAGGCAGACCATACGGCCTGCCTTCTGGATAATGAACCTCTACTCTGCCCTAACTAATTACTAATTAAATGCGTTATTGGTTAAATCTTCATAACCATCTACTTCAGGTAAATAACCAGCCTCTACAAGTCCTTTTACATTAGTCATCAATCCCCCAACTGACAAGTCATCAACACTAAAACTAGAAATATTAACGCTATCATTGTTGTTACAAATATTGTAGACTGCTTTGCAGAACATTGAATACTTGTTTGCTGCTAACTTACCATAATACTCAGGCTGATTATAAAGCTTAACTGCATAAATAGTTAAATCATCTTTAAAAGCATCATTTGTTAGCGCATATACAGAAGCAATGTTCTTCATGCTGTTTCCAATTGCATGATTCTGAGATGTTAATGTCTGATCAGAATATAATTTACCTATTACAACATCTCTTGATTCATAATTTGAATAAACAAGACCATCAAGTGTTCCAGAAAATGACTTAATACCATACTTAAATTTGACTTTCATAAAGTCCTCCATAATTTTTCTAAGAAGTTTCTCAACCTCTCATAACTACTATGGGCACACTTTTTCCCTTTTAGGCACACTTTTTGAAAAAACTTGACTTTTTTTCATTTTTAATTAAAATAATTCTAATTAATGCAAGAGGAAATCAATGAATTATTATAATATAAACTCTCGTAAATTTTTTGATAATACTATCGAAGTTGATATGAAAGAATTATACTCTCTTTTTGAGAACGTTATACCTTCCAAAGGTTCAATTCTAGATGTAGGATGTGGCTCTGGAAGAGACTCTAAATATTTCTTAAACAAGGGATATGATATTGTGGCTATTGAGCCAGCAAGAGAATTAGCAAAGTTAGCTTCAAAAGTTATTAGTAAAGAAGTTTTACCAATAAAAGTTAATGAAATTACTTTTAAAGACCAGTTTACAGGAATATGGGCATGTGCATCTTTACTACATTTACCATTTTCTGAGATAAATGAAGCTTTAGAAAAACTATATATTTCGCTAAAAGACAATGGTATTCTTTTTATTTCTCTAAAGTACGGAGATAATGAAGAAGAAAGAAATGGAAGATTCTTTTGTGATTATACAGAAGATAAATTTGAAAAAACTGCATATAAGAGTATAGGATTTTCTCTTGTAGAATATGCAATATCAAAGGATAAACGTCCAGGAAGAGAACACGAAAAATGGTTAAATGTTATTCTTAGGAAATAGGAATGAGAGCAATAACGAACCAAGAAGATAAAACTTTATTACCCATTTTAAATATCAATATATTAACAGCTAGTGAGATTATATTTTGTGTTTCGTTTATTAAAACTTCTGGTTTGAAACTAATCTTTAGGGGATTAGAAAAAGCTCTCAAACGTGGTGCAAGAATAACAATACTTACAAGTAACTATTTAAATATTACAGAACCAAATGCTCTCTTCATGCTAAAATCCTTACAAGGACAGAATTTCAGCATTAGAATAATAGATTTAACCAAGCTTAAATCTTCATTCCACCCCAAAGGCTACTATTTTAAAAACACTAATGAGACTAAATTTATTATAGGTTCTTCTAATATATCTAAATCAGCATTCGAAGATGGAGTTGAATGGAATTGCCTAATTGATAACAATAACGATGTTATACAAGATTTCCTAGAGCACTTCAACAAACTACACGATTACTACAGTTTTGAATTAAATGATGAATGGTTAAGAGATTATTTCAACAACTATAAGAAGCCACAAGACAATTACACTGTAACCCCAAATCCGTTAAGTAAAGTAGAAAAAGATTACCCTTCAACTATTGAAGACTTTGGAACTATTGCTGTGGCTGATGAAGAAAACACTTATTCTCAGAAAGATGTTTTCGAACCGATAAAATGCCAATTACCAGCCCTGTATGAATTGAAACAAGCTAGAGAGATTGGAGTTACTAAGGGTATGGTCATCATGGCTACCGGTCTAGGCAAAACATTTTTATCAGCCTTTGATTCACAAGAATTCAAAAGAATCTTGTTTGTTGCACATCGCAAGGAGATTCTAGAACAAGCTGAGACTACCTTTAAAAAAGTAAGACCTAAACTTTCAACAGGATCATTCGATGGGGTTAATAAAGATGTAAATGTTGATATTTTGTTTGCTTCAATTGCTTCATTAGGCAAAAGAGAACACTTAAATAACTATTTTACTCCAGAACATTTTGATTATATCGTTGTTGATGAATTTCATCACTCTACAGCTAAAAACTATCTAAATATTCTTGATTACTTTAACCCAAAGTTTTTATTAGGATTAACCGCAACCCCTGATAGACTGGACAACAAAGACGTATATAAACTTTGCGACTATAATGTTATCTTTAATTGCAATTTTAAAACAGCTATCAATAATGGATGGTTAGTACCATTTACTTATTATGGAATTCATGATGAGATAGAATATGACAACATACCTTGGCGTTCGGGCAAATATGATATTTCAGAATTAACAGTATCCTTATCAGTCGAGAAAAGAGCTAACTCAATAATCAAGAATTATAGAAGACTTGCAAAAGATTACTGTATTGGTTTTTGTGCTTCAATTACTCATGCAAATTTCATGGAAAATGCTTTTCTGAAAAACAAGATTAAAGCAAAAGCTCTTCATAGTGGAAGCCCAAACAGAAGTAAAATTATTAATGATTTTAAAAATGGAAGAATTAAAATTCTTTTTGTTGTAGATTTGTTTAATGAAGGTATAGACATTCCTCAAATAGACACTATTCTCTTCCTGAGACCAACAGAATCTTATGCTGTATTCATGCAACAGTTAGGTAGAGGTTTAAGAATATCAGAAAATAAAGATTATCTTACTGTCATTGACTTCGTTGGAAATTATAAAAATAGTCATTATAAATTGTCTTATCTGAGTGGACTAACTCCTCAAGAAATTAATAAAAACGACTTCATATTACCTACTGATAGAAAGATTGATTTACCGGATAATTGTATTACAAATTTTGATTTAGAATTAATTGATTATTTCTCTCATGTTAAAAAACAGAATCTACCTCTTGAAGAAAAGTTAATTGAACATTATATGTCTTTAAAAGATGAGATGACTAATCCAACATCTATTCTAGAATTTAGTTCTTGTTCGGAGATTCCGATTAGAAGCTACATCTCTGTTTTTGGCTCATGGTTTGACTTTCTTGATAAAGTCGGAATGTTAAATGAAGCACAACACAATTATCTAAATACAAATGTCAAAGTTCTTCTATTAGAAGCAGTCAATACAACACTAACCAAATTATACAAGATACCGACCTTAAATGCTTTTATTCAAGCTAACAAAATTTACCCTGAAACTACAACTAGTAATATTGCAAAATCATTCAGGAAGTTTTATTCTAATAAAGAATATGCCAAAGAATTAGTTGATAAGTCAAATAAAGACTTTATGTTATGGGAAGATAGTGATTTTTCTAAATTAGCTATAAAAAATCCAATCAAGTTTCTTTCTCAAAACAAAAACAATCTATTTACATTTGATAAAGACTCTAATACTTTTCATATAAATCTTGATAAAAAGGCTCTTGAAATGTTCAAGAAATACCCAATAGAAATTGCTTCTGATTTTCAAGATATTTTGAACTTCCGAGTTTTAGAGAAAGTCTCTAAATGGAGATACTAATAAATTTAAATCATGGGCTTTGAAGCGATATGTCTCCAAGGGACATAAAGGTATTTATACCCTGTAAGGGTAAATCAATAAAGAGCCCATGGTTTTAACCATGGGTGATAAAATGGAGCTCAATTATCTTCCATCTTTTTTAATTTAAACAAACATCCGTAGGTCTCTACAAATTCACTTATCACTACGTTCTAAGTGAAGCCAGCGCAGAGGCTGGCGATCCCAGTATGTCACTAACTTCTAACTTCTCACTTCTAACTCATCCCTTTGGGTCTCCTTGAAAAATCGGCTTTTTTTCAAGGTGGCAAGTAAGGATGTAGAGACTTTCGGCAGAAGGTCTCTGTAGCAGCATGCTTGCAAGAAGAAAGTCACACTATACCAAGAGTATTATAATTTAATACTTGACATCATATAATAAATACTTAGGTTTTGAGTAAAGAAATAAAGTGGAGGAAATATGGAACTAGGAAAGATAGCAATAGACTATGCTCAATCGTTAGGAGCAGACTTTGCTGACATTCGTATTCACAGAACCAAGAGAGAATTCATATTTGTAAGAGATTTGAGTTTGAAAGAGTTTGGCGATGATGACATTTATGGATATGGAATCAGAGTCTTTAAGAATGGTGCTTGGGGATTTGCCCACAATAAATTATTTACCAAAGATGCTGTTATTGAGACAGTTAAAAGGGCTTTTAATATAGCTAAAGCTTCTGCTGAAATAAATAAAAATTCACAATTAAGACTAACTCCAGAGAGGGGTTATATTGATACATATAATACACCAGTAGAGATTGATCCATTTGCAGTTAATCCAAAAGAAAAGATTGATATGTTGATGGAAATCAACAAAACACTTCTATCTTATGCAGATATTAAGCAAGCTAGAGCAATGATAATCTCACAAAATGATGATAAGATAATTATTAATACAGATGGTTCAAACCTTCATTTAAATACTACTTATGTTTATCCAACTTACACAGCTGTGGCAGTTAATGCTGAGGATAGTCAATCTCGTTCATTCAATCCTGGTGCAACAGCAGCTGGTTGGGAGCATGTTCTTGATTTAAAACTTCTTGAGAATGCTGATAGAGTAGCAAGAGAAGCTATCATGAAATTGAATGCGGAAACTTTGAAAGAAGACAAACGCAGAGATCTTATCCTTGACCCTGCTCATTTAGCCTTGACTATGCATGAATCAGTAGGTCATCCAACTGAATTAGATAGAGTTCTAGGTTGGGAAGCTGACTTTGCAGGTATCTCTTTCGCTACCCCAGAAAAGCTAAAGAAGTATAGATATGGTTCTGAGATTGTTAACTTTACTGCTAACAATAAGCTTGCTGGTGGAATGGCTACTGCAGGTTATGATGATGATGGTGTACCAAATCAAGAATGGCAAATTGTAAAAGATGGTATTCTTAACGAGTATGGAACAACCAGAGACACTGCTTCATTCATTGATGCTCCTCTAAGTAGAGGCTGTAATAGAGCTACTTTCTACTACAATATGCCTATTAACAGAATTCCAAACCTTTATCTTGAACCAGGAAAAGAGACTTGTTCTCCTAATGACTTAGTTTCAAGAGTTGATGAGGGTGTTATGATTGAAGGACAAGGTTCATTCTCAATAGACCAACATAGAATTAACTTCCAATTCGGTGGAGACATGTTCTGGGAAATCAAGAATGGTAAGAAAGTTAGACCACTCAAGAAAATTCTCTATAGATCAAACAATCCAGAATTCTGGAACAGTGTGGAAGCAATAGCAGATAAACGTTTCTGGAAAGCATGGGGTGTGAATAATTGTGGTAAAGGACAACCTTCTCAAACAGGAAGAATGACTCACGGTGCCTCACCAACCCTCTTTAGAAATATCACTGTAGGAGGTTCAAAATGATACTAGAACAAATTAAAGAAGCTATTGAATATATCAAAAAGAATAATGATGCAGATGATTTTGCTATCGCTGCAAATGTGGAAAATGTTCTTGATACTCGCTTTGCCCAAAATAGAATCACTCAAAATATGTCTGGTTCAAAATATAAGATTAATCTATCCCTAATCTATGGTAAGAAAAAGGGATCGGTGTCTATTGAACAACTAGATTCAGATTATATAGATGAAAGAATTGCTCTGGCAAAGACTATCGCCATGAATAGTGTTGATGACCCTGAACTTCTTGCTACTGAAGGTAAAAAGGTTGTCCCAAGCTATGATAATTATGATGAAGAAGTTGCTAAGATAGATATTGAAGAAACTGCTGAAATTGTTAAAACTTGTATTGAAAATGCTATGAAACACAACGCTGTAGTTTCTGGTATGCTTACTAGAGAAACAGTTAGCACAATCATTACTACAAAGAATGGCTTCTACGGACAAGAAAAAATATCTTTCTTTGAACACTCAATGACTATGAAACGTGATAGAAAAGAGACTAGAGTTTCTCGTTCTGTAATAAGAAAAGATCAATATGATTTAGAAGCTCTAATTGCTCAGTTGAATAGTCAGTTTGACTCATTAGATAATCCAGAAAGTATGGAACCACAAAAAATAGCTGTAATCCTTAGACCTCAAGCTGTGCTTGATCTTTATTCTTTCATGAGCTGGTTTATGGAAAGAAGAGGTGCTGATTTAGGTATGACTCCTTTTGCTGGACAAATGGGTAAAGAATTCTTTGGTAAAAACTTCAATATGTATTCTTCACTTGAAGATGATAGAATACTTAGACAAACTTTTACAGAAGAAGGTATGATAAATTCTAATACAGATTGGGTGAAAGATGGAAAGCTTATGAATCTTACTACTTCAAGATTCTATGCTCAAGATAAAAATCTACCTGTAGTCAATAGGCCTTTCAATGTGATTATTGCTGGTGGAGATAAAACAGAAGATCAAATGATGCAAATGGTTGATGAAGGTCTAATCATAAATCGTTTCTGGTATATCAGAGTCATCGATGGTAAGAGTGGTGAATTAACCGGTCTCACTAGAGATGGAGTCCTTTACTTTAAAGATGGTAAAATCCAGAAATCAGTTAATAACTTCCGTTGGAATGAAATTCCTCACGAAACAACAAGAAGAATCTTAGCTCTAGGAAAAGAAGACGCAATTTCAACTTGGTCTGCTATCCCTACAATGCTGATTGATAACTTTACTTTCGTTGACAATACAAGATTTTAGATAGAAGTAAAGAATTTTCGTAAGCTGGAAGCTTACAATCCGAATATGGAGTGTAAGCATCCCTGCTTACACAAAAAACACTTCGTAAGCTGGAAGCTTACAATCCAAAAAGCAACCTTTCGTAAGCTGGAAGCTTACAATCCGAATATGGAGTGTAAGCATCCCTGCTTACACAAAAAACACTTCGCAAGCTGGAAGCTTACAATCCGAAAAGCAACCTTTCGTAAGCTGGAAGCTTACAATCCAAAAAGCAACCTTTCGTAAGCTGGAAGCTTACAATCCGAATATGGAGTGTAAGCATCCCTGCTTACACAAAAAACATTTCGCAAGCTGGAAGCTTACAATCCAAAAAGCAACCTTTCGTAAGCTGGAAGCTTACAATCCAAAAAGCAACCTTTCGCAAGCTGGAAGCTTACAATCCGAAAATGGAGTGTAAGCATCCCTGCTTACACAAAAAACACTTCGCAAGCAGGGACTGTGACAGGCGAAGACTGTTGCTTACGTACCCAATAAACCTTCACTACTCATTAACTTGCAGGTCTTGCTCAACAGCTATCACATGATAAAAGACCTTATTATCTAGAGGAAGGTCTTCTTGAAAACTGAGACCTTGCTCAATAGAAAGTAGTTCAAAGTCATGAGTATCAATTCCTTTATAGATAAGAAAATAATCCCTATCTGTATTCTCTTGCCAATCAAGATAGAGATTCTCATTATCAATAGTAATTGTTGTTTCTATATCAGAATATATCCTGTTAAAAGAACTTGAAACAATATCTTCCTTTTCAATTGATTGAGTCCAACTATCTTTGTTCAGTCGCATTTTATAAGAGAAAGTTCCTTCTGAACCAATTGCAAATTCGACAGAATCTCCAGAAGATTCCCAGACTCCATCGTTATCTAAATCCCATTCAACAGAATCATAGTTACCGATTGAGCTGTTGCTTAACTGAAGAGTCTTTGGTCTAGAACTTTCATTAATTTCTAGGGTGAAGTTGTTTGGATAATGGTAATAATGATAACCTATATCTCTTATTGTATCATCAGGATCATTGTCTGCAAGATAATCACCAGCATTTATCACAGGGGAATCTAAGCTTGGACTTAGATCACTTTCAGAAGCTAGCAAAGGATTTCCAGATATGTTTCCTGGACCTGAAAGTAAATCCGGGAACAGCGAATAGCTGATGGAAGAAGAATTGGCATCAATATTATATGTGTCATAAATTATGCTATTTGAGATAGACAGGTTTGCAACATTTTCAGCTGAAAAATCTACATTTTCGTTATAAGCAATTGAAGCATGATTAAAGCTATAATCTCCACCATTGAGAATTACACCACCACTGCCTTGTCCTCCACATTGGTTGACAAGTAAGTAATCAGCCGTAATATCGCCATAATAGGAATATAATCCTCGATTCTTAGCATTAGTTATTCTAAGATCAGAAATAGTAACTGTCGATAAGGAATCAATCCATAAGGCATCATTACAATTCTTGATATCAGTATAAGCAATATAACTATCATTATCGCCTTGTAAATCTAAATATATCTCAGTCCAAGTATCATCTTCAGAAGTGTCATTTGAATAGCTAGTAAAGACAATTCGTGAATCACTAGCTCCTTGGAAATCTACATAGCCACCATAGATAGCATAAATACTCTTATCTTTGTTAATTCTAACCTCAACTCCAGCTTCTACCACTAATTCACTAAAAACAACTAGATTATTATATAAGTAAATAGGACTTTCCTCTTGGCTCCATATTGTTGGTTTGGTAATGCTAAGTTCTTTAATTGTGTAGAGAGGATTAATCTTCTTAATAGTCGGATTTAATATGTTGCTTACATTAGTAATACTCATTTCTAAAGGGATACCATTAGGTAATTGAACTGAAGTTGTGATGATTGCATTAGAGCCCTCAAGACTAATAGTCTCAACTGGATATATCATTGAATTATCGTCACGCTCATATATTAAGAAGTTATCGACATTTTCAGCAGAAGAATCAGGCAGACTAGAATAATCTAAAGAAATCTGATTTAGAGCAATCTGTTCAATTTCAACACTTTGAGCCTGTTGAATTATTTCAACAGAAGGGTCAGCAAGCAGAATGTTATCATAATAAATAAACCTCTTTGTTCCTGTTTGCTCAACTATGCTAATTAAATCTTCTTTACTATCATTAAATGTTCGTCCTATTATATCTATGTTTTCGTTAGCTAGTCCATCATAGAATTCTCTATGGAAAAGCTGAGAAGTTCCTTGATTTTGAAAAGAAGAATAAAATCCGTAAGAAGTATTTCCAATATAAGCAAAAGCTCCATGCTCATCAATTATAAGCAGTTCAGCAATAGAATCATTGTAGTTAATCTTGGCAGAGTGACAGCCCTGTGAATAGATGAGAGGATAATCAGTGTTAGTTAAATCATTATCTATGATTTCTAAAGTTATGTTAAATATATGGGAATAACCTCCATGCCCTAAATGATTGATAATAGAATATCCTGAATTAAAGTTATTTATTACATTGGCACTTGTATAATCACCCTCTAATTGATAAAGAGTTTCGATAGCATAATTATCCATTATACCTGCAACTTCATCCATAGCTAGTCCTCCATAAGTAGACCCTCCTAAATGTTCTCCTATCATCAAAGCTTTTTCATAGAAATTATCTTCCACATTCAATAAGCTATAATCTTCTTGCTTAGCTATCCAATTCAACAACTCTTGCTCTGTTTCAACAGGAATTCTTCCAACTGCTACTTCTGAAAGTAAATCTGCTTCATCTCCTAAGGAGCCAGTAGCATCACTATCTAGACTAATATCCCCTTCTCCAAAGATGTTATCTCCATCATTATCCCAGTCACCATCTAAGCCTGCAAAATATTGGTCAGAGTAAATATTATCAGAATGTAAAGAACTGTTATAATAAGCATTAATCCTTAAAATGCGGGTAGGAGCAGATCCATAATCGCCACCGATTAAAACATATTCTAACCTGTTTTCTTCTGCTACGATATCATCATAGAAATCGATAATACAGTTCCTTAACTTTTCAGCATTATCCCTACCTGAATAAATTGCATAAACATCATCTAAATCAATAACAGTCGTAGAAAGACCTTGAGATTCTTTAAAAGTTTTATAACTAGACCAAGTTGATACAAGTTCAGTTGGAGAAAAAATTAACATCTTGGCATTGTTTTCATTCAAAGAGTTTCTTGCAAATGAAGGACGGCTATTGTATAAGTCTCGATAAATATCTTCACTTTCAGGGAAGATTATCAAGTCTTTCCCAACTACACCTTCTATGTTGGGAGAAATCAGATAATTATCTTTATATGCTTCATTACTTGCAGTAAGTTGAATTTCAATAAGCCCACTTTCAATACTTGTTAAAAGCTTTTCACTTTGCTTATATGACTGATGATTAATGGTTACTATTGCTAATTTAATCCCATTTTTATAATGATAGCTTGCTTGCCACTCCCCTATTCTAGCTTGCTTACTTGCTATATAATCTAAACTATTGCCTGAGGATTCAGTAAAGGTTTTTTCTCCTTCATAAATTGGAATAAACTTGCTTTGCTTGATAACTTCTTGATTGATAATCTTCAAATCACCGACAATTGTTTGTGGTGGAATGACAAGCTTTAACTTGATTACATTAATATTGGGCAAAGTAGCTTTCTCAAGAGGACGAATCTCTAACCCAAGTGTATTTTTATCAAGATTGATTTGAATTGAACTTGCCATAAGAGAAGCAAACATTGAAACAATTAAAACAATAAGAAAAGACTTCTTTGCCATAATACTCACCAACCTAATTATTGATTATTAACTATAATATAATGAAGATGAGATATTTAACAATGTGAAATAATTTGCAAGGATTGCTATAGTCTGCCTTTATACTAACAAGGCTCTGCTTTTTTTATTGAGAACGATTGCCTTTAATTAAGCAACTGCCAGGCATACCAATAGCAGTGGATGCAAAAAAATAGTTAGTAATGGATAAATTTATGCCGGCTAAGAAATAAAATTAAGAGTTTAACTTTTCCATTAAGAGTTTAACTTCTTTAGTGCTTTCTATTATATCTGAAGTAAGCTGTTTTTCTGCAGAAGATATACTTTCAAAGCTCTGCAATAGATTAGAAAGTTCATCCATCTTGTTGATTTCTAACTTCAACTCATCTAAAACACACTGGAAGTCTTCGCAAAATGGTGCCTTTACTAAATCAATATCCTTATTAACACCCCTTATAACAATAAACTGCATAATAAATTTAACTGATTTATTCTTGTCTGTTTCATCACTATTTAATATTCTAACAAACTCAACAGCTTCAATATGTTTACCATTATTCTCAAAAGTAATCTGAATATTCTTATCTTTCTTATTATCGAAAGTCTCACGGTTTATCTGTACTAAGTCAAACTTCTCAGTGACATCTACTTTGCTAAATAACTTATCCAAAGTTGTATCGTCATGATCAGTATTTATTAATTGAGATTCTTGTAGTTGTGGAGAGACATAATCAAGATGAATATCACCATCATAAGAACCTAATAAGAAATATGCATCAATGCTATTCAAGATATTATAGTACTTTGCTTTATTAATATTGTTTCGGTTATCGTATTTATAGATTTCTGAGATATCAAAAACTGTACCTATTCTTTTAATCAAATTGCCTTCAGAATCTAAGATATTCTTTACCTGAGAAAAAACTGTCTTAATCTTACTATCCAGTGTATTGATTCTAAAAGTTAGTTGGTAATCTTTACATGAATCATTATTCTTCTTTATTAGATTGCTAACAAATTCCTTATCTTCTCTATATATATAATCAAATACTCTATCATTGACAGGCTCGGTAACATCATTCTCAGCACCAATAATATTAAGCAAACCCTTTGACCAAACTTCTAATTCTTTATCTGGATTAAACTCCCAAAAACCAACACCAATATTATTGTTTATTGATTTATCAGAGAAGAATTGAGAGAATATATAGTTTTCACTATCATCAAGAAGCTCAAATAACACACCGTTAACTTGATACAAGTTGCCTTTGGAATCATATTTAGGAGTAAAATGTGATAGTACATATTTAATTTGTGCTTTGAAGGTTTTAATTCTATATGATGAGCCACTTTCAATTCCTTTTTCCAAAGCTTCAGTATAAGATCTATATATTTCATCCACATCATCTTTATGAATCAAGCCAAAGAATTCTTCTTCAGATAAATACTGTTTACTTTCGTCAGCTTCAAAAAAAGCATAGCAATTCTTGGTTCCCATGAAAAGTTTTTTCCTAGTATCATGAATCCAATAACCTACTTTTTGGACTTTAGTAGCTCTCTTAATGAAGTTTGTTATTGCAGAATTGTAAGAGATATTGCTATTTCTGAGTATTTGTTCGACCAATTGATTATTAAGTCGATCAATCTTCTTTGCAATTCTCTGTTGACTATTCTCAGCCTCTTCAATCTCCAATAAATACTGCTTAATGTTTTTCATACAAACCAAACCTTCTATTTATGTATTAAATATGTATATGATATAACTCTTGTCAAACTATTTTTCACTTATTTTTATTATAAGCATTTAGTTTACTAAAATCAGTAAAATACTTTACTTATGTCAAGTATTAAAAGATTGATAAATTCATGCTTGACGCTAAATGTATATATTATAATTTATTAATGGAATAAAAAAAAGGTGGAACAATGTTAATCTATTCTATTTCTGAATATGAACAGCTATATAAAATACCTATTTGGGCCCATTGGGTAGAACTTAGAACAGACTTAGATGAATCTTTGTATGAAGCAGTTCCTACCCTAAGCAGATATAAGGTGATTTTGACTGAAAGGTGTGTTGATGAAGGTGGTGAATCCACTAGATCCATTAATGATAAAATCAATAAGTTCTCAGAATACTTTGAATATGATTATGTTTGGTATGATATTGAGATTCATGAATTAAGATCTCCTCAGCAACTAGATATCTTCCCTAATAGGTTGATTCTCTCATTTCACAACTACTTCCGATATTCAGATTTTTATATCAAAAAGAAGCTAATAAATAGCTATATACATCAGGCCAACTATCTAAAGCTTGCTCAACAATTAAACTCTTTCTTAGAAATAAAAGAATTCTTTGATTTTAATAAGTCTATTAATCCTAAACTAATGTTTATAATTATGGGTAAATATAGTAAGTTCCTAAGAATATTATTCAAGCACTTGACTTGTCACTCAACTTATGTGGTACAAGATGGCATGGAAACTGTTGAGGGTCAGATTACAAGTTCAGATGTTGAGCAATATCAACTTAATGAAATTACTTCTGACTGGAAATGGGGAGGAATTATTGGAGAAAAGCAAGTTTTCAATTCAATAGGCTTAAACTTCTATAATCACTACTTTAAAGAACATAATATTGAAGCTGTTTATTTACCTATTCCATTAGAAAAGAATGATATAGCTAACTTCTTTTCTTTTATTGAGAATCATCCAATACTCAAGCAAAAGTGTTACGGTTTTTCTATAACAATGCCTCACAAAAGCTTTCTTCCAAGTCTATATAATGAGCATAAAATAGCTAATTTAATGGATTATCAAGCAAGAAAGTTCTATAATACTGATCTGGAAGCATTCATAAAAATTAAAGAGACACTATCCCAAAGTTCTATCAAGAGTGTATTAATTTATGGCTCAGGCAACATGGCTAAACTAGCTATTCAAGTGTTTTCTCAATGGCAAATTTCCATAACATCTAGAAATGTTAAAAAACTAATTCCTCTTTCTGAAGACTTCCCTTCTATAGAAATCATTGACCAAAATATCAAGCACAGATATTTTGATTTACTGATTAATTGTTCTCCCTTAGGAATGAACGGTGAAGATTTTTGTGAAGTTACTGGTCTCCATAACTTCAAATATGTAATTGACTTACCGTATTCAAAACAGGAAGTAGCCTTAGAATCGTATGTCGATAATAGCAAGTATATTTCTGGAAGGACTTTTTGGAAATATCAAGCAAAAACACAGTTAAATATATTTATAAGAAGTATTAATAATGGATAAAGTTCAAGTTTTAAAAAACAGGAAAACAGGATTTAGAATTGGGAATCATGAAGTTGGTAAAGACTTCATTGTTATCGCAGGACCGTGTAGTATAGAGAATTTAACAATGGCTGAAGAGACTTGTGCTGCTATCAAAAGTATGGGAGCAAGTTTGTTTCGAGGAGGTTCCTTTAAACCTAGAACCTCACCCTACTCTTTTCAAGGTCTGCAAGGTCAAGCAATTGAAATTCTTCATCAGGTTAGGAAAAAGTTTAATATTCCTGTAGTAACTGAGATTCTAGACCCCAGATTAATTGAAGCAAACATAGACTTCATTGATGTAATTCAGATAGGTTCAAGAAGTATGCATAACTTCCCATTATTAAAAGAAGTAGGACAGTTAGATAAGCCTGTTATTCTTAAAAGAGGTTTTCAAGCAACCATAGAAGAATGGGTTCATAGTGCTGAGTATATATTCAAAGAAGGTAATGAAAAGATTATTTTATGCGAACGTGGAATCCGTACTTTCGAGACCTATACAAGAAATACTCTCGACCTGAGCGCAGTCCCAATCATGAAAGAGCTGACTGGCCTACCTGTTATTGTTGATCCTACTCATGCTACCGGACGTAAAGAGCTTATCCCTGCTATGTGCAAGGCAAGTATAGCTGCTGGAGCTGATGGCCTAATGCTTGAAGTACATCCTCATCCAGTTGAAGCATTGAGCGACCCTAAGCAACAGCTTGATTTCAATGAGTTTCAAAGTTTGATGTCTGAATTAAAAGCAATCATAGACTTTTTTAAGAAGTAAGAACAATGCTAAATCCTACTGAATTTACAAGTTTTCAAGATACTTTTACTTTAATCTCTAAGCTTGCTGATAGAGAAATCTTTTTATTAACTGATACAAACCTTGAAAAGCTCTACTTTGAGCAAATCTTCAAGCACTTTGAATATCTTGCCTTAGCTCCAGGAGAAGAATATAAAACTATGTTCTCTGTAGAAAATATTCTAGAATATATGTTAAGGAAGAATCTATCAAAGAAGTGCCTTTTGATTGCCATTGGTGGCGGTCTGGTAACTGATGTAGCAGGCTTAGTTGCTTCACTCTACAAACGAGGAATAGATGTCGCCTTTTTCCCTACAAGTCTTCTCTGCATGGTAGATGCCTCACTTGGAGGCAAGAATGGAGTCAACTCCCAGTGTTTTAAAAACCAATTTGGGACTTTCAAACAACCTATACAAGTTAATTATGACCTTAACTTCTTAGCAAGTCTCCCCCATGATCAAGTCGTCAATGGTATTGCTGAAATGCTAAAACATGGACTTATCTACTCGCAAGAATATTTCTATAAAGTTGCTGATTATTTCTCTTCCAAGACTCTTCTAGAAGACATTAGAGAACTCTCTGCTCTCATCAAAGAATCTCATTATATCAAATATAACTTTGTTAAGAATGATGTTTGTGATAATGGACAAAGAAGAATCCTCAACTTTGGACACACCTTAGGCCATACTATTGAGATGCACTTGAAATGTAGTCATGGACTTGCTGTTCTTTGGGGAATGCAATATGCTCTTGATATATCCCTTAAACTTGAGATATTATCTAAAGAAACATATAATAGTATATCCCTAATCCTAAACAAGTTTAATTCTTTAAAAGACAAGCAACTTCCTTGGCAAGTTATCTATAACTCTATTATTAATGACAAGAAAGTTCAAGCTGACACTCTCAGCTTTATTCTATTAGAAGATATTGGAAAGCCTTGCATTAAAGAAATCTTATTTAGCGATTTGAAAGAGATTTTATCCAATGATTAGCTTTGTTGGAAGAATAGATGCTCCAGCCTCTAAAAGTTCTTCCTTAAGAGCCATCATCTGCGCTATTCTCAGCAATAATAAGCCTGTTACAATAAATAATGTTTCACTGTGTGATGATGTTCTCTCAGCTATCACACTTTTTACAAGCATAGGCTACAAGATTGATCTTAGCAAAAACACTCTAAGAGTTATTTCCTTCACTCCAAATAAGTGCAAAGAATTATACTGTGGAGAATCAGGCTTTTTAGCAAGAATAATGGTATCATTAGCAAGTTTATATAGTAATGAGTATACCATAAGCGGTGAAAAGACACTTCTATCCAGAAATCTTGATATAACACCTTTCTGTCATGCACTTGGCTATTCTTCTTCTAGTGATTATTTACCAACAACAATAAAAAGCAAACAACTTCCAGATATTTTAGATATTGATGCTTCTCAGTCTTCCCAACTACTGTCAGGTCTTCTCTTTCTTCTAGCTAATCTAAATCAAACTAGGACAATTAATATTCATAATTTAGTCAGTAAGCCATATCTTTTACTAAGTCTGGATTACTTACACAAAGCAAAGATTAAGTATGTTTTTGATGAGCATGAAATGAAGATAACAATTCCTGGAAATCAAGAATACAAAGTTTTTGAACTTACTCCAGAATCAGACTGGTCATCAATGAGCTATATTATTGCTTTGGGTTTACTTAATGGCGATATTGAAATAAACAATATTCAGGATAATAAAGCAGCTCCAGATAGAGTAATTGTTGATATATTGAAAGAAGCTGGTGGAAACATTGAGCTTAAGGCAAACTCTATACATGTCTCTTCAAGCAAACTTAATAATATCAACTTTGATTTAACCCATAATCCTGACCTTGCCCCTATTCTATCAGCCTTAGCTATCTCCTGTAAAAATCAATCTGTTTTAACAGGATGTAAAAGACTTTTCTCTAAGGAATCTAACAGATTAAAGAGCATTATCGAGATGTTCAAGACATTAAATGTATCTTATTGCCTATCTGATGATGATAATACTTTAACTATCTATCCCACTATCATTGAAGGTGGATTAGTAGAGACATTCAATGACCATAGAATAGCAATGTCTGCCCTAGTACTTAATTCAATTTCCAAGAATAAGATTGACATTAATAACTATCAATGTATAAATAAATCATTCCCAGAATTTATAGACATTTATAATAGGTTAGGACTAGCTAATGAATAGTTTCGGAAAACTACTGAAGATAGAAATATTTGGAGAATCGCATGGACCTGAAGTAGGAGTCCTTTTGGATGGATTTCCTCCTGGGTTACAGATTGATAGAAATGAACTAGAATCTTTTATTGCTAGAAGAAAAGCTGGTAAAAGAGGAACTACAAATCGCTTAGAAGCAGACATTCCTCAATTCAAGTCAGGTGTTAAACATGATATTACTACAGGTGCACCTATCCTTGTATCTTTTACCAATACGAACACACACTCTAAAGATTATACTTTATTTAGAGATATTCCTAGACCAAACCACTCTGATTTTGTAGCTGATAGAAAATACTTTACCTTTAATGACCTTAAAGGTGGTGGACATTTTTCCGGGAGATTAACCTTGGGACTAATTCTAGCAGGTTATCTTGCAAAGCTTGTCTTAACAGATGTTTCAGCTCAATGCCATATAGAATCTATTGGTGGTAAAAAAGATTACTCTAAAATACTTGAGCAAGCTATTGAAAGAGGTGATTCTCTGGGAGCAAAGCTTGTTTGCAAAATAGATAATCTTCCTATCGGGCTCGGCTCTCCTTTTTTTGATTCGGTTGAATCTCTCTTAGCCCATGCCCTATTCTCAATTCCAGGAGTTAAAGGCTTATCATTTTCAAATGCAATAGATCCAAGCACAGCTAAAGGCTCTGACTTTAATGACCCTATTATTGACTCTACTGGAAAGACTGCAAGTAACAATTCTTCAGGTATTGTAGGAGGTTTAACTAACGGAAATCCTATCATATTTACCATAGGAATCAAAGCAACAGCCAGTATTTCATTAGCTCAAAGTACATTTAATTTTGCTACTAATCAAATGGATACTCTTGAAATTCAAGGTAGACATGATGCTTGTTTTGCTCTTAGAGTTCCACCTATTGTTGAAGCTTTGTCTTATTTTGTGATTGCTGACCTTTATTTACAAAGACTTATGGAGATTAAACACTTTGAACTTAGAAACAATTAGAAAAGACATAGAGAAGATTGACCAAGAAATCATTAACCTACTAGCAAAAAGATTTAATCTAGCAAAGCAAACTAGACAGTTCAAAAAGCAAGCTGAAGACTTATCTAGAGAGAAAGAAGTATTAGATTATTTAACTAAACTTGCTAAGGAATATAAGCTTTCTTTTGAATTCATAGAAAAATTATATAAATTAATTTTCACAGAAAGCAAGAAACTTCAAGATTAGATATTACACTATAAATCAATATTTTACCAAGATCTTTTATCACCAATCAAATTCAGAATACTAGTATGCTGTTAGAATTTACTAACATAAAACTTGACAATGTTAGCACTTCATAACTTTATGCACAAAAATAATTATATAAAGTTTAGGAGCTAACATGAAAAACTTCACTATTGCTCTAGCAGGTAACCCTAATAGTGGTAAAACAACAGTTTTTAATGCTCTTACCGGTGCAAAACAAACTATCGGTAATTGGCCTGGAGTTACAGTAGAGAAAAAAGTAGGAACATACTCTGATAATCAACACTCAATTGATGTTGTTGATTTACCTGGTATCTACTCTTTTTCTGCTTTTTCTGAAGATGAAAGAGTATCTCGTGAGTACATTCTCAGCAGAGATGCAGACTTGGTTGTTCAAGTTCTAGATGCTTCAAATCTACAAAGAAACCTATACCTAACAGTGCAACTTCTTGAAATGAATGTTCCTGTTATTATAGCCCTCAATATGATGGATACCCTCCCATCTCGCCAAATGGAGCTGGATGTTGCCAAACTCAAGAAATACTTGGATTGCCCAATAATCCCAACAAGTGCCAACAAAAAAGAAGGAATCGATACTCTAAAGAAAGAGATTATTAAAGCAATCAATAAGAAACACATCTCTACTATTGATATCCCTTATGACCCCTACTTTCACAAAGAAATTATATCTATAGATGAAAAAGTAGCTAATTATTCACAATCTAAAGGTTTAAACTCACATTGGCTCGCTGTTAAGTTGTTTGAAGAAGAAGAGCTTCTCTCTGAGATTCCTGAACTTAATATTAAAAATGAACTTCATGAAGCAATTCATAGAGTTGAAAAACACACAGGTGACCCTATTGATGTTGTCATCGCAGACGGTCGCTATGGTTTTATCAGAGGAATTGTCAAAGAAGTATTAAAAGTTAAAACTGTTACCAGAGAAACTGTTACTGACTTTATTGATAAGATAGTTATTAACAAATTCTTAGGTATCCCAATTTTCTTAGCTGTAATGATGGGTGTTTTCTATCTAACAATTAATGTTGGTGCACCTTTTATTGACTTCTTTGATGGACTTACAGGCACAATTTTCGTTGATGGACTTACTAATCTATTAGGAAAATTTAATTCTCCTGATTGGCTTGTTACTATTCTTGCAGATGGTTTTGGTGGTGGGCTACAGACCTTATCAACTTTTATCCCACCAATATTCTTCATTTTCTTAGCATTATCGATTCTTGAAGATTCTGGTTATATGGCTCGTGCAGCCTTTATAATGGATAGATTCATGAAAACTATTGGACTTCCAGGAAAGGCTTTTATACCTATGCTAGTTGGTTTCGGCTGTACAGTTCCTGCTATCATGGCAACTCGTACACTAGAGAACAATAGAGATCGTATGCTAACAATCCTGATGAATCCATTTATGTCGTGCGGAGCTAGACTACCTGTCTATTCTCTACTGATTACAGCCTTCTTCTCTAAATCAGCAGGCTTAGTATTATTTTCTATTTATCTATCTGGTATAATATTAGCTATCTTATCAGGTTTCTTATTCAAATCAACAATTTTGAAAGGTCAACCTGCTACTTTCGTTATGGAGCTCCCTTCTTACCATGTTCCAACCCTCAATGGTGTTATGCTTCATACTTGGAACAAACTAAAATCATTCCTCATTAAGGCTGGGAAAGTAATCTTTACTATTGTTATTTTAGTTTCTTTCGCTAACTCAATAGGTACTGACGGAAGCTTTGGCAACAACGATTCATCTAAATCAGTTCTTACTTGGCTTGGCAAAAAAACAACTCCAATCTTTAAACCAATTGGTCTTACAGATGACAACTGGCCTGCTACTGTTGGTCTATTTACTGGTATCTTTGCTAAAGAAGCTGTAATCGGGACAATGGATGCTCTTTACAAACAACGTGACCCGAATTGGGGTAAAGACCAAGATGAAGTTGAAGAAGAATTTGACTTTTGGGGTGGAATCAAAGATTCCTTTGTAGCAATCCCTGCTGGATTTGGTTGGATTGATGCGGGAGATGAAGAAGAGGAAGATTCATCACTTGTTGCTTATGTTCAACAAGGCTTTAATAACGATAAATTTGCAGCTTATGCCTATCTGCTCTTTATTCTTATTTACGCTCCTTGTGTGGCTGCTATTGGTGCAATTTACCGTGAAACAAACCTTAAATGGACTATCTTTGCAGTAGCTTATTTAACGATTCTAGCCTGGGTAGTAGCAACTCTCTTCTACCAAATTACAACTTTTGCTATCCATCCAGCTAGCTCGATAATGTGGATTTCAATTTCTGTAGCAATGTTCTTAGCCTTCTACATTTCTCTAAAATTTAAGAAGCCTTCCAAAGACTTATAACTAAACTAACCTAAAGAATAAAAAGAATAAATTAAGAGCTTTGTTTTATACAGAGCTCTTTGTTTTATCGGGTTAATAGGTATTCTTGGATAATCAAGCAATAAAAGTAACTTTTAGGATTTTTAATCCCAAATTTATGGTATATTTTTGGGACTACAATCCCAAAATTAAGGTATATTTTGGGATTTGAATTAATAATTGAGATCGGCTAATAATTTTCATCTTCTATAAAACAACATGTTTACTTCTAATTTGCATAATAATATTTACGCAAGCAAGCTGATATTTCTCTCAATCAAGTTTTTTTAGGCTCCTAGTTTTTTGGACTATTCTCTTTATCACAGATGATGCTCTTTTTGGGTTTAAATGATTTAAAAAAGAGTAATATAAAATTAGCCTAGTAACCTCGTCTCTACTTACAATTTTCACTCTTTCCTAAGAAACCTCCTGCATTAAATCGCAATTTAATGCAGGAGGCTAGTAAGTATTGCCACTAGACAACTAATAAAAGCATTCCAAATTTAAGATAAAAATACATGAATAAATCTATTTAAAATTACACATAGCTTAACGTATAATTATATTAAGTTGACATATATTTAACATGTACTATTCTTACAACAATTCATGTTTTGATAATTGAGGAGGTTATATGGAAGCACGACAGTTTCATTTATTGAGATTCATTTCTGGAGAAGATAAAAGACTAATTATTCCGGTTTTTCAAAGAAACTATGATTGGAAACAAAGCAATTGTGAGCAACTATTTAATGATATTCTTGCACTAAACGAAGATAGAAATAAAAAAACTCATTTTATTGGTTCAATTGTTTATGTATCAAATAGTGATGTTGATATGGTTGATTTAAGAGAGTATGTAATTATCGATGGACAACAAAGAATTACTACAATTATTTTACTACTTAAAGCTTTATGTGATTATATTGATAAAAATAACTTTCAAGATGATGAGAACCAGTCTTTGAGAAATAAAATTTATGATTATTATCTAATAAACAAATATCAAAATGAACAGAATAAGTTAAGGCTGAAACCAATGAAAGAAGATGACATTGTATTTAAGCAAATAATGTCTAACAATCTTGATCATATTGACAGCAGTTCAAACATTATTGTCAACTATAAGTACTTTTATAGTAGAATTAGTTCATGTAAGGCAAAACCTAAAGATATTTTTGATTCAGCTCACAAATTGATGATAGTATATATCAGCTTAAAAAGAGGAGAAGATGATCCTCAGTTAATTTTTGAAAGTATAAATTCTACAGGTGTTAATTTAACACAGGCAGACTTAATACGCAATTTTATTCTAATGGATAAGGAACCAGAGGAACAAGAAGATTTGTATGAAAAATACTGGTTCATTATCGAAAAGAATTTAACTAATGATAAAATATCCGACTTTATACGTGACTTCTTAATAATGGAAAACAAAAAAATACCAAAGAAAAGTGATGTATATAATGAATTTAAATCATTTGTGAAAAATAATAACGATGATATTGCATCTATATTAGATAATCTTAAATATTATTCAAGCTTATATTCAAAAATTGTATTTTGTAATACTGGAATGAAAACAATTGACCTTCTATTACGAAAAATGTCCAAGCTTAAAATAACAGTTTCATATCCCTATTTATTAAAAGTATATTACTATTTTGATAAAAATATGATAGAATTGGACGACTTTAAGCAAATTCTAGAAGTAATAATTTCGTATGCTTTTAGAAGGTTAATCTGCGAGCTTCCAACCAATGCATTAAATAAAATATTCTCAAATCTTGATTCTGAAGTAAATAAGAATACTCTTGATGATAAATATAGCGAAAAATTACAAGCTGTATTATCTCAAAAAAAATCAAGTTCTGCTTATCCAACAGATACTGAATTTAAACTTGCACTTACTCAACGAAATATATACTCTTTTAAACATAGAAATTACCTTTTAGAAGAATTAGAAAATTTTGACAATAAGGAAAAAGTGAACATAAATGATTTGACTGTAGAACATATTATGCCGCAAACATTATCTTCTCAATGGAAAGCTACATTGGGTAAAAATTATAGTGTTATTCACGACATCAACTTGCACAGACTCGGAAATCTAACTATGACTGCATATAATGGAAACCTCAGCAATAAACCATTCATTGAAAAAAAAGAGATTTTTCAAAAAAGTAGACTTAAACTCAACAGTAACTTTCACGAGATTGATGATTGGAATGATAAGACAATTTCTTCTAGATCAAACTATCTTTCAGAAATAGCAATTAAAATATGGAAATATCCAGCAATAGACATGTCTAAACTTGAGTCTGTTTCCGAAAATAAAGATAATCTATCATTAAATGATGAAATTAATGTAACAGGCTTACAACCTGTATATATTGACATTTTGGGAGAAAGAATCAGTGTGAAAAGCTGGAGGGAATTCTTCACCCAAACTGTAGAATCATTACTTATTCTAGATAAACAAAGAATACTTAATTTGGCTTACGACTCTGACTTTGAAGGTTCGAAATCTCGAATTATATCCAATAAAGCTTCTGATTGCAGAGTTGCATACGAGGTTATAGCTAATCAACTTTATCTGGAGTCTAATTTAAGTGCCAACTCATTGTTAAACTATACAAAACTAATCTGTGAGAAATTGAGCTTAGAAAATAGTGACTTTCAATACGGTGTTCGATAAATAATATTAACTGATTTCAAGGTAGGTTTTATGTAGCTTACCTTTTTATGGATTAATCAGTCAGTGCTCTCTTTGAAATGAAATGAAGTGTTACTCTTAAGACTAGCATTATAACTAGCACTATAAGCATATTAAATAAATAGATTGATAGTCCAATAAGAGCAATAGAAGATATTTTTATAAAGAAATTACTCTTAAGTTTGAGAATTTTTACGAGGTTAATAAGTATAACCAGCCCAATAAGGACAGGTAAAGCTTTATCTAAAGAATCCATAATACTCCTAAGTTTATATACAAAAAACCTGCTCGAAAGCAGGCTAAAAAATGGTGGACCCAGAGGGAGTCGAACCCCAGTCCGGCAGCTGCCGGATATGAGCCGAAGACTCTACCGATTAAGTCGTATCTTTACTTCTTACCAACAAAAAAAAACCTGCTCGAAAGCAGGCTAAAAAATGGTGGACCCAGAGGGAGTCGAACCCCCGTCCGGCAACTGCCGGATATGAGCCGAAGACTCTACCGATTAAGTCGTATCTTTACTTCTTACCAACAAAAAAAACCTGCTCGAAAGCAGGTTAAAAAATGGTGGACCCAGAGGGAGTCGAACCCCCGACCGTTCGGTTATGAGCCGAAGGCTCTACCAACTGAGCTATAGGTCCAAATCTATCTTTAGAATAGATTAACGGTCTAAAAAAGCTTACCTCGCTGATAAGCTTTTTTGGCGACCCCTAGGAGAATCGAACTCCTGTTGCAAGAATGAAAATCTTGAGTCCTAACCACTAGACGAAGGGGTCATATATATTTTTTACTTTTACACTGGCATCTCCAAGGGGAATTGAACCCCTGTTGCTGGAATGAGAATCCAGAGTCCTAGGCCACTAGACGATGGAGACCTAAAGGTGGCGACCCCTAGGAGAATCGAACTCCTGTTGCAAGAATGAAAATCTTGAGTCCTAACCACTAGACGAAGGGGTCAAAATGGTGATCCAGGATGGGCTCGAACCATCGACTCTCTGCTTAAAAGGCAGATACTCTACCACTGAGTTACTGGACCAGTCACTGAATTCACAGCGTATGCTTAAAATCCTTAGCAGGTCTTTTATGTCAAGAAAATATTTTGTTTTTTAAGATAATATTAAGAAATCTTATTAGATACTTAATAACTAAGCTATTTGATAATAATTAGTTATATCTAGGCAAGTAGTTTGCATTTCAATAAAAACTTTTCCTTAATAGTAAAAATAATTCTAAACAATACATTTTCTTATTGACAATAAGGAGCTTTTTTAATGTACTAGTATAATAAAATAATCTTCAACAGGGAGCTTAAATGATTAAGTTAGGACTAATTGGTTGTGGAAGAATTTCAAAGAATCATTTCGAATCTATAAAAGAGATTGAAAATGCAGAATTCGTAACATGTTGCGATATATTAGAAGATAGAGCTAAAGAAGCTTGTGAAAAATATAATCTAAAATCATACTATACTGATTACAAAGAAATGTTAGATAAAGAAGAACTAGATGCTGTTTCAATTTGTACACCAAGCGGTATTCACCCACAAATAGGCATTGAAGTTGCGAAACACAATATCCATGTCATTACTGAAAAGCCTATGGCAATCAACATAAATGATGCAGATGCACTTATTAAGGCATGTGATGAATATAAAGTTCACCTCTTTGTAGTAAAACAAAACAGACTAAATTCAACAATGCAATTATTGAAAAAAGCTGTGGATAAAAATAGATTTGGTAAAATCTATATGGTTCAATCTAATGTATTTTGGACAAGACCTCAGCACTACTACGATATGGCTAAATGGCGTGGTACATGGGAATTTGATGGCGGTGCTTTTATGAACCAAGCATCTCACTATGTTGATGCCCTATATTGGTTAATTGGTAATGTTGATTCTGTTATGGCAGAGACTTCTACTATGGAAAGAAACATTGAAGCCGAAGATACAGGTTCTGTAATCATTAAGTTTAGAAATGGGGTTATCGGAACCATGAACGTTACCATGCTTACTTACCCTAAGAACTTCGAAGGATCTATAACTATTCTAGGAGAAAAAGGTACAGTAAAAATAGGTGGAGTTGCTATTAATAAAGTTGAAAAATGGGATTTCGAAGATTATGATGATGATGATAAGTTAATTGAAGAATCAAATTATAATCCACCAAACATCTACGGTTTTGGTCATATTCCTTATTACCAAAATGTTATTGATGTACTTTCTGGTAAATGCGAACCTTCAACTGATGGTAGGTGTGGAAGAAAGTCTTTAGAGATAATTCAAGCTCTCTACATGTCAGCAAGAGAAGGTTCTAAAGTTAGTTTGCCCTTATATAAATAGTACTTTTTTTTCTTGACATAAGATGTAAATTGATAATTATAAAATCAAATATTCTTTAGGAGGCCAATTATGGCAGTAAAAATAGACAAAGGAACTTGTATTGGTTGTTCAGCATGTGTTGACGTATGCCCAGTTCAAGCACTTTCAATGGTTGACGACAAAGCAGTTGTGGATGAAGCTACATGTATCGATTGTGGTGCTTGCATCTCTACTTGCCCTGTTAGTGCAATTTCAGAATAAGTATAAAATAATTTGATATAAGGACTGTAATCATTGCAGTCCTTTTTTCTTTTTAAAATATTTCTTGACCTTTAAATCAAATTAAAACTTATTATAAACTAGTTCATAAATTCTTGGAGGACTTATGCATAAAATAATTATAACAATATCTATACTACTTTTAACAATATCAGTCTATTGCTATGAAGTAGTGAATATTGGCTATTATGACAATCCTCCCAAAATATTCTTTGATAAAACAACTAATAAAGCTGCTGGATTCTGGGCTGATATTACCAACGAAATAGCAATTCAGGAAGATCTTCAAATAAATTGGATTCATAAAGATTGGAATAGCTGTTATCAAATGTTGATTAATGGTCAAATAGACATGCTGGTAGATGTTGCTGAGACAGAGGAACGTCGCAAAGTTCTTGTTCTTGGTGAAGAATCTGTAATGCCAACCTGGTCGGTTGTATATCTCCATAAAGATGATTCATTTGAAGACCTTCATGATTTGAACGATAAGTTAATAGGTGTTTTAAAGGAGAGCATGAACTACAACCAGGATGGAGGAATTGCTGATATTAAAAACAAGTTAGGTCTAACCTCTTCCTTTGTTGAATTTGATAGTTATCGAGCAATGTTACATGCTCTAAATGACAAAAAAGTAGATTTTGCTATCTGCAGTAAAGATTATGGAAATATGTATGCTAAAGATCATGATATAAAAGCTTCTTCTCTTTGGTTCCAGCCAGTAAATCTTAAGTATGCTTTTAATAAGGATTCGGATTTTACTCCATACTTAAGGGGAGTATTTGATTCAAAAATAAAGCAATTTAAAAAAGATAAAAGATCTGTTTATTATAAAACATTTAGAAAATACATAGAAATCGATAACCAGAATGCTAATGTATTCAATTACCTTGCACTTGTCTTAGTAATATTACTTTTAGCAGTGATAATAATTCTGATCCAAAAAATACTTAAAGAGAAGTATAAAAAAGAATCACTTGAGCTAACTCAAAAGGTTCAAGAAGCTGAAAAGAGTAACGAAGAACTACTATCAGATAATGAAAAACTTGAAGAGATAAATAAATTTAAGGATAACTTTTTCCGTTCTGTCACACATGAGCTAAGAACACCCCTTCATGCAATTATTGGTTTCTCAGAACTAATCAAGAATCCTAATATTAATGAGGATGAATATAAAGAATATCATGGAATAATTGTTCAATCAAGTAAAAAACTTCTTCGAATTGTTAATAACATTATTGAAGCTAGCCAGATTCAAACTAAATCTCAAATAATTAGAAACCAAGAAATTGAACTAAAGATTTACTTAGAAAATAAATTTAAACTTCTTGATACTAAAAATCCTAATATTAATAAGGTAAAAGATTTCAATATTGATGAGCAATCAATTATTGTAACAGATTTGCAGAAACTAGATAAAATCCTAGAGCACTTAATTGATAATGCTCTTAAGTTTACTGAATCAGGTGAAATTACTCTTGGATCTTACATTAAGGATAACAAGCTTACCATTTATGTTAAGGATACTGGTATTGGAATTGCTGAAAAAGATTTCAACTATCTTTTCATGAGTTTTACACAGATTGATTCTGCTACATCTAGAAAGTATAATGGAACTGGCTTAGGACTTACTATTGCCAAGTCTTTATCAGAAGCTTTAGCTGGAAAGTTACATCTTGAATCTAAACTAGGAGAGGGCTCAACTTTCTATCTTGAGTTACCACTAATTCGTGAAAATAATAGCCAATAGATTAACAACTCATGTTAACATTGGTAATCAACAAAAATCTTACAAGTCTAACATATTCATTTACAGGACTATAGAAAATACTATTTCTTTTTATTGACAGAATAATTAATTCCAATCTCATTGCTACAGAACAAATACAAAAAATATAATGAATAAGGAGTTAATATGCCTTACATTTCAACAACTGAGCAAGAACGCAAAGAGATGCTCAAGGTTATTGGTGTTGAATCGTTTAATGATTTAATCTCTGCTATTCCAGAAAAGTTTGTCTTAAAAGACAAGCTAAATCTAGAAGATGCATATTCTGAACTAGATATTATGAAGAAAGTTAATAGACTAGTTAATTCTAACAAATGTACTCAAAATGCAGATTCATATCTTGGTGCTGGGGTTTATGACCACTTTATTCCAAGTGCTGTAGATACAATAGTATCTAGACCTGAATTCTATACTGCATATACTCCTTACCAAGCAGAGGTAAGTCAAGGTACATTACAATTTATCTATGAATATCAATCAATGATTTGCCAACTTACAGGTATGGAAATAGCAAACGCTAGTATGTATGATGGTGCATCTGCTTGTGCCGAAGCTATTTTAATGGCTGTAAGAAAAACTAGAAATAATAAAGCTCTTGTAGCAGGCACAATTCACCATAACTTCAAAGATGTTATTGCAAAATATACTGAAGGAATTGACATTGAAATTCAATATGTTGAAGCTAAAGATGGTGTGATTGACATGGCTGATTTAGAGAGCAAAATTACTGATGATTTAGCTTGTGTATTAATTCAAACTCCAAACTTCTTTGGTAACTTTGAAGATGCTCAAGCAATCGAAAAGCTTGTTCATTCTACTAAAAGAGCTCTTTATATTGTTTCAGTTGACCCTATCGCTTTAGCAATAACTCAATCACCTGCTGAATTTGGTGCTGATATTGTAGTTGGTGAAGGTCAAGCTCTTGGTAACAACACTAATTATGGTGGACCTTTATTCGGTTTCTTCGCTACCAAACTAGCTATGGCAAGAATCATGCCAGGAAGAATTGTTGGTGGTACTTTAGATGAAGCTGGCAACAGAGCATATTCACTAACACTTCAAGCTAGAGAACAACACATCAGACGTGTTAAAGCTACTTCAAATATCTGTTCAAACCAATCACTTTGCACATTAGCAGCTACAGTTTATATGGCATTAATGGGTAAAGAAGGTTTAAAAGATGTGGCAAGTCAATCAATGAAAAAAGCTCATTACTTAGCACAAAACATCGCTAAACTTGATGGTTTTTCATTAGCATATCCAAATCAAACTTTCTTCAAGGAATTTGTTGTTAACACTCCTATTCCAGCAAGCGAAGTTATTGAAAAAGCACTCAATAGTGACATCTATGCTGGTGTAGATATGAAAATGTTTGGCTATGATAATCAATTAATGATTGCTGTTACAGAAAAGAAATCTAAAGCAGAATTAGATAGATTCATTCAAGTACTTGCGGAGGTGAAATAATGTCTACTACAATATTTGAAAAGAGTTCTCAAGGAAGAAAAGGTTACACACTTCCAAAAATTGATGTTGATATTGAATTAAATGATATTCTTCCTGCAAAGTTTGCTAGATCAGAAGACGCTAAATTACCTCAAGCATCAGAACTTGATGTTATGAGACACTATATAGAATTAGGAAGCAAAAACCACTTCATCGAAAAGGGTCTTTACCCTCTAGGATCATGTACAATGAAGTATAATCCTAAAGTTAATGAAGTTGTAGCTAGACAATCAGGTATTGCTAACTTACATCCTTTACAACCTCAATCAACAGTTCAAGGTGCTCTTCAGTTAATGTACGAATTACAGCATGACCTTGCAGAAATATCTGGTATGGCTAATGCTACTTTACAACCTGTTGCTGGTGCTCAAGGTGAATTTGTTGGTTTAAAAATAATCAGTGCTTACCATAAGTTCAATGGTAATGAACATAAAAATGTTATCATTATGCCTGACTCTGCTCACGGAACTAATCCTGCTTCATGTACTTTAGCTGGCTTCGAAGTTAAAGAACTTAAGTCAACTCCTGATGGCAAAGTTGATGTTGAAAAGCTTAAAGAAATGGTAGATGAAAACACTGCTGGATTCATGTTAACTAATCCTAATACACTTGGTCTTTTCGAGAATCAAGTTGAAGAAATAGCTAATATTATTCATGGTGTTGACGGTTTAATGTATATGGATGGTGCAAACTTTAATGCATTACTAGGTATTGTACAGCCTGGTAAAATTGGCTTTGATGTTATGCACTATAACTTACACAAAACATTCTCAACTCCTCACGGTGGTGGCGGACCTGGTTCTGGTGCTGTTGGTGTTGTAGAGAAATTAGTTAAGTTCCTTCCTGCTCCTATGGTTTCATTGAAAGATGATACTTATTTCTTAGATTATTCACACCAAGAAACATCTATCGGTAGTGTTCACACTTTCTACGGTAACTTTGCAGTTAATGTTAGAGCTTATACTTACATCAAAATGTTAGGACCTGAAGGTATCAGATCTGTTGGTGAAAATGCTATTATCAATGCTAACTACCTTCAAGCTAGATTAAAAGATTACTATAACATAGCTCATGCTGACCAATATTGTATGCATGAATTTGTTGCTGATGGAACTAAACAAAAGAAGCAATATGGTGTATCAACTTTAGATATCGCTAAACGACTTCTTGATAAAGGTTTCCATGCTCCAACTATCTATTTCCCACTTATCATTTCTGAAGCTTTAATGATTGAACCTACCGAGACAGAATCATTACAGTCATTGAATCTATTCGTAGATGCTATGATTGAAATTGCTAATGAAATTGAAGCAGATCCTGAATCTTTACACCATGCACCATTCAATACTCCTGTTCGCAGAGTTGATGATGTTAGAGCTGTAAAAGTTCTTGATGTTAAATTTGAACAATAATTACTAATTGTTTATATAGAATTAAAGCCTAGGTCATTTTAACCTAGGCTTTTTTATATCATTTCGTAGCCAAGGATGGCTACAATCCTGTTTATTTTCTGGAGTGTAAGCATCCGCCCTTTAGGGCTGAACTGTGTTCATGCTTACGCTAATCACTTTCGTAGCCAAGGATGGCTACAATCCCAGTATTTCTCTTTCGTTACCAAGGACCGTGTCAGGCTTGACTGATGGCTACAATCCTGTTTATTTTCTGGAGTGTAAGCATCCGCCCTTTAGGGCTGAACTGTGTTCATGCTTACGCTAATCACTTTCGTAGCCAAGGATGGCTACAATCCCAGTATCTCTCTTTCGTAGCCAAGGATGGCTACAATCCCGGTAAGTTTACTTCCAGTTTGCTCTCATTCTTTCCCATTGAAGATCTCTGTGTTTAACAATTTCTTCAATATCTGAATCGGTAAGGTGTTTGAATCTTCCTTGACTCTTTAAATGAGATGCTACATCTTTAAATTCTTTAGGGTCTCTGTTAAGAGTGAATTTACCATTTTCATATTCTGCTAAGTACCATAGACCACAATCAACTGAATCTTTCATTATCTCAACTGAAGTCTCTGTAGGTGTTCCCCAACCTGTAGGACAGCTTGCAGCAACTTGAATGAAAGAAGTACCTTTAACAGACATAGCTTTTTGCACTTTATTAATATAGTCTTGGTAATAACCAATAGAAGCAGTTGCAGCATATTGAATATCGTGAGCCGCAATTATTTCAAAGAGATGTTTCTTATGAGTTTCACAACCACCAATATTAGAACCAGCAGGAGTAGTTGTAGTCTTGGATCCATAAGGAGTTAAGCCACTTTTTTGAATACCTGTGTTCATATAAGCTTCATTATCATAACAAATATAAAGGACATCATCGTTTCTATCAATTGTTCCTGAAAGTGCTTGCAGACCGATATCTGCTGTACCACCATCACCAGCAAAAACAACAGCCTTTGTACCCTTTCTACCAAGAGCTTTATTACCAACTGCAACACCTGAAGCTAAAGAAGAAGCACCAGGAAAGGTAGAAATCATAGCATTATTAACGAAAGCCATTTGAGGATAGATAAATCCTACAGCTGACATACAACCAGCAGGAAGAATAGAAAAAGCACCATCGCCAATAACTTTTAATGCTAATCTAACGGCTAATGCGCAACCACAACCGGCACAAGCTTTGTGACCATAGAAGAGTTCTTTATCTGTAATATTTCTTGGAGTTATCTTTTCTAAATTTTGCATAATCTCTCCTATCTTTCTTCAATCGAAGTATTTAAATTGATGAATTTAACGCTAGGAACATCTTTTCCAGCAACTGAATCCTCTAAACATGAGAACATTTCTTTTATATCATTCTTCGCAATATTACGTCCACCCATACCACAAATAAAGTTATGCTTTTTAAGTCTAACATTTGCTTTTGCAAGAGCAGAATTTACATTTGTAAAGATTGTACCTTCGTGACCAAATGAGATATCTTTATCAATCACACCAATAGATTTAGCATCACCGATTGCTTCTACTATCGCTTCTTCAGGCATTGGTCTTAAGTATCTAAGCTTAATCAAACCAACTTTCTTACCTTCGGCTCTTAAAGTATCTACAACAACTCTTGTTGTTCCAGTGATAGAACCAGCAGTAATCATTATATGATCTGCATCATCAGTATTATATGTTTCAAGAACCCCACCATAATATCTACCAAACTTATCTCCAAACTCTTGGTCAACTTTTTCTATAACTGGTAAAGCATCTATCATAGCTTGGTGTTGTTGGAACTTAAATTCTAAGTTGTCAGCTGGTGAAGTTGAGAAACCTAAGTTCATAGGATTTTCTAAACTCATCTTGTTTGGTGTCTCGAAAGGAGGTAAGAAGGCATCAACTTCTTCTTGTCTAGGAATATCAACTAATTCATAAGTATGAGTAAGAACGAAGCCATCTAAATTAACCATGAAAGGTGTTAAGACTTTTGGATCTTCAGCAATTTTGTAAGCTTGAATCATCATATCTAATGCTTCTTGAGCATCTTCAACATAGCATTGAATCCAACCAGAACCTAAGAGAAGTAATGAATCTGATTGATCACCAAAGATAGACCAAGGTAGAGCTAAGGCACGATTAGCATTCATCATAACTACAGGATATCTTCCACCTGAACAGTAGCTAAGTACTTCTGCCATATAAAGAAGTCCTTGAGATGAGGTAGCTGTAAAGGCTCTTGCTCCAACAGCTGATGCACCCATTGCAGAAGATAAAGCTGAGTGCTCTGATTCTACATGCATAAACTCAGCTGAAGAAGAACCATCTTCCACCATCTCTGAAAGTCTTTCAACAACAATAGTTTGAGGAGTGATAGGATAAGCAGAAATCACATGAGGTTTAGCTAATCTAACACCTAAAGCAACTGCTTCATCACCAGAAACAAATAGTTTTTTGGAATTATCTAACTTCATTACTCTTCCTCTCCATGATTTTCTTTTTCCATTTTTATTGCATCAACTGGACACTCATGAGCACAAACTCCACATCCTTTACAATAATCATAATCAACAGCTACGCTCTTTTGCCCTTTTTTGAATATTACTCCATCAGGACAAACCATATAACATTTGTAGCAACCGATACATTTTTCTTCATCTATAATTGGTCTGAATACTCTCCAACCTGCATTAACTTCTGCTAAATGACCAGCTATAAATCCTGGACCTGTTGGATATTCTGATATATGTTCTCTTTTGTTAAAAACTTGATGTACTGGTCTTGAACCATCTTTTGATAATAAATCTTTTGTCTTTTTCATCATTAACCTCTGTACTCTTTAACTTGATCAAAAGCACGTTCAATAACAAGTTTGTTCTTTTCTGCTATTGCTGGCTTTAACTCATTATCAATACTCTTTTTACATGATTCAAGGTCTGTAATATTAGATACTTTGATTAACGCTCCTAGCATTGTGGTATTTGTAATAGGTCTTTTTAAGACATCCAAGGCTATTTGGGTTGCATCTAAATAGAATATTCTATTACTTTTTAAGAAAGAATTTACATACTTCTCAGGATTTGTTGTATTGATAATAATGAAAGTTTCTTCTTTCAAACCAGAAGCTGTTAGGTTACCAATTAGAGTTTCATCCATGACTACAACGTAATCACAATATTCAACTTCACTTCTATCATCAATCTTCTTGTCATCTATCTTTGTAAATGCAAGAACTGGAGCACCTCTTCTTTCTGGTCCGAATGCAGGAAATGCAATCGCATGTTTTCCATTATATAAAGAAGTAGCCATGCCAAGTAATCGTGAAACAGTGAATCCACCCTGTCCACCACGACCGTGCCATCTGATTTCTACCATATTGACTCCTTTGAATCTAATATATTTTATAGGTTTTTATAAGTATTTGTTATTACTTTCTTCGGTAACTTAATACCCGAACAAAATATTATATTTAAAATTATTTGGCAAATATTATTTGACATATTTTCTAATGCTAGGAATTATATACGGACAAAAGGAGATTTTAATGGATAATATAGATTTAAAGATTATTGAAATTCTAAAGAATAATGGAAGAATAAGTAACAAAAAGTTGTCTGAGTTGATTGGGTTAACCCCTTCTTCAACCTTAGAAAGGGTAAAGAAATTAGAGGACAAGAATATTATTACAGGCTATTCTGCAAACCTAAACTACAATGAACTAGGCTTTACTACTACAGCATTAATTCAGATATCATTATCAAAACATAACAGAGAAATAATCGATAACTTTATAACTCATGTAATTCAACTTCCTCAAGTAACCGAGCTCTATCATATTTCAGGTCAATACGATTATATGATAAAAGTTTATACCAAAGATAATAAAGAACTACAGCAATTCTTGATTGAACATTTAACCTCTTTTAAATATATCAATAAAACAGAAACCCTTCTAGTTTTTGAAGAGAAAAAGACCCTCTAAATATTTACCAACATCTTAAAAATTCAACCTAGATGATGCATTAGGCTTTATGAAAATAGTGCAGATTCCGTCTAAGCCGGACACGGTCTTTCAGCAAAATATCTTACAGAATCGAAGCTTGAATAATATATATTCTAGTTGAGATTATGGAAGTTATTCTTGCCATGAGTCTTCGCTAAAGCTACGCCCTCACAGGAATAATATAGTGCTATTTTTTAAATCCTAGTGCTTTATTTGGGTTTAACTTATTCCCACTAGCCTCCTGCATTAAATTGCCTTTTTATGCAGGTGGGGCAAGAGCACATAGGCAGTTAGGAGTGAAAGTGAGGAGTGGACTTGTAGGGGCGTATGGCATACGCCTAAAAGCGTGTAGCATGAGGAGTTATTGTAGAGACAAACAGCCGTTCGTTTAAATTAATTACCTCTGGAAAGAAAATGGATTTACTGGGAATACTCTGCCTTAGTTCGGCTTAAAATGTTGAAAAAAAAATGCATAAAAAAAACCTCTAAGGATAAATAAACTGGCGGGAGTGACGGGACTCGAACTCGCGACCTTCTGCGTGACAGGCAGACGTTCTAACCAACTGAACTACACCCCCAGCTTGGCTTACTTATCCTTAAAGGTAGTACTTTTTTAAACAATCCTGTTATTCTGTCAATAGTTTTCTTACTTTGTTTTGTAATAAATTTATACTGATGGTCATTCTATTAACTTAACTAATTATTATAAAGAATTTTACTATTTCATGAGATTAGACATATAAAGGGAACTTTTTTATTTTTTTGTTTGACAAGCTTTGTCAATCATGTATAAATTTGTAAAGAGTTAAAGAATAGGAGTTATGAATGAAAAAAAACAGATTATTATTTGTCGCTATTGTAACGTTAGTTTTTATAACTATTTTCATTCTTATACTTCCTAATAAGAAAAAGGCTGATTTGATTGAAGACAAAAAACTTCCAAAAGTTGGTTTGGTTTTAAAAACAATTACAAGCCCCTTCTTTATTGAACTAGAAAAAGGCGTTCGTGATGCAGCTGAAAAAATGAATTATGAGCTGTTAATTCAATATGGAAACATTGATACGGCTAGTTCGTCACAAGTCATTGCAGTTAAGAAGCTTATCAATGAAGAAGTTGAGGGTATTATTGTATCCCCTATTGATGTTTACACCCTAATTCCTTTAATAAGAAAAGCTCAAAAGAAAGGAATCAAGATTGTCTGTGTTGATAGCAGATTTGATGAGATATTATGTGAAAAATATAATGTTTGTGATATTGCCTATATTACAATCGATAATGAAGCAGCAGCTTATGATGTTGCAAAGACAGTCTTAAAAGATATAAAATCACCCACAAATGTTGTAATTATCGAAGGAATTATTAATAGCAATACCAATAAAGAAAGAAAGCAAGGCTATCTGAGGGCATGTAATGAATTAAGTAATGTAAAAATAATACATAGCCAGTCCGCAAATTGGATGTTAAAAGAAGCTAAAGATCTTATTGATGATATTTTTCATCATTATGCTAAAATTGATGTAATTATCTCAGCTAATGACATGATGGCTCTTGGAATAAGTGAATATCTCGAAGAAAACAATATCAATAATGTTAAAGTTATCGGTTTTGATGCCATAGATGATATTAAGCCTTTACTTAGAGATGGTCCTATGTCAGCTACAGTTTACCAAAATCAATATCAAATGGGTTACCAAAGCTTGCAAGAGTTACATAATCTTATCCTAAATCGAGAAGCAAAAAGCAGAAACGTAAAATATGAAATTATTACTAAAGAAACTATTCAAGACTAAATTATACACTAGATTTTTTGGATACTTTTTACTTCTAGCAATAATTCCTTCAATTATTGTAAGTATTGCTGTCTTTTATTTCAGTGAGGAGTCAGTAAGAAATGACCTTTCTAACTTAGTACAATCAACACTTGACGAGAAGGTATCTAATCTAAATTGTAACCTATCAAATATTGAAGACCTTGTTACCGAATTTTCTAATTCGCAAGAAGTAAAATCTCTTTTACTAGAAATAGATAAACCATCAAACAACTATAATACAATGTTGCACAGGTCTGAGATATCTACAAAACTATCATCAATCTACAATTTACCTAATCTAATGTCAATAAGTATAGTTTCACTAAACGGAAACAGTTATTACTTCAATCCAAGATCTAGTGTCCGAGATATCGAAATTCCTGAAGAACATCTTAAGTTTTACAATACAAAAGGAATTAATCAAAAGATATGGATAGGGAAAAATCGTTCTATTGAAGACAGCAAGACAGATTGTCTTTCGATAATATCCAATGTATATAATTTTGATAAAAATGAGAAAGACTATTATCTTATGGGAAAAATCATTATCCAGCTTTCATTAGATAGATATAATAATATTTTTTCTAATGGATATATTTCTAAATATAGGACTTTAGTATTAGATAAGTATGATAACATAATCTATAAAAATTACTCAGACTTAGACCCTAAATCCAAAGATGAAAACAGACAAGTCAATATTTACAACATAAATAAGTATATAAACAGTAATGATTTTGATGGACTAGCTATTGAATCAAATATAAGGAGTGATTACTTCAAAGTACTTGTGATAGTTGATGAGAAATATATTAGAGAAAATCACTTCGACATGCTTCTTCTTACTCTTGGCTATGTTTTGATTCTAATCCTAACATCTTTTGGTATGTTTAGTCTTTTTTCCAAAAGATTATTAAAACCAATTTCACTTATAAAAGACAAGTATAAGAATTTTATTGATAATGACGACAAAGAGCCTGAGCCTTTTAAAGTCGTAAGTGATGATGAAATTGGTGATCTACAAAAGTGGTTTAATGAATTTCTTGCTACTCAGTCACAAAGAAGAGATTATACTAAAGAAATAGTAATAGAAAGAGATAAAAGTGAACGTGCTAATAAAGCTAAGGATATATTCATAGCCAACGTATCACATGACTTTAGAACACCACTTAATGGTATTTTATCTATTAGTGAAATGTTGAATGAAACTAATTTAACTCCACTCCAGCAAGAATATACAGAGACTATCTCTTCTTCTGCAAACCTTTTATATCAATTAATAAATGAGCTTCTAGACTTTTCTAAGTTATATAATGATTCGGTAAAGCTTCATGAAACTGAATTCAACCTTTACGACTTCTGTTCAAAAATCAGTAAGTTGTTTAGATTTAAAGCACAGCATAAAAAACTCAAGTTTACCACTGATTTTAAGTTGGATAAAAACATCTATATAACTGCTGATGAAGGTGCACTGCAAAAAATTACTTACAATATTTTGGGCAATAGCATAAAATACACTAGAGAAGGCAAAGTTGAATTTATAGTTAAAACACGTAAAATAGAAAAGAAGTCCATTGCAGTTAGATTTTCATTCATTGATACAGGTATTGGTGTTCCAGAGAAGAAGCTGGCTTCAATTTTTAATGCCTTTGAACAAGTAGATGATAGTTTAACCAAGAAGATTGAAGGAACAGGATTAGGTTTATCTATTAGCCAAAAACTAGTACATTTAATGGGTTCTGAAATTATTGTTCAGTCTCCATATCCCAAAAATAACAATTCTGGTTCACACTTCTATTTCGATGTTAGATTTAAGCTTTCTAAACATAAAAAGTTATCTAATAAAGTAAATAATGAAGAAAGCTCATCTGATATACAAGATTTATTTGTTAAGTTAAATTCAAAAATACTCATTGTTGAAGATAACAAAATAAACCAAAAGGTACTTTGTAGAATACTAGAAAGATTTGAGCTTAGAGCAGATATTGCTAGTCATTGGCGAGAATGCCTTAAATTACTAGATAAAAGAGATTATGATTTAATATTTATGGATATTCAAATGCCAGAAATGTCAGGCTTCGAACTAACAAAAGTTATTCGAAATAGAGGAATTAAATCAACAATAATTGCTGTTACTGGAAATGTACTTGATGAATTTAAGGAAAAAGCAACTATTTGCGGAATGAATGGTTTCTTAACTAAACCTGTAAGAGTGTCCGATATTGAACAAATTATCCATAAGCATTTAACCTAGATAAGGCTTTAGGTAAATTTAGAATAATTCAAATAGATAAAAAAAGCAAGATAGAGTATTCAATAAACTATCTTGCTTTTGTCTATGTACATTTAGTTTAGAAGTTCTAATATATTCTTTTCTATACTTTCTGGTGTCTTTGCTGTACCAAATCTTTCTACAACATGACCTTCTCTATCAACTAGAAACTTTGTAAAGTTCCATTTGATAGACTTACCACCAACTCCAGACTTTTCATCTTTAAGATAGATATAAAGAGGATGTGTATATTCTCCATTAACATCTATTTTACTAAACATTGGGAATTCAACTCCATAGTTTTTTTGACAGAATTGAACTATCTCTTCATTTGTTCCAGGTTCTTGACCTGCAAATTGATTGCATGGGAAACCTAATATTACTAGTCCTTTATCTTTATACTTAGAATACAATTCTTGTAATCCTTCATATTGAGAAGTAAAACCACAGTTACTTGCTGTATTTACAACTAAGACTACTTTTCCTTTATATTCTTCCATAGAGATTTCTTTACCATCAATTGATGTTGCACTGTGTTCATAAAAGCTGTGTTTATGGTGTGGTGTTGAACATTTTGTTGAACCACAACATGCAGATAAATATACTGCCCCCAATACCAGTCCTAAACCAATCAAGATTAATTTTAGTTTCATTTTAACTCCATCTAACTTTTTTTGATATAATATTTAATTATTTTATATAAACAAATTATGATTTACTCTAATCTAGAATATTGAAGCACCTGAAAGAGTTGTGAACTCTTCTAAGAACTTAAGTCCAAGATAAGAATTTCCTTTATCATTCAACCTAGGACTCCAAACTGCAATAGAATATAATCCAGGATGAACTGCAATAATTCCACCTCCTACCCCACTTTTACCAGGTAAACCCACACGATATGAGAATAAGCCTGCTTCATCGTAAAAGCCACAGGTCTGCATAATTGCATTTATCCGCTTAGATTTGCTTTTGGAGATTATTCTCTCGCCAGATAAAAGCTTTCCGCTGTTTGCAAATAATATGAATGAGTTGGCTAAATCTTTACAGCTAAGTTCTAATGAGCATATCAAGAAGTAAAAATCCATAACTTCGTCAATATCATTCTTAATATTGCCAAATGACTTCATGAAGTTAGCAAGTGCATAGTTTCTATAGCCATGTTTCTTTTCTGATTTAGCAATCTTAGCATTGTAAGAAATATTATTATTCTGACATAACTTCTTAACGAATTTTAAAAAGTCTTTCGCAGGATTGTTGAGATGACTATACAATATATCACAAATAACTATAGCTCCTGCATTAATGAATGGATTACGAGGAACACCACACTCGTACTCTAATTGCACAACCGAGTTGAAAGGATTGCCTGAAGGTTCCATATTAACTCTCTTCCACACATTTTCTTGTTCTATCTCAAGAGCATAAGTTAAGGCAAGCACTTTTACAATACTCTGTACTGAAAAATCTATTTCATTATAACCTAAGTAGAAATTCTCATTTGATGTTGTTAGCAAATGGACTCCAAACATATTTGGATCGGTCTTACTCAATTCAGGTATATATGAAGCGACCTTACCTACTGGTTCTATTCCTTTTATAAAAGCATAGCAGCTTTCGATTAGTTCTTGATAATTCACTTAAACTCCAAAACATTATTATTTCAAATATAATTCAGCTACAAACAAAATCTTTTTTCATATTTGTCCATAAATAAATTGACAATCAATTTCAAGTTAGTAGATACTTTTACTAAAATAAACTGCTTATTCATTATTGAACAAAAAAGTCTTTGACAAAATGTGTGTATATGGTGATTTTGATTAATATGAAAATTCTTTTGGAGGAAAAATGGCTAAAGAAACAAAAGATCATAGCTTTTCTTTAGTAGAATACCTGATGATCGTAATGATCGTTGGTATCATTGTTGTATTTGCAGTTCCATTCAGTGAAGCTAATAAAGTACAACCTAAAATTAGAGAAATGAAAGATAATGTAAATAGCATTTTAAAAGCATTTGACCAAGTTTATGCAATCGATACTTTAAAAGTTAGCGATGTAGAAGCTTTTCAAAATGCTGATTTAAACTATGCTATTAAAACCAATAACTTCTACAAGTACGTTAATTTAGAGAAGAGATTCCTTACTAACTACTTTGATAACATCTCAAAGAAAAAGGACTTCATCCTTTTCTATAAGACCCAAGTAAGACCTCTTATTAAAAGAGCTTATTTACAAAAGTTTGACCAGTATTTGCAAAATGTTGAGCTAATTTCTTTATCTTATGATTATGAAAAACTTCCTGAACTTGCTGAATATATACAAAATGATAAATTCAATGAATATTATCAACTTGTTGAGAATAATTATAATTTATTCTTAAGACCTGGTGTTCAAGAAACTTTCACTAATGATATTATTGATACTATTCAACTTGTAAAAGGTTTAAATAGTAGCGAAGGAATGTTCACTCTTAACAGCAAACAAATGAAAACATTCAACAATATTAATCTTGTTGATGTTGATCTTGTTAAAGGTAATTTCTTCAATTATCAGTTAACTGCAGACTCTATGATTGTTGCAACAACTACTCCTAACTTCGGTGAAGATAGTGAAGGTGCACAAATCATTTATGACATGCAAGATGAGATTTATACTGTTGGTCAAAAGAAAGAATATTCTGAATTGGGTCGTAAATTACTTGATAGAAGCATTGAGACTCTTACTTCAAAAGAAGAAACTCTTAACAGTGTAGAAAATGAATTTAAAGCATTGATGAAACCTGACACATATGATTTAGCTATTCCTGAATTAGGTGAAAAAACTAAAACTTCTCTTGTAGAATTTGAAATGTACGTAGCTGAAAAATATAAAAGACATGAAGTTGATACTTATATTGATTATTATACTAACCTCAAAACTCTTCTTGCTAACAAAGTAACAGTTATTGAATCTAGTATTGAATCAGATATTATGAAACATGACAATGCTAAAAATGGTAAAGCAAAACTTAAAACTGAAATCAAAAGTAAAACTAATGATTGGGAAAAGTTGATTGCTTTACAAGCTGAAGTTAATAAAAGATTAGCAGCTTTAAGTAAAATTGAACAAGCTGACGAAGCTGTTGCTAAAGTTGTTGAACATAAAAAACTGAAAGAAAGTTACTTGAAATCATTCCATACAATCGATTATGATTGGTTGATTCTTGAGTAATTAATTATTATGGATGGTAAAATGACAGAAAAAATTCTGAATTTCGATATCAATTTTGATAGTTTATTGAAGTTAGGGTATGGTGTAATAGATGTAAGATATAAAGACTATGATGTTAAAAGCACTGGTTTTAAATATATTATCGTCTTAATTGAGAAAGATCGTGATACTTTCTACGTAGATATGCTTAAAGATTACTCTGGTAAAGAATTTAAGCAAAATGAAGTTCTCGACATTTGGAAAGATGTCTTGGAACATAAAGTTAAGATGTCTGAAATCTTAGATAGAGATGTTTCTATCAAAGTCGCAGCAATGGACTTTTTAGAACAATAATACATTATGAAGGGCTGAGAAATCAGCCCTTTTCTTTTGCCCAAAACTCATTATATTGTTTATGAATTAATATTGGAGGACTACAATGCAAGAAACTCTTATGCTCATTAAACCAAATTCAGTTAGAAATAAGAATGTAGGAGAAATCATCTCTATGGTTGAAAAGGCCGGCTTCACAATTAAAGCAATTAAAGTTTTTAAATTCGACCAAGCTCTTATCAATAAATTCTACCAAGAACACATAGGTAAGCCTTTCTTTAAGGGATTGGTTGACTTCATGACTTCTGATAGTACTTTCGCTCTTAAACTTCATCACAGTTCGGAAGCAGTTCCAAAACTTAGACAGTTGATTGGGGCTACTGATCCTAACGAAAGAGAAGCTGGCACTATAAGAGCCATATTTGCAGACTCTTTATCACACAATGCTGTTCATGCCTCTGACTCTGAAGAAAGTGCAATAAGAGAGATAAATATTATCTTTGGAAGTTAATTTACTATTTTATGTAATAGAAAAATAGAAGACTAAGACTTAAAATCTCCACCATCTTATTCAGGTTTTACTAATCTAAATCAAACAAAGTCAACAAAACTATTGACATATTAACAGTGTTAATATTCTATTGCTTTATTAATCTATTGGAGGAATAAATGAAAAAGTTTATTATATCGATTGTTTTTATTATGTCTTTAGTTGTTTTAGTTGCAAAACCAACACAGTTAAAAAGTTTCGATGATATTATGGATGCCTTACGTGAAGGAAGAGATGTTAAAGTTGTAGCAGAATATGGTAAATGCCAATTAATCTCAAACAACGAAATTAAAGCAAAAGCACCTAACGCTATTGGTGGAATGAGAGCTGATGTATGGGAATATTTTGCACCAATGTCTGTTGGTAACCCTAAAGCATTTGTTGTTTTTTCACAATCTAAACTTATTAACTATGGTGGTTATATTTACAACTACGCTAAATTCAAAGTTACTGACGACAACAAAGTTAAAATCACTGCTCAATACGCAAATAGTGAAACATTCGAAATTGAAATGAATGAAAACTTCTTTGGTGATATCAACAATGGTAAAAATGATGCACCTATCTTCTTCTACGCTGACTAGAATTAGTTAAGTATTTAGTTATAAATTATGGAGTATTGATGCAAATCAATACTCTTTTTTTTTGTGCAAGTCGTTGCTTTCAGGGCTTAATTTTATTCTTATATACATGGGATATAGTAGCCCATGCTAAGTATATGCCACTCCTTCAGGGTTTTTATGGATGTATAGTCTATATAATGTGATTGATTTTCGTGTTCTTCGTGTTTTTCGTGGTAAATCTCCCTATTTGCAGATAGACATACCCTTTATGTCGCCCTTCCAGGGCTATTTAATTTTTTAACTACTACATGGGGTACAAGACCCCATGCTTAGTATATGTCACCCCTTCGGGGTTTTTATGGATGTATAGTCTATATAATGTGATTGATTTTCGTGTTCTTCGTGTTTTTCGTGGTAAATCTCCCTATTTGCAGATAGACATACCCTTTATGTCGCCCTTCCAGGGCTATTTAATTTTTTAACTACTACATGGGGTACAAGACCCCATGCTAATATATGACGTCCCTTGGGGACTAAACACAAAACTCCTCACTCCTCACTCCTCACTCCTAACTCCTAACTCCATCACTCCGTCCTTACTTGCCACCTTGAAAAATCGAACTTTTTTCAAAGAGGCCAGTAAGGAAGAAGTATAGCAAGCTACTTATTCAGCTATGTAAGCTTTCTCTATTACAACGTTATCTTTTGGCCAATCTTGCATTCTAGTCATAGGATTTACAAAAGTATCAACTTCTTTGATTTTGTTAACTACTTCCATTCCCTCAACAACTTTTCCAAAAACACAATAGCCCCAATTGCTTTTATTTTGGTAGTTTAAAAAAGTATTATTAGCCACATTGATAAAGAACTGTGATGATGCAGAATGAGGATCATTAGTTCTTGCCATGGCAATAGTGCCTATTTCATTGCTAAGCATATTATCAGCTTCATTTTTGATAGTAGAATCACTTTCTTTATAATTCCATTCAGAATCATAGCCACCTGCTTGCACCATAAATCCATCGATAATTCTATGAAAAATTATTCCATTATAGAATCCACTTTTCACATAATTAAGAAAGTTCTCTACGGTTGTAGGAGCTTTAGCTTCATACATCTCAATTGAGAAGTTGCCGTGTGATGTTTCGAATATAACTTTGGTCATTATTCCTCCAAACTTTAGTTTTTTATCTAATATGTTTGAATACTTGCAAATGTCAATTTAAATTTATTTTAGATAAAATTTGACTAATATATGTTAGATATTATTTTATATTTTTAAGGAGAACCGAGATTTATGTGTAACATTAATAATAAAATAGTATACCCAGACTATGATAACAGTATTCTAAATATTACTGCTTCATTGTTAGATTTATTTGGGTATGAGCAATCTTATAAACCCTTACCAGAGCTAAGTAAAGAATATTTCAGACAGTTTGATAATATTGTTTTTCTAGTTGTCGATGGTATGGGAAGTGAAATTCTTAAGAAGCACTTAGCAGAAGATTCTTTATTCAGAAGTAATCAAAAAAGGACATTAACTTCTGTCTTTCCGAGCACAACTTCAGCTGCAATATCTTCATTTCTATCCGGTGTTTCTCCACTAGAGCATGGAATTATTGGTTGGACTATTTATTTTAAGGATTACTTTAAAATGATTGATTTCTTACCATTAATGGACTCAACATCAGGGAATATGCTTCCATGCAATTATACAGAAATACATGATATTATGCATTTTGATTCAATCTTTAAGAAGATACATAAAAGTGCTCCAGAAGTTGAACAACATTACGTTACTTCTAGTAAACTTACTAACTCTAAGTATACTCGTATGGCCAGCGATACTGCTATAGTTAGTCCTTATGAAGAGTTTGGTGAAGGGTTAGAATATGTTGCTCAAGCTGTTAAAGCTAATGACAGCAAGAAATTGTTTTACTGTTATACTGGAGAACCTGATAAATCTATGCATAAACTGGGTGTTGATGATCCTGAGATAACAAAGATTATTGAAGACATCCAGAATAAAGTTGAAAGATTAAAGCAATCTCTTCAAGGTACTAAAAGCTTGATAATGGTAACAGCTGACCACGGTCTTTTGAACACTAATAATCAGATTGTATCAAATGATGTTCCTGAACTTTGGGATAGTCTAATACTACCCACTTTCCCAGAACCAAGATTTATATCATGTTTTGTGAAAGACCATAAAAAGGAAGAATTCTTAAGCTTTTTCGAAGATAAAAAAGATCAGTTTCTTCTTCTTACAAGAGAAGAATTCTTTGAGCAAGAACTTCTTGGAAGAGGCATACCTCATTCTAGACTAGAAGATACTCTAGGTAATTATTTTGTCATTGCTATTGGTTCTAGTTCCATTCATACTAGGTATTCTACAAACAATTATGTACATCAGTTCAAGGCTATGCATGCAGGGCTGAACGCACAAGAAATGCTTGTTCCTTTAATTTTAATTCATACATAAATATGTCTAGAAATAAAGCTCTGATATATGCTTTCTTAGCATTGTTTTCTTGGGGAATACACGGTCCAGCTGGTCGCTATTTAGCTGTTCAAGGAATTGACATGAGCTATGTAGCTGTATCAAGATTCTGGATAGGAACAATCATATTTGCCTTATTTCTTCTTCCAAAAAAGGACTATGGATTTAATCTGTTAAAGAAAAACTTCAAGAAAATTATGATAGTCAGTCTGATAGGAATATGTGCTAATTCATTATTATATCATATAACATTAAAGTACTTGCATGGTACATTAGTGATGATTCTTGAAAATCTAGCCCCTGTGTTTGTTCTAATTGCAGTCTTCTTAAAAGATAAGCTTTTACCAACAAAAATACAGGTAATATCCTTAATTATTGCTATGATTGGTTTAGTTACCATAGTATTTGGTAAAGGCTCTTTCCCTGAGCTTGGAGATGGATACCAGTTAGGTATTGTTTTAGGTATTCTAACAGGGATTACCTTTGGTGGTTATATTTACTTTTCAGCTGATTTATTAAAGGATAACAAGAGCAATCCCTACACAGTTATAAAACTGCTATTTTGGATATTCTTAATATCATCAGTGATGATGAGTCCAATCTACTTTTTCATTCAAGGAAGAATTCCAACAACAAGTTCAGAAATATTCTGGTTCTTGGAAATGGGGATTTTTCAATCTGGAATTTCATATTTGTTATGGAACTTTGCTTTAACTGGCATTAGTGCTTCAACAGCAAGTATTCTCTTTACTTTTACAGTTTTATTTACTACAGTTAATGAAGCTTTATTCCTCAATCTTCCCATTAATAGAACTTTGATTATCGGAGGATCTTTGATAACTTTAGCCGGTTATCTCTTGAGCAGAAAAGATAAAGAGCAAGTTATTACTCAAACTGCAAAACAAAATTAACAAGGATTATAATGACTTATATCTACTTATTTAGTCAGTTAAATACATATACCGCAAAGATGTTTCACGACTTCTTAGCTAGCGATGATAATTATATAACGTTAGCAGTACTAATTCAACATAAAGATATGGAAGAGACTGTTGCTAATAGAATACTGACCTTTGCTCCAGAATTAAAAGTTGAGCAGATTCACTTGATATCACCTGAGAGAGATACTTACAAAATTGCAGATAAAGACATTGAAGTTCTATGCCAAGCAAGTAGAATTCTTGTGTGGGGTGGTCACATGCATTCATACCAAAAAATATACTATAATGATAAAATCAAAGATATAATTAGAAGTAAGTTCCTTAATGGTGTGGCTTATGCAGGAATTTCAGCTGGGGCAATTCTAGCTACTAATTATGGAATACTAGAAGATATTGTCCTAAAACCTCATTTCTCTGAGCTTAATAGATTCAATGAACTATTAAAGAAAGCTAAGAAGAATAAAGTAAACTATGCATTTGGGATTGATGATGATATCGCCATAAAGATTACTGACCAAGTTAACTATAAGTGTTCTGGTAAAGGACAATTCTATCTATTTAAGAAAAAAGAGACCTATCAAGAATATGATTTGAGAATATATAATTCAGGGGATAAATTTACCTTGCTAAAAAACGAATAAAGAGCTCAGGATATACCCAAGCTCTAAAATCATTCTCTATAAAACTACTATCTAAAGAATCTATTAAAATCAGTACTTAGAAGTTCTTTCTTCCTATTTAAATCATTATTCACAACATAAGCTAAAGAGAAAACAGGGTTTTCTAGGTGATTAAGTTCAACATAGTCAATAATGGAGCAGTATTCTTTCAAATATTCAATGTATTCATCATGCATAGGTTGAGATTCATTAACATTGATGCTGTTACCATTATAACCTAAAATCCAAGCGAAGTTCTTGTCCTTTCTTTCAGCCCAAATCTTAGTCCAATCAGCTTTATTATCATAGAAATATCCAGAAATTGGTTTGTAGTGGAATGAGTTATAAGTTAAATCGGATAAACCAAAACCACCATATCTCATTGGATTTAGTTCAATAGGAACCATGATACCATCTTGCTTCTTGAATTCAGCATGAATAGGGAAAGACTTTAGCTTCATGATTTTATTCAAGTTGTTAAAGAAATCTGTAAATGTAGCGAGATAATCATTAAATATACTTTCATTAGTATAGTACATTAGATGGAAATAATCAGCTATCATTGGTTCTGGATGATAATATATATTAGTGATGCAAACTTCCCCATCTTTGTTGAAGAACATATCTACAGCGTATTCATCACCAGTAATCTCTTCCTCTATAATGTATTCATTCTTGGTGAGGATAGATTCAGGGAAGAATTTAGCATTCTCTTCTACTTCCTTTTGCATATCTTTAGCTAATTCTGTTAAATCAGTAGATTCATTAGCAAAACGGACACCTGTACCGAAGAAACCTTTTAATGGTTTTATCACAACCTTTTTACCAATTAAGTCAAGCTTAGGGATTTGATCTATAGTAGCTTTAGCAAAGTAAAAGTCTGGGTACATTGGTTGAATAACCTCTCTACAGAAGTATTTATTCTTAAGCTTATTTATGCCTTCAACATAGTCTTTATCTTCAATCCTGTCCATTACTATACTTAATGATGTTTCTGAAGGAACATAAACCTTGTCCTCTTTTTTAAATCGGATATCACTCTTTTCAAGCTCTTCCCCACTCATTGCAATTACATCATCATTCTTAGCTATTTCATCTATAAATTTGCTATTGTATGTATTACCTGTGATTATATAATTCATATCTTCCTCAATCAATATTTTATTCTTGATGTATTAAATATATATCCTAATATAATGTCAATACTCATCTAATATTTACTACTAATATCATGTAATTTTGTTAATAACCTTATATTTCATTTGCCACAAACTTATTTCTAGTCATATTGTAAAATAAAAAGGGTAAAGATATGGAACTAAAAAAAGATATTAGATTCTTTGGAGTTTTCAGTATTGCAACTGGAGCAATGATAAGTTCAGGTATATTTATTCTACCTGGATTAGCTTTTAAAATGTCAGGTTCTTCAATATTCTTAGCATATTTACTTGCTGGAATATTAGCACTTTTGGGCGTACTTAGTGTTATCGAATTAGCAACAGCTATGCCTAAATCGGGTGGTGATTTCTACTTCATTAATAAAACCTTTGGACCAATGCTAGGAACAATATCAGGCTTCCTTGGCTGGTTTACACTATCTCTAAAAAGTGCCTTCGCTATATTTGGTATATCGGAGATAGTCTTTCTCTTCTTTGGTATAAGTCCATTGATATCGGGCTTAGTATTATGTACTATCTTTGTGATTATTAACATCTTTGGAGTTAAAGAAGCTGTTACATTCCAGAATATATTGGTTATTGGCTTACTCCTACTTATGCTTACATATATTGTTTACGGGCTTCCAAATGTAGATAGTTCTAGAATAAATAACGTATTTTCATCTGGATTAAACACAATTATTATAACTGCTGGATTTGTATTTATCGCTTATGGGGGACTACTTCAAGTCGTGAATGTATCAGAAGAAATACACAATCCCAAAAGGAATATACCTCTTGGAATTATCGCTTCTATAGTAGTAGTAACCTTAATATATACTGTTATGACCTATATAATCACAGGAACTTTGCCGGCTGAGATATTCAGTGGGTCATTGACTCCAGTAGCTGATTCTGCTAAGACTTTCATGGGTAAGCCTGGATTCTGGGCTATAAGTATTGCTTCTTTAATAGCATTTGTTACAACAGCCAATGCAGGAATTATGGCAGCTTCTCGCTACCCATTAGCTCTTAGCAGAGAAAAGTTACTTCCTAGTTCAATATCTAAGATTAATAAGAAGTTTAAAACTCCTTCTTTAGCTATCATCCTAACAGGTATATTTATCTACGTTTCATTATTACTTCCTTTAGAAATGTTAGTTAAAGCAGCTTCTACAGTGGTTCTTACATCGTATGTGCTTACCAATATTGCAGTAGTTATATTCAGGGAAAGCAGAATTGTTAATTACAAACCAAGTTTCAAGACACCATTCTATCCTTGGTTACAGATTGTTACTATAATCTCCTTTGTCCTAATTATTGCAGATATAGGAATGCAAGCTGTGGAAATAAGTTTATCCTTGCTAGTGATTAGTATGATAATCTACTTCATTTACGGACGTAAAGCTAAGGATAAAGAATATGCTTTCTTGCACTTAATGAAAAGAGTTGTTGATAGCAAGCTAACAGGAAATCTTCTTGAAGATGAACTAAGAGAAGTAATCATAAATAGAGATAGTATTGAACAAGATAATTTTGACAAGTTGATTAAGTCAGCCACAATTGTTGATATGGAACAAGCTGTTAGCTATGAAGAAATGATTTCTTCTATAGTGGCTACACTTGTTGAAAAGACTGATATGAAAGCTGAGATCCTCTTGCAGAAATTCGTTAATGCTCAAAATGAAACTAACTTCGCTATATCAGACTTTCTAGCAATCCCTCATATTGTGATTGATGGAGAAGACAAGTCCTTCCTAATAATTATTAGGAATAAACATGGAATAAAGTTCACTGAGAAAGAGCATAGTGTAAAGTCTGTCTTTATTCTAGGAGGTACTCAGGATAGAAGAATAAAACACTTACGCAACATTGCTTCTATTGCTTCCTTAGTGTATGAAGATGATTTCCAAGATGGTTGGTTGAATGCTAAGAATGAGATAGAGCTGAAGAGCTTAATGCTACTTAGCAACAGAAAAAGGTATTTCTCTAACAACTAATTTTAGTTGTGGAGTTAATCATAGATAATGAAAAGAGAGTCTTGATAAAGTCAAGGCTCTATGTTTTTGCTTTATTTTTACAAAAATAAATCGACAATAGATTAGTTAAAACTTTAGTCGAAGACGTATTATAATACTTCGAGTGCTAAAGATTTAGCTAAGCTATGTCGAATCTCAAAATGCAATACACTTATTTTTACCAACAAGCACATTCGCCATTAAGCCTTTTGTAAAAGTCTGAAAAGAGAGTGGCTTATTCCACTCTCTTTAGTTTTATAATTGTATTTTATGGTAATTATTAATCCCTTCCTTCTCTGAAGTAGGCATTACCCATATTCTTAGGCATATTAGAACGAGTTCCTCTCATTTGAATGACTAATAAGAAGATGATAGTCATCACATAAGGAACAGCTTTCAGTAGCTGTGGAGATAGTTCCACGCCAAATGCTTGCAGTCTTGGAATAATAGCTTCCATACCACCAAAAAGGTAAGCACCAGCAAAGACAAGTAGAGGTCTCCAATTAGCAAATATAACAAGTGCAATAGTAATCCAACCTTTTCCTGCAGTCATTCCATCGCCCCAAAGTGAAGAATATACAACAGAGAGATAAGCACCTGAAATACCACAGAGAATTCCACCAACCATTGTTGATAAGTATCTTACTTTTGTTACTTTTATGCCCATTATTTCAGAGGCTAAGGGTTCTTCTCCAGTTGCTCTTATTGCCAATCCCCATTTAGTCTTATTGAGTATAAACCAACCTAGTATTGGTACTAAGAAAGCAAAGTAAACAAAGATATTGTGTTGAAAGAGGACTTGCCCCAAGAAGGGTATTTTACTAAGAAGAGGAATATTAATCGGTAATGTCCAAGCTTTTACAGATTCAGGAAGAATCATCTTAACAAAGCCACCACCAAGCAAAGAAGATAGACCTGCACCAAACATTGTTATGGCTAAACCAGAAACTACTTGATTAGCTCTCAAAGTGATAGTCACAAAGGCATGAATCAAGGAAACAAGTCCACCGACTATTCCAGCAACAAGGAAGGCTATAAAGATATTCTGAGTCATTACTGCTGTTGCAAAGCCTGCTAATGCTCCTAAAAGCATCATACCCTCTACACCCAAGTTAAGAATGCCTGAGCGTTCAGTGTAGATTTCCCCTACTGTCGCGAAGATAACAATAGTTCCACTTTTTATAGCAGAAACAAACAAGGTTACTATAATTTCATAAGTGCTCATATTAACCTCTTTTCACCTTAATTTTATAGTTCTTAAACAACTCACTTCCAAGAATACAGAAGAGAATCAACGATTGCATTACTTTTCCGATAGCTACCGGAACACCTTCAAACTCTAGCGCTTCTGAACCAATAATTAGTGAGCTCATAAAGAAAGCAAAAGCAACGATTATAAATGGATTTGATCTTGCTAACCAAGCAACAATAATACCAGTATACCCCAAGTCAGAAGAGATATGGGAATGTAATTTATGTTCAATACCAGATATTTGATTTGCCCCAGCTAGACCTGCAAAAGCACCACTTAGCAAGAAGACAAATAGCATCATTCTATCATAGTTAATACCTGCATAATTAGCAGCTTTTATGCTTGACCCGATTATTCTTAGTTCATAACCAAAGCGAGTATGTTTTAGTACATAGTATAGTATTACCACCAGTAAGAGAGCAATTATGATACCTATATGAACATTCTGAAAACCTATCTTACTGAACATAGCTTCTTGGGGAATATCTTCAGAGTAAGGAAAGTTATCTTGTCTTTTCATAGGACCATAAACAAAGTACTCAACGATACTAATTGCAACATAATTTAATAGAAGAGTGGATATAACTTCATTCATCTTAAACTTCATCTTAAGGAAGGCTGGGAAGAATGCCCATAAAGCACCACCAATCATACTTGCAAGCAATATGAGAGGAATTTCAACGATCTTTGGAAAGGTCGGTAAGTACAAGGCAAAGCAAGTAGCAAACAAAGCACCTATATATAGTTGACCTTCAGCTCCAACATTCCACACCTTACTATTAAGAGCTATAGCTACTGATAGTCCAGTAAAGATTAGAGGTATAGTTTTTATTATTGTATCACTAAATCCAAAAGCAGAGCCAAATGTAGTTTTAAACATTCCACCTATGGAAGTAAATGGATTGAATCCATAAAAGGCAAGCACAATTCCAGAAAGAAGTAAAGCAACTAGAATTGCAATTAGATTATAAAGAAGTTCTCTATTCTTAGAAACCCTTTCTTTCTGTTCTAAAATCACTCTATACATCTGTACTCCTATTATAAATTGCTAGTTCATGTTCTAATGTTCCACTCATCATTAATCCTATTTGAGTTACATCATATTTTCCATTTGGGAAAGTTGAAACAAAGTGACCTGAGTGCATTACTGCAATTCTATCTGACAGCATAAATATCTCATCTAAATCACCAGATATAAGGATTACAGCTTTCCCATTGTTTCTAAGTTCTAAGATAGTATTTCTAACAAACTCAGTTGCTCCAACGTCTAGTCCTCTTGTTGGATATTCAAAGATATATAAATCACTTTCAGCTTCTATTTCTCTACCAATAATAACTTTCTGCAAATTCCCACCAGACAGTAACAATGAAGGGAACTCAATACCAGGTTGATGAATATTATACTTTTCTACTATTTCTTCAGCATATTTCTTCATTTTTTTACTATTCAATCCTAGTAATGAATTATATTCTTTGTATCTGAATATCTTCATGCCAATATTTTCCCATATAGGCCTTTGACCTGCCACTCCAACATGAATTCTATCAGAAGGCACATAGCTTATTCCCATAGCAATTTTCTCTTTAACTGAAAGCTTGTTTATCACCTTTTCTTTAAACCAAATCTTACCATCTCTGATTTCTCTTGTTCCGAAGATAGCTTCAGATAGTTCAGTCTGTCCGTTTCCAGAAACACCTGCTATACCTAAGATTTCTCCTCGATTGAGTTCAAAGGATAGAGAATCTACTGCTAATAGTTTCTTATCAGAGTGAACGTGCAAGCCTTCTACTGCAAGAATCTTACTTTGCTCAACTTCTTTGTTTCTCTTCAGAACTTGACCAACTTGCTTACCCACCATCATCATAGATAATTCTTCAGGAGTAACCTCTTCAGGTTTCACTGTTCCAATAAGTTTACCTTTTCTTAGGACTGTTACTCTGTCAGCTATTCGTCTAACTACCTTCATCTTATGGGATATAAATACAACAGATTTACCTGCTTCAGCAATTTTCTGAAGATTTACAAGAAGATTATCTGTTTCCTGTTTTGTAAGAACTGTAGTTGGTTCATCAACGATAAGAACGTCAACATCTCTAAGTAACATTTTAAGTATTTCAGCTTTTTGCTTCAAACCAATAGGAAGTCCTTCTACTAAGGCATCTAGTTCAACTTGGAATTTATATTCTTGAACATATTTTTCAATCTGTTTAGAGATTTTCTTCTTATTCAAGTACATACTATTTTTGGGATTTCCTAGAATAATATTCTCCAAAACTGTTAGATTACCTACTAAACTGAATCTTTGGTGCACCATGCCTATTCCCATTTCCAAAGCTTGACCTGGATACTTATAATGAACCTTTTCCCCTTTGTAGAAGATATCACCAGAATCTGGCTCATATACTCCAGTAAGAATGTTCATTAAAGTTGTCTTCCCTGTCCCGTTCTCACCTAGAAGGGCGTGTATTTCACCTTTCTTCAATGTGAAATTAACATCTTCATTAGCTTTATTCCCAAAAAAGCTCTTATTTATTCCTTTCATCTCAACGATTAAATCGCTCTTGTTTTTCAAAACAAACCTCATTACCTTGATAAACCCAAATTGGGATTAATGTTTGAGAAAATATAAAAAAGGGAATGCATAAAGCACTCCCTAAAAGTTATAGATATTTATTTCTTGTCAGCCATTATTCCTTCGACATACCAATCCATCGTTGAAAGTTCATCACTAGTAGCAACAGCACCTTCATTAACCTTGAGTTGACCTTGAGAATCATTAATAGGACCAGCAAATACTTTTAATTTACCTTCAATGATTTCTAATTTCTTTGCTTCTACTAGTTCTACAATTTCTTTTGGTACAGCTTCATTAAATGGAGCTAATCCAACGATACCTGATTCTATTCCAGGATTATATTTGCCTGATTCCCATGTACCTTCATGTACTTTTTCAACAACATCTGTGTAGAAACCACTCCAATCCCATACTGTTGAAGTAATATTCATTTTTGGAGCAAAATCTCTCATATCAGTGTTGTATCCAATACACCATACGCCTCTTTCTTCAGCAGCTTGTTGTGGAGCAGCAGAATCAGCATGTTGAGCAATTAAATCACAACCTGCATCAATAAGAGATAAGGTATATTCTTTTTCTTTTGCAGGATCATACCAGCTGTTAACATAAACTAATTTCATTTTTACATCTGGATTAACGCTCTTAGCCCCTAAATAGAAAGCATTTGCTATTCTAATACATTCAGGATTTTCGTAAGGAGCAACATATCCGATTAAATTATTTTCAGTCATTTTTCCAGCTGAGATACCAGCTAAATATCTAGCTTGATACATTTTACCAAAATATGCACTTACATTATCTGTAGTCTTATATCCAGAACAATGCATAAATGTTTTTTCTGGATAGTCTTTAGCTGCGTTTACTGTGTAATCCATGAAACCATAAGAGGTAGTGAAGATAATATCACAATCAGCATTAGCCATTTTTCTAATTGTACTTTCAGCATCAGCACTTTCAGCAACACTTTCTGAAAAAATAGTCTTTTCTACTATATCCATCTTCTCAATGGCTAATCTTCCTTCATTATGAGCATAGGTCCAGCCACCATCTCCGATAGGACCAACATACACGAAACCAACTTTAAGCTTATTGTTATCAGCCTTCTTTTCAGCACCGCAAGCAAGCATTAAAATAGCAACTACCACAATTAAAATGAGACAAGTAAGTCTTTTCATTTAAATCCTCTTTATTCTTTAATTATTATTATTTTCTAGAATTCCCATTTCATGCCAAGTGTTGGGCATACTTTTAAATCATCATTTGCACCATATATAAAGTTTTTGCTGATTTCAACTTCAGTACCAATTGATAATTGATCAACCCAAGGCATATCCCACCAGATTTGTGGTTCTGTAAGTAATACATATTGTGAATCTGTTCCATCTTCATCCCAATCAGCATTGTCTTGTCCCCAGAAATCCAAGAAACCTGTAAAAACAATTTGATCTTCAAGGAACTTTTTAGTCCAAACTACTGTTGCTTGGAAGTTTGTATCTTGACCTTCAGCTTCTCTTACCCATAAGCTTGTGTACAAGGTAACTACTTTTAAATCTATTGGATATTGAATACCTGCAAGCCATACATTACCGAAACCTGAACTAACGTTATCATAAGTTTCTGTATATGCTAAACCTAGACCATCATTGTATTGAAGACCTAATTGTAGACCATTAACTTTAGGAATGTTGAACATTCTTGTGATTTCCCAATAAGCTCCAGAAGCACTTTGCTTCTCTGCATTATCATTGTAATCGAAGTCGATAAAAGCAAAAGTTGAACCCCACTGGTCAAACTTAAGCATTTCTACTGTAGTTGTAAAATGTTCTCTGTTACCTTTTTCACCTTCATCACCATCGCCAAAATCATAATGAACCTGTACATTTTGAGCAAACATTGAACAAGTTAACACAACAAATAAAAGAACAAATAAGCGTTTCATACTACCACCTTTAACTTTATTATTGCAGATATTCTGCTGTTAAAATCACTAACTAAAGTCAAGTGCTAGAAACCTTTAAGAGTAGCAAAAAAAATGTATAACTGATTGTAAATAAACTAAAACTTGTAGCTAACAACAATTTCTAAAATTACTTAATAGGGGTCAAGTAATATCTTTACTAGAAATTAACTCATGCTTTTTACAGGAATGCTTATATTATTCTGATTTGACAAAATTATTCCTCTTTGTCAGCTAGTAACGTTGTATTGCCAGTAACTGCTCCCTTAATGGCCTCATTGAAAAAAAGCCATTTTTTCAAGGTGGCACTTAAGTTAGAAGTTAGGAGTTAGGAGTGAGGAGCTATTAGGATATCCATAAAAACCCCGAAGGGGTGGCATATACTAAGCATGGAGGCTTGCCCTCCATGTAATAGTTAAAAAATAAAAAAAGCCCTGAAAGGGCGACATAAAGGCTAAGCTTTATCTGCAAACAGAGAAGTTTACCACGAAAAGCACGAATAACACGAAAAACAGTCAAATTATTTAGGACTGGACAATATCTTATAGAGACGAACGGACATTCGTCTCGATGATAAAAAGTATTTCATCGTTTATCAAATGATTTTTATTCGTTCATTTTCATGAACTTCATATACACACGTCCGTGTGTATCTACAGAAAAGGTTTTGGGGTGCAAGCAACAGTAGAGACGTTTGGAAAAACATCTCAGATACAAGCTAGAAGCTTGTGTACCAAAGTAAAGACGTTTGAAAACGTCTCAGAAAAGGGAGTGTAAGCATCCACCGATAGGTTGAACAAAGTTCATGCTTACGCAAAATAGATTCGTAAGCTGGGAAGCTTACAATCCCAAACACTTTCGCAAGCAGGGACTGTGACAGGCGAATACTGTTGCTTGCAATCCAACTGTAGAGACGTTTGGAAAAATGTCTCAGATACAAGCTAGAAGCTTGTGTCCAAAGTATGTAGATTCTATTTGCAGTAGTCATATAATTTATATTTGTGAATTCTTCTTGCTATTGAATTAGCAGTAATACCTAGTAGTTTAGCAGCTTGACTCTGTACTCCATTAGTTTGCTTTAAGGCATCAATGACAGCATTCTTGATTACTTCGTCAAGCTTTAGCTCTTTTGTCATGGATTCTTGATTATTAGTATTGTTTAAACCAAAGTAGCATTTCAAAATATAGTGAATATCCTCGTTATTAATCAGTGAAATGGAAATACGTTGCATTATATTCTTTAATTCTCGCACATTACCAGGGTAAGAATATCCCATTAGAAGAGCATTTGCTTCTTCATCAAAAATAGGTTTATCAATGTTAAGCTTACTACAGTAATATTCAAGAAAATGTTCTGCGATTAGAAGTATATCCTTAGCTCTTTCACGCAATGGAGGAATATTAATTTCATAGTTGCAAAGTCTATAGTATAGATCTAATCTAAATTTATTTTGATTTACTAATTCAAGTAAATTCTTGTTTGAAGCACTTATAATCCGGAAATCTGATTTAGTGGATACTGTTGAACCTAAAGGATAAAATTCTTTTTCTTCTAGAACTTTCAGAAGCTTTGCTTGTAAATCAAGAGGAATTTCTGATACTTCATCAAGAAATAAAGTTCCATTATCTGCAATATTTAGAAGACCTAATTTATCTTTATGAGCCCCTGTAAAAGCACCTTTTTTATAACCGAACAACTCAGATTCTATAAGATTAGGTGTTATTGAAGCAAGATTTAACTCACAGAAATTATGTTTATTCCTGTTACTTGCATAGTGGATATATTTAGCAAGCAACTCTTTACCAACACCTGTTTCACCTTGTAACAATACATTGCTAAAGCTAGCTTTAGCAACATTAGAACTTTCCTTCTTTATTTTATTGATTACTAGAGATTTGCCAATAATAGACTGTTCTAACTCAGAAGAAAGCTTCTCATAATGGAGTTCTTTCTTTATAATATCTTGATTAGATAGTGCTTCATAAGAATTTGCTAACTCTTCAAAATACTCTAGTTGAGAAGAACTTTTCTCTCTTTTGAAAGTACTGTTGTATTTACGAAACATCTCAAAATAATAATTAGCAGAATTAGTGTCTTTTATCTTAAGATAATACTCAACCAACAATGAAACATACTCTAAACAATAATCTTTCTTGCTTGCTAACTCATTACTTATCTTATCCTTGACAGCTTCTATATCAATTTTATCTATTAATGATTGTTCAAGGTAATATGAATACAAGAATAAGTCTGGAACGTTTTGCTCAATTGAGACTTTATTAGCACAATAAATGTCATGTGCATCATCATTCTGCTTATTCATAATTGCAATCATAAATTTCTCTTGGGTCAGCCTATTCTGCAACTCTTGAGTAGGAGTGTTTAAGTAAAGCTCATCAATCAATGTAATTGCCTTTGTATATTCTTTGTTCTGACCAAGCATTCTTGCTTTCATGAGCTTTATCTGTACTCTATCTAATGGACATTCTTCTTCTAAACACTTATCTATGTACTTTATTGCTGAATCTAACATTGAGTTAGATGCATAAGCTATTGCCATTACATAATATGCCCTATAAATAACAGACTTGTTCTTTGTCTTTATAGACTTATTTTTGAATACTTTCTTTAAGTAGTAAATAGTTTGATACATGTTCTTCTTAGCAAAATTGAATTTACCCAGCGCTAGATAATAATATGCCATGGAATCTTCTGAATTGTCTATAGATATATAGCTTGAAAAACGGTGATTGATTAGACTTGCTTTCTCAAATTCTCTCTTGGAGGAATAATACATCATTATCTGACTATAAGCGTATGCAAGTGAAGTTCTTATATCATGACTATCTATAAAATGTAATATTTCTTTGATAAAGTCTTCAGTTTGATCTTTAAAATAGAAGATTGACTGAATGAAATAGCCAACAAATATTTCAAGCACCTTGTCATAATCACTCAAATAGTTGCCTACTGTTTTTATTCTTATCAAGTGAGAAGCAGAAGGACAAAGAGTTGTCATCTTAGATTCAATTAAGGCTGTCTCAATAAAATAAATACATGAACTTTTTGATGGTTTGTAGTTAAATTTATTGAATTGAGAAAACTGCCTATATAAATCTTCGATAAGATTCATTAACTGTTCATTTCCACTACCGTCATTCTTCTCTAATAATATTCTTTCAAAAAACTCTTTAACGTCTTTATTAATTAGTTGTTTAGTTACTGACATATTAACTCCTAACAAAATACTCTTTAGCAAATGATTAATGTCAAGTCAAAAGTATCAGCTATCCCGAAAACGAAAGAAATACAATCCCAATAACGGGATAAAGTTATATCGTAATTCGATAAGAAATAGAAGCATTCACATGTTAAATTATTGTTAGTTAATGTATTAACAAGACATACTAAAAATGGAACAAACATTGCAGTAGTATCATTGTATGAATAAAAATAATAATTTAGAATATTTTGCCAAAGAGCTTGAATCAGCGATACTTGTAAGTTACCCAGCATGGTTTCACAAGCAATGGGTAACAACCATTACAAAAAATGATGGGGAAATTGTTAACTTCTTTTTCTCAATAAGAGAAATTGATGAAGTTACTAAAATAATTAATGACTTTAATGAACAAAGGAGAACTTATGAAGAAAGTTAGTATCTTAATAGCTTTGGTTATTTTAACAACAGTAAATCTATTTGCATCGATTTATTATGTTTCAAAAACTGGTGATAACAGCGATGGTTTAACATGGGCGACTGCTTTTAATGAAGTTCAAGATGCTATTGACCAAGCCTCAAGTGGTGATGATGTGTGGGTAGCAAAAGGTAAATATATGCCAACAAGTTATAATCCCAAAGGCTATACTAGTAGCTTAGTCCAAAATAGAACAAAAACATTTATCATTAGATCTGGCATTGATGTTTATGGAGGATTTGCAGGCAATGAAACATCAATAGATGAAAGAAGTAACTATTGGATTGGTCAGGTTAATGAATCTATTCTTAGTGGAGACTTGAATAATGATGATGATTATTCTAAATGGGAAACATGGTCTTCATCTCAAGTAAAGAATACAGATAATTCCTATAATGTGGTCTATTTCTATAATGTTTATACAACAACTCATTTAGATGGATTTACTATTAGTGGTGGAAATGGGAATACAAAAGTTTCAGGTAAGCCTTATCACGATGGAGGGGGAGCTCATTTAACTAATAATAAAGCATATTTACAGAATTGTAGAATCATATATAATAGAGCCTTAAATGCAGGGGGAGCAATTACTTTCTCTGGTGGTGTTCTATTAGATTGTGTAGTATCCAGAAATTACGCTGAAGGTGGCACTGATAACGGAGATGGTGGAGGAGTAAAACTTCATAATGGAGGTTACTTAATAAACTCAATTGTAACTGATAATTATGCTCCCAAAACATCAGCTCGAGGAGGTGGTGTTTGTTGTTCTTGGTCTTCACCAGGACATTACATTATAAATACAGTTATAGCAAATAACAAAACTAATGGAACAGGTGGTGGTATTGGATGCTACGGTACTAGTTCAAGTAGAACTAAAGTTTATAACACTATTATATGGGGTAATAAACGATATTCTTCAAGCAATCAAACAGGAGGAACTTCTATCTCAACTAGCTATTGCGCAATCGAAGCAGGATCTAGTTCTTACAACAACATAAGCCTTTCAGCAACTAACGACGCACTGACAGGTCCTAACTTCTTTAACCCGGAGGCTGGTGATTGGCGATTAATGGAAAATTCTCCATGCTTAAATTCTGGTAACAATAGTTATATTAACTCTCCTCTCGCCTTTAGTGAAGATATATTGGGAAATCCAAGAATTATAGAAGGTTCTGTAGACTTAGGACCTTATGAACATTTTTATCAAGTAGCTTTAAATCCAGATGCTAATGGAATAATCTACGTTAAGAGTAGTGCTGAAGGATCTGGTGATGGTTCTTCTTGGGAGAATGCAACTTCCTGGTTACAGGGAGCTCTTGATTCTGGAGCAGAACAAGTATGGATAGCTGAAGGAACTTATTACCCAACTCAGTATATTGATGGATATGAGGCTGATAACAGAGCTTTATCATTTATTGTAGATAGTGATGTTAAAATCTATGGAGGTTTCCCACAAGAAGCTACAACAGCAAGTCATAGTAGTTTAGAGAGCAGAAATAGTGAGGAATATTTAGTTATTTTAACAGGTGATATAGGTCAACCAGCATTGACTGATGATAATAGTTATCATGTATTATTCTCACAAAACATATCAGCTATTACTGTCTTTGATGGCCTTCATATAGTCGATGGTAATGCTGATGGTTCTTCGCCACATGACCAAGGAGCTGGTATATATCTAGAGAACTCATCTCCAATCATTACTAACACTGTGGTTGAAAACAATAGTGCAACTTCTGAAGATGATAATCTTGCTATGGATGGGGACAGCTCACCACAAGTTCTAAATAGTCCAGGTCTTGAAGACTTTGAAACACTTCCAGTGACTCTTGCTTCTTTTACTGCTATAGCTTATTCAGATGAATATGTTTCAATTAACTGGATTACAGAATCAGAATCTAATCTTTTAGGTTTCAATATTCTTAGATCTGAAACAGATAACATAGCAAATTCAGTTAGGGTTAACAGTTCAATTATTGGAGCAAACAACACTTCTCAAACTACAGAATATTCATTTATTGATGATGAGGTTTATGAAGGAAGATATTATTACTGGTTAGAAACAAGAGAGCTAAGCAATGAAGTTGAACTTAGTCAAGCATTCATGGTTCAAGTTCAAGCAGGACAAGATAGTCCACAATTGCCTACCGAAACAGTTCTAGGTAACCCTTATCCTTCACCATTTGCAGGAAATACTCAAGCTGACCTTAAAGTTAAAGACGGAGAAAAAGCAAGTGTAACTGTGTATAATATATTGGGTCAAGTAGTTAAAAGAGAGACATTCTCAGCAGGTAATCATAAGTTTGAATGGAATGGAAATGATTCAAAAGGTAATAAGACAGCTAATGGTATTTATTTCTTTAAAATGGTTACTCCTTCACAAAATAAATCCTATAAAGTTCTAAAACTAAAATAGTACTTCCATAACTCAAAGCAAAAAGGACGTGTCATATAGATACGTCCTTTATCAAATTCTGCTTATTAGATTATTTCAAAACAACAATTTTGGTTGAGATAGTAGAAGTCTCTGTGTTAATTCTAGCAAAGTAAATACCCGAAGATACTCTTTTATTGTTAGCATTTAATCCATTCCATTGAACAGAATTATCGCCAGCACTTTCATAGCTATTAGTAAGATTCTTAACTAACTGACCTTTAATATTATATATAGAAATATCAACAATGCTATTGTTGGCTAACTTATAGTTTATTGTTGCTGATTCATTGCTTAAAGAAAAAGGATTAGGATATGCTGAAGCAACGATTTCAGGAAGCATAACTTCATTGTTGCTATTTGGGGTAGCAGTGTTTATGCTACCAGGAGTTCCACTACCTACTGAAGCTCTCCAGCTTGCAGCTAGATAGTTATCAGAATAAGCATTGATTAGTTCCAGAGTCGAACCGTTACCATCAGCTTCTGTAGGCCAATCACCTTCATCATCGTACATTACAGAATCAACAATAGTTGCATCACTGTTATAGAGTCTAAGAAGCTCTCCCCCACCTGCAAAACCGAAGCCTATTGGTCCAATTGCATTTTCTAGGTCTGGATAAAGAGCATTAAAAAGAAGGGAATCTTTATATAAAACAAGATAGGAATCTGCTTCCATAATAGTGTTATCTGGAAGTTCGAAAATGTGCTGGTCATCTTCATCTTTGAACTGCCATTGGCTGATATCTATTGCTTGAGTTGACCTATTATATAATTCAACCCAATCTCCTGTATCAAAATCATCATGAGCCTTATAACAAATCTCATTTATAACAACATCTTGGTCTTCCCTTTGAGTAGCATTTAGAGTGCTTATACTCAAGGCAGCAATGGCAATAAATATATAAGAACATTTTCCCAATAGTTTCATTTAAAATCCTCCATAATTATATGAATCTTTATTACATCACAATTATATAAATGTCAAGCAAAATAAGTTCATTCTATCAGTATCCAACTTATTTTATGTAAAGAACTTTGTTAGTTTTATTACCTGCAGAATTATCTAACCTATAAAGATATACTCCCGAAGCTACTTCTTTGTTATTATTGTTAGTCCCATCCCAGATTATCGAACTATTGCCTTTCTCATGAGATTTAAATTCCTTAACTAATTCTCCTCGAATATTATATATCTTCAAATTACTATTGTGATTAGGAGAATAAAAGTCTATCTTTGTCTTACTTCTAAATGGATTTGGATAGGCCTTTGAAAGAGTCACAGCTTCTATATCTTTTATCCTATCAGTCTGTATAAGTTCAAAATGTGCTTCTAAGTGAACATCATCATTAGGGTGAATGACCTTTGTAGCTAAAGAATCTTGTTCATCATTCCAGTGACTAAATTTATATCCTTCATTAGGAATGGCTTCAATTGTAATGGTCTTATTATTGAAATATGACCCATGCCATTCTATACTTCTATTTCTTTCATCTAATATAGAATCTAAGATATTGTTATCGTTAACAGTAACATATCCTTGTTGAGTATCTGAGACATATATATCCAAATCATAGATACCATCTAATTGGAAGTAATCTACTAGTTGCTGGAATTGCTCATCTCTCCTATGATTGAGAAAGTATCTTATCACATCTATTTTGGATTCCCAGCTACTAACAGAAGCTAATCTACCCCATCTCTGTGATTGATAAGGAATTTCAGCTATAATGTTATCGTGCATTTCGTTAAGAATGGCTTCGCTTCTTTGTCCATCAAAAGTAGTATTCATCATATCGGCAAATGTGTTAATAAAATAATCACGATAAATATGATTAGTTAGTAGTCTTCTTATTAAGAGATTTTCCCAAGAATCATCATAATCCCATTGTAGAGTATTCCCCAGTGTTGTATTGGATATTGCTTCATTACCTTCGCACAATCCATAAGCATAATCAGTATCAAATAATAACCATCTCCATCGACCATCATTGTAGGGATTATTATCATCTCCTTCTGCCATGTTATTAACTCTCCAGCATTTAACATTATTCCAGGGCCAATCTGTATTATCAATGAAGATTTCGGTTATAAAATATTTAGTATAATTATCAATATCTACTAGATTTGCTACATGCTCATACTCTTCTCTTCCTTCAAGTGTATTAGCTCTAAGATATTCAAGTAAGTCATTCCATGCTGAAAGAGTTCCAGCTACATTTTCATTTCGCCTTGAAATAAGATCTATGTTGTTTGGATTAATATCATACTTTCTAGCTAAGTAGTCACAGTCAATTCGTTCTCTCATATTATGAAGACCCCAATATTCGCCATTTATGAATAAAATGATTGGTTGATAAGCTTGAGAATCTATGCCTGAATGTCTAGTAATTTTATGGACTAATGGATCCCTTAAGAAAGCTCTACAATAATCAGAACCAGAATTCCTTAGAATCACTTTATCGAAACTACAATCATCCAACTCATCAAACAGTTTATAATCAAATTTAGATTGACCATAGTCTCCACGGCTGTATAGTCTTAAGCTTTTTTGGTTGAATGCTCTACTTGCTCCTCCATGTAGTCTTAAACCAATATATTGAGATAAATCTGCTCTATTAGAATCATTATCAAAATATTCAAAGTAAGCTTTTCTTTCAGAGTTCTCACCTGTAAGATGATAATTAGCGTATGTCCAATTTGAAGCTGTATTATCTGGACAACAAATTCTCCAATTATCAAAATACTGTCCTGGCACATAGATACCCTCATCATAATCAAATAGTCCATCTTCATCTAGTGAGATTGAAATTACAGGTAAATCTGAATCTTCAATTCTATCTAAGCCAACAAAATAAGTATTTGTAATAGTTTCAGATTGTAGGTTATCTGAATAATACACTTTCGCTTTTACAACAATTCCTTTCTCTGAAGGCTGATTCGGGATTTCCCAGTCATAATTATAGAAATTTGATGGTATCTGAGATAGCTTATCATCTTCAAAGCTTCTATTATATATTGGAATAGGATTAACATATATATCAGAATTTATTTGATTTTCAAAGAATTCTCCAAAGTCATCTTCTGGAAACCTTGGATAGAATTTCTTATATCTATAAGTTGAACCATTGATATTTTTTATATCAGGTTCTGATCCATCTATGGTATAGATAATGAAGCCACTTGTGTTTGAATGGCTTAGTTCTAACTCAAATTCATCATTATAGAATCCTGCCTCATGTGAAAAAACTACTGGAGCAAGAAGACCATTCTCGGGTAAGTTTGGTAAAGCCCCTTCTTCTTGCCATGTTAAGCTAGGATAGCCTTCATTAATATCAAGATCAAGTCTCCATGTATTGTCAAAATCCCAATTATTGTAGCTTAAAGATTCTTTTAATAGATCAGTAGTAAGCCCTATACCAGCGTTGTTATTACAGCAGTTAGAGGTATTTACATCAAAATATGAATTCTCTACAATTGCTTGATTTCTTCCAACTAAACCATTAACATAATCATCACTATAAGAAGAAACACTTCCTATAGAATAACAAGAAGAAATCCTACTATCTTCTCTATTTCTGCCTACTAATCCACCAACTCTCTCTTGTCCCAAGACAGATCCTAAAGCATAGCAGTTAGTGATGATTGCATTTTCTTCACAAAGACCTACAAGTCCTCCAATGTTCTTGTTGTGGGAATATACATAAGCTTTTGAAAAGCATTTATTAACAGATGCTCTAGAAGTAACTTTACCAATCAAACCACCTATATTATTGTCTTCAGAGGAAGTTACTACACCAGATGTAAAGCAATTACTTACTTCAGAGTTTTCTTCTATTATCCCTACAAGACCTCCTACTGATTTTTTCCCTTTTACATTACAATTGTTTAATCCAAGATTGCATATTTTTGTTGAATCACCTGACAGCACGCCAAATAAACCCACTCCTTCTAAGTCTGGACAATCCATAGACAAATTGCTAATCTTATGAAAATTACCATCATAGGAGCCAGTAAACGCTTGATTGATATTTCCAATAGGAGATAAGTCATATAAACTTGCTATATCCTGAAAAGAAATATCTTTTTCCTGAATAAAGTGCTTATCCCATAATTCTGGATTGTTCATAATTGCTAGCAAATCCTCATTATCATAAACAAGATAAGGATTATCTATAGAACCGTCACACTTATCGATGCCCTCTATATTATTTAGACCAAAACTTAATGCAGGAAACAATAACCAAATTAGCATAATGAATTTTCTCATACATCCTCCAACTTCCTATCAAAATTTAGCAATTACTTTTGTAATGTCAATATAAATATTAAGAGTTAACTATATCAATTTCATAATATTAGAAGCTATAAAAAAGGCGTTATTTCAACTATGTTTTTTATCACTTCAGAGACCAATTTATGCATTTGAGAACAACAAGATATTATTCTTAATCATACTTTATTCTTCTTAATATTCGGATTATCTGCAATTTTACTATATTTAAGCAAGATAAATAATAAAATATTCTTCATATTTGTTGACATTTTGCAAATTATATATAATTTGTTTCCAAAAGGAGTTAATTATGATTATTGATTTTTCTGTAGTCAACTTTAAGTCAATAAAAGATAGGCAAACTATATCTTTTATCGCTGGTCCAATCAATGAACACAATGATAATCTAGTAGATATAAATTTCAAAGATGTGAAACTTTTACCGATTATTTCACTTTATGGAAAAAATGGTAGTGGCAAAACAAATATGCTATCTGCTATGAGAGCTTTCTATAATATTGTTGTAAAGTTCAGACCCCATATCAACAATACGATACCTTATTCCCCTAATAAATATTATAACAATAATCATGACACATCTTTTAGACTAAGATACCTAGTAAATAAAACTGTTTACGAATATTTCATTTCTTATAATAATCAATATATTTCAAAGGAAGAGCTTTACTATTATCCAAACGGTTCAAAAAGAACAATATTTGAACGGAATCAGCAAAGTATTGTTAAGCCATCTAAAAACAAAGAATTAAAGACACTTCTGGATAGAACTAGACCAAACAGACCTTTTATTTCTGTTGCCTCTGAATTCAATTATCAATTAGTTAAAGAAGCTTTTGATTATATTAGCAATAATCTTAATTTTTCTTTGCAGGTAAACAGAAGAAAACCCAAAAACAAAATTTGGGAAAGACTTTTGAATGATGTTAAGTTTAAAAGATTAATTCTTGACCTTTTAAAGAAGTTTGATTTCGACATTATTGACTTTGAAATTGAAAAAATCATCCTTAGTAAAGAGACCTTCATGAACTATAATGAAGTCTATTTTAATAAGCAAGATGAGGGACTTTCTGCTATTAGTTATAAAGTTCAAACCCTACATGAAATAATTGATAAAGAGGGTAAAGCAATTCAAACTTATTTCGATTATAATACAGAAGAGTCAGCTGGCACACATAGCTTTTTAGAAGAGATTACTGAGATAATCTTTTCTTTTGAACAAAAGGGTAATATCCTCATTATAGATGAATTAGATCTAAGTCTTCATCCTCTTTTATTAAGATATATTATTGATATTTTTCAAAATGAATTTACTAAAAATAGATCCCAGCTTCTATTTACAACCCACAATACAGAGATGCTTAATTTGAACCTTTTTAGACGAGACCAGATCTATTTAGTTGATAGAAATCATGGATACTCAGAATATTATTCTCTTTTTGACGTCAAAGGAGTCAGATCTGAAGAAAACGCTCGCTTAGGTTATTTGAAAGGCCGTTATGGTGCAGTACCTAACCTGAATGATGTATTGATTCATGACCAACACAATAATAGGTCCAATATTGATAGTTACTTAAAAGAGGTTCATAATGAGTTCATTCCAAAGAAGAAGTAGGAATTTAGAGCAGAAGAAAACTAAACTAAGTGATTCAAACACACACCAGAAAATTAAAGAAAATTTCGATAGCATCTGCCAAAGAGTAGAAGAGTTAGAAAAATCAAATGACCAAGACAAATTTAGTTTTGCAATAGTTTTACTTTTTTCAGCGTTGGATAAATATATTTCAGATAAATTTAAGTTATGTGTTGTTGAAATTTTCAATAATGATAGGGAATTAAGTTCTGATAAGAACTTGATGGATTTCACAATCTCAATTAAATATGTTCTTGATCATTTTACTGATACTAGCAATCATAATTGGCTTTCACATGCTATATATGATTCAATAAGATACAAATCTTATCAAAAGTATGATAAAATTATTAAAGTACTTTCTTATATCGTAGACCGCAACGAGTTCAAAGCTGAGTTAAGAAAGCATATAAAAGATGATTTCTCAACTTTTCAAAACAAATTCAATGAATACAATAAAAAAAGAAATGATATAGTTCACAACTACGATTCTAAGTCTATTGAAAAACATGAAATATCTTACCATTATGTAAAAGATTGTAGAATCTTTATACAAGACTTCACATTATTTATTGATAACTTTCTAAAGATAAAAAACACATAAGATTATACATCTATAGAACTTTTTTCTTGACACATAGACCCTTATTTGGATTTTATGAAAATCTATATAAAATCTTAGAAAGAAGGGGGTGAGAAACAATGCCTAAAGTAGTTGGAAAAGATAACGAACCGTTTGATATTCTGTTAAAACGCTTCAAGAAAAGATGTGAAAAAGCTGCTATCTTATCTGATATTAAAAAGAATCAGTACTACGAAAAACCTTCTGTTAAGAAAAAACGCGAAGCTAATGTTGCTAAACGTAAGATGATTAAAGCTATGCGTAAGCTAAAGAAATATAACAGATAGTTTTTTAATAGAATTTATTTTATAATATTTGATAATACTAAAGAGTCTTGAAAATTTCAAGACTCTTTTTTTATTGCTAAAAGTTGCCATCTATTTACTAAATAATATTATCCCTTACACCTCTTTTATCCCTTCACCCTTAATGGTCTCCTTGAAAAATCGGCTTTTTTTCAATGAGGCAAGTAAGGGTCAGGTTAATCAGAGTTAATCTTTCTTTTAATAAAAGAAATATATTGACTAGAATTTGTTAGAATTTGTAATGTAAAATATTAAAATACGTTTAATTAAATCCAGATGATGCATTAGGTTTGACAAAATAGTGCAGATTCTTTCAGCAAAATATCTTACAGAATCGAAGCTTGAATAATATATATTCTAGTTGAGATTATGGAAGTTATTCTTGCCATGAGTCTTCGCTAAAGCTACGCCCTCACAGGAATAATATAGTGCTATTTTTTAAGTCCTAGTGCATTGTTTGGGTTAAATATAGCTATAGGCTGAATATTTAGGCCTTATTGTAATATTTGATTAAGAAGGAGATTAACATGGCTCTTGATGTTGTATTGATTGTGGTTATATTAGTTTTTACAGGTATGGGATTATACAAAGGTCTAATTAGTGCAATTATGGGTTTTGTTTCAGGAATAGCTATCTATATTTCTCTAACAAATTACACCAGCGTAATAAGTGCAATGATACATGATAAGATTGGAAGTTCTGACACGTGGAGTCTTATCTTTTCAATTTTAGCACAGCTCATAATTATTTGTCTTGCAGTTGGAATAATCAAGAAACTTTTACATATCATGGCTGATACACTTTCATTAAGTTTAGCCAATAGAATCTTCGGTGGTATTTTTGGATTATTGACTGCAAATTTCTTAATAATGTTTCTCTTAATGTTCAATGAGATAGCTCAATATGAGCCTATGGAGAAAATTATTGAAAGGTCTAAGGTTTGCCATATTAGCAATGAAGTAAACAATAAAATTATTAGTCAGAAAATGGGTATTGATATATACGGGTACTTAAAAAAGATGTTAAAACAAGAAAGAGAAAGAATGGAGATTGAAATAGATTAAGATGTTTTCGTTTGAAAAATTAGAATTTAATAAAATAAAAGAATTAATTAAAGAGAGAGCTTTTACAGATTTAGGTAAAGATAAAATAGATTCAATGACTCCGATGAAGAATCTGCAAGATATTACATCGCGAGTAGAGCTAATCAGTGAGTTTCAATCGATATTGAAAGAAGGTCTAAGTATAAATTTAGATGGACTTACTGATCTAAATGGATTTTTTAAAGAATTTAAATCTACGGTAATGAGTTTCGAAGAGTTTCAGTTAGTAATAGCTAATGTCAGAATTGGAAATAAGTTAGCAGAAAGACTAAAAGATATTGAAGGTTATAAGCTAATTAAAGATAAGTTCAATAGATTAGAAGCTCTACCTGAAATCTCAGCAAGATACGATGCAATATTCTCCCCTGATGGAGATATTTTAGATACAGCTTCTAAAGAATTACAAAGATTAAGAAGAAGTAAAAGAGATACCAGAGCAGGTATCCAAAGAACCTTGAACAGCAAGTTAAATGATGCTAAGTTTGAGAAATTTGTTCAAGAAAAAATCATCACAACACGTGGTGACCGTTATGTGATACCAATCAAGGAAGGAAAAGCTAAATTCGTTGGAGGTGTTATTCAAGAAAGGTCTTCAAGTGGTTCCTCAATTTATATAGAGCCACCTGAAATTGTTGAAATGAATAACAAGATTTCTATGTTAAAGCAATCAGAGAAAGAGGAAATATTCCGTATTTTTAAAAGCTTTACAGATATGATTCTTCCTTTGAAAAAGCTTCTAATTAAAAATACAGAATTGATAGGTAAATTTGATTTCTTCTATAGTAATGCTTCTTTTGCTAACTATTTAAAAGCAAATAGAGTTGAATTAGTCAAGGAAGCGATCTTAGAATTGAAAGAGGTCAGACATCCTCTGCTTATTCATCAATTACAGAGTGTAGAAAAAGTTATTCCTTATCATCTTGAGATGGGAGAGGATTACAACATGCTGATTCTTTCAGGACCAAATACTGGTGGTAAAACAGTTACTTTGAAGTCTACGGGACTAGTAACAATAATGGCACTATCAGGCTTACCTATTCCTGCAGATAAAGAATCTAAGATTGGTTTATTCCAAAATATAGTTGCAGATATTGGTGATGAGCAATCAATTGAGAATTCACTCTCTACCTTTGCTTCTCATATCACTAATATCAAAAATATGGTAGAATGTGCTAATAATAAGACACTCGTTCTCATTGATGAGATAGGTTCTTCAACAGATCCAGAACAAGGGTCAGCACTAGCTCAAGCTGTTTTAGAAGAGTTAGTTAAAGCTGGTTCTAAGGGTATCATTACAACCCACTTTACAGCTCTTAAGGTCTTCGCAGAAAAACATAAGTCATGTAGAAATGCTTCTATGCAGTTTGATTCTAAAGAACACAAGCCAACCTACAGATTTGTATTCGGATTGCCAGGAGACTCCTTCGCAATTGATGTTGCGGATGGACTTGGATTAAAAGTTGATATAATTGAAAGAGCCAAAGAGCTAGCTGGAACTCAAAATATTGAACTAACTTCCTTAATTAAGAAGCTAGAAGAAGAAAAGAAAAACTTGGGTCAGGTGACTTATAAGCATCAATTACAGGTAGCTTTACTTAAAGGTCGAGAAGAAGAGTACAAGAAGAAGATTAAAGAGCTAGAAGATGAAGCTAAAGCTATTAAAAAGAAACATTTAGAAGAGGCTCAACGTTATCTTATTGATATGCAGAAAGAACTTAACAATGACCTTGACCATATTAAAAAATTGGATAAAAAAGAACGTAAAGAACAAAACCAAAAAGCACTTCAAAGATTGTCAGCAAAACACCGTGAGATTACTGATAGAACAAATGAGCTTTCTGGAGCAAAAACTAGGAATATTTCTAGTCCCAAAGTAGGGATGAAAGTCTGGGTTATTTCTTTCGAGACACAAGCAACTATTGCTGAAATCAATGGTAAAAATGTAATTGTGGATATGGATGGAATTACATTCAAAACCAAGTTAGATAACATTTCTTATCTAGATAAAAAGAAAGAAACAGCAAAGAAAGACTCTCCTAAAGTAATTGTATCACAATCAGTAACACCTCAATCTACATTTGAGTTAAAGATTTTAGGCTTTACTTTCGATGAAGCAAGAATTGAAGTTAATGACTTTATAGATAATGCTAATATAGCAGGTTTAAAGAAATTGAGAATTGTTCATGGTAAAGGAACAGGTGCATTACGCCAGAAAGTTCGTCAACATCTACAAAGAATCAAATGTGTAAAGACATTCTATACCCCACCAGAAAATGCTGGGGGAAGCGGTGTTACCATCGTAGAGCTCAAGGATTAGGCTTGAATGGATAGTCAAACAATCGATAGAGTTCGAGAAGCTAATAATATTGTAGATGTAATTTCTACCTATGTACCTTTAAAGCGTAGCGGAGCCAATTATAAGGGTTTATGCCCTTTTCATGAAGACAGAAATCCTTCTATGATGGTTTCTGAAGTTAAACAAATATTCAAGTGCTTTGTTTGTGGGAAAGGTGGAAATGTATTCACTTTTGTGCAAGAATACGAAAAAATTACTTTCCCTGAAGCTGTTAGAAAGCTTGCTCAAAGAGTTGGTATAGCTATTGAAGAAACTGCTGACGATAAAAGAGTAGTATCTAAACGAACTAAGCTCTTAAATCTATATAGAATTGCCAATGAGTTCTATGTTAATAATCTGAAGGAACACGGTGAGCACATTTACAAGTATCTGGAAGATAGATCAATATCTAAAGAGCTTGCTCATAAATTAGAGATTGGGTATGCACTGAATAGTGCAGGCTCTCTATTTAACCTGTTCAAGAAGAAAGATGTTGATATTAAACTCATGGAAGATAGTGGTTTAGTGAAGAATAGCCAACGTGGACATTATGACCTATTCAAAGATAGAGTAATGTTCCCTATTCATTCTCACAGCGGACAGATAATTGCTTTTGGAGGGCGAGTCCTTAGCAGTAATCAGCCTGGAGGGAAGTATGTTAATTCTCCAACTACTGATATCTATACAAAAGGCAATGAACTTTATGGTTTATTCTTAACCAAATACGATATTTCAAAGAAGAACTTCGCCCTTGTTTGTGAAGGATACATGGATTTCTTACGACTCCACACAGAAGGTTTTACAAATTCAGTAGCATCTCTAGGAACAGCTTTAACTGAAAAGCAACTCTCTATATTAAGTCGATATAGCAAGAATATATATCTTATTTATGATGGAGATACCGCAGGAAGAAAAGCTACAGTATCAGCAGGACTCAAAGCTCTCAGCATGGGATTAACACCATTAGTGGTTCAGCTGCCAGATGGAGAAGACCCAGATTCCTATATCCTCAAAGCAGGAGTTGCTTCTTTACAGTCTTTAATAGATGAGGCATTGCCATTTCTAAAGTTCGCCCACGAAACTTCTTATGTTGCTAAAGAAACTAAAGACAAAGTTAAGATTCTATCAGAATCAGTTGCAACAATTAAGAATGCAATAGATAAAGAACTCCTTGTAAAAGAGATTGCTGAAGAATTTGCTATATCTGAAAGATCAATTTATTCTTCTATGACAGGAACAAGAAGAAGAAGTACTGACAAAGTTAAACCTGATTTCTCTTTAGAAAAATTCATTGAAGAAAGGGAATTCATTCAATATCTGTTAAATAATCCTTCTGAGATAAAAAATTCTTGCAAAGAGCTTAATTCTAATTACTTTTTTGTTGACTTGTATAAAAAGATGTTTATTTCTTTGACAAAAGATAACGGATTAATATTTTTGGATTCACATTCCCAAATAATAGATTTTTTTGAAGACGAGAATTTAAAAAATAAAGCAGCAGAGCTAATTCTGATGGGAGTTCCAGGGCGTAATATCCTACTTATTATTAATGATGTAAAGTTGCGTAAACTAAAATATGATTTGCAAGAAGTTAACAGGCAAATCGGCAAGGAAGGTGCAACTACGTATTTGGTTAAAGAGAAAAATAATATTAAAAATAAAATCCAGCAACTGGATATAGCTATTGTAAATAATCTATTAACTTAGGAGAATGGATGCTAACTTATAATGATTGTATTAAAAAATTAGTAGAGATTGGTAAAGAAACTGGTTTCATTACATTTAAACAAATAAATAATATTCTACCTTCTAACCCTGTATTTCTTGATAAAATTGATGATATTCTTTTTGACATCATGCAAGAAGGTATCGAAGTTATCGATGAAACTGAAAAGAAAGTTAGCAAAGCACAGGTAAAAGTAAAGAAAGAAAAGAAATCTAAAACTCTTAAAACAAGAAAGTACTATGATGACCCTGTAAGAATGTATCTTAAAGAAATGGGTAGAGTGCCTCTACTTGATAGAGAAGGTGAAATACGTATTGCTAAGAAGATTGAAGCTTACCATAAAATGATTACTAACAATGTATTCTATTCTGGCTCCACTCTTCGTGAAATGCAAAACTTCTTACATAGATACAAAGAAAAGAGAATCAGGATTGACCAAATATTTAAAATTGATTTTGGTACGGAACTTGATAACAAACGCCCTGAAGAAGTCATAGGAATATTTGAAGGCCGTATAAAAGAAATTGAAGCTTGCTTTAACATCATTGGTGAGATTTTAGATAATACAGATTTTGACGAGACAGGAATGGCTCTTCGCCAAGAAGAGATTGATAGCAATCGTGAAAAGATTGTTGAACTATTCAATACTTTTGTGTTTAATGATAAACTTGTAAAACGTCTTGTTTATCGTGTTCGCTCATTAGTTGATAGGATTGTTGAATCTGAAAAGATTATTAATGAAATTACTCGCATTAAGAAATACTCAGTTGATGAAATTTGTGCTTATGGCAGAAAAGCTAAGAAATCAGATGAAGACTTTGATGAAGTTAAAGTTGAAACAAATTTAGACCCTAACTTATTCATTGAAACTCTTAGAAAAATTAAGAATGCTAAACGTAAGATTAGACGTGTTGAACTTGAAACACGCATGACAGCAAATGAATTAGTATTCTTACTTAGAGAAATAGAAAGAGGTGAAAAGACTAAAGAAAGAGCTCAATCTGATATGATAGAAGCTAACGTTAGACTTGTTATCTCTATTGCTAAAAGATACAATAATAGAGGATTAGACTTCTTAGATTTAATTCAAGAAGGTAACACTGGCTTGATGAAAGCTGTTGAGAAGTATGATTATAAAAAGGGTTATAAGTTCTCTACTTATGCTACTTGGTGGATTAGACAGGCTATTACTCGTGCTATTGCAGACCAAGCAAGAACTATTCGTGTTCCTGTTCACATGATTGAATCTATCAATAAAATCAATAGAACATCAAGAAGATTAATGCAAAAGTTAGGAAGAGACCCATTCCCAGAAGAAATTGCACAAGCTCTTGAAATGCCTGTTGATAAAGTTAAATCTATTCTAAATATTTCTAAAGAACCTGTTTCTCTCGATAAACCTATCGGTAATGAATCAGAAGATAGTATCTTAGGGGATTTCATTGAAGATAAATCAACTATTTCACCAGAAAGACTTGCTGAAAGATCTCTTCTTAAAAGACAGGTTGATGAGGTTCTTCAAACTCTTACTCCACGTGAAGAAAGAGTTATTAGACTTCGTTTCGGAATTGATGATGGCTTCCATAGAACACTTGAAGAAGTGGGTAATATCTTCAATGTTACTCGTGAAAGAATTAGACAGATTGAAGATAAGGCTCTTAAGAAATTAAGACATCCTACCAGAGCTTCTATCCTACAAGAATTTATAAATAACTTTAACGTAAAAGGTTAATTGATACTTAGCCTAGATATATTAAAAGGACTTCAAAACGAAGTCCTTTTTTTTATTTAAGTTTTGTTTTTTTCTAAATTAATAAACACAATAAGTGTTATTTTATGTCGTTACTAGCTCTTGCTGACATGCTAAATCATATTCTTCTTTTAGGCTATCAACAAGTTGTTTAACTGTTACTATTTTATCACACAAATAAGCATTAGCACCTGCAAAAGCGAAACCATTCTTAAGGTTACCTAGCTTAGCATTTAGTAGTGCAATAGCAATACAATAAGGAGCTTTCTGATAATCACAAGTTTTAAGGCACTTCCAAGGACATTTAATTGGTATTTTATCCCCTTTTTCAACAGATTCAAGAAATTCTGTTTTTATAGCCCTACCAGGTAGCCCAACCGGACTTTTAATCAGAGTAATATCTGCTTCATTGCAGTTTATATATGCTTGTTTGAATTCGTCAGAAGCATCGCACTCTTCAGTCACAACAAACCTTGTTCCCATTTGAACAGCATCAGCACCCAGCTTTAATAAGTTATGGATATCTTGACCACTATAAACGCCTCCACCAGCGATGAGAGGAATGCTTTTGTTGAACTTTTCAGCAAATGGTTTAATAGCTTCTTTTACTTCAGGAATCAGAGCTTCTAGTTGATAGTTTTCGTCTTCTATCTGCTCATATTTAAAGCCTAAATGTCCACCAGCCTTAGGTCCTTCAACCACTACAGCGTCTGGAACATGTGAAAACTTCTTAGCCCATGTTTTAAAAATTACATTTACAGACCTTGCAGAAGATACAATTACAGCAAACTTAGTTTTTGTATTCTCTAAGAAATCAGGTGTTACTATTTTTGGCATCTTAAGAGGAAGTCCTGCTCCAAAGAATAATACATCTATTTTTTCATGAATTGCTGCAGTAACTAATTCATCAAAGTTAGATAGTGCAACCATTACATTTAGGCCTACGAGGCCTTTTGTTTTCTTCCTAGTTAATTGAATCTCTTCTCTTAAAGCTTTTACATCTGATTCTTTACTATGATTGTGATGCAATGCTCCAAGCCCTACAGCTGATAATACCCCTATTCCACCTTCGTTGGCTACTGCAGAAGCAAGGTTTGATAGTGATATACCTACTCCCATACCACCTTGAACAATGGGCAGTTTTGCTATTAAATTACCTATTTTAAGTTCTGGTAATCTGAATTTCATTAGTTCTCCTAATTATATATATGTTATCCATTTTCATAATTGAAAATAGTGAGTTAGCTAATTCCTAGTAATATTTTATGGTAATAAGTGTCAATTTAATAAAATTCAAAAGTCTAAATAGTTTACTAATTATTTAAAGTACTAAGTTTTTGATATTAACAGAATTGAATTGACAACTATTAACAAGATACTTAAATTATGATTAAATCAGGTAAGTAGTTAAATTTATACTAATGACAATTACCAAATTAAATAATAAATGTCTAGGAGAAATATGTCTGCTACAAGTAAATTATTAGTTTTACTTTTTATTGCTAAGTTAACTATTTGTTGTGCTTCAAGAACTAATGACGAAGTTAATATTTCCTTAGAGCTTATGCTTAATGAGAAAGAAATAGTTAAGTATCTCTCTGAAGAAAGTATTTCTACTTCTAGCAATCACAATATTAATTATAATCTAGATTACGATAAATTCTTAATAGGTAACAGAGATTGCCGCTTCAAGCAAATATATCATTCACCAAATAGAAGCAAATTAGTTGTTCGTAGTCAAGTCTTGCCCGATGGTTATTGTAGAAGCTATTTGCAATACGATAATATTATAAGCTATGACTTCTATTCTAAAGATAGAAGAGTAATTTCAAGATCTGACTATCATACCTTAGATTGGCAAAGTAAAGATTCTAAATATGTGAACTATCATTACCCTCAAGGAATTATCCTTCATAATGAAGCTATTGCTGAACTCAATGAAAGAATAGAGTCTTTCTTCGAATATTTCCCTGACCATAATAATATTATGAAAAGACTAGAATCTAACAAGCTTGACTACTATTATTGTCCAGATCAAGCGACTATAGAGAAGTTAACTGGTTATGAAACTCGTGGGATATTGCTACTTAATCAAGATAGAGTAATATCAACTTTCCCTGCTCACTTTCATGAAGTTGTTCATTTTCTTATAAATTACTACCTTAGCGAAAATCAACTTTATACCCACCCTTTCCTGCAAGAAGGCTTAGCTGTAGCTATTGGAGGAAGAGGAGGTATGTTAACATCAGCAGTTCTTGAATCTGGTAACTTCCTTGTAGACAGTGACTTTATCAATTATAATGAGTTAATGTCTGTAGAAGGCTTCAATATGAACCACCCTTCCCTTTCTTACCCTGTTTCAGGACTTCTTACTAGAATGATGCTCCAGCATTATACTTCTGAGGAATATCTTGAATTATACAAGAAATATAGTAATTCTTCTGCTAATATCCCAGCAATTTCAGAACTTACTTGGATAACAAAAGATGCTATCATAGAATATTCTACAAAGAATATTGTTAAGACAATAATCTTCAATTGTCCTGAAACTAAATTCCAAGAAGTAGTTTCTGATTCAACTTACAAAATTTCGCATAGTAAGAATTACTATAAGATTTCTTTTGATGATACCCTCACACAAATAAATGATTTTGTTTGGCTTAATGTGGGAGATAATCAACGATTCAAACTTAAAGCAATCGCAGAAGAAATCAAGATTAAAGATTGCTATTTAGATGAGATTGTTGCTAGCTGGAGTAAGTCTTTTCTTATTGAAAATGAAGACATTCCCCAAAAAAAGGGACATTATTATTTCTATATTGACAAATCTCTTTTCCAATAAAGAAATAACAGATAAACTAAAATAAAGGATTTAAATATATGAAGAAAATTTTTTTAGTTCTAATATTGATTATTATAAACATTAGTCTACATGCAACTTTCGCTTTTATGGGATTATACTATGGCAAAGCCAATTTTGATAATGAGAAAATGCAGACTAGGTTTGGAAATGCTGACAACGCTAACATAAGATTGCACTTTCTTTTTAAAGAAAATCATTGGTTAGGGTTGAGTTTAAATGCTGGTGGTATTACTGATGATACATACGTAGAAGCAGATAACACTAATTACAAGATTACCCAGACTACTCTTGGAGTTCAATATACGCCACATTACTACTACTCTTTTACTAAAGAGATGGGTATCTATTTCTTTGGAGGACTTGGATTGGGTACAATTGCTACTAACTTCTCATCTGGACTAAGTGCAGATCAAGTACCGGAAGAAAATCTTGATTCAGCTCTATCTTATAGTTGGTCTATGGGAACAAAACTTGAGCTTAAACACTTTGCAATTGATGCACTTTATCAACAAACTTGGTGTAAAGATGATGGTATTCAAACTGGAAACAATACTCTCTTTTTTGGAATATCTACAGATTGGATTGAATATTTAACCAGTTCTAATGAAGAAGAAGAAAATCAACATAATAATTGATTCACTGTGATACTTTGAATTGTTCTTACTTGAATTATACATTATTACTAGTCTGCTGCATTAAATTGCACTTTAATGCAGGAGGCTAGTAATATTTATCTAATATTTCATATAAAAGAGACACCAGAAATTAGGTGTCTCTCAAGTATTAAATTAATTTATATAAATTATTATTTACCAGCCATCATTGCTTCGATATCAGCCTTAACATCTCCAGTAGGTTTAATATCAAAGTTTTCCACAAGCACATTAACAACTGTTGGTGATAAGAAAGCAGGTAATGTAGGTCCTAAGCGGATTCCTTTAACTCCTAAGAATAGAAGAGCGAGGAGAACAGCAACAGCTTTTTGTTCATACCAAGCAATATCAAATGATATTGGTAATTCGTTGATATCATTAAGTTCAAATACTTCTTTTAGTTTTAGTGCAATCACTGCTAATGAATAAGAATCATTACATTGACCAGCGTCAAGAACTCTTGGAATTCCACCAATATCACCTAAGTTAAGTTTGTTGTAGCGATATTTAGCACAACCAGCAGTTAATATTACAGTATCTTTTGGAAGTTCTTCTGCTACTTCAGTAAAGTAACCTCTTGTTTTATGACGGCCATCACAACCAGCCATAACAACAAATCTCTTAATTGCACCAGATTTAACAGCATCAACAACCTTATCAGCTAATGCCATAACTTGGCTATGTGCAAAACCACCAACAATAGTTCCAGTTTCAATTTCTGTAGGAGCTGGACAATTCTTAGCAATCTCAATTAATTTAGAGAAATCTTTCTTACCGTCAATTTCTTCAATGTGTGGAACATTAGGATATCCAGCCATACCTGTTGTGAAAATTCTATCTGAGTAAGCTTCTTTTACTGGAGTAATACAATTTGTAGTCATTAAGATAGGACCATTAAATGTTGTGAACTCTTCAGCTTGTTTCCACCAAGCATTACCATAGTTACCATGGAAATGTGAGTATTTTTTAAAAGCAGGATAGTAGTTTGCTGGAAGCATTTCTGAATGTGTATATACTTCTACACCAGTTCCTTCAGTTTGTTTAAGAAGTTGTTCCATATCTTTTAAGTCATGACCTGAAATGAGAATACCAGGTTTGTCGCCAACACCAATGTTTACTTCTGTAATTTCAGGATTACCATAAGTTGAAGTGTTTGCATCATCAAGAAGTGCCATTGTTGTAACTGCATATTTACCTGCTTTAAGAACCATTGCAATCATATCGTCAACAGATAAGTCTTTGGTTGTTGAAGCTAAAGCTTCCATTAAGAACTTGTAGACAGTATCGTCTTCTTTGCCTAGAACAGCTGCATGATCGGCATAAGCTGCAATACCTTTTAAACCATAAACAAGAAGTTCTCTTAGTGAACGAACATCTTCATTTTCTGTTTCAAGAACACCATGACCTTGACCTTTTGCAAGGAATTCTTCTTCTGAAGATGCATTCCAAGTAATTAAATCACAATCACAATTGTAATTTAAAGCATCTCTGCGTTGTATTGCTTCTTTAGCTAGAGCAATAATTCTTTCATCATCGAAGTTTGCGTTTGTAATAGTAGCGAAAAGACATTGAGCAATAAAAAGTCCATTTTCTCTCTTATAATTACTTTCAGAAGCTAAAGCTAAACCTTTAATTGCATAAATTAATGCATCTTGTAAGTTAGCAGTTTTAGCAGTTTTTCCACATGCGCCAGCGTTAAATTTACAAGCTTGATTACCAAGTGTTTCTTGGCATTGATAACAAAACATACTCATCTTTTTCTCCGTTCTTTTTTTATTGTTAATTGTTTTATGATTAAATTAATAGTTAATTCCAGCTGCTTTCACATTGTCAGGATCGAATGCATGACATGGAGTTACTGCATATACCATTTCACACTTAGGACATTTAGCTTCGAAAGTCTCCATTTCAAAAGAGTCTCCACAGTTATCACATTTAATATTTAATGGGACAGGCATGAATTGCTCTGAAAAACCCATAGTTCTTACCTTGTTTACTACTTCTATTCCATTTTGGAAGGAACCACTGCAACCGTCATGCATAATATATCTCCTTTCTATTTAATTGTAATTTATTACTTTAGGATTTGCCCATGCCTGAGCTTTGTTCTATAAGACAGGATTGTTTTATCTAATTCTTCTAGTGTAGACAGAATCTTTCTTTCTTCTTCTGTAGTCTCAATAACTTTATCTATTCCACCATTCTTAATGACTATTCTTTTATCGGCTAGTAGAGCTAGAATTGGGTCATGTGTTGCTATTAAGACTATCTTATCTTCTGATAAAAGAAGGTTTAATGCACGCTTTCTATCAATGCCTGCATTCTCTATTTCATCTATAAGAATAATCGGTGATTTACTAAGAATAGCTGTGTCAGCAATCATGAGAGCTCTTGATTGTCCACCACTCAAACTTGTGATTGGTGTTTCAGGTGAGAATTTCTCGCCAGCCAAATCATTAGCCTTACTAATGATTTTATCAATGACCTGCTCTTGATTTTCAACTAACCTACTCTCTGCATGCAACTCAACAAATTGATGTACTGTTAAGTCCATTACGAAGTTCATGTTTTGAGAAAGTTGTGCTACTAGCTTATCGGAGGTTGAGAATCTCCATTTAACATCTGGTTTTTCATTATTGACTAAAATTGTCCTAGAAGTAGGAGTATCAGCTTGAGCTACCCATTCTATATCGGCAAGAAGTCTGCTTTTTCCTGAACCTGTAGGACCAACAATTGAAACTATTTCACCCTTCTTAATCTCTAACTTGTCAAAATTCTCAGCTTCTTTGAATTTATTAGTTCCTGGAAGAATTGTCACTATCTCTACAAGCTCTTCTTCTTTGCCCAAGAAAGCTTGCATTTGTTGAATATATTCAACAAGTTGACTATAAAACAGCTCATCATCAATAGCCATATCTTCTTTCTCTATCTCATCAATAGCAGCAAAATAAGCTTCTAAAGTTATGTTTTTTCTTGTCTTGTAATCAAAGTTATTATCTGCAAAATAGCTTTCTAGGAAAGGATATTCATGTAGTAAATCAGATATGTATTGTTCTTTAATATTATCTCTTGTTATAATCATAGCTACCCCTATTTATCCATATCCATCTTACGAACATTACCCATTTGATAAGACTCCCCTATTCTAGTTTCACCTAGACAGTAAGAACAAAGAGCTGATGGCATAGGGAATCTAAGTTCCTTACCTTTTAAGCTATTGATATTATCTTTCTCATCATAGATTAGAGTAGAAAGCTCAAATGACCCTTGACCGGTTAAACCATTAATATTCATGATTGTCGCTTTGGGATTAACTGTATTCACTCTTGAAGCGAATACTTCTCTTTCAGCTTGAGATACAATATCTCCTTTAGTAATAACCACTATATCCGCTGATTTAAGCATTGGCCCTATTTTCTTAGGAGTATTAATACCACTAAGATTATCAATCACACAGATTGCTTTAATCCCTTTAATATATGGAGAACACCTGTTACACAAACCTGCAGATTCACTGATTAGCACATCAAAGTTATTATCTAAGCCCCAATTGGTTATCTCTTCAACATTACTTACAAAATAATGGTCAGGACATAAAGCACCTGAAAGACCTTTCTTAACTGGTATTCCTGCATTCTTATATAAAATATCATCATCTGTATACAAACAATCAAACTTAGCTACTGCAACCTTTAAACCACGCTTCTTCAAAGACTCTATAGTCTTCAAAATCACAGAAGTTTTACCTGATGATGGAGGACCTGAGACTGTTACTAGATTCATGCTATTCTCCTTTCAATGAATTGTTGAAAAGTTCTTCACAATGGTGAATTGTCTCGGTTAAATCATGGCTATAGATATAATCCCAGCCTAACCACATAAACTTGTTATCTTTTGCTAATCTATTATCGACATTAGGGTTAGTTGTTGGGAATAATCCATTATGGGATAGAACCTTGCCAACTTCCTCGGATGCAAAGAAATTAACTACTTCTTGTAATGCGTTTTGCTTACTCTTTTTTGATAATAAAAAGATTGGACTAATAATAGCACCATCTTCTGGCCAGATAGCCTGCATAGGTCCACCATGCTTAGTCATCTTAGTAAAGAAATATGGCATTATTGTGATGATTGGACGGTTAGTGCTCTTTCTATCACTTCTAACCATTTGAGATGGGTGCATAGACTCTAATAGACTTCTTCCTAACTTCCTAACACCTTCATCACCATAATTCTTATAGAAGTTAAGAAGTATGCCATTAAATAAATCAAAGTCGCCTACTGGTAGTGAAACTCTGTTCTCAAATTCTGCTTTCATTAAATCACTCCACTTTGTAGGCATTGGCAAATCCCCTAACTCTTTAGTGTTTATGAGAAAGACAGCTGGTACAACCCCTATCATTGATAAATGACCTCGTGGATCTTTTAATTCTATGTCAGCAAAGGATTCATTATAAGTGTCTAATCCTGAGAAATCTTCAAAAACGCCCATAGCTTTAAATTTACCAAACTTATCTTTATCGAAGAACATATCGAAACCAGCAGATATAAACAAGTCTGGTAACTTTTCAGGGTCACTAATTCCTTTTATGTTTTCTTCAATCCAATCAACTCCCATAGAGGCTGCTTTTAACTCCGTATTTAATACATAAGAACTGCTTGCTTCAAAGTCTTCGGTAAAAGTAATCATTTTCTCAAGTAGTGGAATTCTAACCGGACAAGGTAAGGCTCCCATAATTGATAAACTTTGCTTGTTTCTTTTCTTAGAACTTGTTGCAATAGTAGCATCAACAGTAGAATTATTACTTTCTATTGCTTCAACTAGTAGTCTTTCAAAAGTATCATAATTAAGTTGTTTCAAAGTTAAAGCCATCTTCAAACTAATTGAGCTTGCAAACTTATCTCGCTTTTCAGCATCTCCCATTTGAGAAAATCCGTTTGAAGTAAAAACAGGGATAGTCTCCGGATATTTATCAACTATAGCTTTCAATGTATCACTACTTTCGAAATATTTCATCTATACCTCTTATTTGTCTGTAATGCTTGGGAATATTGTTTTTGTTGTTGGTTTAGGAAGTTTAGTAACTAAAATTCTTGCTGGCTTATCTGATTTATTAGACAGGCAATGTATGATATTCTTTGGTGACTCAATTACATCGTCTTGCTTAGCTAGATAATCTTTATTATCAATCATAACTGTAGGATTTCCTTCTAAAATATAGAAGACTGCATCAACTGGTGTGATATGAGGAATAAGACTCTCACCTGCTTGCAAGGTTATATGGTTCATGAGAGCGTTCTTACTATCATACACTTTCTTTACATCCACCTTATGAACATTCATTGCGGCTTTCTCTTCTCTGTAATTTGCTATTTTCATATTATTAAACCTTTATTAAATTATTCTGGTACTGCTTTACCTAATTATACTTAAAAAAATTTAAAAGTCTGCTAATGTCATTTCTTTGAATCTATTATATATTTCTTTTGTACTCTCAAATACTTTACCATCAACAATACATGATCTAAATGGACATTTGCTCTTTCCAAAAGGACAACCTTCTACCTCTATTGTTCCTTCAAAAAGCTCAATAATCTCTAAAAAGGATATGTATTTCGGGTCTCTATTCAATTCAAAACCACCTTGTGGACCTCTTATAGAGTTAACTATACCAGCTTTACTAAGCTTCTGGAAAATCTTAGCTAAATGATTCATAGAAGCGTCTAAGTGTTCCGCAATATACTTAATACTTATTCTTTCTGGTTGCTTATTAGCAATCAAGACTAGTCCATGTAAAGCCAAGTAAGTTCCTTCTGAAAGATTTAGTAATTTACTCATTTTTATTTCCTTTTTATTAATTCTGGTATAACAATACCTGAATACCATTAAGTGTCAAGTATTATTTTACCTTTTTTGAAATTAATTTTGTTTGCTAAATTAGTTGCAGGTGTAGACCCCTTACATAAAAGGATTAATTTAGCTTTCTAGCAGTCTTTAAAAAAATCTGCTAATTTTTATTTGCTTTATATAATTTTCCATTTAATATATAAGTGAAATTAATCTTATGGAGGAAAAAATGAATTTATTAAGAACAAGAAATTACTCACCTGCATGGTCATTGTTTGATGAATTGTGGAATGGATTCGAGAGTGATAACTCAAGAAGAATGGCTCTTGACATTATTGAGAAAGATAATGGATTCATTATAAAGGCAGATCTTCCTGGGTACAAGAAAGAAGATGTTAAAATTTCAGTTAAGAACAACCAACTTACTATCTCTGCTTCAAAAACTGAAGAAAAAAAGGTAGATGAAGGTACTGTTCATAGAGAAGAACGTTACAGTGGTTCTTATTCAAGAACATTAACCTTACCGAATAGCTGTTTAAACAGCGACATCAAGGCTAAACTTGACAATGGCGTTCTAACTCTTGATATCAAGAAGAAAGAAATTGAGCCTGCAAAGCAGATTACAATCGACTAATCTCGAGAAAAACTTACTAATCATAGCCTCAGGATTTCCTGAGGTTATTTTTTTATAATAAACATTGACTAGTATTTAAGTAAGTTATAATTTATACTTAGATAAAATTAATTTTGGAGGAAAAGATGGCAAAATGGTTATATAGAGTTATTATTTTTATTACTACTCTTCTGTTTACAAGTCAACTTAATGCAATAAATGTCTCTACAGTAGAGGATCTTTGGGATATACGAGATAATCTAGGAGGTGACTATACTCTAATTACAGGTATCAATCTTGAAGACACTAATCCTAATACTATAAACACATATACAGTTGGAACATATAACACAGGCGATATTGTTGAATATACCGATGGTTATGCATATTATTGTTCACAGGATGGAAATACAAACACACCTGACACCGAGAATGGATGGACTAAAATGTGGGAGGTTAGTAAAGGATGGGATCCTATTGGAGATGAAACAAGTCCTTTTCATGGAAATTTTGATGGCGGAGGTTATGTTATCTCAAATTTATACATAAATAGATTAGCAGACTCTTCAAACAATACAACTTTCCCAGCAAATGGTGAGAACTTTGTTGGACTTTTTGGATTTGTAACTAATGGATCTACTACCTCGAATGCCAGTAATAGCTCAGATATATATATAAATAATCTTGGTTTAACAAATGTTAATATCAAGGGTAAACGAGCAACGGGTTCATTGATTGGCAAAGTAGATTTGCCGAATCAAAGACAAGGCAAGTTAGTAATTGTAGACAAATGTTATGTTAATGGTGGTACAGTTGCAGGTTTTGGTGCTACAGGAGGCTTAGTAGGAGCAAATAATAGCCAAAGAAAACAAGTTGTTCCAATTGTTAGGTATTGTTGGGCTGATGTAACGGTTTCTTCAACTCATCCTAATAATCAATCATTAAATTCTGGTGATAATAATAATCCATATAATATTAAATATGGAGGTTTAGTAGGTTGTAACGAGAATGGACTAACCCAAGACAGTTTTTCCCTTGGTGACGTATCAGGAGGAGACAGAGTCGGAGGTGTTGCTGGTTGTTCTATTGGTGGAGCTATTTTTAGAACTTATTCAACAAGCAATGTTACTCAAAATATTGGTTCTTCTTCTTGGCAAGGAGGATATGGCCCTATTACAGGAAGAGTTGAAGGAAAGTTACCTCCGGGCTTAGGTGGAACAAATGCAATAGGTTCATTAGAAGACAGCTACTACTTAGATACTTCTGCAATCACTGGTACAAATGATGATAATACTTATGGTACTTCACAAACATCAAGTCAGTTATCAAATGCTACTTCTTACCCTAATTGGGATAATAATGTCTGGGATTTTACAACCGATTACCCTACTTTACAAAGTTCTCCTTCCTCAATATTTTATTTCAAATCAAAAAACTCAGGAGCTTTTTCAACTGTATCTAACTGGGAAAATTCTTCAACTGAGAATGGTACATATACAACTTCAGTAATTAAACCAGATTACACTAATTCTGTTTCAATTAAAGTCCTTTCAGGAGATACTATTACCCTTGCTAATGGCAAGTCTGCCTTTATAAGCTCTACAACTGTAGAGGGTAATCTAGCAGTAGCCTCTGGAGGTGTTTTGAACATTGAAAATGAATCTGGAGATGATTTGATTATTGCAGGAAATGGTTCTCTAGAAATAACAGGAACTTTAAATATTGGACAATCTGCTACATTAATTGGAGAAACTAATTCCACTATCACTTTTAATGGTACAACTAGTCAATCTCTCCCAAGTGGTTTAAGCTCAGTTTATAATTTGACTATAGATAATTCATCTGGAGTTACATTACCTGACACTTTGACTATTAATGGAACTCTTACTGTAACATCAGGAAACTATACTGGCGCAAATAATGTCACAGTTGATGGTATTTATTCACCAGCAGTAAAGCATCTTGTATGGCCAAAAACTGACTTTAATATTGAAAACTACTCTTCATCAACTAGCCTTTCATCGTTATACCCAACTTATATAAACAGATCATGGACTTTAACTGGAAATATAGATGATGCTAGCACTGATAATAGAGAAAAGACAATCACTTTTTATTGGGATGCTGATGATGATGCAAACCATGATTGGGTTGGATTAAGTCAAACTCCTGTTCTATTTGAAGGTGGTAGTAAAGTTTCAACAGCAACATCAAGTAATTTGTCAGGTAATATTAGAAGTGCAACTTACGTTTATACTTTCCCAGAAAATGCGAAAGCAACTAGAGGTAACTTAACTATTGGCTTAGAAAATCAAACACTTCCAGTTGAACTTTCCTCTTTCAATGCCATGGCAACCTCCACATCTTCAGTTGCTTTGAACTGGACAGTCCAATCAGAAAGCAATGGTTCAGGCTATAGAGTTTATCGCAATAACAGCAATGATCTAAATACAGCTACAATGCTTGAAACATTTATCCCTGCTCACAATTTACCATATACTCACACCTATACTTTCAATGATGAGGAAATCATTAACGCAACAGGTCAATTATTCTACTGGATTAAGTTCATTGAATTGGATAATTCTTACACTAACTATGGACCTGTCTTTGTGCAATTTGAGATTCCAAACAATGACACTCCCCCAATAATTATATCTGAGGGGATTAAATCAACTTATCCAAACCCATTTAATCCTACAGTTACAATTTCTTATTATGTTAAGTCACCTAAGAGTGTTACTTTTGAAATTTATAATGTAAAAGGACAACTTATAAAGACAATAGTAGAATATCCATATAATGAAGGAGTTCATCAGGTTAATTGGAATGGTAAAGATGATTTTAACAAGAATGTTGCTTCTGGTGTTTATTTCGTGAAATCACTAAATTTAAACGATAATACACCAGTAAAAGTTCTTTTATCAAAATAATTAATTTCGTTACAGACATATTTAAAAGGTTACTAGTTAAAACTGGTAACCTTTTTTTATACACTTTTTTTACTTCATTATTGACAAGTATTCAATATCAAATATAATATAGTTAAGCAAAAATACTAGTCAGAGGTAATGAATGATTAAGAAAAAGACTGTTGCTGAAAAGAAAAAGATAAAAAGAGAAAGAATTGTTGAATCTGCTATTTCTTTACTTGCAGAAAAGGGATTTAGAAGAACAAAGATGACCGACATTGCTCAAAGAGCAGGCGTTGCTGATGGTACAATTTATAGTTACTTCAGGAATAAAGATGATTTAATGATGAAAGCTCTTTATGAAGTTTTGATGAACAAGCTTGAAGAAATAAAGAAGATTGTTGCCCAAGAAGATAATGCTAGAGCTAAAATCGTTCGTTTCTTTGATATGCATGCTACTATATTTACTGACAATCCTCATATTGCAAAGTTTTTAGTAATGGAAATTAAGCAGATTAAAGAATTTTACGAACAGTATCCTAGTTATTCTATTTTTGACAATTACAGAGAATTCATGAAAGAAATATATTTAGAAGGTGTAAAAAGTGGTTATTTTAGAGATGTTTCTGCTGATGCTTTTTCTCTGACTGTTATTGGGGCAATGGATTTTGTTCTTACTCAATGGGTGCTAAAGGGACATAGTTTCTCACTGAATAAAGCTGTTTTCAGAATAATTAATCTAATCCATAATGGTTCAGGTCTAAAAGTTGATTAAAGAATTTAAAATCACTGAGAATATTACTATTTTACAAAGTGAAAGAGCACTGCTTAATGCAAGTATAATTGAGAATCAAACTAGTCTATTAGTAATAGATACTTTTCTCTTTCCTAATGATTCAAAATATCTAGTCGATTTCTGTAAATCTCTCGACAAACCTGTTAAATACATTATCAACACTCACTGGCATTCTGATCATTGCTATGGAAATCGCTTTTTTGATTTATATAATCCAACAATAATTACTCATGAAAACTACTGGAAAACTATTTCCTCAGAAAAGAACATGATTCGTCCCGACCGTGAATCAATAGTTAACAAAAGACATCTTCGTGTACCTAATATTACATTTAAAGATACTATTAGAATTGATGATTTTGCTTTAAAATGCTCCTGGGTTCATGGTCATTCAAGCGATTCTATCATCATTCACCATGAAAAAGAGAATATTCTCTGGACTGGAGATAATGTTCTTAACTCCAATAATAATAAAATAGCTATCCCCTATTTCTTTTGGGGAGATATCAATAAGCAAATTCAAGCATTGAAGTTAATAATTGATAGACAACCTCAAAGAATCATCCCTGGACATGGTAATGAAACTACAATCGATAAGGTTAAGGATGACCTTGTTTATTTGGAGCAACTTCTCAATAATTTCAATTTTTTGAAGAAGACACCTGAACAGATTGATAATATTTCTGCCTCAGAATGTTACCCAAATAGTAGCTATAAGAACTTCTGGGTAGAAGAGATGCATAAACTTAATATTCAGAATTTAAAAGATGGCTATCTGTCTTCTATAACTCACTAAATTGCATGAACTAAGTGAAGCTTACAGAGGGGTACAAGCCCCATGCTAATACATGACGTCCTTTGGGGACTAAAAATTTTGCTCTTCATTATCCATTGTCATTTATCAGTTCATCACCAAATCACCCACGATTGAAATCATGGGCTCAGAAGAGTTATGTCCTTACAGGACAAAGCAAGAGAAACGTTTCAAAAAGTTTCAATAAATTCATTTATCACTATGTTCTAAGTGAAGCCAGCGCTGAGGCTGGCGATCCCAGTATGTCCTAACTCCTCACTCCTCACTCCTAACTTAAGTGCCTCATTGAAAAAAGGTCAATTTTTCAAGGGGGCAAGTAAGGATGGAGTTATATAGACCTTAAAATCGTGTGGGATTGAAGAGTTGGCTTGTAATCATAAGTCTGCGACTGGCATAGTCTTTGTTTGAGAATTAAAATAAAAAAATGTATTTCGGAGTAATCCCTATACAACTTATGCAAAAATTAATTGACTTATTTGCAAGTATAATCATAAATAGTAAAAAAGAATAATTATAAAAACCCGACTTGGTCGGTAGGGAGAAAATATAAGCTATTGGTAACTGGCAAAACCTAATAAAACAGGACTACAGAAAAAATTCTTTTAGGGAGATTAGAATGAAAAAATTAAGTGTTATTGCTACTTTACTAATAGTGGTGATATCTATTTTTGGTGAGGTTATGCCTTATCAGAATAAATTGACTCCAGTTACTTATCGGAAGTCAAGACCGTCTGAAAAATATTTTACAACAGACATTAAACGTGGTCGAGAATTACCGGAAAAATCGTTAGTTGTTTTGGTTCAATTTAGCGATGTACAATTTGATTTAGTGGCAGATTATCCTGATTCACTTGCACATGACCAGGCATATTTTGAAAGATATATGTTACAGCTTGAAGATTACTTATTTGATGCATCACATGAGCAATATGAACTTGATTATGATTTTCATACTCAAGTAGTAACTTTAGATAAGCCTATGTCATATTATGGTTCTGATGATGACACTGACATTAGAATGCCAGAAATGATGGAAACAATTGTAAATCAGATAGATGAAGATACTGACTTCACTCAATATGATAATTTCTTTATTTTTCATGCAGGACCAGGTCAAGAATCTGATATTGATGAAAAAAGAAAAGAGCAAATCTGGTCTACCTTCATAAATAGATATGATTTACAGGAAGGATTAGATCCAGAAAATGATGATTATTTAGGGATTCCTGCAGATGGAACTCATGTTACGGATTTCATAATTTGTGCAGAAAGTCAATGGCAAGATTATTTTCCAGATGATAATCCAGCCTATATTTTAGGAAATTTGGGTGTAATATGTACAGAATTCTTCTATGCTTTAGGAGTTCCAAACTTAAGCGATAAAGACTATAGTAACGGATATTCTCAAGGAATAGGTAATTGGGGGATTATGGGTTCTGGAACCTGGAATGCTTCTGGATATACTCCTGCTTTACCTTCAGCCTGGACAAGATATTATCTTGGTTGGGAAGATCCAGTTGAAATAGTAAATACTACAAGTAATATTGAAATAGATCAAATACTTGATTCAACACCAACTAACCCAATATTATATAAATTGTCAATTAGTGAAAATGAATATTTCTTAATTGAGAACAGGGCACAAAACCCTGACAATAGTTCTTTGAATAATGTAGCCAACTTCACCTTTAAACTGCTACAAGAAGGACAAGAATACTATCCTTTAGCAGAAGGACAAACTGAGCAAGTTCCTAAGTTTAACTTTATGACAAATAGGTTGAGAGGCTGTGAATGGGATTTCTTTTTACCTGGCTATAGCGGAGGGGGATATAATCCGAGAGATGGTTCAGGCTTACTTATATGGCATATTGATGAGACAGTAATAGCTGATAATTTTGATATAGAAGAAGATATTAGTAATGTTAATGGAGATGCAAGCCATAAAGGTATAGATTTAGAAGAAGCTGATGGTATTCAAAATCTTGATACTGGCGTAAGCTCAATTTATAAATACGGAAGTCCAGAAGATAGCTTTAGGCAAGGTAACAACAACTATTTTGGCTTTGACTATGTAGATGGTATATTATCTTTACCTAGTGCTGAAAGTTACTATGGTGGTTTTCCTTTTGTGATTAAAGATATATCAGAAGCAGGAAACACTATGAGTTTTTCTGTTGAGTTTAGATGGCAACTGGCTGTTGCAGATATAGAGAGATCTGATTATTCAAGCATGTCTCTTGATATTAACCAAGATGGTTCTAATGAAATAATTTTCCCTGTTGAAGATAAACTTGCTGTTTATTCAAATCTTGATGACCCAAGTAAGGTATATCAGCCTATAAAAATGATGAAAGAAGAAGATGGTACTTTATATGACATGATAGGTGATATTAAGTATCCACCTAGTTATGATAAAATCAATAATAACCTTTTAATTCCAACCCAAGTTCGAGCATTTAATTCAAGGTCTTATTTGTATAGATTTAACGAAAATGGTTTGGAAGAAATCAGTGAATTAGATAATAAATATTTTACTTCTCCAATAGTCATGCATCAAATAGATGAGGACAGTGAAATGAGATACTATATGGGTATTTATGATGCTTCTGATTCTAGTGGAAAAATTAGAATCCATGATTCTTCTTGTTCTTATATGACAAGTTTCCCACTTTCAGGAAGAATAAAGTCTAACCTCCTTTGTGCTGACTATTTGATGGCTATTGTCCAAAACGATGGTTATAAATTAGAACTTATAGATTATGAAACAGGTGAAAGTGATATTGTTGATTTAGCAATCCCTGCTGATACTCTAATTAAAAATTCACTTTACTTTGACTTTAATCCAAACTACCAAGGCTTAGAACTTGTAGTACAAACTAGATATGGTTTCTACTCATATACTTCTACAGACTTTAGTAAGATAGGATATTTTGAAACAGGTGTTGAGTCATCAGCAAAACCATCAATTACAGACTTTGATAGCAATGGAACATGGGATATTGTTCTAGGCTATAATCAAGGTTTGAAAGTACTTGCTTTTAACGGAGAAGAAGTAAGCAATGATAGATTCTTGTTTATGGAAACAGATACATTGAGTACTTTTGGTGGAGCCTATGCTTTAGATATTGATTTCGATGAAGAGAAAGAATTGATTGGTGGATTTTCTATGAATAGAGCTTCAATATGGAATAATGATGGGTCATATTATCCTGGTGCTCCAATCAGCTATCCAGATTTTATTCATTCATACCCATCTCTTCATCTAGAAGGTGATAAGTTATATTTACTCACTGCTGTTGACGGTGGAACAATTAATAGATTACAAGTAAACTCAAACGTCAATCAAGAAGACTTTGATATGCTTCAAACTGCTTGGTTTACTGAATACAATAATTATCAACGCAATGCTGTTGAATTAAATGACACTTTACCTAATAGTTATGAGACTGAGGATATTTTCATTGATGATGAAGTTTATATATATCCTAGTCCATGGAATACTACTATTGGGGGAGATTTAACTCTCAAAGTAATGGTCTCTGAGAAATGTAATGTAGGGCTTGAAGTGTTCACCATTTCGGGTAAAAAGGTTTATCAAGATAGTAGGGAATTAGATCCTTATGTAGGAAACCAAACTAAATTCTATCTGCCGATAGAGAAACTTTCATCTGGCGTATATTTTGCACGTATAAAAGCTCAAGGTGAATATAAACAAATTAAATTTGCAATAGAGAAATAGAGGATAAAATGAAAAAAATATATTTATTAATAGTGCTAGTAGTTAGCTTAGTTGTATCGTTAAATGCAGTTCATGATAATGCTGGAGAGTATGGTTTCCAGGTTCTAGAAATTAATCCTTCTACAGCAATGTCTGGCATGGGTGACACAGGTGTACTTATCGTTGATGATGCTTTCACCTTTATGAATAACCCAGCAGCAGGTTTATTCAATAAAAGTAGAATTCTTAGTGTAGCTCAAAACTTTTGGTTAGCAGATACAGATATGACAAGTGGAGCTTATTCCCTTAACAAAAGAAAATATCACTTTGGTATTGGTTTCAAACATTTAGGTTATGGCGATATCGATGAACGTGATACTAATGGAATGATTATCGGAGAATATGCTCCTATGGATCTTATTGGAACTATTAACTATGCTTATAGATTCGGAGCAACCCACTATGTAGGTATTAATGCTAACTTCTTGTATGAGAAAATACATACTGCTTCAAGTTATGGGGTAACTGCAGATTTAGGTTATGTTTGGTCTGTTCCATTAAGAGATACAAAATTATATATTACAGCTAAGAATATAGGTAGTGCTTCAAAAATGGATCAAGAAAAAGTAGATCTATTTAGAAGATATGAAATTGGCTTAAGCAAAGAAATTTTAACCTCAAATTATGATTTAGCTTTCGATGTTAATGCTCATAAAGCAGATGATACTGATGTTCAATATAATTTTGGTGCTCAAATTAAAGTCTTTGAGATTCTTTATGTAAGAACTGGCTATAAAGTTGATGATGATGTCAATGATATGAACTATGGTATAGGAATAGATTATGATTCTTTCAACATTGATTATGCATATATGCAAATGAAAGATGATATAGATGCAGTTCATAAAGTAAGTTTATCTTATAAATTCTAAGGTACTATAAAATGAAGAAGTATCTCTTTTCCTCTGTATTATTACTAGTAACTATTGCTTGTGTAGCTTTGAATTACACACCAAATGAACTTATTGTAAAAACTATCAATAGAGAAAATACTTTTACTTTAGAAGCTAATACAGACTTTTCTAGATGGATTAAGTCTTATCGTGTTAGAAGCATTAAAGCTGTATCTGAAACTAACAATAATGGTTACTTTGTAATACAAACAGAAAGAGATATTCCTTTATCAGAAATAGAAAGTCGTAAAGAGCGTTACCCTGATGTAGACTTTATTCAACCTAACTATATTAATAAATTTCACTCAAGAACTACTGACCCCTATTATCCGCAACAACTATTGAACTTGTGTAATATTCCTAATGCATGGGCATACTCAACAGGTAGTGAAGATATAATTGTTGCTGTTATTGATTCTGGTATAGCTTTAAATCACCCTGATTTAACTAATGTAGTTTACGTCAATGAAGGTGAAATTCCAAATAATGGGATTGATGATGATAATAATGGCTACATAGATGATGTGCATGGTTGGGATTTTGCAGATGCTCCTCTCTTAAACAATATCGCTCTTGGTGATTATATAGAGAGAGATAACGACCCAAGTGATGAAAACTATCATGGTACCCACGTTTCAGGAATTATTGCTGCTGAAACAAACAATGGTATTGGAGTTGCTGGCGTTATGTGGAATGTAAGATTACTTCCTGTAAGAGGTGGTTTCATGACTTCATCTGGTGGTTACCTACAAGATGACGATGTATCTGCTTCTCTTATATATGCAACAGATATGGGAGCAAAGGTAATCAATATGTCTTGGGGAGACCAGAACTATTCCCCAATTATTGCAGATGCTTGCCAATATGCTTATGACCATGGTGTTATCCTCGTAGCTTCTTCAGGTAATGATCCAGGTCCAATTGTGAGTTACCCTGCTAGACTATCTAATGTTATTTCGGTTGGTTCTGTTGATAGATATAAAATGCTGTCTTCCTTTTCAAGTTATGGTAGTGACTTAGATGTCGTTGCTCCTGGTTCTCAGATTATGTCTACTTATGACCCAGAAAGTGAAAATGGAGGCTACCAAGAACAGTCTGGAACCTCTATGGCTGCTCCTCATGTTACAGGAATAATCGGATTACTTCTTTCATATAAACCAGACCTTAATTTTGAAGAAGTCAAGACTCTTTTATATTCTACTTCTGAAGATTTGGGTACTCCTGGCTTTGACCAATACTTTGGTTATGGTTTAATTGATGCAGAAAAACTGATTACTACAATAGAAAACCCTTATTTAGCAATATCCTATCCGCATGAAGAAATGGGACTGAGTTCAGATTTTGATATTACTGGAAGCATTGATGTTCCTGACTTCTTTAGATACTCAGTTACTTATTCAACTGAGCAAGCACCTGGACAATATGACTGGTATGATTGCCAAACCCATAATAACTCTCCAATATTCTACTATGAAGCAGTTGAAGATGGCTTCCTCAAAAGGTTCGAGCTTGAAGATGAACTTCTTGATGGAGAGTATAGAATTAGGTTGTCAGTACAAGATAAATCAGGCAATGTGTTTAATATTATTAAGCATGTGACAATTGATAAAAGCTTACCTTATCTGACAGACACTATAGAGTATGTTGAAAGGTTTAATTCTAACTATAAAAACCATTATATTAAAATGAAATACAATGAAGATGTTTCTATTGAAGTCAATATTATTGATGAAAATGGTAACAATTATTCAGCTTTTTCTTCTGTAGCAGACTCTGTTCAGTACATACAGATTCCTAATAATGTTCCAGCTGGGAATATTGATATTGAAGTATATGCAACTAATAGAGCTGGTTTAACATTATATAGTGGACTCTTAGAAGATTTTGCTACTATAAATAATGATGAAACAGCAATAACTCATTACAATGTAAATAATTTCTCTCTTCCTATTCTTGCAACAGAGAAATTTGTTGATTTTGATGGAAATGGGAAAAATGAGTTCGTAAGTATGTTCATTGAAAATGGAACTTTTGGTAATGTAAGAATTTTTGAGCAAAATGGAAATACCTTTGAAACAAAATATCAGTTTACACAAAAATTTAGACCGTTAGACATTGGAAATACTAACGATATTGGTTATGAAGTTCTTGCGACTGACCAGATTAATGGCTATGTGTTTGAAAGTACAGAGGAATCAGTATATCCTATTGATAGTTACTTGCAAGAGATACCAAATGCTATTGGAGGAGTCTTTGCTGATTATAATGGCGATAACGAATCAAACTTGATTTGTATTGTTGATGACCCTGATGCTACTGTTATTAAATTATATGCTAGACAAACAAGCGGATTTAGTGAAAGAGAAGTTATCTATAATCCTTCGCCTACTGACTCTAGAAATATCTTTGTTCCTAATGTTAAATGTACTAATTTAGATGGAGATATCTATCCTGATATTCTGATTGCAGATACTGATGGCGATGTAATGATTTTTGAAAAGAAACCAAATATTGAAGATTACCTTGTTTGGGAAACAAGATTGAATGTAGGTTCTTGTTATTACATAGATTATGGCGATTACACTGGAGACGGAGAAAATGAATTCGTAATTGGTGGCTATGTTAGAAACCAGGTCAATGTTAATAACTCACATTTTGAATTCACCATCTTTAAAAGCGATGGTAATGATTCTTACTATGTGCTGGATACGATAAGCCTTGATTCAGTTGGTAGTAATAATTCTATAGCAGCTTATGATATGGATGGAAATGGAAAAGAAGAACTCTTCATATCAGTTACACCATATTTATATACTTTTGAATGGGATGGAGAGAAAATGGATGCTAAAGCAGTTCATAACTCAACTGATTCATTCCAAATAAATGTTTACCAACAAGATGAAGAATCTGATCCAATTCTCTTTTGTAACCAAATTCAAGATGAAGAATTGATTAGTGTAAAGGTTACTTCTAGAGATTATATGAATGAACCAGAATCTCCACAAGGCTTTACTGCTGTAGCTATTGATGAAACAACAGTTAAACTAAGCTGGATACAAGAAGCAAATACATCATACGAGATTTATCAACGCTATAATCATCCTGTATATGGTATAGTTGAGCAGTTGGTGGGTTCTCAAACAGAAAGTGAATTCTATGATTACAATTTGACTCAGGGAGAAGACTACTATTATGCTGTAAAAGCTATTAATAACAACTTCCCTGTAGCAGAAAGTTATTTAACTGTATGGAAGAAAGTAATTCCTGATTGTCTTCCTGAAGTAATTAGTGTTACAAAAGTTAATGATTTCTTCCTCAATGTTGAGTTCAATGTACCGCTTGATAGATATATGACAGATATCGGACATTATACTTTTGATGATGCAGATCTATTAATTAATTCTGCAATCTTGAATGAAGAATTTACAGTTGCTACACTTAAACTTAAATCTAAGTTAGTTAATGACAGCTACACTCTTTATTGTAGAAATATTGAGAGCTCAAATGGATTGATTTCAGAATATCTAGAATTTGATTTTGAAAACACTGCTGATACTAGACCTCCAGAAGTAGTTAATGTAGATGTTGTAAACAAGAAAGAGATTGTTCTTGAATTCAGTGAAATGATAAAATCTGTTGATAGTAACACTTTAACTTTAGAGAATTTTGAACTTGTTAGGCCATTCAATGATACAGATAACTCCATAGTAAGTGTTAGCCTAGATCAGCAAAATGTTTTTGTTAGATTTCAGAACAACTTAAAATACTCAACTCAACCATATAAAATTGTAATTCATAATATTAGTGATTTCTCGAATAACCTTATGTTATTGCAATCAAACACTGTTCAATTCAGCTTGACAGATATTAATGATTTGTCAAAATTGCAAATATATCCTAACCCAGTGTATACTGCAGACGGAATCAATGAAATTAAATTTACTAATATCCCTTTAAATGCACGCGGAAAGATTACTATCTATAATTTAGCTGGAGATATTGTGTATGATAAAAATATAGGTCCATTCTATGGTAATGAAGTCTATCAGTGGAACCTAAGAAATAATGCTGGGAAGAAACTCTCATCAGGAACATATTTCTATATCATGCAGATGAAAGGATCTACTAAAAAAGGGAAAATTGCTATACTAAATTAAGTAGGAGAATTAATGATATCATTAGACTGGAAAGAAAGACTAATTAAAGATACAGATGATTTTATTCAAAATAAATTACCAAATAAAGATTACCACATTGGAATTATTTACAACTCTTATCCTGTAAGAGCAGGACACAATATTCCTCATGAAGTGTTGTCACTTGTTGCAAAAGAAATTTCTACTAAGATAGCTAAAGAGCATTCTGAGCATATAGATTTCTATGATTACTTATGGTATTCTGGTGGAGATAATGGAAAATTCATTACATCAACTATTATAGCTAAGTTTATTAAGAAAGACAATGACTTATACTTTGAAAAGATGACAGAATATCTTAACTCATCTACTGATGCTTCAGATATTTCTACTCTTTTAGATAGAGTGTTCTTACCAATACTTAAAAAGAATCCTGATAAATATTTGCATCATGTTTATAGCTGGTTAAATTCTAATAAACTTACTTTAGAGCAGGTTAGCATTAAACTACTTATCAAGATGTGTAAAGCTAATAAGGAATATGCAAAACCAGTATTAAAACATCTCGAAAATAAGTGGATGTATGCTTCTGCAGAGATGATAAAAATCTATTCTCAATTTGTTAAAGAATTAGGTAAGTTTGACCAAGAACTATTTGTAGAAACTTTTGAATACTATGCTAATTCTCATGACCCTAATGTTGTGGAAATCCTTACAGGTGGAACTTCATTCTGTAATGAAAGAATCTATGAAATTGTTGAGGAGTGGACTAAATCAGGGAATGCACGACTTAAGAAAAGTGCACTAAATTGTAGGAAGTTGCTAAAAAGGAAAATGAAAAGGAAGTAACTTTATGGATTATATAACACCATACGGAATGCAACAAATTCAAAAAAGAATAAAAGAACTTTTGGAAGAAAGACCATCAGTTATGAAAGCTGTCCAAGTAGCTCGTGAAATGGGCGACCTTAGTGAAAATGCTGAATATAAATCTGCTAGAGAAAGACAACGCCAAATTGATAATGAAGTTACTTACTTAAGAGTTAGAAGCTCAAAGTTGAAAGTAATTGACCCTTCTACAATTGCTAAAGATAAAGTAAGATTTGGTGCTGTTGTTGAAGTAGAAGAAATTGGTAGTGATGAATATGTTACTTATCACTTGGTTGGAGTTGATGAAGTAAACTTCCACGAAGAAAATATTACAAAAATATCTATTGCTTCTCCTATAGGTAAGTGTTTTATTGGCAAGGCTAAAGATGAAATTGCTGTTGCTAAAACGCCTAAAGGTGAAAGAAAATTTAAGATTATATCAATAAAATAAATAAACAGAGGTACAAAATGGCTAAAGAGAAAGAAAGTTTATCATATAGCAAGAAGAACTTTTGGGAAAAAGCTCCAAAAGAAGATATCAAAGCTGCTCACGAATTTTCAAAAGACTACATTGATTTCTTGAACAAATGTAAAAATGTAAGAGAAACTATTGATTATACAGAAGATGTACTTAAAGCTGCTGGCTTTACTGAAATCCTTACTGAAAAAGCTTCTAAAAAAGTCTTTGCTTCTTTCAGAAATAAATCTATGGCTTTTGCTATTATCGGTAAAAGACCAGTTTCAGACGGTATTAACTTAATTGCTGCTCATGTTGACGCTCCTAAGATTGATTTAAAACAAAATCCTTTCTATGAAGATTCAACAGCTGCTTTAGCAATGGCTAAAACTCACTATTATGGTGGAATTAGAAAATATCAATGGGTTTCAACTCCACTAGCAATTCACGGTATTGTGATTGATAAAAACGGTAAGAAGGTTGATATTTGTATTGGTGAAGATGAAAATGATCCTGTATTCATTATTCCTGATTTATTACCTCATTTAGCTAGAAAGGTTCAATCATCTAAGCCTCTTGGTGAAGCTATTTCTGCTGATAAATTAAACGTTGTTCTTGGTTCAATTCCTGTAGATGATGAAGACCAAAAACAAAAGATTAAATATCATGTATTACAACTTCTTAATGAGAAGTATGGTATTGAAGAAGTAGATTTCTTATCTGCTGAACTTGAATTAGTTCCTGCTGGCAAAGCAAGAGAAATGGGACTTGACAGATCTATGGTTATGGGTTATGGTCAAGATGATAGAATCTGTGCTTACACAGGACTTAAAGCTTTACTTGATATTCCTCAAGAAGATATGGAAAGAACTTCAATTGTTTACTTTAGTGATAAAGAAGAGGTTGGATCTGATAGTAATACAGGTGCTAAATCAATCTTTATTAAAGATTTCATAGCTGATGTTTTAAAGCAAAATGATGAAGATTGTGGATCTTACAACTTAAGAAAGACTATGATGAAATCAAAGGTTCTTTCTGCTGATGTAAATGCACCAATCAATCCAAACTGGCATTCAGTTCATGACAAGTCAAATGCTCCTATAGTTGGGCACGGTGTTACTTTATTGAAATATACAGGTGCTGGTGGAAAAGGTGGTTCTAATGATGCTAATGCTGAATTCAATGCTGAAGTGATTAGAATCTTCAACGAAGATGAAGTAATCTGGCAAACAGGTACATTAGGTAATGTTGATGTTGGTGGTGGTGGAACAATCGCTAAATTCTTAGCTGAATACGGTGCAGAAGTTATTGATTGTGGTCCTAGTTTATTAGGAATGCACTCACTTTATGAAGTAGTTAATAAAGCTGACTTGTACAGCTCATATAAAGGCTACAAAGCTTTCATGAAGAAAGCTTAACATAGATTAATTTAAGGGATGGGGTTTAAAAGCCTCATCCTACTTGATGTTTCATTATGGATGTGAAGTTAACAAAGCAATTAAATATACCTATGATCTAAAGGATTTATTATGAGGAAATATGCTGTTATTATTGGGCTTCTAGTGTTGATTCTTTCCGGCTGTAGCAATAATTTAGAATTATATAAACAGAATGTAGAACTAGAAAAAAGAGTTAACTCACTCCAGGATTCATTGAGTTATTACAGCAAGATATTACGAGAATTTGAAACTAATTCAGGGGGAACAAGTTCATATTCAACAATCAGATTGCAAAATAGTTATCTTGTATTAGATGAAAGAATATCAAATCTTGAAGATATGGTTATTTTCCATGGTGACCGTATTGAATCAATGTTTGATATGGTTACTGAAAGTACAATTAAAGTCGAAGAATTAGAGAATATAGCTTTAAAAGGTAATACTAAAGGAAATCAGTCAGAGGCTAAGGTTAATAAACCATCTCAAGCTCAGAAGAAGATTGATAACTTAAACAAGAAGAAGATTCCTGCTGATACACAGTATTCTCAAGCTAGAGTTCTTTATGTAAACAAGAACTATAGTGCAGCAAGAGATAAGTTTTCTCAAATTATCAAGTATTATCCTAATAATGAATTAGTTCCTAATTGCTACTATTGGATTGCTGAGATTGACTATGATTTGAAGGATTACCAATCTTCTTATGATAATTTTGAACATATCGTGGACAATTGGCCTGATACTGAAAAAGCTAGTGATTCTATGCTTAAAATGGCAATAATCCATAGAACTCAAGGTGATCATGATTCAGCTCTTGATCTTGCCATGAAGTTAAAAAGACTTTACCCTAATTATGTCAGAATTGATAGAGTTAACAGAATGATTGAGGAGCTTAAATAATTGAAAAGACTAGGTATAATTTTAGGGATTATCTTTTTAGTTTTTAATGTTTATGCAGTAAATGATGATGATAGTGTAATCAGTGACTCATTATTTAAATACTTAAAGCCGTATTTGTTGCTTGATAAGGACTATTACGTTTTCAAATCCAGCAATTCTGATTATAACAATCAGTTAATTGAGACATTGGTAAGTAAAGGTTTTTCGGTTGTAGAAAAGAGAGATTTTGCTGATTACTCAATTGAATTTGATATTAAAAACAAAGAGTTTTATCAAGATAGGACCTCATTTTTAGTATCAAGAAAGGAAAAGTTTCAAGAGATTAATGTGTCTTACAAGATTACAGAGGTTTCTACAGAGAAAATAGTTATTTTAGCTAGTAAAAAGAATATATCTAAAGTAGATGATGCTTCAAATAAAACATCTTTATGGAAGCCATTTGCTTTATCACTAATATTAGGCTCATTAGTTTATTCGCTATGGGCAATAGAATAGAGGAAATATGAATAAACTTTTAATAATTTTAGCAACATTATCAGTCTTAATTGCTTGTAGTAATAATAGTTATGAAAAACTATCTGATATTGAGAAATATGATTTAGCAAATCAGTACTATGAACAAGGAAAGTACAAAAAAGCTATTCCAGTATACGAATCAATTACCAGATATGTTAATTCAAAATATACACTTGATGCACAAGAGAAGTTAGCAAACTCTTATTATGAGCTTGAAGATTACTATGATGCTAAGCTGCAATATCAATTAATGATGCGTTTCTCTTCAGACTTGAATGATTTAGAAATAGCATATTTTAGAATTGGTAAGTGTAACTGGGAAACTTCTGAACCTGCTTCCTACACTCAAGATGAAACAGTTGCTACAATTAATTCATTGAATGAGTACTTAACTAGATATCCAGGTGGAAAGTATAGACTTGAAGCTATAGAATTGATAAAGAAAGCACAAGATAAGTTAGTTGAAAAGAAATATCTAAATGGTTATACCTATTATAAGCTACCTGACTATCCTGCTGCCTTGATGTATTTTAAAGAAGTTCTTGAAACTGGTATTCAAGGTGAATATGAAATTCAATCTGCTTATTATACTGCACTTATTTACCATAAACAAGGCTTAAATGATGAAGCGAGTAAGTATGTTCAGTACTTAAAAGCAATGTACCCTGAACATAAACTCACTAAGAAAATAGAAGATAAACTAGACTAATGTACAAATTTGCTATCTTGGGTGGGATGTTTAATCCCATCCATAATGGTCATATTTATGTAGCTGAACAATTAATAACAAAGCATATTGCTTCTAAAATTTTATTTACTCCAAGTGGCAATCATCCTCTTAAGACAACAAACAAATATCTCTCATATCAGCAACGCTGTAATCTTGTATCTATGGCAATTAGTGAATTTTCTGATTTTGAGCTAAGTGACTTAGATGACCCTAAGCATGGCGTTAATTACACTTTCAACTTGATTAATAGAATTACAGAAGAGTATTCACTTACTGATTTTACTTTTGTTATTGGTATGGATAATGCACTTTCATTTGACAAGTGGTACAAAAGTGAATGGTTGCTTGATAATGTTAATTTTACAGTAGTTAGTAGAAGTTCTGGATATGCTGTTTCTCAGAAAATTGATCCTCGTTTTAATGTAGTTAGCATCAAGCCTTATGACATATCTTCTACTGAAGTAAGGAGTAAACTCAATAATAATCAGTCTGTTACAGGTTTAGTTCCTCAAATTATAACTTCTACTCTTAAGGATTATTGGAAAAACATTAAATGATCTTTCCACCATTGGGTTGGGATTTTTAGTCTTTCTGTCATATTCGAATCTGAAAAGTAGTAACGTATAATCGGTTCTTTTACTTTATAGATTTCATCTTCTTTCACATGGATTTTTCCACTAAGCATATCAATTAAGAACTTAGAAAATTTTTCTGCTTCATCAATTGAATCCACTTTAACATAGATACAATCTTTACCGTGAAATTTAGATATATTGTTTTTCTCTGAGAAGTTTATGATAATAGGAAACTCTTTCATATTTTCGATTTTAGATGCTATCATATCTAGTTTTTCGTTATCATCTACAAGAAACAAACCATAATCATAATAGATAATGTCTTTATCATAATATATAGGGTAATAGCCACTTGAATCGTCAATTACAAAAGTACTTTTAAAATCAATCTTTTCATGGAAGAGCTCCAATAAACCACGGAAATCATTATTGTTAATTACTTCAGCAGTTGTAGAGTAAATGAATATATTATAGTTCCTACTTTTGTGTTTTTGTGTTATTATTTGCATAGCAGGAATTATATGATTGAAATCCATTGGCTCATGATCATGATAAACTCTAGTAGGGATATGGTGAGCTTCAATGTCATATTTGTTAGGGATTGCATTTTGAATATTCTGGGAAGTGATAGCCACAATGCCATCATTATAATACAAATCGTTATAAAGCTTAGTAATCTCAATATCTTTCGGATTTAGCGAATCAAATGACTTGAGTTTTTCTACTTGAAGAACTTGATGAACTAATCTCTCTGAATCACTTAGTCCTTCAATTTCATCTTTGGTATTAATAGTAGAGAATATGGATATGCTTTTGATTGAATCAGGAAAGGCAAAAGAATTTAACTTCATTAAATCAGCACTTTGAGGTGATAGTTCGGGAGTAACATTTTTGTCATTATCCTTCCATATTCTAGAAAGGCCAGTTAGTATGTTATCAGGCCTTTCCAAAGCTTCAAAGAATCGTCCAATAAAGCCTGTAAGCCCACTTGAAGTATTACCTAAATATGAACCTAAATTAGGTGTGCCAATAGTAATTAAACCATCTACATCATGGTCTAGATTAGTCGTTACATTGCACCTACTGGCTAGACCTCCCATGGAGTGTCCTACCAAATATACATGGTAGTTAGTTGAATCAGGAATCATCTTTAACACTTGCCCAATCTGATTAGCTTGTTGTTTAAAGCTATTTCTAAATCCAGAAGAGAAGTTTATTGTGAATACTAAATCTTGGTGATTCTTTAGTAGACTATCAATATCTTGATCAAAGTCAGGTGTAACAATGTACTCATCTTGTCTAAAAAGGTTTTCATCAACATCAAAGTTTCCAGCAAAGTAATAATTCGCTTGTTCAAATCTATCAGACTCAATCAAATCTGACCAATAGCTATTTGAGCTGTATAAACCATGTACCAAAAAAAAGATATTCACTTCTCTAGCTGTTAATAAAGAAGTGAATATAATTAAAAGTACTAATATTTGAGTTCTATGTAGTCTCATTAAAATGTATAAGTTATCCCTCTAAGTCTTCTGCAGTAATTTCTTGCAGTGAACCAATAATTGAGTGTAATGAACCAATAAGCTCCTCTAATATATCCTTGTAGAGCTCACCAGACCATTCATCCATATAAGTCTTTTTAAACTCTATAGCAAGAGCGAAGACTTTGTTAGGGAATTTTCTATGAAGATGTCTTGTTAAGTTTCCACCAGGGAATTTTACATCCATACGGCAATCAAGAGGTTCCCCTAAGAATGTCTTTTCTGAAAATTTATCATTTAATTTTTCTACAATTGTCTTATAATGTTTAGGCATATTGTTTGTGCCTAGTATAACTTGTGGATTTTCTTCTATACAATCATAAGGTTGATCAAAACCTAATCTATGATGATTGTAAGAGTGAACATCAAGAAGAATTGCAAAGCCAAATGTCTCAATCAATTCAGCAATTATTCTATCAATTCTTCTATAGAAGAAGTCGTATTCTTGAAGAGATTTGTCAATTTCTTCTTTAGTAAGAGGTTTTTTCCAAACATCCAAACCCCAACAATCTTCAGCTTCTTGATAAACAGCTTTTTCTCTTCTTCTATTTAAATCTATTTCAAATCTTGAAGTATTTACAACTATTCTATTCTCAAAAGATCTGATAATACTATTTGTATAAGGATCTTCTTCTCTTCTTCTGTCATCAGTTGAAATAAGCAGATTTTCTCTTAATCCTTTTCTGACTAAATGTCCATTGTGAATAGCTGTAGCAATTATTGGAGTAGAAAATCTAATCTCAAATAAAGCGTTTAACATTAATTCTCCTTTTGTTGATTTTCTAAGTACTGCTCAGCACACGCTTTAGCCATTCTTCTAATCTTTCCAATATAATTAGCTCTTTCTGTAACAGAAATTACGCCACGTGCATCTAGTAAATTGAATGAGTGAGAACATTTCAAAAGGTAATCATAAGCCGGGAAAACTAGTTTTTCTGCAACTAATCTGTGACACTCTGCTTCATATTCATCAAACGACTTAAACATATGATCTACATTTGCATGGTCAAAATTAAAGTGTGAATATTCCTTTTCTCTTTGATAGAAGATATCTCCATATTTTGTTGTGTCATTCCACTGTAAGTCTTTGTAATCTTCAACAGCTTGAATATACATTGCAAGTCTTTCCAATCCATAAGTTAATTCAACACTTATTGGAGAACAGTCTAGACCACCAACTTGTTGGAAATATGTAAATTGACTGATTTCCATACCGTCAAGCCATACTTCCCAACCAAGTCCCCAAGCTCCTAATGTTGGAGATTCCCAATCGTCTTCAACAAAACGAATGTCATGTTTTTTTACATCAACTCCAATTGCTTCTAGACTTCTTAAATATAAATTCTGTACATCATCAGGAGATGGTTTTAGAATTACCTGAAATTGGTAATAATGTTGTAATCTATTGGGATTGTCTCCATATCTACCATCTTTAGGACGTCTGCATGGCTGTGCATAAGCTACTTTTGTATTCTTTTCGCCTAAAGAACCAAAAAAAGTTTCAGGATGGAAAGTACCTGCTCCCATTTCAACATCATACGGCTGGATTATATTGCAGCCCTGTTTTGCCCAATAGCTTTGTAATGTAAGAATTATATCCTGAAAATTCATCTTTTCTCCTAAAAATATTTTAATTTTTTGTATAATAACTTATGACTGTTTATTCTGTCAAGATGCTTTTGTATTATTTGATTTTTGTTCTAAACACTCGAGGACAGTAAACTTATTGATTGCATTAGATGAAGACCCTTCGTATTTAAATTGTTCTTACCTTTGCTTAAGCATGAACTTCGTTCAACCTACCTGTGGATGCATACACTCCTTTTCGAGATGTTTTTCCAAACGTCTCTACAAATTTCCTCTGGGTACACAAGCTTATAGCTTGTATCTGAGACGTTCTTCCGAACGGCTCTACGAATTCACTTATAACTACGTTCTAAGTGAAGCCAGCTCACAGGCTGGCGATCCTAGTATGTCTGTCCAGTCCTAAATAATTTGACTGTTTTTCGTGTTATTCGTGCTTTTCGTGGTAAACTTCTCTGTTTGCAGATAAAGCTTAGCCTTTATGTCGCCCTTTCAGGGCTTTTTTTATTTCTTAACTATTACATGGAGGGCAAGCCTCCATGCTTAGTATATGCCACCCCTTCGGGGTTTTTATGGATAGCAACTCCTCACTTCTCACTCCTAACTCCTAACTCATCCCTTACTTGCCTCCTTGAAAAATCGGCTTTTTTTCAATGAGGCAAGTAAGGAAGGAGTTAGACAAGAGTTTCTGTCGGTGCTAGCTAGCAAAGAGAAATTAAGTGGAAAAATGCTGACGTCTTTCCCAATAGAGCCTAAACAAAGGGATTTAGCCCTATTATTAATGACAGTAAGTATGATTCTGTGACAAAAAAAAGCTAGCCCATTGCTAATATTTCTAGCAGTTGCATCAATCGTTTGCTAAAATATAAAATAAATAATTTGACAGATATAGCTATTAAATTTTCTTTACATACAGATATGATATAAACCTGAGGAGAAAATAATGGAAAACAAAGTTTTAGCAGTAGTTAATGGTAAAGAAGTTACTAACCACGATGTAGATATGTTCCTACAACAATTAGGACCACAACGCAGTGCTCAGTTCAACAATGAACAAGGTAGAGCTCAAATTTTAACTGAATTAGTTAATCAAAAATTACTATTAGCTGATGCTATTGACCAAAAAATAGATGAAACAGAAGCTTTTCAAGTTGAATTAGATAGATTAAAAGAAACTGTAATGACTCAAATCAATATTAATAATATATTAGTTTCAGCAAAAGTTTCTGAAGAAGAAATTTCTCAACACTTTGAAGCAAATAAAGCTAAATATAAAAAAGATGAAGAAATTTCAGCAAGCCACATCTTAATGGATGATGAAGCAGCTATCAAAGAAGTATACAACAAAATCATGGCTAATGAACTTGATTTTGCTACTGCAGCTAAAGAAAATTCAAGCTGTCCATCAAAAGATAATGGTGGTTCTTTAGGTTATTTTGGTAAAGGTAGAATGGTTCCTGAATTCGAACAAGCTGCTTTCGAAATGAAAGTTGGTGAAATCTCTGAACCTGTTAAAACTCAATTCGGTTACCATATTATCAAACTTGATGATAAAAAAGAAGCTCAAGATGTAGAACTTGATCAAGTTAAACAAACTATCACTAATGAACTTACAACTGTTAAACAACGTGAAGTTTACGTTGCTAAAGTTGAAGAACTTCAAAAGAAATATACAATCGAATATAAATAAGAACAAAACAACCAACATATATATGCTATAAGCAGGTAAGAAATTGCCTGCTTTTTTTGTTTGGAGTAAGAGGGCAATCTGATAAATTACTTTCAGAATGAGTGCTGTCTAAAATACCCTGAAAGGGTACATTATCCAAAGCCCATGATTTCAATCATGGGTAGAGATTTAACTATGCATTAGTAGTCCTTTAGGGACTTCTCATATAGCACGATCAGGTAAGTACTTTCAGCACTAACAACATTCATAATTTTATTTACCTAGCTTTTAAAAGTTAGGCTTTGGATAATAAATCCCTTCAAGATAACAAGAGTAATTTATGAATAGATTAACATTTAAAACACCTTCTCAAGCAGGAGTGCTTTCAAGCCAAAAGCACTTTTCGTAGCCAGAGAAGGCTACAATCCTAGTGCGTTGTTGGAGTGAGAGCATCCTCCGATAGGCTGAACTAAAAGTTCATGCTTACACAAAAGGTATTTTTTGTAAGCTGGAAGCTTACAGTCCCAATAAAAAAACCCCCTTACAAAGAAGGGGCTATATATATTGATTTATCAACTAGTATATTTTTTCTATAAATTCAAGGAAAAGTTCTTTGAATCTTTCGATTTCTTCTTTAGTACCAATAGAAATTCTGATATGGTCTTTAAGGATTGGGTGAGCCCAGACTGGTCTTAGAGCAATTTCATTATCTGAGAGATAGTTGAAGAGATCTGCTGTAGGTTGACCAATAGTAAAAACTAAGAAATTAGTTTTAGTCTTATAAGTTGTTACATACTCTTTTTCAACCAACCATTCATAAAGTTCATTTCTAAGTTCGATAACATTAGCTGTATGATTCAAGAATATCTCTTTATTTTGGATAATTGTATATGCAAAAGTTTGAATCATTAATGAACTATGGAAAGCTGGCATAACTTTGTTTAGTTCTACTGCATTCTCTTCAGATGTAATAAGATAACCGAAACGGAGTCCAGCTACAGAAAAAGCTTTTGAGAAAGAGCGTACAATAACTAGATTAGGATATTTATGAAGAACATCAGCAAAAGTATTTTTTGAAAATTCAAAATAAGTTTCATCTAAGAGCACAAGTTTATCAGTATTATCTAATATATGTACAATCTTTTTGTCAGGAATCATATTGCCTGTAGGGTTATTAGGATTGCATAGAATAGCTAGTTTACAGTTTGGATGATTAACCTTCTCTAAGTAATCTTCTGTTGAGAAATTAAAATCTTCATTCAAATCAATCATTTCAACCCCGAGTCCTACTGCATCTGAATAGCTCTTATAATCAAAATAAGAAGGAGCTAAAGATACAGCATAAGAATCTTCATTCTCTCTAACTGAAGTAAAAATGTAATAAAGCATTTCATCAGCACCATTACCAAACAAGATTTGAGAAGCTTTAATTCCATGTCCTACATATTCTGCTAAACTTTCACGAAGTCTTGGGGTGATGTCATTGAAGTATCTATTTAACTCAACACTTTTAAGGTTTTCAAGTAACTGATCTTTTACAGCTTCGAAGGGATTTAATGTACTTTCATTTAAGCACATCATTATATCTTTATGTGGAACATTGATTTCCACAGCTTTCTTTGACTCTAAGTCTTTTCTAAAACGATACATATTTCTATTCTCCTGAATAATGTTTTTTCTATGTCAAGATAGCCTGATTGTTAAAAATTAGTCAAGAAAAGTGTAATTCTAAATAAAAAAAATAGCTCTCTTTTTATATAAAGAAAGCTAAAATTATTGTTTAAATAAAAATGCAGACTGATTGATAACAAAAAATCTGCTTAGAAAAATCTATTTATATAGATAGCGTTTAATCTTCTGGGTTGGTGTTTTTTGAAAAGCTTCAGCCACTATAGTTATTTTAGATATCTTGGCATAAGCAGGGGCTGTTTGATTATAAGTAGCTTTATTTTGTTCCATGATTTTAGGGAACATCTTTTCAGAAATAGCTTTTTTATCAGCTTCATCAAAGTCAGGAAAGACATGAATCACAAGTTTATTATCACGTTGTAGAAGTAATGATTCTTGGATAAATGAGTAAGTATTAAATGTTTGTTCGATAGCTTCAGGATAGATATTTTCACCAGAAGGTCCCAAGATTAAAGACTTAGAACGTCCTTTAATAAAGATGAAATCTTCATCATCAATAAGACCTATATCACCGGTATTTAACCAACCATCCTTATCTATTACTTCAGCTGTAGCTTCATCATTCTTGTAGTAGCCATACATAAGCTGCTCACCTTTAACTAAAATGTTACCAGGAATATTCTTACCATCAGGTGAATCTATCTTTGCTTGTAAATAGTTAACTCTCTGCCCAGCACTTCTATATTTGTGATTCTTCCATCCTGTATAGGAAATTAGTGGACCACATTCACTCATACCATAACCAATAGTAAATGGAAATTTGATTTCTTTAAGGAATTTTTCTACCTCTGAATTTAATGGAGCTCCACCAATTATCATCTCTTCTAGAGAACCACCAAAAACACTAAGAAGTTGCTGTTTTATTTTATTGTATATAACATGTTTAACACCAGGGAGTTTCGATAAGGCTCTAATAAGTTTCTTCTCAAACATTGGGAATACATTCTTTATAATTATCTTTTCTAGGATTAGAGGAACAGACATTATCATTTCAGGCTTAACTGCTTTGAGATGTTTAAGAAGTAGCTTAGGTGAAGGTATTTTGCCTAAGAAATGGATGTGTACACCACGAGTAAATGGATAGAGGAAATCAAAAGCACAAGCATAAGCATGTGATAAAGGCAAGAATGAAAGCATGTTTGAACCTGTTCTAAATGAAAGCATTTCATCAGCCACCACAACATTAGTTATCAAGCTATTTAGAGGAAGCATAACTCCTTTAGTAAAGCCTGTTGTGCCTGAGGTGTATATAATTTCACCAAGTTCTTTATTTGAAATATCCTTCGGTAAAGAAAACTTATCTTTAGAAACTTCATTGTATTCTTTTAATGATTCTTTGATTGAAGATGTATTTTCTATTTCTTTCGAAGTATCAACAAGAGTAAATGTGTCTAAATGAATAACTATCTGAAGTTTTGGAAGGTTTTCTTCTTCTATATTATCGAAGATTGAGTTGCCTACAAAAATCATTTTTGCTTCAGAATGATTAACAATATGGGTCATATCACTTGGGGTAAAGTTAGGTAGAATAGGAACAACAACAGCTCCATATGTTGTTATCGCAAGATAAGAGATTGCCCAATGTGCTGAATTCTTACCAACTAAAGCTACTTTATCTCCACGTTTGATTCCACATTTATCAAGAACTTTATGAAGCCAGATTATCCTGCTAGCTACATCTTTGAAGTAAAAAGGATGATCTTCTACATTTGAAAAAGCAGGCAAATCCCAGTGCTTTTTTATTGCATCTTCAAAATATTTAACATAGTTTTGTTTTAACATACCTTACTCTCTTTGTTAATTTTGTGCTAAGATAACATTATAAAAGAAACTTGGCAAGTATTATATTAAGAATGAATCATTTTCATTATTACCCAAATATCATTAGCCATTGCTAAATGTCATTAGTTAAGATAAATTATTGTTAAAGTTCTTGACTAATCTTAACACTTGTACTTAACTTTGTGTAAAGCATTTTGATTTGAGGAGATATTATGTCTGATTATTTTCTTGAGACACAACATCACGAATGGATATTGACGAATAAAAATGGATCTTATGCATTAGGAACTGGTAACTTGATAAATCAACGTAAATACCACACATTGCTTACAGCATCTGATAATAAATTAAACAGAAACGCATTACTAAACTCAATTGAAGAAAGTATAGAATGGAGAGGAGAAAAAATATTTCTGGATAGTAATAACTATGAAAACTGTATCTATCCTGAAGGATTCCTACATTTAGTAAAATCATGGTTAAGACCTTATCCTGTCTTCCTCTACTCTTCCTTACCACACAACAATGATATTCTTATAAGAAAATCGATTATGATGGATTCTGAAACAAACACAATTCTTATTAGATATAAGAACTTGTCAAAACACTTGATTCATATGAGACTTAGGCCTAAGCTTAGCATGGTAAACCACCACTTTTTAAACCACCCACATACTCTGAATGATAATGATTTTAGTACATCTATAGCTCAAGAATACAATCTATATGGTGCTCATATCCAGCGTATTTCGAATGGAACAGAACTATTTTGTATGACATCTAAAGGTAAAATCAAAGAAGACTTCCTTGTTTATAACAAAATCTTCTATCCTTGGGAATCAATGTTAGGTTATGATTGTACTGGAGATTTAGCAAGTCCTTATAGAATATCCTTGCAACTAGATAGAAACGAAGAAGTCGATATTCTTTTTAGTGACCAAACTATAGACTCTTTCGAGGATATGAGATCTAGAATTGAAGAACGATATTCAGAACTACCTAAAGCTAGAGATTATCCAGATAATTACAAGAATTTTGATATTCTTAATTTAGATTTTAACGACAATGATATATATTCTAGAAATGATGTTGAAAAGCTATTAGAGTTTAGCCTGCAAGACTTTATTACAGAAAATGATATTATAGCTGGTTACCCTTGGTTTGGTCCTTGGGGAAGAGATTCAATTCTTGTACTAAGTGCAATGATAAAACAGCCTAAATTCTTTGATCATGCAGAAAAGATTATCTTTAGATACAATGAGCATATCAAAAATGGTCTTATCCCGAATATGTTCCCTGAAACAGGATCTTATGGCAATTATGAATCTGTGGATTCTAGCTTGTATTACATTATGCTATTAAGAAAGTATGCCATGATAAAGAACAAAATCACTGTTTGCAAGGATATACTGAAAATCACAGAAAACATCATTCTTAACTATCTAAATGATGACCAAGAAATGTTCTTCATCGATGATAATAACTTAATTAACATTAAAGCAAAATACGCCTCAGCTACTTGGATGGATGTGAAAATTAATGGGCAGGCTGTAACACCACGTGACGGAGCTCCTGTTGAAATTAACTTCCTTTGGTACGAAGCTCTTAAGAGTTATCAGGAGATGATTGAACATTGTAATAAGATTTCTAAATCTAAGAAGAAGTGCAAAGCTAAGTTTAACCTAGATAATTACACTAATACTTTAGCAAAATCACTTGAAAGCTTCTGGGTAAATGATACACTTTGTGACAGAATTGTAGAAGGAAAAGCTGTTGAAGAGTTCAGACCTAATGCAGTTATTGCTGCTGGATTAAAGCACTCTATTCTAGATAAGAGTCAAACTCAAAAAATCTATGAAAGAGCTACTAACGAATTACTTACAGACTATGGTTTAAGAACAATTACTCCACACCACCATAAGTTCAAAAGAACCTATTATGGAACAATAAATGACAGAGACAGAGCCTATCATCAAGGTACTGTTTGGGCATGGCTACTATGGCCATATGTTTCAGTCTACCTTAAGCTATTCAGAGATACTTTGGATAAAGAGCAATTAGCAAGCGGATTAGAAAAGATTACTGATAAATTCGTTACTGAATATAAAAAAGGATATATTGCAACTATCGCAGCTGTTTGGGATGGAGGTAAACCTCACTTTCCAAAGGGCTCACCTGCTCAAGCTTGCAGTGTAGCCGCAGTATATGATATTGAAGAGACTATCAAGAAACTAAGAGGAACAAAATAGATGCGTATTTTAATGCTTACCTGGGAATTTCCACCAATGATAGCAGGGGGACTTGCTATGGCTTCTTACGGATTAGTAAAATCATTGCTAAAAGCCGGTGTAGAGATTGATTTGTTCCTTCCAACCAAAGAATTTGTCTACTTCCCTCTCCGAAAAGAAGAAGACGCAGACACTCTCCCCTTTGTTAATTTAGATAGTAATGTTCCTACTAAAAAGCTAATAGTATCTACTAAGAAGTTCAACACTATTCAAGAGAAGATGGAGTATCTAGGAGTATCTTATATCCCCGAGACTTATTACACTCCAGCCCAAGTAAAAAACTTCAAGGACATTGTTACTTCAATTAGACAAGAGGAGTATTTAGAAAAGACAGAGGAAGATGTTTTTGAGTCTATTTCTATACATTTACAAGGTAATGAAAATATCTTTAAAAAAGTTCAAGAGATGGCTTTTAGAGCAGAGAAATTGGCTGAACAAGTACATTTTGACGCAATTCATGCCAATGATTGGCTTTGCTATCCTGCTGGCATGATAGTTAAAAAGCTGACTAACACTCCCCTTGTAACTCACATGCATGCTACTGAGTTTGATAGAGCTGGTGGACCAGGTGATGATAGAATACATAAGCTTGAATATTCTGGTATGCGTTACGCTGATAGAGTTATTGCAGTCTCTAAATATACAGCTCAAATGCTAATCTCTCGTTATCAATTAGATACTGGCAAAGTTGAAATTGTTCATAATGCCTTTTCTATAGATATGGATGATGAGATTAAGAAAGAGAAGATGTTTAGAGGAAAAGTTGTCCTCTTCTTGGGTAGAATTACTATTCAGAAAGGACCTGATTACTTCCTGTCAGTAGCACAGAAAGTCTTAAGAAAACACCCAGATGTTAGATTTATAATGGCAGGAACTGGTGATATGGCTAGAAAGATTCTTCATTCATCTGCTTCCATGCGTTTAAAGAATAGATTTCTATTCGCTGGCTTCCTTAATAGAAAGCAAGTTGAAAGAATTCTTAGAATTGCAGATATCTATATGTTACCTTCAGTATCAGAACCTTTTGGTATAGCTCCACTGGAAGCGATGGCTTACGGAATAACTTCAATTATATCTAAACAGTCTGGTGTTTCGGAAGTTGTAGAAAATGCTTATAAAATTGACTTCTGGAATATTGATGAAATGGCTGAGACCTTGAATTACCTGATAGAAAATCCACAAGAGTGTGAAAGAATAGGTAAGCTTGGAGCAGAAGAAGTTAAAGAAATCCAGTGGGATAGATCAGCTGAGCAAGTAAAAGCTATCTTTGAAGATGTAATTGCTAATCATAGGAGGGAAAATGCTTAATATCGTATTCTATTTCCAGGTTCATCAACCTTACAGATTGCGACATCTTAATGTTATGGATATTGGTTCTGATGAATCATATTTTGATGATAAACTTAATTACAAAGTAATGAGAAAAGTAGCTGACAAGTGCTATCTACCAACTAATAAGTTGATGCTTGAGTTAATTAAAAAGCATAAAGGTAAGTTCAAGATCGCCTATTCTATTTCAGGAATATCAATTAACCAATTCAAGGAATATTACCCTGAAGTGCTTGATTCATTTAAAGCTCTAGCTGAAACAGGCTGCGTTGAATTTATCGGAGAGACTTATTACCACTCTCTTTCATTCCTCTACAATAAAGATGAATTTCTTGAACAAGTAGATATGCATACTAAGCTTATTGAAGAAGAGTTTGGACAAACCCCTACGACCTTTAGAAATACTGAGTTGATTTACCAGGATAGAGTATCTGACCTTGTTTTTGAAACAGGTAGATTTAATACAATTCTCACTGAAGGTGTGCCAAGAGTTCTTGGATGGAGAACCCCGCTTTACGCTTACAAAAACTATTCTAGAACCATGAACCTACTTCTTAAATCATATCAACTTTCTGATGATATAGCTTTCAGATTCTCTGATAAGAACTGGTCACAGTATCCACTAACAACTGATAAGTTTATTAAATGGATGGACCAGCTAACATGGAATAACGATAATAATCGTAACCAATTCCTTAATCTCTTCATGGATTATGAAACATTTGGAGAACATCAATGGGCTGAAACTGGCATCTTTGACTTTATGGAGAAACTGCCACAAGAAGTACTTAAGTACGAGCATATGGGATTTGCAACTCCTAAAGAAGTATCTAAATTGGTTAATTACCAACAAGAGCCATTAGGATTCCCTCAAGCTGTATCTTGGGCTGATGAAGAAAGAGATCTTTCAGCTTGGTTAGAAAATGATATGCAACATAACTCAATTGAAACTCTCTATGAACTTTTCGAAAGAATTAAAGAGAACGGAGATAAAGACCTTTTAGAAGTTGCTAGAAAGCTTACAACTTCTGACCATTTCTACTATATGTGTACTAAGTACTTCAACGATGGTGATGTACACAAATATTTCTCTCCTTATGATTCCCCAGACCAAGCTTACATATACTTTATAAATGCATTAGCTGATTTGGAGGAGAGAATTAAATAATTAACTTTTTCCACAAGGAGCTTTTATGAGGAAGGAAATATCTTATATTCCTTCCTTGTTAGTTGTAATATTGCTTACCCCCTCTTTATATAAAAGCGATTACCTCAAAATAGACAATCAATTGCATTTCAGTCATAGTATTTATTTGATTAAATAGATGATTATGCTTAGCTTCTGATAAAAACTTGACAGTCTTAATATCTATATGTTTTTAGAATAACTGAAAGAAAAGGATTATTTATGACATATATATTTTGGATTTCACTGACTTTATTAGTTTATCATATAGTTTTATACCCAATTTTAATTAATATAATTTCAAGATTTTGTAAAGATAAAGAAGTATCTCAATGCAAGAACACACCTAGCATAGTAGTGCTATGCCCTGCTTTTAATGAAGAAGATGTAATTGCAGAAAAGATTGAATCTTTTATTGCTTTAGATTACCCAAAAGATAAGATAAAAATCCTAGTTATTTCTGATGATTCTGAAGATAATACAAATTCAATAGTTGAAAAATACGCTTTACAACATAGCAATGTTTCTTTAGCTGTTCAAAAACCTAGAAGAGGTAAACCATCTGGCCACAATATGGTAGAGCCGACTTTAGATTGTGATTATGTGCTTTCTACAGATGCTAATTCTCTTTTTAGACCTGATGCAATTAAGCACTTAGTGAATAAGATTGAAGATGATGAGAAAACAGGTTTAGTGGCTGGCCAGTTAAGATATTTTGCTAAGGATGGAAATTCTTCTGGAGAGGGACTTTACTGGAAATATGAGAATGCAATTAGAGATAGTGAATCTAAGACAAAATCAATCATTGTAGCTAATGGTTCAATCTTCTTAATAAAAAGAGAGCTATTCACTCAGATACACCCAAGTTCTGTAGATGATTATGAAAGGACTTTGATAACACTTCAAAAAGGATATAATGCTAAATACGAACCAAAAGCGATTGTAGAAGAAGAAGTTTCAGAAGAAAATAAAGATGAGTTCAAAAGGAAGATTAGAATCATTTCTAGAGAATGGTTTGCTACCTTCAGACATGCAAGTTTATTAAATCCATTTTCTAATCCTTATGCTTCATTTTCTTTAATTTCACATAAGATTCTTAGATGGTTATTCTTCTTATTTGTTATTGGAATGTTCGTAAGCAATGCTTTTCTTGTTGAATTTAAAGTAAGTTTCTTCACTATTGTATTCCTGCTACAAGTTATTTTCTATGGAATAGGTTCTTTAGATTTAGCAATATCCAACAAAAGCCCTCTTAAGAAATTAACCAAACTTCCAGGTTACTTTGTTGTGATGTTCTTATGTTCTATTCTAGCATTTAACAGATTTCTAACAGGAAAACAAGTTGCTACTTGGTCAACTCTTAGGTCTTAAGCTTCATATATACTTTTCTATAATAGAATAAACTTCTTCAGGATAAAACTCAGTTAAACACTTTGGTGGTTGGGTAAGATTATGGTATTCGCTTATTGGAGGAGGAGCAACTTTTCCTCTAAGAATATGACATTTATCTGAAATTGGTGCGTTTACTTTCTCATTAGATGGACCAAAGATAATAAACAATTCAACATCAAAACATGCTGCAACATGGCCAAGACCAGAATCACTATTTAAGAAGTAATGACATTTTTCTAGAAGTGATGCTGTCTGAAACATATTCAGGTTATTAGTGCAATGAACACCGGTCGCTTGATTAATTTTAGCACCAATATCTTTCTCATCAGGACCAATAAAGACAATAATATCTATATCTTCTCTTCTTTGTAGTTTTTTAATCAGCTCAATATAGTGTTCAAGAGGCCAGCGTTTAAAAGAATACTTTTGATTACAACCAGGATGGATACCGAACAGTTTTCTTGATTTATCAAATGCTTTTTCTATGAGGTAGTCTTCAGCAAAAGTCCTATCAGAATCATCTAAACAAAATACTGGCTTGTTTTCAACCTTTCCTTGGCTAAGTAAATCAGAAAATAGAAGACTATTGGTAACTATTTTATGTTCTGTCTTTTGGAACTTGTATTGTTTAGTAAAAATAAAAGGTAACTTCCTTTCTCTATACTCACCAATCTTGTTTTTACTTCTCAGCAAAGATAGAAACAAAGCTGATTTCCAAGGAGTTACTCCAGTTGTAACATAAATATAGTCATAATTAGTTGATCTTAGTTCAAGAGCTTTCTTTACAAAAGATTGTATAGAATTCTCACAAAAGTATATTTTATTAATGTTCTTACACTTAGCTATTGGGAATGAGGCTGCTTTTGAAGTAATCAAAAAGTCTATGTTGCTATTGCTTATATTTTGTTGAATAGCTTTTAATATGGGAGAGAACATTATCATATCTCCAATTCCCCAAGTATGGATTATTAAAATATTCATGTCGTCTCCTACTTCAATTTGCTAGCCATAAAGCTAACAATCTTTTCAAAGTTATATTTTTCAATGATTTCTTTACGTTCTGGAGAAAAAAGTTCTTCTTTAGGGAATTCAATAATCTTATGAAACAACTTCTCTATAGAGTTTTCATCATATCCCCAACATGTGTAGCCAGATCTTGTTTCTTTAATAAAGCTAGCCATCTCCCCTACTTCACTAGAGAAAGAAATAATCGGTTTATTGAGAAACACATATTCAAACATTTTTAATGAAAGAGTTTCAGGATGTAAATCAGGATAACAGAACTGAACAAAAAAATCAGCTTTCATAAGCTTTTTAAGTAAGGTAGAATGTTCAAATCTACCATGTATTACTATGTCATTATCTAGTGCAAGTTTAGTAATTAAAGCTTTAGTTTGTTCATTCATATCACCAAATAAATGCAACTGAGCCTTATATTCTGAATTTTTTAAAAAGGATTTATAGCCAGACAGGAATTTTATAGGATTGTAAGATAAAGAATCTACATCAAAATGACCAATATAATAGAATTGGAGAATATCAGTAGTAGGCTTAGGACTGCTATCTAAATGACTATATTCACTTTTGACAAAACCATTATAACAAGCAAAAGCTCTTTTCTGCTTGGGATAGAACTTCTTGATAACATCAGTCATGTGCTTAGACACAGTAAATACATTCTTAGCATTCTCAACACATCTCTTTTCCCAAAAGTTATTCCAGAACCTTCTTGGAAGAGATTCAGGTTTTACCTGTCTTTCAAAAAGCTCTGAAGTACCTTTATAATTTTTACGCCACTCATCTCGGTAATCTAATGTATAAGTTACGCCTGTTAATTTCTTTAGAATATATCCTGCTAAAGCTGGAGAATAAGGTCCTATGCAAATCATGACATGGTCTATTTTATGCTTTTTAATAAGCTTTATTGCTGTTGGTATAATCTTTAGTGTCCATATTATATATGAATCAGGAGATATCACAATATCCTTTAGGGTCATGATAAGTCTATTCTTAAACTTCTGAAGTTTGCTTGTTTCTTTATACAGATTTACACTATTCTTTCTTTTATAACTTATAGGATTAGATACTCTATGTATTTCTACTTCAGGAGGAAGTTCATCTAAAGTCTTTTCTTGCCAATGATGTTTTCCTTCATAGCCAGTTAAGACTATAGGTTTGATTCCATTATCAGGAAGGAATTTGGCAACTCTAGTAGCTCTAAATGAGTCCGTAATTTGGTAAGGTGGAAAATAATATACTATATAGAGAATTTTCTTCATTTTACCTCTTTCGATTTTAAGAATAAGATGTTTACCGCAGAGAGGAATATCCAAAAATATGGATTTATCCCTACATGACCACTAAAGTTGACATTTATAAAGGACATAACAAGAAGTACCAACATAGTGATTGTTATTAAGTCCTCTGACTTCTTTAAAAGTTTGAGTGCATTTGATGCTGAAGTAACTAACATTGTAAGCAATAAAACTAGTCCAATCAAACCAGTTTCACTTGTTATTTCAGAAAAGATATTATGAGGATATTCTAAATAGAATTTAGCAAAAGAGCCAAACCCCCCTCCAAAAATATAGTTTTCTTTTAATAATTCATAGGCTTGGTATTGAGCTATTATTCTTTGATAAGAACTAGAGTTAGCTGTTCCTCCACCAGTAAGCCTTGTTGAAGATAAAGATTGTAAGTTCAGATAGACAAAAATACTCATTGCCAAGATAGAAACAATTAGTGAATACAAAACTATTTTATTTTTTCTATATCGAAAAAAGACAAATAGCATAATACCCATTAACAATGCTATTGTTGGCGCTCGTGAATCAGCTCTAAAGAAATATATTACTTCAAAAACAGATAATATTGATAGAACAACAATAGGAATAATTTTATTTCTATATTTGATAATCAAGTAAATGTTTGCTATTAATCCATAGGAAAGATACCTTGCAATCCAGATTGGATTAAGTTTAAAGGTAGTTAGTCTTTTCTCAAAATATTCACCAAAAATTAAGTGATAGTCAAGTGGTGTTACGATTGCTATTATTGTTATAATAAAAGCAAAGATTGAAACACTGGCCAAAAGATAATCCATAGATTTCTTGCTATTATAAAAGACATAAACTATCAATGAGCCATAACATGTAAACATTAGATAAGTTAGCTTCTCAAAACCATAATCTTTGTATTCTGAGAAAAGAAGAGTAGATATAACTAAGTAACTAAAAAACACTATTGAGAATAGCTCAAATCGACCTAAAAATAGCTTTATTTTCTTATGTATCACAGCATAAGCTAATATGAAAAATAAGATTACTAAATATACTAAGAAATACCGATTTATTGACCCTGAAGTCTTAGCATAATACATCCAAAAAGTATTAATTAATGGTGTTATCTGATATATTAAAAAGATACTCTTGAACTTCCCTTTAACAACGAAAGCTGAAACAAGCATAACAATTAAGGAGAAGAACATAGTTATCGGATATAAACAAGCAATAAAGGTTATCCCTGTTGATAGCAAAAAAAGATGAGTATATGTAGATATTTTGAGCTTATCCATTTTTAGCAAATCCTTTAACAAAAGACTTATATAATTCAGATAATTTCTTTCTATCTATGAAAGCATAAATAAATATACTAAGAAGGATTGCAATTATAAAGGACATATATTCCTTGATATTTATGCTAGCTAGAAGATACGATAAGCTGATCAATGTTATGCAATATAAGATTGGGATCTTAACATATCTTAAGTAGTCAACTAATTTAACATCTATAAGATGAAGGTCTATTATTAATCTAGCTAATCTAACTACTGAATCAGTAATAGTGAAGGCTATAACTGAACCGTAAAACCCATAGTGTTTGAAGCCTATATATAATGAGATAATTCTTCCTATCAAAAGAAAAATAGAGTAATAAAACTGAACGCTAGGTTTATTCTTAATCAGCGCTATTTGAGATAAAGAGTTTTGAAGTATATTAATAAACATAAATATTGAGAAGAATTTTAAGGCTAATATTGAGTTCTTCCACTCAGGGTTAATCACTAAATAAGTAATGTCTTTAGCAAACCACCAAACAAAGTACATTATTGAGAAGCCAACAAACCAGTAGATATATTGGGTAATAAAAATTTTTTGCTGAATAAATTCATTCTCTGGATTATTTGAGAATAGCGGTAAAAATACTTTACTAACTGCTTGTACTATCATTACAACAGGAACACCTATTAAGATAAGAGGCATTTGAAATTCTACAGCTAGCTCACTCCCCATTAAGTTTACTGCTAAAATGGTTGGTAGTTGCAAAGCAAAGTTAACAATAATAGTACTTAATCCTACAAAAAAAGTAAAATTCTGAGTCTTCCTATCAAATATAATTAGCTTGTTATTATTCAGTTTTACCGTGTATTTCTTTGTATAAACAGCTAAAACTACTATCTCTAAGATCTCTGTAAAGATAAGTGATGCTATTAATATTTCAATAGATTTTAAAGTGTAGGCACCAACTATTATAAGTATATTATTAAGGGTATGATGAATCATTTGTGCTAAGGAAATCTTCTTAAAATCAATCTTCTCAGTAAGTTTAGTGGTATATATATTTTTTAATATTAATGTAAGCGGAATTAATATGACTATCAGATTCAGCATGGGGACTTTCTGATACATTCCCCCTGAAATAAACAATAGCACTATTATAGAAATTACAGAACCTATAACTGAAAATGAGATAAACTGATTCCAGTATTTGCTTCTAAACTCTTTCTTCTCAGCTAAATAGAGAAGGTTTGAACCTATTGGAATTAAAGTAAAGACTAATAATATCAAAGCTTGTAAAGAACGAAACTCGGCTATATCTGCTTTAGGATAATTCCTAGCCATTATGGGATTCGAGATAAAACTAAATATCCTTATAAAAAAAGAGCAGAAGAATATCCATAGACTTGATTTAACCATTGACGACATTACTGTTATTTCTCCAATCTAGGTAGAACATCTTCAATAAAGACAATGCTCAAGAATGATAGGGTCAAAGAAATAATAAGGCAAAGGCTTAAAACAATCTTTGTATCAGGAGAGGTCCTAATACCTGCTAAATAAGAATCATCAACTATTTCTAAAACCTTTTGTTCTCTTAATTTATCAATATTAGTTGCCTCAATAGTTTTCTTCACATATCCATATAAATCATCATAGATTGATAGTTCAAACTCTAGTTTTTTATGTTCAATTGCATTCTTGGGTATATCATTAAAACCAGAAATAAGCCCCATTCTCTTTTCTTCTAAATCCTTAAGTTTAGAATCAATAGCTTGATTTTTAACTATCAACTCTTCAGTTGCAGGATTTAACTCACCATACATCTTTTTTGCAATATCTATCTGAATCTCGTTAGTTATCTTCTTTTGCAAAAGGCTATAATATAGTTCTAACTTACTAGTTACTTTCTCTTGTAAAAAGTTTGAGTTCTTTGTGTATTCATCTTTCTTTAATTCAGTTAGCAAGAGACTTCTTTTTAACTCAATAGAAGTCAATCTAGCATTAAGGAAATCTAGTAATTCACTCTTATAATTGAAGAAATTATTTAAATAGTAATTTCTAAGCTCAGCAATTTGGAAATCGACAATATCTTTGGAAAGTTGCCTATCCTTAGTCTTTGCTCTAATAATCACTAATTCTGATTCTTCATCATAAGAAGCAGTCAATACATCTTCATAGTATTTCTTCAAGCATAAATCTCTAGTTTTTAAACTATCCTCTTCTTCAATTTCGAAGTAGTTTACTAAATCAAATTTTTCCATAGTTTTATAGGCAAATCTCTTTGAATCAACAAGCTTACTACTGTGTAAATTCTCCCTCTCAGGATTGAGTATATCAAGTTGGAAATAATCTAGATTTAAAGATATAGTTTCACTGTTAGGAACTGTGAAAGTCTCTGTTTTAAAAGTTTTAATAGTTGCTGAAGAAGTCCATAACTCTGTTCCGAAAATCAAGAATAAGATACCTACTGTGAAAGAAGATAAAAAGAAACCAATAATTAGCCATTTGTGCTTTATACATTTCTTAATAATATCATTTATATCAAGTATTAATTCTAACATTTCTTCTTCCAAATCTTTTTAACTTCACAGAGCAAGTTCTGTCTATTTTTCTCATCTTGAGAATACCAAACAATAGATAAAATTACAGAAAAGACACAACTTAAGAAGGTTACGACAATAACTATTATAGCTCTCTTAGGTTTTGATTTCATTCCAGAAATTCTTTCATAATCAATAACTTCAATTAGTTCTGCATCCTTTAGGTAAGAAAATTTAGCAGACTCTAAGAGTGGGTAGAAAGTTGTTATAACTTTTTCCAGTATTTGTGATTGAATGTAAATATTTGCGTATTCAACTGAGATTTCAGGTAAGGAGCTTAAACCAATGAGGTATTCACTGTCACTTAAACCATCTTTTGTTTCAAACTCTGTAATCTTTTTGTCTAATAAGTTGCTTTGATCAATGAGTAGTCTAACTGTTGGATTATCTGCTCCATACAAATTTACTAATTGATCTTTTTGAGTATCAAGTAATATTTTCTTAGCTACCATATCACTATAAGAAACAATCAATTGTTGTATTTGAGGTTCTAATGAAATGATCTTGTTCTTTCTTTGAAACTCTAAAAGTTGATCAGATATAATACTTGCCTGCTGCTCATATTCTGCCATTCTTCCTTGCAAGAATAAATACTCTTTTTCTGATTCCTTCTTTTTCTTTTCAGAAATGAACTCTACCATTTCTTCTCTCATGAATGTACAGATGTTCTTTGATAGAAGCTTGTCTTTTGTCTCTGCAGAAATAAATATAAGCTGTGAATTTTGGTCAACTCCAACGCTAACTAGGTCACCGAAATTATAGAGAGCTTTGTCAATAGCCTCTAAAGAATCAGCTTCCTCAATTTCGAAGTAAGAGATAAGATCAAATTCTTTAATTACTTGCTCAGAAAAACTTCTTGAATTTAAGTAATTTAGCATATCTTGTTGAGACTCGCTCCCAGCTCCAAACATATCTCCTATACCGCTAGGAATCATTGAAGATAAATTGCCTAACATATCCAAATTCAAAGCACTACTTGATGACTTAGCCTTGAATTTAGTTGATGACTTCCAAAACACTGGTGTAACAAGAGAATAGACTATTGCTATAACTGCTAAGATAAAAGTGAATGCAATTATAAACTTCCTTCCTCTAATAATAAAAACAATGTAATCTATAAGACTTTTATGTTCCATCTAAATTCCTTTTATAATTTCGACCATTTTCTTACTCACATCTTTACCAAAAATGTTCTTGTTTTCAAATGTTGGATTAAATTTTATTATTTCAGAAACTAATGTTTCTTTTATTTCAGTCACTAGCATATTAACTCCGGCATCTACTGTCTCGACCCACTCTGTTTCTGTTCTCAAAGTAATACAAGGTCTTTTTAGTAAGCAAGCTTCCTTTTGAATACCACCAGAATCTGTAATAATCTTACAAGCATTCTTTTCCATTACTAGAAAATCTAAATATCCCAATGGTTCTATCAAGAAGATATTATCTAAGTTGTTAAGCTTGTTATTATCTAGAATCTTTCTAGTTCGTGGATGAATTGGGAAAATTACCTTTTTATCAAGCCCATTAAGCTTTTCTATTATAGAATTTAACTTTTTTGGATTATCAACATTGTAAGGTCTGTGCAGAGTTAATAAATAATAATCTTTAGAGTTTAACTTTAAGTCTTGGAGAATATTAGACTTTTCTTCAGCAATTATAATGTTTTGATTAATAGAATCTGTCATGATATCACCAGTAAAATAGGTAATATGAGTCAAACCTTCTTCCTTCAAATTATCAACTGCTGTTTGAGTTGGAGCGAATAAATAATTAGATATCCTATCTGCAAGAATCCTATTAACTTCTTCCGGCATCTCACGATTATTAGATCTTAATCCAGCTTCTACATGAACAATAGGTAAGTTTAGTTTGGCAGCAGTAACTGCTCCTGCTAGTGTAGAGTTCGTATCGCCATATATAACAACAATAATATTCTCATTTTCTAGTAAAACCTTCTCAATACCTTTCATCATTTCTGCTGTTTGATAAGCATGAGAACCACCATTAATGGATAGATTCACATCAGCCTTAGCTATCTTCAAATCTTCAAAAAAGACTTTAGACATTTTATCATCATAATGTTGACCAGTATGTATTATTATCTGCTCTAACTGAGCTTTCTTAATTTCTTTATAAAGCGGGGCAAGCTTTATAAACTGCGGTCTTGCTCCAACAATATGTACTATCCTCATTAGTTTCTTATCCTTTATATTCATCATCTTCTACATGATTTTACCCATAATTTTGCATTTTATCTAAAAAACATACTTTATTAAAAAAGTCAAGGGATTTTAACAAGTAGGAATTTGAAAAGGACGTTATTTAATAAACACTAAATGAGAAAAATCTTGAACTAAAAAACTTAGTCTTTTCAACCTTCTTCTACAACACAGTTTTCTAGCCTAAAATTTGACACGTACCCCCATACGTATCCTCTGTTTTTTTAAATCTTACCTAAATATCAGTATTTCTTGCTATATTGTTCACATATCAACCTAGCAGAAATTCTACCAGACTCATAGATAGTAGGCAATCCGCTTCCTGGATGTGTTCCTCCTCCCACTAGATAACAGTTATCTAGATCAGAGAACTTATTATGAGGTCTAAAATATAGCATTTGTGAAACATTGTGCCCAAGATTAAAGGTAGCTCCAAAGTGTACATTATAATTTCTTTCCCAATCCAATGGCGTTATTAGCTTCTCTTCGACTATATGGTCTTCAATATCTTCTAAGCCAGCTCTATTCTTGAGCTTATCCAATACTTCATTTCTATATTTCTCTTTAATCTCATCCCACTTAATTCCACTTTTATTGTTAGCAATAGGAACGAGGACATAGATTGTAGAATGCCCCTGAGGAGCTAGTGTATCATCTGTAATCGAAGCATTCTGCACATAGAATGAAAAATCTTCCCCAAGTCTTTTGTATTCTGTAATATCATCTATGTTAGCCTTATAATCATCAGCAAAATAGACATTATGATGAGGAATATCATAAATTTTATCAATGCCTAAATACATCATAAATGTAGAACAAGAATACTTCATCCCCTTCAATTTTTTAGGAGAATACTTCTTGGATTGTTTGTAGATATTTGAGAATGTATGAGCAAAATCAGAATTAATTATAACAACGTCACTTTCAATAATTTCACCATTTTCTAATTCTACCCCCTTTGTCTTTTTACCATCAGTAACAAGTTTCGCCACCTTAGTATTGTAATGAATGACTCCCCCATCTTCTTCGAACACTTTTGCCATAGCAGAAGAGATTTTATTCAATCCTCCTTCAACATGATAAATCCCATATTCATGCTCAATATAGGGAACCATTGTGAAGAGAGCTGGACAGTTCCACGGTGACATTCCTAAATATTTAGCCTGGAAAGTGAATGCTATCTTCAAATCATCTGAATCAAAATATGAGCCTAATGCTCCAAACATAGTTTTTGTAAGTTGAAGATACGGCAATGCATGAAGTAAATCCGATTCGACCATTCGCTTAGCATAGGAATAATCTTTCTTTAAACAAGGATATAACCTTTGGTATCTCCTAGATTCATAATCCATTAATTTATCATAACCTGAAGATTCTCCAGGAAACAAGTTTTCTATCTCTGCTTTCATCTTTTCTGCTTCACGATAATGTTGCATTTCTTTATCTTTAAAAACCAACCTGTATAGTGGATTTAAATCATAGAATTTTAAATAGTCTTCTATGTCTCTACCTGTTTCCTGAAAGATCTCTTCTAAAAAGAATTTCATCATTAGGAAAGTAGGACCGGTATCAAAAGTATAATCACCCAGCTGGATTGCTTGATTTCGTCCCCCTGGAATAGAATCCTTTTCATAAATTGTTACATCAAATCCTCGATGTTGAAGTAATATTGCACTAGTTAAGCCACCAGGACCAGCTCCAATTATAGTGATTTTAGGCATAAATTCCTCCTATTCTTATAATAACTCAAACTATTCATAATCTAATTAATAATTCTACTTATGCAAAAGCAAATTTCAAGCTCGGAAGTTTGCTTGACATAAATTCTTCAAATTGTATGAATGATTTCAGTGTGTCCCCGTAGCTCAGTTGGATAGAGCGTTTGTCTCCGGAACAAAAGGCCGTGCGTTCAAATCGCATCGGGGATACCATTTATAAATTAATAATTTACATTTAAAAATGAAAAGTGAAAAATCTTTAGTCCGGCATAGACGGAAGAACACTGAAAACACTGATTAAACAGATTAAAATGATAAGAATGTTTAAGAGTTTAGATGTTGAAGAGTTTAATTGTTTAGGGTCTGGATTTTGTTCTTTAGTGTTTTTTTATGTCTTTGTGTTTAATATGTTTTTGGTATTCTTTATTCGTGTTTATTAGTACAATTCGTGGATAGTTGACTTATTTGCTATTTAGTCCCGAAGGGACGTCATGTACTAAGCCAGGGCCGTGTCAGGCTTTGACTGAGTCTTGCACCCCATGTTCAATGATATAAAAGGTTTGAGTCCCGAAGGGACGGTATAGATTTAAATAGAAAGTGAATGTTGAATTAAGTAATAGGACGACATAATGATAAAACAAATGACAAATTAAAAATGAAAAATGAAACAATTCGATTATACCTCTTTTAACTATAGATTTTTAGTCCAGCTCAGACAAATTCTGTCTGATGCTAATGGAGTGTAAGCATCCAGAGATCCAATAGCAAGCAAGATGCTTGCGCACCAGATAATAATGGAGTGTAAGCATCCACCGATAGGTTGAACAGAAAGTTCATGCTTACACAAAGACCTTGCATTGTCCTGAAAGGACATATCTCTTCAGAGCCCATGATTTCAATCGTGGGGGATGTCGGGACGAATTTGCAATTAACAATTTTTAATTTATAATGATAGATTTAACTGATGACAAGTCTAACAAAGAAAACCCTATATAAATTTAATGTGCACACTTTTCTTAAATTAGAAGCACTTTTGAATTATTTTTTCTAAGCAATCTCCTAGTTCGAACGAAAATCATCGATCACTAGAGCTTATTGACCAATCGAGTTTTGGGCAAATAACTCTTGACTTAATGAATATGTTCTGATCTACTATATAAAAACTTATTGGAGGAGTAATGAAAAGAGGAACTTACGTTGAAAAATTACCTTTTAAGGGAGAACTAAAAGTAACTAATGAATCGTGGGAAATTTCATACTATTTTTCAGGACCAGATCTTAGGTATAATGGTACGTTTGTAAGTATTCCAGGGAATAGAGTACAAAATTATGTAGAAGCATTTCGTGAAAATTGGAAAGAATACTGTAAGCTAAAAGAGAGCTTACCTGAAGGTGGTGAGTATCGAAAGATTGGTAAGCTAAATATGACGATAAATATTGGGTCGTTCTGTGAAGGTGTTTGCTTAAGATCATATCATATGGCCATATCTAATGAGAAAACACTTAATAGTGTAATCGAAAGCTATGAATATGCTATTGAAAGAGCCCCGATAATTCAAGAATTTCTGAAATCTGTATAAATAGAATAATAAAGTTTGCTTTTCATTTTTAAATTAAGACCACCGGAGATTATCAAGAAAATGATTTCTTTGAAGTTAGATTGTATCGTTCAGTTAAAGAAAACAATAAAACATATGTGAATGAAATCAACCAGACCGGACGATTACGAACGATTAAGTGAACAGCAAAAAACGTTTATTTTTATATTCTAGATAATAATAAAATAACAAGAAAAGAAGCTAGTAGCATAATTAGTCTTGATAACTCCAAGACATAAAATATTCTTGTTCAAAGGAATCAAGAGGACCTTATAGTTAAAAAAGGGTGAGCTAGGTCTACTTATTATGTGCCTTAGGAAGAGATAGTAAATAATTTAAATATAAAATGGAGATAAAACAATGGTAAATTTTACAGATAAATACTTAGATATACTTAATAACATTGAACATGGACTAAAAGTAATATATGAATTTAATGAAGAGTTAACTGATATAAAAATGGTTTTCGCTTTGGATAATGCTATAATTGCAATTAAAAAAGAGTATGGCTATGCTCGTAATGAAAAAGTTATAGAAGATTTAGATACTAAAAATGTTATAGATCATTGCGTGGTATTAGGAAAAGAGAGAATAGATGAAACCAAACAGATCACACTAAAAGATTATGTGAAATGTCTTGAAAAAGTAAAGAAATCAGTAAAGTTACATTCAAGTGATGGTAGAAGAGGTTACTACGAATTTGTAAGAAACTACGTTTAGATGATAAATAAGAACTTTAATAAAATATTTATTTATAGATCTATAAATAAATTATATTGGAAAGGTCACCTATTGGGTGACTTTTGCTATATATTCATAAATCACCTTTTTCCTAATCTATAGGGTCATTATTACTAATCTTTCTGGCTTGCTGTAATTGATTGAATATCAATAAAATAACAAAAATAACAATTATAGATGCATGCTCACTAGTTGATCTAGACAATACAGAGACATATCATATTCTTACTGAAATGACTGATGAGGGACTTATAGTTCGAAAGCGTTCTGATTCATCTACCTATTATGTTCTGAAAGAGAAATAGCTTATATTAAACCTTATCTTTGTCACTAATTAACATAAACCCTTCTAGCAGTAGATAAAATCTCTTTTCTTCGGTATGGATTTTTAAGCCCTTCTTTCTCCACTAAATCAACTTTTTTATTGAAGTACTTTTCCAGTCTTTCTTGCAAATCCATAATATCAAATAGAGAGTAATTAGAGTTTTGCTTAAAAGAAATTAAAACATCAACATCACTATCCTTAGTGAAATCTTCCCGTAATATTGAACCAAAGAGATAAAACTCTTCAACCTCATAATCTTTAATAATTTCATGTAGATCATGCTCATTAATTTCTATTTTTGGTAACTTCATAAGTACTCCATTTTATTATCTTACATTTACTAATTCTATAATATTGTTAAAAAGCCTGTGTCAAATTAGAAAAGGTAATCTACCTATTATCTATGGAGAGATGAATAAGTCCAGTAAAATAAGCAAGGTCTACTTTGCTTTAGACCTTGCTAATATTTCTGAGATTAATTAAATCAATTCTAAAATAGAGGATTCAATATCTCTGCTTTTTACAGCGTTAAGTAATTTTTCTTTTAAGTCTAAATTCTTAGATATGGTTGCTGCTATAGTTCTAACCGCTTTTAGGTGATAAGCAGGTTTATCATCGGGAGATAGAATTAGGAATAACAAGCTTATATCTTGTTTATCTTGTGCTTGCCAGTCAATACTATGTTTTAGCAGACCACAAGTAATCACAGGTTTATCAATACCTGAGATTCTACAGTGTGGTATTGCTATTCCATTGCCTATGCCTGTACTACCTAGCTTTTCTCTTTCAGATATAGCGAAGGTAATCTCTGAGGTTTCATTTATAACGTTATTCTTCACCATTGTTTGAGCTAATTCAAAGATTGCTTCATCTTTGGTTGTAGCCATCATTTCAAACACTCGGTTACCTAACATCTCATTTAAAGAGAATTCATTGTTTGGAGTTTTTGATTGCAGAGCTTCTTTCTCGCCAACAATCCAACTTTTCCATTTAATTAGAGTTCTTTCAGAGAGGTAAGCACCACCTAATTCAAAAACTATCAATGCAGGTATAACTGTATTAAAGATTGTAAAACCACCACTTTTAGCTAGAATAGTAGCAACAAGAATAGTTTCAACAGCAGCCATTCCGGCTTGTGGAAGCATTAATTTAGGCAGTGCTGCTACAATTTTTGGATCCTGTTTAGTTGCTTTTGCTCCTAGCCAGTTACCAAATAGCTTACCGAATGATCTAAGCACAATATACCCTAGAGCAAGAAGCAATGTATCAGAAGTAAAAGAATCAATTCTTACACTTGCTCCAATTATTGCGAAGAACAACAGATTGAATATAGGCATTACATTTTCAATTTTAAGTGATTCAAAGATCGCGTTATGATGAAAATTGGATATAAGAAATCCTGCAACAACAGCTGTAATTAAGAATGGTAGATTAAAATGTATAGCGATAGATATACCTATTGCAATAACACCTACCATAATTAACATAATCTCAACTGATGGTGTTGGATGATCAGATAACACAGTCGATAAAAATGAGCTATCATCAGTTTTAATATCTTCTTCTGAGGCTCTCTCTTTTACAGTAAATTTAAACACCAAGAAAATTACTAAGCCAATTATAGTTGCTAATAGTAATTCCATTCCAACATGCATTGCGAGGTGACCGACTGCTAAGTGCTCACCATTTTGCTTTGCAGTTGCAATGCCTAAAAATACTGAAAAGAAGACAACTTCCATGATATCATCAAGAACAACTATATTTGCGAGAATATTCTTCAAAGATCCAGTAATTTTCAACTTAGACATTAAGATAAACGTTAAGGCTGGAGCAGTTGCTATTCCGATTGACCCGATTATCAGAGAGTTTATCCATTCAAAATGGAAAACATATCTAAAACCTACTGATATTATTGCAAAGGTTAAAGCCCCTTGAATCAGGCATATTAGGACAGCTTTGAATCCAACTTGACGTAATCTATCTCTATGTAGCTCTTCTCCTAATGAAAAGGCAATCATTCCTAAGAAAAGAAATACAAAGAAGTGGTAACTTTCAAGAATTTCACTATATTCTTGAAATTCAGAATTGTAAAAATGATAGATAGGTTTAAGTATCTTAAAATTATGCAAAGAGGAAAACTTTTCTAACACTTTATGTATAAGTTCTAAGAAGTGTGGTCCGACAATAATCCCGCCAAAGATTTGTCCTATCACTTCTCCAACCTTAACTTTTCGAGCAATAAGTCCGAATATATAAGCAGATAAGATAAGTAATCCTAGTTCCAGAATTTGCATTTTCATATGCTGTAAATTCATAATCCTCTCAATTATTTTTTACAAAATCTAGAATAGTTAATACAAAAATCTATCTCTTGACTTTTTCTGGCAAGTAAAAATTATGTCTGGAGCTGATAACTATGCACCAAAGTTAGTAAAGCATAGTTAAAGCACTTAGAATCTGTATTTTCGCAAGATAGAACAATGGCAGAGTTTAGCGGTAGTTTTCCTAGTCATAAGTCGAGCCAAAGAGCAATTCCTTTTGATGAAAATGATTACTTTAAGAACTATGTTATTATTTGAATCTCTTCTAAAATTAAATAGTGCAATAGAATTTAATGAATAACTATATATTCTTTAACTAGAATTTTACTCTTCAAAAAAAGTCTATGGCATCATTAAGGTTAATTGAAGAGATATGATACTATTCTAGGTTATAATAATTGGAGGAACATATGTTCAACACAGGCTCAACAGGCTTTATGCTTGTAGCTACTAGTTTAGTTATGCTAATGACTCCAGGATTAGCATTCTTTTATGGAGGATTAGCTTCTAAGCGAAACATCCTCGGCATCATGATTCAAAGCTTCGTTTCACTAGGAATTACCACAATACTATGGTTTACTGTGGGATATTCACTTTGCTTTAGTGGAGATGGAGCTATCATTGGAAATCTAGATAAGATGTTCCTAATGGGAGTTAGTGCAACCACACCATTTGGTGATGGTTTGATTCCCGAATTTGTATTCATAGCGTATCAAATGATGTTTGCCATCATTACACCAGCACTTATTACTGGTGCCTTCACTGGCAGAGTTTCATTTAAAGCCTATATCCTTTTCTTAATAGCTTGGCAGATATTTGTCTATTACCCATTCGTACACATGGTTTGGGGTGGAGGAATATTAGCTGAATGGGGAGTTAGAGACTTTGCTGGTGGAATTGTAGTTCATGTAACTGCTGGTTTTGCTGCTTTAGCCTCAGTTATCTTTGTTGGAGAAAGAAAGAATAAAAATCCAAAACCCAATAGTATTCCTTTAGTTGCTATAGGTACTGGATTGCTATGGTTTGGTTGGTACGGTTTCAATGCTGGAAGTGAGCTTCAAGTTGACCACATTACTGCTCAAGCTTTTCTTAACACAGACATTGCTGCTTCATTCGCAACTGTTACCTGGCTTATAATCGAGTGGAGAAAAGAAAGAAAACCTAAGTTTGTCGGCTTAATGACTGGTGCCGTAGCAGGACTTGCTACCATTACTCCTGCTGCTGGATTTGTACCAGTTTGGGCTGCAGCTATTATTGGTGTCGCTTCTGGTGTAGGTTGCTATTATGCTGTTGCTCTCAAAAATAAGCTTAAATGGGACGATGCTCTCGATGTTTGGGGAGTACATGGAATGGGTGGTTTTATCGGAACCATTCTCCTAGGTGTTTTTTCAAGTTCAGCTCTTAACCCCGCCACTGGAGATGGACTTATCTACGGAGAAACTAGCTTCTTCTTCAAACAAGTTGTAACAACTATCGGTTGTGCTATTTATGCTTATCTATTTACTTATGCTATGTTATGGGTAATTAATAAAATTGTATGCGTTCGTGTTTCTGAAGAACATGAAAAAGATGGACTTGATAAAGCCCTTCATAGCGAAGACGCATACGCTTAAACCAGTAATTTAACAAAATCTATTATAGTTAAAACATTAAGAGTCTTGATTTGTTCAAGACTCTTTTTTCTAAAAAAGTATTTAGCTAAAGATTAACCCTCTTCATTAAAAGAATCCAATACAAGACCCCTCTCAAGAAGAGTGGAGTACATCATTGATATTTTATATAAAATTACAATAAGTTTTATCTCTTTTCAAACAAAAAAAACATCCCAATCCAGACCTCCCTCACGTCCTTCTCACGTCATGCAATAGATTATCTCCTTTCCTAAAATATTACCAATAAACATGATAGAAAATACTGGCTTATTCCGGAACAAAGGCCACATGTTCGAATCACGTCGGGGATGCCATTTATAAATTAATAATTAAAAATTAAAGATGAAAAGAGAAAGACTATAGAACACTGAAAACACTGATTAAACAGATTAAAATGATAAGAATGTTTAAGAGTTTAGAGCTTGAAGAGTTTAATTGTTTAGGAACTGGATTTTGTTCTTTAGTGTTTTTTTGTGTCTTTGTGTTAAATATGTTTTTGATATTCCTTTATTCGTGTTTATTAGTGCAATTCGTGGATAGTTGACTTATTTGCTATTTAGTCCCGAAGGGACGGCATAATGAAAAATGAAAAATGAAAAGTGAAAGATAAAAACACTGATAAAGAAGGATTAAGGGTAAAAAGTTAAGGGTGAATATATAAAGAGTTTCTTTTTTGCTTGACTTATAAAAGAGAAGCTTTATTAGTTTATTTTTTCTGAATTGATAAACTTACACAAATGAAGAATGAAAGATCTAAGATGATTTGTAGAAAATGTGCAGAAGAAGTAGAACAGAATTTTTGCCCAAAGTGTGGAACTCCTGCTAAATTGGAGCGAATAAATAGTAAGTTCATCTTTAAGGAGTTTAGTCAGCTATTTAATCAAGATAGTGGTTTACTTTACACAATAAGAGAACTGAGTATTAGACCTGGTAAGGCTATCAATAATTATATCACTACTGACAGGACAAAGCTTCAAAAGCCAATAATATTTCTTTTCTTTTGCTCTCTTATATATACCATAATTTCTCAGAATACAACTTTAAGCAATGATTTTATACTTGAAGACAATCAATTTGAGGTAGTTAAAAAGGCTTTGAATTGGCTTGAGCAAAACTATGGATATATGAACCTAGTCTTAGCTTTAATTTCTTCTTTTTGGCTAAGATTACTCTTTAGAAAGACAAAATACAACTATTATGAAACTTTAGTGTTATACATCTACGCTGTAGCCTACTCCACTTTAATGGAATCCATACTAAGCTTAGGCTCAAATATCTTTAAAGTAGAACTGAGAAGTTTCATTCATGGCATTGGACTTGTCTACATTACTTGGGCTATTGGACAATTCTATAATGCAAAAAGTGTGTGGTCTTATCTCAAAGCAATCATCTCTTATGTGCTAATGTACGGATCTATAATTATCCTTGTTGTAATAGCGATACTTGCTTACGCTCTAGTAGAAGGTGTTCTGTTATAAGAGCTAGCCATATACATGTGTTTCATCTTGATAACAGTTCAGGCGAGCTCCGGTCCATATAACTATTATGTACTAAAGATAAATTGCCTAATACAAAAAGCCTATCAAGAAGAGTGGAATTATATTTCCAATATTCTAAAATATAAACGACAACTCTAACAGTCATACTGTGTATTTTAGCGACTGCTTAAATTGTCATATTGGCTTATTTTTAATTATTTGGATTGTAATACTGTATGTAAGAATAAGCTAGAAAAATTTCATCTTTAGAATTGTCGGGCATTTACACTTTATTAATTATTTTAACAACTCCTTAATTAATCTCCACATACTTGAATAAACTAAACGACACTCTTTCTCTTTATAAATCCCTTTTTTTATGTCTTTATTTCTTTTAAGTTCTAAACGTTCAGCATTGGTACATGCTTTTTTTTGATTATCTTTTAAAATAGAGTATATACTGTTAAATTTATCACCTTTTATATAGTTGCCAAACCCTTCAATTTTTTTTAATTCATCTACTGATGTTCTACAGTATGTTCCCGATTTAGGATTATCTTTATAATGCATTAAAATCCATGTTTCAAAGCACATATAAGTTTCAATTACATTTTCTATGGGTATCGGTAGTTTACCTTTTTTAGTTAAGTATTCAGGCATTTTATCTTGATTAATTTGCTGGTCTAAATCTAGGACACAATAGAAACTACATGATACATCATCTATATATGAGTTATTAAGTCTATTAAATATCTTTTCCCAATCAGATCCAGCTTTTATATCTGGTTCAATGTATATATTACAAAGATCTTCATATTCTTTCAATTGTTTAAAATACTCTTGCTCTGTTGGACCTTCACAAAATATGATTATTTGATGCCTATCCTTCCTTGCTCCTTTTCCATCAAATTCACTATTTTGAAAGGACTTATTTTTTTTGGATTTTCCCTTACGTTCAGCTCTTTTTATCCTATTTCTGCCCATATAATACCTACAATTTTAAATCTAAGTCATATTCATTTATATTAGGAACAGCTCCATAATTGCCAATTAAGTACTTCTTGAATATATTTTCTCTATTTATATTATTAAAATCTACTAAGGAGTATAAATCAGTCTCACCATTATCTTTTTTTTCTGTGAAATAGATAGAATCAGCTCTAATAATATCCCACATTAAATAAAGAGGATTGTGAGTTGCAAATATAAGTTGAGACTTTTTTGAATTAATCAGAAATAAAGTTATTAAACTCTTTTGAAGTTCCCAATGAAGTGACGTTTCAATTTCATCAATCATCATCAATCTATTTATCTTAAATGCAGAAAAATATGGACCCAGTAAACTATAAAATTTCATTGTACCCAAAGACTCTAAGTCTTCCTCAAATTCTCTTTCAACTTCCTCACCATCAATCTGTACTTTATGAGTCAGTTTCAAGTCATAAAACCTTCTCTTTAAATCATCAATAGATATATTTTCTTCAGCTTTTTCAGATAGTGTTTTTAGTAATTTTTTTTCTTTATCATTTAATTCTATCTCTTGTACATCAATATCAATATTTGAGATGTTAAAATCAGCATTAATTAAAACAGATTTCCCTAAATCTCTTAGTTTTCTTTCACTTGCCAATAATCTATTTGTATATCTGGTTGTATTAGTATTAGGTGCTATTATCATTGTAAAAGATTTTTTACCCCAACCATATACTTTTTTTAACTCATTAAATAAGGGATTGCTTTTATTAAAAATCGATATTATTGAATTATTGGGAAGAGTGTTAGCTTCAATAGTCATTGTCTCAATCTGATTTGGCTTAAATTTTTTGCCATACTCAACCCTAAAACCTCGCGCATTATCCTCATCACTTACTCGTTCAAATACTAGTGAAGGTTGACTTGATAGATATTTATCTAAGCGCTCTCGTAAGATCTCATTTTTCGTGAACTCAATAAGATATTTATACCGTGAGTATTGTCCATCATCATCTTCTAGCAAAAAGTTCAAACATAATTTAGAAGCTACTTCTTCCATCTTAGGATTTAAAAGAAATGGTTCATAATTGAATTTCTCATTTCTATTTCTTGTCTTGAGCATGATTTCATTTAATAAATCAAATGATTTTAGTATGTTAGATTTTCCTGAAGCATTAGCTCCTAATAATAGTGCTACTTTTAACAATCTGTAATTTCTATCTTCCTCTTTTTTATATTCTCCTCTTTTGGGTATTTTACAGATATAATGTTCTTCATAACCATTATCAGCTGGTTCATATGCTTCAAAACTGAATTTCTGTTCTTTACCTATTGAAAAAACATTCTCCATTGTTAAATCAATAATCATACTCACCTCTATATTCAATATTTACATTTTTATGCTAAAATTACTAAATAAAATACAGTTGTCAAGGTTTTTATTAAATCAGACTATGTATATTCTTTCTTGTTATCTAGGAACTCAATAAAAATTATTATATTAATACACAAAATATATTAAGAAAAGTGGAACAATAATGTATATGCTTATAACTCTTGATTTATTTAAAATTAGATACTAACGAGTTATTAATCAATTTAATATTCTCTTTTTAAGAAAGACTTTAACTGATCTTTTGATTTTTTGTATTTCTTTTGAGCTAATTTAGAGTCTATAATATATTCTGTGGGAATCCCATCTAGATTATTCCATCTCTTTAATGCAAGGTTTACGAGAGCAGTTTCATTTAAATCAAAAATATTTTGATAATTTTTTTTAGTTAACTCGTAATGTTATATGTAAATGATCTTTTTCTTACTTTACTTTATGTAAAAAACATCCACAATAATAAAGATATAATAGTATTTCATAATTACTTGACAACAAAATACTATTTAGTTAAATAATAACTAATGGGAGAATATTATGCAAAGCATTAAAAACATAAATGATACATCGTATAAAATTGATACACTAGAGAAACTTGAAAATCTATCATCATTAAAAAATAATATAAAGATTTGTTGCATAATATGCGTTTCAATTATTTTAACACTAGTTGGAGTACTAGGAAAACCAAAATTAGCGTTTATAACAATATTACCAATTGCTGGATTATCTATATTAGATTTTTATCACTCTATCATGAGGGAGTTGCTTTTTAAGATATTCTCAGAACTAAACGAAATAAATGATATTAACGACAATAAAAATAATGCTTTCTTTAAACCAAGTATCAAAAATATATTTTTATCATTAAAATCAACAAGACCATACTTTTGTATAGTTTTCTATGTATTTATCTTCATGATTGTTTTACTTATTAATGAATACATTCTTAATAAGTTTAGTATCATAGTTCACAGATATTAAATTTTATCTGCATATATCATTAACAAGAATGAAGTTTTTTATAGTTTTTTAGATACATGCAAATGCTTCAATGAATAAAACGGGAGACAGTGTTGTGGTATCATGGCACATTAATTGACTTATTTTATAAGATTTACAATGATTTTATTATAACGTTATTACTTGATTTGATTGAAGTAAACATTTGAACCCACGTACTGATTTTGATTGTTCAATCCTGTCCATACAACCCATGTTCAACAAGTAATAAGTTATTATAGTCTGCAACAACCTGCCTATCATGACATTACATTTAAAGTAGCTAGTCATGATAAGCATTTAGAACCTACTTCATGATTATTCATCTGTTCTCTTACACTTTTACTTGGTTCCCATATTTTTTTATCATATAAGCATGCATTCAGGTCTACTCTTCACAATTATCTTGACTTTTCCCTCTTTAAGTTTTGGGTTTTCACTGATTAAGTAATTAATGAAGTCAACTCTCAGCTTGTTATTATAATATTCTTTGCCAATTTTTACAGAACAATGTATGCTGTATGGTATCGTTTGAGTGTCACTAAAACTAGCTTCATTACATAGCTTATTAAGTTGTACTAAAAAATCATCTTGATTACTTTTGAATAAATCTTTAATAAAATATTGAGCAGTTTCAATAAGCCATAAAGATGATATTACTCCATTGTGGACATAATCATTGGTCCATAAAATGATCTTTTCTAGATTACTTTTTGATAACTTGAACTCCCACTTGATTTGGTTATTCTTATCAATAAACTTAAATAAATCAAGCAATTTGATTTTGACAGAGGAATTTGCGTGATGAATATCAGAAATTCCAAGTATTCCATACAACTTTAGTTCTATAGACTGTCTTATTAGAAATACAGAAGATTGAGTTACAGGGACAATAGAAGGTTTTCTAATACTAGTAGTATTCCATAATAAGTCTACAGATGCATTATAAGCTTCTTCAGCATAAAGACAATCTGTTTTACAACAACTATTTTCGATTACATTTAATCTGGATAAATCGTGAAGAATTTCATTAACATAATTATACATGAAATACAACACTTTGATACCTGTTGTTTCATCAATATTTTTGGGAATAGTTTCAATTATTCTATTACATGATTTAATAATAGCAGAAGTAAAATATTTAGGATGATGTTTGTCCCGATTAGTTAAAAAAACTTGATTCGCAATCTGCTCATCGCATGAAACATTATTAATCCTACACGATATTTTAATATCTTCTACAATTTTTTGCAAAAGTTCTTTAACCAAAGTTGATTCATAACCAATATGATTACTCATCATATTTGAAAGAGTGTTGATTAGTCTAAAAATATTTTCTTTAATATAATTTTGCTCTTTTTTCATTTTCCCTCCATTACTATTTCCATAGTTTAAATACAACATACAATATTATCATAGCTCTTATCAACCACAATCTCAATTTATATCTATTTAACCTAAAAGAAGTCAAATAAAAACTTCGCTAGCGTCCTTCTCTCCTCATGCAAACACCTATTCTTACCTGTAACATATAATAAATAAGCACTATAAAAAACACTCTTTTATTACGGAACAAAAGAGCATATGTTCAATTCGCAAGGACCGTGATCGGCGAAGACGATTGAATGCTCCCGGTATACATTCCCAGTAACTCCTTCCTTACTGGTCTCATTGAAAAAAGGCCGATTTTTCAAGGAGGCAAGTAAGGGTGGCCTTAATTTGGCCAATTTTAGATAAAAATATGCACCTACTATTTATTGGTTTAGTTAAGCCAAGCTAATACAGTAGAACTTCTTGATAGTACTATATTATTTGACAAGACTTCAAGCTTCAAGGTATGATTGATTGTTTAAAAAGTGTTTTATGTAATTATACTATTTAAGATATCTTCTATCGAATTTAGTTTGGGTGGCACAAAAACTAAAAATAGCATCGCTCAATGGAGAATATAGAATAGATTTCACTCCTGTATCAGCCTTTTTAAAAAAGAATGGTAAAACAAGCTTAATTGATTTATAAGTCCAAGAATCCCCAACAGCACGAGCAGCACCGTATCCAAAAACTGTTGCAGATACTCCATAATCAAATACTATAGGACCGGAGTCGATATTACCTTTCGAAAAGTTATCAAGTTCAGGACTATTCTCCTTGAAAGCTCTTAGTATAACAAAGTTAGTTGAATAATTGTCCCTAAATCTATAATATTGTTCTTTAGCAAACTCCTCGTCGAAGTGTTTAATAAACATAGTACTCCAATTAATGGTTGATCCTTCAGTATCCTTATAGCGTAAGCATTTCTTGTGGTCATAATCTAAGAATACTTCAGAAGTCATCAAACCATCCTTGTCTAAGAAATGTTCTTTAACAGAAGTGACCCATTCATCACATACAATAGAGTAATTAGTCTTCGCATGTAAATCATATAATTCTAAGGATGCTAGAGCAATTACATTATCTCCAGTCCAACAGCTACCGGTGTATGACTCTAAGAATTTAGAGGAACTGTTCCTATATTGTTCATAAAGATATTCACTTACTTTCTTGTTAAGACTTAAGATCTCTTTATTATTGCTTGTTAATAAATTATAAGTACTCAGCATATAATTTAGATATCCTGTATATATAACACTTTCGTTAGGGTTTTCCTTAAAACACAGATTATCAAATCCTTTAAATCCATAAAAATCTTGTATTCTTTTTGACATCATTTCTTGTATAAGAATTTCATTAAGTTCAATTGCTCTATCCTTATAAGATGAGTCTAAAAAGGCTCTATTGGTTATTGCAAAGCTACTTATTGCAAGAAAGCCTAGTTCCCACTCCCTGTTAATTTCAAATACCTCTTCAGTATGGAAAGAGTCTTCTATGTTTCTACTAACAGTTGAGTTAAGGTATTGAAAATTCTTATCTGTTAAAGTAACAACCCTTACTGCATGCCAACATACTAAAAATACTATAACTATTAACAAAAATCGCTTTAAATAACTCTTCCATTTCTGTTTAATCTTCATATAATTTCCTTATCAAAAAAAAATGATTTCACAAATAATACAATTCAAAAGGTATTTCAAAAATTGTTATATTATACGTATCATATTTATTTTAGTCAAGAATATTTTGCTAAACTTTTAGTTAGCAGCTATTATTAACATACTTTTAGTATTTAATCCTACTGCCCCAAAAAAGATTACAATGTTAACCTATAATATAGTAATTCTTAAAAACAATCTTCGACTAGAATTACTTACAATTCGATTGACAGCAAATATTTATCTAACAACTATGACTTAAATTATTTTAAAAACTTAAGGAGAGCCTATCAGTATGATTTATACAAAAAAAACGGTTATATTTTTGTGCTTATTATTAGTACTATTTTTAACAGCCTGTGGATTCACAGTCTTATCGATTTTTCAACCAACAGAGGGGTATACAAACAGTGAAGTTATAGTTCCAATAAATGTTAAACTTAATTCATCAGGATTTTATGAACATGCATTTACTCTATCCATGTTAGTACCTGATGATTGGACTATTGAAAATGACCAGATAAGTTATCAATCAACAGATGATACAATTATTGGAAATATAACTTATAATTCAACTAACTCAAGCAGCATGGAATCTAATGATCCTGCACCAGAAGGTTATTATTGGTGGTCAGGATTATCTCAAAGTCATGCGAGTGTAGATCAGATAGTTACAGCTAACGTGATTTTTAATACTGGTAACACTGAAGGAGATTACAATTTAGAGTATCACATTGGTGATACAATGGATGACCAACTTTCAGAATATTACAGTGATGATAATCCAATTTCGATTGTAGAGAACCCTACAAGTGCAATCTTGAAAGATAAAAGAAACTATGCTTATGAAGGCAATAAACCATGGCAATCACAAACATTTGATGTAACTTATTATGATCCAACTAATGCTATGCCTGCATCAATAGAATTAGTCCTTGATGGTGATTCTTATGATATGGACTTAAAAGCTGGAACAGAAACAAATGGTATCTATACCTATACTTTTGATTCTATGGATGCTGGGACAAAGGAATATTATTTCTTAGCGAATGGGTCTCTAAGACTACCAGAAACAGGTTATTTTACTTCTTTAGAAGTTGAAAATATTCTTTTGGCCTCTGGAGAAACTACCTTTACTTTCGAAAGTGATGATCCTTACATGAATGCTTGGGAATTTGGAGGAATTGATTCATCCTGGGAAATTGCCCAACCTATGGGGCTTGCAAGTGATCCTACAAGTGCTTACCAAGGTGATTATGCTATCGGTACAGATTTAACTGTAGATGGTTTTTCAAACAACTCAGAAAGCTCTTATGCACTGAGTCCATATATTGATGCAAGAGAACTTGATTTTTGCACTGTTGATTTTAAATATCAATCACAGTCAACAGATGATGCCTATCTACAAGTTGCAGTGGTTATTGATGATCTTGATTACAGTTATGAGTTTCTACAAGCAGATACAGATAGCGCTTGGGAAAGTTATTCACAGGATTTGACTAATAATGTTGCAGGACAAATTTTTAGATTAAAATTCATTTATAAAAACAATGAAACAGTGTCAACAAGTGGTTTTACCATTGATAACATAGTGCTATCAAGTAGTCAGATTGCTCAACCATATATGACAGTTGAAGATGAACAAAATACTATTGTTTCACATAAAGGACACTCTTCTTATTGTGATTTCTATATCTCGAATTCAGGTAGTATGGATGGAGTTTTCACCTTCTCAATAACTAACAATCAATTTGAGTATACTTTATATGAATATCTCAGTGATCATGATGAAGAGAGCTTAGAATTAGTAGAGATGGACAACTTCATACTAGGAGCAGAAGATGCTAAAATGATGAGACTAGTAGCTTCAATTCCAGAAAATGCTAGTATTGATGAAGAGACAATTACACTTGAAGCTGTTTCGAATACAGGTCATTCTGCAGATCTTGACTTTACTGTTTCTATCGTTCCAACAGTAGTAGGACCAGATGATAATTACTACTATGTAATCTCTTCAATGGACCAAGATGGACCAATTTATGATTGGATTCCAACCGATAATGCAAGTGAAATTTCTAGAAGCCAGTTTGAACTTGGTAATTCACGAAGCTTAGGTTTTAACTTCAAATATTATTATGATACATTTAGTAATATATATCTGAATAACTATGGGGTGGTTTCTTTTAACAGAAGCGATAATTCTTTTGGAGGAAACATTATTCCTGAAGAAAATGATGTTAATAATCTTGTTTCACTTTTCTTTGCAGAGTTTGCTAATGTTCAAGAAGGTGCTTTTTACGAAGAGAATACAATCATTAATGGTGAAAATGCTTATGTGTTAACTTATAGTTCTATACCACTTATGTATGATCAAAATGAGATGTTGACTGCTCAATTAATATTCTTTGAAAGTGGCGATATTAAAATGCAATATAGTGACGTCCCAGACTCATTTCCTTTTGAAGAATGCCCAGTGGCAATAGAGAACTATGACGGTTCAACTGGTCTTTCTTATCAGCAATCAGATTATTATTTAGTTGATGGTTTAGCTCTGCTATTCTCTCCTAATTTTGTAGTAACTAACCCAAATCCTGCAGAATATTCGGCAACAACCGTAGATACTGATATCTCTTGGGAATCAATGCTAAGTTTTACATCTATAGATTTCTATTTACAACAAGGGAACTCTACTTTCTCAGCAAGTGATATCATCTATAGTGGTAATCAAATAAACAGTATTGATAATGCCCAACTCGGAGATTTGGATTCAAATGGAAGTTATTATTGGAAAGTGGTAGGAAGAACAGCAAGTGGTTTTGATATTTCTTCTAGAACTTATAATTTTAGCGTTACAGAAGCATATACTGTAACCGGACTAGTTACTGATTCATACACTAATGAGCCTATTGAAGGTGTTTTAGTTAGCTTAATGGATATGGAAGGTGGCTGGAAATCAAGAGAAACAGAATCTACTTATACAGACGTGAATGGTAACTGGTCTATGACCTTACCTTCTGAAGGTTACTATTTCGAGTTTTCTAAAGCAGGTTATGAGTTTAAAGATTGGGTTTATGCAGGACTTTTTGAAGATATTCAGTTTGATGTAAGCTTAGATAGATTAAAAGCATTTAATCCTTCTCCGAGTGTAGCTTCTAGAGATATTGCACTTAATTCTTCATTTAGCTGGACTAATCCAACTGGATTTAATACCTGTCTAGTAGAAATCGCTAGCAATCCTGAGATGACTGGTGCTTCAGAAGTATATTCTGGAGTAATTACAGATAATCTATCTTATATAGATAACTTAGATTATGGAGTAATTTATTACTGGAGAGTAACACTATCTAATAACTATACAGAAGATATTTCAGAGGGTGATGTATGGTCATTTGTATCTGAGTTCCCAGAGAATGTTCCAAGTATTTCTTATGATGAAAGTATAAATGGACTTAATATATATAAGGCAACAGCAACGTCTAATGGATATGCCCTTGCAGGAACACTTAACAACAACAATCATGCTTTAGTGACAATAAATAATCAAGGACAAGTTCTTTCAAGTAACACTTATTCGACTATGACAAGTTATTTTAAGAAGGCTATAGAATTATCAAATGGTAATTTCTTGATTGCTAGAGATGAAAATACATCATACATCAATGGTGATAAGACTGGCCTTAGTCAAGTTGATTTAAATGGAAATACCTTATGGTCAAAATCATATAAATATGAAGAAGGTAACCTAGTTAGTAACGAGCTTGTAACGGATATGATTATTGATAATTCTGGCAATGCAGTTATCACAGGTGGAACTGGTTTCAGGGATTGGGATTTCCTACTTACCAAGGCTGCAATGAATCAAACTAATCCAATATTTCAAATTACCTATGGGGAGGATAATGCTCAAGAACAATGTAACAGCGTTATTCAAACTAATGATGGTGGCTATCTCCTAACTGGCTACAAAGCAGGAACTGAAACTAGTCCTATTGGTAATTCTCGTGTTTGGGTTATCAAAACTAACTCAGCTGGTTCTGTGCAATGGGAATATGAAGAAGGTTTTGGTGTTTCAAATCAAGGCTTTTCTTCATACGGAAAAGCAGCTATGCAAGATGCTGATGGAAACTTTGTTATCACAGGTAATGCTCACGATAATAACGATCAAACTACACCTAATAGAACTGTCTTGATTAAACTAAACTCTAGTGGTAACAAGATTTGGGATAAAGTCTACCCTATCAGCTTTTATGGTGAAGGTAAAGCCCTTGCCTTAGCTTCTGATAACAACTACCTTATTGGTGGTATTCCGGAACTAATGAAAGTTGATACAGATGGTAATATACAATGGATTTATGATGATGCAGATAATGATATAACTTGGAATATTGCTTCTGTTATTGTTAAAGATTCTTCTATTATGATATGCGATGATGATAGAGTTATTATCTTTGGTGATGTTATTACATCTATTGATTCTCCAGAAAACATTAGTATTTCAATAAATGCACAAGGTAATATTATACTTAACTGGGATAGTGTTATTGGTGCTAGTTCATACCAAATTGAAACTTCTGATACTATTGATTTCGATAGCGTAAACACCTATACAACAAGCAGTACTTCTTGGGAAGATACTAACTCATCAGTTAGAAAGTTCTACCGAATTAAAGCTCATGTTGATTAGATAAACAATTTTAGCCCATATAATCTATTAGGATTTATCTGGGTTAAGCATTTTAGGACCAGAACAGATTAATTTTGTTCTGGTTCTTTTTTTGTGTAAAAGGTCTTGTCTACAAGTAGAATTGGATATTTCAGGGCAAAAAAAAAGACCGTCTAAAACGGTTCATGTATAATTAAAATGGTTGGGACGGCAGGATTCGAACCCGCGGATACATGGACCAAAACCATGTGACTTACCACTTGTCGACGTCCCAACACTGTTTATATTAATTTTTTAATATTCGCAATGGCGGAGAAGGAGGGATTTGAACCCTCGGTAGGGGATTAGCCTACATACGCTTAGCAGGCGCACGCCTTAAGCCGCTCGGCCACCTCTCCACTTATTAATAAAAGAAATGGCGGAGAATGAGGGACTCGAACCCCCAAGGGCGAAGCCCGGCGGTTTTCAAGACCGCTGCCTTACCAATTAGGACTAATTCTCCGTGTTCAAATCATGTAAAAGCAAGTTATAAAATGCTTGTTTCCATGTCAATACTTTTTTTACAAAATATTAATATTAATTAGCTGTAGATTCTCTTTATTACTAATTATTAGATACTTATGTAAGGAAACTTTTTTTTACAAGATAGAATAAAATGCTAATAATAATTAATAATAGTTATTATTTTTTTAAAGTATGATGAGGAAAAGTTAGTTAGTATTAGCAATATCCTTGCTACTAAGCCCAAAAAATGTATCCTCTTTGGAGATATATAAATTGATAGAGACGCTTAGCTAGCGTCTCTACATCTTTAAGTTATATATAAGCAGTAAACTATTTCAGCATAATAGCCTTTCTTGTAGATTGGAATTCATCAGTGATTAATCTATAGAAGTAAATACCTGATGAAACCTTTTGATTATTATCATCATTACCCTTCCAAACAACAGTATGATTTCCCTTTTCTAATCTATCAGAAACGAGAGTTTTAACCTTTTGACCTTTTATGTTGTAAATGATTAATGATACTTTACTACTATTCTTAATAGAGAAATTTATAGCAGTAGAAGGATTGAATGGATTAGGAATATTCTGGGATAGAGAGTTAACTAAAGCATATTCTACTTCATTATCAGTCGTAACAGTAATATTCCAATCAGTCATTATAGTAACCATACCATCTGTAGCATAACATTTAATATTATAGATACCCAATTCTTCAAAATAGTAGTACAATGTATCAGTTGTCTCGCCCTCAATAATCGTGCCATTTATCTTCCATGTATAGTCAATATCATTATCTGGGTCATATACATCAACTCCAAATCCAAAGAAATCAACCTCACTTATCAAGTCACTTTCTTCAGGGTAAGAATTGAGTAAAACAGGCCTATCATTGATAGGATTTACATTCATAGTAAAAGATATTTCTCCGCAATCAGGATTAAAATCATCTTGAGCACATAGAGTGACTTCTTCAACACCATACCAGTCTTCTGTTGGGCTAATAGTAGCAATATTTGCTTCATTAATAGTCATAGTAAAATGTTCTGTATTTGCAAGGAAAATCTCAAAGTCATCATTATTAGGGTCTCTAAACAAATTGATTGTATTTAATCCAGAGAATTCAGAATCTTCATCAATATATATATCACTTATTTCTGCTATGGCTATAGGAGCTTTTTGTTCAGTTTCTGTAGTTATGTAAAGGGCGAAATTATCCTCTAATTGATGTGCTGTAACAGGATATTGATTATTAAAAGTGTATTCTAATCCAACTTGGCTAGTATGATCTTCTGTTCCAACCGTTACATAATTCCCCCCACTATGTTGATTAACTTCAAAAATCCATATATCTTGATACTGTAATTTAATCGGTCCATCATTAGTTGAGGTATCATAATAATCAGGGTCATATAATATAGCTTGAAAAGTAATAAGAGCAACATTATTGTATATTTCAACGTCTTGCCATGTTATAATAACACAATGATTATCAATATCATAAACATAATTGCAACTTGAAGACTCTTCCATTTCAAGGTCATCCCAAAAGACAGCAAGCATAGGAGATGGACCTAAAGGACCAGGAACACTCCAATTTCTGAAGCTTGCTTGCTCGGTATATCCAAAAGATAACCATCCATTTGCACACACAGATATAGAATCATATTCTACCCCATAAAAACTAAAGGTAAAAGGCATTTCTATGCATTGAACTGTGTTTTCTTCAGGAGTAGAATAGTCAAAATCAAGCTCAAAATAAGTACCATTATCAATTTCAGAACTATCAATCCATTCATAGTTTGGGCATTCCTCATAATTTGTATCATAAGAATCATATATAACATATCCATAGGGATCAGGACCAGTAGGTTGAGTTTGGCTAGGATAAGCGTAAGATGCATTCGTCTGTAAAACTGTATGATATCCATCCCCTTCTATCTCTAACTCAAAAGGTACAATTGTACCCAAATAAATATTTCCTATTGAAGAAATGGAGTAGTTTAGAGTCAAAGTACTATCAATGTCTAACGCATTAAATTCAAAAGAGCTATCTGTAATGGTAAAAGCTCCATTACTAGTAGTTAAAGTAGCTAATCCATTATTTAGAGCTTGATTACCGTTATTAACTATCCTGAAATCAACTATCCCATGAAAAAAATTATAGCTATTAGTTACAAATTGTGGATCAATCTCAATAATTGGAGTCTGAGTATCAAAATAGATAAATTTATTCCACGACCTGTCTCCAGATTCAATTAGAATATCAAACTTTATAGCTTTATCGTTATTAATAGAGAACACCGAGAAAGAGAAATTCCCTAGACCAGTTTCGCCACAAGCTAAGTCACCAAAGTTTAATTGACCAGCATCAAAATTAATATCCTCAGAATCACAGGTAATTGTAACCTCTACATCTTGGAGTAAGACTGTTCCTGTATTTTTTAGTTCCAACTCTAAGTCATAGCTAGATTGAGCTAATAAAAAATCACACTCTTGATTATTGGAGTATAAGGAAGTATTTTCAATGATAATACTTTCTTCAATTTCCTCAATAGATAAAGGCATTTGTTGTGTTCTATAACCCTCTTTAGATAGAGTTAAGAGAACATCCTCCCCACTTTCCATAGCAAATTCTATCATAGCAATACCTCGAGAATCTGTATAAGTTGAGTAGGTCTCATCACCAATCTTTATTGTTGCCCATACATCTTTTAAAGCTTGGTTACCTTCCATTACACTAACTTCAAACTGGTCACTTCCTACTAAAATAATATCATCACATGATACATCCATATCTTTGGGAACACCTTTCCAAACTTTCATAGCAGCATCACCATTGAGTGCAGCAGCTTTCATTTGTAAATCAGCGACTTGAGGATTATGTATATTATAAGTTTGCCATAATCTCAACTTAGCGTTGTTTAATGCACTAGAACAATACCATCCATCATTTACAAAGAAATATTCCATTGTAGAAGCTGATAAAATATTATTGTAGGCTGTATGACTATCATCTGTATCCATTCCAAAAACAGCTGGTGATCCTAATTGAGTATCAGGAGTCCCAATTACTGTCATTAAATTGCCAAAGCGGTTAGAATATGTCAGACTGCTATCTGTATACAACACTAAAATTGGTAACTTGTTATAGTTTGCCAGTTGGTTGCCCAGGTAGTTGTGTAAATTCAAAATAGTTTCATCTCCTCTATAATTAAAAAAAAGACAGCCATCATTGATATCATCCATAACGTTACTTGTAGACAAACTATAATCATAAACAGAATTCTCATAAGCAGGATTATAGCTTAACATTATCTCATTCACGTATTGGTTTGTAAAAACACTTGAAATAACCGTACCATCTACACCCTGATTAATAGCACTTACTAATATATTCTTATTAAACCAATCAGTATTTGTTACTATATCCTGCTTCTCATAACTAATAATTTTATTTACAAAAACAGCAGCCTTATAATCATCATCTACATACATCCTACTTAGAAAGATATCTGAAAGATAATCATTCCCAGAAAGCAATGTATAAGGATGATCACTATTAACATAGGTTGGATCTTCCCTCTCAATATCTTCAAAATATGATGGAATACCATTATCGCCAAATATAGTAACATGTGTAATGGGATTTATATCCGAATAATAACACTCTTGAATATACGCTTTAATCTCTTCTTTAGTTAAATTCATACAATTAAAAACTCTAACCTTCCATCCCAACTCTCTTCTCCATTCAACAAGCTCATTCAAGGAAGATAGAAAACCTTCATGTAAAACAGAATTATATATATACAGGATAGAAGGGTTTTGAAATTCAGACCTATTATCATGATTTTCATAGTTAAGAATGTTAGCTCTAAAAACATCCTCGAATTCATTAGAAGAGCCCACATTATTAAAAATTAGCTGATTAACTCCTGTTCTACTGCGATTATAATTGATTATTATTTTAACTTTTTTAAGAACTTGAAGTTCTTGTTTATTGTTATTGTATCGAAAAGAGTTAATCATTATATTGATTAATCTCTTGTTTCTCATTATTGCTGGCTCGCCTATTAACACCTCATCTTCCGGATACCATTGGTTATTTTCTTCTTGTTTTACTGTAGAATTTGCTAGAACCGGTACTTCTTCAAAATAAGGTAAAATAGCTGTATTTTCAATAGTTTCTGATTCTAATATCGAATAGTCAAATGTAGCATCTCCCAAATCTGGGATTTGGATTGTAGTATTGTAAAATGGTAAGTTAGGTAAACCTTCATCAAATCTGTAATTATGTTTACTAGTTTCAATTACTTTGTAACCTTTATTAACATGATTTGCTTGTATTATATTATAATCAGGCAGATTAAATACAATAATTGTTTGATCTTCAGTATCACTCTCAAGAGTAAATTGCCCATAGGAAAAAGTTGGTAAAAGTACCATAAACATGCTTATAAACCAAAACAATAAGCTTACTTTTTTTTGCATAAACACCTCACATGTTTTCAAAATTAAACATCCTAATAGATTGTAAATTCAACCTAAATCATATTTATGCGATGGGATTTTTATTCCAAAAGCTAAGATTATCCTAAATAATGTTTTAGAACTTAAAAAGTCACTGTGCTTATTAGGATTCTAAATGTAAAAAGCTTTATCCTTTTATTTTGCAAACAAGAAAAGAGTCTTGACTTATCAAGACTCTTAAGTGTTTTTTTACTTAATAGTTTATTTACTTTCTAAAGAAAAATGTATATGAGCATCTTGTTTCAATTTCATTTTAGTATTTCTAAGAAAGGCTAAGATATTTTCCGCTGGTATATCTTTAGTGATAATAAAATGATGATACTTTTGCAAGGCTTCATGGTTAGCTTCTGTAATCAGTTTCTTTTCAATAAGCAAAATAGTATTATCATTGAATTCTTCTAATTCAGATGCTTCTATCATTGAATCATTGATTAGAGTGAACTGATCTTTCTTGAAGGAGAAAAGGGAATCAGTCAAAGTCAAGAAGTTTGCCCCAGTATCCTGACTAGAAATCAACACCATAGAATATTCAGCTGATGTTGCTTCAACAATATAATATTCTTGGTTGGATTCTTTAATATAATCATACACTTTTGTAGCACCAGAATATATAAACCAGACAGCTATGGCAATAGAAGCAATTTGAGCTACAAGCTTGAGTTTCTTAATTTGAGCAAGGAAACCCGAAAAGGCTAAAGGTATTAAAAATATAGATGTCCCCAAAAAGAAGCCCATAAACAATAAAGCTCCACTTATTGGACCTGCTAAATCAACTGCTTTTGAAAGAGCTATCAAGAAAGAAGGACAGAAGTTTATTCCTGTAAATACACCTAGCAAAAAGGCAGAAGAAGTAACTTTTAGCATTTTAGGAACATGGCATCCTTTTCCTTTCTTTTTGGTCCTAAGAACGCTCATTACTAAGAATATTGATAAGAGGATGTAAGCAATACCAGTAAACAAATCCCGATTAATTGTTCCAATGTTGCTTCCTAACCAACCAGCCATTAAACCAAAGACTATATAGGAAAAGAAACGTCCTAGAGATATTTCCATAACCTTCCAAATATTCTTTGCAAAGGATCTATCTTCCGATACAAGATAAGGTAGGTAAATTGGTGTGCAGGAAACAAGGCAAAGTGTGCCTGTGGATAAACCTAAAGTAAATCCTTCAATAAGTGTTTTAAGCATTAGAAATACATCCTAGCACCAAGTAAGAATTGGTTTTTATAAGAATAGTAGCCAAAATCATCTAGAGAGTCTGTATAGTTATTTTCTACATATATATGGCTTGCAGATGTAAGGTAGTATTCAAGGGCTGTTGAAACAGAATTATATGTTTCATAATAGTAAGTTTCATTTACTCGACAGTAGAGCTTATCCATTAATGGATATTTAACTTCAACAAAGTATCTTCGTGATTGATTCTCAGGATTTAGTCTAGTTCCTGCTAAAATATAAGAATCGCCATCATCATAAGATATGTTATAGCGAAGTTGCATTCTAACCATATTAGCAAGTCTATAAAATTCTTTATCTTCAGAATCATAGGAGAAGTGGCTTATGTAGGAACAGAATGCATTTAATCTATCATGCAAAGCAAGAACATATCTAAAACTATTCACAAAATAATCTTCTTCATACTCTTGTAGATTATCGCCTAATCTTTTTTCATAATAGAAATCTTCTACCAGCTTTCCATTAAAGAAATCTTTTGAAGTATAATTTACACCTAAACCATATTCAGTAACATCATATTCACGTTTTGGATCCAGGAAGTCTTTTGTTGAGCTATAGAAAGTCTTATTATAGAAATCAGAATAAATCCTTACTTCTTCACTCAAGTTATAGGCAAGATATATATCCTTATAGAATTCATCATAAGTATGATATTCAGCAGTATTTATTAAACCACCTAGGTCAATTTGATGATCATAATAATTTGTTCTATACCTTACACCACTAAGAATCTGCAAATTATTAAATTGCCCTTCATATACAAGATATGAATAGTTCTTAGCTAATGTTTGGCTTGGTAGTCCTATCCCCTCAACTAAAGTATTAGTAGTGCTTTTATTGTAATCATAATAATTATTGTTAAAGCCTAATTTAAGACTTGAGTTAGAAGTAATATTATATATAGTAAAAGATTTTATTTCATTAGTAACATAAGAACTTCTCTCTTCAATATAGTCCGGAGAACTGATTTCTGAAAGGAAAGTATTAAGACCTATTTCTAGATAGAGATTATTAAGATAATATTCAGCAAGATGATTATTCTTAAATCCCCAATAATCAGCATCTTCATCTTGGGTTAAAGTTACTTGAGACTGATTCCAATAGTTGCCTGCCCATATCAGCGAGACTGCTAGTAAAAACAAGGTTAAGAATATTTTACGCATTAATAGATTGCTCCTTCAGGACATACTTTAATGCAATCTCCACAAGCTTTGCATTTTGATTGATCAATCACAGCCTTTCCATCTGTATCAAATTCAATTGCATCGTAATCGCAAGCATCAATACATTCTCCGCAAGCAGTACAAGAAGATTTATCTACATGGTATTCTTTATCAGATGGTTTCTTACAAGATATAGTCACAAAAACAAGCAAGCCAATCAGTACTATTAGAGTAATCTTTTTCATTATTTTCCTACTTTTATAGCGTTATAAGTACATTTTTTTACACATAGCTGACAGTTAATACACTTCTCTTGGTCAATAACTGCTTTACCATGCACAATTTCAATAGCATCAACAGGGCACTCGTTTACACAATCTCCACATCCAACACAATCGCTCTTTTGCACAAAAGGTTTCTCAGTCACTACTACAGCAACGAGAAACCCACAAAATGCAACTGCTACAATAATTATTAATAACAGTTTCTTATTCATATTAATCCAAGACTGTCATAGCTCTGGTTATAGTTTTATCTCCAGCTTCTAATTTATAGAGATAATTTCCAGGTGCTACTCTAGTTCCTTTCGAATTGGTTAAATCCCAACTAGTAACATTATTCTTACTATCTACATTATATGATCTTATTTTTTGACCCTTCATATTATATATTGAAAGTTTTCCTTCCATATTTCTATCTTCAGTGAATACCTTAAAGATAGCTTTTGTAGCTGTTGGATTAGGAAAAACATTTACACTTAAAGTAACAATTTCTACATCTGTATCATCATTAGACACTGGAACTTGCTCAATAGCATCATCTCTACATCTATCAACACAATCACCACAATCTTCACATAGGTTAGGATCAATTTGGTATTTTCCAACACTAGTATCAAAATAAATTGCATCTTCATCACATGCACTAACACATCTTCCACAGTTTCTACAATCAGAAGGATTAATCTGATAAACTGCAAAAAGAGTGACAACTAAAGACAAGACTATAGTCACAACAAATAATATTTTTTTCATCACATCTCCACTTCAATTCTTATTTGCTTTTTTCAATTGCTTTTACTGGGCAACCCTTAAACTTCCCGTTACCATCTTTACAAATTCCACAATCAACACATTTTTCTTGGTCAATTACTGCTTTCCCATCTACCATTTTGATAGCATTTTCTGGACAATTTCTCACACATAATCGACAACCTATACATTTTTCAGGGATTACCTGATAGCCTGCTGTTTTAGTTTGAGTTAACTCACTAAACTGACTAACAAAAATAGTTTTTCCACTATTTGATAATTTACCCTTAAATGTATAAATACTTTGAGTGTCTATTGAATCTGCCTTTGCTTCCATTTCTTCAGAGAATACAAGCTTTAAAACTGTTTCCTTTCCCTGCTCTGTTAAGGTTAAGCAAGTATCGGTTTTTGTGACTCTTCCAGTTACTTCAACTTCTTCAATTTCTGAATGACCTTCACATTTTCCACAATGGCCACTGTGACCTGTAGCGTACAATGATACCATAGATAAAAGTATAGCTATCATTGCAATTAATACAATATTTCTAGTTTTCATTATCTCGTTCTCCTTTCTTATTGCTATTTTTTCAAAATAGATACATTTTTGTCAATAACTTATTTATTATTTTTACATTTCTATAGTACTGTTATAATTGAACTTAAATACATTTTAATACCTAGCAAAGAACTTGGTTATCGTTATTGAACCCAGATGAAGTATTACAAGCATACCCCCAAAAAACCATATAGCCAAAGAGCTAACTAAGAGTGAATAAGTATTCTAGAGATATAGTTTGTCAGGTAAAAATTAGATTTACGGCATGTATTTCAAAAATCAACTTTATGATTAAATTTTAATTTAACTTCCCAGAAAAGGCTAATATTAAGCCATTTTTCGAGGGGATATAAGTAATTGATAAATAATAAAATAAATTAAAATATTTATTGAAAAAGAAGAGCTCCTTAAATAAATTGAATTTACTACAAAACAAAAAATAGGGAGCTCTCTAAATATGAAATTAGTAAAAAATAGTGTTGTAAAATTGCAAGGGAAATTTTCCAAAAAAGTAAAAAAGTATGCACAAGGATTAAGTCTGCCTGAATATAAAGCATTGAAAGACATAACTAAAGGCATTATTTCTTCAGGTTCAATAATAGTAAGGCAGATAGCTACTTCTTTACATGAAAGCATTAGTTTAGACAAAGTGTGTGAAAGATTATATAGAAACCTTAAGAAAGAAAAGCTTGGAAATATAGTTAGTGATAATATATTAAAATCAAACTGTTCAAAAGCTACGAAAGATACCTATTTTATTGTTGATGACTCGGATATTGTTAAGCCAAGATCTAATAAATTAGAAGGTCTATCAGTAGTTAGAGATGGATCTACGGGGAAACGTGTTAAAGGTTATCATTTATTCAACATCACTTCATTAACAGATAATGGTAAATATCATTCGATATTACCTATATGTAGTAAGTTATATAGCAACAAGATAGAGGAAGACACTTCAAAAAACATGCTTGAAGATAAAATTATAGATATTACCATTCACAGCAATAACAAAGGAACTTTTGTTTTTGATAGAGGCTATGATAGTCGCAAACTAATAAATTTACTCACCCAAAACGAAAACAACTATATACTTCGAAGTACAGGTAGAAGAGATCTCATTGTTGATGATAAAGAAATTGATTTTGTATCGGTGGTTAAGCAAGTTAAACTAAAACATAAAGTTATAACTTCTGATAAAACAGTTTTAAGATGTGGAGTAAAAAAAGTTAAGATAAGAACCAATCCTCACAAAAGAAAATACCCAGACACAGTTGAGGCAAATCTTGTTATTGCAAGATATGGTAAAAAAGGGGGACTATTTTATTTCTTGTGCAATTTTAACGATGATAGTTTAACTGATTATGAGGTTATATTGAAAACTCTACGAGGATATAGAAAAAGGTGGAAAATTGAAGAGTTTCATAGACATATAAAACAAGAATTTAACTGGGAAAGTGTTCAATTAATGTCTTATATAGGACTAAAAAACATTAATACTATTTTGATGGTTGAGGTAGATATTGTTTATTCTTCGATAAGGTATATTGATGATCTTTTGTACCAATATCCGGAGTTTGGTAGTCTAAAAAATATAAAGCATACCTATGTGTATTAAAAACTTAGTAGAATAATAAAAAATATATTTAGTAATTCTAAATTAAAGAAAATGGTACCTCATAAAGGTGAATATCATGATAAGTTACAACTACGAATCAATTTTACTTAAAAAAAATGGGGGTATGCTAAGATGAAGTATTAGACTTGACGAAAAAAGTGCATATTATTCAAGCTCTAGTGCATTATTTGGGATAAAGCAAAGAGTCTCGCCAATGTCAGAAGTCGAATAATAGTTAATTTTTGTATTGTTTTTATTTATCTATCTCCAATCTAGACGAGCAGCCCTTCATATCAACAATTGACTATTTATGTCGCCCTTTCAGGGCTTGATTTTATTTCTTATTTACATGGGGTACAAGACCCCATGCTAATATATGCCACCCCTTCGGGGTTACAAGTTTAATTCTTAATTCTACATTATCAATTCTTTGCCAGCTAGCAGCTGAGCGTTCCCAGTGTTTTGCCGGCTAGCAGCCGAGCGTTCCCAGTAACTTCTAACCCTCACTCCTAACTCCTAACTGCCTATGTGCCCTTGCCCCACCAGCATAAAATAGCAATTTAGTGCAGGAGGCTCTTAAGAATCTCTATATATGAGAACAGAATAGAAACAGCTAGGATTTTAAAAATAAATAAAAAAAACATTTGACAAAATTACAGAATGATATTAATTAGCAAACAGAAAGCTTGATTGCTAAATTAAAATGAAAATAAAAAAATAATAGTGGAGGTTACACTATGGCTAAACAGATTCAATTCAGCCACGATGCAAGAACATCGTTAAAAGAAGGTGTAGACAAATTAGCTAATGCGGTTAAGGTAACATTAGGACCAAGAGGAAGAAATGTTGTATTAGACAAGAAGTTCGGTTCACCAATCATCACTAATGATGGTGTTACCATTGCTAAAGAGATTGAACTTGAAGATGCTTATGAAAATATGGGTGCTCAACTTTGCAAAGAAGTTGCAGAAAAAACTCATGATGTAGCTGGTGATGGTACAACTACAGCTACAATCTTAGCTCAATCAATCATTGAAGAAGGTCTAAAACATGTAACAGCAGGTGTTAACCCAATGTATTTAAAACGTGGATTAGACAAAGCAGCAAAAATAGTTATCGAAAAAATCCATGAATTCTCAAAAGAAATTAAAAACCAAGAAGAGATTGCTCAAATCGCAACAATTTCTGCTAATAATGATCCTGAAATTGGTAAAATCATTGCTGATGCAATGGAATCAGTTTCTAATGAAGGTATTATTAATGTTGAAGAAGCAAAATCTATTGAATCTTCTTTAGAAAAAGTTGAAGGTATGCAATTCGATAGAGGTTACTTATCTCCTTACTTCGCAACTAATACTGATAAAATGATTGCAGAATTAGAAGATGCTCTCATCTTAATATATGATAAGAAAATTTCTGCTGTTAAAGATATTCTCCCTATTCTTCAAGAGATTTCTCAAACAGGTAAACCAGCTCTTATCATTGCTGAAGATATCGAAGGTGAAGCTCTTGCTGCATTAGTTGTTAACAGACTTCGTGGTGCTTTAAACGTTTGTGCTGTTAAAGCTCCAGGTTTTGGTGACAGAAGAAAAGCAATGCTAGAAGATATCGCTATTCTTACTGGTGGAACTGTTATTTCTGAAGAAGTTGGAAGAAAACTTGAAACTGCAACTTTAGAAGACCTAGGTTCTGCAAAGAAAATTATCGTTGATAAAGAAAATACAATTATCAGAGAAGGTCAAGGCGATACTGCTTCTATCCAAGGAAGAATTGCTCAAATTAAACAACAAGCTGAAGATTCAACTTCAGAATATGATACAGAAAAACTTCAAGAAAGATTAGCTAAACTTTCTAGTGGTGTTGCAGTTATCAAAATCGGTGCTGCTACTGAAACTGAAATGAAAGAAAAGAAAGCACGTGTTGATGATGCTTTACACGCTACTAGAGCTGCTGTTGAAGAAGGTATTGTTTCTGGTGGTGGTACAACACTTATTCATGCTGCAAAAGCTCTCGCTAACTTCGAAGCTACTACTCATGAAGAAGAAGTTGGTGCTAAACTACTTATGAAAGCACTTGAAAAACCAGCTTTCCAAATCGCTTATAACGCTGGTGAAGAAGGTGCTGTTGTTGTTGAAAAACTAAAACAAGCTACAGATGTTCATTATGGTTATAATGCTGCAACAAATACATTTGAAGACTTATTTGCTGCTGGTGTTATTGATCCTGCTAAAGTAGTTAGATCTGCGGTACAAAATGCTGCGTCTATTGCTGGATTATTCTTAACCACTGAATGCATTGTTACAGATATTCCTGAACCAGACATGCCAATGCCTCCTGCTGGAGCACCTGGAATGGGTGGCGGAATGCCAGGAATGTATTAATAGATTAATAATCTAATAACATAACAAGGACAGGCTTAAAAACCTGTCCTTCTTTTTATACAATATATTATGTAAGCAAGGATCGTGTCCGGCAACTGCTCGGATGCTTACATCACCGGTTTCTTTCTGTGTACACAACCATCTTGGTCTAGCCAAGGATGGCTACACTCCCAGTCTTCTTGAATTGCTTAGCCAGGGATGGCTACACTCCCAGTAAATTTATTCGACGATAAATTCAATTTTAGATGTATTAGCAATATTGTCAGAAATAGGGCATCTTTCATCAACTTCATGAATAAATACTTTTCTATCTTCAGCTGTCATACCTTCCGCATCAAGGTCAACATAAACCTTCATCCATTGGAATCCTGCTCTTGAATCATTAGATTTACCCATTAAAACATCAGTATCTAATTCACCTTCAACCTTTACGTCACATTTAGTAAGATTTATTCTTCTTTGTTTTGCAATAATAAGTGAAATACTACCAATACAACCTGCAAGAGCTGTTAAGAAATATTGTAATGGTGTTGGACCTTTATCTTCCCCACCACCAGCTTTTGGTTGGTCAATAAGCATTGAGTGATTGCCTGTTTTTACATTAATTACCATGTTGCCAGCTAAACTTGTTTCAACAGTTACTTTTTTTAACATTCTATTCTCCTTAGATCTAATAAATTACATATAAAAAAAAGACGCTTATAAAAGCGTCAATATTTATTTTACGAAGTTTTGTTTTATTTAGATAACACCATTTTATTAGTTTTCACATCATCTCTAGTTTTCATAACAGTAAAATAGATTCCAGATGAAACTTTATTTCTGTTAGAATCTGTTCCATTCCAGTTAACAGAGTGTTTTACTTTAGCATCTGTTACTTGTTGGTCCAATAAAACCTTAACAAGCTGACCTTTCACATTATAAACAGAGATATTAACATGTTGAGGATTATCAACAGAATAGCTAATTGTTGTAGTTGGATTAAATGGGTTAGGATAGTTTGCATAAAGGTCAGTACCGTAGAAATAGTCAGGAGTATCATTATCTCCATTTGTAGAACCAATAGTAACTAATACAGGACCGAAGAATTCAAATTCATTACTCAAATCTATACTCTTTAACCAATAGAAATATTGAGTATTATTTTCAATTTCATAATCAGTAAAAGAATAAGTATGTTGTTGTTCTACATTTAATGAAGGTATAAATGCAGGAATTTGAATTGCACTTTCTAAATCATTCAAAGTGTTTCTATAGATATAATATCCTGAAACACCTGATTCAGACTCAACAACCCAATCAAGTTTAACACCATCATTAGTAGATAACAATACAGCATCAAATGATGAAAGTTCTACTGGGAGGGTATTGTCAAGGTATGACGCCTGAACATCTGTTATTGATTGATCACTAACTCTTAGTCTTGGATTATTATTACCATCTTCAAGATATACATATATTTCGAAATTATCATCACTAATTGCATCTCCAGACAAACTCGGCATTGTGAATGATAATGTATCGACTACATTAGTTCCAATGCTACTATCAAAACCACTTGTAGAAACATATGTATAATTAACACTCCCACCTTCACCTAATTTTGAATCAATTTCTGTATATAGTAAGAATGGCAACACTACATCTGTAGCAGTATAATCAATTACAATTACACATGATTCTCCAGATGCTATTTGATAATCACCAACACCACTAGAACCATAAAAATCAACAGAATTTATGGTTAACACAGCTCCAAACAGTCCCAAACTTATAATCATAAACATCAAACTTAAAACAATCTTTTTCATATTTCTCCTCTCTTGCTAACAAATATATAAAAGTTTTTTTTATTTTTTATTAATTACATACATATTCATAACAATTCAAATTCATATTAAGTCACTTTAGATTATTGTCAAGATAATTTTTATCATAAGTCTTTATTATTCTAAAAAACCTTTAATAGTCTTAATCTACAGGTATTTACAAAGTATTTTCAAACTAAAAATACTTCACTTTTTCAGTAGATCTTGCAACTAAAAGGAGTCTATTTTGGACAATTTAAAGATATTGCTTGACATATTTAGTGTACCACTTAACTATAACACCATAAGAGGTGATGATGATAAATTTTAAAAATGACATTCCTATCTACCTACAGATTAGAGAAGAGATAGAAGAAGCTATTTTAGCTAACCGTTTGAAGGAAGAAGAACAAATCCCTTCCATTCGCGGTCTGTCTGCTCAGTATAAGGTGAATCCAAATACTATAAGTAATGCTTACACTGAGTTAGAATCTTCTGCAATTATCTATAAGAAGAGAGGAAGAGGTTTTTTTGTTAACAATGGTGCCAGGAAGAAGTTATTAGAGGAAAAAAAGAAAAAATTCTTAAATAATGTTTTAACCGATTTCGTAGCTAAAGCCAAAATAATTGATATAGATTTAGAAATTATAATTGAAGAAATAAAACAACGTTACTTCAAGGGGGATAAATGAAGTTAGTTGATGTAAAAAATGTAACCAAAAATTATAAGCATGTAAAGGCTTTAAATAATGCAAGTGTTACAATAAACAAGGGAAGAATAGTTGGTTTATTAGGCAAGAATGGTGCAGGTAAATCAACACTTATGAGATGTATTATTGGTTTTTCTAAGTTTAATGGAGAAATTGAGATATCAGGGAAACCAGTAAAATTTATGGACAGTAAGGTATTTGAAGATACTGCCTTCATACCAGATATTAACAGTTTAGATGCTAGATTCAAAGTAAGTCACTTTATTGATTTCTTCAGAGGAGTACACCCAAAGTGGAATGAGGAAAGATTTCAACATCTTTTTTCTCAAAGCACACTTCCTCTGAACAGAAAGATAGGTAAATTATCTAAAGGAATGAAAACAAAACTGTATTTAATATTAGTATTATCTTTAGATGTAAGTTTTCTTATATTAGATGAACCAACTTTAGGTTTAGATATCTTAGCCAGAAACGAATTCTACAATACCATACTAAGTTCTTTCTATAATGAAGAGAGAACAATTTTAGTATCAACTCACCAGATTGAAGAAGTTGAACATATTCTTCATGACTTAATCATAATAGATGAAGGGAAAGTAATCCTAGAAGATTCTATAGATAATATTCTAACATACTATAAGTTAATCACAATAGATGCTTCAGAAAGAGATCAATTAAATGGACTTCCACATAAGATAGTTACAGAAGGATTAAGTGCCTTAGAAGTAGTTGTTCCAAGAAATAGCAAACTAGAAGGATTCAAGGAATCAATTCCTAATCTTGCACAGATATTCTTATACAGATTGGAGAACAAAAATGAAACAATTTAAAAGTCTATTAGTTAGAGATGTAAGATTAAGTAAATGGACATTAATACTCCCTTTAATCGTTACAATATTCCTTTATGCAGTAATTGTGTTTGTAGATATGAAATGGGGTATTAACCTAAACAGCAATGAATTTAACTTTGAAAATATTAATATTCCTCTATTTGGACTAGTTGCAGTATTTCTAAGCAACCTGTGGCTCTATGGAATGCTAGTATCATTGGCAATAGTGATTATGTCTCCGACATCGTTAAATGATGGAATAAGACATAAGTGTGAGGTTTTTTATAGATGCTTACCAATACCATCTTGGAAACTAGTTTCATCTAAGTTCTTAGTTTCAACCATGATTCCATGGGTAAGTAGTATCTTGCTATCAATAATCAATATTCTAATAGCTAATGCTTTCTTAGGTAATGAATCAGAAATTTCTCTTTGGTCCTTAATTCATTTAACAATTGGAATTTCAATATTCACATTACCATTTTTAGTTGTTACAAGTTCACTTTATATGCTTCTATCAGCAATTATTAAGAAGAAAGTATTTATTAAGTTCTTTGGAACAATAATTGGATTGAATATTTTCTTAAAGATTATTGATTTAATAAGTGATGTGAAAATAGAAACATTATCTGAGTACTTTAGTAGATGGCTGATAAATCCTTCTTTCACCGGTGCAAAGTTGATTGATAGTGAAGAACTAGCTAGAACTTTCTTATCTCAAACAAGCATTGATAGTGGTGTAATAGCAGTCAGCAACAATCTAGTTGCTAACCTTTTTAGCTTTGATGGTTTTATCCTATTTGTTGCTTCTTTTGGCTTGTTAGCAGCAGCTACATATTTCCATAAAATAAGACGCATAGACTAGTTAGGAGTTATTATGAAAAAGCTAATCTTATTATTGTCACTAGCAACAATTTTACTAACTGGTTGTATTGAATATGGTATCACAGTAAAAGTAAATGAAAATGGTTCTGGAGAGATTGTTGAAGAATTCTTAATAAAAAAACAAGCATTCAATCTTATTAATTTATCCTTTCCAAACAACGATTTGATTAACAATGCAGAAGAAGAACTGCTTTCAAGAAGTAGAAACTTTGGAGATAGTGTTGTTGTTAAATCATCCGAGAAGCTTAACTATGACAAACAACGTGGATATAGAACTGTCTATAAATTCAATGATATATCAAATGTAAAAATCAATAGTGATACTTTTAACCATGCAATAAATAACCTTAAAATTCAAAGTGATGAGGGTGTTGTTGATTCTAATAAACATAATCAGCTCGGTTTTTCCTTTAGTAAATTAGATTCTGAAGGTTCAAATGAGATTATCATTGTTAATGATTTCGCAAGATTACTAAAACTCTCCCAAAAAGCTTATGAGAATAGGAATAAAGAGCAGAAAAAAGCAATGGAAGATATCCAAAAAGGTATATCTGATAATCAAGATCAAGTTAATGACCAGTTACAATTCATGAAAGTATTTGCAGAAGGTATGAAATTTTATGTATCTCTTGAATTCGAAAATAATATAAAAGAATCTAACATCGACTATTCAGGTAATAAAATTGATTTGTTTAGTTTCGAGTTTGATAAGATGCTTGATGATTCTGACAATATAGTAAAATTAATATCAAGTCCTGTATTTAGTTTTGAGGCCTTAATTAGATTAGCGAAAGATATGGAAGGTTGTACTTTCCAAGATAGTGAGATTATAAAAATAAAACAATAGGAGATAAGATGAAAAAAACTATTTTATTAGCATTTTTATGCTTAGTAACTTTAATTTCAGCAACATCAGCTGACTTTAGTAATCAATCTGTAGCAACAACAGATAACTTTTTATCTGGATTAGTTAATCCTGCAGCATTAGCTTTTAATGACAACTTCTCATTAACATATATGCAAAAATATACTAAAAATGACTTTGAAGATGATTATGCAATATTCTACAAGCAACACGGTTTTGAATACATTTTTGAAGATGTAGAAGAAGGTACATATCAGACCTTTGCATCAGGTAATAACTTTGGACAAAGTTCAGTCCTTAGAAACCTCTACCTCGGTTATGCCTGGAACTGGCGTTCTGGATCATTTAAAGAAGGAAATTTAAAGACTTCAATGTTGTACCGTCCTGCCAACTTCTTATCTTTAGGTTATGTTCTTGAACACCCTAACGATTTAAAACCTCAGCATAGACTTGGTTTAGCCTTAAGACCTATTACTTCTGGATCTTTCGCTGATGGAATCGAACTATCAGTAGATGCAGGGATGGGTAACGAGACAGAAGATCAGGAACGTGGATTCGAAATGCCTACAGTAGGTCTAAAATTCAATCTAATGAATGCCCTATCTATTGGTGGTACATATAATACTGAGTTAGAAGAAATAGGCCTTAACTTCTCTTTAACCAATTTCAAGTTATCTACTGGTGGATTCTTCAATATCTATGATGATGAATCCAGTGAAAGAAATGAAGAGATTGAAGATGGTGGCTATGCTTATGTAACTATCAATGAGAAGCTTTTTTCTAAACATAACTTATTTACTACAAAGAAATTCCTCGACCTAGGTATTGGTTCAGCAATTGTAGATGAAAACTCTAAAATGAATATTGGTCCTATCACTATCAAATTAGATAAGAACACAAGAATGCTACCTCTTTTAGACAAAATTAAACAAGCTACTAATGACAAAGAAATTGGTGGAATTATATTCACTAACAACAATTTCGGAGCTTCATTTGCTAAAAGACAAGAACTACTTACAGCGCTTCATGAATTTAAAAACGCAGGTAAATATCTAGTTTTCTATTATGAAAACATATCTAATGCTAACTACGCATTTGCTGCTAATATTGCTGATGCAATCTATTTAAACCCAGAGGGAATGGTTTCTCTTAGCGGTTTAGGTGGAGCTCAACCTTATGTAAAAGACTTGTTAGATAAGCTTGGTGTTGACTTCTATAATTTTAGAAGCCATCCTTATAAAACAGCTGGAAACATGTTCTCTGAATCAGAAATGACAGAGCAAGAAAGACTTGTATTAGAAAGACTCTATGGTGACATTTATGAAGAAATGGTTAAAATGATCCATGATGGTAGAGCTCATAAGCTTTCTGCTGACGTTAAAACTATCATCAACAATGGACCTTACTTCGATCCTCAAGATGCTCTTGATAACGGTCTAGTTGACCAATTAGTAGAATGGCATGAACTCAATGATGTTCTTGTTAAGAATTTTGATATTTCTACAAAAACTAAATCTATGGGTGAATATGTTGAAACTAACTGGCACAAAGCTGGTCAAAGCAATATTGCTGTCATCTACGCTTCTGGTAACATTATCTCTGGTAAAGGTCAGCCTGGTAAATCTATTGGTTCAGAAACTACTGCAAAAGCAATTAGAGATGCTAGAAATAACCCAATGATAGATGGTATCATCTTAAGAGTGGATTCTGGTGGTGGATCTGCCCTAGCTTCTCATATCATAGCAGAAGAAGTTAGATTATGCACTGAGGGACCTAACAAGAAACCTATTATTGCATTGATGTCTGGTGTTGCAGCTTCTGGTGGCTATTATATTTCTACTCATGCTGATGAGATTATAGCTGAACCTACAACAATAACCGGTTCAATTGGGGTTATTGGTATGATGCCTAACTTCGCTAGAGTATCACGTAAAGTAGGTGTTAATTGGTCAGAATTTAAGTTTGGAGATAATGCAACTTTCGGTTCTGTAACAAGAGAAATGACTCCTGCAGAAAAAGAAATGTTCAAAAACTTTATCCATTCATCATATAAAAGATTTGTATCAACTGTTGCTAATTCCAGAGATATGAGCTATGAAGAAACTAATAAAATAGCTATGGGACAAGTATGGACAGGCAAGCAAGCACTTAAAAACGGTCTAGTTGATAAACTAGGAGGATTTGAAGTAGCTATTGCTGATATGAAAAACATGCTTGGCACTAACAATGAAATGAACTTGATAGAAATGGGTGTTAAAAACAATAGTATGTTTGAGGTTGAACTTGATAGTTCTAGCTCTCCTCTATTCTCAGTTTTCTCAAACCCTATATTGAAGAAATTGATAAGCCTCGAGAAACAAGTATCTGAATTATCAGAAGAGACTATTCTTTATAAAACACCTTACGATTTCACAGAAGAAACTAAATAAACTAAGTAAAATCTAAAATAATAACTATGAGAGTGTTGATTATCATCACTCTCTTTTTCATTTTTGACCCAATAGTTTTGAACAAAAACCAACATTTTGTTCTTTTAGTTATAATATTTTTTATAAAATGCGTGTGAACAGACGTTATCAGTAAAATATTTATTAACAGTGTAATATACACACTGTTAAAACATCATTTATTGTGTTATCAAAGGTTTTCATATATTTTTACTTGCCAGAGTTAAATAATTTTTGTGTTTTTGGATAAAATAGTTTTAAGGGATTCACAAATGTCAATAGACCAGAAGTTATTAGATTTTGCAGTTACTGATTTTGAGAACAATATTGATATTTTTAAAGAAAGATTGCAACTGATATTTAAGGAGATTACTGAGGAATTAGACATTGATAGATGTTTTTGTAGATTCTTTGATAATCATGCTATGTGCAACTTTTCATTAGTTTGGAACAATCGCATTAATGAATCTCTTCCAGATTTTAACAATTCTTTTAATATTGCTAACTTAAGTTGGTTATTACAAAGAATTTCTAATGATAATATACATTATGTTAGTTGTATTGATGAAATACCTAAAGAAGCAGTCAATGAAATCGACAGTTTTAAGAAATTCAAGATTAAATCATTACTTGTAAAACCAATTTATATAGAAGGTGCTTTCGGTGGTTTGTTTGGTTTTACCAACTCATCTAAGACCATAGATTGGAATAATACCCATTTTGAAATTGCTAAAAAGGTCTCTGCTGTAATTTCTTATAGTATAAAAACTATTTATAAAGCACAATTAGATAATCAATATAATCTTGATAAATTTAATTTACGCCCAATGTCTTTTTGCTTTGTTTTTGATATGGATAGCTATAAATTTAGTTTTCTAACAAGAGATGCTTTCCATTTCTTCAATATGCCCTCTGAACATATTTTGTACACTAAGAAAGTTACTGATTTAATTAGTATTGAAGATAATCCTGACTTTTATAAGAGTATTCAGAACTCTGAGGAAAAAATTAGCTATAATCACGATGTTAAGACAATAAACAATGGTAAATCTGAGTTTTGGGTATCATGTAATTATAGACGTTGTGGCAATAGAATTCAAGGTTTTATGATTGATATTACAGATCACAAGATTCTTGAGCTGGAGCATGGTCGTCACAATAGTTTTCTTGAGAAGTTAATTGAAAATATCCCTATTGGTATTACTGTAAAAAATGGAAAAAACGGAGTTTATGAAATCTGGAACAAAGAATTTGAAAGAATCAGTGGAGTTTCGAGAAGTTCAGCTATAGGCTTGACTGACCAAGAAATATTCCCCAAAGATCAAGCTGATAGATACAATATAACTGATTCTGTAGTTAAAGACTCTGTTCAGCCATATTCCCCTGGTATTGTAGAGTTTAAATCACTTACAAATGAGCTTATTAAGTTAGAACATAATAAGATACCAATACTTTTCAACAATAAAGTTGATGCAATTCTCTGCGTTAATCGTGATGTGACTCAACAATTCGAGAAAGAAAAAAAGCTTGAAGAGGCTGTCAAAGCTCAAAAGTCTGCAGAAACATTAAAATCTGAGTTTCTAGCTAATGTATCACATGAATTAAGAACACCACTTAATGCAGTTTATGGATTTGCACAACTACTCAATGATGACAAAAGCATTTCTGTTCAAGATAGAGATGATAAGATTAGAATGATCTATGAAGGTGCTAAACGATTAAAAAGACAGATGGACAATGTTATAACTGCTTCTAAGATTGAAGGTGATAATATTGCTATTGTAAAAAATATGTTCTCTCTCACCGACCTTTTTAATAACATTGCAGAAAGTACACTTGCTGAGCATGATAGCAAGTTGAAAAACATTGAGTTTAAGGTTAATATTCCAAGAGATACTAATATCTTCTTCGATTCTGATGAAAACAACTTAACTCAAGTCTTGCAAAGTTTAATCAGTAATGCTGTTAAATTCACTCATGAAGGGTCAATTGAAATTGGTTTTCAAGTTACTTCCCTGAATCAAATATTATTTTATATCATAGATACTGGAATAGGTATTGAAAAAGAACAAAAAGCTGTTATCTTCGATATGTTTAAACAAGCTAATGGTTCTTACACTCGTCAATACGGTGGTATCGGGGTTGGTTTAACTATCAGTTCAAACATTGTAGCCCGTCTTGGTGGTAAAATAGTTGTAGATTCTGATTTTGGCAAAGGTACCTCTTTCATGTTCCAGATTCCAGGACAGGTAAAGGTCGTTGAGCTTTCTGAGATTGATCAAGCTAAATCTACTCGCTATAAAATCACTTCAATGGATGAAGCTAATAAACTGTGGAAAGGAAAGACTATACTAATCGTTGACGATACTGTCCATATCATTAAATTCTTTAAAGCAATCTTCAGAGGTATTGATGTTAACCTTGAATTTGCAAATAATGGACTAGAAGCAGTAAATAAATCTAAAGAACAAAATTTCGATTTGATACTAATGGATATCCAAATGCCTGTCATGAATGGATTCCAAGCTACTGAAAAGATTAGAGGATTTAACACTAAAGTACCAATTATTGCACAGACTGCTTTTAGTTCTGATAATGAGCGTAGTAAGTTATATGAAGCGGGTTGTGATGATTTTATAACTAAACCAATTGAGAAAAAAGAATTAATAGGATTACTTAGTAGGTATATGTATTAAGCAATTGGTGAGTGTCCAGTCCTAAATAATTTGACTGTTTTTCGTGTTATTCGTGCTTTTCGTGGTAAACTTCTCTGTTTGCAGATAAAGCTTAGCCTTTATGTCGCCCTTTCAGGGCTTTTTTATTTTTAACTATTACATGGAGGGCAAGCCTCCATGCTTAGTATATTACGTCCCTTCGGGACTAAAACTTTTATATCATTGAACATGGAGGGCAAGCCTCCATGCTAGTATATACCACCCCTTCGGGGGTTTTATGGAGTGCATTCATCCCTGAATGCACATCTTAAATCATTTCTGAATGATTTAAGAGGACATATATGAACATCATTCGTAATGAATGATATTTCGCAAGCAGGGATGCTTGCAACCCATAACAGACGAACATCCGCTCGTCTCTCTACATATTCACTTATCACTAGCTTCTAAGTGAAGCCAGCACGGAGGCTGGTGATCCAAGTACCCCTAACTCCTAATTCTTTACTGCCTTCTTGCCCTTGCCCCACCTGCATAAAAAGGTTAATTAATGCAGGAGGCACTTGAGGATTGCAAGAGGTAAACATAAAGATACAAGAGCTTTCTTCATAAAAAAAGGCTTACAGAGAACTGTAAGCACTAAAATTTTCTTAATATTACCTTTTATCAACACATACTGAATTCAATCTGATAAACTCCATTATCAAACTTCAATGATTTTATATCAATATCATCATTGTATGATGAGATTAACTCATTTATATTAATGTTAATTTGATTTTTAACTATTTGAATATTACCATGAGTTTTTTCCGATATATAGTTTTTAAACATATTAACAAACATAGCTGGAATAGTGCTTGAATAATTTAAATATGCCATTCCTTGCATAAAAGTATCGAATTGAATATTAAGTTTAATGTCTAAAGGTACTTTGTCTATTTTAAGGACAATTCTAAAGGTATTTGCATTTGCAGAAATACTCTTAAAAACAGCAGTAGAACTTGTTTTCTTTTCGATTAAATCAACTATCTCATCTGGACTTATAAACAAGAGAGGCATAATAACTCCTTAAGCTAAGTATGAAGGATTAGATCCATCATAGATTGTGTCTGAAATACGTTCTTTTTCTTCTGATTCGATAACTACATCTCCTCTCATTAGAACATTCTTACCAAAGAATACATTTCCTTTAACTTGTAAGCTTGTACATTGAATTAGAGAAGGGACATCTTTAAAGTGATTAGTAAGTTGTTGAACAGTCTTATAATATTCTGGGTCAAGGTCAATAACTGGAATCTTTTCTACACCTTCTGTAAGAACTATTTGATAAGAACTATTAAGTTTGTAGAGATCAGACCATATTAAAAGCAGGTCATTAGTTTTTTTAACAGGAGCGAATCTTGATCTAGGAACTACAAGAGCTTTAGCTCCTTCAAAAACATTGATTGCAGCACCCATAGCAGTTTCAATTTGGTAAACTGGTGTTTCTTCAACTATCTTTGGATTGATAATTAGTGGTAATTCTAAGACATTGTTGTTTAGTTCTAATGTTTGTTTAAGTGCCTCTAAGTTAACCCATAAGTTATTTGTATTGAAATAGCTAAACTTCCTGATATCTTGGAATTCCTCAATCTCATCTTCTGGACATTGGGCTACTTCCCTTAATATTAAGTTACCTTCCTTAGTTTGAGCAAGATGCCCACCTTTTTTATCCATTTCTGTTCTTTTACATACTTCCATGATGAAAGGAACATCATTACTTGCCATGTAGCTAAGTATTTTCTGATCTACAATAGCTCCTAGATTATCAGAATTAGAAATAAAAGCATACTTGATGCCTTTATCAATAAGTTGGTCTAATATTCCTGAGCTGTTTAGTGCACCATAAATATCACCATGGCCAGGTGGATTCCAATTAGAGTTATCGTCTTCTAAATTTAGTGCAGTGAAGTCATCTCTTTTAATTCTTGGAAACATATTTTGAAGAAAATCTAAAGGTAGATTCGAAATTTTTAATTCTTTATAATTAGCCAATAGTTCCAAGGTGTCTGCTTGGGTATTATAACTATTCATGAAGATTAAAGGTGTCTGACAGCTATATTTATTTCTCAGAGATAGAATCTGTCTTGACAAGATATCCAAGAAAGTCATATCACCTTTTACTTGAAGTAAAGATTTAGCTCTATCAAGCCCCATACTGGTCCCCAAACCACCGTTTAACTTGATAACAGCTAGAGAATCAAGTAAGCTATCATCTACTTCATTTAAATTCTCATACATAACTAAGTTTCTGCGGTTAGGTGCATCAATATCCTCATTAGATAATTTGCCAGTATTCCCCTCAACTAGCTGAGAATAGTATTTTGAAAAGGTTCTTATAACTTCATCATTCAAACCTGCTGAAGCCATTTTCTTTTCAATATCGTCTATCTTATTATTCATTCTAACTCCTTTCTTAACAAAACATGTTTCGAAAAAACGAGGGTGATTGCTCACCCTCTATACTATATTATTCATCTATATTATCATCTACTAACTTGTCAACTAATTCATCATTAGCTAAGTAAGGTATAGTTATATGACCTCTTCCTTCATGTTTTTGATTCCATTCTGTTGAAGTCTTGATAGCGTTGTCATTTCTAGCCCAGTTTCTACGAGCAACACCACCCATAACATCCCATGAGAGAGCACTTTTAATGATATTATCCATTCTTGCAGAACCATCAAGAACAATACCATTACCACCGTTGATTGAACGACCGATACCAACTCCACCACCATTTGATAGAACAACTAAAGACATTCCTCTAGCTATATTACCACCAAAACAATGAGTCGCCATATCAGCCATTACGTTTGAACCATCATAAATGTTAGATGTTTCTCTGAAAGGAGAATCAGTTCCTGATACATCATGATGATCTCTACCAAGCATTACTGGCCCAATGATACCTTTTCTGATTGCTTCATTGAATTTCAAGGCGATTCTTACACGACCTTCTTCGTCAGCATATAGAATTCTAGCTTTTGTGCCAACAACAAGCTTATTTTCTTCAGCTGTAGCTATCCAGTGATAGTTATCTCTGTCTTGAGAACATCTTTCTGGATCTATGCAGTCCATAGCAATTTTATCAGTTGTTCTTAAATCTTGGTCTTTTCTAGATAAACATACCCATCTGAAAGGTCCATAACCATTATCAAAACAGATAGGTCCCATAATATCTTCTACATAAGAAGGCCAAATGAATCCTTCATTAGTGTTCATTCCATTCTTAGCAATCTCTTTTGCACCAGCATCAAAGATTGAAGCCATAAAGCTATTACCATAATCCCAGAAGAATGAACCTTTAGCTGTTAATCTTTGAAGAACATGGAAGTGTCTAACAAGTGATTCATCAACTAGTTGCTTGAATTTAGCAAGATCTTTCGTAATCAATTCTCTACCTTCATCGAAGCCAATACCAGCTGGAGTGTAACCACCATCATAAACAGCGTGGCATGATGTTTGGTCTGATACTAATTCAGCTTTAATATTATGTTCATCAATGTATTCTAATAAATCAACAATATTACCATGGTAAGCAATTGATACTGGTTCTTCTTTTATTCTATACTCTTCAATCCAGTTAGCAATTTCTGCTAAGTTATTAGAAACTCTTGCTACCCAGCCTTGTTCATAACGTGTTTCTATTCTACTTTCATCTACTTCAGCTACTACACAGATACCACCAGCAATTTCACATGCTTTTGGTTGTGCACCAGACATTCCGCCTAATCCAGAAGTAACAAATAATTTACCTCTAATATCTTTATCATCAGCTAAACCTAAGTATTTTCTTCCAGCATTAAGTAGAGTAATATAGGTACCATGAACAATGCCTTGTGGTCCGATATACATCCAACCACCAGCAGTCATTTGTCCGTAGTTTGCAACACCAAGAGCAGTTAATCTCTTGAATTCTTCTGGGTTATCCCATTTACCGATTACAAGTCCATTAGTATTAATAACTCTTGGAGCTTCAGGTTTTGAAGGGAATAAACCTACTGGGTGACCTGAAGCAACAACAAGAGTTTGGTCTTCAGTCATTATTTCAAGATACTTCTTCACAAGTTGGTATTGCATCCAGTTTTGGAAGATCTGCCCTGTTTCACCATAGGTCACAAGTTCATAAGGATACAAAGCAATATCAAAGTCAAGATTGTTATCAATCATAACTTGCATAGCTTTAGCAGCTGTAATGCCTTTATACTCATCGATTGCTTTACCAATAATAGCACCTTGTGGTCTGTATCTATAACCATAGATTCTACCCATAGTTTTAAGTTCTTCTAAAAACTCAGGAGCTATTTCTTCATGTAAGTGTTCTGGCACATAACGAAGAGCATTCTTTAAGGCAATCTTAATTTCATATTTAGTTAAATTGAGTCCACGATCTGGAGCTCTTCTTTTGCTTGGATCAAATTCCAATTTTGCTGGTAACTCGTCTGACAATTTTACTTTAATAGCTTTTTTGTAATCAAAGTCAATCATTTCCATCTCCATCTAATATGTATTTTGTTGTTTTTAATTATATTTCATTTTTTGCAAGCATTATAGATATTATTGTGTTATCAACTTCTTTCATACCAGAAACAACTATCTTTCCTAGATTAGTTATTGATTCTTCACAATTATTTCCATTTATGCCTTCATAACTATTAACATGAATATCTGCCATTCCTAAAACAGCACTGTTAATAGCAGTTCTAACACCTGTAGCGACTTTTAGAGAACATCCGAGTTTAGCACCATCACAGATCATTCCTGAAATATCGCCAATTACGTCTTGAGTAGCAGCTCTCATATTATCAATATTCCCACCAAGAAGATAAACTACACCGCATGCAACCCCAATTGTAGCATTAACTATCCCACATATTGCAGAAAGTACACCGAAATAAGTTTTAACATGGATTGATATCAAATGAGAAATAGCTACTGCTTTGAGAATATCTAACTTAGAAGAATTTAGTTTTTCACCACTAGCAACTATAGGAACTGTCAAAGTTATGCCTTGATTTCCTGACCCAGAATTAGCCATTGCAGGTAACTGGCATCCGCTCATTCTTGCCTCAGAACCTGCCACTGTCATCATTGTGGCATAATTAACCATATCGTCACCAAGAATACCTTTTTTGATATTTTCTTGCATGATATTGGCTATTTTGTAACCTGCTTGGCTTTCTAAGCCATGTTTAGCAATTTGATAATTTTTCTCAATCACTTCATTGAGGAATGATAAGTCTTCTTCTGTCATAGTATTTACTAATTCGTAAACATCATTGAAGGACATCTTTCTACGAATATTATCCACACATCCTTTACAAAGGTAAGGTTTATTTTCTTGAAGAATTACATCATCTACCTTTAGAAGAATTAAATTTGTGTGTTTACCTTGAATGATAGCACTTCCTGTGTGATTCTGGGTTTTGATGTTTACTTCAATCCAGAACAATTCATCATTCTCAGCTAACTTAACTTTAATAACATCACGATTAATAAGTTCTTTAGCTTCCTTGATATTAATTTCATCAACGAACTTCAGAACTTCTAGTTGCATCTCTGGAACCCCAGCGACAGCACCTAAAGCAGTTGCAAGCTTGATTCCTCTTTCGCTTGTTCCAGGAATACCAACTCCCATCGCATTCTTGAGAATGTTCTGACTTAAAAGAACCTCAAGCTCTTCTATTTCTTCAGTTACAGCACTGGTTATATAGGCAGTAGCTAATGCTATTGCAACAGGCTCAGTACAGCCTAAAGCAGGAGTAATGTCAGCTTTTAAGATATCAATTATATCACTTTTACTTATCATAGATCCTCATTTATTCTTATATTATTTTGTTTAAACTCTTTTTAAAGGCATTGTTTTTAGGAGCAAGTTCAACTGCTTTTTGCAAATATTCTTTTGCTTTAGTCTTTTCTTTTTTTAGAAGGTAAATTGCTCCAATGTTATGATAAGCTAAAGCTCTTGTTGGATCTAAGGAAATTACTGATTCCAACATCTTTATTGCTTGATCGTAATCTTTCTGCAATTTAAATCTTTCTGCAGTCTTTATTCTTTCATTTACTGAAACAAAAGTTTCTCTCTTTTCTTCATCATATATTATATCATAAATACTAGCAAATTCAGTATTTGTTGGATATTGAAGCATAATCTTTTCTACATAGAAAATTGCTCTATCCCATTCTCTTAACATAGTACAAACCCATACCATCATAGATAATGCCATCTCATTATCTTCATACATATCTAATATTTTTCTTAGTACAGTATATGCTTCTTCATACCTGCTTAACCCCGATAAAGCTACTGCATAATTAAACATGATTTCAGCTTTATCTGATATAAATAGCGCTTTCTCAAAATAGCTTATAGCCTTTTCTAATTGAGATTTATTTAATGCTTGGTATCCCTTTTTTTGATAATGCTTTAGTTTTAAATTATCAAACACTTTGTCCCTCCATTTCTCCTAACAACTCATCATAATTATCTGGTGAGTTTCCTTGTATTATTTCTCTAAAGTTAATTTCTTTAACTGCTTTACTAATTTTACTAATTGCCTGTAGATGTAGCTCTGGTGATTCCTGAGGTGTAATAATCATAAAGGCTAAGTCAACAGCCTTGTTATCTAATGAGTTCCAATCAACTGCTTTATCAAAGTAAGCTAAAACTACCATTACTCTATCAACACTAGCAATCCTACAATGCGGAAGAGCTAGTCCTTTACCAATTCCAGTTGTTGCCAACATTTCTCTTTCAAATATTGCATTAGTTACCACATCAGTATCAGCTATTATATTCTTTCTTTTAAGTTCATTAGCCATCATAGTAATTGCTTCTGTCTTGCTATTTGGAGAAAGCCTAACAATTCTATCTTCAATTAAGAATTTTAGTTCCATCTCCTTACCAACAGGAATCTCACTTCTATAAGCTTTTTCTTCCCCAGTAACCCATGATTTCCAACGCAAAAGTGTTCTTTCTGATAAGTAAGCTCCACCAAGTTGGAAAATGATTAAGGCTGGAACAACAGTAGCTACCAAGCTTTGACTTTCTGGAATATTGCCCAAAGTATTAGCTACAATGATTGTTTCAATAGCAGCTAGTTCAGCTTGAGGAAGCATTAATTTAGGAACAGTTGCAGTGATTTTTTTATCAAGTCCTGTAAATTTACAACCTAGGTAAGTTCCAAAGTATTTACCAACTGATCTTACTAGAACATATACCAATACAAAGGATAAAGTTTGCATAGAGAATTGTTCTAAATTTATTGAAGCACCAATTAAGGCAAAGAACATTAGATTAAATATTGGCATTACGTTCTTGATTTTTAAAGAATCAAAGATTGCCTGGTGATGATAGTTAGATATCAAGAAACCTGCAAACATTGATGATAACAAGAATGGTAAATCATAATGAATTGCCGTAGCAATACCCATCGCTATTATACCTATGGTTATGAATAGTATTTCCACTGATGGAGTAGGATGATTTGATAGTACGGCTGATAAAGAAGAACCTTCTTCAGAATAGTCTTCGTCATCTTCACTACCATTAGATTTTATGGTTAATTTTAAAGCAAAAAATATTCCTGCACCTACCAGCAATGCCATTGCAATCTCTTCAACTACATGAAAAGTCAAATGACTGATAGAAAGTTCTCCCCCTGTGATTATAAAGGGAGCAATTCCTAAAAAGATAGAAAATAATAAAACTTCTGTTAAGTCATCGAGAACTATTATATTCGCTAAAATATTTTTTAAGTTTCCTTCAATTTTAAATTTATTCATCAAAATAAAAGATAGTGCAGGAGCTGTTGCCACACCAATAGAACCTAGAAGTAACCCAATAATAACAGGGAAACCAAATATATAATGGAATGAGATTGTGATTAATGCTACTGTTGCAAAAGCTTGTACTAATGTTATTATTGCAGCACTCCAACCTATTTTTTTCATTCTTTCTAAATGTAACTCTTCCCCTAATGAAAAAGTAATTAAGCCTAAGAATAAGAATGTAAAAAACTGCATATGAGAATATGTATCCTGATAGGCAACATACATAGAATCAAAAGACTGGAAACTGTCATTATAAAAGCTGTAGAGTGGCTGTAAAATACGATATTTACTAAGATAACTATGACTAACTAAGAAGTTATCTATCAGTTTTAAAGTGTTCGGTCCAACTATGACCCCACCCAATATCTGACCAATTACTTCTCCAATCCTTAGTTTTCTGGCAATTATTCCACCCATATAGGCAGCAAAAACTAAAAGTCCTATTTCAAAAATCTGTAATTCAATTAAGTGTAAACTCATGATTTCCTTTATTATGTGTGATTATTTCTATAACTAATAAACTTGAAATAAATTCATGTTATTGTCAAGTTTTTTCAATGCATCTAAAGATTAATGTTAGATAAAGCTACTGACTAATATTAGAAATTAAGTGATTTTACATAAAATGGATTTATTTATTGACAAGATTATCTTAGTTTATTATTATAATAATACTTAATATCCAATATATATTTTCTATTGTTGGTAGGTAGTTAAATTACGGATTACAAAATAATATTTAATACATAAATTAATATAAGTCCCTTATTTATAAGCTCTTACTTCAACCTTTAACAAACAAGAATATTTTTTAAAGTTTAAAGTAAGGAAGATAAAAGACGTTTTAAAGACAATAGTCAGAAATTAGAAATAACCTGTAAAATATTAACAAATGCTAAACAAAAAATTAATTAATAATTAATTTGCCAAAAAGGGCTATTTTAATTATATTATCAGTGGTTAGTAGATTAACTAATAAACTTAAAAAGGAGAATGATTATGAAAAAGAAGTTGAGTCAAGCAGAACAAAGAAAAATCAGAGCGCAGAAAATTCAAAAGATTATTGAAACACCAATTAATTATACTTTCCAAGATGAAGATATTAAATTAAAATTGGAACAACCAACACCTTAATACAATAAAGATTTTGATAGATTGAGGATGCTTAGCTTCTTCAATCTTTTTTTTTGCTCATTTTTTGGAGTGTAAGCATCCACCGGTAGGTTGAAGAAACTTCATGCTTACGCAAAGATATGCACACTACAGAGACAATCGTTATATATTATGTCATACAGAATAAACATACTAGCCTCCTGCATAAAATCGCCATTTAATGCAGGAGGCTATTGAGTAAACAGTAAAATTATATTAATTTACATCATAAATTTCTATATGTTTATCTTATAATATTCCAGCTCTTTTCAAAATAAAGTCAACATTAGCAATATATCTATCATAAGAGAATACTTCATCAAAGTCTTCTTTAGAGATAACAGACATAATATCATTATCATTAAGAATAAGTTCTTTGAAGTTATCTCCTTCTTCCCAAGCTTTCATAGCATTTCTTTGAACCATAGCATAACTATCTTCACGAGAAACACCTTTAGATGCCAATTTAAGCAATAGAACTTGTGAGAATACAAGACCACCTGTTAGCTCTAGATTCTTCTTAATATTTTCAGGATATACAGCAAGATTATCAATTAATTTAATCATCTTTCCGAGCATATAATGAACTAAAATTGTTGAATCAGGAAGAATTACACGTTCAACAGAAGAGTGAGATATATCTCTTTCGTGCCAAAGAGCATTATTTTCGATAGCAGCCATTGCATTAGACCTGATAAGTCTAGCTAGACCTGTCATTTGTTCAGTAACAATAGGGTTTCTCTTATGTGGCATAGCAGAAGAACCTTTTTGTCCTTTAGTAAATCTTTCTTCAGCTTCTCTCACTTCAGTTCTTTGAAGATGTCTAATTTCGATAGCAATCTTTTCAATAGAAGAAGAAATTAAAGCAAGTGTAGTTAAGAATTCAGCATGTCTATCACGTTGAATAACTTGTGTTGCAATGTTCACAGGTTTTAGGTCTAAATGCTTACATGCTTTTTCTTCAATCTCAGGAGAAAGGTGAGCATAGTTACCAACAGCACCAGAAATTTGCCCTACTGAAACTACTTCATTAGCTCTTTTCATTCTTTCGATATTACGTTTCATCTCATCATACCAAAGAGTGAATTTAAGTCCAAAAGAAGTTGGCTCTGCGTGGATACCATGTGAACGTCCTATACAAACTGTGTCTTTGTATTCAATAGCTTTCTTTTTTAATGATTCAGCAAAAACTTGCAGTTCTGATAGGATTAGTTGACCAGCCTGCTTACATTGGATAGCTGTTGCTGTGTCAAGAACATCGGAAGAAGTCATTCCATAGTGAATCCATCTTGAAGAAGGTCCAACATATTCAGCAACATTAGTTAAGAAAGCAATGATATCGTGTTTTGTTGTCAGTTCAATTTCATCCACACGTTCAACATTGAAGTCTGCTTTTTCAATAATGTTCTTTAAATCTTCATCAGGAACAATTCCCATTTCGTTCATAGCTTTACAAGCTGCTATTTCTACATCTAACCAGCATTGATAGCGGTTCTGCATTTCCCAGATATTACCCATTTCTTCACGAGTGTATCTTTTAATCATGGTTTCTCCTATTTATTTTATTAATCTTATAATCACCAATTTTAAATGTATCTAAAACTAACTTTGCATCAACCTCATCATCATCAATTGTCAAAGTATCCAGAATATTCTGCTTATTATAAATAAACTTAACTTCTTTATTATCCAACTCAAAAGTAGCTACCTGATAAGAGTCATTAAAAGTCATTATCATTTCTCCCACAACAAATCTCTTTGTCTGAATGATATTGTTGATTTCAGCGGGAGTAAAGGATTCAAAATCCAAGTATGGCTGTACTTGGTCAAAAGGCATAATTACATCTTCAAAAGTCTCGTTATTATATGAAGTAATATAGACTTCTTCTCCAATATACCCAGATGCAAAAGGTGATACTGTGAGAGCCATTACTCCGCTATTAATAGCATCAAACCTTATTTCTTGTGGATTCTTCTTCATAATGAATTCTTTCTTTAAAGAAAGTTCCTTGTAGTTAACTTCTAAGATACCTGTTGCTTGGAATCTATTCAGTTGGGCAAGATTCTGCTTTAACCTAGTCTTTTTCTCTTCCATAGTTAGCTCTTTATGGGTTGAACATCCTACTAATATAGCTAAGAATAAAAAGATTACTAGTAGCTTTTTCATGCTTGCTTCTTCCTAAAGGTATAAATTAATCCTAAGCTACCTGCTATAATCATAAAAGAAGATAGGAACTGTCCTTGAGACATTGGTAAAAATCCGTATAGCAGTCCATTAGGATATAATGATGGAAGCTGGTCTGGTAATCTTACAAACTCAACTAGAATTCTTGCAACCCCATAAAATATGAAGAAAGACCAAAAGACTATACCTTCTCTTTTAGACTTAACAAGCATCCACTGTAGAAGAATATACATTAAAACACCTTCTAGTAACATTTCGTACAGCTGAGAAGGATGTCTTGCTATTGTTTCACCAGGGAAAAGGACTCCCCATGGTAAGGAGGTTGGAGAACCATAAAGTTCAGCATTAATGAAGTTACCCAGTCTTCCTAAGCCTAATCCCACTGCCACATAAGGCATAACTGCATCACCAGCTCCGAAGAAGTTTATCTTCTTTCGTCTACAATAAATATAGCTAGATATCACTACTCCTAAAGCCCCGCCGTGAAAAGCCATTCCTCCCTCCCAAACATGAAATATGGTCAGAGGATTACTAATAAACTGTGGAAAAGCGTAAAATAGCATATAACCCACTCTTCCACCAATAATTACTCCTAAAGCAATAGAAAAAATTAGATCATCATATAACTCACGTGAGATTTTAATATCACGGTATTTTAAGTTTCTTTTAACAAAAATATAACCAAGAACAAAGCTAACTAGATAAAGAAGTCCATAATATCTAATTTCAAGAGGAAAGCTTCCAATATTAGCTTTGAATATATATGGTTTTATATCAGGAAAAGTTATCATATCGATTACTCCATAAATAAGTTAAGAATGTAGACCTGTCCACATTCTAAAGAAAAGATTAAATTTAACCCTTTTAAACAAAATAAAAAGGCTCGCACAATGCGAGCCAATAATCTATACAGAAGCTTCTTTTATGCTTTTTACAATCAAATCAACTGCTTCTTCTGGACTTCCTTCGAACATTTGTCCAGTCTTGTTCATTTGAGGTGAGAATATTTCAACAACCTGAGTAGGTGAACCATTAAGTCCAATCTCTTTTTCATCAAGACCTAAATCATCAGCAGTCCATACTATTGGGCTTGCTTTACGGGCATTTCTTTTACCACGAAGAGAAGGTAACCTTGGAATATTAATCTCTTTCACAACAGAGATTACAGCAGGAAGTTGCATTTCAACAACATCATAACCTTCTTCCATCAAGCGTTGACAAGTAATCTTGTTATCTTCATAAGACTCTATTTTCTTAACAAAACATGTTTGTGGAATATTCAAATGGGTAGCAACACCAGGTCCAACCTGTGCAGTATCACCATCAATAGCTTGTTGCCCAAAAAGGATTAGATCATAATCACCAATCTTCTTAGCACCTGCAGCAAGAGCATTACTTGTAGCCCAAGTATCAGCACCTGCAAACTTTCTATCAGAAAGTAGTATTATTTCATCAACACCTAAAGAAATAGCTTCTTTAAGAATTGCCTCTGCTTGAGGTGGTCCCATTGTAAGAGCAGTTATCTTACCACCATGCTGTTCTTTTAATCTGAGAGCTTCTTCTAAAGCGTAAGTATCAAATGGATTTAAGATACTTTCAACCCCTTCACGAATAAGTGTATTTGTAGCAGGGTCAATTTTAATTTCTGTAGTATCTGGAACTTGTTTAATACATACAATTATATTCATAATTTAAAATCCTTTTATTTTGTATAAAATTCTTTAATCTTTTCAATCACGAAAAGCTGTTGTTCTTGTGGAAGTTCTGAATAGATAGGTATAGAAAGAACCTTTTTAGCTACCTCTTCAGAAACAGGTAAATCACCTTCTTTATAGCCTAATTCTTCAAAGCATTCTTGGATATGAAGTGGTTTTGGATAGTAGATAGCACAACCAATTTCATTCTCTTTTAAGAATGCCATTAATTCATCTCTTCTTTCTACTTTCAAAGTAAACTGATTATAGATAGTTTGAGCTTTCTCGTGAATGAATGGAAGTTCTATACCTTTGACATCAGCTAGCATTTCATAGTATAACTTTGAGTTATTTCTGCGCTGTTCTGACCACCCCTCTAAATAATCTATTTTCACATTAAGTACGGCTGCTTGGATAGTATCAAGTCTGCTGTTCAAGCCAACCCACTTATGGAAGTATTTCGGATTTTCTCCATGCTTTCTTAATTGAGCTAAGTCTTTAGCAAGTTGTTCATCATTAGTTAAACACATTCCACCATCACCCATGCAACCTAAGTTCTTACTTGGGAAGAATGATAAGGTTCCTATATCTCCAATAGTTCCTGCACATTTACCATCAAACTTAGCTCCAATACCTTGGGCATTATCTTCAATGACTCTTAGATTATGTTTCTTAGCAATAGCCATAATCTTGTCCATTTCTGAAGCTTGACCGAATAAATGAACCGGCATAATAACCTTTGTTTTATCGGTAATCGCAGCTTCTATTTTATCAGGATCAATATTAAATGTATCACTTTTAATATCTACAAAAACAGGAGTAGCTCCAACTCTTGCTACTGATCCTGCAGTAGCGAAGAAAGTAAAAGGAGTTGTAATAACTTCATCACCAGGACCCACTTCTAAAGCTTTTAAAGCTAAAACAAGCGCATCAGTTCCTGAAGAACAGCCAATTGCATATTTAGCACCTAAGTAGTCTTGAACTTTACCCTCAAACTCTTTAACTTGAGGTCCTAAAATATATTTATGTGTTTCGAGTACATTGTTTATTTCTTCTTTGATTTTTGGAAGTATATTTTCGTATTGTGCGTTTAAATCTAATAAATCAACTTTCATCGTTAGCTCCTAAAACATATATTATTTAGTAAGGGTATGAACACCCAATATGATTGTCATAACCTGTGCTGTGATAGCCAAACCTTCCACAACATAATCCCATGTAGTTCTATCTTTGTGTTCAGGAATAAAGACTTCATCTCCAGGATAAATAGGAGTGTCATCTTCTAGGTCTATCCAAACACCTGACTGATATCGTATAACCTTTGCTTTGCTTTCATAGGCAGAAGGAATAAGTCCACCTGCAGAAGTTACATATTCTTCCCAAGTTTTTCCTTCTTCCCATGGTTGCAGTCCAGCATTAAACACAGCACCAGAGATATTAACTGTAAGTACTGCTTCTTTTATAATAATAATATCGCCATTATTTAACGGCCTATTATACTTTTCATCTTTAGTTTCCCAAAGCTTCTTTATGTTAACATAGTGTTTACCTGAGATCTCTCTCAATTTAGATTGATAGTAAGAGTATTCGCTAGAGGACATAAGAGCCATGTTTAAGCTCATTAACCTTTCTAAATCCGGATCGAATGTATCCGCTACATTTTTATCTATTAATATAGCAAAATTTAAGTCCGCACTTTTAAGTGGACCTCCAGCCTGAGTCAAGACATCCAATAATGTTGAATTATCATCAATAGCATATTCACCAGGATATTTAACTAATCCTCTGACTTCTGCTATTTTCTCTTCAATGTAGAAAGTCTTTTCAAACACACTAATCTTATCATTATGTTGCAGTTTAATATTTTGTTCTGAATCAATATTCTCTTTCACAGCTGTGTAATCAACATAGATTTTAGTTAATGACCCATCTTCAGAATATCTATCTACTAGAACATGACTAATATCTGCAGAAAGCTTAAAACCAAAAGCATACTTAACAGCATCAGAGAGTCTCTCTCCTTCTACAAACTCAATTGTACCTGCTTTATTAACAGCTCCTTGAATTTGAACACTTCTTTCCACTGGGAATAGTTTAATAACATCTTCATTGAGTAGGTAAGGGTTATTTTCCAAGCTACCTGTCAAAAAGAAGTTCAAAAGATTAATCTCTTTCTCTTCCCCATTTCTGATTAAGACAACTTTCCTATAAGATATCTCTGGAATAATATATTCTTCTTGTCCCAATGTACTTTTTAATTCTCTGGCTTGTTCTAAACCTTCAATCTTTTTCATATTGGTTTCTGCAATCATATCTGCTTTTAAACTACCTGATAGCTGTTGATTATTCTCAACATCAACTAGCATTTCAGCTTTATCTGACTGAAGTTCGCTTCCAATACTCTGTAAACTGCTTAACTCTATAAATTGTACTGCTTGGGATAGTCTATTATTTGAATCAAAGACATAAACCCCTGGATTATCAACAGAACCAACAATAGAAACATTAATTGGTAATGAGAATAAACTGCTTACAATAAGAAGAACTGTTACTACTAATAGAATTCTACGATTCATAATATGTGATTACTCTATCAATAATTTTATCTAGATTGTGTTTTCTTTTATAGCCTATATACTTTTCTATTTTAGAGATATCGGGCATTCTTTTCATCATGTCTTCAAAACCATCTTCAAATACATCTTCATAAGCCATATATTCAATTTTTGAATGACTCTTCGCTGCCTTTTTAATCTTTTGAGCAAGCTCTTCAATAGAGATTGATTCTGTTGAACCTACATTAAAGATTTTACCTTCACACTTTGGTGTAGCCATTAATTTTATCAAGGCATCAGAAACATCATCTACATCTGTAAAACATCTGCTTTGCTTTCCTGTACCATAGATAACGATTGGTTGATCTAACAAGGCTGCTTTAATAAACTTAGGAATCACCATTCCGTATTGGCCTGTCTGTCTAGGACCCACAGTATTGAATAATCTAACTATAACCACAGGAAGTTTCTTTTCTCTGTGATATGCAAGAGCTAAGAATTCATCAACTGCTTTAGCTGTACTATATCCCCATCTACTGATATGAGTTGAGCCAAGAAGCCTGTCATCTTCTTCAGAGAAAGGAATATTATCACTTTTACCATAGATTTCAGAAGTAGAAGCGACTAATACTTTGCATCTGTATTTATGAGCAAACTCAAGAACATTCTCAGTTCCGACTATATTAGTTCTAAGAGATAATAAAGGGTTTTCTATAATATATTTAACACCTACTGCTGCAGCCATGTGATAAACAATGTCACATTCTTTAACTAATGATTCTAGTAATTCTGCATTGAGGATTGAACCAATATGCAATTCAAATTTATCGTTATTTCTTAGATGTTTTACGTTATCTAGAGAACCTGTTGATAGGTTATCTAAGACTACAACTCTATTTCCTTGAGCTAGAAGTTTCTCTGCTAAATGAGAACCTATAAATCCAGCTCCACCAGTTATTAATATATTCATTAAATACTCCTAAAATTCTTTTGTTCTACTATTGATTAACAATGCAGAACTATCTAAATCACAACTCAACAAATCTAATTTAATGAGTTTATGTTACCTATTTTATAACAGATACAATTTCTTAAATTTTGAAGAAATATGCAAGGATTTTTTGTTTTATCTTCTTTCAGTCAAGTAAATATTGCCTTATGTTTGCATTTAGAGACTTGTTTTATTTTCCTTAGGTGGGTGAAAGTGTATATTTACTTTTTTTACTGACTCTTCAAACTTGCTTAAGAGGTCGTTTTCGATTTTATCACAAATAATATCCCCTTGAGCAATTGACAAGCTAGGTTCAACTTCAATAGTAATATTAATTACATAAGTTGGTCCATACTTATGTGCCCCAATATGGGTGATACCAAAGACATTGCTGTGGTTCAAAATTATCTTTTCAATCTGACGAGCAAAGTCGTTATCTGGTATTGAGTCCATAAGTTCGTTAGAAGAATCAATAATAATTTCAAAGCCTGTTTTCAGAATAAATCCAGCTACTAAGCAAGATGCGATTGGATCTACCCAAGATAAACCAGAATTTATCATAGTAATAACTAAACTGACTAATACAGCAATTGAAGCCATTAAATCATTTATATGGTCATTCATCAATGCTCGTATTGTTGGATTTTTAGACTTACCATATGTGCTCTTAGCATCCAAATATAGGAACATCTTTGTAATTATAGTAATTCCAGCTACTATTAAAGGAAATAAAGGTTTGCTTGATTCTTGATAAGAACCACTAAATATCTCATAAACTGTGGTTATTGCATTCCAGAATATAGTTGCACCTGTTGTTATAATAAAAGCCCCAACTACTATAGCTGCAATATTATCTAACTGTTTATGACCATAAGGATGCTCTTTGTCTGCTGGCTTATTAGACTTTTTCATGAATATAGAAACGGCTAAATAATAGGCTACATCAGAAGTAGAATTTATGCCATCAGCAATTAAAGCTTGAGACCTTCCATAAATACCTATAAGGGTCTTCATTACTGCAAAAATAACATTAGTAATTAACCCCAAAGTTACAGATTTATTTACACATTTCATTTAATATCTCCATGCTATCGACTATAGGCAAATCACATAATTCTCTGATACGAGATCTAAATAAATCTGAGTCCAAGTGTTTACCTTTTACTGAATAACTGTTTATTCCAATACCACTTATCTCAAATTCATGTACACATTTTATATTCACTGTGTTAATTAACTGTTCAAGTTCAAACTTTCTTAATTGTAGTTGATATGGATGGTTCACTATTACTGCTCCACCAAAATCAATTAACTGCTTACTAATTTTTTCCCATACAGAGTTAGTTACAACTCCTGGTATCAAGATGTATTCTGGACACTCTTTTCTAACTTCTTTAACAAATTCTTCTTCGTTACCTAAGAGACTATCCCAAGATTTAATTATCTTATTTTCTTTTATTAGTGACAGGCTTTCAATAGCAATGTTGTTTGTTTCAGTAGTTCTTATTTGTGTTAGCAATAGCAAGCGACTAAGCTCTTCAATATTGTTATCAATAGAACCAAAATTCGCACTTAACACAACAATTATTTCATCTACTTCTGGATGGAGGGTAATTGCCTTTCTGTCTAAAGAACCATCAATAAATATTTTAGCTGGTTTATATTTTTTTAGTTCTTGGCTTAATTCAATTTGTTCTTTAGCTGTTGAAGGTCCGATAATCTCAGTCTTTAATGAGTCAAGTGCCCTTGCAACCCAAACTCGATAAGGACCAGCTTTATAATCAGTCTTTTCTAAAACTTCTATTCTTTCTCCAAACTGACTTAGAACACCATCATGAGTAACAAATATAGTTCCTTTAGGAACTAGAACTTTTGGTTTTTCATGACCTCCAACTTGGTCAAAATCTTCCCCATCTCTACCCGTTGTCATCAAGACAACATCTTCATTGTCAGGAATATTAGAAACTATCCAATTTAGTAATGAAGTTTTTCCAGCATTTTTACACAAACCTGTGATAGCAATGATGGGAATACTGTTATCTGAATTATTTAATCTATCTATTAGTTTACTAGACATTTCACACCTTTTTAATTAGTTTCTTTATTATAATTGTTTAATCTATAATGTCAATAAAAATTACAGACAAGGTTAAAGCTATGTCGTCCTTTCGCGACTCAATTTGTTTATATTAATTTACATGGGGTACAAGACTCAGTCAAGGCCTGACACGGCCCTGGCTTAATACATGACGTCCTTTCAGGTCTAATACAGCAATCACCCTGTCCAGTCCTAAATAATTTGACTGTTTTTCGTGTTATTCGTGCTTTTCGTGGTAAACTTCTCTGTTTGCAGATAAAGCTTAGCCTTTATGTCGCCCTTTCAGGGCTTTTTTTATTTTTTAACTATTACATGGAGGGCAAGCCTCCATGCTTAGTATATGCCACCCCTTCGGGGTTTTATGGATATTCTAATTCCTCACTTCTAACTCCTCACTTCTAACTCCTTCCTTACTTGCCCCCTTGAAAAATCGGCTTTTTTTCAAGGAGACCAGTAAGGAAGCAGTTAGACATCAAAAACGTTTCATACTAAGTTAAGAGATAAGCTCAAGCTGACAATAAACTAGCATAGCTTCTTAAGTATCATATTTCCTAAACGAATCTTGATTTCTATCTTAATCTAAAATTAATTTTCTTTTCTTGTAATCTATATTTCAAATGCTCCATTCTTTCGTCAGAGAAGCCTGCCCTATTCTTATAAGAAGAATCTAAGTGTTCAGAGGGTTGAAAATTCTGAAGATAGTAGCTAGATCCTTTGGGAATATAGTTAACTAAAGAATAAATATCTTCTTCTGAAATCAAGCCATCGACAAGAGTAGTTCTAAATTCATGATTTATAGCTGAATCTTTTATCAACTGGATAGACTTGATTACAGTTTCAGGAGCAACCTTAACCTTTACAACTTGTTCATACTTATCCAGTGCTGTCTTAATATCCATTGCAACATAATCTAAGATATTGAGCTTAAGTATATTTTCTAAGAGATCTGGTCTGACTCCATTAGTGTCTAATTTTACTAGATAACCCATCTGTTTTAACTTCTCAACAAATGGGATAAGATTCTTTTGCAAAAGAGGTTCTCCTCCTGTTATAACCACTCCATCAAGTTTATTTACCCTCGATTGAAGAAAACCAAGTACCTCTTCCTCTACTAGTAAAGCATCTTCGGAAAGCATAGGAACAAGCTTAGGGTTATGGCAATATGGGCAGAATAAATTACACCCCTGTGTAAAAACGACTGCACATATTTTATCATCATAATCAATCATAGAAAACTTCTGTAATCCAGCTATTCTCATTTTAACACATCCTTTTTATAAATCATTGAACTAAAGAAAAGCTACTATTTTAAGTATGTGTCGAACCAGTTCATCATTTCATAAAGAACATGGAGCTGGGATTCTTTTGCTTTATAACTATGTTCTTCAAGAGGTAAGATAACTAGCTTAGAAGTTCCACCATTACCTTTGATAGCTTTATAGAGACGCTTAGACTGCATCGGATAAGTACCAGAGTTAGGATCTTTCTCACCATGAATAAGAAGTATTGGTTCATTAATCTTATCAGCATTACTGAATGGGGAAACATTTACATAAAAGTCTTTAGCTTGCCAAAAAGTTCTTCTTTCGCTTTGGAATCCAAAAGGAGTTAGAGTTCTGTTATATGCTCCACTTTTAGCTATACCAGCTTGGCAAACATCTGAATGAGCAAGAACATTAGCCACCATGAAAGCACCATAACTGTGACCGATGATACCTACTTTTGTTGTATCGATAACACCTCTGCTATCAAGATAATCAACAGCAGATTGGACACCATCTATAAGCTGTTCGATGTAAGTATCATTAACTGTTTCAGGATCGCCAACAATAGGGATTGAAGCATTATACAAGACGGCATAACCATTCATGGCAAAGTACTTAATGTTTGAACCATAATACCAAGTGAATGTTTTATCTGTTCCCGTAACCTGCCCAGCATCAGATTTATTAGTGTATTCTTCTGGATAGGCATGAATTACAAGAGGAAGCTTATCCCCTTCTTGGTAATCATGAGGTAAATATAGTATACCATTTAAGTCAACTCCATCACTTCTCTTATACTTAACTAGTTCTTTCTTCAAGTGAGCATATTCAGGATAAGGGTCTTGGTAGTTAGTCACAGCAGTTCTTTCACCAGTCTCTAAATTAACTAAGAAGTAGTTTCTTGGCTTTTCTTTAGTCTGAACAGCAACTAACAGTTCGGTGAGTTCTTTATTAGTAAAATCAATTATTTGTTCATAAGAATCAAGATTTGATTGATAAAGCTTCTTGAATTCATTAGTTTTAATATTATAAGAAGCAATGTAAGGTCTATTACCTTCTGGAGTAGCACCTGTATTATTCTTGAAGTAGATAAAATCGCCATTAGTCAATATTACACTATTCTTATTCTTATCCCATATAGTATAAAGGTCACCCTTTTCAGCATAAGAATTGTTAGCTGAAGCATCTGTTATAATGCTTGCATTACCTGTTTCAAGATTCAATAACCAATGTCTATACCAAATCCTATCTCTATCATATTCTGTGTATGTACAATACTTATTATTATCAAAGAAGTCAGGGCCTGAAGCTCTGTATTCGGTTCTATATAGTTCTGTCTTCTCTTTAAAAGGATATGTAGAAGTATAACAAATATCACGATAAGGGACTTTTACTTTAGGGTCGCCATTATCTTGGGCTTCAAGCCAAATAAGTGTTGCTTTCTCTGTAGGCAACCAATAATGATAACGAGCTTGAGAATAAGTCCCCCCTATTGGAATTTCATCTTGCAATGGATAATGTATTATATCTTGTAAGACCTTGCCTTTAAGGTTCCATACTTGGCTTGTAGATGGGAAATAGTAATAAGGAACTTCATAGGAGTAGGGTCTTTCAACTGTTTTCACAAGAAGATACTTGTTGTTTGGGGAAAGAGATGCTGACTTATAGATACCAGGTTCTCCCAGCTTTTTTAACTTACCTGTTTTAGTATCCAAGACTGCTAATTGACTTGTAAAATAATAATCGAATAAAACTTCATCTTCTGGAGATTTAAGAAGTTTAGTGTAAGTTCTTAACTGACTTACCTTACCTTCCGTTTCTTCTATTATAGGACTTTTAGGAGCAGAATTAAACTTAGGTTCTTCTCCCCTATCCTTTACCAGTGTTCTCACTAAAACACGTCTATTATCAGCAAACCAAGTAACAGATGGATCGCCCATAGCACCATTAAGTCTTATCCCTTTGAATTCTTTAGTCTTCCCTGTCTCAAAATCAACAAGAACCATGCCGACTCCATCTTCAAAGTCGTGAGTCATTACTGCTTTAGAGTAGTCATAAGAATTGTATATAGTTCTAATGTTATTGTAGTCTGATAAATCAACATTTAAATCTATTTCATTATCTAAGTCTAGGATTCTTAATTGGCTTGTTGGATAAAATTCACGCTTAGCATTAAGTTTCTTAGAAAATCTTCTGGACGCTAACTCTATTACAGGATCTGCAAGCTCATTTAAAGATATATCATAGTCAATTCTTCTTTCAAAAAAACGTCTTGTTAAGTCTTTAGTTGTTATATATGGTGATTTTGGTGTTTCGTAAATATCAACAATTTGTTTATTTGGTTGTTGATATTGCCCAAATAACCCCAAAAAAAGTGTTAGAAATATTAGTAGAAAAAAGTTTTTTTTAAGCATAAAAGAGCTCTCCTATGTCATTTTTATTCCAAATTTACAGTATTTTAGACAACAATAAATTTATCATCAATAAATTGTAAATATTTTTTTTCTTGCTAAATTAGAATCAAATTTTTTTTTTGCAACTCAATAAGTCGAAACAAAAATGAAATTAATAATCAAAGGAATAAAAAAAAGGAAACAAAATGGACATTACAAAATTAAGGAACATTGGAATCAGTGCTCACATTGATTCAGGAAAGACAACCTTAACTGAAAGAATCTTGTATTATACAGGAAAAATTCATGCAATTCATGAAGTTCGTGGTAAAGATGGTGTTGGTGCAACAATGGATTCAATGGAATTAGAAAAAGAGAGAGGAATCACAATTGCTTCAGCTGCTACAAGTGTTAGCTGGAAAGATTACGATATAAACATCATTGACACACCTGGTCACGTTGACTTCACAATTGAGGTTGAGAATGCTCTTAGAGTTCTTGATGGAGCTATTCTTGTTCTTTGTAGTGTTGGTGGTGTTCAGTCTCAAACTATCACTGTTGACAGACAGTTAAAAAGATATGAAGTTCCAAACGTTGTATTCGTTAATAAAATGGATAGACAAGGTGCAGATCCTTTCAAAGTTGCTTCTCAAGTTAGAGAGAAATTAGGAAGAAACGCTGTAATGATGCAATTACCTATCGGAACAGGTGAAAAGTTTGAAGGTGTTGTTGACCTTGTTAAAATGAAAGCTGTTTACTATGAAGGTCCTAAGGGCGACGAAATAGTATATGCAGATATTCCTGCTGATTTAGTTGACTTAGCAGAAGAAAAAAGAGAAGAGCTTATCAATGAAGCATCTATGTTCTCAGAAGAATTAATGGAAGCTTTCTTAGAAGGTAACGAAACTGAAGAACAAATCAATGAAGCAGTTAGAATTGGTACAATCTCTAGAGATTTAACACCTGTATTCATGGGTACTGCTTATAAAAACAAAGGTGTTCAAACACTTCTTGATGCTGTTTTGACATATTTACCTGCTCCAAACGATGTTACTAACAAAGCATTCGATGTTGATAATGGTGATGTTGAAATCGAACTTTCTCATTCTCCAGAAGAAGACTTAGTAGCTATGGCTTTCAAACTTGATAACCAAGTTTATGGTCAGCTTACTTATGTTAGAATCTATCAAGGTACTTTAAAGAAAGGTTCTGACATTACTAATATTTCTTCTAACAAGAGAATCAAAGTTGGTAGACTTATCAGAATGCACTCTGATTCTATGGAAGATATCAACCAAGGTGAAGCAGGTGATATTATCGCTATCTTCGGTGTTGATTGTTCATTAGGTGATACTTTTGTTTCTGGTGATAGAAAGATTTCACTTAAATCAATGTACGTTCCTGAACCTATCATCTCTTTAGCTGTTACCTGTAAAGATAAGAAATCTCTTAACAACATGGGTAAAGCTTTAAATAGATTCACCAAAGAAGACCCTACTTTCAGATATAGAACTGATGAAGAATCAGGTCAAACAATCATTTCTGGTATGGGTGAACTTCACTTAGATGTTTATATTGAAAGAATGAAAAGAGAATATAAAGTTGATATCGAAACTGGACAACCAGAAGTTTCTTATAGAGAATCTATTGGTGTGGAAACAGCATTCTCATATACTCACAAAAAACAATCTGGTGGTCGTGGACAGTTTGCTAAGATTGCTGGTCTTATCAGACCTGTTGAAGGTGATTCATCATTCCTTGATAAGATCACTGGTGGTGTAATTCCTGGTACATACATCCCTTCAGTAGAGAAAGGTTTTAGAGCTTCTCTTGAAAAAGGTGAGTTAACAGGTTTCCCTGTTGTTGGTGTTGAATTAGAACTTAACGATGGTTCTTATCACCCAGTTGACTCTTCACAAATGGCTTTCGAAGTTGCTACAAAAGCTGCTTTCAAAGAAGTTTATAGAAAGGCAAGTCCTTATATAATGGAACCTATCATGAAGATTGAAATCGAAACTCCTTCTGAATTTAGAGGAAACGTGATGGGCTCTATCAACCAAAGACGTGGTATCGTTCTTGATACTGAAATTGATGATGCTTTCACAAGAGTTATCGCTGAAGTTCCATTATCAGAAATCTTTGGTTACCCAACTGTTCTAAGATCTTTAACTCAAGGTAAATCTGAATTCTCATTAGAGTTCGCTTCTTACAAAAGAGTTCCAAAACAAATGGAAGAAAAGATGTTAGAAGAGATTAGAAAGAATAATCAAGATAAGAAATAAATAATAATAAATCCCCCTTTTTAAGTTAATAAAGGTTACCGAGGTGAGAGACGGTAACCTTTTTTTTTGGACTTTTCTTTGTAAAAGACTAAAAGCTTACTTGCCCCCTGCATTAATTTGGCATTTTATGCAGGAGACCCAAGATTATCAATAGTCTTTCTTCCAACCATCCAATATCTTTTTTTACCACTCAACTTGAACAACTCACCACTCACTAGATATCAATTGATAAAACAAACTTTTCGGATTATTGTATATTTAGCTAATATACTAGGCACGAGCAAACTTACTCATATCGTCCCTTATATATGTTTAAGTGCCAGATTTGTAATTTAGTGAATATAGTTTAAAACCTTGTTATGAAGGTAATAATTTAAGAAGTTGTAGTGAGCTTTTTGATAGTTATCAATAACAAGGTTTTTTCTTTTAAACTGTAATTAATTATTTACTGCAATATAATCAATTCTAAATATAGAAATGAAAACCATATTATGTAGAATTAAATGAATTATCTTATGGACTATCAACATTTAGGATATATAAAATATTGACAATTATCTCACTTTAAACTATATTAACTTAAAAGATATAAATTTAATTAAAGAAATAAAAAAGCTTTGGAGAGAGTTTAATGAAAAGGTTGTTGATAAATATTTGCTGTTTTATTTTGTTTCAGGTCGTAAACCTGTATAGTATTGTTATTCATCAAGATATAAATGGTTATCAAGCTGATAATGCTGATGAACCTTTAGCAATAGAATCCTATGTTGAAGGTAACAATGAAGTTGTTCACCCAGATGTAGTTTATTTTGAAGAAGGCTGGCAAGGCTACCAATACTGGATGGCTTACACACCATTCCCTAACTCTAACGCTCAATTTGAGAATCCTTCCATAGCAGTTTCACAAGATGGATTAAACTGGCTAGCACCTGAAGGGTTAGTAAATCCAATAATGACTCCTTTTAATGATTCCTACAATCCAAACAATTACTATCATTCAGATCCTGATATTATTATGTCAGAAGACAATCAAACCATGTATGTATTTTGGAGAGAGCATACTGGTTGGAGATATGAAACTATCAGATACGTCTATTCTACTGATGGTATCAACTGGAGTGATAATCAATTTTTACTTGAGACTGATGGATATTCCACTGAAAGGGTTATTTCTCCTGCTTTAGTAAGAGACGATAATGAATATAAGATGTGGACAGTAAACACAAAGACTAGTCCTAGAACTATTAATTTGAGGACTTCTGATAATCTTACTAGTGGCTGGTCAGATCCTATAGCTACAGACCTAGGCGTAATTGCTGGAAGCTTTGAGATATGGCACCTTGATGTAACTTATATTGATGGGAAATATTATATGCTATCTTCTGTTGGACCTTCAGGAGCACCTAGAGGTGGTGATTTATATCTAGCTGTTTCAGATAATGGTATAAATTGGACTATGGCTGATAGCCCTATTTTACAGGGTGTACAGAATGCTTGGGATAACAATATCTACCGTTCAACAATTCTTCCATACAAAATCAATAATCACCTTAACTTCAAAGTTTGGTACTCTTCTGACGGAGGGACTGCTACAGATACTAACTTATGGGAAATAGGTTATACAGAGTTCCTTCATGATAATACTCCTACAAATGAATTACCAAATGATTTATATATTTCAGAAGTCATGTATAATAATAATTCGTGGACACATTCTAATTACTTAGATAGCTTTGGTCAGCAATCAGATTGGATTGAGCTATACAATGCCGGTACAGAAAGCTTGGACCTTAGCAATTATTTTCTATCAGATGATAGAGATGACCTTACCAAATGGACCTTCCCTGATACTATAATTCCCGCTGGACAAAGAATAGTTGTCTGGTGTAACCAACAATACCCATTGCCAGGACTTAATACCAACTTCAAGCTAAATAATGATGGTGAAAGTGTTTATTTAACTTTTGTTGACTACGAAACCATAATTGACTCAGTCAAAGCTATTGATATTCCAGCTGATTATTCTTTTGGAAGAGCATCTTTTAACTCTGAGTTTCACAATGTCTTTTCAATTCCTACACCAGGAAGCCTTAATCAAGTCCAATCAAGCGGTATAGATGTTCAAATTACTGAGGTTATGGCTAAGAACCAGAACTTTATTACTGATAACGATGGAAACTATTCAGACTGGATAGAATTGCATAACAATGGCTTATTTCCTATAAATCTTAACTACTTCTCACTAAGCGATGATATGGCTGAAGCAAACAAGTGGCAATTTTCTAATATTGCCTTGCTTCCTAATGAATATCATGTAGTTTGGGCATCTGGAAAAGACAAGAAGAACCATACTAATTTTTCTATTTCAGCAAGTGGTGAAGACCTTATTCTTACTGGCTTAGATGGAGGAAACTACTCGAATATTACTACTTCCATTTTAGGAGACAATCAATCATATAGTCTGTTAAATAATACATGGCAAATCTCTAATACCCCAACACCATACACAGATAATTTGAATGGTGCGCCTATAGAAGATATCTTCATCAATGAAGTTAAGAATAACGGTGAACTTGAAGATTTAGATTACACTGGTATTTCTTCTGACTGGATAGAAATATACAATGCGTCTAATCAAACTGTGAATCTAGGTGGAATGTACCTTTCTGATAACTGGCAAAACTATACAAAATGGCAGATTCCTAATACTCTACTTCCTGCTAATAGTGTAGCTCTTTTTTGGTGCAGTGGAGCAGATACAACTTACGCAAATAATGAAATTCATACTAACTTCTCAATCTCTTCGGAAGGAGAAGAAGTAATTCTGGTGGCTAGTGATGGACAGACTGTCATAAACACTTTCTATGCAGAAGCTACAGATATTGATTATAGTCTGGGTCGTTATCCAAATGGTAGTGATTTGATTTATGAGTATCTAGCCCCTTCACCAGGACTCTTAAATCCTATGTATCAACTACCTGACTATAGTCTCTATATTAACGAAGTAATGTCTTCTAATGATAATTATTTTGATGACCATGAAGGAGATGATGGAGACTGGTTCGAACTCATTAATTATGGACTAGATGCAATTGATTTAGATGGACTCTATCTTTCTGATGATATTAACAACCTAGGTAAATGGTTAATTGAAGATAAAATTATTAACCCTAATGAAATTTTACTCTTTTGGGCTGATAACAAAGATAGGCAAGATGACCATGGATATATGCATACTAACTTCAAGCTCAGTTCTACTGAGACCTTGTATCTGTCACACTTTGATAGCATTAGTGTAATTGACTCTGTTCCTTGCAGTGTAAGTGGCAATAACTATTCAAAAGCTAGGCGCTGGGACAATATCTCTCAATGGGAAGAAGTTGCTTATCCAAGTCCAGGAAATAACAATGAATTAAGCTACAACTTTAGTGAAGCCATCTATCTAAATGAAGTGTGTTCAGACAATGAAACACTTCTTGCTGATGCAGAAGGAGATTACAGTGATTGGATAGAGTTATGGAACCAAAAAGACTATCCAATTAATCTCAACCAATTTATGTTAACGGATGATGAAACAGATTTGAACAAGTGGAAGTTCCCAGAATTAATACTTGATCCTAATAGTTACTACCTACTTTGGTGTTCTAACAAAGACAGCCTTATTGTAGATGAAATCCATACTAACTTCAGTATCAGTAGAAGTGGAGAAAAGATAATCTTTTCTGACCTAGCAAGTAATGAAATTGACCATATTAGAGGAGTCTATATACCTGAAGATGCTTCTTATGGTAGAATATTTGAAAACCCACACTATCATTCAATCTTCTTATCCCCTACCCCTAATGCAGAAAACTTTACTACTGCACAGCCAATTCTTGAACCTTGCACAGTGTCATTAGATGCTGGTTTTTATGAAGATACACAAGTTGTAACTTTATCACACAGCAACACTGCTGGTTCTATTTACTATACTTTAGACGGTTCTGAACCGACTGCTCAATCAAACCTATATACTGGACCATTAACCATCTCGTCTCGAATGAATGAAGCCAATGGTATTTCTACAATTAGAACTACTATTCCTGAAGGAACAGAGGATTATCTTTCTGAAACTGATTTCTGGACTGAACCCCAATCAATAGTAGATAAAGCAACAGTCTTAAAATGCAGAGTTATCCAGAATGGTTATGTTCCAAGTTCTATTGATACTAGAAGTTACTTTATTGGAACAGGGATAAGCTCTAGATTCGACCTTTCTGTATTCTCAATAACAACGGATCAAGATAATCTTTTCAGCGATGAATCAGGTATTTACGTACCCGGTGCAGGTTTCCAAGCAGATAATACTGATTGGCACAATGCTAATTATAATCAGTCAGGTCCTGATTGGGAACGTCCAGCTTATGTTGAATACTTTGACAATGGTCTTGAGTTATCTATGGCACGTGAATGTGGTATTAGAATTCATGGTGGTGCTTCTACAAGAAGAAATAGAAAATCACTAAGACTCTATGCTAGGGATGAATATGGTGGAGATATGTTTGAATACCAACTATTCCCAGACTATAACCAAGACAAGTTCCATAAGTTTATCCTGAGAAACTCTGGCCAAGACTCTAACAAGACTAACTTTAGAGATGCCTTTATACACAATCTTGCTGGAGGTTTAAATATTGAAAGAATGCAATATAAACCTGTTGTAGTTTTCATTAATGGAGAATATTGGGGCTTACACAATATCAGAAACAGACTTGATGAAGACTATATAGAAGAGACTTATGGTATTCCAGAGGATCAGGTTGATATTATTGCTTATCAGAATCAGTTTATAGCTGAGAATGGCACTGATGAAGCCTTTATGGATTTACGTAATCTCCTTGAAAACAATGATATGTCTGAACCTACAGCATTTGCTCAGTTATCAAGCATGATTGATATTAACAATTTTATTGATTACTATGCAACAGAAATCTATGCAGCAAACTATGACTGGCCCTATAATAACCTTAGGATGTGGAGAAAGCACCTTGATGTTAATCAACCAGATGCAAGAAGAGGACATGATGGCAGATGGCGTTGGCTCTTATATGACTTGGATAGTGGCTTAGGTGAATATAGTGGTTCAGCTACAGATAACACTCTTGAGGATGCTACAACTTGGCATGATAACTGGCAAGACATGTTTAGACTATTAACTAGAAGCCTTCTTGGAGATTATCCTTATGACCCTGCTAATAGCAGTCCTAAGATTGGTTCAGAAGAAGTAAGGAATAAGTTTATAAACAGAATGGCTGACTTGCTAAACTCTAACTTTAGAGAAGAAAGAACTGCTCCATTAATCGAAGAGATGAAAGAGAGAATCAGTCATGAGATGACTTATCATACTCAGCGTTGGTCTTCTCCTGATAACTTAGTAGAATGGGATGCTAAAATTCAGTCTTTAAGGAATTTCGTAAATGACAGAAATCCTAACATAAGGCAACATTTCATTGAAAAGTTCCCATTTATTGACGGTACATCAAATGTTTCTCTCAATGTTAATGATGAAAGCATGGGTATAATTCAAATTTCAACAATTAGAGTAAATGAAAGCCTTCCAGGTGTTGATACTTCAAACATTTATCCATGGAGTGGACTATATTTTAATGGTCTCCCTATTGTAATAAAAGCTATTCCTAATAGAGGATATTCATTCCAAGGTTGGAGTGGTGATAGTAATGAAGCAACAAATAGCATAACAGTGACACTATCTGGGGATATTACCCTTACTGCTAACTTTGTATCTGACACTGCACCGCAAGCATCTATTGTTATTAATGAGTTTATGAGTGCTAACTCTACTTTAACAGGTCAGGGCTTCACAGACTATTATGGCAATGATTCTGATTGGATTGAAATATATAACAATGGTCAAATTGCTGTTCAACTTAATGACTATTATCTTAGTGACGATTCTCTTAATCCAAGCAAATGGCAGTTCCCTGAATACATATTGCAACCACAAGAGTTTATCCAAATATGGGCATCTGACAACAATATCACTGCTCCAAATGGTGAAATTCATACTAACTTCAAGATTAGTTCAAGTGGAGAACCGCTGATAATCACAAGTGTTATTGGAGCCGTTACTATGAACTTTATTGATGCTGTTACTCTGCAAACCGATACTTCTTATGGAAGAACACTTGATGGTGGGGATAATTGGCAAGTCTTTGCTAGTCCAACACCTGGATTTAGTAATTCACAACTAGAAGTTCCTAATGTCAGCATTACGGAAAATACAACTGCAAATGAGCTTCTTCTCCAATGGACAGCAATAGAAAACGCCATAGGATATAAGATTTATAGTTCAGATATAATTGATTTTGATATAGAAGGCATGGACTTTATCTATACTTCAGAGACGTCATATTCCATTCAAAACCCAGACTTAGAGACAAAAATGTTCTTCAAAGTTGTAGCAACTACTGATAATCAAGTAAGAAATCAAAGAGTTATTAGGAGCAATACTAGCAATGTCAGATCTAGCAAAAGAAATTATTAGAATAATCTCAGATATACCAGAGGGTAAAGTTCTGACCTATGGAGAAGTGGCAAGAAGAGCTGGAAGTCCAAGATCTGCTAGATTAGTTAGCAATTTACTTCATAGTTCTTCTGACAAATACGATTTACCCTGGCATAGAGTAATTAATTCACAAGGTAAAATATCTCTCAAAGGTATTGCTGGACAAGAACAAAGAGCTAGGTTAGAAGCAGAAGGAATAGTCTTTCAGAATGACAAGCTAGATCTTCATATCTATCTTTACGATTAATACCTGGACAATTGGTGATTACTTGCCTCTTTGAAAAACAGCCGATTTTTCAAGGAGGCAAGTAAGGACGGAGTTAGGAGTGAGGATTTAGAAAGTTACTGGGAACGCTTTGCCTTTAGTCCGGCTACTGCCGGATAGCCGGCAAAGAATTGATAATGTAGAATTAAGAATTAAACTTATTGGAGAATTGAGGAGTTGCTATCCATAAAAACCCCGAAGGGGTGGCATATACTAAGCATGGAGGCTTGCCCTCCATGTAATAGTTAAAAAATAAAAAAAGCACTGAAAGGGCGACATAAAGGCTAAGCTTTATCTGCAAACAGAGAAGTTTACCACGAAAAGCACGAATAACACGAAAAACAGTCAAATTATTTAGGACTGGACATAGGAGTGTAAGCATCCACCGCTAGGTTGAACATAGTTCATGCTTACCAAATTATATAGACGAACGGCTGTTCGTCTTTCGCAAGCAAGGACTTTGACAGGCTAAGACTGTTGCTTGCTGTCCCAGAGCTTGGGATAATCAAGAAAAATGACTTTTTCCTTGACATCTTTTTGTAAGTAACTATTTTATAAGTAAATAAAAGAATAAAGAAGGTGAAATAGTGAAAAGAATCGTATTAATTCTTGTATTAGCAGTCTTTTGCTTATCTGTTTTTGCAACAGAAGATTTTGTAAGTTATAGTAATAGTGATAATAGAATAACAATATTAACTCAATATATGGATAATTATCATAATGTAAGAATTTCATGGGAAGATAATGTTTCAACTTCTGATGATTTTGTATATATTATTACTTCTGGTAACACAGACGATGATAATGAATTCATGGTAAAAGGTTATACTGATAATCAATTCTTTAATATCTATCATATAGCAAATTTAAGTAATCAAGAACGCTATAATGTTTATAAAGTATCATATAATGACAGATCTGATATAACTGATGTTTTTGATACTGGTGATGCTACTATGCACCAAGTTAGAAGAACACTTACATGGGATGAAATTAAAAGACTTCTAAAAAGAAAAAGTGGAAATATCTGGAAACTTCGCAGAAACAATATCCCTACAACTATTAAATAAATAGTTAATTAATTAAATTTTCAAAGCTCTCAGTTTATCTGTGAGCTTTTTTTATTGTCTATAATATAAAGGATAATATTGCTTTGACTTCGCAGAGTAAAGCTAGTTCGTATAATAAAATAAACACCTACCTAGGCAGGTGTTTATTTATCTGGTTAATGAATAGAAGAAATAACTAATCTTGTTGATTAATTATTTTAGAGATTCTATTTATATAAGGGATTAGATTTTTAACTGTTTGGGTAACGGAGTCGGAGGTAAAGGTTACTCCTGTTTTAGAAACAATTTCACCTTTACCCTTCCAATTCACGAACTGTTCAAGAAAATTTGAGCTTTTTAGTCTTTTAACAAATGAACGAGTATCCCTAGATTTAACAATTTTCACTTCTAAAATGTTGGCAAGACTATCAAAAAAGAGGGCAACTTTTGTTTTTCCTTCATATCCATGCACTTCAAGATTATCTGAACTCAATACTAGATAAGTTGCTGTATCCTTCTTTTTGATCTGGGCATATATTAAGCTATCTTCCGTAACTATAACTTCATAATTTGAATAATTATTATCGTCTAGATAATCAACCAATCGTTGTTGTTCTGAAACTGCAAATAGTTTAATACAAATAAGCAAAACTAGTAAAAATAGAGATACTCTTTTCATGATTTTATCACTTTTGTAATATTAGTTTCTTTGTTACTGCTTCATTCTTATTGTCCACTCTAGCGAAGTAGATACCAGAAGAAACTTCTTTATTATTATAATCTTTACCATTCCAAGTAATACTATTTTCACCATTCTTAGAATCAATATGACTTATCTTTTTAATCAATCTCCCTCTCAAATCAAATATTGAGATAGTAACATCATTGTTTGACGAATTTGAAAAGGAGATTGTAGTTGTAGGATTGAAAGGATTAGGATAAACATCTGCTTTTAGGCTTGTAAGCTCAATAGCATCACCAGCATTTGCTACTGGAGAATAATCGATACTTAAATTAGGTCGATAATCTTCATTTGAATATTCTTTAGAATAGAATTTACTGAACTTCTGACCAGAGTTAGCAATGATTACGAAGCCATGAAAATCAATCTCAGAATCCTGTATATCGTTAATTAGCTGAGTAATATCAATGTTAAACTGAACAATAGAAGATCCTCCTGTTCCAATAAAAGGAACTTCTTGGTATATGTTCACGTCATAAGCTAAATGTGAATGAGGATTGCAGGAAGATTCATTCCATTCTTCTGTAATCGGATAGATTTTAGTTATTGTTGAACCAGAGCTTGGACAGCTAAAAAAACGTGTTAGATTAAGCTCTGCATGTGTGACATTGCTTTGGAGGACGTCGTTCAAGTCGAAATCAATTACGATTCTTTGAAACATACCAGCAGGTGTAAAATTAGCTGTCCATAGCTCTGTAAGAACGGGAGACTCGGATGGGTGTTCAACATCAGTATATGTGTCACTTATAGGACTTAAAGTGACTGTTTCAGCATTTACAGCTAAAATGGCTATAATAGATATAATAATAGTATAAATTTTTTTCATGTTTCCTCCTAAATATTGATTTGAAGTCTTGCCATTAGGCATGAAGGACTTTCTTTAAATTCTTCTGGTTGGTCTAGATTCTTCTGATAGCCTAATTTCAACTTAGTTGTAGAAGAAAGAGAAATATTGATTCCAAGATCCAAGAATGTATATTGATTATCTATGTCATCTTCAGCCGCTTTATCCCAAAAGGTATAACGGGCATAAGGTTGAATATAAGAAATCTTGCTTGTGAAATTAGTATCTATTCGATAAGCTGCTAATAAATAATAAGCATCGTATTCACGGTCATAAGTATCAAAACCCTCACCTGTATAATATTCGCCACTTAAGCTAAGATTATCCAATTCATATTTTAAACCAGCAATAATTCGATTACCATCTTTGCTTTGGTTCTTGCCATCAATATAATAGTTTGCACTTGTATGGTTATACACACCAGTTACTGACAAACCAGGTATTGGACTTGTGTAAATAGCACCAAAGTTAAAATCATGCTCTCCATCTAATGTTTCGGTAGTACCATTCATAAGACCTGCTTCAAATTCTATTGATGTATTTGCTGGAAGGTCATAATAGAAGTTTGCAACAAAACCTGTAGGATGACATGTCGTCATAGAAGTATAGAAGACTGGTCTTTCTAAGGGAATTCTGTCGCTACATTCTGTAACACCAGAGAATCCTCTTAAGACATGCCCTTGTTGCAAGGCTAAAGTAATATTCTCATTCCATTCATACTCAATAACTGCATTCATCAGTTTTAGGTTAGTTCCTGCTCCCACACAAGTAGAGATTCCTGCTTCAATAGAATAACTTATTTGTTCGTCTAATCTACCATATACTTCAAATGCAGCTTTTCTGACTTGATATCTGTTAGTAGTATTATAGTCACCAGAATTAGCATGGTCCCCACTATAAAACTTACTATCGAGCATGATACCAGCATGGATTTTAGGCATCTCAAGCTGATAAGAATAAATGTTCCCCACTACGAATAAAATCGTAAACATAATAAATAACTTTCTCATAATAACTCCTAATGATTTGTTAGTATTTACTAATAAATACAGGTGTTATAAAAAGCTAACTTTAGTCAAGAAGAATTTTTCTCTTTTAAGAAGTTTTTAAAATGATTAGATTAGCTTTAATGTTGTTCAATAGTGTGTTAGCATTACAGAATGCCTATCTAAAATAATATTGTATATTACTGATAATCAATTGTGAATATCATTTTACACAAAAAAGCTAGACACTAATTAACTTAGGAAAAAAATAGTAAACTATAGAAAACATAAAATAAAGGTAATAAATACAAAGACATGGCAATAAAAGTAATTCAAGTTGAAAATGGTTCTCTAGCGGAAGAAGTTGGCATAAAAGCTAACGATTTTATAGTTAAAATAAATGGAAATCATATCTATGATTTTCTAGATATTAACTACTTTTCAGCTGAAGAAGAATTAGTTATTGAAATTATTAATGAAGGTCACTTGCTAACTAAGCATTTAGAAAAGAGTATTGAAGCTCCTTTAGGTGTTTTAACAGAAGAGCATAGATGCAGAGAATGCACAAATAATTGTATCTTCTGTTTTGTTGATCAGATGCCTTCAGGAATGCGAGAATCATTATACATAAAAGATGACGATTATGCTTATTCTTTCATTTATGGTAATTACATAACACTTACCAACTTAAGTGAAGAGATAATAGATAAAATAATCAAGATGAAAATCACGCCATTATATGTTTCAGTACATGCTACTAATCCCCAGCTAAGAAAAGAGATGATGGGATATAAGCAAGATTGTGATATTCTTTCTAGATTAAGAAAATTAGCTAAGGGTGGGATTGAGTATCATACTCAACTAGTTCTAGTTCCTGGATATAATGATGGTGAGCAACTAGAAAGATCATTAAGAGAACTGACTAATCCTGAATTAAATACAATTGGAATTGGTGTTGTACCTGTTGGAATCACTAAACATAGAGGACATTTAAAAAAGCTTCCAATGTTTACTCCAGGTCTTGCGACAAAAGTTCTCGATACAGTTGATAAATTCAAAGCTAATTTTGAGAATATTTATGCTTCAGACGAATTCTTTATTCAAGCTGATAGAGAAATCCCAGAAAGCAGTTACTATGGTTCCTACGATGAGATAGAAAATGGTATTGGTATGGTAAGAATGTTCTTAGATAACTGGGATTATGATAAAGAAGTTTTTGCTGATTATATTAAAGATGAAGTAAAGCAAGATTTACTTTTTGTAACAGGCGAATCAGCTTATGGTTTTATCAGCAAAATAGTTGAAGAACTAGACCATTTAATCGCTCCCCTAAGAGCTAGAACTGTAAAGATTAAGAATTACTTTATGGGAGAGACTGTAACTGTCTGTGGCTTATTAACCTTTCAAGACATAAACAAACAAATGCAACTCAGAACTAATGAGATTCCTGTATTCTCGGGTGATATCTTTAATTCTGAAGGAATTACCTTAGACAACTATAGCCAAGATAAAATTATTGAAGAGCTAGATAGAAATATATTAATAACAAATCCTCTATTTGAGGGATGGGAAATAAAAACAAAAGGGAAGTAATGAAGTTTAAGCATATAATATTTGATTTAGATAATACACTATTAGATTATGATTTAGCAGAACAAAAAGCACTAGAGAACTTGTTTGATTTTTATCATATTCAAGGTGATTTTCAAGATTTAAGATACAAATATAAAACTATTAACAATGGTTTTTGGAAAAAATATGAAGAAGGAAGAATCAGTATATCTGATTTAAAGGTGATGCGACACAAAGAATTCATGACACAAATTGGGAAAAAAGATGTTGATCCTTATGACTGCGCTGACCAGTATACTAGATTCTTATCCCAAAATGCTCACCCACTTCCTGGAAGTTATGAGATTCTTAATTATCTACAAGAAAAAGGTTATAATATTCTTCTGGCAAGTAATGGTTTACCTGATGTTCAATACCCAAGGCTTAAATCTTCAGAGATGCTAGCTTATTTTTCTTATATAGGAATTTCCCAAGAACTAGGTTATCAAAAACCTGATATTGGTTTCTTTAGCACATTATTCGAGAAAAGTAATATAAACAAAGACGATAGTATTTTAATGATTGGAGATAGTATAAACTCAGACATAAAAGGTGGAATAAATGCAGGTATTTCAACTTGTTGGTATAATCCTTTAGAGAAAACTTCTGAAATTGTACCTGATTTCCATATAACAAATCTTTTAGATTTAAAAGATATTCTATAAAGTTGAGGTGATAATGAAGATTATAAGTCGTATATTGTTAATAGCTGTAATTATTGCAACACTAGTTGGATGTACAAAAGGTCCTAAAGGGACAAAAAGTAACCCTATAACCATGTATTTTGTACCTTCATTAGAACAGAATAAATTGATGTCTTCTGGTAAAATCATTGAAGAAGCATTAGAAGAATTGACAGGTTATGAGATAGAATCAGAAGTTCCGACTAGCTATGCAGCAGTCGTGGAAACAATGGGGGTTGGCAGAGCAGATGTAGCATGGTTACCAACTTACGCTTACTACTTAGCTAATAAGAAATATGGAGCTTATGCTACCTTCCAAACTGTAAGACATGGATTATCAGAGTACAGAGGGCAATTCATAACTAGAGCAAACTCAGAAATAAAATCTATTGAAGATATTCAAGGTAAAGTCATTGCTTATACAGACGCAGCATCAACATCTGGTTACGTAATTCCATCAGTATTGTTAGCAAAAAACAATATAATTCCTAAAGAGAAGATATTTGTTGGTGGCCATGATAGTGCAGTCAGAGCTGTACTTGAAGGTAAAGCAGATGTTGCTTGTACATACTGGTCTCCAGCAATTGACGGTGTACCTCAAGATGCTAGGAAGAAACTTTTGACTGATGTTCCTGATGTATTCACAAAGACAAAGATAGTTGGATTCACAGATTGGATTCCTAATGATAATTGTACTTTCAGAAAAGACTTACCTAAAGATGTTGCAGATAAATTGATTGAAGCAATCAATACATTCAAAGAAACCCCTGAAGGTAAAAAAGCGTTTAAAGAGCTTTATGAAGTTGATGGCTTAAAAAGAGTTGACGATAGTGCTTATGATGAAATAAGAGAAACTCTAGAAATGATTGAAAACAAAGGATTGTTAAAGCTTTAAGATGAAAACTCTTGATATAAAGAAACTAAATAAGTTTTATAATAGTGAAACTCATGCCCTAAGAGATGTTGACCTTAGCATCTCTGAGGATGAGTTTGTAATTCTATTAGGTTTGTCAGGTTCAGGCAAGTCTACCCTACTTCGCTGTATCAACAGATTAATTGAACCAACAAGCGGTCAGATAATATTCCAAGGCAAACACATTGAGTCTGCTAAAAAGGGCGAGTTGAGACAAATCAGAAGTGATATAGCTATGATATTCCAACAGTTTAATCTGGTTAAAAATATCTCTGTGCTAACTAATGTTCTTACGGGAAATCTTAGCAAGCATAGTGTATTATCTCACTGGAGTAAAGAAGAAAAAGAATTTGCTATGCATAATCTAGAAAGAGTTGGACTACAAGACTTTGCTAAGCGTAAAGTTAAGAATTTGAGTGGTGGTCAACAGCAAAGAGTAGCAATAGCAAGAGCTTTAATGCAACGACCAAAGATGATACTTGCTGATGAGCCTGTAGCCAGTCTTGATCCTGCAACTGCTGATTCTGTTATGAGCTATTTAGGAAGATTAAACCAAGAAGATGGAATAACTGTTATTTGCTCTCTTCACTTCTTAAGTCTAGCAAGAAAATATGGAACTAGAGTTGTTGCCTTAAAAGATGGAAGCGTGAAGTTCTCAGGTAACCCTCATGAGATAGACGAATTCAAATTCAAACAAATATATGGTGAAGATGCAGAGGAAGTGGAGATTAGATAACATGAATAAAATTAAAGCATTTTTAGTAGACTACTTGTTTAGCTTATACATCTGTTCGATTATCTTCTATTTCGTGAATACATGGACTGATATTACTCTTAACCTGAATGAAATCCTCACTACTTTTAACATAAATAAAGATTTAACTTCACTAGTCGATACATGGTGTTATCAAAACTTTAGCATAGTTTTACTTATAATATTTTCAATTATTGTTGGCATTATATTAAATCTGTTAGCAAAATCACCTGGTAAAGTAATTTATTCTGAAAGAGAATTCGAGTTCTTTAATTTTAGAAAACTACACTCGAATGTCTTTATAATTACCTTAATCTTAACTTTAGCACTTGGATGGGCTCTAGTAGAAATAAGTTTACTTGAGTTCTTTACTGGGATTAAAGGAACTGTTAATGTGCTAAGAGGACTCTTTCACCCTGATATGGATATATTCGTACCAATGTTGGGAGAATTAGTAAAAACTATTTATTTAGCATTGATGGCGACTATCTTTGCTGTACCAGTTGCATTTGCTTTCAGCTTCTTAGGTGCGTCCAACTTGATGGGTAATTCTGCTATCGGTAGAACAATCTACACCACTGTTAGAACAATTTCTACTGTTGTAAGATCAATTGAAGCTATTGTTTGGGCAATCATCTTTGCTGTGTGGGTTGGAATCGGACCTTTTGCTGGTATGTTAGCTTTGATGACTCATTCCATTGCTGCCCTTATAAAGCTTTACTCGGAACAGATTGAGAATATTGACCAAGGTCCTATCGAAGCAATTACTTCTACTGGGGCTAATACTTGGCAGATATGGAAGTATGCTGTTATACCTCAAATCATAAACCCCTTCTTAGCCTTTACTATATACCGTTGGGATATTAATGTAAGAATGGCAACTATTGTTGGTTTTGTTGGTGGCGGAGGTATAGGTCTGCAACTATTTCAAAAGCAACAAATGACTGATTGGAATGGGGTTGGAACTATAGTCTGCTTAATAGCGTTGACTGTTTGGATAATGGACTTAGTAAGTGCTAAAATTAGAAAAAAACTTTTAGATAATTAAGGAATATATATTGATTTCTGTTGGAGAAATATTAGTTACAGTAAATAATGTTAATAAAACATTTGTTGATAAAGATATATTAAATGAAGCAAATTTTGGTATTCATTCTGGGGAAAAGATTGGAATAATTGGTGTTAATGGTTGTGGAAAGACAACCTTTCTAAAAATATTAACAGGCAAAGAAGAGGTTGATTCAGGTAACATTACTTACAGAAATAATCTCAAAATTGGTTATTTACAACAGATTCCTGAATTAGATGAGAACCTATCCATTTTAGAGCAGATTTATTCTTCTGACCGAGAAGAGATGAAACTACTAAAAGACTATTACCTTGCTTCCGAAGAAAGTAATCTTAATCCTATCCAAGAGAATTGGGATAAGCTTGCTCATTTAGCTGAAAAGATTGAACAAAAGCAGGCATGGAGCATTGAAGCAAAAGCTAAGAGTTATCTTACTAAGCTTGGAATCAGTGAGTATTCCCAGAAAATTAGATTTCTATCTGGTGGTCAGAAGCGTAAGGTTGACTTAGCAAGTATACTTCTTCAAGAACCTGATATTCTTATTCTTGATGAACCTACTAACCACTTAGATATTGATTCTATAGAATGGCTACAAAACTATTTAGCTGACTATAAAGGAACAATTATATTCGTAACTCATGACAGATACTTTCTAGACAGTGTTTCCAATAAAATCATGGAACTTGATGAAGGAAGTGTTAATTTCTTTGAAGGTAATTATTCTTATTATGTAGAAAAGAAAGAGATGGAGAATATTGATTTACAGCGAAAAGAAACTAGGCGTAAAGCTCAACTACAAAAAGAGCTTAAATGGCTTAAAAGAGGCGCAAAGGCAAGATCTTCCAAGCCTAAGAATCATGTTGATAGGGTTAAAGAGCTTCTAGATAAATCATATCTAATTGAACAACAAGATTTAGACATATCTTTCCAGTCACATAGAATGGGTAAAAGAATACTTGAACTAGGAAACATTGAGCATCAATACGATGATAAATCACTTATCAATGGATTTTCACATGTGTTCCAAAAGTTTGAAAGAATTGGCATCATTGGTGATAATGGTTGCGGTAAAACCACTTTACTTAAAATCTTAACCAAAGAGCTTAAACCAACCATTGGTAAAGTTACTTTAGGTGTAAATACTCAGTTTGCTTACTTTAAGCAAGAAGCTGATTCAATGCCTGAAAAAGAGTCTGTTCATCAATATATTTCAAGTTATGCCGATAATATAAGGACCAAAGACGGTGTTTTGCATTCAGCTGCTGAAATGCTGGAAAGATTCTTGTTCGACAGGAAGATGCAACAAGCTAAAATATCTTCTCTATCTGGTGGAGAAAAGAAAAGGCTTTACTTACTTAAATCTCTTATGTTTGGAGCAAACTTTATTATTCTTGATGAACCTACTAATGATTTAGACATCAGAACATTAAAGATTCTGGAAGACTACTTAGATGCTTTTGACGGTTGTGTTCTAGTTGTTTCCCATGATAGATTCTTCTTGGATAGAGTTTGTGATTTCTTGTTTATCTTCCAAGATAACAAGATTAAAAAGTTCGCTGGTAACTATTCAGACTACTTACTAGTCAAGAGATTCCAAAAAGAAGAAGATGAAGAGCTTGATAAAGTCAAAACACAAAAGGTCAAGACAGTTAAAAAGAAGTTATCTTTCAAAGAGAAGAAAGAACTTGAAGAGATTAATTCTAGGTTAGAGTTTATTGAAAGAAGATTAGCCGAGATAACAAATACAATTGAAACTAATGCAGCTAATCTAACATCTCAAGACTTCCAAGACCTATCCAATGAACAGCTCAAATTAGAAGAAGAATCTCTTGATAAGTTAATGAGATTAGAAGAGCTAGAAGAAATCACTGACCAGTAATCAAGATTTTATTTCCACTCACTCAAAACAACACGCAGTTTAATATAAGTTATATGCATTTAAGTAATTAAACTATATCTCTGGCTAAGTGCTTGCATATTATTTTAGTAATTATATATATTCCAAATGGAGGATAGATGAAGAAAAGTATCATTCTAATTTTATTAGTTTTATTAGCAACAAGTGTCTTTGCATCGACAGTAACAAAGACATACTCATTTGACAAGCCACAAGTTAAGTACTCTGGTGAATATGCAACAATAGTTCAAGAAAATACATTCATAAATGGTGTACCTGGCCAACCTGCAATCACTTACAGTCCAGTATCATTATATATCGGTTCTGGTAAAGAAGCAGTTAATGTACAAGTTAAAAGAAGCGGACAAAGCACTATTAAACTTACAAATAGACTAATTCCAGCTCAACAACAATTCCCTTTATCTAAGATGGATGAATCATATTTTACTGAGCCAAACCAAGAATACTACTCTCTTGATAAGAGCTTTCCTGGTAATGAAGTTAAGAATTTAAGAACAGACTTTATCGCTGGTCACAGTATAGCAACATTTGCTGTAAACGCTGTTGAATATAACCCTGCTAATAATACAATAACTTGGTATGATGAAATCACAATTTCTGTAAATACTGAATACACTCAAAGAGCTTCTGAAAGCCAAGATTTATACAAAGAAAATAAAAACATATATAACAGAATAGTTAGATCTGTTGATAATCCTGAAGCTGTAAATTTTAGTTACAACACTAGAAATAATGGCATAGATTATCTTATTATTTATCCTCAAGATTACTTAGCTCAGATTGAAGATATTAAACATTATCATGAAGCAAGAAATCTAAATGTTGAACTTCTTTCTGTTGAATCAATCCAAGCAAACAATGTACCTAACAATGCAGACTTTGATGATTTACAAGACAAGATTAGAGAATATATCAAATATTACTATTCACAAGACGTTAATGACCTTTCTTATGTCCTTTTAGCTGGTGATGATGATGTTATTCCTCATAGAGGATTTTGGGCTGATAATGATGCACAAGCTGACTTCGATATCCCTGCCGATTGTTATTACTCTAATTTAGACGGTAGCTTTGACTATGATGGAAATGACGTCTTCGGCGAAGAAATGGATGCTGACCTTTATCCTGAATTAGCTATAGGTAGAATCTGTTATAATAATGTTAATGAATTAGACAATATCCTAAATAAAATTTATAAATTTACTGAAGAACCTGTAGTCGATCAAGTTACTACATCTTTCATGTGTGGTGAATGGCTCTGGGAAGGACCTACTTATGGTGGTGACTACATGGATGAACTCATTGGTAATACTAATATGTACGGTTATTCAACTACTGGTTACCCAGAGAACTGGACATTCCCTAAACTATACGATAGAGATAATGGCGGTGATGGTTCATGGAACGGTAATGATTTATTCCCTTACTTAAATCAAGGTCCTACATACATAAACCATTTAGGTCACTCTAATACAACTTACAATATGCGTATTTCTAATGATTATGTTACAACTTCAAACATCACCAATAATGGTATCACATCTAACTTCTCAGTTGATTTTTCTCAAGGTTGTTATGCTGGTGCTTTTGATAACCGTGGTACAGAAGTAGGTCAATATATTGAAGACTGTATCTCAGAAAAATTCACAGCATTAGATAACTCTGCAGTGGCAATGATTTCTAACAGTCGCTATGGTTGGGGTTCTCAAGGTTCTACTAATGGAGCTTCTCAATACTTCCATAGAGAATGGGTAGATGCAATATTTACTGAAGGAATTTATAGCATAGGTGAATCTCTTAATGATGCAAAAGTAGATAATATCCCAAGAATGGACAGTCCTACTATGTTCTGGTGTTATTATCAAACTACTCTTTTTGGTGACCCAGCAATGCTCTTGTGGACTGATACTCCTGGTATGATAGAAGAAAACATTTCAACTGTATGGACAATGGGACAATCCTCTTATCCGCTTGATATTACTACTGATGATGTTAAAGTATCTCTTATGGATGGTGATGATATCTTATGGTCAGGAGAAAAAGATTTCCTAGGTAACATAGCAGTCATTACATCACAAACTCTCTTAGCAGGAGAATATCAACTATTTATCACAGCTCCAAATTCTTTACCAAGAACTATTGATATTGAGATTATTGAATCTGATCAAGCTTTTGTGGGAACAGTTAATGTAACTACTAACATGGAATCAGAAGTCTTCAGTGTTAACAATACTCTTGGTTTTGACTTCTCTGTTAAGAACTTTGGTTCAGATGAGCTCAATGAAGATGTTTATTTAAAACTATTCTGTGAAAACTCCAATATAGAAGTTATCGAAGATTCTTTATATATTGGAACCATGACAGGTAACCAGGTTATCGACTTTGAAGATATCTTTGAAATTAAGAACTTAGGTGGACATGATGATGGTGAAACTGCAACCGTTAGAATTATTAGTTACTTCGGAGATAATCAATCAGTTAACGAGAAGTATGTTACTTTAAATGCTTCAAACCTAGTTGTTGATAACCTTAGTCTAGTTACTGAAACAGTATCTGCTGAAACAGGTATGGATATACCTATGAATCTTACTATTACTAATAATGGTTCAGGTTACTCTGATAATGTTAGCTTAATGTTCTTCTCTACAATGGGAGAAATCACATTTTCACATCTATCTTACAATATCTCAAATCTTGCTCCAGGTGAATCTGTTGAGTTAAATGATATCTTCACTATCAATATAGCTGAGACTGTACAAGATGGCGCTATGGGTAATGTTCAAGTTCTAGTCTTAGATCCACACTACAACACAACAAGTGTAAATCATGACTTCATTATTGGCGTTGACCAATTTACTTTTGAATCAGGCTTAATGGGCTTTAGTATTGTTGATCCTACCCCATCAAGCAATAATCAATGGGCTGTTTCTACAAACCGAAACCATACAGAAAATGGTACTTCTTCTATCAAATTTGGTGGTGAAGGAGATAGTGACTATGCTAACTCTTCCTACGGATACTTAGAAACACCAAGCTTTAACGTAGAACCAGGTTCAGTTTTAAAATTCTATCATTGGATGAAAGCTGAACGCGATATACAGAACCAAAACTATGCTTGGGATGGAGGCTATGTAGAAATGTCAGTTAATAACGGCCAATTTATGTTAATTACTCCATTAGGCGATTATCCTTATTCATTAAGAGATAACGATGCTAACCCTATACCTGCTTACACCCCAGTATATTCTGGTTCATTTTCATGGACTCTTGCAGAATTCCCAATTGGAAACATGACAGGAACTGTTAAGTTCAGATTTATCTTTGCAGCAGACGGTTATACTACAGATGAAGGTTGGTATATCGATGATTTAGTTGTTGACCTTCCAACAGCAAACACTGATAGTGAAGTTTTACCTGTAGTGGCAGAGATTAAAGGAAACTACCCAAATCCATTTAACCCTGAGACAACAATTGAATACTCTGTTCCTTCTATCAATAGTAAAAGTGCTGAGAAAGTAAGTCTTGAAATATACAATATCAAAGGACAAAAAGTTACTACTTTAGTTAATGATATGAAAGCTCCTGGAACTTATAGAGCTGTTTGGAATGGTTTAAACTCTAATAATCAAAGAGTTGCTTCCGGAATATACTTCACTAAACTAAAAGTTGCTTCTAAAACTGATACTAAGAAAATGATTCTTATGAAATAGTATCATACAATATCTAAAAGCTCACAATTTGTTGTGGGCTTTTTGTTTTGTCTAATAAAACCTAAGTTGTAATTACTCGATCTACTTCAAGAATATCAGTCTATTTTTTTCTTGACACAATTCAGATAATGTTGCATAATTAATCATGTTAGGCATTTATAGCTACTACACGGTGTAGTAGCCCTTATTTGATAACAAGGAGCTTTTATATGATTTCGTACAAGAAAATTGTTTTGGTTTTAATTCTTTGTTTTACATTTATAACTTTATTTGGAGATACTTCCAATACTATCGTCCAACTATTAGATCCAGATAATGATCGTCTAATCGTAAAACAATGCTATTATATGAATCAAATTCAGGATGATGTCTATTTCTTACTTAATAATTATCAAAATCCAGAAAGATCTATTGGAGATGTGGCCTCTGCTTTCACTGACGAGCAAAAAATGAAAAAATGGTATCAAGAATACCCTTTTATTGAAATCCCAGAAGGTTTAACAGTCTATGCTGTTATCTTCAAGATGTTTAGAGGTTCAATTCTTGGCAATGATATGTCCAATACCTATCCTCTCTTTGGTATTAATCAACCACCTGTAAAAATTACAGAGGTTGACTTTGATTTTTCTGATTTAGCTGGTTCTTTCTATCCTTCTGAATCAAGACATGTTGGTATTTTAACAGATGCATCAGATGACGGGGACTATGGTTTTAGAAGCGTAGATATTACCCAAGCCTATCTTGCTTCACGTGACCATTATCAAGAGGAGAGCTTCAAGCTTATGATCCACTTTGATACAGAATCAGACTTAGATGATAGAAGTGATAATATTCATTTTTCCACTTCAACATCTAATATTCTTTGTGGCAATGACCATGCCCCAAGACTAGAATTCTACTTTATCCCAACCCCTAATAGTGATAATGAGCTAGAACTAGCACAATTCGATATGCATTGTTATCCAAATCCAACTAAATCTGATTTATCTCTAAACGCTAAATCAGGACAATATATTCAAAACGTAAATATTTATAATATCAAAGGTCAATTAGTCTATAATCAAAGAAAATTAGATAACAAAACATCAAATTTAGAAATCAAACTACCAGCTAATCTATCATCAGGAGTATATCTGGTAAAGAGTAGATTAACAGATGGTAAAGCATACAAAGATATAACAAAAAAAATAGTTATCAAGTGAGGTTTATAATATGAAAAAGGTTATTTTATCATGCATAATACTAGTTATGGTTTTGGGTATTTTTGCAAATGTTAGAGACAGGGCAATTGTTTTTGCAACAGATACAGAAATTATCGTCAATCACACTTTTAGTGATTCTCTTAACACTTCTCAACACTGGTTTAATTTAATGTCACAAGCCTACAAAATAAACAAACTATATGACATATATGATATACAAGACACGAATACAACTAGATATTGCTACTTGATGGAGTACAAAGATAGTTTAGATATGGAGCAGTTGATTCTTGATTTTGTTTCAAAAAACAATGTCTTAAATGCCCATCCTGATTACTTAGTCGAGTTAGATGGTAACAATAAGTCTCCAGAACAATGGTATCTTAATAAAATTGGAATGGACTTAGTAGCTAGCAACTATACTATGACAGGTACCAATCAGAAAATAGCTGTTATTGATTCTGGAATTGATTTAGGTGCAGATCACACAACTGACATAGTACACCCAGACTTAATACAAAACATATACACATCCCCTACAGGTTCTCATGGATATAATGCTCTACATGGTTGTGGAGAGTATTCCGAGTATTCTATTGATGACCCTCACGATGAATATGGTCATGGGACCCATATAGCAGGTATAATATCAGCAACTTCTAATAATTCTTTAGGTATTGATGGTATTTGTGGTGGTGACTATCAACAGAACGCTATTGGTTGTGAACTATATTCTGTCAAATGTGGTAATGAAGATGAATTCTTCCTCAGTAGTTTAACCATTGGAATCAGAAATGCCTTTGTTAATAATATTAATATTTTCAATTGTTCTTGGAGTTTATTCGATCAACAGTCGACTACTGAATTACAATACTTTGTTGATTATCTCTCTACTTATCAAGATTGTTTTTTTATGTGTGCAGTAGGTAATGATTACAGAGAAATTGACCTAATACCAGCTTCATTAGCAAACACTATTGCAGTAGCTGCAACTAATATAAATGATATTGTCACAGATTACTCCAATAAGTCGTTTTTTACCGATATTTCAGCACCTGGTGGTGACTCATCTATTATAAATCGGAAGATATACTCGACTCTACCAAATGATACTACATTTACATGTCATGACCCATCTGTTGGAATTAATTCTACTTACGGATATATGTCTGGTACATCTATGGCAACTCCAATGGTTACTTCAGCAATTGCCCTAGTAAAGCAGAACTTTCCTAGCCTTACGTTTGAACAAGTTAGAGATAGGGTAATAGGTTCTGCTGATGATATTTCCATAAAAAACCCGGGTATTGAAGTAATGGGTAAGTATGGTTCTGGTAGATTAAATATCTATAATGCTCTTACTGAAACATCTCATCCTACTATTAGAATGCACAGTGTTGATGTTCAAGGATATAAGAGTTTACCTATGCAAAAAACTAGCGTACCGATTGATTTGTCACTTAAGAATTGGTGGCTTGACTGTAACCAGGTAATAACAGGCACTCTAAGGTGTAGTGACCCTGAAGTAGTAATAGTTAATGGAGTATCAACATGGGCGCCTATAGCTAATAGAAGTTATAGCACTAGCCTTACTCCATTCTTAATTGATATAAATTCAAGTTCATTTGGAGAAGTTCCATTTGAATTGATTACAAGTGTTGATGGTGTAACAGACACCCTATATTTTAAACTCAATAAAAGAGCAAACTTAGGTGACTTTGATACTGAAATTACACTTCAAAACACTAGTCCCAAAAGTGAGGTTACAACTGGAGATATAGATGGAGATAAAATTGATGAAATTGCTTTCATTTCGAGCAATGGAACTAGTGACCACCTTTGTATAATAAAAGATGGTAGTTTATCAACCATTTCAGTAGGTACTGCATATCCTATCAAGCCTGTCTTTGCAGACTTAGAGGGAGATGGAACTAAAGAAATAATCATTGTCATACACACTTCAGCAACTAACAAAGTCTTAATCTTCGATAAAACATTTTCTCTTGTTGAGGAACAGGATATTGCCTCCTATATTCATGAAATAACATCCTTTTTAGTTAATGATGTTAATGGTGATGGTATCTTAGATATTGTTGTCGCAGGGGACTATATCACAGGACAAAATCCTCAAAGTTATTTATCTTATGTTCTGTCTTCCCCTAATGGCTATGAAGTTTATAATACAGGTATAGGTGATGATTTTAGAATTTTATCCACAATTGCCTCAGCCAACATAGATTCAACGATTTATAATGAAGTTGTTTTTGTAGTAACTCGACCAGATAGTACATATCAAGAGAATAACATAGAGTATACAACTTTGTTCTACGCACCAATGAAAATAACTTTAACACCTGATACACGGAGAGCACCGGCAGGATGGTCTTTTGAAATTGAGCATGGATCTCTATTTGGTGGCTTGGGTGGTGGATCAACAACATTTTCTAATGATACCATTGTAAATTTCTCATCTACAGATATTATAATCAGTAATCCTCATCCTGATGAAGAAGATTTTGACTTCCCATATTTATATTACAATATAGGATTTAATGTAATAGCTAATCCATACGGTACTAATGGTCAAAGAACCATTAATAAAGCTTTTTGTTATAACTTCAATAATGACATTCCCGAATTAGTGTGGGACTTTGATGTTAATGATATACCTGAACAGTATCAAGTGAACCATGAATTCCCAGGAGATGCTGGACTACTGCTTGGTGGAGATTTTGATATTTCCAATCCAGGTATAGAACTTATACTAAGTACTTATGGTGTAGTATTAGATTCAGAAACAGGTAATTTTATACAGTTCTTAAACGAAGAATGGCAGATGACAACAGGAATTCCTGGAGCACTAGAGTTTCATCATCATCATAGATTCTTAAAACCATTTGTAATATCTGATAATGATAACAATGGAGTTGTTGATGTTATCACTTATGAGAAAAACTACAACAAGGTTTTAGCACTAGACAGCAATGGTGATGAAGAGAAAACCTTATCTTTTTATATTCCAAATTCTATGGACATAAGCTCAATTGCTTCTGGTCATTTCGATTATTATGATATTACTGATTTAGTGTATTTGATATATGATAATCAAAACCTGTATCTAAAAAAATCTACATTCTCTAATTATACCACTGACTTTACTGTTCAGTGGTCGCAAAGGGGTAACAACAGCAGAAGTACTTCAGAGTTCTTACAACCAGTACCAGATGCAATAAAAAGTGACTACTTTGTTTGGAATAATGTTGAATTAACTAGAGACGTTATTGTTGACGATGATAAACTAGAATTTGCACCAGGAGTAGAATTGTTTGCAAACCACAACAAAGGTATAACAGTGAACAGTTCATTAGATATATTTGCTTTACCTAATAATAAAATTACGATGAAAGGTTTATGCAATAATAGGAAGCTTTCTTATTGGAAAGGCATACAGATACTTAATGGAGCAAACCTTCATGCTAGATACGTAGAGTTTAGTAATTGTAATAAAGCACTATCTATTTACAATAGTTCGTCTATAACTTTGGAAGATATTGACTTTCCTAACAACCAAAGAGGTGTTGAGTTATATAACTCTTCAGTTAGTATGAAAGCATGTAGTTTCATTAACTCTACTGGATCGAATACTACTGCTATTCTTCTTAACGATGATTCAGAACTTTTGGCATCTACATCTGATAACGATTTTATTGAATATAATATCGGAGTTGATTTATATGAGTCTGCTGTAACCTTTGCACAAGGAAATTGTAACTTTGCCAATGAGACCTATAATATTAAAACATTTAAACCTAACGGTATAATTTCTGCCACTGAAAACTGGTGGGGAAACAGTTCTCCATCTGTATTCATTTCCAAGTTCAATGATTCGCAAACTATTGATTTTACTAACTGGTTACTAAATGAGATAACAAGGAACTCAAATTACTCAGAAAATGAGTTTGATGTTGCTGAAGAACATCGTAGAAACGGTAATTATCTTCAAGCAATCACCAGTTACTTTAATGTCTATGGTGATACCCTTGGTACATGCTATAAATATCTTGCCATAACAGGTCTTTATAAATGTTATAAAGCAACAAACCAATTAAACATCTATAAGAGCTGGCTTATAAATGAAATAGATTATACATCTGACATTGCTTTAGAGCTCTCATTACAAAGAAATTTAGCAATGACAAATAGAGACTTAGGTTATGCCCAAGAAGCTATAGATTATTACGAAAGTGTAGTAGATGACCCTCTTACTTATATTGATTCTTGTTACGCTGTTATTGATATTGGCTTCACTATTCTGGAATCATCTAGTAGGGCCAGGAGTAAATATCCTAGACTTAATCCTGAGAGTCTGCAATCTCATATAGCTATTAGCAATAAACTACTAGAATCAATATACAACAATGAACCAATACTTTTTGAAGATTATTCTCATGCAGAAAAACCTACTATGCTATACAACAACTACCCTAACCCATTCAATCCAAGTACAACGATAAGTTTTTATAACAATAAAGATTGTGATGTTAAACTAAAAGTATATAATGTAAGAGGACAACTTGTTAAAACTCTTCTAAACGAACATACTGAAGCTGGTAATCATAACATAACTTGGCACGGAAGAAATAATAATAACCAGAAGGTTGCTTCTGGTGTCTATTTCTATAGGCTAAAAACTGACTCTAAAACATTAACTAAAAAGTGTTTATTGCTGAAATAGACAATAACTTAACACAAATAAATAAGCCGAGAGTATAGTTTAAACTTTACTTTCGGCTTTTGTATATTTTCACTCTAAATCAACTGCTATTTTCTCATATTGAAAACTGCTTCTTCAGCAGCTTTTATCATAGGGAAACCAGCTGGAGATGCTGTTAATAAAGGGTGTGAACCAATTTGTGCTGTCAACAAGCTATTAATATTCATTCTATTTTGAATCATGATACCAATAGTATTGATAAGTTCACCTGTTGATAAACCACCAATTACTTCACCACCAAGTATCACACCTGATTCTTTTGCTACAATAAATTTTACAAACTGCTTATGTGAATCAGGTAATGCACCAGGATGTCTATCTAATCCTTCAAAAGATCCTGTTACATAATTTATACCAATCTCTTTTGCTTCGTTTTCTGTAAGACCAGCCACTCCAAATCCTGTACCTGCTAGAGCAGTAGCGAAGATTGATATAGTTCCACTGAAAGTCTTTACAGCTGCAATACCGAAAAGATTAAGTCCAGCTATTCTTGCTTCAGCACATGCAACCGATGCTAACATAATTGGGGCTGGTTTACCTGATACAAAGTGTACCTTTGAAGCACAATCGCCTACTGCAAAGATGTCATTATAACTTGTTCTCATGTATTCATCAACTTGAATAAAACCTGCATCATTAAGCTTCAAACCTGCTCTATTAGCAAGTTGAGAGTTAGGCTTATATCCCATTGAAAGAATTATTGCATCCGCTTCAATTGTTTCACCTGTATCTAATAAAACACCACTAGCCTTATCATCACCAATAATTTCTTTAACTGTTGTACTTGTTTGGACTTTCACGCCATTATTTAAAAGAATTTCTTTTGCTCTAACTGAAACATCTTCATCAAATGCTAAGGCTAATATATTTGGAAGTCTTTCAAGTAAAAGAACGTCTTTCCCTGCTTTCTTTAACTCATCAGAAACTTCAACACCGATAAAACCAGCACCAATAACAATTACTTTCTTAGCATCAGCTAGTTTCTTTTGCATAGCATCAACATATATTTTATTCTTTGGAACTGCATAGACATTGTCAAAATCAGAACCTTTTAACCATAATGGTTTGTATGGGTAAGAACCAGTGGCTATTACTAGTTTATCATAAGAAATAGTTCCACCTTTTCTTAAAGTGACTTCTTTCTTTTCTTTAATAATATCAAGAGCTTCATCATATAATAATTCAACCCCTGCCCCAGCAAACTTTTGGTCAATTGGGATAAGATTTTTGTCTGTTGTTCCTACTGAACCAAAGACATAAGGGATACCACAAGGAACAAGTGTCTTCTCATTAATTGTTACTACTGTGAATTTTTTATCTGGATTCATTTTCTTTCCTGTGAGAGCTGCAACCATTCCACCTGCACTACTTCCTAATACTAATACATCAGTTTTTAACATTTTTCCTCCAATTCTGATACATATTTAATAATTTCTCATATAATAATTAATAATTCTTATTAGTCAAGTGTTATTTGCAAAATATGTAAAATAGATTTTACTAACTTTATCCTGAAAGAATAATATTCTTCTCTTCATAGAATTATTCTATCAGACCATAAACATGTCTGTAACTAGTTACAGCTTCGGTTCTTATTATATTATGGCTAAATTTCGTGCTATTCTTACTAGTGCTTACCAATATAAGAACAGTCTAACATATTCAATAAAATTTATTTTTCCCTGCAATTTCTAATAAAAAACCCTTATTATCTCAGATGACGCTTTTAGGTTAAAGAAATCTTGCTTTTTCAAGATTCTTCTGGGGAGCAAGTTTCTAGCTAATTGTCATATTTTATTGACCCACGATTGAAATCATGGGCTCTGAGCTGATATGTCCTTTCAGGACAATGAAAGTTTTTGCGTAAGCATGAACTTCGTTCAACCTTCGGTGGATGCTTACACTCCCTTTTCTGAGATGTTTTCAAAACGTCTCTACAAATTCACTTATCACTACGTTCTAAGTGAAGCCGGCTAGCAGCCAGCGTTCCCAGTGTAGGCTGGCGATCCCAGTGCCAGCCGGCTAGCAGCCAGCGTTCCCAGTGTAGGCTGGCTATCCCAGTGCCAGCCGGCTAGCAGCCGAGTGTTCCCAGTAACTCACTCCTAACTCCATCCTTACTTGCCACCTTGAAAAAAGGCCAGTTTTTCAAGGAGGCCCTTAATGCAGAAGTTAAGTAAGACAATAATTCCTTTAATTACAACAAAAAAAAGGCTACCTCAAAAAAAGTAGCCCAAAAGTATATCTTTAGTTTTATAGCAGAATTTAGTTATCTTTTAAAACATGCTTATCATATAAATCAGAGAATAAATTTCTATGGCCAATTTCTTGGCTTGCAAGGTGATTAAATGCTTTTTTCACATCTTCATCATCGAAGTTATTGGCTAGATCTTTGTAGAGTTTATATGCTCTTTCTTCTCTCTTGATGCCAATTAGAATGATATTCTCATAAGTTAAATCATCTTTATCATAATCAGCTATAACATAATTGCTAATTTTCATAGACGTTGCTTTACTTTCATCAACGAACACTTTACCCTTTTCTTTAAGATTTTTAAGTACAATAATATGTCCTCTTTCCATGTTCTCAAAGTCTTTCATCATCTGTGCTTGGTCTTTGAACTTAGCATGATTTTGTAATTCTACATAAAAGTCCACTGCTTCTTGTTCTCTTAAGATAGCGAAATCAATAATTTTATTAAATTCTTCTTTTGTCATTTTAACTCCATTAAAGAATGAGTAAGACAATACTCATTTATATTTTTTTAAGAAGTATAATATATTTTATAGGCTTATATCAAATTCTTAAAAAAGGAAAAAAAGGAGCTAAGCGCTCCTTTTTTAATATTAATCAACTACTTCGAACATATCCTTACCAACACCACATTCTGGACAGATGTAGTCTTCAGGTAAGTCTTCGAAAGCAACATTATTGTGTTCTGCTGGGTCGTATATATATCCACAAGCTAAACATTGATACTTACTCATAAATAACTCCTCAGTTATCAATTAATAGTTTTCACACAAAACTTCAAAGTATCCTTGTGGATGTGCACATGTAGGGCATTTTTCAGGAGCTTCAAGACCTTCATGAATATGTCCACATTTTCTGCATTTCCAGAATACTTTACCATCTTTTTTAAACATTTCATGAGCTTTAACAGCATTGAATAGTTTTCTGTATCTTTCTTCATGATGTTTTTCAATCTTTGCAATAAGTCTGAAAGTTGCTGCAATAGCTGAGAAACCTTCTTCATCAGCAACTTTAGCGAATTCAGGATATAATTCATCCCATTCTTCATGTTCGCCATCAGCAGCGTATTGTAAATTTTGTAATGTATCTTTTTGAGCCCAAGCTGCAGGGTAAGCAGCAGTGATTTCAATTGCTTGACCTTCAAGACCATTATTAACCATGTGTTTCATAAATAATTTAGCATGTTCTTCTTCATTTAATGCTGTTTCCATAAAGAGAGCTGAAATTTGTTCAAAACCTTCTTTTTTAGCTGTTTTAGCAGCATAAGTGTATCTATTTTTAGCTTGTGATTCACCAGCAAATGCTTTCATCAAATTTTCTGCAGTTTTTGTACCTTTTAAACTCATTATTTTACCTCTTTTTTATAGTTTTTTCCATAAACCATGAAGGTTACAGTATTCTCTTACTTCAATTACGTCAGCTTTCTTAACATTGAAGAATGCCTTTGGTTCACCAGTTTTATCTAATTCAGCTCTATAAACCATATCTTTTGTTAATACTTCAATAAAAGCTATGTGATGTTCTTCAGTCATAGGGTGAAGAGTTGAACCAACTGTTACTAATACACCGCCGTCTTTTTCTTCAACAACAGGAACATGCTTTTCAGTTGCAGAATCTGCTGTTTTACCTTCTAATAAATTCATTGGTTCTCCACAGCAAACAAGTGCTGGAGCACCAGGATATACTAATTCAACCACGTTACCACATTTAGGGCAATGGTATATTTCTCTTAATTTTGTCATAATTTCCTCCTAATTAGTTTTTTTATATAAATAATATAAAGTTAATTTTGCTTATTGTCAATAAAAAACTCAATTAAGACTGAATTTAAGTTCTTCTTAAATAAATTTCATTGATTACAAAGCTAAATTACTCAACATTCCCCGTTGAGAATAATCATTTATAAATATATGCTTTAGCAAATAAGAATGTCTTTATAATATATCCTCTCAAAAGCAAATATTCTTAAGTAATCTTATTTTAATAATATTATTTTATGAATCTCTGAAGCGTCCTTACTTTCAACTTTTGCAAAGTAGATATTTGATGAAACTTGATTCCCATTGCTATCCTTTCCATTCCAAACAAAATTATGTTGTCCCTTAGCTAGCTTGCTATTGATAATTGTTGCAAGAACTTGCCCCTTAATGTTGAAAATAGTCAACTTAACATGACCAGAACTAGGATTATTAAAGGATATTGTAGTTTCAGGATTGAATGGATTTGGATAGTTTGTTAGATTGAAAGAAGCGTTAGTACAAACTTGAGAATCATCGTTATCTGTAGCAGCAATTATCTTAATTGCTACAGGTAAATGATCTGAAATGTAGGAGTCATATTGAGAAAAGCTTTGCATATACTCATAAATCTTCAATGTTTGGGTTTGAGTAATTACATTACTGTTGGGAGTAAAAACCTCGTTAGTTACAAGTATATGGTCCAGATGAGAAGGCCAACCTGGATAGGACCATTCTGAACTAGAGCTAGTAGCTATTTCGTAATCTGCAAAGAGGTAATTCTCTTCATCATCCAAAAAACATTGGAAAACATTATCATCTTCTTCATCAGTAAGAATATCATTTAAATCACCTAATACTATCACATTAGCATTAGGTAAATCATCATCTATATACTCTTTGATAAGAAGACTAGCATCATAACGCCTGGTCTCTTCATCCCATTCATCACTTAGGTTTAAATGTCCATCCCCCATTGCCTTGAAATGATTGTTCATCACATAGAAAATCTGACCATTGTAGAGAAATTTCATTACTACTGGAGAACGTGGGAAAGGTCTCCAATAAGGGTAAGAAGTATATATTTCTTCAATATAATGAATCTGTATTTCATCTGTCTTATAGATATAAGCAAGACCTGCAAAATAACTTGATTCAAAGAAGCAAGAATAATCATCTAGCTCATTAACCATTTCCCTAAATGCGAGTGTATCATCCACTTCCTGAATAGCATAAATATCCATATCTAGAGCTTCTAAGACTGTTGCTACGGAATCAACTGTAGTCTGACCATTTTTAGGAAACCATTCTATATTCCATGTCATTATATCCAAAGAAGCTGAATCTCCAAAGTTCATATCAGCGAGGCTTTGTGATTGTAAGATTGCACACAAACTTAACAAAGCGATAAATATCATTATTCTATTCATAAGAGTCCTTTTTTAATTAATCTATATCACTTCCTCCTAATAATGAATCCATTCTTTATATAACCATTAGTCTAGTAATTGTATAAATTTATCAAATCTTTCTTGATGAATCATTAGGTTACTAGGTAAAGGTCTACTTTTCAAGAACTTTTCTACTTGCTTTTTGCGTGTAACAAGAATATCAGGTCGGTAGTGCTCATTATTTGATTTTACGCTATTATTGATTAGTCTGTCAAGAACTTTCGGCATTAAATTAGCATTATATCCAGCACGAGCAGTAACTAATATCGCCATCTGATCAGCTTCTAACTCATAGGCATCTAATCTACCATGAATCAAGGTTTCATATATTTTAAAGGCATCTTCTTCAAGTTCTGCTTCTAGGTCTTTATAACGACTAGTTGAGTTCCCAAATTCCTTGTCTAATTCATCAAAGCTAGAATCAGCTAATATATCTGTTTTTCTTGCTAGAGTTTCTTGCATACCATGATTATAGGCAACATGTGCTATTTCATGAGCGAGAATCAGAGATAATTCTGCTTCATTTTGGCATAAGTTAAGCATTCCTTTAGTAATAAAGACTACTCCTCCTGTAGTTGCATAAGCGTTAGGATTATCAATATCCAATATAAAGAACTTGAATTCTATCTCACTTAAATCAAAAGCTTCGACAAGCTGTAATCCCACAAAATTAACGTAATCTTGAAGCTTTTTGTTTTTAACTAATCCTTGCTGAGATATAACAGATGCAATACCTAAACCTAATCCTCGTTCTGACTCTGTGAAATATTCTTCATGAAATTTATCACCTAAATCAACTTTCTTCCTATTCTTACGTATCCAAAAGCCTTTGTAAGTGTCTAGTTTAAACTTTTTATAGTCTCTAGGATTTATATTATAGCTTTGAGCATACTCAATGAATTTTGGGCTAACTTTAAATGTAGAACAGAATCTTTCTCCAAATCCTTTTACACCAGCTGAAACACCATGCTTAGTCGCAATAGTAGATGGCTTACCCTCAGCAAAATTAGAAAAAATGTCTTTTTTAGGCTTAAGTTCTTTGGTTGATATAACAGAAATAAAACCAACTTTAGAATTGTACTTAACTTTTAACCACTGATTAGTAATCTGATTATCATCTGAGTAAGCAACAGTTTCAACTCGCTCACCTTTCTGAATTAACTCGATTACTTCATACCAAGATCCAGCTCCTTCTCGTAGAGGGGTTTTATCCCTTTTTATATCTAATGTTTCTGCAGAAACCAATACAAAACATAACAAACAAAACAACAATAACAAGAACCTCATAATTACTCCTATTTAACTTTTAGAGTGAATATTCCTTCCCAATTTTTAGGAGGATTATCTATTAAAAACTGGCATCTACTTGCCATTACCTGTGAAGGATAATCACTATATTTACTATTATATAAATCTTCAAATTTATTCTTAGCCTGCAAGAAATGTCCTTGCTTATACAACATTAAAGCTTCTTCATAGCTTGCAATAAGTTCATCTTTATCTTTCTTACCAAGCTCGTCAATAAGTTCAAATATCTTTGTAGGCTCATTCTTACCTTTAACTTTCAGAACATCTAATTCACGACATATAAACCTATCTTTTATCAGCTTCTGAGTGGATTCTCCAATAATGATAGAAGTTTTAAATAGCTTGTTAACGCCTTCTATTCTTGCTGATAAGTTTACTGCATCGCCAATAGCAGTGTAATCTGTTCGCTTTGAAGAACCAATGTTCCCTACCACAACAAGACCACTATTAATACCAATCCTTGTCATTTTATTGAAATAATAGCCATCATCATCAGGGCTCAAACTCTCTGTATAAGAACGGTGTTCTAAAGCAACTTTACATGCCAGATAAGCATGATCAAGGCTTATTAAAGGAGAGCCAAAAAGAGCCATTAGTCCATCACCAGTAAACTTATCTAACATACCTTGATTCTTCAAGATAATATCTGTAATAGTTTCGAAATATTTGTTAAGCTCAGTAACAAGTTCTTTAGGAGTTTTATTTTCTGAATAAGTAGTAAAATCATAAATATCCGTAAAGAGAATAGTCGCTTCTACTTCCTTACCACCTAACTCGAAGTCTTTTGAATTATTAATGAGAATGTTAACCAGGTCAGGGTGAATATATCTTGTAAATATCTTTTTCAGTTTCTGCTTGTCTCTACCTTCAGCTAGGTATTTTACTAATAAGACAGTCAGATAAGTTAAAACAATTGTAATAATATAGATTACCCATGGCAATAAATACCTATAATGGGTCCACAAACCAATTATAAGCATATTTACAACAACAATCTCAATCAACAAGAATAAGTGAGAAATTACAGCTCTTTGATGCAATAAAGAAATTATAGTGAGTGCAACTAATAATATTATTGAGATATTAACAAGATGACCTGGAACCGTTTTAATGAAATGACCATTGCGCAAGTTACTTATGATTGTTGCCCAAATCTCCATACCAGGCAAGACCTTTGTAACTGGTGAGGTCTTCAAGTCAAAGAGTCCTGGAGCTGTTGCTCCAATAATTACTGTCTTACCTTTAAACAATTCAGGATTAAGAACAGCTTCCTTATCGCTTGAAGTTGCAACAGCAGACTGAATAAGATTGCTATATGGGATATATTTAAAAACACCTTCTACTCCACCATTTCCATACCAATTAATCAGATAATCTTGTTCATGCAGAATTGGTATATCTATTTTGTCAGTAGCAATGCTTTGATGTTTGTATTGCAATGTATTATTCTGTGAAGATTTTAGAAATGATAGAAAAGCTAACTGCGGGTAATATTGGCCATTAATTTTGTAGAATAAAGGAACTCTTCTCACAACACCATCATCATCTGGTGAAATGTTAATAATTCCAACCCCCAAAGAATTCTCTCTGAATTTCTTTATAGGAAGGCTCAACTGGTTAAAGTTATCTGTTAAAGGAATATTAATACCTTCAATATTGAGGGTATTAATTCCTGTTTCAACATCTATCTTACTTTCTCCTAATAGAGCTTGACTAGATAATATAACATTTCCACTGTTCTTTATTACGTTGGCAAAATAGTTATCACTAGCTTCAGAATCAATATCTCCCCTATTATAATCCGGCTCATTAAACTGAATATCAAATATAACTTGTTCTGCACCACAATTACTTAAGTAGTTAGTTGCTAAAGCATAAAACTCTCTAGGCCAAGGCCAAAATACGCCCTTTTCATTAGCATACCTCAAGCTTTGATCGTCTATAGAAATCAAGACAATATTTGTATCAGCTTGTTCAGCTAAGGAATAATTACTAAATCTATAATCTAGAGTCCTATTCTCAACCTCTTTTATAAAGGAAGATTGATTTACAACTATTAGAATAATACTTAGCAATATCCATGAAATGATATAAATATAAAATCTCTTTAAAGTTTTTCTAACCATAATGTTCTAACCTCTGCCATTATAAGCTCATTAACAATATGGAAGTTATAGTTGAATAATATCAACATTACTTGCAAATGTTCCTTTTTTGAATTAGAGATAATTCTAAATCATGTAAATTGTGATACTTTAATTAATTGTGTAAATATATTTTTTTATAAACTTGATTATTTAATATCCAAGCTCTAAGTTTATTGCTCTTACCTGATCACCTTTTTCTATCTTCTGAAGCAAGTCTGCCAATTCTTGCAATCTAAATGTTTCGTTTTCCTGCATACCAAGTCCTCCTCCTCGGTGTGGACTCATAATCAAATTATCTAGTTCATGAAAAGGAAGGTTAGTCGGTTTGGTATTGCTTCTCTCTTCTATTGTTTTAGGGTAATTATACCATACATCAAGAGCAGCCCCAAGTATTTTCTTATTCTTGAGAACATCATATAATGCTTGTTCATCAACAGTAGAAGCTCGACCAATATTAACAAAGAAGCTAGATTTCTTCATTTTAGAGAAGACTTGTTTATTGAAAACACTCTCAGTTTCACTAGTAGCAGGAAGAACATTAATTACAAAATCATATTCTTCAACTATCACAGGTAAATCTATTAGCTTGTAACAGCCAATGCTAGGGTCTCTTTCATTCCTTCGAATATAATCAACTTTCACACCGAAGACCTTCAAGAATTCAGCAACTAATTTACCGATATGCCCATAACCACAAATTAGAGCTTTCTTTTGATATAAAAGCAGAGAAGGGTTCTCTCCATAACGAATACTCCAATCATGCTTTCTAAAGTCTTTATCAGCAGGTATTATATGCTTAACACCTGTTAGAAGCATAGCTATAACCATTTCAGCAGCGACTCTATGATTATGATGGATATTATAGACTTTTAAATCTGGATACTGCTTCATTAATTCTTTGGTAGAAGCAGGTATTCCTGCAAAGGGAATGACAAGAGCTTTTAGCTTAGGAAGTGAATCTAGTTTATCTTTAGAAGGATACCCCAAGATAAGAACTTCTGTATCTTGAGGTATGTCTTTACTTATAGTTATTCTATGTTGTTTTCCGAGAAGTTCACTAATCTTCTCTTGGAAATCATTATCTTCACGATAGTAATGTGTTTTAAGCATTTATATCCTTATTTTCTAAGTTTAAAATCTTTACGTTGTAAGTAATCGTAACGAACATTCAGTCCTGGTTGATAGATAAGAGCAATGATAGAATCTTGTCCTTCCTTCAATGAACTATAATCAGCAAAATCTAATGTCCTTATGATAGCTTCGAACACTCTTATAGCACCAGAATGGTCGCATAAAAGCACTCTTTTACCTTGGTTTTCTTTGAGCAATTGAACGAAGCTATGAGCAATGCGCCAATCAGCTTCTATCAAGGTCTCCCCTTCTGGGAAATGATAAAATCTATTTTTGAACATCTTCTTTGCTTTTGCTAACTTACTTTCTTTTGTACCTGCCCATGTTTCACCATAGATTTCTACAACTTTCTCAAATACTTCATTTTTGTATTTATGAGTAAGAGCTCCGTATTTCTGTGAGTTTAATCCATATATTGCTTGGAAATTTATATTTGTATAGTTTGCTCCTGCCAAAAAGTAACGAGAAGTTTGCTCTGTATTCTCTGATTCACTTCCATAGACAGTTATAGGGTTTTCTTTAGCGTAAGGCCAGAATAAATATCCTTCTTTTTGAAGTGTGTCTACTGCAACCTTGAAATCTTGACCTAAATTCTTTGCTGTTTGAATTCCATCTTCTTTCAATGAATTCCCAATAGACTTAGATACTCTTCGATTCTCTTTCCAAGAATCCCAATAGCCAGAACCAACAAATTCAGGGTTATCACCACCAGATTCATGAATAGACTTGCCATGCCTAACCAATATAACCTGAGTTTGATTAAGTGGTACATAGGCATTTGGATAAAGAGGAATTGATTTACCATTCGGTAACCAGACTATCTTCTCTCTCATGGTCAATCCTGAACCATCGTCAAGTTGGCGTCCTTGAGTTCTCTTAGTCCCATCTGGGTTTTGAGCCATATCCATAGCCAAAACAAACTTAGATCTATAGCGAGTGAGGACTGATCCTATACTTGGTATATTTTGCGGACATACATCAGAATAGAACTGTTCTAAACCAAACTTTTGTCTTAATAGCTTTTTGAAGGAATCATTATTAGTTAAGCCATTCCATGCTAAAAAGAAAAGGTATCTTTCATTCACAGGAATTGTATTTTTGATAAATTCATATTTACGTTTTATATAAATCTGGGGAGTAGTCCCGAATGTTAATGATGAAATAAAGAAATAAATTTCTTTACCTAATTTCCTTAATTTCTCAATCAAGATAGCATCTACATTTTCTTCTGATAATGGGAAATCATCTCCATAAACAACTTTTAAGAATTTGATATCTTTCTCAACTGAAGATATAGTATAAGCATTGTGGAACTCTGCGTGTTCTCTTTTATAACCTATGAAGTTTCTGGTTTTTGTTTCTTTAATTACTTTTTTAGTTGCCATATTTCCTCCATTTAGAAGTTTATCATATTATAATTATCTCCCAATATATGTCAAATTAATTAATTCAAACCCTTTTCGTTGCCAGAGATGGAGTGTAAGCATCCGCCGATAGGCTGAACAAAGTTCATGCTTACGCTATATAGATTCGTAAGCTGGGACTGTGACAGGCGAAGACTGTAGCTTACAATCCTAAACACTTTCGTAAGCTGGGAAGCTTACAATCCCAGTTTGCTTTTACCAAAAGGAAAAGCCTACAACTCGAGAGTTGTAGGCTTTAATTTATCTATAGTTCAAATGATACTATTTCATAAGAATCATTTTAGCTGTTTTATTATAGCCAACAGATTTCATTTTGTAGAAATATACGCCTGAAGCAACATTTCTATTGTTGTTATCTTTACCGTTCCATACAACAGAATGATAACCAGCAGACTGGTCTTCATTAACAAGAGTTTTCACTTTTTGACCAAGAAGGTTATAGATATCGATTCTAACTTTTCCACCCTTATTTAAACCATATTTAATAGTAGTTTCAGGGTTGAATGGGTTAGGATAGTTACCTTCTAAAGAAGTAACAGCAGGAACTAAATCATTACCAGCATTAGGAGTTCCAATAGATTCACCAGCAAGAGCTAGTTCGAATGTAGGGTTATCAACATCATCAGTTGTAACTGTAGCAACTTCATTAAATACATCAGCTGTAGTTGGAGCAAATACAAGCTCGATAGTTGTAGTTGAGCCAGCATCAACTGTAAATGATTTAGAGTTAACTAATTCTTCATTGTCATTTCTTGCATAGAAAGGAGCTGGAATTTCAATAGTACCCAAAGACATTCCATCACCAGTATTTTCAATTACTAAATCTAAAGAAACTGAAGTGTCTTCTTCAGGAATAACTTGAATCATTCCGAAATCGTAATCAGTAACATCAATAGCAATTTCTGGATTACCTGTCGCACCACCACCTGAAGCAGGGAAAGTAACAAGGTCTAGATAGAAGCAATCATCGTTTGAAGCAACCATGTAGTCTTTACTATATTCCCATTTATAAGTATGTTCACCAGCAGCTACATTGTAGCTGTATTCAGCCCAATTTACAGCGCCAGAAAGTTCAACTTTTTGTACATTATCAATATAGAACTTCACATAATCATAATTTGCTTCTGTAGAAACTTTCATAAAGAAGGAAATTTCACCATCAATAGATGATTCGTAATCAACACTAAGAGTTGTTGTAGCAGAATTAGCTATTTCAGCAGACTGTAAAGAATATGTTCCTTCATAAGCGTCTGTTGAGAATGAATAAGTTCCACCTGTAGTTTCCCAACCAAAACCATCAAGAGATTGTGTTTCGAAGCCTTCAACAGATAGACCAACAAAGTCTGTATATTCACCAGTAGCTGTATAGCCTTCAAATGTAGCTTGAGCAGAGAAGTCTACTTGAGTACCAGCAGGAATTTGTGAGCTAAGAACAGCAGTGAAAGTAACTAAGTTATAGTTATTTTGAAGAATTTCAGTTTCAGTAATAATGTTTTCAGCAACAGCAACAGAACCAAGTGGGAATGTTAATTCAACTTGAGTTTCACCAGCAGGAACATTAGCATAGTTTTGTACAGGAACAGTGATTTCGAAAGTTTCACCAGCATCCATTCTACCATTACCATTACCGTCTACTTCTTCAGCAGTAATTTCTTCAATTGATAATTGAGGAGCTTGAACTGTTAAGTTTACAGGATAGTTCCATTCATCGCTTGCATTAGAAATGTTCACATTAAATTCTATTGTTTGTCCATTTTCTGGATAATTAGCTAAAGTAAAGTTAAATGCATCAGCAGGTAAAGACACTATTTCATCAGCATTAACAGAAGCGATATCTTCAGAACCGTCAATGATAGTTACATTAGCATCATCTGTAGTTAAAGTTGCAGTTAAGTTTGAAGATGTTTCAACACCAACATTCTTTATGTTAAGTGTATAGCTACCATCATGATTATACATAATTTCTGGATTATATTCATCAACAACTACATAAGCACCTTCTGCTGCTGTGATAGATATGATACCATTGTATGTAACTTTATTTAAAGCTGTAATTGTAAGATTTAAGTCTACTACATTTGCAGGAAGGTTTTCAAGTAAAAGATCAATGTTACCAGAAGCATCTGTGTATCCTGAACCTAAAATTTCATTGTTATATGTAACAGAAACTAAAGCATTAGCTACACCAGCATTGATTGAATATTCATTCATACCAACAAATAAGATACCAGTATGGGAAACAGTCATTTCAGTAGGTACATCAGTTCTTACTTGAAGAGATGCATCACCAAAGATATGCCATGTTTTAAACATTTCAATACCATCTGCATTATAAGCATCAATCATTTCACATGAACCACTATAATATAAACCACCGATAGAAGATAATTCTTCTGATACCAATAGGTCAGTGATTTCATCTTCACCTCTCATAGGAGAATCCCATGATTGGTTGATAGTAGAAGCATAAATAGCCATAGCACCAGTAGGATCGCCATTATGAGTAGCTCTTAACCAAGCTTCACCAAAACAAGTTTGTGATACAAAGTTACCATTCACACAAGCAACAGAAACGATAAATGGAAGCATATCTACATTAGTTAAGTTATTAACATGACTAGATGAGAAACCTGAAGTAACCCATGAGTCATCAGAACCATGACCAACATAATTCATGAAACCTCTACCTTGATTAACAACAGTAGCAACTTGAGATGCTGAAGCAGAAGGATCATATATTTGGTCAACTGATACATAGTTATAGCCTAATAAGTCATCTCTGATTAAGTTCATGTGAGTAATATCAGATTCGCCCATATCACCTTGTGAACCACCACCTTGAGATGAAGCAATACCAGTAGCTTTATTCAAATAAGTAGCTGTTGTATTAATATCTCTTTCATAAGCGATTGTTCTTTCAACTTGAGTAGCTAATTGAGCTGTTGTTTCAGCTGAGAATCTTCCGATGAAGATATCAGGGTAAGAGTCATTACCAGCAACTAATGAGTATGAAGGGTCAGAACCACCACCAGAAACACTTAAAGTAGCAACTTGGCTAGCATCACCAGCGATTTGTACAAAAGCAAAATCATCATGATTATCATAGTAGTCTTGGATATAGTTTTTGATATTAGTTGTGTTATTACCTATTGTAGCAACATCAACCATTTCAGTTGGAATACCTTTTTGGATTTTCCAATCTACATAATCTTGCATTGTTGCATGGTAGTTAGCAGGAGCAATAACTAAGATAGAACCAATTTCATTAAGTGGAGCATATCTGTTTTCATCATAGTTTAAGAAATGATTTTTATAAATAAAATCGAATGATTCAACATTCTTTGCTGCTCTGGTTAAAACATTTTCACCAGTAACATTAGAATTTGCAACCGCAACTTTGATTGAAGTGTAAACTCTTAACACGCCACTAGCTGGATTGTATTGAATTGGGTTGAATCTTACAGCTACACCACGAACAGATCTCATAATATAAGCATCGCCCAAAGTAGCTATATTTGATGGATAAAATTCATCATTATTATATTCTGTTCCAAAAGTATAAGGAACTGTTGCAGGATCGATATCTCTAGTAATCACACCTTTTGATGGTGCAACAGCTAATTCGATTTCTGTGTATTCAGATTCAATAATTCTCATTTCTGGTTTAGAAGAATTATCAATTATAATAGATCTTGTCATTGTTGGAACTTCAGGAGCTCCAGTTTCATAAGTTTTACCTTCTTTAGCAAGGTCTAATGTGTTAAATTCTTGTCCGTTAATAATTACATGGTTCTTGTTAAAATAACCAAGCTCCATCTCCAAAATAGTTTGGTTACTATTAGATTCAATCAATTTCACGTCATTGTCTGTAGTACCAACTCTTACTACTTCAGAATTCAAAGATACTAAAGCAACCATGAGTACTAAGATCATCACTAAGCTTCTTTTCATCAGCTTCCTCCTAAGTTTATATTATTTTATTTAATTTCTATTACATTTATATATGCAAGATAGATACCAATATTGATTTAGTAATTTTATGTCAAACTAAATAACCACTGAAATGCAATATTCAAGAGCTAAAATTATTTATTATATATATTTAATTACAATTCAATATTCAATTAATATCCTGCTCAACCTTTAAGTTAGTCAGAACGTCATCATTATCTGGTGCGCAAGCATCTTGCTTGCCATAGGATTTTTGGATGCTAACACTCCCTTTCTTATGGGGTGCATTCAATCGTCTTCGCCGATTACGGTCACTTCTGAATGCGCATCTTTATCTTCTGGGGTGCATTCATCCCTGAATGCGCATCTTTAAACATGCTTGCATGTTTAAAGAGAAATACCTTACATCATTCATTTTGAATGATGTTTCGCAAGCAGGGACCGTGACAGGCGAAGACTGTTGTTTGCAACCCAAAAAACCACTTCGTAAGCAACGACGGTGACAGGCTAGATTGATGGCTTAAATCTCAAATCCTTTGATACCCTGTAAGGGTTAATCAACAAAGAGCCCTGGGTTTCAACCCTGGGTGATAATAGAAGTGTTTGAGACGTTATGCTAAACGCCTCTACTCTGGGATTGTAGCCATCCTTGGCTACGAAAAAACACTTTACTTTGCGTAAGCATGAACTCTGTTCAACCTATCGGTGGATGCTTACACTCCTAATTCCTTTTTGCCAGCACCGAGGCTGGCGTTCCCAGTGTTTAGCCGGCTATCCGGCAGTAGCCGGACTAAAGGCAAAGCGTTCCCAGTTTGTCCTGTCCCAACTCCTCACTCCCCACTTCTAACTCCATCCTTACTGGTCTCCTTGAAAAATCGGCTTTTTTTCAAGGTGGCAAGTAAGGACGACCTTAAAGTCAATTGATAAACGATAAAAAATATATATTAAATCATTAGTTAATTTGATGCAATAATCTTAAAGAATTTATATCTACTATCATTAGAAAAAGTGCAGCTTGTTTCGCTCACTTCCTGTAAAATAACATAATCACCATTGATATTATCACTAGCAAGAATGCGATAATATGTAGCATATTCAGAAGCTTCCCAAGTTAATCTTGTAGTATTCTCAGAAACTTGTATACTTATATTATTTGGTGTTGTTGGAGTAATATGCGAATCAAGATTATTTCCAGGAAAAGAAATATTATCCAAGTAAAAGCAATCATTATAACTACTAACTATATAATCTTTTACATACTCCCATTTATAAACATGATTACCTTCACTAACAGGGTATGAGTATTCTTGCCAGTTACTATTTCCACTTGTTTCTAAATATTCTACATTATCTATGTAAAATCTAACAAAATCATAATTGCTTTCAGTTGATGTTTTTAAAAAGAAACTAATATTTCCATCTTGTGTAGATGCATACTCTGTGCTGATTGATGTTACATCATCGTTATTAATATCAGGAGATTGCAGAGAATAAGAACCATCATAAGCATCAGAAGTAAATATATAATCCCCACCTGTTGTTTGCCAATTAAAGAAGGCTAAATCTAGACTCTCGAAATCTTCAGCATTAAGGTTAATATAAGCAGTCCAATAATCACTTTCACTATAATCACGATAATCAACATTGATTGATACATTTAGTTCTGCATTATTTGTTACATAATCTGCTATAGAAAGAAAATACTCACATTGTTGGCTACTGTTAGCGGGCAATGATTCAATAATAAAAGTTCTCTCTGATACTTGAGCATTGAGACTGTTAATATTTATTGTTACAGGGATATTAGATAAAGTTAAATTTGAATGATTTAGCACTGGAACTTCTAACTTAATAGATTCCCCCGATTGTATCATATTATCACTATTACCAACTAGTTCAGAATAATCAACTGTCCCAATTTCAAAGTCTGGGGCAATTGTTTGTAGATTAAATGAATCATCCCAACTATTATTATTATTCGCAATATATAAATTAAAATTTATTATCTCATCATTTGGAGGATTATTGATTATCCTTATATCAAAAGCATCTTGTGAAAGTGAGATAATTTCTCCAACTTCCAATGACATTACTCTTTCAACAGCATCATTGATGATAACATAAGGACTAGAAGAAGTTAATGAAAGGGTAAGTTCTGATGCCGATTGACTACCTGAATTTTGTATTGATAAGGAGAAATCGCCATTATGGTTGAAAAGAATACTTGAAGGAGTAGACTCTATAGTAACAAATGCCCCATCAGATGCAAGCATAGTCACTGGTGCTTGATAAGAACTTTTGTTAAAAGCAGTCACTGTAAGTGTCAAGTCAACTATGTTTACAGGTAGTTCTTCTAACTGCAAAGTAATTGACCCTGTGCTACTTGTATAGCCTGTTCCAAGTATTTCATGGTCATAAGTCAAACTAACAAGAGCATTTTCCGTATTTGTATTTACAGTATATTCTAAAGAATTTGAGTTAATTGATCCTGAATGTTCTACTATAATTTCTTGTGGAGTATTAGTCCTTACCTGCAATGAAGGGTCACCAAAAATATTCCATGTTTTAAACATCTCAATTCCATCTGTTCCATAAGTATCAATCATTTGACAAGAGCCACTATAAAAGAGACCTCCAATAGTTGTTAGCTGTTCTGAAACCAGTAAATCAGTTATTTCATCTTGAGCTCTCATAGGAGAATTCCAGCTTTGATTAATTGATGATGCATAAATAGCTATAGCTCCACTTGGGTCACCATTGTTAGTTGCCCTAAGCCATGCTTCTGCAAAACAAGTGTTAGAAACAAAATTACCGTTTACACATGCTACTGAAACAATGAAAGGAAGCTTTTCAACATTAGAGAGATTATTGATATGACTGTTAGAAAAGCCAGTAGTCCCCCATGATGTAGTTGAACCATGACCAACATAATTAACAAAAGCTCTACCTTCTTCTAAGGCAGAAGCTACATTAGAAGCACTAGCACTTGGGTCATAAATTCGATCTACACTAGTATAGTTATAGGCTAACAAATCTTCTCTAATTAAGTTCATGTGTTCAATATCAGATTCGCCCATATCGCCATTAGTTACACCTCCTTGAGAAGAAGCAATACCTATAGCTTTGTTTAGATGAGTAACAGTGCTATTTATATCTCTCTCATAGGCAATTGTTCTTTCCACTTGAGTAGCTAATTGAGAAGTATTCTCTGCTGAAAACCTACCAATCAAAATATCAGGATAAGAGTCGTCACCTGCTACTAATGAATAAGAAGGATCTGATCCCCCACCGCTAACACTTGGACTTGCTAGCTGGTTTGCATCACCAACTAATAAGACATAAGTCAAGTTGTTATCGTTGTTGTAGTAATTTTGAATACTAGTCTTTATTAGATTGCTGTCATTCCCAATAGTTGCAACATCAATTAAACTGACCCTGATTCCTTTATCCCTTTTCCAATTAACAAAAGGCTGTAAAGTATTGAAGTAGTTAGCTGGTGCAATTATCATCATAGAACCGACTTCACTAAGAGATTCATATCTATCTTCACTATAGTTCAAGAAATGATTTCTTTGAATAAAGTCAAATGAGCTATTTCTTTGAGCCTTTCTAGTGAGAATATTAATTCCTTGCGATTTAGACTTCATAAGTTTTACTTTGATAGAAGTGTAAATTCTTGTTATTCCGCTAACTGGATTATATTGTATAGGATTAAATTTGACTGTAAGCCCTCTGAGATTCCTCATTATGTATGGAGAAGATAGATTGGTAATAGAGTCAGGATAAAACTTATCATTCTTGTAAGCTTGTCCAAATTCAAAAGGAATAGAATTTGGGTCAATATCTCTTGTTAAAACACCCTTTGAGGGAGCTATTGCAAGATTAACATCAATAAATTCACTTGCTACAAGATCTAAAGTATATGAAGAATAATCATCTATAATTAAACTTCTTGCTAATGTTGGCAACTGAGGAGCACCCTTATCTAGGATAAGTCCTTCACCTTCCAATGCTAAACTGTAATATTCTTTACCAGCAATTAAAAGCTTATCTCTGCTATAACTACCCAACTTCATCTCTAAAGAGATTGATTCAGATGTATCCTCCAACAAATCAACACTATTCTCAAAAGATCCTATAGAAACAATTTCTGAATTTAACCCTCTTATTAAGATTAGTATCCAAAACATACAAAAGAATAACTTCTTCATTAATTTCCCCTTATTATCTACAATACAGCTAAGTGAACCTAGTATAATAATATACTTCTTTTTTACATATAGATTTAAAATATGCAATTTCAGTGCCTTGTCTGTGTGTTTATTTTATTAGAAACAAACTAATAGACAAGTTAATTTTATTTATTCTTTACTTTCATAGCAAAATATTATAGGCTAATTATGATTAATATTGACATCTTTGTCATGTTTTTTTATCTTAATATATAAAAGATTTAATTAGGAGTAAAAATGTTTGAAGCACCGGATTTCAGAAGAAAAAGAGACATTTCATCTAAATACAAGATACTTTTTCTTTTAGTATGTATCATAGGAGTACTACTCCACTCTTATTGTAGCAATAAAACAGTCAATTCTCTAAAAGTAGATGAACAAACAATAATGTTTGATGAGATAAATATGCAGTCTGCGGTAGTTAACTTTAGCATAGAAAACCAATCAAACAGGGAGATTACTCAAAAGACTAGAATTGAAATCTTTGACCAAGATAAGAATCTAATTACCTCTACTATTAAATACTACGACTACAAACCAGGAAGAAATATATTCAAGGAAAGGATAAAATTTAGTAATAGAGTTTCAGATATTGATTCTAGACAACTAAATGCTAAAATTACTGTGCTAGTTAGAAAGGTTCTCTGGTAAATATAAGCTTATTTGAAGCATAGTCAGAAGTTAATTGCTACAGAAGTAAGTAAACATTCAAGTTATATTCAGGCAAAACTTGAGATAATTTTACTTTATAAGTGCTATAATAACAATTAAGGAATACAACTTGCATTAATATAATTGAAAATTATTAAATTAAGGGATTTCAATGATATTTTTAATATTAGCAACTATTTCTTTAGTTATTTATTGGATTATTGAATACACGAGACACCTTAAAAATGTCAATAAGGTACCAATAAGAATCCATGTTAATGGAACTCGAGGTAAATCAAGTGTAACCAGATTGATAGCAGCTGGATTACGCGCAGGGGATATCAAGACTGTAGCCAAGACTACTGGAACATTACCTAGAATAATACATCCAGATGGGCGTGAAAGTGCTATAGTTAGACTTATGGGCGCAAACATTATTGAGCAGAAATATATTTTTAGACATACTGCTAAGATGAACCCAGAAGCCATTGTTATTGAATGTATGGCTGTTAACCCAGTTTATCAATGGGTTTGTGAAAGAAGATTAGTCAAAGCAACTATTGGTGTTCTTACTAATGCACGTTTAGATCATACCGATCAAATGGGAGAAACTGTTGAATCTGTGGCAAATAGCCTAGCTAACTTCTTCCCTCCAAATAAAACATGCTACACAGCTGAGAATGACAAAAAAATATTCCAAGTGTTAAAGAAAAGAGCTAACAAAATGGGAACAGATTTAGCTCAAATTCTACCTAAAGATATAAGCAAAGAAGAACTTATGGGCTTCTCTTATATTGAACATGAAGATAATATTCAACTAGCTTTAAAAGTATGTGAACAAGTAGGCGTTCCTAGAGACATTGCTCTTAAAGGTATGCAGATGGCAACACCTGATCCTGGTGCTCTTACTCAACATAAGATTACTGAAGGTAACAAATCATTAATGTTCTACAATGTTTTTGCAGCTAATGATCCTGCATCTACTGAGTTCTTATACCACAGAATAACAGATCATCTAACAAATGGAACCAAATTTATTATTCTAAATACCAGATCTGATAGATTCTTTAGAACCGAACAATTATTAGAAGTATGTACAAAGCTTAATTTTGATTACCTCCTCCTAACTGGAGAATCACCACAAAAGACTTATGATCATGCTATTCATTTGAAGATTGATAAGAAAAAAGTTATTAAAATTGGTGAAGTTTTAACCAGAGTTATACATGAGAAAATAGTTGAGCTTACTGATAAAGAAGCTCACATTGTTGGAATCGGTAACATAGCGGGTAAAGTTAAGTACGGTGCCCAAATCGTTAACCACTTTAAACATATTGAAAAAAAACAAAAAAGTAACATAAAATAAGGAGAAATTGATGGTCGAAGCTGCCGTTGGTTTAGGTGTAATAGTTAGTTTAATTTTCACAGAATTATTAGGAGCTTCAGCTGGTGGTATTGTTGTACCTGGCTATATTGCTCTGTATTTAGATCGTCCTGTACAAATAATCACAACTCTTTTAGTGGCTTTAGCTACTTGGTTTGTGATCAGAATAATTTCTTCATTTACTATCCTTTACGGAAAAAGAAGAATGGCATTGAGTATATTAATAGGTTTCATCTTAGGATGGTCAGTTTCAGGTATGGAACTTTCATTCTCAAGTTTCAATGTAGAATCAATTGGTTACATCATCCCAGGTCTAATAGCAAACTGGTTAGAGCGTCAAGGTGTTGTTAAAACATTTGCGACTATGATTATTGCTGCTGTATTAGTTAGAATTACCTTAATGGTGATTTCTGGATTAACAGGTGGGGAGGTAAGTTTCCATGTTTAGACCATCATTAAGAACAAACTTTTCATTAATTGCACTGTCAATTCTATCAATTCTAATATTATTTATTATTAGTTTAAGTAATGGTAACTTATTTGACCAACAAAAAGCTGCTGGTGAAAGAATGCAACGTTCTGTAAACAAAGTAACAGCAGAATTCAATAAATTATTAAAAGCAGATAAAGCAGTATGGGATAAGAAGATTGACCCAGATAAAGAAGGTATTATTGGACCTGAAACAAGTCCTATCGTTACATCTAGAGGTGTCTTATCAGAAAAAAGAAGAGCACTAAATCCTAACTTACCAGCTGTATTTATCAAATGGTTTGACGAAGCAAATCTTCAAGCTGGTGATTATGTAGCTGTTGGTGTTTCTGGTGCTAGTCCAGCAATTAACATTGCTTTATATTCAGCTATTAAAGAATATGGTTTAAATCCTGTGGTTATCACAGCATTAAGTTCTTCAAGATTTGGTGCAAGTAATATTAACCTTACTTGGCTTGACATGGAAGAAGCAATCTACCCAGAAACTGGTATTAAATCTTACTGTGCTTCTAGAGGTGGTAATCGTGACGTGGCTGCTGGTTTGAACAGCGAAGGAAAAGAACTTCTTGTTGACATTATTTCAAACAAAGGTCTGCAATTAGTTGAAGGTAATTCTTCAAGAATTAAAATGTATGAACAAGCTCTTCCGAAAGGAAAAGAATACAAAGCATTCATTAATATCGGTGGTGCAGTAGCTAACGTAGGTTCAGTGGTTTCTGCTAATCTACTTAAAGAAGGTGTAAATAATAAGCTTCCTGAACTTGAAAGATCAGGTGTGTTAAATTATTTCTCTGAAAAGGAAGTACCTGTAATTCACATGTTCAAGGGTAATGATACATTCGAGAAATATTACTTTGCCAATGATGGTGAAGATATGGATGAGCTTGGTAAAGGTATTATTTACGGATACAGTCTTACTTTTGCAATTATCGGTCTAATTATATTATTAATTGCGATTGCTGTTGTAGTTAGATTTGACCGTTCAGATAGACATTTCATGGCTAATTTAGTAGGACATAACGAGGACTAACATGAAAAAGTTATCGTTTTTATTAATATTATTAGTATTAGCAAGTTCTTTGCTAGCGAATAACAATAAGAAGATTAAATCTAAGCATCTCAAACCAATTAATCAATGTGAATCAGTCAATGTAATAAACACCAAGACTGATACTGGTAGAGATTATTTTGTACTATCAGAAGGAACAACATTGGAGTACGAGGTTCCTGAAGGCTATGAGGCTTATGGTTTTGTAAGAACAATTGCTGATGAATCTATCGAGCCTGATCTTAATGTTAAACTTAATGGAACATTAAGTATGATTCTCAGTGTCGACACTTCTAAATCAATTAAATTTACTTCTGAAAAGTATGTTGATCTTTCTAGAGCAAAGAAAATATACATTACTCCTAGTTTAACAAAAACTAAGATTGAATTGATAACCAACCATAAAAACCCTGTTTTAGTTAGAATGTATATTAAGAAAATTGCTCCTGAAAATACTAATAGAATAATTCTCAAACAAGAGGAACTTAAATCATGAAGAAAGTTACGTTAATATTAATCTTAGTACTTTCTAGTTTATTGTTGTATGGAAATTTCTCTCTCACACTTAAAAACCATTCAACATATACTGACAACGTCTTCCAACTATCAGAAGATGACATTGATAGTCACGAAGATGGTCATGATAAGTTCTCTTATATTGAAACAAGAGATGATTTGATAAACCAGACTGAAGCATCAGTTTTCTATAGAGATAATATAGGAAAATTTGGTTATCATTTCACAGTAAAAGGTAATTATCAAGCTTATCTTAAAAACACAGATAAATCCAAGTACATGCTTGGAGCAGGTCTAGGCTTTGGATATAAGAACTTAGACTTAGATTTCTTTTATGGCTATTACCCTGATAACTATGTAAGACAATATCAAGATAAAGATGGCACTGAAGAGTATGAAATGTTTGAATATGATAAGAACCTATACAAGCTTGATGCACAGTATCGTCTTAGCAGAAAGTTATACCTTCTTGGATATTTAAAATATGATGAATACTATCATAATGAATTCTTCACTGAGTATGATGGTAAAGCTTTAACTCCTGGTATAGGTTTGAAATACTCAATGTCAGAATTGTATTTAATCGGCTGGTACTATTACCGTTCTTTCGAAACAGATGAAGATATTACAGAAGAAGATGCAGTCTCAGATGCATCTTATGAATCTAATATTTACAAGGGACAACTCAGATTTAAAAAGATTAAGACTTCTTTGTTCAGTTATAGACCTGTTCTAGATTTTAGTTATGAATCTAGATTCTATGATGGTTATGACAAGTTCCATAGTGGTAGAGAAGATTATATAACATCTGTAAGTCCTAGTGTTAAATTTTACTTAAGAAACCTTTTCAATATTACACTTGACTATACTTATAAATCTAGAAATGTGACCTCCGAAACACAAAGTGTAGAAGACGATAAAACTTATACTGAAAATCAAATATCGTTAAACTTTGAACTTCCAATAAAATTTTAATGATGGTAGGTAATTATAATGTTTAAGAAAGAAGCTAGAAAAGAAAAGATAAAAGAGTTTCTATATTTAATTGAGAATGAAAAAGTGGACTTAAGAAGGTTCACACATCCAGTCTTAGTTTGGACTATTAAAAACACCAAAGTTGGATATACTATCTGGGAAGAAGACTTACTAAATAGATTCGGACTTGAGAATGTTGATGGTTGGGACTATGAAGAAGATGTAAGCTTCGCTCCTGACTGGATTCTTGACGATGATGACCTTGATTTTGATGATGACGATGATGATATAATCTAATCATTTTTCAGATAATCAAGATATAATTTTATTGAGATTGTAATATACTTACAATCTCGATTTTTGTATTATATGATTGAAATTCTAGGATAATCCAATTAAACATTATTTACTGTGAAAGGAATTTAATTATGAATATAGCAATAATTGGTGGAGGAAGCTGGGGATTAGCAATCTCAAAGCTGCTCCATGATAATAATAACAATGTAAGAATTTGGGAATACAGCCTTCAAGACGTAGAGGAAATTAGAAATACCAAAGAGAATAGTAAATATCTTCCTGGAGTAAAAATAGAAGCTCTTGTTTCTAATAACATTTCAGAGGTAATAACTCTTGATACGCAAGCAATTATTTTAGCAACCCCTTCTTCATTCTTAGAAGAGACGTTAAAGAAGATTTTTCCTTTTGTTGAACAACTAACATGTCTTGAAGGAATCATAAACCTTGCCAAAGGCTACAATCATAATACTGGAGAAATTCTTTCTGATATGATTAAGAAAGAACTTCCAGCAAGATTTAATAATAAAATATGTGCCTTATCAGGACCTAGCCATGCTGAAGAAGTAGCTTCAGGTTTACCAACTACAGTAACCATTGCTGGAGAGAACCTAGAATTATTAAAGCTTTTCCAACAAGTGTTTAGCAACCATTATTTCAGAGTATATATTACTCAAGATCTTATTGGAGTTGAACTTGGAGGAGCAATCAAGAATGTTATTGCTTTAGCTGCAGGTATCATTTATGGTCTAGGCTTTGGAGATAACACTTTAGGTGCTTTGCTTACTAGAGGTAACGTAGAAATCAAAAGATTAGCCCTTGCTATGGGAGCTAAATCAGAGACATTAGATGGATTGGCTGGGATGGGTGATTTGATTACTACCGCTATTTCTAGACATAGTAGAAATAGATATGTAGGAGAACAACTTGGTTTAGGTAAAAAACTTGAGGACATTATTGCTAGTATGCCAATGGTAGCAGAAGGTGTTCCAGCAACCTATACTACCTTCATGTTAGCCCGAAAACATAATGTAGAAATGCCAATAGTAGAAAGCGTATATAGATTGCTTACAGAAGACTCCAGTCCTAAAGAAGTCATTACAAATCTCATGCTTAGAGACTTAAAGGTTGAGGTTTAATCCTTATTTGTTGACTTAAACTCTACTGCTTCCTCTTGGGCCTCCTGCATTAAATCTGCTTTTTATGCAAGAGGTGCATGGGCAATATGGCAGTTAGGAGTTACCTGTCTACCGACAGGCAGGGATTGAGGAATTAACCCCGAAGGGGTGGCATATACTAAGCATGGAGGCTTGTCCTCCATGTAATAGTTCACAAATTGAATAGCCCTGAAAGGGTAAATTATCCAAATCCCATGATTGAAATCATGGGATTTGGATAATCAATATCTCGGTTTAACTTTTGCCTAAGCATGAGCAAACTTCACTATTTCCTAGATACCTTAACTCTTCAAGCTAAAGTATTAATTGCAGTTCAGACAGTATATTATATCATATAGTAATTTTAACTTTGACAAAAAGGATTAATAAGATAATTTAGTACAAATTAAGTAAAAGGTTTGTCATGAGTAATTATAATATAATTTTAGAATATATCGGTGTTTTTGTTTTTTCATTTCTGTTTGTCTATGCACTTACCCCTTTGATTATTAAGTTAGCTCTTAAAATCAATTTTGTGGATAACCCTAATGCTAGAAAAATCCACAAAAAAGCTATTCCTTTAATGGGTGGATTAAGTGTTTTTACAGGATTCTCAATTTTACTTATCTATGATGTGATTATTGTAGCAAATAGGCTCTTTGATGTTCGGCTAACAGGCTATCTTTTAGGTGCTTTAGTTATAGTAATCGTTGGTTTGATTGATGACAAGTTTGGGATGAAACCTAAAACAAAAATGCTAGGACAATTCGTAGCTTGTGGACTATTTATTGCCTCGAATTTTGGAGTAATAAAGTGGATAGCACCAGCTTTTCTTAATGGTATGGAGATTCCTATAGTTACATTTCCTACTGAGATAATGTTCAATAATTACTTTTCTATACCTATCTTATTTATTTGGATGATAGGGCTCATGAACGCTACAAATTTCCTTGATAATATGGATGGAATGATATCTGGTATATCTGCTATTCTGGGTTTAGGATTCTTTGCTTTTTCCATTATTATTAGTCCATCAAATGCTAATTCAGCAATGTGGTTAGGACTAATGGGGCTTATCTCTTTATCTTATTCAGGATCATTATTAGGATTTTTATTCCATAACTTCAATCCTGCCAAGATATTCCTAGGCGATGCCGGTTCTATGTTTATAGGGTATTTTCTTTCAAGTATGGGTATTCTAATGGCAAACTTTGCTTCTATAGAATTTAATAGTAAATGGTTTTACTTGCTTCCTGTTGTACTGATTTCTTATGCAATCTTTGATATATGCTTTGTTAGTATTACAAGAAAGAAGGATGGAAGATACATTCTACAAGGTGGAAAAGATCATACAACCCACAGAATGAAAAATGTTCTTCAATCAGTAAAGATAACAGCTTGTATGGCATATATAATTAATCTAATAGCTGTGATTCTTACTATATTAATTACTATTTCTGGCAAGACACAAGTCCTACTCTTCACTTTTGGAATCTGCTTAATATCCTATATAATATTCGCAGTAAAACTGTACTCTGTGGAAGTTGAAATACCTGCTAACCAAATCAAAAAGAAATAACATGAAATTAAAGATATTAGGTACTGCCCCGGGAAAATCTCTTTTAGACAAATCTCATACCTCATATCTACTTGAGTTAGATAAAGCTTTATTTTTAATTGATTGCGGAGAGGGTACTACTCAAAAACTTTTAAAACTTGGTTTAATGGAAAATCAAATTGATGCCATCATTATTTCCCATTTACATCCTGACCATTTCTCAGGAATCTTTAATTTAATACAATCATTATACCTTTATAAAAGAACAAAAGATCTCTATTTATACTTGCCTGAGAGTTCAGAATCAATTAAAAATTTCTTTTCAACTCTATATATGTTTCAAGAAAGATATAAATTTAAATTAATTATTCAAGAATACGATAGGAGCTCATTTGAAGAATTTGGGATTTATCCAAGTCTTAATAATCATTTAGTTGGATATAGGAATATTATTGATAGTCATAAATATACGAATTCAATGAAAGCTTATTCTTTCATCATAAAACAAAAGAATAGAAAAATGTTGCTCTCTTGCGATATTAACTCAATGAAGGATATTGAAATGTTAATTCCTACTTGTGATGTTATTATTCTTGACGGGATTCACCCTTCAAGAGAATCTATAATCAATCTTGCAAATGAAGGTAAGTATTCTATCTATATTACACATGGGGATTATGATGAATTTATGAATAAGTTTAAAGATATTTTAAGTATAAATACAAGGTTGGTTAAAGAGAATGAAGAAATTATACTATAAGTTAGTAATAGTAATTTCTCTGGTATTACTTTTACAAGCATGTGAAACCTACAGGTTTAGCAATGCTATTTCTAGTCATGATAGAGGAAAATATGCAATATCGGCAGAAGATATTGATTCTTACCTTGAAGAGGCTAAAAATGGAGCTTTTAAAACAAAAGCTGAGATAATTAGAGGTGAATCATACTATGAACTAGCACTCAAAGCATATAATAAAGAGAATTTACCTCTAGCAACTAGATTTTCAATACTGGCAAATAATGCTCAAGCGGATACTCTTCTCGCAAGATGCTATTACGATTTTGCCCAGTTAAACTTTCTTGAGAATAAAGAAAGTGAAGCTTTCAACTTCTACAAGAAGATTTTAGTTGAGATTCCATCATCACACTTTATTCCACAAATCTATTATGAACGTATTAACTGGTCTCTTAGCCAAGATACGCTAACAATTCTTAATACTTGGGACTTATATAAAGATTTCTATGAAAAATATCCTGATGATAGCTATGAAATAAAATCACGTGAGCTTATCCATTCAATTCATCCTGCATATATTCAATATTGTAATGATATTGATTTAAATGATGGGGTTGATAAGCTCTTAGAAATGTATTCCTATCCTGTGGGAAAGACCCGACCTATTGCTAATGCTATATCAGATTTATATATTAATAAAGCTGAGAAATTAATTACTACTTTCGACTACTTAAATGCAGATAACTTCTTTAGGCTAGCTGTTCATTACAATCCTCAACAACAAGATTATGTTGAGAAAAGACTTGTTGAAATTGCTAGTTTGTATATTGACAAAGGTTATGAATACGTTGAAGATAGGGACTTTGATAGTGCTTTTAAGTTATTCAACAAAACTTTTACAGTTATACCAGGTTATAAAAAAGCTCTCCAAGCAATAGAACAAACAACTGAGTTTATTGCAAAGATTGAAGAAGCTGAAAGATTAGCCCAAAAAGCAACAAGGTATGAAGAAACAAGTCTCAGAACTATATTTCCAGGTATGAAGAGGAAGATAAGTCCTTCTGAAAAAAATAAATACCAAGTCAAAAAATATGAACAAATTCTTGAGTTACTTCAAAAAGCTTATAATCTAGATAATCTAGCTACATATCAACAAAGAATTGTGGAAGCTAAAAACCTCATTCAAAGATATAAAGATCCAGAGAAATTCGCTTTAGAAATTATTAAAGCATATAAATCAAATATTGTACAAAAGCCTATAAATGAGGCTAAGAAACTTGCTAAAACTAATAATGAAGGTAATGACATTAACGATGATGGTTGGGAAGTTATGCTTTCTTTCGGTAAACATAATTTCGAAGCAAGATATACCATTACTAGCCAGAATGATAAATATTACTTCAAATGGCTAGTTAACCTAAGAAATAAGGAAATAAAAGGATTGAATAAACTATCAATACATGCTCTTGAAGGAAAACTCTTCATAGAAAAAGATGATAATGAAGGTAAGAAAAAGGATGATAAAGATGATAATTAAAAAGATAATTTCTACATTCCTGATACTTCTTTTTTGCTTTCATCTAACAGCCCAAGGATTTAATATTGAGCAATTTTCCAATCCTAAGAAGTACGAATGGGATGATTTCCAAGAAAGAAACTTCTATAGACAAGAATTAAAAGCAAGAAGAGATATGCTGCAATTATATGAACTAAAAGAGAAGTCTATTACTGAAAATATAGCAAAAACAGCTATATTTCCTGGTTGGGGACATTATTCTATTGAATCATATAATAAAGGACATGTATTCTTAACTTCTGAGCTTATTCTTGCTGGAGCTGGTTTCTATTTCATAACACGATCAAACGACTACTACGATAAGTATAAAAATGCTACTCAAATAAATGAAATTAACAGCAATTATGATAAAGCATCTGAGCATTATACTACAGCTTCAATATTCTTTGTTGCTTATGCTTTAGTATGGCTTTATAGTATTTATGATATAGCTGAAAGTACAGAAAACTATAATGCTAATCTGTGGGATTCATTGATGCAAGAACATTTTAATAATGTGTCAATTAAGCCTAATGGAATTGAAGTGAGGTTCTAATGAAAATAATATTTAAATTACTTTTGCTTATATCATTGGTCTTATCAATTATCAGCTGTGGTTTAGATAGAGACAATCCACTTGATCCTGAAAATGGAAACATAGTCGCTCCTCCATTAGTAACAAATTTAGAAGCTTCTGCAAGTGGCTATAATGCAATAACGAAATGGGTTAGATTGAGTTGGGTTGAGCTTACAAACAATGAAGCTGATGGATATTTTATATATAGATCACGTTCTTATGACGGTACTTATCAACTTATAACTACAGGTAATACTATTTTAGATGTAAATGAAAACTCTTTTACAGACACAAATGTAACAGCTGGAGCTTACTTTTACAAAATATCTGCTTACAAATACTTAGATCCTCTTAACCATAATGACAATGAACGCTTAGAAGGTCCACTTAACCCTGAAGAATATGGTGTGCCTATCAATGTACCATTTTAATCAATGAATATAGACTTAACCGAACTTAATAGTGAACAAATAGAAGTTGTTGAGAATACAGAGGGACCTGTTCTAGTATTGGCAGGTGCTGGATCTGGAAAAACACGGACAATTATCTTCAGAACAGCTTATCTAATCAAAGAAAAGAACATTGACCCATCTAATATTCTTATAGTAACATTTACCAATAAAGCTGCTGCTGAATTGAGGGAAAGACTTCAATCTTACTTTGGGATAAATCCATATAATCTATGGGTAGGGACTTTCCACTCTATCTGCTTACGGATCCTAAGAAATGAATATCAATTTACACCTTTTAATTCTAACTTCAGTATTTATGATTCAGATGACCAGAAAGCTCTACTAAAAAAGGTATATAAAAAACTAGGTATTGAGAAAGATAACTTTCCAATTCAAACAGTAAAATCTCTCATTAGCAGAAGAAAGAATGAAGCAATGCTTCCACAAGACCTTCAATTCCTTAAAGATGATGGTTTTAGGAATAGAAAATTTCTACAAATATATACAGAATATCAGAATGCTTTAATAAGTAGTAACTGCTTAGATTTTGATGATATATTAGTTTACACACTAAAGTTATTAAAAGAAAGTGAGCAAATAAAAGCCAAATATCAAGAGCTTTTCAAGTATGTAATGATAGACGAATATCAAGATACTAATCAGATTCAGTACTTGCTAACATCACTTCTAGCTCAACCTGAAAACAATATTTGTGTAGTTGGAGATGATGACCAAGCCATCTACTCTTGGAGAGGGGCTGATATTAAAAACATCTTAAACTTCGATAAAGTTCATAAACAAACTAAAGTTGTAAAATTAGAACAAAACTATCGTTCTTCAATCGATATCCTTAACCTGGCAAATGAGTTGATTAAGAATAATTCCACTCGCCATGAGAAAGAACTTAGGTCTGAAATTCTTTCTGTTCATAAACCTGTGTTAAAAACAGTAGAAGCTGATATTGATGAAGCTCAGTATGTAGTTGAGAATATTCTAAATCTGCAACATAATCATAATTTGAGTCTAAATGATATTGCAATTCTTTACAGGACCAACTCTCAATCTAGGCTCATTGAAACAGCATTAATAAGTAATAACTTACCATATAAAGTTGTTGGTGGAACAAACTTCTATCAAAGAAAAGAAATTAAAGACGTATTAGCTTATCTTAAAGTGATATTCAATCCTAACGATAACGAAAGTATTCATAGGATTATCAATTCTCCTACACGTGGTATTGGCAAAACTACTATTGCAACTATAACCAACTATGCGATTAGAAATAGAATATCTTTTGTAGAGGCTATTAAGAATGTTGCCCAGATAGACTCCCTCACTAAAAGAGCAATTACTGCAGTCAGCAAGTTTGCTACAATGCTAATCAATTGGCAATCAAAAATTAATACATTAAATTGCTTTGAAATAGTTACTCAGGTTATTGGAGATATTAATATTCTCCCAAAACTAGAAAACTCTTCAGACCCTAAACTTAATTCACAAGCTGAGAATATTAAAGAATTCATCAGCTCTACTTCTCAGTTCAGAGAAGACTTTTTACAAGACAATGGAGAAGAACCTTATTTAGAAAACTTTTTAAACTCAGTATCTTTACTAACTGATTTGGACAGATTTGATAGGAATTCAGATTCTATTAATCTTCTTACAATCCACAATGCCAAAGGGCTTGAATTTAGAGCTGTTATGATTATTGGCATAGAAGAAGGATTGTTACCGCATAGTCGTTCTTTAGCCGAACCAAAGGATATAGAAGAAGAGAGAAGATTATTCTATGTTGCTATCACCAGAGCCAAAGAGTTTTTATTTTTAACTAACGCTAACTATCGCAGATTAAGAGGTTTTGCAGAAGCATCACCTCCAAGTAGATTTTTAAGAGAAGTAAGTGAAAAAACAACTCACCATTCTCAACATATATCTGCTCCCAGAAATCCTAAACGTAGTAAGCGTAAATCTATCCCTAAGAAAAAAGTTGACACTGATTACCGACCAGGACAGATAATTCATCATGAAAGATTTGGACAAGGCATGATTGTTGCATCTAATGGTGAAGGGGAAAGTAGAATATTAACTATTTCCTTTAATTCAGGCTTTCTTAAAAAGATTAGTGTTAAATATGTTCAACCAAAATAAATAAGGACTATATAATGAAAAAGACAATAATAGTAATACTAATAATAAATATCGCTGTAACTCTTATTGCATTTGATAAATATGCAGGTGAAATCTATGATTTACCAACTGGGGTTAGAAATATTGGAATGGGAAACACTGGGCTTACAGACCTAAATAGCTACTCCCCTGCTTATTGGAATCCTGCTCTAATGCAATTAATTAAGCAGTCAAGAGTAGAAGTCATGCATGCTACAGAATTCGACGATCTCTTCTCTTATGATAATATCTCTTTCTTCTGGGCTTCAAAGAACTCAATTTCTCTTAGCTTAACTAGAATTTCTATCAATGATATTCCTTTGACTAAGCTGGAAAATGAGTCCTTAGAAATATCTAATGATAATCGACCTTATGCCTACAAGCATGTAGATAATAATGATTATCTTATATCAATTGGTTTGAGTAGAACTCTTGCAAAAGACCTTTATTTAGGATTAACACCTAAATTAGCCTATAGAAAGCTAGCAGAAGAAAATGCATGGGCTATAGGTGCTGATGCATCATTATTATACAACCCAAATAAGAACTGGCTCTTTGCATCAAAAGTTCATAATATAGTGTCTACTCACGTTCTTTGGGAAAATGGAGAATATGAATCTGTATCTCCTAAATTAGACTTTGAAGCAAGATATATGTTTGCTCTTTTTGGAAAGACTGTTCCAGTTGAATTATCTGCAAGAAGTGAAATGTTTATGTTTGATGATGGAGAAATTGGAAATACAGATTTAGCTTTCACAAGTAGTAATAATCACTTTGGACTTTCTATAACTCCTTATAAAAATATTACTATCTTGTCAGGATATGATGTTGACTCTTTAACCACAGGCTTAGATTTAAAAATTAGCAACTTCTCACTTTTCTATTCTTATAGATTTAATGAAGACTCTGATCTTGGAAACTCTCAAAAAATGGCAATAGGATATAACTTCTAATGAGAAAGAAGAAAATAGTAATTTTAGGAATAACCGGATCTATCGGTGAATCTTCGTGTAATGTTATCAGAGAAAATACCGATTTATTTGATATAGTTCTAGCATCTGCTCATAAAAACCAATCTAAATTAACAGAACTAACCCAAGAATTCTCTATTCCTAATACAATACTGACTTCTCTAGATGATGAAGATAATCTTATCAAGCTCTTAGAAGATCTTGACTATGATATAGTGATAAATGCAATTACTGGTTCTGCTGGCTTAAAATCTTCTTATACTGTTCTTAAAAGAGGGAAAAAACTAGCCTTAGCTAATAAAGAATCTCTTGTAATGGCAGGACATATTTTACAGAAATACACCCTAAATAATCCTATTCTTCCTGTTGATAGCGAACACTCTGCTATTTTCCAATGCCTAGGTAGTCATCAAAAGCATGAAGTTGATAAGTTAATAATTACTGCTTCAGGTGGTTCTTTTAGAGATAGACCTCTCCATACATTCAAGGATATCACTATTGCAGAAACTCTTAAACACCCTAACTGGGATATGGGGGCTAAAGTAACTATTGATTCAGCAACCATGATGAATAAAGGTTTAGAAGTTATTGAAGCACATTGGCTCTTCAATATGCCATTTGAACAAATTCAAGCAATTATTCACCCTCAATCAATTATTCATTCTATGGTTAAGTTTGTCGATGGATCTCATATAGCGCAAATGAGTTCACCAAGTATGCAATTACCTATTCTCTATGCCCTATCGCATCCTCAACATATTCCTTATCAACAAGTAAAAACCGATTTACTAACCATGCCTGATCTAACCTTTAGAGCTATCGATAAAGATAGATATCCCCTATTCTTTCTTGCTCTTGAAGTTGGTTTAGAAGGAGGAATTTTCCCAACTATAATGAATTCAGCTAATGAAGCATGTATTTCATTGTTCTTAGACAAAAAGATTAGATTTAAAGATTTTTATGCTATCATTTCTGAACACCTTCTATCTAGCAATCAAATCAACAATCCAAACTTAGAAACTATAATTAATATTAATGAATCAACTTTCAAAGAAATAGTAGGAAGGTATTAAGTAATAGCTTTTTTTATATGACTTCTTCATGTTTAATGAAGAAATAGGCGTCTGGAGGTATAAGTGCTTAAATCAATTCAAACTAAGAGACATAATCTTTTAATACCCTTAATTTGTTGGATTGTTGGCATCATTATCTCTGATTATTCTAGTTTTCCTAATCTTCTTTACTACCTCACAGCATTATTGCTAGTTACCTCATTCCTAGTAAAGAGAATATCTCATTATTGCATATTTCTTCTATTTTTACTATTAGCTTGGTCCTACACTGACTATTTCAACCACCACAAAACTAATGAACTACAAAATTATATATCAGAGAATAAAAGTATTCAGCAATTAGTAGAATTTAAGGTATTATCTAAGAAACAAACTTCTATAAAAAAGAAGACTTACTATCTAGTGGATATTGATAACGTTGCCAATACAAATATCAAAAACGCTAAAGCTCTTATTTACCGGTTACCTGATACACTAAAACTGGGTCATAAATATAAAGCCCCCATCTCTTTGTCTTTAATTTCCAGGCCAAAGAATCCTGGAGAATTTAACTTCAACCAGTATTATCACAGACAAGGAATAGATTTCACAGGCTATCCTTATGGATTAGTAAGCTATAAGTCTTGCCAAACCTCCCCTTTAGAAAAATTTAAATATACAACCATAACTAAAATCAAACAACTTTACCCTGATAACTTCGCTTATGCTTTTGCTATCTTTCTTGGAGAGAAATCTTACTTAGATTTAGATTCAGATACTTTATCAAAGCTTGGTGTTCTTCATCTTTTTGCAGTATCAGGACTCCACGTTGGAATAATTTACCTTATCTTATCAACACTGCTAGGAATCTTCTTAAAGCGTCAAATTGTTAGAATATCTACCATCCCCATTCTCTTATTATATTCCTATCTCTGTAATTGGTCACCTTCTGTAACTAGAACTGTCATCATTCTAATAATTTTCAACCTAACACATATCCTGCAAAGAAAAATATCATTCCTTCAGCTTATTTCTATTACCTTGTTTACCATAACTATAGTTAACCCCAATAATATCTTTTCTGTTGGACTTCACTTATCTCTTACTGCATTCATCTCATTATGGATAGCTGATAGATATTTATTACCAAAAGTTGCAATTACACAAAAAAGACTAACTTGCCTAAACCCAATTATTTCATACTTAATTTACTCATTATCTGTAATAATTTTAATTGCTCCCTTATCTGCTCTCTACTTTAATCAGATATCATTTAATGCTATTATAACTAATATCCTGGCAACTCCACTAATTACACTAATTATTAGCATTATTTTGCTTCAACTAATGATACCTTCAGACTTGATTATTTCTCATAACCTAACTAGTGCTTTCGATTTTTTAGTAGAAAGTTTCAACAAACTTCTTGAATTCTTTGCACATCTTCCATTATTTCTTAGCAATATTTCTATAAACCCTATAGAACTAACAACATCTCTAATAGCATTTTTCTTAATCTTCTTTACTTTCAAAAAGAGATTTATGCTTAAAATACTCTTATCCATTAGTTTTATTGTTTTATTCTATCTGGTCTTCTGGTCGCATTTCTTTGATAAAACTTCTCAAGTTATCTTCTTTGCTTCAGGAAAAGCTGACTGTTCATTCATTAAATTCCCAGATGGACAGAACTTAATTATTGATACAGGATCAAATGTTCAAAGTTATAAAGTCGTTAAATCTGCTTTGTTACCATACTTAATCAGAAAGCATATAAACACAGTTAATAACATAATCATTACCCATGCTCATGAAGATCACTATGGAGGTTTACCTGAACTTATTAAGAACTTACAAGTTCAGAATATATATCTTACAGATGAATCTTTTTATACTAAAGAATTGAAAGAAGCTTTGTCAAAAATCAGCCATGATACTGAAATACATTTAGTCACTGACACTTTATCTATAATGGATAACAGAGTTAAAATCCTACATCCTGATAAACATTACCATTCCTCAAATCCAAATAATATGTCCATTGTTGCTAAAATTACAATCGGTGATACTTCTTTTCTCTTTACTGGAGATATTGAGAAAGATGCTGAAGACTATCTTGTTAATAACTATGCCGATTATCTTAAAACTGACTTTCTTAAATGTCCCCATCACGGAAGCATTACCAGTAGCTCACAAAATTTCTTAAATGAAGTAAGACCTACAAATGTGTTTATCCCAACGTCTATTCCAAATAAATTTAATTTACCTGATCCTGATGTTATTTCTAACTTCAATTCTCTTAATACAGCCATCTGGATTAGTGGACGTAATGGAGCATTACAATTAAAACCATAATTTGTTATTTGCTTTTTCTCTTTTTCTCTCTACCCTGAAAGGGTTAATCTTTCCAAAGCCCAGTACTTCAGTGCTGGGTAAAAGATGTCAGAACTGTCTTTTTCCAGACTATAATCTTCTGTAGATACACACAACCGTGTGTATTATGAATACATGCAAATGTATGAATGAAAATTTTTATAAAATCAAAGACATTAATAATTGTCCTGTGGGACGAACACCAGGTTCTTTCTACCCTGAAAGGGTTATTCTTTCCAAAGCCCAGTACTTCAGTGCTGGGTAAAAGATAGATGTACCAATTTTATATACGTAAAAAAAGCAAGGGTCAAAGAGCTTAATATTATTTATGAGCTAAAGCTCATGAAGTAGATTACATGATTTATGCTCTTTGCCTTGTTTTTACTTACGTAAAAAAGCAAGGGTCAAAGATGGCGGCTATCTACTTTCCCACACCGTTCCCAGTGCAGTATCATCGACGTGAGTGAGCTTAACTTCTGTGTTCGGAATGGGAACAGGTGTTGCCTCACTGCTATTACCACCATCTTTGACCCTTGCCAAAAATGATTTATATTAGTGTTTTTTACTTCATTTATTAATATGTAAGTTCGTAAGCAAGATGCTTACAATCCTTATTCATAATAAATAAAGCTATAGAGTGTATAAAATTTAATAAGTAAGACGATCGAGTTATTAGTATCACTCGGCTGAACATATTGCTATGCGTACACCTGTGACCTATATACATTGTAGTCTCCAATGACTCTAAGGGGAGATCTAATCTTGAGGTTGGCTTCCCGCTTAGATGCTTTCAGCGGTTATCCGTTCCGAACTTAGCTACTCGGCAATGCAGCTGGCGCCACAACCGATACACCAGAGGTTCGTCCACACCGGTCCTCTCGTACTAAATGAAGATCCTCTCAAATCTCCTACGCCCACGAAGGATAGGGACCGAACTGTCTCACGACGTTCTGAACCCAGCTCGCGTAACTCTTTAATCGGCGAACAGCCGAACCCTTGGGACCTTCTTCAGCCCCAGGATGAGTTGAGCCGACATCGAGGTGCCAAACACCGCCGTCGATATGAACTCTTGGGCGGTATCAGCCTGTTATCCCCGGAGTACCTTTTATCCTTTGAGCAACGGCCCTTCCATTCAGAACCGCCGGATCACTAAGACCTAGTTTCCTACCTGCTCGACCCGTCAGTCTCGCAGTCAAGCTCCCTTATACCTTTATGCTCTGCAGATGATTACCAACCATCTTGAGGGAACCTTGGTAAGCCTCCGTTACTTTTTAGGAGGCGACCGCCCCAGTCAAACCGCCCACCTGGCAATGTCCGATATGTTTTCATATCGTTAGTAAATCAATTTAATAAGGGTGGTATTTCAACAACGGCTCATCACAATCTAGCGACCATGAGTCATAGCCTCCCACCTATCCTACACATACTAAACCAATGTACAATGCCAAGATGCAGTAAAGGTTCACGGGGTCTTTCCGTCCGTTCGCGGGTAAGCGGTATCTTCACCGCTATTACAATTTCACCGAGTTCCTGGTTGAGACAGTGCCCAAGTCGTTACACCATTCGTGCAGGTCGGAACTTACCCGACAAGGAATTTCGCTACCTTAGGACCGTTATAGTTACGGCCGCCGTTTACTGGGGCTTCATTTCAAAGCTTCGCAATTAAGCTAACCTCTCCATTTAACCTTCCAGCACCGGGCAGGTGTCAGTCTGTATACTTCGAATTACTTCTTCGCACAGACCTGTGTTTTTGATAAACAGTCGCTTGGGCCTCTTCACTGCGGCCACTTCATGCTTTGTATTGTACATACTAACACTAACGTGGCACCCCTTCTCCCGAAGTTACGGGGTCATTTTGCCTAGTTCCTTAACCAGAATTCTCTCGAACACCTGAGGATACTCTCCTCGTCCACCTGTGTCGGTTTAGGGTACGGTCTGTTATAATTCAACGTTTAGAAGCTATTTCTCGGCAGTCCTATAAACACACTTTATTAGCTATGCTATCGTCCTGTACCTCGGATTGACTCTACGGATTTGCCTATAAAGTCTCCTACATACATTCAACTACTAATCCAACAGTAGTCTGTGCAGCATTACTGCGTCACTCCATCACTCATTATAACAGGCCCAGGAATATTAACCTGGTTCCCATCAGCTGCGCCGTTCGGCATCGCCTTAGGGGCCGGCTTACCCTCAGAAGATTATCTTTACTGAGGAAACCTTGGACTTGCGGTGTGTGAGTTTCTCACTCACATTATCGTTACTCATGCCAACATCGTCTCTTCCGAACGCTCCAACTAACCTCACAGTTAATCTTCGTCGCTGTTCAGAATGCTCTTCTACCCCCAGCACTTATTTGTATTTTTTTTAGATTGTTTCAATACTATTACTTATACGTTCTTTCAAAAATCTCTTACTGTTTCCATGTTGTTTGAGTTTTTGCTCACGTTGTCTTGCATCTTTCTCTGAGTAGTATGCTTCATAATATACTAAATCCCATATGTCGTTATTAGTATATCCTTTATGTTTACTATTATGTTGTTTAACTCGCTGTTGTAAATTTGATGTATATCCTATATACAATTTCTCTTTACTTCTACTTATTAACACATAAACATAGTACATACGAACTCCTAAAAAAAATATAAATAAGTGCTGGGCCACGGCTTCGGTTCTATGCTTTAGTCCCGATCATCTTCGGTGCATTACCACTCGACCAGTGAGCTATTACGCACTCTTTAAATGGTGGCTGCTTCTAAGCCAACATCCTGGCTGTCTATGCAATTAAACATCCTTTCTCACTTAGCATAAAATTGGGGACCTTAGCCGGTGGTCTGGGTTCTTTCCCTTTCGTCCGTGAAGCTTATCCCCCACGGGCTGTCTCCCAGGTATCATTTATAGGCATTCGGAGTTTGATTGGGTTCAGTAAACTGGTGAGTCCCCTAGCCCATTCAGTGCTCTACCTCCTATAAACTTTTGCCTGAGGCCATACCTAAATATGTTTCGAAGAGAACCAGCTATCTCCGGGTTTGTTTGGCCTTTCACCCCTACCCACAACTCATCCACTAATTTTTTAACATTAGTTGGTGCGGTCCTTCAGCAAGTGTTACCTTGCCTTCAACCTGGTCATGGGTAGATCACCCGGTTTCGGGTCTAATCCAATCAACTTAACGCGCTATTAACACTCGCTTTCGCTTCGGCTACATTTCTGTAAAACTTAACCTCGCTGAATAGATTAACTCGTTGGCTCATTATGCAAAAGGCACGCCATCGCTATTAAGCTCTGACTGCTTGTAAACACACGGTTTCAGGTTCTATTTCACTCCCCTTCTGGGGTCCTTTTCACCTTTCCCTCACGGTACTGTTTCACTATCGGTCACCAAACGTATTTAGCCTTACGAGATGGTCCTCGCAGATTCAATCGGAATTTCTCGTGTTCCGACCTACTCGGGATGCTACTAAGATGGTAATCAATTTTAACTACAGGACTTTCACCTTCTCTGGTTGAACTTCCCAGATCAATTCGTCTATCAATTACTTCTCTACATTGTAGTCCCACAACCCCAGTTATTCAACTGGTTTAGGCTCTTCCCCGTTCGCTCGCCGCTACTTAGGAAATCGTTTTTACTTTCTCTTCCTGAGGGTACTTAGATGTTTCAGTTCCCCTCGTTCGCCTCCGGTAAACCGGATGACACAACATTACTTGTGCCGGGTTGCCCCATTCGGATACCTCCGGGTCGAAGCTTGCTTACAGCTCACCGAAGATTTTCGCAGTTAACCACGTCCTTCATCGCCATTTGGTGCCAAGGCATCCACCATGTGCTCTTTTGCTCTTACAAAAAAAAATCTTACACACTCTATATTACACTCTATTTACTGTTTAAACATCTTAGTTTCCTTTGATAAAAAAATATGGTGGAGAATAACGGGCTCGAACCGTTGACCCCCTGCTTGCAAAGCAGGTGCTCTCCCAACTGAGCTAATCCCCCACAACTGGTGGGCCTGGGCTGATTTGAACAGCCGACCTCACGCTTATCAGGCGTGCGCTCTAACCAACTGAGCTACAAGCCCATATTTTAATCAGAAACTATATAGATTAAAAAAGTCCCTATAATCATGAAAGAATGAAAGTGAACTCGTCGAGAAACATTTCTCCTTTAAAAGGAGGTGATCCAGCCGCACCTTCCGGTACGGCTACCTTGTTACGACTTAGTCCTCCTCGCTAACCACACCTTCGTGAGCTGCTCCCTTGCGGTTAGCTCACCCCCTTCGGGTGCAATCAACTCGGCTGACTTGACGGGCGGTGTGTACAAGGTCCGGGAACGTATTCACCGCGTTATGCTGACACGCGATTACTAGCGATTCCAGCTTCATACAGTCGAGTTGCAGACTGTAATCCGAACTGTGATTGACTTTTTGTGATTCGCTTAACTTCGCAGTCTCGCAACACATTGTATCAACCATTGTAGCACGTGTGTAGCCCTGGACATAAGGACCATGATGACTTGACGTCGTCCCCACCTTCCTCCATATTGTTACTATGGCAGTCTCTCTAGAGTGCCCAACTTAATGATGGCAACTAAAGATAAGGGTTGCGCTCGTTGCGGGACTTAACCCAACACCTCACGGCACGAGCTGACGACAGCCATGCAGCACCTGTATCTAGATTCCCCGAAGGGCACTTAGCTATCTCTAGCTTATTCCTAGTATGTCAAGCCCAGGTAAGGTTCTTCGCGTTGCATCGAATTAAACCACATGCTCCACCGCTTGTGCGGACCCCCGTCAATTTCTTTGAGTTTCAACCTTGCGATCGTACTCCCCAGGCGATACACTTAGCGCGTTAACTACGACACCGAAGCTTTATAACCCCGACATCTAGTGTATATCGTTTACTGTGTGGACTACCAGGGTATCTAATCCTGTTTGATACCCACACCTTCGCAGTTTAGCGTCAGTCATGGCCCAGTAGATTGCCTTCGCCTTTGGTGTTCTTCCTAATCTCTGCGCATTCCACCGCTACACTAGGAATTCCATCTACCTCTACCTGACTCTAGATATCCAGTTTCAAACGCCGTACACCAGTTAAGCTGATGCCTTTAACGCCTGACTTGAATATCCGCCTACCTGCCCTTTACGCCTAGTAATTCCGGACAACGCTTGCCACCCCCGTGTTACCGCGGCTGCTGGCACGGAGTTAGCCGTGGCTTATTCCTGTACTAATATCTCTCTCTGCTAGGTATTAACTAACAGAGCATTGCTCATACAGAAAAGAACTTTACACTCCGAAAAGATTCATCGTTCACGCGGCGTCGCACTATCAGGGTTTCCCCCATTGTAGACTATTCTCGACTGCTGCCTCCCGTAGGAGTCTGGGCCGTATCTCAATCCCAGTGTGGGCGACCACCCGTTAAGGCCGCCTACCAATCATCGCCTTGGTATGCCATTACCACACCAACTAGCTAATTGGACGCAGACTCATCTCTAAGCGGGAGCCTAAGCCCCCTTTGATGTTGCCATCACATTCGGTATTAGCCCAGGTTTCCCTGGGTTGTCCCCAACTTAAAGGTAGATGATCTACGCGTTACTCACCCGTTTGCCACTGTACTCACTCTCCGAAGAAAGCTTTCTCGTTCGACTTGCATGCCTAATCCACGCCGCCAGCGTTCGTCCTGAGCCAGAATCAAACTCTCCATTATTAATAAAAATCGTTTTTCTCTGTCTCTCGCAAGTTCACATTCATTCTCTCACTCTATAAAAACTTTTAATTTAACTTTCAAAGATCATTACCTCTGCTCTGTCGCTTCGTTTCCTTAGCTCCCGTGCATCGGTTGTGTTAAACTATAAGAGCCTGCTTTCTTGTCAATACTTATTTTAATCTTTTTATGTTTTTATTTTAGATATGCCGACTTTATATTTATTTATCACTATAAATATCATGTATTTATAGACTTTAAAAATATATGATAATATTTTTATATTTCAACATTTTGTAGTTGTTTTTTAGTTTTTCAAGTAACAAAACAAGGCTGGCCTATATTAAAATTCAAGTAAAATATTTAGTAAAAAATCAATGTACTTCGTCTGAATATGCCTTTTAATCTTACTGGCTCCTGCATTAAATTGCCTTTTTATGCAGGTAGGGCAAGGGGACATAGGCAGTTAGGAGTGGAGTTAGGATTAACAGACAGTTTCAAGGCTAGAAGCACACATATCTGAGCAAAATGTAGTTGAAGCAAAAAAGCGCAAACCTCAAGGTCTGCGCTTTCTTTTATATTGTTAGTTTATTTATTTAGTTTCTTCTAGCTCTTCTAATTGTTTTTGCAGAAGTCATTTCATCTGTAGATGCAATAACTTTGAAGAACATCATAGGAGCATCTTCTGTGTATGTGTAAGTTTCAGTTTCAACTTGTGCTATAGGTGTTTCATTTGTTAAGTCAACTGGAATAGCACTAGGGCTTTCATATCCATAAACTTTATAAGTTGTAGCACCTTCAACTTCATTCCATGTTAGAACCATACCAGCTTCTGAGCTTTCGATTACGAAATCTACAGGAGTATCTGGTTGGGTTACTACTGGAGTAGCAGTTAAGTTGATAGTATAATCAATTGCTTGAGGAGTTGGGTAAGTTGATATGATCAAGAAATAAGTACCAGCCGGTAAAGCTTCTGCTGAGTATGTTAAGCTAGTTCCTGATGTAGTTTTTTGAATTTCAACAGCAGCCGGTGTAGTTGCATTTGGTTCGTCTGCAAGAATAAATGCACCCATCCAAGAACCAGTGGTTGTAATTGTACCATCAAGAGTTACATCTGTATTAACTGTGAATTGGTAAACAACATCGTCACCATTAAGGTAACTTGATGAAGGAGAAACCATAGCTGAACTATAATCATCACCATAGTCACCTGTATTACCAGTAACATCAACAGCAGGAAGTGTTAAAGCTAAAGGATCAGAACAATCTGTACCAGCAGGAATAACCCAACCATTACCTGTAAGAGTAACATTATGAGCTGTTCTAGTTAAATCATCAGTTATAACTAATGTTGCAGTCTTTTCACCTTCTGATGAAGGAATAAAAGTAACTGATATTTCTAAGTTTTCTTGACTAGCAAGAGCAGTTGAAGCTTCTTCTTCTGTAGAGAATGAGAACATTTCTGCATCATCACCAATAATTTCAATATTGTTAACATTAAGAATACTTGCACCAATATTAGTAATAGTAACAGTTTGAGATGATGAAGTATCTTCAACAGGAACATCACCAAAAGCAAGTTGATTTTCACTTACTTCTGCGATAGCTACTAATGGTGTAGCTGTAAAACTGATATCATCAAGATAAACACTATTATAAGTAGATGTAAATACTGGAGTAAATACTAATCTAGTGTTAGCTCTAACTATAGGGAAATCATATAAGAATTCAGTATATGTAGAAGTAACATCAATAGTATCTATTAATGTTGTATTTTCCATAGCTTGATCAATAGTAGATATAACTAATCTACTAGTTGAATTACTTCTAGCCCAGAATTTTAATCTATAACCATCAAAATCAGGAACAATTATTGGAGATGTAAGAGATAAGTTAGCATCAATATCACCAGAGTTATATAGTTTCATAGCTTTTGAACCAGAATGGATATAAGAAGATGAAGTTGTAAGTTCTAGTGATGCATAATCTGAAGTTGATTCAACAACAGAAGTCCAACCTAGAAGACTAGTCTCTTCTTCAAAACCATTAGAATAAGGTAAATCAGTTTCATAGATATTTGTATCTATTGAATTACCAACTAATTCAACTATATGACTTGTATTATCACCATCGACAATTTCTATTGTTGCAAGGTGGTCACCAGCAGTTTCTGGACTATAAACAAGAGAAACTGTCAATATTTCTGAAGTAGCTAATGTTGCAGGATACGCATTTTCATCTGTTAAATCAAACTCTACAGCATTTGCACCAGCTAATGCTACTGAGTTAATAGTTAAATCACCAAGCCCTAAGTTACTAATTACTAGGTTCTGGATACCACTTACAGTATTCATAATTTGGTCAACAAAGAATAAAGTATCAGAACTTGCTGTAAATTGAGGCTCTGCAGAGACTTCTTGGAAGTTGAAACCAGTAACAGGAAGATAAGGTTTTAAAGTACCAGTTGGTAAAGCATCAAAACCTAATGTATAAGGATTAGTTGAATCGTTCTTGTAGTTTAGTGATCTATTACTAGATACTGAGAAGTTATAGAATTCATCATTGCTTGCATGATAACCTGAAGAGTTTTCAAATACACAAACGATTAAATTATCGCTGTTATTATAGACAAATGGTGTACTTAAAGAAATGTTAACAACTGGATTATCAGTAGTTGTAGTAAAATCACCATTAAACACTTCAGTTAAATCAGTATTTATCCAGTCAGTAGTACTTTCAAATTCAGTTTTTGAAGTATGACCCATATAAATAATTACATTATCAGTCCAAGCACTATTATTGTTGTATAAATAAGAAATCTCTGAGATAGCATGATTTTCAATATTTAGTTCTGACTGTAAGTAGATATTTTGTGTTAATGTATAACCATAAAATGGTTCTATTGGCATATTCTGATTAGTAGATCTTTCACCATCAAAAACAAGGTCAGCTGCTGGGAATGGAGATTCCATAGTAGTGAAAGACCATGTTTCAGCACCTTCAGCATCACCAATAATATTAGAAGGAACAACCATCCAATAATAAGTAGTTGCGTAGTCTAAGTCACTAACTTCATAAGAAGTTTCTGTTTGAACAACAGGAGTAACAGCAGATAAATCTTCACTTGTAGCAAAGTAAACTTTGTATTCATCAGCAGAAGCTGAGCTGTTCCAATTTAATGTAACAGTTAAATCAGTATCTACTGAAGCATCTGCAGGTGAAGTGTAAGCTACAGGGTCTGGAGCTTGACCGATTGTAGTAAATGACCAGGTTGCTACTGAGTCAGCAGGTGTTTGGCCATTAAAGTTGCGTGCAATAACTTTCCATTGGTAAGTTGTATTAGAAGTTAATTCTGTAGGTTGATATTCTTCAACAGCATCAACATTATCAAGAACTAAGTTCATGTTACCTTCAGTACCAAACCATAAATCAATAGTTTCTGTATATTCAGGGTTAGACCAGCTAAGGAGTTGAGCTGTTGGAACACCTGTTAATGAATCTGCAGGTGTTGGATTAGTAGTATATTGAGGTGCTGGGACTTCACTTGTAACAACTGTACAAGTATATTCACCTGAATTTGAATTATAACCTGTAACAACAATATAATATGTTCCAGCAGGTGTGAATGTATCATTCATTTTAGACCAAGTAGCTCTTGTTCTATCTTTTCTACCACCTGTTGAAGCAGAACCTTCATCATCATTGAAGTACCAAGCATCTGCACCAACTGTAGCTGATTCTATTTGCTCTGTAGAGTTAAATATCCAAAGTTTTGTATCCCAAGAAGTACCTTCTAAAGAAACACTCATTAATTGAGTTTCTTCTAAAGTAATTGAGTAAACAACAGATGGAGATGTAGCCCAGCTGTAGGTATTTTCAAAGTCTTCTGTATTGCCTGTTACAACAATAGTATCAGCAAGTGACATAACAAATGGATTTGTATGGTCGTTACCTTGATTATCAAGACCTTGACCAGTTAAATCAGATGTATATACATTAGGAACAAACGGATTTGAAGTAGCTTCTTTTACAACAAGCTGAGCATTATAATTCATGATAGCTTCTGGAGCAAACGCAACTTGAACATCAATAGATGTGTTTGGTTCTAATAGATAAGAAAAACTTTCAATTTCATGTGAAAGCACAAATCCTTCACCATTTATTGAAATTTCTGTTATTTCTGAAGCAATAACTCCATCATTAGAAATAGTAAATGTTATAGGAGCAGATTCACTATTAATCATTTTACTTTCAAAATCATGTGAATCTGGGCTGATAGTCACTAAAGAACCTTCTGGAGCTTCTTCGAATAATACATCATCAAGATACACATAATCTGATGAACTATCAAAAGTTGTTCTGAAAACTAATCTTTCATTAGCTCTGCTTACTTCCATATTAACGGTATATTCAGTGTATGTAGAGTTTAAATCTAATGAATCAACAAAGGTAAATTCATCACTAGTATTTAATTTACCTACAACAATTGAGCCATCACCTTTAGCAAAGAATTTCACTCTATAAGCATCCATGTCTGGTACTATTACTGGTGAAACTAGGTCACATACAGCATCTGTATCACTTGAATTATAGAATTTAAATGAATAAGTTCCATTATTAGCAGAATAAGATGAACTATATCTTTCTGCTGAAGCATAATCACTTGTAGAGTTAATATTAGATGTCCAACCTAAGAAACCCTCTTCAGTTTCAAAATCTTGTGTATAAGGAATATTGATTTCATAGATATTTGTATCAACACCTTGGCCTGTTAAAGCTATTTGGTAAGTATCTAAATCATCTGTAATTTCAAGAGTAGCAGTATGCTGACCAGCTAGAGTTGGATTATAGCTAACACTTGCAACCATTGATTCATTAGCTTCTAGTGCATAATCACTATTGTCTGAAACTAAGAATTGGTCTGCATTTGTACCTGTAATTGTTACAGAAGAAACATTAAGTGTTCCACCACCAATATTAGTAAGAGTTACATCCTGAGCTTCTGAAGTTTCATTAAGAACTGAAGATCCAAAATCTAAGTCATCAGTTGCTATTTGTGCTATTGGAGTAGAAGGAATTTCTTCAATATTAACATCATCTATATCAAGAGTTTGATAATTAGCAGTCATACCATGTCTGAAAGCAAGATATCCATCAGTTACATTGCTAGGTAAAGCTACATTATATGAAGCATATTCAGCGGTTAAATTGAATGTTGTAATTTCTGTAAATGTTTCTAAGTTTGACGGATCAGTCATATATCCGACAACAACAGAAACATCTGTATCATCAGCTTGAGCTTGGAATCTAACTCTATTACCGTCAAAAACAACTTTTGGAGTTACTGCAGCTAGCTCAACATCTGTGTAATATGAATTATACATTCTTACATGATTACTTCCATTAAAAGGAGCTATATCTTTAACATTGATCCAAGCATATGTAGATGTAGAAGTATTTATAAAAGACCAGCCAGCTGGAGTTTCATTAAATGAAATATCGTCAAAGTTTTCACTATAAGGAAGCTCAACCATTCCATATTCTGTTGTAAAGTTATAAATTTGTGTTTCAACTTCAATATTTGTAGGACCAACAGCAACAAGTTTCCAGTAATAGGTAACATTGTTTTCTAATGTTGGTACATAAGGAGTTGTTGCTGGATTAACAATAATCGCATCTGTTAAATCAGCATTTTCAGAGAAGTATAATTTTACTAACTCTGTATTTTCACCAGTTGTCCACTCAATAGTTGTATCAAGTGCTAGGTTTTGTGAGTTGTTAGAAGGACCAAGAACTGTTGGTACATCAGGTGTACCAGCAATAACTTCAGGTACAGTGTATTCAACATCACTAGGAATTCCAGATTGTCCTGATTCGGCTACAACTGTTCCTGTTTCGTTTAAAATTTGATATGAGTTTTCACTACCCCAACTACCAGCAGTGTATGCAGTAGTAATTACATCCAGACCATTAACTTCAAAAGTCTCTGTATATGAGTTACCTGAAGAGATTGTCGCGTCGTCAATAACGACAACATCATTAACGAGGACATCAATAGATCCACCATTCCAACCATCACCGTAGCTATCAGCTAAACTTAAGGTGTAGGTTAATGAGAATATACTAGTTATTGAAAAAATAACAAATATAAGTAAAAAAAGGTGTTTTTTCATAAAAACATTTCTCCCATAATAATTAAATGTGCGGTTTTATTTTGTAAATAAAACAATTCTAATGGAAACTTACTATTGTTTTTAACAAAGATGTAATGGTATGTGGTGTGGCATTTTACTATACTTCAAAGTCTTTGTTATACGTTATACTAGTTAAGTTTCCTACCTTAACAGCGTTAAATTAGTTACAATAGCTAAATCATGTCAAATTATTTTTTTTATTGCACTTGTTGAAAATTGTGATGTTGAGGGGTTGAGAGTTGAGAAGGAGAGTTGGGAGGTTTTCTTTTCTAATTTGTGATATTAGTGTAATTAGTGGATAATTAAGATCTTTGTATAGTTCTTTTCTTATCCGTGTTTTTCTGTGTTATCTGTGGCTATAATAGAAAAAACGCAAGCCCGAAGGCCTGCGTTTTCTTTTATATTGTTAGGTTAATTTATTTAGTTTCTTCTAGCTCTTCTAATTGTCTTACCTAAAGGCATAGCATCTGGAGATGCATAAACCTTGAAGAACATCATTGGAGCATCTTCTGTGTAAACATAAGAAGCTTCTACAACTTGACCTTCAGTCATCATTGTATATTCACCGTCTGGAGTAGCACAACCATAAACTTTATAAGTTGTAGCACCTTCAACAGCAGTCCATGTTAACTCAAGACCAGTTGCAATTTCAACAATTGCAAAATCAACAGGAGCATCTGGTTGAGTAATAACCGGTTCACCGAAGTAGAAGTTATCAAAGTCAAACCACATATCATTTACAGTGTCATCAAACATTTCAAGTCTGAAGACAACAGATTGACCTTCATAAGCACTGATATCAACAGATAATCTTGTAAAGTCTGCTGTATTAGTATGGTTAGTATTGTTTATTGAAGCTATTGGAGTAAATGTTGCACCAGCATCAGTAGAAGCATTTACAACAATATAATCGTGATCATCTTCAAAAGTAACGCCAGTAGTACCAGCTGACCACAATGTAACTCTATAATCAAATTCAATTACAGAAGAAGAGGTAATACCATTCATTGCTTGGAATTGGATATAACCATTAGTGCTTGAGCTATAAATGTTTTTATACATAGCATTAGTTATAGTGTTATGTCCATTAGTTATACCAAAGTTCTCTTCAGTAATTTCAACTGGATTAGTAGTAGAACCTTCGAAATCTATAGTAACAGGCATAGCTATAGTTGGATCTTCCATAGTAGTAAATGACCAAATTTCAACACCTTCAGTAGGTGTACCTACTACGTTATAAGGAACAACTTTCCAGTAGTAAGTAGTTGAATAGTCTAGGCCACTATAGTCGTATGAAGTTGCTGTTTGGTCTATAGGAGTTACAGATGTAAATGTTGAATCTGTATCAAGATATACATTGTATCCATTTGCACCAGTAGCAGCTTGCCAGGATAAAGTACCATTAAGTTCTTTATCTGTAGATTCGTCTGTTGGAGAAGTATAGGTAACTGCTTCAGGAGCAGATCCAATAGTAGTAAATGTCCATGTTGTTACAAGTGTATCAACAGTTTCACCAGTGTAGTTACGATTAACAACTTTCCATGAATATTCAGTATTTGGAGTTAAATCAGTTACTGCATATTCTTCAACAGCAGCCACATTATCAAGAACTAATGACATGCTTCTTCCACGAGATGTTCCGAAGTATAAGTCTACTGTTTCAGTATATTCTGCATTGGTCCATTCTAATGTAAGAGCAGTTGGTTGATCAATTGCTTCATCAGCAGGTGTTGGGTTAGTAGCAGCTTCAGGAGCAGGTATTGCATCTGCTGTTAAGTTAAGTGTGAAATCTATTGATTGTGCATAGTAACCGTATGAAGAGATGATTAGATAGTAATCACCAGCAGCAAGGTATTCATCTGTTAATGTAACAGATGTTCCATTATATCCTGCATTTTCATATACAAAAACTTCAACTGGAGTTGTTGTGTTTGGTTCATCTTGTACTATGAAAAGGCCCAATGCTACATCACTTGTAGTTGCAGTACCATTAAGTAAAGCACCTTGTTCTAATGTAAATTGATATACAATATCATCACCATCAAGATATGAAGAATACATATCTAAACCAGCAGAACTATAGTCATCAACAAAGCCTTCAGTTGTACCAGTTACATCAACAGCTGGAAGAGTTAATGCTAAAGGATCTACACATGTAGAACCAGTAGGAGGAACCCAACCGTCACCAGTTAAAGTAACATTGTAAGAAGCTCTGTTAAGATTATCTGAAATAACAAGAGTTGCTGTTTTTGGTCCTACTGCATCTGGAGAGAATGTTACATTAATATCTAACATTTCATTATCCATAAGAGTGTCAGGTAGAACTACATTGTCAAATGCGAATAGAGCAGCATCAGTACCAGTAATTTCAATATTTGAAACAATCATTTCACCAATACCAACATTAGAAACAGTAATTGTTTGAGCACCTGATGTTTCACCAACTTCAATTTCACCAAAAGCTAATTCAGTTACTGAAATATCAGCTACTGGTACTTGTGGAGTAACTTCGAATTCTACATCATCAAGATATACATTATCATATGTTCCACCAAAGATTGGTTTGAATACTAAGCGTTTGTTATCCATACTAGTATCAAATTCATAGATGAATTGAGTATAAGTAAGAGGAACATCAACAGTATCAATAGCTGTTAATATTTGCATATCAGCATCATAAAGAGCAAATATTAATTGACCAGCTGTATCACCTTTAATCCAGAATTTAGCTCTATGACCAGTAAAGTCAGGAACAATTACTGGAGAAGTAAGCATCATTTCTGCTGCAGTATCACCAGAGTTGTAGAACCTAACTGAGTTAGTTCCAGTATGAGCATTAGTTTCTGTACCATTTATAGATATTGCTGCATATTCACTAGTTGATTGAACTGATGAGTACCAACCTAAGAATGAATTATCATCTTCTCCACTATTTGAGAAAGGTAAATCTTCAGCATAGATATTTGTATCTACTGAATTACCAACTATCTCAACAGTATAAACAGTTGCTTCTGAATCAGTAATTTCGATAGTAGCAAGGTGATCACCTTCAGTTTCAGGACTATATACAACAGCAAAGTTTAATACTTCTGATGTTGATAATGTATCAGGATAAGTATTTAAGTCTGTGAAATCGTATTCAACAGCATTAGAACCAACAAGTTCAACACTAGAGATTACTAAGTCACCAAGACCAATATTACTTATTGTAAGTGTTTGAGAATCACTTACAGTTCCCATTACTTGATCTTCAAATGTTAATGTATCTGCTGAAGCTGTAAATTCAGATTCTGCTGAAACTTCTTGAATATTAAAACCAGTAACTGGAATATATGATTTAAGTGTCCCAGCAGGAACAGTTGTAGGGAAAGTAGTAGAATAGTTTGTACCATCACTATATATATTAAGAGATCTATTTCCTTCTACAGAATAGTTATAGAATTCATCTGAGCCTGAATTATATCCAGATTCAGTAGCAAAGAACATAATTAATAGATTATCTGTATTATTATAGATAAATGGTGTATCAAAGTCGATTGTAACGATAGGGTTAGTTGTATCAACTGTCATAGTTCCACTGTAAACTTGAGTGAAGCCATTTAGGTCCCAATCATAAGTATCAGCAAAAGTATCTTTTGTTGTGTGTTTTGCATAAATTTCTATTGTTTCTGACCAAGCAGAATTATTGTTGTAGAGATAGCTAATAGAGTTAATAGCTGAATCAGATACATTAATTTCTTCTTGAGCATAGATATTTTGAGTCATTGTATAACCAAAATATGGTTCTATAGGCATACTTTGACCGGTTGATCTTTCACCATCAAAAACTATATCAGCTTCAGGGAAAGGAGATGCCATAGTCTCGAATTGCCATACTTCAATTCCTTCTGTAGGAGAACCAACAACATTGTATGGAACAACTTTCCAGAAGTATCTGGTATCATAGTCTAAATTAGTGTATGCATAAGAGTTTGTGTTTACATCTTCAGGAGTTACACCTGAGAAGAATTCATCAGTTGAAAGATATACATAATATCCATCAGCACCAGTTGCTGCTTCCCAAGTCAAAGATCCAGATAAAGAAACATCAGTTCCTAAACTATCAGGAGATAAGTATTGAGCAGCTTCAGGAGCTTGACCAACTGTAGTGAATGACCAAGTTGCTACTGAATCAGCAGGAGTTTGACCATTAAGGTTTTTACAAACAACTTTCCATTCATATTCAGTAGTTGGACTTAAGTTTTCAACTAAGTACTCTTCAGTTACGTCAATATTTTCGTCAAGTAGTGTCATATTACCAACAGTACCAAAATAGATATCATTCATAGATGTCCATTGTGCATTAGTCCATTCAAGAGTAAGGCTAGTAGCTTGGTCAATAGCATCGTCTTCTGGGCTAGGGTTAGTAGCTTGCATAGGAGCTGGAATATCTTCTAACATTACATGAAGTTGATAATCACCTGATGCAGTACCATAACCAGCAAGAACTATGTAATAATCACCTGCGCCAGCTAAAGTTTGGTCCATTCTTGACCAAGTTGCTCTATCTCTGGTTTTTGGACCTTCAACAAATCTTCCGCCAGTACCTGAACCTGATTCATCATCATTGTAGTACCATGCATCAGAATTTTGTGTTGCAGTATCAATTTGATCGAATGAATTGAAAACCCACATTTTAGTATCAAAACTAGAACCTTCAAAAGAGATGATCATTAATTTATCTTGAGCTAAAGTAAGTTTATAAACAACAGACGCTGAAGAATCAAAATCATAATTATCATCATAAGCAGATGAATTACCTTCAGCAAAGATTGAATCAGCTATAGTAAGCACAAACGGATCATTATGATCATTACCTGTTGAGTCTAAAATTTGACTTAAAATAGTTGCATTATGAATTATCGGAACAATTGGATTAGCAGGATCTTGTTCTTTGATAACTAAGTTTGATTCATGTGTTCCAACGTAATCTGATTTAGTTTTAACGTATACGTCAAAACTAGATCCAGCCTCAAGTTCATAAGGCACAGCAAAGGTATAAGAAACTGCAAAATTATTTAAGTCAGCTACTGAAATTTCTGTTATAGTAGCAGTTGTTCCACCAGTGTTTGAAACTGTTACCATTACAGAATCAGCTATTGTAGCACCTTGCAAATAATGTCCACAATCTGCTTCTTCAGGTGATATAGTAATTTGAGTTCCTTGAGGAGCTTCTTCAACTAAAACATCATCAAGATATATATAGCTGTAAGTTGAACCATGACCATGTTTAAATGATACATAATCAACTGCATCTACATCTGATAGATTTACAGTATAAATTGTATGTGTAGTTGTTAAACTAATAGAATCTAATCTTGTAAATGTAGTATTATCTAAAGGATCTGTCATTGTGCCAACATAAAGAATAGTACCATCAGATGATCCCTTAGCACTGAATTTTACTCTGTTACCATTTGTTTGCATTCTTGGTGTAGAAGCAATGATATCAGAAGATGTATAAGAAGAATTATACATTCTAAAAGAATTTGAACCTGATACGCTATATCCAGTCTCAACTTCAGTATAAGTATAAGCAGAACCTGAATTATTAAAAATACTCCATCCATCAGGTAAATCGCCATCATCATAAGAATCAAAGTTTTCAGTATAAGGTACTGTTGCAGTGCCATATTCTGTTGCAAATGAATAAACTGATGATTGAGATTCGATTCCAGAACCATTGTTTATAGCTACAACTTTCCAGTAATACATTGTATTTAAGTCAAGACCACTATAGGCATATGGAGATGTAGCTGCAGCATACATATCAGCATCTGTGAAATCAGCATTATCTGCAATATATAAAGTTGCTGTATCTGTATCTGCACCAATTGTCCATTCAAGAGAACCTGTAATTTCTTGGTTAAGAGCACCATCAGCAGGTAATGTTAAAATTGGAGCTTCAGGTGTTCCAGCTGCAGGTGTATATTCAACTTTTACAGTTAAATATAAAGTACTTGAATCTGCATAATCATCAAGATCTTCAGTATAAGCTCTAACGCTATGGCCTGTTAAAACAGTACCATTTATATCAGAGTAAGATTGGTCGGTTAATAAACCAACACTAGGATAAGAAGTTTCGTTTATTTCTAAATGTACATCATACCAAGAACCAATATATGTTGAGTTTCCCCAGACTGTAGTAACTAATAAATCAGTAATTGTGGCACCAGCAGGAAGGCCAGTAATATCAATTGTTACTTCAGTGGGATTACTATCCGCACCATATGCAGAGCCTGTTAATTCTAATTGGTCTGCATACATAAAGCCTACACATAATAGTAGTAAAATAACCATTAAATAATTTTTCTTCATTTAAATTCTCCCATAACATGCTTAAATGTTATATAAGTTTTTTAAATATAGTATAGAATGAATTGTAAAAACAGAGTGAACGATTACCGTGGTGAAGTAATCGAACACTATATTTAGTCTTCCATTTTCTCTCTCTACTATAGTGTTAATATTTTTCAACATCTTGATTGAAATCATTGTTATTAGCTCTTTTGTCATCTTAGAATTACTGTGGTGATGTAATCCATAAGGAACTCACTAAATTCATTCAATCAATCAGCATTCATATCCTGTTAATCGTTGTTATCAGCCTTTTTGTATGTAGTGTGGTGTGTCTAATTTCTCTTATAGCTAACTACACTTCATAACAAGGATACTTTTTCTCTTATTATTCTAGTGCTATTATAGTAGTATTTATTTTTCTTTGTCAATGAGTTTTTTATCTTTTTTACAATTTATTTGTTTTTCGTTAATATTTACAAATTACAATTAGCCCTTTTTCAAATGCAAAATAACAATATTAGATTGCAAAGAACTATCCTACAACTCTCAAACATCGAGTTTGCAAGATATGATGCGAGCCAGGCGCTCGCGTTCCTATCACCAGTTATTTTACTTTTCTGGAAGGATAAAAACTACTCTTTAATATTAGATTGCAAAGAACTATCCTACAACTCTCAAACATCGAGTTTGCAAGATATGATGCGAGCCAGGCGCTCGCCTTCCTATCACCAGTAATTTTACTTTTCTGGAAGGATGGATCGCGTACGCCTGGTGCGCTATAAAAAGCTTCTGTTAGATGCAGAAGCTTTTTATTCAAACATTAAATTTCTAATTCTAATTATTTCTAATATATTCAACAACATGGTTTAAATGTTCATTATTACGGATATAAGTATCATAATAACCATGCATCCAAACACTTCCTTTACGCTTTAATACATAATTTATTTCATGAGCTGTTCTAGATTTCCACCTTCTTACAATATTTGATAAATTGCTTGTATCAAGAGTTCTGATTAAAACGTGAACATGGTTTGGCATGATGACATATTCGAATAATTCATAATCTTTTTTATTACCTAAAAGAATATGGCTTTTCACGATATTAGCACACTTTTCATGTCTTAGAAAGCACTGTCCATAGCCATTTCTAGCATACTTTTCAACTAGAATTTTCTTTTTACGAATTTCTTGCCTGCTAAGACCTTTATAATTATTTGAGTTTATTATCTCTTTCCAACTTGCAATTAGTTGATAAGGAAGAGAATCATATAGTCTAAATGTAATAAATTGTATTGTATCGTACATATCATAGTGTGGTAGATACCCTCTAGAAGTCCACCCCTTATTGGATTCATCCATAATTCGCCTCTTTTGTAGCTTTTAAAACCGACATTACTCTTTAACATATTTTTGTAAATATATCTTCATATCTCACAAACATCGAGTTTGCAAGATATGATGCGAGCCAGGCGCTCGCGTTCCTATCACCTGTAATTTTACTTTTCTAGAAGGATGGATCGCGTACGCCTGGTGCGCTATAAAAAGCTTCTGCTAGATGCAGAAGTTTTTTATTCATTCTTTAACAAATTTTTGTAAATATATTTTCATATCTCACAAACATCGAGTTTGCAAGATATGATGCGAGCCAGGCGCTCGCGTTCCTATCACCTGTAATTTTGCTTTTCTGGAAGGATAAAATTACTCTTTAACATATTTTTGTAAATATATCTTCATATCTCACAAACATCGAGTTTGCAAGATATGATGCGAGCCAGGCGCTCGCCTTCCTATCACCTGTAATTTTACTTTTCTAGAAGGCTGACACACAGCCAGCCTTATCAATTATCAATTATGACACTATTTCACCATCATCATCTTGCCGTTTACACTCTTTCCACCTACATTTAATCTATAGAAATACAAGCCTGATGACACTTTTTTACCTTCACTATTGTTTCCTTTCCAGACAATAGTATTCCTTCCAGAAGTTAAATTATCTTTAATTGTAGAATAGACCTTTTGTCCTTTTAAATTAAAGATTTCTAGTTTAGCATGTTGCTGATTTTCAACATTAAATGAGATAGTAGTTTCAGGGTTAAAAGGATTTGGGTAGTTAGAAACAGCTAAATCTACAGATTCTATATTTGAGTTGTCATTAGCAACAGTTTGCTGGATATCCATAAGATCAATTAGGGATGTAAAGTTCGAATAATCTGCTTCATTCAAGAAACCTATCAAATCGACAGCAGAAACTATTATCTTGCTATCACCATTTTCTAGAAGATACATAAAGTTGTGAGTACCATCAGTTAGAAGAGGACTTCCGTTAGCAGAAATTGGTGTAACTTGATTGTAGAGTCCATTATAATTCCAGTTTCCCAGTAAATCATTCAAAGGAGAGAGAGAATTACTTATATCAACCAAAACTTCATAAGAAGAAATATCATAATCGTTATAGATTTGGTTTTGGAGATAATAGAAATCTTCAAAGTAGATTCTTCCACCATTGTTATAGTATTCATTAAGTAAATCAACCTCCCAATTAAGAAGAGGAACATTTAGAGCATCGCTATGGGATGAAAGTCCGAAGATAGCTTCAAAGCGATTATACATCTCATAATCAGGTATTAGTTTGTTAGAATAGATTATATTGTAGTTATAGTTATCATTAAGGGCATTAATTAAAGCAATCCCATTTTGATCAATAGACCTATCCATAATAAGAATATCTCCATCAGAAGCTTGGTCATCAGCTTGATAATTAACAGCAGGATCGCCAAATAGAAGGTGAGTGTAGATATTTTTCAACTCTGGATGAATAATACCATCCGAATCTATAGGATCACCAAAGAGATAGAAGTTTGTATGTAGGAAGTTTGCCAAGCCTTGTGATTTACCATAGGAGTAGTTATTATTAAACATATATTCAACGATATGGGTATTATATGATTGTAAGCCTCCATAACCAGGATCTTGCCAACCAACCTTATACCAAGAAGTTCTTGTAGCCGCAATATTAGCCACAGCTTTATATCTAATTAATTCTTCTCCAAGGCAAGATTCATTATTGTCTAACATACCATTATTACAGGAAGAACAGAAGAAAACAGAACCCGTGTTATTATTGAGCTGACTCCACATTTCAGAATTAACAAGATAAGCTCCTCCAAGTTCTGAGCCATCCGGAATTCCATTATTGTTAGTATCTTCATACCAAATAGTTCTTACTGAATAGCTTGGAGCACCATGACCTGCCCAAGAAACAAAACCAAAATTGTTATTATTTAGCTGTTGAACTATGTTATCATAAGTTACAGGAATATCAGAAGGGTATTGAGGTGAAGAAGGAACCACCCCCTCTTCTTCGTACATAGCGATAGCAGTATGATTTCGTAAACTTGTGTCTTTAAGATATTCTCCTGTCACAGCGTAGTTACTTATAGGATAAGGAGAATTGTTTTCATTAGCATAATTTAGATAGGACATAGGCATAAGCACGTCATCCTTCCATGATGCAGAAGTAGATTCAAAATTAATGATTCTATTCAATATTGAAGATAAAGCATCTGCTTCAATGTAAGGGATTCTTCCAACAAATGTTTCAGGTGTAAAGTCCATTCCTGCATCTTGAGAAACACCATCTATTGAATATTCCCCCAAAATACCATCGTTATCAGAATCAAATTCAGAAGTTAAATCAGAATAGTAGAAATCACTAGCAGTCTCTTGAAAAGCCCCAGGTTGAGCAGATAAATATGCTACAGGCACATCATCAACATCTCCCACTAAAAGCAGGTAAGCAAAGGGATTTTCTCCATAACGATTAACCAAAAAATGTCTAATTGCTTCAACAGGATTAGTAAAGCTTGTATTAGCATAAATGTATTCAGTAGAGACAAAGTCTGTTGTCATTCCTTGGGACTCTCTAAAGCTTTGGTAATCAGATAGTGAAGATTGAGTTGATTCAGGACCTATAATCAAGTAAGAAACATCTCTAGATAAGTAATAGCTTTCTTCTATATCATTAGGATTCACAAAGAAATCAGGATCAATAACTTCTTTAAGAATTGTTCTATTCACTTGTCTAGCAGGAATATATTCAATTTCTATAGAACAAGAGGTTGCAAGCTCATACTTGCCATCAGAATAGAGAACAGGAATCCAATTAATGGAAGCAAAACTTAAGTTACCCCACTTCCTTAAACCATTAAAGCGATAATGAGAATCTATTTCTCTACTTGCTATATTATCAAGAAATGTGTCTGAATTACTATAGGCAGAATTAATTTCAGGCAAAGTGTCACTAACATCACTTTTGCTAGAGACCAAAATATTATAGTTTATTATTTGGTCAGCTGGAGGTAAAACTATATTAATTTGCTTAGCAGGAAGCTTGTAAGAACCTGGTAAAGTTGTAGAACCAAAATCAGGATTAAACTTCTGTAATTCAGCAATAGAATCAATAAAATACTCACTTGGCACTTCTATTTTTAAACTTTCCCCCACCAAGATGGTCAAGGACAAAAGAAAACATACTATTAAAAGTCGTCTCATATATACACCTACCTTAAATTATTTAATCTAAATATAATAATGCAATTATGAAACCAAGGAAGAATTAAGCAAGCTAAAATGCAAAAAAGAAAGTTCATAGTAGCCGATGAGGTAGGTTTTCGTAGCCAGGGATGGAGTGTAAGCATCCGCCGATAGGCTGAACTAAGTTCATGCTTACGCAAAATAGATTCGTAAGCTGGGAAGCTTACAATCCATGTTTATTTTTTCGTAAGCTAGCTTTGGAGTGTAAGCATCCGCCGACAGGCTGAACAACGTTCATGCTTACGCAAAATAGATTCGTAAGCTGGGAAGCTTACAATCCCGGTTTATTTTTCGTAAGCTAGGAAGCTTACAATCCAGATTCGTGTTTTTCGTAAGCTGGGCTTGGAGTGTAAGCATCCGCCGATAGGCTGAACAAAGTTCATGCTTACGCAAAGTAAAATCTAGTAATAAATCTTGACTAAAACTATTTGAGTGTACAATATTGATTTAATAAAGGAGATACTATGGAAACAAAGGGTTGGTATAATAACAATTATTTACCTCATTGTGATTTAGATTGTCTATGTCAATTTATCACATTTAGACTATTCGATTCAGTACCTAAAGATATAATTTTTGTTTGGAAAGAAGAAATAGAATTCTTAGGTAAAGATAAAGATGATAATTGGAAGAAAAGCATATTATACAACAAGATTGCTACTTTTGAAGATAGAGGTTATGGTTGTTGTTGGTTAAAACAAGATAAAATACAAAAACTAATGGAAACTATTCTAAAATATTATGCAAATATAAAATACGATCTAATTGAATATAAAATCATGCCTAATCATGTACATGTTCTTATCCGCCTTTATGAGAATGTAAGTCTTCCAAACATTGTTCACACTTGGAAATCCTATTCTTCAACAAAAATCAATAAGCTATTAAATAGGAAAGGTAAAGTATGGATGAGAGACTATTATGATAGGTTTATACGAAATGAAAAACATCTTGATTATGTTATTAACTACATTAGGAACAACTAAATTCGTAAAGAGATTAAAGTATTTTTTCGTGCTGGGTTTGGAGTGTAAGCATCCGCCGATAGGCTGAACAAAGTTCATGCTTACGCAAAGTGTGGTATTTTTCTTAGCCAGGGATGGAGTGTAAGCATCCGCCGATAGGCTGAACAAAGTTCATGCTTACGCAAAGTGTGGTATTTTTCTTAGCCAGGGACTGTGTCAGGGAAAACTGATGGCTACAATCCAGGTTTATTTTTTCGTAAGCTAGGAAGCTTACAATCCCAGTTTATTTTTTCGTAGCCAGGGATGGCTACAATCCAGTAATAAAACAGGCACACAGCCTGTAATAAAAAATTATTTCCTATAAACTATCTCATTCATTTTAAAAGACAGTGATCCCCTCAGTAGTTTTGCAACATAAGCAGAAACAGCTTCTACATCTTGCAGTGACTTTTCCAATGCCCTATGGATTGAGTAGTAGTCCTTACGGTTTGACTTATCAAAATTCTTCATAACCCCATTAATTGAAATAGTCTCTGAAAGGTATTTTTCTAGTTTTTCCTCTTCATCATAAAGTTCTTCAACACGAGTTAAATCATTGTTACATGTTGCTTCAAAGATTTCAAGATTAATCTTTTTGATTTGAGCCCTTACTTGCTTTATAGTTTTGAAATCACTAGAAGGAATGAAGTCATAGCAACGGTAGTTATAGGAAATATCCTTATGCCCAATATCTATTGAATCATGGCTCTCTAATCCTAAATCCATACCATTAAGAACAATATTACGTAATCTAATAGGAGAAAATGCCCTATTGCTATTCTTTACTAAAAACTCTAGATACTTTGCACCTAATGTTGCCTTAATTGTGATTAACTGGTCATTCCCTTGAATTGTTATTAAACAATCGTTGCCCATAATTCCTACTTTCACTTCTCTGCCCATACATTCACCCCTCTTGTCTGTACTCTTTGTACTGCTTTTTCTTGTTTTGTCCATATTTTATAGACCTTTCTAGACCCTAGTCTAGCATAATAATGTTAATAAACTTAATTAATTGATTACGAAAATATGCTCAACATGTTAATTAATCTAATCTTTGTTTACGACATTAGTAATAAAAACCAATCTCCTTATATATCTGCACCTAAAACCTTACAAATTAGAATGCTATATTTTATAAACTATTACAGTTGTCAATAGCTTATTTTAGTTGACATGTAGCAAGCTTTTATAAAGTGTTTCATATTATATGTTTACATCACTAAATTATTTACAAATAGTGAATATAGAACACAGATGACACTAATTAGGAAGATTTAAGAATGTTGAAAATGTGTAAGAGTTGAGAGGTTTAGTTGTTTAAACGTTAGGGCTTATCCGTGGCTGAAAAGCTAATTCATAATTGATAATTGAGAATTATTAATTGTTCATTTTTCATTTTTCATTTCTTTTCATTTATCCGTGACTATCAGTGTTATCCGTGGCCAAAAGCAATTAAGACTTTCTTTCGTGTGTTTTCGTGCTTTTCGTGGTAAACTTTCCTGTTTGCAGATATAGCCTAGCCTTTATGTCGCCCTTTCAGGGCTTTTTTTATTTTTTAACTATTACATAGAGGGCAAGCCTCCATGCTTAGTATATGCCACCCCTTCGGGGTTTTTATGGATAGCATCTCCTCAATTCTTCAATCATTCTTCATTCATCATTCTTCATTTCTTCCCCTTTATCCGTGACTATCAGTGTTATCCGTGGCTAAAAGCATTTAATACTTACTTTCGTGTCTTTTCGTGTGTTTCGTGGTTATATCTCTTATTATTCGTGAGATTTGTGTCATTCGTGGCTATCATTCTTCCTATTTTTAATTTTGTCTTTATCCGTGCTTATCTGTGTTATCCGTGGCTAAAAACAATTAAGACTTTCTTTCGTGTCTTTTCGTGTGTTTCGTGGTTATATCTCTTCTTATTCGTGAGATTTGTGCCATTCTTGGCTATCTGTCCAGTCCTAAATAATTTTACTGTTTTTCGTGTTATTCGTGCTTTTCGTGGTAAACTTTCCTGTTTGCAGATATAGCCTAGCCTTTATGTCGCCCTTTCAGGGCTTTTTTTATTTTTTAACTATTACATGGAGGGCAAGCCTCCATGCTTAGTATATGCCACCCCTTCGGGGTTTTTATGGATAGCATCTCCTCAATTCTTCAATCATTCTTCAATCATTCTTCATTCATCATTCTTCATTTCTTCCCCTTTATCCGTGACTATCAGTGTTATCCGTGGCCAAAAGCATTTAATACTTACTTTCGTGTCTTTTCGTGTATTTCGTGGTTATATTTAATAGAACACTGATGACACTGATTTTACTGATTAAAATGATTAATTTTTCATTCTTCAATTTTAACTTTTCATTTATCAGTGATTATTTGTGCCATTCGTGGCTATCATTCTTCCTATTTTTAATTTTGTCTTTATCCGTGCTTATCTGTGTAATCCGTGGCTTTCATTTTTCATTTTTCCCATTTATCTCTGGCCAGTGTTTTGATAAAAATCAACATATTTTACTCATTTTTCATAATAATTAACTAATTTTTACATTTCTTAAAAAAGAATCACAAAAATAATCTACTTTTAGGCAAAATTATTAGTAATTTCATGGAATTACTTGAATAATCAGCCAGTTTTCTTATCTAGCAAAATGCCCCTAGAAGCCTATAAATGTTAATATTATGTGAATTATTAGTCCAAAAACTTAAAAGCTAAAAAAAATGTTTGACAAGTTAGAATTTATATCCTAAATTGACTGAGTAGTGGTGTGGTGACCAAAACAAAAAATAAAAACCTTGGAGGTTTTGTTTATGAAAAAGTTGCTTATATTAGCGATTTTAATTGCGTCGGTGACTGTTATCTTCGCTTTGGACTCAGAACCAAGTGAAGTTGTCGGATATGTAAAGTATGAATTAATTGCAAATGATTTTAACATGATTGCAGTTCCTATGAATAGTGACATAACTACTGTTTCAGAATTAGCAACAGCTATCGGTGGAGATGTTGAATCTTTAGCTAAATGGGATAATTCAATTAGTAACTGGTCTCAATTCACAGTTGGTGTTGATGTTAATGATTTTGAGGTTCCTGCTGGAACATCTGTATTAGTTTATCTTGCTGGCACTGAAAATATTGATTTCTATTGTGCTGGTGATTTACCAAGTCAAGCTAACTATGACATTGTTGGGAATGACTTCAATCAAATCATGGTTCCGTTGAATCGTTCAGAATTAATTAATGTTTCAGACATTGCTGAGGCTATAGGAAATATTGAATCAATAGCTACTTGGGATAACGATATCAGTAACTGGTCTCAGTTTACAGTTGGTGTAGATGTTAATGACTTTGAAATTTCAATAGGCGATGGTTTATTGATTTATGCAACTACTGATAATACAGGTTGGAATGCTCCAGCTTCTAAAAATGTAACAAGAAGAAGTGCTAGAGCACGTAAATAAAAAGGAGAGAAAATGAAAAAATTATTAATCATTTCATTATTTTTATTAGCATTAACAGCTATCTTTGCACAGGGTACGCCATACTCTGTTATCTTTAACGTTGTTGATGAAAATGGTGACATCCCAGAAGTTGTGGGCTTACATGCAATTGAATACCACCTATCTGAAGCTGTGCTTCCTGGTTTTTGGGATATGGTATACCCAGGCCAAGCAAAAAGTGAAATCTATTGGAATTGGCCTGCTACTGATGATTTAAATGTAACATCTACTGGTTACAATCCTACAACTGGTCAACTTTCAGTGCAAATGGCTCCAATGGAACATTGGAGTGGAGCTGTTGTTGCTAAGTTTAATTTTGTAAACGCTAATGGTGAATCTCTTGAATCTCAAGGTGAAGTTCAAGTTACTAGAGGTGCAAGTTCTACTCATACTGAAGCTGCACCTGTTGTGCTTAAAGCTGTTGGCGCAGTAGAACCAACACTTCCAAACGAAGTAACAATCACAGCTCCTGCAAATGGTGCAGTTGATGTTGCTTTAGATGCAGTAATGACATGGACAGCTGGTAATAACACACCTGATGAAGGTTATTCTGCTGGTTATGAAGTTTGGGTTAACAATGCAATGGTTGCTGATGTAACTGAATTAACTTATGATCCTGAATTAGCTTATTCTACATTATATGTATGGTATGTTAAACCTTACTTTGTAATGAATGAAGCAAAAGAAAAATTATATCCTACTGACTTTGATGCATCAGCTAACACTGTTGGTTTCACAACAATGGATATGCCTATAATCAACCCTAGCTGGGCAACATACACATCTCCTGTAGATGGCGCAACTGATGTTGCTGTTGAATCTGTAGATTTAACATGGACACACAATGGTGTTGCTGTTGATGGTTATGAAATATGGATTAATGACGAAGACATGGGTGATGTTACTGAATTAACATACACAATGGAAAACTTAGCTTATAATACAGAATACACATGGGGTGTAAAACCTTATATCCTTACTGATGTTAAAACAGCTAAAACAGCTAAAGCTTCAAAATGGGTTCCTGGTGAAGATAGAATATATCCTGAAGGCGATGATATGCCAACTTCAACATTTACAACTGTAGCTGAAATTGCAGCTCCTGTAGTAGAAGGTCAACCTGTTGTAACAGTTACTGTAACAGTTCCTGTTCCTAATGATTGGACTCCTGAAATTCCTGCAGCTGTTGAACTTGGTGATTGGATTCCTAGCTTCCCAGTTTCTGGTACAATTGGTCAAGTTCTTCAAGTAGCTCAAGGTTATGCTGGTGCTTATACTTTCGTTATTCCTACTTCATTTGTTAATGGTATTGTATGGTTTAATGGTAACATAGTTCCTGCTGTTTGGATTCCTGGTACATCTTTTGAAATCACTGTTGACTTTACAGGTGCTAAAGAAGCTGGTGAAATCGTTGTTACTGACGGTACACTTCCTGTTGAACTTTCATCATTCACAGCTGTAGCACATGCTGATGAATATGTTACATTAAACTGGGTAACAGCATCAGAATCTAATCTTTTAGGTTTCAACGTTCTTAGAGCTGAAACAGAAGATGTTGAAAATGCTATCAGAGTTAATGGTTCAATGATTGCTCCTACAAATACAACTCAAACAGCTAGCTATTCATTCGTTGATGATGAAGTTGCTGAAGGTACTTACTACTACTGGTTAGAAACTAGAGAATTAAGTAATGAAGTTGACTTAAGCCAATCATTCATGGTTGTTGTAAAAGCTAATGACGTTCCACAACTTCCAACTGAAACAGTTCTTGGAAATCCTTACCCAACACCATTCGCAGGTTCAACTCAAGCTGACTTAAGAGTTAAAGAAGGCGAAACTGCAACAGTAACTGTTTATAACCTATTAGGTCAAGTTGTTTCAAGAGATAACTTCTCTGCTGGCGACCACACATTCCAATGGAATGGTAGAGACTCTAAAGGAAACAGAGCTGCTAACGGTATCTATTTCTTCAGAATGACAACACCTTCACAAACAAAATCTTATAAAGTTGTTAAAATTAAATAATTAATTTTAAATAACATATAAATTAAAAGACCACCTGAAAGGGTGGTCTTTTTTCTTATCCTGGGAGCGCCAGCCTCCGTGCTGGCTAAAACTGGGAGCGCCAGCCTCCGTGCTGGCTAACTAACACTGGGAGCGCCAGCCTCCGTGCTGGCTAAAACTGGGAGCGCCAGCCTCCGTGCTGGCTAACTAACACTTTTTCATAAAAGTATTGTTTAAATTTTTCTCTATTTTATCAAAATAAATTGACAATTATTTCTTTCTCAATATTATAAACAATCAAGGAGGGTTTATGAACAAGATTAAAGGTGTCTTCGACAGGCGTTATCTTCCTCATGTTGATGTTGATGGAAAATGTCAATTCATTACATTTAGATTATATGATTCTGTTCCAGCTGAAGTTATTCAAATATGGAAGGAAGAATTAGCTAGAGATTCAAAGATAGATGACAAAAGCACTCGTATAATCTTAGAAAGAAGAATTCATAAATATGAGGATATGGGGTATGGGGCATGTATACTTAGAATCTCTAAGGTAAAGCAATTAATGGTTGATGTTCTAAATTTTTATAATTACAAGAAGTATGATTTGATAGAATACAAGATAATGCCTAATCATGTACATGTCTTGATACAAGTTTATATTGGCTATAGCTTATCTTCAATAGTCCACTCATGGAAATCGTATTCAGCAAATAGAATAAAGAAGTTTTTGAACATTGAAGGTAAGATTTGGATGAGAGAATACTATGATAGATTTATTAGGAATGAAGAACACTTTGCTAGAACAATTGAGTATATTAGGAATAATTAGTTGTCATCATTTATAACTTTGTTATAAATTAGCCGGCACGGAGGCCGGCGCTCCCAGTTTCAAGAGACCGGCACAGAGGCCGGCGTTCCCAGTTTCAAGAAACCGGCACAGAGGCCGGTGCTCACAGTTTCAAGAGACCGACTGGAGGCCGGCGTTCCCAGTTTCAAGAGACCGGCACGGAGGCCGAGCGTTCCCAGTTTCAAGAGACCGGCACGGAGGCCGGCGTTCCCAGTTTCAAGAGACCGGCACGGAGGCCGTCGCTCACAGCTTCAAGAGACTGTTAATAGAATTATAAAGTGGTACAGTAATGGAAGTATAAAATGGTACACTCCTCAAAATACAAATTTTGAGGATAACCATGATAGAGGAAAGCATGTATCACAAGATAAAATCGTGTCAGAATTTAAACTTAAGTGTAAGAGAAACAGCTAGGCAATTAGCTATATCACCAACGACAGTGCAGAAGTTCAGAAAGATGTCGTTAAAAGATTATACAGAATATAAGAGCAATATCTTTAGACGAAACAGTATTTTAGAGTCTTATAAAGAGTTGTTAAGCCTTTGGATTAAGGAATATCCACGAATACGCACAACCAAACTTCATCGTAAATTCCAAAAGAAATACCCCGATATAGTTATATCAGAGCGAGCATTTTCGAATTACATAAATAAACTCAAAGAAGCAATAAAGCCTCGTTGTAGACGTTATTTTACCCCTGTAACGTATGAACCAGGAGTACAGATACAAGTAGATCCGGGAGAACAAAAAGTATTACTCACAACAGGTGAAAAGATAAAAGTTTATTTTGTAGCCTTTAAAATCTCATACTCAAGAATGGTGTATGCTCATTTCCAATTAAGACCATATAATACTAATGATTTTATACAAGCTCATGAAGCCTGTTTTAATTATTTTAGATGCTTACCAAAGCAATTAGTTTATGACCAAACAAAGTTAGTTGTAATAAGAGAAAAATATAGGGAAGTATGGTTAAATAAACTATTTGAACAGTTCCTAAACAAACACAATTTAAACTATTATATATGCGAAGGTTATGACCCTCAAACTAAAGGACTTGTGGAACGCCATGTAAGAGAAGTAAAAGAAGATTTTCTTTATGGAGATAAGTTTTCAGGGTTAAGTGAGATAGAAATGCGTTCAAAAGATTGGTTTGAAATGGTAAATAATAGAGAGCATAGCACAACTTTAGAAATTCCGACAGAAGTATTTAAAGCTGAAAAGGATTTAATGAGAACTTATATACCAAACAATAGAGTATTGAGAAAAGTAGATAAACAAGGAATAATATCTTGGAAAGGTAATAAATATTCAGTTCCTTATATTTATCAAAAAAAAGAAGTTTTAGTAGAAGAATTAAATAGCAAACTTTTGATAATAGATAGCTTAACACTAGCACAAGTAGCTAGTCATTCTGTAAAATATGGAAAGTCAAAGCCGACTATAAATCAAGCACATTATATTGATTATTCAGAAAAATTAGAAACTCTAAAGGATGACGTTTTAGAACTTCTGAAAGGATATCAAAATTATGACGTTTTTGTGACCAGGATTTTAAAAGAAAACACAAGTCACCCACGAGAACAATTAAGAGCAATAAGACGGCTATATAATGAATATAACCGTCTTGACTGGAATTTTGTAATTAATCAATCTTTAGCATTTTCACAACTACGCGCAAGCAAAGTTGAAAATGTTCTTGAAGCTCTCACAAAGCAATTAAAGATAAATGATTATATACAAAACAACCAAAGTAATAATAACACAAGTAGTTCAAAACTAGCAAGAGATTTATCAGATTATGATAGGATGGTAAAAAAATGATGGAACAATTAAAGAAAGATTTATTCAGGATAAGGTGTCGACATATACTCAATAACATTGAATCATATTTACAGCATGGAAGAGAGAAAGAACTCTCTAATCAGCAGTTTTTATCGTATATTATCAGAAATGAAGTTAATAGCAGAAATCAAACAGCTATTAAGCTAAAAATAAAAAGGTCAAATTTCCCTTCAGTAAAGACATTTGAAGAGTTTGATTATAAATATCAACACAGTGTAACTAAAAGGATGGTCAATGAGTGGTTGGATTTTGATTGGATAGATAACAGAGAAAATAAGATATTTATGGGACCTCCTGGAGTTGGTAAAACGCATATAGCATTAGCTTTGGGATATGAAGCAATACAAAAGGGATATAATGTAAAATTTTACACATTTAATGATTTACTAGATGATATGTTAATAGCATCCAATGAGAAAAGCCTGAAAGAGTTTATTAAGAAACTATGTAAAAATGAATTAATAATTATTGATGAAATCGGCTATTTACCAATAAAGGAAATATCTTCAAGTATGTTCTTTAAACTAGTTAGCGAACTATATGAATTTAGATCTATTGTTATAACATCAAACAAACTATTTCAAGAGTGGGGATCTGCTTTTGGAGATAATGTTATTACTTCAGCAATATTAGATAGACTTCTACACCATGCACAGCTAATCACGATGGATGGTGATAGCTATAGAATGAAAGGTAAAATTTAACTTATTTTTTTAACCAAAGTGTAACAGTTTATACTTCCAAAAGTGTAACATTTTAAACTTCTCTTGACAAAGAGACCGGCTAGCAGCCGGCGTTCCCAGTTTCAAGAGACCGGCTAGCAGCCGAGCGTTCCCAGTTTCAAGAGACCGGCACGGAGGCCGAGCGTTCCCAGTAACTCCTCACTCCTCTTGTGTCTCTTTAAGTTTCTTCCACCAATCAAGGCGTTTCTGAATATCTTTTTCAAAACCGAATTTAGATGGTTGGTAGAAGACTTCTTCTTTCATTAAGTCTGGGAAGTATTTCTGATAGTAATAGGCATTTTCATAATCATGGTCATATTTATATTCACTTCCATAATCTAGTTCTTTCATAAGTTTGGTTGGGGCGTTTCTTATATGAATAGGGACTCCTAGATGGGAAGTTTCATTAGCGGATATCTTTGCTTGTTTATAAGCAGAATAGACAGAATTGCTTTTAGGGGCTGTAGCCAGATAGACTACAAGTTGCCCTAATGCAGTATTTGCTTCTGGCATTCCTAAGAAATGGACAGCTTCTTTACAGGCTATTGCTTGTGTGATAGCATTGGGATCAGCAAGTCCTACATCTTCTGTAGCAAAGCGAACAAGTCTTCTTGCTATGTACATAGGGTCATCGCCTGCTTCTAACATTCGAGCAAGCCAATATAAGCCTGCTTGGGGGTCACTACCTCTCAGTGATTTATGGAGTGCTGATATTACGTTATAATGTTCTTCCCTGTCTTTATCATAGAACATTGACTTCTTCTTAAGTATTGATTTTGCCTTCTCTAAAGTCAGATCCTGATAGTTTTCTTCAACACTGCACAACATATCAAGATAGTTTAGTCCTCTTCTTGCATCTCCCCCACTAGCATTAGCTATATACAATAGAATCTCTTGAGGTAAACTTGGATAATATTTTTCTTTAGCATTTTCAAGAATGTGAAGCATATCTTGAACCGAAAGGTTCTTTAGCACAAAGACATGACACCTTGATAATAAAGCAGAGATTACTTCAAAAGAAGGGTTTTCTGTAGTAGCACCAATCAAAACAACAGTACCAGCCTCTACAAATGGTAGAAAAGCATCCTGCTGAGACTTATTGAATCGATGTATTTCATCTATAAAGATAATTGTTGGTTGATGGGTGAGTTTAAATCTCTTTTCAGCATCAAGCATTACATCTTTCACTTCTTTGATACCAGAAAGAACTGCAGAGAATTCTAGAAACTCTTTCTGTGTTCTTGCTTTGATTATCTTGGCTATTGTTGTTTTACCACAGCCTGGAGGTCCCCACATTATAAATGATTTAATCTTATCGGATATAATCATCTTCATGAGTAAAGACCCATATTCTAGCAAGTGTTCTTGCCCTAAGACAGACTTTATCTCATTAGGACGCATTCGCTCTGCTAAAGGGATTTCATAGCTTTCTTCTTGAAATATCTCATCTTTCATGTTTAACTTACCTCTTACTTAATATTAGCTTAGTAACATTTATGATATACTGGGAACGCTGGCTGCTAGCCGGCCACTGCCGGATAGCCGGCTTTTACTGGGATCGCTGTGCCTTTAGTCCGGCCACTGCCAGATAGCCGGCCAACACTGGGAACGCTGGCCTCCGTGCCGGCTTCTACTGGGAACGCTGTGCCTTTAGTCCGGCTACTGCCGGATAGCCGGCCAATACTGGGAACGCTGGCTGCTAGCCGGCTAATTTATAACAAAGTTATAAATGATAACTAATTATTCCTTATATACTCAATTACTTTTGCAAAATGCTGTTGATTTCTAATATATCTATCATAATACTCTCTCATCCACACCTGTCCACTACGATTTAATAATTTATTGATTTCTTTAGAAGTGTATGATTTCCAAGAATGAACAATTGTTGACAAGCTTTTATTTTCAATTACTCTGATCAGAACATGAACATGGTTTGGCATTATTTTATATTCAATCATATCATATTTTTTACCATTATGAAATAATAGATTTTCTTCTACAATTTGATTTACTTTAGGCAATCTTAAATAACAACATCCATGTCCAGCATCCTCATATTTATGAATTTTTCTTTCTAAAACTATTCTTCTTTCTATATCCGTTAGTTTATCATTATTTATCAATTCGTCTTTCCAAGAAGCAATTACATCTTTTGGAACAGAATCATATAACCTATAAGTAATAAATTGATATAAATGATCAAAATCATAGTGTGGTAAATACCCTCTATCAAACATACCTTTCAACTTATGCATTTGTCCTCCCATTGTCATTTATATAATAGGGAATGGTTTTTGTTTTTTGTCAATGAAAAAGTGTTGGCCGGCTATCCGGCAGCGTTCCCAGTGTAGGCCGGCTAGCAGCCAGCGTTCCCAGTAAAGGCACAGCGTTCCCAGTTTGTCCTCACTCCTAACTCCCTTCTTGCCTATGCCCCACCTTAAAAAAAGGCCACTTTTTCAAGGAGGCTATTAAGGCTGAAGTATATTATCCTTCTAAAAAAAGGCTTTCAACCCAAATAATGCACTAGGTTTAATGTTGAAATCTTGTGAGTTCAGCAGATGTTTTCAACATGTGTTCAATGTTCTTTTGAGGATTTTTCATTCAATATTTCTTGACTAAAAGATGCTTACAACAAAGCTGAATTATCAAGTCAGTGAGGATTATAATGAAGAAGTTAAATCTAGATTTATCAAATTTACGTGATGTTTTCCCAGAGCATTTTACAGCAGAGCAGAAAGCAAAAGCTCAAACAGTCTTTTTGAAGAAGCTATCTGAAGATGCTCATAGATTCTATAAAGGTAAAATGCAGACAGTTCCCAAAGCCGGAGTTTATGGTTTTAACTGGTTCAATGTGTGGTACACTCCTGGAGTTTCTCAGGTTTCTACTACAATCAGAGACAATAAACTTGAAGCCTATAATCTTTCTAACAAAAGTAACTTAGTTGCTGTAGTTTCTGATTCAACTAGGGTGTTGGGAGATGGTGATTGCGGTTCACACGGTGGACTAGGTGTCATGGAAGGTAAAGCCTTTTTAATGAAGTATCTCGGCGGTATTGATGCTGTAGCATTATGTGTAAATAATAGAGATAAGAATGGCAATCCAGATCCAGATAAACTGATTGATTTCGTAAAGATGATTGAACCTTCTTTTGGTGCTGTGAATCTAGAAGATATTTCTCAACCTAATTGCTACAAAGTTCTTGATTCACTTAGAGAAGATTGCCATATTCCTGTTTGGCATGATGATGCGCAAGGAACAGCTTCTGTAACCCTAGCAGGTCTTATTAATGCTCTAAAATTAGCTAACAAGAAGATAGATTCTGTTAAAGCTGTTTTACTTGGAGCTGGTGCTGCTAATTCTACAATTGCCTCAATTCTTCTTAAAGCAGGAATGTCTGGTCAAGACATGGTAATCTTCGATGCTGATGGAGCTTTAGATTCAGACAGAAAAGACTTTGAAAGCAATCCACTAGCCTACAGACAGTGGGAACTGTGTCAGAAAACTAATCCTAAAAAAATCAAAGACATAGAAGTAGCTATGAAAGGTGCTGATGTTTTAATTGCTGTTTCTAAACCAGGTCCAGATACTGTTAAACCTGAATGGATTAAAATGATGAATGAAAAAGCTATCGTGTTTACCTGTGCTAATCCAGTTCCTGAAATATATCCTTATGCTGCTAAAGAAGCAGGTGCTTTCATAACAGCAACAGGTAGAGGAGATTTCCCTAATCAAGTTAATAACTCATTAGGGTTCCCAGGCATATTAAAAGGTGCTTTAACTGTAAGAGCAAGAAAAATCACAGATAACATGGCTATTAGATCAGCTTATTCTTTAGCCGATTATGCAGAAAAAAGAGGAATTTCACCTGACAATATAATCCCTACAATGAGTGAAGCCCAAGTATTCCCGCAAGAAGCGGCTGATGTTGCCATGCAAGCAATCCAAGATGGAGTTGCAAATGTCGATTTGAGCTTTGAGGAAGTATTCCAGATTGCAAAGCATGATATTGAAGAAGCTCGCTCTTTAATGAAAATGATGATGGAACAAGAATTCATTAAAAATCCACCAGATCAGCTGTTGCAAAACACTCTTGATTGGACTATTAGACAGTTTTAATGTAGGTTAGCTGGCTAGTATAGCTAAAGTGTTAGAATCAAACTCTATCCATTAAAACCCCGAAGGGGTGACATAAAATAAATTAAAAATGATAAATTAATAATGAAAAGAGAAAGACAATAGAACACTGAAAACACTGATTTAACAGATAAGATGTTTACGAGTTTAGATGTTTAATTGTTTATGGTCTGGATTTGTGTAGCTTAGTGTTTTTTTGTGTCTTTGTGTTAAATATGTTTTTTGTATTCTTTTATTCGTGTTTATTAGGGCCATTCGTGGATAGTTGACTTATTTGCTATTTAGTCCCGAAGGGGTGGCATATACTAAGCCAGGGCTGTGTCAGGCTTTGACTGAGTCTTGTACCCCATGTAACATGACATAAATGAATTGAGTCCCGAAGGGGTGGCATAAAATAAATTAAAAATGATAAATTAATAATGAAAAGAGAAAGACAATAGAACACTGAAAACACTGATTTAACAGATAAGATGTTTACGAGTTTAGATGTTTAATTGTTTATGGTCTGGATTTGTGTAGCTTAGTGTTTTTTTGTGTCTTTGTGTTAAATATGTTTTTTGTATTCTTTTATTCGTGTTTATTAGGGCCATTCGTGGATAGTTGACTTATTTGCTATTTAGTCCCGAAGGGGTGGCATATACTAAGCCAGGGCCGTGTCAGGCTTTGACTGAGTCTTGTACCCCATGTATGTTAGCAAAATCTGGATTTTAACAACCCCGAAGGGGTGACATATACTAAGCATGGGGTCTTGTACCCCATGTATGTTAGCATACAAAATTCAAGCCCTGAAAGGGCGACATAAGTTAACATTATTCCCAAATATAACGTTCATCATAGTCTATTTTGTAGCTTTTAACAAAGCTCATCAATTCATCTTCAAAACTTATATTCTTATGATGTTTTTTTTGATTATGTATATATTTAATTATCACATCTAGATCATAAGGACGTACAGTAAAAGCACCATAACCCGTCTGCCATTTAAAACGATATCGTAGGAAATCTTTCTTGTTAATCCAGTTTGATGTGTTTGATTTAATCTTTCTGATATATTCGGAAACTGAAATATTTTTTGATAATTGACATAGTATATGTATATGGTTAGAATAACCACCGATTGCTATTACATCCGACTTTAGCTCTTTTGTAATTGAGATTATGTATGGATAAAGCTCAAGTTCTAAATCTGCATTAATAGAGTTGTGCCTATTTTTTGTACTAAATACAAAGTGGAAATAAGATACTACTAACGATTGCCCCATTTTTACCTCCTAGTAGTTTATATAAAAAATTCAAATAGTTATATTGTCAAGTTTTATGTCGCCCTTTCAGGGCTAGGTACTTCTCTAACTCTAATACATGGGGTGCAATCCCCCACATGGGGTACAAGACCCCATGCTTAGTATATGCCACCCCTTTGGGGTTTTTAAGATTCAGGCTTTGCGAACATACATGGGGTACCAGACTCAGTCAAAGCAGGACACAGCCCTGGCTTAATTTATGTCGCCCCTTCGGGACTAATACATAATAATCATTCTGGATTAAACATTATGCCGTCCCTTCGGGACTCAAATCATTTATATCATGTTACATGGGGTACAAGATCCAGGCTTAATATATGCCACCCCTTCGGGGTTTTACTTTTGAACATTATTTATCAAGCTAGAAGCTTGAGTACCAATATTTTTTTGCCAAATAGCAAGTACATATTTAACAGTTAGTTATAGCTCTAGATTGTGTTTTTTGTATTGTGTAAGAATGTGGATAAGTTACTAGAATTTGAGTAAGAGGTCTTTTTCACTACTTCTTTAACTTGATTTTCAGCGCTTGACAAGTTGTGAGACCTATATAAATTTATCCTATTGCATTAGTAAAAATGTGTAAGTTATTATTATTTAGCAACAAAGCAAAATTGTGGATAAGTACTAATATACTATATGACGATATGGAAAGGGGAATTTTTCATATTCATACAAATAAAATCTAATGCAAGCACGCTTAAATAAACATAAATTTGAATAATGAAGGTAAGAATGGATCAAGATATTTGGCAAAACATATTAGATGAGTTAGAAGATCATATACAAGAACAGAGTTTTAAGACTTGGTTTAGCGAAACACACCTTGCAAAAATAGAAGGTAATCGCTTGCACATATTAGTTCCAACTAAAGTAGCTGCAGATTTTATAAAAAGTAATTATATGCAGATAATCACGGAGCTGGCTTTTAACATATATGGTCAAAAATTCGAAGTTATATTCTCTAATTCAACTACAGATTCAAGCCAAAAATCATTTACACCTATTCAAAAAAATCTTATTAAAAAGACTCAATTACCTAAGTTAAATCAATTTTATACATTTGATCAGTTTGTTGTTGGTAAGAACAGTAATTTTGCCTACTCAGCAGCAATGGGAGTAGCAGAAGCTCCAGGTATGACTTACAACCCTCTATTTATTTACGGGGAATCTGGAATGGGAAAAACTCACCTCATGCAAGCAGCAGGTCAGTATATTCTAGACTGTGATAACAGCAAAATCGTTTATTACATCAGTTCAGAAGAGTTCACCAATGAAATGATTGAATCAATCAAGAAGAATAGAATGATTCAATTTAGGCAGAAGTTTAGACATGTTGATGTTCTCCTTGTTGATGATATTCACTTCCTTTCTAAGAAAGAGGGAACTCAAGAAGAGTTTTTCCATACTTTTAATGCTCTATCTTCAGCAGGAAAGCAGATTATTCTAACAAGTGATAGACCTCCTAAAGATATTCCTGACTTAGAAAATAGACTGGTTACTCGCTTTGAATCAGGATTAGTCGCAGACCTTAAGAATCCTGATTTTGAAACTAGAATTGCTATTTTGAAGAAAAAGGCTGAAAATCAAAATATATATATAGATGACCAAATCATTGAATTTATTGCTGATAATATTTCTAGTTCTGTGCGTGCTCTAGAAGGCTCTCTAATCAGAATCCTAGCTTATGCCTCCTACAATAAGATGAATCCTAATGATGTTGATAAGGAACTAGTTTTAGAGATTCTTGCTGATATGATTTCTGATAGACCTAAAGATATAACAGAAGATTCTATCGTTGATAAAGTCTGTTCTTTTTACAACATTACTCGTTCACAAATAATGGATAAAACTCGTAAGAAAAATATTGCCTTCCCTAGACAAGTTGCTATGTACCTTATCAGTCTGTTGATACCACAATTATCCTTAAAAGAAATTGCAAGCTTCTTTAATAGAAAAGACCATACAACAGTTCTTCATGCTAAGAAAATGATTGATGCCAAATTTAACGCAGACAATGATATGCGAGTTGATATTGAGACGTTGATTAAGGAGTTGAAGAAGAGCTAGACTTTGGCACTTGAAGTCCTTTCAGGACTATGCTGGTGAGGGGATTCATTTAACCTAGCTTTGAAAAGCTAGGCTTTGGACAATTAATCCCTTCGGGATAGAAAAAGGTAAATCAATCAATCTGTTTATACATTACCCAATTGTTCATTTTAACCCCAACGAGGATAATAAAGATTGAATTTATTTGTGTGTAATCAAATGTTCATCTTACCCCAAAGGGGTACAATATCCAAAGCCCATGATTTTAATCATGGGTAAAAGAACACCGATAGATTTGTAGTCCTGAAGGGACTTTTTCCTAAAATAAAATTATTTATGATTTGACAATAGTTACGATTATATATTATATTACATGAGTTCATTAAAAGATATAAGGAGTGGTTATGGGGCAATCACTAGTAAAAAACTATCGACATATTGTGTTTAGTACTAAGAACCGATTAAATACAATTACACCAGAGATTGAAGAACAGCTCTATAAATATATAGGTAGAATTATTAAATCTTTAGATTCAAAACTAATCAAAATTGGTGGTTTCACAGACCATATTCATATTTTATGTGAACTATCTAAAAATTATTCATTATCAGATTTCATGAAGCGTTTGAAAGGCTCAACATCAAAATGGGTCAATGTTACTTTTACATTGAACTATCATTTTAATTGGCAAAGTGGTTATGGAGCATTTTCAATCAAGCCACAGGATGTAAGTTTAGTTGTTGAGTATATTAGCAATCAGAAAGAACATCATAAAAGAACAGATTTTAAAAATGAACTTACTAAATTTTTGAATCAATATAAAATACCTTATAATCCAAAATATATATGGGATTAAAATGTCATAAAAGTCCTTTCAGGCTATGCTGGTGAGGGCATTCATTTAACCTAGCTTTGAAAAGCTAGGCTTTGGACAATTAATCCCTTCGGGATAACAAAGGATAAAATCATCCCATTAATCTATTATCCAATTATACATTTTACCTCATCGGGGTGTAGAGCCCAAGCCCATGATTTTAATCATGGGTAAACGAACACCGATAGATTTGTAGTCCTGAAGGGACTTAATCTCTTCATAATGATTAAAAGAAGGCATTTGAAGTCCTTTCAGGACTATGCTGGTGAGGAGATTCATTTAACCTAGCTTTGAAAAGCTAGGCTTTGGACAATTAATCCCTTCGGGATAACAAAGGATAAAATCATCCCATTAATCTATTATCCAATTATACATTTTACCTCATCGGGGTGTAGAGCCCAAGCCCATGATTTTAATCATGGGTAAAAGAACACCGATAGATTTGTAGTCCTGAAGGGACTTAATCTCTTCATAATGATTAAAAGAAGGCATTTGAAGTCCTTTCAGGACTATGCTGGTGAGGGGATTCATTTAACCTAGCTTTGAAAAGCTAGGCTTTGGACAATTAATCCCTTCGGGATAGAAAAAGGATAAAATCATCCCATTAATCTATTATCCAATTATACATTTTACCTCATCGGGGTGTAGTAGCCCAAGCCCATGATTTCAATCATGGCTAGGTTTAACTATTCCTAGGGCTTCTATTCTTTACCTTCCCTGTTTCCATAAAATGCTTGTTAAAAAAAAACTTGCCTAATATAATCAGCTATATAAAAATTACATAATGAATAAAATTCAAGTAAAAAATATATATTAGAGGAGATGCTATGTCAACTACCTTACAAAAGATTCAGGAGTTAAAGGCTCGTGAAGCGAAAGTAGAAGAGATGGGAGGAGCAGATAAAGTTGCTAAACAACATGCTTCAGGCAAACTTTCAGCTCGTGAAAGAATCAATCTTCTATTCGATGCTGGTACATTTAGAGAAGTAGATAAATTTGTTGCTCACAGATGCACTAATTTTGGAATGCAAAAAGTAGATATTCCTTCAGATGGTGTAATCACAGGTCATGGTCTTGTTAATGGAAGACCTGTCTTTGCATATTCACAAGATTTTACAGCTAGAGCAGGTTCTTTAGGAGAAATGCACGCTGCAAAAATAACTAAAGTTATGGATATGGCAATGAAATCAGGAGTTCCTGTTGTTGGAATGAATGATTCAGGTGGTGCTAGAATTCAAGAAGGTATCGATGCTTTAAAAGGCTACGGTGATATATTCTTTAGGAACTCAAGAGCTTCTGGTGTAATACCACAAATCTCATGTATTATGGGTCCATGTGCAGGTGGTGCAGTTTATTCTCCAGCAATGACAGACTTCATCTACATGGTTAAGAATTCTTCTTTCATGTTTATTACAGGTCCAGATGTAATCAAAGCTGTAACAGGTGAAGTTACTGATAAAGAAAGTTTAGGTGGCGCAATTGCACATAATGAATCATCTGGTGTTGCTCACTTTGCTTGTGAGACTGATGAAGATGCAATTAATAGCATCAAAGAATTATTAAGTTTCTTACCAAATAATAATATGGAAGAAGCTCCATTAGTAGCAACTAATGATCTTCCTAATAGAATGTGTGATGAATTAACTTCTATCATACCTGATTCTCCAACATTACCTTATGACGTTAAAGATATTATTCAAAGTATTGCTGATGATGGACACTTCTATGAGCCTCATGAATATTATGCTAAAAATATCGTGATTGGATTCATTAGATTAAACGGTCGCTCAGTAGGTATTATCGCTAACCAACCAATGGTTCTAGCTGGATGTCTTGATATTGATGCTTCTGACAAAGCTTCTAGATTTATTAGATTCTGTGATGCTTTCAATATTCCAATTCTTTCAATCGTTGATGTTCCTGGTTATTTACCTGGTGTACATCAAGAACATAGTGGTATTATTAGACACGGTGCAAAGCTTTTATGGGTTTATTCTGAAGCTACAGTTCCAAAATTAACTCTTGTAACTCGTAAAAACTACGGTGGTTCTTACATCGCAATGAGTTCTAGACATCTTGGTGCTGATATGGTATTTGCATGGCCTACAGCTGAAATCGCAGTTATGGGAGCAAAAGGTGCAGCTAATATCATCTACCGTAGAGATATTAATAATGCTGAAGATCCTGAAGCAAAACGTGCTGAATGTATCCATGAATATGAAGAGCTATTTAATAATCCTTATGTTGCAGCTTCTCGCGGTTATATCGATGCCATTATCGACCCTAGAGAGACTCGTATGAGACTTATTGATGCTCTTGAAGTACTTTCTACTAAGAGTGAATCTTTACCTCCTAAAAAACATGGAAACCTTCCAGTTTAGTGGGGAGTTGATATGACAGTAGATAAAAAGAAAAAAATGGTAGCAGCTTTAAGCGGTGTTATCCAATATTTAGAAGAAGAGAAGCAAATAGTTTCTAATAACCAGCCTATGCAAGCAACAAGAAATAACTTTTCTGTTTGGGCTTCTTATGGTAGACAACATACTATGAGTAATGGGCAATTAATGCAAAGAAGATTAATAAGAAGATAAAACCTTTTAATGGAGGTAATAATGTTTGATAAACATGGCACAGTAGAAATGACTAAGATGAATTATGACGTTAATCGTCCTAAAGCATCTAATCCAATCAAGATTCAAGATGTTTCATTCAGAGATGGACACCAATCTATCTTTGCAACCAGAGGTAGAACTGAAGACTTAATTAAAGTAGCAGAAAAGATGGACCAAGCTGGCTTCTATTCCATGGAAGTTTGGGGCGGAGCTACATTCGATGTTATGCATCGTTTCTTAAATGAAGATCCTTGGGAAAGAATTAGAACTCTCAAGAAATATATAAAAAAGACAAAATTCTCTATGCTTCTTCGTGGACAAAATCTCGTAGGTTATCGTAACTATGCAGATGATGTTGTGGAAGCTTTTGTTCAAAGAGCTTGTGACAATGGTATTGATATATTTAGAGTATTCGATGCATTGAATGACTTTAGGAACTTTGAAGTTGCACATAGAATTATCAAGAAGAATGGTAAACACTTCCAAGGCACAATCTGCTATTCACTAACAGAAATGAGAATGGGTGGAGATGTTTATAATCTTGATTATTATATTAATAAAGCTAAAGAACTAGATAAACTTGGTGTTGACTCAATCTGTATCAAGGATATGGCAGGTTTGGTTTCACCTTATGATGCTTATAACTTAATTAAAGCACTGAAAGAGACTGTTGACGTACCTATTCATTTACATACTCATTTCACATCAGGAATGGGTGATTTAGCTATATTTAAAGCTATTGAAGCAGGTGTTGATATAATAGACACATGTATGTCTCCTTTCGCTTATAGAACTTCTCATGCTGCAGTTGAACCTATAGTAGTTTCTCTTTTAGGAACCAATAGAGATACTGGTATGGACATTAAGCTTCTTAGTGAAATTGGTAAAGAGATTGAGAAGTTTATTCCTAAATATAAACATATTGCTAATGATACTAAGTTCTCGGTGATAGACCCTGAAGTTATAATTCACCAAACACCAGGTGGAATGCTTTCTAATTTAGTTAATCAATTACGTCAAATGGGTGCACTCGACAAACTCGATAAAGTATTTGAAGAACTCCCTGCTATTAGAAAAGACTTGGGAACTGTTCCTTTAGTTACACCTACAAGTCAGATTGTCGGTATTCAAACAGTAAACAATGTTTTATTTGATAATGATGGAGAAAAATACAGCCGTATTACTGAACAAGTTAAAGACCTTTGCTTCGGCTTATATGGAAAAACAACTCTGGCTATGAATCCTGATGTTAGAGCTAAAGCGCTTGATAAATACCCTAGAGGTCAAGAACCAATAACAGTTAGACCTGGTGCTATTCTTGAAGCAGAACTTCCTGCAGTTCAAGAATCAGTGAAAGGTTTAGCAAAAGATATTGATGATGAATTAATCGTTGCTTTATACCCTGTAACTGGTAAACGTTTCTTAGAATGGAAATATGGGTTAAAAGAAGCTCCAGCTGATGTTAAGCCTAGAACAATGGATCAAGTTGAAGCTGATGCAGAATTAGTTAGAAAAGCTCTTGCAGGTGAATTAACTAACAAAGCAGTAGCTCCAGAAAAACCAGCAGACCTAAGAACATTCAATGTTTATGTTGATGATGAATATTTCAAGGTTGAGGTTAATGCTGAAGGTGGAATGACAGCTATTCCTGCAAGTCCACAAGTGACTAGACCTGTTCCAACTAAAGCTGTAGCACCAAAAACAAGTCCTGCTCCTAGTCCTGTTGCAGCACCTCCTGTTGCTGGATCAGAACAAGTAATTAAGTCTCCTATGCCAGGTATGGTAATGTCATACAAGGTAGCTGTTGGTGATCATGTTAAGAAAGGTGATACTGTTCTTATACTTGAAGCTATGAAGATGGAAAATAACATTCCTGCTCCATGTGATGGAATAGTTAAATCCCTCCCTAAGAGTGGTGGAGATTCAGTTGCTAAAGATGAAGTGCTTATGGTTATCAGTCAAGAAGCTGCACCTATTCCAGAAGCAAAGCCTGTAGCAGAGAAAACTCAAAGCGCTCCTGTAGCTAGTCCTGCTCCTGCACCAAGTACTCAAGGTACTCCTTTAAAAGCTCCAATGCCAGGCATGGTTATGTCTTATAAAGTAGCTGTTGGAGATACAGTTAACAAAGGTGATACTGTAATGGTTCTTGAAGCTATGAAGATGGAGAATAATATTCCAGCACCAGTTAGTGGTAAAGTATTACAATTAACTAAATCAGCAGGTGACTCTGTTGGTAAAGATGAAGTAATGATGGTAATTGGATAAATTATACAATCAAAATACATAAATATTGGGAGAATTATCTTTCTCAGTATAGAATATAGAGAGAACTTCAATTGGCTTGGAGTTCTCTTTTTCTAACAAAACTACAATTTTTATCTAAAAAATATCTTGCCAAATAAAATAATTAAGACATTATTTTGTTATGAATACGCTATACAAAAAATTGTTCACTAACGAGTTTAAAATAAATAAGTTGTTACTGAGATTTGAAGATAAACAGATTCAACATAAGTACCATGAATCACAAGTTGATGCTTTTGTTAAAAACGGCAGAGTAGCTCTTATCATTTCTGTTGTGATTTATATGCTCTTTAGTATTTCTGATTACTTTATAATCAATGATATTTTTTGGTATGCAGTATTAGCAAGAGTTATAATTGGTATGCTTCTAGGTCTTGGAAGCTTTATTGCTTCCTTTTATAATTTCTTTAATAAGCTAGGGGATAAAATAATTGGAATTACTGTATTGACTGCAGGATATTCAATATTGCTTATGATAATGTACAGTAATACTATTTATAAAAGCTATTATTTCTTTGGTTTCTATATTGTTGTATTGGTAGCAAATGTATTTTTCCGGCAATCATTTATCAACTGTCTAGTAGGATCTTTACTATTCATTATTGGTTTCGAAATTACAATCATGAATGCTAACATATCTCCTTACTTAATAATTCTGAATCATCTATACTTCTATTCAACTTTAATCATGCTCATTGTTAATTCTTATTCTACTGAATATCATAGATTGTACGAGTTCTTTTTAAAACTAGAAGTTGAAGACAAAAATGACTTGTTGATTAATTCCAACATTGAACTTGATAGAAAGATAGAAGAGAAGACTAAAGAGCTTAAAGTTTCCTATTCAAAAGAGAAGAAGGCAAATGAGTTACAGCAAATCTTCTTAAAAAACATGTCTCATCATACAAGAACTCCACTAAACTCAATTATTGGACTATCAAGTCTATTGCTACACAAGGATGATATATCACAAGAATGTAAAACGGATCTTTCTCAAATACATGATAGCGGTGCAGAACTACTAGATTTGATTGAAGAGATAAGCCTCCATTCCAAGACAGAAACCGATTCATTTAAACTAAATTATACTAACTTTGACTTATCATCTGTTCTTAAAAATGTCCAACACTATTTTAAAAATATCAATAAAAAGAAGATTGATCTAAGAATTGAGAATGATGGAAGTAAGAAGATATTCATCGTTTCAGATTATGACAAAATAGCTTTGCTATTAAAGAAATTAGTTCTACAAGCATATAAAAGAATGGATTATGGCAAGATTACCATTAATTATGTTACTGAAATCAATTCAGGGGTTAATATAATCATAAAGGATAATGGTCAAGCTATTGATAGTGAAATTATTCACAAAGCTCTTTCCTCTAACATTAACTTTTCTAATGAAATAGCGAATCCTCAATCTTTTACTTATTCTCTTTTGAACAAACTTGGACAAGTAATCGGTAGTGGCTTGAAAATTGATAATGACCAAGCTTATGGTAATATCATTTCTTTTAAAATATCCTCATCTGTTGAAATAGTTGATACATTGCCTAAAGCAAAAGAGGCAAACCCTGACCTACAATTAAAAGACATTAAGATACTTGTAGCAGAAGATATAAAATTCAACTACATCATAATAAAGAAAATGTTAGATAAGCAAGGTGCCATAGTTGAAAGAGCAGTTGATGGACTTGAAGCTGTCGAGAAGGCTTCTATGTTTATCTATGATGCAATTTTAATGGATATCCAGATGCCCAAAATGTCAGGTATAGATGCTACCAAGGAGATAAGGGCTTTAGGAATAGTTACTCCTATCATAGCGCAAACAGCTAATATTCTAGCTGAAGATAAAGGTATCTGCATAAATGCAGGTTGTGATGACTATATTGGCAAACCAATCAATCAATTCGAGCTCATTGAATCAATTAAAAGACACCTATAAAGACCTGTAATTCAGCAGTTCTTGCACAATCATACAAATAACTCATTATTTTCTTGACTTACAAGCAATAAGACAATTTTTATGGGATATTGATGATGTGATTTATATCCATTTTATAACTATTCTTACCAATATTACTAAGTTAGTTAAATACTTATTAAGTTTTGTGATAAGAATTTATTGTAATTGGGAGATAAATATAGTTACTTTAACTAGATACAACTTTACATCAAATTCAACTTGTATAAGATATAAAGAAAACATATAGATTAGGAAGGATGTATGAAAAAACTGATATTGGTTCTATGCTTAACGACACTTGTTTTAACCCTTTTAGGAAATATTAACTTAAATTTACAGATTGAACAACCAAAGATAAAAGGTGATAGATTCACAAAAGATTTACCTTTAATGATGAATCCTGGAGATCCCCTTGTACCTTATATGCCAATCAGAGTCTTACTAAAGCCTACTGAGACGATTGATTCAATTCAGCTAAATTTCAATGAAGTTAAAAGCATTAGAAATAATATCGAGCTTCCACATGCATTGCAACAACAACCTACTTCTTCTAATGCTGTACCAAGCACAGCTAAGAACTTAGATATATATAGCAATAATAAAGATTTTCCATATAATGATTATAAACTTCTAAGTATTCAAACAATGAATGGTTACCGTTTCGCAATTATAAACTTATATCCTTACAAATACAATCCAATTGAAAAGACACTTAAATCTTATGAGAATGTTGAGATAGAAATTATTACTTCTGAATCTGCTAAAATCAACTCTAATACTTTACCTACTAAATTTGATTTAGTAGAAAAAAAGCTAAACAGTAATTTCTATAATAAAGAAGCTGTTAAATCTTATTCTAAAACAACTTATTCTTCTCCAAAGAATATGGATCTTTCTACACCTAAGCAAATGATTATTTTAACTGATGAAGACCATGAAGACATCTTTTCTGAATTTGTAGAGTGGAAGAACAACCATAATACACCTACTGCAGTTTATACATTAGAAGAAATTGCAATGTACTATCCTGGCTATGATTTTCAAACAATGCTCCGTGGATTCATCACTGATGCCTACAATACTTGGGCTAGCACTGACACACCACTTGAATATGTTCTATTAGGTGGTGACGATGAGATTATTCCTATAAGAGGTGCTTGGGGAAACGTAGGTGATCACGTTGATTACAGTATTCCTTGTGACCTTTATTATGGTTGCCTTGATGGAGATTGGAATGCTAACGGAAATAGTGTTTATGGAGAATGGAATGATGATGTTGACCTTTATCCTGAACTTTCTGTAGGTAGAATACCGGCTGAAAGTCCAACAGAATTCAACAATTACTTTAATAAAATATATTCTTATGTAGATAATGTTAATTTTGGTGATAACATTGCTAACATGTTTGGTGAAAACCTTAATAATAATCCTGTTACATGGGGTGGAGATTATAAAGATGAGATAGTTGATAGAATGCCTTCAGACTATGAGATTAGAACTAATTACCAAAGAGATGGTAACTTTTCTTCTCCTGAAGTTATGGCTGCAATCAACTCAGGTGCAACTATCATGAATCACATGGGCCATGCTAATGAGAACACTGTTTGTGGACTAAATGGATCTAGCATAAGTTCAATGCTGACTAATACTCAATACGGCTTCTTATTCACTCAAGGTTGCTATCCTGCTGCCTTTGACACAGCTACTAGTGGTGGAACTTCTGGTGATAGCGAATCAGTTGCGGAACACTTTATCATTGCAGAACATGGACTACACACTTTCATTGGAAACACACGTTATGGCTGGTATTGGCCTGGTTCAACTGATGGAGCTTCACAATTCTTCGATCGTTCATTCTTTGACGCATTGTTTGAAGAAGATATAAAAGAACTTGGAAAGGCTCATTCATATTGCCTTGTTGATAATGCTGACTCAGCTTTAGATAATAATGCTATGCTTTGGTGTTATTATGAACTTGTTATGTTTGGAGATCCTTCTATATCTGTTAAAGACTTCAATACAGAAATTGCTTATCTTGATGTTACTGATGTTGAATATGATGATGTTATCGGTGATAATGATGGAAACATTAACCCTACAGAAACTATTGAACTTAATATTACTCTAGAAAACTTAGCAGGTTGGGCTGGTGTTGAAAGTGTTGAAATTTCTATAGAAGGTTTAGATGATAGATTTGAGATTTTAAATGCACAAACAACACTTGGAGCTATCAATAGTGGTTCTAGCTCCACAACTGAAACAAATAGAATCAAATTCTTAGTTCCTGAAAATATAGCTTTTGATGATTTCAGCTACAATCTAGTTGTTGAAGGATTTAATAGCGCTAACGAATCAATTTTCTTTAATAAATACAGTCAATATTTCAGCATAACTCTAATGTCAAATAACTTCCCATGGGAATCAAGTGTTGGTACAAGATCATCTGCAAGTTATATTGATTATAACAATGATGGAACTAATGAAGTGCTTTATGTTGATACTTATGGAAACATTAAATTGTTAGATTTTAATGGTGAGGTTATCTATGAACAAAACTCAGCTCAACAACAAAATATCTTTAGAGATTATGCTCTTTATCAAGATGATGACCAATATCTAATTGCTACAACTTCTAGAACTAACCACCTAATTTTACAAGAAATCGGTGGAGATGTTTTATTCACTTTTGAAGCTAACAATATATTTATTGTTTCACCAGTTATTGCAGATATAAACAACGATGGTCAAATGGAAGTATTGGCTATAGACCACGATAAATATCTACATGCCCTTGATTTTAATGGTACAGAATTAAATAATTTCCCTCTACAGCTTGATGCTTTCACTATCTATGATTTAGCTATTGCCGATCTTGATAATGATGGTTCTAATGATATTGTATTCACAACTGCAGACTCTAAGATTCATGCCATTAATGGTCAAGCTAATGAATTAGATAATTATCCTGTTGAAACTGGTGAAAGCATTAATTCTTCAATTGTAATAACTAATAACTCTTTTGCATTTGCTTCTCAAAATAGTTTAAAGATTTATAATTATTCTGGTCAACTACAACACTCAGTTGAAACAAATGGTAACCCTGTTGATATTATTGCTAATAACTTTAATAATAATAATCTAGCTGATTATGCCTTTATTACAACAAACAAAAAAGTATATATTGTTTCTGAAGATGGTTCTATCTTTAATGGTTTCCCTCAGCAAATGTCAACAAGCTCTTATTCTGCTCCATTGTCAGCTGATGTAAACAACGATTTACTTCCAGAACTTATTTGTTTTGATGGTAACAATGCAATATATGTATATGGAAATGATGGAAATATGCTTCCAAACTATCCTTTCTATTCAAACTTAAGTTCACAAACTCCAGCAACATTGGGAGATATAAATAGTGATGGTTTTCTTAATATTGCCCTTGGATATACTCAAGGTCTTGGCTTAGTTAACCTAAAAGTAGATTACAATGAAGAAACTTCTAAATGGACTACCTACAGAAATAACTACCAAAGAACTGGCTACTATAACATTTCTAATGTAACTCCAAATGCTGAAGAATCTCTTGTTGAAACACCAACTACGCTTGGTGGAAATTACCCTAACCCATTCAACCCAGAAACAAGAATAGTTTTCTCAACTAAAGAAAACGGCCCTGTTTCTATTGATATCTTCAATGTTAAGGGACAAAAGGTTAGAAGTCTTGTAAATGAAAATATGGAAGCTGGTAATCATACAGTTGTTTGGAATGGTCAAAATGATAATGGTAAAAAGGTAGCTTCAGGTTTATTCTTCTACAGAATGAAATCTGGAAAATACTCTTCTACAAAGAAAATGATTCTTATGAAATAGTAGCCCTATTTCATTAATTATAAATTATTGAGCCTAGAATAATCTGGGCTCTTTTTTCATTGCTCAATATATTTCCCTGAAACAGCCTAATTGTCTTGTTATATAGGTCACCCTTACTAGCCTCATTGAAAAATCGGCTTTTTTTCAAGGTGGCAAGTAAGGACGGAGTTAGAAGTGAATTTGTAGAGACGTTTGGAAAAACGTCTCAAGAGGGAGTGTAACCATACAAACTGGGATCGCCAGCCTCCTCCGTGCTGGCTTTTGTATTTAAATATATGCTAACATATATTTAAATCTCATTATAACCTACTTTCGTAGGTTTAACCATCAGGGACGATGGCGTTCCGACTTTGCAGGATAAACCAGAAAAGTAAATTTTTGTGTAAACTGGGGATGCTGTAGAGACGTTCGGAAAAACGTCTCAGATAATGGAGTGTAAGTCCATGCTTTTCATCAAAAAAAAGAGAGACTATTGCTAGTCTCTCAATATATTTTATGATTATATAAATCTTAGTTTTCTTCAATAACCTCAACATTAGCACGAGGAATAAGAACTTCTTCTCCGCTATCTAATTTAGCTTTAAGAACACGAACAAGAGTTTCTGATTCAACTTTAGTTAATGGTTCTGGTAATTCAGTAATTCTACCAATTTTACCAAAGTTAGGCTGTCTAATAACACGGATAAGAGAACCGATTTCAAGAGTAGCCATTTCAGCTTCTTTAGCAACAAGCTCTTCTTCTCCAAGTGGTAAAGGAATGATAATTTCAGGTCTCATAACACCAGCACGGATTTGAGTTTTACCGTGAATAGATGCTTTATGACCATTAAACTTTTTGAGAAGTTCAAAAGTATTATGAGCCATATTGATAGGACCGAAACCTTCAGTAGCAACGATAGTTACACCTATTTTTTCATGACCTGTAATAGCCACACCAATATCGTAACCTAGCATCTTTTTAAGATCTTGGTCATCAACACCACCAGCAACGATAGCTGAAACACCAACTTCTTTTGCTTTCATGATTGATTCGAGTGGGCAAAGAGCACCAGCAACAATGATTTTACCTTTACAATCTGGAGTTATCATTGATGGTTCTAAGTGATCTTCTGGTGATTTAGCAAGAACTTTGATCTCACCAGTAGTTTCACCTGCAAGCCCGAAAATGCCTTGGATATAAGCAGATCTATTTTCAATTACAACACCTTCATCAGGTATAACTTCTGTAACAATACCATCGATAAAAGCTTTAATTTGAACAGGTATTCTTGGTTCTCTAAGAACTGCATTACCAGTAGCAGAAGAGATACTTTCTACTTCACCTTCTATTGGTGATTTAACTGAAGCTTTAAATAAACCTGTTCCGAAAAGACCTTTTGTCTCTGCAATAATTTGCCCTTTCTTAATTATGTCACCTGCTTTAACTTTTAAGAATTGAGTTAACATTTGAGGTGTAACACCTAATTTATTAGCAACCTTAAAAGGAACAACATTACCAGGTAAGAAAGTTTCAGCAACAAACTGTTCTGCTTTAACTTTATCACCTTTTTTAACTAATACTTTACCTTTAAGAGGTAAAATTCTATCTTTTTTTAAAACAATATTATCTGTAACTGTCAATCCAGCTGAATATGCTTGTGCCATTCTAATTCCTCCTATTTCAACAGTTCTTGTGGATATGCGTCGAATTCTTTCATCCATTTAAGGAGACGAGGAACACGTTCGCTAGTTTCAACAGGTAACACAAATGGACGTCTTCCACGAGTATCAAGTACGATACCAACAGCTCCACCCATGAGTTCTGTATCAAGTTCTTGGTTTTTACCAGCACCTAAATCAAGACCTCTACCAGGTTTTAATTTAGCTTTAGCTTTTTGACCAATTCCACATGGTAAAAGTCTAACTTCACCAAATGGGATTTGTTCATTGAATTTTGTACCGTCTGGAAGAGTTATTTCAGCTTCTAGGGCAATCTTACCTTCTTTGCATTTACCAATAGGAGCAACACATGAACCTAAGTAAATCATACAGTCTTTATTGAACACTTCTGTAGCAGCTTCTGCATTGATTTCAGCAAGAACACCAAGATGAGGCATCATAAAGATAGAGTCCACAGCTAATCTAGTAACACCTTCAGGTAAGAAAGCATCGATTAGCATCATCATAGTTTGGTTTCTTCTAGGAGCGTGAGAAAGCACACCACCTGAACCAACAAGAAGGTCAAGAGTAGTCATATTAACAATAGTATCTCCAGATTCTGATTGAGAGAATGCTTCAGAGATATCAGTGTTCTTTTGAGTACCTTTAAGAGATACAGCAAATTCTTTATGTTGGATGAAAGCCAATCTAAGAGCTTCTTTAGCAATAGCTTGTTCTAAAACAAGTTCTTGGAAAAGAGCAGGGATAGTAGTTGGACGAATCATCTTATTCTTAATCATGTTTCTAAGTTCTTTCACATCGATATCGAAAGGAACCCAACGGAGAATGTTATCAAGTCCAGCAGAAGCTAAAACATTTGAGATACTATAACTCATACCTAAGTTAGCAGACACAGTTCTGTTGAAGATGAAGTCTTTAGTGAACACTGAGAATACGTCAGTTGTAGCACCACCGATATCAACACCAAGAACCTCGATGTTCTCTTGTTTAGCAATAGTTTGCATAATGTTACCCACAGCAGCAGGTGTAGGCATAATTGGAACAGGTTTTAAATCTGGACCAACTGTCCATGCCATAAGCTTGTTATAACCAGGAGCTTGCTGCATAACGTGTTCCATGAAGATTTCATGAATTTCATCACGAGCAGGTCCGAGGTTTTCAGCTTCAAGAGTAGGTCTTAAGTTATCAGTAATCATCAAGTCAACTTTTTCACCTAATGTAGCTTTGATTTCTTCATGAGCTTGTTTAGTACCTGCATAGATAACAGGAAGTTTATAACTTGAGCCTAAACGAGGTTTAGGGTCTGCAGCACCAACCAACTCAGCCATTTCAACAACATGCTTATTACTAGTAGCATTATCTGTATGACCAGCCATAAGGATCATATCAGGACGTAACTGTCTAATTCTTTCAATTTTTTCATGGTCCATTCTTGTATCATTACTAGCTATAAGATCCATAACGATAGCACCAGCACCAAGAGCCGCACGTTCAGCAGATTCACCAGTCATTTTAGCAACAACACCAGTAACCATCATTTGAAGACCACCACCAGCAGATGATGTAGAAACATAAGCATCTGAACCAATGTCACCATTCTTAGGAATGATTAACTTGTTATCCTCAATAAGTTTAATATTTGGATTGTTGTATTTAAGACGAGCCAATTCTTGAAGCTCAGTTACAGCATTAAGTACACCACGAGTAACATCATTTAGGGGAGCTTCCACAGTTGTTGGAGCTTCACCACGAACAGTTTGACGGTATTCACCATCTACATATTCTATCATGATAGCTTTAGTAGTAGTCGAACCACAGTCTGTTGCGATAATACGAGTCAATTTTTCTTTCGCGTACTGCATTCTTTCCTCCATTTATAATAATTCTAATCTTTTTTCCAGAACAAGAAGATTTTACGAAGTCTCTTTCTTCTTTGCATCTTCTTTTGTCTTCTTTTTTTATATTTATCTTTATAAAGTTCTAAATCTAATTCATCAATACGTTTGGAGAGCATCTTCATATATCTATCCTCTTCAATCAAGGCAGCAAATTCTTGATAAGACTTAGAGTCAAAAATGAATTCAGCAACCGGAAGCACAAAATACATAAGTTGGCTTCCAATATGATTTAAAGGCATGAACATCTCCGTAGCAATAAGTGCAGGAGCTGCCATGTTTCTTTCTACAATAAATCGGGCAGCCTTCTCAATGAGTTCAACTGCTCTTTCTTCTGGTATATTAACTATAAGGTCTTTCACGCTCTTCCTAATGTAAGTATAATTATTTTTTTAGGGTTAGCTTTTCTAAGCTCCCTACAGCATTCATTAACAGTAGTTCCTGTTGTGAATACATCATCTAACAAAACTATAGTTTTATTATTTAAGTCAATATTTTTCTTTAACTTAAAAGCATTTTTTAGATTTTTAAGTCTTTCATCATGTTCAAGAGTTGCTTGTGATGTTGTATAACTAGTTCTTTTTAGAATATCACCGTTAAATTCACAAGTAAATAAAGAGGCTAAGTCCTTGGCAATCAATGATGCTTGATTATAACCACGTTCTTTCTCTTTCACAAAATGCAAGGGTACAGTTGTTATTATATCAAAGTCAAGATTTAAATTACTTTCAAATATCCTATCATACATTAGCTTAGCGATAAAGCGACTAATTGAGGATAATCCGTAGTATTTAAGCTCATGAACTATTGATACAACAACTTTTCTATAACAACAAACGCTTATAAGATAATCGTAAGCTACATCCAAATCGGCTTTCTCTAACAAGGGATAAGAAAAATCAATCTTCTCAATACAAGCAGGGCATAAGAAGTCTGATTGCTTATCAATAGACTTACCACAATGGATGCAAACAGGCGGGAAAAGTAGATTACTTAAAGAACTTCTCGATTGAAGCAAAGATTGCTTTACCGTCTTGAGATTCAACAGTCTCTTCACTAGCTCTTTCAGGATGAGGCATCATTCCTAAGATATTTTTATCTTTGTTGAGAATACCTGCAATATTATCTACAGCTCCATTAGGATTAAAGTCTCTACTAATTTCACCTTTCTCATTACAATATTTAAAAGCAATTTGATCATTATCTTGTAACATCTTAAGACCGTCAGCATCTATAAAATAGTTTCCTTCTTTATGAGCAATAGGAATATCAAGAGCAAGATCTTTATCAAGTCCTTTTGTAAATATAGAAGTAGTATTAACAGGCTTAATATATTGGTGTTTACAGATAAATCTAAGGCTTTCATTCATCATTAAAGCACCAGGTAAAAGGCCTGATTCAGTTAGTATTTGGAAGCCATTACAGATTCCCATAACATAACCACCTTTGTTAGCATGGTCAATCACTGCTTTAATAATAGGTGAGAATTTAGCAATTGCTCCACAACGTAAGTAATCACCATATGAGAAACCACCTGGTATAATAACTAAGTCTGGAGATTTCAATTCTGCATCTTTATGCCAAACAAAGTCTACTTTATGTCCCCTGATTTCACTAATATGATAAGCATCGTGGTCACAATTAGAACCAGGGAAAGTAATAACATTAATTTTCATATTATTCCCCGTCAACTACTTCAAGATTCCAGGAGTAAGTTTCAGTATTTGGGTTTGCTAAAATCTTGTTACATATTTCATTAATTTCAACTTCAGCTTGTTTTAAATCATTGCTTTTCAAGTTAACTTCAATAAACTTACTAACTCTAACTTCCTCTACATTATCATAACCTAATGTGTGTAATGAATTCATTACTTGTTTACCTTGTGGGTCAAGAACACTTGGTTTTAGTTTAACAAAAACTTTGGCTTTAATCATTAGAACCTCTTGGAATTTTTATATTTATCTATGTTACATAAAATTATTCTCTTTAAAAATGTCAAGCTCACATTTCAAATAATGTGAGCTTGTGACTTTATATCTTGTAATTAATTATAAATCTTCTTATTTATCTAACGCTTCTAAGAGTTTGAGCAATATTTAAGGAGTAATCTCCGATATGTTCAAAGTGCTTAAGCAAATCAATGTAAAGCAATTCTGCTTGTACATCAGCTTGACCTGAAGCAATTCTCTTTCTTGCATTATTCTTGTACTTCTTACGAATATTATTAATCTCTGTTTCTATATCATAAGCTTGCTTAAGATCTGTTTTCTTCATATGTTCAAGCATCTTCTCATTATATAAAGACATGAATTCTTTAACAGTCTTAGCTATATCTTTAATTTCTTTTGTAGCTTCTGGGTGCATTTCAAGCTTTTGGTCATACTTCTTCTTAGTGATTAGCATGATTCTAAAGGCAGAATCTGAAATACTTTCAAGCTCACTAGTAATTCTAATCATAGCATTTATATTTTGAGCATATTGTTCAGAAATAGCTTCAGTAGAACATTTAGTTAAGTACTTAGTAATACCTTCTTGCATTTGGTCTGTTAGATTTTCTTGGTCTTTAATCAAATCAACTTCTTGTCCCAACTTCTTATGAGGGTTAAAGAATAGATGTAAAGCAGTCTCAAACATCTCTTCTGAAATCCTAGCAAGTTTAAATATCTCATGTCTAGCTTTCTCAAGATTGAAAGTTGTAGTATCAACTACTCCAGAATCAATATATTGAAGATTATAGTCTTTATTCTTGTCAACTGATGAAGGTTTTACCAGCTTTTCTACTAGCACTGCAAAATAAGGAATTAACCAGATACAAATAAGTGTATTAAGTATATTGAATACAGTGTGGAAAAGAGATAATGATAAAGGTAAGTTTATCAATGAGCTATCCCATGGAGCTAGCCAAACAATTCCATTGATGAACCAATAGAAGAATATCGTCATCCACAATACCCCGAACACATTGAAGAGCATGTGTGCTCTAGCAGCACGTCTTGCATTCACCGTTGTTCCAATAGATGCTAAATATGCTGTTATAGTTGTTCCTATGTTTTCACCAAGAACAATCATGGCTGCTGTTGGAAAGTCAATCCATCCTTTGTAAGCCATAGTCACAGTTATCGCCATAGCCGCTGATGATGACTGTACTACTATGGTTAAAAGAGTTCCTAATAGAACAAAACCAAAGTATGTGAAGTAGCCATGTCCTGTTAAGTCAGTTACAAAATTAAGTATTTCTGGGTGACTCTTAATATCAGGAACTGAACCTTTCAAGAAAGATAGTCCCAAGAAGAGTAAACCAAAACCTATCAATACTTCCGCCCACTCTTTATTCTTCTTTGATTTTGAAAAGAATAGTGGTAGCCCAACACCAATAATAGGAAGAGCTATAGCAGATATTTTGAATTTAAAACCAATAAAAGACACAATCCAGGTTGTAACAGTAGTACCGATATTGGCACCCATGATAACCCCAATAGATTGAACAAGGTTTAAAAGTCCGGCATTAACAAAACTCACGACCATAACAGTTGTTGCAGAAGAAGACTGGACTAAGGCTGTAATGAAAAAGCCAGTAAACACAGCCATAAATCTGTTTTTGGTCATGAAGTTTAGAATGTTTTTAAGTTTTTCTCCAGCTACTTTATGAATACCGTCACTCATGACTCGCATTCCATAAAGAAAGACGCCAAGGGATCCTAACAAATTAAAAATAATAGCAAAAGCGTGCATCAGTTTTTCCTTTGTTTTTATTTATGAAAAAATAGCAGCCGGTAAATGACTGCTATAAAATTGAGATATTATAGAATGTTAGATACTAAATCTGAAATCTGCACTTCAGATTGCGTACGCTCCATTAAATTCTTAAGAGTGACTACTCCCTTATCAAGTTCTTCATCTCCAATGATTACAGCATATTTTGCCTTATTCTTATCAGCTGCTTTCATTTGTGCCTTCATAGATAACTTGTCAGGATTGTATTCAACAGAAACACCATTAGTTCTTAGATTTGCAATAATTTCAACAGAAGCTTCAATTGCCTTTGCTCCCATTGGAATCATATAAACAGTTGGCTGAGTTTGATTTCCACAGAATAATCCTTGAGTTTCCATAGATAAAAGTATTCGCTCCAACCCACCAGCAAAGCCGATTCCTGGAACATCTTTTCCACCCACTTGTTGAACTAGTCCGTTATAACGTCCACCAGCACCAATAGCATTTTGAGCTCCAAGCTTATTGTTTAAAAACTCAAAAGCTGTGTGTGTATAATAATCTAATCCTCTCACTATTTTAGGATTGACAGTGTATTTAACACCAAAAGAATCAAGATACTTTTTCACCTGTTCAAAGTGTTCACTACACTCTTGATCTAAATAATCAAGCATAACAGGTGCACCTTTAGCAATCTCTTTGCAAGAAGGAACCTTACAGTCTAGCAGTCTGCGTGGTTTCTTATCTAATCTAGTTTTGCAGTCACTACATAATTCATCTTTATGAGGTTGGAAGAATTCTTTTAAGACTGTATCGTATCTGTCTGAAACTGCCTTATTTCCGACAGAATTAATTTCTACTTCATAGTCAGTTAGACCTAGCGTCTTCAAGAATGTAGAAAAGAAGAAGATAACTTCAGCATCTACAAAAGGATTATTAGAACCAATAGCTTCTATCCCGAATTGATAGAACTGGCGGTAACGCCCCTTTTGAGGTCTATCGTACCTGAACATAGGTCCAAAGTAAAATAGTTTTTGAGTTTCCCCTTGTCCACCTAGATTATTCTCAACAAAGCTTCTTACAACAGGAGCTGTGCCTTCTGGTCTAAGGGCAAAAGTTCTACCTTTTCTATCTTGAAATCTGTACATTTCTTTTGAGACAACGTCAGAAGTTTCTCCCGAGCTCCTTTCAAAAAGGTCTGCATCTTCAAATATAGGTGTAACTATTTCTTTGAAATTAAATAATTTAGCAGTATCCCTAAATGTATTAAGAATATATTGCCACTGGTAACTTGTTTCCGGTAGGATATCATAGGTTCCACGTGGTAATTTATATTTACTTGCCAAAATTCTTACCTCATAATCGTTTTTCTGACATATTTTTATATACATTATATAAGTCAATTATTATTTAGTTGGTATCTCCTAAATTGTTAAGAAACATACATATTAACACTATTAACAATGTTTATTTTTCTTTGTAGAATTCTTAATTTGTATTGAAGAGTTTTAAATTTAGCTTAATTATCTATAGCAACCAAGTTTATATAATTATTCTACTTTCTCGCTCTTGGAAGATGTAAATCTAACTTCATAGCTAATAACCTCATACCCATAGTAGTGATGATTGCTGCCATATATTGATAGCTTTCACCTATTCCTAATTGGTTCAAAACTAGCACGACTATTCCTCCGCACAAGGCTGCAGTAGCATAGATATCAATTCTAATTATAGCTGGAACTTCTCTCACAAAGATATCCCTTATCATTCCTCCACCAGTAGCTGTAATTACTGCCATCATGAGTATTCCGATAGGACCCATTCCAAAAACTATAGCCTTCCTGGCACCAATACTGGCAAATAAACCCATTCCGATTGCATCAAGAATCTTGATAGTTGTCATTCTACTTTCTATCTTTCCACCCCAAAAGAAGACTATTATACTTGCTACTATAGAGATAATTAGATAGCTTTCATCTTGAAAAGCCATTGGTGTTTTTAGTCCAATAATAATATCTCGAACTATTCCCCCACCAACACCTGTAATAACCGACAAAACTATTATTCCTAATATATCAAGGTCATTCTTAACTGCTTTAAGTCCACCAGTTACGGCAAATACAAAGGTTCCGCATAAATCTAATATATATAACATTTACTTCTCCGATATAATCTGAGAACACAGATTTACACTCTTGGTGACCAGTCAACTAAAAACTATATTTGGCTTATAGAATATATATATACTTATTCCCTGGTAATGCTTCTATCACGCTCTTGAGTTCTAAGTTCATGAGTAAGGAAGAAAGTTTTGGTAAAGGAAGTCTTGTCTTTATTACTAATTCATCAAAATAGACTTCTTTATTCTCTTTTTTGATAACATCATAGACCTTCTTTTCTTCTTGTGAAAGTTCAGGAAAGATAGTAAGTTGTTCCACATAGTCACCATTAGCAAAAATAGCGAATATATCTTCTGAATCTAAAACTATAGATGCCCCATTTTGCAGTAAGTAATTAGGACCTTCAGAAAGATAGTTATTAACTTCTCCCGGAATTGCAAATAATTCTTTGCCTTGATCTAAAGCATACTTAGCTGTCAACATAGCACCACTATTCTTCTTACCTTGCACTACTAATGTACCAGTTGATAAAGCAGAAATAATCCTATTTCTTCTTGGGAAATAGTATCTTTCGGCAGCGACTCCAGGTTCATATTCAGATAGAATTGCACCATTTTTAATTATTTCATCAGCTAAATTTCTGTTTTCAGGAGGGTATATCTGATCACAACCTGTAGCCATTACAGCAATAGTTTTTCCACCAGCATTCAAACAAGCTTGATGTGCTATTGTATCAACACCATAAGCAAGTCCACTCACAATTATCACACCCTTAGTAGATAGCTCTCTACTAATTTTATTAGCCATGTATTTACCATAGTTATCAGCTCTTCTAGTACCTACGATAGCTAAAGTATTGTTTAATTGTTTTAGTGGTAGTTGACCTCGATAGAATATTACTAATGGAGGGGAATATATATTCCTCAGTTCATCAGGATATTCCTTATCCAGAATTGTTAAATAATTGATTTCAAACTTATCAATCAGCTTGCAAATCCTTCCCCAATCATTTAAGGAAGGACAATTATAAATACTGTCTCGAACTTTCTTAGGCAAGAAATCAACATCTAACTTCTTACCTAAGAAATTCTCAGGATCGCCATAACTTTCTAAAAGTTTCTGACTATAAACGCTTCCTACACCTTCTAATCTTTTAAACTTAATCCAGTTTTCTAAATGCCCTAAATCCATCTTACAATTTATTATCCTCTTGTTGAATAATTTTAAATAATCGTTGTTTTAATGTCTCTAAATTCTTTGTTGTTACAGAAGAAATAACCATAATCTCTTCATCTAATTTATCTTTGAACTCTGTCTTAAACATATTAATCACTTCTTGAACTTCTTCCTCCGGAAGAGTATCCATTTTGCTGAGAGCAATTAAATGTGGCTTTTTATCCATCATTGGATCATGCATGTGAAGTTCTTTTCTAAGCACTTGATATTGTTCATAAGGATCAATCTCGTTTACATCAATTAAGAATAACAATACTTTTGTCCTTTGAATATGCTTTAAGAATTGGATTCCAAGCCCTTTACCGCTTGAAGCTCCTTCAATCAAACCAGGAATATCAGCCATAACAAAAGATTCATATCCTGAAAGCTTTACAACTCCTAATGATGGCTCCAATGTAGTGAACTGATAATCTGCAATCTTTGGTCTAGCAGCAGATATAGAACTTAAAAGTGTAGATTTACCTGCATTTGGGAAACCTACCAATCCCACATCAGCCATTAATTTCAAGACTAATTCTAGTCGTTTCTCTTCACCAGGCTTTCCTTCTGTAGCATATCTCGGGGCTTGATTTATGCTATTAGCAAAAGTAGTATTTCCTCTACCACCAGCTCCACCTTTACATACTACAATTTGTTGACCTTCTTCAACAACATCACCAATCTTAATCTTATTTTCAGGGTCTGATATATCAAATATTTCTGTGCCTAAAGGAACTTTTATAACCTTGTCATCACCAGTAGCTCCAGTCATGTTGCTACCCATTCCATTTACACCTTTGTCTGCCTTGTAAAGCTTATTAAAACGGAAGTTTATTAAGGTGTTAATATTTGAGTCACCTTCAAGGATAATATTACCACCGTGTCCACCAGATCCACCATCTGGTCCACCCTTTGGTACAAATTTCTCTCTACGAAAGCTAACACAACCATTTCCGCCATGACCAGCTTTAACATCTATTCTCGAATAATCTATAAACATAATTCCTCATTTTATCTATATTAAAATTCAAGCATATTTTATGGTAAGATTAAGTCAAGCTTAAATCTAGCTCTTATTAGAGGTGGTCTCAGTTATTTATAAGGGAAAGAAACTCTATTTTGCCTAAGCATGAACTTTGTTCAAGCTATCAGTGGTGCTTACACCCCATCAGCATCTGGGTACTCAAGCTTCTAGCTTTCAAATTCGATGTTTGTATTAGTCCTGAAAGGAAGTCATATATTAAGCCAGGGCCGTGTCAGGCTTTGACTGAGTCTTGTACCCCATGTAGAATAATATAAATGAATTGAGTCCCGAAGGGACGACATAATGTTTAATCCTAACTGGATGTTCGAAAGGTTAGAATCCTATTTATTAAAGATGTAAGATTAATTTTAAAAGCTATTTCCATCGAGAAAATATCTTTCAAAGCGGACCAACCTTCATTTGACTCCATATATTTCATCAAATTCGGAGTGTCCGCGTTCCTTCTTTCTTCCAGTAAAAGGTATTTATACCCTGTAAGGGTAAATCAATAAAGAGCCCATGGTTTTAACCATGGGTGATAAAATGGAGCTCAATTATCTACCATCTTTTTTAATTTAAACAAACGTCCGTTCGTCTCTACAAATTCACTTAGCACTATGTTCTAAGTGAAGCCAGCTAGCAGCTGGCGTTCGTACGATAGTGATATCTAACTATCTGTTAGGTGAAAGTCCTAACCAAATCTTACATCAGAGATTTGTAATTGAATGTAACTGCGTAACCGTGAGGTTAGGTGGGGAGTAACAGGAAATGAAAGACCAGTCCGTAACATTAGTGAACTCGTTTCGGCAGCTAATAGTGTTGAGCCTCCGATCGCAGGGCGAAAACTGATGATGATAAAGAGTTTTATCATACACCTGATAAACTGAATGATGTGATAAAGTTATATCAGGACTTTAGATGTGGTAGGAGATGGAATGGTAAGAAGTTAGTTAGAGGTAAGCTATGAGACCTGAATATAGGTTTAGAGATATATTCAGGAGTCAGAGTTCTCATAGTAGTGATGATACTTAGGACAACATAACCTAAGAGTAGCGAAGGGGAACAGGATAATAAAATTTTGAAAGGAGAAACAGATGAAAGAAAAATGTTCGACAGTGTCAAAAGAGACTAAACAAGAACAAGAAGAAAACTCACAACTAAGATTAGAATGGGAGTGGACAGAATCATCTGTCTGGACAGACAAAATGTTGACAGCTCTCCAAAGGGGAGTCAAAGGTGGCAAATGGTTTAGTTTAATAGATAAAGTTTATTCAAAAGCTAATCTGTTATCTGCATGGAAAAGAGTAAAAGCTAATAAAGGTAGTGCTGGAGTTGATAAGATGAATATTTCTCACTATGAGAAACATCTTGAACAAAGGCTGCAAGGCTTAGCTAAACGCTTAGAAATGCAGGAATATGAGCCAAATGCAATTAAAAGGGTAATGATTGATAAACCTGGAAGTAAGGAGAAACGACCTTTAGGTATTCCAACAGTTGAGGACAGAATTGTTCAAACAGCAATAAGAAATGTAATCGAACCAATATTTGAAATAAAGTTTTCAGATAACAGTTTTGGTTTTAGACCTAAAAGAAGTTGCAAAGATGCACTTAGAATAGTGTATAATAACCTTAACCGAGGCTATCGATACGTAGTTGATGCAGATTTAAAAGGATATTTTGATACAATACCTAAGTCTAAATTAATGGATTTAGTAAAAGAAGAAATATCTGATAGTCGGGTATTAGAATTGATTGAGAAATTTCTAAATCAAAGTATATTTAATGGGCTAGATACATGGATTCCCGAAAAAGGAACACCACAAGGTGCAGTATTAAGTCCACTGTTAGCAAACATCTACTTGAACAAATTCGACTGGTTAATGAGTAGCAAATACTATCAAATGGTAAGATATGCTGATGATTTTATTATCATGTGTAGAAGCCAGAAAGAATCAGAAGAAGCTCTTGAAATAGTAAAGCAATGGACGGAAAAAGCTGAGTTAATTCTTCATCCTACAAAGACTAAAATTCTTGATAGTATGCAAGATGAGATAGGCTTTTTAGGTTATAGGTTTGTTAAATCTAAGAACTATGAGAAAATAAAGATTTTCTGAAAGTTTCCTAAACGTAAGAGCGAAAAGAAATTCAAGGATAGTATAAGAAAACATACTAGAAGAACAAATGGGAAAAGCTTAAAAGAAATAATCAAACGAATAAACCGTATAATTCGGGGTTGGTTTGAATATTATAAACATTGTTATAAAAGTACTTTTCCAAGTTTAGATGGTTGGATACGACGGCGATTAAGAAGTATTCTTAAGAAATTTGAAAAACGGAAAGGAATAGCTACAACAGGTAGAGATAATATCAGATACCCAAACAAAATCTTTGAAGACGCTGGGCTTCTCTCTCTAACCGAAACCCACCGTCAATTATGTCAATCTCTACATAGAGAGTAAATTATTATCTGGAGAGCCGTATGCGGGAAAACCGCACGTACGGTTCGGAGGGAGGGGTGTCAGTAATGATAGCACCCCTACCCCTATCCAGTTTCTGCTAACTTCTCTTTGCCAGCTAGGGGCTGTGCGTTCCCACTATTAGCCAGCTATCCGGCAGCAGCCAGACTCAAGGCAAAGCGTTCCCAGTAACTCCTCATGTCTAACTCCGTCCTTACTTGCCTCCTTGAAAAAAAGCCAATTTTTCAAGGTGGCTAGTAAGGGTGCTATAGGCAAAAAGAAAGAGAGTGCTGAAAATCCAGCACTCTCTTAATTTATTTAACTAGGGTTTTTTCTATTTTTGGATTTGTTTTTCAGTTGATTTAACTTCTGTTTTATCAATATTAACAAGTTCTACTTTAGCATTATCTTTGTTAGATAGCAGTTGTTCAATCTCATCAGATCCTTTATCATAAAGACTTTCAAAATATGGAGAATAGGCAACAATAAGTCCTGCAAAGATAATTGAAACCATACTCATAAGCTTGATTAAGATGTTGATTGAAGGGCCAGCTGTGTCTTTGAATGGATCGCCGACAGTATCGCCAACAACAGTAGCTTTATGAGTATCAGAACCCTTACCGCCATGTTGACCAGTTTCAACATATTTCTTAGCATTATCCCATGCACCACCTGAATTATTCATCATAATAGCCAACACTAAGCCTGCAGCCAAGCCACCCGCTAGAAGTCCTAAAACACCAGCAACACCAAGGATTAAGCCAACAATAACAGGGGTAATGATGCCTACGATAGCAGGTTTAACCATTTCACGTTGAGCACCTTTAGTTGAGATAAGAACACAGCGTTTGTAATCTGGCTTAGTTTTACCTTCAAGAATACCTGGAATTTCTTTGAATTGACGTCTAACTTCTGCAACCATATCCCCAGCAGCATTACCAACAGCCTTCATGGTGAAAGCAGAGAAAACATAAGCAACCATAGCACCAATAAAGATACCTAATAAGAATTTTGGATTCATTAAATGTACTTCGAAGTGGGCTATGAAGTCGGTTACAGACGCAGTTTTGAGAGAAACATTGTTAATTAAAGTTTCTGGATTCAAGTGATGAAGAGCAGATCTTACTTCTTCTAGATAAGCAGCTAAAAGTGCCATAGCTGTTAAGGCAGCTGAGCCTATAGCAAAACCTTTACCTGTTGCAGCAGTTGTGTTTCCTACTGAGTCAAGAGCATCTGTTTTCTTTCTAACGTCTTCAGGTAAAGCAGACATTTCAGCATTACCACCAGCATTATCAGCAATAGGTCCGAATGCATCCATAGCTAATGTTACTCCCAGAGTTGCTAGCATGCCAACAGCTCCAAAACCGATTCCATATAAACCTAATTCTATACTTGTCCAACCACCACTTACACTGAAAGCTACTAAAATAGCCGTAGCAATAATAAAGACAGGTGCGAAAGTTGATTTCATTCCAACTGCAAGTCCATCAATGATTACAGTTGCGGGACCGTATTCACCTTGTTTAGCAATACCACGAGTTGGAGAATAAGAATCAGAAGTGTATCTTTCTGTGAAATATCCAATCAGAACACCAGCAATCAAACCGACAACACTAGCTATAAAGATTCCAAAAGATATTTCAGGCGGTAACATAAATTTTGTAACAAAATAAGAAGCAATTGCGATAAGCAGAGAAGAGCCATAAACAGATTTATTCAAGGCAAACATTAATTCTTTAGTTCCTGCATTCTCTTTACTAGATACCATATAGATACCTATAATGGAAAGAAATGCACCAATACCAGCAAGCACCATTGGAGCAGTAACAAACTTCATAGCCCATTCAGCAGCAAAGTTCTGTCCGAATTGAGTAACAGCAGCCATTCCTAGGGCAGCAGTAGCAAGGATTGAACCAGCATAAGATTCATATAAATCAGCACCCATACCAGCAACATCACCAACATTGTCACCAACATTATCTGCTATTGTAGCAGGGTTACGAGGGTCGTCTTCAGGGATTCCAGCTTCAACTTTACCTACTAAGTCAGCTCCTACATCAGCAGCTTTAGTATAGATACCGCCACCAAGTCTAGCAAAAAGAGCTTGAGTAGATGCACCCATTCCGAATGATAACATAATTACTGTAATAGTTTCAAGCTTAACACCAAACATGTTTAAGAAATAGAACCAAGCAGAAATATCAATTAATGCAAGACCTACCACAACTAGTCCCATTACTGAACCAGCTCTAAAGGCAACTTTAAGTCCTTGATTCAAACTTTTTGAACACGCTTGAGCAGTTCTGTTAGAGGCCATTGTAGCAGTCTTCATACCGATAAAGCCAGCTAGGCCACTAAAGAATCCACCAGTAATAAAAGCAATTGGAACTAAACTATGAAGGAGGTCATACCATGCCATGATATTGAAGACAATGAAAGCTACGATGAAGAATATACCAACACCAATATATTGTTGTTTTAAATAAGCAAAGGCACCTTCTCTAACATGGGAAGCAATCTCTTGCATTCTAGCATTTCCAGGGTCTTTCTTCTTAACTTCGTTAAAAAAAACAAATGCGAATAGTAGTGCAATCACTGCACCAATCGGGGCGACATACCAAAAAACTGGAATTTGCATAATATAACTCCTAAGTACAAATTTTATAATAAACTAAGTCACTATTTTACAGCTTATAAAATAATTATCCCCAACTATACGAAAAAAAATCTTGTTGTCAAATTTTTGTTTTTGACTAGACTTCTAAGTGAACATCGTAAAGCTATAATCTTTTATAAACAGGGAACTTACAGGCACAATCAAGCAAAATATACTTTTTTTAGAAAATTTCAAAACGCTGAATATTTAATTAAACTTTGACAATTTTAGTTGATTGTTCAGATATTGAATAAAATGATTATGAGGTGCAAATGATTAAAACTAAAAATATAGTGCTGTTACTATCTTTACTAATAAGCATAAACTTACTCTCTTCTAGAGCTCTTTCAAATATTATCGACCCAGTTATTGACTTCTATAAAGTAGAAGAAAACGAAAAATCTAAGCTAATCCCCTTTGGATTCTATATAAATGAAGCTGGTTTTATGATTGGTGCCTTCTATTATAATATCGACATTATGGAAAAAGGAGCTAAGACTTCTGTTGGAGCCTTGTGGAGTCCTACCAGTAATACCTCTACCCTATGGGTTGACCTTTACGACATTAGCCTAAATGACAAACTTTCAACTTATGCATCAACTTCAATTATAAAGTTCAATGATGTGAGAATCTATTGGTTAGGAAATGATAGTCCAAACTACGAAGCTGAGACTATGGATATTCCTACAGTTGGAACAATTCCAACTAGCAAAGGATATGCAATTAAAGAAGGTTGGACCCAAGCATATTATGGAGGACTAAAGTACAGCTTGTTTGACCACACTGATTTATATACAGAATATAGATACGAGTCTTCTTCTTCTAAAGAAAAAGATTATATAACAGATACAATGACACTAGGCTTAGAATCTTCTTTTGTAGACAACAAGATGAATCCTCATCAAGGAGTAAAATTCATTACTTCTGTGAAGAAGAGTTTGAATATGTTAGGTCATGATAAAGACAATGACTGGGATTATTACAAAATTGATGCTGATTTAATGGGATTTATTCCAATTACAGAAAGAAGCACTTTAGCTTTAAGAGCATATACCCAGTTCACCGATGGTAAAGAAGTTGTTGACCAAGAAAGAACTCTATTAATGAATTATGTTTTCCAAGAAGAAGGGCAATACACCGAAGTTGCTCCTTACTTAGACCAAGCATTATTAGGTGATTTCGAGACTTTTAGAGGCTACTACTACTATCGTTTTAGGGATAGACACTCATTCTTGATGCAATCAGAATATAGATTCCCTATTTATGGACATAGATTCCAAGGAATGGTTTTCGGGGAATTAGGAAGAGTTGCACCAGATTATGACTTTTCACTATTCTTTGAAGACATGAAATACTGTTGGGGTGGTGGTTTTAGATTCTACTTCAATCAAGACATGGTTATACGAGCAGACTTAGGTCACTCTGAAGAAGAAGATTTACAAATCAGAATAAACTTTGGTCAGGCTTTCTAGGAGTAAGATTGGACCTTCAAAAACTAATCGATAAGCATCTTCGAAAAAGATCTATATTGTCATACTTGCTAGCCCCCCTTGGGATAGGCTATGGAAGTGTGCAGTATATTAGAAGAGTATTTTACACGCTGGGATTGTTTAAATCATACAAATCAGATATTAAAATAATTTCTGTTGGAAATATTGTGAGTGGTGGAGCAGGGAAAACCCCTTTTACCATATTCTTAGCTAATTTGCTTACAAGAAAGGGATTCAAGATAATCGTATCACATAGAGGCTATAAAGGTGCTTATGAAGATAGCAATAAGTTTATTTCCAATGGGAAAGAAGTCTTTGAAGAAGCTAAACTAGCCGGTGATGAGCCTTTACTCTTAGCCCAGAAGCTTAGTAATATTCCTGTGATTGTAGGGAAAGATAGAAGAAAATCCCTTGAGATGATAGAAAGTGAATATCCTGATACAGACTTCGTAATACTAGATGATTCTTTTCAGCACTTAAAAGTGAAGCATGACTATGACTTCTTGATATTCAACTCAGGCTTTGGATTAGGCAATGGATTCACTCTACCAGCAGGTCTTCTAAGAGAATTTACTTGCACAATGAATAAGGCATCTTTTCTAATCTGGAATCAGCTAGATGATAAGAATATTCCCCTACAATTACTTAATTCAGGAGTCGATATTCTTAAGTTTAATTATCAGCCACTTGCTCTATATGATTCTCAGCACAAGAATGTTGAAGTATCTGAGCTAAACAAGGGAAGAAATGCACTTCTGTCAGGGATTGGCTATCCAGAAGGCTTTGAGAAAAGTTGTAGAGAATACGGCATTGTCTTTACTAAACATTTTAAGCTAACAGACCACTTTGCTTATGATGATCCTGAGATAATTGAGCAGATAAAGAAATCTTATGCAAAAGGAAACTTTAACAGCTTAATCATAACAGAGAAAGACTATGTGAAAATCAAACAACTACAAGACTTCCCAATACCTTATGTAGTATTAGCAGTGGAGCTTAGTCCTACAGACAAATCAATAGAAGAACAGATTCTCGAAAGAATTAAAGTCTAAGCAAATCTAGTAATTCTGCGTAAGAAGTAACTTTCTGAAACTTACTCTCAGGAATGTAACTTGCTGGGTCATATATAATGCCTGCAAAACCAGCCTGCTGACCTGCTTCAACATCAATAAACCTATCCCCTACCGTAATAGTATCTTTCCCAGATAACTTGTGTTCTGCTTTTAGGTGTAAAAAAGCTGAAGGGTCTGGTTTTCTAGGAAAGCCACAAGATCCTGTAATTATATCAGAGAAGTATATGTCTAAATTATGCTCTTCTAAGTGATTATACAAGGATTCTTTATCTCGATTTGTTATTAGATAGTTCTTTCCACCATTACTGATTACATATTGAAGCACATTCTCGACAATAGGAAATACCTTTAAGGTGCTTGCTGGGAAATTAGGATATTCTTCCAAATACTCTTGAAAGAGCTCTTCTACTGTTTTACCTGACTCGTTAGATATTGCTTGCAGTGCTGTTTTGAGAGTAACTTTGCTTAACCTATAGATATCATCATAACTTACTTGAGCTCCATTCTTTTGACTGACATTATAGGTTGTTCTTGCTATTGCCGGATAAGTATCCATTAGAGTTCCATCGAAGTCCCAGATTATATTTTTAATTTGCATCATATTTCCTTTTAAAGATAGGGGTTTACTAGTTTATAATATTACAAAACGGAATAGATTAAGGTTATTAATAGAGGCACCATTAGACTCAGTATAACACCATTGAACATCGAGATTACTGCATTCTTTTCTCCTGTATGCTTCAAAACAACTCCAAGAGTAGTATCCATAGAAGTAGCACCTGCAGAAGCAATAGGAGCAAAGCGTCCAAATACTTTTATCATTATTGGAGCTGTAATCAGGGTAATAAGTTCTCGTAGTATATTGCTCATTAAAGCTATAGCAGATATTTCTTTAAAGCCGTACTGAGAAATCATCAGACTAGATAAGCTATAATAACCTAAACCAGAGCCTAAGCCCAGTGAGTGTTTTAAGTTTACATCAGGATAGAACATTCCAAGTAATACAGAGCCAACTAAGCTGCCTATTATTATCATTAGAGGAAGTAAGAACAATTTTAGATGATAGGTCTTGATTATCCGAAAGACTCCTTCTGATTTAGCAAGTGATATTCCTACACTAAAGACAAGCATATACAAAAGAATCTCTGATATGAAGTCAAAGTCTATGCTTTCTGGGAACTTAATATATATTCCTATAAGAACTCCGATAGCAAATATAGCTAAGAACTTAAGACTTTGTTTCATGATTTACCTTCTTTTTGAAGATTAAATACAAGGGAAGAATAAAAACTATACTACCAAGAATTGAAGCAATTGCAAACAGAAAGCTCTTTAACCCTATGCTAAAGAAGTTACTAACTATCTTATCATTAGCACCAATTGTAATACCTAGCACTAACAATAAAAGATATAAGCTCCAATCTGTAGCAATTGAGCTTATTTTAAAGATCTTAGCCTTCTTAAGAAGAAAAGAACCTAGGATAAATCCGATTACAAACACTAAAATGACTTTCATATCTTACCATTTCCTCAAATAATAATCCTACTTTTAAGTTTTAATATTTTTATGCAAGATTATTAATAACTTAGAGTAAAATTCAATAACTAAACATAGGGTAAAGTCCTTTATTATCACGCATCTATAGTGTTTGTTAAATTAACTTATTCAAAAATACCTTTACAACAATATAAACTTTGTATTGCATGAATTTAATTAAGTAGAAAGAAGTTTGGATTATGAATATAGATTACGTTTTATTTTTTAAGGCATTTATTACTGGTATAGTAACATCAATGCCTTCAGGACCTATAACCTTCTTTGCGCTTCACAGAATAATGGAGAAGGGTAAAAGAAGTGGCTTTGCTGCCGGAATGGGATCTGCTTCGGCTGATGCTATATTTGCTTTTATTGCTTCGCTAGGAGTAATGCAAATTGACCAGTTCCTTAAAGATAACCAGTTTTGGGTAAGAATTATTTCTGCCGTAGTTCTGACCTTATTAGGGATTAGAATCCTTAAAAAGAGTGATTTTGAAGTTAAAACTAAGACTCCTAAACTGCATCATGAGTTTAGAAACACCTTCTTATTAGCAATAATTAATCCACCTACTATATTTGTATTCTTACAGATATTTATCTTATTCCATATGTCAATTAGTGCCTCAAATAGGGTAATGGACGTAACAACAGTAGTAATTGGGATATTATTAGGTTCTACAGCTTGGTGGATAGGAATGACTTACCTTATCAGCCACTTCAAGAAGTTTGTATCCGAGAAGTTCCAACGCAACATTAGAAAAGCATCAGGGGTAATGATGATTCTAATGGCTTTTTTTGCTCTGCTAAACTTCTTAGTATAATAACTAGGATTTACTAGTAGCAGATTCTACCAAAGTGCTGATATAATGAATCTTTTCTTTTATTGCTTTTAACTTACCAAGTTTATCAACAGCTGGCTTAGTAGTTACAACTGTTTGAGCTACCTGTTTCTTCTCTTTAAGTTTTTGCTTTGCACCTTTAATAGTGAACTTCTTTTCATGTAACAACTCTTTAAGTTGCTTAATAAACTCAACTTCATTTGGTGTATAGCGCCTATTACGTCCTTGTCTTCTGCTTCCTTTTATTTGAGGAAACTCGGTTTCCCAATAGCGAATGACGTAAGGCTTTAAATCTAGCAATTCACTTACTTCTGTAATAGTATAATATAGTTTTTCCATAATCACCTTAAAATGTTACTTTGCCAACTTAACTACACTTTCAAAAACTTGGCAAGTAAAAAAACAATAAATAAGCCTGCAAAGAAGAAATATTTAATTCCATACAAGTACTTCACATAGATTGACTCACTGCTTGTTGTGAATACAGGAGCATCGAAATTTGATAAGTCGTTAAGCTTGGAATAAGTCTCAATCTTACCATTAGGGGATACAACCATTGAGTGTCCATTGTTAGCACATCTGATGATAGGCTTTCTTGTTTCGATAGCTCTCACCCTTGTCATCATAGCATGCTGGAAAGTGCCGACTGTATTGCCGAACCAAGCATCATTAGTAATATTAACTATAAAATCAACATCGTGCCTTGCTATTTCATTGGATATTTCTGGAAAGATAATCTCATAACATATCTGTGGAGAATAAGTAAATTCTTTACCTTGTTTAGTCTTAACATGATAGAATTTAGCTTCTTTTCCGAATTCCCAATTTGCTTGACCAAACTCTAAGTTTCTCAAGAAAGGTAAGTAGTCTAAATATGGCATTCTTTCTCCAACAGGAACTAAAATTCTTTTGAAGTAAGGTTCTGAGAATGTTAATTCTGGATAAGACACCATTACAGCTGTATTATAGTTATATTGGTCAAAATAGTAGTTTTCTGGTGCTTTCTCATGATGGATAGTACCTAAGAAGAGATTTAGTTTATAGCGTTTAGCTATGGCTCTAACTGCTTCCTTAACGTTAGCATAATTAGGATCTAACATAGAGATTGGCATAGAAGCTTCTGGCCAGATGTGCAAATCTACATCTTCTAATGAAGCATAATAAGCTTGTTTATCATAAATATTTAGAATATCCTGCAAATCCATATCAAACTTATCAACCGGAATACATGGTTGCATAACTTTTACTTTAATATCTTCTTTAGTTAGCTTTATATTAGAAGACCTTACATATCCATATCCTAACCAGACAGTTACAAGTATTAGCATTACATATATGAACTGCTTTTTCCCTTGCATAATTTGGTAGATAATAACATTTGCTAGCAAGACTAAGAAAGATAAGAGGTAAACCCCACCAATATCAGCTATTTGTAGTAAGTAGTTAAAATCAACTAGCGCATAACCTATGTTTAGCCATGGAAATCTAAATTCAGTTAAGAAAGTAAATGATTCCAAAGCCATCCAAGTCATGATGAAGCCCCACAATTTTAGCTTAGGGTTCTTATTCCAGATATAGTTTATCATTCCAAAACTTGCCCAATAGTAGAGTCCAAACAGAATAATCATTCCAATTAAACCCGGAATAGTTACTACACCGACCCAGTGATAGGAGATTAAAGTATTTATTATCGAGAATATTGCACCTGCTTTGAGAAGAGTTAAAGTCTTATGTTTTGCTTGTTCAAAGAATCTAAACAATGGAATAAAGCCAATGAAAGCAAATATCCCTAAACTATACGAGTACCTACTAATCCCCAAAGCAATTGCTGCAAAAATAATATATGTGTAGTAGCTTATATTTTTATTAGCCATCTATTTATCATCTCCTAATCTTCTATAATTCAGCTTAAATAATTGTATTTGATTACTACTTGCAATTATCAAGCTATCTCCGTTAATATCTATAAATTTTACTTGTAATGGTAAAACAATACTGGGATATATATCCCCATTGATTTTTAAAAATCTGCCCTCGTGAGTTATTACATTCTCATATCTATCCTGAACTGCAAGTTTGGGTACAGCTTGCACAAACTCACCCATTGTAGTGTAGAAATCAGTTTCATCGTCGTAAGTTCTAATACTTAGTAAATCCCCATGAATCACTATATTTATTGGTAAATCAATCTCAAACTTTCCGAATCTAATAAATTCACTGTCGTTCAATAGATTGTAGACAATTATCTCTTGTTGATTGTTGTCGTAGATATACAAAAAATCATCTCTATCAATACTGAATTTAACTGGATTAGAGAACTTCTTTAAATCAATTATATTCAAATACTTACCATCAGTATTATATATCTTTATTCTTTTATCCAAGTCATCTAAAGCAAGTAGATTACCATTAGAAGCTATTGCAATATCTGACAGTCTTTGGAATTGTGTATTATTAAAACCAGATCCACCAAACTTATTTTGATATTTGAAATCTTTATATAAGCTAATTTTGTTACTTTGCTTGTCTGCAACAAAAAGAGTCTTGCTTCTCTCATCATAAGCTATATCCGAAAAGTCTATCTCATGATTAACAAGTCCGAGAAGTTCAACTTTTTCAATATGTAAATTAGTTTTCTTATAGCTAGCACAAGAAACTATGCAAAGACTTAGAAGACATAGTAATAATAGATATTTAATGTTGTTTATCATGATTAATCAATCTTTATATCAATCAATTTACCTTGGATTGTCTTCTTTTTGAAGAAAGTATTAATTTCAACAGAATAAGCAATATCGATGACACTATTTTTTCTAATATGGGTTAAGTAATCTCCAAGGTTATAGCCTATTAAATCAAGTTCTACCCCATCTTTAATAACTTTAAGTTTAAGATGATTCCTTCCCACAACGTAGGGATAAGTTGAAACTGCTACTTTCTCAGTATAGAAAACAGGAACCTTATTGCCAGAGCCAAAAGGACTAAATCTTTCAATCCAATCAACAAAAGTATTATTTATATCGTATAATTCTAAATGAGAGTCTATACTTATTATTGGCTGTGCAATAGTTTGGGTCATGTGTTTGCGTATGTAATCAGTTAATTTATTCTCGAAAATATCAATATATTCTTGGTATAAAGTTAATCCAACAGCATATTTATGCCCACCAAAGCTTATCAAATCTTCTTCATTACATGTAAGGGCTTTAAACAAATCAAAGTCTGAAACACTTCTTCCAGAACCAGAACCTACTCCATCTTTAACTGAAATCATAATTATAGGCTTATTGTATTGCTCAACTAGTTTAGAAGCAACAATGCCAATAACACCTTGATGCCAGCTATCAGATGAAAGAACCATCAAAACTGTATCATCTATGTTAGGGTATTTCTTTTCAATAATTTCGATTGCTTCTCGATAAGTCTTTTGATCTTCCCTTTGTCTCAAAGAATTTTGTCTCTCAATATTTTCAGCTAATTCATTTGATTGTATTATGTCATTTGAGATAAGAAGTTCAACAGCAATATCAGCAGAACCCATTCTTCCGGCAGCGTTGATTCTAGGTGCTAAACCAAAAACTATGTCCGTAGAAGTTAATGTCTTTTGATTAAGATTAGCCATATTTATCAGAGCTTTGAGTCCATAATTATTCTTCTCAATCAATTGAATTAACCCTAATGAAGAGAAAACTCGGTTTTCCCCATCTAAAGGTACAATATCAGCAATAGTTCCAACAGCTACTAGATCTAAATACTTGGTAATATTCTCTTTATTATCTATTCCTAAACGCTTGAAAATTGCCATTAAAAGTTTATAAGCAACCCCAACACCTGCTAGCTTTTTGAATGGATAACCACACCCCTCAACTTTAGGATTAATAATAGCTAAAGCTTTTGGTAACTCTTCTTTAGGATTATGGTGGTCTGTAATTACAATATCCATTCCATAGGATTTTATCTGTTCAACTTCATCAATTGCATTAATCCCACAATCTACTGAAATAATTAGTTTTGTATTGTTTTCTTGTATCTGCTCTAAGCCTGAAAGAGATAGCCCATAACCATCTATCATTCTATGAGGAATATAATAGTCTATAATACCACCAAGCTTTGTTAAACCAAGATATAGAAGGGCTGTAGATGTCGTTCCATCAACATCATAATCCCCATAAATTGTTATCTTTTCTTTATTGTCAATAGCATATAGAACTCTATCAACTGCTTTATCCATGTCATTAAATAGAAATGGATCATGAATATCTTCAATCTTTGGGTTCAGATAAGCATCAATATCTTCTCTAGTATTTAGCCCTTTCTTAATAAGAAGAGCAGCAATCGTTCGAGGACATTTCAGTTCTGTGGAAATTTCATTTCGGAACTTCTTCTCTTTAAGGGATAATTCTCCCCCGATTTCCCATACTTTCTCCATGGTATTCCTTTTTTTATTATTATTTTTTTCATTATAGCACTTTGATAAAAATCTGTAAAGGAAATTCTGTTTTTTTACTAAAGTTGTTTGACTTATACTATCTTTCACAAGCTAAATATATCTCTAGAATCGAACCCAGATGCTACATTATTTAGGTTAAAACCCCAAGCTATTGGATATTGCGTCCCTTTAAGACTGATATTAAGCAAAAGCTTTATTGTAAAAAGGATAGCATACCCCCTTTTCCGTAGATACACACAGACGTGTGTATCATGAAGTACATGGAAATGTACGAATAAAGATAATTTAATAAACTATGGCAATTAGCATTATCATATAGACGAACATCCGTTCGTCTCAGACTGCTGACAAAGTCATGTAATCAATGTGTGATTTTCGTATGTTTTTTCTGTACTAAACAACCCAGAAAAAGCACAAATAGACTTGACAATATTACTCCTTATTATATGATAGGCATATAATTAGAGGTGGTAAAATGATTAAAGAAGAATATAGAAAACAATACGAATTTGAGCTTGTAAATTTAGAAGAACAGGTTCCAGACGATCATATCCTTAGGTTTTTTGATGAATATATAGATTTCTCTTTCGTTTATGATATAATGAAAGACACATACAATGAGACTTTTGGCAGACCTGCTATTAATCCAATAACTCTTTTTAAAATAATATTAATAGGTTATCTCTTTGGTATTAAATCAGAACGTCAAATATTTAAAGAAATACAAGTTAATCTTGCATATAGATGGTTTTTAGGGTTCGGATTTAATGATAAAATTCCTCACCATTCAATTATAAGTAAAACTCGTAAAAGACGATTTGCTAATAATGATTTATTTCAAGAGATTTTTGATAATATTGTTAAGTTAGGCATTGAAAATGGTTTAGTTAATGGGAAAATTTTATATACAGACTCAACCCATATAAAAGCTAATGCGAATAAGAATAAGTTCATAAAAATTGTAGTAAAAAGAACTACAAAAGAATATATTAAAGATTTGGATGAAGCAGTCGCAGAAGACAGAAAAAAACACAATATAAAACCACTTCCTCCTAAGGAACCACAGGAAGAAACCAAGACAATTAAATCCAGCACAACAGATCCAGACAGTGGTTTTATGGCACGAGACCGCAAACCACAAGGCTTCTTTTATTTAGACCATAGGACAACGGATCCTAAATGTAATTTTATAACAGATGTATTTATAACACCTGGGAATATAAATGATGCAGTGGTATATAAATCTCGTCTTCTTCGGCAGATTGAAAGGTTTAATTTTAATGTTATAGCTGTAGGCTTAGATGCTGGGTATAATACTGTAGATAATTGTCGTTTTTTATGTGAAAAAGGAATAATGGGGGTAATAGGGTACAAAAGAGGTAGCCATAAAAAAGGATTTTTCAGCAAGAATAAATTCAAATTTGACTCAGTCAACGACCAATATATTTGTCCAAATAACAAATTATTACATTACAAAACAACAAGAAGAGAGGGCTACAAAGAATACGTATCAAATGCTGAAGACTGTAAAAACTGTCCTCATTTATCTAAATGTACTTCAAATAAAACAAGGAGGAAAGTACTAAATCGGCATGTCTGGGAAAAATATAAAGACCAGATAAATATGAATCGTTTAACATTCTGTGGTAAACAAATTTATAAGCGCCGAAAAGAGACAATTGAGAGGAGTTTTGCTAATGCAAAACAAAATCATGGATATCGATATGCACGATATAGAGGACTTGAAAAAGTTAAAGAACAAGCTCTAATGACAGCTTGTACTCAAAATTTAGTAAAATTAGTTAAATACTTTAAGAGAATCAATAAAAAGCTAAAAAAGGGTTCTATTTTAACAAAAATACTCAAATTTTTTGATTATTTTGGGTATATTGTCTCCCATAGTGAACTTATGCAACAATATCATCACCAATACTAAAAAATCTATCAACTATCAGATGAAAACTAAAATTGGCTGTAAACACCTTTTTTCTACTTTGTCAGCAGTCTGAGACGAACATCCGTTCGTCTATACAGTTTGCGTAAGCATGAACTATGTTCAACCTATCGGCGGATGCTTACACTCCTAACGCCGCACTCCTTTCCTAGTGTCCTAACTCCTCATTCCTTACTGCTGCCTTAAGGGTCTCATTGAAAAATCGGCATTTTTTCAAGGAGGCAAGTAAGGATGGAGTAATTATCCCATCTAATACAGTAGAACTTCTAGAATAGTACTATATTATTTTGCAAGAATAACTTCCATAATCTCAGCTAGAATATATATTATTCAAACTTCGATTCTGTAACTTATTTTGCTGAAATAATCTGCACTCTTCTCGAGAAGCCTACTGCATCAAATGGGATTATCTCTAAAAATGTCTTAGAGTAAGGAGTGAAAAACGTCTAATTGAGCCAGGCCTTATATATTATATACAAAAAAAAGACTCTCAGCAAAGCCAAGAGTCTTTAATTTATTTATGATGTCTTCTTATTTTTGAAGAACCATTTTTCTGTTGATTGTTTGGTTTGAAGTTTCTACTTTGTAGAAATAAACACCTGAAGCAACAGAGTTATTATTGTTGTCTGTACCATTCCATACAAGGTCTTTTTGACCAGCTGAAACTGTTCCGTTAAGAAGAGATTTAACTAATTGACCTTTAATGTTGTAGATAGAAACGTTAGCTTTACCTGTTTTTGACATGTTGAAGCTAATAGTTGTTTCTGGGTTGAATGGGTTAGGATAGTTGCTTACTGAAGAAACAAAAGGAAGAACTTCATTGTTATCATTATCAGTACCACCATCTTCAACGATAGCACGAACTAATAAGTTACCTTCTGTTACATCTGCCCAGTTAGCACCACCGTCAGTTGATGACCAAGTCATACCATTAGTATCTTCGTCAAAACCGATAGCTGATGTGTTGTTAACATTAACAAATACGATAAAGAATGAACCTGTTACAAATTCAAATTCGTTATCTAATTCGATAGTGTTCCAACCTTCAATTAAGTTAGCAGGTTGAATAACAACGTTTGCTAATTGAGTACCAGGAATTCCACCATCATTTTCGTGGATTCTGCAAAGAGTAGCACCAGTACCAACTTCTTCAACGTATAATTTGATATACTTTAAAGTAGCTTGGTAATCATGTTGATATTTAGTTGCAACTAATGCACCAACACCAGCTTCATAAGCACCTTCTGAAGAACCATCATCATTAGAAACTTCACTTAAACCAGCAGGTAATAAGAAAGCTGTTGTGATAGTACCAGTAGATTCATTTGCACCGAACATTGCAGTAACTTTATAGTAGTTAGTTGCACCTTGAACTGGGCTAGTATGAGTATAAGTTAAAGCAGTTGTTTCAGTTAATTGTGAGTAATCAACACCATCTTCTGAATGATAAACTACATAGCTATCAGCATTAGGGATTGAAGAATCACTTTCTAAGATGTTAGCTTTTAAAGCAACATTTTTAACTGTATCATAAGCAGCATCGATTTGTGACCATACGCCTTGACCGAATGTGAATGACATTACAGTTTCAGATGTTGTATCACAAAGAAGACCTTGTTGGTTACTATCGTTTTCGAAGTCACCAACACCAACGTAAATAGCACCATTAGCAGGAACTACAACGCCTTCTGCTGAGAAGTCTACTAATGTCCATGCTTGTGAAGTGATATCTGCAACACCAGTAACAGCAGCTAATTCTGTACCAGGAAGACCATTATTGTCTGCCCAAGCGTAAACAGAAGCAGTACCAGCGATAGTACCTTCAGTGTTGTAAAGCATAAAGCTTACATCAGCAAGTGGTTTATCATAATTATCATCATTTACAATTTTGATTGCATAAGGAGCAGCGTCATTAATGAATGATGCCCATGAAGCATCAGTCCAAACAACTTCTGATGGAGCCATTAATAATGGAGCATCCCATGATAATTCAACTTCTGAGTTATCAATAACATCAGCGTTTAAGTTTGTAGGGTTAGCTAAGAATACATCGTTGATGATTCTAAAGTCGTCAACCATTACACCAGTACCTGAAGGAGTGTCACCATCAGATTTGAAGTAGAATTTAAATCTTACATCTTCACCAGCATAATCATCGATTCTACCGTCTAAACCAGTGTAAGCTTCATGGAAAGGCATCCAAACGTCAGCCATTGAAGAATAAACATAGTTAGAACCAGTATCTAAACCGTAAGGGTTTGACATAGCATACCATTGGTCTTCACCTTCTAAAGAAACTTCAAAACCAACATATTCTAAATCACTAAGAGGAGTTCCTTGAACTTCATCTTCTGGATCTACCCAGTTACCCATAGCTTCGAAAGTAGCGATAATGTCGCCATCAGCTGGAAGAGTAATAACTGGAGAGATGATACCATTAATCATATTAGGATTATAAGTACCTTCATCATTTTGTAATTGGTATACGTGAGTACCTGAGAAAGCATTAGTAACTTCAGCAAGATTCCAGATGTCGCCACCTAGAGGAACCATTGAAGAAGGAACCATTTGACCTTCAGTACCATCATTAGTGAAATCACCTAAAGAGATGTTATCAACTTTCATACCGAATAATGTAGCATCATCAGTTGTGTTATAAGCAGGATCTGAAGCAAATGCAAATCTTACATATACTGTTTGACCTTCATAAGCTGATAAGTTAAATGAAGCTTCTGTCCAACCGTTTGAGCTTCCGCCCCAACCAGCTACACCAGCACCTTCACCGTGAATTTCGCCGAAAGAGTACATTGAAGTACAGTTATATGCAGGAGCACCTGTTAAAACAGTCCAGTTTTCTTGGTCAGTAGAAACACGGATGTTACCACCGTCCCAACCATCATAATCGCCTGATACACCAGGACCTTCAAATGCGTAGTTTAAGTCAAAAGTTAATGTTGAATTACCAGCTGTAACATTAATAGCTGGAGTGTCTAAAACGAGATATAAGTTATCTACATAACCATTAATATCTCCACCCATGTACCATACATCACCGTATGTTCCACCTTCTTCATGAGATTCCCAAGCTTGAGGAGCATTTGTTTCATCAACAGATGTCCAGTTGTCTTCACCTTCGAAATCATCAATCCAAGAAATTTGTTCGTAACGTGTGTTTTTTTCATTGTTAGCATTGAATTCAGCTACTTTAAAAGAATTAGCGAATGCAGAACTAACTACTAGAATAAACGCGAGTACAAATAACAAGTTTTTTTTCATCATTTCCTCCCATGAGTTTTATTATAAAATTTCATTAAGGCATATTATGTCTATTAAAAACAATGTCAAACATTTTTTTTAATATATTTACTTAAAATGCATAAAATAAGCTAAAAAGTATTAAGTTTTTGTTAAAATGCGTATAGGACTAACTGTATTGCAGTCTATAAAGGTCGTAATAAAGTCCTTCTTTTTGCAAAAGTTCTTGATGATTGCCTTGTTCAACAATTTTTCCCTTATGTAGCACAATAATTCTATCAGAATGTTGAATCGTTGACAGTCTATGAGCAATAATAATAGAAGTTCTATTCTCCATTATCTTTTCAAGAGCATCTTGAATCAAGATTTCAGTTTCAGTATCAATGTTGGAAGTAGCTTCATCGAGAATGAATATAGCTGGATTGTAAGCTAAAACACGAGCAAAAGCCATCAACTGTCTTTGCCCAACAGAGAAGGTTGAACCTCTCTCCATAACAGGCTCATAGTATTTTTCTGGAAGACTTTCTATGAATTTATCAACGTTAACATGTTTAGCAACTCTGTGCATATCGTTGTCAGTTAACTTTGTATTACTAAGCAGAATATTGTCTTTTATAGTTCCAGAGAACAAGAAGACATCTTGTTGAACAATGCCAATATTATTTCTTATATCGTGTAAAGAGTATTCTTTGAGAGACTTACCATCAATAAGGATTTGACCTTTTTGATATGGATACATGCCAAGAATTAAGTTAACGATAGATGTTTTACCAGAACCAGTATGACCTACAAGAGCCACCTTTTCACCTTTATTAATCTTGAAAGATACATCTTTAAGAATCCAATCTTCTTCAATATATGCAAGCCAGACATTCTTAAATTCAATAGAGCCGTTCATGATTTTATTCATAGTCAATTCTTCTCTATAATCATCAAGATCCATAGCCATTAAGTCGAAGATTCTTTCAGCACCAGCCATGGCACCTTGCAAGATATTAAACTTCTCACTAAAGTCGTTAATTGGCTGGAATAGTTTTCCAACGTAGAATGTGAAGGCTGTAAATGTACCGATAGTGATGATACCATCAAGAATCTGTCCACCACCGTACCAGAGAATTAAAGCTGTTGCTATTTGCGACATTACATGAATAGTTGGTCTAAAGAAGGCAAATAGTTTTAACTGCTGGAAGTTAGTTTCAAAGTATTCTTCATTAAGCTTCTCGAAATCTGCTTCTTTAGCCTGTCTTTGATTGAATAAGTTAATAATCTTTGCTCCAGACATGTGTTCAGCTAAAGTTGCATTCAAGCTTGCAAGTCTCTTTCTAACTACTCTGTATATCTTTCTAGTTTTGCTTTTAAAGATATTAATTAGAACTATCACTAATGGAATTGTAGCAAAAGAAATCAGAGCTAATTTCCAATTTAATGTCAGCATAATTACCACGATTACAACAATAAGAATCATATCTTGAACAATTGTTATAACGCCAGCTGAGAGCATTTCATCTAGAGCTCTAATATCGTTAGTAACTCTAGTAACTAGTCTTCCCACAGGGTTTTTATCAAAATAGCTAACTGGCATCTTTTGAAGGTGTTCATACAAGTCTGAACGTAAATCATTCATAGCGTGCTGTGAGAAATATCTTGAAATATAAGTTTGCAAGAATTGAGCTACAAAACGAAGAAGTATAAATACTAGATAAACTAGTCCCAAGATATAGAAGTTAATTATACTGTTCTTTTTCCCAAACAATTGATATTCGACTCTCTTGTTCAAGTTAAGGATATCAGAAGAAGACATTACTTTTACTTGAGAATATGGGATAGCCACATTGTCAGAACCAATAAAACTAACCTTATCCATCAAAGAATTCTCTTCTAAGATAGAACGGTTCTTCTGGTTCAAAGGAATCAGGTAATATAGTTCTTGGTTTTGGTTTATTATAGAAGCAAACTTTTCATCTACTTTAGCAATTCTTTTAATTTCTTGATTATCAATAACAAAAGTTATTGTGTCTTGAAGGCTTATCTTTGTATAGGCTTCTTCTTTAAGTTTACTCTGAATAAAGTCTGCTTGCTCAACTTCAACTGTTTGATACACGCGTTTATTAGGAATAATGAAATTATCCAACGCAGTTCTTGTAATAAGAGGTATAACAAGCTCAATACCAGCAATGATAAATAGAATTACTAGTGCTACAACCACCATAAAAGAATATGGTTTCAGGTATACAAGTAGTTTGCCTAGAAGCTTACGATCTAGAATATTTGTTTTTATTTCATCAAAATCCATTCCGTGATTACCACGCATCTAAAACTCTCCTTCTAAACGTTCTTCTATTTTCTGTTTATCATCTAAGTCTTTATACAAACCATTAAGGCTAATAAGTTCATCATGAGATCCACTTTCAGCAATCTTGCCATTATCTATCACAATTATCTTATCTGCATGACTAACAGATGAAATTCTATGTGAGATTATGATTGTCGTTTTGGCTTTTCTAAATTCAATCAAATGATTAAGAATGTTCTTTTCTGTTAGAGTATCAACTGCAGAAAGAGCATCATCTAATATAAGAATACTAGGGTTGCATAATAAAGCTCGTGCAATAGCAACACGTTGTTTCTGTCCACCAGATAAAGTAACTCCACGTTCTCCTACTACTGTATCAAAGCCATTTTCAAACTCAATAATATCATCATAAACTTGAGCTAATTTAGTAGCTTCTTCAATTTCTTTTCTAGAAGCATCAGGTTTTCCCAAAGCAATGTTATTAGCTATAGAATCAGAGAAGAGGAAAATATCCTGAGGTACCATCACACAGTCACGGTGAAGGACTTCTAAAGGAATATTATGAATTTCATTGCCATCAATATATATAGAACGCTTTGGTGGATTATATATTCTTGCTAATAAATCAATCAATGTTGATTTTCCACAACCTGTTCTTCCCACAATAGCCAAAGTTTGTCCAACATCAATACCTGTACTAATGTTGTTAAATACATTTGCCTTGCTACCTTCATAATTGAAGTTCAAGTTATTTATTTCTATTTTACCCTTAATATCTTTGATAGAAAAGTCTGCTTCATCATCTGTAATTTCAGCTTCAGTATCAAAGATTTTATTTAATCTTTTTAGAGAAGCAGTACCTCTTTGATATAGATTAACAATCCAACCAATAGCCATCATAGGCCAGATAAGCATGCCTAAATAGGAGTTAAATGCATAGAAATCACCAATAGTAATAGTACCATTGATTGCTAGCTGTCCTCCAAGAATAAGGGTAACTAGCATAGATAAACTAATTACAAAACCCATGAAAGGATGGAATATACCATCAAGCAATGCCATTGAAATGTTTCTCTTTACATAATTAATTGAGCTTTTCTTAACTTTCTTTAATTCAGAATCCTCCTGAGCGAATGCTTTTACCACTCTAATTCCTGAAATTGATTCTTGAATTGTTCCAGACATTTCTGAGAATGATTCTTGTACCTTCATAAATCTTTTTTGAAGCTTCTTACCAAAGATAAGAATGGTTATTGAGATAAAAGGCATTGGTATAACAGCATATAAAGTAAGTTTCAGATTTATAGATACCATGAAAGCTAAAGAAGCTACTGCCATTAAAAGGATATCGAAACCTGCTATCAAACCAAATCCAAACATCATTCTAACTGCTGTAAGGTCATTGGTAGCATGAGCCATTAAATCACCAATTTTATTATGGTTAAAGAAGTTTTGAGAAAGTCTCATCAAATGTTTATAGAACTGATTTCTAATCAATTTTTCTATAATGAAAGAGTTACCTATTATTAGAATTCTCCAGAAGAACCTCATTACCATTATTCCGACGGTTAAACCAAGAATCTGTGCCCCAACTATTAATAGACCTGATTTTAAAATCTCTTGTGCTTGAATTCTATCAATAGCATTCTTAGTTATTATTGGGATAACTAGTTGAATTACATCAACAACTAGCAAAACTAAAAAGCCTAGAGCCAAACGTGGAATACTCTTTTTTACATATTTCTTTACATGCTTAAATGTTTCCATACTTATCCTTTTGAATGTATTATTCTTAATTTGTTTAATAGTGCAAATATGTCAAGATTAAACTTTAGGTTTAGTATGTTATGCTTAGAGAATCTTAACTTGATTTGTTGATTAAATCGATACATTTATAATATCTTATGCCCTTTATCAAATGATATATAGGCTAGTCGGGGTTACTAGTTTACAGATTCACACTCCCAACATTATCAATTAATTTAGACGAACGGCCGTTCGTCTCTACAATTCACTTATCACTAGGTTCTAAGTGAAGCCAGCGCGGAGGCTGGCGATCCCAGTAATTGCTAACTTCTCTTTGCCAGCTAGCAGCTGAGCGTTCCCAGTAACCGACTCCTAACTCCACACTGCCTATGTCCCCTTGCACCACCTGCATAAAAAGACAATTTAATGCAGGAGACCATTAAGATTATAGTATAAATAGCCTATATTTAAAAAGAATTTAACATAACATAAAAGGCGATTACACAAGACTCCCTCCACTTATTTTACTTTTTTCTTGTCAAATATGCTAGCTCTATTTTTATTAATAAAAAAATATAAAAAATTTGGGAGAACTATGAGACAATACATTATGATAATTCTGTTATCAATTTGGGGAACATTTGCAATAGCACATCCACATTTTGAAAGCAATAATGTTAGATTAGATAGACCTGTATTAGCCGATTCTCTGCATGGTTTTGATGTTGAAAGATATGTAATTGATTTAACAATAGATGATGAAAATGAATATATCCAAGGATCTGTTTTAGCTACTGTTCTTGCTGAAGAAAACTTATCTGAAATAGAGTATGAATTAGAAGGGTTAGGAATAAGTAGTGTTGAAGTAAATGGACAAAACGCTGAATATTCTTTTGCAAATGGCATTATCAGTATTGACCTTGATGTGAATGCTGGAGAAGAATTTACAACCAAAGTATTCTATTCAGGTTCTCCTAGCTTGAGTGAAGGCTACAATATCGGCATGATTTTCAGAAATGAGTCAGTATTTACAATTTCAGACCCTAATGCTGGTAGATTCTGGTGGCCATCTTACGACCATCCTTGGGATAAAGCTGAAATAGACTTCTATGTAACTTGTAGATCTGATTGGCTTGCTGCTTGCAATGGTTTACAAGGGCAAACAACTGATAACAGTAATGGAACAAAAACTTATGAATGGATTGGGGAAAATCCTATGTCCACATACTTAGCAGTAATTCACATAGGACCATATCAGTTAATAGAACAGACTTATGAAAAAGAAGATGGTACACTTGTACCTATCCAGCACTTTGTTCAATCCAACTTCTATGATGATTGCTTAGTTGACTTTGCTTTAGTTCCAGAGATGATGGAAACTTATGCAAGCTTTTATGGTGAATATCCTTTTGAAAAATATGGACAGGCTCTGGTAGTAATGCAAACATTCGGAGCAATGGAGCATCAAACTATGACAACCCTGGGCACTAACTTTATCGATGGAGAAGCTGATGATGAAGAATACACGGTAGCTCATGAACTTTCCCACCATTGGTTCGGAAACTGTCTAACTCCCCTCACATGGAAAGATGTATGGCTTTCTGAAGGATTTGCAGTCTACTCTGAAGCTGTATGGGATTATCATTTAAATGGATATGATTCTATGATAGAATATGTAAATACTGATATCCAGAATTATTACAAGAATTGGGCTAATAGCAATGGTCCTCAAACTATATATGACCCGGAATACATGTCTTATTTCTCGCCACCATCTTATGAAAAAGCAGCATCTGTCTTACACATGTTGAGATTAGAAGTTGGCAATGATACTTTCTGGGAAATAATTGCAAGCTGGTTTGAAAATAACAAGTATAGCAATGTAGTTACAGAAGAGTTTATTGCTCATTGTGAAAGTGTTTCAGGGCTAGACTTAGAGCAATTCTTCTATCAATGGATATATTCAAGCGGTATTCCTTCATATACTTATATGCCATTTATAAACAATGACAGCAATGAAATTAAGTTTCTAAATGATGTAACTGCAAATACCAATACACAGTTCCAACTAACTATACCTGTCTACACAGATAGTGACTCCGTGAATGTTAAATTTAATCATGGACTTAACTTTTCTAACACTGTTTCAATTAATGGAGATATTCATCAATTAGAAGTTGATAGAGATAATTGGAATTTGATTAGCTATAAGTCAGATAAACAGCTTCATATTGCAGATGTTTATTCAGGAAATGAATCAGCTTTGCTATCTTGGACAAACGACTTCGATATTGATTTTACTCAGCTTGCTATTGCAGGTTATAATGTTTACTACAAGAAATTAGCAGAAGACACTTGGACACAATTCAACACAGAGCCTATAGAAGCTAATCAGATTATTATTGATAATCTAGAGAATGGTCAAGAATACCACTTTTATGTTACACTTGTTACTGAAGATGGTTTCCAGACCTTGCCTTCAACAGAAACAGATATAATTGCTGTTCCTACTGAGTTTTCTGGAATTGAGGCAATCTTATTAGTTGATGACACCCAAAATGGAACTGGTTCTGTATTGAGTCCTACTGACCAAGCAGTTGATAACTTCTATCAAGAAATGCTTTTTGCAGGATATAATGTAGACTCTATAGATTTAGATAGTGAGGAACTAACATGGCAATTAATTTCTTCTTACCAAGCTGTTATTTGGTATAATGAAAGCGTGTCTGCTAGCTCTCTAGGAGATTATTCTACTTTATTAGGGAATTATCTCTTCTCTGGTGGGAAACTAGTAATTTCAGGTTGGAAATCTGTTTTGGATATTCCTGAAGACTTCTATAATACTTTTATTGGTGATAGACAAGTAAGTTTAAGTAATCTACCAGAATGTTCTTCTTTTGTCAGTGATCTCTACCCTACTCTGAATACTAGAGCAGAGCTTCTACCATCTACTTGGGATGGTGATATATCAATGATTACTACTTTCAACAATGCTGAAAATGTTCTTTATAGAAAAGCAGAAAGCAATGACGCTGTAGCTATCTATAATTCTAACGAAAGATATGAACTTTTCTTGTTTGGTATTCCACTATATTATATGCAAGAAAATGAAGTAAGATCTATGATGCTTAGTCTATTAAGTAACACAAGTCCCCCTGTTGAAAATGCAGATGATTCAGAGCCTGCACTCGTAAACTATGAGATTTATCCAAATCCTGCCAAGGGCTACCTAAATATAAAATCTAATACTAAGAATAATCCTGATAAGATTTGTCTCTATAACTTAAAAGGACAGAAGATAGCAGAATATAATAATTTAGACTTTAAAGATGCCCAAATCAGCTTAAATTTAGTTGAAAAAAAACTAGCAAATGGATTCTATTTCGTTAAAATTTATAATAAGAAAGAAGAATTCACTGAGAAGATAATTTTACTGAAATAACATATAATTTAAAAAGGAGAAATCATGAATATAGAGAACAAAGTTCCAAGAACACTTCCCGTACTAGTTAATTCAAACCTAGTGCTATTTCCTTTCATGGTAATGCCTTTAGTAGTTTCTGATCCAGAAAAGATTGCAGTTGTTGATTACGCTTTAGCACATTCTAAAACTGTTGGTATGTTTCTTCAAAAAGAAAACAACGTTGAAAGTGATGATATTGAAGTTTATGAATACGGTACAGCTGCAACTATCATTAAAATGGTTAGAAACAAAGATGGGTCTTTATCTATACTTTTACAGGGCAATTCAAGAGTTAGAATGGAGAAGATTATTCAGCATGAACCTTTATTATTAGTAGAGGTGGAATCACTTGCTGAGAGATTAGACGATACACCTAAAGTTAAAGCTCTTAGAAAAATAGCTATAGAACTTCTAAGTGTTGTTGCTAAGGAAAGTAATCTTCCTGGAAAAGAGTTTATTCCATCAATCAAACAGATTGTACAGACGTCTAGAGTAGTTGATTTAATTGCTGAGAATACCGATATCAAGACACTAGAAAAGCAGGATATCCTATCTACTATTGATTTAGTATTTAGGATTGAGAAACTAAATAAATATCTAGCTGACTTGATAAAGCAACTAAAACTAGAGAATACTATTAGAAGTAATGTTGACCTTGAGATGTCTGAGGACCAAAGAAAATACTACCTACGTGAGCAACTACAAGCTATCATGAAAGAGCTTGGAGAAGGTGACGAGGTTCAACAAGAAATAAGCAGTTGGGAAAATAAGATTGTTGATGCTGACCTTCCTGATTTTGTCTTTGAAGCTGCTCAAGATGAGCTCAATAAAATGAAGACAATGCAACCTGCGTCTAGCGAATATAGTGTTATTAGGAACTATCTTGAATGGATAGTAAATGTTCCATGGAATAAGAAAACTAAAGATAATTTGGATTTAGAAAAGATTGAACAAGTTCTTACTAAAGACCACTATGGTTTAGATAAAGCAAAAGAGCGTATCATTGAGTTCATGGCAGTAAAGAAGCTTCGTAACGAGATTAAAGGACCTATCCTCTGTTTTGTAGGACCTCCAGGTGTTGGTAAAACTTCCATCGGACGCTCCGTTGCTAGAGCACTGAATAGGAACTTCATTAGAATGTCTCTAGGTGGTGTTCATGATGAAGCTGAGATAAGAGGACATAGAAAGACTTATATTGGAGCTATGCCAGGTAAGATAATCACTGAGCTTAAACGGGCTGGTTCAAGTAACCCTATCTTCATGCTGGACGAGATAGATAAGTTGGGTAAAGACTTTAGAGGCGATCCTGCTTCTGCATTACTGGAAGTTCTTGATCCAGAACAAAACTTCTCTTTTGTAGACCATTATCTTAATCTTCCTTATGACTTATCAGATGTGATGTTCATAACTACAGCTAATTCACTTCAAACAATACCTCAACCACTTCTTGATAGAATGGAGATTATAGAATTCTCTAGCTATTTAGAAAACGAGAAGGTTGAAATAGCTAGAAGATACTTGATTCCAAGAGAAATGGAAAACAATGGTATTACTGGTAAACATGTAAGAGTTATGAAATCTGCCTTAGAAGAGATGATTAGATACTATGTCAAGGAAGCAGGAGTGAGAACTCTGCAAAGAACAATAGGCACAGTAATGCGTAAAATAGCTCGTAAGGTTGCTGAAGGTAATGATACAAAAGTTACTGTTACTAAAGCTAATGTACATGATTACCTTGGATATAGGAAATACTCACTTGAGATAAAGAATAGAAAGCCTGAAATAGGTATAACTACAGGTCTGGCTTGGACTATGTTTGGAGGAGAAATACTCTTCTGTGAAGCTATCTCAATGCCGGGTAAAGGTGGAGTTAAGCTAACAGGTAGATTAGGTAAGGTGATGCAGGAATCAGCTCAGATAGCCCTCAGTTATCTTCATGCTAATCATGAGAAGTTTGGCATAAATGCTGAAGCTTTCAATGAAAATGCTTTCCATATTCACTTCCCTGCTGGTGCTATACCTAAAGATGGTCCTTCAGCTGGTGTAACCCTAACAACTACCATCGCCTCTATGCTTATGCAGAAAAAGGTTAGGCATGATATAGCTATGACTGGAGAGATTACCTTACAGGGTAAAGTTCTACCAATTGGAGGCTTAAGAGAGAAGATCTTAGCTGCTAAGCGTGCTGGAATAAGCAAGGTTCTTGTTCCGAATGACAATAAAGATAGTATTGAAGAATTACCTGACTACATCAAAGAAGGTATAGACATAACTTTAGTTAAGTGTGTTGATGAAGTACTTAAAGAAGTTTTAATTTAGTATAAGCAATATAGAAATTAAGGATTGACCGATTAAGAACTTAGATATTAAAATACTGTTAGATGTTGAAGATAGCTTTCTACCTAAAGCAGAGTATGTATTCAGGACTTTCTGTTACATTCTAAAGCTAAACCCTTCTTTTTATTATAAGAAGACCTTAGCTCATGTAGACATTTATTATGGTGCTGATAGTAGTCATAAATACCCTGTCAGAATCAAACATAATCCGGAAGCAAGTTCATTCTTCCAGAAGATGATTCCTTATCCTCAGTTTAAGGTAAGATTCAATGAGTATAAAGGAGAAAAGATACCTTTCTTCTTCTCTGAACCAGGGGATATATATAATGTAGGGGTTAATTCTGCTGAAATTGGTAAAGATATTATAGCTTCGGCATTCTACCTCTTATCATGTTGGCAAGAACATATAAACTTAGGAAACTCAAATCCTGATATTAGGTTTGATTATAAGCAATCTATGCAATACAAATGGGACTTCACTGAAACCCCTGTAGTAGATGCTTATTGTGATATTCTTGATATAATCTTAGATTTAATCAAGCCTGAGTACAATCAGAATAAGATTTGGAAGGATAATAAAGATTTCTGTGTTTCTTTATCGCATGATATTGATTACTGGGATGTGTGGGCTAAAGAGCATTATAAGAAGGTTTGTAGCTACAATCTGCATAGATTAGGCAAGCATTTAACTAGATCAACTTATAAATTCATTGCTCATTCCCTAACAAAAGCTAACTTTAACCCAGTTAAAGCTATGAATAAAATCATTAACTTAGAAACTAAACTAGGTGCAAAGTCCACTAGCTTTCTCTTGGTTCAAGAAGATTCAGAAGATTCAAGAAGATCTTATTTCCTTGATAATAAATATAAAGAACAAGTACTTAATGTATTTAAAGACAGAGACATTGGTCTTCATGGCTCTCCTAGGTCAGCTTATGAGTTTAAGGATGCCATAAAAGAAAAGCAAAGAATTGATAAAGCTTTTCCTCAAGCTAAGGGATATAGGTCTCACAAGTTATCATTTGAGTATCAGAGAACTTTCAACTTACTTTCAGAAATGGAGTTTAAGTACGATTCTTCACTAGGTTATTGGGAGAATATTGGTTTTAGAGCTGGTATATCTTACCCATTCTATCCTTTTGACATAAAGAACAATAGACCCTTCCCTATTCTAGAGATTCCTTTAATTGTGATGGATACATCTATGCTCTCTGCTAAGGGCATGAATCTATCTGCTATGAGTTCAGGGATTAGACTAAAAGAGTTACTTGACAGAGCTAAAAAGTTCAATTCACATATATCACTCTTGTGGCATAACAATACATTCGATTCTGTTGATTACCCTTTCTGGAAAAGCTTGTATATAAACACCATAAGGTATGCAAAGAAGAACAATGCTTGTGTAATGTCAATTGATGAACTTAACGACTATTGGGTAGAGAAGAATTCAAAAGAAATTTAATTAATAATATATAGGAGTAATGGATGCAACTAACTGAAAACGCTAAAGTAGTACTAAACAAGCGTTATTACAAAAAGGACAATGATGGAAAGACAATAGAAGATTGGGATAAAATGATTAGCCGTGTTGCTGAGAATATAGCACAAGGTGATAAAGATAAAATTTTACAATACAAAGGATTACTGGATTCCGGTAATTTCTTACCTAACTCTCCTACACTCATGAATGCTGGAAATGACCTACAGCAGCTTTCAGCATGTTTTGTACTTCCTCTTGAAGATAGTATGGAAGGTATTTTCACTACTATCAAGAATGCAGCAATGATTCATAAAAGTGGTGGTGGAACAGGCTTTTCTTTCAGCAAGCTTAGAGAAACTAATGCTAGGGTGCGTTCAACTAATGGTGTTTCCTCAGGTCCAATCAGTTTCCTAAAAGTCTTTAATGCTGCAACTGATGCTGTTAAACAAGGTGGAACTCGTAGAGGTGCTAACATGGCAATCTTAAGTGTTCAACACCCTCAAATCCTTGAGTTTATTACCTGCAAAGATGATACTACTCAGCTCACTAACTTTAATATATCTGTTGGAATTACAGAAGACTTCATGCGTGCTGTCCGACAAGATGAAGATTATCCTCTAGTATCCCCTCATACAGGACAAACAATAGAGATGATTAATGCTAAAGAAATCTTTTCTTTGATTGTTGAAAAGGCTCACAAGACTGGTGAACCAGGTATCATTTTCCTTGATAGAATCAATAAGTATAATCCAACTCCCCACATAGGAGAGATAGAATCTACTAACCCTTGTGGAGAACAACCACTGCTCCCTAATGAAGCTTGTAATCTAGGTTCTATCAACGTTGCTAACTTCTATTTAGGTGGTGGTAAAATTGATTGGGATGGACTTAAAGAAGTAGTTTATTCTTCTGTAGATTTCCTTGATGATGTTATCAATGTATCTAATTTCCCTCTTCCTGAAATAGACCAAATGGTAAAAGCAAACCGTAAAATCGGTTTAGGTGTTATGGGCTGGGCTGACCTTCTTTATCAAATGGAGATTCCTTATTGCTCAGATCAAGCAGTTCAGTTAGCTAGAGATATTATGGAATTTATTGATTATCATTCTAAGGTTAGATCTGTTATTTTAGCAGAAAAAGAAGGTTCTTTCCCTAATTATCAAGGTTCTATCTATCAAAAGAATACTTTAATTAGAAACAATAATAAATTAGATTGGAATGCGTTAAAAGAAGATATTGCTAGCAAAGGTATTAGAAATGCTACTGTTACCACTATTGCTCCAACTGGAACTATTTCCATGATTGCTGACACTTCTGGTGGTGTAGAACCTCAATTCTCTCTTGTCTATGTGAAGTATGTTATGGATGGTGAAAAGCTTATCTATGTAAACAAGCATTTACGCAATAAACTTGAAGAATTAGGCATTTATAGTGATGAACTTATGGAAAGAATCTCTGAAGAAGGTTCTCTAATGCACATCGATGAGATTCCTCAAAGTGTTAAAGAAGTCTTTGTTACTTCCCATGACATTTCTCCAGAATGGCATATTAGAATGCAAGCAGCTTTCCAAGAATATACAGATAATGCTGTTTCTAAGACTATCAATTTCAAGAATGATGCTACTAAAGAAGATATTCAAATGGCTTATGAACTAGCTTATGAAACAGGCTGTAAAGGCGTAACTGTTTACCGAGATGGTTCTAGACAATTCCAAGTTCTTAATGTTGGTAAAAAGATTAACGAAGAGAAAGAAACAGCTTCTGAAAAACGTTCTCCAAGATTAAGACCTGAGATAACTCAAGGTATTACTCAAAAGATCGAAACTGGCTGTGGTCACATGTATGTTACTATCAACTCAGATGAACAAGGTGCCTGTGAAATGTTTATCCAAATGGGTAAAGTTGGTGGTTGTGCTTCTGCTCAATTAGAAGCTCAAGCAAGGCTTATATCACTAGCTCTTAGAGCAGATGTAGATATAGAATCAATCATCAAACAGCTAAGAGGTATCCGCTGTCCTTCTCCAATGTGGAATAAAGGAAAACTTGTTACTTCTTGCTCAGATGCTGTTGCTACAGCTCTTGCAAAGTTCCAAGAAATTCAGTCAACATCAACCTTGAATAAGATAGAAGTTAAAATAGATATTGATACAGATAAAACTCCTTCAGTAGAAGAAGCAAAGTCTAATTCTTCAATCAAAACTTGCCCAGAATGTGGTTCTACTGTTTACCATGAAGAAGGCTGTCTTAAATGTCAGGCTTGTGGCTGGTCAAAATGCTAATCTAAGATAGATTATAATAAATTAAAGAGCTGTTTTATACAGCTCTTTTTTAGTTACTCTTTTATGTCGTTCCTTCAGGACAATACAAGAGAAATATTTCAATAAGTCTCTACAAATTCACTTATCACTATGTTCTAAGTGAAGCCAGCACAGAGGCTGGCGATCCCAGTATTAGCCGGCTATCCGGCAGCAGCCGGACTAAAGGCAAAGCGATCCCAGTATTAGCCAGCTATCCGGCAGCAGCCGGACTAAAGGCAAAGCGTTCCCAGTAACTTCTAACTGCTTCCTTACTTGCCTCATTGAAAAATCGGCTTTTTTTCAAGGGGACCAGTAAGTGTGTAGAGACCTTTCGAAAAGGTCTTGTAAAGATTCTTAAATTCAATCCTCTTTCTTGATTTCTTTTGCCTTACAAACAGTAGAAGCATCTGTAGTGACTCTTCCACACTTCATGCACACATATTTGGGTTTTGCTACGAGCTTACAGTAGTCTTGGAAGTTATCTTCTAGATCTTTCTTTTTCCATTTACACATTTTTCTATCTTTCATTTGTTAAGCCTTTAACCTATTTGATGCAGTAGGCTTCTCGTGAAGAGTGCAGATTATTTCAGCAAAATAAGTTACAGAATCGAAGTTTGAATAATATATATTCTAGCTGAGATTATGGAACTTATTCTTGCCAAATAATATAGTACTATTCTAGAAGCTCTACTGTATTAGATGGGTTTAAGTATATTTTTAAAATAAGATACTATCATTAGCTTTTTATGCAAATTCTTCAAAAAAAAAGAAGAGAGGAAGGTGGTGATCTTCCTCTCTTATGTAGTGGTGTGGTAAACTATTATTTCATATTTGAGATGTTGTTTGTATCCATCTCGTTAACACTATTTTTATTAAGCATTCTAGGCATACCTATTGGATCAGTTGAAGCAACAATTCTATATAGATAGAGAGTCTTTCTATGACTAGCAGTAACATAGTTATAGTCTGAATCTTCATCTAAGAATGAGTTAGTATTAACTATTGCATAAGGTTGACCCCATTCAGCATTTCTAGCATCTTTTCTGTAGATTTTGTAGCTTCTAGCAGCTGTAACTTCGTCCCAAGTTAGTTGGTTATCATCGCCAACCTTTTCTTGTTGAACATTCTTAGGAGAAACTAAGCTTTTAATTCTGATAGTATATCTACCGTCATTGTTTCCAGTTCTTGCAAGAGGATCGTTTTGAACACGGATGAACCAGTAACCTTGAGCAGGAACTTCTACTTCAATGTTAGAAGAATTTGTAGCTTGGTAATCTGGGAAATCAAGATCAATATCAGAGCCATCTTCTTGGTTACTTAAGTAAATAGAAAGTTCTAAAGCATCTTCGTTTTCTGTTTTAACTTCGAAATATGCTAGATCACTTGTTCCTTGGAATGTATAGAAATCTACATCACCATTAGTAAGGAATCTATCTCTATCAAGAATTAAATAATCTACTTGGTCAGCATCTTCTAATGAGTTATTATCATCTGCAATAACTACAAGAACAGAGTCTGTTACTTCTACAGCTGAATTGTCATCAGTTACTGCGAAGTAGATAGTTTCAATTCCTTCGAAATCACCGTTAGGGATAAAATCAACTTCCAAGCCACGAATAGAAACAACTACATTATTGTTTTCTTCAACTGTTAAGTTAAGAGAAACTTCAGCGTCATCTACATCAACTAAGAAAGGAAGGAAATCTACTGCTAATGAGTCACCTGCTGTTACAGTAAATGATTCTGGAAGAGTCATAACAGGAAGGTCATTAACATTATCAACATCGATATTAATTTCTAAAGATCTGCTGTCATTATAAAGGTTAACAGCTTCAACATCAACAGTTATTGTACCATGATAGTTTGTAGGAGGATTTAACCAAAGTACATTGTTTTCATCTATAGTCACTGTAGCACCTTCAACATCAGTTGATGCGAAGAAGATAACTCCAGTATTGTCTCTGTTTTCTACAATAGAATCTAAATCGCCTATTGATTGAGCACCTGCATCTTCATCGATATGAACATTATCATAAGTTCCTACAAATTGAAGAGAAGGACCGAACTCAACTTCAGCAGTATTATCAAGAGCATTAAACTCGATTGGAGTAGCATCTCTAATTACAGCAACAACAGAACCAAATTCTGATTCAGCTATCCAGTCAACAGAGATTTCTTCAGTTTCACCATTGATAACAGTAAATTGACGGCTAGCAATAAGAGTAGAATCTTGTGCGATTACATAGTAGAAATCAACCCAAGCTGAACCTTCAGCTCTACCGTTATTAGTGATATTTGCAGTAATTATGATTTCTTGACCAGCTTCAGGAGAACTATCTGAGAGAGATAGACCACTGCCCACTCTACCATTTCTTAGTTCTTCACCAAACACCATGTTTGGAGCAGGTCCAACCACAATCACACGTGAGGCTAAGTTATTATCTTCATTAGTTTCTCCAACAACGCCATCAGTATCTAACTCAACTCTGATAACGTGAGCACCTGCAACATTTGAAGAGAATTGTTCAGTAGCTTGAACTGCACCGTTTTCATTTGAATCGATACCAGCTACTACAACTTCATTACCTAATTGAACAGAATCAATATAGAACTTGATTTTGAATTCTTCATCAACATCGCCAACACCATGATTCTCGAATGAAGATTGAATATCAACAGCTTCATTTCTATCAGGATTAAGGATAGTTGGATTGATAAATTCAGACCATGCAACTAAATCAGGTAGTGGTTCTTGAACATCCATATACAAGTAATCTACATTGTTATCTTCATAGATTTCATTTGTATATAGTCCAGTAAAGCCATTAGCTGCTAGAGGGTTAGGATTGATGTTCCAAGCTGCTCTTTCTCCATCAGTAATATCTACATGACAAGTGATTTTGTGAAGACCAACTTGATTCCATACTTTAGTAGCTCTTGAATATGTTGTTCCGTTATTACCTGGGATATTAACATCTTCAAGCCCGATTTGTTGAGGGTTAACTCCAGGTGTAAATGGTTCATGTGGGAACCAATCGTAGAAGACAACAGGAACATCGTCTGCTTGCCAAGAAGCTCTTGATGAAATATATCTACCAACTGAGCCTTCTTCGCCAACAGTTACATAGTAATAGTCACTATGTGCCCATGGGTAGAAGTCATAACCTAACCAACGTTCTTGGTCATTGTTGTTTTCATTAAGTTCAACAAAGTTATCAAATGGATCTACTGTAACTCTAAGTTTATAACCATCTGAGTTTGGTACAAGCCATAAGTCACTTGTAACATCTTCAAATGTATCATAAGCTCCAATATTAGGGATTACTTTGATATCTCCGATTTGTTGCCATGGGCCAATCTCTACTCCATCTTGGAATCTGATATATTCGAACTTGACTTGGACATTATTAGCTTCGTCAGTTCCGTTGTTACTAATATCAGCTGTAAAGTTAACTTGATCTACTGCGAAAGCAGGGTCATAGTTTGATATTTCGATAGAATTATAATTAACAAAGAAGTCCCAATCAGGATTCTTAACTTCTATTGTTTTGATTATTTCATTATTAAGTTCACTGTGTTCAGCAACAATACCTGGATTTACAGGGTCAACTATAATTTTGAAATCATAGAAACCAGCGAAACCAACAGGGATATTAATATCTCTTCCGAAATCAATATTCTCACTATCAAAAGCACCTAAGGCTGGAACTACAATGTTTGAGAAAGGAGCCCATACATTACCTGTGAATGGTCCTCTATACTCAACTGTAGCTGTAGTTTGGATTGATGGTGTTACATATTTGTTAGAGACTTGAACCTTGCCATTGAAAGGAGATCCAACCACACCATGGTTTCTATAATTTGGTAGGTTATAGAAATATACATATGTTGGAGTTAAATCCGGTAGTGCTGGATAGATATATTTACTTCCATTGTGATAATTATTACTTGTATTATCTTCTGTATGCATGCTTGCATGAGTAGCAGCACCATGGAAGTAATACCAACCTATGTTTGCAACACCTGGATGTTCGAATGTGAATGTTTGTGACTCTCCAGCATCTAGACCGCCAAGGATAGTCCAGTTATCTAAGTTAATTCCACCTAAGCCACTTCTTCCTTCATTTAAATCAACATCGATATCATCAGCAACATTAACTGAACCAATATTCATTACTTGAACATAAATATCGAAAGTATCTGCTGTTGGAGGATTAACTCTTGGATATTGAGAGCCTACTGTTGAAACATAAACTCGGATATCTTTTCTATCAGGACGAGCTATAACTTCCATTTGAGTAGTCTCTTGTCCTTCTAGTGTGTAGTCTGTAACATAAACTTCTATATCATAAACTCCAATATTAGCAGGAGTATTAAATCTTACTGAGTAGTTACCCCAGCTATTAGTATGAGTAGTTTGAACTTCACCAGTTTGAAGCAATTCAGCTCTAACAAAGCTACCAGAAACATCAAGATTAGGGTCATGAACATCAACATAATCAGCTCTACCGTAAACAGAGAAGGTATTATATGATGATTCATAAACAGTAGCAGGAGATGCTGTAGCTGTTACATCAATTGAACCTGGAACATCAACATCACCGACAACTAGAGGTCTTGAAGCAAAGTTATTTAACTGATTAGCTTCTATAAGTGCTGGATTAGCATTATTTCTGTTAACATGAACTTTTACAGGTAAGAATCCATCAACATTGGAAGAAACTGTAGTTTCTAGTGTGTATTCAGAATTTCCTTCAATATGAGGAATGATTAACTGGTCAAATTGAACTTCATCAAGCAAGAAGGTAACTGGAACATTATCAGCTGATAAGTCACCCCAGTTTTGGATATGAGCAACAACTATTACTTCTTGTCCAGCATTAGGATGATATTCGCTAAATTCAATATGAGAAGCATAAAGACCTAAATCAAGACCTTGATTAGCAACCACAGGTCCATTAAGCCAATGAGTAGCTTGACCTTCTGCAACTTTAAAACCATTATCTAAAGCAGCCATTCTGTATTGAGGGTTGTAGCCAAATGGTACTAGGAAGACACATTCATAAAGCTTACCATCAGTATAAACAAGGTCAGCTTCATCAACTTCAGTCATAATGATAACTTGGTCACCATCATCATCAGTATCGCCATCATGGTTTAAGTCTAAATGTAGGACTGGAGAACCATCTCTAGGAGGAAGATTATCTAAGTCAGTATAAACAACTCTAAATTCGAAGTTAGTTCCCTCAAGACCTTCAATAGGATTAACACCCATTTCACCATTAAATGGTTCATCTTCAGGATAAGTTAATTGAGCTGTGTTGGAGTTATCGAAAGCGATAGCTTCAATAACTGCAGTTTGAGTTGCACCTTCTGTTGTATTCATTTGAATATCTAATTCATACTCACCAGCAAGAATAGGTGCAAATGATACGTCAAAGTGATGATCTTTACCAACATCAAGAGTAAATTCTTCTAACTCAAACTCAGTAATATCTTCATCTTCATAGACAAAGTTATTAAAGTGAAGTTCAACATTACCATTGTTATAAACTCGAATGTCATTAATTTCTGTAGAACCAACTTCAACGTTACCGAAGTCATATCTATTATCAACCCAATCAATAGAGAATGAAGGATTAGGGTCTTCTCCTCTACCAAACATTGATAGCTCAGCAGTTTCCTCATCTTCATAAGTGATTGTTAGTGTTACATCATTATAGAAAGCTGTAGCAGCAGGAGTAAATATTACATCAACTTCTTGTTCTGTACCACCAGCAAGCTCTAAATCATTGATTTCTGGATCGAATGTGAAAGCTGGACTTGCTGAAACAAGTGAGTTAACAGTTAAAGCAAGATTACCAGTATTCTTAAGAGTTACAGGAAGAGAACGACTAGAACCCATTGCAACGTTTCCAAAGTCAAGAATTCCATCAAGAGGTAAGAAACCAAAGACTGCATCTTGTACAATAAATGTCACAGGTATAGTTAGTTCAGGAGTGTTTATATCATTAGATTCAATTGTGATAGTAGTTGTATAAGTTCCAACTGGAATATCACCATCAAATTCTAATTCATTATCTTCATTGCCATTAGCTTCTATATTACCATTATCACTTTCAGGAATCAACCAATCAGCATCTTCGTCTAAAGAATAAGCAAGTGGTTCAGAACCATCATTGGAAATTCTGAACTTGAAGAATACATCTTCACCAACGCCAGTGATAACTTCTATTTCATCATGTGAAGTTGAAATTACAGCACCATTTACTGTTAAAGTTACAGGGATAGTAACAGTCTCAGCTCTAAGGTCATCGGTTGTGATTGTGATATCTGTTGTGTAGGTCCCACCAACTAAAGTAGCTAAACCAAGAGTTGCATTTACAACAAGAGAATCTTGGTCAGGAACAAGAGCAGTAACTTGATCAAGAGATAACCAATCAACTGCTTCAGAAAGGCTTACATTTAAGTCAGCAGCAGGAGAATCGTTATAGATAACAAACTGCTTTTGAGTAGTTTGTCCATAATCAACTGTAGCAGAGATTTCAGAGATGTTATCTCTGTATTGTCCCATAACAGCTTCACCAGAGAAGTTACAAGTGATAGCACCAGCATTAGTATTGATTACTAACTGGTCGAAGTATGTTCCATAAGTTTCAGGTTGGAAAGTTATGGTATATTCCCAGCTATTACCTGTACCTAAAACTGTAATAAGCATATTAGAGCTGAATGGTTCACTAAGTGGAACATAAGACATGTTTAATGGTATGCTTCCAGTACTGTTTAAAGTAAAGGAATGAGTATTTGTTGAGCCTGCAGCAAGAGTTCCAAAGTCATGGTCAACATTACCTGTAATTGTGTAGGCAGGAGTACCAACTTGGAAAGGAGATGTAGGTTCAAAAGTATCAAGAATATCATCATCAGTGTTGAGAATATCTAGCTTATAAGTATAATTACCTTCTGCTAAGTTAGGTTCAACATCGATTTCTCTAAAGAATTGATTAGTTATTTCACCGAAGATAGTCACTACTTCTTCATCAACTACAACAGGGTTATCATCTGAATCAAGAATAGTAATTCTTGCATTTACATTAGCTGTAGTATGATTAGTTACTAATGAGTAGCTGTAACTTGGGTTATCTTCTGTAGTAAGAGTTGTGTTAACCATATTGAAACTATAAATCATTGTTTCATCTGGAACAGAATAGAATCTTGTTACAGTTGTTGATGGTAACCAATCTTCTCTGAATGCTTTTACTTTTAGAGTATCATTGTCTCCAGGATTAAAGGTTAGTGGTTCAACATACAAGTTATCATCAGTAGTTGGTTCAGAACCATCAAGTGTATAGTATACATCTGCTTGAGCCATGGTGTTTGTGACAGTAACAGTTGTAGCACTAACATAAACACCAGAAGGAGTATCAATGGTTGGTGTTGGAACTGTACCTGTAACTTGGATATTAACTGATGCTAGTTCTGAATCAAACCAACCATTCCTCATTGCAATAGCTCTGATTTCTGTATTAGTATCTTCTTCTAATTGAATAGGTTCAGAATAGAGCATGCCTGTTGTGGGATCACTACCATCTGTAGTATAATAAACACTTGCTCCATTTGTAGCAGAAGTAATTTCAAGATCAAGAGGAGCTGTATAGATTCCTGACTCTTGACTAAAGACAGGTGTTTCAACTTTATAGCGAACTTCATAATCATTAGAAGCAACTTCTGAAGTACGGTAGTTATCAAGAACTGCTATAGCCTTGATTGTTACATCTGAAGGAGCATTAAGAAGTATTGAGCCTATGTAGAGTATGCTAGCTTCGCTAGGTTCAGATCCATTTGATGTTGAATAAATAGATGCTGTTGGATAACCTGGTACGCTGAGAGATAGAATTTGATTAGATTCGTAAGCACCACCTTCTAAGCTAAATTCTACTTGAGGTAATTGACCAGTTACTTGGATAGTAATAGTCATCATCTCAGAAGCAGCCCAGTTTTCTTTATAGGCAATAGCTTTAATAGTGCTTGTAGTAAATTCACCAATTTCAATTGGAAGACCAGTCCATAATGTAGAAGTTTCATCAGGGTCTGTTCCATCTACTGTATATCTTATTGATGCTGATTCTGTAGTTGTAGATAATGAAACTGATTGAGGTGAAGAATAGATACCTTCTGCAACATTAGTTGTTGGGCTATCAACTTGACCTGTGATTGTATAAGTTTGGGAAGATACATCACTTTCTTCAAAACCATCCTTGTAAGCAATAGCACTGATAGTAGTCACAGTGTGTTCCGCTAATTGAAGAGGTGTTGTATATCCCAAAGAAGTATTATCTGGAGCACTACCATCTAAGGTATAATAGATAGTAGTTCCAGCATCAATATGATTAAGTTCAATTGATTGAGCTGATGTAAAAAGTCCGCCTTCAGGACTGAATGTAACTTGAACTAATTTAGGAACTGTAGTGAAAGTACCTTCAAGTATTTCTGATGGCATATAGTTTTCTTGAACACTTGCAGCCTTGATGGTGATAGTTTCATTCATGTCTATATGAATTTGATCACCTTCTGTATAAAGTACTTTAGTAGGACTTGTAAAAGGATCACTTCCATCTGTTGTGTAATATGTATCTGCTGCAGGAGCTTCGGATATAAGCTCTACATCAATAGGATTGTTATAATTACCTGGCTCTGTATCGAACATTGGAGCAGGCAATAGAGGTTTGATATTAAGGTCAATATTTATGATTTCTGAAGCTAACCAGTTTGGATGTTCAGCTTGTAGATAAAGCATACTTGATCCTGGTTCTTCAATTTGAACTGGTCCTTCATATAGACTTCTATCACTAGCAAAAGAAGCATTGAAATCATAAGGATTTTGCCATTCTGGAGCTACATAATAATATAATTGTGCACCTTCAATCTCATGGTTAAGTTCTAAAGTAAATGGATTATCATGCCATGCCTCATCATCATACTCAACAATAGGAGCTGGGATATTAGCGATAGCTTCATTGATTATGATATTATCTAAGTAAAGATAAGTTCCATTATTGTTAGTAGGTTTAAAGGCTAGGAAGTAGTTTCCATCTTCCAAAGAAGTATAGTTATAGGCAGATGTATCCCACCAATTAGTAGTAGAAATATGTCCTAAGTGCTGAACTATAGTTGGGTTTTCAGGAGTATCAAGAGCTCTAGAATCAACTAAGTAAGCATCTAAACTAGCACTAGATCCTTTATGTGAGAATTGTATTTCATATTCTCTACCTTCAGAGAAGGCAAGCTCTGAAGAGAACAACCAATCATTTTGTGAGTAAGTATATAGTTGAACACTATTGTTTCCATGACTAGCTGATGAATTATACACCTTCCATGTTTGATAGCTAGCTAGATTAATATCAGTCCAACCTTCTGCTAACTGATTAATAGTTGAAGTCTCAAAACTCTCTTGATAAGGGTATGAAGAAACTATTACTTCTGCTGCAGTAGTGAATGATCTTTCATCACTATCAGCTGTAGTTGCTGTTCCTGTTTGTTGAGCTGTAATAGACCAAAAATATTGAGTTTCATAGTCTAAGTCTAACTCAACCCCTTCTCTAAGATAAGAACCATCATAATTAGACATATCTGTAGCATCAACGAAATGATTAGCTAATATATCATTATTTCCTGATGTAGTTCCTACATTTATATAATAACCACTTGCTGAAGCTAGCTTGTACCAAGCAAAAACTGGATATTCAGGATTAACACCTTGTTTATTTTCTTCTGGATAGTAGTCGCTAACAATACCTGTTAGTGTGTAGACTAAAGTTAGAAGAGCTGATTCAGTAGCTCCTGTTTTAAATGCACGTGCTTTCAAGCTTACTTCAGATCCCCAAGGAATAACAATTGGATCTGTATATAAAATATCATCTGTTGTAGGTTCGCTTCCATCTAATGTATAATAAATTGAAGCACCTGTATCTGGTGTAAATAATGAGATAGCTTCTAGGTCATTGTAAGTCCCAGACATCATACCATTAAATTGAATATTACTTAGAGGAAGACTATTAGTATCAACTGTGAATGTTGCAGTTGGGTTAGAAACAATCATATCTCCATTCATTTCACCCATCATTCTAGCTTTTACATAATAAGTATAAGTTTCACCCATAGTGAAATCCATGTCTTCGAACATAAAAGGAGGGTCCATATTATATACTTCTTGGAACCAATCTTGGTCAGATCTTTTCACAACAAAGCCATCAGGCCAGTAACCTTCTGGTGCTGTATAATCCCATGATAGTATTATGGTTTTGTTACCTTCCCAATCTGTACCAGCTCCTAATTGTAGGTTAGTAGGAGCATCTAAAAGGTCTTCAAGTTCAGAAGTATCAATAGTTACATAACTCCATTCAGAATATTCTGTAGAATTATCTGAATTGTTTGTATAAACAAATCTTGAAGAGTAATTGTAAGTGTTACCTATGGTGATATCTGAATCAGTGTAATATGCTGAACCCCAATAATCAAGTAACATTGGTTCTGCGAAACCATTTCTGTTAAATTCAATGTTAGCAACACTATAACCTTCAGGAACATTATCATTGTACCAGTTAAAGCTGATAGCGTTTTCGAATGTTCCCCATTCATAAGAGTAATTGTGATAACCTTCAACAGCTGGGAAAACAGCTGCTAGAAGACTACACATTAATATAAAAAGTACGACAAGACTAGATTTTTGCATTTTTCCTCCTAGCGTAATCTCAATGTCTTATTAATTCAACTAATTCTTTAGGTCTAAAAGGCCTAGTTATAACTCGATTTACTCCTGACTTAAGAATCAAAGATTTAAATTCTGAAGATTTATTTGATGTGATGATGATAATAGGTAATTCCTTTATACTCTTAATCTTCTTAATACAATCTAATCCTCTAAAAGTAGGAAATTCATAATTTATAATTACATGGCTGATATTATTAAGATTTAGTAGTTTATAGTTAATCTCGTCAGGAGAAACTAATACATTATGGTAACTACTTGAATCCAAAAAGAAAGAAATCTCATCAAGTAATCTACTTGCTTTACCAATCAAAAGAATATCACTCATGGTTAACTCCAATTATATTTTTCTCTTATATAAAGCAAGGTGGGTTCCATGAATTTATAATATTATGTAATTAGTTATTATACAATAAGATATGATATATTAGCTACTTGTTTTGTGTGTGCGATAATATAACAATTGTTATTTGAGGTGTGCGGAATTAATACAACTTGTTTAAATATGGTAAGGCAATCTCTTAAAAAAAGATTCTAATTACTAGTCTGTTTTTTAACTTCCTTACGATTGTAAGTAATTAGTAGTCCATTATAGCTATGATGCGCAATTAGATAAAAGACTGCTGGAAGTGCTGAGAGTTCAGAGAAGCTAGCAAGCCCAATAGTTAAAGCCAGAAGTGTATTCTTATGTCCAACAGCTATAGGCAATGTGGCTATCATCCTTCTATTCCCTTTAGCTGACAATATCCCTATTAGATATAGAATGCCGGATATAAGAAAGGTAATAATAACTAGATATATTAGATTAGAAAAATCAAGTCTTTTTATTTTATCAGTAGTCGTTGAAACAGCCACAGCAATGAGAATAACTTGAATAAGTGCTTTCAGAGGGTCGATTCTAGTAAGCACATATTTTGTTAGAACTTTGCTCCTTTTGGTTAAAACTGCTAAGACTAGAGGGATAAAGATAAACATGGCTACTCTCATAAATATAGAAGAGTAGTCGATCTCCATTGAGACATTTTTGAGATATAGTTGTGGGATAAAAGTGTAGGCTAATGGTGCTAATAAATTAAATATTGTTACATTAGAGACCACGAATTCCAAGTCTCCGTGGGCTAATGATGTTATTACTGGAGCACCTAAGGCAGGAGGAGTAATTACCACTAACAACATTCCTACACGCAATTCTTCTGGTAAGAATCCTAGTCCATAATAAACAATAGGAGGGAGTATTAGCCAGCAGAGAAGGGGATAAAGAATAAGTTCTTTTCTGACAAACTTCTTTATATGGAAATCTAACTTCACAAAAGAACAGAATAATAGCAGCATTAAGCTTGGTGCTAAAATAGGCTTCAAGACAGCAAGTTGAGGGAATAAGAATCCTATTGCAATAGCCGATAGCAGGAAAGCCCCTGTCCACTGTTTAATAATTTCTAGCATATCTACAAATCTTATTTAAGAATCACTCCACCAGCAAGAAGTTCATTCTGGCTAGAATAAAATACAGCAGATTGTCCAGGAGTTACAGATTCTATAGCCTGGCTAGGAGTAACAATCAAATTATCTTTTTCCCAGCAGACATCTTTAATTTCAACAGGTCTAGAATTATATCTTATCTGTACATTTCCATTTTTCAATTCAGCTATATCATCAACATAGAGATTAACATCTGTTATGGTAAATGAATTAACCTTTAGATCTTCTCGATTATCTGTTACATAGAGAATATTCTTTTTTATATCCATAGAATGAACATAGAGAGTTACATTCATAGAAGTTTGAAGTCCCTTTCTTTGTCCGATAGTGTAAGCTGTTAAACCATGGTGCTTACCTATCACTTCCCCACTTCTTAGAAACTTAATATTTCCTGCTTTAGGAGGAACTATTTTATTTACAAAGTCTAGGTAATGTCCTTTTATAAAGCATATCTCTTGGGAATCTTTTTTATCTGCAACAAACAAGTTATTATCTGAAGCTAGCTTTCTAACTTCATCTTTATCTAAGTCGTAAAGAGGGAAAATAGTATGAGCTAGTTGATCTTGGCTTAAGCCCCATAACATATAGGTTTGATCTTTCGAGTTATTAGCTCTAAAGATATGAGGTCTATCTTCTTTATTATCAAGTTTTACATAATGACCTGTTGCCATATATTCATAGCCATGTTTCTTTATTTCATCAAAGAAAGCTCCCCATTTGATAGTAGGATTACAGAGAGTGCATGGGTTTGGGGTTTTCCCTTCTTTATATTGTTCAACAAAATCTTTCAATACAATTCTTCGAAAATCTTCTCTAACATCTATTATGAAGTGTTGGATACCTAGTTGGTCACATATTTTCTTGGCATCATTAGCACTTGCTTGAGCTCCTTCATCCTTAGAATATCCAAACTCTTGGTCATCAAACTGAATCATGGTAAAGCCGGCTATGTCATAGCCTTGTTCTTGCAATAGTACAGCTACAACTGAAGAATCTACTCCTCCACTCATTGCTACTGCAATTTTCTTATCCTTCAATTCTCTCAATGGAAGCTCCCAACTTATTAAGTTTTCCTTCTATGTTATCATATCCTCTATCGATGTGATAAATTCTTGATACAATAGTTTCTCCCTCGGCAGCAAGTCCAGCTAATACCAAGGCAGCACTTGCCCTCAAATCAGTTGCCATAACTTCAGCACCACTCAATTCATCAACCCCAATTATCTTAGCTTTACCATTCTCTTGTAGAATATCAGCTTGCAATCGGTTAAGTTCTGGGACATGCATAAATCTATCTGGGAATATTTTATCCTCTACATAACTAGAACCTTTAGCTAAGGTCATGAGAGCCATAAACTGAGCCTGCAAGTCTGTTGGAAATGCTGGATATGGATCAGTTACAATATTGACTGGAAGAATTTCATCATTAGGATAGATATGCATACTAGTTTCATCACAATCGATTTTGAAACCAGCTTGCTTCATCTTTAAGATTAGCTCATCTAGATGATTAGGATTACAGTTTGAAACAGTAATTTCACTATTAGTAATAGCTCCTGCGATTAAGAAAGTGCCTGCTTCAATTCTGTCTGGCATCATTTCCATACCTACTGGGAATAATTCTTTTACACCTTCAATAGTAAGAGTTTGACTTCCTGTACCCTTTATCTTGGCACCCATCTTTGTTAAGAAATCTATCAAACTTGCAATTTCAGGTTCAACAGCACAATTACGCATAATTGTTGTTCCCTTAGCAAGTGTAGCTGTCATTAAGATATGGCAAGTCGCCCCTACTGAAACATTCTCAAAATTGATTTCTGCTCCATGTAACTCCTCAGTTGTTGCATACAAATAACCTTTCTTAGTTTCAAACTTAGTTCCCATTTTTTCTAAAGCTTTTAGATGTAAATCTATTGGTCTTGCACCAATTGCACATCCACCAGGAAAAGAAACTTTTGCATGCTTAAACTTAGTTAGAAGTGGTCCTAAGACATAGATAGAAGCTCTCATTTTAGAAACTAATTCATAAGGTGCTTCAGCAAAGCATACATCAGAAGTATCTAGTTCCATGCGACCATCTTGGTAATTGATTCTTGCTCCAATAATTCTTAATAAATGAGCCATTGTCTTCAAATCTACCAATCTAGGTACATTAGTTAATACAGATTTTCCTCTAGTTAATAAACATGCTGCAATAATAGGCAATATAGCGTTTTTTGCACCAGAAACTTCAACACTACCGCTTAATTTTCTTCCACCCTTAATTAAAAATTTCTTCATATCTCTTCCTAATCTATGATCTTTATCTATCTATTATTTATAACAAAAAACCTGTCTCTACCAACAAGGTCTTTGATAGTTTCAAATTTACTAAATCCATTTTTCTTAGCAAGTAAAGAAATAGCTTTTCCTTGCCTTTCTCCAATTTCAAAGAAAATGCTTCCTTGAGCATTTAATATTGTTCTACTTAATTCGATTATTTTCCGATAATATACAAGCCCTTCTTCTTCACCTACAAGAGCTAATTTGGGTTCAAAATCTCTTACTTCTTTAGGTAGAATTTTGTACTCTTCCTCTGTAACATAAGGAGGATTAGAGACTATTAAATCAAAGGACCCTAATTCGTCATTGAACAAATCAGCCTCAACAAAGTTGACTTCCAAATTATTTATTTTAGCATTTTCTCTAGCTATAGCCAAGGCTTGAGAAGAAATGTCAATAGCTACAAGATCTGCTGAAGGAAATTTCCTTTTTAACATCAAGGCAATCACTCCCGACCCAGTCCCAATATCAATAATTCTCTTAACCTTATCTTTATCTCTTATCCTTTCATAAATAATTTCTATCAAGTACTCAGTTTCGGGTCTGGGAATCAACACATCCTTACTAACTTGGATTCTTAAATCATAGAATTCAGTATACCCTAAGATATGTTGAATTGGTTCATTCTTTGATCGTCTCTCAATATATTCTAAGAAAAGTTCTTCCTGCTCTTGGGAAACTTCTTCATTAAGATATAAATCTAACATTAAACGCTTAATAACTGTCACTTCCGAAAGCAATATTCTTGCATTCAAGTCTGGGTTCTCTATATTTTCTTTGGTAAATTTGCTCTTGGCAACTTCTAATAATTCGATTATTTTCATGATTATCATGCTGTGAAACTATTAAATAAATGTAAAGAAGAATTTTTATCTATTAGTTTATCCTTTTTTTAGTTCTTGCAGACACAAGACTTTTTTTATTCAAATTAAGGGCTCCCTTACTAGTCCCCTTGAAAAAAGGCCGATTTTTCAATGAGGCCAGTAAGGATTGAGTTAGGAGAGAAGTTTGGAGTTAGGGGGAGTGTAAGCATCCACCGACAGGTTGAACAAAGTTCATGCTTACACAAATTGTAGAGACGTTCACTACGATAAGCACGAAGAACACAAAAAACATTCACATTGTTTAGGACTATACATCCATAAAAACCCCGTAGGGGTGGCATATACTAAGCATGGAGGCTTGCCCTCCATGTAATAGGTCACAAATAAAATAGCCCTGAAAGGGCGACATAAAGAGCAAATTGTATAGACAAAAGGACGTTCGTCTATACTAATTGAGAATAGAAAAAGCCCAGAGAACTTTAGTCCTTTGGACAATTTCTAAATTAGCAAAATATTTTACTTCATCAAACTAATCTTTTTATTGACAGCCTATCAAGAGAATAGATGATGTAAAAAAATATAAAAATAATGAGGCTATACAATGATTCTTATCTTTGATACAATAAAAAATGAAGATGCTTCTTTTAGGTTTAAACAAAGCATTGATAGAATATTAAAGGACAATTATAAATACGAAATTAAAAGACTTTTTTCTAGTAATCTAAACATTGATTATTCTAAATACGACAAGTTGTTAATCTCTGGTTCAGAGCTTTCTGCATCAAGTCAACATATTGAACAGAGCGATGTTTTTACTGTTATCAATGAGTTCATTTTTGCAGGTAAACCAATTCTTGGTATATGCTATGGACATCAAATGCTAGCTAGAGCCTTAGGTGGGGATGAATGTTGTAGAAAAGCTCAGAACTTTGAGTTTGGTTTTACTAGCATTGAGATAGAAGATAATCCTCTTTTTAAGGGAATATCAAATCCTACTTTTATGCAATCTCATTTTGACGAAGTTGTTAATCATGAAGATACTTTTAAAATCATTGCAAAAAATAAGAATCTTCAGGTTCAAGCACTCCAGTGGGGAGATAATCCTGTGTACGGTGTTCAATTCCATCCTGAATTAAATTTCCAAGAAGGGTCGGCAATGCTTGAAAGAAACCTAAAAGAAGATGATAGAGTTAAAGATAATTGCTATTATGATTGTTCTAATAGCCAAGATGCAGAACAAAATGAACTTGTAATCTTGAATTTCTGCAAGATGTAGGAGACTAAATGAGCAAGAGAAATAAAGTAGTTAGAAAAAATATTAACAAGCAAACAAACGAAAGTCCAATCGGGATTTTTATCGAATCACTTCTAAAGAACAAATGGTTTGGTATTGGATTAATTGTAATTGTACTTTCAATAATGTTTTTCAAGATTGGTTTTCTTCACTATGAACCAGAAGCTCCAGATACAAACCAATGGCGTAAATCCGCTTATGATGTGATTAAATACAATGAAGAACACTCAGACCCAGCTCTATGGAACAGTAATATTTTTGGTGGAATGCCAAACTATCTTATTAGCTTTCCTTACAAATATCCTTTTACTAATACTATCATAAATACAATACATTCTGTTGTAAGTTGGAAGCTTACCTACCTCATTTTAGGAGCACTAGGCATTTTCTTCTTACTGAGATTCTTGAAAATGAATAACCTGGTTGCTTCTATATGTGGTCTAGCATTTAGTTTATCCTCCCATTATGTAGCTTTATTAGATATGGGACATAATACTAAGTTCCAGGCAATAATGATTTTACCTTGGGTGCTATACTCCTTTATCTATTTAAAAGAGAAAAGGAACCTGCTGGGATTGGGCTTCTTTGCTGTTTCTTTAATCTCAGAATTAAGAGCTAACCATCTGCAAATCACCTACTATATGTTCTTATTCTTAGGAGTTTTCTGGATATATGAACTTGTATTAGCTATCAAAAATAAGACAATTAAAGCTCATGGATTGTTTACTATTTTACTATTAATTGGCTTTACTCTATCTGCACTGGCTGTTGCTAATCCACATCTTTCAAACTTTGAGTATTCTAAATATAGTATGCGTGGTGGTGAAGGTGGACTAGAAAAAGGATACGCTCAGAGCTGGTCAATGCATCCTGCTGAGTTTGTAGAATTCTTGTTCCCTGATTTCTTTGGTGGTATCTCTACACAAGGTTCAGGAAAATCTTATTGGGGCTGGATGCAATTTACTCAAGCCTATCACTATACAGGAGTTATAATTCTACTACTAGGGGTGTTAGCCTTCTTCTATTCCAAGTCAAAGTATGCAAAAATTCTTTGGTTAGGGGTTGTCTTGGCTATGATTATGTCTATGGGAAGACACTTCCCTCTTGTATCAAACTTCTTGCATGACCACCTTCCAGGATTTAATAAATTCAGAGTTCCTGCAACACATCTTGTTATAATGCAAATTTTGATGATTGTTCTGTCAGCATTAGGATTTAAAGAGGTCCTAAATAAAAAAGACGATGAGAAGTTCAATAAAATTATGAAAATATGCTTCTTCTCATTTGTTGGTCTCTTCTTCATAAACTTAGTGGCAGGTTCAACAATCTTCAAAGATATGGCTTTTATGGGAGCTCCAGAAATAGAAAGATATGCAGAATATGCTAATGAAAACAATATTGATGTTAATCAATTCATGAATTCGCCACAGTTCCAGGACCATATAAGACCAATCAAAGCTGAAAGATTGAAACTACTTACTGATTCTGTATCCATGGGATTATTCTTATTAGCAGCAGGCTTTGGACTTATCTTCTTCTATACAAAGAAAATGATATCTAAGAATGTATTTATCCTGATTATTGGTGTATTTATAATCTACGATTTATCACATGTAAACAGTGCTTATTTTAAGAAATTATACCCTCATAAGGATTCGACAGAAATTGCTATGAATTCTATTGATAAATATCTACTAGATAATAATGCAAAAGGTACTTATCGAGTGCATGTTTTAGATAATATGGATGATGTAACTTGGGCAAGCTATAATCAAATGACTGGTGGTTATCACGGAGCTAAACTTCAACGCATTGAAGACCTTAGAAAGAATGCTCTTAACTTCAACTCAATTAATATGCTTAATGCTAGATATTTGATAACAAGAGATGCTCAGTATGCTAGCAATTTTAATGCAGTCGCTTCCGTAGGAAGTGGTGATAATAAACAATATTTAGTTCCTAATATGGGGGCTATGGATAGAGCTTGGTTTGTTAAACAACTTCTAGTTAAAGAAGATAAAGAAGATAGATTGAGCTTCTTAGGAAGTAAATCTTTTGATCCTGCTTATACTGCTATTCTTGAAGAATCTATTGAAATGGATACTAAGCTTGGTCATGGTATTGTTGAACAAATTCCACAAGAAGATTATCATCATAAAGTTGCTTTCAATATAAAAAATCTAGAAAAAGATGGTTTTCTTGTTGTAAGTGAAATATATTATCCAAAAGGTTGGAAAGCCTATGCCGATGGCAAGGAAATTCCAATTTATCCAGTAAATCATATCCTTAGAGGTGTGAAAGTTCCCGCAAATACCCAGAAAATTGAAATGGTATTCGCTCCAGAAAGCTATAAGTTAAGTAAAAATCTGTCTTTAATTGGACTTGTAATATCTACATTGATGCTTATTGCTGGTATATTTATAAATAAAAAGAAAAATAAACTTGACGTAATTTAGCAGTCATATATTTTGTTTGCTAAATAGATAAAACTTATAATATCAAAAACATATTTATTATGATGGAGGTACAAAGATGTTACTAAAACCTATTGATGATCGCGTGGTTATTAAGTTGGATACTAAACCTACTGAAACTAAAGTTGGGAACTTATATATTCCTGATACAGCTAAAGAAAAACCTCAAATCGGTGAAGTTATCGCTGTTGGAAACGACGAAGACTTGCAAGAAGTTGTTAAAGTAGGTGATAATGTTCTTTATGCTAAGTACGGTGGAAGTGAAGTAGAATTAGATGGTGAAAAATATCTTATACTTTCTCGTTCAGACATCTTAGCAATTGTGGAGTAATAATGATAGAAGTTAACGAAACTAATTTCGACGAAGTTGTTGCACAGTCAGATGTTCCTGTATTAGCTGATTTTTGGGCACCTTGGTGTGGTCCTTGTAAAGCTCTTACACCTACTATTGAAAAAATAGCATCTGAATACGAAGGCAAAATTAAAGTAGTAAAGATTAATATTGATGAATCTCCTGCCTTAGCAGGTAAATTCTCTGTAATGTCTATCCCAACAGTCATCCTTTTTAAAGATGGCGAAGTTAAAGAACAAACTGTTGGCTTAGTTAATAAATCTAAACTTACTGAAAAGATTGATCCATACTTATAGATTATCTTGTAAGATTTAGACATAACCCCTTTTAGAGAGTATTGCTTTTGTAATACTCTCTTTCTTTATGCAAGAAAATATTGACACAAATATACTTTGAATACAAAACATATACAATGATTCTGATAAGAAGAAAATATTATTGGAGGATATATGTTTTGTCCAAATTGTGGTATAGAAAATCAAGATTCAGCTAAATTTTGTAGTTCCTGCGGTAGTCAACTCACTCAAAATGCGACCCAAGATTCAGCCTTCTATCTCGAAATAGAAGCTATTCCTAAATACTTCCTTGTAGATGTTAGTGTTGATGTTTTAATTAATAATCACCTCTATGCTTCAGGCTCAGTAGTAAATGGTTTTAAAATAAGATACCCCTTAAATCAACCAGTTAACTCATTAGTAATCAAGCATAGTATAAGAACTCTCAATATTAAACAACCGATTGCTATGAATAATAATTATAGATTGGTCCTTGTTTATAGCAGGTTCTGGGGCAACTACAAAGTAGGTTCGTTCGATATTATAAAATAATCTCTATTCAATAATAAAAAAAAGAGTGCTGACCTTGGTCAACACTCTTCTTGCTTGTAATATATTATATTTTAGTTTCCTAGAATACCTAGCATAACACCAGCAGCCACAGCTGAGCCTATAACACCAGATACATTAGGTGCCATAGCATGCATTAATAGGAAATTACGTTTGTTATATTTTTGACCTTCAATTTGGGAGACACGAGCAGAGTCAGGCACAGCAGACACACCAGCGTTACCAATTAGAGGATTAATTTTCTCTTTCAAGAATAGGTTCATGAATTTAGTAAAAATGATACCAAAAGCAGTAGCTACACAGAAAGAGAAAGCACCAAGAATGAATATCTTGATTGATGAGAAATTAAGGAATTTGCTTGCATCAGTACTTGCACCAACTGTTACACCAAGAAGAATAGTAATAATATTCATTAGAGAATTTCTAGCAGTATCAGCTAATCTCTCAGTCACACCACACTCTTTAAGTAAGTTTCCAAAGAAAAGCATAGCAAGTAATGAAATACCACCTGGAGCGATGAAACATGTAACGATAAGACCCACAATAGGGAATATAATCTTTTCACGTTTTGAGACAAGTCTAGGTGTTTTCATATATATCTCACGTTCTTTTTTGGTAGTTAAGAGCTTCATAATTGGTGGTTGAATAACAGGAACCAAAGCCATATATGAATAAGCAGCAATAGCAATAGCACCTAATAAATGAGGAGCTAGCTTAGATGAAATGTAGATAGAGGTAGGACCGTCAGCACCACCGATAATACCTATAGAAGCTGCTTCCATAACATTGAAGCCTAGTAATAAAGAACCGATAAATGTAATAAAGATACCTGCTTGAGCAGCAGCACCAATAAGAATAAGCTTAGGGTTGGCTATAAGCGTTGAGAAGTCTGTCATAGCACCAATACCTAGGAAGATTAGAGGAGGATAATACCCTTTACTAACCCCTTGATATAGATAATATAGCACTGATCCTTCATCATAAACACTTTGCCCCTGTAAACTTACACCAGGGATGTTTCCAATAATAATACCAAAACCAATCGGAACTAATAATAATGGTTCATAGTGTTTAGCAATACCTAGGTAAACAAACACCATACCAATTATCATCATTAGTACGTATTGATAGTTAATATTATAGAAGCCTGTAGTTTCAAAGAAATTTATAAATTCAACCATTATTAATCTCCTAGAATGATGAGTTCTTCACCTTCTTGAACTGCTTGACCTTTAGAAACAAGTACTTTCTTTACTTTTCCAGCATAGTCAGAAGAAACTTCTGATTCCATTTTCATAGCTTCAAGAATAATAACAGCTTGATCTGCAGTAAGAGTATCACCTTCTTTAACAAGTACATCTATGATAGTTCCTGGAATAGGAGCTACGATACTGTTAGCACCTGAAGAAGCAGGTTTAGCTTGAGTTTGAGGTGTTGGAGCAGTTCTTGCTGGAGCTTTTTTAGCTTTTGGAGCTTCAACAGGAGCATCAAACTTAATTTTCACTAAAGCATCACCTTCGTGAACAGCAGCTTTTTCTTTAACAAGAATCTCTTCAATCACACCAGAAGCAGGAGCTTCAATTTCTGATTCCATCTTCATAGCTTCTAATATTACAATTGGAGAACCTTTTTCTACACGGTCACCAACTTTATTTTTAATTGAAACAATAACACCAGGGATAGGAGCTTTCACAGTGCCATCAGCATAGTCAACTGATAACTGTGGAGCACCTGGAACTTCTCTTGTTGTACGAGAAATCTTAGGTATATTAACTGCTTCAGTTTCGTCAAATTCAACTAAGAAAGTATTTCCATTAACTTCTACCTTAGCTTGTTCAGCATCGAAAGATACGATTCTAGCTTCGTATTTTTCACCATTTATAGTCATTTTATATTTCTTCATTATTTATTCCTCTCAGGTTTCTTATAAGCAAGATTAGGCATTGACATTTTATTTGAAGCAGACCACATATTTACAGGAGTTCTAGAAAATGTCATTTGGATTCTACGTCTTTCTTCAACTAACATCTTATGTTTATGTAAAGCTGTTATAACTGCAACAATAGCGTTTGAAGATATTGCATTTGAATCTGCAGTAACTTTACCAACTGGGGTTGCTACAGTAGTCTTCTTTGACGGTTTTTTAGTTGGCTTAGGAGCACTAGCTTTATCAAGGTGCTGGAATTGAGCAATCAAAACACTAATTAGCACAAGAGAAAAGAAAACTACTAAGATACCTACTAAAGTTACACTACCGCCGAAGCTAAGGGCACTATCTGTAAAGTTATTGAAGTGATCGACAACAGCCTTTGGTTCAATATTTAATTCATTGAGAGAAATGTTGTCCCAAGATCTGTTTTGAGATTTCATGCCTGCAAATGCTTCATTTTCTTCACCATAAGCTTTCAATTCATCTTTAAGCATGTATTTAAGCTTTTTAATTGGCATATTAACACTATCAGCAATAGCTTTCAAGCAGTAATCATCAGATATAGTGAAAGTAACATTTTCACCATTCTTTTTGAAGGTAATGTCTGCATTATCAAAAGAGAATAATGTTGCAGAAGTTATTAAGATGAGAAGTACGATTATAATACTTTTAATTTTACTCATGATTACACCTATAAAGGAATGTTTCCATGCTTACGAGGTGGTATTGAATCTTTCTTATTAGCTAACATTTCGAGAGCTCTGATAACCCTAAAACGAGTTCTTCCTGGCTCAATAATATCATCTATATAACCTTTTTTTGCAGCGTTATATGGGTTAGCGAATTTCTCACGATACTCATCTTCACGCTTTTTCATAGTTTCTTTAGGATTATCTGAAGCTTGTGCTTCTTTTCTAAAGATAACTTCCACAGCTCCACCAGGACCCATAACAGCAATCTCTGCTGAAGGCCAAGCATAAACCATGTCTGCTCTCATGTGTCTACTATTCATCACACAATAAGCACCACCGTAAGCTTTTCTAAGGATAACTGTCATTTTAGGAACAGTTGCTTCAGCGAAAGCGTATAGTAGTTTAGCACCGTGTTTAATGATACCGTTATGTTCTTGGTTAGGACCAGGTAAGAAGCCAGGAACATCTTCAAGAACAAGAATTGGGATATTGAATGAATCACAGAATCTAACGAATCTAGCTGCTTTACCTGAAGCATTAATATCAAGCACACCAGCAAGAACTTTAGGTTGGTTAGCAACAATACCTACTGAGTAGCCATTGAAACGAGCAAAACCAACAACAATATTTTGTGCATAGTTTCTTGAAACTTCTAAGAATTCACCTTCATCCACGATTGAGTGAATCACATCTAAGATGTCGTAAGGTTTATTAGGGTTTTCAGGAATAATGTTTTCTAATTCTGCACATTCTCTATCTATAGGGTCCTCATTTGGGATATAAGGAGGTTCATCTAGGTTATTTGAAGGAATATAGCTTAATAATTTCTTTATAAGTAATATTGTTTCCTCTTCGTTTTCAGTAACGAAATGAGTAACACCAGATTTTGTTGCATGAGCCATAGCTCCACCAAGCTGGTCAACTGTAACATCTTGATTAAGCACGGTCTTAACAACTTTTGGACCAGTAACGAACATATAACTGTTCTTTTTATCCATCATTACAAAGTCAGTGATTGCTGGAGAATAAACTGCACCACCTGCACATGGTCCTAATATAGCTGAAATCTGTGGGACAACACCAGAAGCCATCACATTTCTGTAGAAGATTTCTGCATAACCTGCAAGGGCATCTACACCCTCTTGGATTCTTGCTCCACCAGAATCGTTAAGCCCGATAACTGGAGCTCCCATTTTCATAGCCATATCCATCACTTTACAAATTTTCTCTGCATAAGTTTTTGATAATGATCCACCCAATACTGTGAAATCTTGAGAGAATAAATAGACTATTCTTCCATTTATTGTTCCACAGCCAGTTACTACACCATCACTTGGAAACTTGTTTTTTTCCATTCCAAAGTCTTGACAATTGTGTTCAACAAAGAGGTCAAACTCTTCAAAGCTATCAGGGTCAACTAGATTTGCAATTCTTTCTCTTGCAGTCAGTTTACCTTTCGCATGTTGAGCATCAATTCTTTTCTCACCACCACCAAGCTCAGCCTTGGATTTCTTAATACGCAATTCAGTAATTTGCTTTTTTATGCTCATTAATCCTCCAGGATTATTTTTTATGTTTTATTTATATACCGTTTTTTATTAAATTACTTTCTTGTAAATAAAAAACTTTACTATTTTTAGAGAGCTCATTCTTTTGTTATAAAAGAAGTTACATATTTAAGTTGAGTAACATTGTTATTTTAAGCACTACACAATAAAATAACTTGTTGCACTTAATAGATTTCTACTAATCAAGTGTTAAAATACACTATTCTATAATGTAAAATTAGTAAAGAAATTTATTGTGAATATTTATTAAAAATATTTCTGTGCAATAGAAGATAGTAAGCAAAGACTATAATTTTAAAATATTGTATAAGTTTGGAGAATTAATGCCTGTCTATTTCACTAAGATTATTCCTGTAATTATCATGTTCGTATTAGGGTTTGTTTCAAAGAAAATTAACTTATTTAAAAGTCAAGATGCTGATAGATTTCTACATTTAGTGCTGAATATCACCTTGCCTGCACTAACAGTTATATCATTAAGTGAAATGAAGTTAAGCTCTTCTCTTTTCATCATTATCTTATTCCCTATTATGATTGTAGTAACAACATTTTTCTTATCTAACTTGATTACATCTAAGCTTAAGACTAATAAAGCTACTAAAGGAGCTTTTCTAGTTGGATCTTTGATTATAAATACGGGTTTTGTTTCCACATTTATTTATGCAATCTTCGGTAGAGAAGGATTTGGTTACTATTCTCTTTTCGATTTAGGTAACTCTATCATGATTTACTTCTTTGCTTATTATCAAGCTATCAGATACAGCTCAAAAGAAAAATCTCAATTGCCTATCATCAAGATGTTAACTCTACCACCAATATGGGGAATCATTGTTGGTCTAGTAATCAATTTATTATCTGTTAAACTGCCTATTGTACTATCAGAAACTCTTAACTATATCAGCCTTCCAACAATGCCTTTAATCATTTTTTCATTAGGAATCTACTTCCATCCTAGAATAAAGAATCTAAAGCTATCAATCACTGCTCTAAGTTTAAGAATGGGTTTGGGGGCAATCCTAGGTCTACTTATAATATCTATTTTTAAGCTCCAAGCTCCAGTAAACCATATAGTCTTAATATGTTCTACAGCCCCAGTAGGGTTCAATACTCTTATTTTCTCAGAACTTGAAGGATTAGATAAAGAATTCGCAGCAACTATTGTCTCCTTCAGCCTTATATTAGCCCTGGTCTTTATAACTGTTTATTCATACTTTATATAGTTCATTATAAACCCTCTAATACAGTAGAACTTTTAGAATAGTACTATATCCCAAGTCTTAGTGCATTATCTGCTATTATTTACCTCCTGCATTAAAATGTGTATTTATGCAGGAGGCTAAAAGAGTTGTAGTATTGTAGGCTGTAATTCCGATTTACTTCATCAATATCATTTTCTTAGTTGATTTATAGTTATCAGTAGATAATTTATAGTAGTAAATTCCAGAAGATACTTTCTTGTTCTTGTTATCTCTTCCATTCCAGACTAGTTTATGATTACCTTTTGTCAATGTGTCATTAATAAGCGTTTTAACTAACTGTCCTTTCACATTATAGATGGCTAATTTGGCAATAGAATCATTAGCGAGGTTGAACGATATTGTTGTTTCAGGATTGAATGGATTTGGGTAATTCCCTATTAGTTGGCTAGAGGCAAGCTCAACATCTTCTTCTGCATTAGGTGTGAACTCAGTAAGAATAGGTGTAAATAGCAGAGAAAAATCATTCTGGATTGCATGAGCTGTAGATGGATATCTATTGCTGTAAGTGTATTGAATACCGTCATTTCCATCTGGAGAAGTAATACCTACTGTAGCATATTCACCATGGTGTACGTAAAAGCCATCATAAGATCCCATATCAACATTGTTTATGGTTTGATAGTTAAAAAGGAATTGGTGATTATCTTCGTCAGAATTTAAAATAACCAACTGGAATTTCTCTGCAGAACCGTTATATCTTAGTTTTGCGTCCCATTGAACAATAAATCTATCATTTGCTTGGTCATAATAGTAGAAAACATCTGTGCTTGCATAAGGATAAACTAGGTCATCCCAGAAAGGAGCAATCATACCATGAGGAGCACCTGGACCAGGAATAGCAGAATTCATCCAGTCTATGTTAGCTGTTTCTCCAACAATTACCATGCCATTAGAGCAGATAGTAAGTTGGTCAAATGTTTCTCCATAATATCTAAACTCGAAAGGTAGAGATATAGTTTCATAATCACCGCCACCATCATAACTATTGTCTAAGACATCAAGAACATTTGAATCTTCTAAAGAGCTTGGATCAATATCTATCCATTGGTAACTTGGAGCAAGCTCATCTGCATCCATACTTGAATAGCAAAGGTAACCAAAGTTATCTGGACCTGTTGGATAATCTAACCAGTTGTTGTATATTTGAAGATTAAAAGGATAGTTTCTTTCAAGATTACTGTCTGGGTCAGTGATTCGTAAATTAAGAGGAAGAATTGTTCCAGGTATTGCACTAGGAGCACAATCAAAATTGAAGTCAAATACAAGTTCTTCTGTTCCTTCTGTTAATGAGAAAGTTTGAACGGGGTTAGAGATAGAAATTATTCCATGATCTTCAACTAATTCAACTTGTAAATCACTAAAGCTATTTGTTACACAAGCATTCAAATACAAAGAAAGCTCAGTTTCAACTGCTTGTGAAATGTAGCCTGCGTTATTGGTTTCTTTTTCGCTGATTTCTAATTCAAATGAGTTGTCTTGAACTACAATAGGATAAGTTAGATTAACATTATTTGCAGTGATTTCATAAAAAAATTTAACTCTTTCTTCATATCTTACATTATTATCTAAAGCTATGTTGATATCACTGATTAAGAAATCACTATCCCCACTTTCTATAGCAGGAATTTGTACATCATTAATTACTACTTCTTGGGCAATATTATCACCATAAAGTCTAATAGTAGCGTTCTCGATATCGTTTTGAGAATAATTCATGAAATTAGTTGTTAAAGCAAACTCTGTACCACCACATATAAGTGGACTAGTTTGCTGGAAAGTGAAGTCATAATCACTAGAATCAGTAGATAATACAAAGGAATGTGATAAAGTAGTGTATTCATCTTTATAGACAAGTAGATAAAGTTCATTTTCATCTATATTAGCTATTTCAAAAGTAACATAACCTTGATTATCACTTACATCATTAATAATAGTTGTTGAGCTATTGAGAGAAACTTTAGCGCCTTCAATAGGGTTTTGTGTATCTGTATCTATGATTCTAAATGAAAGGTAATCATCTGTAAGGTACATGTTTTCAGTTAATGATTCAACCTCAAGAGATTTTAATGCAGATCTCTGAATTCTCACACTAGGGTCTCCCATTAAATTCATACATTGAAGGTATTGAGAGGTTAGCTGATTAGGGTCTCCAGGATAGTTTCTGACCATTTGTAGTTTAGCATAATGAAGAGCTTCGCCCATGGCATTTAAATCTTTTAGATACATAGCTTCAGCAATAGCTTCAATAAGAAGATTGTTAGTGCAGGTATGAGTCTCTGAAGATGAACCTATTGTTCCGATAGCCCCTTTAGGAGAAGCTGCTGAACCTGTAGTAACCAATTTTTCACATACAGAAGCAGGAGTATAATAATCATTAAAAACGTTAGTATGACATGTTATAAAAGCTCCAAAGAAAGGCTTTTTTATATTATATAAAGAATTAACTTCATCTATATCAAAACCGGAAATTCCTGCAAAACCTCTATAATACAAAGTAGAAATTCCAGTATTTATAGAAGTTGTCATTTGATTTACGAAAGAGCCTGATGTATATTGGTCTACTGTGTGATTAGGATCATAAGTTTCAATATAGTCTTTGATGTAATCAGTAGCAACAATAGTTCCTACACCAGAGTCAGTTGGATCACCAACTAATAGTGAATTGCTTAAATAAGAAGAATCAGGAGAAAACTGACTGTTTTCATAGCCAATTATCTTATTAACCACAGCCATCAATTCAGAAGAGCTTCTTATAGGAAGACGTCCAATATAGGCATCAGGGAAGTTATCATCTTCTTCTAAAAGTGTATATTGATAATCACCTGCAACCATGCTGAAGGAAAAGTTCTCGTAATCTGTTGGTATTATACATGCATCAGTATCTCCAACTAAACATATCCATTTAGGAGGCATATCCCAATTATTATATCCATCTACAAGATAGCTTTTAATGTTACTAAAATCATTGGAACCATGAAAGTTTTGAGTCATTACCTTACAACCAAGCTTCTCTTTCCAGTTTTTTAGTTTATTTATTGTATTTTGAAAAATAACATCTGAGTCATCGCAATTGTATATAATAACGAAATAACCATCTTCTTGAATATTCTCTTGTTCGAGCATATTACGATTTATCACAATATCCTCGAACATTCGAATATCACTTTTACTAAGTTTTAGTTCACTTACTAACTCTTCAGATGTCTCTGAAAAAGTTATATTTATTTTAGCCCTATCAAAAATCTTTATGGATTTGCTTTTTGCATCTTTGGTTACAGGATTTATTGCAATCGAACAGAATCTGAGTCCTCTATATTTATAGACCTCAGAAATGCTTACAGATTTTTCAGGTAATAACAAAGAAGAATCCTTTCTATAGTTATCTAAATCAATCCCTTTAATATCTGTTGTGTAAACATCTGTTACATTTAGCTTGGGTTCATAACCTGATGGTACGATTACTAATTTACTTACCTGAGGTAAATCGTAACCATAATTATTCCATGAGATTAAATCCTCATTATTCTTTGAATCTAGTTGCAATAAACGTCCATTATCACTGTCGTTTATTGTATATTCTTCAATATCCCAAGAAACTGTAACATCCATTCCTTTTTCAGTATCAACATTAAATTGAATTCCTGATAGATTAACAACAAAAGCTATGAAAAGTATGATTATTATCCTTTTCATGTAACCTCCAAAAAGATTTTAACAGTATTAAGTGCAAGTTTGGTTCCACTTAATGATATCTCATATCTATCTGCATTGAATTGCATATAATTGTTTCTAAAAGGCAAATTATGAATACTGTATGGCAGTATTTAAATTAATAACAAAATATACTTAGCTTAAATGAAATGTAACCATTAGTTGCTTTTTTATACAAGTGACAATATCTAATATATTATAATGCTATAAAATGGTATAATTTAGCTCTTTACTACAAATTTCTTGACATACCCAACTATTATGGACTTAATTGTTTACATAATACAAAAGGTGGTCTAAGGAGTCGGCATGAAAAATATGATTTTATCTTTGATAGTGTATGTATCAATAGTGTGTAATTTATTTTCTATTGAAGTGATATGGTCAACAAATTTTCCTTCTCAAGAAGGCTATGGTTTTACTGGTGATGTGTTCTTAAATCCTGATAATGACTGGTCTATAGACAACAGAAATGTTTCATTAGAGAATGATACTTCTCCTGACTATTTTAGGGTAATAGATGGAGTATTAGAGGCTAGAGATTTAGAATGTTCCTACCAGTTGAATGACATCAATCAAGGTTTTATCTGGCAAAGCGAAACAATCACCTTAGATGCAGAAGACAGCTATTATCTGGATATCGAACTTGAGAGTTCTAGCGAATGTGATGATTATTCTTCTCCCTGCTCTTCTGAAGATTATGTGAAATGCTACTATTTAGATAATCTAGACAATGTTATTTTAGTGGATGAGTTTCAAGGGGCGTTTGGTAGAAACAAACTTTCTGGAAGGATAAACAACACTTCTGAATGTAAAATTTGTTTAGAAATAGATTGCTCTGCGGAAAATGAATATTATCGTATTAAAAAAGTAAGCTTATACCAAGGTGAAAAATCAACAAATAACAATGGTCTAATTATTTCAAAAATGTGTATTCCCAACAACAATAATGATACTGAAAAATACATTCAAATAAGCAATATTGGTGATAAAATCATTGATTTATCTACAATAACGATGGAGGCTATTTATTATAATCGTACTTTTTACTCTTGGGAACTGACTGGTTTGATTGTACCAGGTGAATCTATTGTTGTTGGTGATTTTGATAATAATATAGAAGCTAACAAGATTTCTACTTATGATTGGCATAGAAAAAGCTGGTTATGGGATGGATTAAATAAAGATGGTGCTCAACTAGTAGATAATGATAAGCGAGAAATTATAGATAGAGTTGTGGGTGTTAACTTTAATGAAGGATATATCGTAAGACAATCAGGAAATCAATCTACTCAAGAAACATCGAGTTCTGATGATTGGATTTACTATCAGGTAAATCAGCTTAATGAATCGGCTCCAGGTGAATTTGAACTTAATGAAACACTTCCGGTGCTTAATTTTAGCTACAACATAGTAAGTAATAATAATAATGCTCAATATATAGAGTGGTCATTATCAAATAGCTATAACATAATTGGCTTCAATATCTATTATTCTAGGAATGATGACTTAGCTAATTCTATAAGAATTAATCATGAACTAATTGAAAACAATCTAGCTACTTCAAGTTACTCATTACACGAGCTCCAAGATAATGGATATCTTTGGATTGAAGCATTATATACAAACACTGAATCCTGTTTTTCAGAGGCTATATCATTTATCCATTATTCGGGAGAAGATAATTTTCAAAGTATTGAACTTCCTAATAGTTCTATACTAGACATTTTCCCTAATCCTATTAGTTTAGACTCAGAAGTTAAAATTAATAATGGACAGAATTCCCTTGAAATTATTTCTATATATAATATAAAAGGTCAGAAAGTTAATGAAATTAAATATTCTGGGAAAATTAAGGAGGCAAATTTAAGTAAATTGCTTTATAATATACCTAGTGGCACTTATTTATTGAAGATTAAAGTAGGTAACAACCACTACTATAAAAAGGTTGTTATGATAAATTAATATTATTGATATCGGAGGCTTAATGAAGAAAGCAATAATATTGCTATTACTCTGTGTTACAACAGTTTTATCTGCTGTTAGTATTACTAGAAATCGAGTATCTAATCAAGAGCAAATCTCTTTTACTCTTGAAAACTATAGAATTAATAATAAGGATGAATATTCTAGGATTTTGTTTGATTCTGCATCATATATTGTTGATGAAAATGGTCCTCAAATACCCTTATACATACAACAGTTCTCAGTTCCAGAAGGATTTGTAGCAAATCTTCATTATAGTGTGATAGAGTCTGAAACTATCACTCTTGAGAAGGCTTTAATTCCTTTCCCACAAGTTGTAAGAGGAAATCAAGTTGATGAATATATATATGAGATAGATTCTTCTAAATATGAAAATAACTATGATTTGGTTCAGTTTGGAGAGAAGCAATCATTTAGAAATTTGAGCTATGCTGATTTAATTATTAGACCATTTAAATATGATTATGCTTCCAATACACTAGAAGTCTTTAAGAAGATAAACATATATTTTAGCTTAGAAAAATCAAATACTAAATCATCTGTTTTTGATAGACTAGAAAGAGACTTTGCATCTGCATTTGTTAACAAAGAAAATTTGTTCACTATCAATCCAAAACGTTATGAGGTTGAATATGCTAACTTTGATATTGCTAACCACTGGTACAAGATTGAAGTTGATAAAGACGGTATATTCTCAATAGGCTATAATCAACTTAATAGTCTTATGACTTTAAGTGATATTGACCCTCATAACTTTAGAATGTTTACTGCTAAAGGTAATAAACTAAAAGGTCGTAATCTCGACACTGGAAACCCTTTTGCAGAGATTCCATTGCTTGTGACAGGAGAAGACGATTCTAACTTTGATACTTCTGACAAAATAATCTTCTATGCTAGGGATAGAAATGACTATGATTATACTAGCAATATATCAAGCCAAATTAAGAATAATCCTTTCTCGGATAATGGTGTTTATTGGCTAACTTATGATGCTAACATCAACGATCAACCTAGACGTATTATGCAAGAGAATAACTCTGAAATAGCAACTATATCAAGAACAAACAACCCTAATGCCAGTCATTATGAGAGAGACTTCTATAAACGTCTTCAAACTAACTATTTCTGGTTCTCTAATTATTTAGCAGGGTCTTCTACTTCTAACTACAACTTTGATTTAGATATCGAAGACCTTGATCCTGTTAGCAACGGGAACTATAACTATTTTAGAATATCTATGATTGAAGAGAAGAGATCTTCGGGAACTTCTTCTCGACATTATGCATCAATATCTTTAAATGATGAAGTTGTGGTAGACTCTAAATCATGGACTGGTTCTACCTATGTAATTGTTGAGGAAGATGAGCTTACTTTCAATGAAGGTAATAATGAAGTAACCGTAACAATTGAACGTACAGGAAAAGATAACATTTATTTAGATTGGATTCAGCTTTACTATCTCAAAAAGAACTTAAAAAGATCGGGCAAACAATATGGAGTTAACTACTTTATAGAAGATATAAATACACCTGTAAAATATGATTTCACAGGTAGCTTTAGCAACAATACTCTTGTTTTTGCAACTCCTGACCTTTATGATGTATCACTTCTTGACTTTGAAAGCTCTAATAATAGCTTATCCTTTGTAGGAAAGGTATTTGTTGATGAAGATGAAAACGATAATGAAGACTTAATTGAACAATTCTATATTACAGACAATGATTATTACTCAATAGCTAGTATTGAAGAATTCTATGGTAATGATATTCTGGTTAATAGTCTTGATAAGACTAACTTGATTATCACACCTGATGACTTCTATCCTCAAGCTGAGAGACTTGCATCTTTGTATGCTTCATTATATGGGCAGTCAACTTACATTGCTAAAGCAGAAGACATATATAATACTTTCAATGGTGGCATGGTAGACCCAACAGCTATTAGAAACTACATAAGATATGTGTATAATGAGTCTTCTGAAAGACCTGAATATGTTATTCTTCTTGGTAGTGGTACTTATGATTGGAGAAATAATAAATCAGGTTCTGCTGTAAAAAACAAGATGATAGTCTATCTGAATCCTAGTTCAACTAATAGCGATAATACAAATTCCGATGACTTCTTTGTTTATATCAACCAAATTAATAAACCAGATCTTGCTATAGCTAGATATCCTGCCAAGAATACTAATGAACTAGACCTAATGATTGATAAGTTTGAAGAGTATTCTAACAAAGAATTTGATTTTGGTTGGTGGCGAAATAGAGCACTTTTCTTAACTGACGATTTAGAAAATGGTACTACTTTATGGGAAGATTACCATGTTGAAGATATGGAAATGAATATTACAAATTTACCAAGTGGAGTAATTTTAAACAAACTTCATGCTCATCTCTATGAGCCTGATGAATTAGGTAAAAAACCAAATGTTAGAGAAGATCTCATAACTGAAATTAATCGTGGAAACATTTACACATATTATGCAGGTCACGGTAGTTATGACCAACTTGGTACTGAAGCATTTTTCAGACGTGATATAGATACTGAGCGTTTAACTAATGATAAACGTAGAACAGTCTTGATTACTGCAGCTTGTGACGTATCTCAGTTTGATAGTCCAGAATTTGATTGTTTATCTACTGATGTAATGCTTAGTGAAGATGGAGGTGCAATCAATAGTATTGGTTCTACAAGACTCTGTGTTTCACCATCAAATAATAGTCTAGCAGGAGACATCGTATATGAAGCTCTTGAGAATAGAAATGATGTTGGAACAGCCCTAATGTTTGCTAAAGCTAGAAACACATCTTCTTCCTTTAACAATGAGAAGTTTGTACTCTTTGGAGACCCTCATGTACAAGCAGTTCCACCAGCTAGAACTACTAATGCTTCATTGGTCGATCATGATCCTTCTTATCAAGCCAAAGAAACAGTTTTCATGCAAGGAAGTATCAATAATTTCAATCTAGATGAAGCAATGGTTATTGCTTTTGATTCAGCTCAATTAGATAGTTTGGTAACTCCATACGATACAGTCTATGTAGCAAAGCAAGGAAATAAAATCTTTGATGGAAAGACTTCTGTAAATGCTGGCAACTATGACCTTGCTTTTGTGGTTCCTGAAGATATCATTGATGGACCTAAAGGAAAAGTTCTTGTTTATGGTTATGATGAAGCCACAAAAGAAGAACATTTAGATTACTATTATCCTCTTGAATTAGCTGGACATGACTTCTTTGTAGATAATCAATCTGCTCCTAATATTGATATTTGGCTAGAATCCTATGATTTCAGAGAAGGTGATACAGTTTCACAGAATCCACTTCTTATAGCTAATATCGAAGATGAAAACGGAATAAACGTACTTGGTTCTACAGGTCATAAGCTTAGCTTAATTATTGATGATGACTTTAATCCTATTGATATTACTGAATATTTTGCCTTTGATATAGACTCTTATCAAAAAGGTAAAGTTGAATATCAGATTACTGACTTATCAGTTGGTGACCATGTGCTTAAAATATTAGCTTTTGATAATCTCAATAGACCTTCTGTTAAAAGCATTAACTTCAAGGTTACTGAATCTAGTTCTTTAGCTCTTACTAATATCTTACCATATCCTAACCCAATGCCTAAAAATGGGGGTTACTTTACCTTCATCATAAATAATGATGCTAATGTAGCTATTGATATATATACTATTACAGGTAAAAAGATTCAATCTATTTCACAGTATGTGACTAAGGGATTTAATAAGATTCTTTGGAACGGAAGAGATAAGCATGGAGATAAACTAGCTAATAATACTTACTTCTATATCATCAAAGCTTCTACTGAAGAAAAAACAATTACTCATCGCGAGAAATTTATAATAATGGATAAATAAAATATGCTAAAACAAAATAAACGAATTGTCGAAAAAAACCTTAATTTAACTAAAATCAATAATTTAGTGTTAAGTAATGTTTCAAGATATATTTCTAATTTTACTCATAAGAGTCTTGTGTGGGGCTACCCAACTGCTGTTATGATTGAACCTACCAATATTTGTAATTTAAAATGTCCGCTTTGTCCTTCCGGGAATGGGACCTTGAAACGAGCCAAAGGATATATGTCCTTCGAGCTTTTTAAGAAAGTAATTGATGAAGTAAAAGACTATGTAACCATGATAATTCTCTGGAATCAAGGAGAACCTTATCTTAATAAAGATATGAATAAAATGGTTAAGTATGCTACAGATCAAGGATTATTTACACTTGTTTCAACTAACTTAAACGCTGATATTGATGCTGATGAAGTTGTTAAATCAGGTATTGATTCCATGATAGTATCTTTAGATGGTGCTACTCAGGAAACTTATAACAAGTATCGAGTGAATGGTCAGCTTTCCAAAGTTCTTGATAATGTGAAGAAGCTTGTAGAAGCTAAGAAAAGACTTAAATCAAAGACTCCTATTATTCGCTGGCAGTTCCTAGTTATGAAACATAATGAACATGAAATCGAAGAGATAGAGAAGATGGCTAAAGAGTATGAAGTGGACCAGCTAAGCTTAAAAACAGTTCAGATTTATACTAAAGAAGATATTGCTTTCTTACCTGATAATCCGAAGTATAGAAGATACAATATTTCGGGAAATGACTTTGAGATTAAGTTTAAGATGGAGAATAAGTGTCGAAGAATGTGGCAACAACCTGTTGTTAACTGGAATGGTCAAGTGGCAATATGCTGTTTCGATAAAGACATAGAATTCCCTGTTGGTAATGTAAAAGACCAATCTCTACTCTCAATCTGGCATGGAGATGCTTTCCAAAGAATGAGAAATGCAATTCTAAAGAACCGTAAGGCTATAGAAATTTGCAGAAACTGTGGAGAAGGTGTAAAACTTCGAATTAATGAAAAGAATGAATAAGTGAGATAAGATGAATAAAATATACGATTCTAAAATAAATAATGTGCATTACAACATCGCTTTTGAACGTCAACTTAGCCAAAATACTAATGATGATGTAAGTCTCTTTTTATGGCAAAACAGTCCAGCTGTTGTAATAGGAAGAAACCAGAATCCTCTTGTAGAATGTAATCTTGAGTATTTAAAAGAGCATAATATTCTTTTAGCAAGGAGATTCTCTGGTGGAGGAGCTGTATTTCATGATTTAGGGAATATTAACTATACTCTTGTAATGAAAGCTGACAAGTACGATTTAGAAGTAGCTAAACAGTTTTTATTCAAAGCTTTTGAACACCTAAAACTGGAAGTTGAATTCTCTGGAAGAAATGATATGACAATCAATGGTGCAAAGTTTTCCGGACAAGCCTATTTCGCTCATAAAGACATGTATGTTCTTCATGGGACTCTACTTCTTAATGCTGACATGACCAGACTTTCTAAATGCTTAACCCCCTCTAAACTTAAGCTAGAATCAAAAGGTATTAAATCTGTAAAATCACGAGTTATTAATCTTAGTGAAGTCGATAGTTCTCTAACTATGGATAAGCTAAGAGAAGCTCTTTATAAAGGCTTTGAAGATGTTTATGGCCAGTCTATGCCTGTAGAGGATGTTACTATTGATAATATCGACAAAGAACTTTCTTCATTTATAAGCTCGGATGAGTGGATTTATTCTAAAACACCTAAGTATCAAATCGAAATTGAAAAGAGATTCCCTTTTGGAATTATTAAACTTAATCTCAATCTTAAAAACAATCAAATAACTACAGCAAAGATATACACTGATAGCTTGCTTACTGACTGGAAAGATGCAGAAGAAGAACTTATCGGATTAGAATTTGATGAAAATAAGATTTGGGAAGCTATAGCTAAGCTAAGATAATTGTAAGGGAAAAAAATAATTGAGACCATCTTTGGATGGTTTGAGAGTCTTGATAAAGTCAAGACTCTTTGTTTTTGCTTTGTTTTTACAAAAACAAATCGACAATAGCTTAGCTGAATCTTTTGCCGAAGACGTATTGTAATACTTCGAATGCTAAAGATTTAGCTAAGATATGTCGAATCTCAATAGACAAGCCATTTTATCTTTTAGTATGTAATTTTCAACACTAAACTCTTTGTCAAAAGTCAGAGACCATCTTTCGATGGTCTCAAAAATATATATAATACTAGTTTATTCTATTAATCAACAGTAATTGATTTAGACACATTTTTAGGAACATCAGGATGAACACCATGTTCAACAACTCCTAGTTTATCTAAATACTCCATCTTCTTTACACTCATTCTTAATGAAAGCAATTGCAGGGCTATTGACGCGGAGAAGCAAGTCATTAGAGTATCACCTGTTTTAGGTAGAGTAATATATCCCCAACCATAATACTTACCATCGCCAAATGGGTTTAATCTAGCATTGTTGAGCAATTTATCATTCTCTTCAGCTATAACGAAAGTATCAGCTCCACGAATCTTATGTGTGTTTATTTGTGAAATAGTAAGATTAATATCACGATCATCCGGACCTGTAATATAAACTAGTGGATAATTTCTATAAAGTTCATCAAAGAAATCAACCTCATTGATAAGAACCTTGAACAACTTAGTTGCATTAGCACTTAGGTTAAATGGGAAAGTTCTATCAAAGATATAACTTGTAACAGCTTTGTTTAAAGCTACTGTATCATCAGGAATTAAATTAAATTCATCAGCACGTGAAGCTATCAAATCATGAACATGATTTATCTTCTTGAGAAGCTTTTTAACATTTTTTAATCCAAAGACTGTGTTCTTACCAAGAATAGTATTAGGTCCATGCTTAAATTCAGAAGCTTCTCTACCTTCAGTATGGTTGAGAACTGTCTCTCTAATCTTAAGAGAACCTTCAAGAGCTACACCAGATATCTTCGTAGCCAATAAGTGCATTGAAGGTTCCATATAAACCTTGCTTGCAACATAGCTAATAGATTCTTTAGTTGTAGAAATAGTCTCTTTAAGAAGAAGTGGAATATCGTTTAGAGTCTTCTTACGATAAGCTATAGTATGCTCTTTTTCCCATACTTGGGCTTTATCCATGTCTGCTTTATGCATTTCAAGAAGACTTTCAGCTGTTCTTATTGCTAAGTAGTAGAATACTGTTAGCTGATTCATAAAGCTCTTAGTGGCAGGAACAGCAATTTCAGGTCCACAATGAATAGGAATAGCTACATCACTCTTCTCTTGTCCAAGAGTTGAGTTCATGTTGTTAACAACCACAACCTTACTAATATTCAGTCCTGAAGCATCAATATCATTGAAGATATCTATCAAATCTTTAGTTTCACCACTTTGAGATACACCAATAATTAGATCATGGTCTTTCAAACTGTTGGAATACTCTCCTCTGAAATCTCCAGGTAGAATAGGAATAATCTCAATTCCTGCTATTTCATTGAAGAATTGAGCAGCAACTTTTGTTGCATTATAAGAAGTACCACAAGCAATTGTATAAGTTACACCACGGTTCTTCTTAGTGTTTTCAACAATCTTTATAAAATCATTAACATTCTTATGATAAAGGTCTGTTTCTATCTTTTCATAGTAACTATCTAAAGCTTTAATAGTAAGTAGATTCTTACGTGAGAAACCACCATTCATAAGTTCTATAAGCATATTCTTCTCTTCAGAGAAGAGGTATTTATTTTCAAAATCTTCTTTTACAAGAACATCATACAATGATTTATAACCTTCTTTTGCTTTGTTATAATATTCATCAGATTTTTTATCCTTCAAGAACTTATCAAAGAATTCTTTCTTCTTATCAAACTCTTCAACGCTAGCTATATCATTAGCAAGCTTATCTACTGCAGAATATATATCTTCTCTTTTAAGAAATTCTATCATTCTACGGCCTGTATTAGAGCCACCTTGATAGATTTTTATCAACTTACCAGTAGATTCTGGTTGGGAATATATTTCTTGTTCCATGAAGTATTTATATTGAGGAAGAAGTTCTGTATCTTCTGCTCTTAACTTAGAACGAACAAGTTCTTTTTCTATTTTATCGCAAGGATTATAACATTCATCTTTTAAGCCAGCTTTCTTAAAACAACAGCTTCTTAAAGCATATACTTGATAAGAATCAGAATCATATTCAACAAATTCACCTTCTCTAAGATTAACTAACATTTTAGTAAATCTAAGAACAGCTGTAAGGTCAGAAGAAGCTAAGCCAAAGCTATTTCCATCAATTTCACCCATACCAAAATATAGACTTGAGCCAGCTTTAATTGACCATGATATTTCAGTTACTGGGTCAACTATTACAGCTGCATAAGAACCAACACATTTAGCTGCTGCTGAAACAATAGCCTTACGCATTGCTAATCTTCTTTCATCAGCAGAATTTTGCTTTGTCTTTGATAATTTATCCAATTCAATATCAAAATAATGCTCAACTGTATGAACTAGCATTTCACCATCATTATCAGATTTCACATTATGACCTTCTGCTAAAAGGAATTCCCTTAGGTCTCTTGTATTAGTGATATTACCGTTGTGAGCACCATAGATTTCTCTTTTACATTTAACCCAGTGAGGTTGAGCATTAACTTTATCTACTTGTCCAAAAGTTGCCCATCTTACTTGGCCACAAAAGAGCTTACCTTCTTGATTCTCGATCCCTAAGGTTTTAACAAGGGTACTTGGAGCACCCACATCTTTTAGAAGTGTTATCTTCTTTTTATTCTGAATTGCTGCACCTGTAGAGTCATATCCCCTATATTCTAGTGCTCTTAACAATGTCGAAGCATATTGTCCAATATTAACTGATATTTTCTTTAAACTAAGTCCTAAAACTCCACAACCTACACCAAAAATAGGAACAGGAATATTTAACTTTGAATCCTTTATTTTGCTAACAAATCTTTTCATTTATTCTCCTGAATACTTTCTTTCTTTAAATAAAACTCCACTAATTCTAAATCCTCTTGGGTTGTTACCTTCAAATTCTTGTCATTCTCTTCAACAATCATTACTTGATAACCTGCCATTTCAAAAAGTGCTGCATCATCAGTATATAATTTGCCTTCTAAATCAGCCTTTCTGTGCAATTCAAGAATATTCTTATATAAGAAACACTGTGGTGTATGCACATTATACAAATATTCTCTTGGCACAGTTGAAACTACTTTAGAATCATTTATCTCTTTTATCGTATATTTAACTTTACTTGCAGGAATAACACCTAGCTTATCTGCAACCAATTCTAATGATTTACTGATTACATCTTTAGAGAAATAGGGTCTTACTCCATCATGAATAAAGACACAATCACATGCTTTTGAACAAGCTTTCAAGGCATTAAAGACAGACTCTTGTCTTTCCTTACCACCTATCACAAACTTAATCAAGCTAGATTTGAAGTAATCATCTATATTTCTAGAAACAGCTTCATAATCATCTTTAGGAAGAGAAACAATAATCTCATTCACTATAGCAATAGATAAGAACCTAGATATTGTATGATACAATATAGGTAGTCTATTTATTTCTAGAAATTGCTTTTTTACTTTACCTGGAAGTCTTTTACCAGAACCTCCAGCAGTAATTATCACACTAGTTATCATTAGCCTTCAATAACTTATAGAAAATACCTCGATCCTCTTCAACTCCCACAATAACTTTTTCTGCTATTAGTTTATGCAGAACCTTATTGATAGCATTGATGTGAATATTCAACATCTGACTCAAGTCCTGGGCTGTACAAGGTCTACGGTTGATAGTTGACAGAATCTTTTCTTCAGCTTCTATGCTGGTTTCATTCTGATCATAGAGGTCTTTATCTACTTTCTTAATTATCTCAATTTTGATATCATAGTCTGATAAAGAGCTTTCAAACTCTCTCTTTATTCTTTCTAACTGCTCAAATTCTGCTTTTTTTACCCATGATTCAGTGCCAGGTCTGTCGAGACTGTTAAGTTGAACTCTAGTAGGTTGAATACGACTTATCATATCAGCCATAGAGATAAGAGATTCAGGGTTATCATTCAAACCAGGAACAAAGAATATTTCCAGCCACATCTCACCATGGAAATAACTATTGAAAGTTATAAGATTAGAGAGAACATCATCAACAGTGATATCACTATGAGGTCGATTTATCTTTTCAAAGTTTTCATCATCAACTGCATCCATTGAAGGCATGATTAAGTCTAGTTTGAGTAAATCATTCACTATACTAATCTCACCAAGGAAAGTGCTATTAGTTATCAAAGCAAGTTTATATTGACTATAATTATCTTTTATATAGTTAATCAACTCCCCAATATGACTATAAATCAAAGGTTCTCCAGCTCCAGAGAATGTTATATAATCAAGCTTCGGGTTAGTGCTTAAAAAATCATCTAATTCTGCAACTAGTGCATCATAGTCAATTAAATCAAGTTGTTCATTAACTAAATGATCTGTTCTACCGACTTCACAATATACACAGTCCATAGTACAGTATTTGTAAGGAACAACATCAACTCCTAAGGAGATTCCTAATCTCCTTGAAATAACTGGTCCAAATAAATGCTTATATTTCATTATCGAATCCTTTTAGAAAGTAGTACCGAATTGGAAGTGTGGTTGCCATTCTTCTCTATCGAAGTTCCAAGCATAGTCAAATCCAATTAAACCCATTGGAGTTCGAATTCTTAATCCCAATCCCCCACCTTTCTTCATTTCCAAGAAGTTAAATTCATTTAAAGAATTATAACTATTACCAGCATCAAGAAACGTCAATAGGATCAGTTGATCGCCACCAATTGGATAGGCTAATTCTGTAGAGAATAAGATTTCTCTAGTTCCACCATCATCAGGACCAATTTCCCTATCATCATAGCCTCTTATACCATCAGGACCTGTTCCACCCAAGTAGAATCTTTCATCTGGTGGTACTTCTGAAGACTGACCAAATGAAGTTACATAACCGAAACGCCATTTAGATCTAAGTACGAATTTGTAATATGTTTCTGTATACCAGCTAACTTGTGAAATAAACTTATAATAATCGAAGTGACCACCTAGTGGACCACCTGCAAACTCATTATAAAGCGTAATTTGAGAACCTGTTGTTGGGAAGAAAACATTGTTTCTAGAATCTCTAGACAGAGTTAATCCAAGAGCACTAGTGTTTCTCCAACCTAAAGTATCAAGCTCTATTAATGATTCATTATTATCGGCTTCTACTTCATCTAAATCAGTAATATTATATTTTTTTGAATAGAGTGAATAGCTTAATATTGCTTTAGATCTATTAATAAAGCTTAGAGGTTTACCAACTTTTACTGATCCACCTCGTGTAAATATTTCATAGTAATAATCTTCCCACTCTTTCTCTGTATTATAAACACTAAAACCTGTTAGAACATTTGAATCTAAAGTATATGGATTAGTAAAAGAGAATTCGACATTCTGTTTAGTTCCACCAAACTCCCACATAACTTTTGACTGCCAGTTATTGCCCATGATATTATTATGAGAAAGTGATAACTGTCCTACAAATCCATCTGCACTATTATAACCAACACCACCATTAGCTGAACCTGAAGTTTTATCTTCAACATCAAAATAGACATCAATATCGCCATTTTGATTAATAGGTTTCGGTTCAATACCAATGTTTGCCTCAAAGAATCCCAAATTATAAATATTTTGCTGGGTTCTTATGATTTGAGAACGTTTAAAATAATCACCTGGATGAATAGAGAGTTGACGTCTAATAATCTTCTCTTTGGTTCCTCTATTACCGTTGATAAATATCTTTCTAATTTTTGCACGTGTATGTTCTGTAATGTTAACTTGAATGTCTACTTTATCATCAGTCATTATCAAGTTAGGTTCCACAGAACTATAGATAAAACCTTCCTCAGAATACTTCTCTTTTATCTCATTCTTTCTTTGATTAAACTCTTCCATATTGAAAGGTTCGTTTTGTTCAAAGTCTAATATTTCAAAAATCTCTTCATCAGTAAAGAAGTTGTTTCCAGATAAGAAGACATCACCATATTTATATTGTTGACCTTCATCTAAATAGATATCTAATTGAATATATTTGTTATCAACTAAGTTGTTTTCATAAGAAGAAATCTTAGCATTTATATAGCCTAATTCATTGTAGTAAGCAATTATATCATCTAAATCAAGCTCAAACTGTTCTTGGTCAAACTTACCAGATCTAAATAAATTAGTAGTCTTTGTCTTCATTTTAGAACGAAGTTTCTTAGATTCTATTTGCTTGTTACCATGGAAAGTAATCTTATTTATTCTTATTTTATTTCCATCTTTGATATTAACAACGATATCAACATTGTTATCTCCCAAATCAACAACATCATAGTTGATTTCAACAGCGTTATAACCTTTATCAATATATTTATCTTTAATCTGACGACTTACTTTGTTTCTCAAGAATGGAGAATAATAAGAACCCTCTTTTAGATAAACAAACTCTTCTAGAGCAGAATCACTATATTTTTTGTTGCCCTTGAAATCTACAGAATTTACTACAGGATATTCATCAACAACTATAACAATCTCTAATCCGTTAGAAATAAAGTTACTTTCAATTTTGATATCATTAAAAACTTCTAGTTTGTATAAACTTTCTATTGTTTCTGCAACATTTTGCGGATCTAAGTAGTCACCAATTTTGACCTTAGAAACTGTTGTAATCATCGATTCATCTATATTTTCATTGCCAGTTACTCGTACATTTCTAATTAATTGAGTTTGGGCTATAAGTACTGAATTTACTACTAATAATACAATTATTAATAATAACTTCCTCAATGTTTGAGGCATTCTTCCTCCACTAAAGTTATTTATAATTCTTATCAATGTATAAATGTTTATCTTATATTTTTCGTAAAGTTTTTTTTTACTTAACGATTATTAATGTGCTTCTAGCCAGTTCTCTCCTATTCCTACATCAACTGACATCTTCACTATTTTACTATATTGTTCCGGTAAAGCACCTTCCATTTCTTCTTTAATAATAGCAATTATCTCGTCTTTTGACTCCTCTTTTACTTCAAATACAAGTTCATCATGAACCTGGATTATCATCTTAACATCATTTCTATTTTCAAATCTTGTATGTAATTTATTCATAGCAATCTTTATTATATCAGCAGCTGAACCTTGAATTGGCATATTTACAGCTACTCTTTCAGCTTCACTAATTAATCTCTTATTAGAAGAATTAATTCCAGGTAAGAATAATCGTCTATTGGAAATAGTCTCACAGTAACCATTTTCCTTAGCTTTCAAAACCATTCTATTCATGAAGTCTTTTATCGTTGGGAATTTTTCAAAATAAGACTGTATAAACTCTTTCGCTTCTTTAAGACTTATATTCAGTTCCTTAGAGAGCTTTTGTGGACCCATACCATAGATTATTCCAAAGTTGATTGTCTTTGCAGAACGTCTTTCATCACTAGTAACTTCTTGAACCGGTTTATCAAATATAAGACCAGCCGTTTCTCTATGAATATCTCCACCTGAGTTAAATGATTTAACTAATGTTGCGTCTTCCGAGAATATAGCTAAAAGCCTCAATTCTATCTGAGAATAATCAGCAGCAACAATTATATTCCCTTTGTCTTGAACAGTGAAGGCTTTCCTAATTTCCTTACCTAAATCACTTCTAATCGGTATGTTTTGCAGGTTAGGATTGTTAGAAGAAAGTCTGCCTGTAGAAGCTCCTATTTGATTAAACGATGAATGTACTCTTCCGGTAACATGTGAAATCAAAAGAGGTAATGCTTTAATGTATGTAGATTCTAGTTTAGCTATCTGTCGATAATCAACTATTAATCTAGCAATATCATGTTCTAAGGCTAATGCTTCTAGAACAGAAGCATCTGTAGAATAGCCTGTTTTTGTCTTTTTGATTGGAGGAATTCCCATGTCTTCAAAAAGAAGATTTCCTAGTTGTTTTGGAGAATTAATATTAAATTCATAACCAGCTATTTTATATATTTCCGCAACTAATTCATCTAATCGCTTGCTATTCTTTACTGAAAGTTCATGCAAGAAATCTTTATCTATATAAGCTCCATTAAGTTCCATCTTCTTAAGAGAATAAATCAATGGTAACTCAATATTCTCATAGAGATTTGTTAACTGTGAAATATTAATCTTTTCTGCATACAGATTATAAAGTTTAAAAGTCGCCCAAGCATCTTCTGCTGCGTAAAAACAAGCTTGATCAACATTTACCATATCAAAGGTGATTTGCTTCTTACCTTTACCGATTAAATCAACTATTGCCTTCATCTGATAATCAAATTCTCTCTCCATACACTTATCCAGCTTAACTCCTCCAGCAGTAGGATCAAGGACAAAAGAAGCAATCATTGTATCAAATAACTTATTATTAATTGTTAAACCTTGATTTTCTAATATCTCTAAGTCATATTTTAAGTTGTGACCTATTAATAGCTTATCTTGAATGTGCTTTCTTAGTGAATCTAGAACCTTATCTTTAGCCAAATTATCACTTGCAAAATGCCCAACTGGCACATAATAAGCTATTTTTTCGTTAAAGCAGAATGATATACCAACTAACTCTGCATCATAGACATCTAAAGAAGTTGTTTCTGTATCTAAGGCTAAGAAACTTTCTTCATTACTAGCGAGTATGGTCTCTAATTCTTCCAAAGTGCTTATTAGTTTAGATTCAAACTCTGCACTTATCTTTTTATCTTCTTTAGTCATATCATTATATTCTGCAAACAACTCTAATTGTTGATCATCCCCTACTTCTTCAAAAAGCTTTTCTTCAATTTCTTTACTTTCAACAAGAAACATCTTTTTAACTTTCGATGCTAGATTTGGCATATCGTATTGCTCAAAATATTCATCTAACTTACTGAAGTCAGTTAATTCTATCACGAAATCTTTAATATTAGGATTTTCTACAGGAACCTCAGTCTCTATTCGAGCTAGTTTATATGACATAAAAGCGTTTTCTTTACTTGCTTCCAATTTCTTTAATGTTGCACCTTTGAAACTATCTAGATTATTGTATATATCTTCTAATGACTCAAATTCATTGAGAAGCTTCTCGGCTCCTTTAGGTCCCACTCCCTTCACCCCAGGAATATTATCAGCTGTATCACCAACAATAGCCAAGTAGTCAATAAACTGTGAAGTCTTTATTCCATATTTATTTTCAATCTCTGCTTGCCCTAATAACTCATCCTTAAATGGATTTAGTAAGTAGACCCCTTCATACACTAACTGAGCAAAATCTTTATCTCCACTTACAATATATATATCATTTTCTGACTTCAATTTATCAGCTAAAGTACCTATCACATCGTCTGCTTCATAACCAGCTTTTGATATTTCAGGTATCCCTATCAACTCAAAAAACTTCTTGACTGGTTCAATCTGTGCGACAAGTTCCACTGGCATTGGCGGACGATTAGCTTTATAATTCTCATCCATTTCATGCCTAAATGTCTTCTCTTTTCTATCAAAAGAGACTAGTATATAATCAGGACTATATTTCTCCAGTACTTTCAAAAAAGAGTTTATAACTCCATAAATTGCGCTTATCTCAAAACCATTCTTGTTTATTAATGGGTTCCTTATAAAAGCAAAATGAGCTCTATAAAATAGAGCTGTTCCATCAATCAGAAAGACCTTCTTTCTCATTCTCTCTCCTAATTATATTTTTGCATTTTCACTTAGTTTATATAATAACATTCCCAGCCCATCAAGATATTTATGTTTTACCAATCCAGAATAGTTAAACAAGCATGTTCCTGCAAAACCATACTCCCTAACCTTCTGAATTTTAGAGAATATCTGTTCTACCGGATATGGTTTTTGGGAATCATTCCAGGCTCGTAAACCTACAACTATTTTTGATTTATATGGACTGCTTTTCTTCTCTTTTAACATTTTTTCAATTACATCATCTTTCTTTGTATAAGACATTAAGAAGACATAATCTATATAATCATTTTCCAACCAATCTATCCAATTTTGGGAATAGTTAGATCTTGCTTTAAATCTATCTGAAATTACAGCTGCAGACAATATCATCTGCGAATCTAATTCTTTTACCCTATCATAAATTGCCTTTACTAATGTGTTTATGTTATCCTCTTTCCACATCATTAAATTAGCATAATTATCTTCATAACCTTTTCTATTAAATTCACGCATAGAATCATTATGAAAACCTAGGTCCTGAGAAGGATACCTGATATAATCAAGGTGAATTCCTCTTAAGCCAGGATAATTGACTACTACATCACTCACAAGATTAACTAAATAGTCTCTAACTTCAGGAATACCCGCATCCCAAAAATAGCCTTCAGCGTCATACCTATCCATCTTCTTTCCAAATGCATCAGTAGTAATCCATCCCGATTTGTCTTTATAAATATGGTCAGCAGGTAATGCTTCAAGATTGTGAGGAGTCATGACCATCATAGTCATCCAAGCATGAACATCTATGTTGTAAGAAGTAGCCTTTTCAAGTAAATATTCTAAAGCATCAAAATCACTTCCCTTCATTACGTGTGATCTTGATTCTATGTTGATAAAGGTAGAATCTGTCTTATTAGGAATATATAATGCGTCTGCCCTGTATCTAACTTCTGCCATAATGGTATTGTAATTATTCTCGGATAAATTTTCAAGCATCTCATCAATATCTTCTGGAGTTGATATACTCCATGGCAAAACCCAAACTGCTGATATTTCATTACCATTAACTACCACCAAGGATAACACTAACAATAGTAACAAAAACAGTTTTTTCATATACATTCCTTTAACCCAGATGATGTATTAGGTTTGACGAAAATAGTGCAGATTATTTCAGCAAAATATCTTACAGAATCGAAGCTTGAATAATATATATTCTAGTTGAGATTATGAAAGTTATTATTGCCAAATAATATAGTGCTATTTTTCAAGTCCTAGTGCATTATTTGGGTTTAATAATATTTAAGTATTTAATTTTCTCGTTATATTTTCGGAATGTCAAGTTTATTTTTAGCAATGACATATTTACATTTCAATCTGCTTCCAATTTTTATCCAAATATTCTACATCTATATCAGCAATTGTTATATGATCTAAGATATCTAAATGCCCTCCTAAATTTATATCCCTCATAAACTATATGGGCACACTTTTTATGATTTAGGCACACTTTTTGATTTTTTACTTAATCCTCTCTCTTAAACTCTCAAAACTATCTGCAACCTTTAAGCTTACGTCATTTCCAAGAGCTTGGAAGTGTTTCTTACCACATTCAATTTTACCTTTTTCTGTTGGACGTAAGAATTCCCAGGAGAGAGTTCCTTTAGTCTCAACGACAAAGTATAACTTTTCTTGTCCGTTGTGCTCCCACAGTATAGCCCAATCAGGATTATATGATCCCAGTGGTGTATCAATTTTGAACCAAGCAGGTAGCTTAGCATATACTTTCACATTGTTACTTTTCTCGAAGCTTTGAGCCATTTCAGATTCAATATTAGAGTCGTATTTCACGTACTCATAAGGCGATTTACTACTTTCTACCATATCTTGCTTTAAATGACCATACAGCTCTTGATTTTCAAAAAGTTCTTGAGCATAGAAGTAATCATCACCTATTTTTTGGTACTTTATACCATCTACAATAAAATGACGCATCTGTGTTTTGATTATATCAATTGTTCCATCAATAAACTTTTGAGGATTAGTCTTAAAATGTTGAAGCTTTTCACTCTTAAGTAAGATATCAACTATAGACTTTCTGGTGAGGTTAGTTTCATTTTGAAGATAACCAACAATATCAGGAAGTTTGATTTTTCCTACTTTCACAGTAGTTGAGTAATCTTGTGTATCAGCAGAAAGAATTCCGCCACGAGTTTGTTTAATTTTTCTTGAAGTTTCTGTTAGTTTAGCTTCTTTTACAAATAAATTATACTTTATATCTTCAGCACACTTTTCAACAAGCTTTTCCGAATCAAAATCAACAGAAAAAGTAGTCTTGTATTTAACTTTATCCCAAAGATTCTTAAATTCTTCACTAATAAGAACTTCTTTATTTGTTTCTATTTTTTTCTTTTCGCTAGCATCTTTGATGTTAAGATTACCAGCAACTCTTCTAAGCTGTTTCAACACTTGTCCTTTTACTGCTTCAAATTCATCAGGAATAACTACTGTGTTTTCTCTTAGGTGTGTTCTTAGTAGATCATTGACTTTATTGTTCCTCTTATCAACATATCCTTTCATGATGCAGAAGTTATAAAGCTCTTCTGATTTCTGTTCTCCTAGATACATAGGTTTATTATTTTCCATTCCAGTAATAATATTTGCAAAGTTGTGACTATCAAGAATTCCAAACCTGATACCTGTATCCTTTTCAATTTCCTTTTGAAGCTTAGTTACAAAGTCATTATATGATTCATTAGCCATAACAGTTAAGGTATTAACATCAAAGCCGTGAATTCTCTCTCCATCTTGGTTAACGCATAGCCTAAGTCCTCTACCAATCTCTTGGCGTTTCTTCATCTCTGCTTTAGTTTCGTTGAGAGTACATATTTGAAATACATTAGGATTATCCCAGCCTTCTTTGAGTGCTGAATGTGAGAAGATAAATCTAAGTTTAGAATCAAAGCTTAACAGTCTCTCTTTATCTTTCATAATCAAAGAGTAGGTATCATCATCAGCAAGGGTAGTTCCTTTAGTATCTTTTAGCTTACCTTTTTTATCTGCTGAAAAATAACCATTATGGACCACTTCAGCCTCTTCACCTATATCTTTAATATGTTTGAACAAGTTCTTATATTTCTCACCACTAGCTATTTTAGAATACTCTTCTTCAAACATAATAGCATATTTACCTTGTTGAGGATTGCCTTGATCATCGTAGAATCTATAATTTGCAACTTTATCAATAAAGAATAGACTTAAAACTTTAATACCTTTAGGATTTAGGATAAGCTCTTTATCTAAGTGTTTTCTTATAGTAGTAGCAATTTGACTTCTCTTAATAACATTATCATCAATAGAGCCAATAGACATTCCAAGTCTTATTGTTTCAGGCTTAGAAGTAAAATCAATAAACTCATTATCTGGAAGGCAAGCAATATCTTTAACAATGTAGCCACTATAGATATTTCTTTTAGTCTTATCTACTAGATCAGTATTTTGCTTAACTGTTATGGTTTTTCTCTTGGTTTTGCCCTTTTCCATAACATCAACTTCAAGTCTTGCTGTTATAGAGTTGTTATTATTACTAACACTTACAAGCTTGATATAAGCATTATTCTGGAAGTTTGTAACTTCTAACGATGATACTTCTATCTGTTTAACTAATTTCTTCTCATAAGCATCAACAGAATCAAGTTTATACATCAAGTTGTATTTCTCTTTATGAGTAGCTGAATATCTTAAACAACATAAGGGATTCAATGATTTTATCGCTTCCTTTGATTTATCAGCACTATCAACACTTTGAGGTTCATCTATTATTACTATAGGGTTGGTTTGCTGTATAAGATGTAACGGTAGTCCTCCTAGCTTATCATTGTATCTATTAATAATATTTGCATCCTTATTAAAAGCCTGCACTGTTGTCACCATTATCTGAATATAATCGTTAGTAGCAAAAGATCTTACTTGCTCTAACTTCTTTGATTCGTACGTAAAATAGTCATAGCGAGTATTATCATATAAAGCTTTAAAATGTTCTTTAGTTATATCAAGAGACTTATTCGTTCCCTCTTTGATAGCAATAGAAGGCACTACAATAATAAATTTAGTAAATCCATATAGTTTATTCATTTCAAAGATTGTTCTTAAATATACATAAGTTTTACCTGTACCTGTCTCCATTTCAACAGTGAAGTTAAGGTCCTTTTTATTTATTGAAGAAGATTGTTTAAGCCCATTTCTTAACTGTATCTTCCTCACATTGTCAAGAAGCTCCTCTTCAAGAATATCTAATTTATTACTATATCCTGGGATAAAACCACCTTTATCTTCAATATTAACATTTTCAATAGTTATCTCAGTTGGGGCAAGAACAGAGAAATTATCTTTACATACTTCTTGCCCTTCAAAGATACCTGTTATTGAAGCAATTGCTTCTTTTTGAAACTCTAAATTACTATCAAATTTTATTTTCAATTTTAATACCTCTTTTTTAACCTCGAAATACATTTTTACCACTAAATACACGAAACAACACGAAAAATACTTCTTAATTCTCAATTAAATTATTTTTCTTCATTTCAATAAGTTTTCTTTCCTTTCTTATCTCATTTGCTAATTGTTCTTCTGTTGGAAGATGCAACATATATTTATTCGCAAAGATATTTTTATATTCGTTTAAGACAGAATATTTAGCGACTGCTTCATTTTTTTCAGAACAAAGAATAATTCCAATTGTTGGATTACTTCCTTGAACTTTATATAAATCTTCATACATTCTTACATAACTGTCCATCTGTCCAACATCTTTATGGGTAAGTTTTCCTATTTTTAAGTCAATTAAGACAAAGCAGTTGAGAATATAATTAAAAAAGACAAGATCAACAAAGAAATCTTCATCTTCATATTTAAGCCTTTTTTGACGTGCCACAAAAGAAAATCCTTTTCCTATTTCTAATAAGAACTTTTGAAGATTGTTTATAATTGCATTTTCAAGATCAGATTCATATAGTTTTGTACTATCAGGAATATTTAAAAATTCAAGCACATTGGGGGAAGTTAGAATATCTTCAATGTTTTGTAATTTATCATTTTTTACTTTTGTGATAAATTTCTCAGGATTTTTACTTTTAAGCATTCTCTGATAGTAAAAACTATGGATTTGACGTTCTAATTCTCTTTTATTCCAACCAGCCTTTATTGATTCTACTTCATAAAAATCTCTTGCCTCATCATTTTGAACACGCATCAAAGCACGGTAATGAGACCAAGAAAGGTTAGGATGAAAAGTTGGAATCAATTCGTCACCCAATGGGTAGCTTTTTGATAAATCGAATTCGCTACCCACTGGGTAGCTTTTTTGTCTATCTCTAAAAACAAGATAAAATTGTCTGAAATTCTTTAAGTTTGCATCAGAAAAACCAGAACCAAATTTATCATTTAATCTTTTAGACAAATTTTTTAAAATCTCTTGTCCATATTCGGCACGTTCTGAACCTTTTTGGATAGACAAGACAATTTCTTTACCTATTAACCAATAAGCTACAACCATATTAATATTAACAGAGCGTATTATATTTTGCTTGGCTGTATTTATAATTTCAGTAATACTGTTAAACAAAGAATCTTCGATATTTAATAAATTTTCTTTTTTATCCATAGTTTTTCCAAAGTATAGTTGTTAATTGATAATTCATAATTAACAATTAATGATTACGAATTAGTTTCATAACCTGTAAACTCTTCACTTAGATTATTATTCGATTTTGTCGACTTAATTATAGAAATTAACAGCTTTAGCAATTCTTCTATATCTGGCTTAATACTTTCAAACTCTTTCAGTGAAATATAATTTCCCTCTTTAAGTAGCAATAGCCAATATTCTGTTTCATTTGCTTCTTTTAAAGCAATATTCATTTTATGGATAAAATCTTTAGAAGACTCTGCATGTTGAGATTCCCTAATTAATGCTCCAATGGATGTTCCACTTCTTAAAATTTGCTTTGAAAGAATAAATTCGTGTTTTTCTTTCTGTAAAAACTGAGATAATTTAATAATCCTTACTGCAAACTTAAAACTTTTATCTAAGACTATATTTCTTCTCATTGTCAATTCTCCATTATGAATTATCAATTATCAATTATATAATATTTTTTAGCATGTACTTACATGCTAAAGCCGGCAGGGACGCCGGCGTTCCCAGTTTCCTCAGTTATCCATTATCAATTATCCATTATCAATTAAATAGAGCGTATTTCCTCAATTCCATGCTTCGCCAATATCTGCATAGCATTGGTCTTTACCACATCATTCTTAAAGCCATTATCCATAAAGACAACACGACAACTCTCTGGATTAAATTCATCCTTCATCTTTGCGATATGCTCTACTACTTGAAGAGTAATACTATCATCTAAACAAGCAATGATTTCACCCATTGCTATATTATAGATATTAACTTTTCTCTTTCCATTCTCAATTATGCATTCTGAATTCTCAATTGGAACTGTAAGTTCAAGTCCGTACTTAAGAAGTATCTCATAAAGGATATCATCTTCTGTTCTATCTTCTTTTATATTATTAACAAATGCCTTTAATTGTGTTGTTAAGTCTTCAGGTTGAGAATCCCATGCTTTGATATTAGAAGAATCAAGCTTGAAGACCTTGAATCCAAGGTCTAATTCAGAACGTAAGTCCGGCTTAGACGGATTGTTAATGGATAATTGAGAATTCCCTTCTTCTGTATTTTGATTATTAATTATGCATTCTGAATTATGCATTTTATGAATTACCCGACGTATTCGTTCTTTGCCTATTTCTGCAATAGTCTTATAGCCAGCCTTGAAAGCTTCGCTTTTCTCTGCTGTGGGTTCAGGAAGTTGAACCATAATAAATTTACGGTTTCCACCATCTTCTTTGTTTAAATCTAATACTGCATGGGCTGTTGTCGCTGAACCTGAGAAGAAGTCTAAGATGATATCATCGTTATTTGTTACAACTTTCGATAAATACTTAATGAGAGACGATGGTTTGGGATAATCCATAATTTTACTGTCAAATAACTTTTTTATCTCATTTGAACCTGACTTAGTATTCCCTACAAAACTTGGTAAAACGGTTTTAGGATGAACTGTTCCTCTTTCTTTTTCATAAAAAAGTATTCCTTGTGAATTAAAATAGAAGCGGATTACTTTTTGACCTTTTGTATCATAAGTTTCTTTACCATCAAGCCATGACAACAACTGGTTTTTCATAGCCCATCCTGCTTCTACTTCGACATCTTGATCTAAAAGACCATCTTTAAATAGCATTTTTTCACTAATTATAAATTGTCTTTCTGATCCTCCTAATTCTCCATTAAATACAGCATTATGACCTTCATAAGTAATTGAACCTTTTTTAAACAAAACTCTACTTCTAGGATTAACTAAAGAAATTTTTTTTAAAGCACCATGTTTAATAGTTCCACCTGACTTATCTTCAAAAAAAGACAACACTTTTTTGTTTTTTGAGTAACACAGAATAGCTTCATTTGCACGTGTAAAATGACCTGCTTGAGTCCCGCTAGATAAATGCCAAATTAATTCTGAAAGTAAATTTTCTTCTCCAAAAATCTCGTCACATATTTTTCGAAGATTTCCAACCTCGATATCATCAATCGATATAAAAATCACCCCATCATCCTTCAGCAGATTACGAGCAAGTTTTAGACGTGGGTACATCATGTTAAGCCAATTAGAGTGGTAACGTCCAGCTGAATCACTGTTAGTCGATAATTTATTGCCTTCAGAGTCTACTTGTCCTGTTACTTGCTTATAGTTTTTAAGATTATCATGATAGTTATCTTTATAAACAAAGTCCTTACCTGTGTTATAAGGAGGATCAATATAAATCATCTTGATAGAATTATGATAAGACTTTTGCAGGAGTTTAAGAACTTCTAGGTTATCACCTTCGATATATAGATTTTCTGTATCATCAAAGTTAACAGACTCTTCTTTACAAGGTCTAAGTGTTCCTGTAGATACTTTTTGAGCTTCTCTGCGTGCTTGTTGCTTACCAGCCCAATTGAAAGAGTAGCGTTCTTTATCTTTCTCTACATATTCCCCTAAAACTTCTTTCAGAGTTTCAAAATCTATTTTATCTTCAGTAAAAGCTTCAGGGAAAAGCTTTCTTAGTTCATTTATATTTTCAGCTAGTAAATCTTTACTAGTACCCTTTAATTTTTCCATATATGCTCCATTTTTAATTTATAATTAACAATACATAATTAATAATGCATAATTCACAATTGTTAATGAACAATGCATAATTGTCAATTGATAATGTTATTTTGATAATAATAAGCCGTTATTAGTGCTTGCCCATGCGCCTCTTTGAAAAAAAGCCGATTTTTTACGGTGGCAAGTAAGGGTGTAGAGACCTTTCGAAAAGGTCTTTCACAGGTGACATTTATATATATATATTTCAGATTTAAAAAAACTGATATCGTGTCTTGATTCTCGGCTCATTTCTCGGCTAATTATAATTATTTATCATTGTGTGAGCCGAGAAGTAGATAAGATCCATCTAGTTTTAGAACCTCTTCTTGTACAATATATTAGGCTCTTTTTAGACATTCCCAATAGCGTTTCATTCTCATAATTTTATTAAGCTTTTTAATCACTAATCTTCTAGCCAGTTCTTGACAATCTCAGGATCATTACTATTAGGTGTTGGACTGGCATTAAAAATTCTAGTAATATCAGGGAAACCAAATGCTTCTCCACAAATTAGTGCGTGTTGTCTTTCAAGACTTGTTAATGAATTGACATATTCACGGCTGTTATAACTAAGAAATCTACTAACAATCTCTATATCATGTTTATTAGTAAGCTTATGAATTATATAAGAGTTACATTGAGAAATTACTGTCTTGGACAATTCAGAAGGTCTTTGACTTGATATAACTAAACTTATCCCAAATTTCCTACCTTCTCTTGCAATTTTCTCAATATAATAATTTCCTAATTTGTAGTCTTTATTGTCATAATCATTTATATATCTATGAGCTTCTTCTAACACAAGTATAATGTTTGGACCATCTGTTTGATACTTTTTGTATACAAGCTTTGCGAATAGAAACATAACAATATCTAATTCTTCTCTATCAAAGTCTGAATCAATAAGAAAGATCTCGTTAGAATTATCATCAAAGATTTGATCGATTGTATTTACTGCATGATCATCAATTATTAGTTTTAGCTCATTATTCTCAATTATCCTTTCAATTCTATTTATCATAGTGTTAGTCCAATTAGTCCATTGATTAAAACTAAAATTACTTCTAGTTTTATTACCATTTCTATCAAGTTCCCTGCTGTTCGTTGATATTAGGTCGTTTATCATGTTTATTATATCTTGCAGCGAAAAGAATCCATTAGGTCTTAGTTTGGTAAGAGCTTGTTTTAATAATGGAGCTTGTACCCCTTGACTTGCACCAAAAAATTTAAAGTATTCACTATCAGATAATTTAGTATGTGACAATTTCAATTTTGACTTAGATATTTTCTTATAACGAAATTCTGTATCATTAAAAGCTTGAGCATATTCATCATTTGAATCAAATATTATAATTTTAGGTTTTATACTTACATCTGTACCTGAACTGGTATATAACCTTCTCTTTAATCCCTGTATGATAGAAGTCACAGTACAACTTTTACCTGATCCAGTATTTCCAAAAACGCCTAGATGTTTACCTAAAAGAATATCAGGATTTGCTTCATTTACTAAATCATCATTTCCAAAAGAATTTCCAACCTGTAACTTGTATGTGGATGAAATATTAATAATACTCTTTTTTGTTTCACTTGAGATAGAGTAAACTTCTGTATTGATTAATGGGTAATTGTTGATTCCTTCGTCAAATTTATATAAATAACTATCATAAATACCTAAAGGAGTTGCTTCTAGAAATATTTTACTATTATGTACTTTAAAATCATCTCTATTAATAAAGTGATTTTTATCGTATATCTTGTTGATTTTTAATACTACTTCTTTACTATTTAGTAGTTTTACTGATATAAGCTTATTTATTACCACAGGAACAACTGAAATACCTATACTAAAATTTACTTTGTCTACATATGAATTATCTATAACCTCAACAATAACTGAATCAGCATCCATTTGAACTACTTTACCAATTCTAACTCTTTCCATCTTTACGTCCTATTTTTTTTAATAATTGTTTCAAGTTCTCTAAGAATATTCTTAGGGGGCTCTGTTGGGATTAAATCATTCGTAACAGTAGCAAAATCTCCTAATATATTACCGGAAAAAATCGAAATTCTATTATCATTCTTGGCTTGGTTATAATATTTATACAATTCAGATTTATCATCTTCTTTGATTTCGTCTAAAGAAGTGTATGAAAATATAACTAAGTTAAAGTATGGATTTGATAAAGCATTATTTATAATATCATTAACATGTTCATCTAAAAAGCTATATCCTACAACAATTAGTGTTGTATTTCTTTTGTTTAATGTTTCATTTAGTTGCCTAAACATTTCACTATAAGGTAAATCTAAAGATTGTGATTTCTTAGTTTGCACAGGATAAATAATTGCTTCATTAGAGATACTTTCAAAAGATATCTTATTGTCGTTATTGAAACATAGCTGTTTCTCAACAATACTATATACAGGCTCATCTTCAGAATATTGCCAAGATAGAGAACCATGTAGTTTTACTAAGTTGAAAGATTTTGTTGAAAGTTTTTCATGGCTGGAAGTCTCAATATAATTTTGATAATTAAAATTTGATGGGTTGAACTTACGAAAATGAAAACCTCTAAAACCATTATTTAATTGTATATTTAGTTCTTCGGATGCCTTCTCAATAAGCAAATCATAATTTAATGTAAACAGTGTAGTTCTTTTGTTTTTAATTCCCATTAATTTCATTAATAAATTCTTGTGAATGTCTATTTTACTATAATCAATACCTAAAACATAACTTTTTAATAATACTTCCCGATATTCATTAATCAAATTATTTATTTTATAGGTATCTTTGTCATTCTGAAGAATAATCTCAAAATATGATTTTATCTGGTATAGTTTATCTAGAACTTTTTCAGGGGATAAATTTTTGAAGGACTTAATGTTATTACTGAGTTTATTACTTCGATGTTTAAATTTTTCTAAAATCTCAGATAGCTCATTATTTATTCCACAATTAATACCTTTTGAACCCGCAACCATTGAACATCCATTGCTCATAAGAATACTAAGATTGTCCGAATATATTAGTGGTGCAATCTTTTCCCTTATATCTGAATAAAATTTCCGTAATTTGTGATTGATAAAAGCTTTGTTTATGGTCGATATATCATGATCTTCAAAGAAGCTCAATAAATCTTGCTTCAAATCCCCCTCTTCCCATTGGTAAATATCTTCTTTAGTGCTATGAAGTATGTATTTTAGTAATTTAACAACCCTAAATTCTGAAGTATCAGATATTTTTTCTTTAGAACCTAATAATTCTTCAAGCTCTTCTTTTGATAACCTTAGACTATGTTCAATGCCATTTGTTATGTATTGCATTTTATCTCCAAATGTATAATTGCTAGTGTTCTGAATATTTAAAGTTACTGAATAAAAATTCTTTTTCTTTTTCTAACTTCTTTATTTCTACATTTAACTTAACTTTAGCATTAAAGTTAATCTCTTTCTTATAAGTATTCTTTAGTTTTAATATTTCAGCATTAATTTCTTTTATCTTTCGTAATAATATAATATCATCTTGACTTTCCTCAATAGACTTTGCTTGAAATTCTCCATTAATCAATGATGTCTTTAGATTATATATCCTGGTTCTTATATCATCATAGAAAGCCTTCAGATTAAGGTGAGACAAGTTTGAAAAGGCAATACTATCAATAAACTTGTTAAGCTTATCATCTCCTGTTTTTAACCATTCAGTAAAAGTATAATTACCTATAATACGCTTATCTTTATCTACTTGATTAATTCTCTTATCGGCAATATTGAAGCTTAGCTCATCTTGGTAAGAAAATACAATTAGCAACTGATAGGGAATAACTGTGTGAAGAATCTCTGCAACTTTGGTCAAGGACTCTCTCTTCTTAAGAAGAACTTGAATCAGTAGAATAGCATCAATGCTATAGTTATCATCTTCATAAGCATTAATGTTAGAAGACTTAGGGTCTACTAAAGCTACTATTAGCATCTCGTCTATATCATCTCTAATTACTTTCTTAGATGAAGCTTTAAGATTAGCATTCTCTAGAATACTTTTCTTAGTAAGCTTTTGATTTTGAATTGATCTTTCCGGGATCTTTAGTAAATTGATAATTGATAATTCAGAATTCAATAATAACTCCTATTATTTAACCACAAAAAACACGAAACTATTCTTTATTAATTTCAACTAGTCTCTTCTTATTTTTTGATAAGATGTGTAGCTGTTGGATAGCAATATGATTTAGTTTTATCAATCTTTGAGCTTGAGTAAGACCTTCTTTTATAAATAGTGCATTCAAATTTTCTAGATTAGCCAAACATACTAATTGCTCAATACTTGAAAAGTCACGTAAGTTACCTTTACTATCTGGGTTTTCCAATTTCCATTGTTTTGCTGTTTTGCCATAAAGAGCCATGTTCAAAACATCAGCTTCAGAAGCATAAACAAATGATACTTGCTTTGGTGTTAGATAATCAGGTATCAATTTTTCTTTTATTGCATCTGTATGAATCTGATAATTAACTTTTGTTAGAAGTCGTTTAGTAGTCCAGCCTAATAGTTTTTGCTCTTCATCTTTTAAGCGCTGAAACTCTTTAATCAAATATAACTTAAAAATAGGACTAATAGCAGAACAAAATTCTAATGCTATATCTTTATGAGCATAAGTTCCACCATATCTTCCTTTTTTAACAACTATTCCTATGGCATTAGTTGACTCAATCCATTTACCTGGACTAAGTACAAAAGAGGTTAAACCAGAATTTAATCTAAAGTGGTCGAATTCTACCACTTTAAATTCAGGATTATGAATAAGCTCCCAAGTACCTATAAACTCCAAAGTGCTTCTATTTCTAATCCAGTTTTTAATAATATCTGCAGCCCTTGAATCTCCCTCTTTACTCTTAGCAATATCAGTCAATGATATGTAATCATTGTTGTTATTATTAAACATTGATACTGTTATACCCTCAACACTTATCTGTTTATTTATTTTCATCAACACTTCCTTAATATCTTTTAAGCAAGAAATTATCCATTATCCATTCCCTGCCGGTCGGCAAACAGGTTATTATCAATTCTCAATTAGTAATTTCTTTCTCGATGACGAGAAACGATATTACTTCAAAGTCTTTTATCCATGAATTATCTTTTTTAGTTAGATTTATTCCTCCTGTCTTAAACAAGCTTGCCAATCCTTTTTCACGTTTAATTCCTAATATATTATCTACCGCATACTCTAGCATCTCAGTGTAACAAGACATATCCTTTCCCTTTTTCGTATCTCTCGAGAAGCTTTTAAGTAAGTCCTGGTAAATTTCCTTACTTCCTGAACATAGCTTCTGGAAATAGTCTAGTATCTGCTTACTCTGTGCTAGAGTGAACTTGATATTACCATCATAATCTATATAGACTAAGTAGTATGGTTCAAGAGCATTATAAGCTTTGTTTTTATCAGTTGAACCTGTTATCTGTTTCAAACAGAATATTGCACCTGGAGGAATCTCGGAGCTATTTAATTTAGTAATAGCATGAATTGAAGTAGGGGTTCTTTCTAACTCATCTTGATTATGTCTCAGATAGTCCAAAAGCTCAACCTTAAAATCATTGAATGTTAAGTCTGTTATAGATATTCCACCTTGAATATCTTCTAAATCTATGACTTTACTCTGAAGCTGTTCAAGTTGCTTTCTTCTGTAAGCTAAATCATTCATTTCAGGATTCGACTCTATTACATTTTCTTCGCCTGTAGCTGAAATATCTAAAAGCTTCATTCTACCACTAACCCTAGCTTCTAGGTTTATGTATTCATCCAGTTCCATATTAGCCCAGAAATTAACTAATTGAATCTGATTGTTCTTAGAACCAATTCTATCAATACGACCAAATCTCTGGATAATCCTTACTGGATTCCAGTGAATATCATAGTTTATAAGGTAGTCACAATCCTGTAAGTTTTGTCCTTCAGAAATACAATCAGTAGCAATAAGTAGATCTATTTCTTTATCTGTCTCAGAGTTTTTTAATACCCTCTCTTTAGAAATAGGAGAGAAGTTTGTTAGAATATCATTATATCTTGATTTAACACCCTGTAGATTAGTTTTTAGAGCTTTTGAACCACTAACTACAGCTGAGTTGATATCAAGCTCAGAAAGTGCCCATTCAGCAAGATTATCGTAAAGATAAGAAGCTGTATCAGCAAAAGCAGTAAAGACTATTATCTTTCTATTTGAAGCATTAATAGGGTTTTTGATTTTATTGCGAATAATGTCTTTTAAATCTCCTAGTTTAGCATCTCTAGCAGATGTTATTTTTTGAGCTTCATTTAGTAGATGAGATAGTTTTTCTTTATCTTCTCTAAGATCCTGTTTCCATTTGATAATATCCATATCTTGGATAAGTACTTTAACCTTGTTTCCTATCAGATAACTCTCAACACTTGTATCATCAAAATCAATCTCTTCTATGTTTAGGTCAGATTGGTATAACTCAGCATGATTATCAATCTTTTCTAACATAGCATTTACCTGTTTTAAGAACTTCTTGAGAGTTAAAGTAAATGAATTTATAGAGCTTTCCATACGTTTGAACATGTTCACACGCATTAACTGAATAAGACTCTGTTCACGGTCGATTTGCCTAAATACACTACCTTTTGCAAGTTTTAGGTCATATCTTCTTTTATACTCATCTTGCTTTTCTGGTCTAACATATTTAATCGGAGAGTAAGCCGATAAATTCAACTTTCTAATTTTACGATTAATCTCTTTTAATTCTGGAAAACTATTATCTAAATCAATATCAGATTTTATGTTTATTGGCTTCAATCTTTCAGGAAACTTACCTATTCGAGTAACATCATAGTATTTTTCTATATGTTTACGTGAACGAGCAATAGTTAGTAGATCTAGCAATTTGAAGTAGCGTGCATCAATAGATTCAAGCAAAGACTTACTAGAAGCTACATCCTTATTATCTTTCTTTTCCTTCAGCCATTTATTGAACTGACCTTGAGCTTGTTTCATAACAGAGGAAATATTATTAACTCCATAGTCTTCAAAAGCTAATTCATCACCTTCAGTAATGAAAGCTACTTGGTTTTTTAAATCATTCATTCGACTATTTACGGGTGTTGCTGACAGCATTAGTACTTTAGTTCTAACACCTGATTTAATAATTTGGTCCATTAATCGACTATATCTTGTTATCTTTATTGCTGAAGATCTAGCGAAGCCATTCCTGAAGTTGTGGGATTCATCAATAACAACCAAATCATAATTACTCCAGTTGATAGTTTCAAGGTTCATTTCACCAGAAAAACCAGACTCTCTGGTTAAATCAGTATGATTCAAAACATCATAATTAAATCTATCTTTCAAAAGAGTATTACGAGTGTCATTTAAAGTATAAACAGTCCAATTATCTCTCAGCTTCTTAGGACATAAAACAAGTACTCTATGATTTCTTAGTTCGTAGTATTTTATCACAGCAAGTGCTTCGAAAGTTTTACCTAGTCCTACACTATCAGCTATGATGCAGCCGTTGTGCTTTTCAATTTTATCAATAGCACCAAGTACACCATCCTTCTGAAAGTTATAAAGTTTATTCCAGACAATTGTATCTTTAAAACCAGTCTTTGATTTAACTACTTTATCTTCATCAACACCATCTAGACTATCTTTGAATATATGGTACAATGTAAAATAGTATAATTCTTGGGGAGTATAGTCTTTGTATCCTCTATCTAATTGCTTTAGAATATCATTCTTAATATCGACAGTGTTATTCTTATCTGACCACAAAGTCTCAAAATATGTACTGTAAGGGTTTTCTTCATCCTTGTTAAAAGATGTAAGGTTGAATATTGAGAGTTGTTTAGATGGTAGATAACCTAAAGATTGAGAATTATAGAATGTTGGAGATGGTAAAAGTGTATGAGAACCTTGCTTATCAATAATATGAGTTATTGGGCTTCCAGCAATACCAGGATTAATAGCTTTTATATCAGCTTTGTTTTCCAGTAACTCGGAACATTTCTTTGAAAGATAGGCAATGTTTAGTTTATTCTTCAATGAAAGCTCTGAATTGTCACCAAAGTAAATGGTTGGTGAAATTAATTTATCATTATCTACAAAAGGATTCTTGTCTAATAGTAATCTTAATTTAGATGACTTAGCTAGTTTTTTATGCAGTTCTTCTAGTGCATATATAGTCAAGTATGATGTTGTAATAGAAATAGTTGCATCATCATTTATGATATTATTTAATTCATGTCCAAGTAAACCATTTTGTTTATTATCTATAACCTTAACGTTCATCAAAAACCTCAATATTTATGTATGATCAATTATTTACTAATTAGTTGTCAATATCTCATTAAGTCAAGAAAAATATGCTTTTTGTCAATAAAAAGCAAGTCTATGGAGTAATTTGATGAAAACTGAGAAAAGTTCACTTTTGCAAGACTTACTGTAGAACTACCAGACGATTTATTGACCAAGCTTAGAATACATGCAATCGAAGATAAACTAACTGTTAAAGTAGAGTAGAGACAGGTTTTCACCTGCCCCCCTCTTCAAACCGTGCATGCGGTTTTCCCGCACACGGCTTACCGACAAAGTTCTTTCTAAGCTTTCACAAGTTTGTCAGGGTGTTCTGTATGCTAAGTTATATAGACCATAATACCTAATTAACTTGGCATGAGCATTTTGACGATAAAGCTTACAGCTCTTCTGACTCTTGCGTTTGTAATACCTCTTTAAACTAAAAAAGAGATATGTATTAACACTATCTTTGGCTTTAGCTGGGTAGCTTACTTTTGGTATTGTGAAGTAGTTAACCCAACCTCTTAATATGGGATTGAGTTTCTTTACTAAAGTATAATTAGATGAGTGTCCATTATTCATAAGACAATGTTTTATATTTGCCTTGAACTTTTTGACACTCTTTTTACTTGGAATAACATTCCAGTAATAACCATACCAATTGTAAAAAGATTTATCAAACCTAAAAGTAAAACCTAAAAAGTCAAAGGATAGCTTTGTTGCATTCAAGTGTTTCGTTTTTTCCATGTTAATGGTTAATTCCATTTTCTCTAGTATTCTGTGTAAATACGATAAGCATTCTTTAGGTATTTTATTTCCCATTAGGATAAAGTCATCAGCATAACGAACTATTTTTATGCCTCTTTTAGCGAAAAAATCCATCTTCTCTATTGACAGCTTTATCAACAAGATTTAAGTATATATTTGCTAGTAAAGGAGAAATAACGCCTCCTTGAGGTGTTCCCTTTTTACTCTTGTGCAATTTATTCTTTTCAAAGTATGGTGCTTTTAACCACATTTTAATAAGTTTTAATACTCTTTTATCTGTTATTCTTCTTTCAACAAGATACATCAGTTTATCGTGTGGAATATTATCGAAATAACCTGATAAATCAGCATCATATACTTCTGTTTTTCCAGCCTTTAGATTAGACTTAATTTCCTTTATAGCTCCATGTGCTGAACGCTTTGGTCTGAAACCATGAGAACAATCTTCAAAGTCTGCTTCAAAGATTGGTTCTATTATTAGTTTACAACACATCTGAACAACTCTATCTTTGATAGTTGGAATTCCTAATGGTCTCATTTTACCATTTGCTTTTGGAATATATACTCGAAGTATTGGAGATGGTTTATAAGTTGCATCTTTTAGTTCTTGTTGAATTTCAAAGAGAAAGTCTGTTACTCCATATTCTTCAATATCAGAGAAACTCTTCTTATCATATCCTGCAATCCCATTGTTCAACTTCACCCTTCTCCAAGCTTCTGTTAGAAAATATCCCACTGTTAACTTATCATACAATACATAAAAACGAAAATCCTTTTCATGTTTGGCTTTAGAATATAATTTACGTTGAAAAATTCGAACTCTTTCTTCAGCTGTTAAATCAGCCTTTCGTTTGCTTGTTAGATTTTCATCAATCACAACTTTCTCCTTATCTTGTAAATTTCTTTGAAGTAATGCCCCTTCGCTACTTTTGAGTTATGTTGTCTCAAATATCATCACTACTATGGGCATCTCCGACTGCCTAAATAACTGGATTTCACTTCGACACCGTCTTATAGAAATCCATTTAGGGTTGTCACCTCTTATTAAATAGGCTCTCTCACGTTTAATGTGCAATCGTTTATAAGCACGCCACCAGTTATAACTCCGGTAATCTTTGATAGTGCATACTTCTGTTTCTTCCTATCAAATAGCAGGTTTCATCCTCTGGGAAAGATTAACCGATTACAATTGCCTAACGAAGCTACCTGTTCGCTTACGCTACGGCTTACTTACCGATTCAAAGAGCTTCAAACTAAACATTACTGTATTAGTTTGTCTTTTTCACTTCTGGTTGAACAGAAAATTAACCAGACTGGATTTTCACCAGTTGACGGCACACCACCTCGTGACGCACCCCGGATGATGCATTAAGCTTTAAGAAAAAGCACACTATATTAAAGCTTTAAGCGAGCATGAAGAAAGTAACAATCTTGCTTTAAATCTTATTCGTGAAGATTCGTGTCATTTGTGGCCATTTTTTCTTTTTATCTGTGTTAATCCATATAAGCTCCTTTCTTAACTCTAATTAAAAATGTTGACTTTTGCCTTGTCAATATTTAAATTGTAAGCATCTTGAGTACATGAACATCCTGTAAATAGAAGAGGTCATGACAAGATTGATTTATTAAAAATGAATTATGGATATTAAGTTATTTGTAAGACAAAATTACAGACTATATATCTTAATGATTAATATATTGTGAGGAGAGATGAAAAAGTTTTTTGCCTTGATAATCAAAGATTTTAAGATTCAGTACAAAAGTCCAATTATGCTGATATTTTCCTTAGGCTTACCACTACTATACTTGTTCCTTTTTGGTTATATGGAAAAGTCTTCATCCAATAATCTAAAGGTGTGGGTTGATAAAGAGTTGGCTTACGAATTTGAAGACAAAGATGTTGATTATTTCGAATACTTAGAAGAAAAGATACCCGTTAATATTGAGTATATGGATAAAGAAGACATGCTAGTGGATTTTGACAAGGGACAACTACCAGTCATCTATTACCTAGAAGATGGTCAGAAAACCCTATATTTGAATATGAACAAAAACAAATCTACTTTAGTTTATCATTTAATCAGAAATAAGTTTAATCCTATTGTAAGCAAACATTTTAACCTAAAGAAAAAATTCTCAATGAATTATGCTCTCCTGTCGATGGTTTTCAACTTCCTTTTAGTTTTTTCTTCTTTAAATTACGGTTCAGCCTTGTTAAATCTTGAGATTAAAAAGCATAATATTTTGATTTTGTTAAAATCAGGCATAAGTAAAGCAGAATTAATAGTTAGTAAATTGCTTGGTGTATTTGTAATGCAGATTCTTACATTCACTGTCTTTTATATAGTTGCTATTTTAACAAAGCAGTTAAGCTTAAATATTACTATGATTTGCTACTTACCTTTCATTATTTTTCCAACAGCTATGCTAGGGATATTCTTCTCTTCAATGACAGCTAATGAAAGTTTGAAGAGTATTTTACCAATGATATTCTGGTTTCCATCGATTTTTTATGGAGCAATAAAAGATAGTATTTCACCTATAACTGCAAATATTCTAAAGATTAATCCTCTTATATTAGTCACAGAACTGATAGAGCAGATTATTAGAAATGATGTTTCAATGCAATTATTAGCTACTATTTCAGCTATAAGTATCGTGTTTTTCTTCTTGAGTATTTTCTTCATGAAGAGAACAATTATTAGGTCAATGTAGGAGGTATTATGGCTTTATTTAAATTTGAAAATGTTACTAAATCCTATAAGAAACAGAAAGCTTTAGATGATTTTTCATGGGAGATAGAAGAAGGTAAAATTCAAGCTCTTTTAGGACATAATGGGGCAGGAAAAACTACTGCATTTATGATTGCTAACAAGGTTATTCCCTTTAATGATGGAAAGGTATTTTTTAGAGATAAAGATATAAAGAAGATGTCTAAAAGTCAAATTCAGAAAACAGGTTTTCTCACAGAAAAATTAAAACTATACGATGAGTTAAATGTTATAGAAACACTATCTTTTTTTGCTGATATTTACGGAATAAAAGACAAAAAGAAAAAGATAGCTAGCTTAATTGAACAGTTTGATTTAGGAGAATTTCTCAAGAAAAAAATATCAAAACTTTCAACAGGTATGTATAAGAAAACTGTGATTTGTACTACCTTCCTGAATGATCCAGATATTCTCTTTTTAGATGAGCCTTTTGCAGGTTTAGATCCAGTTATTGTAAAAGAGATTTCAACTATCATGAAGAATTATATTCACCAAGGAAATAAAACTATTATTCTCTCATCTCATAATCTAAGTGAAATAGAAGCTGTTTCAGAAAAGATAACCATTATGAAAGATGGTAAATTGATTCTTTCTGACTCCCTAAAAAACTTAGTTGAAAAATATAAGATTGATAAGAGTTTCAATATTTCATATTTAGATAATTCTCATGAGAAAATGATTGTAGTAAAGGATGAAAAAGAGCTTTACAGTAAATTAAAAGAACTTGAGAATAATCATATTCTTTCTATATCAGAGAATAAAATCTCTCTTGATCATATCTATAATCAAATCTATTCTGAGAAATAAGGAAGCAAGTTGAACCATCTCTCAATATCTATCCCAAATGTATTTATTTTCCAAGCCTAGGTTTTCAAACCTAGGTGAGGAGATAAAAAAGTGCTGTTAACAGAAAAGGAGAAGCAGAAAGAAGAGAGAAATTTAATCAAGAGCAAATGAAGAAAACAAGAGGGTGGTAGTTGGTAATATTTTTTTGGGGAAGCTTCTTGACAAATAGAATGAGACTTCCATGATGTAATAAGTATAGCTAGAATTAATTTGGAGTTATCATGGATTACAAAAAACTAATAGAAAATGGAGAAAGTAAAACTCTTGAATTAAAAGAAAAAATTCCTTCTAACAAGAAGCTAGCTAAAGCTATATGTGCTTTTGCTAACACTTCTGGAGGAAAACTTATTATTGGAGTTACAGATAATCTAAATGTTATTGGTATAAATGACTTAGATATATTTAATACTAAAGACCAAGTAAGTTCAATTATTTATGATACGATAGCACCAATAATTTTTTTTGATATATATACTGTTAATATTGATGATAAAACTGTTTTAGTAATAGATGTTCCTAGAGGAAGAAGACTACCTTATTATCTTAAAAGTTTAGGTAGAGATAAGGGAGTTTACTTTAGGCTAGGAGCAACCAATAGACTAGCCGACTTTCAAACTATAGTTGATTTAGAACGACAAAATCATAACCTTAGCTTTGATGAAGAACCCGACTATGATTATGGTTTTGAAGATATTGATATAATCCCATTAAAAAATATGTTCAAGAAAGTAAATAAAGAACTTACTTTAAACAAAATGCTCAATTTGAAGCTTGTATTTAAAATAAATGACAAGATAGTCCCAACTAGAGGGCTCTTAATTCTTTTAGGTATCTATGATCATTGTGAGGTTAAATGTGCAAGATTTAGAGGTTCAAGCATGGCGACTTTCAGTGATAAGAAAGAGTATACTAGTAATATATTCTCTCAATTAGAGAATGTTGAAGGTTTTATTCTAAACCACATCAATATTTCAGCAGAGATTAAAGGACTTCAAAGAAAAGACATCCCAGAAATCCCAATAGTAGCTATAAGAGAAGCTATAACCAATGCTTTGATTCATAGAGATTATACTAATTCTGGTAGAGATATTAAGGTAAGTGTTTTTGACGACTATGTAAGAATTCTTTCACCTGGCTCATTACCTCCTAAGCTATCTTACGAAGATTTATTTAGTGGTAGAAGTGAAATTCGTAACAAGGTTGTTGCCAAAGTTATGAAAGAGCTTGATTTAATTGAAAAATGGGGTAGTGGAATAAATCGAATTCTTGATTCATGCCAAGAGATGGATTTAAGAAGACCTGAAATCATAGAAAAGAACGATTTTGTTGAGGTCAATCTTTTTAGAAAAAAAACGGAAGCAAAATGGAAGATACCGGAAGATACCGGAAGGTACCGGAAGATACCGGAAGATAAATTTGATTCTATCACAGAAGAATACAAAAAGGTAATTAGCTACTTAGAAATAAACAAATCTATAACTAGAAAGAAATCTGAACAATTGCTTGGTATTAAAACTTCTAGAGCTGCTGAGTTAATTGCAGAAATGATATCAAAGGGACAGATTATTAAAAAAGGTAATGGTCCTAAGACTCATTACATTCTAAATAGAGATAAATAGAATTACAATATAAAGCAAAGCCTACAGAAAATCTGCAGGCTTCAATATATTTGGTCAATAGTAAGATTTAGTCTTCTATCTTTCGGCTATTGATAATCTTTTGAGTTTCGATAGCAATCATAAGTTCTTCATTAGTTTGAACTTTAAGAACTTTAACTTTACCATCTTTAGCAGTAATATCTAAAGTTCCACCAACCCATTGGTTGTTTTCTTTAGGATCAATTTTAACACCTAAGTAGTCCATATCTGAACATACTAATTCACGAAGGATAGGCATGTTTTCACCAACACCACCAGTAAAGATGATTACATCTACCCCATTCATAGCTGCAGCATAAGCACCGATGTATTTCTTGATTCTATAAGCATAAACATCGTGAGCTCTGATAGCACGGTGGTCATGATCTTTTACGATACCATCTTCGATAGCTCTCATATCATTTGACAATTGAGAAAGACCAAGCATACCTGATTTTTTGTTAAGAAGAGTATTAACTTCTGCTGAAGACATCTTTAGATTTTCTTGTAAGAAGATAGGGATAGCAGGATCAAGATCGCCACAACGTGTTCCCATTACAAGACCTTCAAGAGGAGTTAAACCCATTGAAGTATCAACTGATTCACCTTTATTGATAGCAGTGATAGAAGCACCATTACCAATGTGACATGAAATCATTTTTAATTCAGTTACGTCTTTACCTAAGAATTCAGCAGCTTTTAATGAAACATACTTGTGAGAAGTTCCGTGGAAACCATATCTTCTGATTTTGTTTTCAACATAAAGTTCGTAAGGAATTGCATATAGATATGCTTTTTCAGGCATTGTTTGGTGGAAAGCTGTATCAAACACACCACATTGAGGAGTACCAGGGAGATACTTTTCAACAGCTTCAATACCTTTGATATTAGCAGGATTGTGAAGAGGTGCAAGGTGAGTACATTCTTTTAAAGCATGAACAACAGCATCATCGATATATACTGAACCTGAGTAGTATTCACCAGCGTGAACAACTCTGTGTCCAACTGCATCAATTTCATCAGCAGAAGCAATACAGCCTTTTTCTGAATCTAATAAAAGATTAATTACATCTTTTAAACCTTCTTCATGATTTGGGATTAACAACTCTTGTTTCTTAGTTGTATATCTTTCACTCTTATAAGTAAATAGAGAAATTTCTTCTCCAATACGTTCAATTGAACCTTCTGCTAAAACTATTTCAGTTTCTCTATTAATTAACTGAAATTTGATTGAAGATGAACCACAATTTAGTACAAGTATTTTCATTTTATCTCCTAATATATTATTAACATAATCTTTTTTACAGATTTTGATATAGGGCTATAATGTCAAATAAATTTTATTTCATTTGTTAAGATGATGTAAGTTGAAGAATAATCAAGATTATATTCCAAAGAAAAAGATCATACGAATGAACCTTATTTATAACTTCTCGCTATTATAATGACCAATAGTTATAACTTTTAGCCATTATAATGACCAATAGTTATAACTTTTGGTCATTAGGATTTACTTTTATCTTGACAAATCAAGCGTTAACATTATATATAACAGTAGATAAAAGATTTTAAAACAAATTGGAGATGGAAAATGTTCAAACGTTATTTAGAAAAGAAGATAAAAAAAAGACTATTTTCAGGCAAAGCAATAATAGTAAATGGGGCAAGACAGGTTGGAAAAACTACTCTTATAAAACAAATTTTAGATAAAGAAGAATATCTCTTTCTTGATGGAGATGATCCAACAACAAGAAGTTTATTAACTAATCCATCTACTGAAAAAATAAAATCAATCATTGCATCTAATAAAATTGTATTCATTGATGAAGCTCAACGTATAAAGAATATTGGATTAACCTTAAAAATAGTTACTGATCAATTAAAAGGAGTACAATTGCTAGTTAGTGGTTCTTCAGCTTTCAATCTAGCAAACGAAATAAATGAGCCTTTAACTGGTAGGAAATGGGAATATCAGCTGTACCCAATAACTTGGGAAGAATTTGAGACTAGTATTGGATATGTTAAATCTGAGCAACAATTAGATAATAGATTAATCTATGGATTTTACCCAGATGTTTTGAATAATACTGGTGATGAAAAAGAAATTTTAAGTAATTTAGTTAATAGTTATCTATATAAAGACCTTCTAGCATTCTCAGATATCAGGAAACCTGAAGTATTAGAAAAATTATTGCAAGCTCTAGCCTTTCAAGTAGGTAATGAAGTAAACTACAATGAGCTTTCTTCATTGGTCGGAATCAACAAGACTACTGTCCAAAAGTATATCCAAATTCTTGAAGATGGATATGTGATTTTTAGGCTAAATAGTTTTAGTAGAAATCTAAGAAATGAGATTAAACAAAGTAGGAAGATCTACTTCTATGACAATGGTATCAGAAACACAATTATTGGGAACTTCACAGGAATTGATTTAAGACCTGATAAAGGTGCTTTATGGGAGAACTTTCTAGTTTCCGAACGCAAAAAACAAAACATCTATAAAAAAACATTTGCAAACATCTACTTCTGGAGAACAAAACAACAACAGGAGGTTGATTTTGTAGAAGAAAGCGCAGGTAAAATATCTGGTTATGAATTTAAATGGCAAACAAAAAAACAAAAAGTTCCTTCCACCTTCACAGATACATATAATGTTCAAGCAAAATTCATTGATAGGAATAACTTTAGAGAATTTGTCACTATAAGAGAGATATAGGGTCAATATCGATAGCAACTTTAATTGAGGATTTAGCCTTATAATTTGATTTGAAGAATTTAATCACAGAAGAGATAACACTTACATCCTTACCTTTGAAGATTAAGTGATAGCGGAATTTATTACTAATTCTAGGAATTGGGGCAGGAGCTGGTCCCAATACTTTTAATTCTTGGAATGAATAAATAGAGCTTAGTTGCTGAAAGAACTCTCTATTTTTATTAAAAGATTCTAATAAAGTTTTCTCTGTATGATGAGAGAATAAGATTCGAGCTAATCTAAAATGAGGTGGATAAAATAAACTTTCCCGCATGTGTAATTCCATTTCAGCCATTTTAAGGAAATCTTGATTAGATGAATTAACTATAGCATAGTGCTCAGGCATATAAGTCTGTATTATAACTTGTCCAACTTTATCACCTCTTCCTGAACGTCCAGCCACTTGCGTTAACAATTGGAAGGTTCTTTCCGATGCTCTAAAATCAGCTAGGCCTAAAGATATATCAGCCAAGATAACTCCAACTAGGGTCACATTAGGGAAATCTAAGCCTTTAGATATCATCTGAGTTCCTAGAAGTATGTCTACAGAATTAGACGACATTGCTTCAAACATGTCATTATAAGAACTCTTCTTGCTTGTGGTATCAGAGTCCATTCTCATAACTTTAGCAGTTGGAAAACATGATCTAACCTGTTCTTCAAGCTTTTGAGTTCCCCCTACTCCATACATGAAAGAATATCCTCCACAGGAAGGACACTTTCTTGGAGTAGGTTTCTTATAACCACAATAATGACAGATGACTTCTTCTGTATAACTATGATAATGCAGGCTAACATCACAATGCGGACATTTAATCAGCTCACCACAACTTTTACATTGCATAAAATTAGAATATCCTCTTCGATTTTGAAAGAGGATAACCTGTTCTTTCTTTTCTAGTTTATCCTTTATAGCTTTCAACAGGTCTTCCGATAGTAAAAGGTCATTCTTTTCTTTCTTCAAGTCAATGATTTTAACTGTGGGAAGAGTTATTCCTGTAGGTCGTTTTAACATTTTATTGAGGATATAACGTCCATTTAAAGCGTTTAACCAAGATTCCAGGGAAGGAGTAGCTGAACCTAGAATAACAGGGCATACATTTATTTTTCCCCTCATAACAGCTAAGTCTCTAGCATTGTAGCGTGGACTATTCTCCTGCTTATAAGAACCCTCATGCTCTTCATCAACTATGATAAGTCCAATATCTTGCAAGGGAGCAAATATAGCAGATCTAGCCCCGATGATTATTCTACATTCATTAGCTTTGATTCTTTTCCATTCATGGAAACGCTCTCTATCCGTTAGATTACTATGTAGAATGGCTATATTCTCTCCGAAAGCACTGTAGAAACGGTCAACGGTTTGAGGAGTAAGGGATATTTCAGGGACTAACAAAAGGGCATTCTTACCATTAGCCAAGACTTTTTCCATTATCCTAATATAGACTTCTGTTTTACCTGAACCAGTTATCCCGTAAAGTAAATGAACCTTGTATGATTCTAAATCCTTTTCGATATTGGAGATTACCCTAGCTTGTTCATCTGTTAACGTAACGATTTTGCGTTCTTTCCTTGTAGGAAGTAAATCAATATTATCACTAACTTCAAGGGGAATTATCTTGATTAAGCCCTTTTCCTGCAAGGCTCTAATAATTGAATATGAAAAAGCTTTAGCAATATCTGTTAATGCGAGAATCTTTTCACTGCTTCTTATAAGTTCAAAGGCTTCTTTTTGCTTAGGAGATAACTTCACATCTTTATCATTGCCTTCTACAAAAATAAAATTTGCTTTCTTTACCTTTACTTTCTTGTCATAGTGCCTTTTTACTTCAATTATCCCTGCTTTCTCTAGCTCCTCAATTAATTTGTAACTAATCCTACTTCCTAACTGATTGAATATATAATTTAGTTCATGCCATTCTTCATCTTTAAGCATCTCATATAAATCTAGCTTATTTCCTAGCTCTTTATGGTCTCCTTTCAATCTAATATCAGTAAATATTTCTAAGGACAGACCTTTAGGTAGCATAGAAAATAAAACCTTACCAATACTTGTTGCATAATAATTAGCTATCCAGAAACTTAATTTCCACAAATCAAAAGTGAGTAAAGGCTTGTCTTCTACAACTTCTAAAATCTCTTTATACTGTATTGAATTATCAACAGATACTGCTTCACTTTGAACAATTCCTGTACGTATAGAATTCCTAAAAGGAACAATGCACCGTAAACCTAATGTTAATTCCTTTTTAGAAGTATAGATGAACTCTCTATCGAGCTCCATGTTTAAACTAATTATATAATGCTTCATAGAATTGTATATTCAAAAGTTAATTATAATTGGCAAGAAAAAAGATTTGAAATATCAAAAGGGAAAGGGGATTACTCTTGCGAGTAAATCCCCTTAGTTAAGTTATATTGTTATTATTGATTAATAAGTTTAATTACCAAAGTTCTTTCGAATTGGCTTACTGTCATAATCGACTAAACCTGTGATAGTTTTTTTATTTAGAATTTTCCTTAACTCATTAATGAATTTTTTATCTTTAATAGAACCAGTAATAGTTACTTTCACAACTTTTCCTTTCACAATTTTAAATGTAAAATCTAAGTAACCACGTATCGGCTTAGTTAACTTATAAGTATTGTATAAACCAGATATTTGAGGTCCCATTGTTCCTGTGAACCATTGTTTAACTCTACTTTGCTGTGCAGTTTCACCTGTTACAGTAGGTTCTTCAATAATAGCTTTAGGATCAACTGTCTTAGGAAGTCCTGACACAGCAACATTTGCAGTTCCAGTATCTTCAATACCACCACCTGGATTCTTACCAACATTTGCATTATAATCTTTTATAGCATTTATGTCTGTAGATGCTATTAGATTAGTTGCACGACCTTCAGCAACAGTTGTAACAGATTCTCCACCTGCGCCCACTGCAGCTAAACCGGTGTCCAAACCACGTCCTGCAGCTAGAGCATTAATTCTATCGTCGATACTTGTTGAAGTACTAACATTTCCAATGTTAATTGTGGTTTTTCTATTATTGTTACCTTTAAGTCCACTCATTGTACTCGAAATAAGGCTTCCACTAATTGCTCCACCACCTCCACCTCCTGAAGGCATTCCCGCAACTTGAGTATTCTGTGTGCTCATTGTTTGATTCACTAAATCTACTTGGGTAGCACTAATTAGTGCTAAAGCATCTGCATTACTCATAGTATTGGCATTAGTAGTTTGATCATCAGTTGGTGTAACTTCTTGAGGAGTTTCGTCAATCTTTTCTCCCTCACCACCTGTTTTTTCAACTGTCGCAACATTAGTAGGAGTATTAACTTTAACTTCAGCAGAAACTGTCATCTCACGCTTTAGATTATCTCTTGTTTGTTCAAAAACAGATTTTTTTACCACTGGTTCATAAACATAGTTCATATATGAAGCAAAAGCAATAACAAGTATAAGCACAATAAAGATAAGACTTCTTGTAATCTTTTGGTCAGAGGCTAATGGAGGTCTCTTGGTAAAGTTAGCTACCATTCTCTTCTGGTCTTCAGTTAATGCAACACTTCCTCTAACAAATCTAAATTTAATCTCAGTGTTTTCATTTATATGAACTGAACCACTATATCCTTCTTTAAGATATAGCTTGTTATTCTTTAATAAGCCTTTAGATTTTAATTCTTCTAATGTTAGTTCCTTATTGCCATCACTGACAACAATAGACATATTTTTTTGTAGATTTACAAAATAGGAATCTTGACCTTTCTCTACAAAAACATACTTCTTTGGGAACTTATTATCATAAATTTGCCATAAGTTCTTGGCATCTGAGCCTATTACAAGCTTCTTTCCTAAGCGAAACAGTCTGTGAATTTCAGGATCGTCTTTTGCGATAACAAATTGTTTACCCCGATAATTATAAATTAAGAATAAATCTGATCGCATTCTAACCTCCTAATCCATAATCAGAAAGAACGGATCTGTACTGATCTGTTTCTGCTTTAATAAATGAAGTAGCAAAATATAAAACAAAGTTATTAGCCTTAGAAAGGTTTGGTACTTTGTTTTCACTACCATTCCATACACCTAATAGTAGTGTTTTTACAACATTTATATATTTGAAAGGAACTTTCTTATGAGCTTTGATTTTCACAACAATTGGTTTTTCATTATTATCACCTAAAACAGCATATATTTGCTCGTCCAAAGCAATAACACTAGAGCTTAACAAGTTTTTAAACTCTTCATCATTTGTATTGTTAATTTCTTCCAATCTCATAATCTCAATTGGCTCACCAGTTGCCTTATTTGTGTAAGTTATAACTCCTTTGTCAAGGCCTGTGTAACTTACATTTAAAGTAATCACTTCGCTTTCTGCATCTATTTCTTCGTTAATTATGGATTCTTCTAGCTCCACATCATCAGGTGTAAAATCAGGGTCAGAAGAAACGTTAACCATAACAAATAACAATAGAATAGTAAGAATATCTATCAAAGAGGTGATACTCATTTGTGCAGAGCCTTTATGTCTTCTAGTTACACTCATTTATCACACTCCTTATTTAATCTCTTTGAGAATAATATCGCCAAAATTCAATTTCTTACATAAGTCCATTGTTTTAACGAATGTTCCAAATTCCACATAATCTTTCGGGAAAACTTGTATTGTTAGCTGTTTATCTTTATGTTTATCAACATCATTATCATTAAAAAGATCATTGAACATTATACTTCTATAATTTCTTAATGCATCAGCTAACTTATCCATATTTTCTACAGGTATATTAGCAACGTCAGTATCAATTTCACCATTTTTTACAAAGTTGTAAAACTCTTTGTTATCTTCACCAACGTTTATTACTAGCTCCAGATCAGTAATCTCTTTTGGAGTCTCTTCTTCATTGCTTTCACTGCCAGTACCACCTCCAGCTTGAGGGGTTGTTAAATCTAGTGTAACATAAGCAATGGTTACCAAAACAACCATCTGTAGCAATAATGGAATTATTGTTACAAACAGGTTCATTATTGGCACTAAATCAACTTCTTTATGACCATGATCACCTTGTCTAGCTCTACCTTCTGAAGGACTATATGTTTTCTTTTTTGTTCCAACAGCAGGAGTTCGTCTCATAGTACTAGTCCTGGATTTGGTTATTGATAACGTTCATTATTTTAACGCTTTTTTCATCAACTTCATTAATTATTTTTTCTGCACGTGCACTTAGAGCACCTTTGATAAATTGAATAATAATAGCACCAATAAGACCTAGCGCTGTTGTTCCCATTGATTTTTGAATACCGTCAGTCAAAGCATTACTATCTGAGTTTCCGCCACCTAAGCCACCGAAAGCTTCAATAAGACCCATAATTGTACCAAGTAGACCAAGATAAGTAGAAACCTGAGCTAACAAGTCAAACCAACCTAAACCTCTATCAATAACAGGAATTGTTTGATAAGCAGCTTCATTAAATGCTCTTTGAACTTCTTCTTTCAAGCTTTCACCAGTTTTACCTGATTCTTTTGCATCTCTGTATCCAAACAAACCAATGCGGTAAACTTGACCTAAAGTAGTTCTTTTAACAAGTGTAGCAGCATTAATAGCTTCTTTGATAGAACCTGACTTAACAAGTCCTTTAAGTTTCAAATGGAAAGCTTCCACATCTAATTTTTCTTTGATATATAGAATATAGAATCTATACAGACCATAGAATACAGCCAATAAGAATACAGCTAAAATAAAGTGAGCGTAAACACCAGAATTATCATAAATTCTAAATAGGTTTGTAGGACTAGTTTCATCTTTATCTTGTCCTTCAACTTTTTCACTAGCAGTATCAGTAGCGCCTTGTTCTGTTCCAACAACAACCTCTTCGGTATCATTACCTACTTTTGCATCATCAGTTTGAGCTAACAAAAAACTAAAACTGAATAAAACCAACAACAAAATTAAAAATGCTTGTTTTTTCATGTTTTCTCCTAATATTAATATAAAATTCTATTTGATTTCAATAATTTATCTAAAAAGTATGTTTTGAAAATGTATTCATCTTTGGTAAGTGTTCTATCTCTAACAATATCGTTGTCAGGGAAAAATAATCCAAATCTAATTATATCATCATCAGATGTCTGTACAATATATCTTCCATCATTAGTATTTCCTTCATTATCATTGTCTGTTGTCTGTGCATTAAGAAATGAAATAGCTAAGATAGTTAATAAAAGTAAGATTAAAATTGACTTTTTCATATTATCTCCTATTAGTTATTGTTTTGATTTTGAAGTCTACAACTAACCCATTATCTTTAGTAGGACTATATACAATAAAGATTAATTCATTTTTGCCTTCGAGAAGTTGAGCTGGATCTATGTAGACAGACGGAGCTTCGTTTTCATCCCAATAATAGTATTCTTCAAAACCAATCTGCTCACCGTTCAAATAAATGTCAGCTATGTTTTTAGCTAAGAAGTAAAGATTTGCTTCAATAACTTCACCAGTTAAATCAAATTCTTTCTTGAAAATCTTTACATAAGTTTTTTCTTCTTCTGTTAAGTCCTCAGTCTCATCTGCTTGCAGACTATCAGTTTGTGCAATTAAAGAATCCGAAACAACATTAACTACAAGTGAATCAGCCATGACATTAAGAGAATCATTTACAACATATAGTGTATCTAAAGCAGCTTCTTCAATCTTCTTAGCACTCCAAATAGGTAAAGCTACTGAAGAACTAAAGGATGCTATTTGGTAATAATCCTCTTCAAAGTTACTTACTTGAGCATTCTCAAAAAGATTTGATCCAGGGTTTAAAGCAGATACAGAATCTGATACTACCCAACTTTCATCAGAAACTATTGATACTAATTGAGAGTTATTATATATAAATAATTCTTCTTCGTTATATACTACTTCCATCTGGAGTCCAACATTAAAACTACTCATTTTACTATTTAGTACTTTTATTTTCATCTTATTGATGCCAGGTCTATAGCTTTGAGGATTGATATTAGCATGATTAATTAAATACCTGTCTAAGTATTGGACAGTAGCTAAGGTATCTTCAATAAAACCATCATATTCTGGTTCATTAAACTGGATAAGATTATCATTAATAAATATTTGGAAATCTGCAATATTTTGCCCCATCAAATCAACATCATCTGTAATTATTCTATATCTCACAAATAGTGGAGCTATAGGACAATTTATATCATTTTCAACAACTAAAGTATCCATTGAAGCAATGCCATAAACAGCAAATGTTCTAAGAGAATCATTATAAGTAGATTCAGTTATAGCAGAATAGTCTTTTCTCCATGAACTATCTGGAAGCAAACTTTCAATTTCCTTTGGTTGAACTTCATAAGCATTCAATGAAGCTAAGTAATCAACAATATCATCCGATTTTGGATACTTTGAGCTAAAACCATCAATAAATTTAGTATATATTGATCTAGCATCTTCTACAGATCTGCTAAAATATGTAGATGAAAGTTGGTCACCATAAGGAATTATACTCTGCTGATAATCAAAGATCTTTTGTCTTTTTTCTTCAATTGTAGTAGTTGGGTCTGTAGCCAGCTTCAATTGATATTTCTTAAACTGACCTTCTGGTAAGTTGACATACTTATTGACTTGTGCTTTAATTAATTCAGATGCATATTTTTCAATATTAAATATGTTATAGAAATATTTATAAAATGCTTCTTTCTTTTCAGCTGGATCTAATAGTTCTGATTGAGCGATTTTAGAAACTTCGTCAGTAATCTTGGCAATTTCAGAATCAACAAGCTCAATAAACGTTGGAATCCGCTTCTCTCCTTTATAAAGATGCCTATTCCAAGTAGTTAAATTTGACACTCTAACTCTTTCATTAAAATCAACATCTGTAAAGGTTAAAAATTCTTCATAATTACTTTCTATTTCAGCTAATAGAGCTTTTTTCTTCTGTTCATTCCTGTAGTCAGTTTCAAATCCATTATAAGCATCATCTAATTGACTGATAGTTAAATCATCTGCTTTGATACCTTCATTAATGAACTTGTCAGAAAGAGTGTTAAACTCTTCAATCTTAGCTAGCATTGGCTGCCAATCTCTTTTTCTATATAGCTTTCTGATATCAGTATCAACTTTTTGAATTTGCTCAGCAGCATATTGAAGATATAGAATTGATGTAGGGTCCATTTCAAATAGCTTCTTCGCATTTTCAATATATTTCTCAGTATTCCCACTATCTTTGTATAATTTGCATACTAAACTTTGTATTGCAATACTATTTACAAGAGCACCAGTTGATGTTGTGTAGGTGTAGTTAGGGAATCTATCAATGAATCTAAGCCATTCTTCAGCCTTATCTTCATCAGACATAGACTTGACTTTATAAGAAATTGAGAAATAATAGAAATCAAGGGCTTTATTTTCCCCTATATCTAATTTATCACCATCCTTAGTAGCAAGATCATATAGTTCCATGTATCTTGAAGCCACTAAATCAGGGTTATATTTTGTAGATCCTTCCTCTTTTACTTCATTGATTCTATTTTGTTTGAAAACAAATGTTTGTAAATCGTATGGGAACTTAGAGATAAACATATCTTCAAGTTCTATTTTTTTGTCCATAACCTTAAGAGAGTCGGCTATATAAATAGCTTGTCCCATATATTCCCAAGCACCATCTACTTCATTTTGTTTGTTAAATTCTTCGACTAATCTGGTAATGGCTGTTTCATAATCACCAGCCTCAAGATATTTTGATCTAGCAGCCTGCTTGATTAGGGATTTATCTTCTTCTGTAGCAACACTTGAATTAGCCATAATTTCTAACTCTTTCGCTGCAGCAACTTGATCACCCTTTTCTTCTAGAAGCTTAACTTTTTCTTTTCTATTAGAATAGATTGCTTTTTCATATTCTTCTTTCTCTTCAAGAGAAGCATATCTAGATGCTCTAGCAAAATAATCATTAGATGTATCTATTTCATCTCTATCTTTGTATATTAAAGCCAACTGAGTATAAATATTCTTTTTATCTTCATTTGAGATATTTAAGCTATCACATTTAAGAAAATCATTTCTAGCTCCCTCAATATCTCCAATATCAACTTTAGCAAGACCTCTGAAATACAAAATGTTATATATTTTATCATCTTTTTGAGTAATATTGTTTTTAGTGTTATATTCAATATATCTATTAGCAGCTAAAATATAATTTCTTTTGGTATTAAGTTTAATATTTTCCACATCTTGTGGACTATATTGCAAGCTATCAAAAGCTACTGTATCTACATAAGCCCTATATTTAGCAGCGTAAGAATAAGCATTTTGTTCCAGAACATCTCTTTGCTTGTCTTCAGGATTAACTTCTAAATATTTGTATATTTCATTCTGACCCCATGCGTAAGCTAATGTATCGTTCTTACTAGCAACATAAGTATTAACTAAGGCCATACTATTTTCTTTTACAAGAGGTAAGAACTTATTTCTTTCCTCAATGGTAACACCTTGATAATTAGCATATTCTTCTATCATATCATTATACTGACTAATATCTTCTTGAGAAGGATTTTCTTGAATAAGTTTAATCAGTTCAGGGAAAATATAACCTTCATATCCTTTTTTAACAGATTTTGTGTAATCAACTATTTTAGGATCTTCTTTGTTAAAATCATACCATTCTGAATTATAACCATATCTTTCGACAGATTCAAGATAAACCAATCTACTTTTAGCTTTTAAGGAATCGATTCCTCCAATCTCAGGTGTGTGAGTTTGGTATTCATAAACTATAGAATCACAGAAAGTAGGGTTAACAATATCTAAAGGATGAACTTCTGTATAGAGTTTATAAAGGTCAATAACCTGTAGGAACTCGTCTGTACTTTTCTTTGAGTTAAGAACTTTATTATAAATTATTGAAGCATCGTTCTTGTCGAAATTTGGAAAAAGTTTATCTTTCATATATGATGAAACTGTTCTTAAAGTATCATTATACATCCCAATTTGATTCAATGAATATGCCGCAACATCATAAGCTGAAGTATATTTGTACTCTTCATCTTCAGAATATAGGTCTTTGTTTTCTAGCAATACTCTTAAATCTAGCATAGCATTATCATATTCACTTTTGGCCATATAATGCCAAGCTCTTTGATATAATGCTTCTAATTGTTGTTTTTGGTCACCAATTTTCATTGCTATAGTAAACAAAGTTATTGATTTGTCTATATACTTAAGAATATCGTCTGAGTCAACAGCTAAATCATAATACAAGTCTGCTAGTCTGAAAACTGCCTCTACTCGGTATGTAGAATCTTTATCCTTAACTATTTCAGAATAATTTTTGATTACTTCGCTATATTTTTCAGCTGTTTTCTTTACCTCATTTGGTAGAGCAGATGTGAAGTAATTTGGACTTTTCATCAACTCTTCTTTTTTTCTTCCTATTTCTCTATCAATCAAGGCTTGTTTGTTAAATGCTAAGTTATAAATAACAACATCTTTGAGAGCAAAATCAGGTTTAAGATCTAACACTTTTTTATAATTGTTGTAATTTAATTGGTAATTATTAACATCAAAGAAAGCACTTAATTCTGCCATATTGAAATATAGTTTATAGTTATTCTCAAAATCTTCATGCTGGTAAATAAATCTATTTATTCTATTATATAGATTTTCCCTAATAGCATACTCTTGTTCACGATTTATTACAATTGTCGTGTCAATTTGCATTTGGGCAAATTTATCATTATAGGATTTTGTAATTTTTTGGAATTCTGATTCTAATGAAACAAATTGGAGATATTCTTCAATATTAAGTTTTTGCTTATTGTATTTATTAAAAGCTCTTTTAAACTTATTTACACGTTTTTCGTCATAGTTATCTACACTTGCCAATAAGCTAGTATTTTCTTTGTTAGCCTTGAAATCATAATACCCGTCAATAACAATTTGGCGCTTTTCTTCTTTATCCATTTCTTGGAAAATTAGTTCTTCCGCTCTTGTTTCGAACTGAGCTAACTTCTCTTCCATATTTGGGATATCAGCTAATTCTACCTTACCTCGAAGTTTTAATGTTACAAGACTATCACTATTAGTTTTTACTAAATTACTAATTTGAGCTTTTTCATTACTAGAGAGAGTGTTATCAAGTAAATCTTCTTCTAAAAATGCAATAGTTACCATATAATTATATAGTTCTTCCGAGAAGTATAATGCACTATCTTCCTGTTGTATAGTTGGCTCTTCTATATCTGATAAGAATATTTCTGCAAGTTCAGCAATATTAAATATCTCAGCTTTTTCGCGATTATAATCTGCCTTTAGGATTAATTCATCTTTAGGGAAGTCTCTGATAAGCTCATTTAGTTCTTTTCTTTCAACATATATACTGTTGCGAGTAATAAACTTTTCTTCAATTCTCTTGATTAATACAAGATCTCTATTTGAGACATAACCTTTTTGAGCAACAAGCTGATCTTGATTCTCCATCAATGCGATACTTTTTTCAGCAATCTTATCCTTTAAATTCTTAAGTTGTAAAGTATCAGCTTCAGCTAAAGCTTTATTCCTTAGTGATTGGATTTCGCTAACTAAGTTTCTATTTTGAATTACTAAATTAAAGTAATTATCAACTCTTGTTTGATAACTAGAAATAATATTAGAGGATTGAGCCCCATTATTAAGCTCTTGATCAATTAAAACTAAATTGTATATAGCAGGAGTATAATAAGCTTTACCTGTATTTAGAGTTAAAACTTTTTCAAACGCAGCTTTAGCCTTATCTAAATTGCCATTTTTTCTTTGTAGAACTGCCAGTTCGTATAAAACTTTTGCATCTTGACCTTGAGTAAGCTCGTTATATGCTCTATAATACTCAGTCGCAAAAGTATTTTCACCAATCTGTGCATGTAGACGTGCTTGTGATAAAATCACAAAGTCCATATACTTTGTATCTATAGGGAATTCTTGTTCAATAACGGTGAAAATTCCAATAGCTTCTTGGTACTTACCTTTAGCAGCAGAGATTAAACCCATAGTAGCTAAAGCTCGTAATTTATACTTAACATCGTCAGCAGCTACTACCGCTTCTAATAATTGTTGAGCAGCATCATAACGCTCAAGATTATATAAAGCTTGAGCATATTCAAACTTTGCACCCGCAGATGTTGCTAATGATGATGCTTCAACTAGGGTAACATAATCTTCATATCTTCCTAATTCAAAAAGAGCTTTCTTTCTAAACTTCAAAATATTTGTTGTTACATTACTCTGTGGATATTGCTTTAGAAAATCAGCAGTTTTTACTTCAGCCAATTCCCATTTTTTAGTAAGAATATATGAAAAACAGTCAAGATAATATAGATCATCTTGCAAAGCTCTAACATTACGATATGCTTTATTCATCATATCTTTATAGAAATTTGCTAATTGTTTATCTCCACTTCTTATTAAACTAAAGTATATTCTTTCATCTTCTTTATATAAAGAATCTACTTCAGCAATCTGGCTTGAATTTAATAGCTGATTAACTTTTTCTATTCTATCTTTTTCTATTTTTTTCTTCTGTTGTAGTTCAGAATCAACATTTATATCAGAAGCTTGGTTATCTTGAGAATATAAAAATATAATAGAGACTACTGCAAGAAGAACAAGAATAATCTTCTTTTTATTATACATATTTCCTACTTATTTTTATATTACAATCTATTCTTCAATCATTTCATTGATTAAATCATCAATATCCTCTTCATCGACAATAGTATCTACATCATTTGCTTTATCTAAAGATTGTTCTTGTTGTTTCAAGGCATTAATTCTATCTAAGATGCTTTGGCCACGTAATTGACTATCCTTAAATTCAGAAGTTCTTCTACCAACAGATCTTGCACCTGTACGATTATCAAATCTTTTACCAGTATCTTCTTTAACCCAGTTATTAATGTTAAAGTTGATATTTAAAGCCATTTTGAGGTTATCATCATTCTCTTTAATAAATTCTTCTATTTCTAATATTGAGTATTGGAAATCAAAATTATTCCAAGAATAACGAGCACCAATATTTATAGCGTGACCTGATTGTTCAGTAAAGAAACTATATGAATCGTTTGGACGGAATTCAACAGAACCGAATAAACCGTTAAAATCTTTAGCTAAATCTCTTTGGCCTACAAAACGGTTAACACCCATACCTAATGTTACATATGTTTGCATTTCATCAAAGACAGGTACACCAGTAAATGCCCATGCTTTAGAAGCAGTAACATAGAAAGAATTTCTTTCATAAGTATCAGCATCTTGGATATCTTCCAATTCTTCTGGATGTTCTTCTAATTGTTTTTTATAATCAGTATCAACTTTTGAGAATAAGTTATCAACACCAATACAAATACCAGGATATTCATCATTTTCTTCAATTAACTTGAATTTTAAATTAGCGTAAAATACTTCATCTCCAGTATATACAAAACCAATATCAGCTCTATCAAATAAACCATAGCGAGCTTGAATAACATAGTTATATTCATAATCTGCATTTTCATCATTAAAATCAACTTTACCATCTCTTAAATATGAGGCAAAGTTCACTTGAATTCTATTTGCAGGACTAACAAAACCATCAGGAACATCTATATTACCCAAAGTTCCAAACGGTAATGCACTTATAACATTAACCAATAACAACATTAAAATCAAAAACAATAACTTAACTTTTCGCATTCCCTCTCCTTATTAAGTATACTTATGTTAGTTTTTTTTATTTTCTATACCTTTCTAATTTTAGACGTTGACAGCTACTAGTCAAGTTTTTTCTTTAAATTTATGAATAAAAAACAAAAAAACATTGAATTAGGTAGTCTTGGAGAGCAATTAGCCGCTTCCTATTTGTGTAAGAAAGGCTATAAAATTGTGCAAACAAATTACCTATGTCGGCAAGGTGAAATTGATATAATTGCTTTAGACAGGGATGAATTGGTTATTGTTGAAGTAAAACTACGCAACAAACTAGATACAGACCAAGCTCTTGAAACTATTACTTATAAAAAAAGAGCAAGAATAACAAAAGCTACATTAAATTTTCTTAACACATATCCCGAATATGATATCTACCCCAAAAGATTCGATGCTATAACTATAACTAAACATAAATATTTCGATGAATATTCTATTAATCACTACATAGATGTTTTCGACCCTGTGTTTGGTCATGAATATATTCAGTAAGTACTAGATTAGCGAGTAATTTCCCCTATCCCTCATAATACTCTTGGGCTTAAATACTTATTCAACTTTTAAGAGGGCTTTCAAAGTATTCTTTAAAAGAACCAAAGCCAGCCTTTTTCATCACTATGTAGCGAGCACCCTTTTTCATAGTGATATAGTATTCACCTTCTTTGTCTATCTGGGCAACTTTGCTAGCAGTGTTTGAGAAATTTATTTCTTCCAAGCCACAACGTACGATTAGCAAAGCACATAAGTCTCCATTGTTATCATATTTCTGACTATCATCTAGCATTTGTAAGCCCATGTGGGCAAGATTTAATTTAGCTTTAGCTGTTACTTGAAATTCGTTTCCAACCAAACTTATTGTTATTGATAAAAATAACAGAAATATTAGAAATTTTCGCATACCTCTTCCTTGAATCTTTTTTTAATATTCAAATTGTAGATAGAAAGGTCAAGTTTTTTTTGATTTTTTGTTTGTGATTTTATTAGTGAATAGTTGTGGAAAAATTAAGATTTATAACTCCTAACAGCCTTATTGCCCTTGCCCCTCCTGCATTAAATCGTAATTTAATGCAAGAAGCAAGAAAGGATTGATAGACTTGGGAGTAACAAATAATATATATAGACCTTAATGTTATCCTTAAAAACCCAAAGTAGGGGTGTGATGCTGGCACCCTTGTCGGAGTATACCATACGCCCCTACGAAGACAACATTCCACACTTATGGGCGTATGCATTACGCCCTACGAAAAATATTGACAACTGCCAATTATATGCTACTACTTTAGCACATCCTCATCAAAGTCTTGTCCCAGATAGAACTTATAATCAGCCGAAGTTTCCATATTTGGGTCATTATAGATGTAGATTAATTTGTGGCTATTATCTAGTCGTGTATCAAAGAAAGTATAGCTAGCAATTCTACTAGAAGTATATCGCCAAATTTCATATTCTCTATCGTTAAAGACTGCAGCTCTATTGATTTGTGAATCAAGGTCACTTTGATCTGTTGCATCCATTTCACCAACAAGATACTTATCTATATCATCTGGAGCGCCATATAGAATATAGACTTTACCTCTGTCAGACTTCCAACCAGGTGTTTTTGAAGAGAATTTAAGGTTAGCATATTCAATTCTTTCTTTTAGAATTTCGTCTAATGAATTTACTGACATATTCATTTTAGTTGAATAGATATTCCAGAACTTATTTATCTCTTTAATCTTTCTACTTCTAGGAAAGTTTTCCCATCTTCTTGAAGTTTCATCATAGCCGAAGTACTTAATTAAGAAGAACTCTTCTTCTGGGTCATTCAGCATGGAAATCATTTCTCCTGCAAAATCAGATATTGAGAAATCGGTTCTGCTGATATTATTTTCTGCATATTCAGTATTTTCAACAGTAATTGTATATAATCCATTGTCGAGATTTTGGATTCCTATTCCATGCACAATAGAAGCTATTTCACTGTTAGACTCAGAAAGTCTATCTTCTGTAAAAAGCTTTTCGCCATTAGAATCACGGACTGTGATTGTATAGTTATAAGACCACTCTGATCTAGAAGCCTTTTTTAAATCATTAAGTTGGAAGTAGCAATATAGACTGTCTGAAAGTTCTTTATAGAATACTCTCTCAGGATTAGAATTATAAAGAATCTCTCCCCTATAGAGCTGAGGACTTGTATTTGTTTTCTTATCCTGAACAAAATTATTAAGTTCAATGCTTGAAATCTTATTCTGTGAAATAGATTTTAAGACTTCTTTATAAACATAGCTATCGCCAGAAACAAGATCAGTAAACCTAAGAAGAATATTGTTTCCTCCACCTTCATAATCGAAACTATAACGACTGTTATGCACTTTGCTATCAGATTTGATATCTTTTTCATTAGTAACAACTATCTTGTCTGAAAAATCTTCTCTTAATAGGACTCCTGATTTGTTATATACAGCGCATTCAACTTTTAAATTAGCCACTGCAATCTTATTCTTCTCATTGAATTTAAAGCCTAAATTCTTGTATTTTATAGAATAATTAACATCAATAATAGTTCTACCGCTTTTTTCAAAGAAATTCAGCCCTTCCACACTAATTCTCAAATCATCAGCCCATGCAACAAGTGTTGTAGCCAAGGCTACAAACAATAGAAATAAACGTTTAATAATCATACTCTTCTTCTTTGTTATATAATTTATAATCTTCGGTACGAGACCTATCGTAGAAATAGAATGTTTTCTGCCTGTAATAATATGTCCATGTTTGAGTTGGATAACGTCCAATTGGATAATTATTCACATCTATTTCGTCTGGCTCGCCAAATTTGATATATATTCTTCCACGGTCAGTTTCCCAACCACTTTTATACTTATTAACAGAGAATTTCCTGTCAACTTCAATTATTCTATCATAGAAAATATCTTGCAGAGAATTTCCACTGCTAGTTTTATCCAGACCATTCCTAGCCCAAAAATCTAATACTCTTGCTTTATCGCTTTCGTATCTATCATCTTGCACCTTCCGCCATTCATTCTCGTCAACAATGTACCTAATCTGCCTTAACTGGTCCTTCCAGCTGTATAGTCTCTGGAATTTGTGTAGATTATCAATCTTACGTAGCTGATATTGATAGACCTTACCATCAATCTTAAATTCTGTGAAAAGATTAGTGAATTTAGGGATATATTCAATATCTTTAAGTTTGACATACATAGTTGAATCTATCGGTAGACTACTTTCCAATTGCTTTTTCTTGTCAGAAGTAATTATCTTAATCTCACTTGGAGGAAGTTTAAAGTATTGCAATAGATAGAAATCTTGGTCTATGTCGGAGATAGAATTAGGTTCTATATAGACATCTCCTTTTTCTTTTACTAAGAGTACATTTGAAGCACTATGTTCTTCCTTAAGTTCAAAATCAAACTTCTCTTCTATCTTATCCCCTCTAGATCTACTCTTAACTTTCAGATAAGCAGTATAATCTCCAAGTTCTAAATCAGTCTTGAATATCATTAGTAACTGACTATCTTCTGCTACTTCCTCAGTTTTATAGACTATCTCTTTTCTTCCGAAATAAGATATTTTGTCCTCAGAATCTAGAACTTCTAGGATAACAACATAATCAATCTTACCTTTCTTTTCTTGTAGTCTTCTGGAATCTAACCTAAAAGAAAGAAAGCTGTCAGCTCCTATCTTTTCAGAAGTTAAGTTCGCTCCTAATATTAGATTCATACTAAACAAAAAGACAAGTAAAATTAAAAGTTTCTTCATATTCTCCCTTCTATATGGTAAGATACACCTAAATCATCCCAGAACTTCAGGAACTTATTGTTAGGCTCAACTTTCAGGGTCTGAGCCTGCAAGGTTAGAATTCCGAAGTCCTTAGTTTCTACTATAAGTTTTAAATCATGCTTGCCTTTTGAACTACTTATCAAACCGAGATAATCATTCTCCATAAACTTTTCGATCTGTTCTTCATTGAACCTAAGTGTTACTTCTCCACTCATTTCTTCTAAGAACTCATCAAAACTCTTCACAAGCATTGGGCTCATTCTCAATAGACTATCATCATTATTGAAGCTATTTTGATTGCCCTTTATATAGAATATATCGCCAATAGTTAATAAAGGAAAATATTTTTCAAACTTATCTTTATAAAGAGTCAATTCAAACTTACCTTTCATATCTTCCATTTGAACAACCCCATAGTATTCACCACGTTTATTTTTCTTCTTTGAAGATCCAGCAACTATGCCCACAATTGAAGCATTCTTAGGGACTCCAATCCCAACACTTGGGAACTGAGAATCAACAGTTGAAATTCCCTCTATTATAGAACGATACTCCATTAAAGGATGACCTGAAACATAAAAACCTAGCACAGCCTTCTCATTTTCTAGCTTAAGGCTATCACTCCAGTCTTCTACATCCTTTAAATCAGGGTAATATTCAGCTTCATCCTCTTCATCGCCCATTAAATCAAATAAAGTCATTTGATTGCTATCTCTTTGACTAGAAGACAGGTTAATGGCATCCGGTATAGCTTCCCACTTCTGTGCCCTGTTTCCTTCTAGATGGTCAAGAGTTCCTGACATAATAAGACTTTCCAAGGTTGTCTTATTTACAGCTGTACTATTCAATCTTTTGCTTAAATCAAAGATAGAATTATAATGTCCACCCTTACTTCTTTCTGTGAGAATCTCATCAATAGCTGCATCGCCTACATTCTTGATTCCTCGCATGCCAAACTGAATCTTGCAATCATGAACAGTAAATTCTTTTTCCGAATGGTTAATATCTGGAGGAAGAACCTCAATATTCATGGCCTTACACTCTTCAATAAAATAGGGTATCTTAGCTGGATCTTCTTCAACTGACAGAATTGAAGCCATAAATTCAACAGGGTAGTGAGCTTTTAAATAGGCTGTTTGGAATGATATAAATGCATAACAAGCAGCATGACTCTTGTTAAAAGCATAGTTCGCGAACTCAAGCCAGTTATCCCATATCTTCTTAACTGTATCTTTAGGAACTCCATTCTCCATAGAACCTTGCTCAAACTTAACAAACATCTTTTCCATCATATCTAGCTTTTTCTTACTGATTGCCTTTCTCAAAACACCAGCATCAGCACTAGAAAACTTACCCATTACCTTGGATATCTGCATGACCTGTTCTTGATAAACAGTAACACCATAAGTCTCAGCTAAAGAACTTTTGGTAAGTTCATGATCATAGACAATCTCTTCTCGTCCATGCTTTCTATTGATATAAGTATCAATAAATTGCATTGGACCTGGTCTATAGAGTGCTACCATAGCAATTAAATCTTCAAATTGGTTAGGTTTTAACTTAGAAAGATACTTCTTCATACCAGCAGATTCAAACTGGAAGACACCATCTGTCAGCCCTTCAGAAAGAAGCTCAAAAGTCTTCTTGTCTGTTAAATCTACATTTTCTATATCTACATCAACCCCGTGTGACTGCTTAATATAATCTATAGCTTGTTTTATTATAGTAAGTGTTTTTAATCCCAAGAAGTCCATCTTAAGAAGCTTCAAATCATCTAACCATTTACCCTCATATTGAACTAATACAGCATTTTCTCCATTCTTCTGGGGAGTAGTAGCCAAAGGAACATAATCACTTAGATCTCCAGGACCAATAACCACACCAGCAGCGTGAATACCTGTCTGTCTTATAAGTCCTTCTAGAACTGTTGATATTTCTAGAATCTTCTTGTATGTATCGTTTGACTGCATCAACATTCTAAAATCATCAGATTCTTTTTGAGCTTTCTCCAAATTCATCTTAGGAGAAGATGGAATTAACTTAGTCATTTTATTAGCATCTTGAGGAGAGACGTCCATAACCCTAGCTACATCTTTTATGATTGACTTAGCTCCTAACTTACCATAAGTGATAATCTGTGTTACACTTTCTCTACCATACTTTTCAACCACATAGTCAATAACCTTACTTCTACCTTTACCACAGAAGTCAATATCAATATCAGGCATTCCTACACGTTTTAAATCCAAGAATCTTTCAAACAGTAGTCCATATTTGAGTGGGTCTAACTGGGTAATATCAAGCGTGTAAGCAACAATAGATCCAGCAGCTGAACCACGACCAGGTCCAACAGGAATATCCATTTCTCTTGCTGCATCCATAAAGTCTTTCACTATTAGGAAATATCCATCATAACCCATTTTATGAATAACTCCTAGCTCAAAATCCATCCTATCTTTGACCTCAGCGGTAATCTCACCATATTTACGTTTAGCACCGTCCTCACAAAGACCTCGAAGATAATCTTCCATATCCTTATATTTCTCAGGCACATCAACCTTTGGGAAAAGGAAGTTATTATAATCAAGTTCTAAATCAATTTCATCTGCAATCTTCTGTGTATTTTCATAAGCTTCAGGGACGTCTGGAAAGAGCTTACGCATCTCTTCTTCACTCTTGAAATATAAATCACTTGTTTCATAACGCATTCTTTCTGTATCATCGTATTTCTTACCTGTTTGAATGCATAGCAAAACATCATGAGCGACAGCATCTTCTTTGTTAAGATAATGGCAGTCATTTGTTACTACCATTGGGGTATTAGTTTCTTTGGCAAGTTGGATAAGTTGAGGCATTACCTCATGTTCTAAAGATAAGCCATGGTCTTGTAATTCTATATAGAAATCATCTCCAAAAATCTCTTTATATTCATTGAGGGCATCAATAGCACCTTGCTTGTCATCATCTAATAGTTTTCTGGGAATCTCACCTTGAATACATGCCGACAAAGCAATTAAATCACTGCTATATTTCCTTAAGTCGTCTTTAATCATTCTTGGCTTGTAGTAATATCCCTCAGTGAATGACCTCGATGATAGCTTCATTAAGTTCTTGTAACCATTTAGGTTCTTTGCTAGTAATACTAAGTGATATCTTCTTTGTGATTTATTGTTTGGGTCATCGTAAGTCCCATTGATTACATAGGCTTCGGTGCCAACTAATGGCTTTATCCCTGCATCCTTTGCCTTGTTGTAAAACTCAATTGTTCCAAACATATTTCCATGATCAGTCATCGCTACTGCATTCATGTTCAATTCTTTAGCCTTAGCTATCATTCTATCTATTCGGCAAGCGCCATCTAAAAGACTATACTGTGTATGATTGTGAAGATGTACAAAAGACATTATCGATCCTTATTCTAATTTAATTTTTTCTAATGTGATTTTATTTATCTCTAAAGGCCTGTCAAATTCTTTTATAAAATTAAGGATAAAGCTCTGGAATATAAGCATCCACCAAAGGTTGAACTTGTTCATGCTTATGTAAAATGGGCGTATGCCATACGCCCCTACAAATTCAAATATCACTATTTTCTAAGTGAAGCCAGCAAGCTGCTGGCGTTCCGACTAATTTTACTCTGGAGTGTAAGCATCCACCAAAGGTTGAACTTGTTCATGCTTACGCAAAATGGGCGTATGCCATACACCCCTACAAATTCAAATATCACTATGTTCTAAGTGAAGCCAGCAAGATGCTGGCGTTCCGACTAATTTTACTCTGGAGTGTAAGCATCCACCAAAGGTTGAACTTGTTCATGCTTACGCAAAATGGGCGTATGCCATACACCCCTACAAATTCAAATATCACTATGTTCTAAGTGAAGCCAGCAAGATGCTTGTAATCCAAAGATAGCTTAGTAGCTAGGGACCGTTTCAGGCGAAGACTGATTGCTACAATCCAGTTTGCTTTTTCGTAGCCAGGGATGGCTACAATCCAGTTTGCTTTTTCGTAGCCAGGGATGGCTACAATCCAGTTTGCTTTTTCGTAGCCAGGGATGGCTACAATCCCAATACATACTTTCGCAAGCAGAAATCATGTGAGAACCATACTAACCCTACTATTTTTTAAGTATTGCTTAATTTTTTCTTGACACTTTTAAAATCTCTGATATTTATTGCTTTATACCTAATAAAGAGGAGTATATTATGGAAGCAAAATTTGTTGAACTACCAACCTTGTATGTACTTGGTTTTAAAGAGACTATGAGCATTGAAGAAACAAATGAAAAGTGCCCTGCTTTGTGGGGTAAATTTATGCAAAAAGCTAAACACTTCGACGAAAATGAAGATTTAGCCTGCCTAGGTATCTGTTCTATGCCAGAAGGGTGTTCAGATTCGTCAACATTCATCTATATGGCCGGTTATGCATCTAAAGAAGAATTTGCAGACAATCAAGGCTTTGACGCTATTACTATAAGTCCTTCTAAGTATGCTGTATTCACTCATAAAGGGTCAGTTATGACACTTAGCAATAGCTTTGATTATATCTACAAAGAATGGTTACCTAATAGTAAATATGAAGTAAGAAAAGACCACGAAGAATTTGAATTATATGATGATAGATTCAATCCTCAAGATGAGTCTAATTCTGAAATTGATATCTATATTCCTATAAAATAGCAGTCCACTACTTAATTATTACTTAATATAAGATTACTTTAGCTAGCTACTTCTTGCTTTATACAATATTCTATTTATTATTTAGTAAAATAAAGATAAATTAAATAATATGGAGGAATAATGAAATTTAAGATACTAGTAATTTTAGTTCTTGCCATGGCTAGCTCATTGGCATCTGAAACTTTTAAATTCCAGTTGGCTCTCTTTAATCCTGTTCAGATTCACTCTGAAGAAGTTTCTATTAAAGGAGCAAGATTAAACATCTACGGTAAAAATAAGTCTCTTACAGGATTTGATTTTGGAATAGTTAATCATCTTGGAACGGGTTCATCAAAAGCATTGCAAATTGGCTGGCTAGGAAACATTGTTGAAGGTGACTTTGAAGGCGTTCAGTATGCTGATTTATTTAATTATTCAAGCAGTTCTTTATCTGGAGCACAAATTAGTGCTATTAATATTTCTAATGATATGGAAGGCTTACAGTTTGGACTTATTAACTTCTCAGATTCAATTCATGGAGTTCAACTTGGATTGTTGAACTTTATCAGCGAAGGAGGAGTTTTACCGATAATGCCTTTTATTAATTGGGATTTTGATTAGTATAGTTAAGGCTTAATTTTGTGGGCGTAGAAATACGCCCATTTTATTAAATAATTAGAACAAAATCTATGGAAGCCTACTAATAGTGGTTCTAAGTTCCTCCTTACTGCAAGCTTTAAGAAAAGATCAATATTCTTAAAGGTTAAAGAAGGCATGAAGTATTAATGTAGCGACCTATACAAAACATCGTAAGTGATAGAAAAGCAACTCTTTTGCTTATCCTTAATTCTAAGTGCAGTATTGGGATTTAATTAATAAGCAACAGTAAGACCTGTTATAATATTATCTCCTTTAACTTTTTGATAGTAGCTTTTACCACCTAAACTAAGCTTTATTTTCTGCATTGAATAACCAACATGAGGCCAATGAGCCACTTCAGTGCAAACAAAATAGTCTCCACTTCTTAATTCTTTACCTTTAGAATCTTTGTTATTCCAATAAAATGTATGTACCCCACTATCTATACTTGCACCTGTAACTTGCACAATACTGTCCTCAAACTTTGAGCTTTTAGCCCATTTAGGTAGATGAACTTGCTTATCCTTAGCTTTAGCACTGAATCCTGATATATAGACAGTTGCTACATAGTTTCCTTTAGTATCTTCAATCCAAACTGCACTTTGTGGAGCTATGTAATCGCCAAAACCGAGTGACATGATAATCTTTGTAGAATAGCCTAATTCTTGTGCTTGACTAGTCTCAGAAGTCTGCATCGAAGCTATAATTTGAGTCTTTTCTTCCTCACTCTCGCTAGCCACATACTTGTCAGTAAGTATTTTTCTTTCTGCTTTAGCTTTTCCATGCTTAATCACATCGTTAGCTCGTGTAACAATAGATCTATCCTTACTATTTTTGCTTATCCAAAGTGCTTCCTTTACTCCCTCTTCAACAGATTGAACAAAGAATGGCAATTGAACAAGAACCTCAGCCTTTATAATCCTGTACTCTTCAACCTGTGGTTGAAGTCGTACAATATGTCTAAGTGCATCAGCAACATTGAAGGCAAGATCTGTCATGAAAGCTACATCTTTGTTTACTTCTTCAGGGTAACCTCCACTAGAAATATATTCCATTGCCTTCAGATATTTTAGATAAAGTTCCACAGAAGTTGTATCATTTGCGACTGCCTCAATATAAGCTTTATAAGCTCCAACATAATCCTTCTCAAAGAAATACTTATCTCCCTTCTTTTCAAAATCTATGTTATTTTTAACATCTTTTGCAGGACCTTCTAATTCTTTTAATTTATTCTTAGCAGTTTTAATAAATTGTGTTTCTGAACCATATCTAACAACATTCTTATACATCTCAATTGCTTTGGAATTTTCATCATTCTTTTCATATCCCATTGCTAAAAAGTAACACCCTGCTACAAATACTTCATTGGGAATAGATTTTGTTGAAATAACCTTTTGCAAGTCTTCAATTCCAGCATCTAGTTTGCCTAAGAATTTAGGCATATTAACCTTGAGTATTCCTCTATTTAAACGTGCATCTACATATTCTGGATCAATTTCTAGAGCTTGGTCTAAAACTTTTTCTGCTTTAGATGCCAAACTAGCCGCTTTCATCATATTAGCTTGACCAGCTCCCTTACTAAGTATTAAACCATAATAACTTAAAAGCGCAATATTCTTAGGATTAGATTCATATAAATCCTCCATCATATCAATAGCTTTAAATATATCTTCATTCTCTATTTGCTTTGCTTGCTTGATTTTATCATTAACATTATCGCCAAGAACCATGCTAGTCAGCAGTATGAACACTAGCAACATTAACATCTTTTTCATCTTTTACTCCTTATAGTTTAACTAAGTCTTCTAACTTTTTTAAGTATTCTAAGTATGATTTTTTTCCTTTTTCACTAACTTCATAAGAAGTTACTGGTTTCCTATCAATAAAGCATTTTTCAACTAGGATATATTCAGCATTCTCTAACTTCCTGAGATGGGTAGATAAATTTCCATCAGTGGTATTAGTTAATCTCTTTAACTTTTTAAAGTCACTTTTCCCCCTAGTAATCAGGATTGTCATAATCGCCAATCTTATTCTAGCGTGGATAATATCATCAATTTCTTTATAATCAAAACTGGCCTCTACATTATCAGACATACTACTTATTCTCCTTTCTCCACAGCATTTCTAGCTTGATTCCAGGAACAATCTGAAGGAAAAACATCATTCCACAAAAGTACAATAAAGTTTTAGCTCCACCAATTCCTTGCATTGGAACAAGAAAAAATAGGACACCAGAAGTAATCCACCATAATATTCCAATCCACATTAACCATTTATACTTGTTCATGAAGCCATTTAACAGATATGCAGAACCAAGAATTGTTCCCATCATTGGTGCAACAGCCCAAGGTGGAATAGTTCCAGATACTGTACCTACGAAAGAAAGAAGCATCATTACTATTCCATGACCTAACCACATCATTCCCAGAACTCTTTGAGAATATGTTGAAACCTGAAACTTCTCTCTCTTGCTTTCCACTAAAATAGTTATTAGCCAGCCGAAAAAACAGATTCCACCCCAAACTCCCATGTAATACCAACCATTTCCAATCCCCTTAACAGAACCGTAATAAGTTAATAATAAAGCTGTTATTACAACTATTCCCCAGATAATCGACGGCATACCACTTGATAAAGCCATCTTTCTGTTATCATTAATCAATGACTTTATAAAATCTAAACTTTCTTTTGCATCATTCATAATATCTCCTTATCAAATAAATAGTACTTTGAAATACAAAGTCATTTTTAATTTAATAATTCAGCTTGTCAATTGTTTTTATTGTTTTTCTAGCTATCCTTGCTTGCCACCTGCATTAAATTGCCTTTTAATGCGGGTGGCAAGTGACCAAGGAGCATATTAAAAATCTTTTTGTAGAGAATTAAATATCTACAAATTCACTAAAATTACATGTTTTTGCTGTCTTTCAATTCCCAAAACTTAGCAATCTAGCATACTGCATTCAAAAAACAGTGAGTTTTTTTCTGTAAGTGTGCCTTTTTCAACAAAAGTGTGCCCATAGTATTTATGAAGGCTAGTCTTATTAACTAAAATATTTATGAGAATAGGAGTAAAAAATGAAACTATATTTAGACATGAAGTATTATTCAAAACATCATTCTGACAAAGATTTAGTGGTGTATCAAGTAAAAAACTTACCCTATTTATTGGCTAGGAAGTATGTTAAGCCTAAAACATCCGAGCAAAACAAAAAGATGGGAGGATATGCCAAAAACATTGCTAAATTGTATAATTTACTATCTCCAAATCAAAAATATGATTTAACTAAAATAAATAAGAAGTTAAAGTTACGAAGTCTATATATAGTTTTCTATAAGCTTATGTTTGCCTTCTCAAAACAAAATTCAGGCATTGATTTATCTACTATTACATTTGATCAAGTTATATCTAACTGGCAGACTATCACTATGAAACAGAGAATGTCAAAGCCTATAACTTTGTAGGAGAACAAGCTAAAAGATATTGAAATTGATTAAAATAGTAGAATGACAGCAAGACAAGTACAAGACACAACAGAGCAAGGAAATATAAGTCACCAGAATCATCTCCTAGCTAAGAATTTTATGATTAGTAGTCTATCTATAAATAAATAAAACTTCTTATAACTAAGAAACATTAGTCATAAGAAGTTAAATGTAGATTGATTTCGACGTTATAAAAAACTATATATTTGGATAAAAGTCATCAATTGTGAATCGTAAGAACCTTTGGAAGAATCTAACATCCTCATCATTGAGAATTGCCACAAACTCTGTTCCTTGATTCTGGTAATCCTTATTAACAACTTCACCTAGTTTCTCTAATTTAGAAGCAGATTTTTGTTCAGTAAAAGGAATAAATAACCTGTATGTAGCGTGAGAATGAAGACTTCTATCAACTTTATCTTTCAAAAGATCAATATTAATATTCTTCTTAGCTGAGATAAAAACAGCTCCTGGGAATCGTGATTCCAAGAATAATAGCTGCTGTTTATCAAGCCTGTCTATCTTGTTGAAAACAAGCTGAACATTAACATCTGAAGCTCCGATTGATTCAAGAACCTTATTCACTTCATCTATATAAAAATCATACCTTTCATCTGAAACATCGATAACATGAAGCAATAAATCAGCTTCTGTAACCTCTTTCAAAGTTGCTCTAAATGATGCAACTAAATGGTGAGGTAATTGAGATATAAATCCCACTGTATCTGATATTACCATCTCTCTTCCTCTATTTAGCTTCACCATTCTGACAGTATTACCAAGAGTAGCAAATAGCTTATCCTCAGCCAAAACTCCAGCGTCTGTAATCTGATTAAAGAGGGTTGACTTGCCGGCATTAGTGTAGCCGACAAGACAGATACGCTTCATACCTGCTCTGCGCTTACTTTGAGTCTCTTTCTGTTTGAGAATATTGCTTAACTTTCTCTGCACCTTATATATCTCTTCCCTAATGAGTCTTTTATCTACTTCAAGCTGAGTTTCACCCATACCTCTAGAAGCAGTTCCAGAACCTTTAGCTCCCCCAGCAGCAACTCTTTCGCCTTCGAAGTGAGACCAAAGTTTCTTAAGTCTTGGAAGTTGATATTGCAGTTCTGCTAACTGAACCTGCAAACGAGCTTCATTAGTTTGAGCATGATGATGGAATATATTTAATATAACTTCTGTTCTATCTATAACATCAACTTCTAACAGGTCAGAGACATTCTTTCCTTGCGTTGGAGAAAGCTCATTATCGAAGATAACTTGGCTAGCTCCATTTATCTTAGCAACATAGTTAATCTCTTCTAAGAAGCCACTTCCAACATAAGTTGCACCATTTATTCTGCTTCTCTTTTGTATCATTTTATCAACACTTTTGAGCCCTGCTGTCTTGGCAAGAAGCTCTAGTTCATCAAGTGATTTTTCCTTATCACCAATATTTTCGTCAGGAAGACAGATACCTACCAAAACTACTTTGTTTGGGTCAAGAATAATACTATCACTGCTTTCATTTCCTACTAAATTCATTTGAACTCCTTATTATTCTTATTTTTCCCCTAAAAAAGAACCGGATTGCTAATCCTATAAGGACTGCAATCCGGGAAAATAGACGCAACGATAGGATCAGCAATGTTAACTACACACTGATCCCATCTCTTAAATGTTTATATTTAAAGGGTCAGTGCAGAATTAATTATTAAGATATAATACATTAATCATTCCGCATCTCCTTTTGTTTATTTTATTATTAAACCAACAGTATAGTAAGAAAACTAACTGTCAAGACTTTTCTTAACTTATCTGTTTTATCTATTCAATAAGAAATCAATAGCTGTTTCTAATTGAACATCATTATCATTGATATAATCTTCAGGAGTCATCTCAACTTTAATGTCTGGTTGAGCCCCATTTCCTTCCATGTTAGTACCGTCAAGAGTCCACCAACCACTAGATGGTATTCTCATGCTAGAACCTTCAAAAAGGTCTATATTATAAGTACCGATAACTGAACCACTAGTTGGCATACCAATAAGGGTAGCGAGTTCTTCTTGCTTCATTAAATGAGGGAATACTTCAGCATCTGAGAAAGAATCTTCATCAATAAGCACAACAATAGGCTTGTCAAAAGTCTTTCTATCACGCTTAATCTTCATGTCGCCATAATATCTACTAGAAGTTACAGAACGGTAATCTCTTTCAATAATATCAATAAGTTCATCAGATATATTACCACCACCGTTACCACGCACATCAATAATAAATCCTTCTTTATTGAGGTTATCATTCCAGAAGTCTTCCATGAATTTCTTCAAGGCAGTTTGGTTCATCCCTTTTATATGAAGGTAAGCGATTCTATCATCAGAGTTACGTTTAACTATTTCGCTTCTCTTATTCACCCAATCTCTATATTCAAGGTCATATAGTTCATAGCCAGTAATTCCTTTAACCCAGATTTCTTGTTTATCTTCACCTTGACGTTTAATCTCTAATTTAATATTCTTAAATACTTTATTAGCAAACAACATAGGGATATCAGTTTCTTTATCTATTTTAACTCCATCAACCGCAAGAAGTAAATCTCCTGCTTGAACATTATAAACATCCTTTAGAGAAGTATTATCATAAACTGTTCTGAATTTAATACCTTTTGATAATCTTTCAGAATAATCTAGGCTTGCTCCAATAGTTGCTTTTATGTAAGAGTAAATATACTTATCAGACTTTGGATAGAATCCTGTATGTGAAGCATTTACTTCCCCGATCATTTCTTCAACAATAGAAGCGATATCATTGTTACTTTTGCAGTAGTCTACATAAGGTAAATACTTATCATAAAGCTTATTCCAGTCTACACCATGCATTTGAGGGTCATAAAACTCTGTTCCAAACCTTCCCCATACCTCTTTAAAAAGCTGTCTTCTTATTTTAGATTTATCGTATTCATAGAAGAAGCTATTCTCTATCTTACCTGTCGCACTGCTTTCAAGGTTAACAAAGCGAATCATATTTTCATCATTATAGTAATAATTCTTACTCTTATCATTATATGTGTAATAAGTTTTTTCTTCTATTTTAGTTATCTCTTCTTCATGTTCTCCATAGTAGTTAGTTTTATAGAAAACAGTTCCTGAATCATTCTTTTCAATAACCATAGTAGTATCATTTATAACTGAAAGTACTCTACAGAAACCAGGTTTCTCAAACACAGTATAGATTCTTTTGTCTATTTCAGTAAAGTCGATATTTAACTCAGGGTAATCTACAACTTCAGTTTCTTCTGAGTCTTCTTCTGAAAGTTTGTCCTCTTCTTTAAGGATTTTATCCCATGGATCTTGGTATTTTGCTAATTTATCAACTGCATGTAAATCAACTCTCTTAACATTGCCAGATTCAGTGAAGAATAAAGTTCTATCATCTTTACCCCAAACTAATCCATAGATACCCTTATATGAGTTATAGATTGGGAATATTTGACCAGATCTAGAATTGTATAAACTTAAATAATAAATGCTTTTCACAAAGTCAATCTCTGTAATTGCTACATAGTCAGAATCAATTCTTTCTACATAAGAATAGATTCTTTTATCAGCGAAGGTAAGTCTATCGAAATTCGAGAATGTTTTATCAGTCAATGCAGCTTTAATTTCTTTGTTATTAACTGTATAATGAATTAAGAAGTTACCTGCACCAGTTTTTTCGAAATCATTAATATCTCTATCTTCAGACCAAGCAATCTTGATTAATTCTTGAGGCTCACTAATCTTAATCTTATATAATTGGCCATAACCTCTGTCTCTTCTTAAAATTACAATCGTATCGTCATCTTCTAAAGTTTGAATCTTTGAGATAGGAACATGGTCAAAAGTTATTTGTTTTACAGGACCACCATCTTTTGGCATCATGAATAAGTCATACATATAAGTAAAAACAAGCACTTTATCATTAGAAGTTATCTCAATATCTTCGAAGCCATTTTTAACATTTTCTCTTTCAACTGTTACAGGAACAATAAGTTCGTTAATATCGATGTTAATTTTCTTAGCTTCTTGACCATCATAAGCCCAGATTTCATCAAACTTCTCAAATACTAATCTATCATTTTCTCTAGCAATAGAAAGGTCACGAACTGACCAAGTCTTAAAGCTAGTTAACTTTTGTTCATTAGTAAAATCATAGTTTTCAGTTACAAACAGCTGAAGAATTTCTCCATCTGATTTAGCATAATATAATCGGTTATCGTGTTGTTTAGAGAACACAGGATAACGTTCAGTTACATCACTATTAGTAAGCTTTGTATATTTGTCCTTCTTAATATTGTATTCCCAAAGTTCTCCATTAGTAGAACCTCTATAAGCTTCTCTAAATGGGTCTCCTCTGTCACAATAAACAATTCTTTTACCATCATTTGACACAGTAGCAAAAGAATCACCTTTTAAAGTAATATCTTTAGGTCTGTTTTCATTTAGTGGGATTTCAGAAAAACTTAATCCTAAGCGTGGATTATATTTACCACCAAGAAGTGATTTTCCATCTGGAAACCAGTCATATAATCCATATCCAGAAGTTGAGATTTTCTCTGGAACACCACCTTGAACATCAATTGAGTATATCTGAGAAACTCCTTCTCCATTTCCGAGAAAGACTATCTTCTTACCATCAGGTGAATATTTTGGTTCATATTCGTTATAGTAAGTATCAGTTAATCTTGTCGCTTGACCGCCTTCAAATGGAACAGTCCATAAATCACCATTATACACAAAACACACTTGACTTCCATCCGGAGAAATATCTGGATCTTTCATAAAGTGTGGTTCAAATGCCCACATAGTTGCCATTAATGCACAAAGCATCATTACTAATAGAAGTTTCTTTAACATCTTTTCCTCAATTAAGTTTATTTATTCTTTTATTTTTAAAATCATTATCACGAACTATCGTAGAATGCTTGAGTATTCTAATAGATACTTTTGGATAGATTTGTCCAGTAGTCTCTAAAGAAGCCCCCTCATTGTATTCAAGTTCTATAGTCTCTTCTACTTTCTGTGATAGCCTTCTCTCAAGTTCTTTAATCTCATCTTCAACTAAAGCTATCTTCTCATTTCCAGGCTTATTCTCTGTTAAATAGACTAATTCCCTTGTAAGCAAGAGCAATTGTTCTTTAGTGTAAGGGCTAACAGTTATATCTAAATTGGAGATAGTTCCACCTTCATTTTTTACATCATGAACTACTATTTGTTTAGCACTATAAAGATCAGAAGCTATAACTTCATTTTCTGGAGCTACAAGAACTTTATCCTCTCCAACTAGCTTTGAATAAGTTACTTTTCCAAAAACTTCAAGTTTCTTACCTGAAAAGACTTTCGATTTACTTATATCATGACAAGAAATATCTCCATTACAGGAAACTCCACCATTATTACATGACCTTATCTCACCAGTAACAAATATGGATTTTTCTGCATAGACATTACTATTTATGATATTCCCTTCAACAATTAGCTCTCCAATCACTCGAATATGCTTAACATTCTCAATACTACCCTTGATTACTAAATCACCTAGTAAATAGATATTCCCATATTTCTCGGTTATGTTCTGTTCAAGAATAATCTTAGTTAGTATTCCAAATCTACCATTTTTATCTTGATAAAGATAGCCATTAACATCTGCTATGTATTCTTTGCTTTCATAATTGAAAGAAACATTTGTCCCTTTGAATTTTTCGACAATGCTATCATCGCCCTCTATATTATAGATATATTCACCAAGAACATTCTTTAAAACTAAATTATCTTCAGATATATTTAATTTCCCTAAGGCAGAACCTTTATGCAAATAGACTAGCTTGCAAACATTCGCTTCACTTAATACTAATTTACTATAATAGACTTCATCATCATTGAAATATAGCTCGAACTTAGGTTCACTTATCTCATTATCTATCTGAGCAATAGGAAAGGCTACCCCAATCTCTTTTTTGTGAGAATCATCTATGCTACTTATAAATCCTCTTTTAATACCAGATGTTTTAATGAGTTCTAAGATTTCTTCTTGAGCAATAACACCTTGCTCTCGCTTGATAGTCATGGTAGCTAATAGCTTATCATCAGCTATATCTATCCAAATATCATTTCTTTCATTGCTAATCTTCATTTTTAAATATTCCTATTACTGAAAGCTGTCTCTCGGCTGTTTTATCTCTTCTATAAGAAAAGTACTCTTGCGATGAGTAAGTGCATTCTCTTATATCCTCAATTTGGTCTCTTTTTAAGCCCATATCTTTCAAATCAGACATCAAGACTTTTCTCATGTCAATATGCCTGTATTCTTGCTCTATGTGCGTGGATTCAATAAAATCATTATAAGTCTCTATATCAACTTGGTAATGCTTACCTGAGATTGCAGGACCTAGCATAACATATAAGTCTGCTAATTCACAATTATACTGCTTTACCATTTTTTCAATCAGAACCTTTATTATCCCTTTTCTAGTCCCTTCTCTACCTGAATGAAGTGCCCCGATAACATTTTTCCTCTTATCATAACAAAGAATTGGACTACAGTCAGCCGTCTTAATAACTAATAGAATACCTTGCTCAGAAGTAACAAAGCCATCAACCTGATTAATGCTATCATCAATATAAGTAAATCCATGACCCTTGTCGGAAGCTGTAACTGCATACACTAATTTTGAATGCGTTTGTTCTGCCATCACCATATCTGATAAAGCTATTGGGTTTTCTCCAATGAAAATACTTTCTTCCTGTCTTTTAATCTTTGCTAAACTACTTTCTTTGTTACCAAAACAGTAAAAGACATGCTTATTCTTTGTTTTCTCTAATTTCATAAATAATATATTTGATTGAAGTATTTTTTTGTCAAATCCTTTCTATTTGTATCTCAATGTTACTCTACAAAATACATTTATCACCGACTAAAATACAGATTTACACACCCTTACAAGGTATTAATCCTGTATGGACAACATAATGAATAATAACTGGGAACGCACAGCTGCTAGCTGGCCTTTCAAATAAAATAGAACACTGATAACGCAGATTAAACAGATTAAAAATGTTTAGATGTTTAGTTGTTGAGTTGTTGAGGAGTTTAGTTGTTGAGGGGCTGGATTTGTGTAGCTTAGTGTTATTTTGTATTCTTTTATTCGCGTTTATTTCTGCTATTCGTGGATAGTTATCTTATTTTGTTTTTAGTCCTGAAAGGACGTCATGTATTAGCATGGGGTCTTGCACCCCATGTTCAATGATATAAACGAATAGAGTCCTGAAGGGACGACATAATGAATAATAACTGGGAACGCACAGCTGCTAGCTGGCTTTTCAAATAAAATAGAACACAGATAACGCAGATTAAACAGATTAAAAATGTTTAGATGTTTAGTTGTTGAGAGGTTTAATTGTTTTGGGTCTAGATTTGTGATTATTTGTGTTATTCGTGGTTGATGTCTTATTTGTTATTTAGTCCCAAAGGGGTTCTTTTCTTATATATTAGGCCATCCTTACTGGTCCCCTTGAAAAAAGGTTGATTTTTCAATGAGACCCTTAAGGAAGGAGTTAGGAGTGAGGAGTTGGCTACTAGACATCTAAAACTGGGAACGCTGGCCTCCGTGCCGGCTTTTGTATTTAAATATATACTAAACATATATTTAAATCTCATATACAACCTACTTTCGTAGGTTTGGCCATCAGGGACGATGGCGTTCCGACTTTGCTGAATAAACCTATAGAAGAAAATTTTTGTGTAAAACTGGGAATGCTGTAGAGATGTTTGGAAAAACGTCTCAACTGCAAGCAAGGACTGAAACAGGCGAAGACTATTGCTTACAACCCAATACAAATTCAACAAAAAAAGCGTGTAGAATAAATCTACACGCTGTATATATTTTACTTTTCGATATTAGTTAGTTTATTTTACGAGTAAAGCCTTTTTAATTTGTGTTTTTTCTGCTGCTTCCATCTTGAAGAAATACATTCCAGAAGCACAATCAGCACCAGAATTATCTTTACCATTCCAAACAAGGTCATGGAAACCTTGACCATAATTATCATTTGCAAGTTCTGAAATCAATTGTCCTTTAACATTATAAACATTAATTTTAACATTCTGAGCTTCTTTAACATAGAATCTTACAGATGTAGAAGGATTGAATGGGTTTGGATAAACACTTCTTAAAGAAGTAAACTGAGGAATAACAATGTCCTCAACATCATGATGATCTTCAACTTTAACCATTACTGGTCCAAAGAATTCATTTGTATTACTTAATTCAACTGATTCTAACCAATAATAATATGTTGTGTTTGTATCTATTTCATCATCAATGTATGAATAACTTGAACCAGTTACTGAGTTAGTAGCTGTTTCAACACCAGAGTTAACTCTGTATGCTGTTTCAAGGTCTTCAAATTCGTTTCTTAAAACATAGTATCCAAGAATATTTGATTCAGATCCTGTTGTCCATTCGATTGATACAAAAGAAGCACCATCTGCTACATTTGTGTATGTTGCATTGAAGCCTGTAAGTTCAACTGGAAGGGTTTGTCCAGCAAATGTGTGGTTTCCAAGATTATTAGTTCCACTAGAGTATTCTGTAACTGTCCACTCAGATTCAGCTTTAGATGCACCAGAAGATTGACTCCAGTTTGTATTTCCTTGGAATATATTAGACTTTCTAATAAGTGAGTGTTCTGCACCAGCATTTTCAACACCCGAAACTGTCCACTCTGTATCCACACCCAACTCACCAATAACATCTATTAAATTTCCACTTTTGAAAAGTCCTATAACATCATTACCATTGAAATTGCAAACAGTTCCATTTGTAATATTAGCAATAGTTTTAAGATCAACTGCTGCATTATTATTAGCTACTACATAAACAGCGTTACTAGCTAATGAACCCGTTAAATCTAAAGTTGAAGTACTCCATTCACTACTACCGTTAAACGCAATTTTGATAACGTAATTAGCTAAATTAACATCACTTCCAGTACCATTATAGATTTCGATAGCTTTGTTGTTTGAGCTACCTTCAATATATTCAGAGAAGAATAAATCTGTAGCTCCTGTAGGAGCTTCTTCAATAGTAATTACAGATGTAACTATTTCGTTATTAATAAATCCCTCTTTAAAAGCAATTGCCTTAACAGTAGTTGTTTCTGAAATACTAATTCCAGATGAATATTCTGTAGAATTTTCATCAGGGTCTTCTCCATTTGTAGTGTAACGAATAGTAGCACCACTTGTCTCACATGATATGGTAACTGTTTGATCTTCATAATAAGTTCCAGTCACAGGTGTTATCACGGGTGTAGCTAGTAGAATTTCAATATTTTCTGTAACTACACTACTACTATCCATACCTGTTTTATATGCAATTGCATTAACTGTTGTTGTTGCAGTAACATTAAATTCTCCTGTATAAGAAGTAGAATTACTTGTTGGAGCACTTCCATCCAAAGTATAATAGATATTTGCAGCAGGTGTAGAACATGATATGGTAACTGATTGAGTGTTATAGTAGGTTCCAGTCGCAGGTGTTATTACTGGTGTTGCAACTGTTGAGGAACCAGTAGCATCTGTAACAGAAAAATCATCTATAAATAAGTGACCACTTTGATCATCACTTAAGATTCTGATATATACAGCTGAAGCTGAATCGTTAACTTCAAATGAGTAATCAACATAAGTTGAGTTAGATTCAGAACCTAAGGTATGAGTATCTAGGTCAGTAAATGCAGTGCCATCATAAGATTTTTGTAGGACAAAAACATTAGAAGAGCTTCCATAAATATATGCATATTTAAAACTTACGGTTCCGATTGTATTTAATGCAGGCGTTGTTATATGTGCTCCAGTTTTATCATCATTGATAGTAAAGCCATAAGAACCAGCACTAGAATTAGCATAACTAAAGTTACCTGCTTCTTTTTTTGTCCAAGTCCTACCATTGATGATTATTGATGTTGCAGAATATGAAGTACTAGGAGTATCTTCAAAATCTTCAGTCCACGAATCAGCAAATAAATTATTACAACTAAACGTCAAAAAAACTAACAAAAAAAAGAAAAGTGTTTTTCTCATTATTCCTCCATAATTATATATATGATAGAATTATTGAAGCTAGTGAACAATTGTCAAATGTTTTTCTTATTAATTATTGTTAAAGTTCTATAAGCTACTATTTTAAGCTATTCTACAAGCTTAATTAAATTTTCTTAACAGCAAAAAAAAAGGCTACCCAAGGGTAGCCTTAATTTATATAATCTATTTATTAACTTATTCAGCGTCAGCTTCTTTTGGAAGTTCATAGTCAACAAATTCAATGATAGCCATAGGAGCGTTATCACCTCTACGGTTACCAGCTTTATAGATACGAGTGTAACCACCGTTTCTATCAGTGAAATTTGGAGCTATATCTTCGAAGAGTCTTTTAACAAGGTCTCTATTTTGAAGAACTTTATAAGCTAAGCGACGATTATGCACATCATTCTTCTTGCCATAAGTAACGCATCTTTCAGCGAGAGAGCGCATTTCTTTAGCTCTAGCAAGAGTAGTGTTGATACGTCCGTGCTCAATCAAAGATTTAACTAAGTTGTTAAGCATAGCTTTTCTATGAGCACTTTCTAAGCCAAATTTTCTACCTTTTACTTTATGTCTCATGGTTATAATTCCTTATTCTTTAATTTTTACTCTATTTTTTGCCTCTTCGATTTGTTTCATATATGAATCAACGTCCATACCGAGAGACAAGCCATAGTTTTCGAGTAATCCATTAATTTCATCAAGTGATTTTTTACCGAAGTTACGGTATTTAAGCATTTCGCTTTCACTCTTTCCAACTAATTCACCTATTTTTTCAATTTTAGCAGCAGTAAGACAGTTAGCAGAACGAACAGTTAATTCAAGTTCTTTAACATTCATGTTAAATAGCTTTTCGTAGCGTTCTAATTCTGGGTCCATTTGAACTTCTTCAATATATTCAGGTTCAACCTCGAATTGAGAGATGCCTGAGTATAAATCTTTAAGTATCTTAGCTGATAAGAAAAGTGCATTCTTAGGGTTGATAGAACCATCAGATTCAACTTCAACAGTAAGTTTATCATAGTTCATCTTTTCTTTAACACGTTGGTTAGAGACAAAGAAATTTACTTTTCTAATTGGTGAATAGATAGAATCAATCGGAATAACTCCAATAGATTTATCTTCCATGTCCTGTTTATCAGAAGGGGTAAAACCTCTTCCATTAGCAGCCCAAAGTTCAATTCTTATTTCAGATTCTTCAGTCATGTTAAGAAGTTCTAATTCAGGATTAAGAATTTCAACATTTCCTGGAGTTTGGATTTCAGCTGCAGTTACTACACCTTTTCCTTTGTGTTCTAAAACTAACTCAACTTCGTTAATATCGTCAATTTTAAGAACCAACTCTTTCAATTTAAGAATCAAGTCAACATAATCAGAATCAGCACCAGGAATAGCACTAAACTCATGATGAAGGCCTTCAATTCTCACATATTTGATTGCAGCACCTTGAATAGATGATAGTAATACTCTTCTAATTGTATTACCAATAGTAGTTCCGAATCCTGGCTCTAATGGACCAATTTCAAACTTTCCAAAAGTATCACTTAATTCAATAGTATCTACCTTATCAGGCATCTGCAACGGTTCTAAGAACATCATTTGTTTCTCCAAAGTTTATTTAGAATAGAACTCAACAATTAAACGGACATCTACGTTAGTAGGTATCTCTTCAGCATTAGGTATAGCTAAAAATTCACCTTTGAAGTTTTGTTTATCAACTGATAACCATGAGTAGTTTGATGTAGCACTTGTAACTTCTAGAGCATCAGTGATAGCACCTCTTTTACTTTTATCATTAATCTCAATAATATCACCTGGTTTGCAAAGGAATGAAGCAATATTTACTCTTCTTCCATTTACAAAGATATGACCGTGATTTACAAATTGGCGTGCTTGCATTCTAGTTACAGCAAAACCTAATCTATAAACAACGTTATCTAATCTTCTTTCAAGAAGTTGTAAGAAGTTATCACCAGTAACACCATCCTTCTTAGATGCTTTTAAGAAATAGTTGTAGAACTGTTTTTCTAATAAGCAATAAGTGTGTCTTAGCTTTTGTTTTTCCATCAAGTGAGTACCGTAGTCACTCATCTTCTTGCGGAATCTTTTGCCATGATCACCTGCAGGATAGTTTCTTTTTTCTAATATTCTATCGTATTTTGGTGTTCCAAAGATGTTTTCACCAAATTTACGTACTAATTTTGCTTTAGGTCCTGTATATCGTGCCATTATTCCCCCTTAAATTCTTCTTGTTTTTGGTGGACGGCAACCATTGTGAGGAATTGGAGTAGCATCAGTAATAGATAATACTCTTAAACCAGCAGCATTCATTGAACGAATAGAAGCTTCTCTTCCACCACCTGGTCCACGAACTATAACGCTAATTTTGGTAATACCCATATCTAATGCAGTTTTAGAAACTTCACTAGCTGCCATCTGAGCAGCGTATGGAGTTGATTTTCTTGAACCTTTATTACCAATTTTACCACCTGAAGACCATGCAAGTACATTGCCAGCTTTATCAGCTAAAGTAATAATAGTATTATTAAAACTTGAATGAACGTGCATTACACCTTCGTCGAAAGCTAAACGAACTCTTTTCTTCTTAGTTCTTACGTTCTTTTTTGCCATCATCTACTCCTATTTCTTCTTCTTCTTGATAGAACCAGGTTTTGGACCTTTTCTAGTTCTAGCGTTGTTTTGAGTATTTTGTCCATGTACTGGAAGTCCTCTCTTATGACGGAGTCCACGATAACAATTAATTTCCATAAGACGTTTGATATCTAATGCTATCTTAGTTCTTAATGTACCTTCAACAGTGTATTCATTCTGAATAATGTCACGAATAAGTCTTTCTTGTTCAACAGAAAGATCTTTTACCTTGATGCTTTCATCAACGTTTGCCTTCTTGAGGATTTCTGAAGACATAGATCTTCCAATACCATAAATATAAGTTAATCCTATAACAACTCTTTTGTTATTAGGAATCTCAACACCTGCTATATGTGCCAAGCTTTCCTCCCTTAGGTTTTATATATATAAAATTACTATCCTTGACGTTGTTTGTGTTTTGGATTTTTACAAATCACACGTACAACACCATTTCTTTTAATGATTCTACAATCTTTACAGATTTTCTTAACAGAAGCTCTTACTTTCATTTTTATCTCCTAACATCTGTAACGCTATTTATAGCGGTAGGTAATTCTTCCTTTTGTTAAATCGTACGGTGACAGTTCTACTTTGACTTTATCGCCTGGTAAAATTCTGATGAAATGCATTCTCATCTTACCAGAACTATGTGCATGAATAACATGTCCATTCTCTAATTCTACCTTAAACTGCGTATTTGGCAAGGATTCTTTAACTACTCCTTCTACCTCAATAACACCTGATTTAGCCATTCTTATTTCCTACCTTGGTTAAAATTTCTGGTTTATTTTTAGTCACCAATATTGTATGCTCGAAATGGGCTGATAAAGAACCATCTTTAACGAAGAATTCCCAGCCTCTTTCTGATACTCTATTAGTTCCAATGTTGACCATTGGCTCAATTGCTATGGTCATTCCTTCTTTAATTAGTTTTCCAGTTCCAGCCTTTCCAATATTTGGAATCATAGGATCCTCATGTAGATCCCTTCCAATACCATGGCCTGTTAAATCGTCTGCACAATAATAGCCAGACTTTTTAACAAAAGTACCAATAGCATGAGAGATATCTCCAAATCTGTTACCTTCAACAGCCATTGAAATTCCAATTTCAAGAGCTTCTTTAGTTACATCAAGTAACTTCTGAGTCTCTTTGGATATTTCTCCAACTGTAAAAGTATAAGCTGAATCTCCATGGTATCCATTCTTACGTGTTCCAACATCTACTCCAATAATATCACCTTCTTTAAGAATAACATTCTTAGAAGGAATACCATGAACGATAGTTGAATTAACTGAAGCACATATAGCTCCAGGGAATGGAGGTAATCCAGGAACTGAATAACCCTTAAATGCAGGATAAGCACCATGAGAGCGAATAAAATCATCAGCAAATTTATCTAATTCCCAAGTACTTACACCTGGCTTAACAATCTTCCCCATTTCTTCCCAGAGAAGACCTATTATTTTACCTGCTGAACGCATTTTTTCAATCTCATGCTGCTTTTTAATCTTTATCATCTTCCGCTACGTCCTCTTAACTTACCACGTTTCATGAAGCCATCATAATGTCTTGCCACTAGATGAGATTCAATTTGTTGCAATGTGTCTAAAGCAACACCAACAACGATGATAATACTAGTTCCACCTAAAACAGATAATGAAACATTCATTGTTCTGAATAGGATATTTGGAAGCACTGCAATAAATGCGTAGAAGATAGCACCTGGAAGAGTGATTCTTACTAAAATTCGATTAATGTATTCAGCAGTTTTCTTTCCTTGTTTAACACCAGGAATGAATCCGCCATATTTTTTCATATTGTCTGCCATATCAACAGGGTTCATAACCATAGCTGTATAGAAATATGCAAAGAATATGATTAAAATCATTGATAATATTGTGTGTACTGCAGTACCAGGAGCAAACCAATTATTCACGATTTGTGAATCAGCATTGAACATTCTGATAATTGTTAATGGGAACATTAACACAGATTGTGCAAAGATAATTGGAATAACACCAGCAGTGTTAACACGTAAAGGAATATATGTTGATTGACCACCATATACTTTTCTGCCAATAACACGTTTTGCGTATTGAACAGGAACCTTACGGATAGCTTCTGTTACTAAGATAACTGAAGCAGTAACACCAATGATAGCAGCTAAAACAAATACTAATTTAATGATATCTGTTATTGTACCAGAAGCAAATGTCTGGCTAAATAAATTAAAGAATTCATTAGGTAATCTTGCAATAATACCTGCGAAGATGATTAATGAAATTCCGTTACCAATTCCTCTCTCTGTAATCTGTTCACCTAACCACATGATGATCATAACACCTGTAATTAAAGTAATAATTGTAGAAACAAAGAAGAATGAATGGTTAATTGTTACTATATTATTTTGTGCTACAAGCATAGCACAAATACCTATTGAATTCACGGCAGCAACTAAGACTGTACCATATCTGGTGATTTGAGTAATCTTCTTCTGGCCGTCAGCACCTTCTTTTCTTAATTTTTCGAAATAAGGAACTACACTACCAAGAAGTTGGACCACAATTGAAGCTGTAATATACGGCATTATACCTAAAGCAAATACTGATGCCTTTGACATATTACCACCAGCGAACAAATCAACCAAACCTAAGAGTCCATCAGAATTTCTACTGAACATGTCAGCTAAAGCAGAAGTATTAACACCAGGAACTGGGATAAAACTACCTAATCTGTATAAAACAAGAATAAAGGCAGTAAATAATACTTTCTTCTTTAAATCAGGAACTCTAAATATATTTGCTATTTTATCGAACAACTTTCATTACCTCCGCTTTACCACCGTTATTTTCAATCAGTTCGATTGCTTTTTTGGAAAAAGCGTTGGCTTTTATATTAATTGCTTTTGAAAATTCAACATCACCAAGTTCTGCTAGAACTTTAACTGGATATTTAGATTTTGCACCACGAGTCGGTAATAAACCTAATTCTTCCATATTTTTAATATCAAAATCAGTTACATCTAATTTTGCTAAATCTCTTAAATTAACAACTCTGAAAGGTATTCTAAAGATATTCTTGAAGCCTCTTTTTGGAAGTCTTCTTTGAATAGGCATTTGACCACCTTCAAACCAGATTGGCACTTTTCCACCAGATCTTGCTTTTTGACCTTTGTGACCTTTACCAGCAGTTTGACCAGTACCAGTAGCCTGACCTTTACCAAGTCTTTTCTTGTTTTTCTTAATGCTTGGTTTGCTAAGATTATGTAAAGTTAACATCTCTTACTCCTTAGTTCTCTTCAACAGATTCAACTTTTAATAAGTAGTCAACTTTTTTAATCATTCCTCTGATAACAGGATTGTCATCATGAATTCTTGATTTGCCGATTCTACCTAATCCAAGTGAAGCTAAGATTCTCTTGTGATGTTCTTTTCTACCATTAGCAGATCTAACTTGACTAACCTTAATTTTCATCTTTAACCTCCTGACCAGTCAATTCAGCAAAAGTCTTATTTCTAAGTCTTGCAATGTCATTGATTGTTCTAAGTTGTTTAAGACCAGTAACAGTTGCTTTCACAACGTTAGTAGGTGTGTTAGAACCTAATGATTTACACAAAATGTTTTCTATTCCAGCTGCTTCAAAAATAGCACGTGTAGTACCACCAGCGATAACACCAGTACCAGGAGATGCAGGACGCATAAGAACTTTACTAGCTCCGTATCTTCCTAACATTTCATGAGGAATTGTACCGTTGATAATTGGCACTTTAAACATTGATTTATTAGCTCTTTCTTTAGCTTTTCTGATTGCATCAACAATCTCGATAGCTTTACCTTTGCCAACACCAACGTTACCTTGCTTGTCACCAACAACTACAATAGCACTGAAACTAAAGTTTTTACCACCCTTAGTAACTTTTGCTACACGATTTGTTGCAACGATTTTTTCAACTAATTGGCTTTCGTTTTCTTGATTATTAATCTGTTTCAACATATCCTCCCGTTATAGTTCCAATCCAGCTTTTCTAGCACCATCAGCTAGTGCTTTTACTCTGCCATGATATTTGTAACCGGCTCTGTCGAAGCAAACTTTTTTAATACCAGCTTTTAAAGCTCTCTCTGCCAATTGTTGTCCAATCTTGAAGCTAGCATCAACTTTCTTTGTTCCATCTTCTATTTGAGCATCTTTAGATTTTGTTGATAATGAAACTAATGTTTTACCAGCATTATCATCAATAATCTGACCATATATATTCTTTAAACTTCTGAAAACAACTAATCTAGGTCTAGCAGCTGTTCCATGTAAGTTCTTACGTATTGCTTTTCTACGTCTAGCTCTTTTTTGATTTCTAATTATATTACTTGGTTTAACCATAATTTACCTCGCTTAAGCTCCAGCTTTACCAGCTTTGATAGTAACATGTTCTGTGCTGTAGCGTATACCTTTACCTTTATAGTTTTCAGGTTTACGGCAAGCTCTAACTTCTGCAGCAAATTTGCCAACATCTTCTTTATGGATACCAGATACGAATACATTTGCTTGGTGCTCTGCATGCATACCTTTACCACGTGGGATAGATTCAGCTTTTACTTCAAGTCCTTCTGGGATTTCTAAAAGAATATCGTGTGAGTATCCAACACTAAGTTTTAACCATGGGCCAACTACTTCAGCTGAATAACCAGTACCAATTACATGTAATTGTTTTTGATAACCTTCAGATACACCTTCTACTAAGTTGTTAACTAAGGCTCTACCAAGTCCGTGAAATGCTTTCTGATCTCTAGTATCATCTTGTCTTAATAAAACAAGTTTACCTTCTTCTTCAGAAATAGTGATTCCACCAACTAAATCATGACTGAGCTTTCCAAGTTTACCTTCTACTTCAATGTGGCTTCCGTTAATAGTAACTTTTACACCTTCAGGAAGAACAATTGGTTTTTTACCTATTCTAGACATTCTTTCCTCCTACCACACTTTGCATACGTATTCGCCACCAACATTAGTGTTACGAGCATCTCTATCTACCATTACGCCATGGCTTGTAGAAATGATTGCACAACCTGTGTTGTTGAATACTCTAGGTACTGCAGAAGCTTTTACATAAACTCTTCTACCTGGTCTTGAAACTCTTTGGATTCCTGTTAAAACAGGTTTTCCGTTATTTGTATATCTAAGATTTAAACTAATTTGTTTGAAGTTTAAACCTCTTTCAGGATCTTTTTCTAATACATGAAAACTATTGATGAAGTTCTCTTTAGCTAAAAGAGTAACAATCGCTTCAATAATTTTATTGTGGTTCAACACAACTCTTGTGTGTCCGGCACGATATGCATTTCTTACTTTTGTTATTGCATCAGCTATCGGATCTGTAATCATTTTTCCTCCGGTAATTTACCAACTAGCTCTTGTGATTCCAGGGATTTTACCATGGTCAGCTAATTTTCTGAAACAGAGACGGCATATGCCGAAATCTCTCATATAAGCTCTAGGTCTGCCACAAATCATACAACGATTATATTCACGAACAGAGAACCTAGCTTTCTTTTGTTGTTTTACAACTAACGCTTTCTTTGCCAAAACTTACTCCTTTGTCGCAGTTTTCTTAAAAGGTACGCCAATTAATCTAAGTAACTCTCTAGCTTCCTCATCAGTGTTAGCTGTTGTTACCATAGCAATATTTAGACCTCTAATCATATCGATTTTATCGAACTCAATTTCAGGGAAAACTGTTTGTTCGGTTAAACCTAATGAGTAGTTACCTCTACCATCGAAATTCTTAGTAGGAACACCTTTAAAGTCTCTGATTCTAGGAATAACGATTGATACTAATCTATCTAAAAATTCATACATGATTTCGCCACGTAATGTAACTTTACATCCGATAGGCATTCCTGCACGAAGTTTGAAGTTAGAGATTGATTTTGAAGCTTTAGTTACTAATGGTTTACGACCAGTAATAAGCTCCATATCTTTTATAGCATTATCTAAAATAGCTTTGTTTTGAGTTGCTTGTCCAACACCCATACTAACAACTATTTTATCTAATTTAGGTACCTGATGAATATTCTTATATTCGAATTTATTCTTCAGTGCGGGAATCACTTCGTTAATATATAATTCTTGCTTTCTGTTCATCCCTTCTCCTTTAGATCTCATCACCTGTTTTTTTACATACTCTGATTCTTTTACCATCAGCAGTAGTCTTATAAACAGCTCTAGTTACATCTTTTATTTTTTCATTATAAAGCATTACATTTGAAACGTGTATTGGAGCTTCCATCTCAATAATTCCACCTTGTGGATTTGATTGATTTGGTTTAACATGCTTTTTAATCATATTTACTTTTTCAATAATTACTCTTTGTTTTTTTGGGAAAGCAACTAAAACTCTTCCTTTAGTTCCTTTATCCGCTCCACTAACAACGATAACTGTATCGCCTTTTTTAATTCTCATTTTATTTTGCATTTCAATCTCCTATAACACTTCAGGTGCTAAAGAAACAATCTTCATGAATTCATGTTCACGTAATTCACGTGCCACTGGTCCAAAAATACGAGTTCCTTTAGGTTCCATTTTAGCGTCAAGAATAACAGCTGCATTATCTTGGAAACGAATATAAGAACCATCTTTACGACGGATCTCTTTAGCAGTTCTAACGATAACTGCTTTTTCAACTGTTCCCTTCTTAACTTTACCATTAGGAGTAGCTGATTTAATTGCTACCACAATAATATCACCAACTGTAGCATATTTTCTTTTACTACCGCCAAGAACCTTGATACACATAGCTTTCTTTGCACCAGAGTTGTCAGCAACGTTTAATATTGTTTGTGCTTGAATCATCTGTTCCTACTCCTTATTTAGCTCTCTCGGTAATAAGCTTAAGATTCCATCTCTTCTTTCTACTCAAAGGTCTGAATTCTTCAATAACAACTTTATCACCGATTTTAGCATCATTTTTTTCGTCATGAGCCATAAATTTCTTATGAACTCTTACAGTCTTTTTGTATAGAGGATGGGTAAACTGTCTTTCTACACGAACGACGATTGTTTTGTCCATCTTATCACTTACAACCACACCAGTTTTGGTTAGTTTTCTATTTTCCTGCATTTTGACCTCTTAATTACCTTTTGCCATTTCTGTTAAGATAGTATGGATTCGGGCATTTTCTCTTTTTAACTGTTTGAATCTTCCTGGATTTTCAAGCATATTTCTTACTTGTTGGAAACGAAGATTAAACAACTCTTCTTTGTTTTCTTGAAGCTTTTGATTTAACTCTTCTACTGATAACTCTCTTAATTCTTTTGCTATCATAGTTCCACTCCTTCACGTGCAATCATTTTTGTCTTGATTGGAAGCTTGTGGCCTGCTAATCTGAATGCTTCTTTAGCAATCGGTAAGTCTACGCCATCAATTTCAAACATTATTCTTCCAGGTTTTACAACTGCTACCCAGTACTCTGGAGCACCTTTACCTTTACCCATACGAGTTTCAGCAGGTTTATTTGTAATTGGTTTGTCAGGGAAAATTCTAATCCAAACTTTACCTTGACGTTTCATTGTACGAGTTATAGCCACACGAGTAGCCTCGATTTGACGGCTTGTTATCCATCCGTCTTGCACAGCCATTAATGCGTAATCACCAAAAGAAACAGTTGAACCACGATAGGCTAAACCTGTTCTCCTGCCACGCATCTTTTTTCTATATTTTACTTTCTTTGGTGCTAACATTATCTTCTCCTCTTCTTAATGTTACCCTTCAGCAACACTATTATTAAGAATATCACCCTTATAAATCCACACTTTAATACCAATAACACCGTATGTTGTATGAGCTTCTATTAATGCATAATCAATGTCTGCTCTAAGTGTGTGAAGAGGTGTTCTACCTTTCTTATATCTCTCAGTTCTAGCAATTTCTGCTCCACCTAAACGACCAGCACATTGAACCTTGATTCCTAATGCTCCGTCTCTTAATGTGTTTCTCATAGCCATTTTCATAGCTCTTCTGAAAGATACCCTTTGTTCTAACTGCTTAGCAATTTCATTTCCAACTAACTTAGCATCTAACCACATCTTGTTGATTTCTTTAATATTAATGAAAACATTGATGTTTCTGTTTTTGTGCTTGTTAACTAAACGATTGATTTCGTTTCTAAGAATTTCAATTTCTTTACCCTTTTGTCCAATTACTTGGCCAGGTCTTGCAGTATGAATATCTATATATATTGAACTTGTCTTTCTTGCAATATCAACTCTTGAAATCATCTTGTGGCTAAGTCTCTTTTCAATATAATTTCTGATTTTTAAATCTTCATGGAAATTTTTGATATATTGTTGACCTGTTGCAAACCACTTTGAGTCTGATTCTTTATTAACACCTATACGATATATAATCGGATTAATCTTTTGTCCCAAATTTTCCTCCTATTCCTGTTCAGTGCTTGAATCAGCTAAATCTGAAATTTCAAGGGTGATATGACATGTTCTCTTTCTAATTATGAAAGCTCTACCTTGAGCTCTAGGTCTCATTCTTTTCATAATTGGGCCATCATCAGCTGTTGCGTAGGTAATTTTCATTCCTTCAGCATCTATTCTAGGCTCTAAGTTTGTAGCATTCGCAGCAGCAGAATTTAATAATTTTAAAATTGCTTCTGATGCGCGCTTTTCTGAGAACATAAGAATGTTACGTGCTTCTGATACTGATTTACCTCTGATTAAATCTAGGACCAAACGAGCTTTTCGTGCTGATCCACGATGGAATCTTAATTTAGCTTTAGCATCCATTCTTAACTCCTATTATCTACTTTTCTTTTCTTTGTGACCACGGTATGTTCTAGTAGGAGCGAATTCGCCAAGCTTATGGCCAACTACGTTCTCAGAAATATACACTGGTACAAATTTGTGTCCGTTATGTACAGCAAATGTAAGTCCGATAAATTCAGGTAAGATTGTTGATCTTCTTGACCAAGTCTTAATCACTGATCTATCTTTACTTTCTAATTGTGCTTCAACCTTTTTCATCAAATGATCATCGACGAAAGGTCCTTTTTTTATTGATCTAGGCATTTTTTTCTCCTACGTCAGCTTACTTCTTTTTAGATTTAATGATATACTTGTTAGAGTATTTCTTAGTCTTACGAGTTTTTCCACCCTTAGCTAATTTACCCCATGGAGAAACTGGATGACGTCCACCTGAAGTTTTACCTTCACCACCACCGTGTGGGTGATCTACTGGGTTCATAACAACACCACGGACTGTAGGTCTGATACCTAACCATCTGCTTCTACCAGCTTTACCAATAATTATTAAGTTGTGTTCAATGTTACCAACTTGACCAATAACAGCCATACATTCTTTTCTAATTAAATGTACATCGTTAGAAGGCATTTTTACATGAACGTAATCTCCTTCTTTAGCCACTAATTGAGCCATTGAACCAGCTGAACGTGCAATTTGAGCACCTTTACCTTTCTTCAATTCAACACAAGAAATTGTTGTACCTAATGGAATATTCTCTAATGGTAATGCATTACCAACTTTAATAGGAGCTTTTGCACCTGAGATGACTTCCATTCCAACTTTTAACCCATCTTGAGCTACAATATATCTTTTTTCACCATCTGCATAGTAAAGAAGAGCGATTCTAGCTGAACGGTTTGGATCATATTCAATTGATGCTACTTTTGCTGGAATATTTATTTTATTTCTCTTAAAATCTATGATTCTATAATGTCTTCTGTGACCGCCACCTTTGTGACGACAAGTGATACGACCTTTATTGTTTCTACCACCAGTTTTAGATAATTTAGCTAAAAGTGATTTCTCAGGAGTAGTTTTTGTGATTTCTTCAAATGTATATCCTGTCTTGAAACGTTGGGTAGGTGTAATCGGTTTATATTTTTTAATTCCCATTCTTCACTCCTATTAAACTTCAAAATCAGGGATCTTATGATCTGCTTGAAGAGTCACTATAGCTTTTTTCCAGTTTGGACGTCTTCCTTCATATCTTCCCATTCTTTTTGGTTTACCTTTCATGCGAATAGTATTTATTTTAACAACTTTCACAGAAAAAACTTTTTCAATAGCTTTTTTGATTTCAATCTTGTTAGCATTAATACTAACTTTAAATGTGTATCTGTTATGAAGCTCTTTCTCTGTCATTGATTTTTCTGTAAGCATAGGAGCTATTATAATTTCTCTTGGATGTATCATTTACCAAATACCTCCTCAACTTGCTGTAAAGCTTCTTCAGTCATCACAACATAAGTACTTTTCAATATACCGTATGCGTTAAGACCATCTGCTCTATCTGTCATTACATGCTCTAAGTTAGTAAAAGATTTAACAACAGGAACGTTGTTACCTTTTGTAACTACAAGTACTTTGCCCTTTTCAGTAATGATACTATCGATTAGGTTACGAGCTGTTTTTGTACTTGGCTTGTCATAATTTAAGTTTTCTACTACAAAGATGTTTCCATTAGCTGCTCTATCTGTTAAAGCTAATTTTAAAGCTAATCTTTTCTTCTTAGCAGGAATGTGTTTGTACCAACATTTTGGATCAATTCTGAATGCATGTCCACCACCAACTCTTACTGGTGATCTTCTTGAACCCATACGTGCATTACCAGAACCTTTTTGCTTTCCAAGCTTCTTAGTACTACCACTAACTAATCCTCTTGATTTTGTTGCCTTAGTGCCTTGTCTTTGATTTGCAAGATACATATTAACAACTTCATATAATAAAGCTTTAGGATTTTTGCAATCAGCTTCAAACACTGAAGCAGGAAGTGCTATTTCCCCAACTTTTTCACCATTTATATTATATTTTATTGCATTAGCCATCTAATTCCTCCGTTACATACTCTTCTTAAGAAGAACTAAGCTATTACGATGTCCAGGTACAGCACCCTTAACCATGATTAAATTCTTTTCAACATCGATCTTAATCACTTTTAAGTTCTTAACTGTAACTTGATCAACACCATAATGTCCAGCCATCTTTTTACCTTTCAAAACACGAGCTGGAGTAGCACATTGACCGATTGAACCTGGTCCTCTAAATGATTCATGCACACCATGTGAAGACATGAAACCTTGGAAGTTCCACCTTTTCATTACACCTGCGAAACCTCTACCTTTAGAAGTACCAGTAATTGTAACAAGTTCATTTTCTTGGAATAGCTCAACAGTGAATTCATCTTTTAACTGTGTATCTTGTATATTTCTAACTCTGAATTCTTTGATATATCTACATGGCTCTACACCAACTGATTTGAAGTAACCAGCCATTGGCTTGTTAACTTTCTTCTCAGCTAATTTTTCATAACCAAGTTTGATTGCAGTGTAACCATCTTTATCTTCATTCTTAAGTTCTAAAACCTTACATGGTCCAACCTGTAACATTGTAACAGGTGTTACTCTACCATCTTGGTCAAAAACTTGAGTCATACCAATCTTTTTTCCTATTAATCCAATCATCCTTAGCTCCTTTCAGTTGCCTTAATTTCCACATGAACACCAGCAGGTAAGCTCATCTTCTTTAATGCAGCAGTTGTTTGAGGAGTTGGATTTACTATATCCACTAATCTCTTATGTACCAACATTTGATATTGGTCTCTAGCTTTTTTATTAACGTGTGGAGATCTTAATATTGTATATAAAGATCTGTCTGTTGGTAATGGAATAGGACCTACTATTTTTGCACCTGTGTTTCTTGTGCTATTTACAATTTCTTGCACTGATTGGTCCAACAGACGATGGTCATAAGCTTTGAGTTTAATTCTGATTTTATTATCTTTACTCACGGATTCCTCCATTTATAGCGTTGCTATAAATATTATCTGTTTGCTTATTTTTTATTTATTATTGTATTTGATTTAATTGTTAAATTCGTTATTTATATTCATTTACGCGCGACGAGGCTCTTACATCATTTTTTATATGTAATTATCCACCGACTATACTTTACACGTTGTATAGTCTCCAACTATATGTGTTGCAAAGCGTACCTCGTGACGCTTATCGCAAAGATCTACAAGCTTTCCTAGCAAGCTTTTGCTCTACCTCACTAATACGTGAGTGTGCCATTTCTAACCAATTTCTATGCACTTACAAAACTGTCAATACTTTTTTATCTTTTTTTAACTTACTGTTTTTCAGTAATTAATCTCTTCTTTTCCATGCTTTTTTATTAGAATTATTTTCTCCCTGAAAATTTAAATTTATCAGGGAATTTGATATGGTATAATAGTAAATAATGCTTGTTTTTTTATTTTTTAGAACTTTTTTGGGCTTATGTTCTAGCCATTAGACTGAAATTCTTCACCTATCGGTGCTTGCTTACTCTCCATCATCTTCTGCTGCCAAGCATCTTGCTTTCGAAATATTATCGGGTTGCAAGCTTCCAGCTTGCGATTGAGACGTTTTCCCAAACGTCTCTACAAATTCACTTATCACTGTGTTCTAAGTGAAGCCAGCACAGAGGCTAGCGATCCCAGTATGTACTAACTTCTTTTTGCCAGCTAGCAGCTGTGCGTTCCCAGTATGTCCTCACTTCTAACTCCTAACTTACTTGCCTCCTTGAAAAATTGGACTTTTTTCAAGGTGGCAAGTAAGGGACAAGGTATATTTCATTAAAACTTTTTAATTTATACTATAAATCTTTCTGTTATTTCATCAAGATACACTTCTTTGTTGTAGAATTTAGCCCATTCTTGATCCTATAAAAATAAATCCCTGAAGCGACATTGCTATTGTTTTCATCCCTACCCTTCCATACAACTTGATGATTACCAGACAACAATCTATCATTTATTAGTGTTTTAACATGTTGCCCTTTAACATTAAAGACTTCCAGTTTTACATCACTATCTTCAATTATATTAAAAGAAATTGTAGTTTCTGGATTAAATGGATTAGGATAATTAGCTAGATTGAAGTTAGGACTATCAATTGATTCCGAACTATTTTCAGTAAATTCAGAATAAATGTAATCATATTGAGTCTCGGAATATGGATTTTCTTGATCATCTTGATTAAAATATCTAAGATTTATATAGTCGATTTGTGAAAGATTATTGTAGTAGTAGTTTTGAATCATAGTGATATAAAATTCGCTTTCAAGACTGAATGTATCTAGTTTATGGCTAGTACTTGTTTCCAATAATCCATCTTCGGAATAATCGTAAGTAATATAAGTGTTAAGAACCCAATCTTGACTATTATTAAAGAAGAAGCTCCTGTATTCGGTAAGTTGGCCACCATCATTATATAAAGATTCATTTTTAAGATAAGGTTGATAAGTATCAGAGGAGAAGTCAGTTCGTGAATATATTTGCGTTATATTGCTTCCTTCAGTAAATGTTTCATTTTTGCTTTCAGGATTAAACTCTTCAGTAGTCTGTTCATAACTAAAATGCTCTTGACATAAATAGTTTTCTGCATATGTAAATTCATCCTTATACTGCAATTCATAAATTGGAGCTTCCTCGTAATACCATTCCTGATCCCAATATTCTAACTTGGCAGAAACTAAGGAATCTTCATTGTAGTTATAATCTACCTTTTTCATTATATTCATACCAGGAGAACTTACCTGCATATATGTCGTTGTAGAGTCAATATTGGTCGTATCAGCATGATAATAATAAGTTGTGAAATTTGTTTCATCATTTCCATCTAAATCTACAAGACTATTTGTTTCATGTGTTATCACCCTTCCTAACATATCATATTCATCATTCATCCAATAGCTAAGTATTGTTCCATAATCTTCCCCTTGAAAATTATAACTTCTGATGTATGCAACATTTCCCCAATCATCGTAATCATAAGTTACATAATTTAAAGGATCAGGTTCAGAACCATAGTTAATTCTTGAAAGAAGACTAACTGTCTCTCTATTATTAGCAGATATTGGTGACCTAAGAAGTATATGCCCATCTTCACTTCTAAAAGTTAGATTTCCACCTTCAATGCTTGGAAATTGCCCCTGTGAATATAATGCCAAAGTAAATAGAACACTAACCAATATAAAATACATTCTCTTTAAACACATGCTGTGCCTCCTCATTTACATATATAATGTTCTTTTTCCATAATGTCCTGCCAATTTACTCTTTTTAAAATATAAAAAGAGAATATACTAGATATAGATGAGAAAGACAATAAGAGTGTTAAAACAGCAGGGCCAAACCTAATTAATCTATTCTCACTAAACAAGCTCACCCACAGGAACCCAATGTCGTTTAGTACAGTTCCGTTAAGTTTTAAGTAAATCAGGGAAAAAATAGGAATTAAGTATGCAAAAATAGCCGATACAGACAGAACAATTAAAATGTAATTTATCGAGTTAGCACCGATAACTTTAATTTTTTTGCCTGCCAAAAAAACGACCCCACTGAAAAGAGTCATAAATAAGAAATTTATATAGTAACCATCATATATAAAAACTATAGCTGAAACAAATTGAATAATCGCCCAGACTCTTGAGTATCGTCCTAACCTAACAATATTAATTACAGCACGTTGGATATATTTCCCTGATAATTTTTTCCTTTTTATAAACATTGACTGAATAGTTTTGTAAATAGTATAAATAATTATAATAATAATGAAACTAACGATTCTACTTACACCTTCATTAATTCTTTTCTGTACAAGTTCATTTTGTACTAAGTAATCTTTACGAGTTAAACTTTGTCCAACATGTTTTTCCGCCATACCATTATTATCTATAGTGCTATTTATCGTATATTGGTCAGGAAACACTAAAGAGTTTGCAACTTCATTAAAAAGGTCTGCAAAAAGTTCGAACCTTGCATCCAACTCTTCCTCATCAACAACTGCCACAGCACAATTCAATGTTACACATTTGTTTTCAACAAAAGTTGTATAAATAACACTTTTTACAGAAAACGAATAATCTAATCTTTTTGCATTAGTTATGTATACGATTTTACCTGCTATAAGTCCATCGAGATATATTTTTTTACCAGAAACATACTCGCTGTTATCGGGTATCAATTTTCGAAACTCTTCCTCTTGAAAATAGTCATTTAATTCTTCTTCAGTTATTCTATAATCATCATCTAACCCTATATCTTTGACCATTATACCAAAAGATTCAAATCCTTTACCATATTGACTTGTAAATTTCCTAGTTATATTTGGTCTTTCAGCTTCCTCGCCTTTCCAACTTAAAGGTACTTTCAAATTAATAGTAACACCACGTGATTTAGGATGACCTTTTGTTGAGTATGATTTAGTGTAACCAGCTGACATTTCTTGTCTAGGTGCATCTAAATATTGAAATGTAAGTAATACTCCAAGTATCTGATCAGGTATTTCCCCTTCAGCTCTTTTCTCAACTTCATTGATATATTCAAGAGAGTATTTTCTATCAAATGTTATTGTCTTTAAAAGTTTATTTATTTTGTTATCTAATTCATTTTCATAAGTTTTAAAATTAGCCTGCATGTTCTCTCTCAAATCTATTTTGAGTTTTTTTTCAGATTTTCCAAAAGCAGCTGCAAATTTAGTTTGTGCAATAAAAACTTCCTCTTTTAGATCAGGATTACTATCCAGTATCTTTTCTAGAGTAAGTTCTTGTCCTTTTAAAAAACCAAACGCTTCATACTTAATATCTTCATAACTTTTTCTAATTTCACAACATAAAGACTGATAATAAAAAAATAGACAAACAATAATCAATGCCTTGTATCTTATAAAATTCATGTTTACTCCTTTGTACAACTATGATTTTGTGAATTTTAGCAGATATTAATTAATTGTCAATAGAATTTTGATATTTCCAATCATAACTTGCAAGATATCATCCGTAATTTTTGATTTCCTAATTGTAATAAATTTTATATTGCTCTTTACCCTTGTATTTACTAACGTAAAAAAAGACAAGGGTCAAAGATGGCGGCTATCTACTTTCCCACACCGTTCCCAGTGCAGTATCATCGACGTGAGTGAGCTTAACTTCTGTGTTCGGAATGGGAACAGGTGTTGCCTCACTGCTATTACCACCATCTTTGACCCTTGCCAAAAATGATTTATATTAGTGTTTTTTACTCTATCTATTATTAATATGTGCGTAAGCAAGATGCTTACACTCCTTATTCATAATAAAATAAAGCTATAGAGTGTATAAAATTTAATAAGTAAGACGATCGAGTTATTAGTATCACTCGGCTGAACATATTGCTATGCGTACACCTGTGACCTATATACATTGTAGTCTCCAATGACTCTAAGGGGAGATCTAATCTTGAGGTTGGCTTCCCGCTTAGATGCTTTCAGCGGTTATCCGTTCCGAACTTAGCTACTCGGCAATGCAGCTGGCGCCACAACCGATACACCAGAGGTTCGTCCACACCGGTCCTCTCGTACTAAATGAAGATCCTCTCAAATCTCCTACGCCCACGAAGGATAGGGACCGAACTGTCTCACGACGTTCTGAACCCAGCTCGCGTAACTCTTTAATCGGCGAACAGCCGAACCCTTGGGACCTTCTTCAGCCCCAGGATGAGTTGAGCCGACATCGAGGTGCCAAACACCGCCGTCGATATGAACTCTTGGGCGGTATCAGCCTGTTATCCCCGGAGTACCTTTTATCCTTTGAGCAACGGCCCTTCCATTCAGAACCGCCGGATCACTAAGACCTAGTTTCCTACCTGCTCGACCCGTCAGTCTCGCAGTCAAGCTCCCTTATACCTTTATGCTCTGCAGATGATTACCAACCATCTTGAGGGAACCTTGGTAAGCCTCCGTTACTTTTTAGGAGGCGACCGCCCCAGTCAAACCGCCCACCTGGCAATGTCCGATATGTTTTCATATCGTTAGTAAATCAATTTAATAAGGGTGGTATTTCAACAACGGCTCATCACAATCTAGCGACCATGAGTCATAGCCTCCCACCTATCCTACACATACTAAACCAATGTACAATGCCAAGATGCAGTAAAGGTTCACGGGGTCTTTCCGTCCGTTCGCGGGTAAGCGGTATCTTCACCGCTATTACAATTTCACCGAGTTCCTGGTTGAGACAGTGCCCAAGTCGTTACACCATTCGTGCAGGTCGGAACTTACCCGACAAGGAATTTCGCTACCTTAGGACCGTTATAGTTACGGCCGCCGTTTACTGGGGCTTCATTTCAAAGCTTCGCTTTGCAGCTAACCTCTCCATTTAACCTTCCAGCACCGGGCAGGTGTCAGTCTGTATACTTCGAATTACTTCTTCGCACAGACCTGTGTTTTTGATAAACAGTCGCTTGGGCCTCTTCACTGCGGCCACTTCATGCTTTGTATTGTACATACTAACACTAACGTGGCACCCCTTCTCCCGAAGTTACGGGGTCATTTTGCCTAGTTCCTTAACCAGAATTCTCTCGAACACCTGAGGATACTCTCCTCGTCCACCTGTGTCGGTTTAGGGTACGGTCTGTTATAAATCAACGTTTAGAAGCTATTTCTCGGCAGTCCTATAAACACACTTTATTAGCTATGCTATCGTCCTGTACCTCGGATTGACTCTACGGATTTGCCTATAAAGTCTCCTACATACATTCAACTACTAATCCAACAGTAGTCTGTGCAGCATTACTGCGTCACTCCATCACTCATTATAACAGGCCCAGGAATATTAACCTGGTTCCCATCAGCTGCGCCGTTCGGCATCGCCTTAGGGGCCGGCTTACCCTCAGAAGATTATCTTTACTGAGGAAACCTTGGACTTGCGGTGTGTGAGTTTCTCACTCACATTATCGTTACTCATGCCAACATCGTCTCTTCCGAACGCTCCAACTAACCTCACAGTTAATCTTCGTCGCTGTTCAGAATGCTCTTCTACCCCCAGCACTTATTTTTAAACTCATTCTATTAAATTATTATCTTTGCTTACTATCTCTAATTGACAATTGCTTCATATCTTAACAAACTAAATCTAAAAATAAGTGCTGGGCCACGGCTTCGGTTCTATGCTTTAGTCCCGATCATCTTCGGTGCATTACCACTCGACCAGTGAGCTATTACGCACTCTTTAAATGGTGGCTGCTTCTAAGCCAACATCCTGGCTGTCTATGCAATTAAACATCCTTTCTCACTTAGCATAAAATTGGGGACCTTAGCCGGTGGTCTGGGTTCTTTCCCTTTCGTCCGTGAAGCTTATCCCCCACGGGCTGTCTCCCAGGTATCATTTATAGGCATTCGGAGTTTGATTGGGTTCAGTAAACTGGTGAGTCCCCTAGCCCATTCAGTGCTCTACCTCCTATAAACTTTTGCCTGAGGCCATACCTAAATATGTTTCGAAGAGAACCAGCTATCTCCGGGTTTGTTTGGCCTTTCACCCCTACCCACAACTCATCCACTAATTTTTTAACATTAGTTGGTGCGGTCCTTCAGCAAGTGTTACCTTGCCTTCAACCTGGTCATGGGTAGATCACCCGGTTTCGGGTCTAATCCAATCAACTTAACGCGCTATTAACACTCGCTTTCGCTTCGGCTACATACCTTTAGTACTTAACCTCGCTGAATAGATTAACTCGTTGGCTCATTATGCAAAAGGCACGCCATCGCTATTAAGCTCTGACTGCTTGTAAACACACGGTTTCAGGTTCTATTTCACTCCCCTTCTGGGGTCCTTTTCACCTTTCCCTCACGGTACTGTTTCACTATCGGTCACCAAACGTATTTAGCCTTACGAGATGGTCCTCGCAGATTCAATCGGAATTTCTCGTGTTCCGACCTACTCGGGATGCTACTAAGATGATAATCAATTTTAACTACAGGACTTTCACCTTCTCTGGTTGAACTTCCCAGATCAATTCGTCTATCAATTACTTCTCTACATTGTAGTCCCACAACCCCAGTTATTCAACTGGTTTAGGCTCTTCCCCGTTCGCTCGCCGCTACTTAGGAAATCGTTTTTACTTTCTCTTCCTGAGGGTACTTAGATGTTTCAGTTCCCCTCGTTCGCCTCCGGTAAACCGGATGACACAACATTACTTGTGCCGGGTTGCCCCATTCGGATACCTCCGGGTCGAAGCTTGCTTACAGCTCACCGAAGATTTTCGCAGTTAACCACGTCCTTCATCGCCATTTGGTGCCAAGGCATCCACCATGTGCTCTTTTGCTCTTACAAAAAAATCTTACACACTCTATATTACACTCTATTTACTGTTTTAAAAATCTATCTTATTTCATGAAAGAATGAAAGTGAACTCGTCGAGAAACATTTCTCCTTTAAAAGGAGGTGATCCAGCCGCACCTTCCGGTACGGCTACCTTGTTACGACTTAGTCCTCCTCGCTAACCACACCTTCGTGAGCTGCTCCCTTGCGGTTAGCTCACCCCCTTCGGGTGCAATCAACTCGGCTGACTTGACGGGCGGTGTGTACAAGGTCCGGGAACGTATTCACCGCGTTATGCTGACACGCGATTACTAGCGATTCCAGCTTCATACAGTCGAGTTGCAGACTGTAATCCGAACTGTGATTGACTTTTTGTGATTCGCTTAACTTCGCAGTCTCGCAACACATTGTATCAACCATTGTAGCACGTGTGTAGCCCTGGACATAAGGACCATGATGACTTGACGTCGTCCCCACCTTCCTCCATATTGTTACTATGGCAGTCTCTCTAGAGTGCCCAACTTAATGATGGCAACTAAAGATAAGGGTTGCGCTCGTTGCGGGACTTAACCCAACACCTCACGGCACGAGCTGACGACAGCCATGCAGCACCTGTATCTAGATTCCCCGAAGGGCACTTAGCTATCTCTAGCTTATTCCTAGTATGTCAAGCCCAGGTAAGGTTCTTCGCGTTGCATCGAATTAAACCACATGCTCCACCGCTTGTGCGGACCCCCGTCAATTTCTTTGAGTTTCAACCTTGCGATCGTACTCCCCAGGCGATACACTTAGCGCGTTAACTACGACACCGAAGCTTTATAACCCCGACATCTAGTGTATATCGTTTACTGTGTGGACTACCAGGGTATCTAATCCTGTTTGATACCCACACCTTCGCAGTTTAGCGTCAGTCATGGCCCAGTAGATTGCCTTCGCCTTTGGTGTTCTTCCTAATCTCTGCGCATTCCACCGCTACACTAGGAATTCCATCTACCTCTACCTGACTCTAGATATCCAGTTTCAAACGCCGTACACCAGTTAAGCTGATGCCTTTAACGCCTGACTTGAATATCCGCCTACCTGCCCTTTACGCCTAGTAATTCCGGACAACGCTTGCCACCCCCGTGTTACCGCGGCTGCTGGCACGGAGTTAGCCGTGGCTTATTCCTGTACTAATATCTCTCTCTGCTAGGTATTAACTAACAGAGCATTGCTCATACAGAAAAGAACTTTACACTCCGAAAAGATTCATCGTTCACGCGGCGTCGCACTATCAGGGTTTCCCCCATTGTAGACTATTCTCGACTGCTGCCTCCCGTAGGAGTCTGGGCCGTATCTCAATCCCAGTGTGGGCGACCACCCGTTAAGGCCGCCTACCAATCATCGCCTTGGTATGCCATTACCACACCAACTAGCTAATTGGACGCAGACTCATCTCTAAGCGGGAGCCTAAGCCCCCTTTGATGTTGCCATCACATTCGGTATTAGCCCAGGTTTCCCTGGGTTGTCCCCAACTTAAAGGTAGATGATCTACGCGTTACTCACCCGTTTGCCACTGTACTCACTCTCCGAAGAAAGCTTTCTCGTTCGACTTGCATGCCTAATCCACGCCGCCAGCGTTCGTCCTGAGCCAGAATCAAACTCTCCATTATTAATAAAAATCGTTTTTCTCTGTCTCTCGCAAGTTCACATTCATTCTCTCACTCTATAAAAACTTTTAATTTAACTTTCAAAGATCATTACCTCTGCTCTGTCGCTTCGTTTCCTTAGCTCCCGTGCATCGGTTGTGTTAAACTATAAGAAGCTGCTTTCTTGTCAATACTTATTTTAATCTTTTTATCTTTTTGTTTTATCAATACAGACATTCTTCTTTATCATACTTTTGTTAAATAGGTAGTTAAAGTCTTTAATATTTTTATGTATTATTTTGATTATTAATAAAAATTGCTGTAAAATCGAGATTATATTAATAAATTCAACCTGTAAGTTTCAGAAAAATTTCTATTGTGATAAAGAATACAAATTACATTTTTAACACAAAGACACAACAAAAAAAACTTAGCTACACAAATTCAGATCTAAACAATTAAACACCTCAACAACTAAACTCCTCAACAACTAAACAACTAAACAACTAAACATCATATCAGTTTAATCTGCGTTATCAGTGTTCTATTTTATTTGAAAGGCCAGCTAGCAGCTGTGCGTTCCCAGTTATTATTCATTATATCTTCCCTTTGGGGGCTAAATTCCAAGGGGGATGATTTCTTAAAAACAAAAAAAATGCAGCATGCTAAGATAACTAGCAAACTGCATTTTTATAAAGGTATTCTTTATATATTATAATATATTAAATATCTGCTTGAAGTTTTGCTCCAAAATAAATCTCAGTACCTTCTTTTACGCCATTACCATTTTCCATGTGGTCAATCATTCCAACTTCAGGAGATATAAATAAGTTTTCCCATAGATTATGCTTGAAGTTAGCATAGATTGTAAGTTTTCCATCAGCATCTTTTAGGGCATCGCTCTCATTTTGCATATAAGCAAGAGCAACATTGAAGTTATTTTTAGAGAGTTCTAGGTAACCAGCTAGAGTCATAACATCTTCAAAGCTATTATCATTTTTTGATGTTTTAGGATAAATTTCTTCACCAAAACAGCTAATTCCGTAGTTTTTAACATTTTGTCCGAAGTTAACTTGAGCTTTAACTCCTATATCATTAACTTGTGTTTTAGCAGTTGCTGATAAAACATAACTAAGAATATCACCTTCATTTGCTGAAATATCCTTATCAAAGCTTTCATAAGAAAGACCTGAAGTAAAGTGGTAGTTAATATTATCTCTATCGAATTTGATACCTACATTTAAACGTGGAATAAAGATGTGTCTATCGCCATCATCATGTCTTGGTTGAAGAAAAGCTGCATAAGCATTATAGCCGTCAACTTCTCTGCTAACTTTAACTTGAGCTACTCTGCCAGTATAGAAAAGACCTGAACCTATTAGTCCGTTATCTGAGCCATAAACTTGACTAGTTAGTTCAGAGAAGCCTGTATATGTTTTACCAATTAACAATGAATATTCATCTCTAACATAAGTAACATATAATTGACGAAGACTTACTCCATAGTCTGAAATTCCTGCTTCGAACTTACCACTATAAGCTTTCTCATTGACTGTTAAACCAATTCTAGAATTTCCTTGTAGCCCACCATCAAAAGAGACTCTGGTATCATTATCAAATCCACTGGTTTGGTTAGTCATAAAATCTTCATCTTGGATTAAATAGAAACTATTCATTCTGAGGGAAGCATAATAGCCCCAATCAATAGCGTTAGCAGTCATACAACAAGCAATAAAAGACAACAACAAAAGAACTTTCTTCATTTCTTTACTCCATATATAAAAATTTGCTAGTTCACGCATAAAACATGAACTAGCACTATAATAATTAATCTAAACTTTCTCTAAAATATGTTCCATTTTATCTTTCTTAGTTTTCAGATAGAAATGGTTTTCTTCAAGGGGTTCAATTTCAATAGGAACTCGTTCTTTAATCTCTAAGCCATAACCACTAAGTCCAACCATCTTCTTTGGGTTGTTAGTTAGTAGCCTCATCTCTTTTACACCAAGATGAACAAGCATTTGAGCTCCGAGACCATAGTCTCTCATATCATCAGGGAATCCTAGTTCAATGTTTGCTTCAACAGTATCTCTTCCATGATCTTGAAGATGATAAGCCTTAATCTTATTTGCAATACCGATTCCACGTCCTTCCTGTTTCATATAGAGAATGACTCCTCTACCTTCTTCAGCTATAGTTTTATAAGCATACTCTAGCTGTTGACCACAGTCACATCTTGCAGAGAAAAGAGCATCCCCAGTTAAACATTCAGAATGAACTCTTACAAGAAGGTCTTTGCCATCGCCAATATCTCCCTTTACTAGGGCTAAATGTTCCTCATCGGAAATCTTACTTTGGTAGATATAAATATCCCATTCCCCATAATGAGTAGGAAGCTTGGCTTTAGAAATAAGCTCAACTAATTCATCGTTTGCCTTTCTATAACGAATTAGGTCAGCTATAGTAATAATCTTTAGTCCATGTTTTTCAGCATAAGGAATCAAGTCTTTGAGTCTCGACATGGTTCCATCTGGATTAATAATTTCACAGATAACACCCATTGGTTTAAGGCCAGCCATTCTAGCTAAGTCTACAGCAGCTTCAGTATGTCCAGCTCTATGAAGTACTCCCCCAAGTTCAGCTCTTAGTGGGAAAATATGTCCAGGTCTAACAAAATCATCAGCTTTAGAGTTTTCATCACACAAGCTAAGAATTGTGTTTGCTCTATCTTGAGCAGATATACCTGTAGTTGTATTATGAGCTCCATCAACAGAAACAGTGAATTTTGTTCCTTGTCTTTCAGTGTTATTTTCTGTCATCAAAGGTATATCTAATTGACGAAGACGCTTGTCTGTCATTGGAGTACAAACAAGACCTTTAGCTTCTGAAATCATAAAGTTAATCATTTCAGGAGTAACTTTTTCAGCAGCGCAAATTAAATCACCTTCATTTTCACGATCCTCGTCATCAACAACGATTATCATCTTTCCGTTTTTTATATCCTCGATAGCATGATCGATTCTAGCGAAATCAAATGACATTTTATCCTCCTTATTCATCCATTGAGAAGTTCTTTTCTAGCCAGTTAAGAGTATCTTTAAAGTAGATTGGCATTTCAGAAGTAACTGAAACTGGCTTATTAGTCATTGGATGAATAAATTCTAATTTATAAGCATGTAAAGCTTGTGTAGATAATATTTTATCATACAAGTGTCGTAGTTTCTTTTTATAATTAAATGGAATTCTACTAGCAACTTCATCAAGTGAACTATAAAGTCTATCCCCCATAACCGGGCAATTATAATGAGCAAGATGAACCCTAATTTGATGAGTTCTACCGGTCTCTAATTTGATTTCCAAATAGGAGAAGTAGTGAAATTCCTTAAGAGTATCATAATGAGTTACAGCTCTCTTGCCTTCCTGAGCGACTGTGTATTTGATAGGGTTTTTCTTGCTTCTAGCGTAGAGAGTATCAATTACTCCAGAAGCTTGCTTCAACTTACCAACTGCTATAGTTCGATAAATCTTATCAATCTCTCTATTCTTAAACATTTCAGAGAGTTTAGCGTGAGTTTCATTGTCTTTAGCAATGAGTATTAGTCCAGAAGTTCCTTTATCCAGACGGTGCACAATTCCAGGTCTTTGACTTCCACCAGTAGAAGACAATTTATCTCCGAAGTGATATGCCAGAGCATTAGCTAATGTACCGTTATGGTTCCCATTCCCTGGATGAACAACTAGCCCTACTGGCTTATTAATAACAGCAAGGTAGTCATCTTCATACACAATGTCCAATGGTATATTCTCAGCTTCTAGCTCTGAAGATTGTGCTTCTTCAACTTCTATTCTCACTCGATCGTTTAATTCTAGTTTATAGTTTTTCTTAATAATCTTGTCATTAACAGTAACTTTTGCATTAGCTATTAATTTTTCAATCTGAGAGCGTGAATAAATACCTTCAATATTAGCATCAGCTAAGAATTTATCTATACGCACTTCTTTACTTTCATTGTAGGTTAAAATTGTTTCTTTATAAGGCAAGTTTTCTCCTAAGAAATCTTCTTGATAAGTGATTTTTTCTTGCTAGGTAAGTTTGTAAGACCAGAAACTACAAAAACAGCACCACCAATCTCACCCTTTGAGTTTTTGTACATGTGACTCTTTATTGTAATTTCTTCATCTGAATCTTTGTAGAAGAATCTATATGAATCCTTACGCATTTGCTCTGATAGTACGTCTCTAATATATCTTTTCATACTCTCTTCAAAATGCTTGTCATATACATTCTCTAGAACATTAATTTCTTCTTCTAGAAAAGAGAAGTTACTCTTCATAATATCGTTAATATAAATAATATCCCCAGAGTTATCAATAATCATCCCACCCTCATTGATTAAATTCAGAATTGCTTTGATTCTACTATGATGAGTAAAGATCTTTGTTTCTTTTAGCTTATCAAACTTCTGAACATTAGAGAAGACTTTATCCAGCTTAGTAATCAACGGATGAAACTCTTTTTCAAGTCTATCTTTTTGCTCCAAAACATTGTAAGAATAATTACCTACTCGATACTCTTCGAAAATGTGGGAGAATATTTTAACACTCTTATTAAGTTTAACAGTTTGGTATATAATTATTGCTATGTAAACAACTACAATAACAATCAAGAAACTGAGCAAGGTATTCTTTGAGTTAATAATAATCTCTTCAAGAGGCTTGTTTTCTGAAAACAACCAATACATTACCATAGTTTCAATTACATGAAGAATAAGAATAGTTCCTAAAGCTATGTTAATATTCCTGTAAAATGACTTCTTATTCATTTTTACTTCCTTTGGAGAACTTGTTAATCATATTATCAATATTTGCTTTTGAACCTAATAAAACAATTCTGTCACCTTCATTAAAGACATCATTTGCACCTGGTAGTGAATTAATATCTTCATGAATAAGTTTCTCTCCTGATTCTGAAATCTTCAATACTCTTGATTTTATAGTAACTACATTTAGTCCATATTTTTGATATAAATCCATCTCTTGAAGTGTTCTTCCTACAAACTGTTGAGGTGCTGTTAGTTCAAGAAGTAAATGGTCTTTTGAAAGCTCTACAATCTGATTAATTTCTTCCATAATCAACTGTTTCGCTAATGATTGGCCTACCATTTCTTCTGGGAAGTAGATCTCTTCTATACCTAAAGAAGTAAGAATTCTACGATGTAAATCATCTTCTACTTTAGCGTATATTTTACCAACCCCAATCTTCTTTAGTAATGCACAAGTCATTATATTTGCTTGAATATTGTTACCAATTGCCACAATAACAGCATTAGAATCATCAATACCTGACTGTTTCAATGCTATTTCATCAGTTGCATCAAAACAGAGAGCTGAAGTTACTCTATCTTTAACCTCATCAAGCACTAATTCATCTTTATCTATACCTATTACTTCGGCTTCATGAGAGTTAAGCGTCGTAGCAACAGCAGTTCCAAATTTACCCATTCCTATAATTACAAATCTTGCCATAATATTATCCTATTGAGATTTTCTCTTCTAAATATTCTATTCTCTTCTTCTTAACTCTAGAAGCTAATGCATAGAGAATGGTTAATGGTCCTATACGACCTAAATACATTAATAAAATTATAATTATTTTCCCTGCTAAGTTCAAACTAGAAGTCAGTCCCATTGATAAGCCTACTGTTCCAAAAGCTGAGAAAGCTTCGAAAGTAATCTCTTGGAAAGTTCCAGGAGTAACTATAAATAAAGCTGTAAGCAATAAGAATAAGAAGGCTAATGAGATTCCAATCAGACTTATAGCTTCTTTGATGTATTGCATAGATATTTTTCTTTTATAAGCAGAAACATTATTCTTTCCAGTTAAAATTGATACAATTGCTAAAAACATTATAGCAAATGAAGTAGTTTTAATACCACCACCAGTAGAACCCGGAGAAGCTCCAATAAACATCAATACCAAAGACAGTAGAATTGAACTATATGACAACCCTCCTTGATCTATAGTATTAAAGCCAGCTGTTCTACAAGTAACAGACTGGAAGAAGGAAGCTAATATTCTTTTACCGAAAGGCATATCCTGCATTGTATTATTATACTCTGAGATATAGAATCCTATTAATCCAAACAAGATAAGAGCTCCCGTAGTAGTTAGAACTATCTTAGAATGTAGACTTAGTTTTTTATATCCACCTTTCTTGAAAATACTCTTTCTAAGATCGATATAAACAACAAAACCTAAACCCCCTAGAATTATCAGCATTGAAATAACAATATTGATATTCCAGTTAGATACAAATGTTTCAAAGCTCTTTGGATAAAGTGCAAATCCCGCATTACAGAAAGCAGAAACCGAGTGAAACACAGAATAATATACAGCTTTCAAAGTAGAAGAAAACTCATTCCTAAAAGTCATGTAAAGAATCGCTGCTCCTATTGATTCAAAGAAGAAGGTAATCCCTACAATGTATCTCAATAAGGCAAATAGATTAAGTTTGCTAACCTCACCCATAACGTTCTGCATCACACTTTCAACCTTCACTGTAAGCTTTTGACCAAATAAAAGTGCAAAGGCAGTAGAGATAGTCATTAAACCCAGTCCACCAATTTGGATTAGAATAAGTATTACTATTTGTCCAAATGTAGTAAAATAAGAACCAGTATCTTCAACTATCAAGCCTGTCACACAGGTAGCAGAGGTTGAAGTAAAGAAAGCGTCAACAAGTGGCATTGTCTTGTTAGATGTAGTAGAAAATGGTAACATTAATAAGAATGTCCCAATCATTATTACCAACAAGAAGCTCATCATCAAGGAAATAGCAGGATTATTAGTAATCGTATGCCATAGTTTCCCTTCGAAGGCATATAGAATTATTCTTCTTAGAAAGATAACTATTTCTTTAATCACAACATATATTAAGAAATACTCAGGTTTTAGTCTCAGAGCATAGATGGCTAGTCCTATTACTAGAACTGGGAATAAATGGTGAATCCTTAGCTTCTTTATCCCTTCTCTAATTCTATTGAAAATAAAAGCTAATGAGTAAATTCCAATATTAAAAGCTGAATAAACAACTAATATCTCCCTTCCTAAACTAGAATCTAGAAAGTAGGGTACGATGAATAGTACCACGAAGTTTATAATTGCTAAAACATCGATGGTACTATTCAAAATTTTGCTTAATTTACTAATAAATTTATTTTCCATTTCTCTTGATTATATCTAAGATTTTTTGATTAACTTCTTCAACAGGATTCTGTGCATCAATTTTATGAAGTAAACCCTTTTCCTCAAAGTAATCAATTAGAGTTTTGGTTTTGTTATGAAACTTTTCTATTCTTCTATCAATTGCTTCTGGAGTATCGTCACTTCTTGGACCGACTATTCCACCACATTTATCACACTTGTTCCCAACGCGTGGCGGTGATGAAAGAAGATTATAGCCTGTGTGACATTCTCTGCACACAGCTCTAGCCATTAATCTTTCTTTAGCAATCCTATCAGCTAAATCAAGATAAACAACAAAATCTACATGATAGTGTTCAACTAAATAATCAGCCTGAGCATTATTACGAGGGAATCCATCAAAAATGATTCCTTTAGCACCTTTTGGAACTGCTCCGTCAATCATCTGATATACATGTTCATCTGGAACAAAGTTTCCTTTATCAATGAAACTCTTGGCAATCAGACCAATCTCCGACTTAGATTTAATCTCTTTCCTAAAGAGTTCACCCAAGTTTATGTGCTCCAATTTAAGTGCTTTAGAGAGCAGTCCAGCTTGTGTACCTTTTCCGCTTCCCTGGATACCGAATAATACAATATTCAACATCGATCTATACCTCATTTACTTTTTTTATCAATTTTTAAAAAAGAAAATACCATTTTAGACACTAATAAAATACTTATAATATAGTCAAGTTATATCTAATTTGTATGTATTAAGTAAGTTAACAAGAAACTAATTTAATATTAACATATATCTGATTTTCTTTAAAATATATACCACATTACACCAAATTCCTTGGTAAATATCTAGCCCTCTATTAATATAATAGACACACTTTCATAATTTTCTTTGAAATTTTAACTTTCTTTGTCTTTTCTATTGACATTTGTTTTTGATAGGTATTATATTGGACTTAATGAAGTTGTAAACATCACTGTCTGATAATCCATGACTTAAAAAAACTATACATTGAGGTAACAAGATGAAAAGAATTCTACTATTTATTGTCTTAATTCAGCTTTATCTTTATATTCAAGCTGACCAAACACTTGAACAAGTTTGGCAATACCAAACTGAAGATGCAAACACAGATTTTGGTAGTAATTTCACTGTCTTAGACTTTAACGGTGATGGATACGATGATTTAATTGTTGGAGATGAAGGATATAAAGTAATTGACAATGATTCTCTTATCATAAGAGGTTCTATGTTTTGTTTTGAAGGAAGTGAATCAGGCTTATCTGATAGCTATAGCTACTATCAAGAGTTTAGCCATGAACAATTACTACCTGACAGCCTTGAGCGTCATGCCTATAACGGATTTATAGATTTTGAAGATCTAGGAGATGTAAATGGAGATGGTATACATGATTTAGGATATACTAGTTATTTTGAGATAGATTTGGTTAACTGGGTTTGGGGCTACGAAATAAACATCATCTATGGTAATGAAGAGTGGAACTTTGAACCAGATTATATTTACACAGAATACAACTTAATAAATTCTTTCAAAGGTATGGGTGATATCAATGGAGATGGAATAGATGATATGTCCTTCTATACTGGTTGGGGCAGTGAAGTAAATCCAATCGCTTTCAAAATATTACTGGGGGGAGATTTTAACATTATTCAGTTTGAAGGTGGAGAATATAGCCGTGAATCAAATGATATTACTGGACTTGGAGATATTAACGGAGATGGCTATGATGATTTTGCAATTACAACTACTAATAGAGATAGCATGATAGATTCAGAGGGTTATACAAGATGGCTTTTTCATCATGAAATATTCCATGGAGCTAACCAAATTTCAACTCAACCTAGCTATAATTTTAATACATGGATACATGCTAGTAGAGCTCTATTGTACTCTTGTGGAGATTTTGACGGAGACGGATATGATGATTTTTTATTATCAGGGTATGAAGTAAATCCAACAGGTACATCTGGGCTTAGATTATGGCTTGGAGGAATAAATATTGATTTTGAACAATATTCGCATATTGAATATTATGATATTCTGTTTGATTTTATTCACGCTGATATAAATCAAGATGGTTACTCTGATGTAATAGCTTTACATAGAAATTATATTCACGGCTGGTATAAAGGATACCTTGGTGGTATAAATGGGACTATCGACATCAATGAACATTTTGATGACTATTTTGCTTGGGAAATAGCTAGTGGGGATATAAACAATGATGGATATATTGATATCCTTATAGGCTCTCATGACCCTAATGAATATTACAATAATTTCGATAAAATTAGGATGTTTACCTCTTCTGATAATTTAGTTGAACAAGACCCAGAAATTAACACAGATGTAGCTAGTGAGGATGTTGAAACTGTTAATATTGTCTTCAATGCTTTTCCTAATCCCTTCAATCCTGAAGTAACATTTCAAGTAAAAGGCTTAGATAAGAATGCCCAAATTAAAATTTACAATCTAAGAGGACAAGAAATAAAAACAATTAATGTCGATAATAATATAACAACATGGAGATGTCAAAATCAAGCTTCTGCTATCTATATAGCTAAATTACTAGTTCATGGTCTAGTAATAGAAACACGTAAAATAACATTAATTAAGTAACCTTTTAGCAAGTAGATAGCACTACCTCTATGTATTATTAAAGTTACTCTCTCACTGATTTTAGTCTTTATTCACATTCCAGAACAACTGTTGCCATAGCAATATCTTTTAGATGGCTAAGTGTTATGTGGAATTTTGTAATTTTATAAGAAGTCACAATCTCTTTAGTATTACCACTAAGTCTAAGAATTGGTTGTCCTGATTCAAGTGATGTAATCTCAATTTCATTCCATGAGACACCTTGACCCCAGCCAGTTTTAAAAGCTTTCATGAATGCTTCTTTACCCGCAAATCTAGCAGCATAAGACTGGTATTTGTTAGATTTAGTTTCACAGCAGTCTATTTCTGCTTTTGAGAAAACTTTCTCTTTAAATCCATTATCTTTACTGAGAGCTTTCTTTATTCTTTCAACTTCGATTATATCGTTTCCTATTCCATAAATCATAATTTATCCTAAAATAAAAAAGGGAGCTAAATGCTCCCATTTTTTTATTTACTAAATCTTCTTCTTTCTTTAATTCTTGCTGATTTACCTTTAGCAGTTCTAAGGTAATATAATTTAGCTCTTCTAACGTGTCCGTAACGAACAACTTCTAGTTTAGCTATAAGTGGAGATGAAGCTGGGAAAATTCTTTCAACACCAACACCATTAGAAACTTTTCTAACTGTGAAAGTTTTAGAGATTCCAGCACCTCTTCTTTGAATTACAATACCTTGGAAAACTTGGATTCTTTCCTTGTTTCCTTCTTTAATTTTATAGTGAACCTTTACTGTATCACCAACTCTGAACTCTGGTAAATCCGTTCTAACTTGCTCTTTTGTTGCAACTTGAATAATATCCATTATTCCTCCCTTTATTCTTCGGAAGCTAGTCTATCCAGAATAATTGCAACTGCACTTCTAACTGATAAATGATTATAATTTCCTGTACCTGAAATAGGTTCAAGAACATAATCAGAAGATTTGAGGACTCCTTCATGCAGTCCGTTTCCTGTTCCAAATAATAGGAGTACAGGTAGATCTGCAGGAATCTCTGAAGAGACTTCTTTGAACAATATTGTTTTATCAAATCTCTTCGCAGTTGTAGTTATTACTTTTGGAAGAACACCTTCCTGGCTTTCTATCTGTTTTATAGTTTCCTCAATAGAATATGAATGCTGAAGTATATTTAAAGCATCAACTCTATCTTGGTTATATTTCTTTGCTACATCTGATTTCCAGAATCCCATTACTCTATCAATTACATTTTTCATTGATTCTAGAGGATGTATAACAAAGTACTTCTTAACACCATAGGTCAAACAAGATCTTGCTATATCGTGTAAATCCAAGTTTGTGACAGATGTCTTAACAGTTTCATTAAACTTATTATAGACTGGGTAGTGCACTAGTCCTAAATATATTTTATTCTTCATCTAATAAATCCGGTCTATTCTTTCGAGTTATTTCAAGTGACTTTTCTCTTCGCCACTCTTGAATATCTTTATGATTTCCATTAGTAAGGACATCGGGTACCTTCATTCCTAAATACTCAGCTGGTCTTGTATAATGAGGAGAACCCAACAATCCATCTTCAAATGAATCTGACAGGGCTGAACTTATATCGTTCAAGACTCCATCTTGTAGCCTAGCTAAAGCATCAATAAATACCATTGCTGGTAATTCTCCTCCAGATAGAATATAATCGCCTATTGAGATTTCATCTGTTACGATATTGTCTCTAACTCTTTGGTCAATCTCTTTATAGTGACCGCAGATAATCCCAATTCTCGGCTTATTCAAGTATTCTTTAACAACACTCTGCGTTAATACTCTACCTTGTGGAGTAAAATATATTACTGGTACATGTTCCCAATTCAAGAATTTAGCAGCTTCAAAGATAGGCTCCGGCTTTAAAACCATGCCTGCTTCTCCACCATAAGGGTAATCATCAACTTGTCTCTGCTTATTAAAAGCAAAATCTCTCAAATCTAGTAAGTTTATTTCTAATTTATCTTTCTTTACTGCTTTGGCAATCATACTGACTGAACAAACGCTAGTAAACATTTGAGGGAATAAAGAAAGCACATCTATTATCATAAATCAAGTAAACCTTGGCTATTCTTTATTGTGATTACTCTTTTTTTAGAATCTATGTCATCTATATAATAATCTACTTCAGGTATAAGAATCTCTTTCCCTGAAGAATCTTCTATAACTATAATTCTCTGTTTAGGATTATAAATAAAATCGATAACTGTTCCTATTGTTTCTAAACTATCACTCTTTACAGCAGTAAAATCAAGTATATCTGAATAATCTTCTTCAAACTGCTGAGAATAGAATTCATCCTTAGGTACAGCCACCTTACACGAATTATTTTTCTTGAATTCCTCTAATATACCCTCGTCTTTAAACGAGATATAATATTTAGAATTCTTCATGCAAAATTCATTTATTTCCACAAAAAACACTCTATGCTCTGTAAAGATCAAAAATACTTTAGCAGACTCTTCTAGAAAAGCAAGTTGAAAATTATCATTTGCTATGAAATGATATTCATTTTCATCTACTATGATTTTTCCCAACCTGCCAATTATAAATAAGTCTTTAAAGTTCATCTATTCGATAATTTCAAGTTCTGCTCTTTTCCCTTGTTTAGTACTTACAGCATTTAGAATTGTACGAATAGCTCCAGCAGTTCTTCCTTTCTTTCCAATAACTTTACCAATATCATCTTTTGAAACTCTTAGTTCAAAAAGAGTGATTTTGTCTCCATTAATCTCAGTGATTTTCACTTCACTAGGATCATCTACAAGAGCTTTTACTACGAATTCTATTAGGTCTTTCATTATCACTCCCTATACTTAGTTTTCAGCTTTCTCTTGTCTAGCCTTAATTTTTTGGTTGTGCCATAATTCTAACACACCACATTTTCTAAGTATAGATCTTACTGTATCTGTAGGTTGTGCACCTACGCTTAGCCATTTAATAGCTTTTTCTGTATCAACTTTTATTTCTGCCTCTTCTGGCATTGGATTGTAGTAACCAACATTTTCAATGTATTTACCATCTCTTTTCACACGAGCATCAACTGCAACGATTCGATAGAATGGACGGTTACTAGCACCCATTCTTCTCAATCTAAGCTTAACCATATTAACTCCTTATTCTATAATAAACATAATTATACAATTTTAAATGCTATCATGTTTTTTTATAGGCTTATAAACGTCAAGACTTTTTTTCATTTATAATTTATTATATTTGGAATTCCTTTAATCCCCTACTATTTCTTACTTTAGAATAGGAGCAATAGTGCCATCTTAGGCAGAGTTTATCCTCACAGGATTAGTTATTCCTTATGCTATGTTTTTTCTCTTGTAGAGGTGTGATGCTCACACCCTTTTGGGCACATACCATACGCTCCTACGATTTTTTATGGAGGGTAAGCAAGCTTCTAACCCAAATCACCTTCATGCCTATGGGTCTCTTTGAAAAAAGTCCGATTTTTCAAGGTGGCAAGTAAGGAAGGAGTGTGTTTTTACTGTAGAGACCTTCGGCAGAACGTCTCAATAGCAGTCGAAGAAGGTTGCTTGCATACCCAAAACCACTTCGCAAACAGTGACTGAGTCAGGAGAAGACTTATCCGTGCAGTTTAAAACTGGGAACGCTGGCCTCCGTGCCGGCTTATGTATTTAAATATATACTAAACATATATTTAAATCTCATATATAACCTACTTTCGTAGGTTTAGCCATCAGGGACGATGGCGTTCCGACTTTGCAGGTTAAACCAGAAGAGTAAACTTTTGTGTAAACTGGGAATGCTGTAGAGACGTTTGGCAAAACGTCTCAATCCCAAGCAGGGACTGTGACAGTCGAAAACTGTTGCTTACACAAAAAAAAAGAGTGTTGGAAATCCAACACTCTTACTATATCTAAGTTAATTAATATTATAACTTAAACTGTTTCTGTCTTTTCTTCTTCTTCTTCTTCAGTATCCTCTTGAACCTGCTCTTTGTCATGGCAGTTGCAGTCAGGATCATCACAATCACAGTCTTCACCGTCACAGTCACAATCTTCATTTCCGCAATCACAGTCATGATCTTTTTTAGCATCTTCAGTGTTAGTTACTTCAGTAGTAAAAACGTCAACAGTCATTTTTAGACTACTTAAAGCAGGGTAGAAATCTTCGATGTATTCAGTTATTGTTGATTGAATATCTTCATTTTCGTCAATGATTTCTTGAGTAAACCCAGCTCTAATGGTAACTGCGTTAATTACATAGTTAATATTCACCTTTGGTTTTTCACCATAGACATTGTTCAAAAATTCTGGTAAAGATTTACTTAACTTTGAAATAGCAGTAATTCTTTTATACTGTTTAAAAGCTAAGAATCCAACACCTGATATAACACCAAGCCAGAATACTTTCTTAATAAATTTAGCCATTCTACCTCCTTAAAGTATAGTATATTTTGCCTTATTTATTTCTATTTATAGATAGATTTAATTTTACCCCATGATTTTGAGCTATTACTTACAGGAGTAGATAAAGCCCAGTCATCAGAAGTTCTAGGTTCGATTGTATAATCGCCGTAGTCATAATGACCCATACCCATGATATAAGAATAGTTGTCGCCCATTGATGGTTCAGGATAAACGTCAAATAAGTCGTTTACTTTACATTCGCCTGTGTTATCGTTAATAGAAAATTTGCCATAATCATCAGCTTCTGATGTAACAGCTACATTCATAACTTTAACTAAACAGCCTTCATAAGATTCAGCTGATTCGCCAGCAGACATTTGACCAGTTGTAATAATGATAGGACTAGGTGTAACATTTCCTGAGCTCATAACATTAACATCACAATAAGTTAATTCTGTAACACCATAATATTCTGTTACTTCTCCAGTTACTGTAACCATGTCTCCGATTTGAACAGGAGTGTCCCAATCATAAACATAAACACCATTCCATGCACCACCAGTAACGTCAGAAATAAAGAATTTTGTGTTACCTTGATACTCATTAGCACCGATAGCTGTAACAACACCTTCAACAGTTACCTCTTGTCCAGCCATAGGTGAAGGGTATGTTCCATCATTACCAGCATCTGTAGTGTACTGGATATCATAAATAGTTGTAGCACTCATAGCTACAGTAATCACTAACAAAACAACAAATAATATTTTTTTCATTCTTTTCTCCTTTTCTCTCTAAAAAGTCATTATATCAGACCAAAGTTAACAAGACTTATTCGAAGTGTCAACTTTTTTTATTAATTTCTTTTTTTATATAGACATAGTTAACGAAATTTAATATTTTGCTATCATGAAAAATATAACACTTTTATCAGTAAATGCAAGATATACTCACTCGAACTTAGCTATCTTATATATGAGAGACATTTTAGCTGGTCTGAACTACAATATCAGTATTTTAGAGCTGACAATAAACACAGATAAGTTTAAAATACTAGCCAATATAATAGCTACTAATCCAGACATAATTGCCATTTCAACCTACATTTGGAATGCACAAGTTGTAGAGTTCTTAACTGAAAATTTAAAAAAGCTTTATCCGGAAAAAGTCTTAGTTTTGGGTGGACCAGAGGTAAGTTATAACTTTGAAAAATGGGAAAACTTGAATTTTCCTCCAGACTATATAATTCAGGGAGCTGGAGAAAGTGGATTCAGAAGGCTAGCAGAATCTGATTTTGCCTTGGAAGAGAGCATCATTAATATTCCTAATGATAACTTTATAAATAAATCAGTGCCTTACACCAGAGAAGACCTAGATAGGATAAAGCTTAAGTATATCTACTATGAAGCTTCTCGTGGTTGCCCATTTAAGTGTTCTTTCTGTTTATCATCAAGATCAGACCAAAAGCTACAATACAAGCAGATTGATATAGTCATAAAGGAATTAACTGAAATTCTTAAAAGCAATCCTAGAATTATCAAATTTGTTGACAGAAGCTTCAACGCTAATAGAGTCTTTGCAAGACAAGTTTGGCAATTCATAAGCGAACTTGAACAGGAAACAAAGTTCCATTTTGAAGTTCATCCAGCCCTTCTTGAAGACCAAGATTTTGAGATTCTAGAAAAGATTCCTCCAGAGAGAATACAGTTTGAGATTGGAGTGCAATCTACCAATAACAAGACTTTACAGGCAATCAACAGAAATTATGCCTTCTCAAGCTTTAAGCATAAACTCACAAGACTCCTGAACATCAAGAATATACATACGCATCTGGATTTAATTGCAGGCCTTCCTTATGAAGATAAAACGAGTTATTTAAATTCAATTAATGATTTACTTGAACTAGATGCAGATGTTATTCAATTAGGCTTCCTTAAGGTTCTTTCTGGAACAGAAATGCATGATAAAGCTGAAGAATATGAGCTAGTTTATGATTCTGAAACACCTTACCAGATTCTGAAGAATAAATGGCTAACATTCGAAGATATTGTATATTTACATAAATTCGAAGATGTATTCGATGCCTTCTACAATTCTGAGAAGTTTAAGAATACGATAAATGAGTTTAAGTCATGCTTTGCTAGACCTGTTGACCTCTTTATAGGTTTAGCTGATTGCTTCTCCAACCTTGAAGAGATGTCTAGCTATAATCTAAATAAAAAGTTCGAGCTATTCTATAGCTTCCTCATTGAAACTCTTGGTACTGCACAAGAGAATAAGATTAGTGATTTCCTGAGTTGGGATTGGATACTCCATAGCAGAAAGAATAATACTCCAGCTTGCTTAGATCACTCTCAGAACCTTGCTTATAAGAACCAAGTGTTTGATGATTTAAAGACTGAGGCAAAGCAGTTATGGATCGATAGATTAGCAGACAAAGCAAAGGAACTAAAAAAGTGTGCTTTCTTTGTAGCTAGAAGTAAAGAATTCTCAACAAAGATTCTTAATGGTAAATCCAAAGCAATTGTATTCAAAGATTATATATATTTCTAGGCATAAAAAAAGTCCCATAATGGGACTAAAAAGTATATGCGACTAGTAACTAGTCATTGTTATTATATAATAAACTATTAGATAACTTTTTTAACTTTATTTGCTTTTAAGCAGCTTGAGCAGATTTTAACGCTTTTAACTTCGCCTTTAATTTCTGCCTTTATTGAATGAAGATTTGGATAGAATCTTCTTTTGGTCGCGTTCATAGCGTGGCTACGGTTGTTACCAACGATTGAACCTTTTCCACATATATCGCATACTCGTGACATAATTCACCTTCCTAATTTTTCTATTACAGTCCAAAAAAATCTATTGAGCGATTCTTGGCAAGAACTTTATCTAATTTTTTTAATGGTAATCAAAAGCAATTCTGCCTATAAGCCGTTAGAATCGTGCTCTTTCACCTAATAAAACTATATCTTTAATATTCTTTTTACCTTCAGCAGCTAACCATTTATGCTCAAAATCTTTGTTTTGTACTATCTGAGCTATGGCAGATAATGATTTTAAATGCATATTACGTTCTGACATAGAACCTATTAAAACAAATATAGCTTTAACATCACTTTGGTCTTCTGAAAACTTAACACCTTTTTGGGCTCTAATAAGAAGTATCTTAAAAGAATCTTCCTTCTCAATAATAAGGTGAGGAATCGCCACAAATGGAGTAAGAGCTGTAGAACTCTGTGTTTCTCTATCATTAAGTTTATCAAGGATTTGCTTTTTAGTAATATCAAGTGATTGTTCGAACTCTTTAGCTATAATACTAAATAGTTCATCAACCTCAATGTGGTCCTTAATATCAATAACATTAGCCTTTTCAATCAACTTATCAAACTTATCTTTGGTTATTTCATCTCTTTCATAAAGAATGTCTTTTAGTTCTGCTTCTAAGTTGTAAGAAGTTAGCTTCTTGTTCATTACTCTCTCAACTAAATGCAAGAAAGCATATTCATTGTGTTCTTTCTTCCTACCGTAGAAAAGATAAGTAATCAAACCAATTAAGATTAGTCCAAAGCTGATTAATATTGGATAGAAGCCCATATCAAATATGAGTAATATAAAAGCAAAGATTGCTATAATCTGTACCCATGGATATAGTGGAGACTTGAAGGTAGGTCTATAATTCTGAATTCTACTTTCCCTCAATATAATAACTGATAAACTGGAAAGAATGTAGTTCATAATAACTACTGTAGAGGCTGATTTAATAAGTATCTTAATAGGCAATAGTATAGCTAAAGCAATAAATGCTCCAGTAATTAATAATGAAGTAACTGGAGTCTGCGACTTCTTAGAAACAAAACCAAGAAACTTAGGCATCAAATTATCCCTACTCATAGCCAGTGGATATCTTGAAGCTGCCATTATACCAGCATTTGCTGTAGTAACAAAAGCCAGCATTGAAGCAATTAATATAGCGTAAAAGCCTATATTACCAGTTACATTTTGAGCTGCTTTAGCAATTGGTGTTAAGTTAGTAGGATCTGCTAGAATATCTTTAGATTCTATACCTACAGTAACTATCAGCATTAGTACATACAATATCATGGTAACAGTTAAAGAGGCTATCAAGCCTAGAGGAATGTTCCTAGTTGGATTAGATATTTCTTCCGACATAGATGCTACTTTGATAAGTCCACCATAAGAAACAAATACAAAACCAGCTGTGAGAATAATATTCTTGGTATCTCCGATAACAAATGGCTCGAAATTACCTATATTAACTTTAGGTAGACCACTAATGATATAGAAGAGCATAATCGCTATCAAGCCCACTACAAGCATTACCTGGAACTTACCGGCTTCCTTTACACCAGTAATATTAAGCATAACAAATCCAGCAGTCATCAATACTGCTACTCCTGCCCAAAGCGGGTCATACATGGTAAAGAATAGTTTCAATACAGAAGTAATACCAATTATACCGAAAGCGCTTTTTAGGGAAAGAGCAAACCAGCTAAGAAGTCCAGATATGGTCCCTACTGATGCACCCAAGCTACGATTAATAAAGAAGTAATCTCCGCCAGCTTTAGGCATTGCGGTAGCTAATTCAGCAACACTAAGAACCCCAGTAAAAGCCAGTATACCTGCTAAGAAGTAGGACAAGAACACTGCAGGACCTGTCATTGCGTATGCTAAGCCTGGCAATATAAAGATACCTGATGATATCATTGCCCCTGTTGAAATGCTAAATATCTCTGGGAATTTCAGACCTCTTTTAAGCTCCATTCTTTCTCCTGTCTATAATAGTTACTTTACGATAGTCTTCTACATACTCAAAATATAACTCAACCCTTTCTTCAGGCAACATTTCTTCAGCTATTTCTGGCCATTCAACGAAAGTAATTCCTGTATCTATAAAATCCAAGATGCCTAGTTCATAGATCTCTTCTTCACTTCCTAATCTATATAAATCTAAGTGATATACTAGAAAATCTTTAGCATCATATTCATTCAGTAGAACATAAGAAGGACTACTAACGACCTCAGTTACCCCTATCTTCTTACACAGCTTATTCACAAAGAAGGTTTTGCCTGCTCCAAGTTCACCATAAAGCATGAAGACATCGCCTTTCTTTACTGTTTCAGCCATCTTTTCAGCGAAAGCAATGCTTGCTTCTACATTAGGCAGTATTATCTCTTTCTTCATTGTTATCTCTTTAATTGATTAAGAAGAGGTGCAGAGAAGCCCACACCACTTCCTTATATATGTTAAATTGTCTTTAGATTATTTCTTAGCTCTTCCAACGCTAACAGGAAGAATCATTTCTTGCATAGAGACTCCACCATGTTGGAAGGTTCCATTATATTTTTTCTGGTAAGTATGGTAAGAATTAGGATATACAAAGTAATAATCATCTTTAGCGAAGATATAGTTATCTACAATATTCTTAGCTGGCAAACCATATTCTTGAGGTTCTTTAATAAAGAAAGCTTGCTTTTCATTACAGGATAAGTTCTTTCCTTCTTTATAACGAACAGTAAGTGTTGTATCTTTATCTCCAATAACTTGACTTGCTCTATTAACTTTTATAGACCCATGGTCTGTAGTTATAACAACATTTGCGCCCTGTTTCGAAATAGCTTTCAATGCTTCATAGAAAGGAGAATGAACAAACCAATGTTTAGTGAAGTTACGCAAAGCTTTTTCATCTGGGATAGCTTCTTGAAGAATCTGATCTCTTGAACGATGATGAGCAACTAAATCCAAGAAGTTATATACTAGAACTATCAGCTTATCATTCTTCCAAGAATCAACCTTTCTAATTACAAAGTTACCTTCTTCCATGTTGAAGATTTTAACATACTTAGAATTGATATCTAATTTTATTCCTAAATCTTTAAGATGTTCGTCCATAAGCTGGTGTTCATTTCTATTTCGACTATTGTCCATATCAGAAGAGTTATCCCAATATTCTGGGAACCTTTCTGCAATATCAATAGGAAGTAAGCCACTAAAGATAGCATTACGGGAATATGGTGTTGCTGTAGGTAGAATTGAATAGTAAAGATTTAAGTCTACATCAAACAGTTCTTTTATATAAGGTTCAATCGCCATATACTGGTCTAATCTCATACAATCTAGAATTATAAAATAGGTCGGTTTATCTTCTTCAAGAAGAGGTGCAACATACTCAGAAATAATATCAAAAGACAGCGTTGGTCTTTCATCTGTATTAATCCAGTTATAGTATTTCTTTTCTACGAAAGAAGTAAACTCACTATTACAGTCTCTTTTTTGCAAGAAGTGCATTTGTTCTAGTCCACTGTCTTTCACTTCTGCTATTCTTAAATCCCATTTGCATAGATCATTGTATATTTCATACCAGTCATCTCGAGTTGGACCATTCATCAAACGACCGTTTAACTCACCTACAAAGCGAGCATATTGCTGACCAAGCTGATTTTGTTTTATTGTTGAAGAATCAAATATCTTCTTGATAGACATAACAACTTGATTAGGGTTAATAGGCTTTATTAAGTAATCTGCAATTTGGTTAGCAATCGCTTGATCCATCAAGCCTTCTTCCTCACTCTTAGTCACCATAACTACTGGTAAATCTGGAGCTATTTGTTTGATTCTACTTAAAGTTTCTAAACCATCTAAACCTGGCATCATCTCATCAAGAAGAACAAGGTCAAAGCTAGAATCTGTTACTTTCTGAATACCGTCGTTACCATTAGAAGCTACTTCTACCTGATAACCCTTCTTTTCCAAAAACATTACTAATGGTTTTAGTAATTGGACTTCATCATCTATCCATAGTATCTTTAAACTATCTGTCATAATTTCCTCTAAAATGTTTATTGTAAAATCGGTTTTCTCAGCAACTATCTATATATTATCTCCTTTAATTTCTTCTTCAAACTTTCTTTGTTTATCTCTAATAACATCATTTATCTTTTCTAAATCTGCATCTTGAAAGAAGAGAGCTAACTTATAATTAAGTTCTTTTCCAGAACAATTAAAGTAACCTTTCATGTTATCTAAGTACTGTTCAACTAGAACATCTTTCAAGGTCTTAGAATTCTCTTTTTCTTGGTCTCTAATCTCTTTTATCTTTTCTTTCAAGTCTTGATGACTAAGCTCTTCAGCCTGTTTAACCCACTCTTCTTGTACTTCAAATGAAGAATCTTTGATTAAAGGTTTAATAAGATTTAATCTATCCATGCCGATTTCTTTAACTGTTTGTGTATCAATATTCAAATCCTTAACATATAAGTCATAGATTCCTATCAATTTAGAAGCTAAACTGTTTGACATATTATATTCAGTTTCAACAAACTCTTTGAAATTCTTAGCACCTTTAATTTTGAATGTTCTCATTCTTTTAATTTCTGAAAGCAACTCACCCAAAGTTACAAAATCTTCTTCCAATCTATCTTTCAATACTCCAATAGCCTGAAACTTCTCTTCAGGAGTCATATCGTTACTTCTATTAGCAAAAAATTCCTGCATTATTCTTCCTTATTTAATATTACTTGATTGGCACATAAGTGTGCTTGTTTTCAGGGAACTTACTATCTTTAACATCTTGAATATACTCTTGAATAGCACTCCCTACTACTTGGTCTAATTTAGCATATTCCTTAACGAATTTTGCTGTATTTTCATAAATCCCTAACATATCATGATAAACCAATACTTGACCATCTGTATATTTACCTGCTCCAATACCAATTGTAGGAATAGATATTGATTCAGTAATTTCTTTTGCTAAAGCTTCAGGTACTCCTTCAAGAACTAACATGAAAGCACCTGCATTTTCAACTTTCTTAGCTTGCAATAAAATCTTGTTATACATGTCTTCGCTTTTACCTTGAACCCTATAGCCCCCAAATTTATTAACTGACTGAGGGGTTAAACCCAAGTGAGCAACTACAGGAATCTCACAATCAACAATCTCCTTTATTGCTTGAAGCCTGCTATCACTTCCACCTTCTAGTTTTACTGCATTAGCTCTGCCTTCAACTATCAGCTTTGCCGCATTTTGCTTTGTTGTATTAATATCTAAGTGATAACTCATATAAGGCATATCAGCGACAATAAATGTATCTTTTGCTCCCCTACGAGTTGCTTTAGTGTGATGTATGATATCTTCCATAGTCACTTCTAGAGTATTCTCATAGCCTAAAACAACCATACCTAAGCTGTCCCCAACAAGTATTACATCAACTCCTGCTGTTTCAACTTGTTTGCCACTAGGATAATCATAAGCTGTTATCATCACAATTTTATTTGCTTGTTTTTTCATTCTCTTGAATGAAGTTACATTGTTCATTTCTCTAAATCCTCTATCTACTGAAATAATAGCCCCTACTCTTCAATAGAAGCATTAAAAACCTACTCTCCACCACTCTCTTTGTTATCACCTTCACTATCAGAATCATCTTCTGATTCATCTTCTCGAGTAAGATCTCTATTGAGCTGAAGATCAAATCTAAATTGATTCTTGTCAAAGAAAATATCATAAATTATTGAACCATAACTTGACCAAGCAATAAACCTTCCATTCAAGTAACCATTAACGTAATTTGCCTGCATTGCATTTGTTCCATCCTCATACCAAGCGTAGCTAGGACCGTTCAATTTGCCTTTTAAATAACTAAAAACTTGCTCTAGTTGATTATCTTCAAAGACAGAATAACTTACTCCAGTAAATAAATCCCCCTGATAATAAGCAATACTATCTCTTATTTCAATGTGTTGCTCATTGATTGCTTCTTTAGGCAACTTATATAAGTTAATATCAAAGACATCATCCTCTGCAAATGCAGTTAGACAAAACATTGAAAGTAATATTAATATAATAATTTTCTTCATAATACCTTCTTTCATTTATTTACTTATAAAATAGCAGATTTACCTTAATTTACAAGAATTTAATCTAGTGTACTATCCAGTTTTGGTAACATCTCATCCATGAATTCTTGATATCTATCTTCAAGAATGGCTTTTCTAGCCATTCCAACTAATTCTAAATAGAAATGAAGACTGTGTATTGTAGCTAGTCTCATCCCAAGTATCTCACCTACATTAAAAAGATGTCTAATATAGGCTCTAGAAAAGTTTCTACACGCATAACAAGTGCATTCGCTATCAATAGGCCTTTCATCTTCTTTGTAGCGCCCTGCTTTGATTATCAGCTTTCCGTTTCTAGTAAAAACTGTTCCCTTGCGAGCATTTCTAGTTGGCATCACACAATCAAACATATCAACACCATTAGCAATGTTTCTCAATAAGTCACTCGGAGTTCCCACCCCCATTAAATAACGAGGTTTTTCTTGAGGAAGAATTGGATTCAAGAATCTAGTTATGTTAAACATATCTTCTTTCTTTTCCCCAACAGCTAAGCCTCCAATAGAATAACCAGGAAAGTCCATTTCCATAAGTTTTTCAGCTGATTCTTGTCTCAAATCTTCATGTACTCCACCTTGAACTATTCCAAACAAGGCTTGCTTGTCTGTATTCTTATGGAATTCCTTACCCCTTCGTGCCCAATCCAAAGTTGTCTTTAATGATTTAGCTACATAATCTTTTGTTGCTGGATAAGGGGGACATTCATCGAAAGACATAATTATATCTGCACCTATTGCATTCTGTATCTCGATAGCTCTTTCTGGAGTGAACATGTGATAGCTTCCATCTAAATGTGACTGAAACTTCACCCCATCCTTGGTAATCTTTCTCAAACCTGCTAAACTCATTACTTGGAAGCCACCACTATCTGTAAGGATTGGTCTATCCCAATTAATAAAATTATGCAAGCCACCAAATTTTTTAATTAACTCGTGCCCTGGTCTCATATAGAGATGATAGGTATTTCCTAGTATAATCTGTGCCTGTGTATCATCTTTTAGTTCATCAGGAGACATTGATTTTACAGAACCAACTGTCCCAACTGGCATGAATATTGGTGTCTTTATTACACCATGTGGAGTAGTAAACTGCCCAGCTCTGGCATTTCCACTCTTTGCTTCTAAAGTATATTTAAAGATAGGTCAACTCCTATTATAACATTCGAAATGAATGTTTCTTTTTATTTTTGTTTGCAAGCTAAAAGCTTGTCTTACCAGTGTTAGCCGGCTAGCAGCCAGCGTTCCCAGTTTTTTTTGAAGCCGGCACGGAGGCCAGCGTTCCCAGTGTTTTATTAAGCCGGCACTGAGGCCAGCGTTCCCAGTGTTTTATGAAGCCGGCACTGAGGCCAGCGTTCCCAGTGTTTTTGAAGCCGGCACTGAGGCCAGCGTTCCCAGTGTTTTTGAAGCCGGCACGGAGGCCAGCGTTCCCAGTGTTTTTGAAGCCGGCACGGAGGCCAGCGTTCCCAGTGTTTTTGAAGCCGGCTAGCAGCCAGCGTTCCCAGTGTTTTATAAAGCCGGCACGGAGGCCAGCGTTCCCAGTTTTTTTTGAAGCCGGCACGGAGGCCAGCGTTCCCAGTGTTTTACTAAGCCGGCTAGCAGCCAGCGTTCCCAGTGTTATTCTAATTACTATTGTACCTAGAGATTATCCCTGAAAAGTCAGAATAAAAAGCATACATCATCAGGGCAAGTAAGAAGAACAATCCAACTTGTTGCAAAGCCATTTGCGTCTTAGTTGTTAGCCTTTTTCCTCTGATACCTTCAATAAAACTAAATAAAATATGTCCACCATCAAGAACTGGTATCGGTAGTAGATTCATCACCATGAGAACAATATTAAGCAATCCAACAAACTGCAATCCTTTTGCAATGCCTTGTTCTGCATATTTTTTCCCAGTAGTGAACATCATCACTGGTCCACCGATAGATCCCTTAATAGAAGATGGTTTTTTAATTAGACTGTATATTCCTTTATAATTCATAGCAACTATGCCAAAAGTATAATTAGTTCCGTAAACAATCGCTTCTTTGGGACTATATTTCTCTTGGCTAAGAAGTGGAAGTTTTTGCAGAACCCCAATAATCTTTCTATCTGAATCTGGAACTTCTTGCTTTGTTAATTCTTTCTGTATTTCTTTATCATCTCTTAGAATTGTGAGATTCACACTATCAGAAGAATTCTGTATTTCTTCAGTCATTTCATACCAATTATTAACCTTCTTATCTCCCACTTTGATAATTTCATCACCCTCTTTCAAATCAGCTTGATAAGCAGGAGTATTAGGTATGATTTCTCCTACAACTGCAGATATAACTGGTCTGATATTTTCTGAATTTAACCAGTCTTTTAAGCTTACATCAGGAATATCTAAGGATATATTTTCTCCATTCCTTAACACAACAATCTTGTTGTCTTCCCCATCTTTAATTTCTCCAAGAGTAGAATACCAACCCTTAACCTCTTTGGAGTTAACTTTTATTATTTCATCACCAGATTGGATATATTTAGCTAAATTACCAGAAACTTTATCAACAATAGCTTCATGGTCATAAGACTGTTGGGAAAAGAAGAAAGATGTTATTATTACTAGTAATCCAAAAATTAAATTAGTAAAAGGACCTGCAAAAGCAACAATAATTCTCTTCCACCAACTCGCATTAAAGAAGGTGTCTGGATCGCTAGTTTCATCATTAGGGTTATCCCCCTTCATTTTAACATAGCCACCTAAAGGAATCCAAGATAATGAATACTCAACTCCATTCTTAACAAATTTAAATATAGGCTTACCAAAACCTACTGAGAACTTTTCTACTCTTATTCCACACAATCTAGCAGCAATAAAGTGTCCACCCTCATGAACTGTTACTAATACACCTAGTATTATTAAAGCAATTATTATTGAACTCAATTTATATTCTCCTTACAGGATTATTCTTCAAAACTATATTATAAAACGAAATAAACTTATTAAGTTACCTTCTTACCCTCTTATATTATGTCAATATTTTTAATTGCCCTCACTAATACTATGGGCACACTTTTCTTGATTTAGGCACACTTTTGGTATTTTTTTCTATTTTTTTTGCTTGCAAGCAACAGTCTTTCCTGTCACAGTCCCTGCTTGACTCTTACTGGGAACGCTGGCTGCTAGCCGGCTTCAAATTCTCTTATCACTATATGTTCTAAGTGAAGCCAGCACGGAGGCTGGCGATCCCAGTGATAATAAAAAGGTCTCATCGGTGGATGCTTACACTCTATCAAGTACCAAAATTCTCTACGTCCTTACTTGCCACCTTGAAAAAAAGCCGATTTTTCAAGGAGGCCAGTAAGCTAGGAGTTACTGGAGCTATAAATGGAAAAAAATAGCTCGCAGACTATATAATAAGAAAAGGCTGACACAAGGTCAGCCTTCTTTATTAATTTTCAATTATGAATTTAGTATATAAATACTATTTCATAAGAATCATTTTCTTAGTTGAAGAATATTTTCCTGATTTCATTCTGTAGAAGAATACACCAGAAGCAACATTCTTACCATTATCATTTTGACCATTCCAAACAACAGTATGGTTACCAGCTTCCATGTTGTCATTTACAAGAGTTCTAACTTTTTGACCCTTAACATTGAAGATATCAATAGAAACAGGACCGTTTTCTTTTGTTGAGAAAGCGATAGTAGTTTCAGGGTTGAATGGGTTAGGATAGTTACCTTGTAACATTGAAACAGCAGGAACTTCATTATCAACAGTAGGTGTTCCACCTGGTGCATCGATAGCAAGATCATCTACCATGAAGATAAATGCATCATTAGATACACATTGGATTGCCAATCTGATTGAAGAGTTAGCATAAGCTGATAAGTCATAAGTGAAGTTAGTCCAAGCAAGTGGAGCTTCAATTTCACTATTACCTGAAATAACTGTGAAGTCATTAGGGTTAGTTGAACCATCAGAAACTAGAACGTTAAATCTTTCTGCACCGTAATCATGAGTATATGATTTAGCCATAAAGCTGAATGAACCACCAGCAGCTAATTCGATAACAGGAGTCATCATCCAATCATCGTTTTGAGTTGAAGGAGCCATAGCAGCGAAACAAGCAGCATATTTGTCACCTGAGTAAGCTAAGAAATCTTCACCATCAAGTACAGGTTCTGTTGAGTTTGGATTAAATACGATGTAAGACATTGCTTCACCAGTGTGTAAGAATGTAGTACCTTGGAAACCATAAGTAGTATTTAAGTCATTATCAACAAGAGTTAATTGACCCATTTCTAATGAGAAGTCATCATAAGATTCGAAAGTATCTTCAAAGATAACATTAGAAGCTTCTAATGAGAAGTTAACTGTAGTTAATTGAGTACCAACAACTGTTATTGATTGAGTTGAAGCAACATAACCAGTAGCTGAAGCAGAGATATCATACATACCTGCATAAACGTCTGTAAATAAGAAATATCCAGAAGCGTCTGTTGTAGCAGTATACATATCTAAAGCAACAGTTGCACCAGCAATAGCATTACCAGAAGCATCAGTTACAGTACCGTCAACCATACCATACATATCTTTTTCTAATTCATTAGAGAAAGCAGCATCAGACATGTTGTCATTAGAGTAGATAGCTTTTACAGCAAATAAGTATACGCCAGAAGCTTGAGCATCCCAGTCAGTATCTGTATAAGTTAATTCTGTAATAGCGTCAGTTGTAAGAAGAGTCCAGTTAGCTTCATTACCTTGATCAGTAGCTAATAATCTCCATACTTTATAACCTTGAAGGTCTCTAGTATTGAATGTTGAGTTAACAACAGGAGCATTAACATCTGAAGTAAAGCTTAAAGCCATGTAAGGAGCTTCAGTAGCATCTCTTTTTAATCTATTTGTAGTATTAGAAACATCTTTTAAAGCAGCCATAGATGTTCTAGAAGCTTTGCTTACAGCAACAACTTCATTAGCACGGATAGCTCTTCCACCGATTGTTACGTTGTCGATAAATGTTGTGTACCATAAACCAGCACCATCACCATCAACACCTTGCCATGCAATTTTAACCATTTGACCAGCATAAGCTGATAAGTCGATTGAAATAGGAGCATCATAATGGTTATCGCCTTCAGGAAGGTCAGTAGCATTCCATAATGCAGTCCATGTAGAACCAGCATCAGTAGAAATATTCACATAGTAGTTATCTAAGTGAGTAGAACCATAGTGTCCGTAGAAATCAAATACTAAGTTACCTGCAGGGCAAGTCATTTCATTAGTAATTAACCATTCGTCTTGTGCTGCATAATCCCAACCTAATTGAGCTTGGAATGAACCTTCAGTAGGAACAACATCACCATCTGAGAATGATACAACTTCAGCTTGTTGCCAAGTAGCAGTAGTATTAGTATTTTGAATCATCCAATCTGTTGGAGGGAATTCACCTTCGAAGCTTTCAAATACAGCATCACCAGTTCCGCCACCAGCACCAGGTTCGCCCCAAGTGATAACAGCATCGTCATCAACTTGTTCAGCCATAACAGCTGTAGGAGGGTTAGCTTGTTCATCAAGAGTAGCAGTAACAGTAACATCAGCAGTAGCGTCAACTTCACCAGTATAAACTGAGAAACCAGAAGCCATGATAGTTACATCATACATTCCCATGATAACTTCGATAGAAGCATCACCCATAGCATCAGTTTCAACCATATAAGTGTTGAATGTGCCATCAGGGTTAGCAACTTGAGCAACTAAATTACATTCTGCACCTTCAATGTCAGTACCTAAGTTAGAATCAACATCGAATGTTACAGTAGCCATTTCAGCCATTTGTAAGTAGTTAGAAACAGCAGGAGTAGCTTCTGCACCATTAGTATAAACAGCAGCTACAGCATACATATAGAAACCACCAGCTAAAGTAGACCAATCTGTATCTGTATAAGTTAATGCAGTTACATCTTCAGCAACTAAAGTCCAGTTGTCCATATTCATTTCGTCTTCTAATAAGAAACGATATACATTATAAGATTCAAATGCACGACTTGCTAAGTTAGCCATAGGCATGTAAGCAGGTTCATTGATATCTCTTTTTAATCTATTGTCTGTTCTAGTAATATTTGATGTTTTGAAACCTTTACTTACAGTAGCGATTTCATTAGCACGGATAGCTCTTCCACCAATGTTTACGTTATCGATAAATGTTGTGTACCATAAACCAGCACCATCACCATCAACACCTTGCCATGCAATTTTAACCATTTGACCAGCATAAGCTGATAAGTCGATTGAAATAGGAGTGTCATAATGGTTATCCGCTTCAGGAAGGTCAGTTGCATTCCATAAAGCAGTCCAGTTAGAACCACCATCAGTAGAAACTTTCACATAGTAGTTATCTAAGTGAGTAGAACCATAGTGTCCGTAGAAATCAAATACTAAGTTACCTGCAGGGCAAGTCATTTCATTAGTAATTAACCATTCGTCTTGTGCTGCATAATCCCAACCTAATTGAGCTTGGAATGAACCTTCAGTAGGAACAACATCACCGTCTGAGAATGATACGATTTCAGCTTGTTGCCAAGTAGCAGTAGTATTAGTATTTTGAATCATCCAATCTGTTGGAGGGAATTCACCTTCAAAGCTTTCCATGATAGCATCGCCACCACCAGCAGTGTTAGGTTCGTCCCATGTAATAACAGCATTGCCATTATCATAAGCTGCAACAACATTAGAAGCAGGGTATAAGTTTTCAGTAACAAGAACTGTACCTAAGTCTAAATCCATATCAGCAACAGCAGCTGTGAATGAACCAGCTTGGTAACCATCAGCAGTAGCTGTACCTTGATAAGTTTGGTTAGCATATACATCAATAGCAAAGTAACCAGAAGCATCAGTGTCAGCTTCATAAGCTTGGTAACCAGTTAAAGAAACATGAGCTTGGATTCCAGCACCAGTATCATTAGTGATAACTTGACCAGAAACTTCAACCATTGGAAGTGATGTCATAGTTAAGTTAACTGTAGTTTCTTGATCTTCAACTACGTTAAATGCAGCAGAAGTAGCATCTTCATAACCGAATAAAGAAGCGTTCATTACATAATCAGTACCTTCAGCAACAAATGCAAATTCAAATGAACCATCAGCAGCAGTCATTGTTGAATAGTTTGTACCTTCAATAGCTAATGCAACATCAGCAAGAGGGTTTGTACCATCTGTTACTGTACCAGCAACTGAACCCATACCTTCGATAACTGCATATAATGTAGTTTTAGGCATGAAAACAGAAGCTGTACCAGCAGAAGCTTCAGCAGCAGGATCGAAATCAACAGAATCACTTCTCCAATATAGAGATCTTCCAGCTAATTCAGTTTCTACACCAACCCATTTGTCGCTTGATGAGAAATATTCTGTATCCATTTCTCTTTCAGTAAGAACAACTAAGTTTCCACCAGCATAGTTATATGGAGTATCGAATGTGATATTAACAGCATTTTGACCAGCAGGAACATCAATAGTTCCAGCGAAAACAGCAGTAAGATCTGTTGAAGGAATTAAAGCTGTAAGTTCTGTATCAGTTGTTTCACCGATCCAAATGTTAACTGGTTTGCCAGTTAAATCTGTAACGAAATTATTATAATAAGCTAAACCTGTAATTTGACCACCGAAGTTTAATTCAGAAGCTAAATAGATAGTTTCAGCTAAACTGTTTTTGTAATAGAAGTTAAATGGATGTGTATTAACTTCAGCAACACCATCACCAACAGTAATAGCTGTAACACCAGAGTCTTGAACACCGATAGTTAAAGTATTAGAGTGATTGTTGTCATTGTTGCCATCAGAAGCCCAGATAGTAGTAGCATAAACTTGTTGGTTACCTGTACTTGTGAAAGCATAAGTAATCATTACGTCAGCTGTTCCATTAGGAGCAATAACAGCGTCTGGAGATACAGTTGCAAGAACTGAATCGTCTGAAGCATCGATTAATTGAACATCAAAACCAGAAGCATCTTCACCACCTGTATTAGCTACAGTTGCAGTGAAGTTAACATCATCGTTAACTGTTGGAGTTGGGTTAGCAACTTCAAGCATTGAAACTCTGATATCATAATCTTGAGGAATAGGTCTGATAAATTCAACAGCTAATTCATTAACGAAGTTTGTAGCATCGTTGAATGCATAAGCAACACCATCAGTACCATCAACATTTTCAATACCAACAGTAGCACTTGTTAAATCAAAAGCTGCACCGAAAGTATTGTATTGCATTCTAATGTTACCATTAGGGAAGAAAATAGCTTGTGCAGTAATTGTGTTATCAGGAGAAGTTCCTGTTGAACCATATTCTGCATAATCAACTAAAGAAACAACAAATACTGTTTCGCCATCGATTGTAGTATTTTCATAATAAACACCGTTTGTAGCCCAGTCATAAGTAGGATTCAAATCATCCCAGAAAAGAGCAACGATATCATTCGGAGCACTTGCAGTAGGGATAGCAGCATTTGATAATGATGAGCTATCACCATTAAATGCTAAGAAACCGTTTGAACTTACATAAATTTCTGTATATACATTATCATAAAATGGGAAGCTAATTCCCATTGGAACTGCAGCAGAAATAGCATCATCGCCTAAATCTGCAATTGCGTTAGTAGTACTTGGTGTGATCCATGAATATGCAGGACCGTCAGTTTCATTACTGTCCTTAAACATGTATCCATAAGTGTCAGGTCCGCCAACTGTTGCGCTTAGCAAAGTGGCACATAAAAGAAATGTAAGGGCAACTAAAAGCCTTGAAAGCTTTTGGTTCATACATTACCTCCTCAGGTTAATTTTTGTTTTCTTGTTTTCTTTAATTTAAATTCTTCTAAATCAAATCCAAAAACAGTTCGTATTTCCTTAACTTCATATCTGTTCAATTTTCTCATTAAAGAGAGTAAGTTGTCAATGAATTTTTAATTTTTATTAATTGTTTAACTTCTACCCATGCCAAGCTAGTAATAATCAATACCTTACAAACTTAGAATTATAAAGAAATAGTTAGATTAGTGACAATTAACCATTTAAGTTAGTAAATTTTGCGGTAATTCAATATGAGCTAAATGCAGATTAACACTGTTATATTGCATTTTATATAAGTCATAAAAAGTTATAACTTTGTTGATAGAAATAAACACTTTCTAGTAATATCTATTTAAAGAATCTCTTTTTGGTAGAATTCCAATTTCTCTCTTAGCAATTTAGCATTAAGGGGTTTTGAAAGATAATCATTGAAGCCAGCATCTAAGAAGTTCTCTTTATCACCAGACATAGCTTGAGCTGTTAAGGCTATTGCCGGTATATGGTCGAACTTAGTTTGACTGCGAATAATCTTGATAGCCTCAACACCACCCATAATTGGCATCTGAATATCCATAATCAGGATATCAACACGATGGTTATCAAGGTGTTCTACAGCTTCCTTACCATTATTAACAATAGTAAAGTTAACATTAATTTTCTTGAGAATATTTGATATAAGCTTCTGATTAATCTTATTATCTTCAGCAACAAGAAGATTCATTTTCTTCATAAGCTTAGTTAACTTTTCTTCTTTTGGTTGTTCTTCAATTGGGGCAACCTTGAACTCAGTGACAGGTATCACAATCGTAAAGACCGACCCTTTCCCGAGTTCAGATTCAACATCTATTGACCCGCCCAGCATACCGATAAAGTTCTTAGTGATAGAAAGACCTAATCCTGTCCCTTGAGCTTTCAATCTATGAGTATTCTCCACTTGTTCAAAATCTTCAAATATCTTCTTATGGTCTTCTTCAGATATCCCTATTCCTGTATCAGATATAGTGAAGATAAGATTATTGAATTCATAGTTTAGAAGCAGAGTTACTCCACCTTTATAGGTAAATTTAACAGCATTATTGATTATATTGGTTAGAATCTGGAATATTTTTTGTTTGTCGCTATTAATGAATTCAGGTAGGTCTCTAGAGAGTTCAGTTTTAAAGTAAATTCCTTTATTCATAGCTTTATCTTTAAACATTTGGTCAATCACATTAATTATGCTATTCAATGAGAAAGTTGTAATTTTTACTTTTATTTTACCGAATTCTATTTTTGAAAGGTCCAGAATGTCGTTAATAATGTTAAGCAAGTATCCAGCAGACTCTTTTACAAGCGTAAGTTTTTCCGTCTTGTAATCATTATCTTCTTCAGATAGGAGTAGGTCAGTAAAGCCTATAATAGCATTCATTGGAGTTCTGATTTCATGGCTCATATTGGCTAAGAACTGGGATTTAGCCCTATTGGCATTTTGTGCTTGAACAGCTAGTTCTTTAGCTTTTTTATTACTTTCGATAAGTTCTTCTTCTGTCTTGATTCTCTTTTCAATTTCATCAGATAGAAGATTATTCTTCTCTTGGATTTCTTCACGTTTCTTCATCTCAGTATCAAGCTGAGTTTGCACTCGTAAATTCTTTATATTACTGTTGTAAGCATAGATTAGAACAAAGAAGATTATAACACTAAATCCAATCAGACCAAGCAGTAACCATCTTGACCAAAACTTACCTAACAGTTGATCTTTGGGATATATTGATAGAATTTCTAAATCGGTATTAGGAACTTTAATTCTTTGGACATAAGCAGTAATTTCATCTCCATCATTTTTCACTAAAGAGAATGATTTTGTATAGCCTATTGGTAGTTGTGATTCACTTGGAAACGAATCTAAATTATAGTCAGGACTTACAAACACCTGGCAGATCTCATCATATTTTCCTTGCAGAAGAAGAATCTTTTTAGCCCCACCAAATTTCTTAAACACTCCTCCAACTAATTGTTCCTCATTTACTTCCGCTATAAGATGACCAAAGAATTTACCATTATAGTGATATGCTTGAGAGACATAGAAATAGTACTTATTTTCATCAAAGAAGACATAAACTTCAGTTCCTAAATCCTCTTTTGTGACAATACTTTTGAATTTATTCATTTTGCTTTCTCTATCAAGAAGTGAATTACTCTTAGAGTAGAGAAGTGACCCATCTTCATTGATAAAACAAAGTCTTCTGTACAAGGGTTGGTTATTCAATAACATTGTTTCAACATGTTTATCAACATCACTTTTAAATTGTTCACGGGAGATATTTAATCCGTATTGTTCTGATACAGCCATTGACACATCGCTAAAATAAGCATCAATATAGGAGGATTTAGCAAAGAGGTTGAGGTCATTCTTACATAGTTTATGCCAATACTCTAAAGAGGCAACATCTTTACCAAATTGGTTAGATAAATCACTTAATGCTCTTTCTTCAAGCTCACCCAATGAACGATACTGTGTTGTTAAAAAGAAGGACATATATCCAACTAAAATCAACACTGTAATAATAGTTGTCAATCCATGTTTATAATGTCTAGTCATTAAATTCCAACGTATATTTTATTTGAAGTTCTTAAAAAACTCTGGGAAATAAGTTCCCGCTGTAGGATAATATTCCTTAATTAGTTTTAAATATTGTCCATTACTCTGAATTTTAGCTAAATATTGATTGAACTCATCTTTCATTTTCTTATCTGATTTTCTAAAAGCCACTGCCATATCTTGAATTTCCGAAATAGGACCAATAATTTTAAACTTCCTAGGCCATTTCTTCATAGTAATAAGAACATCAGGCACATCAAGCAATATTGCATCAGACATACCTTTAAGTAAAGCAGGAGCAAATTCGTTCAATTTACCATCAAATTTCAGTAAGTCAGGAGAATAGTCGTAAAGAGAATATAAGCTTGGGTCAAGACATGTATTAGGTTTGCAGAGCAATTTCACACCATTAAGTTTTTGCTTAGTAAGAAGAATATCCTTTTCTAAATCGCCAGTAGGCTCAATAGGTTTAATTGGACTATCAACCTCCACAAGAAGCCATACTTGAGTAGGGAATATAGGTTCAGAGAAGTCCACAATTTTTGTTCGCCAATCCAATACTGTCAATCCAGAGGCTATCAAATCACCCTCAATTGGGTATTGCCCTTGACCATTTTTATCAGTTCCAAGCAACTGTTTAAAGACATCTCCCCAGTTGGTTTCTACATATTGATAATCGTAGCCATATTCTTGACAAAAGCCTTTGATAATATCTATAGACAGTCCTCCACCAACACCATTGTTGAAGTTTGCATAAGGAATTGCCAAATGTCTTAAGTTCTCAGCTGTCAAGTTAACACATATCATCAAACTAATCAATATTATGATTTTCTTTACGAATCTAAAATTCATTTTAACACCTCAAAAATAATTTATCTATGCTTGAGCATAAATTGTCAATAAAAATATGTTCTTCACAGACTATCAATATAATAGTGATTAAGAAATGTCATAACCATCAGCGAATATTATTGTTTTCGTCCCTCTATTAACAGAATAGTTATATCGTCATCAGAACCACTATTGAGAGCTTCTTTGACAAGTTCTTCTGCTCTTATTTCTAGTTTTTTTTCATCTGAAAGGATTTTCTCAATCTGACAGTCATCTACAAAATCAGTTAAACCATCACTACAAAGAAGTATTTGGAAATACTTGCCAAATTCTACCTTTCTAAAATGTACCTCAAAACTCTCTTTCAGTCCCAAGGCTGCTGTAATAATATTCTTGTCCTTTTGTTTATTAATCTGGTTCTTATGAATTATTCCTTCTTCATACCGCTCCCAAGCAATACTATCATCACGAGTTAACTGTTTAAAACCATTCAAGTCCCTCAAGTATATCCTACTATCGCCAACATTAAAAGCTACAATTGATTTTTCGTCCATAACTAAACCTGCAATCGTAGTTGATAACTTTCTATATTCAGGATTCTTTTTCCCATAGGCGATAAGATCTTGATTAACTTGTTGCAAAAGTGATTCAATCGTTGTTTCTAATTCGTAACTTTTACCTATAGCAAGACTAGATTCCTTAAATGTTTCTATCACCATCTTTGAGGCTATATCTCCTCCTGGGTAACCACCTACTCCATCACATACTATAAATAATCTACAATTTGAAGAGTTAATTTCACACCTAACTAGATAGCTATCTTCTATAACAGAATGATTCTTACCTTTAATAGACTTTTTAGATACATTAACAACTGGCAACATACTTACATCCCTTAAAATATTAATATTTATCCCATTTAATGCAGTAGGCTTCTCGTGAAGAGTGCAGATTATTTTAGCAAAATAAGTTACAGAATTGAAGTTTGAATAATATATATTCTAGCTGAAATTATGGAACTTATTCTTGCCAAATAATATAGTACTATTCTAGAAGCTCTACTGTATTAGATGGGTTTATATACCACAATGGAAGGCTAATTTTCCATAGAGAACCGATAATTCTGTAGAGCTTTCAATAAGACAATTATACTATTTATCAATAATCTAAGACTTATTCCCAAAATTGCAAGTGTTTATTTTTATCAACTTTTTAATAAATAAGAGCCAGTCCCATAAAGAATTTATCTTTCTGAAATGCATAATCCAATACTCTAATTGCATAATTTATATATTTGTTTACATAGTAGACACTTCTTTGATTGTTTACAGTGGTCTTTTTATAGAAAATATCCAACCCACTATGAGGCTATCTATTATAATACATATCAATAACTTATAGTCTTCCGAGAAGGCAATGTATTTCCACTAAAAGAAAAAAAACATAGAATATAGTTGACAGCTAAAATTCTATGCATATAAATGAAGTTGTTATACGAACTAGTGAAAACAGTTCTCCTTAATAATGGGTTGGCATGTAATGGAGGAAGCGTTGACTTGGCCGGTTGACGCTCCTCATTTTTTTCAATTTCTTTTTAACTCGATAATCTGTCAATATATTTATCAAAGATTAACTGTGTTAACCTCTTTTCAAAATCAATCTCTTATCTCAAATATGCACATACGTCTATTGGGGACTAAATAACAAATAAGAAATCAGCCACTAATAGCACTAATAAACACGAATAAAAGAATACAAAAAACCTATTAAACACAAAGACACGGAAAAACACTAAGCTACACAAATCCAGACCCTAAACAATTAAACCTTTCAACACTTAAACCTCTAAACTCTTAAACATTCTTATCATTTTAATCTGTTTAATCTGCCTTATCTGTGTTCTGTTATTTATCCGTCTGAGCCGGACTAAAGTTTTTCACTTCTCATTTATCACATTCCCCACGATTGAAATCATGGGCTCTGAGGAGATATGTCCTTACAGGACAATGCAAAAGAGACGTTCTCAAAACGTCTCTACAAATTCACTTATCACTACGTTCTAAGTGAAGCCAGCGCAGAGGCTGGCGATCCCAGTAACACCTACTTCTCTTGACAACTCTTAAACATTCTTATCATTTTAATCTGTTTAATCTGCCTTATCTGTGTTCTGTTATTTATCCGTCTGAGCCGGACTAAAGTTTTTCACTTTTCATTTATCACATTCCCCACGATTGAAATCATGGGCTCTGAGGAGATATGTCCTTACAGGACAATGCAAAAGAGACGTTCTCAAAACGTCTCTACAAATTCACTTATCACTACGTTCTAAGTGAAGCCAGCGCAGAGGCTGGCGATCCCAGTAACACCTAACTTCTCTTGACAACTCTTAAACATTCTTATCATTTTAATCTGTTTAATCTGTGTTCAATTATTCATTATGTCGTCCCTTCGGGACTCAATTCATTTATGTCATTGTACATGGGGTGCAAGACCCCATGCTAATATATGACGTCCCTTCGGGACTAAAATATCCGCTCACTCCTCACTCCTAACTTCTGCATTAAGGGTCTCCTTGAAAAATCGGCTTTTTTTCAAGGTGGCAAGTAAGGGACAAGGTATATTTCATTAAAATTTCTTAATGTTTAGTGTATTTTGGATTTTATCAGCGACCATTTTCATATCAATTTTTTTCATACAATCAAAGTGACCCAGAGGGCATTTTTCGGTTCCATGCAAGGAACATGGGGAGCATTCCAAGTCTAAGCTAATCACTTGCGCTTTATCATTCAAGGGTCTAAAACCTAAACGAGTATTTGTAGCCCCGAAAAAGGCAATCTGTGGTAAAGACAGAGCACTAGCGATGTGCATTGGTCCAGAATCATTTGTTATAACTAAGTCAGCTTCAGAAACAGCATTAATTAATTCTACAATAGAAAATTTACCAGCTAAATTTATACAAGAATCAGGGTGTGCTTGGCAAATGTTAGTTATAATTTCCTCTTCACTCTTAGTTCCAAGAAGATAAAAATTTATACTATCTTGCTTTAGATAAGAGATTAGTTCAATAATCTTCTCTTGAGGCATTCGCTTTGTTTCATGAGTAGCACCAGGGAATATTACAATATTATGTTTATTCTTGTTAGCTAGTAAGTTTGAACTTTTACTTGCTTGGAAACGAGGGTATTTATCAGAGCTTTGAATATTGAGTTTATCAAATACTGAAAAATATAAATCTACAGTCGTATCAATTGCTTCATTTGTGGAGTGACTCACTATCTTCTTACGCAGTCCTCTTTTTTTATTGTAGGTAATTGTTTGCTTACTTGAGACAAGATGCTTGGTAATAAATGAATTCAGTTTTGCATGAAGATCAATAACAATATCATAATTATTGGAGCTAATGCGTTTGAGGGATTTAAGATTTTTGTATTCAGTAAAGACTCTATCAACTCCCAGAAAATCTTTAACTAAGTCTTTAAAAATTGGTTTAGTTACATAATCAATTGTAGCATTGGGAAAAGCATTCCTTAAGTTTCTAATTACAGCTTCTGTCAGAATTATATCTCCTAAAGAGCTAAATCTGATTATTAAGATTCTCATTTATACCTCAATTACATTACTTTATAAGCGTTATTTACTATCTTTGCTTATAAAATATGGAAGTAAATTTAGTCTAGTATTTTGTATTAATGATTAGCGTTATTTTCAATAGGTATAGTGAAATGGAATGTTGAACCTTTACCGACTTCACTCTCAACCCAGATGTTACCGCTGTTCTTTTCCACAAAACTCTTGCACAGAACTAAACCTAGACCGGTACCCCTTTCTCTGGCTGTTCCAAGCGAAGATTTATTATCTATTGAACTAAAGATTTTTTCAATATCATCCTTTTCAATACCAATGCCTTGATCTGCGATAATAACTTCTATATAGTCTTCATGCTTAATTGAAGAAACTAAAACTTGAGAGTTAGGATAAGAAAACTTCACTGCATTTGACATGAGATTCCTGAGAACAACACTTATCATATTCTTGTCAAAGAAGCCAATATGAGGGACTTTAATCTGATTAACTATACTAATTTTTTTAGTATCATAGACTCCTTTTAATTCTCGACAAACAAGTTGGAATACATCATAAATCGAGTGGAAATTAGCAACTAGCTTAAGTTCATCTCTTTGGTTTCTTGACCACTGTAGAAGGTTCTCTAGTAAATCAAAAGTATAATCAGCCGACTTGTGTAGTTCTTCCATTAGAGATGTCTGTTCTTCTACAGAGAAGATCTTTCTATTGGTAGCTAAAAGTCTAAATATTTCACGGAAGTTACCTATTGGTCCACGCAAGTCATGAGCAATAATTGCGAACAATCTATCTTTGGTAGAATTTGCTTCTTTAAGTTCATTTTCAGACCTACGTAAAGATTCATCATAAATCTTTCTATCAGTAATATTATTAATAACACATAAGTAGAAATCATCATCTTGACTACCTAATGAGAGAAGGGATATCAGAACATTAACATAGACAATTGTGCCTTCTGTGCTTGTCATACGAACTTCTGTTTCTATAACTTCTTTATTAGGATTGACATCAAGTAATTTACTTTTAAATTCTGCAATCTCAGTATCTACAACAAAGTTATAAATAGAAATATCATTAAGGTTTCCATCATAATACATTAAATCTCGTAGATAATTATTTGCATAATTGATTTTACCAGTCTTGGTAAGAATACAGATTCCAACAGGAGCAAGATTTACAATTGCAGAAAGGAAATTGTTTGCCCTCTTAATTTCTTGGCTTATCTGCTTTAATTCTGTTACATCATTTATAACGCCTATGATGCCTGCGACAGCTCCCTTTTCATCACGAAAAACATCTTTATAGAATATTAAATCATGCTCTTTATTATCAGACAAGACCATCTTGGTTTCAAGTTTCATCAAATGCTTATTATAGAGCAAGTCTTGGTCGTGTTCTTCAAACTTAAGAGCATCGAAATCAGTAGAGATTTCATGGACAGTCTTAGAAAGTTTTGAAGCTTGACCTTTATTGAATGTTTCATTCCAACTTCGGTTAAAACCTAGGTATTTACCTTTGACATCTTTATAGTAAATTGGGTTAGGAATAGTATCTAGAATAGTCTCTAGAAGGAGTTTCTGCTTACGAATAATACTGTTAGCTTCTTCCAGTTCCTTATTCTTCTTGTTAGCATCGTAAATGATTTGTTCTTTTTTATCAACTTCATACTGGGTCAGAAGTTTGGCAATCTTGGCATGAGGGACATCATTAATAATCTCTTCTGCAATATTGTATGTCTTCTCTAAATAGTAAAAGGCTTTATCAGTATCATCTATGAGCTTATAGTAAGCGTAATAATTCTCATAGCTCTTCTTGATTAGATTGGAGTCTTTAAGCCTAAGGGATTCATCCAAACATTCTGCAAGTAAACTCTCCAAATTGCTAACTTCATTACATTTAATCAAAGAATGTACTTTTCTCAATTTGAAGTTAATGATAAAGTCCTTTGTCAGGCCATCTAAATCATCACTGTTAATAGCCCCTAAGATTTCCTTAGCATCATAGAAGTTGCCTTCTCCAATATACAAGATAGACATGTGATAAAGAGAACGAATAACTCCCTCATTGAAACCAATAGCAGTTGAAGAGATAATCATCTGATTGAAGATTTCAATAGCCTTGTTCTTGTCTCCAGTCTTATTGTACCAATTAGCTAATAGTATTTTTGATTCTATCGTCTCGATAGGATTATCATTTATGTTGAAGAAATTCTCAGCTTTAAAGATGTAAGGTCCAGCAGATTCATAGTCTTCTAGTAATAAAAAGCATTCTCCAATAATCTTGTTAAATATTCCGAAATACTCTTTTTGAGCATTCTTATCAGCCTGCTTTTCAGCAAGTAAGATATATTTCAAACTTAACTCTGGAGCAAAGTTTATAATGCTTTGTGCTTTGTTAATAAGACTTCGTACATCTTCTACGGCTAAAATATTACTCATACCATATTTCCTCATGATAATAATGCAACAAAAGAAATTACTGTAAAGCAATTTTTTATTAATTTAAGAGAAAGAAGTTTTATAGAATCACAACTAGCACTATAAACCACATTTACCAGCTATAAATATCATCGAATATTTAGTGTACAATTTATTTAACTTTCAAACTTATGGTGATACCATCTCCAACTGGAAGAATAGTAGTTACTAATTGAGGATGAGAGCATACATATTTATTGTAATCATCCATAGGCTTGGCAAGCCTTTCTTTGAAACCCATAGGAAGAAAGAGTGTATCATCAGCAAAGATTAGTCCATTAGGCTTTAGAAGTTCAATACACTTATCTATCACTATATTATACAAAGGCTTATTGGAATCAATTATAATCACATCAAAGCTATCATCAAGCTCTTGAATGTGTTCAATAGCATCTGCATGAACTACATCAATGTAATCTTCCAGTCCTGCCTCCTTAATATTCACAACATTCTCCCTCACAAAGCGTATATCTTTTTCAATGGTTGTAAGATGCCCCCCAGTAGTCTTTAATGCTTCTCCAATCCAGATTGCAGAATAGCCTACACATGTACCAATTTCTAGTACCCTTTTAGCCTTATTCATGATGATTAATTGATATAATAACTGTGCCCCTTGCTTAGTCATATTTGGTTGAATATTTATTCTTGTATTATGCTCTTCTTCAAGTCTCTCTAATATAGAGTTGGGGTATTTTATAAACGAATCTATGTATTCAATAATTTTATTCATAATTCTCCTTTAGAACAATAAAAGATGTTGACATCATTATTTAATTTACTCTATTGTATCATAATGAATAAATATAATAAGAATTTTGTCTAGCATCCTTACAAGCCCAATGAAAAAAAGTATACTTTTATTGGCAATAAAAAAGATTGTAGTTAGTTTATCTTTATGTAAATAAATAAGTTAATATATTATGCTGACGTTTAGAATATGACTAGAGGTACTATATGGAAAGAGTAAATGTTTTAATTGCTGATGATGATAAAATCTTCAGTGAATTAACAAGATTTGTTTTAGAAGAGCATGATTTTGATGTAGTTCATGCACAGGATTTAGGAACAACAATGAGTTTTATTAATTTAAAGCGAATAGATGTAGTTATCCTAGATTTACATTTTCCTAGATATGAAGATGGTATAACTGCGCTCAAAGAAATCAAGTCTAAGTTTCCTCATATTCCTGTAATAATGGTCACCAGTGAGTATATTGATATTGTTGGTAAAGTAGTTGAAGCTATTAAATGTGGAGCTTATGACTTCGTAGAAAAGCCAATTAAAGAAGAAAGATTAATCATTACAATCAATAACGCTCTTGAAGTGGCAAACCTTAAATCTTCTTTAAGCAGTTCTAAGAACAAGTCCTTAGACCTTATTGGTAATTCCCAGAAGATGGCTCATACATTTGATTTAATCAAAGAAGCGGCTAAGAATGATGAACCTACCCTTATTGTTGGAGAAGCTGGGATAGGCAAGAAGGTCATTGCTAAGACAATACACAAGCTGTCTGATAGAAGTGAGAATGACAGCATATACATCAATTGTGCGACTATAAACAAAGACTATTTCGAACATGAATTCCTTGGTTTAAAGAAGGTAACTTCTTCTGGCCAAAGCAATGAGTATTATGGAAATCTTGAATTAGCCCACAATACATCACTAATAATCGACAATATTGATCTTGTCCCAATTAATCTACAGGATAAGCTTGTTGATTATATCAACACTAAATCATTCAAGAAGATAGGCGGGAACAAGGAAATAAGGGCTGATGTTAAGATAATAGCAACTACTTCCAAAGACTTATCAGACATGAAGAACTTCTCTAAGGCACTCTATGATTTATTCACTAATTCCATCAAGATACCACCTTTAAGAGAAAGAAAAGAGGACATTATTCCTTTGATTAACTTCTTAGTAAAAGTGGTTAATGATATCAACCATACTAGTTTTAGCTTTTCAGAGAGTTTCTTGAAGATGCTGGAGAATTATGAATGGCTAGGTAACATTAGAGAGCTTCAAACAAAGATTATTTATCTACTCATAAACGCTAATAATGAGATTATCACTGAGGATCAATTTGACTTCAACTTAATCTTAAATGACCATCTTTTTGAAATGCCATTCAAGAATGCTATGAAAGAACTGGAGAAGGATTATTTAATTAATCTGTTGAATAGGAACAATTGGAATGTTGCAGATTCCGCTAGCAAAATAGGTATTGATAGAACAAACTTGTTCAAGAAGATGAAGAATCATAAAATTAAACCTAAAAAGAAAACAAACTCGAGATAGCTTATTTAATGACAAATCACAAAGAGCAAATAGGATGGTTAAACTCAACTAAAGGTGTAGGCATTATTCTTATAGTCTTGGGTCATTGTTCGCCTCCTATGACTCATTTTGTCAGCTATCTTTACTCATTTCATGTAGCCTTGTTCTTCTATTTATCTGGTTTTCTCTATAATAAAGAAAGAGATAAGCAGAGTTCATTATCATATCTAAGTCACAGATTCAACAAGTTAATATTCCCATATTTTGTTTATGGTTTAATCACTTATGTAGTATGGTTATTTATTGGAAGGAATTTTGGTATTAACAAGTCTCTGCAAGTTGACCCTCTCAAGCCTCTGATAGGTTTATTTTATGGTAATGGAATCAACAATTATTTAGTTTTTAACATTGCTTTGTGGTTTCTACCAGCACTATTTTCAGTTGGAATTCTATTTCATCTTATAGTAAAGAATATCAAGCATAAGTTACTAAGATTCCTTATCGTCATAGCTTGTTTAGTATTGGGAATTATTGACAGTAGATACTCATATTTCAGGTTGCCTTGGGGAATCAATATTGCCTTTGTAGCTGTTTTTTATTCCTATATTGGTTATGTTTCCAAAAACTACATCACAAGATTATTCACATTGAAGGGCTATAGTTTTATTTACTTCATTTTAGGCCTTGCCTTTTTACTTATAGGGTATTTAACCAACAGGCTCAATGGAGGAATCTCCTTTAACAGTCATAGCTATGGCAATCCATTTATATCAGTTCCAAGTGCTATTTTCTCAATTATTGGAGTAGTTTTTTTAGTTTTTAATATCTTTGATTGTAGAATCTTACAATTTCTTGGAAAGAACTCTTTAAGAATCTTTGCTCTTCACATATTATCATTTTCTTTTACATCAGCTATAATAAAGTATGTATTCAAACAAGATTTTTCAGTATTCAAATTATCTTTAGAGGGAAGGTTTATTTATTTTGCGATGGCACTATTATTCACTTCAATATATTCTTTATTAATAAATAGATTAAGCAAGAAATTGTTACAAAAGAACCCAAACAATAGATTCCTTTCAGCAATAAAATATTTATAAACTATCTTAAGTAACTAGCGATTAATTCTTTTCCAAGCTGAGTGTATTTTATCTAACAAAGTAGTCTGTTGAATAGGCTTGCTTATATAATCATCCATTCCCATATTAAGATATTTCTGTTTATCCTGCATAGTAGCATTTGCGGTCACAGCAATAATATATGGAACATGTTTAGCTTCTTTTCGGATTCGTTTCATTGATTCTATCCCGCCCATTACTGGCATTTCAACATCCATAAGAATTAAATCCACGTCATTCTTTTTAGTATATTCTAGAGCTTTAAGTCCATTAGCAACTAGCTCTATTTTATAACCGATTTTATTAAGAAGCATTTTTATAAGTTTTTGATTTATCTTGTTATCTTCAGCGACCAGAATCTTTAATGGATTCTTGAGAGCAAAGTCAGGTGTCAGTTTGACATGATTCTCTCTAAAATTAGTTGCTTTCGTTATATCTTTTTCACTAGCTTCTTCTAGTTCTATATCAAAGATAAAATTAGAACCAACATCTACTACACTTTCTACCCAAATCTCTCCCTGCATAGCCTTAACAAGTCTCTTAACAATAGCTAAACCTAGTCCTGTTCCTCCAGCTTGTTTAGTTAGAGTATTCTTGGTTTGGGTGAAAGGGTCAAACAATTTCTTTTGATCCTGTTTTGAAATTCCACAACCAGTATCTCTTATAGAGAATCTGAATTTATTTTGGATATTGAGCTTCTTAACCGTAACGGTTATACCGCCTTCATCAGTAAATTTTATGGCATTATAGATAATATTTAAGAGAATCTGCTTAACTCTTAGTTTATCAGCCTTGAAATACTTTTGAATTTCGTCATCAAGCTGAAATCTTATGTATAAACCTTGTTGATTTGCTCTGGAATAGACAATAGAGTTAATCTCCTCAAATAGTTTTCCTAAAGAGAAAGTTGTAGGTTCAAGATGGAATTGTTCTGAGTCTAGCTTAGAGAAATCTAAAATATCATTGATAACATCCAGAAGTGTATTTCCAGAGATATTTATAGACTGTACTAAATCTAATTGTTCTTCTGTTAAATCAGTATCTTGTAAAAGCCCTGTCATACCAATTACACCATTAAGGGGAGTTCTGATTTCATGACTCATAGTAGCCAAGAATTGGCTTTTAGCCAAATCTGCAGATTCAGCCTTCTCAATTGCTTTTTTTAGACTATTCTCAGTTTCAATATAGCTGGTTATATCTCTTGAGATATAGGTTATCCCTTTTAAATTACTCCCTGAATATATAGGATAATATGATAGTTCTCGATACTGCTTTTTTTCATCACCTATTGAAATTATCTTGCTCTCATTTTTCCCTTCATAAGCTCCATATATATAATCCCTAAAGAATTCTAGTTTTTTGCTTACAGCCGTTCTAAACAAGTTTTTGCCCATCTCAATTTTAAATCCATATTCTTTGAGCAAGTGTTCAGCATAGGATTGGTTATAATAGGAAACATTCCCATTTATATCAAGAGCAAGAATCATATAATCAATACTATCTAATAAAGAATCAAGATAGAGTTTTGTTTTACTGAGTTCAGCATTGATTCTAACCTCTTCATCAATACTTTTATAGATTGCATATAGTCCTCTAGTACCAGAAGAGAAGACAACTGGAGTAGAAGCCAAGGAGACATTAATCATGTGTCCATCTTTGTGTTTCCTAAGTAATTTCAAATTAACTAAATCACCAGATAAAACATCTTTATTGATTTTCTTTGCATTGGCTTGTTGGTCAATTGTACATATCAAGGAATCAATCGACTTATCTTTCGCTTCATCAAGACTATACCCAAATAATTCAGTAAACATCTCATTAATATTAATGATTACACCTTCTGCATTTGTGAGCGCTATTGCTTCAGGAGCCTTTTCAAATAGAGTTTTAAAAAGAACTGTCTGATCATCTAGTTTCTTCTCAATCTGCATGCTTTTCATTTTATGGTGGTGGCTTGTAATAATAGACTTTAAAGATATAGGCAACCTATAAGAATGAAGAGGATCACTCATACTATAATCTTCTACCCCCATATCCAATAATTCATTTACCTCAGTAAATTGCTCTTTATCAACAAAGGCAAAAACAGGTATAGGTGGAGTATTATTTACAATAAACCTAATAGCTTTTTGATAATCTAACCACTTTATATTACAGTACAATACAGCTACATCAAAGGCATTTTTTACTAAATTTGCTACCATCTCATTATAGTTATCAACACTGACAACTATTGCATTTGGCATATCCTTAGTAAGCCTTTCAACAAGCATTTCTTTCTGCTTAAGATTATCATGAACACACAGAATTTTGTAATCATTTTTTATCATAATCAAATAATATAATAATTAGACTTTAACGTCAATTAATATCTAATTTTTTTTTGTTAACCAAGCTCTCTAGCAAGAATAGATTTTTTTTGTCTTAATCAAATCTTAACCTCTCCCTTACTGGCCTCCTTGAAAAAAAGCCGATTTTTCAAGGTGGCAAGTAAGGATGGAGTGAGGAGTTAGAAGTGAGGAGTTAGGAGTTAGGAGTTGGGAGAAGGAGTGAGGAGTTAGAAGTTAGGAGTGAGGAGTGAGGAGTTAGGAGTTAGGAGTTAGGAGTTAGGAGTGAGGAGTTAGGAGTGAGGAGTTAGAAGTGAGGACATACTGGGATCGCCAGCCTCTGCGCTGGCTTCACTTAGAACGAAGTTATAAGTGAATTTGTATAGACGTGTAAAACGTCTCAGAAAAGGGAGTGTAAGCATCCACCGATAGGTTGAAGGAACTTCATGCTTACGCAAAATAGATTCGTAAGCTGGGAAGCTTACAATCCCGGTCTGTATTTTCGTAAGCTGGGAAGCTTACAATCCCGGTTTGTGTTTTCACAAGCAAGGCCATATTGTTCATGATGAATTACTTCATTACATACGATTATTTATAGTAAAAATCACACTCTTAACTGCCCACCTACAAATATTTAAACAAAAACATTGACACTCTAGCAGTTAAATATTTTTATGATAATCACTAAAATAATACATTGTATTTTACGATAAAAAAATTAAAAGATTATAAATAGGAGACTAAAATGAAAAAAGGTATTCATCCTAAATATGAAAAGGTTACAGTAAAATGTATGTGTGGAAACACATTTGAAACAAAATCTACTACAGGTGACCTTTCAATTGCTATCTGTAGCGAATGTCACCCATTCTATACTGGTAAAGAAAAGTTACTCGACACAGCTGGTCGTGTTGAGAAGTTCAAACAAAAATATAGTAAAAACAAAAAATAGTATAATGTATATTTTGCACCACAGTAGCGATAAGCCTGTGGTGTTTTTTTTATAGGAAAGAAAGGTATAATCATGGCAAAAGAAAAAGAGATTGCAATAGGCGGACAGGCTGTTATCGAAGGGGTAATGATGCGAGGTCCAGAGCATATTGCAACCTGTGTAAGAAGAAAAGATGGAGCACTAGAATTAAAAAAAGAAAAATTTACAAGTGTTACCAAGAAAAATAAATTTTTAGGTTTACCAATTGTCAGAGGTTTTGTATCCCTAATAGAAATGATGATTATCGGGGTAAAGACTCTTACCTTTGCTGCATCAAGATATGAGTTAGATTATCAAGATGAAAAAGAAGCAAACAAATCCAATTCTCGTAAGAAAATAGAAGAATTCTTCTCTTATGTTTTTGCTTTCGGTTTTGCTATTGCTTTGTTTGGAGTTGTTCCTTATTACTTAAGTCACTCATTTGAAAACAATACTGTCTTTAACTTATTTGCTGGTTTAATCCGCATTACATTCTTTGTTTTATATGTCTGGATAATCAGTAAGATGAAAGATGTGAATAGAGTATTTCGATATCATGGAGCAGAACATAAGAGTGTTCATGCTTGGGAAAAGAAATCAGATTTAGATTCAAAGTCTGTTCAGAAGTTCACTACATTACATCCACGCTGTGGAACTAGTTTCATTTTCTTGGTACTTCTGATTGCAATATTATTCTTTTCAATAATTGATACTATAGTCCAAAAATACTGGATTTCAAACATGGCATGGTGGCAAAGACTGCTTATTCACTTTCCACTAGTTCCTTTGGTATCAGGCTTATCTTATGAAGTTCTTAAGTTCTCAGGTAAAAAAGTAAATCACCCATTGGTGAAACTTATTACAATTCCTGGTCTTGCTTTACAAAGAATTACAACTCAACCACCTGATGATGATATGGTTGAATGTGCTGTTGTAGCTATGAAATCAGCCCTTGATATTGATGTAAGTGACTACGAAAACCTAACTATATTAGATGACTAATACTGGAGATTTAAAATGATACCACAAGAAAAACTAGATGCCCTAGTTGAAGAACATACGGATTTGAAAGAAAAAGTATTTGACCCTAACTATATGTCAGACAGAAGACTCTATGGCAAGATTTCAAAGAGATTTAAAGAGCTAGAAGAAATTTTAAATACTTATAAAGAATATACAGATGTAGAAGGAAATATTGCTGATTCTAAAGAGCTTCTTGCAGAAGAAAAAGATAAAGATATGATAGAATTAGCGAAAATGGATATTGAAGAATCTGAAGCTACTCTTGAAGAGCTTACAGAGAAACTAAAAGAACTTCTATCTCCAAAAGACCCTAACGATGATAAAGACGCTATCATCGAGATTAGAGCTGGAGCTGGTGGTGAAGAAGCTGGCTTGTTTGTTGCAGATCTTTATAGAATGTACACTTACTTTGCAGAAAAGATGAATTGGAAGCTTGAAGTTCTATCTTCTAACCCAACAGGTAAAGGTGGTTTCAAAGAAGTTACCTTTATGCTAAGAGGAGACAATGTATTTGGAACTATGCGTTTCGAATCAGGTGTTCACCGAGTACAACGTGTTCCAGAAACAGAAGCAAGTGGCAGAATCCATACTTCTGCTATCTCTGTAGCTGTACTCCCAGAAGCTGATGATGTTGATGTAGAAATCAATCCTAATGACTTAAAGATTGATGTTTACCGTTCCTCAGGTAATGGTGGACAGTCTGTTAATACAACAGACTCTGCTGTTCGTATCACTCACTTGCCTACGGGTGTGGTTGTTACCTGCCAAGATGAAAAGTCACAACTTAAAAATAAAGATAAAGCAATGCGAGTTTTACGTTCTAGACTTCTGGACCATGAAATCGCTAAACAAGAAGCTGAAATTTCAGCTCAAAGAAAGGCTCAAGTGGGCACAGGTGATAGGTCTGCAAAGATTAGAACCTATAATTTCCCACAATCAAGAGTAACTGACCATAGAATTAATTTGACTTCTTATAAACTGAATGGCATTTTGGTCGGAGAGATAGAAGAGTTCATTGAAGCTCTTAAATTAGCTTATAAAAACGAGAAAATAAATAACTAAAAGTCTAAAGGACAATGGTACATAATTTAATAATCTTAATAGTATTATTTTTGTTATCCTTTCTATTCTCTGGGTTAGAAACTGGAATTGTTTCACTAGATATACTCAGACTAGAAAAAGAGTCGAAAACAGATAGAGATAAAAAGAATCTCTTGAAGTTTGTGAGTAAACCCGATAAGTTTTTCGGAACAATACTCATCGGTAATAATATTGTAAATGTATTGATTGCTACAATATCAACTATTATTGCGCATGAAAGTCATGTCTTTAAAGAGGAATATGTCTCACTTCTTATTGGTGCAATAGTCTTTGTTATTGGGGAAATCTTACCTAAGATACTCTTTAGAGATTATTCTTACTCAGTTGTACCCAAGACTTATCCTTTCCTAAAGTATTCATACTTTGTGCTTAAACCATTCGTGGCTGTGGTAACCTTCTTAAACGACTTCCTTTATAAGAAATTCGATATTGCAGGTCCACATTCACTAGCCTACTTAACTAAAGATGATATTGCCCTTCTTCTAGCAAATACAAAACATGATAAAACTATCTCAAATCCTCAAAAAGAAATGCTTGAAGAAATGATGGACTTCAACACTTTGAATGCTGAAGATATCATGATTCCAAGAAGAGATATTATCGCTTTTGATGAGAATACTCCAATTAATGAAGTAATCGAAACCGCTAGAGAAGAAGGTTTTACCCGCTATCCTGTTTATAGTGACACTATTGATAATGTTACTGGTATTCTGATTATCTATGATATATTGAAGAAAGGAGTTGATGAAAATTCTAAAGCCGGTGATCTAATCCATGAACCATACTTCTCTCCTGAAACTATTAACCTGAACCTTCTTATGCAAGATATGCAGACCCAAAAGAAGAGCATGGCTATAATAGTTGATTCTTATGGTGGTACCTCTGGAATCGTTACTTTTGAAGATATTCTTGAAGAGATTGTAGGTGATATCGAAGATGAATATGACCAAGAAGATAATCGCTCTGATGTTATCAGAATTAGCGAGAATACATATATTATTAATGGTGATGTAGAAGTTGATGACCTGAACGATGACTATGATTTAGAACTACCAGAAGGTAGCTATAAAACCCTAGCAGGACTAATTATTGATAAGATAGAGAAGGTCCCTAAACTAGGGCAATACGTTAATATTGATGGCTTCAAAATGCAAATCATGCAAGCCACAGATAGAAAGATAGAGAAGATTAAAGTTAAAAAAATATAATAAATTGGAGAAGTTATGAAACTTATCGAATGCGTTCCTAATTTTAGTGAAGGATGTGATAGAAAGATTCTTGATGCTATCGCAGCTTCAGTTTGTGCAGTTAATAATGTGACTCTACTTGATGTTGATCCAGGTGCTGAAACTAACAGAACAGTTTTTACTTTTGTTGGCACTCCTGATGCTGTTATTGAAGCAGCTTTCCAAGCAATTAAGAAAGCTTCTGAATTAATAGATATGTCAAAACATCATGGTACTCATGCTAGACAAGGTGCAACTGATGTATGCCCTCTTATCCCTATTTCAGATGTAACTGTTGCTGAATGTGTTGAATACTCTAAAACACTCGCTAAAAGAGTTGGTGATGAATTAGATATTCCTGTATTCTTATACGAACACTCTGCTACTAAACCTGAATGGAGAAACCTAGCTGAAGTAAGAAAAGGTGAATATGAAGCACTTCCACAAAAGATGCAAGATCCAAACTGGAAACCTGACTTCGGTCCTCATAAATTCAATGCTAAAGCTGGTGCAACTGTTATCGGCGTAAGAGAATTCTTAATAGCTTACAACATCAACTTAAACACACGCGATAAAGCTAAAGCACACGATATAGCTCTTGATATTCGTGAACGTGGTCGCTTCGCTAGAGATGAGAACAATAAGTTCATCAAAGATGAGAAGGGCAATAAAGTTAAAAAACCAGGTTTATTCAAAGAATGTAAAGCTGTTGGTTGGTTCATCGATGAATATGATAGAGCTCAAATATCAATTAACCTTACTAACTACAAGATTACTCCAGTTCATGAAGTTCTTGAAAAAGTTAGAGAATTAGCTAATGCTAAAGGCATCCAAGTTACTGGTTCAGAACTTGTTGGACTTACACCAAAAGAAGCACTTATTCAAGCAGGTAAATATTACTTAAGAAGAATGGGCGACTCTGCAGGTATTCCTGAAAGAAAGATTCTTGAAACAGCTGTTAAATCAATGGGTTTAGATGATTTAACAGACTTCGATTTAGATAAAAAAGTTATTGAATACGCTATAGCTGATTGTGATAACTTAGCTAACATGACAATCACTCAATTCACAGATGAATTATCTACTGATTCTCCTGCTCCTGGTGGTGGTTCAGTGGCTGCTATCAGTGTAGCAATGTCTGGTGCCTTATCTGCTATGGTTTCAAACTTAACTATTGATAAGAAAGGTTATGAGCTTGTTCAAGATGAAGCAAGAAAGTATGCTGAAGAAGGTCAAGCTATCAAAGAAAGATCTATCGCTGCTATCGATGAAGATACTCAAGCTTTCTATGTTATGATGGATGCAATGAGACTTCCTAAGAAAACTGATGAAGAAAAAGCACTTAGAGCTGAAGCAATGGAAAAAGCAACTCAAGCTGCCATCCTTGTTCCTCTCAAAACACTAGAAATCTGTTATGATGCTGTTTGCTTGTCAGAGAAAGTGGCTACAATAGGTAATGCTAATGCTCTTTCTGATGCTGGTGTTGCTGCAATCAATGCTAATGCTGGAGCTAAAGCTGCTTACTTAAATGTTATTATCAACATGGGTAGTATTACAGATGAAGCTTTCAAAAAAGAAGTAACTGATAAAGCTAACAAGTTATATGAAGAAATAAACACTCTTGCTTTGAATGTCGAGAATGATGTTTTAAAAAGACTATAATCTTAGTTAGAATTATAAATATATATTTAAGCTCCTGTCCGCAGGAGCTTTTTTTTGTTATTAGATTCTTTGTTCCAACAATAAAAAAAGACGTGATTTCTCACGTCTAAATTAACATTTATGTTATGAATAAACTATTTTATTCTTCGTCTTCTGCTTCTTCATCTTCATCATATTCAGCATCAAACATTTCTTCAAATGCATGTCCAACTTTTTGGAATAGCTCTTCATCTTCGATATTTTGGATATCAAGAGTCTCGTCTTCGTTTTCTGTATATTCGTAAATCCAGAAATCTTCTTCATTTTCAGGTAATACAGCAATATAATCTTTGCCATCAACTTCAAGAGTGCCGATAACTTCGCACTTTAATTCCTGCCCATTTTCAAGAGTGAGGGTAAGAGTTATTGGTTCATCAACAACTTCAACTTCATTATTATTTAATTCTTCTGTCATGATATCTCCTTTATGAGTAATAGACAGAGTCATGAAAATTAGAGATAAATTCTAGGCAAGTTTTTTTAATCATTTTCTCCGCGGTCGGTTCTAACAGCGCATAGTTTACCGCACATAGTGCAGTAATCATCGTCTTTTGACTCGGAAGTTTCTTTTCTTTCTCTTGCTAAATCTGGGTCGATAGAATTATTATATATTGTTTCCCAGTCGAATTCTCTTCTAGCTTTAGAAACGATATGATCTTGTTCAATAGCTCCTGGTATTTTCTTTACGATATCGCCGGCATGAGCTGCAATTCTAGTAGCCATGATTCCTTGTTTTACATCGTCAGCATTAGGAAGGCAAAGGTGTTCAGCAGGAGTAACATAGCATAAGAAGTCTACCCCAGCTCCAGCTGCAATAGCTCCACCAATAGCACCTACAATGTGGTCATATCCTGAAGCGATATCTGTTACCAGTGGTCCTAGAACATAGAAAGGAGCTTCTTTACATACAGATTTCATGATTTTAACATTCATTTCTACTTGGTCAAGAGGAACATGCCCCGGACCTTCAACCATGACTTGCACACCTTTAGCTCTAGCTCTATCAACTAGTTCACCAAGTACAAGCAATTCAGCCATTTGCCCTCTATCGCTAGCATCTCTTTGAGCACCAGGTCTCATGCCATCACCTAATGAAAGAGTTACATCGTATTTAGAGCATATTTCCAGAAGTCTATCGTATTGTTCATAAAGAGGGTTTTCTGCTTTATGGTTTTTCATCCATTGTTTAATCAGTGAACCACCTCTAGAAACAATACCCATAAGTCTTTCAGAAGTTTCATACATAGCAACACTTTGCTTAGTAATTCCACAATGAACAGTTATGAAATCCACACCAATCTTAGCATGATTTTCTATCTCTTCAAAGAGAAGGTCTGCAGTCATATCAAAGAATCCTTTCTCTTCTGCAAAGAGTCTGCTCATTACAGAATATATAGGAACAGTTCCCACCATGATAGGAGAGTTGTTAACGATATTAGTTAATATTTCAGTTAGGTTACCGCCAGTAGAAAGGTCCATGATACTATCTGCTCCATATTTTACTGAAGTATGTAGTTTTTCTAGTTCTTCTTCAGGAAAGCAGTGTTTTTCAGAAGTACCAATATTAGAATTGACTTTAGTTTTAAGTCCAAGTCCAATACCTACAGCTGAGAAGTTATGGTTAATATTTTTAGGAATAACAATTCTTCCCTTTGCAACTTCGTCTCTTATATATTCCGGGCTTCTATTTTCATTTTTTGCTACTGTCTTCATTTCTGGTGTTATAACACCATTTAATGCTTGTTGTAGTTGTGTCATAATAATCCTTATAACATGTTTTGTATTTTAGTTATTCGTTCTTCAAGTTTGTTAGTATTCATAAAGTATCTGACTAAGCAGATATTCTTTGCACCACTTTTAATTACAAGTTCAGCATTTCTATCATCAATTCCACCAATAGCAACCACAGGAATATTAGACATTTCAACAATACTTTTGATGTTAGTTAGTCCAACAGCGGGGTCTGCTATAGCTTTTGTGGGAGTAGGATAGATAGGACCAAATCCGATATAATCAGGCTTTTGAGCTATTGCTTTCTCTGCTTGTTCAAGAGAATGAGTAGATAGACCAATAATCTTATCCTCTCCCAAGATTGACCTAGCGTCTGCAAGAGATATATCATCTTGACCAAGATGAAGGCCATCAGCATCGACTATTTTAGCTAAATCTGCTCTATCGTTGATGATATATTTAGTATTGCTAGCTTTGGTTATGGATAATATTTCTTTCGATGCTTGGATAATTTCCCTATCGTTGAGGTGCTTTTCCCTAAGTTGTAGATAGCGTATATTATGCTTAACTGCTATTCTAGCAATTTCTTGATAGCTTAAGCTAGGTTTGGTAATAATCAGATAGATACCAAAATCTGACATTCTTATTTTCCTAATCTTTCAAGCATAAGCTTAGCAACTTTAACACCAGAAAGGAGCATACCTCCGAAGATTGGTCCCATTCTGAAAGCTCCATTTACTCCATTAGCAGCCATACCTGAAACAAATAATCCAGGATAAACTTCTTTAGTGTTTTCAACTGTTGCTTCTTCACCTTTCTCAACTGATAATGAGCGTTCGCCCATCACTTTACCTGTTAAAGTATTGAGTTTGATGTCATTCTTATTAGCTACAGTGTGAGAAACTTCACAAGGATGACCAGTACCATCAAGAACGCATTTAGCCATCATTACAAGAGGGTCAACATGAAGTCCTTCTCTTTCAATAGTCGCCCAGTTAACTACAACTCCAGCTACTTCTTCGTTTTGGAATACAACATCTTCAACAGTAAATCCATTGTTAATAATGGCACCGTATTTTGTAGCTGCATATATTAAAGCAGAAGTTGCATGAACAGAATCTAGAGTTACACAAGTTTCATCATAGCGTTCGTAAGAAATGTTAAATTCATCTAGAAGGTGAACTGCTTCATTTTGAACTACAATTTGGTTGAAGAGCATAGCACCGCCCCACATTCCACCACCTGGAGCAAGTTTTCTTTCAAAAACAGCTACTTTTTTTCCTGCTTTAGCAAGTGTTGCTGCTGCAATCAGACCTGAAGGTCCTGCACCAACGATAGCGACATCAAGTTCTAAGTTGTTCTTCAACTTATTAAAATAGGTATCAATAATACCACGTGAAACAGTAAGTTCCATTTTTCCTCCAATATTAGGTTAATTTAGTTTTGGAGGATAATGCAAATTTGAAGGTATTCAAAAGGGTGTGTGTTATAGTTTTTAGCGCATCACTCTTCCTTCGCCAGCATTACCCGGATCAGGTTCAAAGGGTATAATCTCAGCCTTTCGGCACCCCTGAATCTGCAAGATTAATTTTTAATTAATCAACAAACATGAGCTAAAAATCTTTACTTGTGAGAATATGTCAAGGTGTAATTTTGTATAAAAGAAAGAGCTTCTCTTCCCCAACTGAGGAAAGCATACTTTTAGATAATTTCCCTTTTCACTAAGAACTAAAATACCTGTTGCATAAAGACATTCTCCACAAAGAAGAGAGAAATATAAGCTATAATAAAAGATAGAATTGGTGTTAATATCCAGCCCATAACTATTTTACCTAATACTCCAAAGTGCAGGTCTGTGCTCTTTCTGGCAAAGCTTATACCTATCACAGCTCCCACAATTGCTTGAGAACTTGATACAGGAACCAAAGGAATAGCTGGCAAGTTCATACTAAGCAATAAATCTCGTAATGAACTTGAAGCAAAGATAAACATTGTGATTGAAACTGATAAAACCACTACTAAAGCTGATATAGGAGAAAGTTTAAATATGTCGTTTCCTATAGTAAGCATTACACGTTTTGAGTAAGTAAAGACACCAACAGCGATAGCAAGACCACCAATTAGGAATAGTATCTGAGTCGGATCTAATTTTAGATAGGACAGAACATTCAAGTTAGCAAATGGGTTAGATTGCACAAAGACCCCCATCACATTACCAATGTTGTTTGCACCTAGTGAGTAAGAACCAAATATTCCAACAAGAATTAAAGCATAGCGAGTGTATTGATCTAACTTTACCATGTGAATCTTGGTTCTATTTATAACATATTGAACTAATTTGTAGAATAAGAAAGCTGTCAGAGCAGTTAGAATTGGGGAAGTTACCCAAGTACTTGCAATCTTCCTCAATATTCCAAAGTTAGTAGTATTCCCTGAATAAATATTCCAACCAATAATCGCTCCCACAATCGCCTGTGATGTTGAGATAGGTATTCCAGCTTTTGTCATGTAATAAGCTGTTACAGCACTTGCCATAGCCACGGTAAAAGAACCAGCTAGATAATCAATTGCCCCTAGTTTTCCTAGGGTTGAACTAGCCCCAGCTCCACCAATCACAGCTCCAAGTATAACAAATACACTGCATAATATAGCTGCAGTTTTGAACCTAACCATGCGTGTCCCAACTGCTGTTCCCCAAAAGTTAGCCGCATTGTTAGCTCCTAGTGACCATCCTAGGAATAGTCCACTAGATAAGAAAAGTAAAGAAGTTATCATAAAAGACCTATAGTCTCCTCTTTATCACATACACAGAAAGTCTTTCTGCAACTGTTTCAGCATTATCTGATGGGGAAACTATCTTTTCAACAAAGTATCTCAAATGCATCTTTACTGAAAGATAACCTATCTCTTTGTGGTTAAATATCTTTCTTTTAAGTCTTTCTTCTAGTTTATCTGCTTCATGCTCATAGAAATGCACTTTATTGATATGATTCTCAACCAGCTTCATCTCGGTAAAGAAAGCTCTTGTAGCTTTAATTAATTCTAACATTGTCTTAGTTGAAAGCTCAGCTAATTCAAGGTAAGAAGGTCTGAGATCTTCAGGAATATCTGGTTGCTCAATAGACAACTGTTCCATAACTTTCTTACAGACATCAACCACATCATCAATAGTTTCAATAATACCTAGCACATCCCCCCTAGATTCGGGTATAAGCATATATGAATAAAGCTTAAACTTACAGTCATGCCTTAATTCATCAGCTTTATTCTCGAAATCAATCATTGAAGCAAGGTAATCATCAAATCTATCAGTCTTCCAATTAATGTAACTCTTTATTCCCTCTAAAAAAGTAAGGGCTGATTTTTCAACAACATCAATATATTTGTCAATCGTACCTTGAAGTTCTTTTGACTTTGAAGTAAATAAATTTGTCATAACAACTCCTTTTGTTGAATTTAATCAACATTTTATTCTAATGTTATAAATAGAAGCTTGTTTATTCTTCCATCATTGAGTATGCGTAGCCATATCTTAAACCACGATCGCATACAATCATTTCTCTGATATTAGATCTATCAAGAATACATCCAATAATAATAATACCACCTAATATTATATTAGCTCTTTTTGGAGAAAGTCCAACTAATTCTTTTCTCTGTTCGGTAGTTAGATTAGCTACTTTATCTTGAAGTTCAAACAATTGCTCCATAGCTACTATTGAGCCTTGAACTTTAGTGGAATCATAAGGATCTAGTTCTTGAATCATAGCAGAAACAGTAGTTGCAGAACCGCCAATCACAACAAGTTTTGAACACTGATATTCTTTATCTAATGTTGTAAAAACTCTATTAACATACTGTTCACAACTCATAATAATCTCGTGACTTACAACATTATCAAGATTGAATTTCTCAGTAAGTGTTACCGCCCCTATATCAATTGACTGGGCATGAAGAATTTTACCTTTTTCACCAAATATTGCTTCAGATGATCCACCACCTGAATCAACAACAAGAATCTTCTCATCTCCCTCTAAGGCCAGTGTTCTTACTGCTGCTTTGAATGAGTATTGAGCTTCCTCTTCACCAGTTAGAACTTTCAATTCCAAGCCTAAATCTTCTGAGATTTGCTTGACCACAATTTCCCGATTTTCAGCCCTTCTTAAAATCATAGTTCCAATCAAGTCTATCTCCTGGCAACCTAAGTCTAAGAGCTCTTTTTTGGCTTTTTTTAACTCTTTACAAGTCCTACTTAGTGCCTCTTTAGATATTAAAGCTGATTTTAGGTATCCCTCACCAAGTTGTGTGATAACTTGCTTATCAACTACAAACTCAAATTTATCTTCTACTCTTCTAAATGCCATGCATTTAATCGAATTAGTTCCTATTTCTAAAAGTCCTTTCATTATATATCCTTTTTCAAAGTGTTTATTATTTTCATGATTTACTTTTAGAATGTCAAGAAAAATTTATTGAATTATATTTATTGTTTTTCCATTTATTAATAGTTTTATTTATAGTTAGTTAAGAATAGAAACTGTCATAATCTAATGTCCTGTAAGTAGCAACCGAAGGTTGAACTTTGTTCATGCTTACGCAAAATTGGGCGAATGCCATACGCCCCTACATGTTATCAATACTCAATTTACCTCTTGCCAAGGGGCCACCTTGAAAAAACGCCATTTTTTCAAGGAGGCCATTAAGGGAGTAGAGACCTTACGAAAGAGTCAATGAATTATGTTCTAGCTTTCAAGAAAATTACATCTTGAGCAAGCATTAGATTTTTAGTAAATGGTGCAGAATATTCGAGTAAAGTATCTTAAATGTTATACAGAAAAAAGAGTGCTCATTTTCAGCACTGAAACTCTTAGCAAAGTCAAGCTTCTATGTTTTTGCTTTATTCTTACAAAAATAAATCGAAAATCGTTTAGCTAAATCTGCAAGCGACAAGTATAATTAAGCGTAAATAAGCTTGCAAAATTGTGCTCGTCAAGCTAGAATGAAGGCTACAAACCCAGGACAAAAAAAGGCTGACACTTGGTCAGCCTCTTCATTAATATTCTATTGTTAATTATAAATTATTAATTAATATGACACTATTTCATAAGAATCATTTTCTTGGTTACAGATTTTTCAGGGCTAGTTACTTTATAGAAGTAAACGCCTGCAGAGCATCTGTTTCCATTACTATCATTACCATTCCATGTGATTGTATGTTCACCTGCATTAACTTCTTGATTAAGAACGCTATTAACAAGCTGACCTTTCACATTATAGATATCAACTTTAACTTGAGCTGATTTTCTAGTTTGGAAGAAGATATTAGTTGAATTACTGAATGGGTTAGGACCATTAGAAATACTAGCAACAGGAACAGTGCTTTGGTCGTTACCAACAGTAGCTTGACCATTCTCTACTAGAACAGTAATTTCATTTGAGTTTCCTGAAAGACCACCTGGAGCATAGATAGATTTTACAGCATAAGTGTATTGTCCATCAGCAACATTTTCATCAGTATAACTAGTTTCTTCAGTATCCATTATGGTAGTAACGATTTCAGCACCACGCATAACTTTGTAACCGAATAAACCTCTAATTTCAGGAAGTTCAGGAGCAGTCCAGTTTAGGGTAATATTATTACCATCAGCAATATCTAAGCTTAGGTTTGTAGGTGCAGCTAAATCAGCGATTGGCTGATCTGTTTCGACTGAAGCAACTTGGCCTGGCATACCATGTTCATCAACTGGTTCAGCAACGAATCTAAGGTATTTACCAACTAAGTCATCAGAAATATTAATTTTGTTATAGTTAGCATTAATATTTACATATTCAGTCCAGTTTTCTTGGTCTTCTGATTCATACCAAGTGTACTGAGATTCACCTTGACCATCATTGTCAATGTCAACAAAGTTATAAGAAACTTCAACTGAGAATTTATTCATTAGAGTTCCTTCTAAAGCTAAGTTAGCTATTGAAGGAGCATTATCAACAAAACCATTACCAGTGATTATTACAGTGTTATTTTCAAACATTGGGATATCAGTAGTAATATCTATTGTGCCTGAGTAAGCTTGTTCAGCTGTAGGAACAAATTGAACAGTATGAGATTGGCTTGTTCCTGGCTCAAGAGTATAAGTCATATCACCAGTAATAGAGAAAGCATCTCCTGTCATGTTTACTTCAATATTAGCTGTTTCTGTACCAACATTGAATACTGAGAATTCTTTTGTGAAGTTAGAACCAATATATGAATCACCAAAATCTAAAGCAGTTGCAGAAACAGCACCTGTGCCTGCTTCAGCAGCTTGGAAGATTTCACCATCATTGTTGGCAAAGTTTTGCACCATCACATAACCTTTTACAGTTTCTGGATTCCATGATGCTTCAGCAGTAAATTCATGATTGAAAGATACTGTCTGTCCTTGACCTGAAATAGTTAATGGTTCGTATTCATAAGCTACTACAGATGAGAAATAATCATCACTTACATAGTCTGCAAGTATATAAACTATTTTAACATCATTATTATCAATAGCTTGTTCGAGGGCTATAGAACCTGTTAATTGATAGCCTTCTGTAGTTTCGAATACAAAAGCTGAAATCGACATTGGTGCTTCTGTGTTGATAACTTGGTTATAACGAGGAAGATATTGTTGGTTATAAGCATCTGTTGCAGCGCCAACTTCTAGGTAAATACCTTGAATAGCACATTGAGGAATACCTTGTGAAGTAGAACCAACTAGTCCACGACGTTGTGTATATCCAGGTGATTCATGAGATCCATCACCTTGCCAGATTAGTGGGACTACGTGGGGTTGATTATCATATAAATTGAACAGACCTGTTCTTGCACGTGGGCAATAAGGTCACCATGTCTCCGTAAATACTTCGCCTACAACGCTAATTTGAGCAGCTGTAAGAGAAAAAATACTTAACAACAACAAAACATAAGCTAAGCTTTTTTTCATGTTTACTCCTTTACATATTTAATTTCACATCACCAATAAAAATTGGTATTATTATAATCTTAACGCAAATATAACATTTAAATAAAAACTATGCAAGCTATTTTCCAAAAATGTAAAATAGTAACCTATTTATTATTTATTTTGTGATAGAAGGTCTCTTTTAACAGTGTTAACTTACTATTTGATGATATTTATTGGGAATTAATGTTATTCTTCTAGTTGTCTTAACTTAATAGAAGGGCTTGGAACTATAATTATGTTCACTTTCTTCAACATTTCTATCTTTCAGAGAGCATAAAAAGCTAGAATTCCTCAAACAACTTGTTACTATTGAAAGTGTGACTGATAACGAGATGTAGATAATAGAACAATTCTATTGACAGTAAAAGCTAACAAAATTAAATAGCTACAAATATGTGTAACTCAATGGTGCAAGAGTAAAAGGGAATCTCGTTAGAAGCGAGAGCGGTCTTCGCCACTGTAAGTAGTAATAGTTGATATATATCACTGGATGAATAAGTCTGGGAAGGTATATATTTTGTTGAAACTACAAGCCAGGAAACCTGCCACTGAGTCCATTTAATACTGCGAAGCACGGTAATTAAAGGAATCTCGAAGATATATCTATACCTTCAATAAAATACAAGCATTTAAGTTACACAAGTTTAATTACTATAATTTAGAAGAGAATATTATTCGAGGAAACATGATACATATTAAGAATTTAGAAGCTGGTTACCCAGGAAACAAGATTTATAACAAGCTAAATCTGTCTTTTGATAGGGGTGAATTTATCTCTATTCTGGGACCTAATGGCTGTGGCAAGTCAACTTTATTGAAGCTAGTAATTGGCTTTCTAGATAGACTATCTGGTGATATCCTTATTGATAAGCAAGATATCAATAAGATTAATAGTAAGGACTTGGCTAAAAAGGTAACACTAATTCCTCAAGAGTCTCATATTCAGTATAACTTCACCGTAGAAGAGATAATTACCATGGGAAGGTTTCCTTTTATATCATTTTGGAATAGCTATTCTCAGGAAGATAAACAAGTTGTTGAAGAGATAATCACTAAATTACAATTAGGTCATTTACGCAACAAATACATCAATCAGTTAAGTGGTGGAGAGAAGCAACGAACCTATATTGGTAGAGCTATTGCTCAGAATACAGATTATATTCTCTTAGATGAAACATTCTCTCACTTAGATATTAATCACCAGATTGAGATACTTAATATTATGAAGAAGCTTCACCAAGAAGAGAAGAAGACTATCATCATGATTTCCCATAACATCAACTTAGCATCAAACTATTCTGAAAGAATGATTATCCTTAAGGAAGGACAAGTAATAGCTGATGGTGCACCTAGCAGTGTTCTAAATGAAGCTAATTTGGAGCAGGCATTCAACATTAAGCTAGGGATAGTAACAAACCCTATTACAAACAAACCCAATGTGATTTATCCATGAGAAAGATAGTCTTAATTTCTTTTCTATTATTAATGCCACTCTTGGCTGTAGCAGAAGTCTTCTCAGGCTACATCTACAATAAAGATATGGAAGCCTTGGAGAAGGCCTTGGTTCTTCATGGAAAGAAGTCTGCTTATACAGATGATGAAGGTTACTTCTTGTTAGAATCTAATTCTCAAGAGAAGCAACTAACCATATATCTTTTTGGCTATGAAATGGAATACTATCCTTTATCTAAGCTAGAATTAGACAATAAAATACTCCTTAGAAAGAAAGACTTAATACTAGAAGAGTATACTTTCAAAGCTAAGAAAGCTCCTACTTTCATGCCTAAAGCCAAGGAGAAAGTTATAATTAAGATAGATGCAGAAAAGAAAGCTCTGGATAATGTTGCAGAAGTAATCTCACATGAGAGCAATATCGTGATAACTGGCACTCAGCTTCCAGGTGAGAAGCAATCAGCGTCCATACTAGGACATAAGAGTAAACACACCTTGGTTCTATTAGATGGGATTGCAATGAACAGTAATGGCGAAGACTTTGACTTATCAGCCATTCCAACTGAGATAGTAGAGAAGATTGAGATTTACAAGAATAATGCTTCTTCTTTGAGTGGTTCAGGAGGAATAGCTGGAGCTATAAACATCACTACCAAGAAGAGTGCAGTCAGCAACAATGAATATTCTCTGAATGCTAAATATGGAAGCTTTAATTATAGGAAGCTATCTGCTAGCATAGGGCAATCTCTGTCTAGAACTAGCATATATGCTGTTTTATCTGGGATGAAGAGCGATAATGACTTTAAGTATGATTACAAGCGCGGTAATGATCTTGTTAGTCTTACTCGAGAACACAATAAGAAAGAAAATTACAACTTACTCTTTAATATGTCAATGGGCTTGGATTGGCTAGATTTATATTACAGCAACAATTCTTCTTTCTTTAATAATCAGCTTCCCGGACCAAGCAACTTCAGTCTCTTGTATGATAAGGCTTTCATCAAGGGCTATGATTCTAACAACAGTTTCAAGCTATCCAAAAAAATTAGTCTGCTAAACAATAAACTCACTTTCTATAAGCATTATAAGAAGTCTGAATACGACAATACAAGTCCTACTAACACCATCCATACTTCAAACAATATTTCAAAGAATAGCAAGATAGCTAGCAAGCTTGAAAATACCTTAGAGCTAAGCAATTTCTCCCTTATTCTATCAAATGAGTATCTTGAAGAATCTTTCTCTTTTGATGAGAAGATAAACAATAATGCTGACATTCCTGAGATTAGCCAGTATTCTACATCTTCTGCATTGATTTCGAGCTATGAACAGGAGATAGACTTAATCAAAGTAGGAATGAACTTGTCTGGCCGTTATGATTCTAACAATAACTTTGGAGACTTTACAACCTACAGGGTCGGTGGTGAACTAACCCATAACCACATTATAACAACTACACTTTCAGGAAGCTATGGAACTGGCTTCACATTACCATCTTTCTATAGTCTCTACTGGAAGGGAGATTCTCAAGCTATGGGCAATCCAGACTTAAAACCTGAAGAGTCTGAAGGATACCAGCTGGGATTAGAGCTTGATTTTGATAGTAGGTGTAATCTAAAGTTTAACTATTCCCACAACACTATAGATAACCTAATTCAGTGGGTTGAAGTTAACATGTATGGTAAGGTGTGGAAACCTCTCAATATAGGATCTAGTAAAATAGAGAATATTAGTATGGAAGCTGATATAGAAGCCTTCAGAAATCTTCACATCTTTGGATCCTATGTCATAACTAATACCGAGAATCTAACTTTAACCGAGAATGGTCTCCACTCTTCTATGTATGGTAAAGAATTAGCCTACACTCCCGAAATGCAGATTAAAGTAGGTGCTAGCTATGAATATATGAAATATAAAGCTAAGATTGAATATAATAAAACAGGCAAGCAGTGGATTACTCTTGATAATCTCAAAGACCCGCTTCCTGAATATGAATTAACTAATATTGCTTTGTCAAAGCAGTTTAAACTTCTCGATACTGAGCACACAATAGGATTAAACTTCAATAACATCTTCAACAAATATTATGAAATTTATGCCTATAATCCACAAGCTCCATTCAATTGGACCATGTCTTATAATATCAGTTATCGAATGTAAAATAGAATCCTTATCCATTTAGGTGGCCTTCATAATGGTGAACATGAGGGCTGCCTAACTTTAAAGAATATAATATACGGAGTAATAATGAGAAAGAAATTACTATTTGTTTTGTTGTTTATCGTTTGTATTGGTCTTTTAAATGCTAGAGATATTTATGTAGTGAATTCTACTAGTGCTACCCTAAGTAAAATTAACACTGAAGACGGCACTGTAACAAATGATTATGCTCAGCTTGGAACTACCCCCAACTGGATTGATATTAACGATGGTTATGCTTATGTAACTAATTCTGGTGATAATTCTGTACAGAAGATTGATTTAGAAACTGGTGCTACAGTTAGCAATATCTATGTAGCCGATTCTTCTAATCCTTGGTATGCAAAAGCGCATGAAGGATTCTTATATGTGACTGGATATTTTACTGGTTCTTTATACAAAATAGACTTAATTACAGAAGAGATTGTAGAAGAAGTTTCAGTTGGTGTAAACCCTGAAGGTATAGAAATAGCAGATGGAAAGCTATATGTTGCTTGTGCAGGTGATTACGGCAGTAATTATGAAGGTTCACGTGTTCTTGTTTTAGGCTTAGCTCAACTAAATGTGCTTTCTGTAATAGAAACTTCTCTGAATCCTCAACACATAAAAGCTTATAATGGTTTAATCTATGTAATGTGTACTGGTAACTGGTCAAGTGTAATGGGACAGATTGAAGTTATTGACCCTACAAATAATCAAATTATTGCTAGTATTCCTACAGGTGTAAGCATAGGTAAAGCTGCTTTCTTAAATGATAGAGCTTATATTTCTGAATCTAATAACACTGGAATATATGTTATTGATTTAAACAATAATACTCTTGTAGAAAATATTGAAAATCCTCTTACTCCTGGTGGATCTACTATCGCTACTGATGGACAGGTCCTTGCTTATGTTAATTCTAATTGGGGCTCTAATGGTACAGTTCATGTTACTGACAACAGCATTCAGAATAGTTTAAGTTATGAAGTTGCTCTCTACCCAACAGACATCATCTTTGCAGAAAATACCACTCCTAATAGTAATTCAGAAGTAGAACTTGCTCAATTAGATATTTCTTGTTACCCAAACCCTATGCAAGGATCTATTAGTATTAAACTTGACAACCCAGCCAAAACTACTAGCAAAATATCAATCTATAATATAAAAGGACAGTTTGTTAAGCAATTCTCAACTTCTTCCTCACTTGTTAAATGGAATGGCTTAGATATGAATAATAAGACTACAGCAAGTGGTTTATACTTGGTCAAAGTAAAGAATGGAAATCAATCTTACCAAAGTAAATTTATTAAGTTAAAATAGAATTTTAGCACACATTCCCTTTTTTAGTGGAATATTTAGCCTGCTGTCCCTAGACGCAGGCTTCTTTCTTTTTCCAAAGAAAGAAGGCAAGCTTACAATTTACAGAAATGCCCCTAATAAACCCCCAAATATTAAGAATTATAAGTGGCCGATACCTTCAAGATGGAGTGTAAGCATCCACCGATAGGTTGAACAAGGTTCATGCTTACGCAAAATAGATTCGTAAGCTGGGCTTGGAGTGTAAGCATCCACCGTTAGGTTGAACAAAGTTCATGCTTACGCAAAATAGATTCGTAAGCTGGGAAGCTTACAATCCCAATAATATTTCGTAAGCTGGGAAGCTTACAATCCCGGTCTGTATTTTCACAAGCTGGGCTTGGAGTGTAAGCATCCACCGATAGGTTGAACAAAGTTCATGCTTATGCAAAATAGATTCGTAAGCTGGGAAGCTCAATGTCATTAAGTTAAGATTTGACTAAAATAATTAACTATAAAAACTATGTAATAAATGAATAATTAGGGTCATAATGAAAAAAAAATATTGAAATTAATAAGTTATGTGTTAGGTTTAGATTCAACTGTAAATAAATATAAAATAGGAGAAAAGTCTTTCTTGAGAAAACGTAAATTTAGCTTTAAATCATTAGCAATACTCGTTCTTATGAAAAGTGTAAAATCACTTCAGATTAGACTTAATGAGTTCTTTGATAGATTTGTAGAAGGCTGCGAAACAGTAAGTTCAAGTGCTTTTACTCAAGCACGTCGAAAATTTTCTTACAAACTATTTGTAGACTTAAATAAAGATATAATTGTAAAAGAGTTTTATAATGATAAAAGTTATAAAAGGTATAAGGGTTTCCGATTAATAGCCATAGATGGTACACGCGTCTCAGTTCCAGATAACCAAGAAACTAGAGAATATTTTAATACAATTCCTACCCAGACTCCAAGTGGAAAAGTTGGTGAGCACGTAAGAGCAATAGCCTCAGTAGCATATGACGTTATGAATAATATAGTAATCGATTCCACAATTACACACTCAAGAGAATCAGAAAGAGCTCTTGCCATAAATCATTTAAAACATCTCGGTAAAGAAGATCTTGTAATTTTAGATAGAGGTTATCCATCTTATGAACTTGTAAGTGATTGCTATGATAAAGGAATAAATTTTTTAATCAGGTGTGGTACCTCTTGGATAAAAGAAATATCTTTGATGAAGAACAGTAATAAAGAGAGTGAAATTATTACTCTAAAGAGATCTAGACTTAGAGTACAAAAGAATAAGACTAACCTTACAGATGAGATACAGTTAAGATTAGTAAAAGTTATTTTAGATTCTGGTGAAGTTGAGATACTAGCGACATCTTTGTTAGATGAAGAACTTTATCCTACAGAAGAGTTTAAACGTTTATATTGGCAAAGATGGGGAGTCGAAACATTTTATGGCGTTATTAAGGGACGTTTATCTTTAGAAAACTTTACAGGTAAATCAGTTGAATCAATAAAGCAAGATTTTTATTCAACTATTTTTCTATCTAATCTAGAAACAATACTTACCGAAGATGCTGAGAATGAATTAAAAAAGAGAAGCCAAAACAATAAATATAAACAGAAAGTAAATAAAGCTATCTCATTTAATGCTATAAAAGACAATCTTTTTTATTTATTATGCACAGAAAGTGATATAGATAAACTGATTATTAAATTAAATAAAATATTTATACAAACACCTGTTCCAATAAGACCTAATAGAAAATTTGAACGGTCGAAAGGTAAAGCATATCAATGGCTTTGCTTTTGGAAGAGGAATAAGAAAAATGTATATTAGCTTAACTTAATGACATTGAGCTGGGAAGCTTACAATCCCGGTCTGTATTTTCGTAAGCTGGGAAGCTTACAATCCCAATAATATTTCGTAAGCTGGGCTTGGAGTGTAAGCATCCACCGTTAGGTTGAACAAAGTTCATGCTTACGCAAAATAGATTCGTAAGCTGGGAAGCTTACAATCCCAATAATATTTCGTAAGCTGGGAAGCTTACAATCCCGGTCTGTATTTTCACAAGCTAGGCTTGGAGTGTAAGCATCCACCGATAGGTTGAACAAGGTTCATGCTTACGCAAAATAGATTCGTAAGCTGGGCTTGGAGTGTAAGCATCCACCGTTAGGTTGAACAAAGTTCATGCTTACGCAAAATAGATTTGTAAGCTGGGAAGCTTACAATCCCGGTCTGTATTTTCGTAAGCTGGGCTTGGAGTGTAAGCATCCACCGATAGGTTGAACAAAGTTCATGCTTACGCAAAATAGATTCGTAAGCTGGGAAGCTTACAATCCCAATAATAATATTTCGTAAGCTGGGAAGCTTACAATCCCAATAATAATATTTCGTAAGCTGGGAAGCTTACAATCCCGGTCTGTATTTTCACAAGCTAGGCTTGGAGTGTAAGCATCCACCGTTAGGTTGAACAAGGTTCATGCTTACGCAAAATAGATTTGTAAGCTGGGACTGTGTCAGGCGAAGACTGAAGCTTACAATCCCAATAATATTTCGTAAGCTGGGACTGTGTCAGGCGAAGACTGAAGCTTACAATCCCAATAATATTTCGTAAGCTGGGCTTGGAGTGTAAGCATCCACCGTTAGGTTGAACAAAGTTCATGCTTACGCAAAATAGATTTGTAAGCTGGGAAGCTTACAATCCCAATAATATTTCGTAAGCTGGGAAGCTTACAATCCCGGTCTGTATTTTCGTAAGCTGGGAAGCTTACAATCCCAATAATATTTCGAAAGCAGGGACGATTGTATCCCAAACCCTTTCGCAAGTAGGGGCTGTGATTGACGAAGACTCTTGCATGGTGTTCCAGTGGAATTTTGCAGACATGACACTCAGTTCGATTAAAATAACTGAAGTTATTGTTTTAAAGAAGTTTAGTGATATATTTATCGAATTAAAAAACTTGCATTATTTGCAATTTCATATTATTTGGGAATCTAATTAATTAAAGTGATATATTAGAGATAAAAACTATTAAACAGGACGAATTTAAGAACGGAAATAATTATAAAAGAATCGGGAGAATAAATGAGCTTAAAAACATTTATGGGTGGAACACATCCACATGATTTTAAAGAATTTTCTAAAGATGCTTTCATTGAAGAATTCCCACTCCCAAAAAGAGTTGTAATTCCTTTATCCCAGCATATTGGAGCTCCTTCAAAACCAATCGTTAAGGTTGGAGATGAAGTAAAAACAGGACAACAAATTAGTGAAGCTGGTGGTTTTGTTTCTATTCCTATGCATGCTTCTATCACAGGAAAAGTTACTAAGATTGCTAAATTCCCTCACCCAGTAGGAAATACCCAGATGGCTATTGAGATTACTGGTGATGGTAAAAGAGATGAATGGGTCGATTTAGTTGAAGAGAAAGACTTCCTAAATCTTCCAATTGATGAAATGAAAAACAGAATTTCTGCTGCAGGAGTTTGTGGTATGGGTGGTGCAGGTTTCCCTACTCATGTTAAACTTTCTCCTCCTGCTGATAAGCCAATCGATACTGTTATTTTAAATGGTGTTGAATGTGAACCATTCTTAACTGCTGACTACAGAATCATGCTTGAAAAAGCTGAAGACATAATCAAAGGTCTGAAGATAATCATGAAGATTGTTTCAGCAAAGAAAGGTATAATAGGTATTGAGGCTAACAAGCCTGACGCTATCAAACACATGACAAATTTGCTTAGCAAAGAAAATAACATAGAAGTTGTTAGCTTGAAAGTTAAATATCCTCAGGGTGCTGAAAAGCAACTTATCTATGCTGCAACTAAAAGAAAAGTTCCTAACAAGGGCGGACTTCCAATGGAAGCAAAGGTTGTGGTAAACAATGTTGGTTCTGCTTTGGCTGTTTATGAAGCTGTTGCTAAGAAAAAACCACTTATTGAAAGAGTAATCTCAGTTACCGGTGCCATTGTTAAGAATCCAAAAAACTATAATGCTAGAATCGGAACTCTATACTCCGAGCTTCTTGAAGGGGCTGGTGGAGTTACTGAAGAGATAGGTTCTGTTATTTCTGGTGGACCTATGATGGGATTTGCTATTCCAACCTTAGAAACACCAATGACAAAAGGCTCTTCTGGACTATTAATCTTCAATAAGAAACAAGCTAAACGAAATAAAGAGAATAACTGTATTAGCTGTGCTGGCTGTGTGAATGTTTGCCCTATGAACTTAATACCAAACATGATTGTCAGAGCTGCTAAATATAATGATTGGGAAATGGCTGAAAAGGCTGGTGCAATGGACTGTATGAAGTGCGGAACTTGTGCTTATGTATGCCCTGCAAATATCAATATTATTCAATATGTTGATATTGCTAAAGCTAAAATCTTCGAAAATCGTAAAAAAGCTAAATAGGAGTTTATAGAATGTCAAATAATACTTATAAAGTATCTCCTGCTCCTCATTTACATGAGCATTTAAGTACTTCAAAGATAATGTGGTTTGTTATACTAGCTCTAGTTCCAGCTTTAGGCGTAGCAAGCTACTTCTATGGAATTATGGCTTTTGTGTTAACTATGATTGGTGGACTTGCTGCCGTTGCTTGTGAAGCCCTAATCCAAGTATGGAGAAAGGTTCCTGTAACTGTTACTGATGGTTCAGCCTTCTTGACTGGTATGCTAGTATCATTCAATATTCATGCTAATGCACCTTGGTGGTTACCTGTTGCTGGTTCTATATTTGCAATCGGTGTTGGTAAACAAGTTTTTGGTGGACTAGGTAATAACCCTTTAAACCCTGCTTTACTTGGTAGAGCCTTTATGCTAGCTTCTTGGCCAACACTTATGACTGATGGCTGGAAAACAACTGTGAAAGGTTCAATCAGTGGTATTTCTGAAGGAGTTATGGCTCAAGTTGATACACTATCAGCTATTGCTCATACAAAGATAACTTCTGCAACTCCTCTTAATGTTGTGAAAGCTATTAGGGATACAACAATGTTCTCTGATGTTACTAGTGGACACACTGCTTCTGAAGTTCAAGAAACAGTCTTCAATGGCTTGATTGATTGGTCTTCTTTACAGAACCTATTTATTGGTAACATTGGTGGCTGTATTGGTGAAGTTTCAGCTATTGCTTTGATTATCGGTGGTCTTTTCCTAATGTGGAAACACATCATTGATTGGAGAATCCCTACTTCATATATTGCAAGTGTCTTTGTTCTTTCATGGATGTTCGGCGGAATGAATGGTCTTTTCTCAGCTAATGTTCAACTACCTCTTTTCCATATCTTATCAGGTGGTATGATGCTGGGTGCTTTCTTTATGGCAACAGATTATGTATCTACTCCTGTTACCAAAAAGGGTCGCCTCATCTTCGGTATTGGTTGTGGTATTCTTACTGTAACAATCAGACTAGTTGGTGGTTATCCAGAAGGTGTTTCATACTCAATTCTACTAATGAACCTTGCTACTCCACTTATCGATAAATGGACAATGCCAAAAGCATTTGGAGAGGTAAAATAATGAAGTATTATATTAAATTAGGTTTTATTCTCTTAATTACTTGTGCTATTGCTGCTGGTGTTTTAGCTTATGTTAATCAAATAACAAGTCCTAAAATTGCAGCTGTTAAAGCAGAAGATGCAAGGAAAGCTAGGTTAGAAGTTATCACTGATTCTGATCTTACAGAAGATAAGGTAGACTTTGATAAGAAATTACTAGAAATGGACGTAAAAGGGGATTCTGTCTTTTACTATATAGCTAAACAAAAAGATACAGGTGATAAAGTAGGTTATGTGTTAACTGCTGCAAAATATGGTTATAGTTCCAATGTTAAAACAGTAGTTGGCTTAGATAATAATTATAAAATTAAAAAGATAAAAGTTATTGATCAAGCAGAGACTCCGGGTCTTGGTGCTAAATGTGTTGCTGAAGACTTTGCTCCTAAATTTAAGGACAGATCTCTAGAAACACTTAAAGTAGATAAAGACGGTGGAGATATTAAATCAATCACAGGTGCAACAATCACAACTAGAACTGTTACTAATTCAATCAAAGATAGTATCATTAAACTTATGGAAAAGGAAGGTAAATAATGAATGCAATGAAAGAATTTACCAAGGGATTTATTAAAGAAAACCCTGTGTTCATCTTAGTGCTTGGTATGTGTCCAACACTTGCTGTTACATCTTCTGTGAAAGATGCCCTGGGTATGGGTTTATCTTCTACATTTGTTTTATTATGTTCTAATATGATTGTTTCTCTTATTAAAGGAATTGTTCCTGCTAAAATCAGAATTCCAATGTTTATCGTGGTGATTGCGACTTTCGTTACTATCGTTGATATGTCCATGGCTGCACTTTTACCACCTTTACATAAATCTCTAGGATTGTTTATCCCTTTGATTGTGGTTAACTGTATTATTCTTGGAAGAGCAGAAGCTTTTGCCTCTAAGAATAATATCTTCATGTCAATCATGGATGCCTTAGGAATGGGCTTAGGATTTACCTTCGCATTATCTGTTCTTGCATCAATTAGAGAACTTCTTGGTGCTGGTAAACTTCTTGGTTTCGATATTCTACCAAAAGCTTATCAAGATAACTCAATCTTAGTAGCAATTTTAGCTCCTGGTGCTTTTATCACCTTAGGCTTTATTCTTGCTGTGATCAATATGCTTAAGAAGAGAGGGGAATAATGGAATTATTAGGTCAAATAATGATAATGGCAGTTGGTGCCATCTTTATAAATAACTTTGTTCTAGCAAAATTCTTAGGTATTTGTCCTTACTTAGGTGTTTCTAAGAAATTAGATTCAGCTATGGGTATGGGTATGGCTGTTATCTTTGTGATGACTATGGCTTCTGCTATTACTTGGTTAATTCAAACTTATTTATTAGTGCCTTTTGGCATAGAATATTTACAAACTATTGCTTTTATTTTAACCATTGCATCTCTGGTGCAATTTGTTGAAATGGTCATTCAAAAAAACGCCCCAGCCCTCTATAAGTCTTTAGGAGTATTCCTACCCCTAATCACTACAAACTGTGCTGTTCTTGGTGTTGCTATTCTTAACTTAACAGCCAACGACGGCTTACCATACAACTTTGGATTCTCTGTGTTAAACGGATTCTTCTCAGGTGTTGGTTTTACATTAGTTCTTGTATTAATGGCTGGAATTAGAGAAAAACTTGAATATGCTGAACTTCCTGCATCTATGAAAGGAATGCCTATAGCACTTATTGTTGCTGGTTCAATGGCTCTTGCTTTCCTAGGTTTCTCAGGACTTAAATTCTAAGGAGTAATGTAAAATGCTAGAAACTATTTTAATCCCTATTGGTGTTGTCGGTGGTTTAGGACTGCTCTACGGTTTCGGTCTTGCTGTTGCTTCTAAGAAATTCCATGTTGAAGTTGACCCAAGAGTTGAACAAATTCTTGAAGCTCTTCCTGGTGCTAACTGTGGTGCTTGTGGAAAACCTGGCTGTGCTGGTTATGCTGAAGCTATTGTAGAAAACGGCGAAGCAATTAATAAATGTGCTCCCGGTGGAGATGATTGTGTGGCTGCTATTGCTAAAATCATGGGTACTTCTGCTGAAGCAGGTACAAAAAAAGTAGCCTATATTCACTGTAAAAGTGGTGGTACAAATAACACAAAATATAAATACGAATACCAAGGTATCTCAACTTGTAAAGCTGCTGTGACAATGGCTCAAGGGCCAAACATGTGCTCTCATGGTTGTGTTGGTTTTAACGACTGTTTTGATGCCTGCCCATTCGATGCAATTATAATTGATGAGAATAATAACCGTATTATTGACGAAGATAAGTGTACTGCATGTGGCGCTTGTGTTAGAGCTTGCCCGAGAAATCTAATAGACCTTATCCCAGTTGATAAAGTTGTTAGAATAGACTGTTCATCTCGCGATTTCGGCGCTCTTCCTAAACAAGTTTGCGGTGCTGGTCATCCATGTATCGGTTGTGGAATATGTGCTAAAAACTGTCCTGTAGATGCTATCACTATTGAAGATAAACTTGCTATCATCGACTACGATAAGTGTATCAATTGTGGATTGTGTGCTACAAAGTGTCCAACCAAAGCTATCGAAGATGCTTTAGCTGGAAAACGTAAAAAAGCTGAAGTTATCGAAGAAAAGTGTATTGGCTGTACAATATGTGCTAGAAACTGCCCTGTAGACGCTATTGAAGGTAGTGTAAAAGAAGTTCATAAAATTAACAAAGACAAATGTATTGGTTGCGAAGTGTGCCTTGAAAAATGCCCTAAAGATGCAATCAAAATGGTATAAAATATAATATTTAATGTATATAAATAAGAGTGCTGAAATTCAGCACTCTTTTTTCAATCTAACAATTCTATTGACTACTTTTAGCAATCTTTAATATATTTGACTTTATTAAACAAATGGGAGATATATATGAAAAGATTTTTAGTTTTGTTGATGGTAATTGGGATTACACTTGTCTCTGCTCAAGGCTTTTCTTTTGATGCCTCAGAGAATGGAGTTTCCATGACTGTTACAGGTATTGAAGATACTGACCAAGACTTAAAAGCTTCTGATGATGTAATCAATGAGATAGTGACAAACTTAGAAAAACTACAAAAGCTCTATAAAGGAAAGTTAAGTAAACTTGATGGAAAAAGAGCAGACAAGTTAGTGGATAATATTTATGAATTATTAGCTGAGATTTCTACAGATGGGAATGTAGAAACTTCAAGTACAACATCAACATCTAACATAAATATTAACATCAATGAAGGGTCAACTACAACTACACCACAAGTTGTTGAAGAAGAAGTGGAAGTTGAAGAAATAGCAGCTGCTATGTCTTCTAGTGATTTTAATAATTTAGTGTCTAGAATAGAATCTGAAAGCTTTGATGATGATAAATTAAGAGTGATTAGAACTGCTAAAGCAAATCACAACTTCAATGTTAGTCAAATCGTTAGATTAATTGGCTTATGGAATTTCTCAGATGACCAACTTAATGTGCTTAGAATTTCTTATCCTGGCTGTGTTGATACTAAAAATAACTATCAAATACTTGATGCCTTTACCTACTCAAGCGATAAAGAAGAAGCAGAACTAATTATTAATCAATAATTTTTTTATTCGATATATGCAAAAAGAGAGACTCAATAAAAGTCTCTGAGAGCCTTGGCAAAGTCAGGGCTCTTTGTTTTTGCTTTATTTTTACAAAAATAAATCGACAATAGATTAGTTAAAGCTTTAGTCGAAGGATAGTACTGTGTCAGGCAAAGACTGATTATTATACTTCGAGTGCTAAAGATTTAGCTAAGATATGTCGAATCTCAAATTACACTGAATTAATGTTAACCAATCTACTCTTTTGATTAATTCTTTTCTCAAAAGTCTGAGAGACTCAATAAAAGTCTCTCTTTATATATTAACAATATTGCTATGTTGTAATCTTCTTATAATTCACAAAGTGCATCTTACAAACATCCTCTAACTTCCCTACACCAAACTTCTCGATAAATTCTTTACCTGCTATAAGTGTGTTCTTCCCTCCACCTTTAGGAATCTTCATCCCAAACTGTTCAGAATAATACTCCATCCCTCGATTGAACTTATCACGAGCAAGTATTGAGGCTGTAGCAACGGCAACATCCCTTTCTCCTTTGGTAATGTGGAGAACATCAAAATAGCTTACTTTCTCATTACCCAAATAGTAGTTAACCAAGCTTGGATTAGCAAACTTATCTACAATTATACCTTGAGGATTAAAAACTCGAGCTAAGTCTGCGATTACTTTTGAATGCATCCATGCTAAAAGATGATTTAAGTTCTTATTTGAGTTCTTGAAGTTTGTATAGAGTTCATTGTACTTCTTAGGAACCAAGACTATCTGCTTAAAATTATTAGGATACAATCGCCTTACATCTTTAGCAATCATAGCAATCTGAGAATCTTTAAGCTCTTTGCTATCCTTAACCCCAAGCTCTCTTAATTTAGCAACATCGCTTGTATTACAGTAAAAAGCAGTTGCTACCAGTGGACCAAAGAAGTCTCCTTTACCAGACTCATCACTACCTATCCAACTAGACCAGTTATGCAAATCAGGTTCAGTTACAAGAAGATCTGGCTCAGTGAACAAAAGAGCAAGTCGTTCTAACTTAGCAGTTACTGAACTCTTCTTCTTAGATACAGTGATTGAGGTACGCTTTTTCTTCTCGCTGTAGTAAATATTCAAAGAAGAAGAGCTAATACCATCAGTAAAATCAAGCTTTACACCATAAGGAATTTGCTTCTCTGATTCGATTGTTAGCTTCTGGTTTTCAGCTAAGTCAAGAATTCTTTTATAAGCATTAAGAAGATGCTTGTCCATAAACCTTATTTCTTTCTATGAATCAGTGGTGTTGAATAGTTTAATTCAGTATCCCAAGGAAGTCTAATCCATGTATCTTGGCTTACCTCAGTAATAAATGTATCAACTAATCTTTTGCCTTCTGGCTTAGCATAAACAGTTGCAATATAAGCTTTAGGCAAATATTCTTTCACTAGTTTTATGGTAGTACCTGTATCCACTAAATCATCAATCACCAACAAACCTTGGCCATCACCTTCCGGCTTTCTAAGTATTTGAGGTTCTCCAATAGTTTGATCATCATAAGTAGATATACAAAAGGTCTCTATCATCCTAATTTCAAGTTCTCTAGCAATAATTTGGGAAGCAGTCATCCCACCTCTGGTAATACATACTACCCCTTTAAACTCTTTAATGTTAAGAAGTTTCCAGGCTAATGCCTTGGCATCACGATGAAACTCATCCCAAGTTACAATGAAGTCTTTAGTATAATTATTACTCATATCTATTCATCTCCATACATTTCTATAGCTTTCTTTATTGCAGTAATTTTATCTAAACGCAAGAGTTGTCTACGTTGGTCGTTTATCTCCTCAAATTCAGCGAAATCATAGAAAAGTTCATCTTTTCTTGTTCCACTTTTAAGAATATCGATAGCAGGATAAACCCTATTTTCAGCAATCTCTCTATCAAGAATAATGTCGCAGTTGCCTGTTCCTTTGAATTCTTCGAAGATTAATTGGTCCATTCTTGAACCTGTATCAACAAGGATAGTTGCTATAATGGTTAAAGAACCACCATTCTCAACATTTCTTGCCAAGCCAAAGAATCTTCTCGGAATCTCTAAAGATCCTGCTGAGATTCCTCCACTCATAACCTTTCCTTTCCCTTTATGGTTAAGGTTATAGACACGTCCAATCCGAGTAAGGCTATCCACCAAGAATACAACATCATTCCCACACTCAAGCTCATTCTTAGCAATACTCATGGCCAAGGATGTTATAAAAACATGTGCTCCAATATTCTGATCATTGCTACTTGCTAAGACTACAGCATCAGTATCACGTCTGAAATCAGTAATTTCTTCAGGTCTTTCATCAACTAACAAAGCTATGGTTAGAATTTCAGGATGTGTAGAAGTAATCTCTTTAGTTAAGTCTTTTAATAAAGTTGTTTTACCTGCTCTGGGTGGAGCCACAACTAAACTTCTTGAACCTTTTCCTATTGGTGCAAATCTATCGATTATGCGCAGTGATGTCTTTTCACTCTTGTTGAATTCAAACTTAGTCTCTGGATTGATTACAGTTAAATCATTTAACTGACGTCTTTCCAAATAATGCTCTGGCTCATGTCCACAAATTGAGACTATAGACTCCACAACTTTCTTGCCCTTGTTATTTTTGAACGTAACAGTAATCCTCAATCCATGTTCAAGCTTATACTTCTTAATCATGTTGTTAGAAATTGTTATCGGATTTCTGTTATTAATATCATCTACTGTGACAATCTTCGAAATAGGTTTTCTCTTAATTAGAAAACCTGAAAATATATTATCCATTAATTAACCTACTAATTGATCTGTTTACTTGTCTTTTAAAAAATTAATTTGCTTATTGTTAGTGTTCTTTAGTTTTAATTATACGCAAATTCGCTATAAGAAGATATTAAGCCGAATTCTGTCTACTACCTAATAAGTAGCATAATGTCTATTCATCTAAGTCGAGTGTTGCCACGTAATAATACCTATAAAAGCCGACTTAAGCTGCCTACCCGAGAGTTAACGGAGCGGGTCACTCCTAGCTCTCCTATTTGGCATTGCACCAGATGAGGCATTCCTAGCCTACCTTGTCACCAAAGTAGCTGGTAGTCTCTTACACTACCTTTTCACCCTTACTTGTTCAACCTTTCGGTATTCAAGCGGTTTGTTTCTGTGGAGCTATCTTCTTGTCACCAAGACTTCTCGTTAAGAAGCATCCTACCCTATGGTGTCCGGACTTTCCTCCTGAATTAACAGGCAGACATTTTATCTTCTTATAGCAATTAAATTAGTTTATTGCTTGTATCAAGAATTTATTTCAATACCTTAGTGAAGAGGTTTTTTAACAAGAAATCTTCCACAGTTATCACAGAAATTTAGTTTATTGAGCTTATCTAATTCCACGATAACTTGAGGTCTAACTTTGAAGCCACACGCTGAACATGCACCTTCAGATTCAAATGCAACAGCTTTTCTGTTTCTGTTAATAATTAATCTCTTATATTGTTTTACTACATTATTTGGTAAAGTTTTAGCAATTTCATTTCTTTGTAGTTTTAAAGCATCGATTTCGCCATCTAAACCAGCTATTTCTTCTTTTAAATCATCCTCTTGAGCTTTTAGTTCAGCTTTTTTCTCATCAAGAACTTTTGTTCTATCTAATATCATAGCTTTACACTGATTTTCTTGTTCCATTAATGATAGAATTTCTGATTCATGCTCAGAATTCTGTGTATTTAATGATGCAATTTCACTGTTTAAAGCTTTATACTCTTTATTGGTTTTAATTGAAGTAAGTTGTTCTTCATACTTAAGCATCTTCTCTTTATTTTGCTTTATTTCAAGCTCACGATCCTTTTGATTAAGTACTACTTGTTTCTTCTCTTCTTCAACTTCTTCTACTGCTAATTTTGCCTCATTAACAGAATCTAGAAGTCCTTGTAATCTTTTTGGTAATTCTTTTTTTAGCTTTTCTTTATCCGCAATCTTGTCATCAAAACTCTGCATTTCAATTAAACTTTTAACTTTATTAATCATCTTCTTAATACTCCCTAAACAATAAGCTAATATCTAACGATTTATATGAATGAGTCAATGCTCCACTAGAAATAAAATCTACTCCAGTTTCAGCTATTGCTCTTATTGAATTCATTGTTACATTCCCTGAAGCCTCTAACTCTACTTGACCCTTATAATCTTTTACAGCCGTAGTCATGTCCTCTATAGACATATTATCCAACATTACTCTATCTACTTTTGCAGCGACAGCTTCTTTGAGCTCATCTAAATTTGTCACTTCAACTTCAATTTTATAAGAACAGTTGTGTTTCTTGATTGTTTCTACAGCATTAGTTATTGACCCTGCAGATCTAATATGATTTTCTTTCATCATTATCATATCATACAAGCCAAATCTATGGTTATAAGCTCCGCCTGTCTTTACTGCATATTTTTCTAACTGTCTTAACAAGGGAGTTGTTTTTCTTGTATCAAGTAATTTTGCCCCAGTTCCTTTAATTGCATTGACCATTTCCCTGGTCTTGGTTGCAATACCACTCATTCGTTGAATGAAGTTTAATGCCACCCTTTCACTTTTAAGAATTGATGATGGATCACCTTCAATAATTGCAATCTCTTCTTTGTTAGCTACAAAATCACCATCTTTCTTATAGAATGTGATTTTTACCGAAGGATCGACTTGATAAAATACTTCAGCAAAGACATCTAGTCCAGCTATTACACCATCTTCTTTAGCAACTATTACTGCGCTTGTTATCCTTCTAGCTAAATCTAAATACTCGGTAGAAATATCACCAGTACCTATATCTTCAGCCAAACTCAGTCTCACAATTTCTTTTAAATCCATCATTTTACCACCTATTAGAGTCAAAAAAAAATAGCACTTACTTTTTCATCAGTAAATGCTAACTATGAATAATATTTTCCTTTAGTTCACTTATAAAATTAAACACTATTAAAATCATATTCTTAACTCCTTTATCATGTCAAGTATTCTAGAAGACGATAATTGTCAATTTTTTTATTCATTAATACTTATTAGTACTTGCTTGTCAATCAAAAAATTATTATTTGCATTTAAAATCTTTAGCTTGCAAGGGTATATCCCTTTGGCTAAACTTTTACCTTTTAATTTTCCATCCCAACTAAATTCTCCTGAATTATTGCCAATATCATCTTCTATTATCCTAGCTCTTTGTTTGCCCCTCAAATCATATATTAATAGCTCTATTTTCTCAATGAAAGTTGGAGAATTGTAATTTACTTGGAATATACTGCTTTTTCTTGTTGATATTAAATTACTGACAATGGCAACACCAAAGTCACTGTCATCATCTATAATCACTGTTGAAAAAGCTTCTGTTGGACTTCCTCCAAAAGAAGACTGATGTTCTTGCCATAGCCCTGATTCGAAATTCTTTTCCCAAGAATACCCTTGCTTTGTTGAACTGCTGTTAAAAGCAACAGAATCTACAACTGTACCTGCAAACTTGAGTATGACTTGATCTCCTGAATTGTTTAATTGCACCCAAGTACTTGGCTCTACTACTAGGCTAGAATCAATTAATGGGAATTGACCACAAAGTTCAGTCTTATTTTCTGCAAAAACAATATATTCTCCACTTTCACCACTAAAACTTACCTCCATTGAGTTTCCAGAAGCATCTTCAATCCCTACTTGAACATCTTCAACTTTATTTTGTAGAAATATTTCTATCCATTCTGAATTATTGGCAAGTGGTTTAAACATCACCTCACTAAGTATGCACTCCAAAGATTGAATACTTATCCACTCTGTCCACAAGTTATCCACAATATCTATTTCATCTTGTGAATAAATCTCAACCTCTAAACAATCGCCATTTATCAATTCTTTATTTATTACTGTACATACAATTACAAGGCTATCAGGCAAAATTTCACATACACTATTTTCATCTTCTAACTCTCCATTAACAGTAATTTTAAGAATTATACTAGAGTTATTCACACAGCATGTGGATAAGTTGCGGATAAGTGTGGATATCTTTGTTGATCCGCTATCATACTCAATTTTAACATCCTCAATAGTAACTTGAGGAATAACAATATTACTATAACCAGGAGTGGGATATAAACACTCCGTCCAATCACTTGTTTGATTACTATCTAGGCCATCATACAGCCTTGCTAATGAGTTTCCAGCTGTTACCTCATCTAATGATTCTTGTCCTTCAATATCTCCTTGTAGATCGTTAGAATTAGGACTTCCATATAGAACTGTATCCTTATATTGACCACTCGAAGAAACTATTCTTATTGCATCTGTTGCTCCTCCAGCATTTTGGAAGTCAAGAGAAGTTATCAAATTTGCTCCAGAATTAAAGTCTTCGCTTATTAAAAAGAAGGCTTTAGATCTAATCGTTATTCTGGGAAAGACAAAAGTTGTAGCATAAGAAGTACCTCCAGACTCTATTCTCCAATTCTCTAAACAGACATCTTGATTGCTATTATTGTACAATTCAATCCATTCCTGCCCTTCATCAGAAGCTACAGCATCATACATTACTTCATTTATTATTACATCTGCCCCAACAAAATTGACGAAGCACATACCGAAAATTGTCATAATTAAAAGCTTTCCCCACAGTCTACTAACCATCTAACCTCCTATCTAATAGTAATCATTCATCTTTGAGTGCTTTTTCGTAAGCTAAGACCGGGACAGGCCAAGACTGAAGCTTACAATCCTAACATCATCTTTCGTAAGCTGATGCTTACACTCCTAGATATGTCCAATATGATCAATCAAGTCACTTGGAATAATTGAATATGTAGCTCTCTCTCCAGCAATCTTCTCAGCTAGTTTTCCTAAATAGAAAGAAGCATTCACAGCAGAATCCCAAAGTTCCATTCCTTGAGAACACAGACCTGTAATAATTCCAGCGAGAACATCTCCAGAACCACCTGTAGATAAACCATCGTTCCCACTAACTATATAGGCACACTTTTCTTGATTTAGGCACACTGTAGTGGAACTTTTTATTAAAATAGAAATTTTATATTTGCTAACTAGCTCTTGGCCATAGCCGAGAACATCTTTTTTTACTTCAGAAATTGAACTTGAGTTTAATCTAGCAAATTCTCCTAAGTGTGGAGTTAAAAGAATCTGACATTTTGCTTTATTGAGAATAGCCATATTTCTACTTAATAGAGTAAGTCCATCTGCATCAATTATTAGCCTCCCGGAGTATTCCTGAATTACTCTTTCTAACAGGCTTTGACTACTTGGGTTTATCCCTAATCCAGGACCAATCAATACTACATCTGAACTTTCCAGCATTTCTCCAAATCTGCTAGTATCGTAACTTGATGTCATAACTTCTAGTAATGAAGTCTCAAAAATACTCTCTAAACCAGGTTGATGAAGAAGTTTAATTAATCCTGCTCCAATTCTAACACATGACCTACTAGCAAGAATAGCAGCACCTGTAAAAGCTTTAGAACCTGCAATAATTAGAGCTCTACCATAGTCACCCTTATGAGAATTAATTCTTCTTTTAGGCAAGTCTAGTTCTTCTTTAAGCTCTGCATATTGCTCATTACTATTATAATAAAACTTATTAGGTATACCAATATCTATCACTTCGATTTTACCACAGTAAAGAAGGCCATCATTGATTATCATACCTCTTTTTATTGAAGCCATTGTGTAAGTATAATCAGCCTTAAAAGCAAGCTTACTTATGCCATTATCTGCATCTAGACCAGTAGGAATATCAATAGCAATTCTGATAGCATCTTGTTCATTAATTTGGCTAATACAACCTGCTAAATCTCCCTTTAACTCACCTGAAAAACCAATTCCTAGAAGAGCATCTACAATAGCCTGAGTTCTTCCTTCAAGTTCTTTATGCAAAGACTCTTGATTTAATTCTATTATTTCAATCCCTGCTTTTATACATAACTTATAATTATCTAAAGTTTCAGGAGACATATTTGCTTTAGAACCTTTGAATAATATCTTCACATCAAAAGCCACTTTATCTAGCCATCTTGCTATTACAAAACCATCTCCCCCATTATTACCATGCCCACACAGGACTAATACTCTTCCTTTACTAGCATCAAGATATTTAACCATCTTTAAATAGGAAGTATAACCTGCTGTTTCCATTAGTTTTTCAGAAGAAATACCGTATTCATTCATGGTTTTACTATCTAAATCATACATCTGTTGCCGTGTTATAACATAATTCATAATCAAAGCTCCTCAACATAGATTGGTAGAATAACTTCAAATGTGGTACCTTTATTTAAACTACTCTTTAGAACTCTTATTCTACCCTTATGGTATTCTGTAACAATCCTATTAACTAGACTTAAGCCCAAACCCCAACCACGTTTTTTACTTGTTACTCCTGCTTGGAATATCTTCTTAAACATATGTTTTTCTATACCTTTACCCGTATCTGAAACTAATATTTGTAGATTATTGTGCTTTCGATAAACCTCAACATCTATCTTCCCACCAGATTCCCCAATGGCATCAACACAGTTTTTTAGCAGATTCTCTAAAACCCAAACAAAGAGTTCTTTCTCGGTTTTCACCTTTACATTTGGGATATTACTACGAAGATTTAACTCAATCTTTGAACCTAAATGCGGTAATCTCTGTCTTATATACTTCACAGTCTCATCAATAACTGGTTCAATCTCAATTGCTTTCATTTCCAACTTAGAACCTATTTTACCAAATCTAGAAGCAATCATCTTCAAATGACTTACATCGCTCTCCATAAAGGTTAACATCTCAGAATTCTCTTCATCCTGAAACTCTTCTTTTATTTTGAGATACTCTATCCAGCCTAATAAAGAAGTTATAGGTGTACCTAGCTGGTGAGCTGTCTCTTTAGCTAATCCAACCCATATCAAGTCATTTTCAGTCCTTTTTATCAGTCTTACTCCTAATACTCCAATCAAGACAAAGACCATTACCAACCCTAGTTGCAACAAGATAAAAACATGGATATTGGATATTGATTTTAACTGGTTTATATATATTTTACTGATATTGCTATTCTCAACATTAACCGGAATTGCATTCATATTGTTTATGGAAGCTGTTAATTTTTCTTTTTCTTCAAAGCTCAACTGATCATATTTCACACCTTGTGGGACATCCGCAATATTATTCCATAAGACAGGAAGGTTTTCTATGTTGGTTATAACTATTGGTTGCTCCATTCTGGTAATGAAATCTTCAAAATTACTTGGAGGTTTAGGAGGCTCTTTCAATTTATTTGTTATAGGTAGAAAATGAACATGACTTAGTACTTTGCCTTGTACTTTAACATCTACACTCTTCATACTTTCTAGAAGAGTTTCTAAGCCACGCTTCTCTGAGTTATTAAGATCTTCATATTTCTTTTCTGGAATTGAAGTATTTTTCCAACTTGTAGGAAGATAATTCTCATCAGTTAGTATTATTGGGAATCCTAAGTCATTGCTAAATTCAGAAGTAAAATAATCATTGAATTTCTCTGTCCCTTCTTCATTCCCTAGACTCCTAATGTATTTTTCATAAATACCTACTAGGACTTCTGTCTTCTGATTTGAAAGCTCGTAATTGTTATTTATTTCGTCAATACTATTAACTATTGAATTATAATTGTCTTGTGCTTCATCTAAATAGTATTTTGTATTATATATATAATTAGCAAATAATCCTGGGGTTTTCCGAGAATCCTCTCTTAAATTCTTTATTAATATCTGACTATAACCTATAAAAACACTAATTATTACTATAAACCCTACTGTGAAATATACCTTTATAAAATTGTGTCTATTCAGTTTTTTTGATATTATCCCAGATTTTATCCAATTCATCCAATGTTTGCTCATTTAGCCTCTTTCCTGATTCTTTTACTTGTTTTTCAACTTTCCTAAATCTACTAGAAAACTTCTTGTTAGCTCTTTTCATTGCATCCTCTGAATCAACTCCAAGCTTTCTGGCTAAGTTAACTACTGAAAAAAGTAAATCCCCAATTTCAGCCTCTAAATTGTCTTTATCTCTGTTTGCAATCTCTTCCTTAACTTCCTCAACCTCTTCTGCTATCTTATCGAACACAGGCTCATAGCTATCCCAATCAAAACCTACTGAAGCTGCCTTCTCTTGTAAACGCTGACCTTGCAACAAGGCTGGCATGGCTGCAGGAACTCCATCTAAAACAGATTCTCTTTCCTTCTTCTCAACCATCTTAATCTCTTCCCAACGCTTTTTGACTGCCACAGCATCTGTTAATTGGTCTTGACCAAACACATGAGGATGTCTGCGAACTAACTTATCAGATATCCCTTCTAAAACATCAGCAATGCTAAATCGTCCCTCTTCTGTTGCTATTCTTGCTTGTAACAGAATATGAAGTAAACAATCACCTAGTTCTTCTTTCAACCCTTTGTAATCACTGTCATCTACAGACTCAGCTACCTCATAAACCTCTTCAATCATTCCAGAAATTAAACTTTTTGAAGTTTGTTTGAGATCCCAAGGACACCCCTTTTCGGGATGTCTCAAGGTATCTACAATTTCTTTTAATCTATCAAATTCTTTCATTATGATAATTTCTTAGTCATTTTAAGTATTAACTTTTCAATATCAAAAGGCTTTAAAAGAACATCAACTCTTCCAAATTTCTTGATATTAACTAAAACATGGTTAGGGTCATAGCCAAAACCGGTCATCATAATTATTGGTAATTCAGGATAAGTATCTTTAATTCTTTTAAATAATTCATATCCATCCATATCAGGCATAGCAATATCGCTTAGAACTAAGTCAGTTCCACCTTTAAACACTTCGTTTAATGCCTCATACCCTGTGTTAAAACACTTGATGTCATATTCATCAGTAATATCTTCAAGCTCATCTTTTAAGCCATCAGTAATATCTTTTTCATCGTCTACAATTACTATTTTGTATCCCATTTTTTTGCCTTCTCACCTACAATTATTTCATAAGCTTTGTAGTACTTTGCAAATGTTTTTTCAATCACTTCTGCTGGTAATTCAGGTGCTGGTGGTTCTTTTGCCCAACCTGTAGCAGAAATATAATCTCTCACATATTGCTTATCATAGCTTTTTGGTGTTGCCCCTACTTCATATTCTTCCATATCCCAGTATCGTGAAGAATCTGGTGTTAACATCTCATCAATTAAGATTATCTTATCTCCCATTATACCAAATTCAAACTTTGTATCAGCAAGAATAATATTCTTATCAAACAATAATTTGTGAGCATACTTGTATAATTCAAGAGACTTTTTCTTTAACATTTCAGCAATATTTTTATCACAACGCTCTAACATCTCTTTATAAGTAATGTTTTCATCATGTTCACCAATCTCAGCTTTTGTAGAAGGTGTAAATAATGCTTCTGGGAATCTTTGACTTTCTTTCATATCTTCTGGTAAAAGAATTCCACTAACTGTTCCTGTATTCTTAAATTCTTTCCATGCTGAACCTGTAATATAACCACGTACAATACATTCAAATGGTACAACTTTTGCCTTCTTTACAAGCATAGATCTATCTTCTAATTCAGCTCTAAAAGGATGTAATTCTTCTGGATACTCATCAATATTATCTGTAATAAAATGATTGTCCATAATATTCTTAGTTTCCTTAAAAAAGTGAACTGAAATTTGTGTTAATATTTTACCTTTATTAGGTATTACATCTGGAAAAACTACGTCAAATGCTGATATTCTATCGCTTGTTACTATTAGTAGCTTATCCCCTAAATCATAAATGTCACGCACTTTTCCACTAAAATGTTCCTGAACAATACTCAAATCTTCAATTCTAGACATATTCTCTCCCATTAATTCTTGGTGCAATTTGTATCTTCTTATTTTCCTTGTCAATCATATTATTAATTTAACAATTTTTGACAAATTTTACAACTTCTTTCTTATTAGAGGGAAATATCCTAACGAACATTTATAGTAAACTTTGGTATATATTAACTGCTAGGATAAGGAAGGCTGACACTCCGAATTTGATGAAAGTCCTTGAGTCAAATGAAGGTTGGTCCGCTTTGAAAGTTTTTTCCTCGATAGAAAGAGCTTTTAAAATTAAACCTAGCAAGTTTTTAACATTAGTAGTAGTGTCCCACGTCTGTACGATGCTAATATCACTTTTGTACAAACACAGGCATCTTGCCTGTAAATATTTCCCATTTCCTGTAAATCACTTTATCACACATGATTTCGTTAGCACAGAATGACCATGTCCATCATCAGCTTTAATCAAGTAAACACCACTAGAAACATTTCTACCTCGATTATTCTTTAAATCCCAATGCAAACTATAAGTAGGGTTATTTGATTTTAAGTTATTATAAAAAGCATCTCCTACTTGTAAATCTCTCACTTTTTGTCCTTTTAGATTATATATTCCAACTTTAATATCTTCAGTTTTAGCTCCACTTAGAGTAAATTCAATAGTTGTTACTCCTTTAAGTCCATTATTTAACTGAGCAGGGTTAGGATAAATCATTATCTGCTTTTGGACTAGACCTACCTCTTCATTATCACTATTAGGAACAGGAGATCCATATTCAAAACATCCTAAATCTACTGCAGATGCAAAAAACCTTTCATGGCCATTTAAATCCATGCTAGTCATGTAATAGCCAGTTGTGTCAGAAATACCAGCATCTATACATGGTGAATCTTCTGCTAAATAATAAGACGACCATAAGGTCTCGTCTCCACCTACAAAACCAGGATCTTGGTCAAGCATGTTATCTCCCCAAGTTAAGGTCCAACCATCATCAAAATCAGTTACCAAAGCATCTAAGCCACCCCTAACTAAAGAATAATCTATATCCAGGGCTGAAAGTCCCGGATTATAAGGTGGGTCACTAGCTCTCAGTAGATAAATATCATAAGGTGTATTGGGATTATGGATAATTGAATTACGGATTTGGATATTTCCTCTGCAAACCACAGCTGGCCAGTTATTAGTATTATTAACAATAGTCATGTTGTTTATTTTCATTTGAGGTAAATGTTCTCCAAAAAAACCAACAGTAGTATTATTCCAATCTAGGGGGGTATAAGAACAGTTTGCTACTAATAAATTATTGATTGTGACAAAATCATCAGATTCTTCTGCAGAATTACCATATTGAAAAGCTCTTCCTCCTGGAAGAACAGAGTTGGTTATAGCTATATTAGATATCCTGTAACTCCCTTCATCAATAGCCACCGGCATAGAAGTAGGCTGGCCCTCAACCTCTAAGGTAACATTTAGGCTATCAGCCCAAACATTATGGATAAGCCCTTGTGATCCTGCAAAAATCATTCCATTATAATTGAAATTTTTTAAGATAATATCTTCAACTAAAATATCATTTGTATAGAAAATAGAAAAGGATGCATCAGAATGAACATTTTCTACATAAATATCTTTTAGGGTTAAGCCTTCAACATTATTAGATCTTAAAACTCCCCCCCAAGTTGCTCGGCTATATACATTTTTACAGGTAAATCCTGCTACATATACATCAGAATTCTCTTCAAAATAGAAGAAATTATTTATCTGCTCTTCTCCGTCTAAGATAGACTGACCTGAACCTGCCCCAACTATTTTTGTCCCTCTATCCATACTAAGAGGAAATATTTCGCCTGTCCTATCTGGTGAATATAGACCTGGGGCTACATGGACAATGTTATAATCTCCATTTGCTCGTGGCTTTAAAAGTGAGCAGGCTTTAGAAATTGTTTTTAAAGGTTGAACAGGGCTTAGACCACTATTAGCATCATCCCCATCCGGAGCAACATAAAGGTCTGCTTCTATCCGTTCATAAGCTGTTTCATTATAAGTTACCTGACCATCCCACTCTATCACATCTGATACATAATAGTAGTGAGAAAAATCTCCTTCCGGCTCAACTGATATTTTATCAAAATGAAGTCCGTTTATATGGGCTGGATTTCCTGTTATGGTATCAATATAAATGTCTCTTCCCCTACCTGCACTATTGTTATAAATTGAGTTTGGGTGCTCTTCGGAAAACTCTAGCTGGTTCTCTACACCCCAACTATGAATTCCTCCGCCTGTAGAACCTCCATTATTGTCAAATATCTCGCACCCTGCAATAACAACATTTGATTCAAAGATATCAAGACCTCCTCCGCTAGAAGAAGTATTGTTATAAATTTTACAATATTCAATAACAGAAGAGTTTTGATTTTGATGGCTATATCCCTTTATATTAATCCCTCCACCTCTGTGGTATATTCCTTCATTCTGATTATGATGATCTTTTAAGGTATTTCCATTAGTTATTGTTAAGCCACAAACCTTAACATATTTAAAGATATCTATATATCTGTCATGATAGACAGAAAGAACAATATCTTCATAATTACCATCAATAATTGTAGAATCTATATAGTCATGATTACCTGTTGTTAATAATAGAGATGCTAGAGTAAGACTTTTTTCCAAGACTTTAACATTCTCAATATATCTTCCAGGATGTACTAAGACAGTATCATAATCTACTGCAGCATCTACAGCAGACTGGATTGTGTGATAAATAAAGTTTTGATTTAATCCTACATGTAAGATTGTTGCTGTAATCTTTATGCTGACCATTAACATTAATAAGATTATAATCTTTATTTTCGACATAGATTTTCCTTATTTAATAGATTAGATATTTTTCACAGGCATCTTGCCTGTAAATATTTTCCATTTCCTGTAAATCACTTTATCACACATGATTTCGTTAGCACAGAATGACCATGTCCATCATCAGCTTTAATCAAGTAAACACCACTAGAAACATTTCTACCTCGATTATTCTTTAAATCCCAATGCAAACTATAAGTAGGGTTATTTGATTTTAACTTATTATAAAAAGCATCTCCTACTTGTAAATCTCTCACTTTTTGTCCTTTTAGATTATATATTCCAACTTTAATATCTTCAGTTTTAGCTCCACTTAGAGTAAATTCAATAGTTGTTACTCCTTTAAGTCCATTATTTAACTGAGCAGGGTTAGGATAAATCATTATCTGCTTTTGGACTAGACCTACCTCTTCATTATCACTATTAGGAACAGGAGATCCATACTCAAAACATCCTAAATCTACTGCAGTTCCAAAAAACCTTTCATGGCCATTTAAATCCATGCTAGTCATGTAATAGCCAGTTGTGTCTGAAATACCAGCATCTATACAAGGTGAATCTTCTGCTAAATAATAAGATGACCATAAGGTCTCGTCTCCACCTACAAAACCAGGATCTTGGTCAAGCATGTTATCTCCCCAAGTTAAGGTCCAACCATCATCAAAATCAGTTACTAAAGCATCTAAGCCACCCCTAACTAAAGAATAATCTATATCCAGGGCTGAAAGTCCCGGATTATAAGGCGGATCACTAGCTCTAAGTAGATAAATATCATAAGGTGTATTGGGATTATGGATAATTGAATTACGGATTTGGATATTTCCTCTGCAAACCACAGCTGGCCAGTTATTAGTATTGTTAACAATAGTCATGTTGTTTATTTTCATTTGAGGTAAATGTTCTCCAGCAAAGGCAACCGTCGTAAGATTCCAATCTAGGGGTGTATAAGAACAATTTGCTACTAATAAATTATTGATTGTGACAAAATCATCAGATTCTTCTGCAGAATTACCATATTGAAAAGCTCTTCCTCCTGGGAGAACAGAGTTGGTTATAGCTATATTAGATATCCTGTAACTCCCCTCATCTATAAACACAGGCATAGAAGTAGGCTGACCCTCAACCTCTAAGGTAACATTTAGGCTATCAGCCCAAACATTATGGATAAGCCCTTGTGATGCAGCAAAAATCATTCCATTATAATTGAATTTTTTTAAGATAATATCTTCAACTAAAATATCATTTGTATAGAAAATAGAAAAGGATGCATCAGAATGAACATTTTCTACATAAATATCTTTTAGGGTTAAGCCTTCAACATTATTAGATCTTAAAACTCCCCCCCAAGTTGCTCGGCTATATACATTTTTACAGGTAAATCCTGCTACATATACATCAGAATTCTCTTCAAAATAGAAGAAATTATTTATCTGCTCTTCTCCGTCTAAGATAGACTGACCTGAACCTGCCCCAACTATTTTTGTCCCTCTATCCATACTAAGAGGAAATATTTCGCCTGTCCTATCTGGTGAATATAGACCTGGGGCTACATGGACAATGTTATAATCTCCATTTGCTCGTGGCTTTAAGAGTGAGCAAGCTTTAGAAATTGTTTTTAAAGGTTGAGCAAGGCTTAGACCACTATTAGCATCATCCCCATCCGGAGCAACATAAAGGTCAGCTTCTATCCGTTCATAAGCTGTTTCATTATAAGTTATCTGTCCATCCCACTCTATCACATCTGATACATAATAGTAGTGAGAAAAATCTCCTTCCGGCTCAACTGATATTTTATCAAAATGAAGTCCGTTTATATGGGCTGGATTTCCTGTTATGGTATCAATATAAATGTCTCTTCCCCTACCTGCACTATTGTTATAAATTGAGTTTGGGTGCTCTTCGGAAAACTCTAGCTGGTTCTCTACACCCCAACTATGAATTCCTCCGCCTGTAGAACCTCCATTATTGTCAAATATCTCGCACCCTGCAATAACAACATTTGATTCAAAAATATCAAGACCTCCTCCGCTAGAAGAAGTATTGTTATAAATTTTACAATATTCAATAACAGAAAAGTTTTGATTTTGATGGCTATATCCCTTTATATTAATCCCTCCACCTCTGTGGTATATTCCTTCATTCTGATTATGATGATCTTTTAAGGTATTTCCATTAGTTATTGTTAAGCCACAAACCTTAACATATTTAAAGATATCTATATATCTGTCATGATAGACAGAAAGAACAATATCTTCATAATTACCATCAATAATTGTAGAATCTATATAGTCATGATTACCTGTTGTTAATAATAGAGATGCTAGAGTAAGACTTTTTTCCAAGACTTTAACATTCTCAATATATCTTCCAGGGTGTACTAAGACAGTATCATAATCTACTGCAGCATCTACAGCAGACTGGATTGTGTGATAAGTAAAGTTCTGGTTTAATCCTACATGTAAGATTGTTGCTGTAATCTTTAAGCTGACCATTAACATTAACAATATTATAATCTTTATTTTCGACATAGATTTTCCTCTTAAAGTTAAAATACAGAGAGAGAATATTCTCTCTCTGTATTTTAATGATTATTTTTCTTTTTATTCTGTCAACTATTTCACCTGAATTAGTGACTTTGACCAAATTTTCCCCATCATCACTTCTAATTATAGTAAAATCCAATCCTTCAATTTCTTCCCAAGTAACAACCCGATAACCTTGATAAAATTCTTGACTAAATAAATTAATAGAAAATAATAATAAAAAAAGCAGGAAAACAATCTTGTTTTTCATATTTTTACTCCTAGATAATAGATTTCTATTAATATAGAGTTAGAAATATAAAAATCTCATTGAAAATCTCATAAGCTATTGTTTACAAGTATTTTATAAGGGTGTAGTCAAATGAACATTAATTATGAAAAAGTTTTAAAGTATTCAAGAAGTGTAGCTGGTCGTTTTTTTAAAGATCCTGACACAATTGAAGAGATAGCACAATTAACAGCTATTCAGTTTTATATGAATGAGAATAAAATCATTTCAGAGAATATGGATAATTGGTTATTCACTGTTACTAAGAATTTGTGTTTAAAGAGAATAAAGGATAGACAAAAGCATAATGTAGTAAATCTTGATCCCAAGTCATTAGACAAGTATGCAGATAAGAATCCTGTATATCACGAAGAGGGAATTGATATTAATAGTTATGATTTTATTTCTCCAAAAGATAAAAATATCTTACAGAACTATTATTTAGACCATTTATCTCTGTCTGAGATAGCTAGGAATTATAAAATTGAATTAAAGAAGCTTAAAAGTAGAATTTATCGTTTAACACAAGAGATAATGTTATTCCATAGAATGAAAGAGAATTTCTTTGCTACTTCAATTACAGGGACTAAAATGCATAATGCAGTTTATTATACAGTTCGCAAAATTAAAAAAGCTATTGAAGATAATAAAATTAATGAGTTTGTTAATTCACTTCAAGATTGCAAGATTAATGATTGTTTCGATTCAATTCAGATTAAGTCTATTTTCAGTATAAGTGTTAGTTTTGGAGCAAAAGATTACTATCAAGCCTTAATAATCTATAAAGATTTTGATAATGAGTTTAAAGCTTTTCTCTTTAAATTTACTTTAATCAATAATCGAAAGATGCATATCATTGAGATACCGATTATGCCAATATTAGTAGCTACTTGCAAAAAAAAAGATTGCCCTCCAGAATTAGAGTATGACACTAAATTTCCTCTAAGAAGCGGAAGATTAAGAATTACTCCTAAATTACTAGATCAGTTAATTGAGAGAAAGGCTCTTAGAGTAGTACAAAGAAAAGAAGATTCCGAGAATAAGGAAAAGTAGAGGTTGTTATATTCAGCCTTGAAAGCTAGGTAATATTTAACTACTAGGATAAGGAAATTAATCTAACTACTTTAATTAATAGTATCCGCCTTCCGTTCACTGTAGCTTAAATGAAGCTTTGCCAATTTTCTTTGCTAGAAGTAGCTTTGGGTGTTTTAGGATGTAAGCCTCCATAAATATAAATCTTTATATTACTACTTTTTTGAGGCTATTGTTTCTAATTCGATAAGAGAATTCATGTCTGTTAAATCTTCTTGTTTTGCCTCAATTTCTTTTCTTTTTTTATTAAAAGTGTCATAAATATCTTTAACCTTATCTTGCATCTGTTTTTGACTGATAATGCCTTTTGAATTCAAAACTGGCTTTTCATGAAACTCTAAAAGTTTATCTACATTCTCCCTCCAAAAGTCCATGGTAATATCATTTCTATTTTTAACTCTTAACTCTGCAGTATCTAAAAATAAAACCACTAATCTATTTAGTGTATCAATCTCATCTTTGTATAAATAGTTTTTAGCAACAATAATATCCTGTTTTCGTACTATTTTCCCTTTCCAAGATGTTAAAGCCATATTAGGTTTTCCAGAGTCAGCCCTACTGACAATTAATTCTGCAGCAGTTTTATTTGTCACTGCATAGATAAACTTATTTTGTGTTTCTGCAAAGAACATTTGCGTTGATTTATCAGTTTTATCATAATCACTACTAAGTCTAAATAAATCTCTAACCTTCTGATAAAATCTCTTTTCTGATGCTCTAATATCTCTGATTTGCTCTAGAAGTTCATCGAAATAATCAGGTCTACCATCTGGATTTTTCAATCTTTCACTATCGACAATAAAACCTTTTACCATAAATTCTTTTAGATTATTGTTTGCCCAGATTCTAAAATGTGTTCCTCTTTTGCTTCGCACCCTAAAACCAATAGCTAGTATCATATCTAAGGAATAAAATAACACCTTGTACTTCTTCCCGTCTTGGGCAGTTGTAAAGTAGTTCTTTACAACTGATTTCTCCTCTAACTCTTTATCTTTCAGAATATTAGATATATGCTGACCAATATTTTGTTTAGAGGTATCAAAAAGTTTTGCAATTTGGTTTTGATTCATCCATACACTTCCGTCTTTAGCAAATAACGTTACTGAAATCTTTCCATCTGCAGAATTATAAATAATTATATTTGATTTTTCTTCTTCCATTTAGCCAGCCTCTTTTAATTTATATGTGCTAAGTTAATTAAAATAGTACACTTAGATTTTAGCAAGATAAAATTTGTGCTTTTGTTTGTAACTATACATCAACTGTGTGTCCCCCTGTAACATCTGAAAAGCAGTTCTTAGGATAGCTGCAAATTGTATAATACTTTTTAACTCCATAAAAAAGCGAGTGGTGAAACCAACCACCACTCGGAGTGAATAATAATAAGAATAGATAACCAGTCTTGTAATGCTAATCTTTTAACCTAAAGCATGTTATAGCTAGAACCCTATTGCCTTGCTATTCTAAGAAATAAGCTCCTTGTAAGCTAGCAATATTTAAAAATTTTACATTTTAATAATGGCAAGTAATTGATCTGCGTCATAAGGTTTATCAAGTAGTTGTCCTCCATGCTCGATAACTTTTTCTGCCACTACCGGATCAATTTCAGTGTTTAAAAAAATGCACTTATGAATATTATTTCTTCTTTCAATCTTGTTGCACAAAATTCTCATTAAAAAACTATAATCTGTATAATCAATGACAATCTTATCGAAGTCACTCGTTTTCAATAACGAAATTGAGTCTTCAATACTTTCAGGTGCAAATATTTCAAAACCTTTTTTCTCAACTAATGAGTTCAACAAAAAACGATGATCTTTGTTGATAGATACAATTAATAATTTTCTTTCCATGCTTAGCTATATTTCATTATTTGTTCCAAAGGAAGTATAAATTCTCAACAAAGAGCTAATTGCCTATCAAAGTTTGACTTATGAAAATTACTTATAAAGCCTTAAAAATTGAGTATTTTTTGGACTGTTTCCATATAGAAACACTTATTGTTTCAAAAATAGGACATGGAAACACTTTATTATAGAAGAAATATAGGCTAAAAAACAATGGACATCTAAACATATTATTTTAAATTGTAATGACAATGATATTATGAGGTGAAGATGAAGATAGCAGTTAGTGATGAGTTAGCTTTACAGAAGTTACCAGAGGTTAGAGGATCTTATTATTTTACAGATAAAGATAGTGTAATATTTGCAGGAATAACAACAAACTTATATGCTAGAATCAATAGATTGAAAGAATTAAAAGAAGAAGATGATAAGATTCGTGAGTTATGGGACCAATCAGAGCATCTGACAATCGAATTAAGAAATAGTGATATGGAGTGTCTGATTTGGTTTAAAAGTCTTAAAAAGAGCTTTATCCCTTATTTAAACAATGATATTGATTTCTCTGCCAACTTTGTTTATCTTGCTTTTGATTTTAAAAATCCTCCTTATGTTGCCATTAAAGAGAATACTCAGTCTGATAAGTTCTATATTGGACCATTCAGAAATAGATTCTTTGTACGGGATTTGATTACTGTCCTTACCAAGAACATTCACTTACCTGCCTGTCCAGATGTTGGCTTCCCTTGCGACTTAGTCAAGGATGATCAATGTAAGGGTTATTGTATCCCTGATAAAAAGCTTGATATAAAAGCTGAAATTGAGAAATATTACCTATCTTCAAATAACGATTTTGCTGATATTCTTAATAAGAAATTCCAAGCTTTCAATGACCAACTAGAATTCCAAAAAGCGGAAGAAGTTAAAGTTGAAACTCGTATTCTTTTAAAGTACTATCAATTCTTACAGTTTTTAAATGAAACTAAAAACATAAACTTAGAACTTAAATTTGATGATAAAATTTACACTATAGAAAATGGACTTTTAGCTCAAGTGACAGGTAAAGAGTCTATCGACTTCAGAGAACAGAATCGACAAGTGCAGTATCGTGATACAGAAAAGCTAGCCTTCAATAAAAACGAATTGGATGAACGCTGGGTAGTATATAATTTCATTAAGAATGTTCAAAATAACTTTTGATTCTTGGGTAAATTCTAGTTTGATTTAAACTGTCTATAAGGTCACCCTTACTTGCCTCTTTGAAAAAAAGCCATTTTTTCAATGAGCGGCTTTAGGAAGGAGTTAGAAGTGAAGAGTGGGGAGTTACTGGGATCTGTCCAGTCCTAAATAATTTGACTGTTTTTCGTGTTATTCGTGCTTTTCGTGGTAAACTTCTCTGTTTGCAGATAAAGCTTAGCCTTTATGACGCCCTTTCAGGGCTTTTTTTATTTTTTAACTATTACATGGAGGGCAAGCCTCCATGCTTAGTATATGCCACCCCTTCGGGGTTTTTATGGATTGTAACTCCTCAATTCTCCGCCAGTCTCTGCGCTGGCGTCACTTAGATCGTAGTGATAAGTGACTTTGTAGAGACGTTTGGCAAAACGTCTCAGATACAAGCTAGAAGCTTGTCAGACTGCTGACAAAGTAGAAAAAAGGTGTTTACAGCCAATTTTAGTTTTCATCTGATAGTTGATAGATTTTTTAGTATTGGTGATGATATTGTTGCATAAGTTCACTATGGGAGACAATATACCCAAAATAATCAAAAAATTTGAGTATTTTTGTTAAAATAGAACCCTTTTTTAGCTTTTTATTGATTCTCTTAAAGTATTTAACTAATTTTACTAAATTTTGAGTACAAGCTGTCATTAGAGCTTGTTCTTTAACTTTTTCAAGTCCTCTATATCGTGCATATCGATATCCATGATTTTGTTTTGCATTAGCAAAACTCCTCTCAATAGTCTCTTTTCGTCGCTTATAAATCTCTTTACCACAGAATGTTAAACGATTCATATTTATCTTGTCTTTATATTTTTCCCAGACATGCCGATTTAGTACTTTCCTCCTTGTTTTATTTGAAGTACATTTAGATAAATGAGGACAGTTTTTACAGTCTTCAGCATTTGATACGTATTCTTTGTAGCCCTCTCTTCTTGTTGTTTTGTAATGTAATAATTTGTTATTTGGACAAATATATTGGTCGTTGACTGAGTCAAATTTGAATTTATTCTTGCTGAAAAATCCTTTTTTATGGCTACCTCTTTTGTACCCTATTACCCCCATTATTCCTTTTTCACATAAAAAACGACAATTATCTACAGTATTATACCCAGCATCTAAGCCTACAGCTATAACATTAAAATTAAACCTTTCAATCTGCCGAAGAAGACGAGATTTATATACCACTGCATCATTTATATTCCCAGGTGTTATAAATACATCTGTTATAAAATTACATTTAGGATCCGTTGTCCTATGGTCTAAATAAAAGAAGCCTTGTGGTTTGCGGTCTCGTGCCATAAAACCACTGTCTGGATCTGTTGTGCTGGATTTAATTGTCTTGGTTTCTTCCTGTGGTTCCTTAGGAGGAAGTGGTTTTATATTGTGTTTTTTTCTGTCTTCTGCGACTGCTTCATCCAAATCTTTAATATATTCTTTTGTAGTTCTTTTTACTACAATTTTTATGAACTTATTCTTATTCGCATTAGCTTTTATATGGGTTGAGTCTGTATATAAAATTTTCCCATTAACTAAACCATTTTCAATGCCTAACTTAACAATATTATCAAAAATCTCTTGAAATAAATCATTATTAGCAAATCGTCTTTTACGAGTTTTACTTATAATTGAATGGTGAGGAATTTTATCATTAAATCCGAACCCTAAAAACCATCTATATGCAAGATTAACTTGTATTTCTTTAAATATTTGACGTTCTGATTTAATACCAAAGAGATAACCTATTAATATTATTTTAAAAAGAGTTATTGGATTAATAGCAGGTCTACCAAAAGTCTCATTGTATGTGTCTTTCATTATATCATAAACGAAAGAGAAATCTATATATTCATCAAAAAACCTAAGGATATGATCGTCTGGAACCTGTTCTTCTAAATTTACAAGCTCGAATTCGTATTGTTTTCTATATTCTTCTTTAATCATTTTATCACCTCTAATTATATGCCTATCATATAATAAGGAGTAATATTGTCAAGTCTATTTGTGCTTTTTCTGGGTTGTTTAGTACAGAAAAAACATACGAAAATCACACATTGATTACATGACTTTGTCAGCAGTCTGACAAGCTAGAAGCTTGTATACCCAGAGGAAATTTGTAGAGACGTTCGGAAGAACGTCTCTTTTCGCAAGCAAGGACTGTGACAGGCGAAGACTGTTCCGTGCCAGCTAAAACTGGGAACGCTGGCCTCCGTGCCGGCTTTTGTATATAAATATATGCTAAACATATATTTAAGTCTCATATATAACCTACTTTCGTAGGTTTGGCCATCAGAGACGATGGCGTTCCGACTTTGCTGGATAAACCTAGAGAAGTAAATTTTTGTGTAAACTGGGAATGCTGTAGAGACGTTCGGAAGAACGTCTCAGACTGCTGACAAAGTAGAAAAAAGGTGTTTACAGCCAATTTTAGTTTTCATCTGATAGTTGATAGATTTTTTAGTATTGGTGATGATATTGTTGCATAAGTTCACTATGGGAGACAATATACCCAAAATAATCAAAAAATTTGAGTATTTTTGTTAAAATAGAACCCTTTTTTAGCTTTTTATTGATTCTCTTAAAGTATTTAACTAATTTTACTAAATTTTGAGTACAAGCTGTCATTAGAGCTTGTTCTTTAACTTTTTCAAGTCCTCTATATCGTGCATATCGATATCCATGATTTTGTTTTGCATTAGCAAAACTCCTCTCAATTGTCTCTTTTCGGCGCTTATAAATTTGTTTACCACAGAATGTTAAACGATTCATATTTATCTGGTCTTTATATTTTTCCCAGACATGCCGATTTAGTACTTTCCTCCTTGTTTTATTTGAAGTACATTTAGATAAATGAGGACAGTTTTTACAGTCTTCAGCATTTGATACGTATTCTTTGTAGCCCTCTCTTCTTGTTGTTTTGTAATGTAATAATTTGTTATTTGGACAAATATATTGGTCGTTGACTGAGTCAAATTTGAATTTATTCTTGCTGAAAAATCCTTTTTTATGGCTACCTCTTTTGTACCCTATTACCCCCATTATTCCTTTTTCACATAAAAAACGACAATTATCTACAGTATTATACCCAGCATCTAAGCCTACAGCTATAACATTAAAATTAAACCTTTCAATCTGCCGAAGAAGACGAGATTTATATACCACTGCATCATTTATATTCCCAGGTGTTATAAATACATCTGTTATAAAATTACATTTAGGATCCGTTGTCCTATGGTCTAAATAAAAGAAGCCTTGTGGTTTGCGGTCTCGTGCCATAAAACCACTGTCTGGATCTGTTGTGCTGGATTTAATTGTCTTGGTTTCTTCCTGTGGTTCCTTAGGAGGAAGTGGTTTTATATTGTGTTTTTTTCTGTCTTCTGCGACTGCTTCATCCAAATCTTTAATATATTCTTTTGTAGTTCTTTTTACTACAATTTTTATGAACTTATTCTTATTCGCATTAGCTTTTATATGGGTTGAGTCTGTATATAAAATTTTCCCATTAACTAAACCATTTTCAATGCCTAACTTAACAATATTATCAAAAATCTCTTGAAATAAATCATTATTAGCAAATCGTCTTTTACGAGTTTTACTTATAATTGAATGGTGAGGAATTTTATCATTAAATCCGAACCCTAAAAACCATCTATATGCAAGATTAACTTGTATTTCTTTAAATATTTGACGTTCTGATTTAATACCAAAGAGATAACCTATTAATATTATTTTAAAAAGAGTTATTGGATTAATAGCAGGTCTGCCAAAAGTCTCATTGTATGTGTCTTTCATTATATCATAAACGAAAGAGAAATCTATATATTCATCAAAAAACCTAAGGATATGATCGTCTGGAACCTGTTCTTCTAAATTTACAAGCTCAAATTCGTATTGTTTTCTATATTCTTCTTTAATCATTTTATCACCTCTAATTATATGCCTATCATATAATAAGGAGTAATATTGTCAAGTCTATTTGTGCTTTTTCTGGGTTGTTTAGTACAGAAAAAACATACGAAAATCACACATTGATTACATGACTTTGTCAGCAGTCTGAGACGTTCGGAAGAACGTCTCTTTTCGCAAGCAAGGACTGTGACAGGCGAAGACTGTTGTGTTGCTTGCAATTTGAAGCCGGCTATCCGGCAGTAGCCGGACTAAAGGCCCAGCGTTCCCAGTAATAGCAAGCTAGAAGCACTGCAACCCCCAAAAGAAAAAGGCCTGAACAAGTCAGGCCTTAATATATATATAATATAGATTTCTATATAATTAGAATCTTAAGTGAGCGAAAGCTTTGTTAGCTTCAGCCATTTTGTGAGTATCCTCACGTTTTTTAATAGTAGAACCTTCTTTTTTGAAGATAGCTAATAATTCAGCAGCTAATTTTTCACGCATATTTTTTTCATTACGTCCACGAGCAACTGAGATGATCCATCTAAAAGCGATAGCTCTACCAGCTTTTTCAGAAACTTCTTCAGGAACTTGGTAGTTAGCACCACCGATACGACGAGAAGTAACTTTCACAAGAGGTCTTGCATTTGTAAGAGCTTCTTTGAAAACTTCTAATGGGTCTTTACCAGTTTTTTCAGCAACGATATCAAAAGCACCGTACACTATTTTCTCTGCAATAGATTTTTTACCATCAGTCATCACACAATTGATAAATTTACTTAGTATTACGTCATTGAATTTTGGATCAGGTAATACTTCTCTTTCCATGGCTTTACGTTTTCTAGGCATATCTTACTCCTTATTTCTTTGGACGTCTTGTTCCGTATTTAGAACGTGAGTTTGTTCTATTTTCAACACCAGCACAGTCGAGTGATCCACGAACGATGTGATATCTCACACCAGGTAAATCCTTAACACGACCACCGCGAACTAAAACTAAAGAGTGTTCTTGTAAGTTATGACCTTCACCAGGAATGTAAGCAGTTACTTCGATACCGTTAGTTAAACGTACACGAGCAACTTTACGTAACGCTGAGTTAGGTTTTTTAGGTGTAGTAGTATAAACTCTAGTACATACACCACGTCTTTGTGGGCAACTATTCAAAGCACGGTTAGTTCTTCTTTTTTCAACCGACTTTCTTCCTTTTCTAATTAACTGGTTTATAGTAGGCATTTTTCCTCCGCCTTATTTAGAAATCGTACAGGTCTTCATCTGACCCGTCGTTAAATTGGTGAGCCAATTGCTCAACCATTTCGGCAACCGTTTTGCCGCTTTTTTCAAGTTCTTTGACCTGGTTGGTATAGTATTTTGAACCAGTTCCAACCGGGATCTTGTGTCCTAGTATAATACTTTCTTTTAAGCCTTCTAGGTTATCAATTCTACCTTCGACAGCAGCTTGAGTAAGAACTTTAGTAGTTTCTTGGAACGAAGCTGCAGAAAGCCAAGATTCTGTCAATAGAGAAGTTTTAGTAATTCCTAAGAGAAGCTGTTCGAACTTGGCACCTTTGCCACCTAAAGTCTCTTGTTGTAGGTTTTCTTTCTCTACTCTAAGCTTGTCAACAGTATCACCTTCTAAGAAATAAGTATCACCAGGATCAACAATTTTAACCTTTTTAAACATTTCTCTAACTATAACCCCAATATGTTTATCATCAATTTTAACACCTTGTTTACGATAAACTTCTTGGATTTCATCGAGAATGAGTTTTTGAGCTTCTTTGATACCTCTAATTCTAAGAATATCATGTGGGTCAATAGGACCGTCACAGATAGCAGTACCAGAATTAACATAATCACCTTCATGGATGATAATTCTCTTACCTAAAGGAATAACATGTTTTCTACCAGCTAAAGCTTGACCAGCATTAACTTTAGAATTATTTCCTAAAATAGGTTCTTGTTCTGATACAAGATAATTGATGTATCCAGCAATAACTTCACCTTTTTTAACATTAGAACCAACAAGGTTAAATGGAGTATATTTACCATCTACATAATAAACATCATTAGTTGTTTTCTTAGTAGATCTAGGTTTTACAGTAACTTGATATCCATCTTCGAAAGTTTCAATCTTAATTACTTTACCTGCGGCTTTAGATTTAACACCATCATTTGGAACTAATCTTATTGTAGGAACTAAGTTTTTAGCTCCAGCTATTGCATCATTCTCTCTAACTCTTTGTCCAACGTAAGTTACAAGTCCAATATCTTGTCCATCTTCACATTCAACTGTACTTAATTCACCTTTATCATCGCTTATGATAACTTTAGCTAATTTAGCATCAATCTCAATAGAGATAATGTTACCAGTAACAGGTGAAAGGGTTTCATTTCCAGATTTGATTACGTTACTTGTAGATACTTTTGGTAAATCATCTACAATTTGCATAAGGCCATCTTCTTGAGCGAAAATTCCAGTAGGAGGTGTAATATAAATATCACGACCATTTCTTTTTAAGTTACCAACAGAGATTCTACCTTCGATTTCTGAGATAACAGCTTTTTCTTTAGGAATTCTAGCTTCGAAGAGATCTTCAACACGTGGAAGACCACCAGTGATATCACCTTGTTTAATAGTGATACGTGAAGTTTGACCAATCTTTTGACCAGGATATACAGAAGAACCGTCCTCAACTTGAACACTAAGTCCAGTTTGAAGAGGAACAAGTACAACTTGGCCATCAGAACCTTCGATTTTGAACTGTGGTTGGATTCTATCTTTGGATTCAATAATAGTAAGATCTTTTGTACCAGTAAGGTCATTAAATTCTTCTTTATAAGTAACGTTTTTAACAAAGTTATCATAATTAAGAACACCTTCAACGGTAGCAATAAGAGGGTTATTATATTGATCCCAAGAAAATAGTTTAGTTTTTGATACTACTTTTTGTCCGTCTTTAACATTTAAAGTAGCAGCATATTCAACTTTATATTCTTCTAAAATAACATCAGAATCTAATTCAGGAACGATATATAACATACCCAAGTGAGATGATGATAACACTTCACCATCTGGGTTTGTTACTGTGTTAACGTTTTCAAAACGTACATAACCATCATTCTTTGAAGCAACAGAAGCTGAATCAACATCTGTAGAAGCAGTACCACCAATATGGAAAGTTCTAAGTGTTAGCTGTGTACCAGGTTCACCAATTGATTGGGCTGCAATGATACCAACAGGTTCACCAGAAGCAACGTGTTTTTGAGTAGCTAGGTTACGTCCGTAACACTTAGCACAGATACCTTTCTCTGCTTCACATGTAAGCACTGAACGTACTTTAACAGATAAGATACCATGACGTTGAATTAGGTTAGCCATTTCATTTGTGATTTCTTGACCAGCTTCACAAATGATTTCACCTGAACGAGGATCTTCTACATCATCAACAGCGGTACGACCTTGAATTCTCTCTCTTAACTCTTCAACTATTTCATTACCTTCTTTAAGAGCTGTGATATCGATACCACCGATAGTTCCACAATCATCTTCAGTAATCATTGAGTTCTGTGCTACGTCAACAAGTCTTCTTGTTAAGTAACCAGCACCAGCAGTTTTAAGCGCTGTATCAGCAAGACCTTTACGAGCACCATGAGAAGAGATAAAGTATTCAAGAACAGAAAGACCTTCTTTAAAGTTAGACTTAATAGGAGTTTCGATAACTTCGTTACCACCACCCTTAGCAGATGGTTTATCCATAAGTCCACGCATACCACCAAGCTGTTTAATCTGAGTTTTACTACCACGAGCACCAGATTTGTACATCATGTAGATTGAGTTATAACCACCACCAGAAACAACTAGTTCTTCCATAAGAGCATCAGTAACTTCTTCTGTAGCAACCTTCCAGTTATCCACAACACGAGAAGAACGTTCTGTTTCAGTAATGATACCTAGGTTATAACTTTCAGTAATTGAATCAACATCTTCTTGATATCTAGCTAGGATTTCTTGCTTGTTATGTGGTACAACAATATCACCAAAACTAAAGGTAATACCACCACGTGTAGCATATCTAAATCCTGTTTCTTTTAATTTGTCTAGGAAAATAGCAGTTTCCCATTGTCCAACTGCGTTGTAACATTCCATAGCTAAATCATTCAAAGCACCTTTATCAAATGTTTGGTTCTTGAATGGAACAGCATCAGGAAGAGCTAAATTAAAGAGAACTCTACCAACAGTAGTAATTTCCCAATTTCCTTTAACAAACACTTTTACCCATGTGTGAAGATTTAGCAATCTAGCATTAGTATCTTCTTCATGGTCTTTATAGTTTTCTCTCTTCTGAGCATATAACATCTCTTCTTTCTCATAGATGTTAATAAGTTCGTGAACATTCTTAAATGTTTTCTTATTATAATCTTTCAAGAGATTCTTAATCTCAGAAATTTGATTATCATCTTCTTCAGAACGAGAATCTTTTGCATATAATTCATCAAGCTTAGCCACTAGAACACTTCTATCTTCTTCCCAGTTAGGCTGAGCTGAACCTTCCATTGAAACATAATAACAACCAAGCACGATATCTTGTGATGGAGCCATCGCAAGTCTACCACTTGAAGGTAAAAGCAAGTTACGTGAAGAGAGCATTAAAACTCTAGCTTCCATACGTGCTTCATGTGATAATGGAATATAACAACCCATTTGGTCACCATCAAAGTCAGCATTGAATGGTGAACATACCATAGGATGAAGTTGAAGAGCTTTATTCTCAGTTAAAACAGGCATGAATGCTTGGATACCTAATCTATGAAGAGTAGGCGCACGGTTTAGAAGAACAGGGTAATCTTGAACAACATCTTCTAAGATTTTCCAGATTTCTGGTTGCTTCTTTTCTACCATTTTCTTTGCTGTTTTAGTCTTTTCAGCAGTTCCCATCTTTTCAAGTCTTTCAATAATGAAAGGTTTGAATAATTCTACAGCCATTTCTTTAGGTAAACCCATTTCGTAGATTTTTAAGTGAGGACCAACAGTAATAACTGAACGTCCTGAATAGTCTACACGTTTACCAAGAAGGTTTTGACGGAAACGACCTTGCTTACCTTTTAATTGGTCAGTAAGACTCTTAAGAGCTCTGTTACCACGACCTTTAACAGGTCTAGCTTTTTTAGAGTTGTCGATTAAAGCATCAACAGCCTCTTGTAACATTCTCTTTTCATTTCTGAGAATAACCTCAGGTGCTCTAATTTCTATAAGCTGTTTTAATCTATTATTTCTTGTAATAACTCTTCTATATAAGTCATTAAAGTCAGCTGTAGCAAATCTACCACCATCAAGAGGAACTAAAGGTCTCAATGTTGGAGGTAAAACAGGAAGAACTTCTAAAATCATCCATTCAGGTCTGTTACCTGACTTTCTGAATGATTCTACAATTTTAAGACGTTTAATCATCTTTTGCTTACGCATTGTAGAAGTTTCCCACTTGATACGTGTTCTTAAATCAGCAGCTAAATCATCAAGATTTAAGTTTTCTAGCATTTCACGAATAGCTTCAGCACCAATCTTAGCTTTGAAGTTTGTATCACGTGAAACTTGATCTCTGATTTCATAGAACTCTTCAGTATCGATAAGCTCGTTAACTTGATAATCTTGATCACCTGGATCTAAGACTACGTAAGATTCATAAACAAGTATCTTTTCAAGATTACTAATAGTTAGACCTAATAAGGTACCAATTTTACTAGGAGCACTCTTAACGAAAGATATATGAGCCACAGGAACAGCGAGTTCAATGTGTCCCATTCTACTTCTTCTTACACGAGAAGTAGTAACTTCGACACCACATCTATCACAGACTGTGCCTTTGAATCTTTTCTTTTTATATTTACCACATGAGCATTCGAAATCTTTTTCTGGACCGAAGATTTTTTCACAAAAAAGACCTTCTTTCTCTGGCTTCAGGGTACGGTAATTTAAGGTGTCAGGTTTAACAACCTCACCATATGACCAACTTCTGATAGCATCAGGAGAAGCTATACGAATACGAACTGCATCATAATTTTCTATCTTTTTTTCTCTTTTTATATTTCTATTCACTTGAGAAATCCTCCGTTATTGTTCCTATGATTTCTACTCATCTTTCAAGAACTCTATATCAAATGCTAGAGACTTCAATTCACTAATTAAGACATTAAATGATTCTGGAACACCTGGAGCTGGAGGGTTTTCACCTTTAGTAATCGCTTTAAAAGCACTTGTTCTACCATCAACATCATCAGATTTGATTGTTAACATCTCTTCTAATAAATGAGCAGCACCATAAGCTTCTAAAGCCCATACTTCCATCTCTCCTAGACGTTGACCACCATGCTGAGCTTTACCACCAAGTGGTTGTTGAGTAATCAATGAGTAAGGACCTGTAGATCTTGCATGCATCTTATCTGCAACAAGATGGTTCAGTTTCATCATATACATTACACCAACAGTAACTCTTTCTTTGAATGGTTCACCTGTCTTACCATCATAGAGAACTTGCTTTCCATCTGTAGGTAAATTAGCTTTTTCTAGTTCAGCTTCAATATCTTCAATTTTAGCACCATCAAAGATTGGTGTTTCGACATTAAAACCAAGAACCTTTGCAGCCATACCTAAGTGAGTTTCCATAATCTGACCAATATTCATACGAGAAGGCACACCTAGTGGGTTAAGAACTATATCCACTGGAGTTCCATCGTTCATGAATGGCATATCTTCGATTGGTGCAACAATTGATATAACACCTTTGTTACCATGACGTCCAGCCATTTTATCACCAACTTGAATCTTTCTCTTCTTGGCAATATAGACTTTGACCATCTTTCTTACACCGTAAGGAAGCTCATCACCATGTTTGATTCTATCTCTAGATTTTTTATATATATTATCGCTTTCTTCAGTTGCTTCTTTAACTTTTAAAGCAACCTTGCTATAGATTTCTCTATACTTATCTGGGTCAGCAACCATCTCAACATCAAGATTAACTCTTGCGAAATTAATCTTTTCTAGGTCAGAAGAAGTGATTTTCTTGCCAGTAGGAATATAGAATCTACCATCTTTAGAATCAACAATATTCTTTGCTTGTTGACCTACAAGAAGTTCGCTAAGCTTTTCTTTCTTGAATTTCTCAATTCTCTTCTTACGTTCAACATTCTCTTTCTTAAGTTTAGCTATTTGAGTCTTATGATCTTCTTCAAACTCAATAACATCTTCATATCTTGAGAATACTTTAACATCAAGAACAACACCTTCCATACCAGGTTTAGCTTTTAATGAACTATTTGTATAATCACCTGCTCTATCACCAAAAAGAGCTCTCATTAAGTTCTCTTCTGGAGATGGGTCAATTTCAACTGACTTTGGAGTGATTTTACCAACAATAATATCACCAGCAGTAATAACAGATCCAACTCTGATAATACCTGATTTATCAAGGTTTCTAAGTGAAGTAACTGGTACGTTAGGTATATCAGAAGCTAATTCTTCTTTACCATTTTTAAGATCACGAACCAATACTTCAAGCTCTTCTATATATATTGAAGTTAATGTATCTTTTCTAGCAACATGCTCACTCAAGATAATAGCATCTTCATAGTTGTATCCATACCAAGGCATGAAAGCAACAACCATGTTTGAACCTAAGGCTAACCTATCGCCTTCTACACCAGGTCCATCTGATACTGGTTGACCTTTCTTAACTTCTTGACCAATCTGAACAATAGGTCTTTGGTTAATACAAGTATCTTGGTTAGAACGAACATATTTTTTAAGATATAAACGTTCATTTTGTGAGATATCTAAGCCAGTTTCACCATTGTCAGCAGGTTTAATATCAATATATTGTGAAGTAACACCTGTTACAACACCATCATAAGGTGATACTATAACAGCACCTGATTCTCTTGCTACTATCTTTTCAATTCCTGTACCCACAATTGGAGTTTGAGGGTTTAATAATGGAACTGATTGACGTTGCATGTTAGATCCCATCAAGGCACGGTTAGCATCATCATGATCTAAGAAAGGAACGAGTCCAGCAGATACTGATACAACTTGTTGTGGAGATACATCAATATAATTAATGTCTTCAGCTGAGACATTAACATATTCACCTCTCTCACGAGCAAATATAATATCATCTGTAATTTCAAGATCATCATTGATATTTACATTCTGAGCAATGATATATTTATCTTCTAGATTAGCATCTAGATAATCTATTTGGCTTGTGATAACACCATTTTCAACTTTGATGTATGGTGTTTCAATAAAACCAAATTCATTTATTCTTGAGAATAATGCTGGAGAGTTAAGAAGACCAATACTAGGTCCTTCAGGTGTTTCGATAGGACAGATTCTTCCGTAATGTGAATAGTGAATATCACGAACTTCAAAACCAGCTCTATCTCTTGTTAAACCACCAGGTCCAAGTGCTGAGAATCTTCTCTTATGAGTTAAGGCAGACAATGGATTTGTCTGTTCCATGAACTGAGATAACTGACCAGTTAAGAAGAATGAGTTAACAACAGATATTAAAGCATTACTGTTGATTAAATCATGAACTGTAACTTCATCAGGATTAGCAATAGCCATTCTTTCTAAAGCAATACGTGAAATCATAGCTAAACCAGTTTTATACTGGTCTTCTAACAATTCACCAACAGTTCTAACTCTTCTGTTAGATAAGTGATCTATATCATCTACGTTCTTCTCATCTTTGAATATTGATACAAGATAATCTATAATAGATCTAAAATCTCTTGCTGTAAGTACATTTGTACCATAGTCATCTTCATATTCAAATTTAGCATTAATCTTATGACGACCCACTGAACCTAAGTTATAACGCTTTTGATTAAAGAACATTCTATCAATCAGTTCTAAAGCATTCTCTATAGGAACTTCATCTTCACCAGGTCTAATTAAATTATATATTTTTTGACATGCCTCTTCTTGACTTCTTGTTGGATCTTTTAGAAGTGTCTTTTCTAAGAGTCTTCTATGGAAATCACTATCTTCAGAAATTACTTTGATAGTTTTAATTCCTTGTTCCTTGAATTCATCAATAAGATTCTTGTCTATTTGAGTATTTGCTTCTGCACGTAATTCTCCTGCAGAATTAATTACTTCATAAGCGGTATGTCTCTTTTCTGCTTTATCTATTTGAATCTCTTCTATTTCATAGAATAACTCACGTAAAGCCTTATCTGTTGAGATACATTTCTTATTAATTACATCTATATCGGTAACTTCAGCAATCTGAAGTCTCTCGATAAGTTCATAAGTTAATTTAGTCTTTGCTTCAACTATTAATTCACCTTCATGACCTTCTCTTTGATCATAAACATCTGAATATGCAAAGCTATTCTTAACTTTCATTGATACATTACCCTTTTCGTCAGAGATTCTTAATGTTTCTCTAGCTTCTGGGATTTCTGTATAGTTTTCTGGAATAAATCCAACTGCTCTTAAAAGAACAGTTACAGGTAATTTTCTTCTTTTATCTATATTTACAAAAATTACATCATGTATGTCGATATGAAATTCTAACCAGCTACCATTATAAGGTATTATCTTAGCAGAAGTTAGCATTTTACCACTTGGGTGTTTCTCTTCTGAGAAATATACACCAGGTGATCTTTGAAGCTGTGATATTATAACTCGTTCTGCTCCGTTAATTACAAATGTTCCTTGATTTGTAATTAATGGAATATCACCCAAGAACACTTCTTGTTCCATAATATCTCTCAGAGTTCTTGTCTTATCAATCCTCTTTTGGATTCTTCCCATTACTCCGAAAGTTTTGAGTGTATTTAATATCTGTTTAGCATCTTCAGCATCTTCACAGGTGTGAATCGTTCTGTTGATGTCATCACTAGAATCAACAGTATCAACTATTTTTTTAGCAGAATCTTCATCCCACTCTAACCCTGTAACTAAGAACTGTCTCACATCATTTGTATTTGAACCGAATGAATCTACTAATATATCGAAACTTTCTTCTTCTTCAACTTCGTAGATTTTTAATCTTAATTTTACTTTTAATGGAACTTGGTACGATAAATTTCTTTCTATGCATTCATCAATTGTATATTTTTCTTTTAAGATGCGGTATTCTACAAATTCGAGCTCATAGCTCTCTTTAGGGTCTGTTAATGGGAACATATTCTCAAAAACAGCTTGTAATCCAACGTTCTTTCTTTGCTGCGGATGTACATCCTTCTGAATAAAATCTTCAAAAGAATCTACCTGCATTGATAACAAGTTTGGTACTTCAACTTGCGGTATTCCTAGCTCAGAAAATCTCTTGGATATTCTGGAATAACTTTTGAACTTTTTCAAAAGCCCACTCCTTTATATGTTCATTGATTAAAGATCGATTATTGTACATAAACAAAAAAACGAAATCCATTATCAGTTTGATGTTTTTATACTAATTATGTGATTCCGAAACTATTTTATATTACTAAAATTCTATTTTCTTACGTGAAAATATGGAAGTGAGCATTATACTCACTTCCAAATCTATTTATTTCTAAATAATCTTATTTGATTTCTGCGCTAGCACCAGCTTCTTCAAGTTGTTTTTTAACATCTTCTGCTTCTTCTTTTGAAACAGCTTCAACAACTTTTTGAGGAGCGCCATCAACTAATTCTTTTGCTTCTTTTAAACCAAGTTTAGTGATTCCTCTTACAACTTTAATAACATTGATTTTCTTTGAACCAACGCTAGCTAAGATTACGTCAAACTCAGTTTTTTCTTCAGCAGCTTCTGCAGGACCTGCAGCAGCAACAGCAGCAACTGGAGCAGCTGCAGATACACCAAAGATTTCTTCCATTTCTTTTACTAATTCAGATAATTCAATAACTGTCATTTCTTTAACAAGATCAATAATTTGCTGTTTTTTATCGGACATTTCTTCCTCCATGGATAATATAATTTTTTTTATTCAGCTTTAGATTTGGCTACTGCATCAACTACATAAACAAATTGTCTGATTAAGCCGTTGAGTACACCAACAAAATTTGTCAATGGAGCATTTAAGCTTCCAAGGACTTTCGCCATCAATTCTTCTTTTGAAGGCATTTTTGATAGTTTTGCAAGATCTTCGGATGACATAAATGTGCCATCAACAAGCCCAGCTTTAAATGTAGGAAATGGTTTTTCTTCCATAACTTCTTTTACGAATTTTGCCATTTCTCTTGCGGATGCTACTTCGTCTTCTTTACTAACTGCAACAGCTGTAGGACCTTTTAAATGATCATCAAGATCTGTGATACCTAACTCGTTTAACGCAATTTTAATTAAAGTATTCTTTTGTACGAAATAGTCAACACCATTAGTTCTGAACCTGTGTCTTAACTGATCTACTTCTTCAATATTAATTCCCTTATAATCTACCAAGACAATCGCTTTGGCGCCGTCAAGTCGCTCTTTAATTTCACTTACTAAATTCTTTTTATAAGGTTGTACCATTTTAACTCCTATTGCTTAGCTGCCAAAGATGCACTGGAAACATCAAGTTTGATTCCAGGACCCATTGTTGAGGTTAATGTCATACTCTTAATATATGTTCCTTTAAGAGCTGATGGTCTATCTTTTAGGATAGCTGCAATAATAGTTTTCAAGTTCTCAGCAATATTAGCTGTATCAAAACTTAACTTTCCAGCTGGAACGTGTAAGTTTGAGAACTTGTCAACCCTATAAACGACTTTACCAGATTTGGCTTCTGTCACTGCCTTATGTACATCCATAGTCACTGTTCCGACTTTTGGATTAGGCATAAGTCCTCTAGGACCTAAAACTCTTCCTAATCTACCAATTTTACCCATAAGGTTTGGTGTTGCAATAACTGTATCAAAATCTAACCAGTTTTCTTTAGTTATTTTATCAACAAATTCGCTAACACCAACAAATTCAGCACCAGCAGCTTTTGCTTCGTCTGCTTTGTCTCCTTCAGCAAATACAAGAACTCTAACACTCTTTCCTGTTCCATGTGGTAACACGAGTGAATTTCTAATTTGCTGGTCTGCTTTTCTAGGATCTACACCTAAATTCATATGAATTTCAACAGTCTCATCAAACTTAGTGTTTGGTATGTCTTTTAATAGACTAATAGCTGTATCTAAATCATATTTAGTTAATCTGTCTATCTTAGAAATAGCTTCTTTGTAGCGTCTACTTCTCTTCATCCACTATTCTCCTTTGATTATAATCTCCTGCAACTTGAGAATCTTCCAATTCCCAAGAGCCATGTTAGTCTTCGACCAACACTCCCATGCTTCTTGCAGTGCCAGCGATCATGCGCATAGCAGATTCAAGGGAAAAACTATTCAAATCTTGTGCTTTCATTTCAGCAATTTTTTTGCATTGTTCTTTAGTAATCTTACCAACTTTTTCCTTATTAGGAACACCTGAACCTTTCGCAAGGTTAGCTTCTTTCTTAATAAGAACTGCTGCTGGAGGAGTCTTAATTTCAAATACAAATGACTTGTTTTTAAAAACACTAATTACAACCGGGAAAATCATTCCAGGTTGATCAGCGGTTTTAGCATTAAACTGTTTACAAAAATCAGCTATATTAATACCAGCTTGACCAAGAGCAGGACCCACAGGAGGTGCTGGGGTTGCTTTGCCAGCAGGTAGCTGAAGTTTGACAACATGTGTTACACCTTTTGGTTTAGCCATAACTACCTCTTCATTTTAGTTAATTCAAAGTCTTAAGTTCAAAGCTATAATTAAACTTACGACTTTGAACTTGTTTCTACTTTTTAAGTTCTACTTGTTCGCCATTAACTTCGACAGGAGTTATTCTGCCAAAGACTGAAACGTTGACTGATAATCTACCAGATGATTGATCAATCTTATCGATAACGCCTTCGAAATCTTGGAAGGCACCAGCAATAATTTTAACCACATCTCCAGGTATAAAATCAAATTGAGTTTTAACATCGTCTCGGTCATTAATACCTAAGAGTCTGTTAACCTCTTTTTCATCTAATGGAATTGGTTTCTTTCCGTAACCTAAGAAATTTGTTACTCCAGCTATAGATTTAATGAAGGCATATACCTTTGGTTCCATATCTGCTTCGACAATAATGTATGAATTGAAGACTTTCTTCTCCTTCTCCACTTTCTTACCATCTTTTATAACAAATGTCTTTTGTGTTGGTATTAGAATTCTACCTATTTTATCGTCAATTTCTGTACCAAACTTGCCCTTTTCAATAGTTTCTTTTACTCTATTTTCATGAGAAGAGTAAGTGTGTACTACATACCAAAGCATAATCACCTCTAACTGAATAAAGTATCAGTAATTAATGTTTTGAATATAAAGTCCACCACCATTAAGAAAATTGCAGTTATTGCTGACATAACTAAAACTACAGATGTACCTTCTGTAATATCAGCTTTTTTTGGCCAAGTTATTGTTCCAAGCTCTTGACGAACTTCTTTTAAAAAACCTGTTATTTTATTCATATTTTCTTCCGTCTGGTTATGTAGAGTTTATATGGGCAAAAAGCCAGTAGATATATTTCTACTGACTTTGCCCTAATCTATGGCAGGACAGGCAGGACTCGAACCCGCAACACCTGGTTTTGGAGACCAGTGCTCTACCAATTGAACTACTATCCTATGTTATTTTATTCTTACTTGTTTTGTTTATGCACAGTGTGCTTTCTACAAGTTGGACAGAATTTTTTTAGTTCCAGTTTACCTGGATTTTTTCTTTTATTTCTGGTTGTTGTATAGTTTCTATTTTTACAAACTGTACATTCCAGAGTTATGATATCTCTCATTTTTTTACCTTCTTAGGAGTTTACTCTTCAACTGATGATACAACACCAGCACCGATTGTTCTTCCACCTTCACGGATAGCGAAACGTAAACCTTGTTCCATAGCAATTGGAGTGATAAGTTCTGCTGAGATAGTGATATTATCACCAGGCATAACCATTTCAACGCCTTCAGGTAATGATAATGAACCAGTAACGTCAGTTGTTCTGAAATAGAACTGAGGTCTGTAACCTGCGAAGAATGGTTTGTGACGTCCACCTTCATCTTTTGTTAAGATATAAGTTTCACCTGAGAATTTTGTGTGAGGTAAAACTGATTTTGGTTTAGCAAGAACCATACCACGTTCAACGTCAGTTTTAGCAAAACCACGAAGTAAGCAACCAATGTTATCACCAGCTTCAGCTTCATCCATGATTTTTCTGAACATTTCAACACCAGTACATGTTGTTTCAACAGTTTCTCTGATACCGATTCTAGCAATTTTATCACCAGTTCTAATGATACCACGTTCAACTCTACCAGTTGCAACTGTTCCACGACCAGGAATTGAGAAAACGTCTTCAACAGGCATTAAGAAAGGTTTATCCTTATCTCTGTCTGGTTCTGGAATATATGCATCAACTTGATCAATAAGCTCTTGCATAGAAGCTTCACCTTCAGGATCGCCATTAAGACCTTTAAGAGCTGAACCTTTGATAAATGGTATATCATCGCCAGGGAAACCATATTGGTCAAGCATTTCTCTAACTTCCATTTCCACTAATTCAAGGAGTTCTTCATCATCAACAAGATCACACTTGTTCATGAAAACAACCATTGCAGGAACACCAACTTGCTTTGCAAGAAGGATGTGTTCTCTTGTTTGTGGCATTGGACCGTCTGCAGCACTAACAACAAGAATAGCACCGTCCATTTGAGCAGCACCAGTAATCATGTTTTTAACGTAGTCAGCGTGACCAGGACAGTCAACGTGAGCATAGTGACGAATTTCTGATTCGTATTCAACGTGAGCAGTAGCAATAGTGATACCACGTTCTTTTTCTTCAGGTGCGTTATCAATTGAATCAAATGATCTGAATTCAGCACCGTTTTTCTTACTTAAATATAATGTCAACGCAGCAGTTAAAGTTGTTTTACCGTGGTCAACGTGACCGATAGTACCAACATTAACGTGAGGTTTAGTACGTACAAATTTTTCCTTTGCCATGTTTCCTCCCGGATTTAGTTATCTTTTTTTTATTTTATATTTTGGCAACAGGGATACTTGCATATAACGCAAATATACCGCACTTCTGCGGTCTTCCCTTATTTTCAACTATAATTTTAAAGTCTTCCCAGTCTTAATATCTTAAGAGGGGGATTTTAAAATTTAGTAGTATTTGAATGCGTGGAGCTCATGACCGGACTTGAACCGGTGACCTCATCCTTACCAAGGATGCGCTCTACCGACTGAGCTACACGAGCCTGCATTGAATGGAGCGGGAAACGGGATTCGAACCCGCGACCCTCAGCTTGGAAGGCTGATGCTCTAGCCAACTGAGCTACTCCCGCAACAGCTCGCTCAATTTATCTTAAATTCATCATTCATCATTTTTAAAAAAAATGGTGGAGAGAGGAGGATTTGAACCTCCGAAGGCTTCGCCGACAGATTTACAGTCTGTTCCCTTTGACCACTCGGGAACCTCTCCACTAAAATGGAGCCAACGAAGGGAATCGAACCCCCAACCTGCTGATTACAAATCAGCTGCTCTACCATTGAGCCACGTTGGCGTGAATGTATTGCTATAAAATCAAAGCCACTTTTTGTGTCAAGACTTTTTTTCACACTTTTGCATTTTTCAAATATCGTACCAAATTCTTAAACAAGGATTATTTTAACTGTTCAGCTGTCAAATATTTTTTAATAAATTTCTTATTTAACAATAAGTTGCATTATATTTATTTCACTCATAGATTGGCTAAAAAGACTTATTACTACAGGCTTTCTAAGCTCTTTAATAAAAATGCTTTTTAGAGATATAAATTATTGATATATAATAAATAAAGAATAAGTAAATTATAGATTAATTTTTTTTTGATTTTTTCTAAATATTTATTCTTTTTTTTATTTTTCAAGCTATTTCTTTACAATTTTTATCCTCAAAATAATATTACTTTTATAAAAACAATAATAAATATTCGAGGTTTATATGAAATTATCAGACATTATTTCTCAGAATTCTATTCAATTAGACGCCCAAGTTTCTTCCAAAGATGAGATATTGAAGTTAATAGCTTCTTTAGCAATGGAGAATATTAACTCAAAATCTCTAAAAGAGAAGAAAGTTTACCAAGCCTTGCTTGCTAGAGAAGAATTAGGTTCGACTGGTTTTGGCAAGAACTTTGCTGTTCCCCACTGTAGATTAAAAGGAGTAACAGATTTTATCGTAGGAATTGTTACTGTACCTAATGGTGTTGATTTTGATTCTTTTGATGGTCAACCAGCAAAAGTTTTCGTTTTCATTGTAGCCCCAGAGGATAAACAGAAAGAACATTTACTTATATTAAGTAACATTACCAAATTCCTTAGGCAACCTGAAACTTTAAATAAAATACTCAGTGCTAAAAGTGCTACTGATTTAAAAGATAGTTTTATTCGCCACACAAACATTCAAAATAACTATTCTCCAAACAAAGACTCTCTTCTTTTCACCTTAGTTGTTCAAGATGAAGATAAGTTTAATGATGTTCTTGATGTTTTTGCTGAAATAGAAGATTGTACTGCTACTGTTATAGAAGCTAAAAACGCTAGTGAATACCTCTACGCTCTACCTCTTTTCTCAAGTTTTTGGACAAGTAACAAGAACACATTCTGTAGAATAATCACTGGTATAGTAAAAAAATCATCTTACAATGAAGCCGTCTCATTGTTTAATGAGATTATAAATAGTCTTGATGACAAGACGGGAATTCTCTTAACAGTTCAGGAGTTGATGTACCATTCTGGTTCTCTAGACGTTTAAGAGGTAAGCATGGATATTTCAAACTTTATTCAAAACACACCTATCTTATTATTGTTAGGTTTTACTATTATCATCGGATTTATATTCGGAAGGTATATTAAATATTTAAAATTACCTTCCATCATTGGATTCATGACTCTAGGAGTTATTTTAGGACCATCATTTCTAAACATCCATTCAGAAGCTATTCAAAATGAATTATCTTTTATAACTGAGATTGCTCTGGGCTTTGTTGCACTTAGTATTGGACTTGAATTGAAAATCTCTACTTTAAAACATTTTGGTCGAAGTATTATCTATATTATATTCTGTGAATCTTTCGGGGCTTTCATAATTGTATTCACTGGAATCTACTTATTAACTAAAAATATACCTTTAGCTCTTATCTTTGCTTCAATAGCTCCAGCATCTGCCCCAGCAGGTACAGTAGCTATTATCCAAGAATATAAGGCTAAAGGAAACCTAACTAAAGCATTATATGCTGTTGTTGGCTTTGATGATGGTCTAGGAATCATTATTTTTGGTTTTGCTGCAGCCATTGCCAATTCAATATTGGTTACTCAGTCAGGGGGAGCTGAAGTGAGCACTTTAACCCTTTTATTAGAACCACTTCAAGAAATAGTTCTTAGTATTGTTCTTGGATCTGCACTTAGTCTATTCTTCTCTGCTATGAGTAAGAAGATTAATAATGTTTCAGATATTACAATCCTGGCTTTTGGTTTTATCTTTGTATCACTAGGACTATGCTCTTGGTTAAATCTGTCATTAATTCTAACTAACATGGTTTTTGGAATGGTCTTAATCAATACCCAAAGCCAATCCTTTATTAGAAAACTACAAGAACCTCTTCCTCTTATTATGCCTCTTCTATTCATCCTCTTCTTCACCCTAGCGGGTGCAAACCTACATGTTTCTTCACTTCCAGCTCTTGGAATTATAGGTGTGGTTTATATTTTAGGAAGAACTGTTGGACTTATGTCAGGAGCTTTTATTGGAGGTACCCTTGGAAAAGCTGAACCTAAAATCAGAAAATACTTAGGAATGGGTATTCTATCTCAGGCTGGTGTTGCTATAGGTCTAGCCTTAATTGTTAAATCTAGATTTACCGGCTTAGGCAAAGAAATCTTAGTTAATGGTGAACTAGTAAAGAATGGAGATTATATCGGCTCTGTAATTATAACAACTGTTACAGCAACCTGCATTTTCTTTGAATTAATTGGACCAATTCTAACAAAAATTGCCCTTAAAAAAGCCGGAGAAATTAAATAGGGAACGCAACCCTCCGTGGTTGCTAGATAGGGAACGCAACCCTCCGTGGTTGCTAGATTTTTAGAGAGTCTTAATTTATTTAGGACTCTCTTTCTTTATATAACTAAGATTCTCTTGAATATACTTAATTACCTTCTCTAAATGCTCATCATTACGTATATACCTATCAAAATAATCGTACATCCAAATCTTGCCTTTCCTATTTAACAATTTTTGTATCCTATTAGTTGTATATGACTTCCAACTATGCATAATCTTGGATAAACTATAACCTGCATTAATTTTAATTAAAACATGTACATGATTGGGCATAATTGCATATTCTAAAATCTGGTACTTAGAGTTGTTATAAAATAAAAGAGTTGATTCAACAATATCGTAAACTTGCTTTTGAACTAATAAGCATTCTCCATGACCTGCATCTTCATATTGAAATATTTTTGCTTGTAACTTGAGAAACTCTGCTGAAGATTTTTCTGATTCTTCTGTTATTTCTAATTCTGTCTTCCACATCTCTATTACGTCTAATGGGACTGAATCATATAACCTGAAAGTTACAAACTGTATTTTTGTGTCGTCATCACAATGTGGAAGAAATCCACGATAGTGCCACCCAAGTATTTTATCCATTAGACTCTCTATGCTATTTGTTTAGTATAACAGACAATGATCTCTGTTTAATGCAACCACGGAGGGTTGCGTTCCTTTTCCTACTTCTCATAGTGGAAAAGTTCTTTAATTTGGTCTACAGACATTGATTTCAAGATATTGTCGTTATTTTCAATAATCTGTTCAAACAGCTCCTTCTTACTATTTTGGAGTGAAAGAATTTTCTCTTCAACCGTTCCTTTCGAGATAAGCTTATAAACCTGTACTTTCTTAGTTTGACCTATCCTATGAGCTCTATCAATAGCTTGATTTTCAATCATTGGATTCCACCAAGGATCAGTTAATATTACTGTATCAGCAGCGGTAAGATTTAATCCATAACCACCTGTTTTTAAACTAATCAAGAAGACTTTTATATTCGTATTATTGTTGAAATTATCAATATGTTGCTGTCTATTTTTAGTCTTACCATCGAGATATTCAAAAGGAATTTTATGGTCTTTAAGCATTTTTGAAGCAATCTTTAGCATTCCGATAAACTGACTAAAAACCAGAATCTTTCTTCCAGAATCAATAGCATCAAGAATCAGTTCTTGTAGAAGAGCAACTTTGCCAGAAAGCTCAATATCATCTTTCAAATCAGCTTCCACTAAATGAGGGTGGTCACATATTTGTCTTAATCTCATCAAGGCTGTAAGAATATTAATGTAATTTATCTTTTCTTGCTCTTGAGGATTAAAGTAAGACTTTCTTACATCATCAATCAGCTGCATATAAACTTTTTCTTGGATTGGAGACATCTTACAAAAAGCAATCTGTTCTTGTTTATTAGGAAGTTCAATCAGCACGTCAATTTTCTTTCTTCTTAGAATAAAAGGAGATATCATTTTATTAAGTTCTAATCTTCTATCCTTATTTTCAGTACCACCAAAAGTCCTAATAAACCTTTGCCTAGTCATTAAGTAGTTTGGTAAGAGAAAGTCGAAAATTGACCATATCTCTGATATATCATTTTCTAGTGGGGTACCAGTAAGAGCTATTCTATGTTTTGAATTAAGTTTTTTTATTGCTTTAGTTCTTAAAGCAGAAACATTTTTTATATGTTGAGCTTCATCCAGAATTACATAATCAAATTCATAATCTGCAAGTTCTTTAATATCGTTTTGAATTATTGAATATGAAGCTATTAAAATTTCAAAGTTAACTTTATTAAGAATATTCATTCTTTCAGGTTTGTTCCCCTCATAAATAATAAAAGATTTATCTAGCTTGAATTTTTTGAATTCTTCAGCCCAATTATATATTAGGGTTTTAGGACAAATAATAAGACATTTATGACCTGCTGGAACATCTGATAAAACCGATATTGCCTGAATAGTTTTACCTAAGCCCATTTCATCTGCTAGAATCCCGCTCAACTGATAGTGCTCTAACATCTTCATCCATTGGTAACCAGACTTTTGATAGCTTCTCATTACTGGATTTAAAAATCTAGGAACTGGAGGTGCATCTTTTAATTTTCCAGAAATCAAATCTTGTGACATATTATCTACATACTTATCGCCATACAGCTTAATTGCTGGATTGTCTTGTATCATCTTAAAGAAATATGGAATACTTTGAGCACTCATTTTATAGACTTTATCTTTAGTCTCTTCAGAACGGCTAAATAGGCTTTCTACTTGATTAAAAACCTCTTTATTCTCAAAAAACACTATTCTTCCATCATCTAAAGTTAAGAATTTTTGCTTTGATTGGAAAAACTTCTTTAACTCTTTATGGGTAAAAGAGAAATCTTTGTATTTATAGACAACATTATATGAAAACCAGTTTATCTCGTCTCGACTTTGGGTCTCTATTTCAGCTTGAAGATGTACTTTATAGATAAAATCTTTTTTTAGATTCTCTGATAATTCAATATTCCAGTTCTCATTAGAAAGCTCAAATATAGCTTTTTTTAGTAAATCAATGCTCAATGCAGATTCAAAAGTTAGCTGTGAGTATTGCTCTAAACGGGCATATTGTGGACTTGGCAACTGGTCCAAAAACTCAAAAACTTCATTAAAAACTGTTGTAGGTATATAAAACCAAGCCTTTTCCCCTAGTCCATTATCATGTAATACTAGATTTGCATGTAATCTTAGTATTGATAGAGGTAAATATACTCCATCTCCATAAACAAGTTTTCCATCCATCACCACGATTTCGTCTGCTTTTGTTAGTTTAAAGTAGATTTGAGGTTGCTTATCGTATATGCTTGGGAGTTCTATTTCTTCATCCATATCTAAATAATAACCAGCAAGTGCTAACTGCTTAGCTACAATTGCATGGTAATAAACTAGATCATTGCTACTAAGAACTAATCCTTCTGAGAAAATATCTTTTATAATATCTATATTGAAAGGCAATCTAAAAGAGTATATTTCATTTCTCACAAAAGCATAAATTGTATTATAATATAGAATAGCTGAAACTTCTTTTTGAGGGATTCCTTTTAAGATATACTTATCTTCAACCTTTGATATCCTAAAATGAATTGGCAATTTTTCTTCCTTCCAAACAATTTTATCACCTGTTTCTTTAATATAGACTTTATCATTTAGTACTTTTAAATTAGGAACAAGTTTGTAAAAATCATCCTTATAGATTGAAAAGAAATTGTTCTTTGCAGAGAAAGAGCATTTAGAGTCATTGAGTAATGATAAAAAAAGTAATTCCTCTTCACTAAAAATAGACATTTGTCTTTCTGCATTAGAGATTTCTTTACTACTAATTTTTTTAGGTTCTTTTCCTGAACGAAGAATTGATATTACTTTTATGTCAAAATCTTCATATCCATGAAAATAAATTCTAACCTTATCATTATTAACATTAAATAAATCAGCAATCGTTATATATGTGTTTCGATATTGCGATTGAAAGAAATCATTGTACCTCAAATCACTTCTATTATATACTTGTACAATTTCTTCATCAAATATATCAGTGCTTAAATATTTATAAGCATAATCAATTACTGTTAAATAATGATTACATGAGATATCGAAATCCTCTGAACAATAATGAGATATAACCTCTTCCTTAGCATTACTATACTTAATCCGTACCACTCCTGGAAAATACTTCTTCAATGTCTTAACAGCGAAGAATATTAGGTTATAATTACCATTCTCATCAAGACTCTTCCAATGAAGTATATCACCTTCTTTGGTCTTTATAACATTATCCCTAAAATACCATGAATTTGCGTGTATCGAATACTCTTTTCTAAATAATTTTGCCATTATTTTACCCCAAATGCTAGCATAACCAATTTTATTTTTTTGTATAGCTTTTTTTTATACTTGTTAGAAAATTAATTGTTCTTTACGCAAACTAGGATGCTGGAGTGTAAGCATCTGCCCCCATTGGGGCTGAACTTTGCTCATGCTTTCCATAGTGATATTTAATTAAGGTTATCCCGAAGGGATTAATTGTCCAAAGCCTAGGTTTTCAAACCTAGGTAAACGTGTATTGATTTTGTTACTAGTGCTGAAAGTACTTAATTTGTTATTATATTGGTTTTAGAAGTCCCTTCAGGACTACACTTTTTTTAATTCTATTAGACCCCATGATTGAAATCATGGGCTTTGGATAATTTACCCCCTTGGGGTATTCTAACCAGCATTCTACTCAAATTATGATTAGAATGCAAGTGCTTGCAATCCAAAAAAGCAATCCAATAACACCTTTTCGCAAACCTAGGCATGCTTGCAATATTCAAAAAGAGATATGTCCCAAAGGGACATTAACCCGTTAGAACTGGAGTGTAAGCATCCACCGCAGGTTGAACAAAGTTCATGCTTACGCAAGATAAATTAGTTCTGTTCGTAGCCAAGGACCGTGTCAGGCTAGACTGATGGCTACAATCCCAAATCCATTGATACCCTGTAAGGGTTAATCAACAAAGAGCCCAGGGTTTTAACCCTGGGTGATCATAGAAGTGTTTGAGACGTTATGCCAAACGTCTTTTCTAATTCACTTATAACGATGTTCTAAGTGAAGCCAGCAAGATGCTGGCGCTCCGACTAATTCAGAGCTTACAATCCAAAAAAAACCACTTCGCAGGCTTGCTCCTAGAGACCAGCCTATTTCCCAATTACCTTTAGAAGCTGTTCTGCTTCTTCTTGATTAATCTTGCCATCTTCAAGGAGTTCAAGAACCTTTAAACGACTTCGTTCTTTCTCAGACATTCCTCTAGGTGCTGGATCATCTAAGAATTTCTTTTTACGAACAATCTTCCTAATAGATTCTTTATCTTTCTTGATATCCTCAGCTTGTTGTCTAATTACTTCTGATTCTTTATGGAAGTTCTCTTTCATATCTTTCATAGATTCTTTAATAGTGACATCTGTTTCTTGGAGGGCTGATTGAATTCCATTCTTGATAGTTTCCCCAAGATTAGAAAAAGCAGATCCCATCACTTTTCTAAAACCAGGTGAAGACAGAATTTTAGTAGCTTTATTAACTTCTTGCATAGCCTTATCAATCTCTTTAGTAATTTTATCAGCCTTGAAAGACTTTTTAAATTCACTTTTTACATCAGTATCTTCATTTAAAAGAGTTACATTGCCTATTTCAGTTTCAACTTCAATCCTACAAGTAGGTTCTTCTTGACCAAGGCCTGTTGTAACAACTTTAACACCATCTTCTACATCGATATTTTCAACATTTTTTAAGAAAGAAGATACTGTTCCCATTTCCGAAGTAGCTGTTAAATCTATTGCTAATTCTTGAGGAAGAACAATTTTAACTTTACCAATTTCAGTATCTATTTTAGAATGGTTATGCTTAATTGTTGGAAGTAGTTTGTATTCGATATTACCTGTTTCGCTAGCAAGGTTTACTTCGGATACTTCTGCTTCTGCTATATCTATCATACCAACTTCGGTGCTAACATCAAGATTGTCTGCTTTGATATTCTTGATAATAATTCCCCCAACTTCTGTTCTACATTTAACGTCTTTTGCTATTGTATCGAGGATTTGCACACTTCCAACTTCACTATCAATTTTCATGGAAGCTGAAGATTTCTTAACTATAATGCCACCTATTTCACTATCAATAACAAGCTTACCAGTAAGTCCTTTGACCTTGATTCTACCAAGTTCAGATTCGATTCTAACTTCTTTTCCTGCTGGACATTTAACTAAAAGCAATGATTGCTTGAAGTCAATATCTCTGTTAGCTAACTCTTCTTCAATATCACTAGAATCAATACTGATATGTCTATCACTTGTATCAATTGAAACGATGTTTTCATCAGTAAATGCATAATTAACATCATCTTTCATTTCAAAATGACCAACTATCTCAAGCTTTTCACTATCATGACCTTCCACCATAAGAGGACACTTTTCAGTCTTTACATAAAGTGTGTCAAAATCAACACTGTAATCAAAGGTAAATTCCATTTTGTTCATAATTTCTCCTATTCTTTATTATCTAGCATCTTTAATGCTTCTTGGACAGAAACTTCACCATCTTCAAGCATGTTTAACACATTCATACTTGTGGGAGCTTCTAATGACTTTCCTGTTAGAACCTTAACTATCCCAGAAAGTCTATTCTTTACTGTTGGATAGGAAATCCCTAACTGCTTTTCAACTTCTTTAATTGATCCATGAGAAACCAAGAATATCTTGATAAACTCCAACTGCTCATCATCAAGTTCAGCAAATGCTGTTTGATAGAAGTCACCCTCTATCTTCGTATGACAATTTGAACATTCATACTTGGTAATTACTAAGTCGCCCTCACAAACAGGGCATTTTGTTAAATTTTTTTTCATATCTCTTACCTCTGATTCAAGAAATCATGATTATATTAAATCTTGTCAAGATATTTTATTAATTATATTAATTTTTATATTAAATATCTTAATATGATTATTAACTTTATTAATATTTGTTCTACTTTTTGCAAGTTGTGACCTTCGATATTATATTGTTAGATAGTCAGAATTATGTCTAGCCACATATCATCAATATCATTTGAAGTTAGTTCGAGCAATTCAATATTGCTATTAAGTCGGTGATATTTATACATTAAGACAAGAAAAGCAACAAAATTATTCCTGTATTCATAACCTTTTCGAAAAGAATCTAGACTTAATATTTGTTGACTATCCAACTCTTTGTAGAGGAGAGATAAGTGTTTTGTAAGCTTGCCAATTTTAGTATTTTGTTGGGTTCTTGTTGGTTTAACATTCTTCCTAGCATATAGTTCTTTCTTACCCTTTTGATTATATACAACCATATCATCATTAGATAAATCTTTAGCTATTTTTTTGTAGTCTAAAGCTATTTTCATTTCCCCTCCATAATTTTATATCATCTATATATACTATGGGCACACTTTTGGAGAATTTGGCACACTTTAGGAAAAATTTGTTTTTTTAGTAAAAAATAGCAGAATGTAGTCTGTTATTAATTGAACTGTTTTTTCGTGTTCTTCGTGCTTTTCGTGGTAAATCTCTCTATTTGTAGATAAGACCTTATCCTTTATGTCGCCCTTTCAGGGCTATTTATTCTTTGAACTATTACATGGAGGGCAAGCCTCCATGCTTAGTATATGTCACCCCTTCAGGGTTAACTCCTCACTCCTCACTGCCTATGTGGCCATGCGCCTCTTTGAAAAAAGGCTGATTTTTCAATGAGGCCAGTAAGGATGTAGAGACGATTGGAAAAACGTCTCAAGCCAGCTCGGAAGCTGGTGATCCAAAATCTTTCGTAGCAGGGACTGTGTCAGGCGAAGACTGATGGCTACAATCCCAATTTCCCTCGGAGTGTAAGCATCCACCGCTAGGTTGAAGGAACTTCATGCTTACGCAAAGATAACCATTCTGTAGAGACGTTTAGAAAAACGTCTCAAGCCAGCTCGGAGGCTGGCGATCCCAGTTAGAAGTATGTTATAGGTTTTCTAGCCCATAATTTCAATCGTGGGCAAACAAAAAAAGAGACGTGACAAGCACGTCTCTTAGTTGATTTATATTGAATTAAAACTTATTTCTTTAAGTTATAGAAAGCTTTGATACCAGGGTAAACTGCTGTCTCAGCTAATTCTTCTTCAATTCTTAGAAGTTGGTTATACTTAGCGATTCTTTCACTTCTGCATAATGAACCAGTCTTGATTTGACCAGCATTAACAGCTACAGCTAAGTCAGCGATAAATGTATCAGAAGTTTCACCAGATCTATGAGAAATCACGTTAGTAAATGAAGCTTCTTTAGCCATTTGAATAGCATCTAATGTTTCAGTAAGAGAACCGATTTGGTTGAACTTAATAAGAATAGCATTAGCAGCATTTTCTTCAATACCCTTCTTAAGACGTTTTACATTAGTAACAAATAAATCATCGCCAACGATTTGGATTTTGTGACCAAGACGTTGTTTGAATAATTTGAAACCTTCCCAGTCATCTTCAGCTAAACCATCTTCGATTGAGATGATAGGGTATTTTTCACATAAGTCTTCATAGAAAGCAACCATTTCTTCAGAAGTTAACTTCTTGTTTTCTGCTTTCAAGTTATATAAGCCATCTTCATAGAATTCTGATGAAGCAGGGTCAAGAGCAATCATGATATCTTGTCCTGGTACATAGCCAGCTTTTTTGATAGCTTCCACGATAACATCAAGAGCTTCTGCGTTAGATTTCAAATCAGGAGCAAAGCCACCTTCATCACCAACAGCAGTTGAAAGACCTTGTGCTTTTAAGTGAGCTTTAAGAGCATGGAACACTTCTGTATTCATTCTTAATGCTTCTTTAAAACTTTCAGCACCAACAGGCATAATCATGAATTCTTGTAAATCTACATTGTTATCTGCATGTGAACCACCATTGATAATGTTAGCCATTGGAACAGGTAAAGTTTTTGCATTAGTACCGCCAATATAACGATATAAAGGCATGTCCATTTCCCAAGCAGCAGCTCTAGCAACAGCTAAAGATACGCCAAGAATAGCATTTGCACCTAACTTAGATTTGTTAGGAGTTCCATCAAGATCAATCATTATATTATCAATGATTGCTTGGTCGGTAACTTCCATACCAACTATCTCAGGAGCTATAATTTCATTGATGTTTTGCACTGCATTTAAAACACCTTTACCTAAATAACGACTCTTGTCGCCATCTCTTAATTCAACAGCTTCATGCTCACCTGTAGAAGCACCACTTGGTACTGCTGCAGATGCAAATATTCCAGCTTCTGTTGCAACTTCAACTTCTACTGTAGGGTTTCCTCTTGAATCAAGGATCTCTCTTCCATAAATACTAACTATACTTGACATGTATCCTCCACATTTAGATTTTTTATTTTGACAGACTTCTAGGCTTTAAATATATCCTTCAATGTTCTGACTGAACCAAGCATCGAAGTCGCTTCGTAAGGAACGACAACTGTCTTATCTCCATTAGTAACAATCCTGTTAAATGCTTCTATATACTTAAGAGCTATCTGATATTGAGCTGGGTCCATAGAAGTTTTACTCATAGCTTCAGCAATCAAATTGATAGACTTCTTTTCAGCATCAGCAACAAGTAGTCTAGCCTCTGCTTTACCTTCTGCTTTCAAGACTTGAGATTTCTTTTGACCTTCTGCAATCATAATAGCTGATTCTCTTTCACCATCAGCTTCTAAAATCTTAGCTCTACGATCACGTTCAGCACGCATTTGCTTTTCCATGGCAGTCTTAATCTCTTGAGGTGGGTCGATATCTTGTAATTCAACACGATTGACTTTCACACCCCATTTATCGGTAGCTTCATCAAGAATCTGTCTAAGCTTAGAATTTACAGTGTCACGAGATGTCAAGGTTTTATCTAAATCAAGTTCACCAATCACGTTACGAAGAGTGGTTTGAGTAAGCTTTTCTATCGCTTGTGGAAGGTTTCTAATCTCATAAGTAGCCTTATAAGGATCTGTAATTTGGAAATACAAAAGTGCATTAATATTTATGGTTACGTTATCACTTGTAATAACATTCTGACGTGGGAAATCATAAACTGTCTCACGAAGATCTATTCTACTTTCTGTTTTCTCGAGAATCACTGATTGTCCTCTGAAATCAGTTTTCACACTCCTCCAAGTAATGGCTCTCGGCTTATCTAAAATTGGGACGATAATATGAAGTCCACTCTGTAAAGTTCTATTATATCTACCTAGTCTTTCGACTATAACAACTTCTGCTTGCTTAACTATAATAATACCTTTGGCTATTATAGTTATTATCAAAATCACCAAAACAACTACAGCAATTAATCCTGGTTCCATAAATACTCCTTTTATTTGCTTTTTACTATTACTTTGTTTCCTTCTATTGAAAGAACTTCTATCTTGCTACCTTTAACTATAGCTTGCTTGTTTTCAGACATGGCTGACCACTCTTCTCCACCTATTTTAACATAGCCCCGACCATCCTCAGGAATATCGCTTGTGACTGTTCCTGATTGTCCGATAAGAGCAAAGACATTCGTTTCTTTAGCGTTTTTGTCAATTAGTCTTTCATAGAGCTTTCTCATAAATAAGAATACTATGAAACTTATAATACCGAATATTAATACTTGAGCCCATACAGGTATTCCTAGTGTTGATGCTATGCTCGCCACAAGAGCACCAATCCCTAAGCTTATAAAAAATACAGCAGGATCAAATATTTCTATGATTATACAAGCTACACCAATTATTAGCCACACTAACCACGCTTCAAATGACATATTTCCTCCAAATACAAAAAAAGCCGACTATTGCCGGCTATTAAAGTTTATCTATTTACTATCTTCTTCTTTTCTCTTTCCATCATTATCTTTATATATTCGTTTTACCTTTCGCTTTCTTCCATAAGATCCATATCCGGAACCATAAGAACCATACTTATAACCCTTAGAATAATAACCACCATATGATCCACCTGAATTCACGTTAATATAGCCAACTAACTTAAATATTAATCTGAATCCTAAGAATATTAATGGGATAGCAAGAGCTAAAACACCTAGACCAATAACGAATTCACGTAAATAAGTTATGATATATGACTTACCAAAACCTTTGAAGACCTTTTGATAGAAAGACACGAGATAAAGGTCATAGTTCTGATTTCCTAAAGAATCTTTAAGTTTTTGAATACGTCCAATCTTTCTATCAACTTCTGCGATATCATCATCGTAACCTTTTATGTTCTTATTCTCTTTCTTTGCCTTTTTCAAAGCAAGCTTCTGGTTATTTAGAGTACTAAGACTATCAGTATAGTATTTTATTGTTTTAGTACCTAATGATGTTGAACTATCAATACTGTAGCTGGTAACATCACCTAACTTCTCAATTCTCTTATAGAATTTATCTGATTCTTCTGTTGGAATACGTAAAAGATATTCCGAACCAGAATTTAGTTTAACACCATTATAACTTCTTACATAATCTAATAAGAAGGATAATGAATCTGTGGTGATTTCTTCAGGGTTAATTTTAATAACAATTTCGTATTTTGTGTTATAATTTGACTTCTTGGCTAAATCCCAAGAATACAATATATTTTGAATATTCTTAACTTCAGTAGCACCTTTAACAGTGGTTTTTGCAAATGGTGAACCAACTCTGTAAAATGCCCAACCGATAGACATTAACACTATAAACCAAACAATTATTCTTGTAGTTTTTGATCTTCTTATCACTTTTACTCCTTAGTGCAAAGCATATATATTAAAAATAACACTTAAGCCACTTTTTTGTCAATAGTTTTTATGAAAATTTCTTTTAACAGTCAAGTAAATTAACTATAACTATTGTAAATGGTATGTGATGTTTTATTTGTTGTGATGGATATTTGACTTTATCAAAAGCTCTTTAGCATGCTTTAAGGCTGTATCACTATTAAAGCCTGAAAGCATTCTTGCTATTTCTTCTTCTCTTTCACATTTGCTGAGTTTATTAATCACTATCTCAGTCTTATTATTTATATCTTTTTTATCAATTTTAAATTGGTTATCTGCAATAGCTGCAACCTGTGGTAAGTGTGTTATACAAAGAATCTGATGTTTATTAGATATTTCTGCTATGAATTCTGCTATTGATAGTGCAGTATTTCCACCAATACCTACATCAATTTCATCAAAGACCATAACCTTATGTTGAAGTTTGTCAGCAAGAATCTTCTTTAGCGATAAGAGCATTCTTGAAAGCTCTCCTCCTGATGCAGACTCTTTTATAGGCTGAAGCTCCATTCCTAAATTGGCTGAGAAGAAGATATTAACTTCATCTTTTCCATGAATATTAAGGTTACTGAGAGGAGAAGAATCTTTTACTTGTGAGAATCGAAACTCTACTTCCCCATTGGGAATAGCCAGCTTGCGTATATTATCTTTGATTTCTTTTTCAAATCTTTCAGCGCTTTTCTGACGTTTCTTAGATAACTTCTCGGCAAGTTCATATAAATCTTTTTCAATCTTGCTTAACTTTTCCTGAGCTTCTTTTATTTCATTAGTTAAAGAACCTTGATTAAGCAGAAACTCATTAATATCATGGTAATAATCAAGAATTAACTCTATGCTATTCATTCTATATTTAGTTTTAATCTCTTCAATGACCCTGATTCTATCCTCTACTGCACTTAACTTTTCTTTATCAACAGAAACCGTATCCTCTACTGCTCTTAAAGAAGAAATACCATCTTCTAGAAGATTCTTACCATCATGAATAAAGTCTAAAGCTTCATTAATAACTGCCACACTATTCCTATACTCGGATAATCTATTAATGGCTGAATTTAGTCTATCAACCACAGCATTTTCACCCTCATACAGTTCAAGAACAATCTCATTGGAGATATTGACAATATCTTCGGCATTGCTGAGAACATTATATTGTTGAGCTAGCTCTTCGTCTTCTCCAAGTTGAAGTTGTAATGCATCAATTTCTTCAACTTGATATTCATACAATCTTGCTTTATCCTCATTCTGACCTTGCCGTCTTACTAGACTTGTTAGCAATTTCTTTTGAGTTTGGTATTCCAGATACTTATCCGAATATTTACTTCTCAACGCTTCTAAATTAGCATAGGCATCAAGAATATAAAGCTGATAATCGTTATTGAAGAGATTTAGCTGTTCATTTTGTGAATGAAAATCCAGTAGATGATTTCTAAACTCTTTAATAATTGAATTAGTTACTCTCCTACCATTTATATAGCTCGCAGATTTCCCATTAGTGTTGATTTCTCTAACAAAAAACAAGTCTTTATCACTAGCATCAATCTCATGTTGTCTAATTAAATCATTCAGCTCTTCGTTTTTCTCATCAATACTAAAGCTAGCCTCAAGATATACATTTTCACTCTTGTTATAGACAAAAGAACCACGAGCTGTGCCACCTAGAACTAGATTTAATCCTCCCACAAGAACTGATTTACCAGCACCAGTTTCCCCTGAAATTACATTCATTTTAGGATAAAACTCTAATTCAAGCTCTTTGATTAATACAAAATTTCTAAATTTAATCTTGTTTATCATATTCTACCCATGTGCATTTTTTTTCGCATGATTTGATAGAAAGTCTTGTTAGTCAATTTAATAAATTTAACTTTTTCTTTAGAAGATCTGACTTTTATTATATCTCCCTCATTCAAAGAAACTTCATTCACCCCATCAACTTGTAATTGTGGATGATTGTCACATGATAAGACTTCAAAACTTAATTGATCCTTTGCAGAAAAAACAATTGGTCTGATTGATAGTATATGAGGACTTAGCACACAGAATCCAATTGCTTCCATTAATGGGTCCAGTATTGGACCTCCACCAGATAAGAAATAAGCTGTTGAACCAGTAGGAGTTGAAGCAACTAAACCATCACATCTTGTTGTATAAATCAATCTATCATTTGTCTTAATCTTCACTTCTATCATCTTAGGAGTATAAGCTCGAAACAGAACTGCATCATTCAATGCTAGACCACTATAAACTTCTTCTCCGTCCCTTATAACTCGAACATTTAAAAGCATTCTTTCTTGAACTTTGTACTTGTTCTCAATAAGATATTTAACAGACTTTTCCAGAAGTTTTGGTCTAGTTTCAGAAAGAAAACCCAGCTTTCCGATATTGATGCCCAAAAGAGGAGATTCTGTAGATAAAGCATATTTCTTTGCTCTTAGAATAGTTCCATCGCCACCAAAAACTAAGATACAATTGAGCTTAGTTTTTTCTTTGGCAACATACTTCTTAACAAACTCTGGGAATAGTTCAGCCTGCTCATCAAAGGCAAAGAATATGATATTGTAGTTGATATGTAAATGAGATATAATCTCTAACAAATTAGTTTGTTGAAAGTATTCTGGATGTACGAAGATACCAAACTTGTTCATTCAATAATCCTTAAATAAGACTCATAAATCTTTAATGGAATGATTCCATTTTCAACTGCCTCTTTGACGCCACAATGGTCTTCATGAGTATGAGTGCAGTTGTTGAAATAGCAATTAAATCTACTAAATCCAGGAAAATACTTGTATACAATTTCTTTGTTATCCCGCTTCAAAGAAAGCGTTTTTATTCCAGGTGTATCAACTAAGTAACCCCCAAAATCCCACTCTACAAGTCTTGAACTTGTTGTTGTGTGACGGCCCTTCTCGTTATAATCACTGATTTCACTGACAGCTAAATCAAGACCTGGCATCAAGACGTTTATAATAGAAGACTTCCCCACACCAGATTGTCCAGAAAAGACAGATACTTTATCTTGCAAATAATCTTTCAATTCTTCCATTCCTAAGCCAGTGACTGTTGACACAAAGAATACTTGATAACCACTTTCTCGATAGTAAGCAAGCTTTTCGATATATGGTCCTAAATCTTCAACTAAATCTGTTTTATTTATGACTATCACAGGTTCAATATTATCATATTCTGCTTGAATAATGAACCTATCAATTAAACCTAATTTCAACATTGGCTTTAAACATGAAACAGTTACAACAGCACAATCCATATTACTGGCAATCAGTGTTTCTTTCTGAAAGCCACCTTCTGTATAGCGAACCAAGCGATTCTTTCTTTTAAGTAACTCCTCAATTCTGTAAGGAGTCCCATTTGAAAGGTCAATCTTTACCTTATCACCGACAGCTAAAACCCTTCTTTGATTAAACATAAATTGCTTTAGTCTCCCCCCCATTATGGCAGTAAAAACTTCACCATTAGAGGAAATTTTAAAGAAGTTGTTGGACATTATTTCAAGAACTAAACCATCTGCTAGATCCAAATCTCTCTTCAGAGTCTTTTTATTCCTGTTTTGTCCACGCCTCAAAGCCTTCTTCTCTTGACCGTAATCGACATCATAGAAATCATCTAAATCTGTAATATCTACGTTTTGAAGATTGCGACCCGTACTTTTTATAACTGTCTTATCTTTTCTTTTAGACATATTCCACCAATTCATTATTCTTTTTTACATATATGAATTAGCTTGATTTTTATGTAAAGTTTTTTTATGATTAAGAATGAAAGAAAATAATATGCAGGGATTTTTATCTTACCTCCCATTGTTAAAACTAGGGGCTTTTTATTGATTTAACCTTACAGGGTATAACTATTCTTATGTGCCTTGGGACATATCTTCTCAGAGCCCATGATTTCAATCGTGGAGGTAAATTATTTTTCAGCCATGTATATATTGTAAAATAAGGGGTTAATCTATTCTTACATACTGCTTGCCAAATAGCCTCCTTGAAAAAATGGTATTTTTTCAAGGTGACCAGTAAGGAAGGGGTAATGGTGTTAGGAGTTAGAAGTGAGTTACTGGGAACGCTTTGCCTTTAGTCCGGCTGCTGCCGGATAGCTGGCTAAACACTGGGAACGCTCGGCTGCTAGCCGGCTAAACACTGGGATCGCCAGCCTCCGCGCTGGCTTCACTTAGAACGAAGTTATAAGTGAATTTGTAGAGACCTTTGGAAAAACGTCTTTCTTGCACTGTCCTGAAAGGATATATCTTCTCTGAACCCATGATTTGAATCGTGGCCATTATTATTGATATGCAGAATTAATACTTCCATAAAATTATTTAAGTAAAAGAATTTTCTTCTGATAACTTTTACCATTAATACTGGCTTTAGCCCAATATACACCTGAAGAGACTTTCTTTCCTTGGCTATCATGTCCATTCCACAAGCAAGAACAAGAGCCATCTTTCTTAAAATCAATATCTTGGAAACTTCTTACAAGTTGACCTTTAATATTGTAAATACTAAGCGTAGATTTACTAGCACTTTTATTTTGCAGAGCAATTCTTGTAGAATTATTGAAAGGATTTGGATAAATGGATTTTATTCCATCATCATATTGATAAGAAGGTGAATTATCATTTGCATTGTTAATCTCCACATACATAGGACCAAAGAATTCGCTTTCTCCAGTTAAATCTGAACTTTCTATCCAGTAGAACCGAGTTAGACATCCAGAAACTTCATTATCTACAAATAGGTAATCATTACCCTGTTCAGAGTTCTTTGCATGAATAAAGCATGGTATTTTCTCTGCACTAGATAGTTCATCTCTGTCATTATGATAGATATAATAGCCAGAAGTATTTGTTTCAGATTCAGTGTGCCATTCAATTTTAACTTGATTATTTTCTATAACATTAGCATTATAAGAAGACATCTCGACAGGCAGACTTAGCTGACTGTATGTAAAATCCATTTTTGGAAGATAATCTTTAACATATCTTTGAGTTTTTAAACTATCAATATTATAACATGAAGAATCACTACAATAGCATAATGATGTTGTAAATTCAGTATTTGTTTTATAGTAATATTGATCCATTCGAGTAAGATTTATGTTTTTACAGATTGAACTATCACCAATATACTCAGTTATATAACAAAGAACAAGATCCTGATTATCTATATATTCAAAAGGTCTATCTAATTGGAAATCCCAAAATGGCACATAATCATCAATAGAGTTAAAAGAATAGTCATGATCTAAATATATATCATCAGCTGTTGGGTTAAAATCTGAAGATGTGGTTAGCTCAGAATAATCAGAATCAAGGACCTTTATATAAAGTTTTACGTTAACTTCAATAGAATCAAAAACCTCACCGTAGAAGGCTGTATACATTCGGATATTTGTGATTTTACTACCAGTAAGTTCTTCAAGTTGGTCTGAGTTTAGCAAACATTTGCTAAGATTGTATCGATAATCAATTCTAGGCTCAAGTCCGATATTATTTTTTAAAGTATAACCTGATGTGTTATCGGGAAAACTAAGTACTTCTGCTAATAAACTAAAAGTAAAAAAAACTAATAACAATATTAAACCTACAGACCTCTTCATAAAATCCCCTTACCGTGTAATAACTTGAAAATGCTTTAAAGAAAAATTATGTCAAGATATATTTCGACTATATTATTGAACAAGTCGCAATATTTAACTAGTGGCAAATAAAAAAAAGACGTCACTTACATAAGTAAGAAACGTCTTTTTAAATAATTGTTTTTTAACTATTTACTGATGATTTTAGTCACAGTAATACAGCAAACAAATCCAATTAGAACACCAATGCAATTTGCTAATAAATCATTAATATTAAATGCTCGATAAGGAACATAGTATTGTATAATCTCCAAACTAGAGGATATGAGTAGAGAAATTATTAGTAAAATCCAACCCTTAATATCAAAGGATAGCTTTCCTAATATAAACATTGGAATATATGCTAAGAAATGAAAAAAGTAGTCTCCACGAATGGAAACTACTGTTATATTATTCAATGATTTGTTTGAATTAAATTTATTGAGTGATAGCACTGAAATTGCAATAAAATATAAAAGCAGTGCTATTCTATAGTATTTTTTGTTCATTATCTGAAAAGCTCTACAATTCTTTGAGCTGTTTTACCATCCCATTTATCTGGAATATTCCCTCTTTTGGCATTACCGGACAGAATCTCTTTACTCTCTTTAATGATTATATCAGTATTAAGTTCTACAAGTTTGTTAGTGCCTTGAGTGATAGTTATTGGACGTTCTGTATTCTCTCTGAGAGTTAAACATGGAATACCAAAGAAAGTAGATTCTTCTTGTAAGCCACCTGAATCAGTTAATAAGAATTTAGCATTCATTTGTAGCTTCATGAAGTCTAAATAGCCTGCAGGTGGAATAAGAATAAGGTTCTCCATACTATCAACATATTCTCTTAAATCAAACTTATCGATGTTTTTTTGAGTTCTTGGATGAATTGGGAAAACTAATTTAATGTCTTTAGAAATTTCATTAAAAGCATCAAGGATTATCTTCAATCCTTCATAAGAATCAACATTAGAAGGTCTATGCAAAGTAATTAAACAAAAATCATCCTTTTTCAATGAAAATTCATTCATGATGTTAGAAGTCTCTGCTTTTTCTTTGAACTGAACAAGAGAATCAATCATGATATTTCCAACTAAATGAATCTTAGATTCTTCAATCCCTTCAGCTAATAAATGTTGATTTCCATCAATAGAAGGAGTAAGTAAATAATCACAAACAACATCTGTAAGCAGTCTATTTATCTCTTCCGGCATTGTTCTATCAAAAGATCTTAAACCGGCCTCCAAATGGGCCACAGCTATGTGTAATTTGACAGCAGCCATTGCACATGCAATTGTAGAATTAACATCACCTGCTACAATCACTAAATCAGGTCTATCCTCTAGAATCTCTTTTTCATATAAACTTAAAATCTTAGCTGTCTGAGCACCATGTGATCCTGAACCAACACCTAAATAAATGTCTGGTTCTGGCATCTCTAAATCAATAAAAAAGAACTTACTCATACGCTCATCATAATGCTGACCTGTATGAATCAACTTAACATCGAAATCTTGCGGAAACTTCTTGAACTCCTTATATAGAGGAGCCATCTTCATGAAGTTGGGTCTAGCCCCAACTATTAAATGTACTTTCTTCATTAATTTCCCTTATATCTTATAAAATTCTTTGTACCAATTATAGAATCTTTCAATTCCTTCTTCAAAATTCATTGATGGGTTGTATCCAAGCAATCTTTTACTTTTGGAAATATTTGCATAGGTTTGTTCAACATCCCCAGCTTGCATAGGCATAATCTCTTTTATTGCTTTCTTGCCTATTACCTCTTCAATAGTATCAATCATCTCTGATAATGAAATAGTCTGAGACTCACCAAGATTAAATATATCATACACAAACTCATTATTACCTACATAGTTTATTGTTTTAGAGATCCCATCAATAATATCATCAATGTAGGTATAATCTCTTTTGGTAGTTCCATCTCCAAACACTTGAATTGGTTCATTATTAATGATCTTATTCATAAATTTGTGAATAGCTAGGTCAGGTCTTTGACGTGGACCGTAAACAGTAAAAAATCTAAGACAAGCAATTGACATTTCTTCTAAATGGTGATATGTGTGACAAATTAATTCCCCAGCCTTTTTGGTTGAAGCATATGGAGAGATTGGAAAATCAACAATATCATCTTCAGAGAAAGGAACTGTTTTATTGTTACCGTAAACACTTGATGATGAGGCAAAAATAAACTTCTTTATGTTGTTTTTTTTACAAGCTTCTAATAAATTAACTGTGCCATTGATATTGACTTCTGTATATAAAACAGGATCAACAATTGAAGGTCTAACACCTGCCATTGCCGCTAAATGGACAACCAAATCAATACTTTCTATTTCAAAGCATTTTTCAACCTCACTCATAGACCTAATATCGATTTTATACAGTTTAAAATTATCTAAACTTGTTAATTTGGAAATATTACTATTTTTAGTTTCTGGACTATAGTAGTCACAAAAATTGTCTATACCTATTATTTTATGATCTTTAATTAGGTTCTCTGCTAAATGAGAGCCTATAAATCCGGCCACACCTGTAATTAAAATGTTCATTAATTCTTTTTTACTTTTTTGTTTAAACGTTTATTTGTTTATACTTTTCAATTCATTTTTCGAAAACTCTATTGATTTTATACCTTGATCATTCTTAGAAATAAGATAAATTATACAGTTAGCAATATTTTTAAAATTATAACTATTACGCTCTAAGGAAGTCTCTGCTGGAGAATTTATATAATCAATGATAAACAAATATTTACTTGCAACAATAAAGGTTATTTTATCTACTGATTTATCGACTGTAAAAGACAAGTAAGATAAACTTAAATCTTGTTCAATCATATCTACATAGTTATGCTTTCTGTTGGTTAAGTGTTTATTAAAAATGTTGATTATTTTGTCTTTCATGATTCCCCTATTAAATATATTTTAGCCACGAAAAGAACGAATAAGAAATCTTTAATTATCCATTGTCAATTATGCATTATAAATTAATCTTCTTATCTGTTTAATCCGTGTTTTCAGTGTTCTATTGTATTTATTTATTTAAAGCGGCACGGAGGCCTAGCGTTCCCAGTCCTTAATTTTTCACTTTTCATTATTATTTTTAATTTAAAAAGGCTCCGCCTTTATTTACTTCTCTCTTTCTTAACCAGAATATTCCAAGCTACTAACCAGAAATATTTAAAATCTGTCCATATAGGTCTTTCAATTTTTTGTTTTAGATATTTCTCTTCTGATGCAATAATTTCATCAAGAGTCTTTGGCATGTCTGCATAAAATGGAGGTAAAAGACCTGGCTTCACCATAACCCTGAGCTCCTGTACACGTTTTGGGTACAAACTAAAGTAATGATTGCTAAGGGCGCGTACACCAACAATGTTCAGTTCACCTTTGAGCAAATTTATAAATTGCGGTAATTCATCAATCCAAAGCTTTCTAAAAACTCTTCCCCACTTAGTTACCCTAAAGTCGTTCTTAAATTTTCCACCTTCTTGAAGATTGCAATTATTATAAACATACTCTTGTAGATATTCTGAATATGGGTGCATTGTTCTAAACTTATTTATATATATTATTTTCCCATTTTTGCCTTTTCTTCTTAAGCGAATAATTGGACCGTAAGAAGGATTCTTATCTTCAGAAGGTTCCTTAATTTTCTTTGCTATGAAATAGTTCATACCATGAATCTCTCTCTTAGCAAGAAGTTCAAATCCACAAAAGTATAACCTTCCCAACATTTCTGTTTCACTCAAAGATCTATTTTTTCCTTTAGTAGTTGCGAAATACAAGCCTTGTAAGAGAGCCATTTTGGGGAATACTCTAGTGAATAGGAAATCTATTGAATAAAAAAATGAACCAAATAATTTAGTATATTTTTCTTGAAATCTTCTATATCTCTGGGCTTTAGTCTCTACACAGCCGATAAAAATACCACCATCAATAAGATTCTTATTAACTTTGATAATATATTGATTGATTCTTCTGAAATCATTGACTTTATGGAGATTTATAAAGAGTGCTTGAGAATGTGAATCATAATTCTCAATATTATAATAGGTTTCACTGTTCAGGATTAAAGACTTCTTCTGACAAAAACAATCTAATTTTAGGTGCTTATCGATAAAGCTATAAATACTATCTTCATTTTTGAGGTATTTGTTTTGAAGATCAGGCTTAATTGAAGAGATTTTTGCATCTGATTCCAGACAGTAACTAAATTCTAAATCATCGCTAATAGGAACATTGTCGGAATGCTCTATCTTAGCAATTTCATAATTTGAACCTTCTTCTTCCAACTTCTTAGATTTTGTGATAAAAGAAGTGCTTGCGAAAGATGGATTATCTTTGTGGAATTTAAAGGAATAGTACATTAGAGTGAAGAATATAAGCTCTAGGAAAATAGTTAGTGCTATTGTACCAAAAACCACAATACGAGAATACTGAAACCTATTAAAGACTATTATTGCTCCAAAAACTACAGCCATAGCTATGGCATCACTTTTGAACATGGATATCCATAAACTCTTCAGACGAGGTTTATTTTTGATAGAATATTTACTACCCATAAATGCTGCAAGAATCCAAGTAACAGTAAATCCAAGTACTGGTTGAGCATAGTCAATCAATACCCGTTTGGTGCCACTTTTGTACCAAGCAACAAGTCCGAATGATAACAGGACAATGCCGATATCAAAAAGTAAATACAGTAAATACCAAACCTTTTTTCTCATAATAACTATATTTTCTCTTTAAGTTCATTTTCAATTAATTCTATAATAAAACTAGTTAATTCAATTTTTTCAGATAGCATTTTACTTTTCTTGTCATTCCATTCATCTTTAATATTAGTTTTTGTAACTATTTCTTTTATTTTATTAATAAGGAAATTTTGATTGTTTGGAAGGAATGCGTATGTTAAACCATATTTATGTTCTAGCTCTTCTAAATAGCTAATCTTACCCGCAAAACTATTAAATCTTAATGCTGGAACACCCAAGACAGCGGCCTCTGCTGCCATAGTTTGGCTGTCTCCAATGTACATTTGAGCATAAGCCATAACATCATGCATATAAATTGTAGGAATATTTATTCGATACTTTTTAAACTTGGCATTACAGCTGCGTTCTGAAGTGATAAAAACTTTTCCATAAGGCTCTAGAATACTGATAATTTCTTCTGCTAATTCATCAGTGATACCAGAAGCACCTTCATCATGATGAGCTTCAAGTTTAGCAAATCTAAGTATAAAATAAGGTTCAGTACCACAATATTTTTTTACATAATCATAATTTGGAGTAAAAATATTTGGGTGTAAGTATGCTAATTCATGATATCCTTCATAACCAATTTTAGATTTATTCCATTTTCCAGTTGAACAAACATTAGGTGCTACAATGCCCTTTGCGAAGGGATATGCTAGTTTTGCAACCAAAGGAACAACTTCAGCATCATCCTCATTAAAAATATATGCTGGAATATTAAGAAGCTTACCAATATGACAGATTTCAATTGAGGTACCTAGCATAATATCAGGCCTATTTTGCATACAAAACTTAAATAAGCCGATCTCTTGTGATATTAAACTAAATAGCATTGCCTTTTTAGTATTTTTTCTACGAGTTTTCTTTTTATTATGATATTTGATGCCCTCACTTTCTAAAAGATTGGTCAGAATATCTTTAGTTTTAGCGAACACAAAAACGTTGTGTTCTGTATTATTTAATACTTTTATAGTATTTTTGAACAAATGAAATTGTGCTGGATGATTAAGGTCTATTAAAATTTTCAATGTTATTCCTATTAATAAAACTTTGAAACTAAGCTTATTACTTTTAATTTGATTTCACTATTGTCGCATTTACTATTTATTATTTTCCCAATCACTTTTCCAATTTCTCTCATTTCATTCTCTTTCATACCAATCCTAGTTATTTCATTTGTACCAATACGCCCAGCCCCATCAATGATAATATTAAAATCTTCAAGTTTTTTACAATAAGCTTCAAAATTTTTATTAATAACTAATTTAAGCATGTGAGAATCAGAATAGCCTAATTTGGGGTATTTAACTCTAACACCATTATTATCTAGTTCTTTTGCTAAAGCTTTTGTATTTTTTATTACTTGTTCAGCATAATCTTCTCCATCTACTTTGATTTCCTCTAAACTAACTGCTAATGCGGCTATTCTATTAAAATGAGGGTTATCAACCATAACAAATTGTTCAACATTTTTTATATCCTTGATCATTGAGTTCGTAGCAATAATAGCCCCTTGAGGTCCCGGAAATGATTTTTGAGTTCCACCTACTAAAATATCAGCACCATCATCTAATGGATGTGCAAACTTACCACCCGCTATTAAACCTAAAGGATGAGAACCGTCATATACTAAAATGACACCATTCTTTTTGCATATTCTTTTTAACTCTTTTATCGGAGGAGAAAAAAGAGTATTTGCAGAACTGAATATAACTACTTTGGGTTTAATTTTTTCAAGAATTTGCTCAGTTTCGAGTAGATCAATATTTTCTATTATTTCTTTGTCCATTGGAAAATATTCAACGTTCAGGTTTAAATATTTTGGTAATGTATTTTTATCTAATCCAGGATATCCTCCAAAAGCAGGAGAATGACAAACAATAGTATCACCTGGTTTGGTCAGAGATAGGAGTATTCCAATGTTAGCTAAGTGACCAGATATTGGGTAAACAGATACATATTCAGCCTTAAATACCTCCATAGATAATTTTTGACAACTTATTAATATTTCAGATATATATTTACTACCTCTGTAACTATATGTTGCATTCTCTGAAATTTTGTAATTTGTTTGAAAGAAATATCTTCTACCTAAATCAGATTGAAGAGCATATCGGGAATCATAACTTAAAAAATTCTCTGAAGGCATAAGATTTATGCAGTTTTTCCTATATTGGTCATGTTTTTTTATTAATTCAATTATTTTCATAATACACTTAAAGATTACTAATTACGAATCTTCTTTTCCCGTTTTTTTTATTTAATGGAATTTCGTTAACAAGTATGGTGTATACATGCACACCATCGCCTATATGTTGTGTAACTTCTTTTGTTATTTTTTTAAGTTTATCTTCAGTCATACGATCATTTGGTACAAGTTTTAATGTAATTTCGTTTAATTGATTTTGTATAATTTGAAACTTTTCAACACTGTCAATCCATTCAAAATATCCTGTAAAATAATGAACAACTATTTTTTTTCCATGAGGAGTTTTAATAATATCTACATCCCGCCCATCAATTTTTGTTGCAGTAGGTAGACCAATACCGTATTTACAATCTATAGTTTTGATAGTTGCAATATCTTTTGTATTATATTTAATAAATGGAACTATGTAGTTATGTAAATCTGTAGTTACTATTTCGCCTCGTCCTTCTTTGTCAATCAAATTGTTATCATCTGTTAGTAGTTCTGTTATGGCATATTCAGAAGCTATATGATAATGATCATGTTCTTTGCATTCAAAAAAAGTTGCCCCACCTTCACATGAATATGAATCGAAAACCTTACAATTAAAAGAACTTTCAATTAGAATACGTAAATGAGGGAAAAGAATTTCGCCCGTTGTATTTATTGAGATAATATTGTTAACTATAATGTTACTATCTTTAATATATTCAGCTAAAATGGATAATGTTGATGGATAACCTCTTAAATATATCTTTTTTCTGATTTTACATATAGTTTGGACTATTCTTCTTATATCACTTATAGTTAGTTGTTGAGAAAAGATATACATACAGTTGTTCAAAATATCTTGTGTTTTTTTTAGAATTCCTTTCCTAGGATTCTGACTAATCTTAATATACTTGTCTCCTAGCGAATACCCCATCCAACTCCAACCTCTAAGATTGCAAGCAATATTCATACTATAACTTTTATTTGATATATAAAACTGTAAAGGCTCTCCTGTAGAGCCACTAGAACCTGATTTTATCATATCTCTTTTTTTTGCAAGTTTTGATATTAATTTACCATTAGCAATATTCTTTTTTATTATATCTTTTGTGAGTATTGGAAAATCTCTCAAATCGTCAATTGTCTCAATATTTTTTGGTTTAAGATGTAAATCACAAAATAATTCATAATAATATTGTACATTAGTATAGCAATAATTACATAATTTTTGTAACTGAATGTTCTGGTACTCGTTCATTTTCTCTTTTGTCCACCATTGGCTCGCTAACAAAAATTTTAAATCTTTGCTAATTCTGTATCCTGTAGCTAAATCGCTGAGAGGTAAAATAACATTCTCAGAAAAAGCATTAATAATATTCATCCTTTCTACCTCAAAAATTGTTATTCAAAATATATACAATCCCATTTCTTGAATATCTCTTCGATATTATAAAATTCATTAATTCTGCTTGAGTTATTATGGGCATCGTTCTTTCTAAAACTTCCTAAGTTTAATATCGCCTTCTCTATAGTTTCCCCTAAATCATCAAGAGTAGTCGTTTCTTTTTTAATTCCTAACTCTTCAAGTTTTGGATACTTTAACCAATCTCCATTTATGAGATAAGATCCGGCTCTAATTGCCTCAATCATAGCTCCTGCAAACTGATCTGAAGTTCTGACATTTATCATTATATCTACAATACTTCTTACTTTTACGATATCATCATTAGAAAGAAATGAGTCAAATATTTTTATAGAAAATAAATTACTTAATGAGCTTTTAATTTTTTCCACCAATATAGCCGTTTCCTCCAAGCTCGATCCATAGGTAAGTAAAAATATTAACTGAACATTTTTTTTATTTCTAATTTTTTTTACTTGTTCAATAACCTTGTCATGCTGATCATAACTAGCTGATGTTGAGCAACAAAGAATATTTACTTTATTTTCGTCTAAATTAAGTAACCTACATAAGTCATTTCTTTTTGAAAGATTAGTAATGTACCTTATTCCACTATAGAAATCAATAGGCAATGACACTAACTTTATGTTTTCTTTACTAACATGAGGATTATATTTTAAAAATTCTCTATACACTTTTGTGCTTGTAGCAGTTATCAGATCACAATGCTTATATATTTTACTAAATAGTTTTTGTTTTGTCTTGGTGAGATATGTAGACCTCCCATATATTGATACAATAATCTTCTTAGACCTCTTTTTCAGAAATGGAATCATCCAGTAGTTTTCTCTTTTGAGGTTTAGAATATGAATTACATCATATTTTTCATAATTAGTAACTAAAAAAATTAATGAATAAACATATCGTGCAATATAAGAGATATATTTATTTTTTATTTTATGTACACTTTTTACATGGATTAAATTAACCTTTTTATGGTATGAAAAATTTTTAGCATCTAATAATGATACAGTATTGTTATTTTCATAATTGTTTATAAAAGATTTCAGCAAAACATCATTCTCTTTACGAATATAAAGTATCTTCATTAGATATCCCTGTACCTTAATAACTTATTGTTAGTTAAATGTATATTTCGAGTATTCCATTGTCTAATAACATCATTATAAATTACCTCATTATGAATTTTTTTCCCTATATAAAAATCATAAACTCCATTTTTTGCAAATTTCTTTTTGTAGTTAAAAATACCGTCATCTGGTTTGTTTCCTCCTCCAAAACAAAAATAATTCAAACCTATTTCTTTTAAATAGTTGATTATTGAATGTTTTAAAATATCATTTGGCCTAAATTCGTAATAATCATTTTTTGTTCCCCCTAAAAATGAATAACCTAAAAATGAATTATACAGAATTAATTCACACGATATATAAATCCCATCTTTTAAGGTAAAAAAAAATGCACATTTTTCCCTTAATATTTTAGCTAAATTTTGAAAAAAGCTTTCATCAAAATAATAAAATTTTGCGGCTAAATTTCTTTCCATAGTTTCAATATAGATAGAATGAAATTCTTTTATCATATCTTTTGTTATGTCCTGACCATTGAAATATTGTACATATAGATTATTTCTTTTTGCTTTTTTTATATTTTTCCTAGTAGCTTTCGAATATTCTTTCATCCAAATATCATCACACTTTAGATCTAGAATTATATTTTTATTTTGTAATATTACATTATGATTACTAACAAAAGAGTTATTCTTGAGATATGGGTTAAATCTAACAAATTCTGCAATGACATTATTTTTTATACAATAATTATCAAATTCATTAAAGAAATCAATAATGAAATTTTTTTCATAACAATTTGATGCAACACCATTATATCCGTAAGCCCCTTGGATATCAAAATAATCTTTCGGTAAATTGTATCCGAGTTTATTTACAGAGTTAATGATAAACGGATATAAAGCTAGATTTCCATCTTTTTCATAACAGAAGCACTTTGCTAAACCATGACCTCTGCTATCATTCAAAGAATAGTATTCTGGCGAAAAATAAATATCTTGTTGATCTATAGGGAGTGATTTTAGTTTTTTACTCCATTCAAATGCCTCTTTTAAAGTGTATATTTTATATTTTATCATCATATTCCTTTTTCAATATTGACATTTGAACTAAGTTATGGTATGCTCCATTCTTGTAAACAGAATCTCTCAAAACACCTTCGATCTTAAATCCTAATTTATGATATAAACCCTGTGCTTTTTTGTTCTCTTCGAGTACTGTCAAATAAATTCTGTTAAGATTCCTCTCTTTAAAACCAAATTTAATTATTTCTTTTGATGCCTTAGTAGCAATACCATGACCATGGTATTTTTTTTCTCCAATAAAAATTGAAAATTCTGCTGACCTGTTTAGATAATCAATATTGGTAAGGTTAACATTTCCTATATACAGGTCATTGTTCTTTATACAAATAGCTAAATGAAGATTTATTCTATCATTTGCAATAGCATTTTTTATCCAGTTTAATTCATTTTCGGGAGAAACATAGTATGTGTTACCACCAAGATTGTCGGTTACCATTCGGTCATTTCTCCATTTGCATGAAATTACATAATCTTCTGTTTGTAATGCTCTAAGATATATTTCCATAACACTCTCTCAATCGATTTATAAATTCTGTTTGTTCAGTAATTTTTGCAGATAAAGGTAAAGTTAATATACTTCTAGATAATTGTTTTGAATCCATACATTTTATTTCGTCTACATGCTGTAAATCCCAGTGAATTGGACAAAAAATATTTCTATCCATTAGTACTTTGTGCCCTACATTTCTATTATTTAGAACTATAGGGATTCCTAATGGAATGACATCCTTATCTAATATTGGAGATATATAGTTAAATTCTAACTCTTCACAAATCTTTATGAAAAGCTCTCTTCTATTTTTAACCATTGACTCTATGTTTTGCCTAGACAATAGATATCTGTTAAAAAAATTCATTCCAACTGAAGTGTATTTATAGTACTCTTTGTTTGCTTTAGCAAAAAGCGATAAAAATTGTTTAGTGAAATCCAGAAATTTGAATCTCAAGGTCAAACTTCTTAAAACCTGCCCAATTCCTTTATAAATATTATATCTTGTTGTATGCCTATTAATCTCATTTTTGATTGGATCATTAGAAATAATCACACTACCATCTACAGGTAGAAATTTTCTAAAACTATTAAAAGCATAATCTCCAACAATCTCATGATTAGAAAAAAAACTCTGAACCAAATCCTCTATAATTATAATCCCATCAGATTTTAACTCAGAAATCAAGTTATAAAAGTCAACAGTATGCTTAAAACCAAAATAGTTAATAAAAAAAATGGCTTTAGTTTTACTAGTAACCTTTTTTTTTATATCATTAATATCGATTTTTAGATTCTGATTTACGTTGTAAAAACTATATTTTACATTACATCTCTTAAATGGAATTAGTATAGTAGGGCATAAATACGATGGAAACAAAATTTCATCATCTTTAGCAAACTTAATATTCTCTATAATTTTATACAGTGAATAATACCCTCCCCCCGTAAAGGTATAATTTTTCAATGGATATTTTTCTTTAAGAAAGCTATCAATATTAAATTTCTTTTTTGAGATTAGGTCAGAAAAAGTAAAGTAGTGCTCTCCACCAAAAACTGAAGTTGTCACAATATCACCACACTACTTGTTATGTTAACTATTCTATCTTCAAGCCACTCAGAATTACTTAGGTCTGCTTTGAAGCAACCTTTAAACATCTCTAATTTATTCATCAAAGTCCAGATAGGTCTTGTCATTATTCCATTAGAATTAGTATATTCTAAAAACTTATCTCTTTCTTCTCTATCTTTTAGCACTAGGGCATTAAGCCAGTAATTTGAATAAGAATTTTTTGGTTCTATAAAAAATTCTAGTTGATTTGTTGATTCGTTGATTTGTTGATTTGAGAAAAATTCTTTATATCTCTGAGCCAAAGCTCTTTTCTTCTCAACAAAGCCGTCCAATTGCTCTAATTGAGCACAGGCTAGGGCTGCATTAATATTGGGCATCCGGTAATTATATCCTATCATATCATGCCTATACTCCCATTTATGAGGGATTTTTGCCGTAGTTGTAATATATTTGGCTTTCTTTGCTAAATCTTCATCGTCAGTAATAACCATACCACCACCACCAGAAGTGATAGTTTTGTTGCCATTAAAGCTTAATACTCCTAGTTTTCCAAAAGTACCTGTATGTTGCCCTTTATAATAGCTACCTATAGATTCTGCAGAATCTTCTACCACGGTGATATAATATCTGTCACATATTTCAACAATTTCATCTATCTTGCATGGATGACCAAAGGTATGCATTGGTACGCAAGCTTTAATAATCTTATTGGTTAATTTATTTAGGCATTGTTTTTTATCATGGACTAATACTGTATTTTCTTGTAAAAATGTCTCTAAATATTTAGGAGACATTCCTAACGTATCCTTATCTACATCTACAAATATAGGCTCTGCTTTACAATATGAAATTGCATTTGCTGTAGCGATAAAAGTAAGAGGTTGAGTAATAACTTCACAAGTTTCATCAACTCCTACTAGCTTAAGAGCAATATGTAAAGCTGCTGTACCGTTTACCACTGCAACTGCTTTTTTAGCTCCAGTATATTTTGCAACATCCGCTTCTATTCTATCTACAAATTTTCCTACAGAAGACACAAAGGTAGAATCAATACATTCGTTTAGATACTTCTTCTCATTTCCCCAGAACCTTGGTTCATGAAGAGGGAGAAAGTCCTCTGTTTTGTAGATTGAGCGGATGAAATCTATAATTTTTTGATATTTTTCTTTCATATTTCCTTCTTTAATTATTTAAACACAAAAAATCTCTAAAAAATACTATAAGACACAAAAAAGTCTCTTGCATATTTAGTAAGAGTTTTATCAATTAATAATTCTTTTAATACCTTTGCCAATATTGCTAACATTGAAATTTACTAACAAACCTAATTTCTTATTACTTAATCGCAAATATGTCAATAATTGGGATGCAAATAGTGATTTAATTTTTTCACAGCTTTCAGCTCAATAATTATCTCATCTTCAATTAACAAATCTAATCTGTATGCTGATTCAATTCTCATATCTTTATAGTTTATTGGAACATAAACTTCATTTTGATATTTTATATTCCGTAAATCTAACTCATGGCATAAACTAAGATGGTAGGCTCTTTCAAGCAGACCTGGACCTAGTTCTCTATGCACACAATACAAACAATCTACAATTTTCTTACTTAGATTATTTAGACGTGCCATCTTTTGTTTATCTACAGACTCCATAACAATCTCTTTTGATATACATTACGTTATTATAAATCGTGTTTTTGTGAATTTTTGTGCTTCCGTGTTTAATCTCTTTTTGTGTTACTTCAACTATTAGTGTTCTTTGTGTCTTTGTGGTGAAAAAATCTTAAAGATTATAAATACCTGGTTTATACTGAGCTAAGTTCTTCTTGTCTGAGAACCATTCAATAGTTTCCTTTAATCCTTCTGCTAAAGTATATTTAGGTGTCCAATCTGTGAGTTTCTTTATCTTTTCATTGCAACCAAAGAGTCTATTAACTTCACTCTTCTCAGGTCTAATTCTTTGTTGGTCGCACACAATTTTAGCTTTTGGGTTAATCTGATTAATCATCTCTTGAGCTAACTGCCCAATAGATATTTCAGATTGAGTTGCTATATTAATTTCTTGACCAATAGTATTATCACATTTAGATATTTCAATGAAACCTTGAGCAGTATCTTTAGCATAAACAAAATCTCTGGTAGGAGTTAAATCTCCTAGCTTTATCTCTTGGAAACCACTTAATAGTTGAGTTATAATCGTAGGAATAACAGCTCTGGCTGATTGTCTTGGCCCAAAAGTGTTAAAAGGTCTGACAATAGTTACAGGCAAATCAAATGATCTATAAAACGATTCAGCCATTCTATCAGCACCTATCTTACTTGCAGAATATGGTGATTGACCTTGGTAAGGGTGTTCTTCTGTTATAGGTACAAATTGAGCAGTACCATAAACTTCAGATGTAGAAGTAACCAACACTCTTGGGGTTCCTAAAAGCCTAGCAGCTTGTAAGACATTTAAAGTTCCTTTTACATTTGTATCAACATAAGAATCTGGAGAATGATAAGAAAATGGGATTGCAATCAAAGCTGCTAGATGAAAAACAATATCAATGCCTTCCATTGCTACCCTAACCCCATTTGGATCTCTAATATCACCAGAAAATATTTCTATTTTATTTAATTTTTCTTTCGAAAAGTTATCAAGCCATCCCCATCTATTAAAAGAATTATAATAGACAAAAGCTCTTACATTATATCCCTGATCTACTAAATTTTCAACTAAATGTGAGCCAATGAAACCATCAGCTCCTGTAACTAATACTTTTTTCATTACTATTCCTTGACAAAATGAGTTTTATAAACTTCTTGAGCTTTTTTATAATCAGCTACTTGACCAATATCTAACCAATATTCATTAATCTCGTATTTGGCAATATTTTCTTTAGAATCTAACATAGATTCAATTAAATTATCCATTCCAAAATAAGTATCTTCTGGAATTCTTATAAAAATTTCTGGCTTAAAAATATATATACCAGCTAAAATTTTTGTCTTTATCTTAGGCTTCTCTTGAATACCTGTAACATAGTCACCTTCATAAAAAATATTACCATATTGAAATGGGGTAACAATCTCTTTAATCCCAACAGTTAGGTCTGTATTTTTTGACATTGCAAAGTCATACATCTTTTTATAGTCAAGCTGCGTTAATATATCTCCATTCATCATTAAAAATGGTTCTGTAAGTACATCTTTTAGGAGAGTTAAAGGTCCTACTGTTCCTAATTTTTTCGTTTCTTTGCTAATAGTCAATTTAACTCCAAAATTAGTACCATCACCAAAAAAGTTCTCTATATATTCTGATTTATAGTTTGTCGCTAAATATATTTCATCAAATCCATGTTTTTTTAATGCATCTATTTGAATTTCTAATACTGATTTCTCCCCAATAGGTAACAGTGGTTTTGGTATTACTTCTGTAAATGGTCTTAATCTAGTTCCAAGACCTCCCGCAAGAATTACTGCTTTCATTTCTGCTCCTTTACAATTTGTCAATAAAGTCTAATAATTTCTTTGAATTAGTTATGTTATTTAGATTTTTTATTGCCCAATTATAACCATTTTGACCAATATATGTTCTTAAATTTTCATCTTCTATCAATTTCATAATACCTTCAGCTAATGAAACAGGCTTATCAGGTTCAGCAAATACCAGCTCTTTACCATCAATAAAATAGTCTTTTAAGTCTCCAAGTTTTGTAGATACTACTGCTTTCTTTGATGAAAAATATTCACCCAATTTTGTTGGAAATCCTGCTTCAGCAGCTAAACTATATTTTCTAGGGTTAATTAAAATATCACTATTCTCAAGTTCTTCTTCTACTTCTTTTTTGTGTAAATACCCAGTAAAATGTATTTCTTTTTTTGATAAAGTTACTAACTTATTTTTATACTGCTTATCAACTCTACCAATTATCTTAAGTGTAACATTTTGATACTTCTTTTGAACAATGTTCATTGCCTCTATTAAATCACTAATCCCATTAGCTTCAACAACTGTTCCGCAAAAACAAACATTAACGTTATTATTGTATGTTTTCCTTTTTACAGTATGCTTTAGAATCTCAATGAAATGTGGAATCAAAATAATTTTTCCCTTTTTTACTCCTCTCGCCTGACATTGTTTATAAAGCAAAGAGCTTAAAACAACAACACCATCAAGAAATTTGTCAACATATTTTTTTTGAATCATATATGAAATAAACTTAGGATATTTCCACCAAACAGGTACTATAGATGTTGTTCTATAATGATCAGTTATAAACCTAATACATTTTATCTTCAGTATTTTCGAGAACATTATGAAAGGAATTATTTGATAAGTATACTCAAAACCATACAAAATAATTGCTTGTTTATTCTTAAAAAATTTAAGATAAAGCAAAAATATCGGAATGTATAGTATATTTAGCATTAATTCTAAAATTTTACCTAGTTCACTATCAAAAGGTTTGTTAAATAGATAATTACTATCTTCTATATCAACATCATTTTTTTTTGTGTATCTTTTTCCTCTAAATCTTACTACATTGACATTACATTCATTAGCAGAAATCCCAATTGATAGATTTCGAACTAATGTTTCAGCTGGTCCTCCATAAGGGAAGCAACAAGTTGTAATAATTGTAATTCTCTTCACTTAATCCCCATCCATCTATTCTTCAATCCGCTTAGTCCCATGATTATCTTGAGGACACGGTATGATGTATTATCTGTTTGATATTCTGGACATTTATTAAAGTTCATTGGTTCCTCAAGTACAAGTTTTACTGAGTTAAGAACTACATCAGCTTTCAAACCTGTCAAGATAATTGAGCCATAGTCCATAGCTTCTGGTCTTTCTAGTGAGTTTCTGATAGTCACGGCAGGAAACTTAAGCATTGATGATTCTTCACTTATGGTTCCGCTATCGGAGATTGCACAGATAGAAGACATTTGTAATTTATTATAGTCGAAGAAACCAAATGGTTTAAGGAATTGAATTCTACTATCTATAGAAATATCTTTGAGCATCTCTAATCGCTTTCTAGTTCTTGGGTGAGTAGAAACAATAACCGGAAGGTCATAATTTACAGTAAGAGCGTTTAAAGTATTTACAATCTCTTTTAGATTTTCCTCATTATCTACATTTTCTTCTCTGTGGGTTGAAACTATAAAATACTCTTTTTCCTTGAGTTCTAATTTCTTTAAAATATCAGAATTCTTAATTTTCTCAATATTCTTATTTAAAACTTCAAACATTGGAGAACCAGTCACATAGATATGTCTATGAGGAAGTCCTTCAGAGAGAAGGTGTCTTCGTGAATTTTCAGTATAAACTAAGTTGAAATCCGCAACATGGTCGATGATACGTCTGTTTATCTCTTCAGGAACATTGAAATCAAAAGAACGGTTACCTGCTTCCATGTGGAATACTGGTATCTTCATTCTTTTAGCAATAATTCCAGCTATAGATGCATTAGTATCACCTAAAATTAAGACAGCATCAGGTTTTTCTTTATTAAAAACTTCTTCCACTTTAATAAGGGTTTCACCTAAAACATGACCTAAAGAAGAAGTATTGATTCCAAGATAATAGTCTGGTTTTCTTAATTCTAAATCGCGATAAAAGATCTCGTTCAGTTCGAAATCATAGTTTTGTCCTGTATGAACAGTCACGTGATTCGTGTGTTTATCTAATAATTTCATTACTTCGGAAAGTCTGATGATCTCAGGACGGGTTCCGACAATTGTTATAACTTTTATTTTATTCATAATAATTCCTTTATTTAGCCACAAATAGCACAAATCTTCACAAATAAGACAATCCATCTTTTAGCCACGGATAACACTGATAAACACAGATAAAGACAAATATGGATAGTAAATTAATACCAACATAACTTTCTGTAAAAAAATACTCGTAAATTAACTATAAATAACATGAAACAAGCTATGATGTTTATTAAGCATTTTATCAGTGCAAATCCGTGTTATCTGTGGCTAAAATATTTTCTTCTTTTTTTATCTTTGTTATCTGTGGCTAGTTTTAATCTTTATTACTAGGCCCTTACTTGCCTCTTTGAAAAAACGCCTTTTTTTCAAGGAGACCCTTAAGGCTAAAGTATGACACTAAACTTCTTCGTAGAAAGTATCAGGATCTTCTTGATTATAGAACTCATTAATCCAGAAGAGTGTTATAAGTTCTTCATCACCAATGTTAGTGATGTTGTGAGTATACCAAATAGGCATATCTACATAGCCTGGTTTTTCTCCATCAAGAATATATTCTATAACCTGGTCTGTTCCAATTTTTCTAAGCTTGATAGAAGCTTTTCCAGAAATAACTGCAAACCTTTCCACTTTTCTAGTATGATAATGATTCCCTCTGGTTATTCCAGGTTTGGTCGTTGAGAAGGAGAATTGTCCTTGCCCTGAACTCTTAATAATTTCCACGAAAGAGCCACGATTATCAGAATGCTTAGTATAATCTACAGGAAAATATTCCTGTGGAAGGTAACATCTATAGGTATTAAAAAGTGTTAAATCAAATCTGTTTTCAAATTTTGGGATTATGCCAGAAATATAGGTTTCATGGAAAGCTTTTATCTTATCTCTTAGATCTGAAACTAGTGATTTGCCTGTATAAGGCAGAAGCTTTTCATCAGTGTATTCTTTATTTTTAATTACAGAAATAATTTCTTGGCACAGATCCTGAACGTAGATCATTTCAAGCTCTGCATCAATCTGAATTTCAACTTCTTTATTATTAGCTATCAAATGAGAAAATGTTGATGTTACTGAATTATAGTAAGGCCTTCCGAAAGGACCGTAAACATTAGGAATCACCAAGCCTGTAAAATAACACTTTCCTTGTTGAGCAAATGCTACAAACTTCTCTCTACCTTCTTTCTTAGACTTACCATATAAATTATCACGAGTCTCTTGAGTTGAAGAAGACATTATAATATGTGGATTGGTTGCACATCTATCGATACTTGCAATTATCTTTTCTACTAATTCTATATTTGTATTATAAATTACTTCAGGGTCATTATGACGGTTCATAGCCGCTAAGTGAACAATAACGTCGCACTGCTTAACAAAATTATCTAATGATTCCTCAGATTTGAAGAAATCATCTTCAAAGGGGATTCTTTCAATACCTTCATGCAAGCCTAAGTTGTTGTATAGGTGAGAGCCGATAAAGCCAGCTTGTCCTGTTATGCCAATTTTCATTTTAAATCCTTTTTTTTCTTAGCCACGGATAGCACAGATTAACACTGATAAACAATAAAGAAAACTATCCACGAATTTCACAAATTACACTAATTTAAAGAAGACTTTTTTGCCACGAATAGCACAAATCTTCACAAATAATACTATTTAACAATTCTTATATTTTCAAGTTTATTATCATTACCAAAGTTCAAAACATACCCTACCTTGATTCCCGTAGCAACAAGATAATTTATTAATTGAGCTTGATGAGATTTATTTATTGTTGTACATGACTTTAATTCTAGTATTACTTTGTTATCAACTATGATGTCAGCAAAGTAATCTCCAACAACTGTATCTTTATATATAATCTTTAATGGTACTTGTGATTCTGCATTTAGATTGTTTATAGCAAACTCATGCAATAGGGCTTTTTCGTAGACCTTTTCAAGAAAACCTGGTCCAAGAGTATTGTACACTTCAAATGCACACCCTATAATTTTATAACATAACTCTTTATGATATACATCTAGCATTATAATAATATATTTTTCTTATTTGTGTAGATTTGTGTTATTCGTGGCTAAAATATCTTACTATCTTCTAATTCGTGTTATTTGTGTAATTAGTGGATAAAAATTATTTCTTATCTGTGCTATTTGTGGCTAAAGATTTAGGTCTTCCCTTATAAACTCTAACTTAAGCAGTAACTTCTTAGTCTCTTCCACATCCATTCGGTGGGTATTATGAGAAGTATATTCTGTGATCTTTTCAATACCAGAATCACCTTCTGAGAAGTATTTGTTATAGTTAAGATCTCTTGTGTCAGCTGGAATTCTATAATAGTCTCCCATATCTTCTGCCTTAAGCATTTCTTCTCTGTTTACTAGAGATTCATAGAGCTTTTCTCCATGACGTGTACCAATGAACTTAATTTCATTATCTGCTTTATACAATTCTTTTAAAGCTTTTGCAAGAACTTCAATTGTACAAGCTGGAGCTTTTTGAACAAATCTATCACCTTGCTTACCATGCTCGAAAGCAAATAAGACTAAGTCCACAGCATCATCCAGAGTCATCATGAAACGAGTCATGTTTGGATCTGTGATTGTGATTGGCTTCCCTGCTTTGATTTGGTCTACGAACAATGGAATAACGGAACCACGTGAAGCCATTACGTTTCCGTAACGAGTTCCGCAGAGAGTAGTCTCTTCGCCACCATTACGAGAGTTAGCCACCATAACCAACTCCATCATAGCCTTGGAAATGCCCATAGCGTTAATCGGATAAACCGCTTTGTCAGTAGAAAGTACAATAAGTTTCTTTACTCCGTGCATCATAGCAGACTGCATTACATTGTTTGAACCAAGAATATTGGTTTTCACTGCCTCAATAGGGAAAAATTCACAAGAAGGAACCTGCTTTAGAGCTGCAGCATGGAAAACATAGTCCACATCTTTCATAACTGTATTAACAGAACTTAAATCCCTAACATCACCAATGTAAAATTTAACTTTAGGATTATTAAGCTTCTTTCTTAAATCATCCTGCTTCTTCTCATCTCTACTGAAGATTCTAATCTCTTCAATATCTGTGTTGATAAAACGTCTTAGTACTGCGTTTCCAAATGAACCAGTACCCCCAGTAATTAATAATTTTTTATTTTTGAACATTGCTTTACTCTCCTATCTTTTCTTTCTCAAATACAATCCAGGAATAACAACTAATATTATTGCCCAAATCTCTCTTCCTGCAATATTTTTCATTAAACCAAATAGTAAAAATGACATTATAGAAAGAAAATAATAATAGACACCCTCGTTTTTGATTATGTTCCTTTTAATAGTTTTGAATGTGGTATAAAGAGAATGAACTAACATAGAGAAGCCTATTAACCCAAAATGAGCTAGCCTATTCATCCAAAACAAATGCCCCCCTGCTTCTATATCTAATCCTTTATCAAGGTATGAGTGTCCAACAATAGGGCTTTGTAAAAAAGCTTCCCATAACAAGGGATATCTTGCAGCCCTTCCACCAGTACCGGTGGACATATCAATTTCTGGGTCAATAAAAAAATCAGCAAAATCATTAAGTTTGAGAAATGTATTAGAATCTTCTGAAAAATACCTAGTAAATGAACGTATAATATCGCTATAAATTGTCTTAGGTAAAATAATGACAATCAAAACTACAGGAGTGATAAGTAACACCATACTCTTTCGTTTTTCTATTGAAATTATTGAAAAAATAAATACAAAAACTAGATTAATAATATTTGCAAAAACCTGTGATCTTAATGTTGTTATTACAATTAAAGCTATACAGACTGACATGATTCTTTTATTTACATTAGAGTTTTTATTATGTTTAAGAGAATAAAAACAAAATGGTATCAATAAAACAAAAGCTTGTGCATATCCATAGCGAGCTGTCCCATATAAGTTGTAAATTTCCTTTTGACGTACGTTAGTGCCAAAACCCACAGCAGAATCCCTTATTATTAAAGGGTCAAAAAATAAACCAATATTTGTCATAATTGCAGTAATTATTATGTAAATAAAAGATATTTTTGATATCAAATATAGGTTTTCAACTTTTTTTGATCTTATATAGTACGATATTATTATAGTGTATAAAAAAATATTATAGAAATCATCTAAAAAATTTCTTCTATTCCAATCTGATAAATTTCTCCAAAATATCATATTAAATAAAAGCATAACTACAAAACCAAACAGCATCAGTTGTTTTACAGGAGAGACACTATAAATAGAATTTGCAAATAATAATAACGTAATGATAGTTAATGGCCCCCAAAAAAATCTTACGCTCCCTATCCCTGGAGGTAGTTTAGTAACAATTACATTAAACAATGTACATGTTAAAGTCGCAAATACTATGTAATCAATAAAATTGAATTTTGACAATCTTGTCATATTTTCACTATTTTTCTTATTTTAATACAAACCCTATCTAACAAACTAGGTTTCATTTTTTTCCAATGGGTTCTAAAATGATACTCATCATATTCTTTGCTAACCAAAATAAATTCTGGATGCTTTGTAATTCTATAATTCTTATCCACAGGCCTGTTATGAAATTTATTTTTTGTGCTTGAATGTGTACCAACAAATCCTATATTTGTGACTAGATTCTTACTTGGATTAATACATAAGCCACCATTCGCTCTTACCATAAAACCTGCTTGAAAATCCCAAACATGACCAAAAATAGTTTTATCTTCAAATATTTTTTTTTGAATTTTAGCAAAAAAGTTGGCTTCTTTCTTACTACCAAAAGCATCGTAAAACCTCTTTTCTTTGAAATATTTAGGAAATTGTTTAACTTCTAAATCAAAATTTTCCCAACATCTTTTCCATGTTGCCCACCCCCAGGAATGGCCATAGGTAGAAAAAAAGTAATCAGAATCTGAAACTTTTTTTTCTTCAGAATAATTATTGCCACTAACAATCCATATACGTGTATCATTCTTGTATCTTTCAAGTAGCTCATTACAATAATTAAAGAAAGGAATAGCTGGTACGCAATCGTCTTCTAAAATAACCAAACGGTCTTCATTCTCAAAAGCCCATGTAATTGCAGAAGAAGGACCAGGTCCACAACCTAAATTGATATCTGAAAACCAAATATTTAGTTCACAATCCCAATCAATTATATTTAACATTTCTTTGATTTCAGAACGTGCTTTTTGGTCATTTTCATTTCCTTTCCGTGGAGCGTCGTTAAAAATGTATAGCTTGCTAACTTTAGCTTCTTTTATTTTTTCTAAAACTTTTATTGTTGTATCAGGACGGTTGAATGTTATTAATAAAACAGGTGCTTTCTCATTCATACTTTTTCTCCATAAAATCTTTGATTAGATCATCCAACACTGAGAAGTACTTATTCATTTTAGTGTTATTATCAAATGTTTTTGATACCCATAAGTAACCTGATTTTGATAATGCTTTCTGTTTATCTTCATTAATGAGTAAATCGTACATACTATCTGTTAACATATCTGTGTTTCCTTGCTCACATATTATTATGTTCTCATTATTTTTATTAACTTCAGGAATACTACCCGTTCGGTAAGCTATTACTGGTATTTTTAACGCCATACTTTCAATTATTGTGGCAGAAATTATATCATTGTACGTAGGTAATACAGAGATCTTTGCCTCGCTCACTCGCTCAAACAACTCTAACTGAGTATCAAGAAAACCAATTAGTTTAATATTTCCTATCAAATCATTATCTTTTATATAATTTTCAATTATTCTTTGCATACATAGACCACATGGCCCAACAATTATTGCAGTAACATCTTTTTTTAGCTTTGCTATTGCTCTAATTGCATTAAGAAAATCAAAAATTCCCTTATCTTGAGTAACTCTTGCAAAAAAAACGAAATCATATTTCTTTTGTGGACTTGAGACCTTAAGGTTACCATATGGAGTTGGAAAATCGTTCCAGTGTACTTTGGCTTTGGGATTAATTTTTTTTACTGTTCTTTCCATATCATGAGTTCTGATACTTTGATTTTCAACTAATCTAATTACTTTATTTTCTAAACTAATTAAATAATTAACATAGTTTGAAGTAACTTTTTTTTTTTTTGTTTTAAATGCAAATCCTTGGATTGTCAACAATATAGGATAATGTTTAATAAATTGAAGTATTGTCGATGTATAGTAAGGATTTTCCGCACCAATTAGATTAATCACATCTGGTTTAATATTATTAACTATTTTTTTAACCTTACGTTTATTAAAATAATATTTTGTCAAATAATCGAATCTAAATTTACTCGGCCAATGTCGACCATAGAATGGAATACCACAAGAATAAAAATGATATACAATATTTTCCTCTTTATAAGTAATATTCCGCGAAATCCACCTATGAGGAGAAATGATATAGAATGTATGTTCTTTATGTTTCTTGAATTCATTGATATAATAAGATATCCATGGGGCGAATTCATTTACTTTTTTCTTGGGGTTAATTTTTTTTTGAATATCTTGATTTGTGAAATGACATATAAGTAATATTTTCATAACCTAGTCCCTATATCTCAGTAAATTATTGCTTATATGTCCACTATTCTTTTCCCACTCAGTGACTACTTGAGAATATATATTGTTGTTATGAATCTTTTTACCTATGTAGAAACGTTGATCAATTTTTTTTGAGAAGCTTTTTTTAAACTTATATTTTGAATCATTTTTTGTAATTCCGCCACCAATTGAATAATTTTTTACTCCTCTTTTTTTCAGATCTTTTATTAACTCAAATCTCAAAAAACTATTTGGAGACATTGAAAAATACTCTGCTAGAGTCCCACCTAAAAAGCCATAAGAATTCAATTTATTTACAATATTTAGCTCAACAGATATAATTTTCTCATCTTTTTTAACATAAGAAAAATGTATATTTTTTGGAATTAGAAATTGCATATTGTAAAAAAATTGCTTTGTGAAATAATAGAAGTTCTTTGCTTTATTTCTATGCATTGTTGAATAATAAATTTTCAAAAACTCATGAAGATAATCATCTGATATTTCTTCACCTGTATATGAATCGTAAATAAGATTATTCCGAATCCCTTTTTTGACTGCTTTTCTAACACCATTATCAAAAGAATTTTTCCAGATTTCATCAATATTATTCGAGACATCTATCATAACATTATCGAGTATATATATAGGCTCAAATCTTTGTTCAAGTTCATGATTTTTTAATATAGGATTGTATCTTATAAATTCAGCAATAATGTTTTCATCGCTACAGAATTGATCAAAAGTATCGTAAAACTCAGATAAAAAGCTATTCTCAGTTGTATTTGAAACAATACCATTATAACCATAAACACCTTGAATATCATAATAATTTTGTTCTAAACTATAACCTAAATTATTCACAGAATTAAGTAAAAATGGGTACAAAACAAAATGATTTCCTTTATAAAAATAAAAACACTTTGCTAAACCAAAACCATTGTTTTCAAAAAGCTGATAATACTCTGGAGAATAGTATGTATCTTGCTGAAAATAGTTTAATTCTGTTAGTAAATCTTTCCACGTATTACTATCTTTTGGAGTTAGTAATCGAAAACCCATCTTTTTTTCCTTTGTTGTATAAGTTTTTTTCTGATATCTCAAACATCTTTTTTCTTTGCACAAGTATAAACAATATTCCTATTGTAGTTAATATTAAAAATGAAAAAGTTTGCCCCCAAGCAGCACCTATATAGCCATAGTTCTTTATCATTTTATCGAACATAACATAACACAATACTGCTCCTATAATTCTATTAAGAAGCTCAGATTTAGTATATCCTAAACCGACAATAATTAGAATTACTGTATAATATAGAGACATTGATATGTTTTTAAATATTAGAATTCTGATAAATTTTGATGCTTCTATATACCTACCGTAAGTTAATATATTTACAACAGGTTTAGCAAAAATGAAAAGTAATGCATTAGGAATTATATTAAGTAAAATGATGCTTAAAGCTATTAATATCATTCTAATATATTTCTTTGAAGCAATTGCTCTATATATATCAGGCTCAAAAGTTTGAGCCAATGCAGCATAAAATATTGCAATTTTAGATGTCAGGCCAATAGCGATATTATACAGTGCCATATTTCTAATATCGTTTAATTTCTCAAGAAGTAAGATGTCTACACCGCTTAAAAAATACCATAAAATAGAAGCTAATGCCAATGGCCAACAAAAACTAAAAGCACTTTTAATAATTGTTCTGTTTACTTTCATCCCTGAATTCATAGTTTTATAGCAAAACAAACCAAACACTACAGTACCAACTAATGTTGCTAACATTCTTCCCAAAGCACCTAAAGGAATAACTATTACAAGAAAGACAGTAGAAATTATTATTGTAATCCTTAATAATATAGTTAGAATAAAATATTTTTTTGCTTGTTTATTTAATCTGAAATCAATTTGTTTCATTGTTATAAAGTTATTTATATATACAGTTATTATTGAAAACAAAAAAAATGGGAAAAAAGGTATTTGCACATTTTTAACTTTAAAATATATATAAAATCCAATAGTACAAATTATCAAAGAAAACCCGCCGAAATACAAAATCATTTTGTTGATAGTATCTCTCAATTCTAACAACTTATCTTTGGGTGTTAAGAAATAATTTCTTAAATAGTAACTAGTTAACGAAAAATTAACTAGTGGTAAAAGAATAATCTGGAAGGCCCCATGATAACCTATGATTGCGTAATCACTATGTGATAGATTTTTAGCAATAAAAGGATTAATTATCAACATAAGTACGGTATTTACAATTGTTGCTAATAAATAAAAAGAAAAATTTACTAGTCGCAAATAATTATCTTTAAATAGTCTCTTTACACTTGTTATTCCTCCAATCATAAAACCCGGCAATCTATCACGTTTATTTTAAAAAAAGTGATTAACTTATTTTGCACTATAACCCCCATCTACTATTAAATTGGTGCCTGTAACCCACTTTGAGGCACCAGATAAAAGATATATACAGGAGTTAGCGATATCCCTAGGATCGCCTAAACCTAAAGGAAAGTACCCTTGTAATTTATTTATCTCAGATCCACTCAGCTTTTGTTTTATATTATCCATCATTTCGGTCTTAATATAACCTGGAGAAATACAATTGAATCTAATTTTTCTATTTGCATACTCAATCGCTAAAGCCCTAACCCCAGCAACTAATGCTCCTTTTGAAGAACAATAGGCAGTTAATCCTGAATTGCCCGTTACAGACATTACTGAAGAGATATAGATGAAGCTAGCCAAATCGTTACTGTTTTTCTTCTTAGAGACATGTTTTGCAAACTCAAAACCTGATATTACATTTACTGAATAAATCATCTCATAATCTTCTGGTTTCATTACTTTTAATGGTTTTGTTATTTCAATACCAGCAGAATGAATAAAACCGTCCAACTTACCAAGTTTTTCTACAGTTTTTTCAACTATCTTCTTAATTTCTGAATAATCTGTAATATCTTGAGAGAAATAGATGTGACCTTCACCATAGAGTTCAGACAAAACTTCTTTTAGTTTCTTTTCATTTCTTGCAACCAATACTAATTTCGCACCCATTTCAGAACATGAGATTGCACATTGTCTTCCAATACCCGAAGATGCCCCTGTTATCAATATAAGTTTATCTTTTAAACTAAATGGATCTATCACTTTCATATCTCCTTTATTTTAGAAATATTTACATTTTCTAAATCCAATATACAATGTCCCCATGATAATCCAACTCCAAATCCAGATAAAATTACTTTTATCTTTTCATCAATTCTATTTGTGAAATGATTTGATATGGTTAAAGGTATTGATGCTGAACTAGTGTTACCATACTCATACATTGAAAAGGGAGTCTGTGAAGAAGACAATTTGAGTTTTTTTGATATAAAATCATTAATAAACTTATTTGCTTGATGATAATATACGTAATCAATTGCACCAATTTCAGTATTTGAAAAATCAAAGAGTTTTTTCACATCTTTAGGGATTTTAGAAATCGTAAAATTGAAAATCCCCATGCCATCCATATATAAACTTGGTTTTTTATCCAAATTTCGGAACGCTCCATTCTCGGTCTTCAGTAAACTACTATCTGAACCATCACTGTTCAAAGAAAAATATACCTCAGACATAGTTTTTTCAGAACTTTCTATCAAAGTTGCTGAACCTGCATCCCCAAATAAATAACCAGTTGTTTTATCTGTTAAGTCAGTAATTTTACTGATAGTGTCACCACACAACAATAATACTTTTTTAAACGCATTATTCTGTAAAAAAGAAAATGCAATATTCAATCCATTCACATAACCACTACATCCGAGATTAACATCAAAAGCAACCGTAGACATTGGCAATCCCAATTGATGCTGTAAAACTATGGAAGTAGCAGGTAAAAAGTAATCAGGAGTTTGTGTTACAAAAATTAAGACATCGATATCATTTGGTTCAATATCATTATCTTGTAATAGTTGACTTGCTGCTTGATAACATAAGTCAGAAGATGTAGTCTTTTCATCTGCAATTCTTCTAAACCTAACATTGGTTGTATTAATATATTTCTTTCTCTCATCAACTGACCCATATTCTTCCAAATTTAAGTTATCAAGTTTATTTTTAGGAACACAACATGAGATTGCTGATATTTTAACATTATTGTATTTAACTAGAGCCATTTACACCTCAATTATACAGCTTGCCCAAGACAATCCTACACCAAATCCAACCAGCATTACTTTGTCTCCAGCCTTAACTAATTTGTTATCCAAGCACTGCCTTAGTGCAATAGGAATGGTTGCAGATACAGTATTTCCGGTTTCTTCCATATTAACATAGAATTTTTCTTTAGGTATCTTTATTTTTTTTCTGAGAAAATCTAAAATGTATTTATTAGCCTGATGGAATATAAAGAAGTCAATTTTATCTATTTCTGTGTTATTACTATCTAAGCAATCAGAAACTACTTTAGGAACAACATCCATTGTAAAATTAAATATATCAGGACCGTTCATATAAATATACTTACCATTATAATTAGATACTTCATATTCACGTTGATGGTTAACATCTCTAAACGCTCCATCTCTCACAATTAATTTATTAAATCCAGAGCCATCAGTTCCTAAAACAAATTTTCCTATTTTGGGAATATTTGATGTGCTAATAATAGTTGCAGCTGCTCCATCTCCAAAAATAGCACGATTACTCTTATCTTGAGGATGAATATGTTTTGAATAAGTCTCAGAGTTAATTAGTAAGACATTACTTGCTGCGCCTGACTTAATCAAACTGTCAGCTAATGTTAAACCATATACAAAGCCTGAACAACCTAAATTAAAATCTAAAGCACCAATATTTTTTCTTAAACCTAATTTATCTTGAATTAAGCATGCACCAGAAGGTAAAAAATATTCTGGACTTTGAGTGCAAAAAAGAATAAAATCAATTTTGTTGGAATCAAAGTTTTCAAGGACCTTAGATGAAACCTTAATTGCCATATCTAGAGCTGATTCTTTAGCTGTAGTCACATGCCTATTTTTTATTCCAACTTTCTTTTCAATTTTTGAAGCATCCCATTCAGGAAACTCTTGCATCAAATTGTCATTGCTTAAAATCTTTTCTGGCAAGTAATATTCAATTTTTACAACAGTAGATCCAAACACTTTTACTCCGAAATAAGAGCAAACAACTCTTCAAGAGTATTTGCTTTTTCAAACTTTTCTCTTGCTATTGTTATATCATACTCATCATTTATCATTGCTAAGACAGATAAAACTGCTAAAGAATCCCAATCTTCTAATTCTCTGAATATTGTTTTACCATTAACGTCAACATTTTCTATTTCCATAACTTCTTTAAATAATTCAACAAATTTTTTCATATATAAATTCCTTATTTTTTATTAAATTTCAAAATTAATTCATATTTTTCAATATTCATTATTTCATCATAAAATTTATTTAAAATCTCAAATCCAAAATATTTATGTAGTTTTAATGCGTTTTTGTTATTACAGTTTACAACAGATTTAATTCCAGGTGTATTTAATTTTTTAAAATATTCTATGTAATTTTCTTCTAATTGAAGAGCTATTCCATATTTTCTATATTCTTTAAGGACCCCCATAAATGTTCCGAAAGAGTAATCTGGGACAGTATTATAATATATAGCTGCCATACCGACAATTATATTATTAACTTTAGTTATAAAAATAATTGCATTTTTGGATAATTTTTCAGCATATTCACATATATTTAAATTTTTTTCTAAATAAGGGGTAAATTCAGAATTTATTCTAAAAAAGAATTCTTCTAGTTCATTTTTATCAATATTCTTTTCACATATATAATATTGGATATCCATTTTTTCCTTCTATTTAAAAATTCCGCATGTGTTTAAAAATGTGTCGAATTCATTATCAATAACTACATAAAAACCTTCATTGAACATATATATTTTATTATCCAGAAAATTCTTAGTTTTTCCAAAAAAATTTTTTCCACAGTAAAAATCTGTATTGACAGCCCAAGCTTGATTGTTTTGTGCAAATAAATCGTTGAATCCTTTTATCCCAATTTGCCATGATACTGAAAGAATATTATTGTTTTCAATATTTGGTAAGCAATAATCATATGAAGCTTGAGTATAACGGGCACATAATTCAATATTTATAAAATCATCCTTAAAGTTATTAAAATTTATTGCTGGGTTTGAACCACTCATTGATATTCCAAATTCATTCTTATCAAACTCATTATTATGTATATTCACCTCTTCATAAAATGCGCACCTAATTCCCATCCAATTATCAAGATAATAAGAGTTAGATAAATCAGATATTGCTTCAACAACCCTAACACCTTCATTATTATTATAAACAATATTATTATTTAAGGAGTTTTGAGAATCAATTTCACAACCAATACTTGTATTATTAAAAATATTACATTCAGAAATATTAACAGAAATGATATTCTGAGTAATAATCCCACGATTATTGTTGATAAAAGATGAATTAGTTACTTGTGTTATTGCTAGTTGGTTAGAAAAAAGTAAAGCATTGCTTGCATTTTTAACAATCAAAGAATAGATATTAATATTTTCACCTGACATAATTTCAATCCCACTAAAAAGGTTTTTCTCTTGATTTTTGTAATAAATGCTATTGAAATTAACATTTTTACCATTATTTTCAGTTATATTGAAGTCGTCATTAACGTAAATTTTAGAATTATCAGCAACATCAATATAAGCTCCAGCCTGTAAAACAACATTGCTGTTTTCTTGTATCACTAAATCATCGGTAATATGATAAACATGATCTGCTTGGAAGGTAAAATTAGAAACTGCTCCACTTAACTCTTGTATTTCATACAGATTAATATCATTTATTGAGCTATCACTATCTAAGTTATAATCATAGAACATTTTGTAGCCATAATCTTCTGAATAGACAACAATATTATATGTGCCTTTAGCTATTTTGGAAGTAAAATTACCATTGTCGTCACAATTAATTTCTTTAATTGGACTTTTATCTCTTATGTCAAAGAAAACTTCTTGATTAACATCTGAACCAATAAATGGGTAGTCTGCTTTAACTTGAAGTAAACCAGAATCTATCTCAACTAAATCATAAATCATAATTGAAACATTCGATAATCCCTCTAAAACTTCATTTCCATCTAAATCTAGAAGTTTAACATTCCCTGATAGAGTATATTTCTCTGAAGATGAGGTAGAATCGCTATCACAAGATAGTAATAGTAGGGTTAAAATTACCAGAATTGTTAAGAGAACATTCTTCATACTTACTCCTTTTTAAAGATTGACCACTAAATTATTTTTCACCACAAAGACTCTAAGCCACTAAGTTAGTTAATAATTCTTTTAATACCATCTTTTATTAAAGGTACATTAAAATTTACCAAAAAACCTAGTTTATTGTTAGATAGTTTCAAATATGTTAACAACTGAGCTTTATAAACAGGATTCATTTTCTCAACAGATTTAAGTTCAATAATAATTGAATCTTCAACTAAGATATCAAGTCTATAATCCAAACCAATATCTTTGCCTTTATAAAAAACTGGTAGAGCAACTTGATTACTGTATTTTAAATTTTTAGAAGCCAACTCAATACATAAACACTTTTCATAGATATTTTCAAGTAATCCAGGTCCTAGTTCCCTATGAACCTTAAATATTGCATCAACAACCTTCTTACTTAAAATATTTAATTCATCAATATCTATAATTCTCATAAATATAAATTAACTTAGTGCCTTCGAGTCTTTGTGGTAAAATTATATATTAGATCTTTCTTCATTAGTGTCAATTAGTGTGTATTAGTGGATAAATTCTTAGAGACTTTGTGTCTTAGTGGTTAAATCTCTCTCTTCATCCTAGCGATATGGCCTTTCCCAACACCTATCACATCTCTTCCACTCTTAAGGATTTCCAAGATTTTCTCATCATCTAGGATATTATTAGCATCAACAATTAAAGTATCTTCCTTAGTTGCATTGATGATATCTTGAGCTGATAAATTCAAGTAGCAGTTGTGTTTCACACCTAAGACTAGGCAATCATAGTCTTGTAAATTTTCTATTAATTCGATAAACTTAGCTTGAGGTAATTCTGGCCATTCATCTACATAAGGGTCATGAACATCTACAGATAAACCATCGTTTGCAAGTTTTCTGTAGAGCTTTTCAGCTGGAGCATAGCGTGTATCACCTACGTCTTCGCGGTAAGAAACACCAAGTAAAATAGTCTTGAAGTTATCTTTGTGAAGATTGGCTTTGATTAGATCATAAGTATGCCATGGCATTGTGTCGTTTATGTTGATACCTTTGATAGTCATAGGTAAATCTAGGTTTTCATCGTAGAAGTTTTGTCCAGACCAGTAAGCTAAAAGTGTGTCTTTTGTTAAGCAATATCCACCAACACCTAAACCAGGGTATAAGATATTTTTATGGGTTGGTCTAACTTTAATTCCTTCAATTACATCAAATATATTAACTTCCATCTTTTCCGCAAGAAGAGTCCATTCATTTACCAGTGCTATATTTACAGCACGATAAGAATTCTCCATCACTTTAGCAAGTTCAGAAGTTTCTGTATTATTTTCTTCTCTTAATGGGTATTTATCTACTTCTAAGACATTTTCTAAGAACTCACGAGCCATTCCAGCTGAAAGTTTGTCATAACCGGAGAAAGTTCTTGGGTAAGATCTGATTGAAGCGAGATATTCTTTTCCTGGCATCACACGTTCATAAGAGTGAGCAATTCTTGGAGGATTTGTAACTACATCAATTCCTCTTTCCATAAATTCTTTATCTAAGGCAGGCTTAACCACATGCTGACTAAAACCAGGAGCGACTGTAGTTTCAACTAAAACAAGACATTCAGGCTTGATATGTCTACCTAGAGTATGAATTGCTGCAATAAAAGCATCTTTTTCAAGATAACAATCTCTAGCATTACCAACTTCACGCTTTTTAATATCTAATTGTATATCAACAACTACTATATCAGCTTTTTTATACCATTCTTCATCAGTAGATGCTAGAAGGTTTTTATATTGGTGAACTGCTTTTTCAAGTTGAACAGGAAAAGTTTCATCTTCATTCTTAAAAGGCAAGATTCCTTTATTAATGAGATCAATTCTATCTTGATTCATTGGTAAATCAACACCAACCACATTATATAAAGGTTTACCTTGTTTATCCACAACGTTTGCTACAACAGTAGCCATCGCTAAACCAACAAATCCTAATCCTTGAATTACAACAGTTTGCATTTTTTCTCCTTCTTTATAAAACTCTATATAGAACACAGATGACACAGATTAAACTGAAAATCACCGCTTTCTTTAAATAGCTTTTTTTAAATATATGATTAATTAAAACCCTTATTATCTGCCTGATCAGTGTTGTCTGCATATGGAACACTGATGACACAGATTAAACAGAGAAAATCTGATTTCTCCCAATATTCTTTTGCTTTAGGTCCATAGTTAATATTTTTAATCATCTTTATCTGTATAATCAGTGTTTTCTGTGTTCTATCTTTCTATTTTCGATTGTTTGTGAAAATTTTTCTTCTTATTTCTGGTTTCTTACCAAAATTAAACAACAAACCAATCTCAAAATTTGTGGCTTTAAGATAATTTATCAATTGATATTCATTCTCTTTAACTAAAGAATCATTTGCTTTCAATTCTAATATAACTAAATCATTAACAACAATATCAGCATAATATTCACCAATAGGTTTATTTTTATAGAATACATCGATTTTATATTGTTCAGAACAAGTTAATCCTTTAGATTTTAATTCATTTATCATAGCTTTTTCATAAACCTTTTCAAGAAAACCATAACCTAAAGTATTATATACTTCATAAAATGCATTGATTATTTTATCTGTTAATTCAGAATGAAGATAATCACTCATTTACCCTCCCTACTAAATATATATAGAACGCTGATGACACAGATTAGACTGAAAACCACTGATAAAACATAATTATTAATTCTACTTGGTATATCTTCTAAAAAAAACTTTCTATCATTAAATTAATTCTTCTTCAAGTAAAATCATTATCAGTATAATCCAGTGTTGTCTGTGTTCTATTTTTCTGGTTTGATTCTTCCAGTTTACCCTACTTAGAATGACCTTCAAAAAACTTAAAACTTAACCATCTTCATCTGCTCAATCTGTGTCATCAGTGTTCTATCAAAACATCTATTTTTAAGCATGCTTCGCCCTATGACTTACAGAAAGGCTTTCTGAAGCACCATTTTTCACACTATATATTTATTCTTTAGCCGGCTAGATCAGTCTTCGCCTGACTTAAGAGCCGGCTAGCAGCCAGCGTTCCCAGTTATATTTTTAATTATTCGTACATTTACATGTACTTCATTATACACACGACCGTGTGTATCTACAGAAAAGGCTTTCACCCATCTTTAACTTTTCAATTTATACTATCATCTTTATCAGTATAATCAGTGTTATCTCTGTTCTATTCTTACTCGTAGTTTTTCTCAATCCACTTCTTATACTCACCTGACTTAATATTCTCAATCCAATCGGTGTTGTCAAGATACCATTTTACAGTCTTAGTAAGTCCTTGATCAAAAGTTACTGATTGCTTCCAGCCCAATTCAGATTTTATCTTATCGCAATTAATAGCGTAGCGTCTATCGTGACCTGCCCTATCTTTCACGTAAGTAATGAGTTCTAAAATTTCATCTAGGTCTTTACCTGTCTCTTTTGCTACTGATTGGCAAAGAACATGGAGTAGCTTAATGTTTTCCCACTCGTTTTCTCCACCAATATTGTAAGTCTCACCTCTTCTTCCTTCATTGATTATTTTCCAGATTCCTGAGCAGTGGTCTTCTACATATAACCAGTCTCTGATATTTTTTCCATCTCCATAAACAGGAAGTGTTTTTTCTTCAAGCATATTCGCTATCATAAGAGGGATTAGTTTTTCAGGGAATTGGTAAGGTCCGTAGTTATTGGTACAGTTAGAAATAGTAACAGGAAGTTTGTAAGTATGGAAGTAAGCAGAAACTATATGGTCTGAAGATGCTTTTGAAGCAGAATATGGACTTCGAGGATCATAAGGAGTATCTTCATAGAAATAACCAGTTTGACCTAAAGATCCATATACTTCGTCAGTTGAAATATGGTGGAATAAAACGTCTTTTCTATCTCCCCAAGTTTGTCTACTTAACTCAAGTAGATTAAAAGTTCCTAGAATATTGGTCTCAATAAACTCTTTAGGTCCATGAATAGATCTATCAACATGGGATTCTGCAGCAAAATGAACTACAACTTGAGGTTGGTATTGTTGGAAAATATCTTTTAGTCTTTCATAGTCGCAAATATCCACTTGATGGAAAAAGTATCTATCTTGACCAAACTTCTTATCTATTTCAGTAAGATTCTCCAAATTTCCAGCATAAGTTAGTTTATCGACATTTATAATTTTGCCAGTAAAGTCTGTTTTTTCAAACACATAGTGAATGAAATTAGCACCAATAAAACCTGCACCACCTGTAACCAATATATTTCCTGTTATATTCATATACTTCCTCGTAAAATATACTTATCATTTCCAAGTATCAATTAACAATTATGACTAATATCTGGTCAAGCCATTTTTCGTCTTAGCTAAATCTTAATGTAAATCATCTTAACAATTCGATTATCTAATTTTCACACCTATTATAAGTTAACTCAATATTACTATTTTGTATCTTAACTGATTTTTTTTATTAAAGGTTTAACCATAAAATAAATTAATGACACTGACTAAATTCTTTTAGCCACAGATAACACCAATATTCACAAATTATTAAGAAAAATAACCACGAAATGCACGAAAAGCCACGAAAAAACACAATACAACCATAAGATCATCCACGAATTACACAGATTACACAAATTAAACCCCTAAACAATTAAACCTATCAACAAATAAACATCTTAAAATTCTTAAATCTGTTTAATCTGTGTTTCCTGTGTTCTATTTTATTTGAAAAGCCGGCTATACTGCAAAGTCGGAACGCCATCGTCCCTGATGGCCAAACCTACGAAAGTAGGTTATATATGAGATTTAAATATAGTAAAATACAAAAGCCGGCACGGAGTCCGAGCGTTCCCAGTTTTCATTTTTCACTATTAATTATTCAATTATTTAGCCAGCAATAACACAGATCTTCACAAATTTAATAAAGATAACCACGAAATGCACGAAAAACCACAAAAATACAAAAGAAATATCATCCATGAATTACACGGATTACACAAATTAAAACCCTAAACTATTAAACATTTAAATATTCTTAAAATCTGTATAATCTGTGTTTTCTGTGTTCTATTTTATTTGAAAAGCCGGCACGGAGGCCGAGCGTTCCCAGTTTTTATTCTTCATTTTTCATTTTTTATCTTTTAATTTACTTAGTATTTCCCTATATCTTCTCTTACGCCGAAGTTTACTCTTGCTTTGTAGAGTTTTTCTACTTCTTCTTTTGGCATAGTATTGTAGTTACCAAGTTGTTTTAAGTTGAAGTATATCTTAGCAAAATGTTCCACTGTTTCCATACGGTGGTAAGCGAATTCCAGACTATTTCCAAGAGTCAGAACTCCGTGTTGTTCAAGCAGAAAAGCTTCGTAATCTTGAACATATTTTGCAATGTTATTTGGGAGATCCATAGTTCCTGGAGTTCCGTATTCAACTAAAGGGATTTTACCGATTGAAACAATTACTTCTACTAAAATTGGCTCATCCATAGGAATGCCAGCAACGGCAAAAGTAGTTCCGTAAACAGGATGAGCGTGACAGATGCCATTGATATCTGCTCTTTCTTTATACACCATGATATGCATTTTTGTCTCGGATGAAGGTTTTCCCTCTCCTGCTAAAATATTGCCTTCTAAGTCACATAAGAGAATATCCTCTCTTGTAAGGAATCCCTTAGATTTACCAGAAGCAGTGATAAGAAACTTATCATTATCTACTCTGACACTTAGGTTTCCGTCGTTTGCTGCCACAAAACCTCGATTATATACCCTACGACCTATCTCCAGAATTTCATCTATCTGATTGTTGAAATTTTTCAACATAACACACTCCTTTTATTTTTATTTTATTATTAACCACGAAATGCACGAAAAAGCCAGCTATCCTGCAAAGTCGGAATGCCATCGTCCCTGATGGCCAAACCTACGAAAGTAGGTTATATATAAGATTTAAATATAGTTAAATACAAAAGCCGGCACGGAGGCCGAGCGTTCCCAGTTTTAATTTTTCACTATTAATTATTCACTTATTAATCATTTTCATCTGTTTAATCAATTTAATCTGTGTTCTATTATATTATTGAAAGCCGGCACGGAGGCCGAGCGTTCCCAGTGTTCCAGTTTTCATTTTTCACTTTTCACTTTTTATCCGTCTGAGCTGGACTAAAGGTTTTTTAATTCATTAATCAGTTCTTCTTCTTTCAGGTTAGGATTTTCAATCCATATCTTCATAGCCTTTTTACTATATTCTCCTATCAGCTTGCCTTCTTTTAAGTCAAGGTATTCCATTATTTTTCTTCCATTGAGCGGATAAATTCTGTTACTAAATAGTCCTAGAGTCTCTACTATTTTAGATTCATTAGATATATTTGTTCCTAAAAGATGGCATATATCCATGGATTTTACTAAATAATTTTGATAGTCATAGACAAATTCGTTATATTTTTCATGTTCTGTTTGTATGTAAGCAATAATATTAATTATGGCTAGAATTTCTTTTATCTGTTTTTTATGAACTTTTAGGTAAATTAGATTTTCTTTAACTTCCTCAAGATCTGGGTAGTTCATGAAAAGATAGACATATCTAGAAACAAGTTCACTAGGCAATGATTCAATTTTTCTATCAGTATTCAGAAGATCTTTATTTAAATGAGTAAGTTTGGGAAAAATATATTTTATAGCAGAAGTTTCAAAACATAGTTGCAGAGAATAGCAAGTTCCATCATCAATAAGCATTTTTAGAAATTCCTCTTTTATTCTCTCAGCATAAATAAATTGCAAAGAATCTACATTTTCAATCATAGCTTTATAAGTATTCTCTTCAATTTGAAAGTTTAATCTCCCAGCAAATTTAATCCCTCTCAAGATTCTTAGTGGGTCTTCTTTAAAAATTAGGCTTGGGTTAGATGTAGCTCTTATTACCCCTTTTTCTAAGTCCAACCTTCCTTTATTGGTTAAATCTTGGATTTTATTGCTTGAAATATTTAAGTAGATAGAATTAATAGTAAAATCTCTTCGGTAAGCATCTTCTATTAAAGATCCAAAAGCAACTTCCGGATTTCTGTTTTTATCACGATAACATTCTTTTCTCGTCATAACAAATTCTATCTTAATTTTATTTATTTCAACCATAGCAGTTCCAAAGCTTTTATAGATGATAGGCTTTGAACAAAGTTTGTTTTTCCAAAGAAAGATAGCTAGTTCAACTCCACCATTGGGTAGATTAACTACAAAGTCTAAATCAGCTGAAATTTTACCCAATAACAAATCACGAACATAGCCTCCAACTAAATATGTTGAATTTTCAAATTTGCTATCTCTTATTTTGTTTGAAATTCTCTTGACTATCTTTTTAATTTTTTCATTTTTCATACTGTAAATATTTTAACAGCTATAGAAAGTGTCAAATAAAAAGAGACTTTATCCACAAGTTATCCACAATATTTTATTTTATGTATTTTTTCTCTTTAATAGCTAGTTTTATAAGCTTTTTTTACAGGCCTATTTTATATTGCTAAGTTACACCTTTACATACAGATACATAAAGATGTCTAATTTATACACTAGTGTGGATGAATAGGTGTGGATAAGTGTGCACAAGACCTGTAGATGCAGGTTAATTCACACAACAATGTGTATAATTGGGGATAAATATAAGACTTATCCACAGCTTTTAAAATAATATGTGGATTTTTAAAAGATATATTTTTCAAGAACTTATAATTTATCTTGACGACTTATCCCCATATCCACATAAGCTACTACTAAATCTATTTATTAAAAAGAAAGGTAATATATATGAATTATAAGGTAAACAAAATTCTTATCATATTGAGTATATTAGTTAGTTTAATAGCATGCTCAAATGAAGATAATCCAATCAAAATAACCCAATCTGATGTTACATTCCATGAAAGCAAAATTGATTCTTTAACAAGTTATTTCTCATTTAGCAAAGATATTGTTGTTTCTGGAACAAATTACAAGCTTTTATTAGGGAATAATGAAGAATATCAATCTAACGTATTAATGAGCTTTGCTGATATCCCTGAAGATATTATTTCTGTTGAAAATGCTGTTTTAACAATTTATACAGATTTAAAACCTGCTGGAGATATGACTATCTCAGTTAAGAAACTTCTTCAAGGTTATGATGAATACGAGGCTGATTGGGAAAATTCAGCTGATGGTGAACCGTGGTACGATACTTTTTATGAAGCGACCAACATAAGTCCAATTACTATTTCTGATACAATTGGCATAGAACAAGATTCTCTTGTATTTGAAATTCCGGCTGAAGATATACTTAATTGGCAACATGAAGATTTTGATTATTACTCACTCATGTTAACTACAGAAGACAACAACTATATGGAGTTATTATCTTCAGAACACTCTGATGCTCCTAAGCTAACTTTCACTTATACGGTAGCAGACGAGGACGACAGCTTCGAATATGAGCATAGCCCTGCTCGCGATACCTATATAGTAAATAACAAGCTAGATGACTACAAAATAGAAGATAATAGACTTATTCTTAATAATCTTATTCCTGTAAGAACTTATCTTAAATTTGATATTGATAAATCTGTTTTTCAGTATGAAAATGAAGATAATGAGATTGAAGAACTTACAGATGCTGAATTGAACCATGTAACAATTAATGAAGCATACGTTAGATTATACATAAAAGAGAACTCTTATTTCTCAAGTGCTCAAGTTCTTTCAGCTGTAGCATATAGAGTTGATAAAGAAATTGACCAAGCTCAATATATTGACCATGAAAATTTAGAATACTTCTCAAATACAGGTTCATCAAGCACTACTATAAGCGATGACGAAGAAAGTGTTCCATATTTTGATGTTAAAATTACTCCTCTTCTCCAAGGATTTACTTCTGGTGAAAAAGAGAATTTTGGTATAGTTATTGTTTCAGCTTATGAATCAGATACTTTCAATGCCTTTGAATTTTATGGTAATGAATCTGATGAATACAAACCACAAGTATTCTTCAAATTCACACCACCGTATCTTTATTAATGAAAAATTAAAAGTAAAAAGTGAAAACTGGGAAGGCTGTGCCTATACTGGGAACGCTGGCCTCCGTGCCGGCTATTACTGGGAACGCTGGCTGCTAGCCGGTTTTTACTGGGAACGCTGGCTGCTAGCCGGCTGTATTTAAATATATAACCTACTTTCGTAGGTTTGGCCATCAGGGACGATGGCGTTCCGACTTTGCAGGATACGCTATTGTGGTAAATTTTGTGTAAACTGGGAACGCTGGCCTCCGTGCCGGCATTTCAAATAAATAAAAATATAAAAAGTGAGATTATATAAACTATGAAGAAGAAAATATTAGTGTTAATGTTGGTGTTACTTGCTGTTATAGCACATAGTGAAGTTATCGATAGAATAATTGCTAAAGTAGGAAATGACATAATTCTTGAAAGTGATCTTACAAAACAGATAATGCAGATGAAGTCTGCAGGTGTTATCGATGATGAAATAAGCAATGAAGATATTCTTGATCAAATGATAGAATTTAAGTTGATTATTCAAAAAGCTAAAGAATTAGATTATGTTGTTGATAAGAATCAGATTTCTGAGATGGCTAATAAAAGATTAGCTGAAATAGAATCTCAATTTAAATCAGAAACTGAATTTCTTGCAGAACTTAAGAAGAGTGGAATGAATAAATTTGATTTGCTTGATTATTTTGAAGAGATGTTTGAAGAACAGTCTCTTAGAGAGCAAGTTGTTCGCTATGAAATTGAGAGTAAAATTGATATTAGTGAAGATGAAATTCAACAGTATTATCAAGACAATATTATAGATTTACCTCTTAGAAAACCTTCTTATAAATTAGGTATGATAGTTTCTCAAATTATTCCAAGTACTAAGACTAGAGAAGAAAGATATAGTCAGTTAGAGGATATTTTAGAAAGAATAAATCGTGGTGAAGATTTTGCAGAACTAGCAAAAGATTATAGTGATTGTCCTTCATCAGCTTCTGGTGGAGATTTAGGTTATTTTGGTAGAGGTGAAATGGTTAAAGAATTTGAGAATACAGCTTTTAGTATGAAACCAGGAGAAGTGTCTGATATCGTAGAAACCCAATTTGGTTATCATATTATTAAACTACAAGATATTAAAGAAAATAAAGTTAGAGCTAGTCACATTCTAAAAGACCTTACTCCAACTAAAAAAGATTCCTTAGCAATGAAGAAAGTTATGATGAATGTTCTTCAGCGTTATAAGGATGGAGAAGATTTTGGTGAACTCGCTTTAAACTATTCTGATGATAAAGAATCATCTCTTAATGATGGAATAATTGGTATTTACCCACATGGAGAATATCCACCACTATACAAAGAATACTATGAAAAGCTAGAGCCTGGTCAAGTTTCAGATGTAGTTCAAATTCAAGATATGTTCTATATTTTTGCTAATTTAGAAGATGTACCTCAAGGTGTTTACCAGTTAGAAGAAATTAGAGATAAGATTAAAGATATGGCACGTGCAGAAAAAAGACAAAACTACTATAATAAATGGATTGAAGATTTAAAGAAAGAGATTTATGTTGAAATCACCTATTAGAAATATATATGAACTAATTGCTACTTTCTTCGGAGTAGGTGCTATAAAATATGCTCCAGGAACATTCGGAACTCTTGCTGCTGCTATTATAGCTTATTTTATACCAAATTCAGTTTGGTCTGATACTTGGTTCCTGATTTTATTTATAATAATATTTTTCTTTTTAGGAACTTGGATTTCTACAGAAGCTGAAAAAACAATGGGACACGATAATGGTCATATTGTTATTGATGAAGTTTGTGGCTATTGGTTAGCAGTTGCTCCATTTACACCAGCCGATAATCATAATAAGCTCTTGATATTAGGCATTGGATTTGTTCTCTTTAGAATCTTTGATATCCTAAAACCATTCCCTATTAATTTACTCCAAAATCTACCTAAAGGCTGGGGGGTAATGCTGGATGATATGATGGCTGGTCTTTACACTTTTGTTATCCTGTATATCATATCAATTGTTTGGTTTACTGAAAGAGTTGTCATGTGGTCTAATCCTTTTTAAAAACAATTGGGTACACAAGCTTCTAGCTTGTATTTGAGACATTTGGTCCACAAGCTTCCAGCTTGTATTTGAGACGTTTTTCCAAACGTCTCTACAGCAATCCCAGTTTACACAAAAATTTACTTCTCTGGGGTTATCCTGCAAAGTCGGAACGCCATCGTCCCTGATGGCCAAACCTACGAAAGTAGGTTGTATATGAGATTTAAATATATGTTTAGCATATATTTAAATACAAGAGCCGGCACGGATCAGTCTTCGCCAGACTAAAGGGCCAATAGCGTTCCCAGTTTTAGCCGGCTATCCGGCAGTAGCCGGACTAAAGGCACAGCGTTCCCAGTTTACACAAAATTTACCATTATAGCGTATCCTGCAAAGTCGGAACGCCATCGTCCCTGATGGCCAAACCTACGAAATTAGGTTGTATATGAGATTTAAATATATGTTTAGCATATATTTAAATACAAGAGCCGGCACGGATCAGTCTTCGCCAGACTAAAGGGCCAATAGCGTTCCCAGTGTCACTCCTAACTCCCCTCTTATGGGTCTCCTTGAAAAATCGGCTTTTTTTCAATGAGGCAAGTAAGGGAGCAGTAAGCAAGCTTTCAGACAACATTAAATCTTGCATATTAATTATCTTTAAAGAGGTAAATATATTTAAAATTACAATTTGGTCTCTATCTTGCATATTAAAAAGATAGTTGTAGAGAAATATAATTTATTTAGATATAAGAGGAGATCTTATGAGGAAGATTTTAATATTTTTAATGTTAATAATCAGTGCATCACTATTTGCCCAAGCGACATTACCTCAATTTTATTGGACAAATGAAGAAATTAATGACAAATTAGCTGAATTAGAAGCTAATTACCCAAACAAATGTAAGGTTGAAATAGCTGGATATTCTCAACAAGATAACATGCCTATTCACATGGTTAAGTTGTCTAACGATGTTGATACTTTCGATGAATCAGAACCAGTAATTCTGCTTAATGGTCCACTTCATGCCGAGGAGATATTGGGTGTAAGTGTAACTATGGAAACAATAATTAATATATTAGAAAACAATAACGCTAGTCCTTACAATGCATGGTTAGAGCATTTACAAATATATGTTATTCCAATACTTAATCCTGAAGGTTATGAAGTTGTAATGGATGGAATAGACACTTCTTATAGAAAAAATAAACGCGATAATAATAATAATGGAAGCTTTGACTTTTCTCCAAATGTTGGCTATGATATAGATGGTGTTGATAACAACAGAAACTTCCCTTTTAACTGGGTTCATGGAGATACATTGATGTGTTCTACAGGTGCAGAGGTATATGATTATTACCGTGGTTCTGCTCCACTTTCAGAATCTGAAACTAGACTTGTTTATGATTTTTGTCAAGAATACAAGCCAATCTTCTCTGTTCAATGGCACTCATCTCGTACAGGTAACTTCTCTGAAAAAGTATATTACCCTTGGTACTGGTATGATGTAAGACAATCTCCTGACTTTGATTTTGCTCAAATGCTTGGTGAAGGTGTTGCAAGTCAAATCATGAAAGAAGATGAGACAGGTCCTTACGAATGTTATCCTGGAAAAGGAAGAAAAGGTTCTGAAGATAACACTTTATATCAACAATTTGGAACAATACAATTGCTTATAGAATGTGGTACACTTAATTTACAACCTGAAACTGAAGAAGAAGCTCAATTTGTTATTGATGAATGTAATGATGGTACAGCTTGGCTTCTTAATAGAGCACTTCCATACAGCCCTCAAATGGATTCAAATTCAATGCTTACTGGACGTATCACTGATGCTCTTACAGGTCAAGCTTTAGAAGCTGAAATCATAATTGAAGGAAGAAATCCTGAATACTTCAGACCTCGTATGTCACTTGCAGAGTCTGGTAGATATTGGAGACCTCTTCTTAGTGGTCAATATACTTTAAAAGTTAAGAAGGAAGGTTACTATACTCATACAGAAGATATTAGTGTATATAGTGTTTGGACTCAAAAACATATTTCTTTACAACCACTTTCAGAGCCTACAGCTCAAGTAGATGTTAATATTTCTGGTTTCTGGGGCCAAGGTAAACTTTATGTTACTAATCATGACTTAGATGATTTAGATCATGAATTTACTATTGAAGATAATACTCCTCAAACACTTAGCTTATATGCTGGTAATAACACCATTAAATTTGTTAGTGAAGATAGATATTATAGTGAAGATATTAATCTAGGTGGTGGACCTAACAACTTCTCATTAGACTTCTCTGATTTTGAGCTTGTCTTTGATGATGATTTCAATAATCTAGATAACTGGACTGCAAGTGAAAACTGGGAAATTACTTCTTTCCAAAATAGTGAAAATATGACAGAATCATTTGTATCTGATTCTAAGTACTCACCTTTTAACTTTGAGCAAGGATTTGATAATAACTTCTATGAACCTAATTGTGATTATCAATTAATAACTTCAAATCCTATTTCAATCAATCCAGAAAAAGAGAATTATATTAAATTAGATCACTGGTTATACACTGAATGGTTCTTTGATTTTGCATCTATTGAAATCAGCCCTGATAATTCTGAATGGACTGAGATATGGGCAAAATCTGGTCAACACGATTATCTTCACGTTGATTGGGCTAAAATACCTGATTCTTTCAACAGTGAAAACCTTTACTTTAAGCTTAGACTTAAAGATGATAATGCAGAACCTAGACTGGTTGACCCAGGTTGGAACATTGACAATGTATCTGTGATTAGTTATTCAACAGACTTTGTTCCAAATTCTGATAATGTTATCCCTGTAGTAGTTTCTAAATTAAACAATAACTATCCAAATCCTTTCAATCCCGAAACAACTATTAGTTTTACACTAGACTCTAAGAAGACAAATAATGCTTCCATTGATATATTTAACCTAAAAGGACAAAAAATCACTACCCTCCCACTTAGTGACAAAGATATACAATCTGGAAAAATAACTTGGAATGCAGATAAATGCGCTTCTGGTCTCTATTTTTATAGATTAAAAGCAAATGGAAATGTAATTGATACTAAGAAAGCTACTCTTATAAAATAAGAGAATGTAGGATCTTGCCCTACATTCTCTTTTAATAAATTTTACGGCTAAAGAGTTATCTTTTCAATGATTTGAAACTAACCCTTTATTTATAATGCGAGAACTGATACCAGACGTCTTTTAGATGTCTGGTATTTTATTTATAAGAAGAATTATTTACTCCTGAAGTTCAGATATGCTCCTATGAAGATGATTAAACCACCAAGTATAGTGTAAATATCAGGAAGTTTATCACCTACAAAAAGCACACCAATAATAGTAGCAAAAACAACACTTGCATAGTTATAGATAGATATTTCAGAAGCTGGTGCTTTGTGGTAAGCTTGAGTTAAAGATAATTGGCCACAAGCAGCAAAAAAGCCAGTTCCAATCAAGAACATTAACTCGCTGGCCTTGGGTACTTTGAAGTTGAGTAATACAAAAGGCAATGTTCCCAATACTGAAATAGCTGAAAAGTAGAAGACAATCATGTTAGAAGATGCTTTACCCTTTAAATAGCGAACAGTAGTATAGGCTATTCCAGCAAAAATAGCTGATAATAAGCCAGCAAGTGCAGGAAGAATTGATAGATCTAACTGAGGTTTAATTATTAACAGAGCTCCTACAAAAGCCAAAATAACAGTAGAGAACTTCTTCAATGTAAAGCCTTCTTTCAAGAAGAAACCAGCAAAAATCATCACAAAGAAAGGCGATAACTTATTCAGCATAGTTGAATCAGAAAGAGGTAGATTAGATATTGCATAAAAGTAGAAGACAACACCAAGTAATCCAGCCATAGATCTCAAGAGTAAGAACTTGCTTGCTTTACCTTGTTTAAAAGGGTTCTCCCACTTTCTTAAGAATATGGAAAGGGTTAAAATAAAGGTGATTAAATTCCTAAAGAAGACCTTTTCTATAACTGGTATTTCGCTAGCAAGTTTGACCATTGCTCCCATAATCGCAAAGCTTAAAGCAGAAGTTAACATCCATAAAATTGCAGAGTTTTTCTCTTTCATTTTGTATCCTAATTTATCATATTCATTCTAGAACAAAGACTATAATAATAGCCCTTTTCATTTATCAATTGAGTATGTCGTCCTTCTTCAACTATCTTGCCATTCTGCATTACATAAGTATAATCAGCTTTGGCAACTGTTGACAATCTATGAGCTATAACAATTGTAGTTCTATTCTCTGAAAGCTTTTCTAAAGATTCTTGAATGCGAGCCTCTGATTCTGTATCTAAAGAAGAAGTAGCTTCATCAAATATTAGAATATCAGGGTCTTTTAAGAAAACTCTAGCAATAGAAATTCTTTGTTTTTGACCACCAGAAAGTTTAACACCTCTTTCACCGACTAGGGTATCAAAGCCATCAGGAAGAGACATGATGAAATCAAGAATATTAGCATTCTTAGCAGCTTCAATAAGTTCATCATCGCTTGCACTAGGCTTGCCATATAAGATGTTTTCACGGATTGTAGTATCAAATAAGAAGACACTTTGTTGAACAATTCCAATATTCTCTCTAAGGAACTTTTGCTTTAAATCCATGATGTCATGATCATTAATCAGGATAGAACCTTTGTTAGGCTCATAAAAGCGAGGTATAAGTGAAACTAAAGTTGATTTACCTGCACCTGATTCTCCCACTAAAGCAACTGTTTTACCAGCTTCAACATTGATATTAATATCCTCTAAGACATAGTTATCTGTTCCTTGATATCTAAATGATAAGTTCTTAATTGAAATATTAGAATATTTTGAACTGAGAGATATTGCACCCTTTCTATCTTGTATGTCAGCTTCAATATCCATAATCTCTGTAAAACGCTCAAAGGCAGTATATCCTTGCTGATATTGTTCAACAAAATTGATAAGTCTATTTATTGGATTTAAAATAAAGTTGATATAGAGAATGAAAGCTAAAAGGTCGGCTATGACTATTTCATTACGAAGAAGAAGCCAGGTAGCACCAGCCAAAACAACCCCATAATATATATCAGTTAGGAAACCCATACCAGAGTGAAAGAGGGACATCAGGCTATACATTTTCTCTTTAGCTTTTTGAAAGTTTAGATTAACATCACCAAACTTCTCAATCTCCATCTCTTCATTAGCATAAGATTTGACTTCCCTAATGCCTTGAACAGAGTTCTCAACTGAAGAGTTCATTTCAGCAATCTTCTTTCTTACATTCCTGAAACCTGCTTTCATTCTTCTACCAAGAGTAAGTCCCCAAATAACAATAATTGGCAGCGGAGCAAGAGCAAACAATGCTAAGTTTGTATTAAATGAGAACATCACAATAAAGGAACCCACAATAGTAAAGACAGAAATGATAAGGTCTTCAGGAGCATGATGAGCAACTTCAGCAATGACGTTTAAATCATTGGTAATTCTAGACATAATATGTCCAGTCTTGGTGTTATCATAATAAGTAAAAGATAGCTTTTGAAGATGCCTAAATAACATAGAACGCATATCTGCTTCCATGCGAACTCCGAGAATATGTCCCCACTTGATTCTTATGAAGTTAAAAAAGGCTCTAGCAATCCAGATAAGCAAAAGAACAGAGAAAAACACGATGATCATTCTTGTATCCCTGTTAGGAATAGAATCTTTTAATAAGGTTCTTGTTATAGAAGGAAAAACAATATTTAGTATTGAAGTTAAAAAAGCAATTCCAATATCTAAAATAAAAAGTAGCTTGTGTGGTTTATAGAATTTAACGAATCGTTTAATCAAGAGATCCTCTCATTATTAGTTTTTTTGACCAATAAAATTAAAAGGCAAATATTAGTAAATCATAAAGTTAAAAAAAAACTTTACAAGTAAATATTAGTTAAATAATTTTTACTTAAAGAAGGATTATATGTTAATTAATGACGAAATAAAAATAGCTATAAAGCATGCCCAAGAAATTGCTGAAATTGATGTTGGAAAAGCACTAGTTGAAACTTTGGAGATTTTCAACATGGTAAAGGATTGCGATAATCCCAATGTAATTGGAGATACTTGCAAGCTTATAGGAAACCTATATATAAGAAATAATAAAATGGTAGATGCCAAAAACTATTATTTAGAAGCTATTAAAAACTATATTTTATGTGCCAATTTCAAGGAAATTGGCAACTGTTATAACAACTTGATTATTACTTCCTTCTATTCGAAAGAATTTCATTTAATCGAAGAATACAAGCAACAAGCACTTAAATTCTATTTCAAAGCAAAAGATAATGTTGGGGCTTTATCAATAGCTAATAACGTATCTGTTTTTTATCAAAAAAACAAAGAATATCAAAGGAGCTATCATTCTCTAAAATCAGTTTATGATAAATATCATCATCTTCTTACAGAAAAAGAAGAATTGATGGCTAAGTCTAACCTTCTAGTAAATAAACTGTTCATCGGGGATAAAGAAGAAGTTCTTAATGATTTGCTAGAAGTGGCTAAAATAGCAGAAGAAAAAGAGTATTTTCTTGTTTTAAGTTCTACCAATAATAGTCTTGCTGAGTTTTATGAATCTATTGAAGATTATAAATCTGCTAACTTATATTTAAGAAAGAGCTTCATGTATACCCGAAAAGCTAAAAATAAAGATGTAAAAGAGCAGTTAAGTAATCATTTTTCAAGCATAGAAGCAAATTTAACTAAATCTGAATTGTCCATTATCAAAAAAGAGAATCAAGTATTACAACAAAAACACATTGATATTAGCAAAAGAAATGGCTTTCTAGAATCATTATTAGAGACTATTCCTCTACCATTGTATCACATGAATATTGAGGGTTATATTCAGGGCTGTAATAAAGCTTTTCTAGACTTTCTTGGTGTAAAATTTGAAGATATATATAATAAGCATTTTACTAATTTCTATACTAAACATGAAATCGATTACACTAGTATCTTAAAGAAAAGACTTCAAAATAAAGAGATTACTCAACAAATTATAGAAACAGAAGTCAAGGGAGATAAGAAGGTTTTAGATGTCTATCGCGATATTTACTATAATGAAGTGGGAGAAGTTTCAGGTTTAGTTACTATATTCAATGACATTACTCAAAAAAGAAAGCTTGATAATGAACTTCTAGAAAGTAAAGAAAAACTAGAAGCAATTTTTAATAATGCTCAAGTTGGCATTCTAATGATGGATACTAACCTAAAAGTAACTTACCTAAACCCATATATTCTTGATAAAATGAAGTATACCGCTGAAGAAATATATGATAAAGGGGTAAGAATATTTAAAAATGATTGTAAGGATTTTATTAGTAAACTTAGGCATCAATTCAAGACCAAAAATATATCTTCTATCAAATCTACTGACTGCCTAGAAACTAAGAATGGTGAGTTGATTAGGGTTAATCTAGAAGTAACCAAGATATTTAATGCTGAAAAAGAACTTACAAGTTATCTATTTGTAATAAAAGATGTATCTGAAGAATACTTAATTAAGGAGCAAGTAGAAAAGCTTAATGCTCATCTTAAATCTATTCTAGAAAGTGCATCTCAAGTATATATTTGCTCTATTGATAGAGATTGTAATTATACCTATTTTAACGAGAATTATAAGCGGAATATTAAGAATCATGTTGGTCTTGAACTAAGTGTTGGGGATAACTATTTTATCAGATATAAAGACCTTAGTGAGAAGCAAGATAAGAAGAGTACAATCGCAAAGGTTCTAGCTGGTGAAAGTATTAGCGGTATAAGAGAATATCCAGAGACTAAGAAAGTTAAATTAGAGATTCTGCAATACTATTATTCACCTATCATTGACAGTAATAACAATGTAATCGGAGCTACAGTCTTCTCTTACGATATTACTGATAGGGTTGTGGCTCAGCGTAAATTAGCTCATGAGAGTTCTACGAAAGACAAATTCTTCTCTATTATTGCTCATGATTTACGGTCTCCTGTGGGAAATATCAAAGCAATGTTAGAACATCTAACAAGTGAGAAAAGAACACCAATAAAGGAAATTAGAAGTATTCTTCCTATCCTTACAGATTCAGCTAGAAATACATTTGATCTCTTAGAGAACCTTCTTAAATGGGCTTCAAATCAAAGAGGTTATCTGTCATTCATCCCTGAACAAGTCATGATTAAAGCTATAATCGATAATGTTATTAAAGTAACAGAAAACTTAGCAACAAGCAAGAATATAAAATTATCTGTTGATGTCTCAAGTGAAGCACAAGCATATATTGATATAGATATGTTTAAAACTATAATCAGAAACCTACTAACAAATGCTATCAAATATACACCAAAGAAGGGTCAGATTAAGCTTACAGCAATAACTGATGCTCATTACTGCACTATTAAGGTAACTGATACAGGAATAGGTATCAAAGAAGAGATAATACCTTATTTAACAGAGTTTGATAAAACAGTATCAACTTATGGTACAGAAGGGGAAAAGGGTTCTGGGTTAGGTTTAGTTCTTTGTAGAGAGCTTGTAGAAAGAATGCATGGTAAGATGTGGATTGAAAGTGAGATAGGCAAAGGTTCTAGCTTCTCCTTTACTGTCCCTACAAATATGGCTAATTATTAATGGAATTATACGCTTTTCGGCTTAAACCCAATGAGAAGCTAAAAGAATCTATCTTCAACTTTGCTCTTGAAAATGGCATTGAAGCTGGTCTTATTGTAACTTGTGTAGGAAGTCTAAAACACTTAAACATTAGGTTGGCTTCAGCTAAGCAAAAGATGACCAAAACAGAGAACTTTGAGATAGTAAGCTTAACAGGAACCTTTAATAATAATCATGAAGGACATTTCCATATATCTGTAGCTGATGAATCAGGAAGCTGTTTTGGTGGGCATTTATTAGATGATAACATCATTAATTCTACTGCTGAGATAGTCCTTGCTAAAGTAGATAATACTAGCTTCTCAAGAGAGTATGATGAAGAAACTAAATACAAGGAATTAATCATTAGATGATATACTTAGATAATGCTGCAACTTCTTTTCCAAAGGCACCTGGCGTTGGACAGGCTATTGCTTATCACTTAAATAATATTGCTGGTAATGCTGGGAGATCTTCTTACAAATCAGCAGTAAAATCTTCCCTTTTTATATTTGAATTAAGAGAGCTGATTGCTCAGATTATTGGTGTAAAGAAGAGCTCAAATATAATCCTTACAAACAATGCTACTCAAGGCTTGAACACTGTTATACTTGGTTCTATCAAGCCAGATGATGTGGTAATGACAACACCTTTGGAGCATAATTCTGTTGAAAGACCTCTTTCTTATCTAAAGGAAAGAAGAGGAATATCGGTCTGTAGAATTGCACTTAATTCAGATTTCTCTATTGATTTAGATAAGTTTGAAGAAGACTTAGTCCAGAAAGCGGTTAACAAGGTAGTTTTTAATGCTTGCTCCAATGTAACAGGTTCAATATTAGCTTATCAAGATATTGCTGCTATCTGCTATAAGCATGACATTGATTTCATTCTGGATGCTTCTCAAGTCGTAGGCTACAAGCATTTAAACATTAACCCTGACCACTACAGTGCTATTTGTTTTCCAGGTCATAAAGGACTTTTAGGTCCTACTGGTACAGGAGCTTTTTACTTTAATGATAACTTCTCTTTTGAGCCATTAAGCTTCGGAGGAACAGGCTCTAAGTCGCAAGATATTACTCAGCCTAACTTCTGTCCTGATAAGTACGAGAGTGGTACACTTAATATGTGTGGTTTTTACGGATTATTAACATCCTTGAAATATATATTATCTGAAGGACTTGATAAAATAGAATCTAAGAAAAGGGAAATTACAGGCTATTTCTTAGATAGATTAAAGACTATTCAAGAAGTGATTATTTATAGTAATCAGGACTTAGAAAGACAGATAGGTGTAATATCTATCAATGTTGAAGGGGCTTTTTGTTCTCAAATAGCGAAATTCCTTGATAAAAAAGAGATAGCTATTAGAATGGGATTACACTGTGCACCTAATGCACACCGTTTTATTAATACTTTTGATTTAGGAGGAACAATCAGATTTTCTCCTGGATATTTTACTACAAAAGAAGAAATCGATAACACTATAAATACTTTAAAAGAGATTATTTATGACATTAGAAGATAAAGTTGTAAAGCTTACTGATTACAGTAAGTACTCGGGCTGAGGAGCTAAGTTAAGTCCAGAGGTTCTGGACCGTGCATTAGCAGGAATAGTTCAACCAAGCTACCCAGACTTACTAGTAGATTATACTCATGCAGAAGATGCAGGAATCTACCGTATAAATGATGATTTAGCTATGGTACAAACACTAGACTTCTTCCCTCCTATAGTAGATGACCCTTATACTTTTGGTCAGATCTCAGCATGTAATGCCTTATCTGATATCTATGCTATGGGTGGTACACCTAAGACAGCTATGAGTATTGTCTGCTTCCCTGATAAGAAGCTAAAAATAAGCTTATTAAGAGAAATTATAGATGGTGCTTTAAGCAAGCTTATCGAGGCAGAAACAGCCTTAGTTGGTGGTCATTCTATTAGTGATGTTGATGTTAAATTCGGACTATCTGTCAGTGGTTTTGTTAATCCTAAAAAGATGTATCTAAACAATACTCCAAGGAATGGAGATCTTTTAATTTTAACTAAACCAATCGGAACTGGGATTATAAATACAGTTCTAAAGGCTGATATGGCACCTAAGAAACTTGTAGATGATGCTGTAAAGTATATGACTCAGCTCAATAAAATTCCTGCTGAAATCATCGCTAACTATAATGTTTCTTGTGCTACTGATATCACAGGATTTGGCTTATTAGGACATCTTGTTGAGATAATCCAGGATAGCCAGTTAGGGATTGAAGTTGATTATAATAAAATAGAGATTTTTCCAGAGATTATGGACTTTGTTAAGATGGGATTAGTTCCAGGGGGAACATATAACAACAAGAACTTTAGATCTTGTTACATCAATAACTTTGCCGATATTTCTGATGATATACTAAATATTCTATTTGACCCGCAAACTTCAGGGGGATTGTTGTTTGGAATTGACAGCAGTCAAGCAAATAAGTGTCTAACAGAATTAAAAGATGCAGGAATAGATGCTTTTGTATGTGGTCAAATTACAGATAAGAACAGGAAAATAACAGTACTTGTATAATGGAGTTATTAGTAATATTTGAATCGTCACATGATGCAATGAAAACATTTAAGCATGTTTCTGAACAAGGGATTGATTGCGAAATCATCCCAACTCCAAGAGAAGTCAGTTCTGAATGTGGCTTTGCTCTGCTAACCAGAGATTCTAACAATAAGATATTAAGCCAGGAGCTAGACAGTATTAACATAGAAAATTATAATATTTATAATAAAACAGGGGATATTTATGAAAAAGATTGATGCTAGAGAATTAGCATGCCCAAGGCCAGTTATTTTAGCTAAAGATGCGGTTAATGAACAACATAATGAAATTCTTATTCTAGTAGGTAATGAAGCAGCTAAAGAGAATATAATTAAATTTGCAAGTAACTTCAATTATACAGCAACTCAAGTTCAAAAGATAGATGATTATTACTCTGTTAAGATTGAAAAGAATGATTGCTGTGAAATCATGGACCACACAATCAAGAAAGATACAAAAGGAAAAGTTATCTTTATAAAGAGTGAATACTTAGGTATTAGTGATGTTCAGCTTGGTGAACTTCTTATGAAAGGTTTCATCTATGCTCTAACAAAGATTGATAACACCCCAGAAAAATTAATATTCATGAATGGTGGAGTAAAGCTCTGTATTGAAGGTGCTTTAACCCTAGAAAACATGAAAGAATTAGATAAAATGGGAGTTGAAATTCTAGTTTGTGGTACCTGTCTTGATTTCTTCAAACTCACTGATAAATTAGCAGTTGGTTCAATCTCTAACATGTACGATATTGTTGATGCTCTTACAGAAGATAAACATGTAATTACTATCTAAGGTGTAAATTTGAAAAAACTTTATTTTCTAATACTTTTAATAGTGTTAATTTGCTTAGGCTGTGCAAAGAAAGAAGAAAGCTCAGGTGTAAAGAAGATTCTCATTCCTAAAACACCTTCTGGAATTGCTACTTATCTTGCAGTTAAAGATAATCCGGCTTACCAAGTAGAATTCTATCTAAATCATTCAAAAGCTAATGCTAAATTTCTTAGTAATAAAGCAGATTATCTAGTTACAGGAGTATCTGTTGCTAATAATTTTGCTAAACAAGCTACTGACTTTAAGCTAGTCTGCTCTTTAGTTGATAATTTGACTTATCTTGTTAGTAATCATGAGATAGATTCTATCGAGGACATAGCAGGAAAAACTATCTATTTTCCTTTCAAAAATGCTCCTATGGAAGTCATGTTTACAGCCATTGCAAATAAGCATAATCTTCAAGCAAGTAGAGATTATAATGTTAAATATTTAGCTATTCAATCATCTGTACAACTTCTTAAACAAGGCAATCAAGGAATAGTCTTTCTGCCTGAACCTTTTGCTACTATTGCTACAAAGGCTAATGATTTAAATATTAATTTATCTCTGGATGAGCTTTATAGAAGTGCCTTTCCTGATAATCACGCATGTCAGGTTGTACTTTTAACTCATGATAAAGATATGAAGAAAGTCAAAGAACTTACTGCTAATATAGAAGCAAAAACTAAGGCTATAATAAACAATCAGATCAATATGCAAGATTTGAATGAGTATCCTAATTTTGAGAAGTTCTCAGCTCAAACAATTCAAAGAACTATTTATCACTTTTCTAGTGGTAATTACCTTAATAGTAACTTAGATACAATGTTCAAAAATATTGCTAAGGATAATAAACTTGCTGACTATATTCTGGAACTCGATTAAAAAGACCCTTTTTGGTTTTATAATTTTTTTAATAATCTGGGGAGTAATTTCCCAGTTTTTTAATGCTTCAATAGTGCCCTCTCCATTGAATGTTTGGGCAAGTAGGCATGAAATTTTGTCTGCTAACCAAGTCTGGCTTCATTATGAAATTACTTTGACTAGACTTGCTATCGGATTTATTATCTCATTTCTCTTGGGAACTGTCATTGGGATTATCTCTTATTACCTCAAAATACACGAGTATATAGAAGATTTACTATCCCTTCTTCAAGTGATACCAGGTGTCATAATTGGAACAATTCTCTTGCTTTTTTACAGCACTGGTTCGGTTGTACCCATCGGTATGATAGTTATTATGATTACCCCAATTGTTGCCTCTAACACTGTGAATGGACTTCTTGACCACACTAAAGAACTTGTGGAAGTTGTTAACGTGTTTGGTGGTGGATTCAAGGATATTGTTGCTAATGTCTATATCCCAAAACTAATCCCTGTCTTCAAAATGAATACTTTAGTTTGCTCTGCCCTATCTCTAAAAATCATTATTCTAGGTGAATTTGTTGGATGTGATAACGGCTTAGGCTTTCTCTTTAATAATGCCAGAATCTTCTACAACATGACAGAAGTGTATTTCTACCTTCTTATTATAATTACAACAGCCTTCTTTTTTCAAATTCTTGTACATGCCCTATTTTTACTTCTCTGGAAGAAATATTATTAAACCTAGTGCATTGTTTGGGTTAATATCAACATAAGCTTATAGCACTTCGTCAGCCGAGATATTATCTTTCCATTAAAAGGGTAAATATACTCCACCCTTACTTGCCTCTTTGAAAAAAAGCCGATTTTTCAATGAGACCCTTAAGGCAGGAGTTAGGACACTGGGGACGCCAGCCTCCGTGCTGGCTAAAACTGGGAACGCCAGCCTCCGTGCTGGCTTCACTTAGAACGAAGTTATAAGTGAATTTGTAGAGACGTTTGGAAAAACGTCTCTCTTGCTTTATCCTGAAAAGGATACATCTCTTCAAAGCCAATTCCATGTAACAATTATTGAATTTAAAGAACACTGTAAACATAGTTAAAAAAGTAACCATTATATACAAAATAGAATATTAGAAAATTACTAAAAAGCTCTAAAATACTATATAATAAGCTTTAGCAGTATTTGTATTTCAAATTATAAATAAGACAATCTGTCTGCGGAAATGTGTAAAAGCGACATATTGAGTTAAAAAGCACTTGACTTTTGAGTTAAATTATAGATATATAAATATTGATATACATCTTAGAAAGCTAACAAGGCAAGCTGAAGATGTGTATCGATGTGATTAGATTTATAAACGTAACCAGATGTATATCGTCTGAAAATCAAGTGGGAGGATTTATGAAACGTTTATTAGTAAGTTTAATGCTTTTAGCATTAATTTCTACAACAGTTCTAGCTAATGAAAGGATTGAAAAGCAAGAGTCAATCGATGAAAAAGCTACAACAATGTTAAAAACAGACGCGAAATATGTTGCAGACTTTGAAGTTGCAATATCACCAGTTTCAATAGTTAACAATTATTATGATTATTTCCCAGGTGGATATTCTTCAACTCCAATACGCAGAGTTGAAGGTATGTTAAACGGTAACTGGATTGTTTACCATGCTAAAGCTACACCGTCATCACAAAGACGTGTTTATAAGGCTTTTGTTGACCAAACAGGAAACGTAGTTTCAAACACATTATTCAACACAAACGATGTAGGTGAAGGTTACGCAACAGTTGATTTAACAGCTAATGGTGAACCTTTCTTTGCTTATCATGGAAATAATGATAGTGATGACCAATTAGAAACAATTTTTGGTTATGATGCAGTTCTTGGTGGTTCTGTAGTTGATATGAACTCAGATCCATTCACTGTTATCGATAACTTTGCTTCTTTTGAAGTTAATGGAACTTCTTATGATGATAATGAGTTTATCTGGCCTACTCTTAAGATTGGTCCTTCTCCATTAGCAGATCATCAAAGAATCTATGTTATGGGTAAGAATGCTACTCAAAACGGTTCTGGTGTATCAGAAAACGTTCTTATCTATTTTAAAGATTTCACTGAAACAGAAATTGAATATCAATCTTTAGATAGTTCAGGATGGCAAGTTACTTCTATTCCAACTTTAAACGAGTGGAATGTTTCTACAGGCGAATTTAGAAGACCTTACTTCACATTCGTAGTTCATGAAGACAACTTATATTATGTTGGTTATCATATTGCAGCTGAAGGTATTGAAACTGATGACGCTTCAATCAATGAAGCTGATTTAGATGTATTTAGATGTTCTAATTATGGTGAAGGTGAATGGGAAAGATTCTCTGTATATGCAGGTTTCGAATCTTCAAACCCTAACTATATAAACCCAACAGGTGATCACCAAGGTACAGAACTCGATAAAGAATACTTTGACCAACAAGAAGATCATGCAGATTCAGACTTCTACATTGGTATTGGTCAATCTTCACACTTCAATGTAAGTGTAGATGAAATAGGTAGACTACATATTCCTTTATTCTATACACAAAAGACTTTTGAAGGTTCTTATTATCCAGCTCTTCATGTAATCAAAGATGTAACTTTTGATACTAACACTGAAGAATTTACTCTTACAGAAGTATATCCTCAAAGTTCAAACCCAACAATAGATCTTACAAACAACACAGATGCATTATCAACTGAAACTCCATGGTTATGGTGGGATGCTGATAGTGATGGCATAGTTGATGAAATTCTTGATGATGGTACTTACGATGGTACTGATGATGGTGTTACTGCTGAAGATACAGACTATTGGGGTTCTCCTGTTTTAACTACTCTTTGGCCTTATCAATACTGGGACGAAACAATTGATGATAACAAAATGATGTTTGCTCTTCACATGGTAAGAATTACTGAAGCTAACGAAGAAGGCATGATGGCTATGGTTTGGCATGATAGTAAGAAAGCTAGAATGTACAACAAATATCCAGAAGATTACCCTGAATATTCAGACTTTGCTCAACAAGCTGAAGTTATGATTGCTGTTTCTGCTGATAATGGTATTTCATGGTCAGAACCAATGGCTCTTAGCTCTGTTGGAAATACTGAGTTTGCAGGTCAAACTATTGCTTTCGCAGACCCAGGTAACAAAATAGATTACATCGGAACAGACGACCAAGGTAATAAAGTTGGTAGATTACACTTATTCTATATGGATGATTCTACTTACGGTCCTTCACTACAAGGTGTTGGTCAAGATACACAAGGTTCTATGATGTACTCAGCTATTGATATTCACTTCAATGGTGCTACACCAAATAATGATAGCAGTATTACTCCTGTAGCTTCTATGCTTAACCAAAACTACCCTAACCCATTCAACCCTGAAACAACTATTAGCTTCAATGTTCAAAAAGCTGGTCCTGTTTCTCTAAACGTATATAATTCTAAAGGTCAATTAGTGAAAACTTTAGTTAATGATAGCCGTTCAGCAGGTACTCATAATGTTGTTTGGAATGGTCAAAACAATAAAGGACAAAAAGTTTCTTCAGGACTCTACTTCTACAAAATTAAAAATGCTGGAAAGAGCCAAATGAAGAAAATGGTGTTGATGAAATAGTAGCAAGATTAGAAAAGTAAATACACAAAAATTATAAATTAGTTAGGAGAGTACTGACCCAGTGTTAGTACTCTCTTTTTACGTTTAGGCTATCGAATAGCGTAAGTTCGGAATTAGCTTGACGATAAATAGGGTTTTTAACAAAAATGCATTTGTTGAAAATTCGCTTAAAATTTCGTATGAAGAAGAGGTATAGAGATGACTATAGAAGAACAAGTAAAGTTGTTAAAACAAAGTGTAGAGGAAATTGTTCCCGAAGATAAATTAATTGAGAAGCTTAAGAAAGCTGAAAAGACAGGAAAACCTCTTAGAATAAAATATGGTATTGACCCAACAGGTTCAGACGTGCATATAGGTCACTTAGTTCCAATTAGAAAGATGAGACAATTCCAAGATTTAGGACACACAGGTGTTATTATTATTGGAGATTTTACAGCACAGATTGGAGATCCTACAGGTAAGAACGAAACAAGACCACCATTAACTCCAGAGCAAGTAAAGATTAATAGTGAAAAATATATGGAGCAGTTATATACTGTTTTAGATAAAGATAAAACAGAAGTTAGATATCAATCAGAATGGTTCGGTGGAATGACTATGGCTGATGTAATCAAGCTTATGGGTAAGTTCACTCTTGCTCAATTCTTAGCACATGATACATTCCGTAAAAGATATGAGAATGGTCTTCCATTGGGAATGCATGAAATAATGTACCCAATTCTACAAGGTTATGATTCTGTAGCTGTTGAAGCTGACATTGAGCTTGGTGCTACTGAACAAAAGTTCAATCTTTTAGCTGGTAGAGATATGCAAAGATACTTCGGACAAGAAGAGCAGGTTGCTATCATGTCCCCTATTCTATTAGGAACAGATGGTGTTAACAAGATGGGTAAATCACTCAACAACTACATAGCTGTCTTTGATACACCTAAGGATAAGTATGGTAAAGTAATGTCAATACCTGATAACCTTATCACAAACTACTTCAACTATGCAACTAACTATACTCCTGAAGAGATTAAAGAGATTGAAAAGCGTCTTGAATCAGGTGAGAATCCTAAGAATATGAAGCAAGAATTAGCTAGAGCAATAGTATCTATCTATCATGGTCAAGAAGCTGGTTTAGCTGAAGAAACAGCTTTTAATGAAGTCTTTGCTAAAGGTAAGCTTCCTGATGATATTCCTGAATTTGCCTTTGCAGAAGATAAGCTATGGATAGTTAAACTTCTTACTGATACTGAGCTTTGCAAGACTAATGGAGAAGCTAAGAGAATGCTTAAACAAAATGCTGTTTCAATTAATGGTGATAAAATTAATAATCCTGATTTAGAAGTTGAATTAGGTCAAGAAATCATAGTAAAAGTTGGTAAAAGACGTTTTGCTAAGATTATTAAAAAGTAACATTTAACTAAGGTATGAATATATGAAATTAGATTTAACATCTTCTGTATTAGCCTTTGTCTTTATCTTCATGTCAATCGTTTTGCATGAGATAAGTCATGGTTATTCTGCTTATTTGTTGGGAGATGATACAGCTAAGAGACAAGGTAGATTATCCTTAAATCCTTTAAAGCACATTGATATTTTTGGAACAATTATATTACCAATAATACTTTATTCAATGGCTGGTTTTGCTTTTGGATATGCTAAACCTGTGCCAATAAACCCATATAACTTCAAGAATTATAAGAGAGGAATGGGTATTACTGGGGCTGCTGGTCCTATAATGAATTTCGTTATAGCCTTCTTCTTAGCTTTGGTTTATGTCCTTTTAGCTAAATTAGAGATATCTGCTAATGCTAGAATCTTTGAAGTTTTGATATTAACAATGCAAGTAAATATCTTCTTAGCTCTGTTTAATCTAATACCTGTGCCACCTCTTGATGGTTCAAGAGTTGTAGGTGCTTTTTTATCTGATGAAGCTTATATACAATACTCTAAACTAGAAAGATACGGTATGTATATTATTCTGGGAGCAATGCTTTTAGGTAATATTCTTAATATTTCAATAATTGGACTAGTTATCAATAAACCGGTTCAAATAGTTTGGTCGATTTTGTATGGCTTTATCAACTTATTCTTTTAAATAAAAAACAAAAAATATATACTTATATAAGATTGTGCTAATCTTATTAGGGGGAAAAATGGAATTACAAAAAATTCGTGATTTAATCGCTTCTGGTGAAATCAAAGCGATTGATTTGAAGTACGCTGGTCTTGATGGAAAATGGTATCATATCTCATTTCCAGCTGCAAGATTTGAAAGTGTTTTGAAACTTGGTGTACCGTTTGATGGTTCAAGTATTCCTGGTATGAGAGCTGTTGAGTCTGGTGATATGGTTTTAATGCCAGATATCACTTCTGCTCACTTTGACCCAGTTCAAGACTATGATTTTGACGGTGGTGTGCTAAGAATTCTTTGCTCAATCTGTGATGCTGATACTAGAATTGGTGTTAAGAAAGACCCAAGATCAGTTGCTCTGAGAGCTCAAAAATACATGGAATCAACTGGTATTGCTGATACTTCGCTTTGGATTCCTGAATTTGAATTTCATATCTTTGATGATATTAAATATTCTAATGATAAATACAATGTACAATGCCAAATCTCTTCATCAGAAGATAAAACTTGTTTCCCAAGCGAATGTATCGACTACAACGGCTTAGCTCAAGCTGGTGTTAAAGGTTATCACATGGATAATCCTTTTGATAGATTCTATGGTTTAAGACTTCAAATGTCTGATAAAATTGAAGAGCTAGGTATTGATGTAAGATATAACCACCACGAAGTTGGCTTATCTTCACAACAAGAAATTGAAACAGAATTATTACCTTTCCCTAAAATCTGTGATGATGTAAAAGTTATCAAAGACCTTATCAGAAGAATCTCTTTAGAGAATGGTTTTACTGCTACATTTATGCCAAAACCAATCTATAATGAAGCTGGTAACGGTATGCACTTCCATATTCAATTAAAGAAAGATGGAAAGAATATCTTCTTCCAAGAAGGTAAATACGCAGACCTTTCAGACGAAGCTATCTGGTTTATGGGCGGTATCCTTCTTCACGGACGTTCTTTAGCTGCTTTAACTAACCCATCAACAAACTCTTATAAGAGATTGCTTCCTGGTTTTGAAGCACCAACTAAGCTCTTCTTCGGACTTGCTAATAGATCTGCTGCAATTAGAATCCCTAAATATGCAACAACAGAAGAACTCAAACGTGTTGAATTTAGAACAGGTGATGCTACATGTAACCCATACTTAGCAATGTCTGCTCTTCTTCTTGCAGGTCTTGATGGTATTCAAAAGAAAATCAATCCAGCTGATCATAACTTCGGTCCTTATGATGATAATGTTTTCGCTTGGCCTGAAGATAAGAAAGCTACTCTTAACTCAGTTCCTGAAAACTTAACTCAAGCTTTAGATGCTTTAGAAGCTGACCATGATTATCTTCTTGCTGGAGATGTTTTCAATATAGAACTTATTGAATCATTCATCGCTATGAAACGTAAAGAAGTTGCTGAAGTTTATAATAGACCTCATCCAATGGAAGTTTCTTTATATTATAGTGTTTAATAGTTAAATAAGAAAAATATATATAGCCCTAGACTTGTTCTGGGGCTTTTTTGTACTTATGGGAGGTGGTTATCTTTGTGTAAGCATGAACTTCGTTCAACCTATCGGTGGATGCTTACACTCCATCACCCTCTGGGTGCACAAGCTTCTAGCTTGTATCTGAGACGTTTTTCCAAACGTCTCTACAAATTCACTTATCACTGCGTTCTAAGTGAAGCCAGCTCGGAGGCTGGCGATCCCAGTATGCCCTGTCCCAACTTTTAACTCACTCACTCCTCCCTTCTTCCTTAAGGGTCTCCTTGAAAAATCGGCTTTTTTTCAAGGAGGCAAGTAAGCAAGGAGTTAGTAGGAGTTGTGATAGAGTTCACTTTGAGAAAGTGTAATTGTTAAAAACTTTTTAATTTTCCTTGCAACATTTTTAGGATAGATATTATAATTGAATAACGGAATATAAATTTGGATTTAATGTCTAGCTAAGGAGTTGGTATGGTAAAATTTAAGTTCTTTAATTTTGAAGATAATTTGCTTGATATAGAGGGGTTTGTAGAAAATAAAGATAAGACAATTGTGGTATATCCATCTAAAAATAATGCAAATAGGGTGCAGGGGATTTTCCAGAAGAATTGGCAATTCGAGGATATTCTCTTCTTCTCTATGGAAGAGCTGAAGAATATTGTTTTAGCTACCGATAAGAGTCTTTTAGCCGATGATAAGAGGGTTGTAGCTTTGTATCAAGTCTTAACAGATGAAGACAAAAAATATTTCAACGTAAGCGACTTCTTTGATTTTATTATTTTAGCTAACAAAATATTTTCTTTATTCGAAGAATTATCTGAAGAAATGGTTGATTCTAGTACTTTGCTTGAAGAACTACATAATAAAGCTGTATCACTGTTTGAGTGGCAAGAAGACTACTTTACTAAGGTTCTTGATTTACTTACTAGATATAGGGAAAGTCTCAAAGAAAGGGGTTATGCAGACAGGATATTCTTTCTCAGGCAAGAATTGATAAACATAAGTAGTTTTGCTAAATATGAAAGAATATATTTTGTTAATCAATTTTACTATACAGGTCTTGAACGTAAGATAATTAACTTATTCCATGAGCAAGGAAAAGAGCTTACTTTATGTTATCAAATTCCTGAAAAGTTTGTTGATAAGGAGACTTTAAGTTGTTTGGACTTCTCTTTTAGTGATATAAAAGATTTAGGTATAAATGAGAAAGTAGAGGTTCATGTTTGTAAGAATGAATTCACAATGTTGAATTCTTTGTGTGGGGTATTAAATGAGAATAAAGTTTCACAGATAATAGATAAGGATTTCTATGAAAAAAGTTATTCGCAAATCTTAAGTAAAGACAAGTTTTCTATTGGATATACTCAGCCAATAAGCTCTAGTGCTTTATTTCATTTCTTCTCAATATTGAATGATTTACTTAACAATTATGAATACTACAATAACCGATACTATATACCAACCTACCAAGTAATAAAGGCATTCTTGAACCCGCAAGTTGTAGCTTATTTTGAGCTTGCTAATTCTAGGAAGTTAGTAGATGAACTCAATCGCTTATTGGATAATGGATTTCTCTATTTAGATAAGAATCTTTCTTTAGAAAAGATTAGATATAGCTCAGAACTAAAAGAGAGTATTCAGAAGATATTGACCTTGGTCGAAAAGGTAAGCAAGATAAATTCTATGAACAACCTGATAGAGCTTATCGACAATGAAGAAGGTATAATCATAGATAAGTTGTGTACTAGTTATGAAAAGAAATATAGCAATCTAAGAGAGGTCTTTTACACAGAGCTTGCTAACCTAAAATCCTTTAACTTCAATGATTTGATTAGTGATTGGTCTGAATTATCATCTAAGGCAAGTCATTTGATTATCTATAAGCTATTTTATGATGGTTTGAAATCCAAGAAAATCAGTTATAAAGCACTAGATAGAAAGAATCGTATTCGTATAAACTCCTTGCTTGATACCAGAAATAACAGCTATGATTCAGTAGCATTTTTGAATATGGTAGAAGGTGAATTTCCCAAGAGAAGATCCAGTCAATTCATCTTTAATGAAAAGCAAAGAGAAGTTATAGGACTAAAGTCTTATGAGGATATTAGACTCCGTGAAAAGTACTATTTCTATAGGCTTTTATTAACTTCTAAAGAAGTTTACTTGTTTACGATTGTAGATCTTGATGAAAACACTGAAATGTCTTCTTACATAGAAGAAATGGCTATAGATAGCAGTCAATATAAGATAAATACAGATGATATGGGTTATTCCCAATTATTGAAAAATGATGTTCTATATAAGAAAGAGATTAATGATGAATTTTTTAAGGTTAAGATAAGTCAAGATTCATTAACAGCTGGAAGTGGGAGATTAGATTTATCCTATACTCAGTTGAGTCACTTAATAGAAAATCCTTTTAACTATTTGGTATCTGATTATGCTGGATTAAGGCATCAGGATTTATATGATTCTCCTAAGCAGGATTTCAGGTTTATTGGTATATTGACCCAAGATTATATTAATCATATTGTTTCTCGAATTAATCAAACATTTCCTAATGAAGAAGTATATTATAAGTTCCAGTTTTTAGACGAAAAGTATTTGAGCCAGGTTTTTGATTCTCTCATGAGCAATTATCCAAATCAAGATTTCAAAATTCCTCATAACTATTCAAAGCAGTTTATTAATAAGGTCTTCAGAGATCTTGTTATTGAGGGGATGAAGCACTTCTTCAATAGAATAATGCACTCTTTCTTGAATCTATCTGAGCACAAGATCAAGCTAATTCCAGAAGGTGATTTCATGACTAAGAAAGAGCAAGCTTACCGAGATTTTATAGAGTCTTCAAGAAATGATTATGGCTTAAATATTGGGGTTAGAGGTAAAGCTGATTTGCGTATAGAAAGTTTAGAGAATGATAGGAAATGGCTAGTAGATTTCAAGACTGGTAACTACAATAAACAGCAATTAACTATTTATGAATATATTTACTATTTAGATAATATAATGGCTGGAGAAAGTATAAAGGGAGCCATTTATCAAGTATATAAACAGCTGTGGGATGAAGAGAAAAAGAGTTCTAAAGAACTGATAGAAAATCTTCAGGGCAAATTAATAGAAGTCTTAAATATCATAGCTGATGAAGGATTCTTTATTCCTGAAAAAGGAAAAGTACGGACCTATTCTAATCAGATAAGTAGAGAAGATTTAAGGAGGAGAAGATAATGGAAAACATTACCAAAAAAGTAATCATGGCATCTGCTGGTACAGGTAAGACTTATAGATTATCCCTTGAATTTATAACTCTTCTCCTCAAGAATAAGAATAATGCAGACTTTGATTTCAGTCAGATATATGTAATGACCTTTACCAAGAAGGCAACAGCAGAGATACGTGAAAATATTCTAGGCTTTATGGATATAATAGCACATAAAAGAGAAGGCTATGCAGGTATATTGGAATCCTGTCAAAAAAGTTGTAATTATGACATAAGTGATGAAGATATTGAATATATAAAAACTAAGATCTTACCTGATATCTTAAAACGTAAAGATTTACTGCAAATATCAACTATAGATTCATTTACAACAAATATTTTCAGAACAATGATTGCTCCTTACTTAAAAATAAATGATTTTTCCATTGATGTAAATGCTAACATGGAGATCCACGAACGATTGTTAAGCTATATCTTTTCTGATAGTATTTTCCCTGTATTCAAGCCAATCTTCTCAATGCTGAACTTGAGAACAGTAGAGAAGAGTATTACTTATCTGGATTCTATGATTAGTAATCGTTGGATTCTAGATTTCTATGATAAGAGTCAGCTATCTGGAGATGTTGGTAGAATCATGAAAATAGGCTTAGATAGTTTTACAAAAGAATTGGATGCTATGTGGGTGAAATTCAAAGAAGATTACATGAACTTGGTAAGAAAATATGATGAAGTTATACAGAGCCAAGAGAACAAAGTCTTATCCAAAGTATTCTTAAAAGACTATAAAACACTACTTAGTTTCCAAGAAAATAGTGATATTGAATTACTGGCTTACTTTGAAAGTTTCTTAGCAAATAAAGAATATGTACTGAATAATATTAGCACAATTGTTGATAAAGTTTATCCATTTGCTGTTTCTAGAAAGAAGGCTATTAAGCCTATAGAAAATGAACTAAAGATTGAATTTGATCAGGTCTTATCACAGCTATGTGATTGTTATATCTTTGATAGGATAATGACTAAACAAGAAGATATAATAAAAGCATGGAGATTGTTGTGTCAAGAGTATGACAGGTTGAAGATGTCTTTAGCTAAGTTTACTTATGATGATATTACATATTACACAAATAGATACCTTTATGAAGAGTCTTTATCCTTGATTGATAGAGACAGAAACACTGTTACAAATGTATTTTATGAGCAACTTGTGAGTAGAATTAGGTATATGCTAATAGATGAGTTTCAAGATACTTCCATAACTCAGTATTCTATTCTAATTCCAATAATAAGTGAGTTAATTAGTGGATATTCAATGAAAGACACATCAGGGGTTATTGTTGTGGGTGATGGTAAGCAATCTATTTATGGCTGGAGAGGTGGTGAAAGAGGTTTGATGTCTGCTATGCAAGCTGTATTAGGTGTAGAGCCAGAGTCTTTAAGCACCTGTTATAGGTCCAATAAAGATATTCTCTCTTTTGTGAATAGGACCTTCAGTGACCAAGTTTTCCAGCAAGATCTTGCTCAGCAAGATATGACTTGGGACTATCAAGATGTGGACTATAAAGATGATTCTAATGCTGAAGTCTATTATTGGGAATATAACAAAGCAAAAGAAAATCACAAAGAAGCAGATGAATTTAAGGTTTTTGCTCAAGAGATAAGTGATTTGTTAGAAAAAGGGGCAATCGATCTTGGTAATACGGCTATTTTGGTAAGAAGAAAAACGGATGCGAGTCAGATTGCAACTGCTTTAAACAATCTAAATATTAACAATAATATTGAATCTTCTGAAAAGCTCTTAAACAATGGGGCAGTTAAATTAATCTATCTTCTATTTAAATACAAACTATTAAGGGATGATTACTCTTTCTTATCTTTCTTGAGGTCAGATTTAGTTCTACTAAGCTCAGATAAGTTGGCATTAGTTCTGCAAAAGTTAAATACTTTTGATAAATATTCTTATCGGGAAATTGATTATAAGATTTTACTAAATGATTCCTATGTTAATGAAATACTTGAACTCATAAATAGAGAGTATTCTAGTATGAGTGACTTCTTTGAAGCAATTCTTGGTAAATTTGATTTTGCTAATGTCTGTGCAAATGAAACAGATTGGAAGAATATTTATGTCTTTAAACAACTGTTGATAAACTTTGAGATGGGTAAGCTACAAGTTGAATCATTTGATTTGTATGGCTTTGTAGAGTATTGTAGCAGACAGAAAGAGGATACTAGTGAAATTCTTGAGCAAGGATTAAAACTTAATGATAGTATTTCTATCTTAACTATCCATAAGTCAAAAGGACTAGGCTTTGATAATGTTTTTGTCTTTATGAATCTAGCTAATAACCAAAGTTTAAGTTCTTCTGGTGGTTTTAACAATTTTACATTCTTATATGGATTTGAGGGCAATAAATATCAAAGTTTCAATGATCTCTTGATACAATCGAGTTCTTCTGATTTAAAAATTGTTAAAGCTAGTGGCTTTTCAGACTTGTTAGACTTCCCTATAAAGAAGGAAATCATAGAGGAAATTGATGTATATTATGTGGCTTTAACTAGGGCAAAGAAAAATCTTGGACTCTTTATAAATTACAAGTTCAAGAATGGAATGGAAGACTATATTGAAACAATGCACACAAATAAGAGAGTAATTGCTCGATTGGTTCAAGCTTATAAGCAACATTTCCAGGAACTAGATGCAAGTAATTATTCTGATGAAGATAGAGTATTCTTCAAGTATTCTTCAACAGAAGATAGAAGCTTACCAGAACAGGAAGATAATAAAATTACTAATATCCAAACAAAAATATGGCTGGCTGATTATATTTCTCAAGAAAAGTGTGCCGATTTCGAAGAAAATGTGCCCATAGTAGATATGAAGAGGGTGTATTTAGAAGATAAACAACAACTGATAGGAACAGTTGCTCATTACTTCTTGTCCTTTATAAGCTATGGAAGTCAAGAAGAACTATCTTTAGCCTGGAAGATGGTAATGCAAGACTTTGGCTCCTTGTTAAGTTTTGCTGATTTAGAATATATCTATAAGATGTGTTGTGACTTCATAGAAGAAAACGCAGATTTATTTTCTACTGAGTGGGATGTAATATTCAATGAAAAAGTTGTTTACGATAATTCACAAGAATTAAGAATTGACAGAATGATGGTTTCACATAAGAGAAAAGAAGTTACTATTATTGATTATAAGACAGGAAAGGTAAGTGATTCTGAGCAGGTCAATCGCTATATTTCTATTATAGAATCAATGGATTTTGTGAAAGAAAACAAGTATATAGTAAGTGGGAAATTTGTGAAAGTAGTGTAATAATAATATGCTGAGGATATGATGATAAAAGATTGGAATGATTATTCTTACCTATTTGATTGGGAGCTGAATGCAATTAACTCTCATCAATTAGGTGATTATAAAGCATGGCTAGCCATTGCTAATAAACTTGGTGGAAAAGTGTTGGAGCTTGGATGCGGTACAGGTAGGATTAGCAAGGAATTTGCTAAAGAAGGGTATGATATAACTGCTATCGACTTGTCTTCAAAGATGATATGTGAGTTCCGGAAAAACAGAAAAGATATGCTTATAGAGAATATTCATTGTGGTAGTATGCTAGAATATGAATTTCCAGATAAGTATAACTTTGCTTTTTATTCATATTCAACATTCCAATATTTGCTTACTTTAGATGAGCAAATTAAAGCACTAACTCATTTATCAAAGTTTATTGAAAGAGGTGGCTTTATCGGATTTGATATATGCCCATATACTTGTGACTTGCCTATTCATCAAGCTAAAACACTATTATATAAGAGACAGAACAAAGATTTAGGTAAACAAATTTCTATGTATACATCTCATAGAGTAGATAGAATAGCACAGATAACAAGATGGGAAGATACCTATGTCTTGGAAGATAGTCAATCAAGAGATGTCTTTAGGCATGTTCTGAGTCTAAAAGGTGTGAGAACTGACTTTCTTGAAGTTTTGCTAAAGCTATGTGGATATAAGCTAGTTGAAATGTATGGAGATTTCCAACTTAATGATGTTACTCCTGATTCAGATAACATTATTTATATAGCTCAAAAAATAGTATAAAGGTTGATTATGAAGAAGATTCTATTATTTGTTTTAGTGTTAATGTTAGCCTTTACCTTAAAGGGGAATGAAAGTTCTAATGATAGGAATGAATACAATATTCATGATGTTGAATTTTACATAGGTCATATTCATAAAAATGCTTTTGATATACCCGAGTTTACTAACTTATCTGAGCATGATTGGGTAAAAATAGATTTCTTAAGAAAACATGGGATTCTTGATGAAGGAAAGTATTGGATTAGGGTAAAATTACAGAATAATATTGACCCTAAGAATTATGTTTTTATCAATTCAGTAAAAAACAATTTGGCTGTCTATTATGGGGAAAAAATCTTTCCAAAAAACGCAATAGAAGAAAACTTAAACAAACTTATTGCTCCTGGTAATTTTGAAGGAAAGGTCTTTCCTATAGGTTATAAGAACGGAATTATTAGTACTTTAGATTATATTTATTTCTCTTTTGATATGACTAAGGATACAGCCATCTTTAAATTTTTTCCTATTGTGATTGGAGGTAAAAGTTCTATCACCAACTTCATTAGGGAAAGAGAACTTTCTAAAAAGAGAACTAACTTTGGTTTTATCTTTATTGGTAGTTTTCTGATTGTTGCTAGTATTGTAAGTTTAATAATTTTCTTTGTCACAATAAAAAAGCTGAACATAGTTTTATTGCTATTCTCTTTATTAATGGGAACAGCAGGCATCTTTTATTGGTTACTTTCTCCATTATCTTTGATATTCTCAGACTTTACTCATACGAGAATGCTAACCCTACTTGTTAATTATCATTTAATATGGTTCTTCTTTGGCCTGCTTATTTCATCATTCCTCAAAAGAAGGATTCTTTTGTTGATGCCGATAATAATGTTTACTTCATTAATATTCTTCTTCATACCAATGAACTTTATGTTTTATACAAAGTTCTTCATTTTAGCTATACTACTGATATTTCATCTGGCAATATTGTATTTTCTTAAGAAAGATGAGGATATTCTATACCGAAGTAAAAGTCTCTTTTTTATAGCATCTTTGGTTAATCTTTTCTATATAATCTTCTCTGTCTTTGTGAGAACTCCTTCTATAGAACTTTACTTAGCCCCTATTGGTGTGGGTATGTTGTTCTGGGTATTTGCCTTTGGTAATTTACTCTTGAAGCAATATAATACGACCATTAATGAGCTCCATTCTCAAAAGATAAAGAACCTTGAACTTACTGAAACAAACTTGCAATCTCAATTAAGTATTTTGAAAAAGCAACTTGATCCACATTTCTTGTTTAATAGCTTAGGGACTCTGGTCGCTTTGGTTGAAACAGATCAAGACACGGCTGTAAATTATATACAAGAGTTCTCGCAAGTCTATAGGTATATTCTAGATACTCAAGATCTTGACTTTGTTACACTAGGCAGTGAATTAAAATTCTGTAATGCCTACACCTACCTTATTAAAATGAGGTTTTCAGATTCTATCGAAATGAATTATGAGATCAAGCCTGAATACGAATCTTTCTTTGTACCCCCATTAAGTATTCAAATGCTGATAGAAAACGCAATTAAACACAATATTGCTACCCCAGAAAGGAAGCTAATCATAAACTTCAAAGTAGATAAAAATCAGCTGGTTGTTTCCAATAATATGCAAGTAAAAAAGCAGGCTACTATAACTTCTAAAATGGGATTAAAAAACCTGAATCAAAGATTGTATTTGTTGAAGAAATTGAACATTGTTGTGTCTGAAACAGATAACCAATTTATTGTAAAATTACCACTTATTAGGGAGATATCTTAGAATGAAAATGATAATTATTGAAGATGAAAAGATTTCTTCAGATAGAATAAAAAAGATTGTCGAGAATATTAATAATGACTATCAAGTCATTGCCCAAATATCCTCAGTAGAAGAAGGATTGTTATGGTTTGAAGAAAATAGTGAACCTGATTTGATTTTTGCAGACATTCAGCTTGGTGATGGTACAAGTTTTGAGATATTCGAAGATAGTAATGTTAAATCACCAATTATCTTTATGACTGCTTACAATCAGTTTGCTATCGATGCTTTCAAACTTAATAGCATAGATTACCTTCTTAAACCTATTAAAAAAGCTGACCTGATAAATAGTATTCAGAAATATACAAACCTAGTGAAAGAGAGCATTTCTAAGCCGATATTTAAGAATCTGATTAAAGAGCTTTCTAATACAACTGTGGAAAGCGGTAATGATAGTCATCAGAAATTCTTAGTGAAAAAAGGAACTACCTTTATTCCTATATTCTCTTCTGATATTGCCTTATTCTATGCTGATAATAGTACAACCTATATCATCACTAATGAGCAAAAACGCTATATTCTGGACTATTCTCTAGATAATTTAGAAGGCATGTTATCTAATAATTACTTTAGAATTTCACGCCAGTTTATAGTTCCTGATTATTCTATTGCTAGAATCCATCAGTTTATTGGAAATAGATTATTATTGGATTTAAAAGTAAAAGTTGACTTTGATGTAATTGTTAGTAGAAGAAAAGTTAAAGAATTTAAGAACTGGTATGAATAAGATAAATATGCTTGAAAATATTAAGTATATTTAAATAAATTTATGAAGAGGCCATTTAATAGGCTTTTAAAAGCAGTGTTAGTAATTTACAAATTAATTTATTGACACTTAAATAAAGATTTAAATAATTAAATTAAGTATTAATTAATATTTTATTGTGGAGATGTAATTATGGAATTAGTTAGTGAAAAGATAGTAGTTAAAGAAGGTAGAAACATTATTCTTGGACAGTCTCATTTTATCAAAACTGTAGAGGATTTATATGAAGCTGTTGTTAATTCAGTGCCAAATGTGAAGTTTGGACTTGCTTTTGCTGAGGCTTCTGGTCCATGCCTTATCCGTAAGGATGGCAACGATGTTTATCTTATTGATGAAGCTGTAAGAAATATTAAAAAGATAGGCGCTGGACACTCTTTCTTGATAATATTAGAGAATGCTTTCCCAATAAATGTGCTTCCTGCAGTAAAGAACTGCCGTGAAGTTGTGAATATCTTCTGTGCTACAGCTAATCCTGTAGAGGTTATAATCGCCCAAACTGAGCAGGGTCGTGGTATCTTAGGTGTAATAGATGGCTTCTCTCCTAAAGGTACAGAGTTAGATACAGATATTACGACTAGAAAGAAGTTCTTACAAACTATCGGATATAAAAGATAGATGAGGCTTTTTTATGCTTTTCCTATAGATGATGCCTTACGGCAGTATCTAAGCGAAAAGATAGCCTATTTGGCTGATTATATTCCATTTGGAGTTACTTGGGTAAAGCAGGAGAATCTTCATATTACTTTGCAGTTTCTTGGAAACTTACCTGGGAATATTCTCTCTGATTTAGATGAGGTGTTTTTAGAATTACTTCCTGACTTAAGTAGGCAGACTTTTAAGGATGCTAATTTAAGTGTTTATCCTTTAGCTGAACCAAAGTTAATCTGGCTTGAATTAGAACATGACAAGTCTTTAGCTAAGTTTGTTAAGAAGCTCAGATTCAAGCTTAAAGAGCTAGGGATTGAGCTTGAAAAGAGGGAATTTAAAGCTCATATAACTTTAGGACGGGTTAAGGTCCCGTTAATGAAACCACATATCAACACAATAATGAATTGTGAGACTGAAATTCTCAATATAACTGTCGATGAAGTAATACTCTATGAAAGTACTTTTGGTAAGCATGGAGTAAAATACAGAGAACTTAAACAATATAATATATAAGCTAATAGAGGAAATATTATGGCTGATAATGCAAAAGATACTGCCTTAAAAACAGCGTTGAAACAACTTGAGAAGAAATATGGTGTAGGTGCAATAATGCGTTTAGGTGATAGACCTAAACTAGATGTAGATGTAATTCCAACAGGAGCATTAAACTTAGATGTCGCTTTAGGCATAGGTGGTATTCCTAAGGGAAGGATTACTGAGATTTATGGGGCTGAAGCTTCGGGTAAGACAACCTTGTCTTTGCATATTGTTTCAGAAGCTCAAAAGCAGGGTGGTGAAGTTGCTTTTATTGATGCAGAACATGCTTTAGATCCTATCTATGCTAAGAAATTAGGTGTAGATACAGATAAACTACTTATCTCTCAGCCTGATGGCGGTGAGCAAGCTCTTGAGATTGTTGAACACTTATGTAGATCTAATGCTTTAGATCTTATCGTTATTGACTCAGTAGCAGCCCTAGTGCCTCGTCAAGAGATAGAAGGTAGCATGGGTGATAGTCATGTTGGCTTACAAGCTAGATTAATGTCTCAAGCTCTCAGAAAGCTTACTTCTATTGTATCTAAGTCAAATACTGCTGTAATATTCATTAATCAAACAAGAATGAAGATAGGGGCTCCACCTTATGTTAATCCTGAAACGACTACTGGTGGTGTAGCGCTTAAGTTCTATTCATCTCTTCGCTTAGAAGTTAGATCTGCAGGTTCTATTAAGACTACTGGAGCTGAGGCTGAAATCTCTGGTGCTAAGACTCGTGTAAAGATAGTTAAGAATAAGTTCGCTCCACCATTTAAGAAAGTAGAATTCCCAATAATCTTTGGTCTAGGTATCTCTAAGTTAGACATCTTGCTTGACTTAGCTGTTAATCATGATATTGTAACTAAAGCAGGCTCATGGTTCTCTTATGGAGATATTAGATTAGGTCAGGGTTCTGAGAAGACAAAAGCATTCTTAACAGAGAATGAGGATCTACAAGCAGAAATCAAAGATAAAGTTTTACATATAATCTCACCAGATAGTTTTGAAGATAACAATGAAGAAGAAGAAGCTGGAACTGAGGAATAGATTAGGGGTAAAATATCTTAGAGAAGTCTATATAGACCAACAACTTTGGGGAGTTTTACCTGTAAAACTCCTCTCTTTATATCTATATTTAGAGGAGCTTGAAGATTACCAAGAAGTTGAGCTTAAAGACTATCTCTATAGGTATGCTCGAGAAAGACTATTTAACTATTTAGCTAAGCAAGAACACTCTGAATATGAGTCTAAGCAATACTTAAAAAAGCTCAATTTCCATTATTCTATTATCAGCAAAGTTATAGATTTTTGTCTAGATAAGAAGTTTATTTCTGATGCTAGATTAACAGAATTATATGTTAGGTCAATGATAGAATTAGGAAAGAGTAAGAATGATATTCGCTATAAGCTTAAACTAAAAGGGGTTGATATTAATCTTATTGAGTCTGAGTTAGATAAGCAATATTCACAAGATGATAAGCTTCGTATATTGGAAGATAATGTTGATAAGCTTGTAAGACGTTATAGCAATCAGGATTCAAAGAAAGTCTATGATAAGTGTTGTGCTTATCTAATGAGAAAGGGCTTTAAGTACTCTGACTTTTCTTATATATTGAAAGAAAGGCTTAATCAATAGAAGTTTACACATATATAACAAAAGCTCACAATTAATCTTGTGAGCTTTTTAATTTTCTAAACTAAATTTAATTATTTTCTATTAAAGTAACCTAATAATAAACCGAGTACTAATGACCATAAAGCAGCCATCAAGATACGTAATTCACCAGGTAACAAGAAGGTTATTGTATGTGCAGGGATCCAGAACCATAGCAAGCAGTATAAGCCTTTATGAATATTTTTCCAATTTGATTTTCCAGCAGCAATATTATCTAATAGTCTATGAACTAATACAAGGAAAGGACCGAACTGTAAGTTCATGAATGCAGAAATATAGAAAGCTAGCAAGAAGCTATCTTTACCTGCATGTGGTAAGAAGCCTTCTTCCATTAATGCCGGAACAAAGCCATGAGCAAAACCTTTAAAAGCGTATTTAATACATACACCTAATATTGCCCAAATAACCATTTTAGCAAGTGTATCTTTCAGGTTGAATGGGTACTTAAAATTCTTATTAATCATCCACTTAGATATTATTTCCCCAAAGGTTCCTAATATAGCAAAGTGAATAATGGCAGATAGAATAACATTATTCTTTACAAAACTCATATAAAGTTCCATAAATTCTCCTCTTTATTTTTTCTTGACAATAAATCACGCAAATCAAAGCTATTTCTTAAATGGGTGATTAGCTCAGTTGGTTAGAGTGCTACGTTGACATCGTAGAGGTCACTGGTTCAACTCCAGTATCACCCACCATTAATTGTTCAATCTTCTAAATTGCTAATTTTACGTCAATAAATAAAGCCCTACACAGAATATCTCCCACTTTATTACTCATATCTTAAAGCATCTATTGGATTCATTCTAGCTGCCTTTTTAGCTGGATAATAGCCAAAGAATATCCCTACTAATCCAGAGAATGAAAAAGCTATTAGAATTATTGTTGTGTTAATTACTGTAGTGAGTGAAGTAAAATTACTCAAGGCTAAACATATAGCAAGAGCAAATACAATTCCAATAATGCCTCCCGACAAACTCAGCACCAGTGCTTCTGTTAAAAATTGGGTTAATACGTCTCTAGACCTAGCACCTATTGAAAGTCTTATACCAATTTCTCTGGTTCTTTCAGTTACAGAAACTAGCATAATGTTCATGATTCCTATTCCTCCCACAATCAAAGAAACTCCTGCAATTGCTCCTAAGAGAAGGGTTAAGGTCTGAGATGTTGAAGATGCCATTTCGGTTATTTCTGATTGATTAAATATACTAAAATCATCATCTTCATCATATTTTAGTTTATGAGAAGCTCTTAATAATTCAGTAACTTCTTCTTGAGTTTGGTCTATTACATCAAGACTCTTAGCACTGATATAAATCATTCCTATATATTGACTTCCGGACATCTTTTTTAAAGCTGTATTAGTAGGAATTAGCACTACATCGTCTTGGTCATCTCCCCTACTATTTTGTCCTTTTGATTCAAGAACTCCAACAATTTTGAATGGAAGTTTATTAATTCTAATTGATTTTCCTACAGGGTCTTCGGAATCAAACAACTCTTCAGCGATAGTAGAACCAATCACTGCAACTTTCTTGTTTAGCTTATTCTCTTTCTGGGTAAAAATGTTACCATTTTCTACTTTCCAGCTTTTGATAATTGGATAATCTTCACCAACACCTTCAACAGTAGTTCGCCAGTTATTAGTGCCATATATTATTTGTGCATTACCAACTCTCAATTGTCCTGATACACCAATAATATTATCACTAGCATTCTCTTTCAAATATTCGATATCATCTGTTGTCAATGTATTCCTTGAGGCAGCCCCCATATTAACATTTTTATCTCTTGAGCTAGGACGTCTAACCATAATAAGATTTGTTCCCATGGAAGCTATATTCTGTTCTATATTTGCCTGAGAACCCTCCCCGATAGCCACCATCACAATTACAGAACAAACACCTATAATAATCCCTAATGAGGTAAGTAGAGAACGCATTCTATTCTTGAGAATACTCTGTAAGGCTATTTTTAATATTTTAAAACTCTTCATTTAATCCTCTCTTACATCATCAACTTCTTTCCAGTTAGCAAGGTCATCTCTAGCATTTTTAGGCTTTTCATTCACCTTATCTAGTATTTTCCTGCCATCTTTAAGAATTATTTTACGATTGATATATTCTGCTATATCTGCTTCATGAGTAACTAAAACAATAGTAATACCCTGTGAATTTAACTCTTGAAACAGTGCCATTATTTCTATTGATGTTTTAGAATCCAAATTACCTGTAGGTTCATCTGCTAAAATAATTGCTGGTTTATTAACTAGTGATCTAGCAATCGCAACTCTTTGTTGTTGTCCACCCGAAAGCTGATTAGGAACATGGTCAATTCTATCTCCGAGTCCAACCATCTCTAAACATTCTTTTGCTCTAGCCTTAGAGTTAATCTTCTTACTAGTACTACTATATAGAAGAGGAAGCTCTACGTTTTCTAATGCAGAAGTTCTTGAAAGCAGATTAAATCCTTGAAAAATAAATCCAATCTTTTCATTTCTAATCTTGGCGTAATCATCTTTGGTAAGCGTGCCAATATCAAGATTATCCAGAAGGTATTCTCCCTGGCTTTTCTCATCCAAGCAACCTAAGATATTCATTAATGTAGATTTACCTGAACCTGAAGCACCCATGATTGCTACAAATTCACCTTTCTTAATGGAAAGAGAAACTCCTTTCAAGGCAGAAACCACAATTTCACCCATGTGGTAATCCTTTCTAATTCCATTCATTTCGATTACATTTTCCATTAGAATAACCCTGGAGGTCCCATTCTTCTTGAAGAATTACTTGTAGACTTCTTAGAACTTGTGCTTGAGCTTGTGTTGACTTTAGAAATTAATTCCATTCCTTCACTTATATCTCTGCCACTTATTTCGGTTTGATAACCATCTGTAGCACCTATTTTAACAGGCATAAAGTCTAATTGTCCATCATTTAAATAGTAAACAAGCTTCATATCTTGAGGCATTTCTCTTTTTTGTTGACCGCCCATTCTCCCCATTCCCTGACCTTTTCTTGCACCCTTAGTAGAATCTGCACTAGCTTCTCTTTCTGCTCGTTTTCTTTGCATTATTTCCATCATTGATTGCTGGTCTAAGCTAACTGAAAGAGCAGAATTATCTACTTTTAAAACATCACTTTTCTCATTAATGAGTATCTCTATGGTGGCTGTCATTCCTGGTAGAAGCTTATCTTCAGTACTTTCTACCTGTAAAACAACAGTGTAATTTACAACGTTAGAAATTGTTTCAGGCTGTAGCCTAATCTCACTTACAACAGCCTCAAATTCATCTTCTGGATAAGTCTCGACTGTAAAGCTTGCCTTCTGTCCTTCCTGAATATTCCCAATATCTGTCTCATCTATTGAAGCATAGATTTCCATTTGAGATATATCTTCAGCTATGACAAAGAGAGTTGGAGCTGACATACTAGCTGAAACAGTTTGTCCTTCTTCAACAGCTTTATCTATAATCTGACCATTAATGGGAGATCTTATGTAGGCATAATTGTATAGGTTAATTTTAGCCTTTTCAAGTTTTATTAGAGATGATGATAGAAGAGCTTTCTTTGAAAGATAATCCGATTCACTAGAATTTAAAGCTAATTCTGAGATAAAACTCTGCTGATATAGCTTTTTATCGTTTTCATATTGAAACTTGCTCAAACTAAGTTGTGCTCTTTTTTGTTCTACATCTGCCTGTGCTGATTGAACTTCTAAATGTAGTTGTAAAGTGTCTAGAAGAGCTAGGATTTGATTTTCTTTAACTTCTTCATTGTAATCAACATAGATGTGTTCAATCTTCCCTGACAATTGAGTACCAACTTCAACAGAACCAACAGTTTCTAAGGTCCCTGTAGAAGAAACATAATTCTCAATATTGCCATATTCAACTTGTGTAAAATCATATTTGCTTTCTTCTTCTGTATTTTCTTTTGTAAAGTAGAAGTAGAGTCCTGTTGCGACTGAAGCAATAACTAAAAGTGTAATAATAAATTTTTTCATGTTACCTCGTTATACAAAATAGTAAAAAGGGCTGAGTTTGATTTAGTAATTAGATTACTTGAATATAGGTTAACTCAACCCTTTTAGTTTGGATTTATGGGATTCGTTATTTTCTTCTTGGTCCTCTAGCTTTTCTCTTATCATCGTTTTCAGCTTGGAGTTCTTTAAATTTCTTTTGTTGGTCTGAGCTTAGCTCATCACAGATTCTTTGATTGAATTTCTCATTAGCCTTTTTTAGTTGATCCATTTTTTTACGAAAATCTGTTCTAGATTCATTTTCTTCTGGCTTATTATCTTTGAAATATTCCATCTTTTCTACAACAATAGCTCTTATTACTTCATATTGCTCTCCGGTTAATTTCAATTCCCTTACATACGTAGCCATTATATTGTCTATTTTCTCATTAATATCACCCTCAAATTCTTGTTCCCTCTTCCCCATCTCAGGTCTTTGTGTATCATTATTTGGTTTCATATTATTATCTCTTATATCTTGTGAAACTAACATAAACACTGCTGTTAACATGAGTAATATTGTAATAAACCTTTTCATTTTACAACTCCTTTTGGTTTTCTATTGGTTAAGACTTCTCCCCTCTCTTTTTCCTTCACTTTTTTTATTTTTTTATGGAATTCTTTTTGGGTTACAAGCAACAGTTTGGGTTGCAAGCAACCCTGCTTGCGAAGTGGTTTTTGGGTTGCAAGCAACAGTCTTCGCCTGTCACGGTCCCTGCTTGCGAAACATCATTCATTAAGAATGATGTTAAAGTATCTTCTCTTTAACCATGCGAGCATGTTTAAAGATGCGCATTCAAGGATGAATGCACCCCAGAAGAAAGGGTTGTAAGCTTCTAGCTTGCGATTGAGACGTTCTTCCGAACGTCTCTACAGTTTGCGTAAGCATGAAGTTCCTTACACTTCAACCTAGCGGTGGATGCTTACACTCCATAATCAAAATTATTTGCTTGTTTTTTGCACAAAAAAAAGGAGTAGTGAAAATTCACTACTCTAAGTTATATATTTTATTAGTTTATTTACTTGATATTTGCTTTAAGATTGATTGATATTTACTTCTTCTTTCACATTTATCCCAATCATAAGTTGAGTTTACATCAGAGTTAACTACTACAACCATAAACTTTCCACTCTTTGAGTAGTTGGCAGAATCAACGCTGATATAGTAATCTTCTACTGTCCAATCTGAATAATCAGAGTAATTATCTGAAGATATTGTAAAGTCTCTTACTGAACCACTTAATTGTTCTAATACTTCAACATATTCAAAATCATAATCACCCAGTTCATCAAACAAATCTAGTTCAAAGTCAACAACTTGTACTTCAGGATCATCATTAGAAGTCCATTCAAGAACATAATCACTTGTAAGATCTATTGCAGGAAAAGTTACTTGTGGCATTGTAGGAACTTTAACAGTAGCACTATTTTCGTTGCCATTAATAGAAAGGGTAAATTCAAGTTCTGCACCTTCTGTAAAAGAAAGGTCTTCATATTCTGTTAATTGAGCTGCTGTAGTATACCACGGGAACCATGCAAAATCTTCATCTTCGTCATATTCCCATTCGTTTAAGAAAATCTGATGCCCATTAACATTCATTCCGCTAGTTTCTACATCTTTATCTGTTTGAACAACAATTTCACCAGCTTGATAATCGTAGATAATATAATAGTCAATGTCATCTACCCAGTTATCATTAGTGAAATCAAGACCTGTTGTAGATGATGAAGAATCATCATCGTCTGAACAAGAAACCAAAACCAGTGCTAAAACAAGTGCAACTAGAAATAATAAGAATTTTTTTTTCATATTTACTCTCCTTAAGTAATCCTAAACTTCCATTGAAAGTCAGTTAAAACAAGAATCAAGTGTAAAATTATATTTGTCAAGATAATCAATTGATATTATAGGGTTGCCAAGCATCAGTCTTTGCTTGTCACAGTCCTTGCTTGGGAAGTGGTTTTGGGGTGCAAGCAACAGTCTTCGCCTGTCACGGTCCCTGCTTGCAATTGAGACCTTTTTCCAAACGTCTCTACAGCATTCCCAGTTTACACAAAAATTTACTTCTCTGGTTTATCCTGCAAAGTCGGAACGCCATCGTCCCTGATGGCCAAACCTACGAAAGTAGGTTATATAAGAGATTTAAATACAAGAGCCGGCACGGAGGCCAGCGATCCCAGTATCAGCCGGCACGGATCAGTCTTCGCCTGTCACGGTCCCTGCTTGCAATTGAGACCTTTTTCCAAACGTCTCTACAGCATTCCCAGTTTACACAAAAATTTACTTCTCTGGTTTATCCTGCAAAGTCGGAACGCCATCGTCCCTGATGGCCAAACCTACGAAAGTAGGTTATATAAAAGATTTAAATATATTGTCAAGAGAAGTTTAAAATGTTACACTTTTGGAAGTATAAACTGTTACACTTTGGTTAAAAAAATAAGTTAAATTTTACCTTTCATTCTATAGCTATCACCATCCATCGTGATTAGCTGTGCATGGTGTAGAAGTCTATCTAATATTGCTGAAGTAATAACATTATCTCCAAAAGCAGATCCCCACTCTTGAAATAGTTTGTTTGATGTTATAACAATAGATCTAAATTCATATAGTTCGCTAACTAGTTTAAAGAACATACTTGAAGATATTTCCTTTATTGGTAAATAGCCGATTTCATCAATAATTATTAATTCATTTTTACATAGTTTCTTAATAAACTCTTTCAGGCTTTTCTCATTGGATGCTATTAACATATCATCTAGTAAATCATTAAATGTGTAAAATTTTACATTATATCCCTTTTGTATTGCTTCATATCCCAAAGCTAATGCTATATGCGTTTTACCAACTCCAGGAGGTCCCATAAATATCTTATTTTCTCTGTTATCTATCCAATCAAAATCCAACCACTCATTGACCATCCTTTTAGTTACACTGTGTTGATATTTATAATCAAACTCTTCAAATGTCTTTACTGAAGGGAAATTTGACCTTTTTATTTTTAGCTTAATAGCTGTTTGATTTCTGCTATTAACTTCATTTCTGATAATATACGATAAAAACTGCTGATTAGAGAGTTCTTTCTCTCTTCCATGCTGTAAATATGATTCAATGTTATTGAGTATATGTCGACACCTTATCCTGAATAAATCTTTCTTTAATTGTTCCATCATTTTTTTACCATCCTATCATAATCTGATAAATCTCTTGCTAGTTTTGAACTACTTGTGTTATTATTACTTTGGTTGTTTTGTATATAATCATTTATCTTTAATTGCTTTGTGAGAGCTTCAAGAACATTTTCAACTTTGCTTGCGCGTAGTTGTGAAAATGCTAAAGATTGATTAATTACAAAATTCCAGTCAAGACGGTTATATTCATTATATAGCCGTCTTATTGCTCTTAATTGTTCTCGTGGGTGACTTGTGTTTTCTTTTAAAATCCTGGTCACAAAAACGTCATAATTTTGATATCCTTTCAGAAGTTCTAAAACGTCATCCTTTAGAGTTTCTAATTTTTCTGAATAATCAATATAATGTGCTTGATTTATAGTCGGCTTTGACTTTCCATATTTTACAGAATGACTAGCTACTTGTGCTAGTGTTAAGCTATCTATTATCAAAAGTTTGCTATTTAATTCTTCTACTAAAACTTCTTTTTTTTGATAAATATAAGGAACTGAATATTTATTACCTTTCCAAGATATTATTCCTTGTTTATCTACTTTTCTCAATACTCTATTGTTTGGTATATAAGTTCTCATTAAATCCTTTTCAGCTTTAAATACTTCTGTCGGAATTTCTAAAGTTGTGCTATGCTCTCTATTATTTACCATTTCAAACCAATCTTTTGAACGCATTTCTATCTCACTTAACCCTGAAAACTTATCTCCATAAAGAAAATCTTCTTTTACTTCTCTTACATGGCGTTCCACAAGTCCTTTAGTTTGAGGGTCATAACCTTCGCATATATAATAGTTTAAATTGTGTTTGTTTAGGAACTGTTCAAATAGTTTATTTAACCATACTTCCCTATATTTTTCTCTTATTACAACTAACTTTGTTTGGTCATAAACTAATTGCTTTGGTAAGCATCTAAAATAATTAAAACAGGCTTCATGAGCTTGTATAAAATCATTAGTATTATATGGTCTTAATTGGAAATGAGCATACACCATTCTTGAGTATGAGATTTTAAAGGCTACAAAATAAACTTTTATCTTTTCACCTGTTGTGAGTAATACTTTTTGTTCTCCCGGATCTACTTGTATCTGTACTCCTGGTTCATACGTTACAGGGGTAAAATAACGTCTACAACGAGGCTTTATTGCTTCTTTGAGTTTATTTATGTAATTCGAAAATGCTCGCTCTGATATAACTATATCGGGGTATTTCTTTTGGAATTTACGATGAAGTTTGGTTGTGCGTATTCGTGGATATTCCTTAATCCAAAGGCTTAACAACTCTTTATAAGACTCTAAAATACTGTTTCGTCTAAAGATATTGCTCTTATATTCTGTATAATCTTTTAACGACATCTTTCTGAACTTCTGCACTGTCGTTGGTGATATAGCTAATTGCCTAGCTGTTTCTCTTACACTTAAGTTTAAATTCTGACACGATTTTATCTTGTGATACATGCTTTCCTCTATCATGGTTATCCTCAAAATTTGTATTTTGAGGAGTGTACCATTTTATACTTCCATTACTGTACCACTTTATAATTCTATTAACAAAATATATGTTTAGCATATATTTAAATACAAAAGCCGGCACGAATCAGTCTTCGCCTGACTTAAGGGCCGATAGCGATCCCAGTATCAGCCAGCTCGAATCAGTCTTCGCCTGTCACGGTCCTTGCTTGCAATTGAGACGTTTTTCCAAACGTCTCTACAGCATTCCCAGTTTACACAAAAATTTACTTCTCTGGTTTATCCTGCAAAGTCGGAACGCCATCGTCCCTGATGGCCAAACCTACGAAAGTAGGTTATATAAGAGATTTAAATATATGTTTAGCATATATTTAAATACAAGAGCCGGCACGGATCAGTCTTCGCCTGACTTAAGGGCCGATAGCGATCCCAGTATCAGCCAGCTCGAATCAGTCTTCGCCTGTCACAGTCCCTGCTTGCGAAACATCATCATTCAAAAAATGAATGATGTAAGGTATTTCTCTTCAACCATGCAAGCATGTTTAAAGATGCGCATTCAAGGATGAATGCACCCCTAAAAGAGGCAAAGCGTTCCCAGTAACTCCTAACTCCTAATCCTCACTTCAGCCTTAAGGGTCTCATTGAAAAATCGGCTTTTTTTCAAGGAGGCAAGTAAGGGAGCCCTTAATTTGAATAAAAAAAAGGGACACTTGTGCAAGTGTCCCATATATTATTCGCTAGATTTACTAGTGTTTACATTGTAATTTTAATCTCTTTAATTTGAGTATATTTTTCTAGGTGTTCTTCAATTTCTTCTTTGACATTATCACGGTATTTATCGAAAGAAGGAATTTCTAAATCGATAATAGCGACACCATCTTCAAAACCAACATACTTTACCATTTTAAGGGTGACAATATCTTCACCTACTTGAGGGTAAATTACATGTTTTAGTTCTTTAACTATGGTCTCTTTAGAGAAGTCTGCTACTTCTCGTAAGCCGTGAGCAATTTCATAATTAATAATAGCATTATGAAGTGTATCAGCAGCTAAGACAGAACAGTGAGCTTTTGTAGGAGGAAGACCGTCAAGTTCTTCCATAGCATCTCTCCAAGAGATCTTTTCAGCTTCTTCTAAGGTTTTACCTTTTGCCATTTCAGTTATCATTGAAGCAGTTGCAATATTTGAAGCACAGCCATAAGATTTGAACTTAACATCTTCAATTACTTTAGTTTCGTCATTAATTTGCAAATATACTGTTACTTGGTCTCCGCAAGCAGGAGAACCTTCAGTTGCAGTAGCACTTGGGTTTTCTATTGTACCAACATTTCTTGGATTCATAAAGTGGTCTAAAACTTTTTCTGAATATTGCATAATATCCTCTTTTATATTACCTAGTTATTTTTATTATAAAATGGACTTCTTTTGCGAAGTTCCTCTACAACGCCTACTAGTTTTTCAACTGTATAATCTATATCTTCTTTTGTAGTGTATTTGCTTATTGTGAATTTAAGTGAGCCATGAGACTGCATGTGATTCTTACCAATTGCCATCAAGACGTAGCTAGGTTTTAATCCTTGAGAAGCACAAGCTGAACCTGTGGCAACAGTAATTCCACTCATATCTAACATCATAGCCATAGCCTCACCTTCTATATAATCAATAGAAACATTCAAATTATGAGCAACACGTTCATCTAAGCTTGTTCCATTAAGCTCAACTTCTGAGATATTTTCCATAATTTTCTTATAAAGATATTTAGTTGTATCTCTAAGTTGTTTCTCCATAGCTGGAAGGTCTTCAAAGGTAATTTCAGCTGCCTTAACAAAGCCTGCTACCAAGCCTGTATTAATACCACCAGTTTCAAGATTATCGATTCTATTTACACCATGAACAACCTGTCCAAGAGGAGTTTTACTTTTTTTATAGAGAAAACCTATGCCTTGAGGTCCATGAATCTTATGGGCAGAAACAGACATGGTGTCTATGCCAGTTTTTTCAACATCAATTGGGAACTTGCCGTAGGCTTGTCCTGCATCAACATGAAGGAATATTTTGTGGTCTGCTTCAGCTAAAACCTTACCATAGTCTTCAACTGGTTGAATAGTTCCGATTACATGATTAACCCAAGTTGTAGCAAGCATGATTGTATCTGGTCTGATTGCATCTTTTACTTTTTGGGCTGAAACAATACCATATTCATCTGGCTCAAGATAAGTAACTTCAAAGCCACTATTCTCGAAGAAGGAAATATTAGTTAAAATATCAGGATAATCTACTAAAGAACAGATAACATGTGTGCCTTTTCCTGCATTCGCACTAAGTAAGCCTTTAATAGCGATGTTGTTTGCCGATGTACCACCTCTTGTGAAATGGATTTCATCTGCTTGGGAATTGATAGTTTTAGCTAAACTTGACTGATATTCGTTTAGTTTGCTTCTTACCGCTTCACCTAATAAGAAAAAGTTTGCTGGGTACCAATACTGGTTCTCCCAAGTCTCTTTCATAACATCAAATATGCGTGGATCTGGTTTTGTAGTAACACAATTATCAAGATAGATTCTCTTTGATTCCATCACTGCTACCTCTTTCTATTCTTTTTTTTATATCTTCGAGTGTAATAGTTGCTAAGTAATCTCGTATGTTTCCATAAATTTCATGCCATAGTAGTTTATATTGGCAATTCTTTTGCGGACAGTATTCGAACTCCATGTTGTTACGTTCACAACTTGTCTCATAAGGGTGGTTTTCAACAATCTCCATGATTCTCCCTAAGGAGATGCACAGGGTTGGTATCTTTAGGTAATATCCACCTTTTGAACCAGCTATACTTCCAATTATGTTCTCTTTCTTTAACATTCTAAACAACTGCTCGACATACTTATTTGGCAAGTTCTGTCTCTTACAAATCTCATTAATTGAAATCAATGAGTTTTTATCTTCATTAAGAAGAACTAATGCTCTAATAGAATATTCAGTTTTAGTAGTTAACTGCATACTTAATCCTTACAACTTATTTATTATATACTAATTTAGTATGAAATGGATTTAAGGCAAGTTATTTTTCGTGATTTATTTATCTTTATATTGAAAAGTCTTTTATAATGAGCCTTTAGCAGTGAAAAAAAACATAGAGAATAAGTAGGAATAGCATAAAAATAATCAAGTGTTTGATGTTTGTGTAGTAATATATATTTAAAAATAGGAAGCAATCTTTAGTCTTTTACTCAAACTATAACTGAAGAAAGTCTGACTTATTATTGACAGATACTTAAATCTATATTATTTGTTACAAAATATATAAATAGGTACGAGTTTTATGAAAATAAAGCAAGATGATATTGTCATAAGAGAATTTATTGAATCAGATATTGAGCAAATTCATGCTCTAGAAGAAGATATTTTCCCACATCCATGGACTTTAGAAATGTTTCAAGATGATTTCAATCAGAAGGATAATTTCACAAAGACTGTAAAGGGAAAGACTTTAAACTGCCGAAACAATTATGTTTTAGAATATAGGGGAGAAGTGATAGCCTTCTACATGGGCTGGGCAATTTTCGATGAATATACTATTCTTAATATAGGTGTAAAAGCAGATTTTCAAGAACAGGGTTTAGGAAGTCTTTTAATGATGAACTTGGTTAATAAAGCTATAGAATTAGAATGTTCTTATATCTACCTTGAGGTTAGAGCTTCTAATATTCCTGCTCAGAGACTGTATGAGAAGTTTCACTTTGAGGAGATAGGAAGAAGAAAAGACTATTACATGAAACCCAAAGAAGATGCTATCGTAATGAAACTCGATACCAATATGTTGTAATTTGTTGAAGAAGGCTGAAATGAAAAATTATGATTATTTAGTGATTGGTAGTGGTATTGCAGGTTTAGTGTTCGCTTTAGAAGCAGCTAAACTAGGTAAAGTAGCTGTAGTTACAAAAAAGAAGTTAAGAGATTGTAATACAGACTTTGCCCAAGGGGGGATTGCAGCAGTTTTAAACAAGCAAGATACCTTTGATGAACATATACGTGACACATATAAAGCTGGCGCAGAATTAGGTAAAAAGAAAGTCATATCTCAGATTGTTGAGGATGGTCCGGCTCTAATCCAATACTTAATTGATATTGGTACAGAATTTACCGTAAACGACTCAATCATGCATAAAAGTATAGAGAATTTATCACTGACCAGAGAAGGTGGACACTCAAGACCAAGAGTAGCTTATGCTAAAGATTCTACTGGTCACTTGATTATGGAAGCATTGATAGAGAACTGTACAAACAATCCAAATATCTCTCTCTATGAGAATCATCTTGCAGTAGATTTAATAACCCAACATCATATTCCTCAACTAGAAGAATTTATAGCAGAGATTACCTGCTGGGGCGCTTATGTGATGGATACTTCAAATAATCAGATTGAGATTTTCAGAGCTAAGAAGACTATGCTGGCTACAGGTGGGGCAGGTCAAGTTTATAACCATAACACAAACCCTAAAGTTGCTACTGGTGACGGTATTGCTATGGCAAAACTCGCTGGGGCAAGATTGGCTAATATGGAGTTTATCCAATTCCATCCAACAGCTTTCTATTCTCATATAGGTAAGACTTTCTTGGTAAGTGAAGCCTTGCGAGGTGAAGGAGCTATTCTTAAACTACAAAACGGCAAAACCTTCATGGAGAAATACCATGAAATGGGTTGTCTAGCACCTAGAGATATAGTCTCCCGTGCCATTGAAAGAGAGCTCAAGAAGTCAGGTGATAAATTCTTACATCTTGATGCAAGGCATATTCCAGCAGAAGAGCTAAAAAGCCACTTCCCGTATATAAACCGTAAATGTTTAAAGCAAGGGGTAGATTTTACATCACAGCCAATACCTATCGCTCCTGCAGCTCATTACTTCTGTGGGGGAGTGCTAACTTCTATTAATGGTCAAACTGATATAAAAGGACTTTACGCAGCAGGAGAGGTGGCTTGTACTGGACTTCACGGAGCTAACCGACTTGCTTCTAATTCTCTTTTAGAAAGCTTGGTCATTGCCTATAGAGCTGCCCATAACGAAGATATGAAAAAAGATGTAGATTTTCCTGAGATTCCTAAATGGCAAGACTTAGGTGAGTTTAACGAGAATGAATGGGTTATAATTTCTAATAATAAAGAAATTATTGGACAAATTATGCAAGGTTATGTAGGTATTATTAGGTCAAGGCGATTATTGAAGTATGCCCTAAAAAGATTAGATAATATTTATATGGAAATTAACAATTTCTATCAGCATAATTCAGTAAGAAAAGAGGTTATTGAAACTAGAAATCTAGCTATTATCGCTAGAGCAATAATCATCTCAGCCCTTGCAAGAAAAGAGAGTAGAGGTGCTCACTACGTTATTGATTATCCGGAACGTAATGATGCAATGTACAAAAAAGATACGATAATCTAAATGATATTGATAAATTAATATGGGAATACAATGAAAAAAGGTTTATTTATAACATTCGAAGGAATAGAAGGTTGCGGAAAATCAACACAAACTAAACTATTGTCAGACTACTTTCAGGCAAATAATATATCTTTTTGTGTAACCAGAGAGCCAGGTGGAACGTTTATATCTGAGAAGATAAGAGAAATTCTGCTTGATAGTTCTCACAAAGAGTTAAACCCTGAAACAGAATTGCTTCTTTATATGGCTAGTAGAGCTCAACACACTGGTGAGAAGATTATTCCTGCCTTGAATTCCGGTAAGCATGTAATTTGCGATAGGTATTATGATTCTACCCTTGCTTATCAAGGTGCAGCACGTGACTTAAATAGGCAAGTAATTGATACTTTAACTGATTTTGCTACTTACTCTACTTCTCCAGACATTACCTTCTTGCTTGATATTACTGTCGAAGAAAGTATGAATAGAATTGCAGGAAGAGGGAAGGATAGAATGGAACAGGAACCAGACACCTTCCACAAAAAGGTAAGAAAAGAGTTTCTAAAACTGGCTACTGAGTTTAAAAATAGATATATTATACTTGATGGAACAAAAAGTGTGGAAGATATATTTGCAGAGATTAAAACAATAATTAATAAAAAGTTGGAAGGTTAACATGAAGTTAAGTAAATTTAACAAGTCAGTGGTCTTAGCGTTTTCTATTTTATGGATAATGACAGGTTTATTAGCATACACAAATGCTAATTCAAAAGATAGAGCAGATGAAGCTAATGTCCTATTGAGTATGGATAAAGGCGACTTAGTTGCACAGATAAATAATAATCAAAGTGGTGGAAGTTCAATATCTCAGAATGTAGCAAAAATGCTTGATATTGTACGTAGATTAAACATGATTTACGTTGATGAAGTAGATAATGACCAGCTTATTACTGACGCTATAAATGGAATGCTTAAAGGGCTTGATCCCCACACTACTTACTTCAGTCCAGATGAATTTGCTAAGTTCTCAAGCTCAACTAAAGGTGAGTTCGGTGGCTTAGGTATCCAGATAGATAAGAAAGGTGATTTCATTACTGTTGTTAGTCCGATTGAAGGAACTCCAGCTTACAAAATGGGTATCATGGCAGGTGACATGATTTGGAAGGTCGATGGGGAAGATATTTCAGGTATTACTACTGATGAATCTATCAAAAAGATGCGTGGAGCCATTGGTAGTGAAGTTGTTATTACTGTAATCAGACCTGGTGTTAAAGAAGCTCTTGATTTCAAAATCGTTAGAGATGTTATAAAGATAAAGAGTGTTCCTTATAGCTTTAAGCTTGATAACAATGTTGGTTATATCCGAATGTCTCAATTCAATAGCAATACTTCTACTGAGTTATCTGCAGCTTTAGATAAGCTTGAAGCTGATGGCATGGAAGGATTAATAATTGATTTAAGATTCAATCCGGGTGGACTTCTTAATGAAGCAATCAACACTGTAAATGAGTTTATTGGTCCTAATAAAAGGGTTGTTTACACTCAAGGAAGAGCTAATTTTGCTAATGATGAGTATTTCACAGAAAAAGATATTAAACGTAATGACTACCCTATTGTTGTGCTTATTAACGAAGCTTCTGCAAGTGCATCAGAAATCTTCTCAGGTTCTATGCAAGATTATGACAGAGGTTTAGTATTAGGTAAGACATCTTTCGGTAAAGGTTCAGTTCAACAACTATTCAGACTAACTGATGGTTCTGGCATTAAAATCACTACTTCTCATTACTATATTAATTCTGGAAGATGTATTCATAAAATCATTAATGACAAGATTCTCACAGGTAAGAAAGTTACTAAAGAAGAGCAAGAAGATATAGAAAAAACTAACCATGAACATATCTATCACACTCAAAAAGGACGAGTTGTTTATGGTGGTGGCGGTATCAATCCTGATATTGTTATTGAGGCAGACACACTTTCTAGGTTTGAACTAGAACTAAGAAGAAAGAACTATTTCTTTGATTTTGCTGTTGAGTATATGTTAGAACATTCTGATGATGTAGATTTAGACTTCCGTGCTGATGATAAAGTTGTTTCTGCTTTCTATGAATTCGCTAGAGAAAAGACTATTGAGAGTCTTATAGAAAATCCTGAAATTGATAATGTTAGCACAAATACAATAGATTTAGCTAATCCTAACCCTAATGATGTTGAGAATTCTAAGGATTTTGTAAAACTATCATTGACAAGTGAAATTATTGAGAAAAAATTTGGTAGTCAGGAAGGCTATCGTATTCGAATAGCAATGGATACTCAACTCCAAGAAGCAAAAAAACTTTTCGATAGATACGATACCCTTGAGGAAATGTTTGAGTATTCAGAATCATTAAAAAAGGATGATTAATATGAATAAATCGCTAGAACACATGCTGATTTATGTGGTTGATGATGACCCGATAAATCTACGTCTCATTAAAGCTATTCTGAATCAGAATAATTACGATAACTTGCAACTATTCTCAAGTGGCCAAGAACTGATTGATAGACTTGATTCAGAGCTTCCTGATATTATTCTATTAGATATTATGATGCCTGAAATGAGCGGATATGAAGTTCTTGATTATATCAAAAAGAGAAATGCTTTCAAACATATTCCTGTTATTGTGATTACTGCTCTACCGCTTGCTGACGAAATGAAACCTCTCAAAAAGAGCTTTAATTTGGGGGCAATGGATTATATAAGCAAGCCTTTTAATCATATTGAATTGATGGTCCGAGTGCAATCAGCACTTAAACTTGAAAGTCAACGTCAGGCGCTTGAAGAAAGTTTAAGCCGAGTTAGATCTCTTGAAAAGATGATTTCCATCTGCTCTTACTGTAAGAAAGTTAGACTAGATGATAAGTCTTGGCAAGATCTTGACCAGTATATCAGTGAACATTCTGATACTCAATTCAGTCATAGTATCTGTCCAACTTGCTATGAAACTATTGTTAAGCCTGAAATGGAAGAAGACGATTAGTAACTATCATTGACAAGTTAACTAAAATATTTGAGATAAATATGTAATATATTGAGCAAGATTTTGTATAATCTTGCTTTTTTTTATAAAAAAGTGAAGGATTATTCAAGTTAGCCCGTCTATAAGTTTGGGAGATTTAATGAATATAGGTAATTTCGAAAAAATAGTTAAGGATTATGGACCTAAGCTTTATGGCTATGTGTATAAATTTGTACACAATAGGGAAGATGCTGAAGATATTCTTCAAAGTGTTTTCTTATCTTTTCATAGTAAAATGGAAAGGGTAGATGAAGAGAAAGTTTCTTCATATCTGTATAGATCTTGTCATAATAGGTCTTTAGATTTCCTTAAGAAGAGAAAGAAGTTTACCTTAGTAGCTCCCCTTGATTTTAAGAATCTTGCTGAAGAAGATAAGTCTTCAGATGAGAAGATTAAAGAAGAGAACTCGAAGTTGATACACATGGCAATAGCCAAGCTTCCAGTTAAGATGGCAATGTTGATAGAAATGAAAAACTTTAGGAAATTGTCTTATAAAGAGATTTCTGAAGAAACCGGACTTTCAGTGAAGGCAATAGAATCACAGCTTGTTAGAGCTAGAAAGAAGATGAGAAAAGAAATAAGTAAATATAGACCGTGAATAGTGAGAACTCAACCTTTTTAGGAGAGAATGATGAAATACGATAGATTGATTAACCGCTGTCTTGATGGTGAAGCTAGCAAGCAGGACGAAAAGCTTCTCAAAGAATTATTGCAGAAGGATAGTTCTTTTAAGAAACAATATGAAGAAGCTAAAATGCTATTTAACATTATGGATGATACCATTGAGCTTGAAACACCTGCTTACGTATCTGAAAGAATTTTGAATAGTATCGAATATTCTAAGAGTGAGAAAAGAAGCTTCTTTTCAAAGTTTGCTCTACCCGCTCTTGCTACAGCACTTAGTGTATATTTGGGAATATTCTCAACCAACATACTGTTCACTAATAGCAATACAACAACAGAAGAAAGCAGTCAAACTACAGTTGTGGCTTCTGTTAGTCTTGATGATTATTTAACTGTATATTACGATGAATAGAGGGTGATATTATGAGTAAAAGAATAATAACAATACTTTTGATTGTATCTCTAGCTTTTAACATAGCAGTGGTTACAACTATGGTTCTTCGCTACAGAAGATTCCACAACAATGAGCAAAAGGAAATGTTACAGCACTTCCAAAAGATGAAAAAGATTCACCCAGAAGTGCACAACAAATATAAAAAAAGAATACAAACTATTAATGAAGATAATCGTAAAGAAAAGATTAAGTTCATGCAAGAGCTAGTCAAAGAGAATCCTGATTATGATTATCTTGAAACTTCTGTAGAAAAGATTCAAGCCTTTAATTCTAAAATCACTAAGAATATTCATGAAGAAATGATTAGTCTTAGAAAAAATATTAGCTACCAACAAGCACAAGAAGTCTTTGGCTTCCATCTTAAAAATATGAAAAAAGAAAGACCTGGCAGAAGAAATAGGGGACACCGTGAAGGAGAAATGCCTCCACCACCGCCAGAACATTAACAACAACCAAACACATAGATATCCGATTATCACTTTTGCAAAGAAGTTTTAATCGGTTTTTTTTTATTTCAAAAGTAGACCTTTAGAGCTCCCTTACTTGCCACCTTGAAAAAAAGCCGATTTTTCAAGGAGACCCTTAAGGCAGAAGTTAGGAGTGAGGAGTTAGGAGTGGAGAATTTAGGAGTTACTGGGATCGCCAGCCTCCGAGCTGGCTTCACTTAGAACGAAGTTATAAGTGAATTTGTAGAGACGAACGGACGTTCGTCTAACCCCGAAGGGGTGGCATATACTAAGCATGGAGGCTTGCCCTCCATGTAATAGTTAAAAAATAAAAAAAGCCCTGAAAGGGCGACATAAAGGCTAAGCTTTATCTGCAAACAGAGAAGTTTACCACGAAAAGCACGAATAACACGAAAAACAGTCAAATTATTTAGGACTGGACAGATGGAGTTAGGAGTTAGAAGTTAGGAGTTAGAAGTTAGAAGTTAGGAGTTAGGAGTGGAGAATTTAGGAGTTACTGGGATCGCCAGCCTCCGAGCTGGCTTCACTTAGAACGAAGTTATAAGTGAATTTGTAGAGACGAACGGACGTTCGTCTAACCCCGAAGGGGTGGCATATACTAAGCATGGAGGCTTGCCCTCCATGTAATAGTTAAAAAATAAAAAAAGCCCTGAAAGGGCGACATAAAGGCTAAGCTTTATCTGCAAACAGAGAAGTTTACCACGAAAAGCACGAATAACACGAAAAACAGTCAAATTATTTAGGACTGGACAGATGGAGTGAGGAGTTAGGGGTTAGTAGTTAGGAGTGAGAAGTTAGGAGTTACTGGGATCGCCAGCCTCCGAGCTGGCTTCACTTAGAACGAAGTTATAAGTGAATTTGTAGAGACGTATGGAAAAATGTCTCAGATACAAGCAAGGACTGTGACAGGCGAAGACTGTAGCTTGTGCACCCAGATGGTGATGGAGTGTAAGCATCCACCGATAGGTTGAAGGAACTTCATGCTTACGCAAACTGTTTATCAAATGTTTTTTATCCCAGATGATGCATTGCTTTAATTGTTTATGGTCTGGATTTGTGAAGATTGGTGTTATTCGTGGCTAAATAATTAAAATTGAAATAAATGCATTTCCGAATAGCGATAAATGTTCTTTCAGATAAATATTTATTAATTCTTGACATGAAACTAATGAAAATTAACTTTGCCAAGTCAGGTCCGGTGCAACTTTAACCCTCGAACCATGTCAGGTCAGGAATGAAGCAGCATTAAGGGGTGCTTATTGTGTGCCGCCGGTAACCTGGCTTTTTTTATATAACAAATTTTATATTATCCAAAATAATTTACTATATCTCAGGTCTACTAGAAAACTAGTGATTTTTTCATAAGAAAGTATAGTTTGGAATTATGCGTGCATTAATTATAATTTATCTTAGGTAATGGAGCATTTGGCTTGACTAAAAGAGTTTATTATTGAGCTTATATGACAGTTAGAAATTAGAGGTGATGTATGAAGTATTTTATGACTATAGCAGGGTCTGATAACTCTGGAGGGGCAGGAGTCCAACAGGATTTAAAAGTGGCTTATAGGCATGGTTTTTGGGGATTAAGTGTTATAACTGGAATAACAGTTCAAGATTTTACAGGATTAGACAAAATATATCCTTTACCAGTGCAACAAGTTATAGAACAGATTGAGAAAAATTTTAATTCCTTTGATATTGATGTAGTTAAGATAGGAGCATTATGTTCTATCGAGATTGTCAAGGCTGTAGCTGAACTATTGAAGAAATACAAAGCTAGATTAGTTATACTTGACCCAGTTTTTGCCCCTAGTAAAGGTTGTTCATTTCTTTCAACAGAAGATATAGACTCTTACAGGGATTTACTCAACTATGTTGATCTTGTAACTCCAAATAGAAATGAGATTGAGTTATTAGGCAAAAATAGGCCAGAATCTATGATTGAAGCGATAGAGAGAAGTAAAGAAATTTTAAGCGAGTATGGGTGTTCTGTTTATATAAAAGGCGGACACTTTAACATGGCTTTACCTACAATTACAGAAGTATTGGTAACTGATTCAGATGTAAAATATTATTCTAAAGATAGGGAAAAGCTTGATTATTCACATGGTACAGGGTGTTTCTTTGCATCATCTTTAGCATGTTATCTAGCAGAAGGTAATGCTCTTAATCTAGCCTGTGAAAAAGCTACTAAAGAGGTGTCTGAATTCTACACCTCAGTAAACTCCTTTCTAAAGCAACAATATGGTTAAAACTAGCTGATTGTTGAGTGAATGTAGTTTTTTATTGACAAGTATCTTTTAAAAGCATTAAATATGATTTAGTAAAATATTGAAGATAAAGTAGAAAGATGTTATTCCCATACTATTTGGCGTTTATGGAATAATATATATAAATTGGTTAGTAGGAATGGTTGTTAAAAACAATATTCAGGTGATTTGTTAATTGACTAAATAATAACCGTTCGATTTAGATACCGAAGGAGTTATCTTGGAAAAGAGAGCTAAAATTTTAGTAGTTGATGATGAAAAAATAATGAGAAAAATGTTGGGTTCTACCCTGACTAAAAATGGATACGATGTTGAATTCGGAACCAATGGTTATGAAGCGATAGAATTAGTTTCCAAGAATAGCTATGATTTAGTTCTTCTAGATGTTACAATGCCAGGATTAGATGGTTTTGAGACATGTAAAAGACTTGTTGAAATGGAACCTGAACTTCCTGTTATACAAGTTACTTCCAATGTAGATAATGAATCCTTAGCTCATGGATTTGATGCCGGTGCTTTAGATTATATTAGAAAGCCTTGGCAAACAGTTGAATTATTAGCTAGAGTTAAGAATATTCTTAGAATCAAGGCGGCAGAGAAAGAAAAGCAAATCTACTTTAAAGCACTTCAAGATGATATGATAACTGCTTCTTTGATTATGAAAATGATACTTCCTGAATGGATTTTATTAGATAAAGAAATGTTATTTATCTCTGACTATGTACCATCTAATCATGTAGGTGGAGATGTATTTAATACAATTAAAATTAATGAAAATCAATACTTGGTTTATTTAGGAGATATATCTGGTCATGGTGTACAGGCAGCATTGTTTATGTCAGCCGTTAGAACTACAATCAACCTACTTGTAGAAGACCATAAAGATGACATGAATCTATGTTTGTTGATGTCAAAACTCAATACCATGCTTTCTAAAGAACTTTTCAAGACAACCGATGCATATTTTACACTAATTTTAGGTATAGTTGATACTAAGAAGAAAACCTATGAATATATTAATGCAGGCCATCCACCTTTAATTGAGTACAATACAACTAGTCATAAGGTTACAAGTCACGAAGAGAAAGGTACAATTCCGATAGGCTGGACAGCTAATTATTCTTTTAATGAAGACGATATTGATGTTGTAAATTTAACATCTGATAATATACTTCTTCTTTATACAGATGGACTGAATGAATCTGTAAATCCACAAGGCAAAGAGTTTGGGATTGATGGTTTAACTAATATCCTATCTAAAGAAATTGAAGACATAAATACAGTTACACTTCCATTTAAAATCAAACAACACTTATTGGACAATGATTATAAAATGAGTGATGATGATTTTACTCTTTTTGCAATGCAGTTACAATGCCAAGAAGAAGACTTAATAAAAAAAGAAAAACCTATCGAGAAGAGAATGGTCTTCTGGGTTAAAGCTGTGATGAAAGATGTCAGTGCGGTTTCTCAAGAGTGTGAAAAGCTTGTTCATGAATGGACAAATAACTCAACTCTTGCAGCACGAGTTGAAATCATTATAGATGAACTTCTTAATAATATTATTGAACATGGATATAATTTCGAAGAAGAAGCTAGGATTGTCTTCGAATTCAAAATAGAAGAAGAAAAGCTTACTTTAACAATGTGGGATAAAGGAATTGAGTGGGCTCCGGACACTGTTAAGTATAATCTAGACAATCCATATCTGTTTGAAAAAGACCTTTTTGATGTTTCCGGTAGAGGATTATATATGGTTCTATCATGGTCAAAAGAGTTTTATCGAAATAGATATGCTAAAGAGTTGAATGAGACTAAAGTAGTATTAGATATTAATAGGTAAAACCATGCCAAAAGTTTCAATAATTATGCGTGTCTATAATGAGATGCCATACATAAAATATGCTCTTAAAATGCTAGAAAAGCAAACAATGCAAGACTTTGAATTGCTGATAGTTGATTCTGGTTCTACAGATGGTTCTTATGAGCTAGCTCAAGAATATAATCCAGATATAATTTATCAAATTGAACCAGGTACTTATGTGCCAGGAAGAGTTCTTAATGAGGCAATTTCAAAAGTCTCTGGAGAGATTATTGTTTTTAACAATTCAGACTGTATTCCCCAAGATAAATATTGGCTAGAAAAGTTAATTAAACCATTTGAAGAAGACCCGGAAGTGGTCTCAGTCTTTGCTAATCAGATTCCACGAAGTGATGCAATACCATTAGTTCGTAAAGACTATGAAAGAGCATTTGGAGATGGTAAGATTTCTTCAACATGGAAACACTTCTTCTCCTTAGCGTCTTCTGCTGTAACAAAGAAGATTATCACGGAATATCCATTTAATCCAACTATTCAATATTCAGAAGATATAGAATGGTCATGGAGAATGAAGAAAATGGGCAAGAAAATCCAATATGTTCCTGATGCTGTAGTTGAACACTCACATAATTATAACTTTAAAGGCATCAAAAAACGCTATACAGGCGAAGGGAAGGCTGAAAAAGAGATATATCAAGAAAAGAGAGCTTCTTACCTCAGAGCTGTTCTTATTTCTGCTTTATCAGAGTCTGCTAGAGATATTATTTACTTGCTTAAATGCAAAGAATTTTGGTGGATTCCTTATTCTATAGTAGTTAGGTATATGCAAAGGTATTATGTTTGGAAGGCTAGAGTCTAATAGATTTTTCAAATAATTTAAAGAAGGGATAATGAGACAATATAAAATTTTAGTTTCTGTTCTAGCTTATGATAAGGGCAAATCGGGTATCGCAGATTATACAAATAACGTAATTGAATTTCTCTCAAAAGACCACAAACTAGACTTGCTTATTTATGAGAAAGATAGCCATATCTTCCCTATAAAGAATGAGAATATTAATCTGCTTAAAGTATCAGATAAGTTCTCTAATGCTATCATAAGTATGGCTTACCACTTATTTGTACTACCCCTAACCTTACCTTTCCATAGGTATGACTTCGTCTTTCTACCAGCAGGAAATAGAAGACTTTTTGCTTTTTACCCTAAGAAAACAATAGTGACCTTCCATGATTTATCTCAATTCCATATTGATGGCAAATATGATTCATTTAGAATGTTCTATATTAAAAAAGTGATTCCTTTCTTCCTTAAAAAAGCTCAGTTAATTATGGCTATATCTAATAGCACAAAACTAGATATGCAAAGGTACTATAAGCTTCCTGAAGATAGAATTGAAGTTAACTATAATGGCTATTCTCCAGCTAAGCTTAAAGCCCTTGTTTCTAAAGAACAACTTATCAATGAATATAACCTCAAAGGTGATTTTATACTATATATATCAAGGATTGAACACCCTGGCAAGAACCACCTTAACCTTATAAAAGCCTACGAAACATTAGCCCCTTCTCTGAAAGAAAAGTACCAACTTGTCTTTGGTGGAAGTGAATGGAATGGAGCTGAAGAAGTGATGAATTATGCTAAGAATTCACCAGATAAAGAGAATATAATATTCTTGGGATTTGTTCCAGACAATCATTTGGGGGCACTTTATAAGAACGCAAGTCTTTATGCTTTCCCTTCTTTCTATGAGGGCTTCGGTATACCTCTGCTTGAAGCTATGCACTGCTCAACTCCTGTTATATGCTCCAACGTGTCCTCCTTACCTGAAGTTGGCGGAGATGCAATCTTAACATTCAATCCAAACTCAGTTGAAGAAATCGCAGAAAGTATCCAAAAAGTTCTTAATGATAAGGAGCTTCAAAAGATAATGATTGATAAAGGCTTAGAGCAAGTAAGCAAGTTTTCTTGGGAAAAACATGTGCTGAAAATTATTGAACTTGCTAAATAATGCTGAATTGTTAAGAAATATTAATAAAACTATTGACAGACAAAAATTTAGTGCTATCTTTGACATAAATTATTGGAGGTAATATGAAAAAGATATTACAATTATCATTGGTTGTGTTAATATTAGCTACTTTTGCTTTTAGTACACTTGGTTGTAGCAAGGACCCTGTTGACAAGATGTTGGACAAATATGAAAACCTAATTGACGAAGGTATCAAAGCTTCTGAATCAAAAGATGAAGTTAAACAAACTGAATTTATGAAACATTTAGGCGAGTTCATTGAAGAACACAAAGATATTGAAGATCAAGAAAAATGGACTGACAAACAAAAAGATAGATATAAAAAACTCGAAGAAAAAGGCAAAAAAATTAAATAATTCTTTATTTATGTATCTAAGCCCATTACTTAGTTAGTGGGCTTTTTATTGGAATATAAATCATATTTCCTCTATACTCCTCTTTACTAACTATTCCGTAGCAACCAAACCTTCTCCGAATCTACCTTCGTGCCCTTGCGTCACTTGCATAAAATGACAATTTAATGCAGGAGGCCATTAGGGATTGAGTAGGCTGTTAGTAAATATTTATAGAATTGCACCCCTATGACATCTTTTATATTTATATTTTATTTGAATAGTTTCACAAATTCCTTTATTTTATCTTCCTTTAAGTCCTGATAGTTCTCTTTAATACCTTGACCATACTTAAGAATAAGCTTAACTAACCATGAATACTTCTCTAACTTAATCTCAGAACCAATGACGCTTATAAGGTCTGCTTTTTCATAGATGTCATTTGTGATTGAGTTTCTGAGCTGACGTTCCATTTTAGATTTATCCTTTTCACCTGCAAGAATAAAGACCCCCAATCTCTTGTTCAAGAGTTCAGGCTTATGCATATTGATAAACTCTTTTACATGCTTGTTTATCTGTCCAAAGTAAATTGATGAACCAATTAATACCTTATTATAGCCTGTAATATCCTTTACTGTAGTTTCTTTTGAGTCTATGATATCTATTTGACCTTCAAGTCCTTGTTTAAGCTTATTTGCTACAGTTCGAACACTTCCATTCCTAGTTCCATAGATGATTAGTGTTTTCATAATTACTCCTAAATATTATCAATCATTTCTTGATACAGCTTCTTTAATTCTTGGTCACTTTGAGCTTTTTGTCCAGAAGCAAGAAACTCATCCATTATCCCAATATCGTGCTTCTTATAGATAGATGCTTGCAATCCCATCTCAAACTTATCTATCTGTTTAAGGAACTTTGCTTCAGGCGATTTAGCATCTTCAAACTCCTTCCATAAGTCTATAAACTCTTGCCCTTGAGGGTAGTCAGCGAAGACTTTCTCAACACTAGCCAGTTCTCTTTGGTATTTGTCCTCAAGAGAAATTCCATCAACAGGGGTTATATCTCCGGCGTATATTTCTCCAATCTCATGAACTAAACTCATCTTGAGAACCTTTTCAATATCTACTTGTAGATTAAGGTGTTTTGCAAGAATCCAAGCAGTCATAGCAGTAGAGAAAGAGTGGTCGGCAACTGATTCTCCAATCTCTTCAGAAACATTTCTTTTAAGCCACCCTTGACGGTAAAGGTTCTTAAGTTTGCTGAGCTGATAAAGAACTTCTAAAGTCTTGTTATCAAAGAGATTCTCATCTATCATATTATATTTCTTTTTCATTATTATCCTTATCTTGATTATTATCTAACATATACGTTAGCTGCTAGCTCTTGTCAATAATTTTCCTTGACACAGCTATAAAATTTAAAAGCATCTGTAACTATTAAGGGCTAAAAGCGTTAAAAATATATACATAATAAAATAAAACTTATAAGGAGTAGAATCAATGATTCGGCTGGAAAATCTAGTGAAAGATTATGGCGATGTTCGTGCTGTAGATTCAATTAACTTTGAGATTAACGAAGGCGAAATACTTGGTTTCTTAGGTCCTAACGGGGCTGGAAAATCAACTACCTTAAAAATGTTGACTTGTTATTTGAATCCTTCTGCAGGAAATATTAAAGTTGAGGATTTCAATGTAAGAGAAGATTCAGAAAAGATTAGGGCATTAATAGGTTATTTACCTGAGACTAATCCTCTCTACTTAGAAATGACAGTTTATGATTACTTGAAGTACGTTGCTAGTATGAGAGGCATTAAGAAAGATGACTTCAGCAAGGTATTTAAGAAAACTATTAAGAAGTGTGGTTTAACTGATGTAGTCGCAAAGCCAATCCACACCTTATCTAAAGGATACAAGCAAAGGGTTGGTTTAGCACAAGCTATTATTCATGACCCTAAGATACTTATTCTTGATGAACCTACTTCAGGACTTGACCCTAACCAAATTGTAGAGATTAGAGAGCTTATCAAAGAGTTAGGTAAAGAGAAGACTGTTATCCTATCTAGTCATATTTTGCAAGAAGTACAAGCAATCTGCAATAGAATTGTTATTATAAATAAGGGTAAGATTGTGGCTGATGGTAGTCAAGAAGAGCTTCAAGAGAACTATGCAAAGAACTCAAAGATAGTTGTGCATGTTAATGCTAGTGAAGAAGAACTATCTGCTATCTCGACAAGCATTCCTGATGCTAAACTTAGGTCTGTAAGCCCTCTAAATGAAGAATATAATGAAGCAATTTTTGAATATAATCCTAAGAAAGATATTAGAGCAGAACTTTACTCTTATATTAAGTCTCAAGATTGGAACTTACTAGAATTCCACCGTGATTATATCTCTTTAGAAGAGGTCTTCCGTTCACTAACACTTCAGGGAGGTAAGTAGATGAATTACATTCTAACTATTGCCAAGAAAGAGTTTGCAGGTTACTTTAAATCTCTTTCAGCTTACATGGTTTTGATTGGTTTCTTGGTTATTTCTGGATGGTTCTTTGCTAATCCTCTATTCTTAAGTAATCAATCAGACCTAAGAGGATTCTTTGGAATTGCTCCGATGATATTCTTAATCTTCATCCCTGCTACAACAATGGGGCTTGTCTCCAAAGAAAACAATACCGGAACTATTGAACTGCTCACAACCATGCCGGTTAAATCATACCAAATAGTCTTAGGCAAATATATCTCCGCTATAGGCTTGATAGCAATTGGAATGCTCTTTACAATGATCTATCCAATAACAATCTTGCATGTAGGAACTAAAGTAGATATTGGTGCTATGGCTCTTGGTTATCTAGGTTTGTTCCTTCTTGCTGGTGTCTTCACTGCTATAGGAACATTCACATCATGCTTAACCAAGAATCAGATTGTGGCATTTATTGTCAGTTTCTTTATCTGTTTCTTCTTTTATATAATTGATGCTGTTCTCTTCTTCATCCCTTCAGGATTAGGAGTTATTTTCCAATATATGAGTGTGAATTATCATCTTTCTACTATTTCAAAGGGAGTAGTCGATAGCAGAAATATTATCTATTTTGCTTCCATGATATTCTTATTCTTAAAACTCTCATCAACAGCTTTAGAAATGAAGAAAAGATAGGGGAGGAGCTATAATATGAAAAAGATAATAACTATTAACCTATTGGTAATCATTGCCATTATTGTATTTATAAATCTACTTTCTGTTGATAATTTCAAGAGACTTGACTTCTCCAAGGATAAGATGTATTCCCTTTCTGATGCATCCATGCAAGCTGTTGCTAATTTAGATGACAGAGTAGTGGTGAAAGCTTATTTCTCCGATGATTTGACCCCTCAGCTTGCTGATGTTAAAAGATATACAGAAGACCTTTTAACCGAGTATCAAGCATATTCCAAAGGTAAACTTAAGTTTGAATTTATTAATCCTGATTCAGATGAAGATGCTAAAGCAGAAGCAAAGAAGAATATGGTTGAGCCAAGAGGTATTCAAGTTAATGAGAATGAAAAGATTGTTACCCGAGAGGTCTTTCTAGGACTAGCTTTCTTATATCAAGGAAGAACAGAGACAGTTCCTTTTATCGTTTCTACTCAAGGTTTAGAGTATGAAATCACTTCTACTATAATGGACATCAAAGCTCCTGCAAAGAGAAAGATTGGCGTATTTAAACCTGAATCTCTATCAAGAGATATGTTTGGTCGTAGCTTTGATAATTACCAAACTTTTAATGCTATCCTGCAACAGAATAATGAAATTGAAGCAATAGACTTTACAGAACCGGTTAAAGACCATATTAAAGGCATTTTTATTACTGGAATTACTGATTCGTTATCTACTGACCAGCTCTACAATCTTGACCAGTATATAATGAATGGTGGATCTGTAATCTTCTTCCAGGATAAAGTTGTAGCTGACCAGCAAAGACTTACTGCTCAGGATATATCAACTAATCTCTTTGACCTGCTAAGTAACTATGGAGTAAATGTAAAGAACAATGTTATTGGTGATGCTAACTGTGATACAAGAGTCTTTAGCTTTATGAATAGAGGTAGGCTTTACCGCTATCAAGCTCAATACCCATTCCAAATGTATCTTACAGAATTCAATCCTGATAACGATATAGTAAGCGATCTAGAAATCTTACAAATGTTCGCACCTTCTGAGATTGATACAACTAATATAGCAGAAAATATTGAATTTACTCCTCTAATCTTTACTTCAGCAAAGACTGAAAGAGTTGGCGGTCCTAACTACGACATGAGCTTTTATAAGTATCTAAACAAAGATGTCGATACCCTTTTGGTTGGTGAGAAAGCTTGTGTAGCTGGTTTATATAAAGGTTCATTCAAGAGTTTCTTTGCTAACAATGCAGATTATCCTGATGCCTTAGTTGAGTCTACCCAAGCTAATATAATCTATTTAGCAGATAATGAAATCCTAATGGATAACGGAATTCAAAACAATAATCGCAAGATGGCACAGCTAACTTTAGGTAACAAGGTTGAGTTCATACTTAATAGTATAGATTATATTTCAGGTAATGAATCACTAATCAAACTTCGTTCTAGAGGAGTAGCCTATAAACCTTTAAAAGAGGATATTTCAAGTGCTAAGAAGAAGACAATCAAGTGGTTAAACATACTTCTTCCTTCTTCATTATTGCTTGTCTTAGGATTAATTATATTCCGTATAAATAGAATTAAAAAGAGAATGATAGAGGATAAATATGTACAAAATTAATTATAAAGCTATAATAATATTGGTCATTGTTGCTAGTATTTATGTCTTCTCTAAAATGGGAAAAACTCAAGCAGAGGTAGTAAAATTCTTTGATGTTGATTCTCTTAAAGTAGCTTCAATCTCTCTTGAAAGTGGGGAAGATAAGCTTGTTTTATCTAAGCTTAATGATGAATGGAAGCTAACTTCTCCTGTTGAAGCCGATATCAAGATTTCCAAGATTGATAACCTCTTGAAAAAACTTCTTACAGTTAAAACTTCAACTTTACCAATAGCTGAATCTGCTTCTTCTCATGACAAATATAATGTTTCAGATTCCCTATCTACCCTTGTTACAGTAACTCTTAATGATGGAAATGTAGCAAAGAGTGCATATATTGGTAAAGGCAGTAATAGCCAGCTTTCTTATGCAAGAGAAGTTGATTCCGACAATGTCTATCAATTAGATCAGAATATTATGTGGTCTATTAAACCAGATCTTAAAAGCTGGAGAGAAAACAATATCTTGAAGCTAGCTAAAGAATCAATAGTCGGATTCGATATTGCATCTAAAGATAGAAAAATGATGCTAGTTAATAATGACTCCTTATGGGTAAATAATGACAATGGTCTAAGCTATAATGTTAAAACTAACAATAATGCTCTTGCTAATATTGTTAATAAATTTACTAACTTAAGAGTTAATGACTTCTACGATAATGAATTCGCTAGCTATGCTACTAGATTAAACAACCCAGACCTAAGTGTTGTTGTTAGAACAACTGACCACAATGACACTCTTATTAAACTTATAAGCTTGGATGATTCTACCTATTTAATGCAGTTAAATGACCAGCAATCTCCTCTCTATAAAGTAAATAGTACCTTCTATGATAGTTTGCTACCTTCCCAAGAAGATTTAACTAAATAGAAGCTTATATATTATTAATATAAAGAGACGTTTGGGAAAACGTCTCTTTTTGTTTATCCGGAATATTGCTTATTTTTGCGTAAGCATGAACTTTGTTCAACCTATCGGTGGATGCTTACACTCCCTTTTCTGAGACGTTTTTCCAAACGTCTCTACAAATTCACTTATAACTGCGTTCTAAGTGAAGCCAGCTATCCGGCAGTAGCCGGACTAAAGGCACAGCGTTCCCAGTGTCCTCCCTTCTGCCTTAAGGGTCTCATTGAAAAATCGCCTTTTTTTCAAAGAGGCAAGTAAGGCTGGCATTAGGGTCATAGATATGTCTCAGCTGGTAAATAAAATTTTTTATTGACTAATTTAACAATCTAGTAATAAAGAAAATATAACAATGATAGGAGAAAAAAATGACTTATATACTTTCTAATGTATTGGAAGCTGCTGATTCTTCAGCAGGAGCAGGCCAAGGTGGTGCTGGTGGTGGAATAATGAGCACATTACTAATGTTTGTTCCAATGATTCTTATTTTCTATTTCTTGATTTTAAGACCTCAGAAGAAGCAACAAAAAGAACAACAAAACTTAATTGATTCACTTAAAAAAGGTGACCATGTACAACTTAATAGTGGTATTTTGGGTGTTGTTACAAAGGTTGACGAAAAGAATAGTACTTTTGTAATTGAAATAGATAAAAACACTAAGACTACTATAGAAGTTATTAAAAGCGCTGTAGTAGGTAAAGTAAATGAAGAAGCAAAAAAATAATCCAAAGCTACTAGATATTCGCCTTGTAGGGGATAAAGTTCTAAGATTACAAGCAGAAAAAATTGAAACTTTTGATGATGAGTTTCTAGCATTCTGCGATGATCTGATCCATACTATGTACATTACTGATGGGGTTGGTTTAGCTGCCCCTCAAGTTGGTGTTTCTAAGCAAGTATTTGCTATTGATTATGAATGGGGTGGGGAAGATAGTGCTAAAAAGAATCCCTTGATTTATGTTAATCCTGAGATTACTTTTTCAGAAGGTTCTATTACTCACGAAGAAGGATGCCTAAGCGTTCCTGATGTGTTTGAGAAGGTAAAGCGTCCGAACCACATTAAGATTAAAGCTCAAGATAGATATGGAAATCCTATAGAAGAAGAATTAACAGATTTTCCAGCTGTAGTTTTCCAGCATGAGTTTGACCATTTAAAAGGTGTGCTCTTTATTGACCATCTTACAAAACTAAAACTATTACTTCATAAACCGAAGATTAATAGCATAAAAAATAAAACAAATGACAATGGCGAAAATATTCAAAAAAGCAAATATTAAAAATGTTGTGTTTTTAGGTACACCTGATTTTGCAGTTCCAAGCTTTGAAAGATTGTGTACCTCAAAATACAAACCCGTATTAGTGGTTACCCAACCTGACAAACCTAAAGGCAGAAAAAAGCAATTACAAGCAACTCCTGTTAAAATTAGCGCACTAGAAAATGGAGTGCCAGTTTTACAGCCTCCAAATATCAATTCTGAGGACGTTTTAGAAGAAATTAGACTCCTTAGTCCAGATATCATTATAACGGTGGCGTATGGCGGTTATTTGGGCAAAAAGCTTCGAAAAATGGCTCCTTTAGGCTGTATTAACTTACATCCTTCTCTGCTTCCTAAATATCGAGGAGCTTCTCCTCTACAATCTACTATGTTTGATAACTTAGATCAATCAGGTATTTCAATATTTAAAATAGTTGCAGCCATGGATGCTGGTCCAATCTTACTGCAAAAGAAGTTCCCTATTAAGAAGGAGACTATCTTCACTGAATACTCGGAAATGATGTCTCATCGAGGGGCTGACCTCTTGATAGAATTACTTGAAAGTATTGAGCAAGAAGGGCTTGAAGCAATACCGCAAGATCATGAACAAGCTACTTTTACACGAAAAATAGAAAAAGAAGATTTGCTTATTAACTGGAAGGATGATATTGTGGATAACTTAGGGAAAATTAGAGGCTTATCCTATATTCCAGGAGCTAAGACTGTTCGTAATGGCAAATGGTTAAAGATATTAAGAGCTAGCGTGCATAGTAATAAACAACACCAAGACTTAGGTAAAATTATTGATGTTATCAAGAATGTTGGTTTTGTAGTCTCCTGCAATGGTGGAGAATTACTTGTTACTGAAGTTCAAGCTGAAGGTAAAAAAGTAATGTCTGCACATGCCTATAATTTAGGTAATAAGCTTGGAATAGGGGAGATCCTTGGCTAAGAATATCTATTCATGGCTAGTCTATTTTATTAGCTTTACTATTATCATACTTATGTTAATAATAGCTCCTTTTGTTGCAGAAAGCTATTCTTTAATACTAACAAAATTAGTATACTTAATACTAATCCCATTGCTTGTATTTCTCAACTTATTTGCTGTAACAACAGTGGTATTTAATGTCATTTCTAAAAAGAAAAGACTCTTTTCAGAGATTTCACACTTCTTTTTAAACAAGCAAATTTATCCACTAATTCACTTATTCTATAGGTCAAGTTCACAAGGATATGAGAAGTTTACAGGTAAACTAATTGAATGGAACAACATTATAGCAAAAAAATCTCTTAAGAAATATAATCCTGAGGATATACTTGTTCTACTTCCCCACTGTCTGCAGAATGCTGATTGTGGCCACAAAATAACCTATGATATAAATAATTGTGTAGATTGTGGTAAGTGTGTAATTAAAGACTTTAAGGCTCTGCATAGGAAGTATAAGGTCAATATTAGAGTGGCAACTGGTGGGACTTTAGCTCGTAAGATAATTAAGGATTCAAGACCTAAAGTTATTATCGCTGTTGCTTGTTACAGAGACCTTATAGAAGGCATAAAAGATATAGAGATGATACCAACGCTAGGTGTTTTGAATAATAGACCTAATGGTCCTTGTTTCAATACTACTTGTGACGTTGGTAAAGTAGAAGAACTAATAAAACAATATTTATAGGGGTGTTTCACGTGAAACTATCAAAAATAATCCTGGTAAGCTTACTATCTATTTCTATTGCATTTGGTATTTTGAAGTATATTGATTACACAATAATGGATAGATTAGAAGAAAATAACTTTGTTCAAAAGAATGATATTAAACAATTAAATAATGTTTTTGATAATATAGATGAAATCACAGTAGATGATATACAAGAGTCATTAGTTACTTCTGCACAACTATCATCTAATTTTGTGGTGTCTGTGAATGTGTTAAAAAGAGAACATAATGACCCTAGAAGATATTCTCCATTAGATCAATTCTTTGGACTTTACCCTCGCTATAAAGATGTGCAATCTATTGGTACAGGTGTGATTATTACTGAAGATGGTTATTTGGTTACCAACTCACATGTAGTTGAAAAAGCGATTGATATCACGATTGTTTTAGATAATGGTGACTATAGAAAAGCTAGCATTATTGGTAGAGCTCCTGAACATGATATTGCAGTCCTTAAAATGGAAGGTAACGGATATCATTGTTCAAAAATCGCAGATTCTGATAAACTAGTTTTAGGTCAGTTTGTTTATGCTTTAGGTAATCCTTATGGATTTGTTATCAAAGACTCTAAGCCTACACTATCTTTTGGTGTTATTTCGGCAATGAATAGAAACTTTTCTTCAAATAGAACTCAAGAAGATAAAGTCTATAAAAGAATGATTCAGACTGATGCAGCTATTAACCCTGGAAACAGTGGAGGACCCTTACTCTCTTTAAAAGGAGAAGTAGTAGGGATTAATACATTTATCTTATCTGGTACTGGTGGTTCAGTAGGTATAGGTTTTGCTATTCCAATTAATAGGGTGAAAAAAGTAGTTTATGAGTTAGTGCAATATGGAAGAATAAGAGATATTGAGTTTGGTTTTAGGGTCAAAAGATATAACAGAGCTAACAATAATAAATTATATGTCAGAATTGCAAGTATTCAAGCTGATTCTCCATGCGAAAAAGCGGGATTAGAAGTTGGTGATTATTTATATGCCATAAATGGAATCAGTATTACTGAAGAAAGCGATATAGATCTTGCAATCATAGATACATTTGTTGGTGATGAAGTTGAACTGCAAGTATTCAGAAATAAAGAATTAAAAAGCATTAAATATAAAGTCTCAGAGAAAATATAGTTTAGATTAAACCTTCATCTGCAAAGCTAAGTATCTCATTACTACCTATAATAAAATGATCAAGTAGCCTTACTGATAAGTAAGTTAAGAACTTTTTGAGGTTCTGGGTTGTTTTAATATCTTGCTCAGAAGGTGTAATTGAACCACTTGGGTGATTGTGTAATACTATAATTGCTGTTGCACCTATATCAATTATATGCTTAGCCATCAATGTAAAATCCACATAAGTTTTAGAGCTTGTTCCTGTAGATATTGCAGCATCCTTGAGCAGAACATTCTTACTATTTAAATAAAGAACCCTAAATTCTTCTGTCTTACAACCTTTATATCGTGAGAGTAGATAATTTTCAACATCATTAACACTCTTGAAGACATTAGTCTTTATTACTTTTTCCCTCAATAGGTAAACATTAACATCCTTAAACAATTTAATATTAGTAGCTGTTTTTAATCCTATAGAATCGTTGCTAAGTAAATCTTCAATTGGGGTAGACATTACTCCATTTAATGAACCATAGATTTTAAGCAACTTTTTGGCTATTGGTTTAGTGTCTTTCCTGATAATTGTCATTGATAGAATCATCTCTAAAACTTCATAAGCTTCAAAAGCCTCTAGTGATTCATTTTGATATCTTTGTTGTAAGCGTGCCTTGTGTCCTTTCTGCATTTCCTTAATATCGACCATACAAACCTCATAAAAAAGAAACGGGGACAAGCCCCGTTTCACGTGAAACTATTTAGATTGTTCTTCTCTAAATCTTAGTAGATTATTATTGATTTTCTCATTGTTTAAGGCAATAATTTGAGCTGCTAAGATAGCTGCATTTTTACCACCATTGATTGCAACAGTTGCTACAGGAATACCAGTAGGCATTTGAACTATTGATAATAACGCATCTTCTCCAGAAAGAGTAGCTCCTTGGAATGGAACTCCAATAACTGGTAAAGATGTGTGTGATGCAACTACTCCAGGTAAATGAGCAGCCATACCAGCACCAGCTATGATAACTTGTATACCTTCATCCTTAGCATTCTTTGCTAGCTGCATTGTTTGTTCAGGTTTTCTGTGAGCTGAAGAAACATAGAAATCATACTCAATCTCAAATTTATCTAAAAATTCTAAGATCTTGTTCGCTTGTTCTTGGTCCGATTTGCTTCCAATAATTACTCTAACTAATTTAGCCATTATATCTCCATTTATTTAGATGTCTGTTAGGGTATTATGTATAGTTAAAATATCCTTAGCACCATTCAATATCTTAACATTATCTTCGTTAAGCATTATTTTAGAAAGATATGATAATGAGAATAGATGCTGTTTATCATCATGTAAAAGTAACATAAAGAAAAGAGTTACAGGTTTGTTATCGATAGAATCGAAGTCAACACCTTCAGGGCATCTACCAAACAATACAGTTGGTTTTTTAATCTTTGAAGGGTGAAGATGTCTTGGGTGCAATAATGCAACACCATTACCTACAGCGGTAGATACTAGTTCTTCTCTAGCAACAACTACTTCGTAGAGCCATCTAGCATCTTTAACTAGTTTTAATTCTTTTGCTTTTTCAGACATGAATCTAATTGCTTCATATTTATTATTTGCTTCGAAGTCTAAGAAAATACATTCTGTTCTAAAATACTCTTTAAATCTACAAATAGTTTTCTTTAAAGCAAGCTCTCTAACTTCTTGTTCTGAAAGACTTTCTCTCCATTCATCAATAGACGCAGAGTCAATTTTAATAGCACGTCCAACACTTTTAGTTGTAAAAAGTTTCTGGGCTATCATTTCATCAATAACACTTTCTGTAAGTTTCAAATACTTAGCTGCCTCACTTTTAGTGAGTAACTTTTTCTCCATTGTTCCTCCAACTATTTTTATCTTAATTCTAATCATTTTTATTGATGAATTTAATTAACCTCTAATTATGCTAAACTATTACTTGACAAATACAATAAATGATAGACCTTATAAACATGGTCAAGAAATTTATGAAAATTTGTTTAATTATATTGATAATTATCACATTTGGTTGCAGTTACTCGTTCAGAACTAACCAATATCCAGACTTGGAAACTCTGCGTATAGAACCCTTTGAGAACAAATCCACGGAAAGTAATTTAGAAGTTGAAGTGTTCGATAGTATGATAGAGCAATATTCTGATGATGGTCGGCTAAATATTGTCAATCAATCACCAGATATACTATTACAAGGTTCGGTTTTGGGCTATAATGAAGAAATACATTCTTCAGATTCTGCCAATAATGTGGAAGAATATATAATTAAGATGTCATTCTCTATTAAGATGACGGATATGAAGAACAATCAAGTACTATATGACGAGAAAAACCTTAGAGTATCGCAAATATATTCAGTTAATGGTGTTGAAACTGGAGCTGAATACGATAACTATGATGATGCTAAAAATGGCATCTACGAAGATTTATTTGAGAAAATAATGCAAAATACATTGGAAGACTGGTAAAGATGAGAATAAATAAATACATTGCAAAATGCACTGGTGAATCAAGACGTAAGGCTGATGACCTTGTTAGTTCTGGAGCTGTTAAAGTTAATGGGAAAGTATGTACTGATTTATCAACAGTCATTGAAATTGAAACAGATGTAGTCAAGGTTAATGGGAAGTTAGTTACTCTTGATAAACCTATTCAGTATCTATTGCTTAACAAGCCAAAGGGCTTTGTTGTTACTAGATCAGATGAGTACGGGCGTAAAACTGTCTATGATTTATTACCTGCTGAATTCTTTGATTTAAAGCCAGTAGGAAGGCTTGATAGAAATTCTGAGGGATTAATCATTCTAACTAATGATGGTGATTTAGCTAATAAAATACTTCATCCTAAATATAAGCTAGATAAAACATACAGGGTTGTAGTCAGAGGAACACTCTCTAAGAAGCAGATAAGCCAATTAAGGGAGGGGGTTGATATAGGAGATTGTACTACCCAGCCTGCAGGTGTTTATGTTCGTAAGAAGAGTGATACCAAGTCAACCCTTAAAATGGTTATTAAAGAAGGAAAGAAACGTCAGATTAGACGTATGCTTGAAGTTGTAGAATCTAAAGTTATTAGTCTAAAGAGAACCCAAATTGGTGAAATTAAGATAGGAAAACTGGAGATTGGTAATTGGAGATTCTTGACTAGAAGCGAAATTAGATATTTAAAAGAAGATAAATTAAAATAAATAGGTGGAATAAAGATGAAGATAGGATTAATTGGCTTACCAAAGACAGGTAAAACTACAATCTTCAATGCTCTTACAGGCATGAATATTGAAACAAGTGCTTATGGCATGGGGGATACAGAGCCAAACCAATCAATTATAAATGTTATAGATGAAAGAATAACTAAATTGTCTGAGATGTATAATCCTAAGAAGACAATTTATGCTACTATAGAATACATAGATTTTGCTGGTGTTTCCAAGAGTGACGGTTCTCAGGAGTTAATGTCAGGTCAAGGTATGGTTTTATTAAAGAATACTGATGCCTTAGCATTAGTAGCTAGGAACTTTTCAGACCCTGTCCTAGATGAGATGTATGGTTCTCCTGACCCTAAGAGTGAAGTTGAAACTATAGAAGCAGAAATGATTATTTCTGATTTGATTATTGCTGAAAAGAGGCTTGAGAAGATAGCTTTAAGCTACAAGCGTGGTATCAAAACTCCTGCCTTACAGATTGAAGAAAAAGCAATTAATGCTATCATAGCACATTTGAATGAAGATAAGCCTATTAGAACCTTAGAGCTTCCTGAAGAAGAAGAAAAAGCTATTAGAGGTTTCCAGTTTGTAAGTCAAAAGCCTTTACTTGTCATACTTAATTCAGATGAGAATAATTACAATGAGAATGCTGAGCTTCTAGAAGAACTTAAAGCTCTTTATCCATCATTGGAGTTTGCTGGCAAGTTTGAAGCTGAACTCAATAGTCTGGATGATGAAGAACGTGAAGTCTTCATGGAAGACATGGGAATTACAGAATCAGCTCGTGATACACTTACTAAGTTCTCTTATGATGTATTAGGTTACATTTCTTTCTTTACTGTAGGAACAGATGAAGTTAGAGCATGGACTATTGAACAGAAGGATAATGCTGTAGAAGCTGCTGGTAAGATTCATTCTGATTTAGCTAGAGGTTTTATTAGAGCTGAGTGTTTCAATTATACTGATTTAATGGAACACGGTTCTGAAAAAGCAGTAAGAGATAAAGGTTTATTCCGTTTAGAAGGCAAGACATACATAGTAAAAGACGGTGATATATTAAATATTAGATTCAACGTATAAACGAGGAATATTTTAATGGCAAGAACTAAGAGCAGTGCATCTAAAAAAGTTGAAAAGATTAGAGGGAATAAACTATATATAAAGATTCTTAGAATAGCCTTAATCTTGGTATGTTCGCTTGTTACTTATTCATTATTGGTAAGCAGCACTACCTTACAAGAGGACTTCAATATCTTACACGACATGGGTTTGTGGGATAGCTTTTCTGCTGAAGCACAGCCATTTTCTAATCCTGTAGGAATATTTGGTGCAATCTTTGGTTTCTTAGTATCAATTTCGATTGGGCATTATTTTGCAATAGCTTTAATGCTCTCTTTAGTTGCTATTAATTTTACTAAATTGTTCCATAAAGAGGATTCTGTAATAGTTCATAACATTAATTTAGTTATGGGATTGCTTTTCTTTGTACATTTACTTTTTAGCCATTTTTATATTACAAGTTCTAAGGTGCTCATTGGTTATGTAGCCTATGGAATAGATACTTTTTTGGGTAAGATTATAGGTAGTAATGGAACAGTAGCTTTTCTATTGATAATTGCTATTTTAGATATACTTTTAATCTTTGGTTGGGAACCTGTTAAACAGGTTTTCTTCTCGGTAATGAAGACTATATTTGCTCCTATTTTTCATAAGAATAAAGCAAGTAAAGATAAGAAGTCTGTTGAGATAGAAGATGACCCTGATATCAAGAAAGATAGACGCTTCTCTACTGACAAGAAGCCTAGTCCTACAATAGCTAACAGTCGAGTTGATTATTTAGAGGCTCCAGCAGATAAGGTAGATGATGCTGATATTACAGATATCATTGAACAAGAAGCTTCTACTCCCAGAGGAAAGAAGGGAGACTTCAATATAACTGAACCAGAAAAGACTGTTTTGATGAAGGTTAAAAAGAGTTCTCCTGACCACATTCAAGGAGCTGATGGTAAGAAAGCTAAGTATATTAAACCTGATGTTAATAAGTTCTTAGAAATAGAAAATATTCCTAATGATTTTGATAAGAAAGAGATTGAAAAGAATATTAAGCAAACTAGTGTTATCTTGCAGAATAAGCTTGCTGAATTTGGTATTGAAGCCGAAGTTGTGAATGTTAATATAGGTCCAATCATCACCCAGTATGAGCTAAAGCCTGCTTCTGGAGTTAAGGTTAACAAGTTCAATTCTTATGCTGATGACTTAGGTCTAGCTTTAAAGGCTTCTTCTATACGTATTCAAGCTCCTATCCCAGGTCGTGGGCTTGTTGGTATTGAAATCCCCAACAAGCATAGAGATGTAATCTTCCTAAAAGAGATTCTTCTTTCTGATGAGTTAAAGCACAATGATAATACTTTAACTATAGGCTTGGGTAAAGACATCTCTGGAAGGGCAGTAGTAGCTGACCTTGCTAAGATGCCTCATCTTCTTATTGCTGGTGCTACAGGATCTGGTAAATCTGTCTGTATCAACACTATTATCACAAGTTTATTGCTTAGAACTACTCCTGATGAAGTAAGAATGATTATGATAGATCCTAAGCGTGTAGAACTGGCTGGATATGCATCTATTCCTCATCTATGGACTGATGTAGTTACTGACCCAGAAGAAGCTCTAGAGACCTTTAGATGGGCTGTTGAGGAGATGGAAAGACGTTATGAATCCTTGCAGGCTTTAGGTGTTAGAGATAGAAAGAGCTACAATAAGAAAGTAGAAAAGATGAATGCTAAGCTTGAAAGCACAGATGTTAATTATAAAAGTAAAATGCCTTTCATAGTCATTATTGTTGATGAATTTGCTGATTTAATCATGACAGCCGGTAAAGAGATTGAACTTCCTATAGCAAGGCTTGCTCAAATGGCTCGTGCGGTTGGCATGCATATCATCTTGGCAACTCAAAGACCTTCCAGTAAGGTAATTACTGGTAATATCAAGGCTAACTTCCCAGCAAGAATTGCCTTCCAAGTTTCTTCTAGAATCGACTCTCGCGTTATTCTTGATGAGATGGGAGCTGAAAAGCTTCTTGGTAAAGGTGATATGCTATTTATTCCACCTGGAACGTCTAAACTGCAAAGAATACATGGAGCTTATGTATCAGATGCAGAAATCAATAATATTGTAGATTATCTTGAAACACAACCAAAACCTGCCTTTAGAATGGAGAAGATTGTAGCAAGTTCTGATGAATTTGATGAAGAGTTTGATTATGATGATGAACTTTTCCCAGAAGCTGCTAGAATGGTAGTTTCTTCTGGAATGGCCTCTGTTTCTATGCTACAAAGAAGCTTCAAAATAGGCTATGCCAGAGCTGGAAGATTAATCGACATGCTCGAAAGGGCTAATATAGTTGGACCACATAAGGGTTCTAAATCAAGAGAAGTAACTGCAACAATGGAGGATTTAAAAGTTTATGGTATTGAAGAATTTTAAGCTAGTTTTAGCAATCCTAATTATAACAGTAAGTTTAAAAGCAATAGATAAAGATCAGTTACATAGTCTACTTAATGATAAATATGCTTCTATTGAATCTTTTCAAGCTCAGATAAGACAAACTGCTTATTATGAAGAGATAGGCATCGAGAGAGAGTCTAATGGTGATTTGTACTATAATAATGACCTATTAAGTTTACGTTATTATGACCCTGAAATAGAGCAGATCCTCTTTCACGAAAACAAGATAGACTATTATCAAGCTTCAGAGAATACTCTTTATCAAACCTATGCAGATTCTTCCCTTGTATCACTGAATGTTGGTTACTTTATTAATAACTACTGGGACGATGATAACATTACAATCCTTAGTGAAGAAAACAAGCAATATCAGGTTAGATTAGTCTTAACTGAAGAAAATAAATTAAGCAATATTCAAGAGGTTATATTTACCATTAATGGTGATAACTTCTTAGTTCACCAGATAAAATATGCTGATGATTCTAGTAATTGGATTACATTAGATTTGATAAACATCAAGATTAATAAGGAAATTCCTAAAGAAAGATGGCTCTTAGATATCAATGAAGAGACTAAAATAGTTAACTATAGATAAAATTTAAACCATGGAGGTAAAGTATGATTGCTGTCATTATGGCTGGTGGTTCAGGTACTCGTTTTTGGCCACAAAGTAGAAAAGTTAAACCTAAACAATTCCTAGAAGTTGTTGGCTCTAAATCTATGATTAGATTAACAATGGATAGACTTCTAGAAAAGCTTCCTAAAGAGAAAATCTTCGTTGTAACAGCTCAATCACAAGTTCATTTAGTTAAAGAACATCTTAATGAACTTCCAGTTGAAAACATCATTGCTGAACCTTTTGGTATGAATACAGCTCCATGTATCGGCCTCAGTTATGCTTATGTTAAGCTCTTTGCTCAAGCTAATGAAACTATGGTAGTATTACCTGCTGACCATCTTATAACTAAAATAGATGCCTTCTGGGAAAGCATGTATAATGCTGAAAAACCTGCTGAGGATAATAACCTTGTTACTTTTGGTATTATTCCAACTTATCCTGCCACAGGCTATGGTTATATCGAAGCTGGAGATAAGCTTAGTGATACTTGCTACCAAGTTTCTAAGTTTAAAGAAAAGCCTAATTATGAGCTTGCTCAAGAGTTCATTCAAGCAGGAAACTTCTTCTGGAATAGTGGTATGTTTGCCTGGACTATTGAAACTATCGAAAACAACTATAAGAAATGTCTTCCTCAAGTAGTGGAAGTTCTTGATAAGATAAGTACAGTGTGGAAAGAGCAGGGATTAGATGCTGATATCTCTCATTTATACGCTAAAATGCCTAAAATCCCAGTTGATATTGGTATTATGGAAAAAGCAGAAAAGAGAGTAGTTCTTCCTGTTGATTTAGGTTGGAGTGATGTCGGTTCTTGGAGAGCTTTAGCAGATATTTCTAAAATTGATGAAGATGACAACACTTTTGAAGCAGAACATTTTACAATAGAAGCCAGAGGTAACTACATTAGAAGTAAGAAGTTTGTTTCTCTAATTGGAGTTGAGAACCTTGTCTTAATTGAGACAGATGATGCTATTCTGCTATCTAAAAAGGATAGATCAGAAGACGTTAAAAAAGTAGTAGAATACCTTAAAGAAAATAACGATAAATTACTATAAGATTATGCTTTTGCGTAAGCTGGAAGCTTACACTCCCAGTGCTTTATGGGTTGCATTCATCGTGAATGCGATTCTTTTGCGTAAGCTGGAAGCTTACACTCCCAGTGCTTTATGGGTTGCAGTCTTCTAGACTGCGATTCTTCTTGCACCGTTATTTTTAGACGCACCTATGAAGCGTCTCTACATTAAGATAGCTGGATGTTACAAAAAGGAAATACAATGAAATTAAACAAAGATATAATTAGCATGTTGCATGTTCAAGCTTTACCTGGTACTCCCCGTAACCACAAATCAATGCAAGAAATCATCGATTTTAGCTTAAGAGAGGCTGAAATTTATCTAAATAGTGGTATCACTAGTCTGATAATAGAAAACATGCATGACACCCCCTATTTGCTCAATAGCGTTGGACCTGAGATAACTTCCTCAATGGCAATATTAGCTTATGAATTAAAGAAAAGATTTGATATAAATCTTGGCATACAAATTCTGGCAGGAGCTAACAAAGAAGCTCTTGCTGTAGCTTATACTTCTGGAGCTGATTTTATCAGGGCTGAAGGCTTTGTTTTCTCTCATGTTGCAGATGAAGGATTAATGAATTCTTGTGCAGGTGAATTATTACGCTATCGCAAACAGATAGGTGCTGATAATGTAAAAGTTATTGTTGATATCAAGAAGAAACATTCAGCTCATGCAATTACTGCTGATGTCGATATTGTTGAAACTGCTAAAGCTGCTCAGTTCTTTAACGCAGATGGCCTTATCGTAACAGGCATTTCTACAGGTGTAAGTGCTGATATAGAAGAGCTTAAAGCTGTGAAATCTGCTGTTAGTATCCCTGTCTTGATCGGTTCAGGTATTAATGCTGATAATATCAAATCTTATCTTCAATACGCCGATGCAGTTATAGTTGGTTCTTATGTTAAAGAAGAAGGATTGTGGTCTAATAAGCTTTCACAAGAAAGAATTAATAATTTACTTAAAAGAGCTAAGTAGCTAGGGCTTGCAAGCTTTTAGCTTGCTATTACTGGGAACGCTGTGCCTTTAGTCCGGCTACTGCCGGATAGCCGGCATCAAATTGTTAGCATTCCGCTTGCGATTGAGACGTTTTTCCAAACGTCTCTACAGAAGGCTTATCTTTGCATAAGCATGAACTTCCTTCAACCTAGCGGTGGATGCTTACACTTCATCTTATTTTCAGCATTAAAATGCATAAATCCCGATATTGAGATTTTTCTTATACCGAAAACGGGATTTGATTATACTTGATTAAAACAATTTTTCATCTTCATAAATGCTAAATATTTGTTACATAACAAAATATAAATATTTATCCAGGTGGTCTAAATCATGCACATTAGATAAATATGAATGTAAAACAATAATTTAGTTTTAAACAAACAAACAAAGGAGTTATTATGAAGAAAATTGTTGTAGTCATATTTGTTATGGTTTTTAGTCTATCCCTTTTTGCAGAATTTATTGAATGTAGTGGAGGAACAAGTAGTAGTAAATATGTTCCTGTCTATGGCTTTTATAGTTATACTTGGTCAAAAGTAATCTACAAAGCAGAAGATTTACAAAATACGGCTAACACAATAACTGGGCTACAATATCAGTTTTATAATAGTCCAGATAATTATGAAATGCTAAATCAAACAATATATATTAAGCACGAAACTGCGAGTAGTTTTAGTAATAGTATTTATGACAATCCTCTTTTGAATGGTGCTACTAAAGTATTTGATGGAAATATTAATTTTAATGGAACTGCTGCGCATTGGTTTGAAATTGATTTCAATATGAATGATTTTGAATACAATGGAACAGATAATATTGTAATCTATTGGGAAAACAGAAATGGTTCTTGGGCAGGTGGATACCCAAAATGGTTTTGTGATAATGTAAATAATTCTTCTGTATATAAATATTTGGATGCATCTTTTCCAACTAGTAATGGCACTTTAAGTGACTACAAACCTAATATTAGATTCAATATTGAAAATAGTCCTGAGCCAGAATGTCCTCTTGTAGACATAGTTAATCCTCAAAATAATGAAGTTAACGTAAGATTAGACGCATACTTAAGTTGGAATGAACTTCCGATCTTAGAAGGATATAACAGAGGCTATGAAATAATCTTTAATGGTGAGCAAATAGATGTTGTAGATGGCAATTCTTATGCTCTTGAAGGTAGGGTAGATTATTCAACATCATACACCTGTTCAGTTAAGCCATTTTATGAAAAAGATTTAGTTAAAATTTATCCTACAGAGAACCCTGAAATAGTTACTTTCTACACTTTAGCTGGTGCTGCTCCTGATACACCAGTTGAAGAAAATCCGATTACAGATATTGAAATAGTAATTCCTGACAACGCTATACCAAATGTTCCTCAGATTTTAGCAGAACTTCCAACAGATTATGATTATCAGCCATTAGTGGCTTGTAGCTATGACTTTGATCTTATTGGAGACTATACAATATTAATTGAATCACAACTTTTCACTGATGATATCATAAATGGAAATGCTCATTTATATATTGGTGGTAATGAGTTAGTATATGCAGTGGAATGGATAGGTGTAGAAGGTGGAGGACTTGGCATTGAATACTACTATGATGGTTCTAAAGGTGAGAAAGATATTGTTGTCACTAATCTTGAAGATAATACCCTTCCTGTAACCCTTTCTTCTTTCAATGCTGTAGCCTACTCTGATGAATATGTATCAATCAACTGGGTAACAGAATCAGAATCAAATCTTTTAGGCTTCAATGTGCTTAGAGCTGAAAGTGAGAATGTAGAAAACTCTGTAAGAGTTAACAGCTCAATGATTGCTCCTAATAATACAAGTCAAACTTCTGAGTATTCATTTGTAGATGATGAAGTAACAGCAGGGATTTATTACTACTGGTTAGAAACAAGAGAACTCTCTAATGAAGTTGAGCTAAGTCAAGCATTCATGGTTGAAGTTAAAGCTGGTGATGATAGTCCTCAACTTCCTACAGAAACACTTCTAGGTAACCCATATCCTTCACCATTTGCAGGAAACACACAAGCTGATTTACGAGTTAAAGATGGTGAGACTGCAAGTGTAACTGTTTATAACCTATTAGGGCAAGTAGTGAAGAGAGAAAGCTTCTCTGCTGGAAACCACACATTCGAATGGAATGGTAATGATTCAAAAGGAAATAAGACTGCAAGTGGCATTTACTTCTTTAGAATGACTACTCCATCACAAACAAAATCTTATAAGGTTCTTAAATTGAAATAAACTAGGATTGTAAGTTACTTGCTTACTATTACTGGGAACGCTGGGCCTTTAGTCCGGCTACTGCCGGATAGCCGGCTTCAAATTGCAAGCAACAGTCTTCGCCTGTCACAGTCCTTCCTTACTTGCCTCCTTGAAAAAATGGTTTTTTTCAAGGAGGGCAGTAAGGGTGAGGAAAAAATAAGCTAAACTAACCCATATTTTACAATTCTTCTGTGAAGTGCATAAGGTGTTATTCCTAGCAATTTTGCTGCAGAAGTTTTAACATTATTAGAATCTTTCATAGCTCTTATGATAGCATTTTTTTCTAGTACCTCTAAATTTAAGGTTGGAAGATTATTAGAAGCATCAATGCTTGTATGGAGTTTCAGACTTAGATTATAAATATCATCAGGTGTAATTTCTTTTTTATCATTAAAAATCATAAGATTTTCAATCATATTTCTGAGTTCTCTAACATTGCCTGGAAAGTCGTAACTCATTAAGGTTCTTAGAGCAGAAATGGAAAATTTTGGTTTTTTAATCTTCATTTTGAGAGAGATCTCATCTAAGAAAGCTTCAACAAGTACAGGAATATCATCTTTTCTTTCTCGAAGGGCAGGTACATTAATTTCAACAGTGTTGATTCTATTAAGGAAATCCAGCCTTAACTTGCCTTGTTTTACTTCTTCATTGATATCGACATTCGTAGCAGAAATAAGTCTAAAATTGACTGGAATAGCTTTAGTTGAACCAATTGGAAGCACTTTCTTATCTTCAAGAACACGCAAGAGAGCAATTTGAATATCTTGAGGCATTTCTCCGATCTCGTCCATGAATATGGTACCACCTTTCGCAGCTTCAAAATAACCAACATGGTCGGTTACAGCCCCAGTAAATGCACCTTTCTTGTGGCCAAATAATGCAGAATTAACTATTCCTGGAGAGAAAGAACCAGAGTTAACAGCAATGAAAGGATGTTCTTTTCTAAGACTAGAATAATGAATGATTCGGGCAATAATATCTTTGCCAGTTCCCGATTCTCCTCTGATAAGAATAGATGCATCGCAGTTTGAAGAAGCTAGCAAAACTTTATTGATAAGGGTCTGCATGGCAGGATCTTTACCAATAAGGTTTGTTCCAATTTTTGCAGATAATTCTCTAGAAATAAGGGAATCATTTCCTTGGAAAATGAAGTGTTTTCTTTTGCTTTTGCCTACCAGTTTGAGCTCGTCTTTTCTCATCTTGGCTTTTTTCTCTTCTTCGACTTGTGCCTGCATTTTATAAAGTTTGTTGTAACAAGTACATGCTTTCTTATAATCTTTAAGTTTTTCATAGCAAAATGCTTGTTTTTTAAGTGTTTCTATTTGGAAAGCAGAATTATTAACTTCTTCAGCTATCTCAATTAATTTTTCAATATATGAAAGAGCAAGCTCATATTCGTTTTGTTCTATATAGATGTCTGCAAAGTCAGCATATATAGATTTTAGCTTTCTGTGATTTTTGCTTTCTATACTAAGATGAAGTGCCTTTTCAAGAATTTCAATACCTTGTTCCTTTCTATCTGTACTATTATATAGATTTCCCAGGCTAATATAGATAGAAATAACTTGGTCGAGTGCCTTAACTTTTTCTGCAAAGTCTAAAGATTTTAGAAATTTCTCTTCTGCTTGCTTGAAGTCTTTGTAGGTGCTAAGAATATTTCCTAGATTAGTTTGCACGGAAAAATATAATTCTGGGTCTTTTTGTAATAACCATTCTTTATCAAGACTTTCATAGAGAGTTTTAGCTCTTTTATTATCATCAATAGCTCTATAACACATTGCAAGGTTGTTAATTACTGTTACCTTATCAACATCTTTTTCCCTATCATAAAGACTCAAGCTATCTTCAAAATATTCAATAGCCTTGTCAAATAAGTTTTTGCCAATATATAGTCTTCCCATAGCATTATAAGCTAATTTTAAGGCATTAATAGAATTGAATTTAAGAGCAAAATCTAAGCCTTCGTTATAATAATATTCAGCTTTACTAAGGTCTCCAACAACTTCATAAAGATAGCCTAAATTAGTATAACGTCCAGGAAGCTCGTTGGGTTTGCAGTGCTTATTTGCTATATCTAGAGCTTTAAGTAAGTAATCTACTCCAGCCTTAATGTCATGCTTTAACCACATTAAATATCCAAAATAGTCATAGATATTAGCTAGGTAGAAATAGTTACTTAAATACTTTTCATTGTCTAGAAAGACAGGTAGAAATTTGTTAAAGGCATCAAGATTGTTTGAAGCTCTAATAAATCTAAAGAAAAGTTCAAAATCTTTACTAATAAGGTTTCTAACTTGCTTGTTAGGCTTTTTCTCAAAGCTCAAAAATTCTTGCCATTTTAATAAAAACTCATCAAAGTAAGTAAAGATTTTCATGTCTCTTTGATTAAAACATTTGGTAAAAATCTCTAAATATATCTCAAACTGCTCAAGCCTGCTTGCATCATCTATTTTCCTTAATAATTCCGTCATAAATAGCTCCTTAGTTTTCGCACACTATGGCGTTATTGAACAGCGAAAACGCTCATTCTGTCAATATGTTTTTTAAACTGGATTATGAATAAGTGTAGTTGAAGATGTAAGTCTATATATAACAGTAATATAGAAAATAATAATATTTCTTTAAACTGTGGTCGCAATATTGCTATTATATATAGAATGTAACTAACAAATAAACTTTTATAAAAAACAAAGGAGACGTTATGAAGAAATGTTTTATTCTTTTATTGGTGTTAATGACCTGTGTTATTGCAAATGCGGAATTTTTTGAAGTTAGTGGAGAAGCTAGAATTAATAACAATGTCCCAGTAAATGAATATTGGGCATATAGTTGGGGAAGAACAATCTATAATGGAGAGGATTTAAATTACACACAATGCAACATAACAAAGCTATCTTACCAGTTAGGAAATGATATTAGCAACTTTACTAGTAATAATCAGACTATTTATATTGGTTATACTGATTTGTCCACTACAGCTTCTGATACTTCTTATGAGAATCCTGTTACTGCTGGGGCAACTGAAGTATATTCTGGCACAATAGTTTTTAATGGAGATGCTGGTTCTTGGATTACTATCGAATTAGACACAGCATTTGAATATGATGGTAGCGGGAATATTATTGTATACTGGGAAAATAGGCATGGAGTAAACCAGCCAGGATATCCCAGATTTAATGTAGTGGATACAGGAACATATGTCTCTGCTCTTGATGAAAGTAGCACATCTTTTCCCGGAGATGTAGTTGCAAAAGGCACAAACAGAATGGCTACACCCCCAGAAAAATATAAACCTTTCATTAGATTTGAATATACTGTGGAAGCAGAACCAACTCATCCATTAGATGTTGTGTATGTCTCTCCTAGCAATTATGCTACAGATGTTGATTTAAGTCCTACCCTAGACTGGGAGGATTTTGCAAATTCTCCTGATCCAGGATATAGTGGTGGTTATGAATTCTATTATTGTATTAAGAATTATGAAACAATGGAATATAATTTTGGTCAACCACGAACCACTACGCAATCTAATTGGCACTTCTTGAGTCTTATTTATGATTGTGATTATGCTTGGTATGTTAAACCATACTTTGAAAACAATACTACCGGAGAAAAGTTGTATCCAATTGACTTTGAGCCTGATGTACATTATTTTAAGGTTGAAGAATTAGTAATAGATAATTATGGTATTCTTGACCCTGATGATGGAGCTATTAATGTCAGTTTCCTTCATGATAACATTAATATGAGTGGAGGATATTCTTCTGATAATCATGATAACTATTATGTTTTAACCATAAAAGATGCAGATAGTGGAGATACCGTTTTTAATACAACTTCTGAAACTTCAAGTATAGAAGTGGCTGATCTGGGACTTGATTATGGAACTGAATATATCATTGAATATACTACTTATGCTATAAATAATATTAGTGGAGTAAGAACTGACCAATCAGGTGATCCAGTAACAATTAACTTCAGTACAATAGCTGGAGTTGATGTCTCAGATAACCCAAATGCTAATAATCCAGTTTCTCAAGTAATCATTACTAGTCCTGATGGTAGTCAAGCAAGTGACTTAGTTGTGCCAGAAACACTACCTAACAATCTTCCATACCAGTCACTAGCTGCTTTTTCCTATAACTTTGATGTGACAGGATCGTTTAACATAGAATTTTACAGTGAAGTATTTACAATGGATTGGTATACGAATTCACCTCATGTATATGCTAATGGTGTTGAATTGACTATGGTAGGCATGAAAGGTAATGTTGAAGGTGGAATGTGGGCAATTGCCGCTGAAGGTCTCATTTATTTAATGGTTAATTACACTGATGGTTCAAAAGGTGATGTTGATATTGTTATTACTAATAATGTAGAAAATCAAACCCTTCCTGTAACCCTTTCTTCTTTCAATGCTGTAGCCTACTCTGATGAGTATGTATCAATCAACTGGGTAACAGAATCAGAATCAAATCTTTTAGGCTTCAATGTGCTTAGAGCTGAAACTGAGAATGTAGAAAACTCTGTAAGAGTTAACAGCTCAATGATTGCTCCTAATAATACAAGTCAAACTTCTGAATATTCATTTGTAGATGATGAAGTAACAGCTGGAAGATACTACTATTGGTTAGAAACAAGAGAACTCTCTAATGAAGTAGAACTAAGTCACGCATTCATGGTTGAAGTTAAAGCTGGTGAAGATAGTCCTCAACTTCCTACAGAAACACTTTTAGGTAATCCATACCCATCACCATTTGCAGGAAACACACAAGCTGATTTACGAGTAAAAGATGGGGAGACTGCAAGTGTAACAGTATATAACCTATTAGGACAAGTAGTGAAAAGAGAAAGCTTCTCAGCTGGTAACCATACTTTCGAATGGAATGGTAATGATTCAAAAGGAAATAAAACTGCTAATGGCATCTACTTCTTTAGAATGACTACTCCATCACAAACAAAAGCTTATAAGGTTCTTAAATTGAAATAAACTAGGGTTGTAAGCTTCTAGCTTGCGATTGAGACGTTTTGTTAAAGGTCTCTACAATGTGCTTATCTTTGCGTAAGCATGAAGTTCCTTCAACCTATTGGTGGATGCTTACACTCCACTACTAGTGATAAATAGTCCATAACGTCAAAATAGCATACACATAAGGCGTGAAGCTTCGGCTTCACGCCTTATTTTATTTTCTAGTTACTTTGGGTTATTGGTCTCCTGCATTAAATTGCCTTTTTATGCAGAAGGCCAGTAAGGTTGAAATGAAAATTTATTTGACATTTACGCAGTTGAAAATGATTATGTAAAATTGTATAAATATATAGTAAATAAGAGAATATAACCTAGGAGAATAGAATGTATAAAATAAACGTGACATCACATTTCTCAGCTGCTCATAGCTTGAGAGAATATCCTGGATTATGCAAGAATTTGCATGGTCACAACTGGAAGGTAAGAATAGCACTTAACTGTCAAAAAGTAGATGAGCTTGGAATGGCAGTAGATTTTACTCTAGCTAAGAAATGGTTAGATGATTTAATGACTGAGTTGGATCACAAGAATTTAAATGATATAAAACCTTTTGATGAGATTAATCCTACTTCTGAAAACATAGCTAAGTATCTATACCACAGACTTAAAAGCATGGTTGATATAGATGGTTGTCAAGTAGCAGAAATTGAAGTTTGGGAATCTGAAAAGTCATCTGTAGTTTACTCAGAATAACTATGCGTATATTAGATTCTAAATTTGTTAAATCTGCAGTTCATCCTAAAGATTATCCTGAGACAGTATTTGGCGAGATAGCTTTTGCTGGTCGTTCCAATGTGGGTAAATCTACTATGATAAACACTATCCTAAATAGGAAATTACTAGCTAAGACATCAGGTAAACCTGGTAAAACTAGATTGTTGAACACTTTTGAAATTAGAGTAAAACTTGATAATTCTGAAGAATCAGCATACTTTACTATTACAGATTTGCCGGGATATGGTTTTGCTAAAGTTTCTCAAAAAGAAAGAGATTCCTGGAAGAGGATGATTGCAACTTACTTTGAGGAGAGATATCAATTAAAAGGGATAGCTCTATTAGTCGATGTAAGAAGAAAGGCAGATCCAAAAGACTTGTTAATGAAGGATTTACTAGTTCAATCAGGTATTCCTTTTTGCTTGATTGCTACCAAATGTGATAAGATAAAAAAGACTACCATACCTAAAGAATTGGCTAGAATAAGAAGAGAATTTGACTTACATGGTCAAGAAGTATATCCTTTTTCATCGATAAAAAAGATGGGGATTGAGCATGTTCAAAAGTGGATAAAAGATTTACTATTTTAAGGTGAAAAATGAAGAATTTTGATGTGATAGTAGTTGGGGCAGGTCATGCTGGAATTGAGGCTGCTTTAGCTTCTGCTAGAATGGGAGCAAACACTGCTATTTTTGTTATAAAGTTAGAAAGTATAGGGCGAATGTCATGCAATCCTTCGGTTGGAGGACCAGCCAAAGGTCATTTAGCAAGAGAGATAGATGCTTTAGGTGGTGAGCTTGGCTATGTAGCTGATTTGAGTGGTATCCAATTCAGGATGCTTAATCAGAAGAAAGGTCCAGCAGTATGGGCTCCACGTTCTCAAAATGATAGAGATTTGTATTCTAAAATAATGCGTCAACACCTAGAAAATCAGGATAATCTTCATATAATTGAAGATACAATAGCAGAGATTTGTGTTGATTCTGATAATAAGGTTACAGGTGTAGTTTCTAATATCGGCTTTAACTATAAAGCACAAAAGGTAATCTTGGCTAATGGCACTTTCTTACAAGGTGCAATTCATATTGGCCATACTAAGTATTCTGGCGGACGCTCCGGTGAGCCTGCATCTTTAGAATTATCTGCTTCTTTGAGAAAGCTGGGTTTAGAGCTTGCAAGGTTTAAGACAGGAACTCCAGCAAGAATTGACTTACGTTCTATTGATTATTCTAAATTAGAGATACAACCAGGTGATGAAAACCCTACTGGATTCTCTTTTTATAGAGATGTTAAGCTAAAGAATTTAGTAGATTGTTGGCTAACACACACAAACCCTAAGTCACATCAAATTATCCAAGATAATTTAAAGAAATCTGCTCTTTATGGTGGAAAGATATCAGGAGTAGGTCCGAGATATTGTCCTTCAATAGAGGATAAAATAGTTAAGTTTGCAGATAAAGACCAGCATCATGTATTTATAGAACCAGAAGGTGTTGATACCTATGAAGCTTATGTGAATGGGGTAAGCAATAGTTTACCGCCAGATGTACAGATTGAATTGATTCATTCTATTGCTGGATTAGAGAAGGCAAAGTTGTTAAGATATGCTTATGCTATTGAGTATGATTACGTGATTCCTTCTAATATCAAGAGTACAATGGAGACAAAAACAATTTCTGGCTTGTATTTAGCTGGGCAGATTAATGGTACTTCTGGTTATGAAGAAGCTGGGGCACAAGGTATTTCTGCAGGTATAAATGCTGTTCTCTCTTTAAGTAACAGAGAAGAATTAGTATTTGATAGATCTAAGTCATATATTGGTGTTTTATTAGATGATTTAGTAACAAAAGGGACTAATGAACCTTACCGTATGTTTACTTCAAGGGCTGAGCATAGGTTATTCTTGAGACAGGATAATGCTGATGAAAGGTTAATGCCATTAGGTTATGAATTAGGATTAGTTTCTGATACAAGATGGCAGATTTATAAATCAAAACAAGAACTAAAAGATAGAGTTATAGAATATTTATCACGTAGAAACTGTTTGGCTCTTGATAAGATAAAAGAACCAACTAAGTTCATTAAAATACTTAAGAGACCAGATATCAAGTTCGAGGACTTAGCTAAATACGGCTTTAAGTTTGAAGAAGAGATTCCAGAAGATGTTGCCCAAAGAATATCTCTAGAATGTAAGTATGAGGGCTATTTGAAGAGACAATTAGCAGATATTAATAAATTCCAGAATGCTCAAAATCATGTTATTCCTGATGATATTGACTTCATGAAAATAGAATCTATAGCTTATGAAGCAAGAGAAAAACTGAATAAGATTAAACCTAGCAATATAGGGCAGATGTCCCGAATTCCTGGGGTTAACTTTAATGATGTTTCTTCCTTACTAGTGTATCTAAAAAAATATTACAAAAAAGGTTAGTTTTAATCATGAAAAAAGTTATTTCGCTCTTTATGCTAATTTTAATTATCTCCTGCTGTGCTAAGACATATCTGCAAACAGAGGTTGATTCTTTTAGGCAAATAGAGGGTGAAGTTCATTCTTTAGAATTACCAAAGTGGTTTTTAGAAGTTCCTCAAGCGAATGAGATTGCTTACTCTTTCCAGGGTATTTCACGCTGGGAAAGGGATTCTCTTGATGCTTCTCTAAGGGATAAGGCAAGTGTTAGAATTGCTAGGAACAGATCATGTATTGTTGTTTCTAAGACTAAGATGCGTCATAATAGCAAAGATAAGAATCAGAAACTAGTAGAATTTGATGTACAAGTTTCAAATGATGTTGAACAACTACAAACTATCTATGATAATAGTAAAGTTCTAGCTAAGCATGAGTTTAAAAATATAGCTTTGGGTATGGTTGGGCTATCTGATAATGGTGTAGAATTGGATACCAGCTTAGTGGTTGTGAAAGAAGCCCCTTCTTGGCTTGGTCAGGTTGTGGTAGATGGAACTCAATATATTTCTTCAGGTAAAGGGACTGCTATTAATCCGACTGAAGCCTATAATAGAGCTTATGAGGATGCTATAGAAAAGCTTGCTGCTTCTTTTGATGTAAAGGTTAATAATCTTGAGTGGCAAGAGAATTTGGATGTAGGGAACTTCGGAGAGATTAATAATTCTAAGGTGATTCGGTCGATAATAAATACCAAGAATTCATTGATGTTAAGATTTCACAAAGGTTCCTATGTTTATGATGCCTTTGTAGAAATTAAATGGAATAAGTGTTCTCAAGAAAGAGATTCTAATAAGGAAAAATAATGAATATAAAGCCAGTAATAGTGATTCCAGCAAGATTTGCTTCAAGTAGATTTCCTGGGAAACCATTAGTTCATTTAGGAAACAAGCCAATTATACAACACGTTTATGAGGCTGTGCAGAAACTTGGTCTTCCTGTCATAGTTGCAACCGATAACGAGATGATTTTCAAGGCAGTAAAAAGCTTTGGTGCAAATGTTGAAATGACTTCAGATAAGCACCAATCAGGTTCAGATAGAATAGCTGAAGTTGTAGAAAAGCTAGATTATGATGTGATAATTAATGTTCAGGGTGATGAACCTTTTATTCAGATAGAACCACTAAAAGAGCTTCTTCAAGCATTTGAAGATAAAACTGTAGATGTTGCTTCTTTGATGCATAAAATAGATTCAAAGGATGAGATTACTAACCCTAACAATGTGAAAGTTGTTTGCTCTAAAGAAGGGTATGCTCTCTACTTCTCCCGTTGTCCTATACCTTTTAACAGAGACAAGATAGACGCTGTTGATTATTATAAACATATTGGGGTATATGCTTATAGGAAAAGTGCTTTAATGGACTTTATCAAACTTCCTATGTCTAAACTGGAAGGGATTGAGAAGTTGGAACAATTAAGGTTTTTAGAAAATAACTATAGAATCAAGATGGTAAAAACTAATTATAAAGCTATAGGTATTGATACTCCAGAAGATTTAGTGAAGGCTGAGGAGTATTTACAAGCTAAAGGAAATTAATAGAACAATTTTCTTTGGATAGAGGTCTATTTAGATTGTTTATTTGACAGTTGTAAAGTTATAATATGTTGACATATCTTTTATAGTAGCTAAATATGTACTACAAATAAAGGAGGATCTATGTTAGGTAAATCTTTATCATATACAACTGTTGGTATAGAAGCTCATAAAGTAGAAATAGAAGCAGATTTTAGAACTAAAATGAATGCACCAATAATGGTGGGAATGGCTTCAAATAGCGTAAAAGAGAGCAAGGAAAGAGTTTTAACTGCAATTATTAATTCTGGTTTTACTAGAAAGGCTGGAAGCTATATTATCAATTTGGCACCTGCTGATTTAAGGAAAGAGGGTTCAGCTTTAGATTTAGCTATTGCTGTTGCTGCTTTAATAGCAAGAAGAGAAATCAAAACTAGAGATGCTGATAAATATGCAATCATAGGAGAATTATCATTAGATGGCTCTGTGAAGGCTATAAAAGGGGTCTTGCCTATTGCTTTGGAAGCTAAAAAAGACAAACTAAAAGGTATTGTTGTCCCTTATGAAAATGCTAGCGAGGCAGCAGTGATTCAAGGATTAGATGTGATACCTGTTCATTCACTTAATGATGCTACAAACTTCTTCAATAAACTAATTCAAATAGAACCTTACCACTTTGATTTGAAAGAACTTTTCAATGTGCTTAACACTTCTGATGCAGATATGCATGACGTAAAAGGTCAATATCACGTAAAGAGAGCGTTAGAAGTTTCCGCAGCAGGAGGACATAACCTTCTTATGGTCGGACCTCCAGGCTCAGGTAAGACAATGCTTGCTAAACGCTTTGCAACAATTCTACCTGATTTGTCATTGGATGAAGCACTTGAGACCACTAAGATACATTCTGTTGCTGGTTTACCAACCAATAAGGTTAATGGAATAGTCGTTTCTAGACCTTTTAGATCTCCACACCATACCACAAGTGATGTTGCCTTGATTGGTGGTGGTACTTATCCTAAGCCAGGAGAAGTTTCTCTATCTCATAACGGAGTTCTCTTTTTAGATGAATTACCAGAGTTCAAGAAATCAGTTCTGGAAGTTCTAAGACAGCCTTTAGAAGATGGCATTGTTACTGTTTCAAGGGCTTCTCAATCTTTGATGTTCCCAGCAAAATTCATACTTGTAGCGTCTATGAACCCTTGTCCTTGTGGTTACTACAACACAAATGTGGTAGGGCATGACTGTACTTGCACAGCCAACATGATACAGAGATATAGGGCTAAGGTCTCAGGTCCATTGCTTGATAGAATTGATATTCATGTAGAAGTTCCAGCTGTTCCTTATAAGGATTTGGGTGGCATACCCGATGGAGAATATTCACAGCAAATACGTGATAGGGTTAACAGAGCAAGAAAGATACAGCTAAAAAGATTTGACCAAGATAGAATATTCTGTAATGCTCAGATGAGTCCGAAGCACACTAGAAAGTTCTGTAACTTAGACGAAGATTCTAACCATTTATTGAAAATGACTATAGAAAAGAGAGGGTATTCGGCAAGAGTTTATGATAGAATCCTTAAGGTTGCTCGAACCATAGCTGATTTAGATGCTTCAGACAAGATTAAAGCTGAACATATTTCAGAGGCAATTCAATATAGAAGTTTAGAAAAGAGTTTCTAAGTAAAACTTATAATCAGACTTTAAGATAATCATTGACAAGCTATAATATTATTGAAGATAATGCATAGAATAACTAATATTGGAGGAAAGATGGAATATAAAATATTTGATGCACAAGAGGCAATAGATAGAATTGGTGACGAAGAACTTATTTATGAACTGCTTGAAGATGTGATTGAACTTGCTGAAGAGACTGATGAACAAATATCTAATGGTATTAAGAATGGAGACTTTGAATCAGTCAGAATTGCTGGTCATACTTTGAAAGGCACAGCTGCAAATTTAGCACTTCATCAATTAAGTGAAGCAGGTAAGAGATTTGAAATGGCAGGAAAAGAGCAGGATTCTTCTAACTTTGATGAATATTACCAATTCTTAACTGATGCAATAAATAGCTTTAAGGAATTCTTAGCTAATAGATAATAGCAGTAAAGTGGGCTGAAGTAAATTCTTGAATATGGGTAGGTAGATTTTACTAAAGAACTATGTTAGAGGTGATATGAGAAAAGTATTGATTGCTTTTATTCTGTTAATAGCTGTCGGATTATATGCCGATCTTGCAGATAAGATTACAGATATGCTTATTAATGAGCAGTTTACTGAGTGTGAAGAGTTATATAGTAAAGAGATGTCAGAGGTACTTTTACCAGGTCGCTTAGAGTCTGTATGGCATAGTTTAATTGAGAGTACAGGGACTTTTGAAAAGCTTGTTGATAAGAAGTCTGATAAAAGAGAAGAGTTCACTGCATATACAATTACTCTCAAGTTCGAGAATGTTTACATGGACCTGCTTCTTACAATTTCTAATGATGAAAAGCTTTCAGGAATCTATTTCAAACCATCTCAACACACTACAAACTTCGAAATACCTCCTTACACTGATGCAAAAGCAATGATTGAAGAGGATGTAGAGTTTGATTGTCAAGGGTATATGATTAAAGGTACTATCACCATACCCAAGAACATGAGGTCTTTCCCTATAATTATTATGGCAACGGGTTCAGGTCCTAACGATAGAGATGAAACGCTTGCTTCAAATAAACCATTTAGAGATTTAGCTTACGGTCTAGCTAGCCAAGGTGTAGCAACTTTTCGATATGACAAACGAACAAAGAATTACCCAATAATAGTTAAAGATATTCCAGGCTTCAATATTGATGATGAGTATTTAACTGAAGTAAATGCAGCTTTTGATTTTATTAGCAAGAAGTGGAAAGGTAGAAATATATACTTTTTAGGTCATAGTATGGGAGCATTTGTAGCACCAAAGATTATGACTAGTGATAAAGCGTTCCAGGGTGCAATAATGCTTGCTGCTAATGCTAGACCAACAGAAGATTTAGTTTTAGAACAAGTTCAATATATAATGGATATTAAAGGTAAGGTTGATAAGGCTGATTTAGCTCTGATAAAAGCTCAATTGAAAGAAGTTAAGAAGATTACAAGCTTAGATGTAGAGGTTGCAGAACCCCTTCTTCTTGGCTTATCAAAAGAATATTGGTATAGTCTTAACTCTTACGACCAAATAGCCGTAGCAGAAGAAGTTGAAAAGCCTATTCTTGTACTACAAGGAGAAAGGGATTACCAAGTAACCATGACAGACTTCAATCTTTGGAAGAAGTATTATGATGGCGAGGACAACTGGGACTTTAAAAGCTACCCAACTCTTAACCATTTATTCATTGCTGGTCAAGGTCCTTCACAACCATCTGAATACATGAAAGCTGGTTTTGTTGCTGAAGATGTGATTAATGATATTGCTCGCTGGGTTAACGAGCTTGAAAAATAGTATAAGCATATAAAAAGGAGTTATCTTATGAAAAAGTATCTTATCTTGTTTGCAGTATTAATTGTAAGCCTTAGTTTATTTAGCAAAGACTTTACATTAGAAAACTACAAAAGCGAAATTGAACAAGCCTATAAGCAAAGAGATGAAAAGAAAGCAGAAGAGATTGCTGTTGAATATTTCTCAAATAGTGATGACATTACAGTTCTAAGGAATTCATCTAGTATGCTAGAAAGACTGAATCCTGAGAAGAGTATAGATTTAGCATTCCAAAAGTATAAGCGTAATCCTCAAGATAAAGTTGCGATTTATCTTTATGGAAGGATAACAGAGGATGGTCAAGAATCTATACTTCTAGCTAATCAGGCAATTGATATTGATTCTGATTGGGAGTATGGATATCGCTTGTTAACTAATGCCTATATCTCACTTCTTGAAAACAAGTCTATGGACAAGAAGCCTGAGTTAACTGAAATGATAAAGAAAGACTTAGCTAAGTTTGATGTTTATTATCAAATGGATGTTGAAGATAAGAACAATATCACTACTAAATATAGAATTCTTCTTGCTCAAGGTAAATATAAAGAAGCTATGGCTATCCTAGATAAGCATAAGACTGAAAAGCTTGCCCTTAATCTTGATGTTGAATATGCTAGTCTTTATACTCTGATGGCTGATTATCCAAGAGCTTATGTCGTTTGGCAGTCTGCTTATTCTCAATACAAAGATAAGTATAGTCAAGCTGAACTTATGCAGATGATTTCTACTAGAATGATTGAACTTATTCTAAATAACAAATCTACTGATGAGACAGTTAAGTTTATCTCAGAAAATAAGTATATTGAAGATGAGATGAGATTATTACTTATTGGAGAAACATATCTAAGTGTAAATAACACTAAGAAGTTCTGTGACTACTACGAACAAGCTGTTAAAAATGGTTTTGATGCTTATTATTCTTTTGATAATCAAGAAAGATATGATCAATTAGCAGGTAACAAAAGATTTGAAAGGATAAAAGCTAAAGCTAGAGAGAACTGGGATAAAGGTAAGCCTGAAAGAAAGAAGGAAACCTTATCAAAGAAGATTAGTAAAGACGCACCTGCTACAACAATAACTGATGTTGATGGTAATGAATACACTCTTGAGAGTCTTAAAGGTAATGTTCTTATTCTAGATTTCTGGGCTACATGGTGTGGACCTTGCAGAATGGCTATGCCAGTTCTTAGCAAGTTTGTAGAAAGTGCTCCTAAAGATGTTAAGGTAATCTCTATCAATGTTTGGGAACAAAACAAAAGAAATGCTGTAGGTATGTTCAAACAAGAAGGATACAAAATGGACCTTGCTTTTGGTTCTGATGATCTATCCGACAAGTTTGGATTTGATGGAATTCCTTTCTTGTGCGTTATTGATAAAGAAGGTAAGATAAGATTTACTGAGGGTGGCTATAGTCCTGCCCTAGAAGAAAACCTTCAAGTATGGGTGGAAGATTTACTTAAATAGTCTTAGTAGATTAAATAAACAATATATATAAAAGAGACGCTTATTGGGCGTCTCTTTCTTTATGGGATAATATGATACTATTTCATAAGCATCATTTTGCTTATCTTGCTATATCCACTTGATTTAAGTTGATAAAAATAAACACCTGATGATACATTTTTGCCTTGATTATTTTGTCCATTCCAGACAAGTGTATGCTGTCCTGGAAGGTAGTTTCCTAATGATTTTACGACTTGTCCTTTAGAGTTAAAGATAGTGAGTGAAGCTTGGTCATTTTCTTTAACATTGAATTTAATAGTTGTTTGCGGGTTGAATGGATTTGGATAAGCAGAGAAGAGGATAGTTTCTGCAGGTAATACATTCTCATTTTCTACAGTTTCAATTCTAACACTCACAGGTCCATATAAGCAATTTTCATTACTTAATTCTAAGCTTTCTAGCCAGTAATAATAGGTAACCTCTGGTTCAATTTCATCATCAATATAAGTGTAGTCTGAGCCTGTAGAGAAGTTATTAGCTGTGATTAAATTAGAGTTAATTCTTTGAGCTGTTTGGGAATCCATGTTCTCATTTCTGTATATATTGTATCCTAGAAGGTTAGATTCTGATGCTGTTGACCAGTTCAATTGAGCAGTATTAGATGATGTCGCAATAGCATCGAATGAGGATAGCTGAACCGGTAGCGTTTCATCTTCTTCCGGAGTTGCAACAATAATTGGATATCCACTATCAATATCCCATATATCTCCGGTTCCGTTAGCTGATTCACCAACAAAATCCCATCCAGCATCGGTATAAGTTGAGATTAGTTGCATTTCGACAGTAGTCTTTCCAGTTCCTAAAATGCTATTTGCTTGATTTGATGTACCCATATCCCAGAATGATGATTCAGCTGTTGATTGATAATTAACTCCTATCAAACCACCTACGTCTGTTGTTCCAATTACATTTCCTGTTGAATAACAATACTTAACATGTGAATCGTTTTGGCAGGAACCAACTAAACCCCCGACCTGGATATTTCCCTCAACAGCACCAAGAGCATAAGAGTTTTTAACTTCAGAAGTTGTATTATCTCCAATCAAGCCACCAACCTCCTCAGTCCCTGTAACATTACAAGCTGAGTAGCAATAGGTTACTGGAGACATAAACTGATTAAAGCCTATTAGTCCGCCAATATTGTTTTCTCCTATTAGGTTTCCAGAGGAAAATGAATTACTTACTGATGTTTGGTGGTTATAACCGATTATACCACCAATGTTATCATAACCTTTAAGTGTACAGCTAGCTTGACAATTAGTTACTGTAGACAGATAGGAGTCTCCTATCATACCTCCAATGTCGCTTGGACTGTGAATATTAAGTAACATATCATCAAAGTTTTGATTAATTTCAATGTTTATCATAATACAGTTAGAAATCTCTGATGTATCGCATGTTCCCACAAGTCCTCCTTCATGGCCCAATCCATCAATCACCGAATTTTCAATTACTACATTTTCAACAATTGAACCAGAAATATTTCCAAATAAGCCAATATGGTATTGTCCTCTAAAAATATATAAATTTGTGATTGAAAAGCCCTGCCCATCATAGTGACCCGTAAAATTTTGGTCAGATGTTCCAATTGGGGAAAACCCCTGATAGACATCAAAAGGAGGTATATGAATTGAACCATAATTCCAGTTTTCAGTATCAGTAGCAATGATATCACTTGTCTGTATAAAATAGGCATTATCATCCCATACATCTGGATTTGTGGATAACCATAGTAAGTTGTTAAGTGTCTCTATTTGATAAGGATCCTCATTTGTTCCTGTTCCTAAAGGGGCTACTCCGTCAGCAAATAAAGCAAAACACGTAAATAAAATAATGATTACAAATACTTTTTTCATTGTACACATAAAATCTCCTTTGTTATAAATCAAATAATATTAGTAGTTTATAAGACTGTCAAGATATTTCCTAGTTACCTGCTTGGTCTTTAAATTATTTACTGTAATGTTTTGTTTAACCCAAATAATGCACTAGAACTTGAAAAATAGCACTATATTATTCCTGTGAGGGCGTAGCTTTAGCGAAGACTCATGGCAAGAATAAGTTCCATAATCTCAGCTAGAATATATATTATTCAAACTTCGATTCTGTAAGATATTTTGCTGAAATAATATGCACTCTTTTCGTCAAGTCTAATACATCATCTGGGTTTAAGGTGTAAGAAAAGGCTAGTCAATCCAACTCTTGATAGTTGCTTACGTCTTCCTTACTAGTCCCATTGAAAAAAGGCCAATTTTTCAAGGAGACCAGTAAGGCAGGAGTTAGTTAGGAGTGAAGGGAACGCTGTTGTGTCTTTAATCCAGCAAATACTGGGAACGCTTTGCCTTTAGTCCGGCTGCTGCCGGATAGCTGGCTAATAATACTGGGAACGCTGGCCTCCGTGCCGGCTTTTGTATTTAAATATATGCTAAACATATATTTAAATCTCTTATATAACCTACTTTCGTAGGTTTGGCCATCAAGGACGATGGCCTTCCGATTTTGCAGGATACTCCCAAAGGGGCAAACAAAAAAGCCCATGATTTCAATCATGGGCCGATATTTAAGGATGATTTATTCAGGAAGATATGTCATAATCATCCAATTGATACCAAATTTATCTTCAACTTGTCCATAAAGTGGAGCCCAAAAGGTTTTTTCAATGGGCATAATTATCTTTCCCCCATCAGCTAGGCTATTGAAGACTTTATTAGTTTCATCAATGTTGTCGAATGTAACTGATAATACAATATTGTTACCGAAAGAAACTTCAGGGGTAACTTCTTCATAAGCATCGCTTCCCATTAGAACAGTTTCCTTGCTTAGTGGAAGAGAAACATGCATAACCTTTTCTGCCATTTCTTTAGGTATGTTATTATTGTCTGGCATATCTTTTAAGCGAGAGAAGTATGAGAATTCCTTATTAAATACTTCTTTATAGAAGTTGAAGGCATCTTCACAGTTACCATTAAATGTTAAATATGGATTCAATATCATTTTAATACCACCTTTTTATTTTTAGATAATCTAATTACAAGTTCTTTGTTAACAACAAATAGATTTTTTAAATTGACTAATTGCAAGTGCTTATTATATTATAACAAGAAAACAATAATAGGAGTTTATCATGGAAATGAGATGGAGCTTAAAAGAATTATATACTGCTTTTGAATCAGCTGAATACAAGAGAGATTTAGGTAAATTAGATGATTTAATAGTAAAAACAAACAAAGATGCACAACATTTGAATGAGAATAAAGACAATTTCACTAAAGAAGAAGTAGTTAAAGCATTAGAGGCTAGACTTCAAACTTCATTAGATATAAGCAAATTAGCAGATACGCTTTATTCATTTGCTTCCCTTACAAATTCTACTAATGTACAAGATGAAGATTCAATAAAATATATTCAATTATTGCAAAGTAAGTTTATAGAAATGACAGATGCTAATGTTAAGTTTAACAAATGGGTTTGTATGATTCCAAATCTTGATGAAATAATTGATGAATCTGATTTTCTTAAAGAGCACAGATATTATATTCATGAAATAGCAAAGATGAAAGACTATATGCTTTCTGACGAGCTTGAATTAATGTATGCTAAGTTACAGCAAACTGGTTCAACAGCCTGGGTGAGACTTCAATCAAACGTGATCTCTACTTTAATGGTTGATATGGAGAAAGATGGTAAGTCTGTTCAAGAACCCCTTCCAGTAGTTCGCAACATGGCTTATCATAAAGATGCAAAAGTAAGAAAAGATGCTTATGAAGCAGAGCTTAAAGCCTATAAAAAAGTTGAAGATGTGGTTGGTGCATCACTTAATGCAATCAAGGGCGAAGTCCTTACTATTTGTGATCAAAGAGGCTATGACTCTCCATTAGCTATGACCCTATTTAATTCTAGAATGGAGCAATCAACTTTAGATGCAATGCTTGAAGCTATCAGAGAGACCTTACCAGAATTTAGAAAATACCTTAAAAAGAAAGGTGAATTGTTAGGTCATAAGAAAGGACTTCCTTTCTATGAAATGTTTGCTCCAATGGGGCAAGCAGACATGACTTACACTTATGATGAAGCAAGAGATTTTATAGTTGAGAACTTTGGTAAATTTAGTAGCAAGCTATCAGACTTTGCAAAGAATGCCTTTGATAAGAATTGGATTGATGCTGAGCCAAGAAAAGGTAAACGTGGTGGAGCATTCTGCTCTGGTATTCATGCAATTGGCCAATCAAGAATATTATCCAATTTTACAGGTTCTTTCAGTGATGTGTCTACATTAGCTCACGAGCTTGGTCATGGATATCATGGTCATGTTTTAAGCTCTCAAAGTGCTTTGAATTCTGACTACCCGATGCCTTTAGCAGAAACTGCTTCAATTTTCTGTGAAACAATTATAAACAATGCTGTTTTAGAAAATGCTACACCTGAACAAACATTTACACTTCTTGAAGGAAGAATATCAGATTCTACTCAAACAATAGTTGATATTTACAGTAGATTCTTGTTTGAATCGGCTCTCTTCGAAAAGAGAAAAGAACGTGATTTAACAGTAGAAGAGTTAAAGGAAACTATGCTTCAAGCACAGAAAGATGCTTATGGAGATGGTTTAGATAGTGAATTCTTACACCCATATATGTGGGCATGTAAACCTCATTATTATTATGTAACTGCTAACTTCTATAACTTCCCTTATGCATTTGGTCAGCTCTTTGCTTTAGGTCTATATGCTGAATACCAAAAACGTGGAGAAAGCTTCTTAGAAGATTATGACAAGTTACTTGAAGCTACTGGCAAGAATGATATTACAGATGTAGTTAAGTTAATGGGAATTGATGTTAACTCAGTTGAATTCTGGAAATCTTCATTGAATTTAATAGTAGATGATATAAACAAATTTATTGAGGTATGTGATGCGTAAAGCTAGATTTATAGTATTGTTAATAATTGCTATGATAGCAATTACAGCTTGCTCAAATAAAAAGAAGGAAGTTAATAAAGAAGCAATCTTTGTTAGCTTGCTTCCTCAAAAAGACATGGTAAACCAGATTGTTGGTTACTCTAGTGATATTCAAGTGCTTGTTCCAGCAGGGGCAAGTCCTGCTACTTATGAACCAACTACAAAACAAATGTCAGATATTAGCAAGGCTAAGGTTCTTTTTACTATAGGAGTTCCTTTTGAAAAAGTGCTAATTCCTAAGTTAAAAAAGCAACTTCCAGACCTTGATATTATTGCTACTGACAAAGGTATTGAAAAAAGAAAACCTGCTACTATCCAAGAATTAATGGAAGCTGATGGTCATCATCATGCAGAAGCAGATGACCACCATCATGGGGACAATCACGGAGGAGTTGACCCTCATATCTGGTTAGACCCAACACTGGTTATCAAGCAGGTTCAAACTATGACAGATTATCTTGTGGCTGAATATCCTGAGTTTGAAGAAGACTACAGAAAAGGTTCAAAGAACTATATTAATGAGCTTAATGAACTTGATAGTAATATTCAGATGATTCTGAGAAAAGTGAAAGGAAAGAGCTTCTTATGCTTCCACCCTTCTTGGGGATATTTCGCAGATCGCTATGGGCTAAAGCAAGTTCCTATTGAGATTGAAGGCAAAGAACCTACTCCTAAAGAACAAAAAATGATAATAGATTATGCTATAGAACATGGTATTAAGACTGTATTTGTGCAGAAACAGTTCAATGAGGATATAGCCAAATCCATTGCTGAACAAATTAATGGCAAGGTTGTTTCTTTAGATCCTTTAGGAGAAAAATACTTGGATAATATGATGTCAATAGCAAACAAGATTGCTATCAGCTTAAAATAAAATGAGTATTGTTGAATTTAAAGATGTAAACTTTTCTTATAGTAAGACTCCTACTCTCGCTAAGATTAATTTCACTATTGAAAAGAATGATTTCATAGCGATTGTAGGTCCTAATGGGGGTGGGAAGTCTACACTACTAAAGTTAATTCTAAATCAAATTAAAGCAGATTCAGGCCAGGTTATGATATTTGGTGATAAACCAGAGAAAAACCTGCATAGAATTGGCTATGTACCTCAGTTTATTACTCATAGACAAGACTTTCCTTTAAGATTAATTGATATGGTGCTACAGAGTAAATTAAGGAAGAATTCTTTATTTGTTAAGTATGCAAAAGAAGATATTCTGAAAGCTGAATCAATTCTTAAACAGCTCAAAATTGAAGACTTTGAAAATAGGTTTCTTCAAGAGTTATCAGGAGGACAGAGACAACGTGCTTTGATTGCTAGAGCTCTTTTAGACGACCCTGAACTCCTAATTCTAGATGAACCTACTGCTTCTGTGGATATTTCGGTTGAACAAGATATATATGAGCTTCTACATGATCTAAATAAAAAGATGACTATTATCTTGGTAACTCATGACGTTAATTTTGTAACAAAGTATGTTAATAGAGTCTTTTGTGTTAATGTCAATCTTAATACTCATGATATCAATGATGTTTGTTCTGAGGAGAATGCTGAAATGTATAATGGCCCAATGAAACATATTAAACACCAGTGTGGTTTGTAAGATGGAATTTTTACAAGCACTAACCTCAACACCTTTCTTAATTAATGCCTTTTTTGCTGGAATTCTAGCAAGTATTGCCTGCGGAGTGTCTGGCTCATTGGTAGTAGTAAAAAGAATATCTTTTGTAAGTGGAGCAATTGCCCATTCAGTATTAGGTGGCATTGGAATAGCTGTCTATCTTGGGCTAAACCCAAACTTAGGAGCATTTGTATTTGCTATCCTAGCTGCAGTGTTAATTGGCTGGGTAAAACTGAATAAGAAGCAAAACGAAGATACTGTTCTGAGTGCCTTTTGGGCTGTGGGTATGGCTGTGGGCATAATATTTATGTCTTTAACACCTGGATATAATACTAACTTAATGACTTATCTATTCGGTAATATATTGTTAGTTACAGATATGGATATTTGGCTACTACTAGCGCTTGATGTCTTCATTATTGGTGTAGTATTGTTATTCTATAGACAGTTTGTAGCTATTATCTTTGATGAAGAGTTTGCTAGGTTAAAGAATATTCCAGTCAACTTTCTCTATATCTTGCTTCTTTGCTTAATATCACTAAGCGTGGTAATGTTGATAAGAGTCGTGGGCATTATTCTTGTTATTGCTCTTTTAACCTTACCAGCTGCAATCAGCAGACAGTTTACTAGGTCAATCGGTGGAATGATGGTCTGGGCAACTATTCTGGGCTTTATCTTTACTATTTCTGGCTTGTGGGCTTCCTATGAATTAAATCTTCCTACTGGGGCAGTTATAATTGTTCTAGCTGGAGCTTCATACCTTATTACTACCTTTATCAAAAAGTAATTAAGTATTAAATTATTTGCTTTAGCTAAATGTAAATTTATATTATAAATAAAATTGCTTTTAATGGTGGTTCAGATGAATGATTTTAATTTCTATAACCCGACAAAGATAATATTCGGGAAAGATAAGATAAGTGAAATAGCTAAAGAGCTAGTCGCTGACAAGATAGGGAAGGTACTTCTCTTGGCAGGTGGCGGTTCTATCAAGAAGAATGGAGTTTATGAACAAACGATTGATTCTTTACAAAAGAACAAGATAGAATTTGTGGAAATGTGGGGTGTGCAAGCAAACCCTGTTTTAAGTAAGGTAAATGAAGCTATTGCTTTTGCAAGAGATAATGAAGTTCAAGCTATACTTGCAGTTGGTGGAGGATCTGTAATTGACTCTGCTAAAGCTATTGCTGTTGGCTTTTACTTAGATGATGTCTGGATGTTTATGCAAAGAAGGGTTAAGGCAACAAAAGCACTTCCTATTTATACAGTTCTAACAATATCAGCTACAGGTTCTGAGATGAATTCAGGCTTCGTTATAACTAATTCAGAAACCCAGCAAAAGTGGGGTGGAGGCTCAGATCTTCTTTACCCGAAAGTCTCTATCATAGACCCTTCTGTACAGTTTAGCTTACCATGGAATCAGACAGTTAATGGAGCCATTGACGCTCTTGCTCATATTATGGAGTATTACTTTATTTCTGAAGATAACGATGTAACGCTAAGCCTTGATGAAGCTTTAATGATGTCTGTTATCAGAGCTACTGATAAGCTACAAGCAAATCCTCATGACTACAATGCTAGAGCTAGTTTGGCATGGTCTGCTACCCTAGCGCTTAATGGTATCTCAGGAATTGGAATGAGTGGTGGAGATTGGGCATGTCATATTATTGAACACGGTATCTCAGCCTTGTATCCGAGAGTTGCTCACGGTGCTGGACTGGGAGTTATATTCCCTGCTTGGATAGAGTTCATGGCTATTAGATATCCTAGCAAGTTTACTCGCTGGTGCAAAGTGTGGGGGGCAGATAACTTTATTGCTGCTCTTATCAATATGAGGACTAAGCTTCGTGAGTGGGGTAATCCTATATCATTAAGAGATCTCTGCATTCAAAAGAGTGATTTAAAGGCAATCGCTGATAAGATAATGGAATTCCCATCTATTGGTGCTATGAGCAAACTGAATAGAGAAGATATTGAGGCTATTCTTATTCTAGCTTATTAATAATAATACTACCATAAAGAAGTTTTTCAAAGAGAATTTTATCCTTAAACTTGGACTAGATTCTCTTTTCTTAGCTTTATTATTAGAAAATAAAAATCTTTGTTTATGGAATAATTATATTAGATATAGCGATATTACTTGACAAACGTAACTAAATAAGAAAATAAAGTATAAATATTTATATGGGTGATATATGGAGAAGAAAATTAAGTTATTAGAGTTGATAGAAAACTTGGGACTCAAAGAAGAGAACTTAAAGGATTTTTACCAATATTTGTTCGTTGATGAAAAGCTCACCAACTACGCTGAAGCAGAACTTTCATGTGATATTATTGATAAATTAGTGCTTATCGATAATTACATTAAATTAGGATTTTCTCATGAAGATATAGTTGAAAAGCTCAACCTTTCAAATAATCTGACTGCTTTGGATAATCTTTGCCCTTTAGTTAAAAACCTTGCAGAATCAAGGTCCACAATAATTCTATGCCGAGATAACAAAGGTAAAACTACTTCTCTCCATAATTCCTTAAGCAAAGATCTTGATTCATTCCTTGAGTCTAGAGAACAATTCGATGTTAGTGAAATCTTAACTTTCTTCAATATATCTACTGAAGATATGGACATATTCTATGCAAAAGAGAAAAGCTTATGTTCAGGACAAGGTAAGCAAGAATTTACTTTTGATGGTATCCTAAATGGAAGGGTATCTTATTTAAAAGTGTCAATGTTTAACTTAATAACTGTGCACGGGAAAACATATAAGACTATAACCATTCATGATGAAACAGAAGATTTCTTTGTTTCTGATAATACTGTGCAAAGTAAACTTGGGCTTAGAATGGCTTTAGATGAAGTGCCATATCCCCTAATAATAATCAATGACTCAAAGATTGTTTATGCTAACAAGAATATTCTAAACAAGTTTAAAAAGCCATTAGTTAACCACACAATCTTAGAATTTATGTTAACTTATGCAAGTGATTATAAAGATCGTGAATTCTTTATTAGAAAGATTAGGGAATTATCATTAGGGCATAGTGAAGAATCATTTGTTATTGAAGAATTCCCAATCAACATTGATTTAGGAGTTCACATCTTCAAGCTAAGCATAACCAAAATGGAAGACAGGTCTATCTTAATTGGTTTTACTGATATTACAGAAAGAAGAGAACATCAACAGAACCTCATGAATGAAAGAAACTTATTCAGGAACGGTCCTGTCATGATATTGAAGTGTTCTTATATTGGTGGAAAGAAAAAGGTAGACTGGATTTCTGATAATGTTCATCATTTTACTGGCTACACTAAAGAAGAGTTTCTGAGAGAGAATCTTGATATCAATGATTTGATAGCAAATGATAACAAAGAGCAGTTGTTCAAGGAAGCTAATAAATATTTGGAAGAACATAAAGAACACTACACTCATGAACCATACAAGATTATCAAGAAAGACAATACTGAGATTTGGGTTAAAGACCACACTAATCTTACTTTTAATCAAAATGATAAGTGTATTGGTTTCTTTGAGTATCTCATTGATGTTTCTGAAATGAAAGAGTTTGAGAATAAGCTCAAGATTTCTAAAGAGAAGGCTGAGGCTGCAAGTCTTGCTAAATCTACATTCTTATCTCACATGAGTCATGAAATACGCACGCCTTTGAATGCTATAAATGGCTTCGCTCAGCTTATTTACGATGTGGAAACTGACATGGATAAACGTGATAAACTGCGTACCATTGTTTCTTCTGGGGAGCACCTACTAAACATCATAAACAATATTTTAGAGCTCTCAAGAGTTGAGCTTGGTAATGAAAGAATCACTGATAAAGAATTCTCATTCAAGAATATGCTTGATGAAGTTACAAGGCTTATTCAGGTTTCTGCTTCTCAAAAGGATCTTAAACTTGAAACTTACAAGAATGATATTATTCCTGAGAATGTAATTGGGGATGAGCTGAAAATTAAACAAGTTCTAATCAATGTACTTTCCAACGCTGTAAATTATACTGAAAGAGGTAAGATTACCCTCACTATTTCTCACAGGAATAACCTAGCTATCTTTGAGATTAAAGATACTGGTGTTGGTATTCCTAAAGATAGAGTTAATAAGATATTTGATGCCTTTGAGCAGATAAAGCACCATGATAAGAAGATAACATCAGGTACCGGATTAGGGCTTGCTATCGTAAAGAATATTATTGATTCCATGAATGGTTTTGTTGAAGTAAAATCAGAATTAAATGTTGGTACTACTTTTACTATCAAACTTCCACTAAAGAAGTCCACTAAGAATATCCAACTTAAAGCTAAGGATGATAAGATTGATTATGATTTAAGTCATCTAAAGGTTCTTGTAGCAGAAGATAACAAAATCAACCAAAAACTTATCCGCTCTATTCTAAAGAAAGTAAATATTAAGTGTGATCTTGCTGATAACGGACAAATAGCTTTAGATAAACTTGAGGAAGGCCATTATGATATCCTTCTTCTTGATATGCAAATGCCAGTAATGGATGGTATGACTACAATAAAGAATATTCGTAAAAACCCTGAATATAAAGACTTCCCGGTTATAGCACTTACAGCTTTTGCTATGCATGAAGAAAGAGATAAGTATCTAACTATGGGCTGTAACGAATTTGTTGCTAAGCCAATCAAGAAGTTAGAGCTTTATGAGAAAATGGATGCTCTTTGCTCTCCAAAATAAACTTACTACAGTTAAACAATTCTATTAATTAAATCAAGAAAGGGCTTATGAAAAAGACTAAATATAAAGAATTTGCAGATGAAAGAGATAGACTTAATGAAATAATGTTTAAATACACTGGTTTAGAATCAAATAGGTTTCTTTCACTTGATAATCAGATGTACCGTGATGGTGCTCTTCCAGCTAAAACAAAAGAGCTCTTAGGCTTGGTTTCATCTCTGGTTTTAAGATGTGATGATTGTGTGAAATATCACTTAAAGAAATGTCATGATCTTAATTATACAGATAAAGAGATTGAAGAAGCGCTTTCAATTGGAATGCTAGTTGGTGGTTCAATTGTAATTCCTCATCTTAGAAGGGCTTTTGACTTCTGGGACCAACTTAACAAAAATGAAGAATAATAAGTTTCAGCTTGCCAATGTAATAACAATCTCTGTAGCTCATATGCTACATGACACTTTTACTGCCTTTTTTGCTATCATGCTACCCCTTCTAAAAGATAAGCTTGGATTTAGCCTGTTTTTAGCAAGTTTATTGCCAATTGCACTAAGACTGCCTAATCTTCTAAATCCCTTCATAGGGTCTTATTCTGATAGGTTAAAACTCAAGTACCTAGTCGCATCGGCTCCTGCTATTGCTGTTACTTCCATGACTCTGATGGGCATTGCTGAAAACTTTGCAACTCTTTTTCTATTGTTACTCCTAGCCGGTTTCGGTTCTACCCTCATTCATGTTCCTTCTCCTGTGCTAATAAAGAAGGTCTCAGGTAATAATAAGGGAACAGGTATGAGCTTTTATATGCTTGGTGGAGAACTAGCCAGGTCGCTGGGTCCTCTTGTTATCACCAGTGCAATCTCATATTGGACTCTTGAAGGAGTCTGGCGATTAATACCAATTGGATATTTATTGTCCTTTCTAATTTTTATAAAGATTCATAAAGTAGAGCAAGATTCAAAGAAAGTTGCTCCAACAAGCTTAGAAACTAAGCAAGAAAGTCATTCTCAAGTTCTGAAATACATGATGCCTATTTTCTTAACTGTGGGTGGTATAGTAGCTTTTCAATCTGTTATGAAGCAAGGACTAATGAACTTCTTGCCTACCTACATGACAGAATCAGGTTCTACACTTCTTGTAGCCAGTATTTCTCTGTCAGTTATGCAGTTTGCAGGAGCTTTAGGAACCTTAACTGCAGGAACAATCTCAGATTATATCGGCCGTAAAAATGCCTTATTAATTATGGCGATAGCATCTCCAATCTTAATGATAGCCTACACTTATTTAAGTGGAACTTCTGCTTTGATAGTGCTAGCTCTTCTCGGTTTCTTTATGTTCTTTACAAACCCAATAATACTTGCTTATGTTCATGATTACGATACAAATAGACAAGCCTTTGTTAATGGTATGTATATGACTATTAACTTTATGATAGCATCTCTAGCCTCACTTGCTATAGGACTTATCGGAGATAGTTTTAATCTTGTAACTACATATAGAGTAGGTGGCTATTTAGCTTTAGGTATAATCCCTATTGTTCTAATGATGAAGAAGAAGCAATAAAAAGATACTAAGAAACATACTTTTTAAGAGCTTAGAAGTTTTGGGATTTATTTTGGCTTGCAAGCAACAGTCTTCGCCTGTCACAGTCCTTGCTTGCGAAAGCTGTTTGGGATTGTAAGCTTCCCAGCTTACGAAAAACTCACACTGGGATTGAAAGCTTCTAGCTTACGAAAGTAAAGTGCTTCTCTTTGCGTAAGCATGAACTTCGTTCAACCTATCGGTGGATGCTTACACTCCATCTCTGGCTACGAAAACACAAACCGGGATTGTAAGCTTCCTAGCTTACGAAAGTAAAGTGCTTCTCTTTGCGTAAGCATGAACTTCGTTCAACCTATCGGTGGATGCTTACACTCCATCTCTGGCTACGAAAACACAAACCGGGATTGTAAGCTTCCTAGCTTACGAAAAACTCACACTGGGATTGTAAGCTTCCTAGCTTACGAAAAACTCACACTGGGATTGTAAGCTTCTAGCTTACGAAAGTAAAGTGCTTCTCTTTGCGTAAGCATGAACTTCGTTCAACCTATCGGTGGATGCTTACACTCCATCTCTGGCTACGAAAACACAAACCGGGATTGTAAGCTTCCTAGCTTACGAAAAACTCACACTGGGATTGTAAGCTTCCTAGCTTACGAAAGTAAAGTGCTTCTCTTTGCGTAAGCATGAACTTCGTTCAACCTATCGGTGGATGCTTACACTCCATCTCTGGCTACGAAAACACAAACCGGGATTGTAAGCTTCCTAGCTTACGAAAAACTCACACTGGGATTGTAAGCTTCCTAGCTTACGAAAAACTCACACTGGGATTGTAAGCTTCCCAGCTTACGAATCAATTTGCGTAAGCATGAATTCCGTTCAACCTTCGGTGGATGCTTACACTCCACTACTTCTAACTTCTAACTCCTCCCTCCTAACTCCTTCCTTAAGGGTCTCCTTGAAAAATTGGCTTTTTTTCAAGGTGGCAAGTAAGGATGACCTTATAATCAATTGATAAAACAATAAAAAAACAAAAATAATAAAAAAAAGTGAAGGATAATTAACATAGTTAAGTCATAAAGGTTAGAAACATGTTTTTAAAGAAAGATTTGGGAGTTAAAAATGAAAAAGACATTTATTCTAATAATAGTATTAATGGCAGTTAACATAATGATGGCTGATGACTTTTATGATATGAATACAATTAACACAATAGAACTAACCTTCGAAGAATCAAATTGGGACGCAATCTTAGATAATTATTATGAAGCAGATCAAGGGGAAAGATTACTGGCTACTGCTGTAATCAATGGTGTTCAATATGACAGTGTTGGAGTTCGATATAAGGGTAACTCTTCTTACAAAGACTACCAAGTAAAGAATCCTTTAAATATTAAATTAGACTATGTAATTGAAGATCAAGATATTGATGGATACGGTACTATCAAGCTTGCAAATGGCTATATGGATCCTTCTTATGTCAGAGAAACACTAGCTTATGAAATCGCTAGACAATATATGCCTGCTGGTAAATCTAATTATGCTAATGTTTATATTAATGGTTCTTTAATCGGTATTTACACTAGTTCTCAAGATGTAGATAAAAAGTTTATGAGAGAGCATCTTTCTGATACAAATGATGTAAGATTTAAAGGAGAGATTGTTGGTAATGGTATGCCTTCTGAAGAAACTATTTGGGGTTATGAGGGAAGTAATCCTGATGATTATACTTATCTATATGAGATTGAATCAGATGAAGGCTGGGAAGATTTAATTGAATTCTTAGATGTCTTAAATAATGATACTGATAATATAGAAGACTATTTGAATGTTGATAATCACCTTTGGATGCTTGCTTTCGATAACCTAACTGTTAACCTAGATGCCCCAATTAACTTTGCTCACAACTACTATTTAATTAAAGATGATACTAATAGATTTAACCCTGTAATATGGGATTTAAACATGGCTTTTGGTGGATTCTCACAAGTTCTAAGCGGTGGTTGGAACGGTAACTTAAGTGCTTCAGGAAAACAACAATTAGATCCAATGTTAAATGCTGATGATAGCACTTACCCTATTTTGAATAAAATTCTCACTAATGATACTTATAAGAAGATGTATATTGCTCATATTAGAACCATGATAGAAGACATCTTTGAAAGTGGTTGGTTTGAAACAAGAGCTTATGAACTTCAAGATTTAATATATGATGATTATAATGCTGATCAAAACAAATTTTACACAACTTCACAGTTATCAGATGGTATTACTTCAATTATTTCAGAAGGTTGGGGTCCACAAGCTCAAACTATTGTTGGTTTAACATATTTAATGAATACAAGATGTAGCTGGTTACAACAACAAAGTGAGTTTTCTGGTACAGTTCCAACTATTGAAAATAACACTATTGTAGGAAATGAAATATTTGCTAATTCAACAGCTTCATTCAATGTAGAAGCCTATGATGTAGATCAATTATGGTTATATTATAGATCTTCAAGCTATGATAAATATAGTCAAGTAGAGATGTTTGACGATGGTTCTCACAATGATGGTCAAGCAAATGACGGTATCTATGGTGCAGAAATAGAAGTTGGTTACAGTGATTTAGAATACTACTTCTGGGGTGAGAATAGCAGTCAAGGTAGCTTCCTTCCTAGCAAATCAGCCTTCCAACCTTATGTAGCTGAAGTTAGAACAGAGACTGGTAATATCGTAATTAATGAAATAAACTATAATTCTTCTGATGAATTTGATAGTGGAGACTGGTTAGAATTATATAACCCTGGCCAAGAAGAAATAAATATATCTGGTTGGATTTTTAAAGATGAAGACGATGATCACAGCTTTGAGATTCCTGAAAACACAATTCTAGCAGCTGATTCATATCTAGTCTTAACAAAAGATTCTGAGAGCTTTACTGCTTTATTCCCTGAAGTAACAAACTATGTTGGCGATTTTGACTTTGGTCTTGCTGGGGGTGGTGAATTACTTAGACTTTATGATGGAAATGAGACTTTAATTGATTCCGTTTTATATGAAGATGAAGGGGACTGGTCAACACTTCCTGATGGTCAGGGCAACACACTTGAACTCATAGACGCTAATTCTGATAACTATCTAGCAGAGAACTGGCAAGCTTCAATGGGCAACGGTACTCCAGGATCTGCAAACAGTAGTGGCGTTACTCCTAACAGTGATGAATCTGTGCAAGCTGTAACTATGGAACTTAGCAACTATCCTAACCCATTCAATCCACAAACAACAATTTCATATAATATAACTGAAAATGGTAAAGTTAAACTTACTGTTTTTAATGCCAAAGGACAAGTAGTGAAGACATTAGTAAATGCTTCTCAAAACAGTGGTAAGCATACTGTTGTATGGGATGGACATGATAACAGAGGTAAGAAAGTATCTTCCGGATTATACTTCTATAGACTAGAAAATGCTGGCAATAGTAAAATTAACAAAATGATAATGATGAAATAGTAACTAATAATAGAATAATTCATAAATACTCTCAAGTATTAGACCTTGAATATCCCCCAAATATTCAGGGTCTTTTGCATTGTCTAAGCATGGAAAAACATTTAATTTGACATAAAGAAAGCTCTTTTGCTTCTATGTAAATATGAGAAAGATACTGCTAATAGATAATTTTGATTCATTTACCTATAATCTCTATTACCTAATTCAAGAGCACTACTCTGGGCTTGTAGAAGTGGTAAGAAATGATGTTGTGGATATAGATAAACTAGATAAATATGAGGCTATAGTTATATCACCAGGACCTGGAAGTCCGGTTGATTCAGGCCTTACTATGAAGGTAATAGAGCTTTGCTATAAGACTAAGCCTCTTCTAGGTGTATGCCTTGGGATGCAGTGCATTAATGACTTCTTTGCTGGTAAAACTATTAGAGCTCCAAAGCCTGTTCATGGTAAACAAGATACTATCAGACAGATAAATTCTAGCTTCATTCTAGAAGGTATTGCAGGAAATATTCTTGTAGCAAGATATCATTCTCTAATGACTCTTATTGCTTCTGAGCAACTAAGAGTCACAGCTACAACAAAAGATGATATTCCAATGATTATTGAACATACTAAACTTCCTATTTATGGTATTCAGTTTCACCCAGAATCTTTCCTAACTCCTAAAGGGGATGTTATGATTAAGAACTTCTTGAGGCTCTTATGGTCATAGAATTAAAAGAATTGCAGGAGATTGATTGGGTAAATCCTCTCGACTATGTAGAAAGAAACTTCTACCAAGATGCAAGCTTGCTGACCGGCAATGAAGAACAATCGGAATTCACAATATATGGCCACACTCTCATCGCTGAATTTAATTCTGATAATGATAGTGAAGTTTGGGATAGTCTGCATGAATTAATTGAAGGACATGACTTCTCAAGATTGCCATTCCCTGCTAAAAGATGCGGATGGATTGGACATTTAAGCTATGATATGGGACGTCATATTGAATCATTTCCTAGCAGCACTAATGAATCTTATCATCTCCCACAAGCAAGGCTTCGTTTGTATAAGCACTATGTGTATTGGGATAATCTAAGAAAAAAATGCTGGAAGATTGAATTAAAATGTGAGACAGCAGAACAGCAATCTATCCAGGCAAGAGAGGGATTTAGTATTGGCAGGATTGAACAAGAATGCACTCAGCAGGAATATATGGATAAGGTTGCCAAGATACAGGATTATATTCTATCTGGCAATGTCTATGAGGTAAATCTTACTCAGCAGTTCACTAGTGATTTTGAAGGTTCTTCTTGGGGGCTTTTTACAAGCTTATATAAGAAAAACCCTGCTCCCTTTTCAGCCTTTCTTAACTATGAGGATATGGCTGTAACTTCTATATCTCCTGAAGGCTTCTTGAAGAGTAATAATGGACAAGTGCTAACAAAACCAATCAAAGGAACAGCTCCAAGAGGCAAAAATCTGCAGGAGGATTTGAAGAATAAACAAGAATTGTTCTCTTCTGAAAAAGACCTTGCAGAGCTTCACATGATAGTTGATTTGATGAGGAATGACCTTTCCAAAGTGTGCCGATTAGGGAGTGTAGAAGTAGTTGATCCCAATAGATTAGAAGTATTTGCTAATGTTTTTCACTTAGTGGGAATAGTTACAGGAATGTTGAAAATAGAGTATTCAATGACTGATTTAATCAAAGCCTGCTTTCCAGGTGGTTCTATTACTGGATGCCCAAAGATAGCATCAATGAAAGTCATTGAAGAACTTGAAAGCTACAGAAGAAACATTTACACAGGTTCTATTCTTCTTGTTAATAATTGCTTTCTACAAAGTAATATTGCAATCAGAACAGGCATAATTAAAGACAATAAACTCTTTGTAAATAGTGGGGGAGCTGTAACAATTGATTCTGATCCTCTGGCTGAATATCAAGAAATACTACACAAAATAAGGACATTTTTAGATTTATGATATGGTATTATAATGGTGACTTTCTACCTGAAGAAGAGATTTCAATGAAGCCTAAAACACAGGCTTATCACTACGGTTATGGTATATTTACTTCCTTTAGGACCAATAAGGGCAAAGCTGTGCTATTTGATAAGCACCTTGCTAGACTAGAAAAGGGTTGCGAATTGTTGGGGATTTGTAAGTGCCAAATTCCGACATTAGACCTCATAGAACAACTAGTTGCAGAGAATGGAATTGGCGATTTAAGGATTAAGGTTATTATCTCACTTGGGGAAAGAGGGAGAACTGATCTCTTGCTTACATGCACTAAATTTATAGCTAGGCATGAAGCAAAAGCTTTAAAGATTGTAAGTAATGATTACAATAAAACAATGCTTAGAAAGTACAAGACTGTGAACTACTTAGAGAATGTTCTACTAAATAAAACAGCTGTAATTGAAGGCTTCTCAGAAGGGCTTCTAGTTAACTCAGATAATCTGCTTTGTGAAGCATGCTTTTCTAATATATTCTTCTTAAAAGATGATAAGATAATTACTCCTAAAGCTGAAGGAAATATTCTTAATGGAGTGGTTAGGCAAGCTTTAGCTGAGACTTTCCCAGTAATTGAAAGAGATGTTCTTGTGGAAGAATTAGCAAGCTTTGATGGGGCTTTTACCACTAATTCTGTGCAAGGAATTGTTTATGTTAAGAAGATTGATTCTATAGAGTATCAGCTTAGAGAGAATGACAGATTAGCTGAGTTTGAAAAGAGACTAGGGTTAAAATAAAAGTATTCCGCAAAGACCGGTAATCAAAGTTACTAGGATAGGATTAGGCTTCTTGTAAAAAGAGAAAGCAAGCACTGCTGAAAAGATAGCTAAGCTCTGCCAGTTAACTAGAGTTTTAGAACCAATAAACCAAACTGCTGAAGCAATGAAGCCAATGGTTGCTGGTTTGATTAAGCTTAAAACACGCTTAACATAACTGTTCTTGGAGAAGGCACTGAAGAAAGAAGCGATAATCAGCATAATGATTATAGCAGGTAATACAACCCCAGCAGTTGCTGATAAAGCACCCAAAAAGCCAGCGGTCTTCTGCCCTATAAAGGTAGCTCCATTTACGGCAATGGGTCCAGGAGTTGATTGGGCTACTGCTACTAAATCTATGAATTCTTGCTCAGTTAACCAAGCGTTATTGATGACTACTTCTTCCTGTATAAAAGGAAGCATGGCAAGTCCGCCACCAAAAGAAAAGATTCCTATTTTAAAGAATATCCAGAATAGTTTTAGGTATATCATTTAGCAAGCCTCTCCCAAGTAATACCTATGATGATTAAGCTTAATATAATTACAATCGGGTTAGTTATGCCCAGGATTAATAATAGAAATGAAGTGGTTAAGAGAGTCGCTTTTAGAATGTTTAGCTTAGCTTTTCTAATTAGGTTAATTAATGAGAAGGCTATCATTGCTCCAACTGCTGGTCTTACACCACTAAAGAATTTAAGCATTAAAGGAGTGTTACCATATTTAACTAAAAAGCCTGTAAGTAGACTAATAATCAAGAAAGCAGGTAAGATTACGGCTATTGTACAAAGAATTGCTGTAAGAACACCCCCAATCTGTTGACCTAGAAAGATAGCCATATTAACAGCAATCGGACCAGGAGAGGTCTGTGAAAGTGCTAATCCATTATGGAAGGTCTCATCATCAAGAAGTTGTTCTTTCTCTACAAGTTCATGCTCAATAAGGGGTAGCATTGCGTAGCCACCACCTATAGTAAAGGCACCAATCTTGAAAAAGATAGAGAATAATTTAAGCTTACTAACCATTGTTTGTTCTAATAATAAAGGAGAGTTAGGAAACATTTAGAATCCTAACTCAATCAATAATTATCTATTATTCTCGGTCAGCTTTTAGCACTTCTAAGAATGCTTCTTGTGGTACATTCACTGAACCGATTTCTTTCATCTTTTTCTTACCTTTCTTTTGTTTATCAAGAAGTTTACGTTTACGGGATATATCACCACCATAACATTTAGCAAGAACGTCTTTTCTCATTGCGTTAATAGTAGAACGGGCAATGATTTTACCACCAATACAAGCCTGCAAAGCAATCTTAAATAAGTGCTTAGGTATAACTTCAGATAGCTTACGTGTAACACTTTTACCCCAGTTGAAAGCTTTATCTGAATGGCATATAAATGACATAGCATCAACTTTTTCGCCATTAATCATGATATCTACTTTAGCTACGTCTGAGGTCTGATATTCTTTGAAAGAATAGTCAAAAGAAGCATAGCCACGAGAAAGGGTCTTTAGTTTATCATAGAAGTCAAAGATAATCTCAATCAATGGCATATCGTAGTGAAGAGCAACGCGTTTTTCGTCGATATATTTCATATCACGTTGTACTCCTCTTCTATCTTGAGCCAACTGCATGATATTACCAATAAACTCAGAAGGAACGATAATCTCTGTATCCATAAGGGGTTCTTCTATGAATTCGATATGGGCTGGATCTGGAAAGTCTATTGGGTTATAGACTATCTTCTCTGAACCATCTTTTAAATGAACAATGAAGCGTACGCTAGGGGTAGTTGCAATAATAGGAATATTGTATTCTCTAAAGAGACGTTCTTTGATTATTTCTAAGTGAAGCATACCTAAGAAACCACAACGGAATCCGTATCCTAGGGCTAGAGAACTTTCTTTTTCATAGATAAGAGAAGAGTCATTTAGCTTCAATTTTGCCATAGCTTCAACAAGGTTAGCATAGTCTTCGCCATTAATAGGGAAGATACCAGAATACACCATTGGTTTAGGTTCTTCATAACCTGTAATAGCTTCTTGGCAACCGTCTTTAGCTGAAGTAATAGTATCCCCAACACGAGCATTTGCCACGTCTTTGATATTACAGATTAAGTAGCCAACTTCTCCGGTTGTAAGTTCTTTTTGAGGTTCAAGTTTAAGTCCTAAATAGCCTAGTTCTTCAATATCAAAGGTCTTTCCTGAAGCCATTAACTTAATAGAATCACCTTTTTTGAATTTACCTTCAAAGAGTCTCACAAGCACCACAACGCCACGATAAGTGTCGAAATAAGAATCAAAGATAACAGCTTTAGGAGCTATGTCTTCAGTACCCTTAGGAGCTGGGATATGGTCAACAATTCCATCGAGTAATTCAGCAACCCCAATACCGCTCTTAGCACTAACTTTAAAGATATCTTCTTTTTTACATCCAAGAAGCTCTATTAAGTCATGCTCAGCACCTTCTACATCAGCCTTTGGAAGGTCAATTTTATTGATTACAGGAATAATATCAAGGTCATTATCAAGAGCTAAATATAAGTTACTCATTGTTTGAGCCTCGATACCTTGGGCTGCATCAACTAGAAGAAGAGCTGCTTCACAAGAAGCTAAAGAGCGTGAAACTTCATAGGTGAAGTCAACATGACCTGGTGTATCAATTAAGTTAAATACAAAAGTTTCACCATCTTTTTTATGGGTCATACGAATAGCATGAGACTTGATTGTGATACCTTTCTCACGTTCAAGGTCCATGTCATCTAATACTTGAGCGACAATTTTATTTTTATCAACAGTATTTGTCTCTTCTAAGAGTCTATCTGCTAATGTTGATTTGCCATGATCTATATGGGCAATAATGCAAAAATTTCTAATATTACTTTGTTTCATTTAAGTTCTACCTCATGCAAACCCTATTTATATGTATGATTCTATGTCAATAAAAATCTCTAAAAGAGAATTATTAAAGGATTTAGTCTTACCCTCTAATAATATATGGGCACACTTTTTCCTTTTTTGGCACACTTCAATAAAATATTTTAAATAACTAATAAAAAAAACAAAAGAGCCTTGAATAATCAAGACTCTTCTAACATCTATTCTGAATCGTACTAATTTATATGAAATCCTATTTATTAGCTACTAAGAGTCCCATAGCCATACAAAGCATTTTAGTTTCTCCATTGTCAGCTCTTGAAGGGATAAGGATAGGAACTTTAGTACCCATCACAACGTGAGCTACACGGTAGTTGCAATAATAGGTAAGAGCTTTACCGAATATGTTACCAGCCTCGATATTAGGAACAATAAGCACATCTGCTTTACCTGCAACAGGTGATTTAATCCCTTTAATTTTAGCTGCTTCTTCATTAATTGCGTTATCAAATGCTAATGGTCCATCAACTGTACAGCCTTTGATTTGACCACGTTTATTCATTGCTGAAATTATTGCAGCATCAACTGTAGCTTGCATTTTTGGATTAACTTTTTCTACTGCGCATAACATAGCAACTTTAGGGTCTTCAACACCGAAAGCTCTTGCAACTTGTGCACCAGCATTAACGATTGCAACTTTTTCTGATACATCTGGAGCTAGGTTTATTCCACCGTCACCCATGAATAAAATCTTTTCAGGATGTTCGAAAGCTAAAATATCACTAATAACCTTACTTTGTTTTAAACCATTTTCTTTATCAAGAACAGCTCTCAAAAGAATAGCTGTGTCAGCTTTTCCTTTTAGAATAACATGTCCTATATTTTCTTTTGCTAAACGAACTGATTCTCTACAAGCAGCCACTAAATCAGCACCTGTATCAATTATTTCAAAAGAATCTTTATATTCTGGTGCATTCTTCTCAAGAATCTCTAGTATTTTAGCTTTATCTCCAACTAAAATACTATCACAAAGACCTTCTTTTTTTGCTAGTACAGCAGCTTCTATAGGCAAATCTCCTTGAGCTCCAGCAATAATAGCTTTCTTACCTTCAATAGCTCTAGCACTATCTAACATTTCATTGAAGTTCTTAATCATTAATCCTCCACAATTATATATAATTTTTTATTAAATATCGTGATTCTTAAAATACTCTTCAAATTTCTCTTTATGTGAAGATATTTTTGATCTAATTTTATCTAAAGCTACTAACTGTAGCTGTCTTACTCTCTCTCTTGAAAGCCCCATCTTTTCAGCAATCTGAGCAAAATTCTCTGATTTAGAGTTATCAAGCCCAAAGTAGGAGTTGATAATAAACTTCTCTCTAGCAGTCAGAGATTCTATTGCCTGGTCAATTTCCTCTTTAATCTTCTCTTTGTAGTAGATAGATTGTGGATCCATTGACTCAGGATTGCCTATCAAATCACTGATTGCAGAACCAGAATCATCACCATTTATTTTAGTATCCATAGAAAAAGTATCAATAATTTGATGCTTCAATTTCTTAATAGTTTTCTTATTGATATCTGTATTGTCACTTAGCTCAGAAACAGAGGCATGATGTCCTGTTTTAGAATAAATAGCTGATTCTGTAGATTTAAGCTTATAAGCTGTATTAATCTTTCCAAGAGGAACTTTTATTAGAGAAGATCTCTCAGCAACAGCTTGCATTATCTTTTGTTTAATCCACCAAATGGCATAAGAAATAAGCTTGATATTTTTATCAGGATCAAATTTCTGGATTGCTCTAATTAACCCTAAATTACCTTCACTAATGAGCTCAGAAAGAGTTAGTCCTCTATTCTGATACTTGGACGCTATTTTTACAACAAACTTAAGGTTTGCTTGCAAGAGCTTATTCATAGCATCTTGATCTCCGTCCCTTGCCTTAACAGCTAAAGCATTTTCTTCTTCTCGAGTAAATGTACCAAACTTTGATATTTGATTCAAGTAGCTCTGTAATGCTTTATCTGAAAACACATTCTCACTCATTGATTCTCCTTATATAATTAAAGTCTTTTTAGTTTATCAATTTCACTCACAATTTTTGCAGGATCAACTGGTTTATTACTAATTCTTAACTCAAAATGCAAATGTGGTCCTGAAGATCTACCAGTAGAACCAACTTTAGCTATTATATCACCTTTTTTTACCTTATCACTTTTTTTGACAAGATTTATTTCATTGTGAGCATAAACTGATACTATCTCTAATCCATGCTCAATTATTATAACATTTCCATAATCAGATAAGAAACCACTATAACTTATTGTTCCAGAATAGGTCGCTTTAATAGAAGTTCCAGGAGGAGCAGTGATATCTACTCCCTTGTGTAAGCGACCATTTCTCTGCCCAAATGGAGAAGAAACTCTTCCCTCAACTGGTAGTATGAACTCATTTTGCCATTTCTTAGGAAAGTTTGCAATAGATCCTTTTGAATTCTGAGCATAAGTTGAGCTAGTTCTCTTATGTCTTTCTTTCTGGATTGACTTAGGCTCAAATACCTTAACATAAAGCTTTTGACCAACATCAATGTTATCAACAGCAAGGTTATTCATCTCTTTGAGTTCGGTTAATGATAAACCAAAATTCTTAGAAATTCTGAAAAGATTATCTTTCTTTACAACTGTATAATAGAGTCCATAATCATCTTTTTGTGTAGGATAAGTCTTAGCAGGAGACTGAGAAGCTGAATCCTTGACTGCTATTTTCTTTGTTGAAGGAATAAAGAGAGTCTCACCAATAGCCAAATCATTGTAATACTTGTCATTGTAGTATTTTATATCTTTTACTGAAGTATTGTATTTTTTAGCTATCTGATGTAAATTATCCCCTTTCTTAACAGTATAGATGAATCCTTGGCTTTTACCCTTATTTATACTGCATGAAGTAATAATTAATATCAATATAAGACATGCAAAGTGTTGGAATTTCTTCATCTGATTGAAAACCTATCATAACTATTACTGCTGTTTAAATCCGATTCTTGTATTCTTTCTACTCTCGAGAATGAGTTTCCTTTACTAATTAATGACAGAAATAGTTGTAAATTTTTAGCTTCTGAATAGGCAATTACATAGACAGAACCATCAGGCCTGTTCTGAACATATCCTTTGATATTACAGATTTTAGCCTGTTGGTGTACGAATCTTCTGAATCCTACACCTTGAACTCTACCAAAAACTACTATTTCTTTTCCATTCATAAAAATAATTATATCATTATTGATAAAATAATGTCAAGACAAATAACTTTTTTTTCATTAAAACTTTAAATCTTATCACTTTAATTTGCGTAAGCATGACCTTTGTTCAACCTATCGGTGGACGCTTACACGCCATCACCATCTGGGTACACAAGCTTCTAGCTTGTATTTAGGATTGCAAGCAACAGTCTTCGCCTGTCACGGTCCTTGCTTGCGATTGAGACGTTTTGCCAAACGTCTCTACAAATTCACTTATAACTGCGTTCTAAGTGTTTAGCCGGCTAGCAGCCGAGCGTTCCCAGTGTTTAGCCGGCTATCCGGCAGTAGCCGGACTAAAGGCAAAGCGTTCCCAGTGTTTAGCCAGCTTCCAACTGAGCGTTCCCAGTGTTTAGCCAGCTTCCAACTGAGCGTTCCCAGTAACTCAATCCTAACTCCTCCCTTACGCCCCTCATTGAAAAATCGGCTTTTTTTCAAGGGGGCAAGTAAGGATGACCTTATTACGGTGATGTAGAGATCTTGTGAAAACGTCTAGAGAAAGTAGTAAAACAAGAAAAATTTAAAAAAACATACTTAATTATTGACAAGTATCAAAGATACTTGAAAAATTTGTATAATTATGTGAAAAATGATTATTTAAGATATATAGGAGTCAATATGAGAAAACAATTATTACTAGTTATTTTGTTTATTAGTGCGATAGGTTTGGCTTTATCAAGTCCTGTATCGGTTATAGCAGGAAGTGATAATTCTTTAGAGTTAACAGAAAATTCAAGCAATTTAATTAAGCTAGAATATTCTTTAAATTCATTAGATATTGAAAATATTAATGATGAAAACGGAGAATATATTCGTTTGATAGCAGATAATTTTGGTTATACAGGCAAGCATGGTCAACCACAATTACCTTCAATCACAAAAATAATATCTGTTCCAATGGGAGCTAGGTTAGATATTTCTATCACAAATCAGAAAAAGGAAATAATTAATCTTAGAGAACAAGGTTTCACAAATCCAATATTTCCAAATCAACCTTCAGTCTCAAAAAGTGCTAAACCTGAAGATATAAAGTTTGTAATTGATAACAAGATATATTCTTCAAATGAAGTGTACACCCTAAAGTTAATAGAAACAGAAGAAATTGGTATGATGAGGGGTTATCGTTTATTTGAGATAAGCTACAATCCGATTAGCTATAACATTGCTAAAAATGAGTTGATTGTAACAAGATTTGCTAATGTTGAAGTGAACTTTATTGGTGGAGATTATTCTCTTACTGACCAGATGAGAGAGAAGACATACTCTAGAGCTTTTGAAGGAATGTTTGCAAAAACAATTTTGAACTATAGAAATGATACAAGATATTTAGAAAACTATCCTTTAGGATATTTGATTGTTACACCACAAGGGTTTCTTGATACTTTAGAACCTTTTATTACATGGAAGAAAGAATCAGGATTTGATGTAACAATTCTTACTACTGAAGCTATTGGTTCTACTAGCAGTGCAATAAAATCTGAAATTACAAGTATATGGAATAGTGCTAACGCTTCAAATCCTGCTCCATCATACCTACTTATTGTTGGAGATGTGGCACAGGTTCCAGCATGGACCGGACAGACAGAATCAGGTCATGTTACAGACTTAGATTATGTAAAGCTTGAAGGTTCTGATTATTTACCTGAGATGTATTATGGTAGATTTTCAGCTACAAGCGTGGCTGAACTACAGACGCAAGTAAATAAGACTCTCATGTATGAAAAATTTGAGATGTCAGATCCAAGCTACCTTGAACGTGTTACACTTATTGCTGGTGTTGATGCTTCTTGGGCTCCTACTCACGGTAACGGAACTATCAATTATGGTTCTACTTATTATTTTAACTCAGCTCATGGTATTGATGCAACAACTTACCTATATCCTGCATCAGGCTCTAGTGAAAGTCAAATTTTTGCTGATGTTAATGAAGGACTTGGTTATTTAAATTATACAGCTCATGGCTCTGAAACTTCATGGGCAGATCCGAACATGACTATTTCAGATATTAATAGTTTTACGAATAATGAAATGTATCCTGTTGTTGTGGGTAATTGTTGTTTAACTAATCACTTTGATACAGGAACTTGTTTTGGTGAAGCTTGGTTAAGAGCTGAGAATGGTGCGGTAATCTATATTGGTGGAACAAACTCCACTCTATGGGATGAGGATTACTGGTGGTCAGTTGGATACTTTGCTGATACAGACACCGATAGTCCTACTTATGCTGGCACAGGAACAGGTATGTTTGATGCTCTTTTCCATGAGAATGGCCAAGCTTTTGATACCTGGGCTAACACAACGGGAGCAATGGTGTATTCTGGAAATATGGCAGTACAAAGCTCTTCTTCAAATGATAAGAATTACTACTGGGAAATCTACTCAATTATGGGAGATCCATCATTGAATCCTTATATTGGACTTCCTGAAACTCAAACTGCTAACTATCAATCAAATGTTTTTATTGGAACAACTTCTTTAGATGTTTCTGCTGCTCCTTATTCTTATGTAGCTTTAAGTAGAGATGGTGTTTTATTAGATGCAGCTTTAGCTAATTCTAGTGGAAGTGCTCAACTTACTTTTGATGCTTTAAATACTACTCAAAACTTGAAGATAGTAGTTACTCACACTGATTATAGACCTCACGTAGGTAGCATCGAAGTTATTCCAGCAGAAGGTCCATACCTAAGTGTAAGTGATTATTCATTCAATACTTCTGATAATGATGAAATAGTTGAATATGGAGAGTCATGTTCTATTGATTTAACAATAGAGAATTCCGGTATTGAAGATTCTTCAAGTGGAACAATTACATTTACAGAATCTTCTCAATATATAACAATAACAGACAATAGTGAGAGCATAAGTTCTGTTAATGATGGTAGTTCAATTCAACTAAATAATGTATGTTCTTTTAATGTTGTTTCCAATCTTCCGGATAACTCTTCTATTGAAATTGACTATGAAATAGTTTCTGGAAGTGATACTTATAATGGACAAATCAACTTTAGTATTGCAAGTTATAATATAACCCTTCAAGAAGTAACTATTGATGATAGTCAATCTGGGAATGGGAATAATATAATTGATGCTGGTGAAACTTTTGATTTTGTTGTAAGTGTGCGAAATCAAGGTGGAGCACAGTCTCCAATCGGGACTTTAGCAATAAGCTCAATGACAGATATTACTTGTCCTACAAGTGTTAATGTTCCAACCATTGATGCAGGGGTAATAGAGACAGTTAATATACAGTGCACTTCCTCATCATTTATAGAGGCAGGAAGAGAAGTTATATTTAACGCAAATACAACTTATCCAAATGGCTCAAGTTCATTAAGTGATACCTTTATTGCTAATCTATTAATTATAGGCCAAGGCACAGAGACAGAAACTCATTTACCTCTTGAACCATATTATGGTTACACCTATAGTCAATCTATTTACACAAGTGATGAACTAAATTTAGGATCTTGTGCAATAAATAAGATTTCTTATAATTGGAATAAAAATTCTAGTTTTACTGATGAGATAAAACTATATCTAGGTCATACAACAGATGCTTCTTTCTCCTCAACTACTGATTGGTTTCCTGTAAGCCAACTAACAGAAGTATATGCTGGTGATTTCTCTGTAAATACAAGTGATGATTGGGTAGAAATTGAATTTACTATCCCATTTAACTACAACGGAACAAGTAATTTAGTTATTGCAATTGATGAGAATACTAGTGGATACCATGCTTCAAGCGATGAATTCTACTGTTTTACAACTTCAAGTAATCAAAGTATCTATTACTATAGTGATTCTACTAATCCAGATCCAGCATCACCTCCGACTGGAAACCCTACAGCTTATAAGCCAAATATCAGGGTTTTTCCTAGTGAATCTACTAATGAAGCACTAATTAGTGTTAATCCTACATCATTAGACTATGGTGATGTTGTTTTGGGTGAAAGTGTAACAAAGAACTTCACTATAACTAATAACGGTGGCTCTGATTTAGTCGGTAATGTAATTCTCCCAACAGGGTTTAATCTGGCTAATAGAGGTGATAATAAGGATTATATTTCTACAAGATTATCAACAATTCCTTATACAATAACTGCTGGTAACAACCAAGAATTTAATATAATATTCTCACCAACAACAGAGCTTTGCTATAACAATAATATCGAAATAAGCCATAATGCTGAAGGAAGTAGCAAGTATATTTCTCTTGTTGCATGTGGAGTTAAACCTCAATATAGTGCTGATAATAGAATGTTTAATAAAGTAATGAACACTGATGAAACTGATACCGAATCACTAACTATAACTAATAGTGGTTCTGGAACATTGGATATAGTTATAGATATTGCCGATGTAGATAGAAACAGTGGAGGACCAGATACTTATGGCTACACTTGGATTGATAGTAATGAAACTTCATTAGAGTATAACTGGATAGATATTTCAAGCACAGGAACAGTAATAGCTGAAGAAGATGATGAGTCAGAAGAAGTTACCTTACCATTTACTTTTGAGTATTATGGTGAAAGTTATACTTCTTTAAATGTATGCTCTAACGGTTTTATAAGCCTTGTTGATGATGCAGTTACTTACACAAATACTAGCTTGCCTACCTCTTCAACACCTAATGGAGTTATAGCTCCTTATTGGGATGATTTGAAACCTCTAGGTCTTGTTAGTGATGTAGATTGGGGAAATGTTTATTATCAAAACTTTACCGATTACACTGTAATTCAGTGGGAAAATGTCTCTCACTGGAGTTCTTCTGCTCCTTCTGAAAGCATTACTTTCCAAGCAATATTATATGCCAGTGGAAACATACTAATGCAATATAAAACTATAGCTACTCAAACTGACTATACAGTAGGTATCGAGAATCATAATGGTGATGATGGTCTCTTAATTGGTTATAATCAAGAAGTTCTAACAGATGAATATGCAATACTATTTTCAGCAACAGGAACACCAGAGTGGTTAACTATAGACACTACTGAATTATCTTTAGCTGAGGGTGAAAGTGAGACTGTAACGTTATCGTTCAACACAACTAATTATGAAACAGGTGTCTATAATAAGACTATACAAATAGTAACAAATGATCCAGATAATACCTGGATAGAAATACCTGTTTCGCTACATATTGGATCTGTTACCCAAGCTGCTATAGAGGTTGATGTTGAGTCTATTGACATGGCTACAGTTTTCCTTAATTCCTTAGCGCAGGAAGAATTCTCTATTACTAATACTGGTGGAGAAGATTTAATTATTCAAATGTCTGTTAATGATGGATTTGTAATAGAAGAAATTACAAGAAGAGGAATAGGCAAATCCAGATATATCAGTTCAGATTCTAAAATGAAAAAGAGCAATAGGAATATCAATATTACTATTCCTTCTGCACAGACAAAAAACTTCAGTTGTAGTCACCCTACAAACAATGTTGGAATATTCTCTAGCTCTATAAGCATTATCTCAAACGCTATAAATGAGCCTAATATTTCAATTCCTGTTAGCTTAGAGGTTATTGAACCTGCTAGCATAATAGTTAACCCTACTTCAATTTCTAAGAACTTAAGACCTTCTACACAGGACTCACTTGCTGTTACAATCACTAATGATGGCGATGTCGAATTGAACTGTGTGGTAAGTCTAGATGACCTAAGTACAAGAGATGGTGACATTCTATATTCTCATAACTTTGATGATGATGATTTGAGTGATTGGAGTATAACTTATGAATCAAGTGCTGATTATACTTGGCAAATTGTTGAAGATAGAGAAGGTAATAGTATGGGAACAGGTTCATTCTTACTAGTAGATAGTGATGCTGCTGGTAGTGGAGTAAGCTTTAATGATATAGCTGAAACTCCTCTAATTGATGTTTCTAATTACGAGACTGTAACAATTGAATTCGACCAGTACTTCCGCAAATATCAAGCAGAGATAGCTGACGTTGACTTCTGGAATGGTACAGAATGGACTAACATTGCTAGTTATTCTGGAAGTGATGTCGGTACATGGGCTAGCCCTAACCACTTCTCTTACCAAATAACTAATGAAGGCTATTCTCAAGTAAAATTTAGATTCCACTACTATGATGCAGATTATGATTGGTATTGGGCTATAGATAACTTAGTAATTACAGGTCAAGGCAACATTGAGCCTCAATGGGTGTCATTAGATAGCAATATGCTAAATGTTAATGTTGCTCCTAATAGTTCAGAAGACTTCTGGGTTTACTTCAATAGCACTGATTTCGAAGATGGAGACTACTATACAAATATTCAAATTCAATCAAATTCAGCTGAGAATTCTAATTTAGATATTCCTGTTCATCTCAATATTACTTCTCCACAAAATGAACCATCATGGGAAGCTGTAATATATCCAAACAACAGTGCAATAATTTATGGACAAGTTGAACTGTATAATATTCCAGCTGAACAAGGTGATATTCTTGGTGTATTTGTAGGAGATGAATGCAGAGCAGTTGCTGATATTGTTGAAGCTGATGGCAATGCTTATGTGGCTTTAGTTGTTCAATGTGCTAATCCAAATGAGAATGTTAGTTTTAAACTGTATGATTATAGTGAAGACCTAGTCTGCATCTTATCAAACGCAACTACAATTAACCCTGGTGAAAATGTTGGTTCAGCAAATAATCCATTCTTGATTAGTATGGGACAAGAAGAACTAATTGCTCCAAACAATATTTCTATTCAGGTTGAAGGTGCAAATACTAACTTAAGTTGGAATGCTATTCCTTATGCAACAGAATACCTGATTGAATACTCTACTAACTATCATGATTGGAGTATCTTAACTACTACTAATCAAACAAACTACACACTAACACAAAGCAGATTTGCTACTGAAATGTATCTGTTCAGAATAACAGCTAGAAAATAGATAATAAAAGTTAAACATAAAAGAGAGGAGCTTGATTACTTAGCTCCTCTCTTATTGCTTTACTAGAAATAATATCTACTTCTATAGAAAAAGAGCCCCCAAGGGAGCTCTTCTTATTATCTTAAAGACATCTAAAGATATTAGATGCTTAACATTTTTGCACCAAGTTCAGCAAGTCTGTTTGAGTAACCCCATTCATTATCATACCAAGTAAGAATTTTAACAATGTTACCTTTAACAGCTGTCATTTGAGAATCAAATACAGATGAAGCTTTATTTCCTTGAATATCAGTAGAAACAAGAGGTAATTCAGAGTATTCAATAATTCCTTTCATTGGACCTTCAGCAGCTTTCTTAACAGCAGCGTTGATTTCTTCAACTGTAGCTTCTTTATCAAGAGTAACAGCTAAATCTACTAAAGAACCGTCTGGAGTTGGAACTCTGATAGCGATACCATCAAGAATACCATTAAGTGAAGGTATTACTTTACCTAAAGCTTTTGCAGCGCCAGTGGTTGTAGGAATCATGTTTAAAGAAGCAGCTCTAGCTCTTCTAAGGTCGCTGTGAGGAGCATCAAGGATACGTTGGTCAGCTGTGAATGAGTGAACAGTAGTCATTAAACCAGCTTTAATTCCAAAGTTGTCATGAAGGACTTTAGCTACAGGAGCAAGGCAGTTTGTAGTACATGAAGCGTTAGAAACCACTCTGTGTTCAGGTTTAAGAAGTTCATCATTTACACCTAAAACGATAGTAGCATCAACTTCATCTTTAGCAGGAACTGAAAGAGCAACTTTCTTTGCACCTGCAGTAATATGCATTTCACATTGAGCTTTTTTACGGAAAATACCTGTACACTCGAATACTAATTCAACTCCAAGTTCTCCCCAAGGAAGATCTTCAGGATTTCTTTCACTATAGATTCTAATTTCTTTACCATTGATAACAATAGATTCATCTTTAGATTCTACTTCACCATTAAATTGCTTATGAACTGAATCATATTTAAACAGATGAGCAAGAGTTTTTGCATCTGTTAAGTCATTAATAGCAACAACATCTAACTCTGGATGATAAGCAAGGATAGATCTCATAACAAGTCTACCGATTCTTCCAAAACCATTAATTGCAACTTTTTTCATTGTTTTCTCCTGAAATATTCTATTTTTTGTTTTATTGTCTTTTTAAAGAATACTGTTATTAGCAGAACCAGACATTCTAACTAAACCTTCAACAGCTTCTTGCTGTGCTTTCTCTGCATTGATAATCCATTTTCTAGGATCAAATCTTTTCTTGTCTGGGAAGAAATCATCCGGATTCATACCTTCAGGACAAACAATAGCATCAGCATTTCCTGACCAGTATTTTTGAACAGCTTCAGCAGCTTCCATTTGATATCTTGTATCTTTATTAATTTTAACTACACCATTGGCTATAGCAACTTGTTGCTGTTCAGCAGTTAGTCCAGATGCACCGTGAAGCACAATACCACGTTCTAAATTGTTAGAGATTAAAAGGTCATCAATCTTTTTAATTAAATCAAGGTTTAATTTAACCTTTGAACCTTTTGTAACACCGTGATTAGTTCCCACAGATGCAGCAAAAAGATCAACATTAGTTTTAGAAACATATTCTAAAGCTTCTTCTGGTGAGGTATAAAGTTCAATATCAGAGACTATTTCATCTTCTGTACCTTTAATATAACCAATCTCACCTTCAACAATTACATTATGTTTGTGAGCAACATCAACTATCTCTTTAGAGATTCTAACATTGTCAGCAAATTCTTCATGAGAAGCATCAATCATTACTGAAGAAACAAGACCATTCTCAATGCAATAGATAACAAAATCCATGTAGTTTGGTGTGGCATGGTCAATGTGCAAGCCTACACCAGCATTTTTATACTGATTAGCTAATATTTTTACTGTCTGTGATATTAAGTTTGCACCTACAAACATATCTTGTGTATTGCCAGCAGCGTATTTCACAGCTCCTGCACTCATCTGTAAAAGACCATCAGAATTGTTATTCATGTAACCTTGAATAATAGGTCTTACAGCAAAGTCAAACACAACATTAGAGGCAATAATTCCAAACCTATTCTTCTTAGCTTTAAGAAAAACTTCTTTCATTTTGTTTCCATTGTAAAACATACTTCCTCCCAAGGAACTTTTTCTTTTATCATTTTCTTAATTTTGGAAACTGTCAAGTAAAATTAAATATCCAACTTCTTAACTAAGTTTTTTTTATTGACAATATAAAAATGTAGCTTGAATAATGTATCATGTCAATAATGACAGATAAATTTAGGAGGATAATTTTGAAGAAATTATTATTATTGTTGTTAGCTATTATGATGTTGGTTACGGTTGCATGTAGTAAAAAAGAAGTTAAATTCCAAGACTTTGTTGAGATTGAAAGCAGAGATCCAGATGTTTTAGCAGAATACTTTGAAGAGAAAGCTGAAAAGTTTGCTGGAAACCTTTACGTTAATAAATCTTTCAGCTTCCTTGAACTAACAGAACCAGATTCAGACAAACCTTTTACAGGCGTTGTAGTCCTAAATCAAGATGATGAAATCTTTAAAGCATTTACAAAAGAAGTTGAAATCAATAAAGACTTCAAATTCTCTATCAAAGCTTCCTTTAAAGATGGTAAATTAGACGGTAAAACAGTTGCCACAATTAAAGATATTACTAAAATTAGTGATGAAATGCTTGAAGAAGTTGATTTAGAAGAGTATGAAAAGAAAGCAGGACCTGCTGTTGAAATTGTGATTCCATTCAAGAAAGGTAAAATAGATGGCGAAGTTAAAGCTGAAATCGATGATATAGATTTCTTTGCAAAAGCAATGTTTGCTGAAATGGGTAGAGACCTTCCAATTAGAAAAATGAGAGACGTACATTCTAAATTCACTTTCACTGCTAAGTTTAAAGAAGACAATCCTGCTGGGGAAATTGCTTTAGCTCTTAGCAATGTTAATGGTATTTTTGAATCTATCAATAGAGGCAAAATTGATGATTTAAACTCAGATTCAGAACTTAAGTTATCTGTTACAGCTGATAAATTTGAAATCGAACCTAGACCATTAGTTCAAAATGGTGAAATTAAACTTACTTTAGAAAACTCTGTTGCTTTAGCAAACGCTATCTTAGATTTCATGAATGAAAAGCCAATCGAAAGTGTAAAGGCTAAAGAAGTATTAACTATCACAGTACCATTCAATGAAGAAGGTATCAATGGTAGAGCAATGGCAAAGGTTGGTGATAAAGAAATCGGTTATGCATCATTCAGAGATAGCGAACCTCATGGAGCAGCTCATTTAGAAAATCCTGATGGTGGAGTGATTTTTGATGAAGAATTCTATCATGGTAGAATTGATAACGGATACGGTAGATATTAATTCAATAATTAAAGTAGAAAAATAATTTGATAGCTCTGAATTTTCAGGGCTGTGAGCCTTGACTAAAGTCTAGGCTCTTTGTTTTTGCTTTATTTTTACAAAAATAAATCGGTAATAGATTAGTTAAAGCTTTAGTCGATGACGTATTATAATACTTCGAGTGCTAAAGATTTAACTAAGATATGTCGAATCTCAAATGAATAACATTAATATTTACTAACAGACACAATTCTATATTAAGCTTTTTGTCAAAAGTCTAAGCATGAATCATCCACAGTTTTTTAATTGACAGTTTAAAATTAGCTCTTATTACTTGGCATAAACGATATTTTAGGAGTATGTTATGAAGAAATTGGTATTACTTTTGTTGGTTACTTTACTTTTATGTCCAATCTATTTTGGACAATTACAAGCTAAAGATGTAGAAAGAGATTTATCTGAGTTTATTTCTTTTGAAGATAAGAATGAAAAGGAACTTGAACAATACTTAGAAAGACAAATGCAAATCTTTATGGGCAATATAATGATTCATCAATCATTAAGTTTTATTGAAGTTAATGATCCTAAAACAGGTGAACCTTTAACTGGTACAATAGTTCTAGATCAAGATGATTCTTTCTTAACTTCTTTTACTAAAGAAGTTCCTGAGCTAAACAAAGACTTTAAATTCTCTTTAAGAATCCCATTTAAAAATGGTAAACTTCATGGTAACACTATTCTTCTAATAAATGATATAGCTAAAATTAGTAACGAACTATTAGATAATTTTGCACTACAAGAATATAAGACTAAAAAGGGAGCTAGCCTAGAAATATTAGTTCCTTTTGTAGAAGGAAAAGTTAATGGAACAGTCTCTTCCGAAATCGATAACATAGACTTCTTAGTAAAGATGGCTGCTAAAATAATGGAAGAAGATGTTCCTGTAGAAATTAAGCATGATGTTAACTCAAACTTCAAAGTTACTGTAGAAGTAAAAGATGATAAACTTAATGGCAAATCAAGTATGTCCTTGAGCAATGTGAACGGTATAGTAGAAAACATGGCTGGTGGAAAAGTAGAAGGCTTGAATTCAGCATCTAAACTCACTGTCCAATCTTCAACAAAAGACAATATTCCAACTGCTCCTGTAGTAATTACTTTAAACAATGGGGTTGCGATAACTAATTTTGTATTGACTATGTTTGGTGAAGCCCCAATCACAAGCCTTAAGCTTTCAGACATGCTAACCTTAACAATACCAGTTAATGAAGAAGGAGCTAATGGAAAAGTAACTGCTAAGCTAGGAAGTAAAGAAATTGGTTCTGTAATGCTTGAAAATAATGAACCTGTTGGTAAACTCATTATCCGTCACCCAGATGGCGGTATTATCATTGAGAATGATTTCGATGAACCAGAATCAAGTAATGGAGATAGCCACTACGGTCAACCTAGTCAGGATAAATAATAACTATCTTATAAATTTAGAAGAGTACTCTTAATAAGGGTACTCTTCTTCTTTACACAGATTCAAATTATCAATAAAATAGTTTAGTAGATTTAAATTTATAGACAACTTTAATCAAGAAATAATAATTGGTACTTAATAAATGATATTCTTTTAAGGTAAGGTAATTTTGAAACTAGATGATAATATTAAGTATTTAAAAGGAATGGGTGAATTCAGAGCTAAACAGCTGATGAAGGTTGATATTGAGACTGTTTTAGACTTAATGGAATACTTCCCCAGAACCTATATAGACCGAAGGACGAATGTTCCCATTGCTTTAATCGAGAACAATACTACCGTTGCCCTAGTTGGAACTATTATCGATGTCTATGAGAAGGGTTATGGTCGAGATAAGAAGAAGCTTCATGTTGTTATCTCTGATGGTACAGATTCCTTAATGTGCATTTGGTTTCGTTATGGTAAGTTTGTTACTAGCCAGATGTTAGTAGGCAAGACTGTTTGGGTAAGTGGACCTGTATCGCTCTTCATGGAAAGCTATCAGATTGTTCATCCAGATTGGGAAATTATCGAAGGGGAGGCTTCTGATAACGACTTCTGGAGGAAGAGGCCACTCTTACCAGTATATAAACTTACAGGGACTATCACCAATAAGATTATCCGCACAGCAATGGTGCAATGTTTTTCAGAATGCGCAAACCTTATTGAAGAGAATCTACCTGAATCAATTCTTAATTTACTAAAGCTACCGGCAAGAAAGACAGCTCTACAAGTCATGCACTTCGCTACAGAAGAGAAGAAAGCAGAGAAAGCAAGGAAGCGTTTTTCTTTCGAAGAGCTCTTCTATACTCAGCTCTTAACTGGTAGATTAAAGTTCAGACATGATAGAATTGTTCAAGGCTTAAAATTTAAGCTATTTCACACCTATACCAGTAAATTAAAAGAATCTTTACCTTTTGAATTAACCAAAGCCCAGAAACGTGTAATCAACGAGATAGTGCAAGATATGTGTTCTGAAAAGCAGATGAACAGGCTTATCCAAGGAGATGTGGGTTCAGGTAAAACAATTGTTACACTCTTTGCTATGCTAATAGCTATAGAAAATGGTTACCAAGCTATTATGATGGTTCCAACTGAGATACTAGCAGAACAACATTATGAAAGTATTTCTAAATACTTAAAAGATCAAGAAGAGATAAATGTTTGTATTCTCAAAGGTGGAAGTTATAAGGGGAAGAAAGGAGTAAAAGAGGGAATAGCCAATGGCGATTATCAAGTTATAATCGGAACTCATGCTTTGATTCAAGATGATATTATATTCAATAAACCAGGCTTTATGGCAGTAGATGAACAGCATAGATTTGGAGTTGAGCAACGTGCAAAACTTTCTCAAAAGATGAACTTTCCGGATATGCTCTATCTTTCTGCAACTCCTATTCCTCGTTCCTTAGCCTTGACTGTCTACGGCGACCTAGAAGTCTCCCAAATAGACCAACTTCCTCCAACTAGGAAAGAAGTGCATACTCATTGGCATGCTGAGAGCAAGAAACCATACGTCTATGGAGAAATTAGAAAAGAACTTGAAGCAGGTAGACAAGCCTATATTGTTTGTCCCTTGGTTGAAGAATCTGATAAGCTTGATTTACTTGATGCTGAGACTTTATACCAAGAACTCACAACAGCTATTTTCACAAATTATAGAATTGCCCTCTTGCATGGTAAAATGAAATCTGCTGAGAAAGATGAGATAATGCTCCAGTTTAAAAGGCATGAACATGATATTCTAGTTTCAACGACTGTTATAGAAGTTGGTGTAGATGTAGCTAATGCTTCTGTCATGATGATCGAGCATGCTGAAAGGTTTGGACTCAGTCAGCTACACCAATTGCGAGGTAGAGTGGGCAGAGGTGCTGAACAAGCTTATTGCTACTTGATAGCTTATCCTCCAATTTCTACTGAGGGAAGAGAGAGATTACAAACCATGATCTCAACTAGTGATGGCTTTGTTATTGCTGAGAAAGATTTAGAAATTAGAGGACCTGGAGATTTCTTTGGAACAGAACAATCTGGTTTGCCTAACTTCAAGTTTGCTAACATAATCAAGGACCAGCAAATACTCAATACAGCTCGTAAGATTGCTTTTAAGATTCTTGAAGATGACCCTCACTTAGAAGATGAAAAGAATAGGCTGATTAGGGATTATTACGTAAAGCACTACATGTGGAAAGAACAGCTTGTGAGATATTAAATGAAGAGCAAAGTTCTAGATGTAAAATGTAATTGTGGACAGTTAATATTTAAGTACAAGAAGAAAGGATCAGGAAGCCTAATAAAATGCTTTAGAGATAATATTCTGGATAGCTCCATTGAGATAGATAAGGTGGAACTTCTAACAAAAATAACCTGTCCTAATTGCCATAAAGAACTAGGCTATTGGTATAGAATAAAGGGTAAAATTGCCCTTAAACTAAATAATGGTTCTGTTAAAAAGATAAAGCTTGGATAAAGAATATTTATTATTTTATTCTACTGATTGCTTTAATGGTCAGTGATACAAACAGTTAGATTACAAAATTAATCTAGGGTAGAAAGCTTTTATCAATTGATTATAAGGTCGTCCTTACTTGCCACCTTGAAAAAAAGCCGATTTTTCAAGGAGACCCTTAAGGATGGAGTTAGGAGTGAGTTACTGGGAACGCTTTGCCTTTAGTCCGGCTGCTGCCGGATAGCCGGCTCTTACTGGGAACGCTCGGCTGCTAGCTGGCTGGCTAAACACTGGGAACGCTCGGCTGCTAGCCGGCTCTTACTGGGAACGCCAGCCTCCGTGCTGGCTTCACTTAGAACGCTCGGCTGCTAGCCGGCTAAACACTGGGATCGCCAGCCTCCGTGCTGGCTTCACTTAGAACGCAGTTATAAGTGAATTTGTAGAGACGTTTGGCAAAACGTCTTAATCGCAAGGAGAGACTATGACAGGCGAAGACTCTTGCTTGCAACCCATGTTAATAGAACACAGAAAGCACTGATTAGACAGAATCTGCACATTTTCGTCAAAGCTAATACTTCATCTGGCTTTAATTATCACTTATACACAAGGGTGAAACAATTTATCCACATCTCTAAGACATTATATATAAATAGATTACGTTATCAATATTTATTATCCACAAAAGTTACCCACAAGTTATGCACAATACAGAAAACTAGCATATATACTTATTTTTAGCATATTTACACCTCTTAGGGAATGAGTTTTCCACATTTGAATGTTAAGTCTCTATGAAGAAATCTTAAATCTACTGAAAAAACAGGCAGTTACAGAATTTTACTTGAAATGTAAATTTGTAGTAGCAAAAAATACTCAATGAAAAAATTTATTATTACTTAATAATTATTTATTTTTGAACAGCAAATTTGAAGGAAAATACTTTTCCACTATTCTGAACTTTGCAATAATAAATTCCAGATGCAAGATTCTTCTTAATAAGCCTATTTAAGTCTATGCTGTACTCATTGCTATCAGCTAATTCAATTACTTTTGATACAATCTTTTTACCTGAAATAGAGTAGATATTAACTTTTGCTAGATCATTAATTCTTTCAGGTAAATAGAAAACTAGTCTAGCTTGAGATAAATCATCTACTGGATTCGGTGCTATATAAATGCTACTATTTGATTGCTTATATTCGAATGAGACTGTCTCTGTTACAACACGATTATCTGACTTATCTTTGGCGATAATATAGACTTGACCATCTTGAATAACAGGTATGGAAGCATTGTTGCTAAGAATATTACTTTCTGTATAGGAAGAATTATCTGCAAATTCAAGGACAACATCATAACGCAGAGTATCAGGATCATTCCTCATATCCCATTCAAGATAAAGTGTTTCATTAATAAGGTTAGCAGATTGAATTTCAAAAGCAAGAGGAGCTATTTCATCTGGACTAATAAACTGATTTAAGAAGTAGGGATAACTTGTTTGAGCAAAGTCCAGTTCACTATAAATGCCCCACATAGATTCAAGTTTATACTTGCTATCAGGAAACCAAATTGTTGCAGTTCCTACTTTATAACCAAAGGCTGCTGAGTCGTAAGAAATAAAGACAGAAAAAAGACTTTCTAGTAACTTAGATGTATCATCAGCTAAAAGACTATTGTCAGTGTTAGCTTGCACATATTGGAGTAGTTCCATGATATCTACATCCATTTCTAAGTGATTAAATTCAAAGATTTTCTGACGAGCTTCAATAAATAAGTCTGGATTACTAGACCATTTCTGGAAGTAAGCAACTATCTCTTCTTCCAAGTTAGACCAATTAGCCATCTTAGCAGTTGAACAAGTGCTTTTCATTAGACTTAAGCCACTGTTTTGAGAGTTACCAGGTCTGTAAGAATCAACATAAATCAAAGGAATATTAATAGCCAGAGAATCAATAGATGATTCTTGATGCCAGTAATCAAACATATCATTATAAGGGAAACCTGTTGCAGCAACTGTTTCTTCAGAGCCTATTATATAGTCGGCTTTACCCTGTAGTTCGGAAAGATTCTCTATGCTCTGCAAAGTACAAGCATCATAGATTAGGATATCAACCGGATTAGAAGCCAGAGCCTTCTGCATTTGATGAAGTGACATGCTAATGAAAGAGTCAGACTCATAATCAGGAGCTATGTACTTTTCTTGAGAAGAGTCTCCTTTTACCCAGCCATCTCCATGTGACCACACTACAAGTGCTTTCTTTGATGAAGAATATTTATCGAATCCCCAATCTATAAAGGATTTTAGGGTCTTGTAATCACCTGAATCTATTTCACCTAAGCTTGATATTCGCCTTGATTGAATACCCTCTTCAGGATGATAACCAATCTTATAGCGATAGGCTAAAGGATTATCAGACCACTCAGCTCCATCAATCTGCACTATAATGTCAGTGTTATTGGCTAATTGAGATTCTTCCATCTGCTCTATATCTTGAAGAGCATATTCATATAAACCATTGTCCGCAGCCATATAAACTAAAATTGTCCAATCAGAAGCTCTTGCAAGGAAACATATTACAAGCAGTGAAATTATTATATTTATTCTTTTAATCATTCTTTATTCCTTTTATACAAAATAAAATATCAAGGATAATATGCAAGCGATAAATTAATTAGTTCCATTTATTCTTTAAACAATAATCCACCATTGTTTTCACCCACGATTGAAATCATGGGCTCTGAAGAGATATGTCCCCAAGGGACATTACATTCCTTACCCTGTAAGGGTTAATCATAGAAGAGCCCTGGGTTTTAACCCTGGGTGATTAGGTAGGAGCATGATTCAATAATTATTTCACCCACGATTGAAATCATGGGCTCAGAGGAGATATGTCCCCAAGGGCATTACATTCTTTACCCTGTAAGGGTTAATCACAAAAGAGCCCTGGGTTTTAACCCTGGGTGATTGGATAGGAGCATGATTCAATAATTATTTCACCCACGATTGAAATCATGGGCTCAGAGGAGATATGTCCCCAAGGGACATTACGTTCCTTACCCTGTAAGGGTTAATCATAGAAGAGCCCTGGGTTTTAACCCTGGGTGACAAAATGCTTGACAAAATAATGTGCTAGTGGAAGGCATAGATAGTTAAAGGAGGGTTAAATGGCTCATTCACTTGTAAAAAACTATATACATATTGTGTTTAGTACAAAAAAGAGAGAAAATATTATTACCGAAGATTTTGATTATAAACTTTATAATTATCTTAGCAAAATTATTAACTCTACAGATTCTACAGTTCTAAAAATAGGTGGCTATACTGATCACATTCACATTCTGTGTGAGTTATCCAAAAACTATGCATTATCCAATTTCATGCAACTATTAAAAGGTGCTTCATCAAAATGGGTTAATGATAATAAATTCACATCAAGCAACTTCCACTGGCAAAGCGGATATGGTGCTTTCTCAATTAGACCTCAGGACATTGATATAATTATAAATTATATTGATAATCAAAAAATCCACCATACGACTGTATCTTATCAAAATGAGCTATTAACATTTTTACGCAAATACAATGTTAAATATAATGAAAAATACCTTTGGGATTGAATCACCTATTGTTTAAAAAAATAATCCACCATTGTTTTCACCCACGATTGAAATCATGGGCTCAGAGGAGATATGTCCCCAAGGGACATTACGTTCCTTACCCTGTAAGGGTTAATCATAGAAGAGCCCTGGGTTTTAACCCTGGGTGATTAGGTAGGAGCATGATTCAATAATTATTTCACCCACGATTGAAATCATGGGCTCAGAGGAGATATGTCCCCAAGGGACATTACATTCCTTACGCTGTAAGGGTTAATCATAGAAGAGCCCTGGGTTTTAACCCTGGGTGATTAGGTAGGAGGATTGTTTTAACCACTGGGAGATTGGATAACAAATGAACAGTAACCATATTCATGTTACCCATTTAGAACAATTTAGATAGATTTATCTTTTGACAAACTTTTAACAGATGTAAAATATTTGTTTACTAAAGAAAAATTGGGAGTTATTGATGAAAATTATATGTATAATTACGTTATTAATGGCAAGTATTAGTCTATTTGCAGCAGATGGAAAAGTTACTATTAAGGATTACTTTGATAATCCAACACAAGAGAATATTGAAACATTAATTCAGGATTCTCACAAAACTTTAGACAGTGATAAAGAAGACATCAATGCAAAAATGAATCTTATGTATGTTCACTTCTATGAAGCAATGAAAATGATTAACAACCTTAATCAAAATGCAGATAAACTACAAGCTGGTCAACGCTTTCAGTTAGCAAACATGCTTCTAGAACTTGGCGAATATGAAGAAAGTATAGCTCACTATAATGCTTTAAATGAACAAGCACCGAATTGGTCATGTCCATGGAGACACAAAGGGGAAGCATACTACAACTTGGAAGACTATGAAAGTGCAGAAAAAGCTCTCTTTAAAGCAATCGAAACTAGAATTGAACATTATGATGCTTACCTATGGTTAGCTAAAACTCAATACAAACTAGAAAAATATGCAGAAGCCCTCAAAACTTTTGAAAGAGGTATGGGCTACAAAGGTAAAGACATCGAAGATCCTGAGGAAGAATTCTCATCAGAAGAAGAAAGCTTCTTGAAACTTAAACTTTATAAAGCAAACAAAAAAGACTGCACAGATATGAAAAATAAACTTAAAAAGAAATATCCTGAAAGTGAGTATTGGGGAAAATAAGTTATATAACTGTCTTTATTATTATTAAGTATTATAGAGCCTTAATATTATTAGGGCTCTTTTTAAAATGATATAAAGTTTCATTAACTAATAATTTAAAAATGTCGTATTTTCATAACTGATTTGAATAATCATGCTTTCAATCTCTATAAAAATATTGACATTTTAATCTTATCTACTATTCTTCAAAAAATAAAATAACCTATGGACATCATGAAATGAATTATAAAGAGTTAGTTGAAAATAAATTTAGTAGCCTACGAGATATTTGTCATAAAAACCCTGTTGAGTTTTTGCAGCAGATTAACCAATATCGAAAGAACTTTAAAGAACTAGAGGAAAAACACTTTTTATTTATAGAAGCATATGCTTATGTAAAGATAGGTCGCTACAATTTTGCTGAATCAATTTTAAATAATCTTATCAATGATGCTGTTTTACCGAAGAATTACTTTTTCTTAGTCCATAGTAATCTAATGTTAAGTCTATGTTATCCAAAAGATTTTAAGAAATCTTTGTTTTATCTACAGAAAGGGGAAGAATATGCAAGACAAGCCAAAGATAGCTTACTTTTAGCAGCTTGTTTGGCATATCAAGGCGATTACTATTTTGCACAGCATAAACTAAATCTAGCAGAAAACCGTCACCTACAAGTTCAAGAAATATTATGTGATGATAAACATGGGGAGATTAAACTTCAATCCCTTCTATCTTTAGCCAATATTAATATTGCTGCTCAAAAGTATCAGCTTTCCTTACAGTATTTGTATAAGGCTCAAGTAATTTGTGATAAAGAAAACAACAATCAATTTAATCTTGTAATAAAAAAGACTATAGCGAATGTTCTGATGGAGTTAAAGCAATTTACAGATGCTGAACAAGTATTGTTACAAGTTTTAGATTTAAGTATGCAACTTCACTTAGATATTCAAAGAATACAAATTCTTTTTGACCTAGCAGTTATGAAATTAAAGAGTAGTGATTTACAAGAAAGTTTAGTTTATTTGGATAAGTGTAGGGAACTTGCTAAGGAAAAAGATTTTGATGCTGCAGAATTCTTCATGGATTTATATAATAATTATGCTGTTGTTCATGCTTTAAGTAGTAATATTGATATAGCATTGGAATACATGGAGAAAGCAACTTTTATAGCTGATAAATTAGGTGATAGAATAGCTGATCAAGAAATTAATTTTAATTTTGCAAGAATGTTAATAGATTTAAAGAAATATGAACATGCCGAGAAAATATTACTTAACTGTTTGGAAAAATGTCAGAAGTACAAGCTTAAGAACTATATTTTTAAAGTTAGAGATACCTTAGCGAAGGTATTTGAAGCTAAGAAAGATTTCTCTAGATGTATAAAAATAATGAAGAAAAATCAAGCTGACTTATATAAACAAATAGAAGAAATAAAAAAAGATTCTTTAAAGAAACCCCTAGAGTGTAATAGAATAGAAGATTTAACAAAATCAAATAAAGATGAAAGAATGTTTTCTAATAGTGAATTTGTGGGAGTCAGTAAGGCTACTCACAAGGTCTTGAATCTCGCTATGAAAGTCGCTAAGCATAATAATGTTAATGTCTTAATTAGAGGAGAATCTGGCACAGGTAAGGAAGTCTTAGCTAATCTAATTCATAACTTCAGTTGCAGAAAAGATAACCCTTTTATTCCTATCAACGCTGCAGCTATTTCGTCAAGTTTGATGGAAAGTGAGTTATTCGGACACAAAAAAGGATCTTATACTGGCGCAATTGCTAGCGAAAAAGGATTCTTTTTACAAGCTCACACAGGAACTATGTTTATTGACGAAATTACTGAAATACCGATCGAGTTTCAATCAAAATTATTAAGAGTATTAGAGAGCAGGAAAGTAATTCCTGTGGGTTCTACAAACGAAATTGCTTTTGATGTTAGGATAATATCATCTAGCAACAAGGCTATTAGTAATCTAATTGAAAATGATTTATTCAGGTTGGACCTCTTTTATAGAATAAACACTATTGAAATTGTTATACCTCCTCTTAGAGAAAGAAAAGATGACATTCCCGTTCTAGTAGAACACTTCACAAAGCTATTTTGTAAAGACTGCCATTGGAAGATTCCTACTATTAAATCTTCGTTCATCAATCGATTACAGGAATACAGTTTCCCAGGTAATGTTAGAGAACTAAGAAACATCATTGAAAAGCTCATAATAATAGGGGATAAAACTACTTGGGATGCAGACTTTTTGGACAGTCTTTGTAATTTAAATATCACAACAAAGGATATAAATAAAAATCAAGGTTCAAATGAAAAAGAAATGATTATCAAAGCTTTGATTTCATGCAATGGTATTCGTAAAGATGCTGCGAAAATCATGAAATTTAGTAATAGCACTATGACTAGAAGAATAGAAAAATTTGGACTAGAAGCATATACAAATACTCAACAAAAAAAAAGAGTTTAAACTAAATCAACCTTCATAATCAATTGAAGTTAACAATTAATATCCTTATATATTATGTCTTTTGTAAATTAGTTTTTGGTGATTTCATGTTTGTGAATTATCAATATAATATTTATTTTCATCATCAACTTTTCATTTTCAGGTAAATCATGAAAACTCAGAATAGAAATATATAAATCGAGACAGTATTTATTTGTAAATAAACACTTTGTGGTTTTTTCTGTTTAGTATGAATAGTGGTCCTAAGATTGCAATAATATTGTATTGTTGATTATTCCCAATGCTAAAGTGATAATTTTGTCATGTATAATGTATTTGTAGGAAAGCAACCTAGTAAAACTGTAAAATATAACATAAATAAGGAGTTTTTAATATGTCATCAAAAAATTATTTCATTCTTTTTTATTTCTTGATTTTCTTTTGTGTAAGTCTAAGTGGTGTTGATTACTCAATGCAACTGAGTACAGATGGGCAATATGTTGATTGTGGTAATTCGAGCTACTATGATTTAACTAATAATCTCACTATTGAAGCTTGGATTTATCCTACAAATTTCAAAAGCAATAGGTGGGAAAACACTATTGCTTCAAAAGTAGATTGGGATCCAGGTACTTATGGCTGGTCTTTTCGTTATGGATCAACATCTGGAACATTAGAATTTAATATGAGTGCTCCAAATAATGCTTGGATTGATTGTACAGCTACTAATGTGTTAACTTTGAATACTTGGCAACATGTTGCAGCTACTTACAATGGTTCAGTAGTAAAAGTATATGTAAATGGTAGTGAAGTGGCTACAAAAGATGTCTCTTCCAATATCTCCATTACATCAAAGAATCTTTTAATAGGAGCAATTGATAACTCAGGTGAATGGAGAAATATGGTAGGGTATATAGACCAAGTTCGCATCTGGAACATTGCTAGGTCTCAAAGTCAAATATCCAATAATCTAACTAATTCCGTGACATCATCAAATCTTTTAGCAGAATTCTTATTCAATACAGGTTCTGGAACCACAGTTATCAATAGTGCAAATAATAGTTATAATGCCACTTTAGTAAATACACCTAGTTGGTCTAGCAATGTTCCTTATTATTCAGTTAATATTGATACTGGTAATATAAGTGGAGTAAACATCTCTACTGCTACTAAAGATTATGGTAATGACCCTGGAACAATTACTCTTTTAAATGGTGTTAGTGAAACTATCAATGCGGAAAAAGATAATTATCTGTGGAGCTTGGCTACTGGCTCAGATAGTAATGTGATTAATAATCTTAATAGTAATAAAAATATATCTTTTGTAGGTACTTTTACTTTAGAAGATCAAAATGGCTTTACTTATATTGGACAAGAAGATGTGCAAATTTCAGCAAACCAAGGTTCTATTAACAACTTAGAAGTTCCTACTCCTGCTAATACTACTGATAGTGATATTGTAATGGTCTTCAATGCTTCTTATTCTACTGATTTGAAAATTAATGTCCCTTCTGGTACTTGGTATGTAGTAGCCTATTACAATGATCCAGAGAATGGTGGATTAACTTGGCATAAGGGGAGTGCTTATCCTGCAATTGGCGAATCTCAAGTGATATTCTCAAATGTTCCATTTGCAAGCAAGGGAGATGTACCAATTATTATCTCTACCGAAGATACTACTCTACCTGTTACTTTTTCTTCCTTTACTGGTTTTTACTCAAATGAGAATACTGTTTCACTAAATTGGGTAACAAATAGTGAATCTGGATTAAGTGATTATAGCATATTTAGATCAAAGGAAAATGACTTATCGACTGCTATCCAAGTTGGAAAATCAATCTTCGCAACAAATACACCTTTAAATCATACTTATGCTTTCGAAGATAAATGCTTGGAGGAAACAGGAACTTTCTATTATTGGCTTAAAATATCTGAGTTCAACGGAAGCAACTACTATCATGGTCCAGTTATTATACTTGTCGAAAATAACACAGAAACACCAGCTATAGATATTCCTGTGGTAACTAAATTACATACTGCTTACCCAAACCCCTTCAATCCATCAACATCAATTTCTTATACACTAAAAGATGCTGGAGAAGTAAGCATTGAAATATTTAGCATTACTGGAAGAAAAATATGGGATAAAAAGTTAAGTCATAGCAATCCTGGAAACTATAAAGTTGTTTGGCATGCGACCAATAAACAAGGTAATAGTGTTGCTAGTGGTATTTATTTATGCAAAATGACTTGTAATGGAAAGTCATGGACTAATAAACTTCTCTTGCAAAAATAAATACAAAAGTTAGAACTTTTATAGAGGTGTAGTTTATAACTTCACCTCTTTTTTTGTTTATTTCACTAAAGTGTGCCTAAAACACAAAAAGTGAGTACATAATAATTATAGACAAGCTATATTCTTCTTGACACAAGCTATCAAGCAAAATTAATGAGACTAACTAAACTATGTTAGTATGTGGAGTTTAATTTATGAAAGCAAAAGATGAATCATATCTTGAGATAATAGAAGATGAAGCTAAGAAGATTATAGTCAATAATGGATTAAAATCACTTAGTATGGATAGTTTGGCCAAGGCGAGTTCTTTGTCTAAGGCAACATTGTACAAAATAATTCAGTCCAAAGAGAATTTAATAGAGAAAATAGCCTATGATTTCCTCATAGAAACACGAATAGGAGTACTTAATAGCTTACTAGATGAAAAATCTTCATTATGTGACGAGGACTTTACTTTTAAGTTAGCCAAGCTAAGTATTGGTAATTACAGAGTACTTCAGAAACAGATATTTAAAGATTATCCTTTTATTAGGAAGAAGTTATTGGTTCACTGGGATGAAGCATTAATATTGTTAAATGATAAAGTTCTTTCTTTGCAAAAAGCAGGAATAGTCAAAGACAACATAGAAGCTAAGATATTGATTGAAGGGTTTAAGGTAATCTTCGATTATTACTGCTTGAGTGATTTAAATGATAATGAGATAATACATAGGATTCAATCAATGTATAATATGCTTCTAGAGGGAGTAATAAACAAGATTAATGATAAAATTGAGGAGAAATAAAATGAAAAGATACACAGCAATTATTTTAAGTATACTAGCAGCAATCATACTTGTTTCCTGTGGAAAAGAAGAGAAAACTGTTGATATAATCAGGCCTGTAAAAGTATGTTCCCCTCAACAAGTGGATTCGCTTGAGACAATTGAGACATCTGGTTTGATAGTCGAAGGTAAAGAAGCTAACCTTAGTTTTAGAATCCCTGGTTACATTGCAGATCTTCTAGTTGAAGAGGGTCAATATGTGAAAAAGGACCAAGTTTTAGTAAAATTAGACAATAAGGACTACTTACATAAGTTTAATGCAGTAAAAGCAGAGTATGAGAAAATTATTGCAGATGTAGATAGGGTAATTGAGCTATATAATAAGAATAGTATAAGTGAAAGTGATTATGATAAAGCTGTAGCAGGAAAGAAACAAATTACTGCTAAATATGAAGCTGAGAAGAATAACTTATCTTATACTGAATTAAAGGCTCCCTTCTCTGGGTATGTTAATAGAATCAACTTTGAAGAAGGAGAAATCTTAGATGCAGGAATGCCTGCTATCTCGATGTTCTCAGATGATAAACTTCAAGTTGAGATTAACTTAGCTTCAGAATATTTCTTACAGAGAAATAACTTTGTTGATTTCTATATGGAACTTGAAGATAATCCAACTAGATACCCTTTGACTGTTAAAAGTGTTTCTATGAAAGGTAATAATAATCAGTTGTATAAGATGATTTTTGATCTGCATAACAAGGATAAGAGATTTTCTCCAGGTATGACAGTAGAAGTAACAATTTTAAGTAAATCACGCGAGAGAAATCTTTTAAAAGTCCCATTTAGAGCAATTGAAAGAGACCAAGAAAATAATTATGTCTGGATATTTAATAGGGCTAATAAGCAAGTTAAGAGACAGGCTGTGACTGTAGGTAAGGTAGATGCTAAGGGCTGGATTGTTATAAAATCTGGACTAAGTATAAATGATGAAATCATTGAAGCAGGGATTAGTAATCTTGAAGACAATATGAAAGTAAAGGCAATTGAAAGACCTTCTGTTAGTAACTATGGAGAAATGCTATGAACTTAACAGAGCTAGCTTTCAAAAATAAAGCAGTTTTATACTTCCTAATATTTGTAATCATAGTTGGAGGAGTCTTCTCTTTCATAAATATGAGCAAATTGGAAGATCCTGAGTTAAAGGTAAAGCAGGCATTGGTAATAACTCTTTACCCAGGTGCAACAGCTCATGAAGTAGAAATGCAGGTAACAGATCCCTTAGAGAAATCTCTCAACACCATGGGTAAGTTAGATAATATTTCTTCTCGAAGCTTAGCCAACTATTCTGAAATAAAAGTCGAGTTAGGTAAAACTGTAGGCAATGAAGAAGTTGAGCAATTATGGGATTCTTTACGTAGAAAAGTTAGTGATATCCAAAATTCCTTACCTAGCGGAGCTCAAACTTCATTAGTCTTTGATGACTTCGGAGATGTATATGGAATGTTCTATGCCATGACATCTGATGATTATACTTATGAAGAAATGAGTGATTATGCGGAGCTTCTTAAAAGAGAGCTACTTTCTTTAGATGATGTAAAACGTGTATCTATCTACGGAAATCAAAGTCCATGTATAAATATCGAAGTTTCTAGACAAGACATGGCTAGACTTGGAGTTTTGCCTATAGAAGTATTAAATACTATTAACTCTCAAAATGAATCGGTTTATTCAGGATCTTATGAGTCAGGTGATTCTAGAATAAGAGTTGCTGTTAATGACACTTATAAATCAATTGATGACATAGAGAACTTAATTATTCAGGGTCATGAGAATGATCAAATGAAACTTAAAGATATTGCTAAAGTAACAAGAGGCTATAAAGAACCTTTCAGAAATGAGTTACGATATAATAAAAAACAAGCACTGGGTATCTCTATTGCAATGCAATCAGGTGGAAACATCATTAATTTAGGTCAGGCTGTTGATGATAAGATTAGTTCTTTAAAGACTAGGATTCCTGAAGGTATAGAATTTGAAAAAGTCTTCTTCCAGCCAGAAAAAGTAGATATTGCTATCAATAATTTCATGATAAACCTAATAGAATCAGTTGCTATTGTTATCTTAATTCTTATGTTCGTGATGGGGCTTAGAAGCGGTATTCTCATTGGTTATAGTTTAGTTCTTACAATACTTTCAACATTTGTAATTCTCTTTATGTTAGACGGAACATTACAAAGAGTTTCACTTGGTGCTTTTATAGTAGCCATGGGTATGTTGGTCGATAATGCAATTGTTGTTGTAGATGGTATCATTAATGATCTTGAGAAGGGACTTAATCGCAAAGAAGCTCTTGTTAGAACAGCTAAAAAGACTGCTTTCCCTCTCTTGGGAGCTACCTTAATCGCTATCTTTGCTTTCTTGCCTATATTCTTATCTCCTGATACTACTGGAGAGTATATCAAGGACTTATTTATTGTGTTGGCTGTTTCTCTACTAATGAGCTGGATTCTTGCTCTTACACAAACACCAATCTCATCAGAAAAGTTCTTAAAAGTTAAAGTCAAAGCTAAAGATGCTAAAGAGAGCTTAACTAAAAAAGCAATTAGAAAGACTATTGTCTGGTCTGTTAATCATAAAACATTAATGATAGCTTTAACAATCATTCTCTTAATCGCTAGTTTTTTTGGATTCAAACAAATAAAGCAGGGATTCTTTCCTGATCTTTCTTATAATCAAGTATACGTTGAATTCAAGATGCCGGAAGGGACTAAATCAGAGACAATCAAAGCAAAGCTGGCTGAAATAGAAGATAACTTCTTAGCTAGAGAAGAGATAACAAATATTACAACTAGTATTGGTGGAACTCCTTCACGTTATAATCTAGTTCGTTCTATAGCTGAGAATTCTATGTCTTATGGAGAACTAATTGTTGATTTCACTGATGCAGAAACTCTTAAAAAGATGATTCCAGAATTACAAGAATACTTAAATACAAACTATCCAGAAGCTTTTAGCAGAATTAAACGCTATAATCTAATGTACAAGAAATTCCCTATTGAAGCAATGTTTACAGGTCCGGATCCTGCAGTGCTTAGAGATTTAGCAAGTCAAGCTCAAGAGATAATGGATAAGAATGATAAGACAATTCTAGTAACCAATGATTGGGAGCCTCAGACTCCTTATTTACTTGTAGATTACTACCAGGCTACTGCTAGAAGAAGTGGTATTTCAAGATCTGATCTTGGTACTTCTATTCTTGCAGCTACTGATGGAATTCCTATTGGAAAGATGTACGAGGGTAATACTTCTTTGCCAATAATGATAAAGAGTATTGAAAGTGATGGTTCTAAGATTGAAGATTTAAATAACTTCCCAGTATGGAGTGCATTCCCGCTACACCTTCCTGATAAGACTACTATTCAAAACATGGTCATGGACCAAAATATAGATCTTAGCGAATTCTACGGTTCTATTCCTCTTTCCCAAGTAACAAAGGGGATTTATACAAAATGGGAAGAACCCGTGATTAGAAGGTATAATAGTCAGCGTGCTATCAAAGCACAATGTAATAATGCTTCGGGCTATAATGCCACAGAAGCACTAAATGCAATTAAAGCTGATGTTGAAGCAATCAATCTTCCTGCTGGCTATGAACTTGCTTGGCAAGGTGAGTATCAAGCAAGTAATAATTCGAAGAAGTACTTATTCTTGAATTTACCTTTAGCTGTGGTACTTATGCTCTCAATGCTAATCATTCTATTTAAAGACTTTAAAAAGCCTATCATAATCATTTCTAGTCTTCCCCTTATTCTTATTGGTATTACTGCTGGAATGCTTCTAACCGGTAAGGAATTTGGTTTCACTGCTATTGTGGGTGCTTTAGGTTTACTGGGAATGATGATTAAGAATGGTGTAGTTCTGCTAGATGAAATTGGTGAAGAAATTAATAACGGGAAAGATGCTTATAATGCAGTTGTTGATTCAGCTGTATCTAGAACAAGACCTGTAATGATGGCTTCCTTAACTACTATTTTGGGTATGGTGCCTCTAGTCCCTGATGATATGTTTGGTGGCTTAGCTGTAACCATAATGGGTGGATTACTAGTCGGAACGCTTATTGTTCTGATATTTATCCCAGTTATGTACTGTATTCTTTTTAATGTAAAAGCTAAAAAAGGGGAGTAAAGATGAAGAGATTATATATTTTGTTAATGGTATTTGCAGTTGCTTCTTTATTTAGTGTAAATCTCTCTTTGGACCAAGCAATAAATATGAGCTTTGAGAATAATAAGCTTCTTAAACAAAGTGAGATAAAGGTTGAGAATGCTGAGAAAACTAGGAAGTCTTATAGAACGAACTTTCTACCAAAACTGTCATTTTCAGCTAACTATATGCTTAGAGAGAATGCTACAGACCTTACTCTAGATGGTGGGTATTTACCTACTTATTCACCAGATGCTAATGGTGCTTTACAGGCTAATCTACTTACAGATGCAACAGGTAACCTTGTTATCGGTCCAGACGGTAATCCAGTATTTACTAGTTATGCTTATATGCCGGATATTACAGCAGAGGTTCTTCCTAAAAGTGGTTTAATGGCAGGTCTTTCTCTAAAGCAACCTATCTACATGGGTGGTAAGATTAATTCAGCATACAATATTGCTAAGATTGGGAAAGATATCTCTCAGCTTCAGTTCTCAATGTCCAAAGAGCAACTAATTGTAGATGTAACTGAATCATATTGGCGTGTGTTAACAGTTCAAGAGAATCTGGCAACAGCAAGAGAGTATAATGAAATGCTTACTAATTTAGTTGCTGATGTAGAGAATGCTGTTGATGCAGGGCTAAGAACCAGAAATGATCTATTAAAAGCTCAAGTTAAACTCAATGAAACAAAGCTTATGGTAGAGAAAGCAAAACATGGTTTAAAACTTAGCAAAATGGATTTGTCTCAGAAGATAGGTTCAAATACTAATGATATGGCACTGGAGAATATAGAGATTATTCCTCAATTAGATATAGATACTAATCCAGCAATCCAGAATAGAAGAGACTATCAAGTTCTTGCTAAATCTGTGCAGGTCTCTAAAAAGAAGATTGATATCGCTAGAGCTGATTTTCTTCCTCAAATAGGTCTATCTGCTGATTATTCTTATCTTGAGTATGAACTAAATGATGAGACTAGCGAGTCTGTCGAATACACTATTTTAGCTAATTTATCTGTTCCAATATTTCAATGGTTTGATTCTTTTTATAAGGTTGGTGTTGCTAAGAATGAACATAATATCTCAGAGCTAAACTTTGACCACTACAAAGAATTGATGGAGCTAGAAGTAAATAAGAATAAGTTTGCTTATCAAGATGCCATAACAGCTTACAATATTTCTCTACTCTCATTAGAACAAGCAGAAGAGAACCTTCGTATAGTTAATGATAGTTTCACTGCTGGAAGAGAAACATTAACAGAATTATTAGATGCCCAAGCTTCATGGCAAAAGGTTAAAAGCCAACTCACTTCTGCTAAAATGGAGCTAGAAATATCAAAACTAAAATATAATAAATCAATAGGAAAACTTCTTACAGAAAAATAATTTTCACTTCAAATAACTCAATTGGACAAGTTAAATTCCTTTTCATAATAGGATACTAGGCTTGTCCATTTTATTTGATTAAGACTTGTCATTCCCCCTATCAACAACTTTTTCCTTGACGAATAATCAAAACTGATTAGATTGTGTATATACGATATATACACTAATAACTTTTCATTACTTTAGTGTAAGTTGACAGTTTAAACTTAAGAAAGGAAATACTTATGATTATTCTGATAAGTAATAGCTCTGAAAAGCCTATTTACCAACAGATAGCAGAGCAAATAAAAGAACAGATTCTCAGTAAAGAACTAGCAGATGGCGATATGCTTCCTTCAATAAGAAGCTTAGCTAGGGAGCTCAAGATTAGTGTAATTACCACCAAGAAGGCATACACTGAGCTTGAACGAGAGCGTTTTGTTGAGACTGTTCCTGGTAAAGGAACCTTTGTTGCTAAAGCTAACTTAGAGTATTTAAAAGAGATGAGAATGCGTAGGGTTGAGGAACATCTTACTTCAGCCTTAAAAGAAGCAAAGACGATTAATCTGAATTTCGATGAGTTAGTTCAAATACTAAAAATATTAAGTGAGGAGTAAGCATATGAGTAAGATTATAAACATTAAGAATCTAGTTAAGGAATATAGACATTTTACATTGGGAGAGATTAGTTTTTCTCTAGAGAAAGGGACGATTTTAGGCATAGTTGGACCTAATGGCTCGGGTAAAACAACATTAATCAAGACAATCATTGGAATGGCTGTAAAGAAATCAGGCTTAGTGGAAGTGTTTGGGAAAAGCCAAGATACAGATGCAGTTGAAATTAGAGATAGAATTGGTTTTGTTAATACAGATGCGATTTTTAATCCAGGTTTAAGAGCAAAGAATTTAGGTAAGACTTATGGTCATTTCTATTCTAAGTGGGATGAAAAGAAGTATCAATGGTATCTTGAACAATTTGAAATTAGAAAGAAGAGTACACTTCAGAAGCTTTCTACAGGTGAACGTGTTAAGGTTTCTCTTGCTTTTGCTTTATCTCATGATGCTCAACTTCTCATACTTGATGAACCCACAGCAGGCTTAGATCCTATTTTCCGTGAAGAGATTCTTAATACCCTCATGCTAGAAGTTGAAAACACTGATAAAAGCATTATTATCTCTACTCATATTACTTCAGATTTAGATAAGTGTGCGGACTATTTAATGGTCATGAGAGGGGGAAAGAATGTCCTTTTTGGCACTAAGGATGACATACTCGATTCTCACAAGATAGTAAAAGGTGACTATGCTAAATTAGAATCTGCATCTAAGAATCTCTTTGTTAATGTAAGAAATAATAAGTTTGGTTTTGAAGGTTTAACTAGACAAGTGGATGATGTTATCTCTCTTTTAGGCGAAAACTATGTAGTAGAGAAGCCTAAAGTAGAAGATATAATGGTTCATTATTGTAGAAAATAGGAGTAAATTTATGCTTAAGATATACAAACGCTATTTCTCTAATAAGTTATCAACGATATTTGGATTTATCATCATTCCAATAGTCTTTATTTCAATAGAGAATAACAACATCTTATTTTTAACTTGGATGTCATTTAATGGAATAACCCTTCATCTCTTGGCTGATTTCAGGATTAATTCAACTCTTCCAATAAGTAGAAAAGATATAATTAAAGGTTCTTATTTATTCATGATAACTATTCAGACCTTACTAATCACATATTTTAGTCTTATTGTTTATTTTAGTGATAAGTTTCTAGGTGTTCCTGAAGATGGACAATTTCGCTTAAATTATTACTTAGCAATATTTACAATGATGTCTTTTTATGCACTTATTGTCTATCCTCTACCTCTTTACTTAGCTTCAAAGGGGAAAACTCATATCTTCGATGTAAACAATAAAATTATATATTGGATAACCATGCCAGTAGCGTTATTGATTGTTCTCTTCTTTTTGGGAATAACTATTATTGAAAATGTTAATATCTACATACTTACTACAATATCAATTTTAGTAAGCATATTTAACTGGACTGCTGGATATCTTTATTCAGCCAAGAAGATAGAAAGTATAGATTTCTAGGAGGAATCATGTATTTTAAATTAGTGAAATATTTCTTGTTTGCCACCAAGTTTCTACTTTGGTCCAGCCTAGCATATATATTCTTTTTTCACATAGTATCATCAGTAGAAGGCTCAATTTACACCTATTCTATCATGGCTTCAGGTTGGACAGCTTCTATGTACATTGCTCAACACAAGTATTCACACGCTGCCTTTACAGGATTACCTGTTTCCAGGAATATGCTATTCCTAGCTGATTACACAGCTTACTTAATCAATTTATTTGCAGTAAATTCTCTAATGGTCGCTTTTGTTTTAATTCAAAATCATTTTGTTCCTAATGAATTTGCTTTTAAGAATCTTGAAGAATTACCATATCTATTGCTTGCAACAGGAGCTTCGGCTGTTCTAGCTAAAGTTGGATTTGACTATTTCAGGCATTTTGGAATGTGGGGCAATATAGTGAATGTTCTTATTGCTGTTGGATCTTTTGTTGGATTAACTACTTTTACTCTTGGATTTCTAAAAAATGAAAATTTAATCGTAGAATGGATTATTGCCCTTCCTGGAATTATTTTACTTTTAATTTTATTTTTTGTAACCAAACATTATATTAAGCGTTTGGACTTTTAGAAAGCAATAATAATTATCCTCTCAACAACCTATTCAAAAGGGCAGTCAGATTGGCTGCCCTCTAGAATTGGATAACTTTTACAAGCCTATATCAATATCCTAGAGAATCTCTCTTTCAACAAGTTTATTAATTCTTCTTGCATACCTTTAGGTAAAAAGCTTACTTCTATAAGCTCACAACATTTGCTAAGTTGTTGACTGAATTTAGTAAAAACATAATCAATTTGTTGCGTATTTAACATGTATTTTTCCCCTAAACTATAGAATTGCTTTTTCCCTATATTTTTCTTTTTACCAGCTATTGACAATGCTAGTTCATCATCATCCTTATATTTTGGTATAACCAATCTGACAGCAAGTAAATCATAAGCTGGAGCAAGTTTAATTTCATCTTTATTATAGATAAGTGAAAAATTTTTTAAATGCATGTCATTGTTACCTACAAGAAAAGAGAATAATATTATTTTAAATAATTCTATTGATTCCATAATTGGCTTGCTTGAATATTTAAACAATATCCTACCTAAAGCTTCTGAAGAACTTTTGTATTTGTTTACTGTAAGTTTTCCACTCAACTGACAAAAATCTTCCATGTGGATTTTTTTACCTTTTAGCCTATCAATTCTCCGAGTTATATAGCTTAACTCTCCTGACTTTAATCTAATCAGGGAATGAGGAACTGTTTTTATATCAAAATATTCAGCCATCTTCATTATTAAATCTTCATTTTCTGGAAGATTAGCATACTTCTCTGTTGGTGGTTTTAGAATATAGTCTCCTTTATAACCAACTAGAGTCAATCTATCTGCTCCCACATTCTTTTCTAGTTTAAGAGACAATTTGGTTTGAACTCCTGGAACAGTGACACTTTGACGGATAACATTCTTTGCTAGATCTTTAAGTTCATTGTAAGCATAAGGAACAAGTACATCACTTCTATCTCCAAAAAAAGCTAACCTACACTTTTCATGATAATCACAGTTTTCTTCGATAGGCTGATAACAATATAAGCATCTTTTAATCATCTTGTTTCTCCAAAGGAATAATACTAACAGCTCCTATGACATCCTTACAACATCTAAGAAGTAATTCCATCCTATCATTTCTATCAATCTTCCAAGTTTCCTGTGCAAGGTCTAATAACCACCCTTCAGGAATAAGTCCATCAAAGAAAGGAAAGAGAAAACTGCTTGTATATTTTTTTTGTGTTTTAGGTAATGTTAAACTTATACTTTTTTTAGAATCATTTAAATAATATTGTTCATCATATTCAAAAACAAAATCATCATCTGATTCAGTTATTATTCCTGCATAATCATCGTTAAAGAATACTTTCCCAGATTTATTCATCATCAAATCCCCAATCTTCATATTTGATTTCTATTACGCCTACACGCTTATTGAATAGCCTGAGTACATCATTCACCTTATCTAATCTTACGGTTTGTTTGCCTTGCTCAAGATCCCGGACAAAGCGTAACCCAACCCCTGCCTTAAAAGCTAGATCCTTTTGGGTCATTCCAAATTTTTTTCTTTCTATTTTAACGAAAGCTCCTATATCTTGTTTCATTATCTTACCTCATGTATTTATTATACCCGATAAGATATAATGTCAAGCTTTTTTATTGATTTATACCCGAACTGATATAAACATATTCTTTTCAAGCATTTTATACCCGATAAGATATAAACATAAAAGAGCTCCTAATCCGGAGCTCTTCAATATATAATTACTGACTTATAAGCCTAGTGTTTTTGTCTTTTATTTCTCTTAGTATCAGCTGGACCAATAGAAACTTTTTCTCCACGTAGAAGTTGCATAACACCTTCAGTAGATTTTCTTTCTTCTCTAACAGGTTGGCGATAATCGTTTGTATCTTGTTCTTTGAATTCTGGTTCAGTATAAGTAGTTATGAAACCTTCATAGTTTCTAAGGATAACTCTTCCTGGCATTTGAGAGATGATATAGTTAGGTTGAACAGGAATTTTACCTCCGCCACCTGGAGCATCAACAACAAATGTAGGTACACATAAACCAGAAGTATGACCTCTTAGGGATTCGATTAATTCGATACCTTTAGATACTGGAGTTCTGAAGTGTGAAATACCTTCTGAAAGGTCACATTGGTAGATATAATAAGGGCGTACACGATTCTTAACAAGAACATGAACAAGATTCTTCATTACATCAACATGATCATTTACACCTTTAAGTAACACAGATTGGTTACCAAGAACAACACCAGCATTAGCAAGTTTAGCAAGAGCTTTTTCTGCTTCTGGAGTCATTTCATTAGGATGATTGAAATGAGTATTCATCCAGATCATTGGGTATTTTTTCAACATAGCGATAAGTTCATCATCGATACGCTGAGGTAATACAACAGGGATTCTTGAACCGATTCTAATAATATCAACATGGTCAATTGCTGAAATTTCAGAGATTACTTCTTCAAGTCTAGCTGTTCCCAAAGTTAATGGGTCACCACCAGAAAGAATAACGTCTCTGATTTCAGGAGTATTTCTGATGTATTCAATAGCTTTAGATACGTTATCTTTAGGCATTGGAGCATCATGTTCACCTGCTTTTCTTCTTCTAGTACAGTGACGGCAATACATTGAGCATTGGTCAGTTAAGAGAAGTAAACATCTATCTGGATATCTGTGAGTTAATCCTGGAGTAGGAGAATCTGTATCTTCATGAAGAGGATCAGACATATCAGTTTTTACTAAAGCTGATTCTTGAATTTTAGGTACAGCTTGTAATCTAACTGGGTCATTGAAGTTTCCTTCTTCAATTAGTGATAAGTAGTAAGGAGTGATAGCCATTCTAAATGGGAATCCTTCTCCTGAGAATACTGCTTCTTCTTCTTCAGAAAGAGTAATATATTTCTTTAAATCTTCGTATGTAGTAATTCTATTTTTTAATTGCCATTTCCAGTCATTCCATTGATCAGGACTAGCAATTGTTTTGATATCAATAATTCCAGCCATAGTTACCTCTTAGTCTGTGTATCTAGTTTTGAATAAGCCCATTAAGTATTCATTTCTTTGAAGTAAATCGATAGAAATCATAGCATGATTATGTGCATAGCCATTACCTAGAATCATATCAACATCTGCACCGATACCTTCAGCACCTAAAGCAGCTTTTGTGAATGATGTAGCCATTGAGAAGAAGTATACTGTACCTCTATCTTTACAAGCCATAATTGATGCCATTTCAGTATTTTCTACATTAACAACATTTATTACCAAGTCAGCCATTTTACCATTAGTTGCTTCATGAATAGTTTTTTCAATAGCTATTGCATCTGTTGCATCGCCAATATAAACTTCATTACAACCTGATTTTAATGCTTCTTCCCTGTGGATTTCATGGTGAACAATACCAATAACTTTACCAGAAACACCAACTCTTTCACGACAGATAGCATTACAAAGAACACCAGATTTACCTGCTGCACCTAAAACAACTACTGTGTCTCCAGCGTTAGCTAATCTTTCTGCTTGAGCTGGAGCACCTGCAACATCAAGAACTGATAATGCTAAGTTAATATCCATATCTTCTGGAAGTTTAGCATAGATTCCTGAACTGAAAAGGATAGCTTGACCTTCAATCTCAACTTGGTCTTTATCTAAAATTACACGTTTTACTTCATTCACTTTTAAAGGAGTTAATGACAAGGAAACTAATGTAGCTATCAAGTCACCTTCTTTAACTTCATCTTTCATTTCGAAGTTAGGACCGATCTTAGCAACTCTACCAATAAGCATTCCACCTGAACCTGTATCTTCATTTTTATGCTTACCAGTTCTTTCTGTTAAGTCAATAACATGGTCTGCAAATGCTTTTTCTAAATCTGCTTCATGGCCTTGTGCAATTAATTTATTCTTGATTTGATGGAAAGAAGCAGAATCGACATTTAATCTAATAACATCGATGAGCATCTCATTATCCCATATCTCAGTCATATTGTTATCAACAACTCTCGCTGGTTGTGGTAAAACACCTTGTGGTTCAACAACTCTGTGAGTTCCGTAACGACTTCCACCAGTTTTCATAAATCCTCCATCTGATATATATTTTTGTTATCTTTCTTACTAGTTAACTTTAACTTACATCAAAAATTTGTATTGACCTTATGTCAATCAAAAAAATACTTCTCAAGAAATGTTGTTGACTTAACAAGGCTATTTTATTATTAATCACTTATCTTTGTTATGAAGAATGATAAACATCTTTGTAATAATAGATATTAACAAATGTATTTAAGAGGATGTATGAAAAATAAAACTTTTGTATTTTTACTTCTACTAATTGGGGTGACTCTACTAAATGCCACATCATTAAAAGAAGTCTATGACTTAGCTCCTTCTAATGAGTTATATGATAAGGTGCTAACACTTAATACAGGTCAAGTATACACAGGCTCTTTACTTATTGGTGGCTACTTTAACTCCAATACTGCTGACTTTTGTGATACTTTAGGGGTAAATGTTAACATCATTGGGAATGGGGCTATACTAGATCTCCAAGGTGGTTTCATTACCCTGCAATATACTGATAAACGATTAGATATCTCAGATTGTATTATTATCAATGGAGGAATTAAGTTTCGTGGAACTACTGAAGGTGGTGACTTACTTCCAGAGGGCTCTGTATCCAACATTACTTTTTATAATGCAGAAGACTATGCAGTAAGACTCCATGCAACTGGGCAAGGAATAAGTGTTACTGATAACATCTTTGTAGATTGCTATTCTTCAGGAGATGATTTTGTGAACTTCACAAGCTATACAGAAGAGTGGTTACCAACAGGTTTTAGTGTAGTACATTCTGTTTTCTACAATGAATATGGTTTTCCACAAATCCAAAGAAACTGGTCTTATTTTAGCGATTCACGTCTAAATAGAGAGCCCATGCGCCATTATGGCAGATTCTGCGATTATGGCTGAGCACCTCCAGAAACTTGGCCGGAGGCTGAGATAAACGATAATATTTCTATGATTGACCCTCAGTTGGTTGACCCAGAAAATGGTAACTATCAGTTAGCTGAAAATAGTCCTGCTCAAGGATATGGCTGTCAAACTTTTCTTGCTTCATCTAGCTGCACAGAACTAATCAATGATAGGGAAAGCCTTAACTTAAGAACTGACTCTAGAGAAAGTCTGTCTGGTATAATTAGCGAGAGTATTCAGCTCACTGAAACAAACATCAGCGTAACAGGTGATGTTTTCATAGAAGATGGGGTTATTCTCTCATTTGCTGAAGGATCTATCATTTCTTTTCAAGGGAATTATAAAATTGATTGCCAAGGAACAATTTCAGCCATTGGCACAGCTGACAACAGAATCTTGTTCACTAGCCAAGACTTCTATTTATTCGAAAACAACGACAACTTAGAGGGCTGTTGGAATGGTATTGATTATATACATACTTCAGATGCAAATGAACAATCACGATTTGAATATTGTATCTTTGAATATGCTAAAGCTGTAGACACTTCAGAATCATTGATTACTGATTCTGGCGCTGTATTTAATGTTTCTGACTTTGATAAACTACTAATAGAAAACTCTATTTTTAGGAATAACTATGCACATAATGGTGCAGCCTTTGCCCTTAATAACAACGCCGATATAGTAGTTCAAAACAACCAATTCAACAACAACACTGCTTCTATCTCTGGCTCAGTTGGCATAGTCCATTTTTCTAATCCAAAAATCTTTAACAACCAGCTATTTTTTAATTCAATCACAAATGAAGATGATTTCTATGAAGCTGGACTTATTGAAAGCTTTGTTTCTAAGCCTCTTTTCTATAATAATTTAGTCTACGCTAATAGTGATTATTACTTCGAAGATAACCAAATTTTCTCTATCAAAGATTTTCATTGCAACCACAATGTAATGGATTTTGTCTTTGCTAATAATAATACATTTGCAGAGGATTTAGTCATTAATCAAGAGAATGATATTTTCTTTTTAGAGGACTTCTCTCTTCTTGCAAACGCAGGAACTAATCAGTTACCTTTTGACTTTATGCTCCCTGAATATGACCTTCTAGGAAACCCTAGAAATCACGCTACTGCTGTCGATATTGGTCCTATTGAATATAACTCCACTAATATTGATAATTCTGAAATACTGCCTATAGATAAGCTTTCTTGCTACCCAAACCCTTTCAATCCTCAAACAACTATTTCTTTTACTTTAAGTAAAGCTATGCCTGTTTCCATAGAGATATATAACATCAAAGGACAATCAGTTACAACACTAGTGAAAGAAACTCTCGATAAAGGTAACCATAGCCTGGTCTGGAATGGAGTAAATAAAGAAGGGAAAAGAGTTTCATCAGGACTCTATTTTTATAAAATTTCTACACCTGAATATACAAGAAGCTCTAAAATGATTATGATTAAGTAGGGGTTTTACTGCCTTAGAATCAATGCTGTCTGTGTTCTATTAATATGGGTACACAAGCTTCTAGCTTGTATCTGAGACGTTTTTCCAAACGTCTCTACGAAATTGCCACTGGGTACACAAGCTTCTAGCTTGTATCTGAGACGTTTTTCCAAACGTCTCTACAAATTCACTTATCACTAGGTTCTAAGTGAAGCCAGCACGGAGGCTGTGCGTTCCCAGTATTAGCCGGCTATCCGGCAGCAGCCGGACTAAAGGCAAAGCGTTCCCAGTAACTCACTCCTAACTTACTTGCCACATTGAAAAATCGGCTTTTTTTCAAAGAGACAAGTAAGGGTGACCTTGCTTTGGGGTAAAAAAGAACAATAAAATGATACATATAATTGCAAAACTGTAGGCGTAAAAAACCCTTAAAACTCTTAATGAGTTTATGTCCAATAAAGCTGTTAACTTTCCAGCTAAATCTTATTCTGTTTCAATAGGAACAGTGTAGTCCTGGTATCCTAAAATAGCAAATGTTACTATTAGTATTCCATTTTCAAACTTAACATCAGGTTTTTCATAATCGATTCTTATGTCAGGGAAAATAATTTCTCTTTCAAAGTATCCTGTCTCAATTTCCATGTAATAATAGCAAACATCATTGTAAGGGAACTTAAAGTCCCTTTTCCCTTTTATCAAAAGAGATTTATCGGTTGATTCTAAATGAATAGAATCCTTGTTTACACCAGCAAGTTCAATTATTACATGTAACTTTTCATCCGAAATATAGACATCACAATTCGGAGTCCAACAATCTTCATGGTTCTCTCTAAAACTATATTTATTATGAGTCAACGAAGACATAGCAGATAACAAATCACTCATTCCATTCTCAATAGTCTTTAATTGAGTATATATGTTTTTCTTCATACCTTCCTCCTAACTACTTTCAATATAATAAGATATTTGCGGAAAGTCAATAAATTTAAATAAATAGATAAAAATAATTTTGGTTTAATGATACTTTGATAAAAAAAGGAGCACTGACAAATAATCAATGCTCCTTTAATTTTATATTCTAAATAGTAAGGCTAATAGCCTCTAATTTTCTTTAAGATTTCTTCTTTTACATTGTTAGGAACGATTTCGTAGTTACTATATTCCATAGTATAGATAGCTCTTCCGGAGCTGATTGAACGGATAGTAGTTGAATAACCAAAGAGCTCACGCATTGGTACTTTAGCAATGATTTCTTGTTTGCTGTTCTGCATTCTAATCTCTTCTATCTTACCACGTTTACTATTTAGGTCAGAGATAATGTCTCCAACATAATCTTCAGGAGTTATTACTGTTACAAGCATAATAGGTTCGAGTAGGGCAGACTTAGTTTCTCTGATAGCTCTTCCAACAGCCATTGATGTAGCAATTCTGAATCCTGTGTCGTTATCTTCATCAGGAAGAGTTTCAGCATGGACAACTTCAACATGAACTCTTTCTAAGTTTGCTGAGAAGATTGGTCCATCGTTGAGGGCGTTAAGACTTGCCTCTTCGATAGCATTTTTAAAGCATTCTTTTAGTTCATCAGATCCTTTAAAAGTAAACTTATTCTTATATTTAGAATCAATATCTTCTGCTTGAATTGGACTAACCTTAACTTTAACTTTAGCATAAGCACGTTTATCGCCAAGCATCCTGTCGAAAACCTCTTCTGCTGTATTAGCTTGAAGAATTGTTTCCTTATAAGCAACTTGAGGGTCACCTACGTTAGCATTAACATTGAATTCACGTTTAAGACGGTCTACAATGATTTCTAAGTGTAGTTCGCCCATACCAGAGATGAGAGTTTGACCTGTATCTTTATCTTCACGAACTTTGATAGTAGGGTCTTCTTCTTGGAACTTCTCAAGAGCATCTTTTAAGTTAGCTTCATCACCTTTGGATTTTGCTTCAATAGCAATGGAAATAACTGTGTCAGGGAACTCCATTTTATCTAATATTACATTGTTTCCCTTTTCAGTGATAGTCTCACCTGTCATGGTGAATTTAGAGCCTAAGATAGCCCCAATATCACCTGCTCTTAACTCATCTATATCTTGCTTCCTGTTAGAATACATTTGTAATATTCTGCCAGCTCTTTCTTTCTTGCCATTGTTAGCATTAATAAAGACAGCACCCTTGCTAAGAGTTCCTGAATAGATTCTAACATAGACTAGCTTTCCAGTAAACTTATCAGTAACAATTTTAAAGGCATAACCAATCAACTTGCCATCAGGGTTAGACTTTATCTCAATTAAATCATCTGAATCTATTTTAGTGCCTTTAACCGGCGGTATATCAAGAGGAGATGGTAGAAAGTCAATAATAGCATCTAATAGCGGTTGAACACCTTTATTCTTGAGTGATGATCCGCAAAGAATAGGTACAACTTGATGGTCAATAACAGCAGTTCTTAATGCTCTAATTATATCGCACTTAGTTACTTCTTGGCCTTCAAGGAACTTCTCCATTAATTCATCATCATATTCAGAGATAACATCAACCAAATTCTCATGATGCATTTCAGCAGTATCTTTATATTCTTCAGGGATTTCAATAATCTCAAATTCAGAGCCTAAAGTAGAATCATCATAGATTATTGCTTTCATATTTATAAGGTCTATCAGCCCCTTGTAGTTTTCTTCAGAACCGATAGGAAGTTGAATTTCAATAGCTTTATCAGATAATCTTTCTTGAATCATCTCTACAACATTTTCAAAGTCAGCTCCAGACCTATCCATTTTATTGATAAAAGCAAGTCGCGGAACATTATATTTGTTAGCTTGATGCCACACTGTTTCAGACTGAGGTTCCACACCACTAACAGCACAGAATACACCAATAGCACCATCTAGAACACGCAGTGAGCGTTCAACTTCAGCAGTGAAGTCAACATGACCAGGAGTATCGATGATGTTAATCTCATGTTTACGCCAGTCACACTTTGTAGTCGCAGATGTAATTGTAATTCCACGTTCCTTTTCTTGTTCCATCCAGTCCATAGTAGCGTTGCCGTCATGAACTTCACCCATTTTGTGGATTTTTCCTGTGTAGTATAATATTCTTTCAGTAGTTGTTGTTTTACCAGCATCTATATGAGCCATTATACCAATATTTCTTAGTTTATTTAAATCTATAGAAGCCATAAATATATCCTCAGTTTGATTTTCTTAAAATTATAATATAGGATTAGTCTATTTGTCAAGTAAATTCAGAAAAATTAATTATGTTTTAGTCCTAATGCTTTATCATGTTTAATGCAAAAAAGAGCTCTGACAATGTCAAAGCTCAATAATCTATTTTTTATGTTTTATTATTTATATTCTTCAGCCAAATAATATCCATGTGCTGTCGCATAGGTGATTGAACGAGTCCAACCTGAACAATCTCCAATAAATTTGATTTTAGCATTATTATTAGCAACTTTATTGCTGTAGAACTTGCATTCAGTACCATACATCAAGTTGTCACTGTATGCTATACCAGGGATTACTTTGTCGAGTGTTTCAATGAATTCAACTAGAGCGTTGCAAGTCTTACCCGGGAAGGCTAAATTTAAATCGCCTAATATATACTGTTCTGAAGGTAGGGTAGGGTTGACTCTGCCAAGATGTTTAGTTCTTTTATTCCTTTTGAAATCACCAAATGTTTGAAGAATGACTTTGTTTCCTCCTGCCAAAATGTTAGACAATTTAGCAATATAAGAACCGTAGCCAATAGGGTTGTTAAATGGTTCTGTGAAGGAGTGAGTTACTAGGATAGCAAAGTTGGTATTCGTGCTTTTTTCTTGTAGCTTGGCATGGCCGTTTACAGTCATAAAATCTTCGTACTTTTCAGTAACCACATAACCAGAAGGGTTATTACAGAAAGTTCTTACAGAATAACCTGTGGCAGTTCTGAGTTTAACTTTAAACTCGTACATTTCTTTATTGAGTGCATCAACGATATGATTGGGAAGCTCGAAACGCACACCTAAATCAACCTTAGTGTTCTCCATGATGAGTTCAGGATGTTCATTGATTACAGCTTTTACTAGTCTATGACCAGTTCTACCGGCACCAATAACAACATTATCGAACTCTTCTTGAGAGCCATCAGCAAAATGCACTAGAGGATTAGTATCTATTCTTACATCTACAACTTGAGAATTAAATCTAAATGTTATGTTATCATAAGAATTTAACTCATTAAAGATGTTTGTGACAACGTTCTTAAGCTCATCTGTGCCAATATGCCAGAAATCTGATTGCACAGGATTAAATCCTTCAGCGTAGAAGTTTTCAAAGTATTCTGAATTCGAGAAAGATTTACCACGTTCTATTTCTTCATCGGAACAATCAACATTTGAAAGGTAGTAATCCACAACTTTTTGTTGAAGTTCGATATCAACATCAAGGTCTCCACCCATCTCAGAAGAAACGAATATTTTACCATCAGCTCTAATCCCAGAAACTGAACTAGAGTGAATATCTTTAGCCTTCTCTAAGACAATAATCTCATGTTGAGAGCCTTTTAGTGAGTGAAGAAATCCAATCGCAGCTGCCCCAAATCCCACTACAGCTATTTTCATATAAAATCCTTTAATTGTTTTAACTAGGTATAAGAAGAGATTCTAATTCGTTGACAGTATCAACTATATAGTTAGGCTCGTGTTGTTCAATAAGTTCTTTATTATTGAATCCCCAAGTAACTGAAACTATCTTAATGTTAGAAACTTTAGCAGATTCTATGTCTCTAATCTCGTCACCGATATAAAGAACCTTTTCTGAAGTAGTCTTAACAGCTTTAAGATAGTGCTTAATTAACTTATCCTTTCCAAATAGGGAAGTGCTTGAATAGATGTAATCAAAAACATCTATATCATTGTTCTTAAAGAATTTGAGCATATTCTCCTTAGAGTTAGAAGAGATAATTGAAAGATGATAGCCAGCATCTTTTAAATCATGTAAAAACTTCTTAATACCAGCAAATGGTTTTACTTCAGCTATTCTATTCTTCATCTTCTTCTTAGCATTAAGCAAAGCAATAGGTACCATATAAATCGGGATATTCTTTAACTTAAGAATCTCAGTGATTGTCATACTCATCAATCGTGGTAATTCAGAATTGTCAGCACTAACAAAGTTATATTGTTTAGCTATCTCATTATACAGTTCTACACTAAGTGATAGTGTGTCAGCAATAGTACCATCAAAATCAAAGAGTAAGTGGTCGATATTTTTATCTATAATTTTTAAATCGTTCATATTATTCATATATTAACAAATTCACATTATTGCTAATTGATGTCAAGAAAAGAGTGAGTTAAGAAACAATAAGGTTAAGGTTAGAAGATGCACTTTGCTTATAAAGAAATCTTGAATATACACTTGCTCAATCTTAATCCTGTTAAGCCCCTCCTGCATTAAAAATCAGATTTATGCAAGATGCACTTAAGGATAGGGGAAGAAATTAGGTGCTTGTATTATTCCTCTAAGCCAAAGATAGAAATTTGATCTGAATGTTGATCAAGCTTGAAATGTTTGTAGGCTTTGAATGATGCCTTTCTTCCTTGCATGGTTCTTTCAAGGAATCCTTTCTGAATAAGATATGGCTCAAAGATTTCTTCTATTGTTCCCGGGTCTTCACCTACTGCTACAGCTAGAGTTTTGATGCCTACAGGTCCACCCTTAAAGTTCTCTATTATAGTAAGAAGAATCTTTTTATCCATTTCATCAAGACCTTCTTCATCAACATTTAACATCTTAAGCGCCTTCATGGCGATGTCTTTGGTGATGATGCCATTTCCTCTAATCTGGGCGTAGTCACGAACTCTTCTTAGAAGTCTGTTTGCAACTCTAGGAGTACCACGAGAACGTCTAGCTAACTCAATAACTCCTTCTTCTTCAATTGGGACATCAAGGATGCTTGCAGAACGTTTAATAATGCTTTCAATAGCTGATTGTTCATAGTAGTTTAATCTTAAAACAAGGCCGAATCTATCACGAAGAGGAGCTGTTAACAAGCCTGCTCTAGTTGTAGCACCTATCATTGTGAAGGGCTCTAAGTCAATTTGTAATGATCTAGCAGAAGGTCCGCTATCGAGAATGATCTCCATTTGGAAGTCTTCCATAGCCGGATAGATGTATTCTTCTACAACATGGTTAAGTCGGTGAATTTCATCAATAAAGAGGGCGTCATAGCGTTGGAGATTAGTTAGGATACCAGCTAAATCTGATGGCTTTTCAAGAACAGGTCCAGAAGTAATCTTAATCTCAACACCTAATTCATTTGCAATAATATTAGAAAGGGTGGTTTTACCAAGACCTGGAGGTCCGTAAAGAAGAACATGGTCAAGGGGTTCGTTTCTTAATTTAGCTGCTTGAATTGATATATCTAGTAGCTCTTTTATATGGTCTTGACCAACGAAATCGCTAAGGCGCTTAGGTCGTAAAGCCCTGTCAAAATCTTTTTCTTCACCAAACTCATTAGGATTACTAATTCTTTCTAACATCGACACCTCATTTTATTCAATATAGCCATAAAAGTATTTTTACTTAATTTAAATGGAGTAATTTTAGTGTCAATTATTTTATGGTAGATGAGGGAGATTTTACCCAATAGTGTATCCGAAAGCCTTTAGTCGGCGAAGGGCTTTCTCCTTGAGCTGTCTTGCTCTTTCTCTAGTGATACTAAGATTCTTAGCAACTTGAGAAAGAGTGAATTCATGCTCGTAAAGCTGGACAATTACTTTCTTTTCTAATTCAGGAAAGTTGTCGGGGAAGTTAAGAGAGATGGTGTTTTCTTTCTGAACTTCATCTTCTGTATAATCATCAAGTTCAGAATACTCAAAGTGGCTTGTTGTGGAATTCCTATTTAAATAATCTAAGATATACTTTTTAATCCAATACACAGCATAAGTCGAGAATTTAGTGTCTTTTTCTTCTGTGAAGTTATCAACAGCTTTTATAACTCCTATCATACCTTCTTGGACTAAGTCATCTACATCATTGTTATAGTCTGCATACTTCAGAGCTATAGATTTAACCAATGGAAAGAGCTCAGCCATTTTCTGGTCATAAATATTATCAGAAGCACTCAGTGTTTTATACATATTTTTGAGGTAGGGTTATAATGAAGCTTGTTCCTTTACCAAGTGATGATTCAGCCTTAATAGAACCATTATGAAGTTGCACTATATGTTTAACAATAGAAAGGCCTAATCCAGTGCCACCATTCTTTCTATTGCGTGATTTATCAACCACATAGAAGCGTTCAAATAGTCTTGGTAGATGTTCTTCAGGAATACCAATACCTGTGTCTGTAATCTTAATTACTATGCTGTGGTATTGTGCTTCAGCTGAAATAGTAATTCCACCTTCTGAAGTGTATCTTATGGCATTATCAATTAGATTAACAAAGATTTGCTCAAACTTGAACTTATCTACTTCCAGTTGAGGTAAGTTATCAGGAATATTCAAGTTAAGATATAGTTTATTGGATTTAAGCTTCTCTTCAAAGATACTTTTGGTATTAGCAAGAAAGTCTAATAAATTAATGTTTGTAGCTCTTAGAAGGGGTTTTTGTTCAAGTTTAGCTAAAGACTGAATATCATTTACTAAATGAATTAAGCGTTCAGTATTCCTTAATATGATATTTAGATATCTAGCATCGGAATCTTGAGCATTATCTAGTAAGTGTTCAGAAAAACCTTTTATAGCGGTTAAAGGAGTACGAAGCTCATGGCTAGCATTGATAACAAAGTCCTTCTTAAACTTTTCAATTTCTTTAAGCTCTGAAACATCATGCAGTACAAATATTACCTTCTCATCGTCTAGTTTTGAAGAACTAAGAATATACCACTTTTCGGCTATTCTTATCTCTTTAATGATATGAGCATTCTGGGGATTTACTTTTTCTATAACCTTTTTAGTGTCAGGGTCATGGATTAATTCCCAGATGTACTTATCTTGATAGACTTTCGATTTATACATCTTCTTAAAACTATCATTTGCTGCAATAAGCAAGCCTTGGTAATCTTGCAACCACAGAACTTCGTTAATTGAGTCAATTATAGTCTCTAACTGATTGCTTTTATCACGTAGTTCATTGACCGATACAGATAGTTTTTTTGCCATCAGATTAAAAGACTTTGCTAGCTCGTGAATTTCATAGCTAGATGAAACTTCAACTTTCTTAGATAGGTTTCCATCAGATACTTCTTTAAAAGCAACGCTAAGTTGATTGATTGGTTTGGAAAAATGCTTAGCAAGAATAAATGCAATTATGAAAGCCAATACTAGCAAAATTAATGCAGAGTTTATGATACCTTGCTTGAAATCATCTAATAATAAATGAATATCATCAATAGGAACACTTAGTCTAGAAATGTACAAGAGCCTCTGGTTTCTCATAATGGGAACAGCGACATAGAGCATTTCTTTCTTAAGTGTTGCCGAGTATCTAACTGATGAACCTGTTTGTCCATCAAGTGCTATAACAACTTCTTTTCTATCTGCATGATTATCCATGTGTTCGGGATCTTTATCAGATTCGTATAGCACTATACCATTAATATCGATGATAGTGATTCTAGCTTGAATAGTCTCTGATACTTTGGCAATTTTCTCGTTTATAGTGTCAGGGCTACTATTCAATATATCATCTTCAAGAAGATTATATGTAGATTTACCTTGAACTTCTAAATCTTGTGTTAGTCTGTCAATGTATCTATCATTTACCATTTTAAAGGATAGAACAAAGATCAATATCACAAGGGTTATAGAAATTATAAGATAGGATCCTAGAATCTTGCTAAATATTGAATTCCTTCTAAGCATTAAACCTCAAATTTATATCCGATACCACGAATGTTTTTAATAAAATTACTTACTTCACCTATTTTAGAGCGTAAATTTCTTATATGTACATCAATGGTACGGTCAAGAACTATTTTCTCTTTTCCCCACAAGTGGTTAAGAATTTGTTCTCTTGAATACACCCAGCCTGGATGTGATGCAAGAAGTTCTAGAATCTTAAATTCGGTGGTAGTTAAATAAATTTTTTCACCTTCTATTTTAATTTCAAATCTTCTCTTATCTATTTGAAGTAAATTTCCTATGTTCAAGAAGTCAGAACTAGAGTTTGCACTTTCTACACGACGTAGCACAGCTTTGATTCTTGCAACTAGTTCTCTAGGAGAAAAAGGTTTTGCTAGATAATCGTCTGCTCCTAATTCTAAGCCCAAGACCTTATCTACTTCTTCACCTTTAGCTGTAAGCATGATGATTGGCAAATGCTTGAACTTATCTGAATTTCTTAGCTGCTTACAGATATCAGTACCATCAATATCAGGAAGCATTAAATCAAGAAGTAATAGGTTCGGGACTTGGTTTTCTAGTGCAAGAAGTAGGTCGTTACCATTTTCAAAAGACTTAACTTCAAAACCAGCATTTCCTAATTGGAGTTCTAGAAGTTCAAGAATATCAGGCTCATCATCAACAATAAATAGCAAGTTCTTTTGATTTAACATACCTTCTCCTTTAGCTTTTATGTTTAATTACATCACCATCAACTAAGTAAATAGTACTTTCGCTAATGTTTGTTGATAAGTCAGCTATACGCTCAAACTTACTAGCTATTCTTAGGATGTGTAGACTTGGTTCAACATTATTGTCAGTGTCTCTCAAAATCTTCTTGATATGAGTATAGAGTTCTTCATAAAGTTTGTCTACCTCATCATCTCTTGCACCGATTGTTTTAGAAGTTTCTGTATCTTCATCAGTGAAAGCGATAATACTATCTCTTAACATAGAATAGCTTTTCTTAGCCATTTGAGACAATTCATCCATTTTCAAGATAAGAGTATCATCTTTAAGAGCAAGTAAACTGTCTGCTATCTTATAAGCCAAATCGCCTAATCTTTCGAAGTCATTGTTCATTTTTATAATCATTAAGATATATCTTAAGTCTTTAGCTTCAGGTTGATAGAGCGCTATTAAAGCAGCACATCTATCATCAATTTCCAGCTCTAATTCATTAACTTTATTCTCGTAATATGCAACATCTTCTAAGTTTTCAACATTCATATCTTTCATGGAAGTGATGCATATTTCAATCATCTTTTGGATATAACCAGCCATATCCATCAAGCTTTTTTTCAAATCAATTATTTTTGGTGTTAACATTATATCTCCTTTCTTTTACTAGCCGAAAACCCCGGTTAAGTAGGCTTCTGTACGTTTGTCTTTAGGTACAGTAAAAACAGTCTTTGTATCACCAAATTCCACAATATCACCAAGATACATGAAAGTAGTATAATCAGAGATTCTACCAGCTTGTGCAATATTATGAGTTACTATCAAAATTGTCACTTTATCTTTTAGTTCAATACATAATTCTTCAACTTTAGCAGTTGATTTTGGGTCTAAAGCTGAGGTTGGTTCATCAAGTAAAAGAACCTCAGGGTTGTTTGCCAAGCCTCTGGCAATGCACAGTCTTTGCTGTTGTCCACCAGATAATGAGAAAGCAGAAGTATGAAGTCTGTCTTTTACTTCATCCCAAAGCCAAGCACCTCTAAGAGAAGTCTCAACAACTTCATCCAGAACACTCTTTCTTTTTTCTCCTCTAATTTGCAGACCATAAGCCACGTTATTATAGATAGATTTTGGGAATGGATTAGGTCTTTGGAAAACCATACCAATTCTTGTTCTTATATCGGTTACATCAGCTTTAGGGTCATATATATTTTCTCCGTTAAGAAGAATTTGACCTTCTATTCTACATTCAGGAATTAAGTCGTTCATTCTGTTAAAGCATCTTAATAATGTTGATTTTCCGCAACCTGAAGGTCCTATCAGAGCGGTAATCTTCTTTTCATGAACTGTGAAGTCTAAATCGTGTAATACGTAGTTATCTCCGAACCATAATTTCAAATTCTTTGTATTCAATAATTCTTTATTTACCATTTTCTTTTCTTCCTCATTCTATATCTAATAAAAATAGCGACTGCTGATACCATTAAGACCAGCATTAATAATACAACTGCTGTACCGTAAGCAATTGGTACTTGTTCTGTTCCATGACTACCTTCTGTCATAAGTGCATATATATGGAAGGGTAATGCCATAACTTCATCCATAACAGTAGAAGGTAATAGTCTTGTATAGAAAGTTGCAGCAGTAAACATAATTGGGGCAGTTTCCCCGGCTACACGACCAATAGAAATAATAGCACCAGTAAGAATATTAGGCAGGGCTGTTGGAACAACAACTCTCATGATAGTTTGACGTTCAGTTGCACCTAAAGCTAAAGAACCTTCTCTGAAACTCTTTGGTACACCTCTTAATGCTTCTTCACTTGCATTAATTATAACAGGTAAAGCTAAAACAGCCAAAGTTAAGGAACCGGCCAAAATTGATATATCAAAATGTAACATTCTAACGAATAGAGTTAGCCCAAATAAACCATAGATAATTGATGGAACACCAGCTAAAGTATTAACGGCAATTCTAACAACTCTAACAAGCCAATATGGTTTAGCAAGATGGACCATATAGATCGCAGTTAATACACCAAGAGGTAAAGCTATTGCAATAGACAGAACAGTTAAAGCTAAAGTTCCTACAATTGCTGGGAAAATACCACCAGCAGTCATTGAATTTCTTGGTATATCAGTTAAGAATGTCCAACTAATTACCCCAAGCCCTTTGGAAAATATAATATACATAAAGGAGACTAAGAATAGGCCTGTTAGTAGTAGGCCAAGTCTTAATAAATTAACACCAACGTGTTCTTTTACTTTTCTTATATTCATCTTTGACTCCTACTTAACCTTTTTGAAAAGGAATAATTCAGTAAATAAGTTAGTAACGAATGTAATAATAAATAGCATTATTGCTAAAGCAAATAAAGCATGGAAGTGGGGAGTACCGATAGCAGTTTCACCCATTTCAGCAGCAATAGATGTGGTCAAAGGTCTTACTGGTTGGAAGATTGAATTTGGAATTTGAGCAGCTCCACCAGCAACCATGATAACAACCATAGTTTCACCAATAGCTCTACCAAATCCAAGTACAAAGCTACCAACTATACCTGTTTTTGCTGCAGGTACAACAACTCTAGTTATTGTTTCCCATCTTGTAGCTCCTAATCCATAAGAAGCTTCTCTTAATATTCTTGGGACATTAGAAAGAGCATCTTCTGACATACTTGATATAATAGGAATTATCATGATTCCTAGAATGATACTAGCAGAAAAGACGTTTTGTCCAGTATCGATACCGAATGTTCTAATTAGAAATGGAGCAAGGAAAGCCATACCAAACAGCCCATAAACAACTGATGGAATACCTGCTAGCAACTCTATCATAGGCTTCAAAGTTTCTTTAACTCTAGGACTAGCTATTTCAGAAATGTAAATAGCAGAGCCTAGCCCAATAGGAATACCAATAACTAATGCGCCAAGCGTCACAAGCAATGAACCCACTAAGAGTGACAAAGATCCGAAAACTGGAACATCGCTAGTTGGATACCACTTATTAGAAAATAAGAACTCTTTAGCAATTGCTAATGAACCGCTAAATGTATCTGCTTTGAATAGAGGTAGTCCTTCTAAGAATAGAGTATAGATAATTCCAAACAAAGCAAGTATTGAAAACATTGCTGCTAGGTAAGTTACACTCTTAAATAATAGCTCTTTAAAATCTTTCACATAATCCTCTTTTTCTTAAGTTGAAACCCGAGCTAAGGCAAAACTCGGGTTTCATCGTTTCTTCTATCTGTTGCACGCTTATTGCTTATTTTTGTAATTTGATAAAACCGTTCTTTTCTACGATTTCTTGTCCTTCATCTGATAAGATAAAATCGATAAATTCTTTAGTAATACCTTCAGGTTTACCATTAGTGTACATGTTTAATTTTCTTGAGATAAGGTATTTTTCGCTAACTACGTTAGAGATAGTACATTCTGTGCCATCAACAGTTACAGCTTTAATTGTGCTTTTACCTTCAACATAACCAAGGCCAGCATAACCAATAGCACCAGGAGTGTCTTTAACTGATGTTACAACAGCATTGTTAGATGCTAACATTTGTGAACCAGGCATAACTTTGTTTTTCTTGATAGCTTTTTTGTGGAAGATTTCATAAGTACCAGAAGCAGTATCTCTAGAAATTACAACGATATTTTGGTCGTTTCCACCAAGTTGATTCCAGTTAGTAATTTTACCTGTATAGATATCAATGATTTGTTGTTGTGTTAAGTTTTTGATAGGGTTAGAAGGGTGAACGATCATTGCAATACCATCATTAGCAACGATGATTTGGTTTAACTCGATACCATCTTTTTTAGCAGCATCAATTTCTTTTTGTTTAGCAGCTCTAGAAGCATTACCAATTTGAACTGTTCCAGCCATGATATCTTTGATACCTATTGATGATCCGCCACCTCTAACTGAGATGTTTACACCAGGATTTTTGTCCATGAAAGCTTCAGCACATGCTTGAGCTATTGGAAGAACTGTTGTTGATCCTGACATTGTAATTTTACCCTTTTTTTCACCGCAACCTACAAGCATTGTTAATAAGCTTAATACTATTAGTAATAATATGGTTTTTTTCATTATAAATCTCCTATATGTTTAATATTTAATTATTTACCCATTACGCTTGAAAACTTCCAACGTAATTGAAGCATAAGTTCTGTTTCGTCATCAAGATCTTCATCTTCATAAGACATGATTTGATAGTTAGCTTGTAATTGAAGACCTTTGTGGAAGTGGTAATTGAAACCAAATAACATTAAGTTTTCACCGTTTTGGATTTCATTACCGTCTTCGTCATCGCCATCTACATCATCATCATACATGTCATAACGAGCTACTAAATCTAAGTTAACACCAGCAGCTTCGTTTAAATTGTACATAGCTAAAACTGAAACAACATTTTCATTTAAATCATCAACACCATCAAGGTTGTCCATTTCAGTTGTTTTACCTAAATATTGAGCTAAAACTGTAGCACCAGCCATTTTGAAAGTAGCGTTAGCTGCATAAGCAGAAATAGCTTCGTGATCAGGGTTTTCTTCGCCTGCATCGTCATTAGGATTCTTTTTACTATTCATTGAGTATGTACCACCAATTTCTAACATATCAACTGGTTTGATTCTTACATTACCTAAGAAAGCAAATTCATTATTAACATTTCCACCAGCTTTTTTGTAACCTTCACCATTATATAAACCTAAGTTATAAGATAATTTAGCAGCAGGAACAGCACCTGATAAAACTACACCGTAGTCAGTTGATGAAGCGAATTTCCATTTGTCAGCAGGATCTTTTTGAATTGTTTCATATTCCCAGCTATAAATAGTACCAAAATAGTTTTTAACTAAACCAACAGAAAGTTTTGATTTAGGTAAAGGAAGGATGTTTTTAAAATCTAAATAAGCATATTTCAATTTCACACCTGCACCATTAGCATCTTCATCTTTGTCTGATGAGAAAAAGTCTAAATTAAATCTACCTTTAATGTTATCTGTAAATTTTGGTTCAATTCTTAAATAAGCTCTTTCTAGTGAGAAAGACATATCTGGATCAGCATCTGAACCATCATCTTCCATTGTGAAACGATTCCATATTTCCATTGAGTATTTTGTTTCAACAGCGTTAACGATATAAGGCACAACAAGAATTAACAAAGCAAATAGAATAACTTTTTTAGATAAAGTCATGTTAAATTTCTCCTATACAATTTTTTTGATTTCACTTTATTATACTCTTTCAAAGTTAATTCATTATAAGTGAAATGTTAAGATTGTGTGAAGAATGATAGATTTGTGATTATTTGGGACTGTAAGCTTCTTATCTCTTAATACAGTCTAAAACAAAAAATCTGTTTTTAGCAATGAAGATTAGCACGGTTTCATTTAAGCTACTGTTGAGGGAACGCTGATACTTGTTCCGCTTTTTAGCTTTCAAATTCGATGTTTGGTATTAGTCCTGAAAGGACGTCATGTATTAGCATGGGGTCTTGTACCCCATGTTCAAGGATAAAAATGAATTGAGTCCCGAAGGGACGACATAATGAATAATTACTGGGAACGCACAGCTGCTAGCTGGCCTTTCAAATAAAATAGAACACAGATAACGCAGATTAAACTGATTAAAATGTTTAGTTGTTGAGAGGTTTAATTGTTTAGGGGCTGGATTTGTGAATATTTGTGTTATTCGTGGCTAATGTCTTATTTTGTATTTAGTCATTAAAGGACGTCATGAATCAGTACAGGGTTCTTTACTTATATATTAACAACTTAGAACATAGTGATAAGTGAATTTGTTGAGATGTTTTGAAAACATCTCTTAGCGTAAGCATGAACTTCGTTCAACCTTCGGTGGATGCTTACACTCCTCTCTTCACTTCTTCTCGCTCCCACTTCTAACTCCTAACTTAAGGGTCTCATTGAAAAAAAGCCGATTTTTCAAGGAGGGGAGTAAGGGTGTAGGCATGAACCTATCTTTCTCGCAAAAAAAAGAAGAGTCTAGGGCAATGCCTAGGCTCTTCTAATATATAATATTCTAGAAGCGTATATTAGTCGATTAATTCAGGAATCTCAATAGATCCTTCACCTTTCAATTCTTTAAGCATATAAGTAGCATCGTCATTTAGTTCACCTTGAGGGTATTTCTCAATGAACTCTTCAAATGCTTTGATAGCTGCTTCTTTATCTTGTACATATTCAGATTGAGTAAATGCAATCATGAACATTGCTTTATAGTCATCTTTACCATTTTGATAGTTGTTAACAATTTGTTGGTAATATAGTATAGTGTCTTTGAATTTACCAAGTTTAGCTTGTTTTTCAGCCAGAGCAAATAATTCATCTGCAGTAGCTCTTGGATGAAGTTTGTCTTGGTGGACAACAAAGTTATACTCTTTCATATATTGGTCAATTAAGTTATCAAACTTTTCTTTAGATTTAGAACGAGTTAAGTTGTTTTGAATCTGTGGAATAACAGCACCTAACTCTTTATATTTTTTTGGAGTTTCTTCAAGTGTTCTAAAAATAGCAAAATTGTTACCACGCTTTACAGGAGTAATATCGCTTACTTCGTTTACAGGTAAATTCCAAATTGCTTCAGAAAGAATATTATCTCTACCAAAGTTAGGGACAATACCATTTCTAAAAGTTTTATCTGCTATACGTTTATCGAAACTATTAATAGCATATTGTTCCATGATTTCTTTAATCTTTTTAGTGTCACTGTTTCTTACAGCCACAATATATTCATCATAAGCTTGAGAAGCAACTTCTTCGCTTGCAAAGTTTAAGATTTCAACTTTTCTGAATCCAGGTTTAGCAAACTTTTCTTTATTCTCTTGATAGAAGTCTTCTATATCTGCGTCAGTAATTTCAATTGTATCTGTAATAAGCTTTTTATAAGCATAAGTTAATAAGAAAGTTCTAATACTATTTTTGTATTTAGGCTGTTCATTTAATTCCTTATCGAAGCCTTCAGCCTTTAAATTATAGAAGTAAATTTCTTTTGAAAGAACATGGTCAAGTATTTCCTGATTGCTATTTTGAGTAATAAACATTCTTTCTTGTCTAGGTACAGAATTGAATGCTGTAAGAACATCTTCAACAGTCCAATTAAAACTATCTAAGTCACTTGTGATAACACTTGCTTCAATGATATCATTATTGTTTGCAAGATTCATGAAATCAATTTTAGCTAAGTTCTCACTATCGATACTTAAATTGTGGTCAAGCATGAAATTCTTGGTGTAAGCATCATTTAAATCTGTTTCTTTAGCAACTCTAGCTTTAGTTTTTACATCAGACTTTACTGCTTCAAAATCTTTTGTTTAGCATCTTCTCTCATGATTATTGAGAAGAAATGGATACCAGTTGCTGTTTCATAAGGACCATAAGCCTTATTAGGCTCGAATTCCACATTGAATATTAAACTGTCTAATTCTGTATCGTTTCCAATACCTTGAATGTAACCATTGTTTCTTAGACCAGTTATTACATTGCCGTTTTGTTTTGCACCTGTGTTGATAGACTTTACAGCAGCAATATTGTCAAAAGAGATACCCTTTTTTAAATCAGCTAAGACTTTATCAGCACTTTCTTGGTTTGCAACTTGAATATATCTAATATTTGCTACTGGAGCTTCTACAAAGAGGTCTTGATTATTGTCATAGAAGTCTCTTAGATTTTGATCAGTTAACTTAACATTAGATCTAATATTCTTTTCATAATATTCATTTAAATAATATTGTTTTAGACGTTGGTCAATTATAGAAAGAACTTCAGGGTCTTTATCTAAGCCTAACTCGTTAGCTTTCATATAAAATGCTTGTTCTTGAGCTAATCTTTCTAAAAAAATAGCTTCGTTACCAGCCATGTTTAATGATTCTCTTTGTTGTTCTGGAAGCATACTAATCCTATCTTCATAGTCAGCTTTTGTAATCATCCCACCATCATATTCTACATAAATGTCAGCTTCTTTTACTGAATCTAACTTAGTACTCGTTGAGCTACATCCTAGCACCAACATACTAATAGCTAGAAAAAGCAGAATAGAAGTTTTTTTCATATTATCTCCTTAAGTAATTATTACTATATTAATATTATTTTACTTGAATTATACTTTAGCTGAATTTGGTTTAATCTAGTCAAGAACTTATTTTAAAGAAGAGGATTTCAATAACTAAATTAATTTTAAAGAGCCATATAATTCTTAACGTAGGTGAAATAAATAGTTACATATCAATATTTCAAAAAAAATCGAATTTAAATGTCTTTATCTATAAAAAAGTCATTATTGCATACTTCTAGTAGGTCTTATTTCTTAAAAATTACCAACTAATCACACAGTTTACAGCAAAAATAAACTATAAGTTAATATAGGGTAAAATACAGAAAGATAGTGAGATATGCAATCAAATAATAAGATTTATTAATAAGTTGTTAATAAAGGTTACATTGGAAACAAATATATTTTCTTAAATCAACAGACTAGCACTTCAGAATAAAAAGACATGCTCAGCCGTACTAATTAGTAATAGCTTGCTAGATAGTTCTTTATAAATAGTTCTACAATAAGATTAAAAGCCCTTAAAAAGTCATTATACATTGATTATAAATAAATTAAAGATTCAAAAATCTACTAATTATTTACTTGTAAAAAATCTTAAAATCTAACTATAAAAAATGTAATAAACTTGTAGATAAACAAAAATTATGATGTTTTGGTATGTAATATGCATTATGAAAAAGTAATTCATAAAAAATAAAAAACTTAAATTGGGAGGAACAGACATGTTCAAATTAATGAAGAAAGACAAAGGATTCAGTTTAGTAGAACTTCTTGTTGTTGTTATTATCATGGCTATCTTAGCTACAATCGCGGTACCTATTTACTTACGTTACGTTGAAAAAGGTAAAGCAGCAGGTCCAAAAGCGTATTTACGTTCAGTAAAAGAAGCTTATGAAACACGTTTAACTACAACAGGTTCAACAGATGGTTACGAAGTAGAAGATGCATTAGATGACGCTGGTATCAAACAAGCAGTTAGAGAAGAATGGGAATTTGATGTATTAGGTAACCCTCCAACTGAATACGTTTGTACTTCAACTGCCGAATTCGAATCAGGAGAAGGAAAACAAGTTAGATTTATCGTTGAAGATAACGAATATACTGGCTGGGGTATTGATACATTTACAAATACTGAAACTGGTGGCGAAGAATAATCTAATAACTTATTAGCTATTATTAGAAAAATTCTTTTGGAGGCCAAATGACTATTCAGGAACTATTAAAATTCACTTCAGACGCAGGGGCATCAGATTTACATATTAGTGCTGGTTCTCACCCTATGGTTCGTGTTCATGGTAAAATGAAAAAATTGAACATACCAATGATGTCTGAAGATGATGTACGTACTCTAATATACAGTGTGATGAATGAGTCACAAATTGAAATGTTTAAAGAAAAGTTAGAAATTGACTTCTCAACAAAGCTTTCAAGTGATGTTAGATTCCGTGTAAATGCATTTACTCAAATTAATGGTTTAGCTGCAGCTTTCCGTGTTATTCCTAATGAGATTAAATCTTATGAAGAATTATACTTACCGGAAACTCTTAAATCATTAACCTTTAAAGAGAAAGGCCTTATTTTGGTGACTGGTCCAACTGGTAGTGGTAAATCTACTACTCTTGCAACCATGATCGATTCAATTAATGACCATTCTCAAAAACATATTATAACCATAGAAGATCCTATTGAGTTTGTTCATAAAACTAAGAACAGCTTATTGAATCAGCGTGAACTTGGACACGACACACACTCATTTACCGCAGCTTTAAGATCAGCTCTTCGTGAAGATCCTGATGTAATCCTTGTTGGTGAGTTGCGTGACCTTGAGACAGTTTCACTTGCTCTTACTGCAGCTGAAACAGGTCACTTAGTTTTTGCTACTCTACATACTAGTAGTGCTACAAAATCTATTGACCGTATTATTGATATGTTCCCAAAAGAACAGCAAGCTCAAGTTAGATCTATGCTATCTGAATCTTTAGAAGCAGTTATTGCTCAAACATTGCTTCCAACTAAAGATGGTAAAGGTCGTGTTCCTGCATTAGAAATTATGATTGCTAATGCGGCAGTTAGAAACTTGATTCGTGAAGAGAAGACTTACCAAATCCCTTCTGTTATCCAGTCTGGAACAAAAGAAGGTATGCAATCTAAAGATCAATCTCTTTATAATCATGTGATGAATGGTAATATTGATAGAAAAACTGCAGAAAAAGTTGCTGATAACGTTAAGATCTTTGCAACAGGTGCAGGATTCAACGGATGATAAAGAAAAATTTATTCAAAGACTCCGGTTTTACCTTAGTTGAATTGATAGCTGCTTTTGCTATTGTTTTTATTGCATTATCATCTCTATTCGTAGGGATTCATTATGCAGAAAAACGTATAACTAGGAATTATCATGACCGACAAGGTATCATGATTGCATCTGGAGAACTTGAATGGCAATATTATAAAAAGACGATCGAGAAAGATTTCGATTTAGATGGTCTTTATAAGGGAAGAGCAGTAATGGGCGATGACTTTGCTGGAAACATAAACGCAAATGTTGCACTCGATTTCTCATACGGCCTAACAAGCGGTACTGTGAATTTGAACCAAACAACATTAACTGTTATGGTTTCTTGGAATGAACCGTCTGATGAAATGAAAAGTCACTACGTAAGAATGGTAGAAGATTATTATGACAATCCTTAAAAGAAAAAAGAATGTGAAAACATTCAATGATAAAGGCTTTACTCTTGTAGAATTAGTTTCTGTTTTAGCGATAATGACAGTAGTCTTTGTTGGTGCTACACTAACTATTTCAACATTCCTTTTAAAGTATCAAGAATTGCAAAAGGTATCTAGATTGCAGACTGAAGCATTTAGAGCTATGCAAGTGTTGAAACATGGAATTAAAGTAAATATGCCTACAGAAGTTCAATTGATGGGGATTGGTAATGCAAATTCAATAGAGTTCACTGGTAACTATGCTGAAGGAATAGCTAGAACAGGTATTATAATTAAACCACCTGCTAACAGCGGTGATTTAAGTGTTAATGATGAAATCAAATTCTATCTCGATGATGGTTTTATTCGTTACACCCAAAACGTGTATGGCTCTTCTACCTCTTCAAATAGAGACAATTACATTTTCCCTGATAAAGTTAAAAGAAAAAATCAAGATATAGAAGTGACTAAATTACTATTTAGTCCTGGTAACCCTTTTGCTACAACAGTTTTTAAAATTGTTAAAGTGGAACTTGAAGCTCGTGTTGAACTATTCGAAGACAAATATCACTACGTAAATTATGAAACCTACATGGCTATAGGAAAGATGTAATATGAAAAAGTTTATGAAGAAATTTGTTAACGATAATGGGTTTATTGCTTTGTCATTTGCAGTTGTTGCAATTGCGTTGATGTCAGCAGTAGCCATTACTCGAATTGGGGTTACTGATACAAGAAGTCTTGTTCAATCTTATCATGCTCTTCAAGAGCTTCATTTGATTAGATCCGAAGGGACTCGCTCACTTAAAGCAACTGAGAATATGTTAGATTTTGCCCAAAGTGGAACACTACCAGATGTTGTCGATATGGGTGGTATGACTAAAGAGATTAATAGTGGTTTTGGTTTGAATACATTCAAACTTCGCACTATGATGCTTAGAGGTAACGATATTCAAACTTCACTGTTTGAATTCGCTTATAACTATGGTATTAATACTTTAGCTACTGCTTATGTTGGTACAGGTTATAACAAAAAGAAATCTAATGTTGAGTTGTATGGTAGAAAAGCAATTAAAAAGAATACTTTTGCAGGATATCACTACTTTACTGAAACTGACCAATCTATAAATCAAGATTTAGGTGACGATAAAGTTTATTTTTATGGTCGCGATGAAATTTATGGTAAGGTTAGAACCAATAGTGATATTTGGTTAAAAAGAACTACTGGTGATAATAATGGTTGGCCTTTATTCCATGACCATGTATATACTTCTGGAGAAATTCAATCTGAAAATGGAACTATTCCTTATGAGGAAGTTTTCTTAGATGGATATACTGAAAATGCACCTGAAATTGAATATCCTGAAACTGCTACTGCTGCAAGAACAGGTGTTGGTGTATCTGTGGGTGAAGGTGATATTTTCTTCGCTGTTGCTAATGGTAATTCTTATACCGCTTGGTATGGTCAAAGAATGGACACTATCCAAGATACTGTGATTATCTATGATACTGCAGCTGACGGAAATCAAAACGACATAACTCCTGATGACTCTATAGATGTTCAATACCTTATTAATAAGGACACTATATGGGCTTCAGGTGGTTCTGGTAACGTTGCAAATAACTCTATATTTATCGATGGCGAATTATGGCTTATGGGTGAATTTGGTGGACAACAAACTTGGTGTTCATCAGATACAATGTACCTTGCTGGTGATATCCTTTTAGTTAATACAGCTAAAGGAGATACTCCAGATGGTAACAATGTTGATAACCTTAACGGTACTCAGAATAATTCTGATATTGTTGGTCTTATTTCTGAAAGATCTATTATTATTCAATACGGTTTCAGACACCCTGATGATTCAGTTAGAGTTAAATACAATTGTGGAAGAGCTGAAGATGAAGAAGGTGATGAAGATGATGGTGGTATCTACATATATGCAGCTATGTGTGCATTAGGTAGAGGAGAAACTTCCATGGAAGATGGTACTTTCTCTTTCCAATATCAACATCCTCATAAAGGTCTATTTGTAAGAGTAAATAATGCCCTCCAAGATTCTGGTTGGGATAACTTTGCAAATGATATGATTGGAGACGATTGGGGACCTTTACACTTCTTAGATATAACAGCTGATTGGCCTGGAATATACTGTTATCCATTCTACGGACCACTATGGCCTGAAACTAATGCAGAAACTTACAAAGAACGTGGTACAATCAGACTATTTGGTTCTGTTGCACAACGTAGAAGAGGTTTCGTACATAGATCAGGTAGTGACCCAATTAACTACACAGATAATAACTGGGATATTGCTAACTATCTTTACGGTAGTCCAAGTAACCAAGGTGGAACAAATGCTCCTGGCGCTACTGGATCGGGTGTTGGTTATCAAAAATCTTATCACTACGATAATAGATTTAGGATTAGCCCTCCACCAAAATTCCCAGAAGTACAACTTAAAGGTGGTATTACACAGTTTGATGCTGAATCTTGGTATCTAATGACTGGTGATAGCGCTCCTGCAATTCTCACAGATTATTAATTTATATAATGAATAAAGAGGCGATATGAGTAAGAAAAAGAAAGTTAAATTTAAAGAATCGCTTGGTATAGATATAGGTTCTCATAGTGTTAAAGTCGTTCATTTGAAACGTCTTAGCCATGGGTATAAATTGTTGAATTATGATATACGTTCAACAATACCTGAAGGAATCGAATATCTTCCCAATGATTTAAGTAATGATCGTTTCGCTCCTGTATTAGGCTCTATCCTCAAAGGGATGAAGCTTAATCCGAAAAAGATCAAACATGTCGTAAGCTCTGTTGGTGGTGATGACACAAGTATCAAACAGGTAAAAACAATTTATTTACCTGAAGATGAACTTGATTCTGCTTTGTCTTTTGAAGCAAAAAAACACATACCAATCAGTGGTAGCGAAATGGTGTTAGATTACCAAGTATTAAGTATTGAAGATAAAACAAACAACATGAACATATTGCTAGCTGCATCAACTAAGAATGTAATCAATGGTCACACTGATATACTTTCTGCAGCAGGTATTGTACCTGGTATCATTGATATTGATGCTTTCGGTATTGGCAATTGCTTTGCACTTAATTCTTTTGTTGAAGAAGGTGTGTTTGTGCTTGTTAATATTGGTGCTCACAGAACTAACATAGTTATTTGGGGACCAAAAGCAAAATTCTTTACTAGAGATATTGAATATGGTGGATATAACTTCACTCAAGATATTATGAGAAAACATAACCTTGAATTCCCAGCAGCTGAAACTTTTAAATTCGAACACGGTTTAAAAGCTGCTGAAGAAACAGGTGAAACTACTCTCTCTATGCTTGATATTTCTGAAAAGAATACTGAAGATATGATCGCTGATGAAATCAGAAGATCTATCAGATTCTACGTTAAAGAAGCTGGAAATAGTGATTTCCAAAAAGTTTATATAATGGGCGGTTCAGCTAAACTTAAAGGCCTTAGTGAATATATTGAATCTAAAATCAATATCCCTACTGAAGTCTATAATCCATTTAGCAATCTTGAAATGCCAGACAAATTTAAAGATAGTCAAGACCCTCAACTATGCTTAGCTCTCGGTCTTGCTATGAGACCAGAATAGGGGGAAATGATGGAACAATTCTATTTTGGAATGAATCTGAATAAGTTTGGTGAAGAAAGATTAAAAGCTCAAAAAGAAAAAAGAACTTATATTAATACTTGGATTGCATTTCTAATTATATTTATCCTTATCGGTGGATTCACTTATTGGACTCTTACCAATATGGATAAAAAGATAAATACTAGAAAACAACAGTTAACCGAGATTAAAAATGAAATAAAAAAATATCCACAAGTACTTAAAGCTTCAGATTCTTCAAACCTTGAAAAAGATATGCAGACTTTTGCTGAAACTTATAACAAAAGAATTTTCTGGACTAAAAAGCTTCAAGCTTTAGCAGAAATTACTTCTGATAGTTTAGCAATCTCTAAATTCTCTTTTGAAAATGGTTCATGGGAATTAGAAGGACTTATTAAAGCTAAAACTGCTGACGTTCCTCAAGATATTATCAACAAATATAGAACTAGTCTTGTTGAAAGAGAAGAATTCAATGATTTCAAATCAGTTGAATTTGTTAACAGAGACCTTGTTAAAAAAGTTGAAAGTCTAGAGGCAGCTGGTCCTGAAATGGATGTCGTTTATGGCTTTACTATTAAGTGTATGAGTAAATACTACGATAAGAAGAGGAGAAAATAATGAAACGTAACTATTGGATTCTAATTATTGTAATTATTGCTCTCTCTGTTGGATACTTCTTCTATTTTAGTCAAGTTTTTGCTGATAGTAATACTAATATTAAAAAGCTAGATAAAGAAATTAAAGTTGCTCGCCAAGACCTTAACAGCTGTAAAGTTCAAGCTGAACAACTTGGTGGATTCACTGTAATTCTTGATCACTCTCTTACCAAAGAAAAAGAATTCTCATCTGATGAAATTCATGAAATGATCGAAGAAATGGATGCTCTAGCTCATAATTTAGATATTAACTTATCTGAAATTGACCATAAAGACTTGTTTACTAAGTCTGATAGAATAGAACATGAATTCTCATTTGTTTTTTCTACAACTTACGTGAAATTAGGTAAATTTATGAATTCATTAGAAAAAATGGATTATCTAACTGTTATTAATAGTTTTGAAATTGAACCAATTAAGACTGTTCAAAAGAAATCTGCATCTGAAATTAAGGTTGAAGATCTTGATAAAAAATATAGTGTTAATTTGAGCATTTCATTCATTAAACACAAAATGAGGTAATTATGGAATATAGATATGTAAAAGATTTAGCTTATATTCTCTTAGTTGCTGCAGTAATTGTACTTGGTGTTCTCGCATTTAATCACTACAATGGTGAACAAAAAGTAACTGCTGAATCAGCTTATGCTAAGCAGGATGTAGATGCTAACTTGTTAAAACAAGCTGCTGACATTGAATCTGGTATTTCTAATAGAAAGAACTTTACTTTCTCTGTAGAAAAAGATCCTCTTAAGCAAGATATCATATTACCAAAGAAAGTGGATGAAATTAAAATCAGACTTCAAAAACGCCGTAATGAGATTAGACTTGCTGGTGTAATAACTTTCAATGAACAAAAGTTTGTTACAATTGAACACAAAGATATTGAAAAACAATATGCAATTGGTGAAGTAATAAAAGGTACTAATGGTATTAAAATAATCGCTGCTAATTCAGAAAAGCAAACTGCACGCCTTTCTAATGGTAGTACTATTAGACTAAAGAATAGAATGAATATCTATGAAACTAATGCTGATACAAAAGATAAGCAACAAAATGGTATTCAGTTTAACGCAAATCAAAATTATTAAGTAGGAGAAACTAATGAAAATATTCGATGCTAGAATAAAACGAATAACTCTGATTATGTTAACATTACTTATGAGCGTATCTTTTGTTTTCGCTCAAGGTGATGATATATTACAAAAGAAAATAGATGAATTGAACTTTAAAGATGCTACTATTGGTACTATTATTGAGTCTATTTCTCAAGCAACTGGTATTAATATTGCTCTCGCTTCTGAAACTGGTAAATCCTCTGATGAACAATCAGACATGGGTAGAATCACTATCAGATTAAGAGATATCACAGTTGAAAATGCTATCTCATTAGTAGCTAAATCTACTGGTCTTGCTTATAAAGTTATTGGACAAAATACATTTGTTATTGGACCTAAAGCTCTTATTGATCAAGAGTCTGGTACTAGAAACTATATTTTAAATTTAAAATATGTTAACTCTAAGAAAATTGCTAAAGCTTTCAAAGACTTCCCTGGTGAAGTTATTGAAGTTGAAGGCCAAAACGCACTTCTTGTAAGAGCTAACCCTGAAACTTTCGAAGATATTCAATATCAAATTACTAAACTTGACGTTCCTCAAAAACAGGTTCAAATTAGAGTTAGAATTATTGAAGTTAATGTTGATGATAGTAAAGAAATGGGTATTGACTGGTCAAAACTTAATCACTTAACTACTATCTTTGCAGAAAACCCTGTAAACTCAGCTGGTGTTGGACTTCCTTATAACTATTCTGATGAAACTGGTGCTATTCCTTTTGGTGATCCATCAGAATTCGAAGTATTACCTACTGACCAATATTTCCAAAAAATGAGTGATTGGGATGACTTCGGTAACTTCTCACGTCAATTATATGCTTTTGATATTACAATTGACTGGTTATTAGAAAATAACTCAGCAAAAATATTAACTGATACTCGTCTTTCATCTCTTAATGGTGAAACTGCTAATGTTCACATCGGTGAAAACATTCCTTTCGTTGTTATTGATAACGATAAAGAAGTTCAAGTAGAAAGAGAAGAAGTTGGTATTAAATTATCTATTACTCCTAGTATTAATTCTGAAGATGAAATTACTACTACTATCTCTCCTGAAATCTCTTCAGTTATGGGTTTAGTTGGTGGTTATGTACCTAGAACTAAAGTTAGAAAAGTTAATTCTACTATCACAGTTCCTAGTGGTCAAACATTTATCGTGAGTGGTCTTTTAAATACTCAATTAAGCACTCAAGTAAATAAAGTTCCTTTCTTAGGCGATATCCCTTATATCGGTAGATTCTTCAGACATGAAACAGAATCACTTGAAAAAACAGACTTAATTATTGAAATGACTCCAACTGTAATCACTGCTGCTGACTACAATAAGGATGTCCAAATTGAAGAAGAAATGACTGAGTCATTGATCAAATTTGGTGATGAACAGTAATTAATTGGGAGAAATTATGAAATTGAAAAGTTTTACAATATTATTAATGATTCTATCACTGGCACTTCTTATAGTTAGTGGTTGTGATAATAGGGATTTCCCGACAACAACTGATAATGAACTTGTTATCTCAAGATTAACTACGTCAGTTGACTCAATTTATGCAGATGATAATGTTACTTTCGCATATATCAGAGCATATGTAAAAGACGCACAAAACTTTGGTGTTCCTGAAACTGCAGTTGAATTCCGTACAGACAGAGGTAACATTGCAGCTATAGTTTACACTGATGAATCAGGTGTTGCAAAAACTCCTTTCTGGGATGATGGTGCAGAACCTGGTGATGCTAACATAGAAGCTTTTGTAAAAACATATTCAGAATATGATGAAACTCAAGTTGTTGCTACCAAAAGCATGAAAACTAAAGTTAAAATCGTAGAAAAACCTGCTGTAAGCCAAGTTAACATTGAAATGGCTTCACATGACTTCTTAGTTAACCAAAGTGTTTTAGTTAGAGCTAATGTTCTTGATGTATTAGGTCAACCTGTTGCTGATAGTACTTTAGTAAGATTTGATGTTACACGTGGTAACTTCTTTACTGAAGAAGATGAAGAAAACATTGGTAGAATTGCTATTGTTCCTACACAAAACGGTAATGCTACTATCATGTTAAATGTTGGTCAGCAAGCTGGTATGGGTTCAGTTAGAGCTACTATCGGTGACTTAATTTCTGAAGATGACTTTAATGTTGATCATGGTAATCCTTACAGATTAGATATCAACACATATTTAGCAGAAGATGATTTTGTTAATCCTGAAGAAGCAGACGAAGCTTCAGTTGATGAACCAAGAAATATCTATGTTGAAGCTGTTCTTATGGATGCTTACAACAACCCTTGTAAGAATAAACCAGTTCGTTTTGAAACTGATTTAGGTACATTCTATAACACTTCAGATGTTTATTCTCAAAACACAGATAATACAGGTATTTGCAGAGCTAAATTCACTCCAGCACTTTCAGCTGGTCCTGCAAACATTAAAGCTTATGCTAATGCTGATACATTAGTTACTGAAGCTTTATTCACTGTTAAATCTGATGAATTAAATTATATCAGATTCTCAACTCAAGAACAAGTTGACCTTGATGTTGCTAACACTGGTGGACAAGATACTAGAATTATGAGAGTTGATTTATATGATATCAACGATAACTTAGTTGACCAAGCTACAGAAATGTACTTCAAAATTGTTAACACAGTTGTTCCTGGTACAGAAGAAGGTTACCCTGCAACACTTAGTGGACAAGATGATGAAGGAATTGTTACTGTAACTTCTTCTGGTGGATCTGCATTTGTATCTGTTGTTTCAGGTGCTGGTTCTGGTGTTCTTGCTCTTAGAGCAGCTAACTCAAGAGAAGCTATCACTGATCTTACAGTAGAAGATGCTATTGTTGCTACTAAATCAAATATCGTTATTCATTCAGGTAACCCTGCATATGTTAGTGTTAGTATTGATGGTTTCGATTCTGCACAACAAATAGGTGGTGGTTTATGGCAAATTCTTGTAGCTGCTGAAATCAAAGATACATACAACAACCCAGTTGATTATGGTACAGCTGTATTCTTCTCATTACCTGATGAAGGTGACTGTATTATTCAAGGTTCTGGTTACGTTGGTAATGGTCCTGAAATTGGTGATGCATTCGGTATGGATATTGATTCTACTGCTTCTATTGGTATCGCTTATACATTATTGTCATACCCTTCATTCTTAACTTTACAAGACATCAATTTAGAAGTATCAACTATTGGTGGTGATGGTGTTGAAATTACAAATAATTTCTCAATTACTCCTCCACTTAATGAAGCTGAAACAGATTTAGGTGTTACTCCAGCTCACATTAACTGGTATAATGATGAACCAGTTCCTACTTACAAAAACGCTATTGTTACTGTAAGAACTAGAGATGGTTATGGTAACAATATCGAAGGTGCTCATTGGGTATTTACTTCAGATAGAGGTGAATTCGTTAATTACCTAACATGGTCAGAAAATCCTGAATTTAACGAATGTTTTACTCATGCTGACGGCTTTGGTAAAGTTAAAATTGAGTTCTGGCAAGGTGACTGTCCTCCATCACTCGATGGTGTTAACCCTGGTATCCAACCTGTTGCTATCGAAGGTAGAATCCTTGGTACAGGTATTTCAGAACGTGGAGCTACTACTCTTTTACGCTACCCATTTGATAACGTAAAATAAGCTAATTAATTATAATTACGATACCCCAGTTCTTTTGGGCTGGGGATATCTTGAAATTTAACATAAAAAAAAGGATTGATTATGGCTTTTAATCCTCAATTCGCAAGAATAGGTGAAATCTTTGTCCATAAAGGATATGCGACTGACGAGCAAATCAAAGAGGCATTGATTAAACAAAATAATTTCGCCTTAAAATTAGGTGAAACCTTACTTAAGTTAGGGTATATTAAAGAGAACCAGTTACTAGAATGTCTTTCTATGCAACTTGACATTCCTGTAGTAAATTCTAATGAACTTATGGAATTAGATGTTGATGTTGTTTCTCTTATTCCAGAACCATTTGCTACTGAAAACAGAGTTATTTCTCTTAGAGCTAGTGATGATGTTTGTATTGTAGCAATGACTGACCCTGATAATCTTAATATATTAGATAATCTTAAAAAGATTCTTAATAAAAATATCGAACCAATGTTAATTGGTGACTCATTATTGACTGATGCTTTAGAGAAGTATTATAAGAGTATTAGAACTACTTCACAAGTTGAAGATGCTGTTGGTAACTTTGACTTTGTAGCTGTTGATGGAGACGGTGATGAAATCTCTATTGATAGTGGCGGAGAAGCTGAAGCAGATGCTCCTGTTGTTAAGATGGTAAATCTTATCATTTCAGAAGCTATCAAAGCAAATACTACTGATATTCATATTGAGCCAATGATTAAAAACACTCGTGTTCGTTTCCGTGTCGATGGTGCTTTAAGAGAAGTTATGAACCCACCTATTGCTATGCATGCTGGTATCATCTCTTTGATTAAGGTTATGTCTAAACTAAATATCGCTGAAAGAAGACTTCCTCAAGATGGTCACATGTCACTAAAAACACAAATTAAAGCTGTGGATGTTCGTGTATCTATCGCTCCTACTGTTCATGGTGAAAAGGCTGTGCTTCGTCTTCTTGATAAAGGTGATTTTGGTTTTAAACTTACTACTCTTGGTTTCGAATCAGATGACCTTGAAATTTTCCAAAAGGTTATTAAAAGACCTTATGGTATTATCATCGTGTCTGGTCCTACTGGTTCTGGTAAATCTACATCACTTCACGCAGCTATTAAAACTATCGAAAATATAGAAACAAATATCATTACTGTGGAAGACCCTGTTGAATACAGACTTGCTGGTATTACTCAAATTGAGACTAAAGAAGAAATCGGTCTTACTTTCCTTTCTGCGCTTCGTTCTGTTCTTCGTCAAGACCCTGACGTTGTGCTTATTGGTGAGATTCGTGACTTTGAAACTGCTGATATCGCGGTTAAATTCTCACTTACTGGTCACTTAGTGTTCTCAACACTTCACGCTAATGATGCTCCTTCTACTATAACTCGTCTTATTGATATCGGTATTAAGCCTTATCTTGTTGGTTCTTCTTTATGCCTAGTTATGGCACAGAGACTTGTTCGTAAAATCTGTCCAAACTGTATCACTGATTACAAACCGACAGAATTAGAACTTCTTCAAGCTGGTATTACTGCCGAAGAAGCGGAAAAAATTGACTTCAAAATCGGTGCTGGTTGTGTTCATTGTGACAATACTGGTTATGCTGGTCGTCAAGGTATTTTCGAACTTCTTCATATCACACCGACTGTTAGAGCACTTATCTTTGAAGGTAAGAATCAAGATATTATCAAAAATGAAGCTCTTGCTCAAGGTATGAGAACTCTTCATGATGCGGCTTTACGCAAAATGAGAAACGGTGTTACATCAATTAGAGAAGTTATCAAATTGACTATTAATGATTAAAACGATAAGGTAAAATATGGCTAATTTCTCATATACTATTAAAGATGCAAAAGGTGCTCGCAAAGAAGGTATCGTAAAAGCTGACACTATGGACGCTGCTATTGAAAAACTTTCTGCTGATGGTGGTACTATTATTTCCGTGAAAACAGCTGCAGACGGATCTTTCAAAGGGAAACTTTCTCTCTTTGATAAGGTTATGTTAGCTATCTATAAGTTTAGAACTTCTGTTAGATTAAAAACATTGGTGTTCTTTACTAGACAGCTATCTACCATGTTCTCTGCTGGTCTTACTATTGAGAAAGCTATTTCTGACCTTGAACGAGAAGAAAAAGATCAAAAGTTTAAGAAAGTTCTTAAAAAGATAGATGATGATATTAGAAAAGGTTATTCTCTTTCTGAATCATTCGAACAACACCCTGGTGTGTTTAATCCTCTCTATGTTTCACTTGTGAAAGCTGGTGAGGTTTCAGGTACTCTTCATACTGTACTTGATGAATTAGCAGTATACCTTGAAAGATTAGAAGATACTAAACGTAAGGTTGGATCAGCTATGACTTATCCTATCTTCGTGCTTGTATTCCTTGCTTTCATCGTATGGGCTCTTTTCTATTTTATTATACCTAAATTTGCTGAAGTTTATGCTAACTTTGGTGCTGATTTACCAGGTCCTACAAAACTCGCTATTTATATTAGTGAACTTGTAAAAGGAAATGTTGTAGGTACTTTCGGTCTTCTGATTTTATTCTTTGTTTCAATATTTATCATAAACTTAACCGACAGAGGTCGCTACACGTTTGATTTGATGAAATTGAAATTCCCGGTCATTGGTAAGTTAATAGAAAACTCAGTGATGAGTAAATTTGCTCGTACCTTCTCTATTCTTATGAAAGCTGGTGTTCCTATTATGGAAACTCTTGAACTAAGTGAAAATGTTGTTCAAAATGCAGTTATTGAAGGTGCTATCAGAGATGCTCGTACTATGATTAAAGAAGGTTATGGTATTGCTCACGCATTCCGTAAAACAGAACAGTTCCCTTCTACACTTCTTCAAATGATGAATACAGGTGAAGAAACTGGGGATCTTGATAAACTATTAAGAAAAACTGCAGAATTCTATGATAAACTCATGGACTCTGTGATTGATAGATTAACATCATTGATTGAACCTATGTTGATTATCCTTATGGCTGGTCTTGTTGGTTCTATCATTATCGTTATTTATCTTCCTATCTTTAACCTTGGTGAAGCGATGTCCGAAGGTCTTAAGTAAGGAAATAAATGTAATATTTAGAGAATATTCAACTATTCTCAAAGTAAAGAGTCTTGACTGGTTCAAGACTCTTTTTCTTTATTCTAGAAAATGTCAAAGATTACACTCTAGCATCATCTGCTGCCAGGCTTCCAGCTTGAGAACTATTTTTGGGTTGCAAGCTTCTAGCTTGCGATTGAGACGTTCTCAAAACGTCTCTATAGCAATTTCCAGTTCACACAAAAATTTACTTCTCTGGTTTATCATGCAAAGTCGGAAGGCCATCGTCACCCTGATGGCCAAACGTACGAAAGTAGGTTGTATATGAGATTTAAAATACAAAAGCCGGCTAGCAGCCGAGCGTTCCCAGTATTAGCCGGCTAGCAGCCGAGCGTTCCCAGTATTAGCCGGCTAGCAGCCGAGCGTTCCCAGTATTAGCCGGCTAGCAGCCGAGCGTTCCCAGTATTAGCCGGCTAGCAGCCGAGCGTTCCCAGTATTAGCTGGCTAGCATCCGAGCGTTCCCAGTTTTAGACAACTAGTCCTCACTTCTCAATCCTCACTTCTGCCTTAAGGGTCTCCTTGAAAAATCGGCTTTTTTTCAAGGAGGCAAGTAAGGATCAAGTGTTTTCTTAGTAAATTATAACAAAACTCTTTGAACAAAATATTGTAACGTGAAAATGTTAAAAAGAATTATCTTGACATAAGAAAATAAATATTCACTTTTAGAAAAATCCATGTGGTTGGAGTTATGGAAAAAAATAAAATACTAATAGTTGATGATGAAAAGCAAATAATAGACTTGTTTAAGATGTTTCTTAAGAAAGAAGAACTGGAGATAATAAGTTCAACTAGTTATTCTGAGGCACTAGATATAATTAGGAAAAACAATATCTCATTAGTCTTACTTGATGTCTATTTAAGTGGTAATAATGGTATAGACTTATTACCAAAAATAAAAGGAATTGATCCTTCGTTACCTGTCTTAATGATATCTGGTATGAGTAAGGTGTATGACGCAGTAGAAGCCTTGAAAAGAGGTGCTGTTGATTATCTTACTAAGCCGATTAAAAAGGCAGAATTATTAAGTGCAGTAAGACGTTACATTAAGAATACTAATTCTGATTCTGACTTCCGACTTAATATGGGGGAAACTACTTTTATTGGCAAAAGTACTGCCATCAAAACTATTATAGATAAAATTGAGGTTATAGCTCCAACAAGTTTAAATGTACTCATTCTAGGGAAGAGTGGCACTGGTAAAGAAGTTATAGCACGAATGATTCATAACAATTCAAAAAGAAAGGATGGACCATTTATAGCTGTTGATTGTGGAGCACTTCCTGAAAACCTAATAGAAAATGAACTCTTTGGCTCTACCAAAGGATCTTATACAGGAGCTGAAGGCCAAATTGGAAAGTTTGAGTTAGCTCATGGTGGTACTATATTCCTTGATGAGATAACTAATCTTCCTATAGCAAGTCAGGCAAAACTCTTACGAGTTATCCAAGAAAAGAAATTTTTCCCTATAGGTTCAGAGAAAGAGATTACTATAGATTTTAGGATTATTGCCACTTCAAATGTAGACTTTGAAGAATTAATCAAACAGAACAGATTTCGCGATGATTTATACTATAGATTAAATGAGATTTTTCTAAACCTTCCAGAATTAAGAGAAAGAGAAGACGATATAATACTAATTGCTGACTACTTCCTTAGTAAGGCGAATGAAGAATTTAATAAAAAGATAAATGGCTTTAGCAAAGAAACAGAAGAACTCTTATTACAGTACTCTTGGCCTGGAAATGTAAGGGAATTAAAGCACATTATTTTTACAGCTGTGTTATATTGTCATAGTGATGAATTAAGACCGGAAGATTTAGCTATTGAAATCAAACATGCATATAGTCAAATTGATGATTTTGATGGATTAAGCTTTACTGAGATTATTAGGCAAACTGAGAAGAAAATTATTATAAATGCGCTTGAGAAGTGCGATTGGAATAAATCAGAAGCTTGTAAAATACTTCAGATGCATAGAAAGACTCTGTATAGGAAGATTGAAGACCTTAACATTACAAAACTGGGTAATAATGTCACAAATGAGACATAATGTTACAAGTACTGTAAGGCTAATAATCCTATATTGAACAGGATAGATGTGTGTAATGGTGTGTAAGTATCTGATAAATAGATAGATAATTATAATAAAAATAAATGTAAAATATTTGATAGTTGTGGAATTTATCATGCATTATAGAAAGGTGTAACTTTGAAAATTAATAATGATTATATAAAAAAGGAGAAAGTTATGAAAAGGTTGCTGTTAATTTTAAATATTTTAATCTTGTTCCTTGCTGTTTCTGCAGAGACCAACATTTCTTCATCACAGATTGAAGGAGAATGGACAATTGAAAATAGTCCATATATAATTCATAATGATGTTGAGATTGCACAAGGTCAATCTTTAGTTGTCCAAGCTGGTGTAACAGTTTTGATGGCTGATGATATAGCATTAACTGTTAACGGAACATTTGTCACAAATGGAACTGAAGATGATGTGGTAAGCTTTCTTCCTGAAAACGAGAATGGTGAATGGTTAAAGATTTCTTCTAATAACCAAGAAACAGTTCTTAATCATACTGTGATGGTTGGTGCACTCGAAGGTTTTTATGCAAGTAAAACTAGCAATATTGATCATCTAGTAATTCAAGGATATGGAAGTGATGATTTCACATCAGGTTTTTATGTTGAAGATACTTATGGATCTCAAATCTCAAACTTAGAAGTCATTGGTTATATGACTGGTATCACCATTAAGAAGGGTGAAGATGATGATGAAGATTTAACAACTCCTGTATTAGACCAAACTAGAGTTTATCTTTCACCTGAAAGTTGGAAGTCTGGTAGATCTACAGATACTAAAGGTATTGTTATTGAATCTACAATCAATATAACTAATCTAGAAATAGAAAACTACGATGAAGGTATCACAATCCGTAAAGGTGAAGATGATGACGAAGATTTAACAACTCCTGTACTAGATCAAACTAGAGTTTATCTTTCTCCAGAAAGCTGGAAGAATAGTCGTGGAACTACAAAAGGAATCATTGTTGAAGGTTCTACAGAACCAACTTTATCAAATGTAGAAGTAGAAAACTACGATGAAGGTATCACAATTCGTAAAGGTGAAGATGATGACGAGGATTTAACAACTCCAGTACTAGATCAAACTAGAGTTTATCTTTCACCTGAAAGCTGGAAAACTACAAGAACAACTACAAAAGGTATAGTAGTTGAAGGTAAAATCAGCCCAACCCTATCAAATGTAGAAGTAGAAAACTATGATGAAGGTATCACCATTAAGAAGGGTGAAGACGATGATGAAGATTTAACAACTCCAGTACTAGACCAAACTAGAGTTTATCTTTCACCTGAAAGCTGGAAAACTATTAGAACAACTACTAAAGGTATAGTAGTTGACGGTAAAATAGACCCTACTCTATCAAACGTAGAAGTTGGAAACTATGATGAAGGTATCACCATTAAGAAAGGTGAAGACGATGACGAAGATTTAACAACTCCAGTATTAGACCAAACTAGAGTTTATCTTTCACCTGAAAGCTGGAAGAATAGTCGTGGAACTACAAAGGGTATAGTTGTTGAAGGATACACAGAATCAACAATCACTAATGTAGAAGTAGAAAACTATGATGAAGGTATCACTATTAAGAAGGGTGAAGACGATGATGAAGATCTAACAACTCCAGTATTAGATCAAACTAGAGTTTATCTTTCACCTGAAAGCTGGAAGAATAGTCGTGGAACTACAAAAGGTATCGTTTATGATGGTGACATTAGCCCTATTCTAACTAATGTAGAAGTAGAAAACTATGATGAAGGTATCACAATCAAGAAAGGTGAAGATGATGATGAAGATTTAACAACTCCAGTACTAGATCAAACTAGAGTTTATCTTTCACCTGAAAGCTGGAAAACTCTAAGAGCTACATCTAAAGCTATCCAAATTGATGGTTGTGACCAAGCTACAATTACTAACTGTGAATTAGAAAACTATGACTTAGCAATAGATGTTCAAAGTGATGGAGACCACACAATTGATAATGTTTCTATAACACTTACTGAAGATGCTAGAGCTCAAAGTTATGGTATTAAATCTAAAGGTAATAACTCTTATTCAATCAGTAACGTAACTGTTCAAAACTACAAGAATGCTATTCAGTTAACTTCTTATTCTAATGAAGTAGATGTAAATCTTGAGAATATTGTGATTAATCAAATGAACAATGATAAGAGTAATTCAAAGGCTATCTATGTAAAAGGTAATACAAACTTAGCTATCGATAACTCTAATATTTCAGATTATGATTATTCAATATATTTCAAGAACAACTACAACAATGAAGTAGATGTTGCTATCGTAAATACTGAAATTTATCAAAGTGATGACCGAAGAGGTTCAATTAAAGGTATTGAACTTAGTGGTAAACTAAATTCAAATATTGATAATAATGTTATTAAATCATGTGATCCAGCAGTGAAAGTTACTGGTACTCAAGCAAAGAGTAATGTTAATAGAAACCTAATCTTTATTACTTATGATAAGAATAATTCAAAAGCAGTTGATGTAAAAAATACTCAAGAAGTTACTTTGATAAATAATACTATCGTTAATTTCGAGAAAGCTCTTTATTCAAAATATACTGATTCATACTTAGTTAATAATGTAATCTGGGACGATGACCCTGAAAGCAACATTGTTAATGACTATGATTATATTGAGGCAAACTATAATAATATATCACTTCCAAATGGTGACCTATTCCCTGGAATTCAAAACATTAATGAAAACCCTGAATTCATAGGTGATGACCAAGCTAAAGACGATTTAGCTGAAAAATATATTCAATACCATCTAGCTGCTGGTTCTCCTTGTATCGATGCTGGTGACCCTGAAGAAGAATTCGATCCTGATGGTTCAATTGCTGACTTAGGTGTTTTCCCATTCGTAGGAAACAAAGACCAAGAAACTGTAGCTTTTAATGGTGGAAAATTATCTAACTACCCAAATCCATTTAACCCTTCTACTAACATTCTTTATTCAGTTGCCGATACTTCTATTGTTAGTATCAAAGTTTATAACATTAAGGGCCAATTAGTAAAGACTCTTGTAAATGATAACAAAACAGCTGGTAACTACAGTGTTGTTTGGAATGGTGTGGATAATAGAGGTAATAAAGTAGCTTCAGGTATGTATTTTGTTAAAATGAAACAAAATAAATTACAGCAAACTACTAAAATTTTGTTGACTAAATAAACTTCTCTCCATATAACAGCATATATATACTCAACCCTCATACTATGAGGGTTGTTTATTAATTAACAACTAACTGGGGAGATAATGAAACATAAAAGTCTTATACCCGCATTTGTTTTAAATGAATATAGTAAAGGTGTAAAAGAAAAAGACTTTCAGGCTATGGTCATGATTGTCGATATAGGTGGATTTACTAAACTGAGCCAAATACTCCTAGAAATTGGAGAGAATGGATCAGAATATCTCGCAGAGATTATAGATAATGTCTTTACTCCACTATTATCCTCTATTCATAAAATTAATGGATTTATATCGTCTTTTGCAGGAGATTCTTTTACTGCAATATTCCCAGATGAAGTTACAACAACTCAGAAAATTATTGATACAAGTGAAGAACTTATAGCTAGAATAAATTCTCTTGATATCTTAAAGAAGTATAAGATAAATTCTCTTATTAGTATTAGAGTAGGTATTGGCTACGGTGATGTGAGTTTATCTATCATTGAAAATGATACAAATTCTGCCTACTACTTTAAGGGAACAGCTATTGATGATGCTGTAGATTCTTTATCTAAAGCTAGTATCAATATGGTTATTAAATCTTTAAACATACCTAAATATAAACATAACTATCATAACATTATTCCTGCTTATGATGAAGAAATTTATTCCTATTACGATAGATTTATACCTAGTATTCTCGGTGATAAAGATTTCAATGGAGAATTTAGAAAAATCGTATCTTGTTTTATTTCCTTCAAGAATAATGATAATCTGAACAAGATTTTATCCAGAATAATGGACCTTTCTTTTAGGTATGGTGGATATTTCAACAAGATTGACTTCGGTGATAAAGGTGGAATTATCCTGGTTCTCTTTGGTGCTCCTAAAGGATTTAGGGATATCACAGCCCGAGCAAGTAAATTCTCGTTAGAATTAATGAAACTCAAAGACTTCACTTGCCGAGTAGGCCTTAGCTTTGGACAAGCCTATACAGGCTATATAGGAAGCTTAGAGCGTGGAGAGTATACCGCTATAGGTATGTCAGTTAATCTGTCCGCTAGATTCGCTATACAGGCTGATTATGATGAAATATTCCTAGATAAGTATATTTATACTAAAAATAAAGATAACTTTAAGATATTAATGAAAGGTTATAGAGACTATAAAGGCTTCTCTACCAAAATAGCAACCTATAAGTTAATTAAATCAACACATATTACTGAATTCCTAGCCTATTCAGATAAGTTTGTAGGTCGCAGAAACCTGCTAAGTGATATCTCAGTATTAATTGAAAACTCTGAAAACAAAGCCAAAAGTAGTCTGATTAACATCTATGGAGATGAAGGTGTTGGAAAAACAAGGCTTTCATCAGAGCTTGTAAATGTGCTTGGAAAGGAAAATTATTCTTGGCTATATATGGCTTGTGATCCGGTGTTAAAGCAAAACTCTAATCCAATTATAACCTTTTTAAAGCAACTATTCAATATTAGTGACTTAGCAGACTATGAAGAAAACCACGCTAAAATAGTTGATAAGATAGAATTTTACGCTAAGAATGTTGTTAATAAAATCTTGGTTCATGAGCTTAATAATGGAATCAATCTTCTAGAAAGCTTCATTGGGATTAGCGAAATGGATGTTTCGTCATTAGATAGTGACGTTGCTAAGAATCGTTACGAAAATACATTCTTTGCTATAACAAATATATTCCGACTTATATCCCTTAATAAGCCATCAGTAATCTTTATTGATAATGCAGATGACTTAGATGCTGAATCAAGTAAATTTATTGAGTATTTTGTACCATTGATTGCTGAATATCCTATATTTATTATCTTTATCAGTCGTACTAAGCAAGATGCTCTGCTAGAAATGTTGGGTAAAAATGATAACGATTCCTATTTTGAAGTTAGTAACTTCAAGAAAAGAGATGCAAAAGTTCTTATTACTAACCTTATGAATGATGACGAAGAGGATATAAAACATGTTCCTCAGGAAACCTATAACCTTATTTATAATAAATCTAGAGGTAACCCTTTCTTTATTGAACAACTAATCTTCTACTTAAAGAAAGAACAACTCATAGATAGTACTTATACTTTATTAAAAGAAGATTTCTCAATACCTGACAACATTAATCAAATGATTATAGCTAGAATTGATAAGCTTGGTGAAATTCTAAAGAAGGTTGTTAAAGTTGCTTCTGTTCTAGGTATAAAGTTTAACAAGAATGTCTTAATGAAGATGATGGGTGGTAATGATATCTCTAAATTCTTATCTGAGGGTGAGATTGAGAATATCTGGTATTCATCAATGCACAATCAGTATTCATTTAGAAATACTCTATTTAGGGACTGTTGTTACAATCTTTTACTAAAAAAGCATGCAGTAAATATTCATAAAACCGCTGTTAAGGCTATGGAAGAGATTTACTCTGATAGCATTAACGAGCATTACGATGAATTGATTTATAACTGTATCCATGGTGGACTAATGATAAAAGCAGCAAACTATTTGGAACTAGCTATTGATAATGCAATAAGCTATCATCAGCATGCTTCTGCAATTGAATACTGTATTAAACTTCTTAGTTATTTAGAAGACAATAATATACTAGATACAGAGAAGATTGTAAATACTAAGCTAAAAATGATAGAAGTTCATCTAGAAGACGGTGATATTAAATCTGCTGAAGAGTTGTTTGATGAAGTTAAACCTGTTATTGAAAGTGATAGTCCGCAATGGTTTAAGCAAGAATATCTTATTGCTAATTATTTATTTAAACAAGAGAAGTATCAGGAACTAGTTGAGTTCACTCAGAATAGATTAGATATCTTTGAACACACTGAATATAGAAACTATTTAGTTATTTATTACTTGGATTCTCTTAGGTTCCTTAATCAAGATGAGAAGTTTGAAGATCTATCTCTAGAATTACTCGATGAATATCTTGATGAAGAAGATGATTTTATTGTAGGTCGTTTAGCTAATCTGCTAGGGGTATATTTCCTTGAAAGATCTAAATATTATGATTCTTTGCACTACTTTAAGCTTAATGCAAGCTTGTTAGAAGACAATGGTAATCAAACTCTGATTGCTAGTGGTAATCACAACGTAGGCTTGATATACTATAAACTTGGAAACTTCCAAGAAGCACAAGAATATTACTCTAAAGCACTACAGTTTGCTGAAGATATAGGTAATAGAATCACTAAGTGTAAGATTCTTTCTGATTTGGCAATGCTTGAAATGAATAAGAGCCATTTTACTAAGACTCTAGCAGTGTTAAATGAAGCTTTAGGGCTTGCTCAACTGAGTAACAACAATAACCAAGTTTCAAGAATATACTATAATTTTGCTTTAACATACTTCACTATGTCTAAGTTTGATAAAGCTCTCCAGAATGCGTTTAAGTGTAAAGAGATTGGAGAACAAACTGAGAATGTTAGAACACTTTCTTTCTCAAATTCTTTGATAGCACAGATATATCTCAGGATAAACATGAAGGACCATGCTATTGATATTATTCAGCAAAACATTGAGATGCAGCGTAAAATCAATGATCGTGAAGGTGTTGCTATTTCATTAGGATTACTTGGTACTATTTCTAAAGAGAGTAAAGATTATATAAATGCTGATAAATATTACAAGGAAGAATTCGAACTTCTTCACGAGCTTGGAAGTAAAGAAGCAGAGGGTAAAGCTCTCTACAATTGGGCTACTTGTGATTATGAACAGAGTAAGTTCGAAGAAGCAAAACCTAAACTTAGGGAAGCATTGGATATCTTCAAGAAATGTGAATTTAGCCAAGGTGTAAAGAGTGTAGAAGCTCTATTGAATAACATCTATAGAAAGCTAGGTGAAGTATAGAATAAGCTTATACAAGATTAATTTCTTAATCACTATAAAAAAAGACTGGTTTTTACGCCAGTCTTTTTACTTTTATAATCAATTTTAATTAGTTATTTTTTTCAATTCTCATGAATACTATTTTACCATTGATATCGTATTCATTCATATTGTCATTGTTCTCACAAGCAACAAACTCATCTGTCAATGTATCTGATGAAATGAAGTTTGCATATTTAACAAAGACATTAGCAACAGCTTCTTCTTCTGCATAATAATGAACTTTAATTCTGTCCATTATTTCGAAGCTCATGTCTTTTCTAGTGTTTTGAATTCTGTTATTTATTTCTCTAGCATAACCTTCTTCGATAAGTTCTGGAGATAATACAGTATCAAGAGCTACCCACATTTCTTTATAACTTTCGAAAGTGTAGCCTTCACGTTGTTGGATATTAATTGCTACATCTTCTTCAGAAATAACGAATGTATCGTCTCCAACTACTAAATTATAGCTTTCATTGTTATTGAAGGCTTTCATAATATCAGTAGTGTTTTCAGAAGCTAATGCTTTTGCAATAACTTTCATGTTTTTACCGTATTTAGGTCCCATCACCTTGAAGTTAGGCTTGAGTTCATAATGAACAAAATCACTATCTCTAGATATGTATTTAATGTCCTTGATATTGATTTCTTCTACAAGAAGATCAGTCATTCTTTCTACAACTTCTCTTGTTTCTTCTGGTACAAAGATTGTTTGTAGAGTTTGTCTAACTTTAATCTGACAAGTATTTCTAGCAGCACGACCTAATCCTACAAGGGTCATGATTGTGCTCATTTCTTGTTCAAGCTTTTCATCAATCACTTCTTCGCATACACTTGGGAAGTCTTCCAAATGAACAGACTCTTTTCCTGTAAGGTTAGTATAAATCTCATCTGAGATGTAAGGTGCTATAGGAGCCATTAACTTAGCAAGCTGTACAAGAACGAAATTTAAGGTTAAATAAGCGTCCTTTTTGTCCTCAGTAAGGGTCATAGACCAAAAACGTCTTCTAGAGCGTCTAACGTACCAATTTGATAGGTCATCGAGGATAAATTCTTGGATAGCCTTCACTGTTTGTGTGAAGTCATAAGAATTATTAAAGTCTGTTACTTGCTTGATTAATGTATTTATTTTAGAAACAATCCATCTATCTATTTCAGCAGTTTTCTTTTGATTAAAGTCATAGTCGTTAGCATTGAATCCATCGATGTTAGCATAAGTAGTATAGAATGAATATACATTCTTAAGAGTTCCTAAGAATTTACCCATTACTTCTGCAACACCTTTTTCATCAAACTTAGTTGGAACCCATGGAGGACTAACAAATAGAAGGTACCATCTGATAACATCAGCACCATATTTATTCATCATGTCGAATGGATCCACACTGTTGCCTTTTGATTTACTCATCTTGTTGCCTTTAGCATCAAGAATAAGGTCATTAACAAGAACATTCTTGTAAGGAGCTTTGCCTTTCAAGATTGTTGAAATTGCTAATAAGGAGTAGAACCAACCACGAGTTTGGTCAATACCTTCAGAGATGAAATCAGCAGGGAACAACTCATTATCGAATTTTTCTTTATTCTCAAATGGGTAGTGCCACTGAGCAAATGGCATAGCACCTGAATCGAACCAACAGTCGATAACTTCTGGAGTTCTCTTCATGTGTTTTCCACAAGAACATTTCAGATATACATCATCAACATAAGGTCTATGCAATTCAATATCTTCAGGAACTGCTGAACCATCAGCCATTACACCTTTTTCTCTTAATTCTTCAATAGAACCAACAGAATCAAGTTTTCCACATTCTTCATCTTCACAAACCCAAACATTCAAAGGAGTTCCCCAGAATCTGTCTCTAGAAAGTGCCCAGTCAATGTTGTTTTTTAACCAATCGCCGAAACGACCTTCACCAACAAACTTAGGGTACCAATTAACAGTCTCGTTGTTTTTCATCATTTCTTCTTTGAATTGAGAAGTTCTGATGAACCATGATTCACGACCGTAATAGATTAGAGGTGATTTACATCTCCAGCAATGAGGATAGCTATGTTTGATTTGTTCTCTCTTATAAAGAACATTCTTTTCTTTCATATCACGGATAATTTCTTTATCTGCATCTTTAACGAAAAGACCTTTCCAAGGTTCAACAGCATCAACAAATTTACCTTCATCATTTACTAAATGAACAAATGGGAATCCATATTTTTGACCCACATTATAGTCATCAGCACCGTAAGCAGGAGCAGTATGAACAACACCAGTACCAGAATCCATAGTTACGTAATCAGCTAAACCAATATACCAACCTTTTCCCGTTACTTTTTTGAAATCATACAATCTTTCATATTCTCTATGTTCTAAGTCTGTGCCTTTATATTCTTCAACAATTTCATAGTCTTCAGCAATAACTTCACCTAATCTAGCTTTTGCTAAGATAAAGTATTCATTTGCTTCTTTCATCAGAATTTTAACGTAAGTTTCTTCTGGGTTAACTACAAGAGCTACGTTTGAAAGAAGAGTCCAAGGTGTAGTTGTCCAAGCTAAGAAGTAAGAGTTTTCTTCACCTTTAATCTTGAATTTAACGAATACAGATGGGTCATTTACATCTTCGTAACCTTGAGCAACTTCATGAGAAGATAGAGGAGTACCGCATTTTGGGCAGTAAGGTACAATTTTATGACCTTTATATATTAAATCTCTTTGGAAGAAATCATTTAATATCCACCAAACAGTTTCAATATAGTTATTCTCAAGAGTGATATATGGATTTTCTAAATCAACCCAATATCCCATTTGTTTTGTCATATCTTGCCATAAAGCTTCATAAGTGAAAACAGATTCTTTACACTTTTTATTAAAAGCTTCAAGACCATATTCAACTACTTCAGGTTTTTCTTTGATTCCAAGTTGCTTTTGAACTTCAAGCTCTACAGGAAGCCCATGAGTATCCCAACCTGCTTTTCTCTTAACTTCAAAACCCTGCATTGTCTTGTAACGACAAACAGTATCTTTTAAAGTTCTTGCCATTACATGGTGAATACCAGGTCTACCATTAGCTGTTGGAGGGCCTTCAAAGAAAACATATCTTTCTTTTCCATCTCTGTTTTCTATACTTTTATCGTGAGTCTTGTTTTCTTCCCACTGTTTTCTAACTCTACTTTCTAATTCTGAATGATTTTCTTTAATATTAATACTTCTATACATTTTTTCCTCAATTTCTTAATTGGTTAAATGAACTATTTATTTAGCCTATTGAGATTTATTCTTCTTCCTCGAAGAACTCATTGTAGTGTTCTTTTAAATCTTCATTAGCTAAAACATACTCTTTCCATTGGTCTGTAGCTTTTTCTGCATCAACACATTTATGGCATATTACAACCATATTTTGTTCATTTATACCAATATAGCCCCTGTCGTAGCATCGCTTACAACTTTTCTTTTTGCGAGCTGACAGGACTATTTCCTTAGCTTTTTCAAGATGTTTATCATCTAATCTGTACATAATTATTTAACCTCTTCGAGATTTTATTTTTCAGTTACCATATTTATAAAGGTCTTTTTTTAGGCAATACTTTTTTAGAATTCATTGCTAAATGGTTAGTTATAGAGTGTGTTTGTGGATGAAATAAGCTGTTCATATGGGTTGCATGCAACAGTCTTTGCTTTCTAAAGAATTTCTGGGTATCCTGCAAAGTCGGAACGCCAGCCTCTGTGCTGGCCAAACCTACGGAAGTAGGTTGTTTAGAAGTTTTAAAAAATTGTTTAGCATGCACTTACATGCTAAAGCCAGCAGGGACGCCGGCGTTCCCAGTTTACTGACACATGCACGATCTAAGTTTGATTTTTTTACCAACCTATCTCGTGCCAAAGGGTCTCCTTGAAAAAACGCCATTTTTTCAAGGAGGCTAGTAGGGATGAAGGGAGTTACTGGGAACGCTCGGCTGCTAGCCGGCAAAAGGCAATAAAAATAATGCAAAAAAAAGAGCCCAGATTATTCTAGGCTCTCATTGTTGTATGATTCAGGATATTAACCCTAATGTATTATTTGGGCTTAATTAGAACAAGCCAGTAATATTACCATCTTTATCAATATCCATCTTTTCAGCAGATGGATTTTTAGGTAAACCAGGCATTCTCATGATATCACCTGTTATTGGGACTAAGAAGCCTGCTCCTGATGAGATAACAATATCTCTCACTGTTACAAGGAAGTCTTTTGGTCTGCCTAGTAATTTAGGGTTATCAGAGAGTGACTTTTGTGTTTTGGCTATACAAATTGGGAGTTGGTCATAGCCGTATTTCTTAATAATTCTTAGAGCTTTTTTAGCTTCTGGAGAATAATCTACTGCTTCTGCACCATATATTTCATGGGCAATCTTGAAAATCTTATCTTGGACTGCTTCTTTTCTATCGTATAAGTTGTTTAGATGGCAGGAATCTGATTCTATCATTGCTGAAACTTTTTCAGCTAAATCAATTCCTCCGTCTCCACCTTTACCATGGAATTCAACAACTGAAACATCAAATCCCATTTCTTCAACAAATTCCTTAACTGTATTTATTTCTTCATCAGAATCTGTAGCAAATTTATTAATAGCAACAATTGATTTCATTCCAAACTTCTTAGTGTTTTCAAGATGTTTAGCTAAATTTGGTAATCCTTCTTTAAGAGCTTCAACATCAGGAATAGATATCTCTTTTAGTTTTTTACCACCATGAAGTTTAAGAGCTCTAATAGTGGCTACTAAGACGGTAGCATTAGTACAGAATCCACCATAAGGGCAAACTATATCAAAGAACTTTTCTGCACCTAAATCAAAACCAAAGCCTGCTTCAGTTACTACATACTCTGATAAACCAAGAGCTGTTTTGGTAGCAATAATACTGTTAGCTCCTTGAGCAATATTAGCAAAGGGACCACCATGAATAAAGGCTGGAGTACCTTCGATAGTTTGAACAATATTAGGCTTGATAGCATCTTTCAAAAGAGTCGTAATTGCTCCCTCATAAGCTAAGTCACGAACAAAGACAGGTTCGCCAGAATAGTTGTAGCCAATAGTAATGTCTCCAATCTTTTGCTTTAACTCTTCAATGCTATTAGATAAGCAGAGAATTGCCATGATTTCTGAAGCTGGAGTAATGTCGAAGCCCTCTTCCATTGGTACACCTTGTGCCTTCCCTCCTAAGCCTATGACCACATCTCGTAGCATTCTATCATTTACATCAAGAACCCTTTTCCAGGTTACTCTTCTTGGATCAATATTTAATTCATTACCCTGATAAATATGATTATCAATCAAGGCAGAAAGTGTATTATTAGCTGTTGTTACAGCATGCATATCTCCAGTAAAATGAAGGTTGATATCTTCCATAGGTAGAACCTGAGAATAACCACCACCAGCAGCTCCACCTTTAATACCAAAAACAGGACCTAATGAAGGCTCTCTGATTGCTACACTAGTTTTCTTACCAATCTTATTCAAGGCCATGGAAAGACCTATAGAAACTGTTGTTTTACCCTCTCCTGCTGGAGTAGGTGTGATAGCTGAAACAAGAACTAGTTTACCCCGTGGGCGGTTTCTTATCTCTGCAATTTTAGAAAGCTTAATCTTAGCTTTGTAATCACCATAATGTTCTAAGTCTGAAGCTTCTAAACCTAGTGTCTTTGCAATTTCATCAATGTGCTTTAATTCTACTGCACTTGCTATCTCTAAATCTGATTTCATGTCACACTCCTAATCTAGCTTTTTTCAATATAATAAGTCGTTTGTTAGAATATGCAAACAGTAAAGTTTCTCAAAAATTAAACCTTGACAATAAAAACTTGTAAAGAATTAATAAAAATATTGGAGGACTTCATGATAGACTTTTATGCAATATGCAATTTCTCAGATATTGTGGAATTTCATAATATTCTACCAATTGAGAATATGGAATCAGTTATTAAACATGGTATTTTATCATTTTACAAAGCTGTAAGTATTAAGCATGAAAATATATCTATGCAAGAAGTTCAGGGGAAGAGAGATAAAAAGAAAATTGGAGAACAGCAACTCCATAGTTATGCTAATCTATATTTCCATGCAAGAAACCCGATGATGAGTGCTAGGCGTAATGAAGATATATGTGTACTTCGAGTCTCTGTAAGTGTTATTGAAAGGCCAGGAGTGGTGTTCTCAGACAGGAATGCTGCAAGTGATTGGGCAAGAATCTATCATAAGCAGGAAGTAGAAAATTTAGATTTTCCGATTATCTATTGTAAGGACTGGAGAGACCCGATTAAACAAAGGTATTTTGAAAAGAAGTCCAAAAAATGTGCTGAGATATTGGTTCCAGATAGTATTCCGTATGAATATGTTATTGGGGCTTATGTGAAATCCAAAGAAGATAAATATAGATTACAAGCCATTGGCTTTGACAAAGAATTAATAGTTAATAAAGAAATATTTTTACTAGAGGAATGATGATTAATGTAAAAATTGGTGATATCTTCAAAACCGAGAAAACTGTAATTGTTAATCCAATTAATTGCGTTGGAGTAATGGGAAAAGGTCTTGCGAAGATTTTTAAAGATAAGTACCCTGATATGGCTAGTGATTATTTTGATAAGTGTAAAAAAGGACAAGTTCAAATTGGCAAACCTTATCTTTATGAAAGTGTTAGTATATTTAAAAAGCAAGCAATACTAAATTTTCCAACTAAAGAGCATTGGAGGTCAATGTCTCAACTCTCATTCATTAATGATGGAATTGATTTTCTTATTGAACATTATAAGGAATGGGGGATTTCTTCAATTGCGATTCCACCATTAGGTTGTGGCAATGGTGGTTTAGATTGGAAGGATGTAGGACGGCTCTTATATAAAAAACTGAGAAATCTAGACTTAGATGTTGAGCTATACGCTCCTTTTGGTACCCCAAAGAAGCTTCTTGAAGCTGATTATCTACAGACAGAGGAAACTTTTTTAGAAGATAAAAATTTAAGCAAAAATAGTATTTTTAATCCTAATCATACGATTATTTTAGAATGTCTTTATATACTTCAGTCAGATAAGTTATGTCTCAAGGTTGGAAGAACTATTTTTCAGAAACTGGCTTATGTAATTACTAAAATAGGTATTCCAACAAACTTGAATTTTAAACAAGCTTCCTATGGACCATTTTCAGAGGATTTACATGAGTTAATTAGATTCCTTTCAAACAACGGATTAATAGTTGAAGAAAAATTAGGAACTATGATAAATATTAAAGTAACTAAAGACTATACTGATTTTAGAAATAAGTATCTTGGCATTATTGCAAAATATAATAGCAAAATTCAGAAAACTACTGATTTATTTAAAAGAATTAAAAGTACTGCCCAAGCTGAAGAAGTAACAACAATTTTCTACACTATTGAAACACTCAAAAAAGACAAAAAAAGGATTTCTGATTTAGATATATTAGATTACATGTTGGATTGGAAAAAAAGATGGAATAACCCACAAAAAATTGAATCTCTAGTTATAACAATTAGAAATTTATCAATCTTAAAGTGGATTGATATTGACTTTTCTGATAATCTCAACCATATAGACATCATTTAGACTATATATTCTTACTACTTTTCCCTTGACACCTGAAAGGACTTTTAAGTTATGCTAATCATGTAGAAAATTAATTACTTATGGAGATTAGTATGCTTAATAGCAGTGAAATAAGACAACAGTTTATAGATTTCTTTTTAAAGAAACAACATACATTTATAAAGTCATCACCTGTGATTCCACAAGATGACCCAACACTTTTGTTTATTAATGCAGGAATGAACCAGTTTAAATCAATCTTTTTAGGATTAGAAGATGCAAAAGCTAGCAGAGCAGTGAATTCACAGAAGTGTATTCGTGCTGGGGGTAAACATAATGACCTTGACGAAGTGGGTAAAGATGGCTATCATCATACTTTCTTTGAAATGCTAGGGAACTGGTCATTTGGTGATTACTACAAGAAAGAAGCAATTACTTGGGCATGGGAATTAATCACAGAAGTATGGAAAATGGATAAGTCAAAGCTTTATGCAACAGTTCATCACACAGATGAGGAAGCATTTAATCTCTGGAAAGAATGTACAGATATAGATCCTTCTCATATCTCCTATCATGGCGATAAAGATAACTTCTGGGAAATGGGTGAGACAGGTCCTTGCGGTCCATGTTCTGAGCTTCATTATGATAGAGGAACAGACTTCTGTGGAGTTGAAGGGGACCATAATTGTGAGGTTAATGGAGATTGTCATCGCTATATGGAAATTTGGAATCTTGTTTTCATGCAATACTTCCGAAATGAAGATAGAAGCCTTACACCATTGAAGATGAAGCATGTTGATACAGGTTCAGGTTTTGAGAGAATCTGCCAATTACTTCAGGGTAAGGATTCTAACTATCATACTGATTTATTCATGCCAATTATAGACAAGATATCAGAGCTTTCAGGTCATGAATACCAAGCAAAATCTTCTGTATCTCATAGAGTAATTGCAGACCATATTCGTTGTTTAACCTTTGCTTTAGCAGATGGTGGAATGCCTTCAAATGAAGGTAGGGGATATGTTCTAAGAAGAATTCTCAGAAGGGCTGCTAGATTTGGTAGATTGATTGATTTGAAAGATCCATTCTTATATAAACTAGTTGATACTGTTATCGAAGTAATGGGACAACACTACCTTGAATTAAAAGAGAAACGTGACTATATAGTAATGGTAATCAAGTCAGAAGAAGAAAGATTTAACCAAACATTAGATACTGGTTTAGATAAATTCAGTGAGATATGTAAGACTTTAGAGGGTGACACTATCCCTGGTGCTTCAGCTTTCCTATTATACGATACTTTTGGATTCCCAGTAGATTTAACTTCAATTCTTGCAGAAGAAAGAGGACTGAAAGTCGATATGGATGGCTTTAACTCAGAAATGGAAGCTCAAAAAGAGAGAGCAAGGTCTTCTTCTAAGTTTAAACTTGATATAGATGAAACAGGTTGGACTATCCTAGATGATTCAATAGATACAGAATTTATTGGTTATACAACTTTAGAAACTAAAGCAAATATTCTTCGTTACAGCATGGATGAAAAGCAGATTGTGAAGTTAGTTTTGGATAAAACACCTTTCTATGCTGAATCAGGTGGACAGGTAGGGGATAAAGGGATAATCAAGAATGATACTTTTGAAATAGCAGTCTTTGATACAAAGAAAGTTAATGGCATGTGGGTTCATATAGGTAAGCTTCAAAGAGGTGAGATAGAAGGGAAAGAAGTTACAGCTGGTGTAAGAGAAAGTTCTCGCAGAATGACAGCTGCACACCATACAGCAACTCATCTTATTCATAGTGCTTTACGACAAGTTCTTGGTAGCCATGTTCAACAAAAAGGTTCTATGGTAAGTCCTGATGGACTAAGGTTTGATTTTACTCATTTCAATGGCTTGTCTAAGCAAGAGATTGAGCAAGTTGAAGACATAGTAAATGCTGAAATCCTCAAGAATAGCAATGTTAATACTGAGGTTAAGAGTCTAGATCAAGCTAGGGAAGAAGGCGCAACTGCTCTCTTCGGAGAGAAATATGGTGATAGCGTAAGAGTTGTTACTGTTGCAGACTTCTCAATGGAATTATGTGGAGGTACTCATGTTGCTTCTACTGGTCAGATTGGTTCTTTCAAAATATTAAGCGAGTCTTCATCTGCTTCTGGCATTAGAAGAATTGAAGCTATTACCGGAGCTAAAGTTCTTGAACTTCTTCGTAATAAAGAAGAGAAAATTGCTAACATTGCAGAACTAATTAATGCTAATGAAAAGAACTTAACCGATAAAGTTGAAAAGCTTATCCAAGAAAATAAAGACCTTCAAAAAGAACTTGAAAGCATGAAAGCACAACAAGCTTCCGGAGCACTTACTGAACTTCTTAATACAGCAAAAGTAATCCGTGACGTAAAAGTTGTAATCGGACAAATAGAGATTGCTAACCCTAATGAAATGCGTACGATAGGAGACCAGTTAAAAGATAAACTTGGTTCAGGTATTGGTATTTTATTAGCAGAAGTTAATGGTAAGGTGTCTGTCTTAACTGTTGTAACCAAAGACTTAACTAAGCAATTCCATGCAGGTAAAATCGTTGGTAAAATAGCTGAAATAGTCGGTGGTAAAGGTGGAGGAAGACCTGATTCTGCTATGGCTGGCGGAAAAGATGTTTCCAAAATAGCTCAAGCTCTAAAAGAAGCAGAAAGAATAGTTGAAGAGTTTTAACAAGAAATAATATTAGATTATAGATAAATAAAAAGCCATCGTAATGATGGCTTTTTCATTTAAGTTATTATATTATTTTACCACGAAAGGCACTAAAGAACACGAAATTATTCTAAACTTAAAAAACTTCATATCAATTAATCTATCGTGCCTTTCGTGGTTAGATTTTTATCCTATTTCTTCCCACTTAGAAGTTCATAAATCTTCTCAAATATATAGCCAACATGTACCCTATTAAGTAGGTCAATCATTCCTACATCAATCACTAAGATTGGTCCTTTATGAAAGCCGTACTTGATTACATTTTCAGCATAGTTCTCGTACCAACGATTAAGGTTGGTGATGTCTGCTTGACTCCAGCCCCCTTCGACTTCCATTTCTCTACCACGCTGTTGTATTCTTTGCCAAGCTTGGTTAGGTGTTCCCTTCAAAACAATCATCAAGTCTGCACTTGGTAATTCGTTGTTGTATTTGTGAAACTCTGTAGTAAGTCGGTCAAGTTCATCATTAGTAAGAAGCCCATCTTGATTGAATTGATAACAGAAAACTAGTAAATCTTCTGGAATAGATCTATCTTTTACATAGCTTCCTATACCGCTTTTACCTTGTCTTCTTTGTTGAGCTCTCATTTTAAGAAAGTGTAGTTGAAGGTCATAGCAATACTTCTTTTTATTGCCTAAGAACTGTTCAAGTAGAGGGTTCTCTTCTGGCTTCTCATATAAACCAGTGATATTTAAGCTTCTCTCCATAATAGCTGTAATAGTAGATTTACCTAGTCCTACATTACCAGCAATAGTAATTAGTTTAGGGTTTTCTTTTAAGAATGTTTCTAGTTTCTTTTCAATCTCAATTGCTTGCAAGGTTGCTTGAGTTTCAGGAAGCTTAACCCATTTACGAATACCAGGAGTAGTAACTCTTAATGAAAGCGTTTTGATATGCTCAGCCATTTGGTTGATAGCCATTTCAACGAACTTATCTTGGTCCATATCATTGGTTTCTATGATAAGCACTGGGCATTTCACATGATTAGATATGTACTCTTCATAGAGAGAATTTAACTGTGCTAAATACTCCTTAGGAATAAGTTTTTCAGATTCCCTTCCTCTTTTAGCTATTCTGTCTAGAAGTGTTTCTACATCTGCTCTTAAATAAACGATTATATCAGGTTCCCTAAAGCTTTCAGTCATTAAATGGTATGTTCTTTGGTAGGCTTGGAACTCTGCTTCTGTCATATTACCAAGAATTCTTTGTGCTTTTCCGAAGATATGATAATCTTCTGCTAGAGTTCTATCTTCTAGAATAATACCTCTAGAATTATCAATTCTTTTTTGTCTTTCTAAGCGACCATTAAAGAATTCTATCTGAGCCATAAAAGCATTTCTAACAGGATCTTTATAGAATTCATCAAGAACCATAGGATTAAACTCTTCATCAAATGTGTGTACATCTGCATCACACTTATCTTCTGGGAATAAGCATAAAAGCTTATCTTTGTATGGTTCCTGTTTCGCTGCTGTTACTAAAGTTGATTTCCCTACGCCAATATTACCAATTATACCTATTCTTAAGTTTTCCATTTATATCCTTTATTTATTTTTCTTTATTTAACTTATATGGTCAATAAATCGTCTAGCTGGGAATGATGAATTAAAAGTACATCATTTGATTCAGCTAATTGTTTTGCGGATTTTGTAAAAGTAGAATTTGTTATAACTACTGCTTTATCCCCATTGTAATAGTTGAGAGCTGAATAAACTTCTTGTACTGCTTTATTACTTACAGGGGAGGAGTATAACTTGCATTGAATAATCATTTTAAAACCATCATATTTTGCTATTACATCAGCACCTTGATCTCCAGATGCTTTGGTTACCCTTGCTTCCCAACCATGCTGTTCAAAAACTTCTGCAATCGAATTCTCATACGATATTGGATCTGAATCATCTACATCAAAATAGTTATCTTGAGTGTCTTCAAAATCTAACAAAGCAATTTCTATCCTATATTTAAGTTCAATTTTAACTATAGAATCAAAGTAATCTATTGGTGTTCCAGCAAATCTCTTTTGAAACTGAGTCAAAGCATAAGTGTCTGCCGTGAACAGATCATCAAGTTCAATCAGGACCTTATTTTTGACATATAGTTTCTTATCAATAAAGCGCTCAAGCTCTTTTTCCCAATCACGCTCATCTTTATCTCCATAATCATCTATATATATCAATTGCTTCTTTTTCAAGGCTAGATGGGGTAAATATTTAGAAATACTATCTTGTATTTCTATGTCATATGAATCTAGAACTTTCTTTATTAGGTTATCCATTTGATTATCAAGATTAACACCTGCTTGTACTTCCATTTTATCGCTAGCGAGAACAATTAAATATTTAACTACAAAATACAACAATACCAAAATAATTATTACCTTACCAAAAAGTTCCATATTAACTCTCCTTATTATTTTTTACTTACCTATACAGAAGTTACTAAAGATGTTGTTAAGCAAGTCATCATCGGTTATCTGTCCTACCACTTCTTCTAGGTATGCTGAAGCTTCTTTTAAATCGAAAGCAGTGAATTCATAGCCCATGAAGTTATCTATAGACCCGATAGCCTGCTCAAGTGATTCAATGCATTTCTTTACAGCATTTACCTGTCTAGAATTAGTAAGCAAGCCTGAAGATAGTTCATTGTCTGATAGCTTAATCTTTTTAAGAAGTTCATGCTTTAACTGTTCAATACCTGCTTCTGTCATTGCTGAAGAAGGTATATAATCACTATATTTAGTTACTTCTTCTTGAGAAAGCAGGTCTGTCTTATTTATAACTTTGATTAGCTTATCTGCTTCGATGCCAGAAACAAAGTCTGCATATTCTTCTTGAGAATCGCTTCCATCTGTGACGTAAAGAATATAATCACTGTTCTGAATCACTTCAAGTGAGCGACTAATCCCCATCTTTTCAACAGTATCAGCAGTTGCTCTAATCCCAGCAGTATCATAGAATCTTACTAGATAGCCATCAAGCGATAGTTCTTCTTCCAAGAAATCTCTAGTAGTGCCCGGTATGGGCGTAACGATAGCCCTTTCAGTTTCTAAAAGCTTATTAAAGATGCTTGATTTTCCTACATTAGGTTTGCCAATAAGAGAGACTTTTAGTCCTTCTCGGATTATTCTACCCTGTTGACCAGAAACTACTAAGCCTTCTAATTCAGCTTTTAAATCTTCAATATCACTTCTTAGTTTTGTTAGATCTATTTCAGGAACATCATCATCCAAGAAGTCAATCTCAAGTTCAACTTGAACTCTTGCTTGGGTTAGAATAGCAATTAGCTTAGAAATCCTTGCATAGAGAGAACCTTCAAGTTGATTTAAAGCAAGGCTTTGAGACATCTTAGTTTTTGATTGAATCACATCATTAACAGCTTCGGCTTGGGTTAAGTCCATTTTGCCATTAAGATAAGCTCTTAAGGTAAACTCACCAGGATTAGCTAGTCTAATATTCTCTTGTAAAGCAGATAGAATAGAATCTGCAACAAACATAGAGCCATGACAGGAAATCTCAACAGAATCTTCACCCGTGAAGCTATGAGGAGCTCGGAAGACAGTACATACTACTTCATCAAGAAGCTTACCTTGCGATACTATCTTACCGTAAATTACACTGTTTCCTGCTGTTTTAAGAAGCTTTTTACTTGGTTTAAATATCTTAGCAACTTGCTCTATTGCGTCTTTACCACTAACCCTAATTATATGTAAAGCACCCACTCCCACAGGGGTAGCAAGTGCTGTTATAGTGTCGTCATGATACATATTTTCTAACTAAGGAAGTTTAATTTTTCTTTTTTCAGGGTCTGCTTGCTCACGGTATAATATGCCAACATTGCCTATTAAATCTACAGCTACAGCTCCAACTTGATCAGCTATTTGAGGGAAAAGTTCCTTCTTCATTTCTTTATATTCTACAAACTTAATTTTAATCAATTCTTTCATGTCTAATTCTTCATTGACAAGCTTGATAACCCCTTCTGAGACGCCATTTCCACCAATCATTACTACAGGTTTTTTAGCATGAATTAATTTCTTTAAGTATGCTTTTTGTTTTCCAGTTATTTGCATTATTGCTCCTAATTTATTTCATTTCTTATAATAAGAACTATTTTTCTAATATTTTATTTATTATCTGAGAAGTTGTTAAACCTATCTCTTCATATAGTTTTTCAACATTCCCATGAGTGACAAATTTGTCTGGGTAACCGATATTAATTACTTTGTTCTTAGTGTCAGCAAAATGGGAAGTAACTATCTGTCCAAAGCCACCCTTAACAGTATTATGCTCTAAAGTAATTATCTTATCAAACTTCTTTAAAGAGTCTAAAGAAGCATAATCAAAAGGTTTAACTGTTCCAAAGTGGATTATTTTTGCTTGAACTCTATGCTTGTCAGCAAGCTCTGTTGCTACAGATTCTGCTAAGCTTAAAGCATGACCTGTAGATAGAAGAGCTATCTTTTTACCTTCTTGTATTACAGTTGCTTTACCTAGCTCAAAATCAGGAAGACTGCGTTCTTCAACATCAATACTTCCTCGTGGATATCTGATAACTATAGGACCATCTTGATATGTTGATGCAAATTCTATCATTTGATGAAACTCTTTTTCATATCCTGGGGCAAGTATAATGAGGTTAGGAATTGGTTGTAGGAATGATATATCAAAAGCACCATGGTGAGTTGCTCCATCTTCTCCTACTAGTCCTGCTCTATCAAGACAGATTACAACAGGAAGTTTTTGTAAAGCTATGTCATGAATAATTTGGTCATAACCTCTTTGAATGAATGTAGAATATACAGCGAAGAAAGCTTTTATACCCTTGGTAGCAAGTCCACCAGCGAAAGTTACTGCATGTTGCTCGGCAATTCCTACATCAAAGAAGCGTTTAGGATATTTCTTTTCGAAGTCTGCTAAACCTGTTCCATCCGCCATAGCAGCTGTGATTGCTACAATCTTCTTATTGCTTTTAGCTAAACAGCATAGTTTCTGACCAAAACTCTTTGACCAGCTTTTTTTCTTAACACCTTTAGCTTCTCCAGATTGAACATTATATGGTCCTAAACCATGGAACTTGCTTGAGTTATCTTCTGCTATTGGGAAGCCCTTACCTTTTTTGGTTACTACATGAAGTAAAACAGGCCCAACCATATTGTATTTAACTTTATTTAGAACTCTTATCATGCGTGGCAAGTCATGTCCATCAACAGGACCTACATATTTAAAGCCAAAGTCTTCAAAGATGATGTTTGGAACAAGTATATTAATCATACTTTCTTCCATTTTCTGAGCTGACCTGATAAATCTAACCCTGAATCTTTTAGGGAATGATTGAGATAAGTCCCATACTTGTTTCTTTAGCTTATTGTAAGAACGAGATACAAGCATGTTTGTTAAATAGTGCTGCAAAGCTCCAACATTCTTAGATATAGACATATTATTATCATTTAGAATGACTAATAGTTTATCTTTAGAAAGATGACCAGCATGGTTTAAGGCTTCGAAAGACATGCCACCTGTTAAAGCACCATCTCCAATGATAGCAATACTGTGGCCTTGCTCATTCTTTATTTGCTTTGCACAAGCTATACCGAGTGCTGCTGATATAGAAGTAGAGCTGTGACCAACCCCAAAAGCATCGTACTTGCTTTCTGAGATGTTATTGAATCCACTTATACCGTGATATTGTCTCAATGTATCAAATTCTTTATTTCTACCTGTCAATATCTTGTAGGCATAAGATTGATGTCCAACATCCCAAACTATTGAATCATTCAAAGGATCAAATACTTTAAGTAAGGCAATAGCAACATCTGTAGCTCCTAAACTAGGCGCAACATGACCACCATTATTACCTGTAACCTCAATAATTCTTTCTCTCACCTCTTCTGCGAGAGATTTCAAGTCTTCTATTTTTAGTTTTTTTATATCTTCAACTCTATCTAACTTATTTAGCAAAGCATTCTCCTTTAGAATCAATCTACCAACTTCTCATACTATAAATATATGGAATTACGTCAAGTTATATCTATTTCAATCCTTTCCATTAGGCTTTATTGAAGAATATAACAAGAATATGTGTTATTCCATAAAGTTTATTGCATATTTGGGAGAATTGTTATAAAAGAAAAGAGCCAAGAGAATAACTCAAGGCTCTTATTAATATATTTTAGATTAATTTCTATTTCATGTCAACGAATTCAGAAACAATATCAAGAGCTTTAAAGTTATGAACAAAGTCTTTCATATTTCTCATATCAGGGAATATTATTCTATCTTTGTCGATATAGTCAACAAATGTTCTGATATTAGCTTTCACAGCTTCAATAGCTTTTGAGCTAGGAATCTTTCTATCATCGAGAGCTTGGCAAGAAGCCATCAATTCTATTGCCAAAACATGTTCAACATTATCTATTATATTTCTAGCTTTAACTGCACCGATTGTACCCATAGAAACATGGTCTTCTTGAAGTGCTGAAGTTGGAATTGAGTCAACTGAAGCTGGGTGAGCAAGAACTTTGTTTTCTGACACTAAAGATGCAGCTGTAAGTTGTGCTATCATGAATCCAGAGTCTATACCTGGTCTTGGAGCTAAGAAAGCATTAAGTCCACGAGATTGTGCTGGGTTGAATAATTGTTCCATTCTTCTCTCAGAGATGTTAGCGATTTCAGCAATAGCCATTCCAAGTGCGTCCATAGCAATAGCAACAGGCTCACCATGGAAGTTACCACCAGAGATTACTTCGTCTTGTTCTGGGAAAATTAACGGATTATCAGTAGCTGAGTTGATTTCAACATCAAGGATTGATCTAACGTATCTCAATGTTTCTCTAACAGCACCATGAACCTGAGCACCACAACGCATACTATATGGATCTTGAACATTTTCGCAGTTAGTGTGTGATTCTCTTAATTCACTTCCTTCAATTAAGTTTCTGATGTTTGTAGCAGAATCTAATTGTCCTTGGTGAGGTCTAACACTATGTACTAATTGGTTAAAGGCTTTGCAAGTCCCTAAGAAAGCATCAAGAGAAGCAGTATGAGCAATATCAGCAGTTTGGCAAAGCTTTTCAGCACGGATAAGAGCTAAAGCACCAACACCTGTCATTACTTGTGTACCATTGTTAAGAGCAAGACCTTCTTTTGCTGCTAATTTAACAGGAAGAATGTTAGCTTTTTCCATAGCTTCAGCACCTGTCATTTTAACACCTTGGTAGATAGCTTCGCCTTTTCCAAGAAGAACTAAAGCAAGGTGAGAAAGAGGAGCTAAATCGCCGCTTGCACCAACTGAACCTTTTTCAGGAATACATGGATGAACACCTTTGTTAAGCATCTCAATAAGAGCTTCTAAAGTTGATAATCTGATACCTGAATGTCCTTTTGCAAGAACACAAATTCTAAGTAACATGATTGCTCTAGTTTCTTCAATTGAGAAAAATTCTCCAACACCAGTAGCATGACTTAAAATTAAGTTTTCTTGTAATTCAGCAATATCTTCTTGAGCAATAGTGATAGTTGAGAATTTACCAAAACCAGTAGTTAAACCATAAACAATTCTACCTTCATCAATAATTCTATCTACATATTCACGACATTTTACTACTTTTTCTTTACTTTCTTTAGTAAGCTCTATTTCTACATTATTACAAGCAATATCCCACACATTTTCTAGTGTAAGAGTATTACCATCAATTAGTATTTTACTCATTAGTTTACCTCAAATGTTTTTTCTTTTCATAAAATTCTATAGTCTAATATTTGTCAATAACCTATTGAATATTAACGTTGTTATTTTTTTATCTCTTAATTAATTAGCTTGTTGTTAAATCATGTTTATTGACAAAAGATATCCAGCATATTTTATTAAACTTAAACCTAGTGCATTATCTAGGTTAAATATAATTATAGAGGTAATTAAGCATGAATAAATTAAAAATTATGTTGCTAATAGGTTTACTAGTTACAACAAATTACGCTTTTTCTCAAAACATTCAACAAGCAAGAGTTCCTAAAAAGGTAATTCAAAAAAACGACTTAATCAGAATAAATGACTTTGATACAGTGAAAATTTCTTTTCCCGAATTTCCCTTGATGAGTGAACCTGATAATGATAAGATTAGAAAAATACTAACTGATTATAGCCATCCTCTAATGTTAGATTTTATAGAATTATGTTACAAATATGACCATGAACGTGGCTTTTTTCAAAACTGGTCTTATGATATTGTTTATCAATCACAAGATATCTTATCATTGAAATTACGTTATGATGAATATACCGGTGGAGCACATGCAAATACCTTCTTTAAGACCTTTAATATTGACCTAAACACTTTCCAGAATGTTGAAATAGAACATTATTATCCCAATATCGATTATAAAAAAATAGAAAAATATTGTGCCAATGAGCATAAAAAAATGGCAAAGGAATTTTGGACAACGGATTCTAGCCATTACAAGAATACTTTCAAAAATTGGAATTATACAAAATCTGGCTTACTTCTTAGCTTTGCTCCTTATCAAGTAGGTCCATATAGTCAAGGAATATCTCAAGTGTTAATTCCTAATGAAGAGCTTGAGAAGATGCAGATAAAGTAGCGACTAAAGCTATAATTAGCTTGCAAGCTACAGTCTTCGCCTGTCATGGTTTAGCTTGCTATTGAGGCGTTTGCCAAACCTCTCTAAAAGCTCAGTAACTCCATGCTTACTTGCCTGCTGCATTAAATTGCCTTTTTATGCAGGATACCCAAGGGCAATGAGGCAGTTAAACCCAGATAAAGCATTAGGTTTGACGAAAATAATATAGTGCGATTTTTTAAGTCCTAGTGCTTTATTTGGGTTAAACCCTGAAAGGGTGGCATATACTAAGCATGGAGGCTTGCCCTCCATGTAATAGTTAAAAAATTAACAATAGCCCTGAAAGGGCGACATAAATTGTTAGGAGTTAGGAGTACTGGGATTACCAGCCTCTGTGCTGGCTCTTATATATAAATATATGTTAAACATATATTTATATATTATGCACAACCTACTTTCGTAGGTTTGGCCATCAGGGATGGCGGTGTTCCGACTTTGCAGGATACCCCAGAGGGGTAAATTATCCCACGAAGGGATTATTTTTGTGTAAACTCTCTTTATAGTTTTATAATTTATTACTTCTTGAAAGTGAAGTTCTTAAGTCTTTCATAGAGTTTCTTCCTAGAAATATTCAGGAATTTTGCAGCATTAGACTTGTTACCTTTATTCTTATCAACTGCATCCTTAATAATAAGCTCTTCAAAGAGTTGAAGTTTCTCTTTCATATCAATTGGTTTATCAAGAATATCCTGAACTATTGTGTTTTCCCTCTTCATGCTATCAAAGTCAGGGTTAGAAACTAGGGTAATGGTTTTATCTGAAAGAGTAGTCCCCTTACTAAGAAGAACAGCTTTTTGTAAGCAATTTATTAGCTCTCTAATGTTACCTGGCCACTCATAATTAGTCAGCATTTCCATTGATTCAGGGGAGATAATCTGAACATTTCTATTTAGCTTAGCATTGAATTGAGTGATAAAATGATTAACTAAGGCAGGTATATCTTCTTTTCTATCTTTTAAGTCTGGTAAAGTAATATCAAAGCCATTGATTCTATGGAATAAGTCTTCCTTAAAAGTCTCGTCAGCAATACAATCAAGGAGCTTTGCATTGGTAGCACAGATAATTCTAACATCAATATCGATGGAGTCAGGGCTTCCAACTCTTTTAATCTTTCTTGTTTGAAGAGCTCTTAAGAGTGAAGCTTGGGCTTTGAATGGTAAATTACCAATTTCATCCAGAAAGACTGTCCCGGTATTAGCTTGCTCAAAGTAGCCAGCTCTGTCTTCAATGGCACCAGTATATGAGCCTTTAGTTGAACCAAACAGTTCTGACTCAATAAGGCTTTCGGGGATAGCACCACAATCAATAGTAACAAATGGCTTATCTGCTCTATCACTGGAATAGTGAATCAACTTTGCTATTTCCTCTTTGCCTGTTCCATTACTACCCTTAATAAGGACATCAATATCAGTTGTAGCGACAAGTTTTGCATTCTCGATTACTTGGCGAAAGAGTGGAGACTTTCCAATTAGAGCATTATCAAAGGTGTTGGAATTACCCATGATAGCTCTTGAAATCTTCTTAGACTTCTTTAATGAACCAATCTTTAGAGCTTTACTAACAGTTAAGAAAAACTTGTCTTCATCAAAAGGTTTAGTGATATAATCTAAAGCTCCTAGTTTGATAGCTTCGACAGCATCTTCAATTCTTCCAAAAGCAGTGAGCATAATTATGGTGTAAGTTTTATTCTCTTGATTTAACTTGTTAAGTAACTCAAAACCAGACATTACTGGCATTTGATTGTCTAAAATCACTAATGAAGGCTTAACTTTTTCTAGCATAAGATAGCCTTCCATTCCATTATAGGCATGGTCTATAGATATATTATTGTACTTTTTTAATAAAGCTTCAAGCACTAAGTGAAGATCTTTGTTGTCATCAATTATAAGAATTTTATCCATATCTACTCCAACCTTTATATATCTTAATGTTGATTAATTTCCACCCATTCCGATTGAGAAGTTCAAATGACCACTCTTTGAAGTAAAGTTGTAGGCGTATGAAAAGCCAAGAGCAGGTAATGCAACTTTATCGAAATATACTCTGAATTCACCACCAATACCATGGTATTTCTGATTGAATGAAATATATTCTTCAACACCACCTTCATAGTCGTAATATCCACCCTCATAAAAGGCTGAAATAGTTGGATGGAATTTACCCTTTTTCCAAACAGGAATTTCAAATACTATAGCTCCATCTACCCAATTATCAGCATAAATATTACCAGAAGGTAATGATTTAGCACCAAAATGACCACCCAATTCATCTTCTACTAAATCAGCTTTATCAAAGAGCCCACCTTGAGTGTGGAAGCTAAGGTTTATGTTCTCTATCAGCATTGTAGAATAAGATGCTTTGAAATCTTGCTTAACGAAATCATCTTCATAATCTTTGAAAGAATGGTAATATTCACTCGTTAATGTAACTTTAGAGCCTACATTAAAAACAAAATCTCTTTCGGTATTATCATATTCTATGCTGAAACCAGCCGCGCCTAAAGTGTGGTCTCTGCTATTATTGATTGAATCATCCCAATCTTCATCTATACTACCATAATTGAAGCCTAACCGAGGTCCAATCTTGAGCTGTTTGTTTAATAAGTTTCGAGTAAATATAACTCTTGATGTAGCAAAAAGAGCTCTATTCTTTAAATAAAATTCTTCATCTATATCAGACATTTCTATATCGTTGTTTCTATAGCTGAATAATAGTTGGAAATTATACTTTTTATCAAGAATGTTCTTCATTGAATACATACCAAAAGTTGTAATTGAAGAAGATCCTACAGCTAAGGCTGCTAACAAAGTATTGCCTTGTCCAAATAGATTAGAATCAAGTAATGCTCCACCATAAAGGCTTTTATCTCCATCAGTAGAATAAAATGGAACTGGAATCAATGACCACTTTTCATCGACTTGTACAACCATATATGCCTTAGAATCTCTTTCATAAAAGTCTACTGACTTTTGCATGGAGAATAAATTTTTATCATCTATATCTTTAAATAGCTGTTCAAGATTATAGTTGGAGACTGTTTGCTTTGCTTTAAGGTCAAACCAGCGTAAGAAAGTCTTTTCTGATGTTCTTCTTAAGCCAAGAACTTTAATTGTTACAACTTCTAAATCGCCATATTGCTTAATGAATTCATTCTGTTTGAAGGGATTGTTATCTTCTTCCTGGGGAAGGCTTCTTTCCTTATCTGTATTGCTTACTTGGCCTACTTCTATAGCAAATATCCCAGTGTAAAAGCAAAATAGAAGGGTAACCACCATGTATATTCTAGTCATTGTATCTCCATTATTCTTGTTTCATTCATTATAATATTATATTGAATAGATGTCAAATTAATTTTGATTTGAGGTCTTTGTGAATTATCTGAAACAAGACATAACTAATCATGATAATATCGGTAAAAAAGAACTGCATTCTTACAAGAATTAACCGTTCAAGGTTAAAAAGTAACCGTTGGGCAAAAGTCAATTGATATTTACAAGTAATGAAATATCATATATACTGAATCACTATAAAGGGGACAATATGAAGAAAACATTAGCTCTAATAATGTGTTTAGTAGCTCTTGTTAGTATTACTCAAGCAAAAGAATTATCGCTAGAGTCAGCTAAAGAGATTTTACTAGAAAAGAATTTAGACTATAAAGTTAGTTTAGCCCAAATCGAACAGGCTAAGTCTAACAAGCTAAGCTCATTGTTTAGCTTTCTACCAACAGCAAATGTTACAGCAAGCCACTCTAGGTTTGACGAGGACCAACAAATGATTGGTGGATATTCCACTCAATATGGATTATCTATATCTCAGACTATACTAGCTGGAGGAAGTAAATATTACAATAATAAGATTCAGAATGAAAGCTATCTTATGCAGTTAGAAAACAAACGTCAGACAATTATTGATCTGACTGTAGAGCTTGAAAGCCTATACTATGATGCTTTAGAAGCCACCAAGTATTTATCTATTGCTGAGAGAAGCTTGAAGATTTCTCAGAAGCATTTATCTACTGGGCAAGTTAAATTTAAACAAGGACTTATTTCTAAAGAAGATATGTTAAGACTTGAATTAGATGTTAACAATAAGAAACTTGCTTTAATAGACCAAGATTCTAAATCTGTTCAAGCATATAAGAATCTCAAAGATCATCTTAATATAGAAGAAGACTTTGAACTTGTAGATATTACTGAAGATTCTTTCGATGAACCTCTTGAAGAAATATCTTCTTTGAACGACATTAGCAAGAACAGTATTTTCAACAATCTCTGGACTTATGCTGAACGAAACAATTCTCAATTAAGACAGAACCATCATTCTCTACAGATAAGTAACTTTTCACTTAATATGAAAAAGATGTCTTTCTTACCAACTTTAAATCTAGCTTACAACAAAAGCTGGTCAGCAACTGAAGCTAGTAGTAGTTTTGATGATTCAGGAACTCTATCCTTAACAGCATCTTTGGCTATCTTCCCTTTGGCAAACAAGTATCATGACATGAATGCTCAAAGAGAAAGTCTTAATGAAAGTACACTTAACAGACAAATATTAAGTGATAATCTTCAAACTTCTTTACTTACAATATTAAACAGTTACTATGCTTCTGTGGCTAGGTTAACAGTAGCTGAGAAGAGCTATGAACTAAATACAGCCTTGTTTGATAAGTTTGAAGCAAAACTTTGGAATAATACCTTCTCAGTAGAAGATATGCTAGATATAGAGATTGACTTAGCTAATGCTCATGAAACTTATGTTTCTTCTAAATATACTTACTTGAAGATGAAGTCTTCTCTAAAGCAACTACTTGGAATTGATAGTGATCAAGAATTTAATAGAATTTTAAAAGCAGAGATTAAGGGGGAATAATGAATAAAAATAGATTAATACTTTTGTTAGCAATAATTGTATTGTTAGTAAGCGGATGTTCAAAAAAGAATAATAAAGAGTCAGGTGAATCAGCAAACAATAAAAAGAACCTTTCTACAGTTATTGTAGCTGATGTAGAAACAAAGCAAATGACAAGAACTATCACATTATCTGGTAAAGCAGAGGGAATTCTTGATATAGATATGCTTGCTGATATTAGTGGTAGATTGATTTCTCTGAACAAGCATTTAGGTGATTATGTTAAGAAAGGTGAAGAGATTGGAAGAATTGAATCTGACCAATATGAATATACAATGAAACAAGCTGAAGCAAGTTTATTGGCTTCAGAAACAAGCTTAGTTACCAAGAAAATGCAGCTTTCTGCAGATTCTTTATTATTTAAACAACAATCTATTTCAGAGCAAGCTCTTCTTCTTAGTAAGAACGCTTATCAAGGTGCTTTAGCATCATATAAAGGAGCACAAGCTCAATATGAACAAGCTGAACGCATGTTTAACAGAGCTGTTCTAAAAGCTCCTGCTTCTGGTTATATAAGTTATTTACCTATCAAAGTAGGCGAGAATATCAATGCTAATTCTGTTGTTTGTTCTATTGTAGACGACCAAACAATCATTGTTAGAACAGGTATTGGACAGAACTATGTACATTTTGTAGATGTTGGCGATGATGTTAATATCTCATGTAATGGTAATACTATTCCTACTGTTGGTAAGGTTGAGAGAATAGGTAGAAGTGCTAAAATAGGCGATTCATTATACCCAATAGAAATCAAGTTTAAGAATCCAGGAAGAATGCTTTCTGGTATGATTATCAACTTAGAGATAAACAAAAAGACTTCAGATGATAAAGTAGCTATCAAGTTTGATAAAGTAGAACAGCGTTATGACCAAAACTATGTTTATGTAGTTAAGGGAGATAAAGTTTATGAGCAACAAGTTACACTTGGTGAAATGATTAATGACTTTGTTATAATCACAAGTGGACTTAATCCTGGTGATAAAATAGTTGCTGATAGCATGGGTAAACTTTCTGATGGCCAACAAGTAATAGTTAAAAGCAATTCTTAGGAGTTATAGATGTCACTAGCTAAATTTTCTGTAAAGAATCCTATTCTAATCAATATGCTAATGATTTTAGTATATGTTGGTGGATTCTATACAATGTACACAATTCCTAAGGAGGAGATGCCTGCTATAGATATGGGGGCATTTAACATTACCATCACTTACCGTGGAGTTTCTCCAGAAGAGATGGAAAGAAATGTTGTTAACAAGATAGAAGAAGAGATTCAAGATATGGATGATATTGATTATATCTCTTCTACTTCACAAGAAGGCGTAGCGAATATCTTTGTTCAGATGGAATCTAACGCTAATATGGAAAGAGCTTGGAATGATATCAACGCTGAAGTTGATAAAGTTAAAGACTTACCAGAAAATGCTAATGATCCTAACATTATTGAAATCAACATGAGAGAAATTAATGATATCTGTGCTGTAATTATTTCTGGTGATAAAGACCCTAACATTATGCGCGATATTGTAGAAGACTTCGAAGATGAACTCCTCAAGATTGACCATATCTCTAAATATGAAACTTCTGGTATTCAAGACCGTGAATTCTGGATAGAAGTCAACAATGATAGAATGAACGAGTATAACCTCACTTATAATGATATTATGGGTGTTGTTGCTTCAACAAACTCTAATACACCTGGTGGTGAACTTGATGTTGGTTCATCTCAGTACCTTGTTAGAACTATGGCTGAGTATGAAACAGTAAAGGATATAGAAGACCAAATAATCAAGATGAACAGTAATGGTGCTGCAATTAGACTAAAAGACATAGCAACTGTGCTAGATACTCTTGAAGAACGAGAGACTATTGGTAAATACAATGGTGTAACCGGGGCTAATATATCTGTTTATAAGAAAGAAGACGGTAACATTATTGATGTTGTTGCTGACATTAGAGAACTCTGTGAAAAGTATGAGAATAACATTCCTGGTATCTCAGCAGAAGTTAGAAATGATGGTTCTATCAGAGTTGAAAACAGCATCAATACACTAAGTTCTAATGCTATAATGGGTATTGTGCTTGTCTTTATAGTTCTCTTGATATTCCTAGGCTGGAAGAATGCTTTCTATGCTGCTTGGGGTATCCCTTTTAGTTTCTTATTAACTATAATATTCATGGATTACTTCGATGTTACCCTCAATAATCTTAGTCTTTTCGGACTTATTCTAGTTCTGGGTATGATTGTTGATGATGCTATTATTGTGCTAGAAAACATTCATAGATATGCAGAAATGGGTTATTCTAAGTATGAAGCAGCTATCAAGGGTACTCAAGAGATTATGTGGCCAGTTATTGCTGCTGTTGCGACAACTATCTCTGCTTTCCTTCCTCTTTTATGGATGGAAGGTATGATGAGTAAGTTCTTAGGAAACTTCACTATTGTGGTTATCCTAGCTCTTACAGCTTCTCTTATTGAATGTTTATTACTATTACCTTCCCACGTTGCTGAATTCGGTACTGCTAAGATTCATGAAGAAAAAGAGCATAAGCTCCATTCATATTTAACTAAAAGATATCGTGCAAGTATTACCTGGGTTTTGAAACATAGATTTATCTCACTTCTTGTCTTGATAATGGGACTGATTGGTTCAGGGGCAATGCTTGCTTCAGGTGCAGTTGGTTTTGAGTTCTTCCCTAAATCAACACCTAAGACCCTTAAAGTCATTCTTGAAACAGAGGTTGGTTCTTCTTTGGATAAAACAAATGTAGTAGTTACTAATCTTGAAGAAGCTATAATGGGTATTGACCAGAAGATTGATATAGAATCTATTGTTTCAAATATAGGTATGTATAGAGAAAGTCATAGAACTGAAACAGCATCTAACTATGCTGAAGTTTCTATTGATTTGATTGATGCTGACCAACTACAAAATGATTATCAAGATATTAAGAAAAGCGTAATTAGAGAGCTTGATAAAGTTAAGGGTATTAAACTCTACAAACTAAAAGAAGCTAGTCGTGGCGGTCCTCGTTCAGAATACGATATTGAGCTTAGAGTTTATGGCGATGACATTGCTACTCTAGATAAAATTAGCGAATATCTTATATCTGAATTAGAAGTAATACCAGGCCTTGAAGAAATTGAATCTTCTCAAGATAATGGTAAATCAGAAATAAGAATTATACCAAACACTGAAGCTCTTTATATGTATGGTTTGACTGAAGCCAATATTACTTCAACTGTTGCGACAGCCTTGTATGGCTCAACAATCTCTAAATTTAGAGGTTCTGGACTTGAAGAATATGACATTATAGTTAAATCTGATGAATCACAGTTATCTTCTTTCTCTGATTTAGAAAACCTTAAAATTAGAACTAGATCAGGTTCTTTAGTTCCTTTAAAAGATTTAGCTAAATTTGATATCCAACAAGGTTACTCAAAGATTGAACACTATGATTTAGAAAGAAAATATACTGTAACTGCTCAGTGCGGATACTATGAAAAAGATGGTGAGAAAATCAAGCAAGTTCCTGGTCAAGTTATTAGCCAACTTAAAGGTTCTAAAGTTAAGAATACAGAAGGTGTGCTATCTGACTTTGAAGAAAAGTACCCAGGTTATAAACTTGAATACGGTGGAATTGAAAAGCAACAAAGTGAAACATACAGTAAACTAGGTCTTGCCTTTATTGTTGCTGTATTAATGATATTCACTATTCTGGCAACACAGTTTAAATCTTATGTCAAACCTCTTATTGTTATGAGTGCTTTACCATTTGCATTTATCGGTGTTACTTTAGGTCTATTTGTTACTGGCTTATCTTTCTCAATGATGACCATGATTGCCGTCCTTGCTCTGGCTGGTGTGGTTGTTAATGACTCACTTGTTCTAGTGGACTTCATCAATAAAGAACGTGAAGCTGGTAGAGATAGATGGAATTCTCTTATAAATGCTGGAGCTATCCGTCTAAGACCAATCATCATGACTACCGTTACTACTATAGCTGGATTCATGCCGATGATTCTGTCTGATTCTGTAGCAACTGCTGACTGGAAGCCTATGGCTGTAGCGATTGCTTTCGGACTTGGTTTTGCAACAGTTCTTACTCTATTCTTAGTACCAGTTCTCTATTCATTTGAAGATTCAGTGAAAGCTAAATTCTCTAAACGTGGAGATAAAACAACAATTAAAGAAGCTCTTGAGAAAAAATAAGAGCCTAGATATATAAAAGTAAAGGTCTTGAAGAGAAATCTTTAAGACCTTTTTCTTGTTTTATGTTGCCCTTCCAGGGTATCCAGTAAAGTCAGAAGGCCATCATCCCTGATGGCTAAACCTACGCAAGTAGGTTGAATAGGAGTTTTTATATGGGCTACAAGACACAGTTAAAGCTTGTCATGGTCCTGGCTTAAATGGCACCACTTCTGGTTTAGCCCAAGGGACATAAAGGTATTTATACCCTGTAAGGGTAAATCAATAAAGAGCCCATGGTTTTAACCATGGGTGATAAAATGGAGCTCAATTCTCTTCCATCTTATTTAATTTAAACAAATATTCGTACGTCTCTACAAATTCACTTATAACTATGTTCTAAGTGAAGCCAGCGCGGAGGCTGGCGTTCCCAGTGTGTTTAGCCAGCTCGGAGGCATGGCGCTCCCAGTATTAGCCAGCTAGCAGCTGTGCGTTCCCAGTATGTCCTAACTTCTAACAGCCTATGTGCCAATGCCCCTCCTTGAATGTCAAGAGAAGTTTAAAATGTTACACTTTTGGAAGTATAAACTGTTACACTTTGGTTAAAAAAATAAGTTAAATTTTACCTTTCATTCTATAGCTATCACCATCCATCGTGATTAGCTGTGCATGGTGTAGAAGTCTATCTAATATTGCTGAAGTAATAACATTATCTCCAAAAGCAGATCCCCACTCTTGAAATAGTTTGTTTGATGTTATAACAATAGATCTAAATTCATATAGTTCGCTAACTAGTTTAAAGAACATACTTGAAGATATTTCCTTTATTGGTAAATAGCCGATTTCATCAATAATTATTAATTCATTTTTACATAGTTTCTTAATAAACTCTTTCAGGCTTTTCTCATTGGATGCTATTAACATATCATCTAGTAAATCATTAAATGTGTAAAATTTTACATTATATCCCTTTTGTATTGCTTCATATCCCAAAGCTAATGCTATATGCGTTTTACCAACTCCAGGAGGTCCCATAAATATCTTATTTTCTCTGTTATCTATCCAATCAAAATCCAACCACTCATTGACCATCCTTTTAGTTACACTGTGTTGATATTTATAATCAAACTCTTCAAATGTCTTTACTGAAGGGAAATTTGACCTTTTTATTTTTAGCTTAATAGCTGTTTGATTTCTGCTATTAACTTCATTTCTGATAATATACGATAAAAACTGCTGATTAGAGAGTTCTTTCTCTCTTCCATGCTGTAAATATGATTCAATGTTATTGAGTATATGTCGACACCTTATCCTGAATAAATCTTTCTTTAATTGTTCCATCATTTTTTTACCATCCTATCATAATCTGATAAATCTCTTGCTAGTTTTGAACTACTTGTGTTATTATTACTTTGGTTGTTTTGTATATAATCATTTATCTTTAATTGCTTTGTGAGAGCTTCAAGAACATTTTCAACTTTGCTTGCGCGTAGTTGTGAAAATGCTAAAGATTGATTAATTACAAAATTCCAGTCAAGACGGTTATATTCATTATATAGCCGTCTTATTGCTCTTAATTGTTCTCGTGGGTGACTTGTGTTTTCTTTTAAAATCCTGGTCACAAAAACGTCATAATTTTGATATCCTTTCAGAAGTTCTAAAACGTCATCCTTTAGAGTTTCTAATTTTTCTGAATAATCAATATAATGTGCTTGATTTATAGTCGGCTTTGACTTTCCATATTTTACAGAATGACTAGCTACTTGTGCTAGTGTTAAGCTATCTATTATCAAAAGTTTGCTATTTAATTCTTCTACTAAAACTTCTTTTTTTTGATAAATATAAGGAACTGAATATTTATTACCTTTCCAAGATATTATTCCTTGTTTATCTACTTTTCTCAATACTCTATTGTTTGGTATATAAGTTCTCATTAAATCCTTTTCAGCTTTAAATACTTCTGTCGGAATTTCTAAAGTTGTGCTATGCTCTCTATTATTTACCATTTCAAACCAATCTTTTGAACGCATTTCTATCTCACTTAACCCTGAAAACTTATCTCCATAAAGAAAATCTTCTTTTACTTCTCTTACATGGCGTTCCACAAGTCCTTTAGTTTGAGGGTCATAACCTTCGCATATATAATAGTTTAAATTGTGTTTGTTTAGGAACTGTTCAAATAGTTTATTTAACCATACTTCCCTATATTTTTCTCTTATTACAACTAACTTTGTTTGGTCATAAACTAATTGCTTTGGTAAGCATCTAAAATAATTAAAACAGGCTTCATGAGCTTGTATAAAATCATTAGTATTATATGGTCTTAATTGGAAATGAGCATACACCATTCTTGAGTATGAGATTTTAAAGGCTACAAAATAAACTTTTATCTTTTCACCTGTTGTGAGTAATACTTTTTGTTCTCCCGGATCTACTTGTATCTGTACTCCTGGTTCATACGTTACAGGGGTAAAATAACGTCTACAACGAGGCTTTATTGCTTCTTTGAGTTTATTTATGTAATTCGAAAATGCTCGCTCTGATATAACTATATCGGGGTATTTCTTTTGGAATTTACGATGAAGTTTGGTTGTGCGTATTCGTGGATATTCCTTAATCCAAAGGCTTAACAACTCTTTATAAGACTCTAAAATACTGTTTCGTCTAAAGATATTGCTCTTATATTCTGTATAATCTTTTAACGACATCTTTCTGAACTTCTGCACTGTCGTTGGTGATATAGCTAATTGCCTAGCTGTTTCTCTTACACTTAAGTTTAAATTCTGACACGATTTTATCTTGTGATACATGCTTTCCTCTATCATGGTTATCCTCAAAATTTGTATTTTGAGGAGTGTACCATTTTATACTTCCATTACTGTACCACTTTATAATTCTATTAACACCTTGAAAAAATGGCTTTTTTTCAAGGGGGCAAGTAAGGGTGACCTTATAATGATTTGAGTTTAGCTACTTTTTCACTTTCTTTTGAAGTCTCGTAATTCTTTTCTCAAGATCTTTAATTAATTTGAAATCGAAGTCAGTTTCTTCGTGTACAAGGATATAAGCTTTCTGAGAACTATCCAATGCTCTTTCAAGATTCTTAATCTTATGCTCATAGACTTTAGCGAGCTCAATATTAGCTTTTATGGAGAAGTTAGAAACTCCTTTAAGAACTTGAACAGCTTCCTCGAAATCATCATATTTTTTAAGGTTATTAGCCATTAGTAAAGCAATATCTTCTCTTTTAGGATTGTCATTATAGGCAATCTTTATAGCCTTAAATCCATCAGTATCGTACTGTAATTCAAAGAGTAGTTTAGCTATGGCATAGGAATCTATCCTATATTTTTGGTAGTATTCTAAACTATCTACTTCAAGATTGTTACAAATTCTTAGAATACCTGTCATTGAAAAAAGGTCAATTTCATTGTGGTAGAAAACATGGGCTATATCTTCAGCATTGCCAGAGGCAACATAATCAAAGTATGTTTTAGGGATTAATTCACCGGGTATATCATTTGAATAGTCTCTGACAAAGTCAAGTATAAGATTTTCAACATCTTGAAGCTTACAACCATGCAGTGAATGTTTCCAAAATCTTCGTGATAGATGCATCAAATCTAAGCATTCTAGGGACCTTATAGAGTATTCACATTTATTGTATTTGAATCTATTATCAAGTAAGGGTACATCATAACTTTTGCCATTGTAACTGACAAGAATCTTAAAATCTGTAAGTAACTTTTCGAGAAGTTCTATTAGTAGGGGTTCATGGGTAATATCTTGGATAAAATATTGCTTTAAGTGCCAATTATTATCTCTAAAATAGCAGACTCCTGTTAAAAAGGCGAAAGTAGAAGCACCACGGTCAAGTCCAGTAGTTTCAGTATCTAGGAAGATAACTTCTCTTACTTCTGCATCAGTATAAATCCTGCTATAACTGTATAACCAATTGGGGATTTTGGGTATAGCTCCTCTGAGAATATTACCACTTTCTAAGGGCATTGTTTCACTATGAATGAAGACTTTTAGCCCATCCTTCTCAATAAATTCACCACTAATAAACTTATCTATGTCTTTATTAGTTTCCTTAGCTTGTGAAACATCTTTTTCTTCTTCTAAAAAGAAATCTAATTCAGACATTAAATCCCCCTGAGGACTTTTTTGAGTAGTTCAATAACACTTTCTTTGGAACCAATACCAGATTCAGCAATAGGACCAACACAAGAAGGACAACCATCGTCACATTCGCAATTAGAAACATTCTCGAAACAGACTTCTAGCAAGCTAGTCATAGAAGATGCAACTTTTCTACTAAGTCCGACACCTCCAGGGAAAGAATCGTATATTACAATAGTTGGAGCTTTATCTGTCTCTTCCATTTCTTGGGTAAAGACAACTTGAATATCACCAGATGAGCACATAAGTTTGAAGGGTAGTAGATTTCTAATCAGATAAGTTAAACCAGCCATAGTAGATTGGGTTTTAACGCTTGATTCAGCTTGGCTATGGCATTGTTTGCATAGGGTAATAAGGTTTTCTAGTTGATTTGCTTCTTTAGGGTCATCAAAGCTTTTGAATGGCTTTATATGATGAACATCTAGGTTGATACTTGTAGCAATCTTACCACAGTTCTGACATATATTCTTATCCCTTTCTCTAACAGTCTGCTTAATATTATTCCATTCTTTGCCATACTTATTAGATTCATGAGAATTACTTCCACTTTCAATAAAGTCTTGAATTTCAGAAGTAAAGGTAAATACTACACCTTTAGTGTTAAGAACAGATTCAGGTTGTTCAAGCTCTTCATAACTTAGAATCTCTCTGCTATCCCATCTTAACTTCTTGAATCCTGTAACTTGAGTGTGAACAGTTAAGATAGAGAAGAGGCTCTTACCATAGCTGTATTTATGAGTTTGCAGTTCTTTTTGAAGTTTAAATGAGGTTTGAATTATTGGTTCAGTATAATAATCATCGATATGTTTTTCTAAACGAATCTCCTTTCTTTCAATATCAAAGTCTTTAACAAAAAAAGGTAATCCATTGTGGATATAAACAGCTTTAGGATGAGCAAACCAGTAAGCACTTGAATTATCAACAGTGCCAATGCTTGAGCGTTCGTGCAAGAGAGTAAAAGAAGAGCTATTTACAGTTCTGAGGGAAATATCTCTAGGAGGTCTAGTCTGACTATTCCAAAGTATTTTATTGCCTTTCTTAACAGCAATTCCTTTGGAGATTAAGTAATCAAGAAGCTCAAAGACAGTATTATCGTTATCGAGTCCGAATTGTTCTCCTTGCTCAAAAGCTAATTCTGCTAAAGCACATTTTAAATGATTTAACAGGATTTGGACATTGTTAGGGTCAAGAAGAGCTTGTTCAGGATTGTTGGAGAAAAGATAGTCGGGATTTCTGACCAAGTATTGATTAATTAAATCAGAATTTGCAATCATGACAACAAGAGAATCGTTGCCAGTCCTTCCTGCTCTTCCTGCTTGTTGTTTAGTTGAGGCAATAGAACCAGGATAACCATTGATGATAACGACATCTAAATCGCCAATATCAATGCCTAACTCAAGGGCATTAGTGGCAACAACAGTATTCAAATGGCCTGATTTCAATCTATGTTCAATATCTCTTCTTTCTTCCTTAAGATAGCCACTTCTATAACCTGCTAGGATAGTTGAATCACCTCGATTCTGTAAGCCTGTGAGAATTAGTTCAACCCCTCTTCTTGAACGAGAAAAGACTATAGACTGATAATTTTCTTTAGTAAAAAACTTAGCGATTTTAGTAGTTTCCTTTAAGGCTGATCTTCTTATTCCTAATTCTTCATTTACAAGAGGAGGATTATAGATAAGAAAATGTCTATTGCCTTGGGGAGAGTAGTCTGTCTCAATGGTCCTGAAGAGTGATTCTATAAGACTAGAAATGAATTCTTTAGTGTTACCAACAGTAGCAGAAGTGAGTATCAATGTGGGATTAGAACCGTAGTGTCTGCATATTCTTTTTAAACGTCTTAGAACATTGGTGAAGTGGGAACCGAATATTCCACGATAGATATGAACTTCATCAATTACAATGTATTTTAAGCAAGTAAAGAATTTGTTCCAGGCTGGATGATTAGGAAGTATCCCAACATGAAGCATGTCTGGATTAGTCAACACGATATTAGCCTTATTGCGAATCTTTTGCCGTTGAGAAGCAGAGGTATCCCCATCATAGATAGCAATTGAGTGGTCTTTATTAGTCTTGCTATTAAATATTTCAAGGATGCTAAAGAATGATTTTCTTTGGTCCTGGGTAAGAGCTTTAGTCGGATAAAGGCAAAGGGCTGTGTTTTCTGAATTATAAGCTAATGAGTTGAGAATAACAGATTGATAGCATAAGCTTTTCCCGGAAGCAACCCCTGTAGTGATAACAGTATTATGGCCTTTAAGAAGGGCATTAATTGCCTGTGCTTGGTGCTTGTAGAGCTTCTGAATACCAATGTCATTAAGAGAATTCACGACATTTGTATGTAGTTCTGAAGGTATCTCTTGCCAAGTAGCTCTTCTACTATTTTCAACTTTCTGAACAGCTATATTAGCTCTAAAAGCTGTCTGTTCTAAAAACTTATCTAAGGCGTTAAACTCTTTCATATTCACCACAACTAAATCTTTTCATAAGTTTTAAATATTCCCTTGTGGTGTCAATTAATGTTTTTATCTAGTTGTACCTTTTTAAAGAAATTAAAGGAGCAAAAAAGAGAATTTGCATGACTGCAACTAAATATTTGAAAGGAGTAAATAGACCAAATAAAAGACTTGAAAGGCCAACAAGAATAACAACAAATATCCAGAAAGGTATATCTCTGAGGGTGTATTCCATGCTGAATTTAAGAGAGTAACGACCAGCTCCAAGAAGGAAAATATTGATTCCAAAAAGCCAATTTCTAACTATCAGTGAAGAGAAGCAAAAGAATAAAAGAACATAGATTACTTCCCAAACAATCATGAGATTAACCACCCAGGACATATCTATATATTGTTCTTGCATAAATTGATTCTTTAAATATTTATCTGTATAATCATCTACTTGTTTTGCATTGTACCATTCCATAATAAACCTCGAAATATCTAACTGTTGGAAATAACCAATAAAAATAGCTAGAGATAGAAAGACCACCTCTAGCCTTATAATTAAATTAAACTATTTTAATAATAACATCTTCTTTCTAATAGTGTTGTTTTTACTTTTAGCTGTTAGGTAATAAACACCGCTTGCAACAGCTTTATTGTTGTTGTCTAAACCATTCCATACAAATTTAGATCTGCCAATATTTCTTTCTCCAGAGAAGATATTCTTAACTAACTGTCCTCGTAAATTAAAAATATCTACACTAACATTCCCTCTTTCAGTTACATCGAAACTAATAGTAGTTTCTGGGTTGAAAGGATTAGGATAGTTAGATACATTAGCAAGAAGAGGAAGAGTTAATTGGTTATCATTACTAACAAAGTTAGTAGTTCTGAAAGAGAAAGGAAGAACTAAAGGTTCAGCTAAGTCTCCACCAGAAATGATAAAGTCAAACTCAACCATTCCTTCTGTTCCATCAAGACCATTAACTTGGAAATCAGCTTGGAAAGTTCCACTTGGGATTGTTTCTGTCCAGACCATAGAATGATGATGACAACCATCACCAATACCTTCAATATTAAAGTTACACCAAGTCATGAACCAGCCATCAGGTGCAGTGTCATACTCAATATCAAATGAATATTCCATAGCATCACCAGTGTTCTCAATCTCGAACTCCGGTGAAATATAAGGGTTTGTAGCACCATCACCAACCATATCATGTTCAAAAGGAATATGAACCTCAATAACAGCTGATAGTGATAATGCTAAGGACGTAAATACAATTAATAACATCTTTTTCATAATCTATTCTCCTTAAAACTTAGTAGTTATTTCGAACTTTATACCTTCGAAAGGCTTAACTTCTTTACAGGTACCGTTTCTACATACAGAACCACCTTTTTGCTTACCCGCAAAGATAAGTAAATCAGTATTATCCATAATAGAAGCTTTAACTTCTCCACCAAGCCAGAAATCTGCATTATCTGTATCAGATAAGTCTTCCATTTGAACTTCAGTAATAATAGAGATTCCAAAGTTGTTAAATAAGAAATCAGTTTGAAGCAAAGGTTCAATATGTTCAGTTTCTTCAGAACCGTGTACTTCTTCTATCATTTCATACTCAGTTTTCAAGTGAAGCTTGAAGTTGTTAGTAACAGGAATATCTGCAACAATAGCAGGGGTTAATTCTTTACTCCAAGTGTTTATTGATTTATGCTTTCTTTCAAAGTGTTCGTATTCGAAGGTGAAGATATTCTCTCCAAACTCCTTTTGGAGCTCGCCATATCCATTAGAGAGTTTGTAATCAAAGTCACTTGACCATGCTTCAGCATAAGAAGCCATGAGGTCGCCGAATGAATTATTCCAGCTAATCTCACCTAAGAAACCTTCTTCATCAGAACCAATAGCTTGGTAATCATCAAGAGGCTCGTCAGCATGGTTTAAGGTAGGTAGGTCAATGAATCTATAATCAAAATCTTTGAAGTATTTGTAGCCACCAGTGAAAGTGAAGTCGCCAACATATAAAGAAGTGTTAGTGTAAAGTCCATGACCATATTCTGATTTGTTTATGTTCTCTAAGTCAGAGTAAGCATATTCTACATAGAAATCAAGAGCATCGAAAGCTAGGGTAAGTTCAGAACCGTAAACTTTACGGTTACTGTAATAGTCAGCAAGAACTTGTTCTCTTACTCCGAGAGCTTTTCCACCCAAGGTAATGAAATCATAGTTGCTAGAAGCTTCTAGTCCATAAAAAGCATCATTCTTATCAGCATAGTTTTTACTCTCTGTTACACCATAAATAGCTTTAGTTTTGAAGTAATCATTAGCAAAGTAGCCCATGAAACCTTCAAGTCTGTTATCATGGTCAAGGTCTTCATCTTCATAAGCTCTGAATGTCATGCCTGAACCGAAGTAATCTTCAATGGTACCAGCTCTAAATTCTATATTATCTCCTGAATAGTTAACATAACGTTCTTCCCATTCATATTCAATATCATCGGAGTTAAGATTCTCTATTGGTGCATTCTCATCATATTTAGGAAGATAAGCATTAAATGTTAAGCCCAATGATATCTTGTTATAGTCAAGGGTAAGATTAAGTTCATCTTCGAAGTAGTTCTTGAGAGAATCATCAGCTGACTTGTAGATATACTCAGCAGTATTAGAACCAGAAATGTAGAGGTCTTGAGCACTGAGCCCAAAGGCTGTAATAAGTAATAGAACAAATATTATTTTCTTCATAAGCATTCCTAATACTAGTCTTCTGGCATGTTTTCATCATCATGATGAAGAGGTGTGAGATATTTGTTTAGTTCACTCTTAAGAGTCTCTAAAGCTCCTGGTTGAGAAGAATCAAACTCAAACAAGATGTTTCCTTGGTTATCAAGTAAGTAAGTATAAGGAACTGTAGGGTATTTCATTTTACCGTGAACTTTACCATCTAAATCATATAAGGTTAAGAATTCAAACTTTTGAGACTTGATAAAGGCTAATGCTTTTCTTTTAGATCTAGGATTATCTGTGCTGATTGCAACAACTCTTAAGCTATCGTATTCAGAAGAAAGTTCATCTAAATGAGGAAGACCTTTCTTGCATGGGTCACAATCAGAACGCCAGAAATCAACAATAGTAATCTTCTGATCTGTAATGTCATTAAGTTTATAAACCTTTCCCTTAGCATCTTCTAACTTGAAGTTAGTAAACTTCTTTTCAGCACTTAATCCAATAGTGAATGTAACAATCAAAACAACTAATAATATATTTCTAAATTTCATTTTATTCTCCTAATTCTAGTTTAGTCCAGGTATAAACCATAGATGTATCATCATAACTCTCACCACATTGTTGTAACCAGATAGCAATACCTAGATCAGTTTCATTGCTTCTAGGGTAACTAAGATTCAAATTAACGCTTTCTCCTGATAGTTGAGCAGCAGTAACATCTAGGAAACCTTCTGTTAGCACAACATGTCTACAAGGTTGACCAGCATAGTTGTTTGTAGAAGAAGTTTCTTCGTAGAAAGCCCATCTAAGCTTTAGATTCTCAGCAGTAGGTAATTCATCACCAAGAGCTTCAATTTCTACAGTCGCTACAAAGTTAGTAGGGTCATCTATTTGAGTGAAGTTATTTAACTTGAAAGAAGCTTCTGTATCTTTATAAGAATCAAGAATAGTAGGGATAGCATCAATTTGATCACTTGATAGAATATCTTTTCCTTGAATGATAGCATTTGGAGTGGTTGTTAAACCATAGAAAGAACTAAAGAACTCCATGTCTTCTGTAAGTCCATCTTGATTATGGTATTCTAAGTAGAAGAAGTTACTTGGGTTGTTAATTTGGTAATCATGAATAGCTGCTTCAACTTCTGGACAAGTTCCACACCATGTAGCAGTAAATATCTCAGCTAATAATGGCATCTTCTCATCGTTAGGAGCTTGTTGTTGGTTACCATAAAGAAGGTACATACCGTTAACTTCATGCATTACATCATAGAATTCCATAGAATCAAAGACATCTTGATTAGCGTCAAAAGCAGATAAAGACCATTTTATGTTTACTCCATTAACTTCTAAGAGACTCACTGTAATATATGCATTATTATAAGCAGTAAACATTGATTCGATTCTTTGCTGAATAGATTGTTTTGTCTCTCCATTGTTAAGGTAATCATCAGTAAAAAAGACCATTAATTCATCGATATTCGTAGAATTAGTAACACTTGCTAGGTCAATGAAGACTTGGAAATCTTCAGTAATCTCTGTTTCAAGTTCTTGGTTATCTTCGGATACAGGCTTATCAAATCTATCACAACTTACAATTGTGAGGGCTAAGATAAGTACTAATCCAATTACTAAAAGTTTTTTAATCATAAATCCATCCTTTATTCAAACAATTCAGTTACATTACTATTGGTGATAACTTCTGGAAGAACAACAGCTTCATCAGAGCCAGGAGCAAAGTATAAATATAAAGGAACACCAGCTCTTTCATATTTAGCAAGCCATTTCTCGACTAATTCATTCTTTCTTGTATTATCTCCAAAGAGCAATTTAACATTATTATCTTCAAATACTTTCATAATCTTTTCTGTATGAAGCACAGTAGTCTCATTAGTTTTACAGGTTAGGCACCATTCAGCACCGAAGTCAATAAATACTGCTTCATCATTGTTCCTATATTCATTTAGTTTTTCTTCAGTAAATGTCTCCCAGCCTTTTTCTATACCTTTAACTTCAGCTTGACCGTCTTGTGTGAAATCAATTAAGAAATGACCAGAGCCAAAGATTAAGATAAGAGCTATGATAGTCCAGAGCCATTGCTTTCTTGGTGAACTTGAAGGATCAGCGAATTTACCGTATATCCAACAGCCAATACTTAGCACAAGAAGGAACCAGATTATATTCATGAAAGCACCACCATCAAGTAGGAAGTACATGGTTCTTAGAAGATAGATTGCAGTACCAAAGAGCAAGAAGCCCATGAATTCTTTGAATGTAATCATCCAGTTTCCAGGTTTTGGAATGAACTTAATTGCTTTAGGGAATATTCCTAATAGAATAAATGGGAAAGCTAATCCAAGACCAATCATAATGAATGATGAGAATATTACGAATGGAGGTTGTTGGAAAGCAAAGCCGATAGCAGGTGCTAGCAATGGAGCTGTGCATGGAGTTGCAAGTAGAACTGCGAAGATACCGCTTAGGAAAGAACCCCAATGTCCGCCTTTTGTAGATGCTTGAGTTGCCATGTTCATACCAGGAACTCTGATTTGGAAGACTTCATATAATGAAAGAGTGAATACCCAGATTAATATAAGTAGTGAGAATACGAACCAAGGATTTTGGAACTGGAATCCCCAACTTAAGCTGTCGCCTGTAGATTTAATACCTACAACAACGCTTGCTAAAATTATAAATGAAAGAACTATTCCAAAGGTATAGGCTAAAGAGCTCATTAAAATGTGCTTTTTATCGTTGTGAGCTTGATTTACCAAACTCATTGCTTTGATTGATAGAACAGGTAATACACAAGGCATAATGTTAAGAATAAGTCCACCTAGAAATGCCAATAACAAGAAGTATAATACTTTTGAAGAATCTGCTGCTTCTTTTGCTGAATTTGCTACTGCAACAGAATCAACAGGAAGGATTTCTATAGTCCCTTCTTCTATAATAGGTCTTTGGCAAGCACCACCATCAAAACAGTAGTTATAGCCATATTCAATTTTTACTTCTTTGACTGAAGCATCGGTAATCTTAAATGCTTTTGTTAAAGTTACTTGGTCGTGGTATTCAACTATTTCTCCAGCTTTAGAATCCTCTGTCATCGGATAAAGAGTAGCTTCAAACTCAACACCTTCATTCTTGTATTCAAATGGTTCTTCAATAAAGAAGTTAGCAAATTCATCTCCAACTTCATAAGATTGGTGTTCCCCTTTAGGGATTGTATATTTTACAGAGATTAACCCTTTATTACCTTCTTGACTATATTCAAGTGAAGTTAACTTCTTTTCTTCTGGTGCAAGTTCAAAAGGTTCAATTTCTAGAGTAGAACTCTGGATAATAGGTCTCTGACAAGCTCCTCCATCATAGCAGAAGTTATAACCATACTCGATTTTTACTTCTTTGATTGTATCATCAGTGATTGTGAATGACTTTGTAAGTGTTACAGAATCATGATATTCAACAATATCACCTTTTTTCTTGCCTTCTATATTAGGATATATAGTTGCTTCAAATTCAACACCTTTATTCTTGTAATCAAATGGTTCTTCAATAAAGAAATTAGTAAATTCATCTTCTACCACATAGCTTTGATGCTCCCCTTTAGGGATATTATAAGTTACTTGGATTAAACCTTTGTTGCCATCTTGTGAATAATTAAGATTTGTTACTTCATCGCCAAAAAGAGTGCTAACCAATAATATCATCATCGATATAAAGATAAAGCTTCTACCTATTTTTATCATATACTCTCCCATCTCTAAGTATCTATTTTTCTTTTCTATTCATTATAATATAAGTTATTTGTAAAATTATGCAATTAATATACCATTGTCAATAAATTTCAAGTTTGAGTTTAATATTAACAGCGTTTATAAATGTTGTTTGTCTAAGCAATTAATACAAACTCCCATTTTTTATTTGACACACTAGGGCTTATTAACAATCTAATTTTATACTCTTGTGGGGCAGTAGAAGTTCAAAAACAATGAGTTAAATATAGGAGTAAACATGAAAGACTTAAATAGCCGTAATGTTATAATGGGGCTTCAACATACCTTTGTGATGTTCGGAGCTACTGTATTAGTACCAATCCTGACAGGATTAGATGTAGGAATAACCCTGCTAGCTACAGGAATAGGAACTTTGATTTTCCATATCCTAACCAAGGGTATTGTGCCTATATATCTAGGTTCATCATTTGCTTTTATTGCAGCAATAACTTCGATTTCAGCTTCTAGTGGCCAAGCTTATGCCTTAGGTGGAATCTTTGGGGTTGGTGTAATGTTTATGCTTGTCTCATTGCTCTTGAAGTATATTAGTATAGATGTTTTACATAAAATACTTCCAGCTTGGGTAACAGGTCCCATGATTGTTCTGATTGGTTTGATACTTGCTCCTGTAGCAATATCTAATGCTAATGGAGCAAATTCTCAAACACTAACTGCTCAAATAGGAACTAATGGCTGTTGGCTTCTAGCTCTTTCTACTTTTGCAGTATCAGTATTTGTAAAGATCTACTTTGAGAAGATTGGTTTAAAGTTCTTATCAATGCTACCTGTGCTTATCTCATTGATTTTTGGCTTTGCAATTTCAGCTATCTTGGGAATTATTGATTTCTCAAAAGTTATAGAAGCTAGCTGGTATGGCTTGCCTCAATTCACAACACCAAAATTCTCTGTAAGTGCTTTGTCTATCACTGTACCAATTGCTTTTGTTGCTATTGTTGAACACTTTGGCGATGTGCTAGCAATAGGTAATGTTGTGGGAAAAGATTTCTTAAAGAATCCTGGTGTTCATAGAACCCTTTTCGGCGATGGAGTTGCATCATGTATTTCATCAGCTATGGGTGGACCAGTTCTTACTACTTATAGTGAAAATACTGGAGCAATCGCACTTACTGGTAATAAGAATCCTATTATAATGAGGGTTGCTGCTACTTTTGCTATTTTCTTAGCTTTTATTCCTAAATTCACAGAATTAATTAAAGTTATTCCTGGTCCTGTGATTGGTGGAATATCTATTTTACTTTTTGGAATGATTTCTTCAATAGGTATTAAGAACATGATTGATGCTAAAGTGGATTTTACTAATCCTAAAATACTTATAATTGCAGCCTCTATGTTAGTTATCGGACTAGGTAACGCTGAATTTACCTATGGTAATTTTACATTAAAAGGGCTTGGCTTAGCAGCTGTAATTGGGATTACCTTAAATCTAATTCTTAACTTTAGTGATATTTTTAGGAGAAAGAATGGATAATTATCTTAATAATAATATGGAAATTTATGATAAAATTTGTGTAGACTATATAGCTGAAACTTTCGATAAGTACCACCAAGAAGCAGTTGAAAAGTTTTTAGCTTATGTTGAAGGACAATCTAAAATTCTAGAACTTGGTACAGGCTCTGGGAATAACCTTACCTATATATTTGGTCAGGGCCGAAATATTCACGGTAGTGATAATGTCCTTGGTTTTTATGAATGGATTACTACTAGGTTTGCTTGTCCTTTCTCATTAATTGACTTCTCTGATGTTGAATTTGTTAATTCTTTTCAACATGATTATGAAATTGAACACCTTTTCTGTAACCTAGCTTTACAACATCTCAGTTCTGAAGATTTACAGTTCTTCCTGTCTAAGATTAAGGTTAAAGGAGTCTTTTTCTTCTCTTTATATGATGGAACTGGTGAAAGTAAGGATGATAAGGGGATCTTTTCAAGCTATTATAAGCACAGACAAATAGTTAATCTTCTTAACACTAGATTTGATATCGTGGAACAGTGGATGTGTGACGATATCTTAGGTTCTGAGAAAAAGATGCTTAACTACATTGTAAAATTGAAATAATCGGATTGTAAGCAACTGTCTTCGCCTGTCACAGTCCCTGCTTACGAAATATAACTGGATTGTAAGCATCCCTGCTTACGAAATTATAACAGGATTGTAAGCAACAGTCTTCGCCTGTCACAGTCCTTGCTTACAAAATAAATCAAAAACAAAGAGTTTTGACTTAACTAAAAGTCTGAAGGGTGTGAATATTCACACCCTTCACTTAAATCTTAATCATACATCATCAATCATGCATTAATATGATACTATTTCATCAGAACCATTTTACGAGTTCTGCTATATTTCCCATTACGAATTTTGTAGAAGTAGATTCCTGAAGAAACTCCTTCATTTTGGTTATTTGTTCCATTCCAGACGAGAGTGTGGTTACCAGCGTCCATGTAGCCTGAAACAAGATCTTTTACTTTTCTTCCTCTCACATCATAAACAGCTAAAGATATATCTCCTCCATTTGCTAGATTGAAAGAAATATTAGTTTCAGGGTTAAAAGGATTTGGATAGTTTTGCCCTAGAACAGTAGATACAGGACTTGTATCAGTATTGGAATTAGATGTTGTATTTACCATTAGACTCAATGGAATATCAACAATCATATTATCTGGAGCATTTGTATTTACTCTTAAAATAGCATTGTATTCTCCAGACTCTAAAGTCTCTGTTGGGAATTCAAGATTAAAGGTCTCAGGTGAATCTTGGCTAATCAAACCTTGCCAATTATCTAAGATAACCCAATCAACATTGTAGGATACTTTAATTGCCATATAGCTTTCTAAGAAATTTTCATTATAGGCAACTTCTAGTCCATCAGTAGCATTGGCATTTTCTATACCGATTGTTGAGCTATAAAGGTTACCATCCATTTCGTCATAATAGAAGTAGATATCGCCGTTATACATTAACTTAACTTGGAAGTTCAAATCTCCAGTAGCATTGAAGAATGCAAAGTCAGAGTACTGAATAGTAAGCGATATTTCTTCTGGATTGTAATAGTAGTAAGCATTGCCTATAGTTCCATTTAAGTCATCCCAGAATACTGCTATTAAATCATTCGGATTTATAGGAGAAGTAATCTCATCGTTACTATAGTCGATACCATCTGTTCCGAAAGTTAAATAACCATTAGAAGAAATAGAAACTTCATTTTTGATTTCACCATAGAATGGGAATGGGAAAGGTAGATCTAAATCAACATAATCATCTGTCCCATCAAAGCTAATATCTGTACCATAAGTAGAAATATCCACCCACTCAAATTCTAAATCTGAGTTGTTGCTGTCTTGCCATTCATAACCATAGTTGTCAGGTCTGTTTGCATCAAGTACTTGAATCCAGTAAGAAAGGTCTTGTTGGCCTGAGTTATCAAGCTCAAAAGAAATCTCACCATCTCCATTATTAGAAACAGCGGTCAATTCTTCTGGATATTCTAGTGAGGGAAATGTGAAGTTACTTACAGAAACAGGAATTGTAATATTAGCATTGTCGGGGTCGTTTGACTCAAACATAATATTACCTTCAAATTCTCCAGCTTCATTTGCTGAGAAGTTAACTTCAATTTCTACTGAGTGTCCAAATTCTAAAACTATATTTTCATTGGAAGATAAGCTAAAATTGGAATTGCTAATAGATAAATTTGATATTTCTAAATCTTGCATACCAACATTTTGGAGAACTAGTGTTTGTGTTGTCTCTTGACCTGGATTCACAACTCCAAAGTCAACTTCTTCTAAATTAAGGCTTAACTCGGCTTGTTGATTGTTTAGCAGGTAAGAAGTGTATAGTTTCATAACATTAAGCTTAGTATTTAAGCCACCATTATCTATGAATCCTCCAAATATTAAACTAGAAGTTATCATTCTATAAGTGCCATTTGAATAAGCTACTACTCTTCCATGATTATCTCCAGAACGGAAAAGTATTTCTCCTAAACCAGCGCCAAATCTGTTATTATGTATGTCTGCATAAGTGTTAACTTGATAGTTTATCTCTTTCTCACCCATGAATGTTCCTGAAGCACCAGTAATATCACCAATGCCTGTGTGTAAATTTCCTTGTCCTTGATAATCTACACCTGTATAATTCCATAAGTTTGTGCCGTTATGGTCATAGCCAAGATTAACTCCTTCAAAGTAAATTGCTCCACCTTGATTGAGATAACTAATTAAAATATTTTCTTCTGAGGAGTTCACGACTCCCGGAGGTGTGAGTCCTCAGGACTCGCAGAAAGTGCCCATAGAAACAACAATAAAGTCGTATTGACTAAGGTCACCTTCAAGTTGAGTTGTGATGATATTATCAATTTCAAGTCTAGTTAAAACAGTACTAATCGCATCAGCAGCAGTTCCAACTTGACCTGTTTCTTCAATTGTAATATGCGCAGTAGGATTCTCTTTCTTCCATATTAAAGCATTAGTAGCATTAATACTTGCTATTGTAAAGAGTAACAATGCCAGAAGTATAAATTTTCTATGTTTCATAATATCTCCATATTTCTTCTTACTTTTATAACAAATTATACTCAATTTGCACTTTAATACAAACAATTTTCTATGAAATACAAAAGAATGTACTTGTAATGCATTACTCCTGCTTATTCCATCCCTGCATATTAGGTCACCCTTACTTGCCACCTTGAAAAAAAGCCAATTTTTCAAGGAGACCCTTAAGGCAGAAGGGAGGAGTTAGATGTTAGATCCATAAAAACCCCGAAGGGGTGGCATATACTAAGCATGGAGGCTTGCCCTCCATGTAATAGTTAAAAAATAAAAAAAGCCCTGAAAGGGCGACATAAAGGCTAAGCTTTATCTGCAAACAGAGAAGTTTACCACGAAAAGCACGAATAACACGAAAACAGTCAAATTATTTAGGACTGGACATAGATGGAGTGTAAGCATCCACCGATAGGTTGAACAAGGTTCATGCTTACGCAAAGATGTAGCTTTGTCCTGAAAGGACATATCGCTTCAAAGCCCATGATTTCAATCGTGGGGGATGTGATAAATGAATGATCAATAATAAATAATTGAACACAGAAAACACTGATTATACAGCTAAAAAATGTTTAGATGTTTAAGCGTTTATTTGTTTAGATGTTCGGAGTTTGATTTGTGAAGATTGGTGTTATTCGTGGCTGATTTCGTATTTGGTGTTTAGTCCCGAAGGGACGTCATGTATTAAGCCAGGGCCGTGTCAGGCTTTGACTGAGTCTTGTACCCCATGTACAAGGACATCAATGAATTGAGTCCTGAAGGGACGACATAGATTTTTTCTTCGGTTCAGAATTGAGAATGCTGGATAGCTTTCGACTCGAGGGATGATTACATCACCACAAATAGACAAATAAGTATGCTTATAATATTTAATTTGACAAGTTTGTAAGAGCTGCTAAACTTATAAAAAGAGGAATAAATGAATATAAGAGTGATATGTCCAGGTAAAACTAAACAGAAATTTATAGCAAATGGAATAGCTGAATACACCAAGAGATTGGGTCCCTTTTGCAAGTTTGAGATAATTGAAACAGCAGATGTCAAGCTATCGAGTTCAAACAATATTGATATTGTTAAGGAGAAAGAAGCGCAGATAATCGACAAGTATCTTAAGCAAAGTAATTATCTAATTGCTCTTGATCAATATGGAAAGCAAATGACTTCTGAAGAATTTGCGGGATTTATTGACAACTCTATGGGAAAGATAAATATTGACTTTATAATCGGTGGTGTGTATGGTCTATCAGATCAGCTGAGAAAAAGAGCAAATTTACTGCTCAGTTTTTCTAAAATGACCTTTACACACAGAATGATAAGAATGCTTTTGGTAGAGCAGATTTACAGAGCATTCACTATCATAAATGGTAAAAAATATCATTATTAAGAGGATAATAAATGGATCCAGTGTTAGAGATAAATTCAGAAAGTAATAAAGTTGAACAAGAAATAAAAACAGAAGTAAAAACTAATACTAATAAAAACATGGAAAAGAATGAGGACGTTTCTGTTGATTCAGCAAAAGATTCTCTGCTTTTAGTAGATACTAAAGAGAATGCAATAGTTGAGCTAGCAGAATCTGCAAAAGATACTACTGAAGAAAGTTCTTCTCGTTCTGAGACAATCATGGATGCTTTTGGTATTATGGGAAAAGGAATGTTTGGAATATTCTTGTTTATGCTCGTATTCCTAGCGCTTATATTAATATTAAACAAATTATTCAATAAAAAGAAGCAAGATAAATAGATATGACAAAACAAGAAATATTTTTTAAGTTCATAGATGATAATTTCCCAGATAGGAAAGAAGAGTTAAAAGCAAGATTTCAACTTTATTATGATATTCTTATTGATGCAAATTCAAAGATAAATCTCTTTTCTAGAAAGATGCCTCATGAAGATATTTGGATAACTCATTTTCTAGATTCTTGTCTTCCATACAGTCACATAAAGAAAAATGATGCTAGAATACTTGATTTCGGTACAGGGGGAGGACTTCCTGGAATTCCGATTGCTATTTTATATCCTCAAGTACATGTAAATCTTCTTGATTCTAAGAGAAAAAAGATTCTGGTATTAAATGAGATGATTGAGATTCTTGAACTTGATAATGTAGATACTATATGGTCAAGACTTGAAGACTATAGAACTATAAATCTATATGATTATATTATCTGTAGATCTGTAAAGATTATCCCAGAATTAAAGGCTCCTTTAATGCAACTTTTGGACAAAAAAGGAACAATGTTGCTGTATAAATCAAAAGTTTTAGATGATGTTACCCAGTTTAAAAACTATAAAATCACCGATTATAGTAATGAAAATTTAGGAACACGTAAGGTGATAGAAGTAAAACATGACTAAAATAATATCAATTGTAAATCAAAAAGGTGGAGTAGGCAAAACAACAACAGCAGTTAATTTAGCTGCTGGCTTAGCGGTTTTAGAAAAAAAGACCTTGCTAATAGATTTTGACCCACAGGGTAATGCTAGTTCTGGTTTAGGCATTCAAAAAGACCAGTTAGAAAAGAGCATTTATGAAGTAATTATCGGGAAGACTAGAGCGTCAGAAACTATTGTAAAAAGTTCTATTGATAATTTAGATATTCTTCCATCAAATATAAATTTAACAGGTGCGGAAATTGAATTAGTGAAAGAATTCGCTAGAGAACAGAAATTGAAAGAGGCTTTGAATCCTGTAAAAGATTCTTATGAATATATCATTATTGATTGTCCTCCTTCTTTAGGGCTTCTTTCTGTTAATGCTTTGACTGCTAGTACTGACATAATTATTCCAATTCAATGTGAATATTTTGCTTTGGAAGGGGTAAGCCAGCTTCTAAATACTATCAGGCTGATTCAACAGAACTTAAATCCAAGTTTGAATATTTTTGGAATTCTTTTAACAATGTTTGATCAAAGATTGAATTTATCTAATCAAGTATCTGCAGAAGTTAGAAGATATTTTAAAGAACAAGTTTTCGAAACAGTTGTTTCTAGGAACGTGAAACTTAGTGAAGCTCCTAGTTATGGTAAATCAATATTTCAATATGATATAAAATCAAAAGGGTCTCAAAATTATTTAGAACTAGCTTCTGAGGTGGTAAGTAAATGAGTTTTGAACTAGGAAGAGGATTAGATTCATTAATATCTAAATTGCCTGAATCAGTGAACAATGAAACAGGTATAACTACTCTTAAAATTGAGTATATCAAGCCTAATAAGTATCAGCCAAGAAAGGTGTTTGACCAAGAAAAGTTGCAAGAATTAGCCGATTCGATTAAAGAAAATGGAATTATTCAGCCCATTATTGTGACTAAAAACCCTGATGAAGAAATCTATGAATTGGTAGCAGGTGAACGTAGATTAGAAGCATCTAAAATCGCTGGATATAATGAAGTTCCTGTGATTATTAGATCTATTTCTCCTAAAGAAAAACTTCTTTTTGCTATTATTGAGAATGTTCAACGTGAAGATTTAAATGCCCTGGAAGAAGCAAAGGCTTACTATCAATTGATTGAAGAATTCGGAATGTCTCAGACACAAGTCGCTGAAATGATGGGTAAAGATAGATCAACTATCACTAATACCCTTCGTATGCTGAAACTTGAGCAAGAAGTGCAACAAATGATTCTTAATAAAGAAATCACTCAAGGGCACTGCCGTGCAGTCTTGCAGGTTCCTTTAGACCAACAAGTTAAGTTCGCTGAAAAGATAGTAGCAGAAAAGCTATCAGTAAGAAAAGCAGAAGAGCTAGCTAAGGATTGGGGAAAATCTAAAAAAGCAACAACAAGACCTTCTAGAAGAAAAGATATTGAAGAAAAATTATCAGATGTTTTTGATTTTAAAGTGAAAGTTGAAGACAAAAATGGTAAAGGAAAAATTGTATTTCAATATGGTGATAATGCTGAATTAGATAGAATTATTCAAGCATTAATGCATAATCGATAAAAATAACTTGACTAAAATACGGTAATGTTCGAAAAAAACAAAAACATCGACCCTGAGATAGTTAAAGCCTTGAGTTTAATTACTCAATTAGGCCTTACAATGATTGGGAATATTGTAATATTCTTATTGATCGGTAGGTGGCTAGATAGATCTTTTGAAACTGAAAACATATTCATGATAATTAGTATAGGACTAGGACTGATTTCAGGTATCTACCTAAATTACAGATTATTAAGGAAATATTATGAAAAGCAATAAATATGTGTTAAGAATAGTTAAGATTATTCTGTTAACTAATATTCCCTTAATTATTTCGATATTTACTCCTAATAGGGAGTGGGTAGGAATAAGTTATGTACTAGGATCAATTGCTGGTGTGATTGGTTTTGTATGGCACGCTTTTATGTTAAGTGGTGCCTTGACTATGAGTGAAAGTGTAACAAAGACCAGAGCAATAAAAGGATTCTACTTAAGACATGCTGCAATAGTTTTATATGCTATAATTATTGCATACCTGTTCAGAGGTAGGCTCAATATTATTTGGTTTGGTTTAGGATTATTATCTGCCCAAATTGCTATCTATATAGATTTGGCATGGGGCATAGTAAAAAAATATCTAAGAATCGAGTAGTACTATGGCAAAAAAGAAAAACATTATTTTAACTGTCGTTGGAGTTGTATTCTTAATTGAGCTTGTGCTATCATTCTATCTTAGTTATAGTATTCATATCGGAAAGAATCCAGAAACTGGAGAATTCGGTCTGTTTACAACTAAGAAAGAAGTGAGTATGCAAGACAAAATCAATGAAGAAACACAACCAGATCAGTTTCTTTTACAATCTGAAGTAATAGCCAAGTACAAAGTTGATTGCGATTCTTTAACTATTGCTAATATTATTAGTAAAGCTAAAGCAGATAATGCAGTCGAAGATTTAGAGGAAATTAAAGAACACCTTCCTTGGGGGAATGTTCCAGTTTACCTCTTCTTCCATAATTTCTTAGGCGATGGAAAAACAATATCAGCCATCAGAATGATTCGTATGATGCTGATTGTAGACCTTCTCTTAATTATTTTTGCATTCTCAGTGCGAGCAGCAATCAAATTTAAACCTGGAAAGCTTCAAATTGTAGCTGAAATGATTTACGATTCTTTCGAAGGATTGGTGGGCGAATCACTTGGTAAGCATAATATTCATTTTACCCCTTACCTCCTTACCCTCTTCTTGTTTATCTGGATAAGTAATCTGATAGGCATCATACCAATTCCAGGAATCAGTGAACCTACTAGAAATTTAAACGTCACAATCGGGCTCGGTATCATAGCAATTATTGTTGTTCAATACAACGCTATCAAAAAGAAAGGTCTATGGACACACCTTAAGAGCTTTGCAGAACCAATGTTCTTCTTAGCTCCTCTAAATATTATTGGAGAACTCTCTAAAGTTGTATCTATCGCCTTCCGTCTATTTGGTAATATCATGGGTGGTGCAATTATTATCTTAGTTGTATCTGAACTTGTGAAATATATCATGGTACCTATTGTTTTATCAGGTTTCTTCGGACTCTTTGCTGGCTCAGTTCAAGCATTCGTGTTTACTATGTTAGCTATGAGTTATCTTGCCGTTGAAATTAATGCAGAAGAGTAGGAGTTATTAATATGATGCAAGCAGACAATTTTTTATTAGTTAGTGCCTACTTAGGTGCTGCATTAAGTACGGGTTTAGCCTCTATCAGCGCAGGAATTGGCGAAGGATACTCTGCTGGAGAAGCAGCAAAAGCACTTATGAAACAACCAAAAGCTGGTGATAGCTTATTGAGAACTATGCTTATCTCTCAAGCTGTTACTGAAACTGGAGCTATCTTCGGATTAGTTATCTCTCTTCTACTTATATTTGGGGGAGCAGGTCACGTAGCTGGTAGCTGGTTTAAAGTTGGTGCGTTATTAGCTTCTGGACTAGCAATCGGATTGGGGTCAATAGGGCCAGGATTCGGTGCTGGATACACTGGTGGACAAGCCTGTTCTGTTGTTTCTAGATTACCAAAAGAATCAAATAGAATTACAACAAATATGTTGATCGGACAAGCTTTAGCTCAAACTGATGCTATCTTTGCATTAGTGGTATCACTACTATTACTTTATAGTGTACCAAACCCTGTAGCAACAACTACTGCTGGACAATACGTTGTTAAGATGTGTGCTCTTCTTGGCTCATCTCTAGCAATCGGACTAGGTACTTTAGGACCTGGTATTGGCATTGGTTATGTAACAGGTAGAGCTTCTAATATGTTAGGAAGATTCCCACGAGAAAGAGGTTCTATAAGTAGAACAATGTTCTTGGGAGCAGCTGTTTCTGAATCAACAGCTATCTATGCTTTAGTTATAGCATTTCTATTAATATTCTTCTCTTAAAAATGAGAATACAAAAATAAAAAAGATAAAATAAAAAATACCGTTGGAGGAAAACATGACTCAAGAAGAAGCAATCGTAAAAGCTGCCGCATTACTTGGAGCTGGAATCGCTATGGGAATTGGAGCTTTAGGACCAGGATTAGGTGAAGGTTTCACTGCTGGTAAAGCTTGTGAAGGTATTGCAAGAAGTCCTGAAAATTCAGGTATGATTACAAGAACTATGCTTATCGGACAGGCTGTGTCTGAGTCAACAGGTATCTATTCATTAGTGGTAGCATTATTACTAATATTCACAGCATAATTCTCAAAGATTTGGAGAAATAATGATTAGTATAGATGTCTCACTTATAGTGGTAATAATCAACTTCCTATTGTTATTGTTTATTCTTTCTAAGGTTCTTTATAAACCATTGAAAGATATGCTAACACAAAGAAGAGAAAAGGTTATTGCTGATATCGATGAGGCCAATAAATCAAAAGAAGAAGCAAATCTTTTAGCTCAAAAGAAAGACGAAGAGTATAAAAAATCTGTAGTCGATGCTCGTGAGTTAAGAGATAAAATAAAGAAAGAAGCTGAATTCGAAGCAGAAAAGATTATTCAAGATGCTTACGATAACAGAAAATCTATAATTTCAGAAACTGAACAACAGCTTGTGAATGAACGAATTAAAGTTAAGAAAGAACTAGAATCTGAATTAGCTAATCTAGTTTCTAACCTTTCTGGAAAAGTTCTTGCTGAAAAATTAGATTCTTCTAAAGATGAAGAGTTAATCAACGGGATATTAGACTCTCGGAGTAAATAATGAAAGATAAGAAAGCTGCTGAACATTACGCTATTGGCTTTATGCAAGCCATTGGTAAAGAGTCCTTACCTAACCTTCTTAAAGAAGTAAGAACTCTCCAGAATATCTTATCGGATAACCCAGAGATTAACAGTATCTTTGCTTCTGTGTTAGTTAAACAAAAGGATAAACTAGAAATAATTGAGCCTTTTACAACTAATAGCGAATATAAGATTTATTGGCAAAATCTAATAATGTTACTGCATGAAAAGACTAGATTGAATCTCTTTGCTGAGATTATCAATTTCTTAGAACTGTACATATTAGAAGAGTTAAATATAGTAAAAGTTACAATAAAAACTGCCCATGAAGCATCAGAACAACTAAAAGCTAAAATGGTTAAGTACTTAACTGATAATGTTAAAGCAACTATTGAAGCTAATTTTGAGATAGACCCTTCTGTTATAGGTGGTTTTATTGCTGAATCTGATAACTTCATTGTAGATTCTTCAGTAAAGTATAGCTTAGAAAAGTTTAGACTAAGCGTAATGAATTTATAAGGAATTAAATATGATAAGACCTGAAGAAATTAGTTCAATAATAAGAGATAGAATAAAAAAGTTTGCCCTTGACCAAGAGATTGCAGAAACTGGTAAAGTTATGCAGGTTGGTGACGGAATCGCTCGTGTTTATGGTCTCAAAAACGTAATGGCTAGTGAGATGCTCCTATTTCCTGGTGATGTTTTTGGTATGGCTCTAAACCTCGAAGAAGATTCTGTTGGTTGTGTGCTCTTCGGTGATACCACTAAAGTTAAAGAAGGTGATATCGTTAAAAGAACTAAACGTATCTTGGAGGTTCCTGTTGGGGAAGCTCTCCTTGGTAGAGTTGTGAACACACTCGGTCAACCTCTTGATGGTAAAGGTGAAATTAAACAAACAGAATTTTATGAAATGGAAAGGAAAGCTCTTGGTGTTATTCAAAGACAACCAGTTGTTGAACCTCTCCAAACTGGTATCAAAGCTATTGACTCTATGGTTCCTATCGGTAGAGGTCAACGTGAACTTATCATTGGTGACCGTCAAACTGGTAAAACAGCTATTGCTTTAGATACAATTATTAACCAAAAAGGTAAAGATGTATACTGTGTTTATGTGGCAGTTGGACAAAAAGAATCAACTGTTGCTAAATTCGTTCGTACATTAGAAGAATACGGTGCTATGAGCTATACAACTATAGTTATGGCATCTGCTACAGAACCTCCTGCTATGCAATATATGGCACCTTATGCTGGTTGTTCTATTGGTGAATACTTCCGTGATAATGGTAAACATGCCTTAATCATTTATGATGATTTATCTAAGCATGCGGTAGCTTATCGTGAGATTTCACTTCTTCTTAGAAGACCTCCAGGACGTGAAGCTTACCCTGGTGATGTTTTCTATCTTCACTCAAGACTTCTCGAAAGAGCATCTAAGTTGTCTGATGATTTAGGTGGTGGTTCTTTAACTGCTCTTCCTATCATCGAGACTAAAGCCGAAGATATTTCTGCTTACATTCCTACTAACGTGATTTCTATTACTGATGGACAGATTTACCTTAGCTCAAGGCTTTTCTATTCTGGAAGACGTCCTGCTATTAACGCTGGTCTATCTGTATCACGTGTGGGTGGTTCAGCTCAAATTAAAGCTATGAAACAAGTGGTTGGTCAATTGCGTTTTGCTCTTGCTCAATACACAGAACTTGAGTCATTTGCTAAGTTTGGTTCTGACCTTGATAAAGCTACTTTAGCACAGTTAAGAAGAGGACAATCAATTGTTGAAATTCTTAAGCAAGGCCAGTATGCTCCACTATCAGTAGAAAAGCAAATCATGATTATCTACATGGCTAATGAAGGTTTCTTAGATGAATTCGAAGTAAATCAGATTTCCGAAATAGAAAAAGAATTATATATAACACTCGATACTGAATATAAAGAATTTTCAGCAACTCTAACAGAAGGTAAATTATCTGATGATAAGTTATCTAAGATGGCAGATATTTGTGAAAAGGTAGCTGCTAAGTTTAGAAGTTAACGGAGTATGTCATGGCAAACATAAAAGACCTGAAACAACGTATAGTAAGTATTACTAATACCCGTCAAATTACTAATGCTATGAAGATGGTAGCAGCGGCAAAGCTTAGAAAAGCACAAACTAGTGCTGTTTCATTAAGACCTTATGCTGATGAAGTTGCTAAGATGATTAAAGTTGTCAGAGCAAAGCAATCAATCGTTGACCATCCATACTTAGCATTGAACAAGAACAAGAATAAGACTCTTCTTATTGTTGTTACTGGAGATAAAGGTCTTTGTGGTTCATTTAACTCATCTATTATTCGTACTGCTGAAAACTACTTAAAAGAAAACTCTAATTGTGAGTTAATCACCGTAGGAAAGAAAGGATCTGATTACTTCAGAAAAAGCAAACATGAAGTAATTAGTAATTATAGTGGTATTTTCCAAGATTTAAGTTTTGCTTCTGTTGCAGAAATAGCAAATATAATTCTTGAGAAGTATAATGCTGATTTCCAAAAAGTTGTCCTTATATACAATGAGTTCAAATCAGCTATAGAAAATATCATTAAGACTAAAACCCTACTTCCTATCGAATCTGACCAAGAGTTAGAAGTTAAGAAGGTTGAGTATTTATATGAACCAGACGAAGATACTATTGTTGAAGAGTTAGTTGAAAAACATATTAGTATTGAAACATGGAGAGCTCTTGCTGAATCCTTTGCTGCTGAGAATGCTTCTCGTATGACAGCTATGGATAATGCTACAGAAAATGCTTCTGAGCTTATCAATGAACTCTCTCTCGAATATAACCGAGAACGTCAAGCCTCAATTACTACAGAAATTATCGAAGTTTCTTCTGGGGCTGAAGCAATTAATAATTAAAAGGGGAAATTATGACTGAAGGAAAAATTATTCAGGTAATCGGACCCGTTATAGATGTTGAGTTTCCGGAAGATAAACTTCCTAAAATATATGATGCGCTTATCATCAAACATGATGGTAAAGACCTTGTTCTTGAAGTACAACAGCATCTCGGTGAAAACAAAGTACGTGCCGTGTCAATGGACTCTACTGATGGTATTCATCGTGGTATGGTCGCTTATGATACAGGAGATCCTATTTCTGTACCTGTAGGTGAAGAAGTGCTTGGTAGAATCATCAATATTACTGGTAAACCGATTGACGAACGCGGCGACATTAAAGCTAAAGATAAATGGCCTATTCACCGTGTAGCTCCTCGTTTTGAAGACTTATCTTCTGAAGAAGAAATTCTTGAAACAGGACTTAAAGTTATCGACCTTATAGAACCTTACCCAAAAGGTGGTAAGATTGGTCTATTTGGTGGTGCTGGTGTGGGTAAAACCGTTTTGATTCAAGAACTTATTAGAAATATCGCTACCGAACATGGTGGCTTCTCAGTGTTTACTGGAGTTGGTGAACGTACTCGTGAAGGTAATGACCTTTGGTTAGAAATGACTGAGTCTGGCGTTATTAATAAAACTGCCATGATCTTCGGTCAGATGAATGAACCACCGGGTGCTCGTCTTCGTGTTGGACTAACAGGTCTAACTGTTGCAGAATACTTCCGTGAAGTATCTAAGAAAGACGTGCTTCTCTTCATTGATAACATCTTCAGATTCACTCAAGCAGGTTCTGAGCTTTCAGCTCTACTTGGTCGTATGCCTTCAGCTGTGGGTTATCAACCTACTCTAGCATCTGAAATGGGTGCTCTACAAGAACGTATCGCTTCTACTAAAGATGGTTCTATTACCTCTGTGCAAGCTGTTTATGTTCCTGCTGATGACTTTACTGATCCTGCTCCTGCTACTACTTTCTCTCACCTCGATGCTTCTACCTTCTTATCACGTAAGATTGTGGAAAAGGGTATTTATCCAGCTGTTGACCCATTACAATCAACTTCTAGAATCCTTGACCCTAAAATCGTAGGTATTGAACATTATGAAACTGCTCGTGCTACCCAACAAATGATTCAAAAGTATATTGATCTTCAAGATATTATTGCTATCATGGGTATGGACGAACTTTCTGATGAAGATAAGATAACTGTTAATAGAGCTCGTAAACTTGAAAGATTCTTCTCTCAACCATTCTTCGTGGCTGAACAATTTACCAATACTCCTGGTCAATATGTTCCTCTCAAGAAAACTATTGAAGGTTTCAAAACAATCCTCAATGGTGACTGTGATACATGGCCAGAACAAGCTTTCTTACTTGTTGGTACTATTGAACAAGCAGAAGAGAAAATGCGTAAGTTGAATAAAAATGGTTAATCTTAAAGTTATTCTTCCTAGTGGAATTAAGTTAGAACAAGAATGTTCATCTGTCACTATACCTGGACTTGATGGTGATTTTGCTGTTTTAGAAGGTCATACTTCTTTTATGTCCAAGATTAGACCAGGCATTATGACTGTTGAGAACGGTGGTAATGAAGGCTTATATGCTATGCACGATGGCTTTGTTACTGTAGAAGATGACATGGTTATCCTTGTCTGTGATAGAATGGAATCTACTAGTGATATTGATAAGAATAGAGCTGAAGATGCCTTAAAACGAGCTAAGAAAAGATTACAAGATGTGAATAATAGTGATATTGATTTTAGAAGAGCTGAGTTTGCCCTTAGAAGAGCAATGACCAGAATCGCTACTGTCAAATAAACTTTATTTACCTTGATAAATATTATACAGAGCCTTGGATTTCCAAGGCTTCTTTGTTATGGATTGTAAGCATCCCTGCTTACAAAAATAACTGGGAATGCAAGCATCCCCAGTTATAAAAAATATACATGTCTTTTAGTGTTTCTAATCTATCTTCTAACCACTCTGAATCCTACTGTATAACCAGAATAAGATGGCATAGAGCTTACTCTTATAGATACAGAACCATATTGAGGAGAGCTTATCCAATCTCCACCACGAAGAATTTTTAATCCTCCAGTTTCTGGTCCGGTTGGGTTTAGTTGAGATTCATAATCATAGTTGCCATACCAATCCCAACACCATTCATCCACATTCCCACTCATGTCAAAGAAACCTAAAGCGTTTGGCTCTTTGCTTCCAACAACGCTGCTTTGATTGTCTGAATTACTAGAAGTGACAGCTACTTCATCTATATCATCTGAGCCTGAATATAAATAGTCTGGTTCATCAGATGCTCCTCTAGCAGCATATTCCCATTCAGCTTCGGTAGATAATCTGTAGCCATTTGCTGAAAAATCACAGCTATAGTCTGTTAAATCGTAACATGGAGTCAATTCTTCTTCAATAGATCTGGTATTACAATAAGCTATCGCATCATACCATGAAACATTTTCAACCGGTTTATTGCTATCTACAAAAGAACTTGGATTAGTGTCCATTATAGCCGAATATTCTTCTTGGGTAACCTCATGCATGCTCATGTAAAAAGTAGATAAAGTCACTTGGTGTAAAGGTAAAGCATCTACCTGACCTGTTCCTTGAGTTCTTCCCATTGTGAAAGTTCCTCCTGGAACCTTGATAAAGTTATCAGGCATATTGACATTAGAACTTTCGTCATCACTACATGCAATTGTTAATAATATACTTGGAAGCACTAAACATAAGATAAAAACTTTGAAAAGCTTGTTCACTGATAAATCTCCTTATCTTCTTGAATGAATTCTATATAATATTATTACAAAAAAGAGCTGTGAATTAGCACAGCTCTCAATATATATGATTATTTAATTTTATTTATTGCCTAACTTTTCAGCTATAGTAATCGAAATAAAAGATCCAACATCTGTTGAGTAAGATCCAGTACCAAAACCAGCATCATAGCCTAATTCAACAGCTAATTCATGGTTGATTCTAGGTCCACCGCAAACAAATATCATTTTATCTCTCAAACCTTCAGCTTCTGCCATTTCCATTAGCTTAGTAAGGTTCTTGATATGAATATCTTTTTGAGTAACGATTTGAGATACAAGGATAGCGTCAGCATTAACTTCTCTAGCTTTCTTAAGAAGCTCTTCACAAGGAACCTGAGCGCCCATATTGATTGCATTGATATTTCTATATCTCTCTAATCCATATCTGTGATTGTAGCCTTTCATATTCATGATAGCGTCAATACCTACAGTGTGAGCATCTGATTCAATACAAGCACCAACAATTGTTATTTCTCTGCCTATATGTTCATCAATATAATCTTCATTTTCATACATATCCATTACATCTGTTTCCACAACTTTTACATGGATTTTTGTAAGGTCAACTGATACATTAGTTGTACCATAAGCTATGAAATGAGTAAATCCTTCATGTAAGTCATTCATATAACATACATCTAAATCATCACAACCCATTTGTTTGAGTATTTGACGTGCTGCTTCTTTACCTTGTTCGTCACATGGGACAGGTAAAGAGAATGAGAATTGCATTCTACCATCGTTAAGAGTATCACCGTAAGGTCTAATTTGAGTTTTATCTATTTTATTGCTCATGGTCATCTCCTATTTGTTTAAAGCTAATTCAACTTTCATTCTTTCCATGAAAGGATTGATATAGTTATCATCTTTTGTGAATACTCCGTCAAGACCTTTACCAGCATCTTCCGGACGTTTTATATCAGCAAATTCACCATCTCTCATTGCATTGAATAAACCTTGTTCTGAAACAGTTTTAAGGAATTCAGTAGCTTCAGCAAGAACTTGTTCAGCTCTTGTGTTGATGAAACCTTCTGGTTCAAGAGTAACTTCTTTAGCGAAGTCTTTCATAGCTGTGAATAAATAGTTAGCATTTTCAATAGCCATAGCTCTATCAGCAAGGTGAGGAGTATGGATAGCTTCTGTAAGCATTCCAAGAAGTTGAACACCTTGGTTAGTAACTTGACCGATTAAGTTGAACATTGCATCCATCAAGTGGGTTTTAAAGATATTGCCAGAAGCAAACTTTGTTGGAGGCATATACTTGGTTGGAGCAGTTGGGAATAGTGTACTTGTTAACAAGGCATGCGATAACTCATAAGAGAAGCTATTTTCAACTTCTGGGTTAATCTCGTGAGCGTGACCTAATCCCATCTTTTCAGGTTTTAGACCTGAAAGATAAGCAAACTGTTCATTAATCAACTGAGAAGCTGTAACAGTGTAAGCTTTCTCAATCGCATCTGAAGTAGTTAAATAGTTATCTTCACCAGTTTGAATTTCAATACCAGCATAAGCATTTATCATTCTAGAGAAGTATTGATCTAGAATTGTTCTCTTAGGGTTAATGTCACGGAAAAGGATACCATACATAGCATCATTAAGCATAACATCAAGTCTTTCAATTGCACCCATCGCTGCTATTTCAGGCATACATAAACCTGAAGCATAGTTAGTCAATGAGATATATCTCTTCAACTCTTCACCAACTTCATCAAGAGCTTTACGCATGATTTTGAAGTTTTCTTGAGTTGCAAATGTTCCACCGAAACCAACAGTTGTTGCACCATAAGGAACATAGTCAAGTAATGATTGAGCTGTAGAACGAATCACAGCAATAATGTCTGCACCTTGCTTTGCCGCAGCCACTGCTTGAGTAACATCTTCATAGATATTACCAGTTGCAACAATCACATATAAAGCAGGTCTTCTTCTAGGACCCCATTCTTTGAAACAGTTTTCTCTGTAATTTCTATGCTTACTAATATGCTTTAGCATTGTATCAACAAGTTGGTCAATAACAGTCATTACTTTGGCATCATCAGCTTGGCCAATGTCAGATAAGTCTAATTTACCATTAGCAACAGCATCTCCAACTTCTTGAACTGTCATGTCTTTAACAACCATAGCATTAGCAACCCAATAAGCTGCGCCACGATTGATTATTTTCTTTTCTTTTAAGTGATCCACTACGAGGTTAGGAATTGGTTCTCCACCCTCAATAGCACCGTCCATTCCCATTAATCTGAGAACAGTTCTTTCTATAGTAACTGAGCTATATCCATCAAAAAGCCAATCAAAAGATTCAGCAATCTTCTTAGCATAAGAACGTGCTTTAGCAATCTTTTCAGGAGCGATATTTAATTTTAGCACACATCCTCCACATCTAAATATTATTTTTTCTTAGTTTTAAAATAGTAGCTAAATCGTCAAGCAAAAACTATTTAGGCTAATAATGAGTTATTTGATGAATTGTGGTGGAATTATCGGTTTGCAGTAGCATATAAAACTTGTAAAGCTTACCTTAAGCTAAAATGGACGGAAGGCGAATACTTGATCCACTTCTTATCTTTCAAATTCGATGTTTGTACTAGTCCTGAAAGGACGTCATGTATTAGCATGGGGTCTTGTACCCCATGTTGAATAATATAAATGACTTGAGTCCCGAAGGGACGACATAATGTTTTATCCCGAAAGGTTGTATGTATTATCCTAAATGGATGTTTGAAAGATGAGAATACTACATTTAAAAACTTGTAAAGTTCAATTTCTCTTTATGTATACAGCCTTACTTGCCACCTTGAAAAATCGGCCTTTTTTCAAAGAGGCGCATGGGCACATAGGCAGGATGAAGTTAGGAATGAGGGGATAGGAGTTAGGAGTAGAGGGGTACTGGGAACGCTGGCCTCCGTGCCGGCTCTTATATATAAATATATGCTAAGCATATATTTAAAGCTTATACACAACCTACTTTCTTAGGTTTGGCCATCAGGGATGATGGCGTTCCGACTTTGCAGGACACCGCAGAGGTGCAAATTATCCAAAGGGCATGATTTCAATCATGGAAAGCATTAGACCCGGGTGCTATCCATAAAAAAACCTGAAGGGTCATAAAGAGTAAGATATAGAGATGCAACATGTTGCATCTCTATATCTTATAATTTTATTCTTTTATTTTGAAATTACAGCTTTAGATTGATATATCAAACGACAGAAGTCGTATTTCTATACTATTTCAGTAGCATCATTTTCTTAGTTGTTGAATTATTCTTTCCTTTTAACCTATATAGATAAAGTCCTGATGATACTCTTTTGTTATTTGAGTTGGTTCCATTCCATACAACAGAGTGCTGGCCAGCTCCATAAGATTCAAAACTTTTAACAATTTGACCCTTTACATTATATATTGTTAATGATGCAACATCATTTGTCGCCACATTAAATTGAATTGTCGTTTCGGGATTAAAGGGGTTAGGGTAAGAATTCTTTAAGCTTGTGATAGATTGAACAGATTGGACATTATCTTCTTCAGAAGAGTTTGGAACAGGTTCGGCACCTAAAATATATGGGAAACCATCATTAATACTAGAGTTGATACCCCAAACTTGTTCTGTATCCCAAGTGTGTAAATTTAAAAAGTTTATATCTGTTAATTGAGAAATATCTATTGAAGTGCCAAATCCATTTGCTTCTACACCTGAATAAGCTGGAATATAAAAATACTCGCTTAAAGAGAAATCATATTCCTCATCAAACAAACCTATTAACTCCCCTTGCTCTTCAATTTCTGTACCAATATTGATGTTGACTATAGAGTATCCTCTCCATACATAAGTACTAAAACAGTCACCAATCAATCCACCAAAATTATTTGGTATACCATTATAATTATCTAATAGTGACAGCTGTCCTTTTGAGTATGAATCATAAATTTCTATATTATTTGCTTTACCTATCAACCCTCCAACATTAGTAGCTCCTGTTACATTACAGTTTGCTCCACATCTTACAACATCTAATAATCCATAAACCCAATTTATATGATCAGCATAACCTATTAATCCACCAACGTAATTTTCACCTACTACAACAGATTCAGAATAGCAATCCTCGGCAATACCTATACCAATCATTCCTCCTATATTTTCTTCTCCACTTACAGAACAATTACATTTCGACTGTTTAGCATAACCTTTACCTACCATTCCACCAACGTTGATTACTCCTGATACATTACCAGAAGCATGACAATTTGCTATCATACCATCAATATTAAATCCACTCACCAATCCTACATTTTCTGTTCCTGTAACTTGCCCTGTAACATAACAGTTCTCTATCGTACCTGCAGAGAAAGCGACCAGCCCACCAACATTATATGTTCCACTGATATTACAATTCACTAAGTTAATATTTTCTATTTGTCCATTCTCAGCATGGCCGATGAGACCAGTATTCTTACTGTCACGAGATAATGAATAATTACTTATCGAAAAATCATTACCATTAAAGTCTCCAGAGTAATAAGGAATATATAAATCTTCTTCACCCGTAACATCTAAATCAGTATTAAGAACAAAGGTTCTAATACCATTATAGAATAAATTGATATTCCTGAAATCATCTACTGAATTTATATAGTAATCATCACCATTACTCTCAAAATAATCATCCAAATTAAACTGTTTATCATTATCCAACCATGTTTGATATTGTTGTGTTGAGAGTGCTCCTACTTCATGAATATGTTGATTATTCAATGTAACATTTGAATAATCATAAAATGAATTAGTTATAACCAAAGGTAAACTAGCTAAATATTCTCGATGAATACCAGCATGGAAGACACCACAATTACTTTCATCACACTCAATAGAACCAAGAAAACTACACTTCTCCATTGTTACAGTAACTATTGCACCAGCAATACCTCCAGCCCAATTTTGTCCTGTTATTTCCGCAGAAGAATGGCAGTTAATCATATCAATATATCTAGCGTAGCCACATATTCCAGCAACGTATGCATAATTTGACATAGCTGAACCTGATGTTCTGCAGTTCGTTATTCTCATAGAATAGGCACGACCAACTAATAAACCTGTATCACCTGCTCCATTTACACTACCTGAAACACTACAATTATCAATATCTGCCTCTGAATGACCACATAATCCACCTGTCTCATTGAATCCTGTGATATCAATGTTAACAAGATTTATATTGACTAATTGTCCACTATTCATTGAGGAAACGAAACCTGCAAAGCTAGGTTCTGAATCACCATAGTTAAGTTTATCTTGGAAAAGATTAGTAATACTAAAGCCTCCTCCATCATAATGAGAATTAAATGGTTCAAACTCATATCCCCATTCGTCATGATATTCATCCCAGCATACATATTCAACACTACCAAGACCTTTGAACCCCATTCCTCCATTCCAGTTTTGTGTTTCGGTAGCATCGATATCTGAAGTTTGTAAGAAATATTTATTGTTCCACATATTCGAGTGCTCACTAATGTACTCTAAGTTATCTAAACTCTCTATTAAATATGGATTTTCTGAAGTACCTTGACCTTCTGGAATAACACCTTCTGAGAATAATGTTGTTAACAATATTGTAATTACAATTACTAGACCTAATTTTTTCATATCTCCTCCAATAAGTATTAATCTTATTTACTATAATACTAGATAACTACAAAATATTATATTTGTCAAGATTTTATGAAATAAATTAGTTTCTTGTAATTTCAATCAATTTTGGACACTCAAATATATCTTGCGGTGATATAACGGTTTCATTGTATGGAACACCTTTAGTATAGCGTTCATTCATAATCTTTTTAACAAAAGGGTGAGACAAATCAAAGTCATTCAATTTACGCAGTTTTCCAATTTCTATATTAGCACTTTGTTTATACATTTTCCAAATAATTTCAGAGCAATACATAGTATCATCATCCCATGAGAACTTATCATCATAGTTTTTACCTAGCTGTTTCTTGCCATAGTTAAACATGGTCTTTAGAACTGTTGGTGTTAATATCTTATTTGCATCTTTAAGTCTTTTTACAACATAATGTCCATTTACACCTCTATCTATCCAATCTTGGAGAGGAGTTAATTTAACAGGTTGAACTGCTTCGAAAACATAAAGTTTACCTTTGGATTCGTATATGATTCCACAGTGAGAATACTCAGAGTTTGTAGCTAATTTAATAGCTGTACTCTGCCTTGAATTTGATGGATGGAAGATTATGTCTCCTGGTTTTAATATACTGCTCAGATTCTTATGAGAACTACATGCAAGAATAATACTGACAAACAAAATTAAGATCAATGTGTTAAAAAATCTTTTCATAATATCTCCTTAAATGTAATTTACTATTTTCGTCAAACCAACTACATTATCTAGGCTAAATATATAAATTGTCAATCAAAAAAAATAACTCAACAAGTGTATTTTTTATTAAATAATAAAAAACCCCAGAAAATCTGGGGTTAATATCTTTTGCATCCTAATGGATAGTATTTAGTGTTTTATTGGTCCATTTCTAAGGTATATACTTTTTCATCAACTGGATTTAGATACCAGTCTTGGAAAGAAGTTCCACCAGAAGCTACCCAGCTTCCGAACTCAGGATATGCTTCGACAATTTCTTTTCTTTCAAGAGGGTGTTTAACAGGAACAATAATATTCATTGCCCAAGGAATACCATCTTCAGTTTTGTAGTAGTAACCATCATTAACATTAGTTGCATCATCACCTGTTCCAAAGATTGTAACATCAGCATTTGATGTTGGAGGGAAACCAGGTAAATGAACTTCCTTAGTAAGATCATGATTTACTGTCAAGAAAGGATTATAAGGAGCAGAATATACTAAATTATCTACATTGTATTGTCCATTCACTTCAATAGTAAGACTAAATTCAACAGGAGCAATTTCTGCTTCTTCTTCGATTGTGTTCATGAAGTCTGTTTCATATTGTACAACATCATTAGTATTATTGAAGACTTGTAAAACAGCTAATTCATCATAAACTAATACTTGAGTGTTAGCGCTGTTATAAGTATTAGTAATTGCTACATCAGTACCGTTGAATGGTAGTTCGATGAAGAAACCATTTTGCTGGTTAGCACCGATAGCCACTAAAACAAAGTTAAATTCAACTTCTTTAACTTCACTTTCAGCACTATGAACTTCTTTGATTCTATATCTTAGAACTAAGTCATTGAAATCAAAGTCTCCAAGATTAGGCCATAGATCTTCATAAGCTAAGGTTCCATAGCTATTTTCTGATGGATAGAATATATCATAAGCTTTAGTTTCATCATTAGGATAATCATCATCATCATCAATAACACCATCTTCATCAGAATCAACGCCAGGCATTAGAGGAGCATCTGGACATGCATCTTGTGTTAATCTGCTAGAAGTTTGAAGAGACCATGTTATACAGTCGTTACCAAGTGATGAGTGAGTAACTTGGAATACATTATAATGTCTTCCGGTTAAGAAATCTGTAGGCTGACCTTGGTCTTGAGAACTGTTATTAAGTCCTGAACCAGTGAATTTATTCTTAGCTCCAATAGGTACAGTTTGAGTATCTGGGAATTGGTTATCATATCCCCAATAAGAGGTCATACTACCATCACCATTAATAGTTACTCCTTCTAAAATAGGAACAACATATAATTTTACTTTTTTTGCTTGATTACGACTAGTTTTTTCTTCATCTGAAATATTATATAGTTCAACTAGCATATTTTCATCACTTGTAGTTACAGGATAGACAAATTCTTGATTTCTGTAAGCAAAAGTAAGAGTCTCAACTGTGCTAGGAATTGAGATTTTCTTAACGATATTACCAGTATCATCAGTCATGAAAGTATTTAACACTGTTCCTGCTTGGTCCTTGACTAGAACAGTAGATTTAACAGGAGCCCATACTTCCAAAGTAAGTTCCTCTTGAGTTTCATAGTTGAAACTTGAAGGAATATCTATGTCTTCGAAAGAATCGTAAGTTGTATAGCTAGGGCTGGTAGAGTTATCATCATCACTACAAGCAAAGAGAACAAGGCTTAACAATAATAAAAGTAGTACTTTTTTCATAATTTTCTCCCAATTATATAATTCTGAGTTTAATTCAATAATAATCTATAAAAACAAGTTGGCAAGTTCTTTATCAAGCAAACTTGTTAATTACGGTTACATTCACCTTTAATTAATCTTTTAAAATAATTTATTTTTCCAGAAGAAAATTGTAGCCAATAAAGAAATGAGGGTAGACATTCCCATAAGTATCCAAAAAGCAAGGGGATTGCTCTCAAGAGGTAGGTGGACATTCATACCATAAAAACTTGCAATTAAGGTAGGAAGCATGAGTATGATTGTAATAGAAGTCAGGAACTTCATAACAACATTCAGATTGTTAGAAATCATTGATGAGAAAGCTTCAGTAGTCCTTTTGAGAATATTAGTAAAGATTGTTGCCATTTCAATAGCCTGTTTATTATCAATGATAACATCTTCTAACAAGTCTTCAGTTTCAGGTTCTTCATGCATCCAACGAGAACGCTGAAGCCTTTCTAGGGTGACTTCATTGGATTTTAGAGAAGTGGTAAAATAAACAAGGCATTTATCTAGTTTAAGTAATCTATTAATCTCTTTGTTTTTCATGCTAGAGGTTATCTCTGTTTCTAATTCACTGATTCTACGATCTATAACTTTCAAATAAGTTAAATAAAGGAGAGCATTTCTATTAAAAATATGAAGTATGAAGCTAAGTTGAGAGACTTTAAACTTCTTATTAATACCTTTTAAGAAGGGGGTTAGGAGCTCATTTGAACCGTCTGAGATAGTGATAACGATATCATCAATCAAGATAACACCGAAAGGTTTAGTAACAAATGGCAAATCATCAGACCCTGAACGAGTTGGCAATCTCATGATTATAAGAATAATATCATCTTCATACTCTATACGAGAAGTCTCATCCTGGTCAAGAGGGTCAGTAAGAAAGTCGAGAGGTATTTCATGTTCAACAGCAATTTCGTTAATCTCTTTCGTTGTAGGGGCTTCGATGTAAATCCATTTAGCATTTGTTTTATCTTCAACTTCAACATATTTAACATCATAAGGTGCGAAATATCTAATCATAGTTACCTCCCTTAAGTTTTAACTACACATATCGTGTCATTATATCTAAGATATCTTTTCCAATTCTGAAAGGCTTTCCATTTCTAGTGAAAACACCAGTAACAGTCGCTTTAGCACATAGCTCATTATCTTGGTTATAAATCTCTTGTAACCAAATGCCTTTAACTTTAGTAACCTTGTCAGTCTTGGTATGAACTGTAGCTACCTGTTCCATTTGTAGGGGCTTTACATAATCTATCTCTATTCTTTTAACAAAAATAGAAATATCTAATTCTTTTAAATAAGCAACAGGTAAACCCATTTCAATCAAGGCTTCCGCTCTAGCTGCTTCAAGAAGTTGCAAATAGTTACTATTATTCATGTGACCGTAGATATCACATTCATAGCCATATATCTTTTTATTGAATTTTAACATTATAACTCCAAAATATTGCTTCTTATAGTTAGTTAAAAAGCAAAGAAGACTAATTTCTTACATATAAGAATAAATATCATATCTTGACAATACTTTTTTTATAATATATTTGAACAGTAAATTATAACAATGACATAAGTGTTAATGAACACTTGAAAGTAAGGTTTATTATGAAGAAAATATATAGCTATTCTGAGAAGAAGTTTTCTTCTTTCTCAAAGATTAAGAAGCTATCCATATTGTATGAGATAACAGAGGCATTGGAGTCTAGTTGGGAAGATATTAAAGGTAGAGATGATTTGCTAAGCTCTCTTCATGATTGCTTAAGCTACGCATCTAAAAAAATAAAAGAAATTGATCTATTGAATATTTATGTTGTAAGTTTCAAAGACCTTATCAAGCTAAGAGATAGATTAGGCACATTGTTAAAAAAGAACATTAGGGATACAGACATTTTTATAAAACGTTATGATAAAAAGCCCAAAGAAAGAAAGCAGTTTGATTTAGTGCTTGTTCTAGATAATCTAAGATCTGCTTTTAATGTAGGTTCAATTATTAGAACAGCAGAATGCTTGGGAGTAAGAAGAGTCGTTCTATGTGGAAATTGTCCTCCTGTTGATAATAGAAAAGTTGCTGAGACTTCTATGGGAGCAGTGGAATATATACCGATTATACATAGTTTTGATATTTTTTTGCTAATCGAGGTATTAAAGGAAGAAGGCTACCAGGTATGTGCTTTAGAACTAACTAATAATTCTATTTCATTAAATTCTTACTTGCCAGCATCTAAGGTTGCTTTAATCTTGGGGAATGAAAGCCTAGGTGTCTCGGAAGAAGTGATAAATGCTTGTGATGTAAGCTTAGAAATACCTATGCATGGTTGGAAAAACTCGTTGAATGTTGCTAATGCTACTGCCATAGCCGCCTATTCAATAATATCTAAAATGGAGACTTACAATGATAAATAGAGATCAAGCGAAAAGCTTATTAGCTAAATATTTAAAGAAAGAAAGTTTAATAAATCACTGCTATGCAACAGCTCTTGTAATGGAAGCTTTAGCCAAGAAGCTTAATGAAGATGTAGAGAAATTCTATATAGCTGGTTATTTACACGATATTGATTTAGAGCTTATTGGTGATAATATGGAGATTCATGCTAAGAAAGGAGCTGAGATTCTTATTGAGAATGAGCTTCCACAAGACATAGTGAATGCTGTCCTTGCTCATAATAAGCATAAAGAATTAGAAAGCAATATAGAGAAAGCTCTTTGGATAGCTGACCAAGTTAACGGTTTGATAATAGCTTCTGCGCTGATGAGACCAGATAAGCAAATCTCTTCTTTGCAGTTAAAGTCGCTTAAAAAGAAGTTCAAGAATAAGAAGTTTGCTGCAGGGGTATCTAGAGAACAAATAAGAGATTGTGAGCTGTTAGGGCTGGAACTAGATGACTTCTTACAGATGTCTATTGATGCCTTAGCCCCTCACGAAGTTGAGTTAGGTTTAGGGAATGGCGATATTTAAATCAGCAATATTTGGGATAGCCCTAATGCTATTCTTTATAGTGCTGAATATTCTTGATGCACATTCAACTTGGTTGGTAGTAAAACCCTATAACTATCATAGAGAAAAGAATCCTGTTGCAAGATATGTCTTCCGAAAATTAGGCATTGGCAGAGGGATAATAATCTTTAAAGTTGTTTTACTTACATTCTTCAGTGGAGTGATATTCTTTTATGTCGTTCCTGATTGGGAAACAGTAAATGTATCAATGATAATTGGAGATTTATTATTCACCTTTGTAGTGACAAATAACTATAGAATATATAGAAAGTTAAGAAAAGAGGGCAGAGCATAGGCTCTTATTAAATTGTGTTAGAAGAAAGGAGGATAAATGGACTATATCTTGTTGATTGTTGCTTTCATATTGGGGTTTATATCAGTTTGGATAGTTTTAGTAAAGAAGTTTCAGTCTGATAGAAATGCAATCCAAATTCAAGCAGAAAAGGACTTAAATGAGCAGCTTCAGAATTCTCAAATGGAAATGAATAAGCAGATTAGGGATAAAGATATTGAGATTACACAACTCAGAACAGAACTTCATAACTTAAATAAACTTAATGCTAAATTGGATGATTCTCTGGGGCATAATAGAGTTCTCCTTGAAGAGAATGCATCTCTTAGAACAAGAATTACTGAAGCTGAAAAGACAATGAAAGAAAAGCTTCAACTTCTTACAGAAACTAAAGAGACAATGAAGAAAGACTTTGAACTTCTGGCTAATAAGATATTTGAAGAGAAGAATAGTAAGTTCAAAGAAACAAGCACTGAAAGCTTAAACAACATACTTAATCCAGTTAGAAGTCAACTAAATGAGTTTAAGAAAAGAGTTGAAGATGTTTACGATAATGAAAATAAAGATAGGGCTTCACTCAAGACTGAAATTGAGAATCTTCGCAAACTCAATGAGACTCTTAATCAAGAAGCTATGAACTTAACCAAAGCTCTTACAACTGATAATAAGAAGCAAGGTAACTGGGGTGAAATGAAGTTAGAGAGGATTCTTGAAGATTCTGGATTAACCAAAGACTTGGAATACTTCCCTCAACAGAACTTTAAAGACGGTTCTTATAATGATAAACGTCCTGATATAATAGTTAAACTTCCTGATAATAAGGATATAGTGATAGATGCTAAGATGTCTTTGAAGGCATATTATGACATGGTCTCCTCTGAAGACCCTACAGAGAGAGAGCAATTCTTGAAAGCACATTTACTTTCAGTTAGGAATCAAGTTAAGAATCTGGCTTCTAAGAAGTATGAAGATCTTGCAGATGTGAATACTATTTCCCATGTCCTTATGTTTATTCCGGTTGAATCTGCTTATCTAACAGCTTTAGAAGCAGATAACACTCTCTTCTTGGATGCAATGAAGATGAATATAATGATTGTAGGTCCAGGAACCTTAATGTATGTTCTTAGAACTATTAAGCAGATTTGGAACAGTGAGAATCAAACTAAGAACAGTAAGAAGATTGCTGAAGAAGCAGGTAAAATGTTGGATAAGTTTGAAGGTTTCTTGACTGATATGGAAAAGATAGAAGCAAATATAAATACTCTTAATAAAAGCTACACAGAAGCTAAGAAGAAGCTTTCTAGCGGTAATGGTAACTTAGTTAGAAAAGCAAAGCAATTGCAAGAACTTGGGGTTAAGATGAAAAAAGATTTGACTTTAAATAAACTAAATGAACATAATGAATAAAAATAATAATTAAGGAGCTGATAAGATGTATACTGCTACAATGAGATATTATTTTAAACCAGAAGATATGGTTTCATGTATCGAGAAATGGCAAGAGAAAGTGTTGGAAGTTGCTGAAGAACAAGAAGGTTTTGTTAGAATGCAGTTTCTTGCTAAACAAGATGGTGAGGCTATGGCAATTGGTACCTGGGACGAAAAAGAGTATGCTGAGAAGTTTATGAAGACTGGTATATTCAAAGATATATTGAAAGAGTTTGAACCATATATGACTAAGCAACCAGTTCCTGAAATATGGTCAACAGTTCTATATTCAGAGAATGAAGAAGACTAAGACATGGAATGCAGGCAAAAAGAGAATTTAAAGTTTTGTAATTGTTCATATCCTGGGTGTTCTAAGAAAGGTATTTGTTGTGAATGCCTAGCTTATCACAGGTCAAAACGTCAACTTCCAGGTTGTTTCTTTCCTAAGGAAGAAGAAGCTTCATGGGATAGAACTTATGAACATTTCGCAGAGCTTGTAAATAATAAGAAAGTATAGAGGTTAGAATGATGGAAAAATACACAGATTATGCTGTTGAACAGATTGTTAACTTATGTAGAATACCAAGTCCAAGTGGCTTTACAGCTAAGGCAACAGCTTACTTAATAGATACATTTAAGGAATTAGGTTTTAAGGCTCAATACTCACGCAAGAAATCAGTTCTTGTCACATTAGGCGGTCAGGGAGAACATCTTGTTCTTGCAGCCCATGTAGACACCTTAGGTGCTATGGTTCGTTCTATTAAAGGTAATGGAAGAATTAGACACACCAAGATTGGTGGTTATCCAGAGAATAATATAGAAAATGAGAATGTTATTGTTCATACTCGTGCTGGTAAAGAATATGAAGGAACAGCTTATCTTATTCATCCAGCAGTGCACGTTTACAGAGATGTAGGAACTCTCCAAAGAAGTGACAAAACTGTTGAGATTATTCTTGATGAAAAGGTTTCTTCAAAGAAAGAAGTAGAGGACTTAGGCATTAAGGTTGGAGACTTTATATCTTTAGATCCTAGAACCAAGGTTACTGAATCTGGATTCATTAAGTCTAGACATCTTGATGATAAAGCAAGTGCTGGTTTACTTATTGCTCTGGCTAAGATGGTAGCTGATAAAGAAATTGTTTTAAGCCGTAAGGTTTCCTTGCTTTTCACAACCTATGAAGAAGTAGGACATGGTGGTTCATCAGGTCTTCCTGAAGATACAGTTGACATGATTTCTGTAGATATGGGAGCAGTTGGCGATGATTTGACTACTGATGAATTTAAGGTTTCTATCTGTGTGAAGGACTCTGGTGGACCTTACGATTATGACCTTACCAATGAACTTATCAAGATTGCTGAAGATGAAAAGCTTGAACATGCTCTTGATATTTATCCAAGCTATGGTTCAGATGTCGAAGCAACTCTAAGAGCTGGCTATGATATTAGACATGGACTTATCGGACCTGGTGTCTTTGCTTCACATGGCTATGAAAGAACTCACAGATCTGGTGTTGAAAACACAATGAAGCTTTTAAAAACATATATTAGTAAGTAGAATATATAGTATAATAAACTTAAGGGAGAAGCTAGTTTTAGTTTCTCCTTTTTTGTAGGATAAAATAAAAGAGACATTCGGTGAACGTCTCTTTTACAGACCTTAAAAATTGTTAACAATGTAAAAGATTAGAACGCATCTATATGAGTGTTTTAACTTTCCATAAAAAGAAATTATCTGCCTATAAGTTTCTTCTTTTCCTCTAACATCTCATGAATCTTAAGCCCTAGCTTATAAACTGTTGTAGAAGCAATTCTTGGATATTTATTTTCATCAAGCTCTAGATTGTTCTTGGAGTTTTGAGTTGCAAAGTAATATAGCTCCATATGATTACTATAAGTAAAATTAAACCCTCCTCCTTTATCAATAGACCTAGCAACAAATGACTTCCAATGTTTTTGTGGATTATTCCCCTTATAGAGATTCTCATTAATATCATAGTCTGGTCTGTAAGTATAAAAATGATAGTATAGCCATACCTCAAAACAAGGGTTACTATGAGCAATATTCCAATTATCATATTTTTTACACTTATTGTACAAATTTGGTATATGTCCTTCCCATCTGTCTGTATCAATAACAAACCACACTTCATCAATTTCTTCTTGATATGGGTTCTTACATTTATCGTAAATATCCTCATTAATTTTTTCAATACCAAGATAGCTTAAAGCTATATCAAATAATGCAGAAGGATCATGTTTCTCATTCTTCCTTCTGGGATATATCTCAGCTTGAATTCTTGAATCTCTTGTCTCGAAATAAGAGAAGTAATTTGTTTCGGTTCTCTCTCCTTCACAAAATATAAATATTGTTTTAGGTTCAAAAGTGCTTTCATCTTTTTCATGCAATGGATTTTTATTGACTGACATCATTACCCCAACTAAGGTCACTCAAATTCCCTAAGAATGGTATTGCTCCATAGCGTCCGTTTAAATATCCTCTTCTAATGTTAATTGTGTTGTGAGGTTTATAATCACTTAATGTATATAGGTCAGATTCTCCATTCTTATTTTTTTCTAATAACCAGATTTCATCACTTGAGAAAATGTCTAAATCAAGTAAATGAGATTCATGTGTTGAAAAGACTAATTGCCCTTTGGTTGAAGCATTTAAAGAAAATTTTCTTATAATCTCTTTTATCAAAATAGGATGTATACTTCTTTCTATTTCGTCAATGATATAAACTTTGTCTTTATAATAAAGATCTTCAATTACAGGCATAAGATGCAATAATTTTATAGTACCATCTGATTCGTTGTCCATCATAAGCTCTGCCTTTTGACCATCGTTTATAGTATGACAAAATACCATATTTTTCTTTTCAATATCGTTATTCTCATTTATAGTAAATGCTATCTGTTGAGAATCATTGTGTGCTACTAAAGTATCTTCTTTATGATTCTCAAATATCTCTGATAATTCCCTGTATATTGATGACTCTTTATCAATTTTTTCGGTATGAATTCTTACTGAAGAAATGCCAATTCCAAGTGTTTTTAAAGTATCATTTAAAAAATCGTTAAATTTTATATCTGTTTCATACTTATTTATTAAATTCCGCAATCTTGCTTTAGGGGATAAAATATTCAAATCTTTTTTAAACCATTCAAAACATATTTTAATCTCTGATAAAAAGTCCTCTTCCAAATTTGCTAGAAACTCTAACAATGGGTTTTTAGGCTTTGTAAAATTTCTCAGAATTAGTTTTTTTAAAACTTGAACTTCATTTAATGAATCAATATCTTTACTAAATTTCAGACTAAGTTTACTATTATCTGTAGTTTTTCTTTCATAAAGCAAATTACTAATTTTGCTTTGTGGGATATGTTCATATAATTCTTCAAGTATTATTATTCCATTTTTAATTTCCAGTCCAAAGATGAAAAATTTTTTATTTTTTTCAAATTCAATATTTAACATTTGAACATCATCTTTATGAGTAAATTTAAACATGTTACTATTAATAATTTGACCAGTAATTCGACCCAAAACAAGGTCTTGAAGGAATCTAATTGAATTAATTAAATTTGACTTACCTGAACCGTTCGCTCCATATATTGCAGTTTGTTTCAATGCTTTAATGGTGCCTAAGTCTTGTATATGGTGGTACAATGGACCATCTGATTTACGTCCTTTCTGAGGAAACATATTGAACTCTCTCATTTTACCAAATGAAAGAACATTTTGTACTTCAAATCTTAATAGCATATTGACTCCTTTTCACGTAGAATAAAATTTATACAATAAAAGTCAAGATATTTCTAGCTAAATTGTATATCTACGTGACAAAATCACGCAGACTAGTTCTAATTTGCTAACTTATCATGCAAAAGTAAAAGGTACTCCATTCTTGAAGTACCTTCTTGATATTGTATTGATTATAGTTATAAAATGAAGCTTAATTAAATTCCCCAGTCTTCAAGAGGTTTGTTTAATTCTTCAGTTCCTGGAACTGCAAATTTACCATCTCTAAGAATATCAATTTCTTTACCATCATGAGTAATAACAGAAATGAAGTCTAAGTCTTCGTATGGAAGCGTAATATCTGTATGACAGTTTGTATAAGCTTCTTGAATATTAGTCTTTCTCTTAGCTGAATGAGAATTCTCTCTTGCAGTGATTTCTTTGCCATCGATTGGGTTAAATACAGCGAAATCTTCTTCCCATGAGAAGCAAGTATCACCTATAGCAAAGTGAGGTCCCATTTTTTCTACAATAAGAATTGGAAGAAGGTTTAGAATATCAAATTTCTTTGCCATGATATAAGCTGGAGTGTTAGTTCCTATAGCAAATTCACCAAGTGGAAGAGTCTTATGAGGGAACATCAATGTTTCTTGTACAAGCTTCTTTGCCTCTTCTTTATCTTCCATATTATCGCAAGTATAATCTTCTACATAGCCATCTTTGAACTTTAATTCTAGGTTCTTGAAGGTGATATTATGTAAGAATACTTCTGGAACATGAAGAACTCCATTTGTGTCTTCTAATTGTGGGGAAGTGAATAGCTCACCAACTGGAATATTAACATCTGCACCACAGTTAACAAAGTTAGTATGCTTTGTAGGATCTTCTAGCTTTTGCATCTTAACCTTGATATCGGTTCTATTTTGGTTCTTACCTTTAACATGAACATAATCAGCTAAGTCAAGAACATCAAGAATCTTTTGTTGGATTTCTTCCCAATGGATTGTATCAATCATATTGATTTCAGATGTAGCTTCAAAGATTTCTTCGAATTGCTCTCCAATCTCTGGAACAGGGAATCCTATAATGCAGAAGCTATTCTCTGTTCTAGGCATATATTGTTGTGAAATCTGAGAAGTTTCAATAGAAGCTTTTTGTTGTAACTTTTGTTGTTCAGGAGAAGCCTTCAAGTTAGACTCTTTTGATTTAGGACTGAATGGTTTTTCTCCAAAGCTGTCGAAGGCTACAACACCTGAGTAAGCTCTCAATATATCTTCACATTTAACTGCTGCTTGTCTATAGTTATCTATGTTTTTAGCAGCAATCTCTTCGTCGAAAGCTAAAGAATAATCAAATTTATGGTCATAACCGTATTGTTTGTTAATTTGAGTAGATGTAGCTCTTGAGAATAAAGGATTTAATCCGTAAGCTTTTAATTTTTTAACAAGTTCTCTAACTATTCTTTCTTGTCCTACATTATAAACAACTAAGTAACTGTTTTTCTTTTTGTAGTCTTTCTTTGCTAATTCAAAACCACGAATATAGGCTTTAGAAAGTTCAGTTACCAGCTTTTCTATCTTTTCTGCAGGATAGTTATTCAAGAATTCAGCAGTCTTGATTTCATTGTCAGTGATGAATTTACCATACTGGTAAAGATATCTTAAATCTGAAAGGTCAGAATCAAGAACTATTTTGCTATAGCCTGGGCTATCAGTATCGAAAACATCTCTTAAACCTAGCTCTCTTTCTTCAACTGTTCCTGTAAGACTATATTCTCTGTATATATTTCTGAGTGTTTCAAAGTCTTTCTTATCAGCTTTCATTGATTCAACTAAGTTAATAAAGTATTGGTTACCTTTAGCCATTGCATTTATATCTTTATTCTGTGCAAAGTTAAAGTATGATCTATAGAAGATATAAGTTGTTGAAAGAAGTTGACCTATCTTATCTCCAAATTGCTTAACACAATAGTCTGGATTAGCATAAGATGTTTCGTAATTCTCTGGAGCAATTTCAGAATATTTGTCGATGTTGATTTTTTTCAACTCTTCAATAGAATACTTTGTATAGTAATCATCATTAAATTCATTTAGAAATTTATCTGCAGCTAAGATTCTTTCTGCAGTTAATTGGAGAAGTTCTTTGTATTGTCCTTCACATGATTTAATCTCTTCATAGAGTGCTTGAATTTTTGAGATTGTTTCTTTATAGAGCGGTAATGCTTTGTCGTTAACAGCTTTCTTTAATTCTGCATATTTCATAATAACTCCTTATTATTTATCTCTTTAATAATTAATTTTATAATCAATTTGGGATCATTTTCTTTTATTTCAATGTTACTAACTTCTTGGTAGTATTTAATTCTGTCAGAGTATATTTTATGTAGTGTAGATTCATCACTTTTCAAAACTATTGGTCTGTTACTTTTTCTAATTCTTTCATATAGAATTTCCCAGCTTGGGTTTAGCCATACAACAAATTTGTCTAATAAGAATTCTCTGTTGCTTTTCATGAGAATCACCCCACCACCTGTGGAGATAACGTCTTGTGGTGGGGTAGAAAGGAGGATATCTCGTTCTACTGAACGAAACATTGATTCACCATGCGTTTTGAATATATCCTTAGCTGGAAGCATAAACTTCTTTTCCACAAGATAATCAAGATCTTGATGTTTAAGTCTCAACTTTTTAGCTAGCTGTCTGCCAATATGACTTTTTCCAGCTCCCATAAATCCAACTAAATAAATATTCTTTGTACTCATGAATCTAAAAAACATGTCTTCTATAACTATGTCAAGAAAAAAATGACCCTTGGTATATTATTTTACTTTAAAAGTATTAGAAAGCTGTTTAATAAGCTATTTACTAGCAAGATACGTTAATCTGGAAAGTTTAAATTTCTAGATTGTATGAGTGAAAAAAATTCATTTTTTGCTTTAATCAAGAAAGAAGCTAGTATATTTGCAGGAGATTAATATGAAGAATTTATTAATTATTATTATTATGTTATTAACAGCATTTACTTTGAATTCAGTTCCTCCCACAGTTAAGAATTTAAACCTTGAGAAATATCTCGGTTGCTGGTACGAAATTGCTAGAATTCCTAATAGATTCCAAAAGCAATGTAGTAAAAATGTCAAGGCTCGCTACACACTTAAAACAGATGGTGATATACGAGTCGTCAACTCTTGTGTTAATAAGAAAGGGCAAGAGGAAGAAGTTGAAGGTATTGCTAAGGTCGTTGATAAAGTTAACAATTCAAAGTTAAAGGTTAGTTTTGTAAGTCTCTTTGGCTTGAATCTATTCTATGGAGAATACTTAATCTTTGATATAGCTCCTGATTATTCTTGGGCAATAGTAGGTTCAGGAAATCTAAAGTATGGCTGGATTCTAGCACGAGATGCTAACAAGATTCATGATGATATAGATACTATTTTTGCAAGCTTAAATAAAATCGGTTTCAATAGCAGAGATTTTGTATTTACTACTCAAGATTGATGGTATGACGCATAAGAACTTTTCTTAATATGCCTTACTCCTTACTTGCCACCTTGAAAAAGTGGCTTTTTTTCAAGGAGACCAGTAAGGACGGAGTAAGGAGTTACTGGTATCGCCAGCCTCCGCGCTGGCTAAACACTGGGAACGGCAGCCTCCGCGCTGGCTTCACTTAGAACATAGTTATAAGTGGACATACTGGGATCGCCAGCCTCCGCGCTGGCTACACTTAGAAGGCAGTGATAAGTGGACATACTGGGATCGCCAGCCTCCGTGCTGGCTACACTTAGAAGGCAGTGATAAGTGGACATACTGGGATCGCCAGCCTCCGCGCTGGCTTCACTTAGAACCTAGTGATAAGTGAATATGTAGAGACATTTCGGAAAAACGTCTCAAGAGCTGTTCAATAATCTTGAATCTGAAATACCAAAAAAAGAGTGTTGAATAAACAACACTCTTGAACATCTATAAAATCAATTCTAAACTAGAATTTATTGACTTTCTTCTTTATATTTTTCTTGATTATCTATCAGAGCTTGAACTGGTTGCATACCAAATGGAGAACCTTGCTCGATAGAGTTAAGAACAGCACCACCACCAGTGAAGAAATAGTAATCATCTCTTTCGATAGCTTTTAAATAAGTCTCGTAGTTGAGAGCTTTAAATTCTTGTAGAGTATCACCACCACCAAACATCTTCATTGCGTTTTCATTTCTAGCAATAATGTCATACATCTCTTTTGTTCCATCAGAGAAGTGAGGTACAAAACCCATAACTGCATTACAGAAGAACATATTAGCTCTGCTGAAAATCTCAACAATATGTCTTAATGACCAAGTTTCCCAAGAAACATCAAGCACATAGTTTAGTTCAGTTCCAGGTTTTAAATCATGGATGAAGCGAGTTCTATATTTACCAGGAATCTTTTCATCCAAGACATCAGATTCTATAATATAAGGAAGCTCAACAACTCTTTGAGGGAACTCATTAGCTCTTTCTACGAAAGCTCTTGCATGTTCAAGGTCTTTTTCTGATATACCTTTAATTTTAAGATCATACTTAACAGCTAAGTAAGCGTTATAAACAACACCACCTAGAATAAGATAATCCACATGCTCAAGGAGATTGTTAAGAGGTTTAATTTTAGTATCAAATTTTGAACCTGCAACAATACCTACAAAAGGTCTTCTTGGTTTAAATACTTGTTTCAAATGGGCTATCTCTCTTTGCATCAAGATACCAGAGTAAGAAGGCATATAAAATGTAGGTTTCACTGTAGAAGTGTGAGGTTGCCAAGAACCGAAAGCATCATTAACATAAACATCTGCTATTTTTGCTAGAGCTTTACCTAAATCATCAGCATCATGGTTTGAAGGCTCTTCACCCCTAAACCATCTTGTATTAGGCAAGTAAAGCATATCTACTTTGCCTGATTTTAAATCATCTATAAGACTATAAATAGATTCATTCTTAACTTCAATGCCATTATCTTCTCTTCTAAACCATTCAGGAACCTTAATGTTGATATTGAGCTTATGTTCTAAATAATCAACAATTGGTTGGATTGAATCCTCATCAGAGATTACTATCTCGCCTGTTTCTCTATTCATTGGGCGACCGTTATGGGTCATTAAAATTATTCTTCCACCACGTAGGATTATGTTAAATAGAGTTGGAATCGTTGCATCAATACGTTCAGTGTCCTTTATTATACCTTTCTTAACAACGTTATGGTCAACTCTAACCAAAACCACTTTGTCTTTTAAGTCTGCGTCTTGAATTCTGGGTAGGTTCTTACTTCCCATAATTCCTCCCATATCTGTTTTACTCAAACATCTGCTAAAACTTAAATCTTTGCAAGTAATTTTTTTAATTCTTCCTTTGTTTGAATAAACTATGCTGATACAATACTATCGATTTCAAAAGTATAAGGATATTCTTAGACATAGCATTTGGTTCATGATAGTTTTCTTAATATTTTGAGTTTGACCACTTATATTAAACTTGACATTTGGATTGATATAGGAGATTTTCAAACTAATAGGACTTAATTATGAATAAAAAAGCACATTTAATTTTAATAATATTATTTAGTTTGGTTACGGGTTTCATCTTCTCTAGTGAAATAGAAGATTTGATTAACAAGAGTGATGAGGATATCTTACAAGAATTGAGAGATGTCAATTTCAAGTATTCTACAAAAGGATATAATTCTGAATTAGTTAAATTGAATAATAAAGCTCTAGATATAGCTGAGCAGAAGGGCGATAGCTTAAATGCTGGACGGGCTCTTTATACTTTGGCTTCAATGAAGCAGTACAGAAGGGAGTTTAAGGAGAGTGAAGATCTTTATTTAAAAGCCTTATCAAAGTTTCAGTACACAGAAAATACTATCAATCTTATTATTACCTACAACACTTTGTTTAGTCTTTATGATAGACAGAATAGGAAAAAAGAATCTGATGATACAATCGCAAAGATCAAAGAAATCCTGCCACAAGTTAAGAATCAAAGTGAGATAATACGAAGCTTAGATAATATAAGTTTGTACTATAAACATAGGAAAGAATATGATAAAGCTGTAGAATATCAAATCAAGACAGCAGAGAAATCTAAAGAATTCTCACGTAAGCATGATATTGCAGGTTCTTACATGTCTTTAGGTAGCATCTATTTAGATTCAGGTGATTATGACAAGTCATGGGACAATTACCAAGTGGCTTTAGAAATGCTTCCAGAAGTACAGGATTCTCTTTTTTCAGCTTATTTGTATAATAATGTTTCTTCTTTATTTAGTAAGCAAAAGAAATATAATATAGCTTTTGAATATGCTCTTAAATCAATCAAGATTAAAGAAGCACTAGGACAAGATTTGTCTTTAGCAAAATCATTCCAAAACCTAAGTGCTCTCTATTTCTTTGCTGGCAAGTATGAGCTAGCTTGCCAAACTTCACTAAAGGGTATTGCTTTAGCAGATAGTTTAGGAGATGTTAAAACTCTTGTAGGATGCTATGCTAATCTTGCTCCTTCATATAATAAAATCGATTCTTTGGATGCTGCTCTGACCACTTATGAAAAGCTTATTGAATTGTGTGAAGCTAATAATCTCATTAGTACTAAGCATTCTGCATATAGTAATATAGCTATTGTGTATCAGAAGATGGGAGACTATGATAAGAGTATAAAGTATTCAAAGATGGGACTAAAGAGACCCAATGCTAGCGATAGATTTAAGTCTCGTAACTATATAAATTTAGCAACTTCCTACCAGTTGAAGAAGGAATATCAAGTTGCTTATAACTATGCTTCAATGGCTAACCAAATTGCCTATAAATATGATATAAAAGAGTATATCAAAAAAACTAATGATATAATTGCTGATTGTCTCTATAACTTAAACAAACCAAAGCAAGCTTATGATTCTCTTCTAGTATATTCTAAGCTATTGGTTACAACTTCAGAAGAAGATAAGAAAAACTCATTAGAAGAATTAAGAATTAAATATGACACTGAGAAGAAAGATAGTAAAATCAAGAACCTTCAATATCAGAAAGAAGTATCTGATTTAAAGATCAATGAACTTAACTATAAAACTGAACTTGCTGACCTGAAAATTAATGAGCTTAACTACCAAAAACGCCTTCTCAACTATCAGAGAATCAGTGCAATAGTGATTATCATAATCATTATCTTGATATTTCTTCAGAGAATGATGAATCACCGTAGGATAATCAGGATTAAGGAAGATTTAAATAAAGAGCTTGAAGGAAAAGTTAAAGAAGGTGTTGCAATCAGAATGGAACAGCAAAGGGCTATTGTAGAACAATCACGTTTAGTGTCATTAGGTGAATTAGCAGCAGGTATAGCCCACGAACTTAACCAGCCTCTACAATGTATTTCTTTTGCTCTCGAAAACATGAAGCTATTCTTTCAGAAGCGGGGCTATTCTGAAGACTTCTTTAATGAAAGAATGGAACTAGTTTCACATGATATTTCAAGAATGACATCTGTGGTTGACCATATACGAGTCTTCTCCAGAAAGCAAAGACAAAAAGAATATTCTGTTTTCGAATTGAATGAAACAGTAAAGAATGCACTGAAATTAATAGCAGAACAATACTACAATCACAGCATAGATTTGATAATTAATGTTCCAGAATCAGAAACCTATATCTATGGGAATACATACGAAATTGAACAAGTTTTACTTAACTTGTTGTCTAATGCTAAAGATTCCCTTGAACATATTACAAAAGATAAGTACATCAAAATTAATATAAGTAACAAAGATGATATTTGTACTATTAAAGTCACTAATAACGGTGACCCAATCCCTCAAGCGATCAGGGATAAGATTTTCCTTCCATTCTTTACCACAAAACCAGCTGGGAAAGGAACAGGTTTAGGATTATCAATAGTTTATGGTATTATCTCAGAGCACAACGGTACTATCAATGTTGAAGACGAGGATGTAACAACTTTCAAAATAATATTACCTATTTATACAGAGGAAGCAGATAATGAATTATAAACATACAGCACTAATAGTTGATGATGAGAAGAGAATTACCTTTGAATTGAAAGACTTCTTTGAAATAAATGATTACGACACCTTACGGGCACACTCAATCAAAGAAGAACTAGAGATTCTGAGTCAGCGCGATATAGATATTTTAGTTCAAGATATAAGATTGCATGATGGATCAGGCTTGGATGTCATTGCTCAAGTAAAAGAGAATTATCCTAATGTAGATATCATCATGATTTCAGGACATGGCGATATGGATACAGTTATAGAAGCAATGAGACTTGGGGCTACAGATTATTTAAAGAAACCCTTTTCTCACAACGACATCTTAATTGCTTTGGAACGAATTAGAAAAAGCAGAGAGAATAAGAGTAAAATCTCAACATTATCTGAGCAAAAAGAGTTTATCACAGATAAAGTTAAACAGAAGTTATGTAGCAATATTGTTTCTATTAGTGAGAGCTCCAAAGCTATGCTTGAATCAGCTAATAGAATATCACAGTTTGATAATGTGAATGTCTTTCTTCATGGAGAAACTGGTACAGGAAAAGAAGTTCTTGCTTCCTTAATTCATTCAATTTCAGCTAGAAAAGATGAACTCTTTGTTCCTGTCAACTGTTCTGCTATTCCAGAAACCATGTTTGAATCTGAGTTCTTCGGATATGAAAAAGGTGCTTTTACAGGTGCAGAGAAGAATAAAAAGGGCTATTTTCAATTAGCTAATAACGGTACTCTATTTCTGGATGAAATTGGAGATATGCCATACTCTATTCAGAGTAAACTTCTTAGAGCTATTGAAGCACAGGAGTTTTTCCCTTTAGGAAGTCAGAAATCAATCAAAGTTAATGTGAGAATTATTTCTGCAACTAATCGTAATCTAGATAAAATGATTGCCCAAGGTAACTTTAGAAGTGACTTGTATCATAGACTAAATGGTTTTAAGATAGAACTTCCAGCTTTAAAAGAACGCATAGAAGATATAGAACAGCTTACATATAATTTTGTAAAGAGGTTCTCTAATAGCGTTAAAAAAGTAATTCCTGAAATCTCACAAGATGTATTTAATCATTTGAAGCAACTGAATTACAGTGGTAATATCAGGGAACTCAAGAATATTGTAGAGAAAGCTATGATCTTTTGTGATAGTAATACCTTAACTCTATCCCATTTTGGAGTGGATAAAAACAATGATAAGAATGGAGAATTGGGGACTTCTCTGAATCTAGAGGAGAATGAGAAAAAACTAATTGAACTTGCTTTAAAGAAAACTAACAATAACCAAAGTAAGGCTGCCATATTGTTAGGAATATCACGTCATGCTCTCATTAGAAGACTTGAGAAGTATGCTCTGTAATATGGTTATCTTTTATTGTAATAATCTCCACTATTTACGTTAAGCTTAATGTCTTGTCAGGGTTTAAGATATATAATCACGAAGTACATGAAAGCATGCCTACTCCTCACTTATCACAGCTTCTAAGTGAAACCAGCGCTGAGGCTGGGGATCCCAGTTACCTCACTCCTAAAGCATAATTTCTAACTGCCTATGTGCCCTTGCTCCACCTGCATAAAAAGCCAATTTAATGCAGGAGGCAAGCAAGCATTAAGCAATATGGAGTATAGCGTAATGAATAATTTGTTCTTTCTGATTGGTTTTATAAGTTAAAAATATTGCATGAAAACAGGATAAATGTTTGTTCCTTCTGATTAATAATAGTTCAAACATAATCCTGTAAGAAGATTAAATTAGTAGCAATTACATTTTTTCCTTGCCATAAATACAGTATCTTATTTTATGTCATGATAGAGAATTAAAATTAATAAGAGGAATTATGGCTTCTACTTCAGATATTAGAAATGGAATGATTATAGAATGGAAAAATGGACTTTATGAATTTGTTGAATTCTTACATGTTAAACCTGGAAAAGGTGCAGCTTTTGTAAGATCAAAACTAAGAAACATGAAGACTGGACAGGTTGTTGATAACACATTCAGAATTAGTGAGACTTTGACAGAAGTTAGAATTGAAAAACAGAAGAAAGAATATTTATATCGTGATGGTGATTTTTATGTTCTTATGGACTTAGAAAACTACGAAATGATGAATGTTCCATCTGATGTTATGGAAAAGTATGAAAAGTTTCTTCAAGAAAACATGCAGATTACTATAAAAATAACACCAGATAACGATATTGTAGATGTTGAAATTCCTATTTCAGTTGTACAAGAGATTGCTGAATGTGAACCTAACATAAAAGGTAACACTGCTTCTGGTTCTGGTAAAGTTGCAATCACAGAAACCGGTTTAAGAATTACTGTTCCATTCTTTGTAGAACAAGGCGAAAAAATCCGTATTGACACTAGAACAGGTCAATACATGGAACGTGCATAATAAATAAAAAAAATATGAATCCTTAGGAGGAATAAATGGCTAAAGGTAAAGCATTTGCTGCAAAGCTAGCTCACGAACTTTCAACTGAAGGTAAAGTGATGTGTCCTGTATGTAATACAGAAATTAAGAAAGTAAAACTTGTTAGATCAAGAAAATCTAAAAGCTCAACATGGGCTCCTAGATATCAATTCGTTGACATGTGTAAATGTAACGAAAAAGATCTTCTTGCTGGCAAAGTTGACGCATAGTTTGAATAAATTAGCATAATCCCTGTACTCTAGTGCAGGGTTTTTTTTAATGAAAATTACTCAATTTTACTGCTTATTGCAGAAATAACAAATATAATATTATAAGTTATAACATCTAGAACACTTTGAATTGTTCTATTTAAGGAGACTAACATGACAAATCAAGTACCAGTTCAAGTTACTTCAGAAGTGGGGGAATTAGAAGGAGTAATTCTACATAAACCAGGCAAAGAAGTTGAGAATATGACTCCCGGTAATGCTGAGAAAGCTTTATACAGTGATATTCTAAATCTTAAAGTAGCTGAAACTGAATATTCTGATTTCTGCCAAGCACTATCGCAAGTTACTAATACTTTCGAGGTAAGGGATTTACTTGCTGAAGTGTTGGTTAATGAAAAAGTAAAACATAGTTTAATCCATAAAATCTGTAGTTACGAGAATGAGCATAGAGTCTTTAATTCCTTAATGGCTTTATCTCCAAAAGAGACAGCTAGACAGCTCTTTGAAGGTGTTGTATTAAAGAAGAATAACTTAACAAATTTCTTATCTCATGAGAAATATATTTTAAGACCATTACATAACTTCTTCTTCATGAGAGATGCTTCTATGACAGTTGGAAATGATGTTCTTATCGGGAAAATGGCTAACCAAGTTAGAGAAAGAGAATCTATTATTATGGAAGCAATATTTGACTACCATCCTAACTTTAAAGCTCGTACTCTTAATCCTCTTAACTCAAAGAAAGTACCACCAAAAGATATCACTATCGAAGGTGGAGATGTTCTTGTTGCTAACGAGAATACACTTCTTATAGGTTTAGGTGGTAGAACAACATCTCAAGGTATTGACTATCTAGTTGAACACTATAAAAGAAATAATATTGATTTTAATATTATAGTTCAAGAACTTCCTTTAGCACCTGAATCATTCATTCATTTGGATATGGTATTCACTTTCTTAGATAAACATCAAGTAATGGTTTATGAACCTGTAATTCTAAAGAATACTAAGCTAGAAACAGTTTCAATTAGAATTAGAAATGGCGAAGTTGAAATAACTTATGAAGATACAATTATTACTGCTTTAGCTAAGTTAGGGCATGAAGTAGAACCACTTATATGTGGTGGAAGAACCAATGTATGGACTCAAGAAAGAGAACAATGGCACAGTGGTTGTAATTTCTTTTCAGTAGGTCCTGGAAAAATCTTTGGTTATGGTAGAAATACTCATACTATAGATGAATTAGCAAAGCATGGTTTTGATATCTTAACAGCCAAAGATGTTGCTTCTAAGAAAATAGATATATCACAATATTCAAAATATTGTGTAGCTATTGAAGGATCAGAATTAGCCCGTGGTGGTGGTGGCTGTCGTTGTATGACAATGCCATTTAAACGTAAACATATAGATTTGATAAAATAATTTACTATAGATTATAAGAGTACTGAGAAATTGGTACTCTTTTTTTTGATTAAAGGGAAAGCTTATTAATATCTTGTTATTACTAAGTTTATTATTTGCTATCTTCTTGGTCTGCGATTGATATTACTATTTGGTCTTTACCGTTATTTTTACCCCAATATAAGCGTTCATCAGCTTCATTAATACAAATCGAAATATCTTCATCTTTATTATAAAGAGCAAGGCCAAAAGTCATGGTGATATTATGAGATATACCATTATAAGTAAAATCTTCTTTAGCTATGTTTTTTACCACACGTTCAATAGCTTTCTTCCCTTTTACAATATCTTTTTCTTCTAGAAAGATAATGAATTCCTCACCACCCCAACGGCAAGCAAAGTCAATATTTCTAATGGTAGATGATATAATCTTTGAAATTGTAACTAGAACAAAATCACCTGCATCATGCCCATACTCATCATTAACCTTTTTGAAATCATCAATATCACCATAGGCAAGGATGAAAGGAACTTCATGACGTTTAAATCTTTGTTGTTCATATTCAATCTTCTCTAAGAAATGCCTTCTATTAGGAAGTTGTGTTAGATAGTCGATTCTAGATAAAGAATTAACTTTCTTATAGGCAGCCTTCAAATGATTGTTCTTAGTTGCAATCTCTTTATTAGCGTACTCAAGCTTTTTGTTTTGCTTAAGCAGATAGTTGTAATAACGCTGCAAATCATTATTAACAGCTTTGAGCTTAGTAATATCATTGATTCTGATTGTATAACCGAATATGGATGAATCTTGTTTTAAAAGAGTCAGGTGAAGATCGTAATATTTGGATGTAGGGTTATTAGAAGAGTTTCTGTAACCTTTGTGATAAGATTCTTTTTTAATGCTATCCTTAATAATATCAAGCCAAAATTCCTTGTGTGGTTTACTTAAATTACTATATATTAGTTTATTCTTTATAGGCTTGACTTCATAAATATCCTGAAACATAAGTTTAAAGTTACTGTTAGAAAAAAGAAGTTCAAAATCCGGAGTTAAGAATGCTAAGCCATTAGCACTAGCATGAAACATAGCTTCTGTAAAGATAATGAAATCCCTAAGAGGGAAGGTAGTTTTCATCCTAATTTTCTGAGCAAGACGGTTATATTGTCTTACTGAATTATTGTTGAAAATATACCTAAATAGTTTATCATAACTGATATCACAAGGAATATTATGAACAATTTCATTCTCAAAAAAGGTGTTGAAATCACTAGCTTGTTGAACAACTCCCACTATAGACTCAAGCGGATATTTATATATCAAATCTAAGTTGTCTGTTGTGATAAATATAATATTTGGGGTATGGTTTTCGAAGTTTTCTGTTAAAACTTCAATGCTATTCTTTTGCTCACTTAATTTATTTAAGTTTGCTGTGAAACATTTAACTTCTACTAAATTAAAAATAGTATACTTATCCATTTATTCCCCATATATCTTGTAATATCTACTATAAAACTAAGATAAGTATATTAAATTTAATTGTAAAGGAATTTTTAATTTAATAATAAATAATCTGGTCTTAACTCTTTATTTAAGACAATATAAGTTATGAAGCAGTTCTTGTAGAATGAATTCTAGATGTTGAATTTAGCAAAAGCTCCATCGATATTTCCATTCCTAACTCTCTTAGTCCATTCTGGTTTTAACTGAATAGCGTCGATTAATTCTTTACTTCCTGATAAAACATAAGCTTCACAATTACTGCATTTTTCTCTGAAGAATATCCCAATATCACGGTAAAGTTCTTTGATTGTAGCAATATCATTCAGTCTGATACCATAAGGAGGGTTTATAATAATTACAGCGTCTTTAATATATTTAATTGATTTAAAGTTACGATTATCGAAGTTAACCTTATCCCCTTCAGGTAAGTGTCTAACATTCTCCATTGATGCTACCACATTAGTTGGAGATATATCATTACCATAGATTAGATTTTCGGGCAAGACCTTTCTATTAGCTTCTATATCGGCTTTAACCTTATTCCATAAATCAATATCGAAGTTAGGAAGTTTTTTTATATGGGTGTTTGGCTTAATAATATCATTAGGAAGACCACAATAGTTTTGAACAGCTTCACCTAAGAAAGTTCCAGAACCGCACATAAAGTCAATAAGCTTTTTAGAGCCATCCCAGCCAGTTCTTTGGAGAAGGGCATTAGCAATTGTCTCTTGCAAGGGGGCACGAACAGCACTTGTTTTGTAGCCTCTTTTATGCATGGAAGAACCACACAAATCAATACTTATAGTTGCTTCATTATCTTGAATATGAAGGTTAAATAGAATATCAGCTTCTTTAATGCTGAAGTTAGGTCTTTGTCCAGTTTTAAGCTTATATTGGTCGCAGATAGAATCTTTCATCACTTGGCTAGCATAATGTGAATTGGTTATGTTACTGTCTCTCACATTGCACACTATCCCGAAAGTTTCTTCCAAACTAAATAGTTGAGACCAATGAATATCTTTATAGACAAGGATTCCTAAATACTTAGTGCTAAAGCACTTGAATTTTACAAGAGGAGCAAGAATACGTTGAGTTGTTTTAGCCATAAGAACAATACGATATAAGGATTCGTCATCAGCTTCAAAGTAGCATCCTCTACTACTTACTTCAAGCTTCTTAGCCCCAAGCTTTCTTAATTCCTTTTCTGCTATATTCTCCATAGTACCAGAAACTTGGGCAAAGTAACTATTATTCTTTCTGTATTCAAACATTGCTTTCTCCTATAAATTCTTCTCTTCTTAATATGTCATTAGTTAAGTGTAAAAATCTAGATGCGTCTAGACAGGTCAACACTTCTTTCATAAATCTTTCACTATTGCTAAAACTATAGCCTAAATACTTCCACAGGTTCTTCATTCTTCCAAGAACATACATATCGTTATGGGAGAAATCCTTAAATTCTTTGAAGACTTGGGTGTTCCAAGATATAATCTTACTGCTATCATATAATCCTGAATTGTTCTTTTTAATCATCATAGGAAGAAATGGATTGCGCAAGAAGCCTCGACCAATCATCCAAACGTCAATCTTTGGATATCTTGAAGCAAAGATCTTGAATACTTCTACAGATGTTATATCTCCATTGAAGATTAGTTTGTGCTTTAGGTTAGCATAAACATAATCTACCACATCTAAATTGATTCGTCCTTGATACATCTGAAGAGCAGATCTAGCATGCAGTGTAACATTCTTAAAAGGGTATTTATTGATTACTTCTATTAGTTTTGGCAGATTATCAAAGCTTTTATTCCCACCTCTTATCTTTAAGGAAACGAGGTCTGAAGCTTGAAGTTCATTGAATATCTTTTCAAACTTGCTATCAAGAACTTCTGCTTGATCTAATAGAAAAGCTCCCCGACCTTTCCTTAGTATTCCGGGGTCAGGACAACCCAAATTGAGATTTATTTCTTGGTAGCCCAAGCTATGTAAATATCTGACACCTTCAACAAAAGTATTTGCGTCATGATTTAGAAGCTGAGGAACAATCGTCATTGTTTGCTCTTGAGGAATAAAGTCCCTAAAAGACTTTCTAGTAATCTTGTTACCGGTAGAAAGGCTTACGAAAGGGGTTATTGCATAATCAAAATCAGGGAAGTACTTATTATAGACATTCCTGAATTTAACATCTGTAATAGCAAGCATGGGTGCCATGATTAATTTCATTGATGCTCCAGAAAGATATTTTTATGTAAATTCGGAATTCAATTCCGAATTTACATAAGTTTTTAGTCTTAAATAGTTTTATATAGTTGTTTATTTTACTTAAAGAATGGTTCGATAACTCTATCAAGAACTCCATGTAATTTGGAGATAGTTACTCCATAGTTGGCTATTGGAACACCTCTTCTTACACATTCCATGATTCTGCGTTTCATCTCCATTTGATTGAGCATACAAGAACCACAGTGTAGGACAAGGTCATATTCTTCTAAGTTCTCAGGGAAATCATTTCCTGCTTTCTTTTCGAAGATAATATCCTTACCAGTGTACTGCCTCATCCAGCGAGGAATCTTAACAGTTCCAATATCATCTGCTTGAACATGGTGAGAGCATGCTTCAGCTATCAATACTTTGGAGCCATCTTGTAACTTGTCTATTGCTTTGGCTCCATTGATAAGAGTTTCAAAGTCACCTTTATATCTTGCAAATAGGGTAGAGAAAGTAGTAAATCTTACGTCTTTCGGAACATCACCGATTACTTTTAGTACTACTTGAGAGTCTGTAATAACTAAGTCAGGTTTTCTGCTCAAGCCAGCTAAGGCTTTCTCTAATTCACGTTCTTTAACAATAATGCCTACTGCATCGGAATCTAGTACTTCTCTGATTACTTGAACTTGAGGAAGTATAAGCCTACCTTTAGGAGCTGCTAAATCTATTGGAACAACTAACACAACAAGCTGACCTGGCCTAAGTAGGTCAGAGACAAGATTATTCTCTTTGGTAATACTCGATGGTGCTAAGGTAACAAGCTTTTCTTTAAGCATTCTTACTCCATCACCAGTAACCCCTGATACAGAAGAAAATAGAATCTTGTTATCACGACAGTATTTCTTAGTTTCTTTAGGAAGTGGATTCATATCATTCTTATTAAAAGCAATTATAAAAGGGACCTTTAGCTGTTGTAGGTCTGAAATCATTTCTTGTAAATCTTGGTCAACCTCTGTAGATTCGGTTACAAGAATGGCAATATCTGTTCTAAAAAGAATCTTTCTTGTTTTTTTAACTCTTTGCTCTCCTAATTCTCCAACATCATCAATCCCAGCAGTATCATAGATAGTAACAGGACCTAGTGGTAATAGCTCGTAAGGCTTAGAAACAGGGTCTGTAGTGGTTCCTGGAGTGTTTGATACAATAGAAATCTCTTGTCCTGTCATTGCGTTTATTAATGAAGATTTACCTGCATTTCTTTTGCCTATGATAGTTAGAATTAGTCTTTCGCCTCTTGGAATCTTTGCCATGATTTATTCCTGTCCTTTACGTTTCTTGTAATGAGGAGAATTACCTTTATGACCATAACCAATAGTTTCACCGATTCTAGCTATTGATTCTTCAAAAGCACGCATATTCTCTTCACTAGTTTCAGTCAAAGCAGGTTTATTGTCATAAAGAAGATAGTTTTGTCTGTTCTCTGATTCATATACTACAGGCATACAAACATTTCCACCTGCTAGAAGCCCTCTTTCTCTTCCTAGAGAATCAAGAGTCTGAAGAGCTGTAGTAGAAGCGATATTTACATCTTTTAAATAAAGTCTAGTAAGTGCCACCATTTTAAGCCCTAATTCTAGTTGATGATTAGGATCATAATTCTCTACCATTTGAGCCATTGGGGTATCATGATGAACAATGTAAGGACCCATACCAATCATATCGATATCGTGCTCTTTGAAGAAGAGAATATCATTAGCTAAATCTTCAGCTGTTTGTGTTGGTAAACCAATCATTACCCCAGTTCCTACTTGATAATCCTCAGCTCTCAAGTCATAGATTGCTTGCAGTCTTCTTTCGAAGTTCTGCTCTTTAGGATGAATGAGCTTGAATACATTACGGTTTGTGCTTTCTATTCTAATAAGGTATCTACTAGCACCTGCTTTTCTCCATCGTCTATAGGTCTCACGAGTTTCTTCTCCTAATGAAAGAGTAACACCAAGTCCATATTTATCTTTTATCTCATAAAGAACTTCTTCTACAAATGAAACAAAGTCTTCATCTGTTCTTTCTCCAGATTGTAGAACTAGGGAAGCGTATTTATGGTCATAAGCCCATTTAGCAGATTTCAATATTTCTTCTTTAGTTAATGAATATCGTTGAACTTTACCATTACTTTTCCTAATTCCACAATAAAGACAGTCTTTTACACATACATTACTAAATTCAACCAGTCCTCTGAAATAAACAGTGTTGCCAACATATTTCAGTTTAACTTTGTATGCCTGTTTATAGAGCTCTTCTATAAGTTCTTTGTCTTTAGTTTCAAGTAATTCTATTAAATCTTCTTTGGATAAATTATCCCAATTGTAATTTTTCATATATTCTCCTAAAAGCCCAATCTGTACATTCTTTTTGGGCTTAGTAGTTCATCTAATTTTTCTTCTGAGAGAAGCTTTTCTTCTATAATTAAATCTTTTACTGCTTTTTTTGTTTCTAAGGAAAGCTTGATTAGCTCTTCCACCTTTTTATATCCAAGAACAGGTACTAAAACAGTAGCAATTGTTTTACTCTTCATCAGCTTTTCTTTACAAACATCAGGGTTTGCAGTAATCCCTTTTATACATCTTTCTCTAAAAATACTAGAACCGCTGTTAAGAATTTCCAAGGTTTCTAAGATAGTATAAGCTATTAGAGGCATGAACTGATTTAACTCTAAGTTTCCTAAGGCAGAAGCATTAGTAAGAATAGAATCATTGCCCATAACCTTTAGAGCTATCTGGGAAATTGCTTCTGGAATTACAGGATTGACTTTGGTAGGCATGATTGTGGAACCACTTTGTAGGGCTGGAAGATTAATCTCTCCAAATCCACCATCTGGACCAGAAGCTAGAATCCTCAAGTCATTAGAAATTTTGTAGAGGTTTACTGCTAGAGTTTTGAGCATTCCAGAGATTTCTACAAAAGGATCCAAATTCTGGGTTGTCTCAACTAGGTTTTCTGACCTTGCAATAACCAGACCTGTAATATCTTTTAGATTTTCAACTACCTTGAAAATATAGTCTTGTGGTGCCCCGATACCTGTTCCTATTGCAGTTCCCCCAAGATTTAGGACCTTAATTCTTTCTCTGCACTTGAATATTCTCCATCTATCTCTAGCAATTGCTTCTGAGTAAGCAGAAAACTCCATTCCAAGAGTCATAGGTACAGCATCTTGAAGTTGCGTTCTACCCAGCTTGATAATATTATGGAATTCTTGTTCTTTTTCCTGAATCTCTTCTTGTAGTTCAGACAGCTCTTTTTCTAGATTCTTTAGAAGGTATAGGACTGCTATTCTAACTGCGGTAGGATAAACATCATTAGTCGACTGGTGCATATTAACATCTTGTAATGGTTTTACAATTTGATATTGACCTATTTCCTCACCCAGAAAGTCATTAGCTATGTTAGCAATAACCTCATTAATGTTCATGTTTGTAGAAGTGCCAGCTCCACCTTGTAAAGCGTCTAAATCGAAAGAATCATAGTGCTTGCCATCAATAATTTCGTTAGTTGCGTATAAAATTGCTTCAAACTTTTCATCATCTAAATAGCCTAATTGAAAATTAGTTCTTGCACAAGCTAATTTGACTTGAGCCAAAGCCTTTATAAATATCTTTGGCATTCTTAAACTAGAGATTTGAAAGTTGTCTCTTGCTCTTGCTGTATTTATTCCGATAAGCTCTTTATCAGTGAGCTCATAGCTACCCAATATATCTTGTTCTATTCTCATTAAACTACCTGTTAAAAGTTTTATCCCAATCTTTAGCTTTGCTTACTTTATAATTGTGCTATTTTATTAGCTCTAGTCTATTAATTGGGCTTAATATAATATAAGTAATTAACTTTTTCTAACAAGTGTTTTGTCAATAAGAATGTTATTTAAAGTACTTTCTTCCTATCAAACAAATTATTGAATATTTATAGGCTGTAATTCTTGAATTCTTTGTCCTTTCTTTTCTGAATCCTGAGTATTTTGTTTTGTCCGAAGATTTTCATAGCTTTCAACGAATTTAGTAACTTCATGAATTCTAACCTTTGACTTTCTTTCTATCCATTCCCAAAGCTTGTTATAATTAAGTAGAATCTATTCGACTAAAATGATAAGTTACTCTAAAATATGTATCTTAACTTGTCAATGTAAAAGTGTTTTTAATCAAATATTCTTAACAATATTGGTCAGTATTGCCTGCTTCCTTACTAGCCTCCTTGAAAAAAAGCCGATTTTTCAATGAGGCAAGTAAGGCTGGAGTTAGGAGGGAGGAGTGAATGACTGGGAACGCTTTGCCTTTAGTCCGGCTGCTGCGGGATAGCTGGCTAATACTGGGAACGCTCGGCTGCTAGCCGGCTAATACTGGGAACGCTCGGCTGCTAGCCGGCTAATACTGGGATCGCCAGCTGCTAGCTGGCTTCACTTAGAAGGCAGTGATAAGTGGACACACTGGGATCGCCAGCCTCTGTGCTGGCTTCACTTAGAACGCAGTGATGTCAAGAGAAGTTTAAAATGTTACACTTTTGGAAGTATAAACTGTTACACTTTGGTTAAAAAAATAAGTTAAATTTTACCTTTCATTCTATAGCTATCACCATCCATCGTGATTAGCTGTGCATGGTGTAGAAGTCTATCTAATATTGCTGAAGTAATAACATTATCTCCAAAAGCAGATCCCCACTCTTGAAATAGTTTGTTTGATGTTATAACAATAGATCTAAATTCATATAGTTCGCTAACTAGTTTAAAGAACATACTTGAAGATATTTCCTTTATTGGTAAATAGCCGATTTCATCAATAATTATTAATTCATTTTTACATAGTTTCTTAATAAACTCTTTCAGGCTTTTCTCATTGGATGCTATTAACATATCATCTAGTAAATCATTAAATGTGTAAAATTTTACATTATATCCCTTTTGTATTGCTTCATATCCCAAAGCTAATGCTATATGCGTTTTACCAACTCCAGGAGGTCCCATAAATATCTTATTTTCTCTGTTATCTATCCAATCAAAATCCAACCACTCATTGACCATCCTTTTAGTTACACTGTGTTGATATTTATAATCAAACTCTTCAAATGTCTTTACTGAAGGGAAATTTGACCTTTTTATTTTTAGCTTAATAGCTGTTTGATTTCTGCTATTAACTTCATTTCTGATAATATACGATAAAAACTGCTGATTAGAGAGTTCTTTCTCTCTTCCATGCTGTAAATATGATTCAATGTTATTGAGTATATGTCGACACCTTATCCTGAATAAATCTTTCTTTAATTGTTCCATCATTTTTTTACCATCCTATCATAATCTGATAAATCTCTTGCTAGTTTTGAACTACTTGTGTTATTATTACTTTGGTTGTTTTGTATATAATCATTTATCTTTAATTGCTTTGTGAGAGCTTCAAGAACATTTTCAACTTTGCTTGCGCGTAGTTGTGAAAATGCTAAAGATTGATTAATTACAAAATTCCAGTCAAGACGGTTATATTCATTATATAGCCGTCTTATTGCTCTTAATTGTTCTCGTGGGTGACTTGTGTTTTCTTTTAAAATCCTGGTCACAAAAACGTCATAATTTTGATATCCTTTCAGAAGTTCTAAAACGTCATCCTTTAGAGTTTCTAATTTTTCTGAATAATCAATATAATGTGCTTGATTTATAGTCGGCTTTGACTTTCCATATTTTACAGAATGACTAGCTACTTGTGCTAGTGTTAAGCTATCTATTATCAAAAGTTTGCTATTTAATTCTTCTACTAAAACTTCTTTTTTTTGATAAATATAAGGAACTGAATATTTATTACCTTTCCAAGATATTATTCCTTGTTTATCTACTTTTCTCAATACTCTATTGTTTGGTATATAAGTTCTCATTAAATCCTTTTCAGCTTTAAATACTTCTGTCGGAATTTCTAAAGTTGTGCTATGCTCTCTATTATTTACCATTTCAAACCAATCTTTTGAACGCATTTCTATCTCACTTAACCCTGAAAACTTATCTCCATAAAGAAAATCTTCTTTTACTTCTCTTACATGGCGTTCCACAAGTCCTTTAGTTTGAGGGTCATAACCTTCGCATATATAATAGTTTAAATTGTGTTTGTTTAGGAACTGTTCAAATAGTTTATTTAACCATACTTCCCTATATTTTTCTCTTATTACAACTAACTTTGTTTGGTCATAAACTAATTGCTTTGGTAAGCATCTAAAATAATTAAAACAGGCTTCATGAGCTTGTATAAAATCATTAGTATTATATGGTCTTAATTGGAAATGAGCATACACCATTCTTGAGTATGAGATTTTAAAGGCTACAAAATAAACTTTTATCTTTTCACCTGTTGTGAGTAATACTTTTTGTTCTCCCGGATCTACTTGTATCTGTACTCCTGGTTCATACGTTACAGGGGTAAAATAACGTCTACAACGAGGCTTTATTGCTTCTTTGAGTTTATTTATGTAATTCGAAAATGCTCGCTCTGATATAACTATATCGGGGTATTTCTTTTGGAATTTACGATGAAGTTTGGTTGTGCGTATTCGTGGATATTCCTTAATCCAAAGGCTTAACAACTCTTTATAAGACTCTAAAATACTGTTTCGTCTAAAGATATTGCTCTTATATTCTGTATAATCTTTTAACGACATCTTTCTGAACTTCTGCACTGTCGTTGGTGATATAGCTAATTGCCTAGCTGTTTCTCTTACACTTAAGTTTAAATTCTGACACGATTTTATCTTGTGATACATGCTTTCCTCTATCATGGTTATCCTCAAAATTTGTATTTTGAGGAGTGTACCATTTTATACTTCCATTACTGTACCACTTTATAATTCTATTAACACGCAGTGATAAGTGAACACACTGGGATCGCCAGCTGCTAGCTGGCTTCACTTAGAACATAATGATAAGTGAATTTGAATTTGTAGAGGCGTTTGGAAAAACGTCTCAGATACAAGCTAGAAGCTTGTGCATCCAGATGGTGATGGAGTGTAAGCATCCACCGATAGGTTGAAGGAACTTCATGACACACACGTCCGTATGTATCTATAGAAAAGGGTTTATCTCTCAGAATCCTGATCAATCAGTGATTCTTGGAAATTAGGATACAAGACTTCTCTTAGATATAAACCATTTGGGGGAGCAGTAAAGATAATGTTCTGATTAGCTTTCTTTGCATCCATAAGATCTTTAATCATGGCAGGATCAAACTTCTCATGAGAGAAGCTAACTAGGGTTCCGACAATTCTTCTAACCATATTATGTAAAAATCTATTAGCTGAAATATAAAACTCAATATCAAAATCATTCTCAACTATATCGACTTTGTAGAGGTCACAGACATTACTTTTAATCTGGGGATTAGGTTTGCAGAATGAAGTAAAATCATGTTGTCCCAATAGATATGGAACACATGCTCTCAATCTATCTATATCTAGTTCTTTATAGGGTATAAAGCTTTTGTAGAGCCTATTAAAAGGGTTTTTCTTCCTAGTTAATATATATTTATATCCCCTTTTATAGGCATCATATCTAGCATGAAAATCATCAGGAACGATAAAGACTTCTGTTACTCTAATAGAGTCTGGAAGCTTAGTTCTGAGTGCTAAACGAAGTTGCTTAGGACTCATATTTATAGGAAAGTTAAAATGAGCATATTGACAAGTTGCATGAACGCCTGTGTCAGTTCTTCCTGAACCAACAATTGGAATAGCTTGCTTGGCAATTTGTTTTAGACATTTCTCGATTACTTCTTGGACAGATATTCCATTAGGTTGAATCTGCCAGCCATGATAACATGACCCATCATAAGATATTTTAATTAAAAATTTTTGCATATTCTTGGAATGATTGATTGTTTATTAGGATTATTGAAGCAATTAATAGCAATACAAGTATATTCTCTAGCCAATAGAACTTGCGGTAATAAATGATATTAATTGTCTCTTCAGTTTCTCTCTTTATATAATTCTGATCTGACATGCTCTTAAAAAGAACCTGCATAATCCTATTCTTTAAAGGAATATTGTCTTTAGAGAAGTGAGAAAAGTACTTATAGAAGTTTTCAACATTTAAAATAGTAGATATAATGAAATAATTAAAAACATATAGGTATTTTCGGATATTGCTTTTAAGCTTAGCAAATCTGATAGTGTCTAAGGCTTTATCAAGATCAGATAAATATGATTTAATAGTAGTAGTATTTTTCAGCCAAACAATTAAAACTATGTATAGAATAAGTCTAGCTGTTGTGAATAAAGCAAGCTCTAAATCTTGCTTAAAAATGAACTGGAATACAAGGTAAGTTATCAGCATTATTGAAGCCTTGGAGACTACTTTCAACCAATTCTTTCTAATCTCTCCCTTAATCAAGAATGATGCTATGATTAAAGAAGTTCCTAATTGAATAGAAAGAATATTACTGCTTAGTGAATAAATTAGAAAACAGATAAATCCTAGTTTGATTAAGATATGTATCCTAAATGAAAAAGAATCTTTATTTAACAATATAATCCTCTTTATTTAGGTATTGATTGTTGAATCTTGATAGCGTCATTGATTTTATCTTCAGCTTTATCACCAGTATCATCGTCTTCTAGTTTATCATTGTCTTCATCTTTATTAATATCGCTTGCTGGGTCTTCTACTTCGATGTCATTAGAATTGTCTTCTTCTATATTATCTTCAACATCATCATGAATCTCTTCAACTTGATTGAATAAGAAATCTCCGTTTTTATAGAATTTCTCAACCCATTCTTGCTGTTCTTGAACAAGATTAATATTTGTTGCCAAGGAATCAAAGTAAGTCCGTGCAGATACGGTATCTTTCTTTGCAGTAAGGTAGAGGTAGGCTAAAGCCATTTGTGCCTTAATCTTTTCACTATCTTGTAAATCTTGCATATTAGTCTCTAAAAGAGTAATAGTTGTATCTGCTTCTGTAAGCATGTGCCTAGTTAATTCTTTGTACCTTAACTTTGAAAGTTCTTCCTCAGGAGTAATAAGCTTCATCTCTTGGCCATTAAGAGATTGAGATATTGCAAAGGCATATTTAGAATCAGGGAAATTATCCAGCAAGAAAGATGTCTCTCTTTTAACCTGGAGCGAATCTTGAAGATTGTCATTGTAGATCATTATCTTTACAAAAGAAGCAAATGGAATATACTCAGTATCAAATTGCTTAATTACTTTGCTTAGGTTCTCAATCTTAGCAGTAATAGATTGCAGTTGGCTTCTCTTTGAATCAAGTAGTTGTACTAATGAATCTTGTTCTGCTTCTAACATTAACATGCGTTGACCATTAGGATCTTCAGTTCTGAGGGAATCGCTTGTAATTGTTGAATCAGCTAGAGTATTGGTGTTCTCAACAAGAAATCTTAGACTATCTATTTCAGATGACATATTATCATTAATGTTAGTGAGAGAATCTACTGCTATACTTAGAGAATCTTGCTTCAACAAGAGGGTGTCTTTTTTTATAGCAAACTGCATTTTATTGTCAATAATATCATTATAAACAGCTATAGCAGAATCAGGAAGAGCCATGATATCAAGGTAGTATTCTGCTAGCTTAAATTGTTCATCAACAAGCTCTTTGGGTTGAAGTTCTTCATCGCTATCTTTGAAAAGCTGAATTTGACTAGCTACTGAGCTTTTGGCTATTGCTTGTTCAACATATTCAGAATTTGAGTCAGCTTTTTTTACTGCATTAAATAACTTAATTGAAAGTTTTAAACTGTCCGTGTTTGTTAAATAGTAGTCGCCTAAGATATAATTAGCTTTAGCACTAGCTGAACCCTTTTGGTTACCCTCAATTAATTCGTTTAACAATTCAATTCCTTCTTCAACTCCACTATCAGCTAAAAGAATCTGCCCTTTCAAAACCTTAGCATCATTCTTTTGAGCTTTACGATATTCATCATCTATTAAGTCATCAACTCTCTTGAGAGCATTTCTATAATCTCCTGTTTTGAAATAGCAGTAAGCAAGATTATAATTAGCATCATTCTCTTCTTCTCTATCATTATCAAGCTTGAGGTATTGCTTGATGGCTGTGATAGCTTCTGCATAATTTTCCTCTGCCATATAGTTTAATCCTAAGAAATAAGATGCTTTTTTTGCCTCTAGGCTTTTTCTGTAATCGGTAATAATCGTATTCAAATAGTATCTAGCTCTTGAATAGTTCTCATCACCAGTGTAAAATTCAGCGATTTTAAGCAAGACCTTACTCTTGCCATCTGAGTACTTAGGGTTGAGCATCATCTCTTCAAGTAAAGTATAAGATTCATCAGGTTTACGTTTATCTCTTAGAACTTGTGCCTTCAAGATTACAGCATCTACATAAAATTCACTCTCAGGAAAGTAATCAATAATTTTATCACACTGCTCAATAGCTTTAGTCAAATTACCACCTTTACGGTAAAAACTCATAGCCATTAGGTAGATTGCATCATCTACATATTTACTCTCATTGTAAAACTCTAAGATGGTTCCACACTTTTTGATTACTTTATTATATTTGCTTTTTGCATCTCTACTAACTCTACCTTTGCTATCAAGCTCCATTTCTTCAGCTTCAGCGAATAGCTTCTTGGCATTATGAAGCCCGTTGTAGTAAGCACAACTTACTGTGAAAAGTACTATAAGTAATAGAACAATCCTCTTTATTATTTTCGGCATATTGTCTCCGCTTAATAGAATTTTATATTTTACAAAAAAGATGTTAAATTAGTTATGATATAGTCAAGGAAAATATGTTAATTATGATTATTAACTAAAATAATGCATTAGAACCTAAAAAAGTGCACTATATTATTTTGTTGAAAGACTGTGTGCGGCTTAGAAGGAATCTGCACTATTTTAGTCAAAGCTTATGCATCATCTAGGTTGAACTTTTTATGGACAATTTAACATGTTTAAAAATCTTAGTTATGGAATAATTTGAGCAAGCTATTATATGAAGGAATAAGATAATTATCTAAGGAAGATTATCTTAATGCAGAAAAGATAACTTAGAGGAAAAAAAATGAAAAGATATAATTTTAGATTTTGGGCATTACTTGCTATATTAGCTATATTAGCAGTAGCTTGTAAGGGTAAAATAGATACTATTAATGATGGAACATCGGTTACTTCTAAAGACTCTTTAGATACTGTTGTAGTTGATTCTCTTGCCATAGCTGATAGCTTACAAACAGAAAGTATTCCGATTGACTTAACACCAGGAAATACTGTTACGAAAACTTATATTGATACTACAACTGGAGATACAGTTTATGTAGATTTTACTTTCGAGTTTGAAGATGAAAAGTATTCTGGAGAGACAAGACAAGAAAAATATTATATAATAGCCCCTTACCCTGTATACGTCTTAACAAAAGATGTGGTTGATGAATTAAAAAGATGGCAGGAGCTTGAAGAAGAAACCTTCTTAGATGCATTCGATAAAGGAAAGAATAATCTTTTCTATATTGCGTTGAGAAAGGTTAGGACTCAAGAAGAGGCTATAAAAGAGTGGAAAGAATTAAAAGCCAAGTATCCAGATGCAAAGCTGAACTTCCACCAAGTTTCCAGGACAGTTCCTATTGAAGAATAGTTATATATAAGATGTAATAGGGTAGTTAATATTTGTAATTGAAAACTTAGTTGTAATTACTGGTTCTAAAATTGCAATACATACTATTATAATTGTTAAAAAAAATGTAAATTATTTAAATTTAATAAGAATACTAGAGGAGATAACGTATGAAAAAATTGTACATTTTAATGTTATTGTTGGCTTCACTTACATTAGTGATGGCTAGTCAAGAAACATTACTTGATACTCACCAGAATGAAATTGAATTACTTAGTAATGATTTTTCAGGAATTGAAATTAACTATGAATTAGGAGACATTCAGTCTCAAATTATTTCTACAAAAGGTGGAGATTTTGTAGAAATCTCTGCAAATGATTATAGCTTAACAGGTCAAGAAGGTTTACCTAAACTTCCTTACAGTTTAAAGATAATCTCTGTTCCAGTAGGGGCAAGTGTAGAAACAAACATTAGAATTAAATCACAAAGTACTATTAATCTTATGAACAGAGGAATCTCTTATAAAGTTATTCCTGCTCAACCTTCAGTTGAAAAGTGTGTTGATAAGAAAGATGTTCCTTTTGTAATTAATAATGAATATTATAACACAAACCAAAGATCCAATCAAAATCCTGTAACAGTTAAAGAAATTGGTTACATGAGAGGTAACAGACTTTTTGAAGTTGCTTTCTATCCTGTATCTTATAATCCTGTTACAAATGATATCAACGTTATCAATAGTGCAGATGTTGAAATATCTTTTGTTGGTGGCGATTATAGTGCTACTGAAGAATTAAAAGCAAAAACATCTTCTTTCATGTTTGAAGGTATAGCAGCTAAATCAGTTTTTAATTATACAAATAATACAAGAACTTCTTTAGAAAACTATCCATTGGGATACGTAATTGTAACACCAAGTAACTTCTTAGATACTTTAGAACCATTTATTAACTGGAAGAAAGAACAAGGTTATGATGTTACTATTGCAACTACAGAAACAATCGGTTCTACAACAACTTCTATCAAAAACTATATGCAAGGTCTTTGGGATGCTGCTACAGCTGAAAATCCTGCACCTTCATATCTTTTAATTGTTGGTGATACTCAACAAGTTCCTGCTTTCACAGGTTCTACAGATTCTGGTCACGTTACTGACCTTAATTATGTAAGACTTCAAGGTACTGACTATTTACCTGAAATGTATTATGGTAGATTCTCTGCAACAAGTGTTTCTCAATTAGAACCACAAGTTAACAAAACTTTAATGTATGAAAAATATGAATTTAGTGATCCTTCTTATTTAGAAAGAGTAACTCTTATTGCTGGTGTTGATGGTTCATGGGCTCCTACTCATGGTAATGGTACATTATATTATGGTAGCCAAAACTACTTTAATTCAGCTCATGGTATCGATGCTACAACTTATGAATACCCTGCTTCAGGTTCTAGTGCATCTGCTATTATATCAGATGTGAATGCAGGTTTAGGTTTCTTAAACTATACTGCTCACGGTTCTGAAACAACATGGCATGATCCACAAATGACTATTTCTAATATCAATAGTTTCTCAAATGATGAAATGTACCCTGTTGTTGTTGGTAACTGCTGTTTAACTAACCACTTTAATACTGCTACATGTTTCGGTGAAGCTTGGTTAAGAGCATCTAACGGTGCTGTTATCTATATTGGTGGTACTAACTCAACATATTGGGATGAAGATTACTGGTGGTCAGTTGGTCACTTTACACCAACTTCTACTTCAACTCCTTCTTTTGCTTCTACAGGTCACGGTACTTACGATGGTTTATTCCATGAACATGGTGAAGCTTTCGAAGATTGGGCACACACTGCTGGTGGTATGATTGTTACTGGTAATATGACTGTTCAAGGTTCTTCTTCAACTAGAAAGAACTACTACTGGGAAATTTACTCTATCATGGGTGACCCTTCATTGATGCCTTACATGGGCCAACCTGATGCTCAAACTCCAGACTATCAAGCATCACTTCTTGTAGGAATGGATAGCTTTGATATTACTGCTGCTCCTTATACTTATGCTGCTCTATCTATTGACGGTGAATTATTAGGAACTTGCTTAACTGATGCTAGTGGTAATGGAACAATTAGCTTTGAAGCTATCAGCATGCCTGGTAATGCTAAATTAGTTCTTTCTCATACTGATTACCAACCATACATTACTACAGTTGAAGTTATCCCTGCAGAAGGTCCATACTTAGTTATTGAATCACAAAACGCTACTGGTGACATGGCTGCTGGTCAAAATATCAGCCTAAACCTTAATGTTATGAATGTTGGTGTTGAGTCAGTATCTAACGTTGATTTAGTTGTTACTGCTCTTCAAAATGCAGAAATTACTAATGGTTCTGCAACTATCGCTTCAGTTGATGCTGATGAATCTGTTGCTGTTGATACTGCAATTGAATTTGCTTTAGTAAACGGTTTAGAAGAAAATGCTCCTGTAACTCTTCATGTTGTTATGACAGCAGGAGACGATACTTGGGAATATGACCTTAACTATGCAGCTGTAGCTCCTAGACTACAAATTGCTGACATTAGTATAGATGATAACGATAATAGCTTACTTGATCCAGGTGATGTTGCAGATATTACTGTTGATTTCACAAACCTTGGAAGCTATGTAGCTAATGATCTTGTTGCAACATTGGCAACAAGTACACCTGGTGTAACTATCACTCAGAATGATATTAACTTTGAATCTGTTGCAACTGGTGCAACTGCTCAAGCTGTATTTACTATTCAAGTTTCAGATTATGTTGCAGTTGGTTCTGTAGCTGATTTCGAAATTGATTTTGCATCTGCTAATGAAGTAAGTAATAATGATGAATTTACTTCTTCAATTGGTCTTGTTTTTGAAGACTTTGAATCAGGTGATTTCTCTTCTTTCGATTATGCAACTACTAGTTGGACAGTTGTTAACGATGAATCACACGAAGGTACTTATTCTGCAAAATCAAACACTATATCAGATAACCAAAATACTTCATTGACTCTTTCTATGAACAATGTAGCTCAAGGCGAAATTACTTTCTGGGTAAAGGTTTCATCTGAAGCTAGCTATGATGAATTAACTTTCTATATTGATGGTGCTGCACAAGATAGTTGGAGTGGAACTGTTGCATGGCAAGAAGTTTCTTACGATGTATCTGCAGGTAATCATACCTTTAAATGGACTTATGACAAGGATTATAGCATGAGTTCTGGTTCTGACTGTGCTTGGATTGACTACATTGTATTCCCATCAGGTGGTGGAAATGCTGGTACTCCTGAAATTACTATTGATACTTACAATCATGATTTCGGAAATTGTGCTAGTGTAACTACTGTTGACATCACACTCGGTAACACAGGTGAGACTATTCTTGCTGGACAAATAACTGGAACAGAAATATTTAAGGTTGGTTTAGCAGATGAAGAACCTGCTACTATGATGAATTATTCAATAGATCCTAACCAAGAATTAACATTCACTGTGTATTTCACTCCAGTGCAGAATATAAGCTACGCTGAAGCTATTACTATCACCTCTAATGACCCTGCAAATGATGAAATATTTGTAAATGTTAACGGGGTTGGTGAAGGTGTAAACACTGCAGACAATAATGTACTTCCAGTAGTAACTAAGCTTCAAGGAAACTTCCCAAATCCATTTAATCCAGAAACTACTGTTAAATATGCAGTTAAGGAATCTGGTAAAATTAAATTAAAAATATTTAATATAAAAGGACAATTAGTTAAAACTCTTGTTAATCAAGAAGTTAAGGCTGGTTATCACTCAATAGTTTGGGACGGTACTGATAACTTTGGAACGGATGTTGCAACAGGTATATATATGTATCGTCTAGAAACCAAAACATATAACCAAACCAAAAAGATGATGCTGATGAAATAACCTCCTTGTATGCTAGCAGAGATAGATCGGGCTCCCCGCCCGATCCCTCTGCATTTTTATGCCCAAAAATATTTACATCTTTTCCCCAATTTATAATATTAATATCCCTAAAGATATTATCTCTTCAAATAAAAGACTGTCTTAAGCAATCTAGATACTAAATTCTGCAACTTAATGATTATTTTCTTCTATTGTAGATTAATTACTTGCCAAAAATCAAACAATACTCCTTTATAGTGTTAATTAAGCTAAGCTTGTTAAATGGGAGACCTACTAATTTGACTTTCCCGCAAGATCGCTATGAAACAAGATTATTAAAATTGAGGTTTGAATTTGAAGAAGAAGATTATTTTTCTGTTATTATCTATATCCCTTGTTCTTTTTCTATTTTTATTAGTTATTGAACCTGATCAAGAACATGAAATTAGTTCTGATAGTACACAAGTAAATGAAGATAAGCAAACAAGTATGCATTATTTACTTTCAGCAGAGCTTCTCCGCTTCCATGTAATCAAAGAAGGTGAACATCTTAAAACGGAAGATTTCTCTAGTGACAGCCTTTCATGGAGCGAACTCGGATACCTAGATAAAGAAAAGAGGAAGAGTCTAGATAAACTGCTTTATCGTGTAGCCTTACCAGATTCCTTGAAATCAGGAGAAATGAAGAGAATGTTCTTTATTGGCTACTATTCTCCATTCAAAGTATTCTATAATAATAAACAAATCTATTCAGACTCTACACGTGCTGAGTTTATTCATTTACTCTCAATTGATTATCAAGATAAAGAAAAATATGTTTACTTTGAGTATGATGACTATATACCTGGTTATCCAGTACCTTTTTCACTAATGTTCTTAAATGAAGATCCTACAGATACAGACTTCTTATATTTGGTTGTACAACTGTTCTTTGTTCAGATTCTTAATTACTCTGTATCAGTTTTCTTCTATTTAATAGCACTTATTAGTCTGCTCTTAATGATTAAGAGCTCTAAGTCACTGAGAAAGTACCTTTGGGCTGTCTTTATCTATTCTCTTGTTATTGGTTTAGATCATGGATTAAACACCCTTTTAATGTCTTACATAGGCTTTTCTCCAAAGCTCTATTATTGGTTGGATTCTATAATGTTCCAACTTTACTTACTTCTTACAATTACTATGGCTGATTATATCTTTGCAGAAGGAAAAGTTAGGTTCTTAAAGTATATCAAGTCTGCAATTATCATATTTACTATAATCAACTTCATGGTTACTAACACTATTCAGTATTATGATGCCTTGAACTATGTAAACATATTCTTATATCTTCTAACTATAGTTTCAATGCTTTTTGTAATAATAAAGAATTTCCGTATAATTAAACTGAAAATTAGTATGATTGTTGCGATTGTCTTTATAACAGGTCCTTTAAGCCTGTATATCACAGATAACTTCTCTTACGTACCTTATGTGTCATTAGCCTATGTTATCATCTCTGTGGTTATTCTTTATGTCTTTGTATATAGCTTCTTTGCTAGGTTCAGAAAGAATGAATCAGCACTATTACAAAAAAACTTGGACCTTCAACAGAAAGAGAATGAAATTCTCCGATTAGAACGTGAAAGACTTAGAATGAATGTTAATCATTTGAAAGGTCAGTTAAATCCTCACTTCTTGTTTAATAGTCTGTCTACTTTGATTTCTATAATCAACATTGACCAAGATAAAGCCGTCAACTATGTTGAAGAACTTTCAACAATGTACCGTTATGTACTTCAAACAGACAGTAAAGAAATGATAGACTTGGAATCAGAGTTAGATTTTTTAGATTCTTTCACTTATCTTCTTCATATTAAATATGGAGACAATTATGTAATCAACTTTGATATTGAGGATAAGTACTTAAACTATAATATACCACCTTTGTCATTGCAGACTCTTATTGAGAATGTTGCTAAACATAATACTATTGACAAAGAAAACAAGATGTATATCGATATCTATAATGAAAGAGACTTCTTAATCATCATCAATAATTTGAATGAGAAGAATAAACAATTCCAATATAAAAGTGATTCTATTGGAATTGGTCAAATGAATTTACAGAAAATATATAAATTCTATACAAATAAAAAACCTGAATTTAAAAAGAAAGATGGCTACTATATAGCTAAAATACCTTTAATTGAAAGAAAGGAGAAAATATGAGAATCCTCATAATAGAAGATGAAGAATTTGTTGCCCAACGATTAGTTCAGTTATTAGACCAGTTAGAAATTGAGCATGAAGTTTGTGCTATAATTGGCTCAGTAAAAGCATCAATAGAATGGCTTAATAATAATCAACACCCTGACGTTATATTGGCAGATATCCAACTTTCTGATGGTTCTAGTTTTTCCATCTTTAAAGAAGTTGATATTAAATCTAAAGTTATCTTCACTACTTCCTATGATGATTTCGCTCTTGATGCATTCAAAGTTAATAGTATAGATTACTTATTAAAACCTATTACAGCAAGAAAACTCAAAAGCGCTTTCGACAAGCTTAATCTCATGCGTGAAAGCTTTGAAACTGAAAGAGATTATGATGTAAGTAACAAACATGATGTTGAAACACTACTAAGCTATATATCTAATCAAGATAAGAAATATAAGTCTAGATTCTTAATCAAAGTTGGGAATATATATAAATCAATCAAATCAGAAGATATAGCTTATTTCTACGTTAATAATAAGACAACCTATCTAATGACTAAAGATAAGAGAAAGTACTCTCTCGATACTCCATTGGATGAATTAGATGGTATTCTCTCACCAGAGACCTTCTTTAGAATTAATAGACAAATGATAATTAATATTGCTTCAATAAAAGAGATTCATACTTTCTTTAATAGTAGATTACTTCTTAGTGTAGATCCTGAGTTTGATGATGATGTTATTGTTACACGTTCAAACATTTCAGATTTTAAGAATTGGATGAATAGCTAGAGCTTATTTGTAAGAAGAATAGGGATAGCACTAACCTGTCTGCCGGTTGTCATGAAGCCCGATAAAGCGATTAAATCATTTAGGACAGGACATACATTTTTTTTAAAGCTAATTAGATGATATATTGCTTTAACCTCAAGGGCCTCCTGCATTAAATTGGCTTTTATGCAGGAGGGGCAAGAGGACATAGGCAGTTAGGAACTATAAGTGAGGAGTTAGTAGTTATGAATTAGGGGTACTGGGATCGCTGGCCTCCGTGCCGGCTCTTATATTTAAATCTTATACACAACCTACTTTCGTAGGTTTGGCCATCAGGGATGAGGGCGTTCCGACTGTGCTGGATACACTAAAGGGGTAAATGAGAATAAAGATTAGATTTCTAGTCCTGAAAGCACTTCTAAAACTAACATCATCTGGGCCTAAAGAATTTATTGATAGATTGCAACTCAGTAGTGCCTATTAGTATCTTGGCAATGCTAAGTTTAAGCCTAGTTGTCTTTTGATTGACTTTGCAAGAAATGCAGATATATTGATATTGTGTGATTCAGAAATGTTGGAGAAATTCAATATGATACCTTAATTGAATTGTCAGGTTAGTTCAATTAAATAATTTTAGAGATTGTTCGTGGATGTGCAGTCTCTATTTTTTTATGCCTAAAAAAAGAGTGTAAGTATCCATTTATCTTAGAATACTTACACCCAAGTTTGATATTTTAGTTTATTACTTCTTCTTTTTTAACTTCTTCTCTTTCTTAGAATGTGTTAAGTAGAAAAGTGATGGAATTAACAATAAGGTCAGAATAGTAGATGTTGCCATACCGCCGATTTGAACCATAGCCATTGGAATCCTCATCTCTTTACCAGCAGAACCAATTCCCATTGCCATAGGTAGCATACCTAAGATAATAGCCAAAGTAGTCATTATCACAGGCTTCATTTTAGTTGGACAGGCAATAAGAAGGGCTTCTTTAGCTGTTAAATTATCATTCTTCATCAAGGTCTTAGTATAATCAAGAATCAAGATAGCATCGTTCACCACCAGACCAATCAGCATGATAATAGCCATCATAGAGAAGAGGTTCATGGTTGTTCCAGCTAAGAACATCAACAGGAAGACACCAATAGTAGCCATTGGTAAGGTAGTAAGAATTAAGAACGGTTGGGTGAAACTCTCAAGAAGAGAAGCAAGCAACATGTAAGTTAGAATAATCGCCAAGCCAAAAGCTTGTCCCATGTCTCTGTTAGTCTCGTCCATATCTTCTGCTTGACCACCAACTTTAACTTCGACATCGCTTCCAAAGTCCATTTCATCGAATGCTTTTTGGATATTCCCTGTTACAGTAGCCAAAGGGAATCCTGTAGCAGGTTCACCAGTAATAACTAATGATGCTAGCTTATCACGGTGAGTAATTTGAGTAGTTGTCTGAGTATTAGTAATAGATGCTAATTGAGATACAGTATAAGGACCGTAAGGAGTTGCAACTGTTAAGGCTCCGATCTCTTCTGGAGTCTGGATAGATGTATCTTCAAAGGTAACTCTTATATCGTATTCCTCGCCATTTTCACGATAAACAGATGATGTTAAACCTTCTGTAGCAGCTCGAACTGTCATTGCAAGGTCATAGGCAGTAATTCCTGCATCTGCAATAACTCTTCTTTTAGGAATTATAGTTAACTGAGGTTTACCTGTTCTATATGTTACATCATAATTGATTAATCCTTCTACTTGCTTCATTTTAGCATTTAAGATAGGTACATAAGAATCAAGTACATCTTTATCTGTAGATAATAAGAAGTATTGGATAGGACTCTGTCCGCCTTCATCACGGTTAGATTTACAGAATATCTTTGCATTAGTAATTTCATTCACTTCAGATATAATAACTTGGTTCATCTGTGAAGTAGTAATCTCTCTTAGGTCTGAATCAACCAGTTTAACTTCAGCAGAAGCAATATGAGTACCATTATCGCCACCAACCGTAGTTATAACGTGTTTTACTTCATCATGAGAAAGAATAATATCTTCTATCTCTTTAAGTTTTTGACCTGATTGCTCAAGAGTAGTCCCTTCAGGGAGCTCTATCTTAACCACAATATCACCTTGGTCGAACTCTGGCATAAACTCAAAACCTAGTTTTGGAGCTACAAACATAAATGTTGCAAGTAAGGCTATAATCATAAGGAATGTAAATACTTTCGGTCTGAGTCTTGAACCTAGAGTGAATGTTAGAACTCTCTCATATAGTCTTTCAAATGATTTGAAGATGTTTTCCATAACTCTTCCAAACCAATTTAGCTTCTCTTCTTTTGGTAGGATTAAAGAAGATAGCATTGGAGTTAAAGTGAAAGACATAATAAGTGAGAATACTGTAGCAAATGATACGGTTAGGGCAAACTCTTTAAAGAACTGGCCAGCCATTGAAGACATAGCCGCAATAGGCAAGAACACTACAAGGTTAGTTGCTGTTGATGCAATAACTGCTGTTGTAACTTCAGAAGAGCCCACTAAGGATGCTTCTTTATTGTTCTTACCAAGATTCTTATGTCTAAATATATTTTCTAGAACTACAATGGAGTTAGATACCAGGACACCCACAGCTGTCGATAATCCCATCAGGGATAGCATATTAAATGAGAATCCTACAGCGTCCATTACCATGAAGGTAGAGATAATAGAAGTTGGCATTGATAAAGCAACAATTAGAGTAGAACGCAAATCATGCAAGAATAAGAAAAGAACCAAGCCAGTAAGGAGAATACCAAGAATCAAGTTTGAAATAGTATCTTCTACTGAGGATTCAATGAACTCTGAATTATCATAAATCATTTTAAGCTCAACACCTTCAGGGAGTTTCTCTTGAAGAAGGGGGATAGCCTTCTTAACATCTTTCGCCAGAGCAACAGTATTTGCATCTGAGCTCTTAATCAAACTAATCTTAACAAGTTTATTGTATTTCTTATTATTTATTTTGTCTATATACTCAGAAGTAGACCGAATATCTTTTTTGCCATCATATACTTTAGCTAGTTCAGATAATTTCTTGCTTCCTCCATCAACAGGAATTTCAAGGTTTTGCAACTCTTTAATCGAATTAAACTCTGAATTAGTAGTTACTGAAATTTCATCTTTCTTGTTTTGGAAGTAGCCAGCAGCAATATCGTTATTGTTCATGGCAATAATATTGTTAATTTGAGATACTGAGATATTATTAGATTTCAATATTCTACTATCAGTTTCAACTCTTATTTCTCTTTCTTGACCACCAGAAAGCTCAACTCTTGCTACACCATCAATCTTAGCAAACATATCTTTCATATCATTGTCAGCTAATTCATAAAGTTGAATTGGACTTATCTGGTCGCTGTTAGATGATAGAACCAAGTCAATAATAGGGAATGTATCCATTTCTATCTTTTCAATAGTTGGTTGCTCAGCATCACTTGGCAATGCACTAACAATTTTATTAATCTTGTCTTTAACTTCTTGATTAGCTTCTTTAGGGTCCTTTGCTAAATCAAATTTGAGCACTATTGTAGAAACATTATCTAGTGAATAGGATTGAATATTATCCAACCCACTAATAGTTGCTACTTCATCCTCAATTATGTTGGTTACTTGGGTCTCAACTTCTGAGGGACCTGCACCAGGATACACGGTAGTAATAAGAACATAAGGAATGTTCACAGTAGGGAAGAGGTCTATTGGTATTTTGAAGAATGCTAAAATACCAAATAGTAGGAAGACCAAGATAAGCATGGTAGTCATGACTGGTCTTTTAATTGATAGATTTGATAAAAACATTATTAAACCTCTAATCCATTATCTTCAATTTATCATTCTCTGAAACAATATGATAGCCTTCACTGATTAGGAGTTCACCTTCTTGAAGACCGCTAGTGATTTCAATTTTATCTTTTCCGGTTAGTCCGAGAGTAATTTCTCTCTTAACAGCTTTATTATCCTCTGCTATCCATACAAAGGGAGTTGACTCAATACTTCTTATCATTGTATAAGGTATGTTAATTACACTAGTTTTCTTATATAATTGAAGATTGATTTCTGCCGTTACACCTGTTTTGAAATTCATCTCAGTGTTGTCGAAAACAATTTCAACCCTGAATGCTCTACGTTGAGAATCCATTGTTAAAGACACATTTGTAACTTTTCCTGAAATTGTGTAGTCTTTCCAAGTTGCAGTGGCTTCCATGTTCTTCTTAATAAACTCGATATCATTCTCATTTACCCAAATAGTAGATTTCAACTTGCTTAAATCAGCAATAGCAAAAAGGGGATCATCTATGAATACATGGTCATTTTCAGAAACAGGAAGTTCTGTTATATATCCATTATATGGGGCAGTAACATCAAGAATATTATCAATATAATCTAGAGAAGCTTTTGCTTGCTTATATTGAGTTTCAATACCATCATACTCTTGTTGGCTTATAGCACCACTATTAAGAAGCTCCTTCATCCTGTTCATATTATTTAAAGCAAAATCATAATTTGCTTGAGTTTCTTGAATACCATTTCTAGTATTATCTTCTGGAAACTCAATTACCTTGGTTCCTTTTGATACATAATCGCCAGGTTTAGCATTAATCTTTGAAATTCTATCTTCCATCTTAGCATAAAGAACAGTTCTTTTGTTGGGCATAATCTCTGAATAATAAGTCTGGAATTTAGTAAACTCATCTTTAGTTATAGATTCAACTCTTACAGGCACACCATTTTCTCTATAAGTAGCTTCCAGGCTTTTTGCTTCAATCTTATTCTCATTTTTCTTGCTACAGCCTGTAGCTAATAATAACACTGCTAGTGACAATAAAATATATTTTTTATACATAATAATTCTCCTAAATCTTAAAATTCTCTACCAACAGATTTAAGTAAACTTTCATACGAGTCTATTAAATCATGAACAATGACTTTGTAGTTTAAATTAGCTTGTTTATAGCTTAATTGGGCAGTCTCTACATCAAGATATGTTCCCAATTGATTATTATATCTTTCTTGGGCAATTGTAAGTGCTCTTTGAGCAAGACTTATATTTTCTTCAGCAGTAACAAGACTTACAATGTTCTTTTGTAAGCCATAGAAATGAGAAGTTATTTCTAGCTTAATACTATCTCTTAATTTAGAATCTGCTGTTTCAGCATTTAACCACTCATACTTGTACTTCTTTTCTGTATTCTTGTTAGTGAATCCAGTAAATATTGGTACAGAAAAGTTAAGAGATGCTTCATAGATATTTCCAAAATTATCGCTTTCAACATCATAATCATTGGTATATGTGAAATTTGTTAAACTAGCATTTAGAGCTAGAGTTGGCAAGTATGATTTCTGTTGATTTTTGTATTGTATCTCTAAAATATCACTATTCAGTTTTGAAGCTTGTAACTCTAATCTGTTCTTCAAACCTTCTGTAATGGCTTCATCTAAGTTGAATTTAACAAAGTCAGTTATATTAAATGTTCCTTCAACTTTATCAATCTCGATTTCTGAACCAATTTGATTTTGCAGAGCTATCTTTGCTAATAAGAAGTTGTTTTTTGCTCTTTCAACTTCTGGAAGTAGCTCTTTTACTTGAAGTTTAGCCCGTAGCTCATCATATTCTGAAACTACACCTTGTTCGTACATATCCTTGACTCTCTCATAATGCGCATTAGCAATATTCACTGCATCTCTCTGAATATCTAAGACTTCTTTAGCTAGAAGAGCTGAATAGAATAATCGTCTTGTTTGAAAGAGGACATTGTTCTCCACTATCTTCAAATTTGTATTATTAATATCTGTGTAGACTTTAGCGGCTTTTAAACCATTAAATACATCTGATGAAAATAGAATTTGTTGCATTGATAAAACTGTATTCAAGGGAAGTTCTTTTTCAGCCATTACACCTGGAGGAATCACCTTTGGAATGTCTGTCTTCTTTACACCATAAGATCCACTGAGGTTAACTTGTGGAAAGATAGAGCCTTTGACGCTTTTGTAATTAGCATAAGATCCTTCTTTCTCTTGCCTAGCAGTAATAAGATCTTTGTTGTTTTCTAAGGTCATTTTCTCGGCTTCTTCTAAAGTAATTCCCCAAGCTAATACTGGTAGCAACACCAATATTAATATTACTTTAACTTTCATTTTTTCTCCTTATTAAGATCTAATCTAAATATATAATTAAAATTCTTTATTCCTCTTTCTACTAAATCAAAATCTTCTGTAGACCATAACCAATTAATAATACAGTTATCTAATAGAGAATTGTATAATGTTGAATACTCTTCTGCTGTTAAGATATCTGTTAAGTTCTTAGATTTTATTGATTGCTCAAAGATATAAGCTAGATCAAAGCTCTTTTGTAAGTCTTCAATTAAATCTGAAAAAATATCTGAAGTATCAAGTTTGAACTCTCTTACAAACAACTTTAATGCTGTTTGGTAGGTTTCATTCTCAGCTATTTCATTTAAGAAGTTCTTAGTAAAGTTACGCAAAGCTATTAAAGGTTGGTCTTCATAAGAATCCAATTCATGTGATCTCTCTATAATCTCATCAAAGATAGATTTAATCAGATATGTATAAAGGGCTTGCTTACTCTCGAAATGCCAATACAAAGCTCCTTTAGTTATCTGGGCTTTTTTGCATATATCCGAGATTGAAGTTCCATCATATCCCTTATCTGAAAAAATGTCTAAGGCTGATTCCAAAATTTTTAACTTGGTTGCTTCGGCATCACTCTTAGTTTTCCTCATATATAGTCCTTCTTTTATTTCTTAATTATTTATACATACCAAACGGTAGGTATGCTTATTTAAGTCAAGACTATTTTCGTAAATAATTCTTTATTAATCAGGATATTATCCCTTGACTACTTGCTTATTAGAATTGTAAAAAATATTATTATGTGGGTTTACTCTAGAATTTAGTTAGGAGATATCTCCATTGAACTTGAACAAGAAACAAAAAAAAGACGCCCATTTAGACGTCTTAATCTATCATTGAATTACATTTGTCGCTTATAGTCTAATGATCTTTTAGTGGACTCCACTCTTTCCATACATTTGCAACTAAGTCTGGTCCTGGTTTAAGAACTTTTTTACCTGGTTCCCAGCCAGCAGGACAAACCTCTGCCCCTTGGGTTTTGCGTACATGTTGGTAAGCTTTAATTTGTCTAATTGTCTCTTCTAATTTTCTACCTACTGGTGGAGTTAAGACTTCCATAGCTTGAATTACACCATCTGGATCTATAATGAAACGTCCTCTAAATTCAACTCCTGATGCTTGATCATAAACACCATACATTGAACCAACGTGACCTGCACCATCTGATGCCATGTGGAAAGGAACATCCCTTTCAGCCATTTTATTTAATTCTTGATCATTCCATACTTTGTGTACAAATTGACTATCAACACTCATTGAGATTACTTCTGCACCAAGTTCTTGAAGTTTTTCATAATTGGCAGCGACCGCTGACACTTCAGTTGCTCAGACGAAAGTAAAATCACCAGGATAGAAACATAATACTACCCATTTCCCTATAAAATCTGAAAGCTTTACAGATGTGAATCCACCTTTGTAATATGCTGGTGCTTCAAAATCTGGTGCTTTTTGTCCAACTCTTGCAATATCCATTTTTATCTCCTTTGTAACTTCTTCTTCAACTGTTTTTTGAGGTTGCTTCTCTACTTTTGAAATAGGTCTAGCACAACCTACGGCTTTTTCACCCATAACAAACTCCTTTGCTTGATTTAAGTAATTTCAATGATAGCTATATTATACACTATAGCTGTAATTAATCAAGTTTTATTTTATTTTTATCCAAATTGTTTTGCAAAAGGTCTCTACACCAGGATTGTAGCCATCAGTCTTCGCCTGTCACGGTCCTTGCTTGCAATTGAGACGTTTTTCCAAACGTCTCTACAGCATTCCCAGTTTACACAAAAATTTACTTCTCTGCTTTATCCTGCAGAGTCGGAACGCCATCGTCCCTGATGGCCAAACCTACGAAAGTAGGTTATATAAGAGATTTAAATATATGTTTAGCATATATTTAAATACAAAAGCCGGCACGGAGGCCAGCGTTCCCAGTATTATTAGCCAGCTATCCGGCAGTAGCCGGACTAAAGGCACAGCGTTCCCAGTTTTAGCCAGCTAGCAGCTGATGTCCTAACTCCAGCTTTACTTGCCTCCTTGAAAAAAAGCCGATTTTTCAATGAGGCTAGTAAGGGCAGGTTAAAAATACGGTGTTTTGGTATTACTGAAGGGGTATTTTTTCAAAAAATTTGAAATATTTTCCAAAAGTGTGCCTTTTTTACAAAAAGTGAGTCCATAGTATATATGAAGGGTAATGAATTTCTATTTGTTTAGGAGGAGAAAATGTCTAACAAAGAATATTTGGCAATCATGTCTAAATTAGTGACTATTGAAAATCGGATTGATAGTCATATTAGTGAACACAAGTTAAGAAGTAGGATATTGAAAGTAGGATTATCAGTTATATCAGCAGGGTTAACCATTATGAACTTAATTGTTATTAAAGGAGTTTAATTATGACAGTAAGAAAGGATGAATTAAAGCAAGTTTTAAGCAGTGTAAGTGAAATTGTAGAACTTTTATCAAATGAGAATAAGCTAGATAGCCAGGAAATCGATAAAGAATTGTTGGAAATGTTAACTGAAAAGATAAATCAACTATTAGATATTCCTTATGTCCCTGAATTTATCGAGAGAATTCTAATACAAGCTTTAGTGGAAGTTATATTAACATTTTTATTTAACTTCGAAGCTAGTAAATAAATTTTCTTATGAGGAGGTGAGTAGCGTCTTACCTCCTACTTTTTATCTTCTTATAATCGTAGTTTAGCAAGAAGTAAGTAATGATGTAAAATAAAGCAAAAAAATAATATATAATAATTATTGACAACACTTTAAGGTAGCTTATATTTTAGTTAGGTAGGTTAATATGGAAAAATACAATGTTATGGATAGGATGTCCACTAATGATATTAATGGACTTAAAGCAAGGTTAGATAGCCATAGATATCTGATGGATATTCTTAACAGTTTGCCAGTTTGGGTACTTATTCTGACACAGACTAGACAAATCGTCTATTTTAATGATACACTTTCGAGAAGTTTAGGGTGCCCTGAGAATGAAAAAATCTTAAGTCTTAGACCTGGAGAAGTGTTTAATTGTATCAACTGTTCAGACCAAGAATATGCTTGTGGTACGACAAAACTATGTAAATATTGTGGGGCATTTAAATCAATCATGAGTTCTGTTTTTGGTAATCCCAAACGGGAAGAATGTAATTTAGTTCAAATGATAAATGGAGAAGTTAGAAACTTAACTTTAGATGTTAGTTCTACTCCCATATATATTGATAAAATGAGACTTAACATGTTTGTTGTACAGGATGTGAGTCAATCAAAGTTAAGACTGAACTTAATGCAATCTTTCTTACATGATATAAGAAATACAACTTCGGCAATAATTGCTAATACTCAATTAATTGAAATCGAACAAAATGTTAACGATAAGATTGAATTATTAGGCTTACTAAAACCTTCTGCTTACCAGTTATTAGATGAAATTGATTCACAGACTTTGATTGAATTAACTGACTCTGGTCGATGGGAAACAATAATAAAATCTACCTCTTCTGCAAAAATAATAAAAGAGTGTATAAGTCTCTGTAATTTCTATATTTCGGATGCTACAATATCTATTCACGCAGGATGTATAAATGATAATCAAATCAATTTAAAAACAGATGTAAGTTTGCTTAAACGTGTTTTAATTAATATGTTGAAAAATGCTCTGGAGTCAGCTGAAATTGGTGAAACAGTCCAGATAAAATGTGAAAGGATTAGCGATAAGCTAGCTAAATTCTCAGTAAAGAACAACAAGCTTATTCCAATTGAACATCAAAAGAATATTTTTGTAAGGTCATTTTCTACAAAAGGTTCAAACAGGGGACTGGGTACTTATGGCATAAAGCTGTTAACTACTAAATACCTGCAGGGTCAAGCAAGCTTTATTTCAGATGAGGAGCATAGGACCATTTTTGAAATAAAAATACCCGTTGAATTGAAAACCATTAAAACTTCACCAAAGAGTTATAAGATATAGATTGACTTTAATGTGCTTTGTACTAAAATTAATTTTATGATAAGGAAACACTATAAAGAAGTTAAAACTGTCTTAAAAAAATCAAAATTCATTGATAGTTATTTTATAACCAAGTTTGCATTTTCTCCCTATATGGCATGTGAGCATGGATGTAAATATTGTGATGGCAGGGCTGAAAGATACTATGTAGAAGGGAATTTTGAAAAAGATATTGTTATAAGAAAAAACTTAGCAGAACAATTAGATAAAGATTTGAGTAAACTTCGTGATAAGGGGATAGCAATTGTAGGTTCTGGTATTTCAGATTCTTATCAACCAATAGAACTAGAAGAAGAATTAATGAGGGAATCCTTGAAAGTTCTTATTAAGCATAAACAATCCTGTATGATAATCACCAAATCTTCTAATATTCTTAGAGACATTGATTTATTGAAAGAACTCAACATGCAAGCAGGAGTGACTATTGCCTTATCACTAGCCTTCCCAGATGATAAAGATAGGAAGATAATTGAACCTGCTGCATCATCAATAGATGAAAGAATTGATACCATATTGCGTATAAAAGAACTTGGCATAGGAGTAGGTGTTATGGCAATGCCGATACTTCCTATGATAGTAGATAATGAGAATGATTTAGTAAGATTGTTTGATTTGTATAAATCTCTTGATGTAGATTTTGTTTTACCAGGTTCATTAACATTAAGACCAGGTAAGAATAAACAAGTCTTCTTTGATATGCTAAATGAATATTACCCTCAATATTTACCAGCATATAAAAAAATCTATAGTCAGAACTTTACATCAGGTTCACCCAACTGGCTTTATTCAAAGCCTTTCTATTCTAGGGTTGAAGCACTAATGAAAGAAAGGGAATTAAGTCCTGTAATTCCTCTCAAATTATATAAGAATAGATTCCCAAAGTATGATGTAATTTACATTTACTTAAAACAGTTAAAATTTCTTTACAAAGATTATACGAAATCCATAAATAGATTAGTAAGCTCATACAATGACTATAAAGAATGGTATATTGAGTTTAATTCTAGAATAAGAAGCTCAAGAAAAATAACTTACTTAGACTTAGAATCAGAGTTTGATATCTTAATAAAAACAGGTATGATAGAAGAATTAATAAACAATGACAAGCTCTACCAAGAGTTGAAAAACAAAGCTTTGTTATAAGAAATGGAGGAAAGATGAAACATTTATTGGGTTTAATATTAGTAGTCATTCTATGTTTTGCTTGTAGTTCTTTTCAACTCGATAAGAAGTGTGAAGAAGCAAAGACTGAAACTAGAGACACATCTCTGCAAGATTTGATTGAGGAAAGCTTACCTTCTAAGAAAGAAATTGTAAAATTCCAGAAAAGAACCTCTCAACAATATCAAGCTATAATTAGTAACAACAAAGAAATTGTTAAAACAGTTTGTGATAATAGTGTTGATGAATATTCATCTAACTGGCAAGTGGAGTATGTAGAAGTTGAAAGATTCTTATATAATAAATTTAAGGAGAAACTAAACCCTCAGAAAGATGCTCAGGAATATATCAATCTGATGCTCAAATTAGTAGTTGGCATTAATGATGATCTTACTGCAATTGTACTTGAAAATGCAGATAGCTCTCTGCAATATCCTGGTAGATATATATTCTTTAGTAGAAAAGAGATAGAATGTTTTGAAAGCGAAAGAGAGTTGATGAATTCAATGCTGATTAAGCTTGTTGAAAATTCTCAGCTAAATAAAGTTTATGGTCAATCCAGAAAGAGATTTATGAACATAGAATGGGCTATTGAAGATAGTCAAAGACAAGTATATAATCTTGATTCAAAGAAAATACCTGATCAAGTAGAATATACACATGATACTACTATCGATAATTGGATGGTCTTGTGTGGCTATAAAGCTTTTGCAAATGCTGATAAATATGAAGGTGCTATATTCTTTAAAGATAAATATCGTCACAAAAAAGTATTTGATTAAGATTAAAATAACTGGAGAATAAATGAAGAAAATTGCTATATTATGTTTGTTATTATTAAGTCTATTAAACCTATTGAGTTATGAACTTTATGATGAACAGGGAAGACAACAATATTACCTTGATAGAGTTATCGTAAAGCTTAGCCCTGAGGTTAAAATCACTAGACATCAAGAAGATATAAGTCTTGAACCTGAACTAAAAGCACTTCTTACTGGTTTAGAGATTAATCATGTAGAAAGATTAGCTAAAACAAAGCTTATGGAAAGAAATTCATTAGATAGATTCTTAGTGTTAAGCTTTCAAGAAAGAGACTCAATTGCCCCTATTCTAAAACAACTAAATATATCAGAAAAAATAGAATACGCTGAAGCAATGCCTATCTTCTATCCTGATGCTGTACCTAATGATGCAAGTTATTCAAGCCTGCACCATATTCAAAGAATTCAATCTGAAGAAGCTTGGGATATTCATAAAGGTCAAGATGGTACTGAAGAAATAATAGTAGCTATTGTTGATTCAGGTATTGACTGGAAGCATGAAGACTTAGTTGATAACATTTGGAATAATCTAGGTGAAGATTTAGATAATGATGGTCATACAATTGAATTTATCAATGGTCAATGGGTCTTTGATCCAGACGATATAAACGGTGTAGATGATGATGGTAATGGTTATGTAGATGACTTTGTAGGCTGGAACTTTGTTAATGCAGATGGGGAGCAAACTAACGACCTAGACGACCCTTCACATCATGGAACACATTGCTCAGGTTTAGCTGCTGGTGTAACTAATAATGAAACAGGAATCGCTAGTATTTCTTGGAATGTAACACTTATGGGTACAGGTCATGATTCAGATGGTGGCAATGCCTATGAATCAAACTGCTTTGATGGTATAGTATATGCTCTTGAGAATGGTGCAGATGTTATTTCTTGCTCATGGGGAACAGGTATGTATTCACGTTCCTATGAAGAGATTATCCAAGAAATGATTGGTGAAACAGTTATTCTTGCTAGCGCAGGGAATTCTAATTGGGGAAAGACTCACTATCCTTCTGGCTATTCTAACATTATATCTGTAGCATCAACAGCTTCAAATGATGTAAAAGCTTATTACTCAAGTTATGGCATAGCCTGTGATATCTCCTCCCCAGGCGGAGATTCAGAAGTTGATGGTGGACTCTTAAGTACTATCCCTGGTGGTTATGCTAGTTTCCAAGGAACATCAATGGCATCACCTTTTGCAGCAGGTCTAACAGCTCTGATTAAATCTCAACATCCAGAATGGACACGTGAAAGAGTTACTCAACAGCTTCTAGCAACTTGTGATAATATAGACCAAGAAAACCCTAACTACATCAATAAATTAGGAGCTGGAAGAATTAATGCTTACAGGGCTTTATCTGAAGTTAACCCTTCTGTAACTCCACAACTGAAACTTGAACTCTCAAGAGTAGAAAACGATGCTATCTTAACAGAGGGAGCTAGTGTAAATTTATCTGTAAATATTAAAAACTATGCAAGCTTAACTGAGACAGATAATCTAAACTTAGTGCTATCTAGCTCAACTGAAGGTGTAAACATAACTAATAGTTCTTGGACTGGTTACTGCCCAGCTGACTGGAATATGGATATTCAAGATGCTTTTACAGTCGAAATTGGACAGGTTTCTGTTGATTCTTTACACTTTACTATCACTTCTTCAGCCGATATTGATATCGTATATGGACAAGAGATGGACTTCTATCTACCAGTTAATAATCAGAATAAAATATTCATTTGGGACCATAACCTTAATGGCAATGATATGAGTGGTAATATTGTAATGGACTTCTGTAATAATTACGACATAGCCTATGATTACGCCTGTGAAAATGACCTTCCAGAATCATTCCTAGGATATAAAGCTATATTCTTATCATGGGGACCTCCAGCTCCTTATCCATACTATGATAATCATCCTAATATTGATGATTACATTAGTCCTCTAATAGTAGATTACTTGGAAAATGGAGGAAATGTCTATATAGAAGGCAGAAGTGTTATGTATAACCAGTCTGGACAGATTTGGGTTAATATCGATAATAACACAGCAGATTATTTTGGTGTATCTGTAGAAGATGGAGAATTATATACAGGAACTTACTCAGGTGCTGACGGATCAATAATTGAAGGATTAGGATTCGAAGACATCTTGTTTGATAGCATTGGCTCAATCGATAAGTTTACTCCAATCAATGGAGCTATTGAATTACTAGAAGCTGACGAATACGGAACAGTAGCTGTTCAATATGATACTGGCGAATACAAGACCATTTGCTCTTCTATAAGTCTTCAATCTCTTGGAAGAGGGCAAAACTTCGATGAAAGAGAATTCTATCTTAAGAAGATTCTACAATATCTTGAAGTGCCGTTCTTAACAGCTGATTTTACTACAGAATCAATTGCAGGTCATTCTCCATTAGAGGTTGACTTAAATAATCTAACAATTGGTTATCCAGATGAGTATGATATAGCATGGGACTTTGATAATGATGGTTCAATTGATTCTAATGATGCTAATCCAACATATACTTTCACAGAATATGGAAGTCATGATGTGAGAATGATAGTTACAAGTTCTTTCAATGATATTGAAGTTATCAAGAATAATTTCATCAAAGTGTTTGATGGGACTAGCTCTGTAGAAATAGACGAAGAATTTCAATCTGTAAACCTGGGTAATAGTTATGATTTATCATCTGACTTTACTATCGAGATGTGGTTTAATCCTTCAAACTGGGGTAATATCCCAAATGTAGGCTTTGCTCAAGTATGGTCTTGGGGATATAATGGAATAACATTGATAGATGAGTTTACTGACTATCAAAACACCCTTGCCTTTTGGGTTAGTACTGAAGAAGGTTATGATAGAATATACTGTAACAACGATGCTATTACCCTAGGTCAATGGCACCATCTAGCTGTCTCTTATAGCTCTGTAGATGGATATAAGATTCTTATTAATGGTCAAGAGCAAGAGCTTTCTTCAGATTTAGCAAGTCCCTTGCTTAGCCTGAATGAAGACCTTATTCTAGGTAACACATCTTCTGCCAATAGAACAATGCTAGGACGCTTTGACCAAGTAAGAATCTATGATTCAGCCCTAAGTACAAATGAGATAGTTAACCAGATGAATGATTCTGGTCAAGGTTCAACGACTAATCAAGTGGCTTATTATGGATTCAATGAAGGAAGTGGTTCTTCTGCAATTAATGAGATTACTGGAACAAGTGATGCTATTCTAGAGGGAGCAAGTTGGGGCTTTGCAGTTCCTTTTGAAACTACTCCTATCTCAGAAGACCAAGTAGAAACTCCTAACTATATTGCTATTAGCAACTATCCTAACCCATTTAAGCCTGCCTCTGGTAGAGAGCAAGGAACAACAATTAGCTTTGATATAAAGGAAAAAGCCTTTGTTAATCTCGAAGTCTATAATATAAAAGGTCAACTTGTTAAAGTTTTACTTGCTGATGAGTTAAACTCTGGAAGTCACAATGTGGTCTGGAATGGGTGTAATGAAAAAGGAAATAAAGTTTCAGCAGGAATTTACCTTTACAGAATACGGAATGGGAAATACAGTAAAAGCAAGAAGATGCTATTGATGAAATAAAATACACTATAGAGCTGGCAATATGTCAGCTCTTTTTTTTTGTGCTAATCTAAGAGAATATCTAACTTACACTTGACAATTAATTTAACTAATGCTATAAATGCAAAGAGGACTTCTATTCATCTAAAGTAATTCAGAAGGAGTGTATTATGAAGAACTATATTTTTATTTTACTTATGATTATTTTTACTTGCTTAAACGGGCAGGACTTGAGCGACTTTGAGAAATATAAGGCTCAACAGAATGACCAGATATCAGCTTATGATAAAGAATTTAATGATTTCCAGGGATATCAAGATGAGCAGTTTATCAAGTACAAAAAGTTCATAGAGGAGAAATGGGGTTCATTCAAAGAATCTACTCCAAAAACATGGGTAAGTTACGCTGATAACATGGATAGTAGGGCTAGTGTTGACTTTGAGAGTGATAAGGTAGATATAGAGGTTGTAGTAGACCCTAAGACAACTGAGAAAGAGATAAAAGAGAAACTAGAAAAGTTAGCAGGTAAAGTTCTTAAAGAAAAAGATGAAACTGGTAAGGCTATCTTAGAAGGACAAGTTGCTAATCCTAAGAATCCTGAACAAGCGATAGAAGATAAAGATATCAAAGGGATTGTTGAAGAATCAAAGCTCATTACTAAGAAGGTAGGCGGGAAAACTATCTACAAAATATCACTTGAGCTTGTTCCTAATAGTGATAAGAAGAGGATAGCTAAATACAAGGAATATATTGAGAAATTCTGCAAGAAAGCTGGAGTTGAGACAGCTCTAGCATTGGCGATTATCAAGACCGAGTCTAACTTTAATCCTAGGGCATACAATCGTTCTGGCAATGCTTACGGTATGATGCAAATAGTTCCAGAATATGCAGGAAAGACTATGAATAAAAAGCTCTATAATGATGATAGAAAGCCATCAAGTAAAGTACTTTTTAATCCACAAAAGAACCTAGAAATGGGTATAGGATATTTGGCACACTTGCAGGATAATAGCTGGAAAAAAGTAAAGAACAAGACCAATAAGCGTTACTGTGTGATTTGTTCTTATAATGGTGGAAGAGGTGCTGTTTTTATAGCATTAGCAGGCCAGACTAAGAAGATTCCTCAAGATAAGTGGGACAAGATGTTTGCTTTGCTAAATTCTAGAGATAACAAGAAGGTTTTTAATCTCTTAAGCACTAAATCTTGGGATGAAACACAACATTACATAAAAACTGTTGAAAAAAGGTACACTGCCTTTAAACAAATGAAATAGCTTTGTTATCAAATTACTTCTTGACCTCAAGATTAGAATTATAAATTTTTGAATAAAATAAAATATCGAAAAATGGAGGAACAATGGAATATCGCGTTTTAGCAATTAATCCTGGTTCAACATCTACTAAAATAGCAGTTTATGATGATAACACAGAAGTTTTTACAAAAACTTTAAGACATGATGCAGAGGCATTAGAAGCTTTTGGTGGTATCATAGAACAATACGACTATCGTAAAAAATTAGTTTTAGAAGCAATGACAGAAAACAATGTAGACCCTTCTACTTTATCAGCAGTTGTTGGTAGAGGTGGCTTAATGAAAGCTATCGCTGGTGGAACTTATGCTGTTAATGAAGAGATGAAAAAAGACTTATCTGACCCAGCCCTTTGGGGAAGAATTCATGCTTCTAACTTAGGTGCATTTATCTCTGAATCAATCGCTAATGATTATAATATCCCATCATTCATCGTTGACCCTGTTGTTGTTGATGAATTTGATGAAATTGCACGTATTTCAGGCATTCCTGAAATTCAAAGACAGTCTCTTTTCCATGCTCTAAATATTAGATACATTGCAAGACTTCTTTCTGAGAAATTAGGAAAAGACTTATCTGAATGTAACATGATTGGTGTTCACATGGGTGGTGGTGTTTCTATCGCTGCTATCAAAGAAGGTAGAGTTGTTGATGTAAACAATGCTCTGCTTGGTATGGGTGCATTCTCACCTCAAAGAGCTGGTGCTCTTCCTATTGGTGACTTAATTGATATGTGTTACTCAGGTGATTATACTAAAAAAGAACTTCAAGGTTACCTTTCAAAGAAAGCAGGTTTTGTTGCTTATTTAGGAACTGATGATGGTAGAGATGTTGCTGAAATGATTAAGAATGGCGATGAAAAAGCTAAACTTGTTCAAGATGCAATGTGTTATCAAGTTGCTAAAGAAATTGGTGCTTGTGCTACTGTTATGAATGGTAAAGTCGACCTTATCTTCATGTCTGGTGGATTAGTTTATAATGAAATGATTGTGAAATCAATTTCTGATAGAGTTGAATTTATCGCTCCTATCGAATTATTCCCTGGAGAAAAAGAAATGGAAGCTCTTTGCCAAGGTGGCGTAAGAGTTTTAAAAGGGCTTGAAGAAGCAAAAGTTTACGGAAAATAATACTCAATTATAGAGTAATAAATATATTATTAGAGCCTTGAATTTTCAGGGCTCTTTTTTATATGCCATAAAAATTATAAGACTGTCAATGAGACGTTTTCGAAAGGTCTCTACACCCTTACTTGCCACCTTGAAAAAAAGCCGATTTTTCAAGGTGGCAAGTAAGGTTGGAGTTAGGACATACTGGGAACGCCGGCTGCTAGCTGGCTTCACTTAGAACGTAGTGATAAGTGAGGACATACTGGGAACGCCGGCATCCCTGCCGGCTTTAGCATGTAAGTATGTGCTAAACAATTTTTTAAACCTTCTAGATAACCTACTTCCGTAGGTTTGGCCAGCACAGAGGCTGGCGTTCCGACTTTGCAGGACACCCAGAAATACTTTAGAAAGCGAAGACTGTAGCTTGCAACCCATGTTAATAGAACACAGAAAAGGCAGATTATACAGATAAAAAAATGTTGAGAGGTTTAGCTGTTGAGAGGTTTAGTTGTTTAGATGTTTAATTGTTTAGGGTTTAGATTTGTGTAGCTTTGTGTTTGTTCGTGTTTCTTTGTGTAATTCGTGGATAGTTATCTTATTTGCTATTGAGTCCCAAAGGGCGGTCATGAATTAGCATGGAGGCTTGACCACAATTCTGCTAAAACATAAGACAATATCAGGCATAAATGGTTATGATTTATATGCTTTCTTGAAGTAAAAAGATTTCAAATAAATTATGATAAATAGGAATTTTTTTCTTCTACTTGACATTGAAAATTTGTAATGTAAAATTGACTAAAAAAATAGAGTAGATAAAAATGATTGCAATATACATCGACCAAGAAGAAGACAGTAAAATAAGGGCAAGAGTAAGTTATATAATTGACTTTATCTTTGACTCTTTGGGATACAGCCATAGAATTATATATTCATTAAGTAATTTGGAACAGACAGATTTCTTAATATGGTATGATTCTAAGGGTGTAACAAAAGAACAAATTGCATTCATGGCTTCAAGAGTACCTGTGATTTTAATCAGATATTATGAAGCACTATATATAACAGATACTCTTTATGAAAACAATTTAAAGAAGAAAATTAGGCATATTGGTTTTTTCAAAGATAGAATACCAGTAATTTCTGAGAAGACAAGGGATGAAGTAGAAAACCTTATATCTTATGTATCAATGAAAGGCATAGGCTTATGTGAAATTAAGTTTGATTTATTTGGTAATTTCTATTATCATTTAGCTGATGTTGAAGCAAAGACATGGCTTCACAGAAACAATAAGAAAGATGAAGAAAGTGGCTCATTTGAAAGTGTTTTCAAGGAATATAAATCTATCCCATTTATAAACCTATATTTCTCTGTATTGCAGTGGTCAATGGAAGATTGTGCTAAGCATTTAAACTATCCATTATTTAAGAAAGAGTATTGGCCTAAGGGAGAAGATTTTGCAATAATATTCTCACATACAGTAGATAAATTGGTTAGATGGACAGGGGATAAGGTTCTAGAAAGCTGGGTAGGAGCATATAAGCTCTTGTTTAGTCTAAGATTTGCTGATTTATATTACAATACAAGAGATTCTTGGAGATATATTTTTAAAGAGAAAGAACAGTATTGGAACTTTGATAAGATTTTAAAGCTCGATGATGATGCTGGTATTAGATCAACCTGGTTTGTACATTTATTGTCCGGCAAAGAATTTGATTATGACTACTTAAAAGACTCTGATTTGGAAGATGATTTGCAGTTAATCAAGAAGAGTGGACACGAGATAGCAATCCTACTAAATAAGGTTGAAGCAGATAAAATATCTAAATCTCAGGATTATATGAAGAAACTTACAGGGAAAAATTTCTTTGGTCTTAAGTTCTTACGCAAGAAAGACAGGGATGCTTCATTTTTATTAGAACATAAGACAGATGTTCTCTATGATTCTTCAATTGTAAATAACAGCATCGAAAGATTTGCTAAAGGAAATGTTCTGCCATATCAATTACTGGTAGATGATATTCGTTTATTCCCACTTGAAATACCTGTTACCTTTGATGATAATATTCTAAACACAATGAAAGGTAAGAACTACAATCTTACAACGGTTAATTCTAAGATTAGGAATTTGCTAGGTAAGATTAAAGAGAGAAGAGGATTGATTAACTTCAATTTCAATCTATCCAATTACAAAGAAATAAGGTTCTTCAAAAAAGCTTATAAACATCTTATTGATAATTTAAAGGATTGCTCATACTATAATGATACCTGTGAAAATGTGGCTTTATGGTGGAAAAATAGAAGTAATGTTCTAATTACCAATGATAAAATGGGAGCAACAATTGACTTTCCTGATGACTTTCCATTCTTCACTATTAAGTTGATTTCTAATAGAAAGATCAAAGATATTAGTCATAATAATTATAAGATTGACGGAGATATAATCAAGTTCATCAATGTTAAAGCCAACAATAAAATAAGAATTACACTGGAAGATTATGAAAAGCATACTAATAGTAACGATAAGTCATAAAGCCAAAGATGTAAGACTTTATCATAAAATTGCTAAGACCTTAGCCCAGAAATACAAAGTAATAATACTTCATAACAATCAACAAGAAGTTTGTGCTGAAGAAAATATTGACTTAATTGCTTTAGATAATCAAGTGAGGAAGGTATTCTTAGCAACAGCTATGAGCTATATAGTTTCGCTTAAGCCAGATGTTGTAGTGGTAGTTGAACCAATCTTATTAGTGCTTGCTAAGGTTTTTACTAAGTTGAAATTTGTATATGATTGTCACGAGTTTTTTGGACTTGCTCAGCGAGAAAAATCATCTAGTAAATTAAAACAAATGATGAATGAGAAACTACATCATAAGCTTGAAAGTCAGACAATACCTTTGCTACATGCATGCATTACTGTTAATGATATTTTAACTAATAAATTTACTGAGTATGGAGTTAATAGTTACACCATACCAAATTATCCAATGCTTTCTGAAGTTGCATATAGCAATAATAAAGTATATGATTTTGTCTATGTAGGTGGACTTTCACCAGAACGAGGAATATCAGAGATTATTCAGGCAATCAAAGTTCTTGTAGTTACACATCCAAGTGTTAAAGTACTAATTATAGGGAAAGAATTAATCTCAGGATATTACGATGAACTTCAAGCTAAAATAAAATCACTTAATCTTGAAGATAATATAATATTGAAACAAGAGATACCACATACACAGGTTGAAGGATACTTAGCTCAATCAAAGTGTGGCTTATGCCTTCTATCTCCTAAAGTAACACGTTATAAATATGCATTACCTATCAAACTCTTGGAATATCTTAATGCTGGATTATTGGTTATCACAAATAACTTTCCTTTTAACAAAAAAATATATAATTCTTCGGAAGGTATATTTACCAGTGAATTTAATGCTAGTGCTATCGCTACTGAAATGTGTAAGTCTATAAGCCTATCGGAAGAAAAAAGACTTAGTCATGCAAATGTAGTTAAAAAAATAGTTAAAGAAAAGTATAGCTGGAACATGCTAGAAGCTAAGTTAATGGCAATATTTGATAAGATTACTTCAAGTCAAAAGAAAGGTCTGATGATTGCTTATTTCTTCCCTCCATTAGGAGGAGCAGGAGTGCAAAGACCTCTAAAGTTTACTAAATATGCTAAAGAACTTAATTGGGATTTTGATGTCCTTACAGTAAAAGACATTATGTTTCATTCCTATGATGATAGTTTCTTAAAAGAAATAGATAATACTATTATTAGAGCAGAATCTCTTGATTTAATGAGCTTAGCCCAGAAAATTAAGCTTCTTACTTCAAAAGAAAAGAATAGTCCAGACAGCACTTATTTTAAAACTTCTGAGTTTAAGAAAAAGCTAATAAAATCACTCTTCTTTATGGATGATAAGATTGGTTGGGTTATTCCTGCAATAATGAAAGGAATGACTAATTTCTTAAAGAATGATTACAATGTTGTAATAGTCTCAATCTATCCTGTATCTTCTTTATTAATAGGCTGGATACTAGCAAGACTCTTCAATAAACCTTTTATTATTGACTATAGAGATCATTGGACATTAAGCTCTTATTTTGATTTTACAAATGACTTTTCACGTCAGCAATACAAGAGACTGGAGAAATTCTTTTTAGATCAGGCAAGTGGAGTTCTTACTATAGGCCAAGTAATGAAACAAGAATTAATCGATGAATTTAATATTAATTCTGAGAAAATTCAAGTAATGTACAATGGCTATGATAAAGAAGATTTTGTACAAGGTCTGCAGAAAGTTAATAAGAAGATAACAATATCTTATGTTGGGAATATGTATAAACATAGAACATCAAAGTACTTCTTAGAAGCAGTAAAGCAATTAATTGACGAAGGTAAGATAAATTCGCATGAGATTGCTATAGAATATATGGGTAATTATTATGTTGAGGAACTGTCAGTAATTGAAAATTCAGGCTTAGTATCTATCATAAATATAACAAGTCAGCAAGAACATGAACTTGCTATCAAAAAGATGCAAGATAGTGATATACTATTACTGCTCATAGGAACTAAAAGCGGTAAAAACGTTCTAACAGGAAAAGTATTCGAATATCTGAAATGCAATAAAGCAATTTTAGGCTTAGTTCCTAATGGGGGAGAAGCTGAACAACTTTTGAATAGTCTTGGTAATCCATGGACTTGCCAAGCTGAAGATGTTGAATCAATTAAGAAACAGTTACTTGCTATTATTGACTTTGTTAAAGCTAGAAAAAGTGTTGAGTGGAATATTGAAGATTTTAGCCGGTTTGAGCAAACTAAGAAAGCAATCACTTTTATTGAGAAGTGTCTATAGGCTAATATGAAGAAAGTTATACATTTGGTTCTTGTACCAATTCTATCTGGTGTTCAGAATGTTATGCTACAGATATTGGACTCTATCGATAGTGATGATTATGATATAACAGTAGCCTCTGCTCCTAATGGACCTTTAGTCGATGAAGTATTGAAAAGAGGATGGAAACACCTTGCTGTAGAGTCTTTGGTCAGAGAAATTAATCCAGTATTAGACTATAAGGCTTCGGTGCAATTATATAATATATTAAAAAAGGGCAAGTACGATATAATTCATACTCATTCATCAAAGACTGGTATAATGGGACGAATTGTAGGCTATTTAGCTAAGATACCTCATCGATTACATACTATACATGGATATCCTTTTCATAAGTATCAGAATCCTCTACTCTATTGGGGCTATGTCTTTGCTGAACTGATAGCAGGAAGGTTTAGCTCTCATGTGATTTCAGTTAATTATGAAGACTCTGTTCTAGCTAACAAATTACTCAAAATACCCAAAAACAAGATACATTTTATACCTAATGGCGAGATGGCAAAAGACATACCACTTGAGATAGCATCAGGAGAGCGTATTACCGTAGGATGTCTGGCTCGATTTTGGAAACAAAAGAATATGGTAAGTACTGTTAAGACTGCTATTCTTTGCTGTAATAATAATCCTAAGATAGACTTTATATTTGTTGGAGATGGGGAGGACCTTGCAGAATGCAAGCAGTTAGTTCAAGATGCGAAATTAGAGAATAGAATAGAGCTTCCTGGTTGGTCAGCTGATAAGGAATTTTTGCTTAGCAAATTTGATGTATTTATTCTATATTCACTATGGGAAGGACTTCCTTTGGCAATTCTTGAAGCTATGTCTTATGGTTTACCTATCATTGCTTCCAATATAAAAGGCAACCGAGAACTAGTAAGTGAGCAAAACGGTTGGTTAATAGATGTAACTCAGAATGAAAGTTTATTAAATTGCTTGCTTAAACTTACAGAATCAGAAAAGTTGTTAAAAGGTAAAGGCTTAGCAAGCTGGGAATTAGTAAAAAATAAATATTCAGCTAGCAGATTTAGTAAGTCTTATAAAAAACTATATCGAGAACTATAAGAGATGATAATACATTACTGGAAATACTTTTTAGCGGGAATAACTGTACTCTTAGTGACTTATGTACTGGTTCCTTTGAACATTAAGCTTGCTCATAAGAAGAACTGGCTTGACATACCTAATGATAGATCTTCACACACAAAGCCAACCCCAATTAGTGGTGGTTTAGCTTTTGGATTAGTAGTATGCTTAGCACAACTTCTTTTTGCTTTGTGGTACTGGGATTCTGAATATCAACTTAAGTTTTTAGCTCTTGCAGCTATCAACTTGGCAGTTCTGGTAGTCGGACTAGTAGATGATGTCTATCGATTGAAGGCAAAGCATAAATTCTTATTACAAATATTGATATCAATCCTATACTTTACGGCAGGATTCAGGATAAGCTTGCTTACAAATCCATTTGGAAGCGATATTAATTTAGGATTTTTAAGTTTCCCATTAACAATGATATGGCTTTTAGGTATAAGCAATGCTATAAATCTTATTGATGGGGTTGATGGTTTAGCTGCTGGGATAACTGCTATAAGCGGTACTATACTATGCCTTGTAGGCTTAATTACTATGAATCCTATAGTTCTATATTTAGCAATAATTCTTGTGGCAGGTAATGTAGCATTCTTAAAATATAACTTTTATCCAGCAAGAATATTTATGGGGGATACAGGGAGTCTGTTCAATGGCTTTAACTTAGCTGTACTATCCATAACTGGTATATCTCAGTTCAAGGGTATTACTGCAATGACAATAGCACTTCCATGTGTAGTAATGTTGTTTCCTATACTTGATACATTGTTAGCAATGACTAGAAGAATAAAGAACAAAAGAAACATTTTTGAAGCAGATAAACAACATCTTCACCACAAGCTTATGGGCTTGGGTCTGACTCAGAAAAACACTTGTTATGTAGCCTATTTCCTTACATCATTATTTGGTTTACTAGCAATAGGTTTTTACTTTTCAACTAAGCAGATATTCTTAATTGCCTTAATGGTATTGATTATTTTATGCTTTGTATTTGGTTGGTTGTTGTTAAATGCAATTTTTAAGGAAAAGAAATAGAGGAGCAGAAATGAAGAAGTCTATATTTATACTAGTAATAATGGTTTTCACACTAATTGTTAATGCCCAAGAACGTTGGGATGTTTATACCAATACAAGTTTTGTATATGAATCAGAATTAAGTGATAACTCTATTATTGTTGGCTCTTGGGGTGGAGTAGAAAAATACAATATAATTGAAAATGGAGATAACATATCTCTTGAATTGACTGATAAATACACAATTATTGATGGACTTGTCAGCAATGAGATACTGACAGTTGCCAAACATAGTGACCAAATATGGGTGGGGTCATACAATGATGGTGTTTCTATAATATTTGATAATGATAGTATTTATAATCTTAATGAGGATAATGGATTACTCTCTAATAGTATAAAGAGCATTGTTTCAACAGATGACTTATTCTTTGTTGCAACTGCTTCTGGGATTACTTCTTATTATACTCTAGATGAGGTAGCATTTCCTATCTTAAATAGAAATTACACTTTTGCTTCTACTAATGGAGCTCTTCCTACAGATGTAATTTTAGACATGGATATTGTTGATGATAATCTTATTGTAGCAACTGAATTAGGTATTTCTTGGGTTGCAGTTGATTCGGTAGATGCTAACTCTGCTTGGAATTATGTAGCTAAAGAAGAATTAGGTCTCTCAGAAGAAATAATCCACTTCTCCTACAATAATAAAGGTCTTTCTGTAGCAACATCGTCTATGCTCTCAATCATGAATGATTTCCCAAATAATATTGCTCCAAGAATAATTGATATTGCTGAGCTATACGAGAGCGAAATATCAAGTCTTTCAGTCACAAGCCAGGGTGATGTTCTCTTCTCATTAGGTATTTGGGATAATTCTTTAACAACAATAAGTAACTTTGGACAGAGCTTATATTATAAAGTTGATTCTTCTGGAAACATAGATGAAATGCTTACTGAAGGGACTTCAATATACAATTTAAATGATGATACTTCCTCAGCTCTATCTATTGAGTATGGAATCAAAGATATTTCTCTTGATGGCGATAGGCTAGTTTTGTCTACTTGGGGTAATGGAATAATCATTAAGAATAACCAAGAATGGTATTCATATACTCCAGACGGAATAGGTTTTAATGCAGTATCGGATTTAGCTGTTGATAATGACAATTTGCTATGGGTATGTTGTGGATATTTTGGTGCAAATCCTTTAAGAAAAGGCGCTAAAGGAGTTAGTTCTTTTGATGGTTCCAGCTGGGAAAGCTTCAATATTCATAATTCTCCAATTCACTCTGACAATATAACTTCAATTGCAGTGGGTGCTGATAACAAGAAGTGGTTTGGAGCATGGAGTGCTGGTGGTAGTAATCCTTTTAATTGGAGGTCAGGTTTGACTTCTTACAATCAGCAAACTAATGAGTGGGTGCTATATAACTCAAGTGCAGTCTACAGTTATAATGAAGATAATGAAGATTATACTGATTTGGAAGCAGAACTGGAAGCATTAAACTCTTCCACAATAGCACAAGTTAGGAGAGATTTGAAAGGCAATATTATGATTGCAGAACAATCTGGTGGTGTAGAGTTTTATAATGAAGATGGTTCAGAGAAAGTAGCTTCTTTCCTTTTTTCTAATTCAGTTTCTAACTACTCTAGAAAGGCTTTTAACTGTGAATTTGGTTACTTCTTCTCCAAATCAAATTCCGTAGCAGGAGATGCTGCAGAACTATACTTCTGGAACTCTCAGGATATTCCTTTTGCTAATGTCTTTCATTGGGAAACTATTCCATCTTCTGAACTAAGGTTGTCACAAATATATGATTTCGCTGAAGTAAAGACACCATACGAAACTCAGGTATGGATTGCCTCTTCTAATGGCTTATACATGTATAACGGAACATACTGGTATAAATATGATAATGTAATTAAGCGTTACAGATGGGAAGGCTCCTGGGTAATTGATACTCGTTACTTTGTTGGAGAAACTAAGCTATTCAGTGCTAACCAAACAATTCCAACAGCTCTTGCTGCCGATGGTTATGGTTGTGTTTGGATTGGTTCAGAAGACTATGGCCTATGTAAATACGATACTGATTCAGAGAATTTCTATAACTACACTCAAGACAACTATCCACTTCTTTCTAATAGAATTTCTGCCTTAGAATACGAGCCTCTTTCAGGAAAGATATATATTGGTTCAACAGAAGGGCTTTGTTCAGTTACAGCAGGAAGCATCATTAATAATCAAAAAGATTTTGATGATGTTGTTGCTTATCCTAATCCATTTAGACCTGATCAAGGTGATATTCTAAAAATCATTAATGAGCCTACAGAAGTCATGCCTAGCAACACCAAAACATGTAAAATATATGATATCTCTGGTCAGCTTGTTTATGAGCTTCCTCGCAATAAATACCAATCCTTCACATGGGATGGTAACAATGCTAAGGGCAAGAAGTGTAGCTCAGGTATCTATTTCTACACAATTAGCGATAATAAAGGTCAGACTAAACGAGGAAAGATTGCTTTGATTAGAGGTAATTAATCACTCTTCTTAACTACAGCTTTGACTGAGCCATCAGAGAAACTAATGTTAATCTCATCTTTGGCTTTAAGCTCTTTGCTACTAGCTACGATAGTGTCTGCTTTAGTAATATAAGCATAGCCTTTAGATAGTATCTTTTGTGGTGATTTATTCTCAAGATTATTCTTTAGAATAGTTAAATTATAGATCTCTTTATCATGCCTAGAAAGCCAATTATCATTAAGTCTCTTTTGGATATTTTCTAGTTGATTAGAATGTTTAGCTAGTGCAATCTTCTTAGTTGATGTGAAACTACTGTCAAATCTGTTTTTTAGAAGCTGAAACTTCTGAGATATGTAATCTCCTAATCTACCGAATTCTTGATATTTCTTGATTATTTCATGAAGCTCTAATCTATGTTGTCCTACTTGTTGAGGAATATTCATCCTACTCAATCTAAGTTCTCTATTAGTCAGCAATTGATGATGCTTGCTTAGTTTAGAGTCGATTTCCATAGCTATTTCTCTATGGTATTTATGCAGAGTGTTAATCAAGTCATTTCTGTCAGGAACTGCAATTTCAGCAGCAGCAGAAGGGGTTGGTGTTCTTAGGTCTGCTACAAAATCGGCAATAGTAAAATCTATCTCGTGACCAATACCGGTGATAATTGGAATAGGACAATCGAATATTGCTTGGGCAATTTCTTCTGAGTTAAAGACAAATAAATCTTCCTGAGAACCTCCTCCACGAGCTAGAATAATTACATCTACATCCAAGCTATTGCTGAAATATTCTATTCCCTTTACAACTTCAGAAACAGCCATGTCTCCTTGAACTGTAGCAGGAAATAGAATCAGTTCAACGGGATATCTTCTAAAAATGACATTCTTAATATCTTGGAAGGCAGCTCCTGTTTTTGAAGTTATTACGCCAATCTTTTTAGGAAACTTAGGTAGTACTTTTTTGTATTGAGCATCGAAGTATCCTTGACTTTGGAGCTTGTTTTTGAGTTGTTCAAATTTAATTTGCAGAATACCTTTGCCAGCGTCATACATATTCAAAACATTGATTTGATAGTTGCCACCCTTCACATATAAGGTGATTTTACCAAAGACAATTACTTTATTCCCATTTCTAGGAAAGAAGCCTAGAGAGTAATTATTTTGTTTGAAGAAGACACATCTTATTGAGGAAGAATCATCTTTTAGTGAGAAGTAAATATGTCCTGAAGAGTGCCTAATGAAGTTACTGATTTCACCTTCTACATAGAGATTAGGGACATTTGATTCTAAGATGTTTTTTAGATGAAAGTTAATCTCATTAACGCTAAATATATCAATATCATTCATTGTCTTTTTTCCTATTTAATATCTTAAATTTCCCAGAGTTTTTCAGCTGTTTAATAGCATGTCTAATATCTGAAAGTTCCTGCTTAGAATAGAATTTACTAAAGTACATTATTATTGGGAAACTAATAAATAGTGCTATTTTAAGAGGAAGCCTTTGACCTAGTGGTAGGTCTGCAATATATAAAGCAATAGCCGAAATTATTATGCACCAGAATAATGCAAACACAACCTTCATTTCTTCGTAGCGAATCTTTTCTAGTTTGTATGTAAAGTAGTAATAAACAAGTGCAACAAACAAGTTTGTTAAGGCTGTGGCAAGGGCAGCACCAATAATTCCTAAATATGGGACTAGAATTATATTTAATACAATATTATGTATCCCTGCAAGTAAATTAATTATCGAAATAGTTTTAGTCTTCTTATGTTTTTGCAGAGGTAGAACTAGCATCTGTATGAATCCCGAGAATATAGTTCCAATAACTAAGTATGGTAGGATTGTATAAGCCGACCAATAATCTGATGATTGAGCTACTATCCTGATTGCTTCTTGTCCGAAGATAGTTAAACTAAGGGCAATAACAATAGAAATGAAGGTGTAATAGTTAAAAGACTTTATATAAAAACTCTTACTATCTTCATCATGCATTGATTTATAGAAGATTGGAATATATGCTTGAGCGAATGAATGAACAACTAGTACTCTAATAATGTTTGAAATTTTATATGCTAGTGTGTAAGTACCTACATCTCCCAGTGTGCCAAAATACTTAATTATATATCTATCAGAAAGAGTAAGAACCAGTGTTAGCACCCAAGATGTAACTAATGGTAAAGAAAAAGCTAGCATTTCTTTAATAAGTTTTGGTTCATACTTGAAGTCAATATGCTTAATAAGATGCATATATAAATAAGGTAGAACTAAAATGTTTGCTATAGTTTCTGCAATAAAAATACCCATTAATCCCATTTTAAAATAGGCAATGGTAATAAAACTAAAGCCGATAACAAAGGCGGTTTTCAAGATGTTGATTATGGTCTGTCTGACAGCATACTGTTGAGTTCTCATTAGAACTAGAGGATGTCTTATCAGTATTCTAGTTAGATTACTTACCATAAACCAAATTATTAAAGTTTGCGGCTGCTTAGTCCCAAATAGATTGCTTGAGAAACCATAGATTGAGAAGTAACCAAGTAGCATTACTACTAGAGTGGTTATATGTGAGACCAGTGATGCGTTAAAGGTAATTGTTTTCTTGTCGTAACCAGTCTTATCATCATAATACCAACGAGTTAAAGCACTATCTATTCCCAAGCCAGCTAGTAGGTTTAATACTTCATATACTATCTCATATAAAGCTAACAAACCATATTGTTCAAGACTAATAAAGCTTGTATATAAAGGAAGTAATATTAGTCCAGACATCTTAACTACAATATTACTAACGCTGTATATAGCTGTCAGTTTAGCTGTATTTTTTATCTTATTTTCTTCCATAAGCACCTTCAAAGTTTAGATTATACCAAACTCCTAGAGCATATAATTTCCAAACTAATGAACCATGCCTATTGTCTCCACGCAAGTAATTGTGAACAATCTCTCCAAGTTTTGGTGTGTCGAATTCTCCTGAAGATGTAAAGAATCGAGAGTTAATAACTTCTTGCAAACTATTCTTCATCTCCTTTCTCAGCCACACAGATTCTCCAGGTGCAGAGAAGTTAACTTTGTCTTTTCTATTATATATTGCTTCCGGAACTATTGATTTTAATCCATAACGATGGACCAATTTCCCTTTTGAAGCTCTTATCTTGTAGTTAGATGGTAGAGAATAAGCGAATTCTACAAGATTTACATCTAAGAAGGGTACTCTACTCTCAAGAGAGAAGCTCATAGAATTTCTATCTTCGAAGTGTAGTAATGATTGTAAGAATATATTGTTTAGGAGGTTGTACTGGAAATTAGATAATTTTGAACTTTTGATATCTTGAACAGCACTAATTATATTCTTTGAATATCTGCTTTTAAATACATCAGGAACATTATGTTTGATTTCATAATTATAAAGAGAAGATTCTTTCTTGAATAGGGTAAACATAGTTTTTGCTACCTTAGCAAGAGCTGAACCCTTTTGTTGCTTAGTTAAATATTCTGGAAACTCTCTTGTAAGTGATCCAAACTCTCTATTCTTTATCATATCTGCATAGTATCTATAGAAAGCGTGGTTATATCCAGCTGTAATTTCATCTGAACCCTGACCATCTAAAACTACAGTTACGCCTGCTTGCTTTGCTTGTTTCATGACGTAATATTGACTTACCGGAGATGAGCCTATAACAGGAGCATCATGCTGGTAGGTAATCTTTGTAAAATCTTCAAGTACATCACTTACCTTGGGACTTATATAATGGCTATTAGCTTGACAGTGGTCATTAACAATTTTCATCCATTTTCTTTCATCATAAGCAGAAGATAGGTCGTAATAAGCAGAGAAGGTTTTTAGCTTATTGTTTGTTAATTTACTGGCAGTACAGACTATTGCAGAAGAGTCAAGTCCTCCACTTAAACAAGAACCAACTTCTACATCAGATCTCATTCTTAAAGCTACAGCTTGTTGGAATTTGAGTTGATACTCATCACAAGCATTAGTAAAGGAATCTTGATAAGTCTCGAATTTAGAAAAGTCCATCTCATAGTATCGTTTAATACTTATGCCTTGTTTACTTACTTTCATATAGTGAGCTGCTTTTAAACATTTAATCTCTTGATAGAAAGTTTCTTCACCATACCTAACCATAGAACCAAGTTTCAGATAGCGGTAAATCATATTGTAATTGGGAGTAAGTATCTTATCTAGAGCTTTAAACTGTTTTTCTTCAGAAGCAAAGTAGATAGTTTGACCATCTTTAAGATAGCATAGAGGTTTGATGCCCCATCTATCTCTACAAAGAGTAAGTTCTTTTAATTGATTGTCCCAAATAGCAATTGCCCACATCCCATTTAACATTTGGAAGCACTTTTCTTGATATTCTTTATAAAGGGAAAGTATTACTTCTGTATCTGTATTGCTTTTAAAGCTATAGCCTTTGTTAATTAACTTTTCTCTTAATTCAAGATAATTATAGATCTCTCCGTTAAAAACAATTGTATATCTTGTTGAGCTATCTTGCATTGGTTGATGACCTGATGCTGATAAATCAAGAATAGATAGTCTCCTAAATCCTAATCCAATGTAGCCTTTATATGAACTATTTGCTATGGGGTAAAGTGATTTGATTTCCTCCAAAGAATCTTGTCCGGCTAAGAATAATTGCTTCTTGTCATTAGCTAGATAAAAGCCCTCATCATCAGGACCTCTATGTCTAATCAACTTGCTCATTGATATAAGTTGGTTAAGATTAATACTCTCTTCAGTTAAAGAAAAAACTCCTGATATTCCACACATCTATTTCATCTTCCTTCTATTTTTCTGCTTTGCTCTTTTTCATTAATGATACATCTATTGAGAAAAAGATTTAGTGCAATAATGAAAGTTATATTTCTTTGTTTTTTAATTTAATGTAGAAATTAGTCAAGAAATATGTTTACACAAGAGATAATCATCTAAATATTGAACTAAAATTAATATCTTAGAGGTAGATATGAAAATATTAACATTGATAATGATTACACTCTTATTTTTAGGGTGTAGTACAAAGAAAGGAACTATGACTATGGATAATGGATTAAAGTACACAATTGAGAATGAAGGTAATGGAGCTGTTGCAAAGAAAGGTGATACTGTATCTGTACACTATACTGGTTGGTTAATGAATGGAACTAAATTTGATTCTTCTAAAGATAGGAATCAACCTTTTTCTTTCACATTAGGTGCAAAGATGGTGATTAAAGGTTGGGACTTAGGTGTTGAAGGAATGAAGATAGGTGAAGTTAGAACTTTAGAGATACCATCAGATCTTGCTTATGGCAAAAGAGGAGCTGGTAATGTTATTCCTCCAAACGCAACACTTAAATTTGAAGTAGAATTGCTAGATATTTTACAATAATTATTGAAAGGCAAGATTAACTATCTTGCCTTTATCTTTATTCAAATAAAAAATCATCTAATCCTAAAATAGAACCATCTTCAGCTTTTCTTGGTTGCCAGGATCTGACCATTATTTTTGGATTGTCAGGGTCATTTAGATTAAACATTAAAAATAGATATCCTTGGTCAGCATAATTTGAAGAATAGTAGTATTGTTTAATCTGCATTCCAAAGACCTTTATATCTTTAGCTCCAACTTTAGAAACAACATTATCTGCAAATCTGATGTTGATAAACTCTTTATCTCTAAATGTCTTTTCTAGTCTCTTAATGTATTCTTCTTTCCCCATTTTTACATAGGAAAACTTGCTGTTATCTATCTGTTGGTAAAGCTTATCGCTTTGAGGGTCTGCTTCTAATCTGGTCATTTTCCCAACTATGATTAAGGCATCTCTAGAAAACACGTTTTTAATAAAATCAAGGTCTTTTAGGCAATATGCAGTCTTGTATTGTTCAGCGAAGTTGATTATCATATCCTTTTCTTTTTCGTCAGCATACTTCTTACTGCGTATGTCTTTGATAGATTCATCTGAAAGAGCGAAGGTTATGCCATCAATTTTTTCATCTTTATTGAAGACGAAGTTTACTTTCTCTACAAAAGGCTCATTAGAAGTAGAGAATGAAAATCTCATAGGAACACTTCTAATAATTTCAAGGTCATTAGTTTTCATTATAGTTAGCTGGATTTCAATCGGAAGTATTTGTGCATGACCATAGCCTAGCAATCTATTAAGCTCTCTAAAGCCATTTATTGAGAAGTAGTCTCTAGTAGAATTGAGTTGGTCCTTTTCTATAGCGTCAATAATTTTTGAAACTATCTGCTTTTTATCAAGACTTATCTCTTCGTCAAATTTTACTTCAGGAGCTTCTTTTTCAGCAATTTCCTGATTATTAGTTTGTATTTCTTTCAAAGAAATAGATTTTTCAGCAGAAGGGAAGCTTATAGTTTTTAGATTCATTAGAGTATTTCTAATATCTTCGCTGAAATTATATTGTTCAAATTTATAATCTATTAATAATCTCAGATTGTCAATTGTACCGTCTATATCTTTTCTAATAGTTATATAGCCTTGGCCATTTCCCCACTTATTAAAATTAGACCAAATGTTACCATCATGATATTTAACTCTTATTCCATCAAGCCCCACATCCTTATATGATGCTAAAAGAACATAATCTACACAGTTAGAATCTTCTTTAGAAGACTTAGAGCTGACTACAATTTCAATATCATCAAGCAATTGATCTATTCTATTTAAAAGAGAGATATTTAGAATCTTATCTTCACCGCCTAAGTAATAAGAATATGTCTTATAATCTGGGTGAGTTTTTAAAAGCATTAAAGCCCAGTAATAATTCCTTATAGCATCTACAATGTTTCCCTTGCTTTCAGCAATATAGCCTTCATCAACAAGCTCTGAAACTTGAAGTAATCTATCTCTAAAGAAGGCATCTTTTGCTTGTTTTGAAATATATCTATAAACTACAAAGAAGCCATCTTCTTTGGCTGCTTTCAATTTATAAGCATTAGTTAAATTGACATTGCTATAAGTCTTAGTTACTTTCTTGCAATATTCATTTACACCCTGATTGCTTTCTTCAGCTACATCTTCAAAACTGCTTTTAACATTAACAACAATCTGAGTTGCTAAATCATCAAGAGCATCTTTATCAGCCTGTGTTTCGCTTGCAGCAATGCCTTTGCCGACTATGTAGTCTCCCGTTTTTTCCAAAAGGAGTAGTTCTTCAACACTTATACAAGCAAGAGATGAAATGAACATGACAAGAATTAATAATAAATAAACTTTCATAAAACCTCCAGTTTATTGCTAAACCATCTATATAAATTAGTTAATCACCTTTTTTGAGTCAAGAAATATTATCTATCTTCTTTTAACAATACAAGAGCGTGGGCTGTCATTCCTTGTTCAGAACCAGAGATACCTAATTTTTCTTCAGTAGTTGCTTTCACTGAAACATTCTCAAGACTAGTATGCAAATCTTGAGCAAGGTTTTTTCTCATTTCTAGGATATAATCTTTTAATTTTGGTCTTTGAGCACATATAGTTGAATCGATATTCCCAATGCTAAAGCCTTTATCTGAAACTCTTTTGAATGCTTCTCTCAGTAATATTCTAGAATCAATGTCTTTATATTCCATATCTGTATCAGGAAACAATTGACCTATATCTCCTAATGCTAAGGCTCCTAACAAGGCATCAATTATTGCATGAATCAAGACATCTGCATCTGAATGTCCAACTAATCCTTTGTCGAAAGGAATATCAACTCCCCCTAGAACTAATCTTCTATCTTCTCCAAGTTTATGAACATCATAGCCATAACCTATTCTCATTTTGACCACCTAATATTTTTTTTCTATAAAAACACTTTGTCGTGTGCTGTCAATATTTCTTGTAAGATTTACCAAAGCTTATTATCTATGCTTACAGCCTAAAACACAGAATCTGTTTTTTGCAATGAAAATTAGCACAGTTTCATTTAAGCTACTGTTGAGGGAACGCGGATACTTGATCCGCTTCTTAGCTTTCAAATTCGATGTTTGAAAGCTAAGAATAAAACAAAGAGTATATGATTTATTAAAAGCTCTTTCCATCGAGAAAAGACCTTTTAAAGCGGACCAACCTTTATTTGACTCACCAAGTTTCATCAAATTCGGAGTGTCCGCGTTCCCTTGTTCTAGCAATTAAGATTTACCAAAGCTTATTATCTATGCTTACAGCACTCCTAAAAGAGTGTTGCAAGCTTCCAGCTTGCGATTGAGAAGTTTTTCCAAACGTCTCTACAAATTCACTTATCACTAGGTTCTAAGTGAAGCCAGCTCGGAGGCTGGCGTTCCCAGTATGTCCTGTTCCAACTCCCAACTCACTCACTCCTCACTTCTAACTCCTAACTTAAGTGCCTCATTGAAAAATCGGCTTTTTTTCAAGGAGGCAAGTAAGGGTGAAGTGTTGGAGGGGAGAAAATTATGAAAAAGACAACATTTTTCTCAATAGGTATTGACAATAAAATACAAAAAACTATTCCGACATCATTCAAAGAATAATTTAATGAAATGTATTAAGTATAGGAGTATAGATGAAACTAATTGTTATAATTCAGTGTTTAAAGGGGCATAGTTATGTTGCCTAAGCTATTTGAAATATTACCGACTATCACAAGAAAGCAGTTAATAAATGATATTATCTCAGGGATATTAGTCGGCATAGTTGCTTTACCCTTAGGCATTGCTTTTGGTATAGCATCAGGAGTATCACCCGATAAAGGATTGATTACGGCTGTAATTGGTGGTTTTATTGTATCGTTACTTGGTGGAAGTAGGGTTCAGATTGGGGGACCGACAGGTGCTTTTATTATTATTGTCTTGGGCATAGTTCAGAAACATGGGGTCAATGGATTAATGGTTTCCACCTTGATAGCAGGTGTGTTTTTGATAATAATGGGATTGTCTAAATTTGGTTCATTAATAAAATATATTCCTCATCCTGTGATTGTAGGATTTACTTCGGGAATTGCAGTAGTAATATTCTCAACTCAAATTAAAGATTTCTTTGGTTTGACAATATCTAACATTCCTGGGGATTTTGTAGGTAAATGGACAAGCTATATAAGCAATTTTGCTAGTATAAATTGGCAAGCTTCTCTAATAGGTCTTGTATCTCTTCTAATTATCATATTTTGGCCAAAGATTTCAAGGAAAATACCAGGTTCTATTATAGCTATAATTGTTGCAACATTGGCAGTATCTTTACTAAAACTAGATGTGCCAACTATTGCTTCCAAGTTTGGAGAGATACCTTCAACAATACCAAGTCCGAAATTACCTTTGTTAAGTTTTGAGCTAGTTAGAGAAATGCTTCTTCCTGGCTTAACTATAGCTATTCTTGCTGCAATAGAAGCATTACTTTCAGCAGTTGTTGCTGATGGTATGATAGGGAAAAGGCATAAGTCAAATACGGAATTAATAGGACAAGGTGTTGCCAATATTGTATCTCCTTTGTTTGGGGGGATACCTGTTACTGGAGCAATAGCCAGAACTGCTACTAATGTTAAAAATGGGGGAAGAACACCAATTGCTGGGCTTGTTCATGCAGTTACCTTGTTGTTAATAATGCTTCTTTTAGGAAAATGGGCAAAATTAATACCCTTGTCAACTTTAGCTGCAATATTGATTATGGTCTCTTATAATATGAGTGAACATCATGTATTTAGAAGAATTTTAAAAAGTCCAAGATCAGATATAATGGTGTTACTAACTACTTTCTTGCTTACAGTCTTCTTTGATTTGACTATAGCAATAGAAGTAGGTATGGTATTAGCAGTAATTTTATTTATGAAAAGAATGTCCTCTATCAGCAATGTGGATGTGATTACAAGTGCATTGGAAGACCATGATGAACAGGAAGATCCGAATAACATCAAGTCAAAGGAAGTACCAAAAGGTGTAGATGTATATGAAGTATATGGACCTTTCTTCTTTGGGGCTGCAACAACTTTTAAAGATTCGATTAGAAACCTTGCTAAGAAACCTTATGTAAGGATTATTAGAATGAGGAATGTTCCTACAATCGATGCAACTGGTTTAAATCTTCTAAGAGAATTGCAAATTGATTCTAAGCATGATGGTACAAGGCTATTACTATCAGGAGTAAATGACCATGTCCAAAATATTTTAACCAAATATGGACTAACTGATGTAATTGGTGTTGAAAATATTCATCATGATATTGACGATAGTCTGGTCAGAGCAAAAGAGATTATTGAAGGAAATCTGCTCTAGTCCTTCTTAACTTCTTCCATTTTGTTAACATCTCTGACTAGGAAATAGTTCATGATTGTTCTTATCATAACAATGGATGCAAGTTGTCCAATCTCTGTCCATGTTGGAGCTATTGTTGTCTTTAAAATACTTGCTCCAATAAGGAAGCTAAGACATAAGGAAAAAGAATGGCCGATTTCTAGTCTACTCTCTTGGATTGCAGTTCGTGATTTGTTTTTCATAAAGATACCCTTTATGTAAATAAGAAATGCTCTTATTATTCCAATTGAAATAACTACTATAGCTGAAAAAAAGGCAAAATAGGATATGTAAGTTACTGTATGTTTTATCATATCTTCCATGAAGAAACTCCTAAGTTTTTGAAATATAATAATAAATTAGGTATATAATGCTAATATACAAGTAAAAATTAAATATTGCTATGCAAAAAATTAAAAGCCCACCAATTAAGGTGGGCTTGAAATATATATAAGTATTGCTTAGTTTACTTTAAAAGTAGTGTCTCCATCTTTAAGGAAAGCAACGATTTGGCTAGCTGCAGCTTTACCAGCATTGATGTTAGCTTCTTTAGTTTGAGCACCCATTTTCTTAGGTGTAGCAAAGTATTTATCTGCGAATTGTTCTTTTAATTCTGCATCACAAACAGGAGCAATATCTGTAAGATATTTAAAGTTAGCTTTTTCTGCTAGAGCTTTTTTGAGTGATTCCTCACAAATAACTTCTTTTCTTGCAGTGTTAACTAAAACAGCATTATCTTTCATGATATTGAATAAATCTGAGTTGATAGATGCTTTAGTTTTTTCATTAGCAGGGATATGAAGAGAAATATAATCACAAGTAGAATATAAATCTTCTACAGTATCAACAGCGATAACACCATCTTTTTCAATGTTTTCTTTAGCAACGAATGGGTCAAAAGCTTTAACTGTCATTCCAAAGCCTTTAGCAATGTTAGCAACATAACGACCAACATTTCCGTAAGCATGAATACCGATTGTCTTTTCTCTAAGTTCTGTACCTGCCTTAGGCATGAAGTTGTTTCTTGCAGAGTATAACATCATACCAAAAGCTAGTTCAGCAACTGCATTTGAATTTTGACCTGGAGTGTTCATAACTGTTATGTTTTTAGCTGTTGATGCATTTAAATCAACATTATCATAACCTGCACCAGCTCTTACAACTATCTTTAAATTCTCAGCTTTAGCAATAACTTCTTCAGTAACTTTGTCACTTCTAACTATCATTGCATCTACATCTTTTACAGCTTCAAAAAGTTCTTCTTTTGTAGTGTATTTTTCTAATAAAACTACTTGGTAATCAGCATTTGCACATATTTCTTTGATACCTTCTACTGCTTGTGGAGCAAAAGGCTTTTCTGTAGCGACTAATACTTTAACTGACATAATCAACTCCTAATTATTTTTTTGATAAAATATTCTTATTAAGGTAAAATATGTCAATAAAAATAACTTTAACTAAAAAACACTTTACATGATTTAAGATGTAGTATAAAATATACTTGTATAATTATTAATAGGAGTTAGGTTTGAACAAATTAAAAATAATGTTAGTTATCGTATGTTTATTAGGGGTGATTTTACCTTTAAGGCACCTACACTCCACAAGCAATTTTAGTGGGGAGAGTGTTTTAATTCTCTTTTCTAAATCACAGAATCAAAAGATAAATAGAGCATTATTTGAAAGTTTACGGCAAGAACTCAATAGCAAGAATATTAACTTAATACCAGAACATTTAAATATTCCACCTGCTCTAAATCAAAATGAAAAATCAAGAATATTAGCTATTCTAAAAGAAAAATTTAATTCACCTTTCTATAAAAAATTTAATGCAATTGTTGCTGTTGATAGAATCGCAATGGAGTTGTGTGAAGATTATTCTCAAACTATTTTTGAGGGAATACCAATAATTTATCTAGATTTTGGGGATTTGTATCAAGAAACTGACGACAAAATGGAAAGAAAGTACCCTGGCTATAGGATAAAATTTCCTTTTGAAAAACAATTAACACTGATTAAGAATATACAAACAGAAACTGATAAACTATATATTGTAACTAGTGGGACTAATAGAGGTAAATTATCTAAGAATAAATTCAGTGACTTTATAGATGAAACTTCTTTATGGGATAAAGATAAGGTTGTATATGTTGACTTAAGCATGATGAGCTTTAATGACATATCTCATTTTTCAGGGAAGACTAGTAGTAAGGATGCTTTCTTAGTTATTAATAGCTATTTAGATAATCATGGGCAGGTGTCAAACATTGATGCTATTACTGAAATGATAATAAAAGATGCACAATGTCCTGTTTATCATATAATGGAAGATAGTAATGCTAGTGGTATTGTTGGAGGCTATACAATAGATTTTAAAAAATTAAGTCTCGATTTATCAAGAAAACTTGTAATGGTTATTGATGGCACTCGTTTTACTAATAAGAGATTCAGACTAGACAATCCATATAAGTTAAAAATAGACTATCAGTCAGCTGAAATCTATAATTTAGATTTCAATAATGTTGAAGATGAAATTATATATGTCAATAAAAGAACACCTATTGATAGGATAAAAGAATATGCAATATGGATTAATAGTATTGTTCTGATTTTTATAATAGTTTTTATAGTCATTTTTATTAAAAATTCAAAGAAAGTAATTAAATTAGAAAAAGACTTAGTATATTATAAGACTCATTATGGTTTTCTATACAATAGCTTAGGAGAATTTGCTGTTTTAATAGATAGGGATACTGGGAACGTGATTGAGTTTAACGATGTACTTGTTAACAGTGATTTTATGCCAAGAGATATAATAAATTCAGAATCTGGGGTTTCAGCAATAGAACTTTTTGGTGAGAATTTCTTCAAAAGTATCGAAAAGAATTTGAATGCTGCAGATCCGGGCTACTTATTATTTAAATTAGATTTCTTAGAATATAAACCGCAAGTTATTTCGAAAACAGTTTGTTTTACTTTCCATAAAAAGAACTATTGTTATGTCTTATTTAATTTCTATGATAAAATAAATCAAACAGGATTTGACAACAAACAAAAATTAACAGAACTAATTACTCAAGAAAAAATGTTGAAATCTTTGTTTTATAACTTAACTAGAGAAATTAGAAATCCTATTAATGTAATCAGTGGTCTCAATAAACTTATTTTAGACAAAGGATTTGATGTAGATGATAAATCAGAGTATGCTGAAGCAATTCAAAAAAGTTCAAAAAATGTAATTGATATAATGGAGAAAGTTCTAATTTTCTCTAACATTGAGTTCGGAAGTAACCAAAGAAAAATGACTACTTTTAGTATTAATAAGACTTTAAGATATGTTCTTGAAAAGAATAAAGACTTCTTACAGGAATATAAACCAAACCTCAAGATTGAGCTTCTTACATCGATCTCTGATGGCTATGATGAGATTTATAATGATAGAGATAAATTTGTGTTTGTTTTAAATGAACTAATTTATAATGCTTGTAAATTTACTGAGCACGGAAAGATAGAGTTTGGCTATACTAGTCCAAACAATAATGAAGTAATTTTCTATGTAAGAGATTCTGGTTGTGGTATTACTGATGAATTCAAGGATTCTATTTTTGAAAAATACAAGGTTACAGATAATTATATTTCTAATCATCAAGGGGAAGGAGTTGGACTAGGGCTAGCAATATGTAAAAGCTATATTGCTGAGATGGGAGGAAATATATGGTTGAGCTCTGAGTTAGGAAATGGAACAACCTTCTTTTTCTTCTTAGATTTTAAAGATAACAATTTTGCAGAGAATAATACAAATAATCAAGATAAACCCAAGGAGATTTTATGAAGAAAAGTGTAATATTTTTAATACTAGTTATAAGTTTTACTTTATTATTTAGCGCTCATGACCTAACGATAAATGGTAGTCAACAAGCAAGTGTAAGCTTAGGTGATGACTTGTTAATAGAGTTTTCTTTCGAAGAAGCCGGAAACTCAGCAGACATGAAATTTAGTGTGGATGTTCCATTAGTTGATTTGCCTGATATAGGTTTACCCGATGGTTCTCTGGTTGATGGTGGTTCAATGGATGAGACAGGGATTGATGGACTTTTTATCATGACAATAACTGCTTCAATCCAACCTCCTAGTGGTTTACCATTGGTTATAACTGTCGAAGACAATGGGGTAGAGGATTCTGCAACTATAAGCTTCCAATCACTTGATACTAGTTATTCTATCTCAGGTAGTGTAACTCAGCCAGGGTCATGGGGCTTTGATATGCCTGTTTATCCTGCAATAGTAATGTCATTGTATAATGCAGAATTAGTAGATTTTGAGAATTTACAGAACTTCTCAGAATTAGATGATTTCTTTGTCTTTCTTAACGACCATTATCTAATTATGGAATTGAACTCATTTACAGGTTCCTATCAAATAAATATTCCTGATCAAATAGAAAATGTAAATTGTGCTTTAATGTCTATGTCTCTCTTAGACTTTGAAGGATCACACATTGCTCCAGACCCTCAAATAGTTGAAGTTAATGGACATGTTGAAGATATTAATTTCCATTATGTTGAGCCAGATGCATACATAAATGGTAGTGTTGAAATAGCAGATAATATAATGGATGAAGAAATCCTTATAACATTAACTCAAGGAAATGAAATTGTTTATACAACATTCCCAGACGAAAATAATGAATTTTCTATTCCTGTAGAGAATGGTACTTATAACCTGTTTGCCTATTGTGCTTCATGTAATCCATGGAGTCAAGAAGTGACTGTTGATGGGGAAGATGTAGAAGTATTGATTACATTACTATCTGTACCTAATGCAAATAATGATGTTGAACAAATGAATAATGCATACATTGCAGCATACCCAAATCCTTTCCAAAGTGAAATCAAGCTAAGAGTGAAGAATGATAATAAATCTACTCCAGATAGAATCAAAGTATATAATATGAAAGGTCAGTTGGTAACTATTTTAAACTCTAAAAGCAAAGATACAAATGGAGATTTTGTGTGGAATGGATCAGGCTTTAATGGTGAAAAAGTTGCAAATGGTATCTACTTTATCAAGTATGATAACTCAAAAGGAATTATCGGAAAAGTAATGTTATTGAAATAAAATTGAAAAGTGTGCCTAATTTAAGGAGATTGTGCCCATAGTATATATGAGGGGACAGTCTCCTTTGGTCTAGAAATTGTTAAAATGGAGTTAGTATGGATAAAATAAGGAAAAAGTTCTTTTACTTGAAGATGAAATCAAGTGGTTATAAAGACGAAGTTATTCAAAATGAGCTTGAAGTTACAAATGATGAATACGATGAAATAGTAGAAAAATATCATCAGGATATCGAACAGGTCGATCATGATAAGATGAAAGCAAAAAGTATAGGCAAGGATTTTGTAGACTTAACATCTTACTTGTATCATGGTGTTTCCGACCAAATGAATGGAAAAGCTAAGCCAAGTGTCTTAAAAAGCTTTGCAGGTGATAAGATAAAACTACCAAGTCATGAAGACGTAAATATTAAAAATAATAATCTAAGACAAGTTATAGAAGAAAGGACTTCTGTTAGATCTTATTCTGATAAAGAATTAACCTTAGAAGAACTGTCATATCTGCTTTGGTTAACTCAAGGCGTTAAAACAATCAAAGAGACTAAGAAAGTATCTGTCACCTTGAGAACAGTCCCTTCTGCTGGTGCTAGGCACCCATTTGAGACATATCTCCTTATAAATAAGGTTGAAGGTTTAACCCCTGGCTTGTACTTCTATGATGCAAGAGAACATTCTTTAGTTATAATTGATCTGAGTGAAGAACTGATTGAATCAATTTGGATTGCTTGCCATAGACAGGATATGGTATTGAATTGTGCAGTTAATTTTATCTGGTCAGCTATTCCTTATAGAACAGTATGGAGATACCAACAAAGAGCTTACAGATATCTCTATTTAGATATTGGGCATGTTTGCCAAAACTTATATTTAGCAGGCGAATCAATAGATTGTGGTGTTTGTGCTATAGGTGCTTACATGGATGAATTCATGAACAAGTATCTTAACCTTGATGGAGAAAATGAATTTGTTATTTATATCGCTACTTTAGGTAAAAAACTTGAAGAGTAAACTCTTTATAGCTCTATTTCTATGCCTGTTTAGCTGGATTTCTGCTGAAAGAGTCCTTCTTAAACAAGATAGAATTGAGATTTCCTACCAAGAATCTGATAGCAAGTTTGCCAAGGAAATTATCTCTGTACTTCCTCCTATGATTGATGATTTTCAGATGACTATTGGAGCTTATCCAGATTTTATAGCAAAAATCTATTTAAGTCATGACAAAAATGACTTCAAAAATATTACTAATAGCTTTGGTGGAATAACTGAATATAGTAATGCCTTTTATGATAGCGGATCGAAGAAGATTTTTATAAAAAGCTATTTTGATGTTGACAATAGAAATGAATTCTATACTATATTGCTTCATGAATATATTCACGCTTTTATAGACGATTCTCTAGACAAAGTACCCCTTTGGTTCCATGAAGGTATGGCTGTGTATTTTTCACAACAGTATTCTACACAAATGGCTTTGAATCTGGGAATAGATTATCTTACAAATGATGTTAAAAGGCTTGATAAAATGGAAAATAATTATCCTGTTAACTCTTTAAATCTTAGTTCTTTCTATGCAAAGTCTGCTCAAGCTGTTCGTTTTCTTCATAAAGAATATCCTAATGGACTGAGTAAAATGTTTAATAAAAAAGGTAATTTTAATATAGTTTTTACAAGCAGTTTTAATATGACTAAAAAGATGTTTTACCAGAAATTCGAAAAGAAATTTACCCGAGGAGTTTATCTAAATATTATCTATGCAATAGTATCTGTTCTATGGATGGTACTCCCTGTTATTATTCTCATTGGCTGGTATAGACAGAGTAAAAAAAGACAGCTTGTTTATGATGAAATGGAGGATTCTAACCAAATAAAAATTCTATAAACATCATAAAATATATTAAGATAGCAATTATATTTCTTGACATAACTGTCTATTAGAAAATATTTTGTTACGCTACAGAGGTTTTTAAACGTAAACCTCTGATAATATATATAATTAACTAAGTTAGTTAAATTTATTAAAGGAGAAAGGATGAAGACTTTAACTCCCAAACCGGAAGATATCCGCAGGGATTGGTATGTTATTGACGCAGAAGGTCAAACATTAGGTCGTGTTGCTACTAAAATAGCTTCCATTCTCCGCGGTAAAAACAAACCATATTTTGTGCCAAACATTGATTGTGGCGATTTTGTGGTTGTTATTAATGCAGAGAAAGTTGGAGTTACTGGTACTAAGGCAGATTCTAAAGTTTACCAGAACTATAGTGGCTATCCAAGTGGTTTAAAAGAAACTTCTTTCAAAAGAATGTTATCTTCAAAACCAGAAGAAATTATTAGAAGTGCTGTTAAAGGTATGTTACCAAAAAACACCCTTGGCAGACAAATGTTTAAAAAGCTTAAAGTGTATGCAGGAGCGGAACACCCTCATGCAGCACAACAACCAAAAACTTTATAGTTTAGGAGAGTAAATGCAGTATTTCGACGCAACAGGTAGAAGAAAAAATGCTGTAGCACGTGTTAGATTAACACCAGGAACTGGAAAAAGAATTATCAATGGTAAACTTATGAAAGATTACCTTCAAAGAGAAGTTCTTGAAATGGTTGTTGAACAACCTTTCGAAATTTCAGGTCTATCAGACAAACTTGACTTAAGAGTTAACGTTTGTGGTGGTGGATTATCAGGTCAAGCTGGTGCTATCAGACATGGTGTTTCTAGAGCGTTAGTTATTTATGATGAATCTTTAAAATCTGATCTTAAGAAGAAAGGCCTTCTTACTCGTGACCCTCGTATGGTTGAACGTAAGAAACCAGGTCGTCCTAAAGCAAGAAAAAGATTCCAATTCTCAAAACGTTAATCGATTTATTTATTCGATTAATACAGAAACCTGCTTATTGAGTTGCAAGGCGGTGTCTTGATTTCAAGACTGGATTGCGTAAATCGTGAGCAGAAAATTAACCGTAATAACAGGAGTAATTTAAAATGTCAGTTGTAACTATGAAACAACTACTTGAAGCTGGTGTTCACTTCGGTCACCAGACTCATAAATGGAACCCTAAGATGAAGAAATATATCTTCATCAAAAGAAACGGTATTCATATATTAGATTTAAAACAAACCGTTGATGCTATAAATGAAGCTTACCAGTTCCTAAAAGACGTTGCAAGCCGTGGAGAAGATATTCTCTTCGTAGGAACTAAGAAACAAGCAGTTGATGCTATTAAAGATGCTGCTAATAAAGCTGAAGTATTTTATGTAAATAATCGTTGGTACGGCGGAATGCTTACCAATATGAGAACTATCCGTCAATCTATTGAAAAGATGAAACACTTTGAAGCGATTACTGAAGACGGTTCTATTGCAAATTATACTAAATTAGAAGCTCTTCGTATGAAGAGAAAACATGATAAAATTGAAATGGGACTTGGTGGTATCAGAGATTTAGAAAGAACACCTGGTGCTATTTTTATCGTTGATACAAAACAAGAAGCTATCGCTATTCATGAAGCAAAAAAATTAGGTATCCCATTAATTGGTATGGTTGATACAAACTGTGATCCTGATTTAATTGATTATGTGATTCCTTCTAATGATGATGCTATTAGAGCTATTAGCTTAATTGCTGATGTAATGGCTAATGCTGTAATCGAAGGTAGAAATATCTTAGAAGAAGGCAATGTATCAAATGAACTTCCTGAACAAACTGAAGAATCAGAAGCTGTTGAAGAAGCTCCTGCAGAAGCAAAGGTTGAAGAAACTACGGAAGTTACCAAAACAGAAAATAAAGACGAAGAATAAATAATAGTTCCCGATTCTTCGGGAACTTTTTTTTCAATTATTATAAATAGATAAATACTATAATTAATTATAAGGAGAATGTAATGGCTACAATTACTGCAGCAATGGTTAAAGAGCTACGTCAACTTACAGGCGTTGGTATGATGGATTGTAAAAAAGCATTAAAAGAAACTGATGGCAATGTAGAAGACGCAGTTAAGTACTTACGTGAAAGAGGTATGTCAAAGGCTGCATCTAAAGCTGCTCGTGATACAAAAGAAGGTTTAGTATATTCTTACATTCACGGTAATGGAAAAATAGGTGTTTTGATTGAAGTTAACTGTGAAACAGACTTTGTTGCTAACACAGACGATTTCAAAAATCTTTGTAAAGAACTTGCAATGCAAGTTGCTGCTACAGATCCTATCGCTTTATCTCCAGAAGATATCGATCCTAAATTAATCGAAACAGAAAAAGAAATTGCTAGAAATAAAGCTATCCAAGATGGAAAACCTGAAAAAATAATTGATAAGATTGTTGAAGGTGTAGTTAATAAATTCGGTAAAACAAATACATTGATGTTCCAAGAATACATCAAAGATCCTTCAAAAGATATTGATACATTATTAAAAGAAGCTATCTTCAAACTTGGTGAAAACATCAAAGTTGCTAGATTTGCACGTTTCAGTATCTAATTTCAAGATAAGGAATTAACAATAATGTGTGCTTATCATCCAGAGAAGATTAATCGTGTAATTGTCAAGCTTAGTGGTGAATTCCTTGCTGGGAAAAAGGGCTTTGGGTTTGATGAAGAACTGATTGATAGAATTACTAATGATATTATCGAAGTTAAAAGACTTGGATATAGCATTTGTATCGTCTTAGGGGGAGGTAATATCTTCCGAGGTGGTACATGGTCAAATGCAAAGATGAATAGAGTAACTCTAGACAATATTGGTATGATGGCCACTATTCAGAATGCACTCTACCTTTCTGAAGTATTGAAAATAAAGAATTACTCAACAGAAGTTCTTTGTGCAGTTAAAGCTGAAAAGTTAGCTAAATTTTATACTCCAAGAAGAGCTCTTCAATCTATGAAAGAGGGTAAAATTGTTTTCCTTTGTGGGGGAACAGGCAATCCTTTCTTTACTACAGATACAGCAGTTGTTCTTAGAGCAGCAGAACTTCAAGCAGATTTGGTCCTAAAAGGTACTAAAGTTGCGGGAGTATTTACTAAAGATCCTGCTAAGCACTCAGATGCTGAGTTTATTCAAGAGATTACTTTTGAAGAAGCTATCAATAGAGAATTAAATGTAATGGATATGACAGCCTTCTCTTTAGCTAAAGAGAATAACATTCCTGTAAAAGTGTTTGATTTATCTATTAAAGGAAATTTAGCAAAAGCAATTCATGAAAAGAACGTTGGTACTTTTGTTAGTAATGATGTAACTAATTCATAAATAGCGAGGATATTATGGAAGAATTATTACTTAATGTAGATGACAAAATGGAAGCAGCTTACAAAGCGTTATTAAATAACTTTGGTAAGGTGAGAACAGGCAAAGCGTCACCAGCAGTTTTAGATGATATCAAAATCAATTACTATGGTACTCCTACACTTGTAAAACAGCTTGCTAATATTAGTACTCCTGAACCTCGTCAAATTGTTGTTCAGCCTTGGGATAAAACTACTTTAGCAGATATAGAAAAAGCTATACTTGCTGCTAATATTGGTGTTACTCCAGAAAACGATGGAAATGTAATCAGATTACCTTTCCAAGCTCTTACAGAAGATAAAAGAAAAGAAATCGTTAAGCAAGTTAAGAAGCTTGGTGAAGATGCAAAAATCTCTGCAAGAAACGTTAGAAGAGAAGCTAATGAACAAGCAAAGAAAATGAAAAAAGCTTCAGATATTTCAGAAGACGATGAAACTCGTTTATTGAAAGATATCCAAGAACAAACAGATACTTGGGTTGCTAAGATTGATGAAGCTACAAAGAATAAAGAAAGTGAAGTTCTTACAGTTTAAGATCTAAACTTATATAAATTGAAAGAGAGTGTCTTATGGCACTCTCTTTTTGCTTGCCCAAAAAATGTTTCTTTTTGTTCTTCTACACTTGTGCTAGATATTAGAAAAACAAGATTTTCCTTAAACATATTGACTTATTAAATAAGTAACTATATAATGGTTATTAAAGTAAATTACAGACAATTAAAGGAGCTTTAATTATGTTAAAAGGTGCTTATGTTGCTTTGGTTACGCCATTTAAGGACAATGAAATAGATTATAACGCCCTAGAAAATTTAATTGAATTTCAAATAGAAAACAAGATAGATGGTATATTGTTAATGGGGACTACAGGAGAATCTCCAAACATTGCATCTGATGAACGTGAAAGATTACTTCAATTTTGTATACAAAAGATAAACAAGCGTGTTCCAGTAATGATAGGAACAGGCACAAATAATTATCATCAAACAATCTCATTAACAAAGAAGGCAGAGCAGATTGGAGCTGATTATGCTCTAGTGATAACTCCTTACTATATCAAGCCTACTCAAAAGAGTCTTTTCGAGTATTTCAAGAAGATTGCTGAATCAGTAACAATCCCTATAGTAATCTATAATGTTCCAGGCAGAACTGGGGTTAACATGAATGCCGAAACCACAATTAAGCTGGCTAAAGAATTTAAGAATATTGTGGGTATCAAGGAAGCCACTGGAGATATTTTGCAAGCTTCAAAGATTATCAGCGAAATGAAAGATAAATTCTCTGTTATGTCAGGTGAAGATGCTTTAAATCTACCTTTATACTCTGTTGGAGTAAAAGGGACTATTTCTGTTACAGCAAATATAATTCCTGAGAAAGTACACACTTTATGGGCTCTTTGCATGAATAATGAATGGAATAAAGCTAGAAAGTTACATCAAGAGATTTTAGAACTCAACAACATGATGTTTATAGAAACTAATCCAATCCCAGTTAAAGAGTCACTTGCCATGATGGGTAAGATTGAACAGGAAATAAGGTTGCCTTTAACTTTACTAGAAGAAGATAATAGAACTAAATTAGAAGATTGTTTAAAAAGATATAAATTAATAAAATAGGAGATAAAATGGACTTAGTACAAGGTAAAATCTATGAAAACTTTGAGTTACTTTGGATAAAGGATTTCAAAGAAATAGGAAACACAGGTTACTTCTTTAGGCATAAAAAGAATAATGCAGAACTATTATACTTAAAGAATGATGATATAAATAAAGTATTCACTGTTGGATTTAAAACACTTCCTGAAGATAGTTGTGGAACTCCGCACATTTTAGAACATTCAGTTTTGAATGGTTCACGCAAATACCCAGTAAAAGAGCCTTTCATGGAACTAGTTAAAGGTTCATTGAAGACTTTTGTTAATGCTTTTACTGCATCGGATAAGACAATGTACCCTGTAGCCTCTACTAATCAAAAGGACTTCATGAACTTAATGGATGTCTATCTTGATGCTGTGTACTTCCCAAAAATATATGATACAGAAGAAATCTTCTTACAAGAAGGTTGGCATCATGAAATCTTCAATAAAGAAGATGAAGTTATCTATAATGGTGTTGTTTATAATGAAATGAAAGGTGCTTTTTCATCACCAGAATCAATGATTTTCCGTAAGATACAAAATATCCAGAATCCAGATAATTGTTATCAATATGAGTCTGGTGGAGATCCAGCTGTTATTCCAGAACTTTCTTACGAGAAATTTTTAAACTTCCATAGAAGATATTATCATCCAAGCAATAGTTATATCTGTTTGTATGGTAATTTAGATTTAGAAGTAGCTCTTAAAAAGATAGATAATGAATATTTAACTAATTTCGAAGCTTTAGATATTGATACTCATATTGCACCTCAAGAAGCTTTCCAAGCTGAAAAAGAAGAAACTTCTTACTATCCTGTAGCTGAAGATGATGCTCTTGAGGATAAAGCTTTTGTAAGTGTTAACTATACAATTGGCAATGTTAAAGATGCTACCACAAATATGGCTTTCAGTATGCTAAGTCAATTATTACTTGATTTTGAGGGAGCTCCTTTGAAAGAAGCTCTGTTAAAGGCAGGTTTAGGACAAGATATCTTTGGGGTTTATAATGATTCTATTTTACAACCAGTATTCAGTATTGTAGTAAAAAATACTAATGAGCACCAAAAAGCTGAGATTAAGAAGATTATTGATGAAACTTTGAAAGACTTAGTATGTAAAGGAATCGACAAAAAGTTAATTGAAGCTGTTATCAATTCTAATGAGTTTAGTCTAAGAGAAGCTGATACTCGTAATTTCCCTAAAGGTCTTTTCTATCAAATGATGGCATTTAAGGGCTGGATGCATTGTGATAGTCCAGAACTATACTTGCAGTTCGAAGAACGCTTAGAAACTATTAAAAAGGCTCTTACTGAACCATATTTTGAAACTCTAGTAGAGAAATTCATTCTTAATAATAATCATAAAAGTACAATTCTTCTTCTTCCAAAGAAAGGCATGAATGAAGAGGCTAAGATTAATCTTGATAAAAAGCTTTCTGACTTTAAAGCTAACTTGTCAGATGAAGATCTCACTAAACTTATTGAAAAGAACAATGTTCTTCGAAACAGACAGCAAACACCTGATGCTCCAGAAGAATTGGCTAAAGTTCCTCATATCGAGCTAGAAGACATCAATCCAAAGCCACAAGCTGTAGATTACACTATCACAGATAAGGAAGATTATCAACTTTTAGAATTGGAAGATCAAACAAATAAAATTGCATATTTAAGATTTGATTTTAATGCTCAAGTTCTTGATAGAGAGGATTGGAAGTGGTTAGGATTACTCAATTCTATGTTAACAAGAATTGATACTAAAAACTATAATTACATGGATTTATCTAAAGAAATTCATATTGATTTAGGTGAATTTTCTACTGAATGTGATTTTACACCAAGTTTAAAAGGTAGAAATGACTATGCTATTTCTGCTAAAATTAATGTCAAATCACTTATGAACAAAATTGATGTTATTCCTAGTATGCTTGAAGAAGTTCTCTTAAACTCTAAATTTGATAATAAAGAACGTATTCTTCAAATCATCAGAGAGAATAAATCTCGTTTAGAAATGATGATTATGCAAGCTGGTCATGTTGTGGCTATCACTCAAGCAAGAGCTCAATTACGTCCAGAATATGATTTCTATAATCAAACTTCAAATCTTGCTTACTATAAATTTGTTGCTGAACTTGAAAAAGACTTTGAATCAAAATATCAAGATATTCAAGCAAAATTAACAGATGTTTATAATAAAATTTATAGAAAAGGCCAGTTAAAAATTGCTATCAGTGGAGAGCATCAAGATAATATTGCGGTTATGAAACAAGTAGATAAGTTTGTTGGTAAACTAGCTCAGCAAGATCTTGCTCCTCAAATATTAGAACCAGCAAAAGATATTAAACATATTGGTTTAGGTGCTCCAATCAATGTACAGTATGTTGGCTTAATATGCGATTACGAAGCAGTTGGTATGGAATATAAAGGTCAGGTTAATGTGTTAAATAATCTTATCCCTTCTGGATATCTATACAACAATATTCGTGTTCAAGGTGGTGCTTATGGCGCTATCTTCAACATAGGAGATGGTGGACATTTTAGCTTAGTTTCTTATCGTGATCCAAACCTTGAAAGAACTTATGATGTATATAAAGGTATTCCTGAATTCTTGGATACTTTAGAGGTTTCTAAGAGTGAGTTAACTAAGCAAATTATCGGCTCTATTGCATCTATGGATGTACCTTTAACTGCTAGTGTTAAATTAAATACTGCACGTGTCTTAGCTGATAAGAATTTAACTCCTGAAATGAGACAGCAAAACAGAAAAGAACTACTTGCAACTAGCTTAGAAGACTTAAAAGCATATTCATCTATGTTTAAACAAGTCCTTGAAAATGGGGTAAGAGTTACTGTTGGTAATTCTGCTAAAATTGAAGAAAATAAAGAACTATTTGATCTTGTAAGTAGCATCTTTTAATTATACTTACTAAATAGTCTATAATATATTTAGAATTAAAAATTAGGTCCTATCAAATCTTTCCTTTAGATGAGATAGGACCTTTTACTTTATTTGTAATGTGAGGCTTCTTGGGTGAGGCTGTTAGAAAGGAAATAATGGGGAATGAGTAGAGTTTGATATTTAGACGTTTTGCGAAAGGTCTCTCCACTCTTACTTGCCACATTGAAAAAAGGCCATTTTTTCAAGGAGACCCTTAAGTTAGGAGTTAGGAGTGAGGAGTTAGGAGTGAAAGAAGTTAGGAGTGAGGAGTTACTGGGATCGCCAGCCTCCGAGCTGGCTTCACTTAGAACGAAGTTATAAGTGAATTTGTAGAGACGAACGGACGTTCGTCTAACCCCGAAGGGGTGGCATATACTAAGCATGGAGGCTTGCCCTCCATGTAATAGTCAAAAAATAAAAAAAGCACTGAAAGGGCGACATAAAGGCTAAGCTTTATCTGCAAACAAAGAAGTTTACCACGAAAAGCACGAATAACACGAAAGAAAGTCTTAATTGTTTTTAGCCGCGGATTACACAGATAAGCACGGATAAAGGGGAAAAATGAAGAATGATGAATTGAGGAGATGCTATCCATAAAAACCCCGAAGGGGTGGCATATACTAAGCATGGAGGCTTGCCCTCCATGTAATAGTCAAAAAATAAAAAAAGCCCTGAAAGGGCGACATAAAGGCTAAGCTTTATCTGCAAACAAAGAAGTTTACCACGAAAAGCACGAATAACACGAAAGAAAGTCTTAATTGTTTTTAGCCACGGATTACACAGATAAGCACGGATAAAGGGGAAAAATGAAGAATGATGAATTGAGGAGATGCTATCCATAAAAACCCCGAAGGGGTGGCATATACTAAGCATGGAGGCTTGCCCTCCATGTAATAGTCAAAAAATAAAAAAAGCCCTGAAAGGGCGACATAAAGGCTAAGCTTTATCTGCAAACAAAGAAGTTTACCACGAAAAGCACGAATAACACGAAAAACAGTCAAATTATTTAGGACTGGACATTATAAAGGACTTGCTGTAATAAGCTATTGCAATTAAAAGGTAGATTGAATTATGAGAAATGTAGTTTTGAATGTAAAACAGAGCATAAAAAAACTGAGATTGAAACCAATCTCAGAAATTTGATTAAACAAATATTTTAATATTTGAATTTGCTTCCAGATAGTAGAAACACTTAATTAGAATAAACTATTTTGCAGCTTCTTCTGTTGCAGGTGCTTTTTCGTCAACTACTTCTTCAGTTTTCTTTTCGTCAGCTTTTTTGTCTTCAGCTTTTTTGTCTTCAGCTTTCTTTTCACAACCAGCAAGAACTGCAACTGCAAAAACAACTAATAATAATAATTTTAAACTTTTCATAAAAATCTCCTTTAATTTATGTATGTTTCATATTTAGGGCTTTGCAAAAGATTTGTCAATAAATAAATTAATAATAGGCCTTTTTTTTTAAGAAAAAATTATTAAATATTTATATTTCTTAACAAATAGCAAGATAAAAAGTTAATAAGGCCTACAATAGCAGTGCTTTAAGAATGCTTAATGATGATTGAACTGCAACACTAAATAAATATGTTGAATATTGTTCAATAAAGTTTAAACTAATTCTTGTAACAATTAAGCTAAAAGATTGAACAGCTATCCATATAATATATATCAATTTAAACAATTGGGATGCAGGCTAATAATTTTCTGCTATAAAAAACTATGTTAGACTAGTTTGAAATATAGACTAAATCAAATTTACAAGGGTAACATCAAATAAAGAGCTATTGTTTTATCAAGGAACAATAGCTCATATTTAAGTATTAGATTAAATGGTCTTCTATATCTAGTAGAAGTTACTTTGCCAAACCTCTATGTTTCATAGATCAAGATTAATATAAAGAACGGACTAGGCGAAAGCCTACGTAACCACTGCTGTAAGTAGGATAGTAGCCATGACGATTAGCAACACGGCAGTCGCAAGCATTGTAGCTCCAGCCACCACCACGTGCTATGCGGTATGACCCGTTAGAAGGTCCTGTCGGATTAGTTTGAGCTGAAGAAGTATAAACCCCATACCAGCCATTACACCATTCCAAGACATTACCAGACATATCATAGATACCAAGTTGATTTGGATTTTTGGACCCAACTTCATGAGTTTGACTATCTGAGTTAGCAGAATACCAGGCACAATAAGTTAAGCCACCTTCATTATGACAACCACTATATCTATAGCCATCTACATGATTTATACCACCACGGGCTGCATACTCCCACTCAGCTTCAGTAGGTAGCCTATATCCATTAGCTGTAAAGTCACAAGACCAATCTGATGTATTATAACATGGTGTTAAACCTTCTTGAAGACTTCTAGCATTACAATATTCAACTGCATTATACCAAGTAACTGATTCTACAGGTTTATCATGATCATAAGAATAGCTGGGATTGTTACTCATAAGTACCTCATACTCTGCTTGGGTTACTTCATGTTTACAAATAATAAAAGAAGAAAGGGTTACTTGATGAGTAGGTAACTCGTCACTGTCACCTTCATTGAAGTGATCTCCCATTATGAAGGTTCCACCTTGGATAAAAACCAAAGTTTCATCTAAAATAGCTATGGTATCTTCAGCATAAGCTGAATAATTATCAATAACAAAAGCATATACTCTATACTGATAGGTTGATGTAAATTCTAAATTTGTATCTACAAAAGATTCTTGATTTGCATCCAAGCTTTGATAGCCAATAACCCAATCTTGGTCATCTTTTTTACGGTCAATCTTAAAACCTTCTTCTCCATTACTGTTATCAGTCCAGCTTAACAGACATGATGTAAGCGAAGTTTGATAATGATCTAAGTCGGTTGGAGCTGGGAAATCTGCATTGGGATCAACTATATTCTTAAACTCATGGTCATCACATGAGAGAATAAAAAGTAGGCTTAAAGTAATCATAAATTTAGTTATATATTTCATAATAGCATGCTCCTTGTTTTAATTTATTGCCATAGATTAACGTTCTAATCCGATTAAAGACAGTATAGACAGTCGTAACCGAGGCTGAGTAGTAGCTCAAATCACGGTATTTTCAAAGTCTTTGGTTCTGGTTCTAGCATCAACAGTTTGAGAAGTACTATTAGATTAAATGGTCTTCCATATCTTGCAGAAGTTACTTTGCCAAACCTATATGTTTCATAGATCAAGATTAATCTAAAGAACGGACTAGGCGAAAGCCTATACCGTGGTAATTGATGTCAGGATCGTTGTTTCTACGACTAGCAACAGAACAATATCTGGCACTAAAGATCCAAGCCCCACCTCTTAAGATGCGATAAGAACCACTATTAGGTCCATTTGGGTTGTCACTTGGAGAAGAGCTGTAGTAATCTGAATCATACCAGTCATTACACCACTCCATAACATTTCCAGACATATCATAGATACCAAGTTGATTAGGGTTTTTATTGCCAACTTCATGGGTTTGACTATTTGAATTAGCAGAATACCAGGCATAATCAGTTAAATCAGCTTCATTATGACAACCGCTATATCTATAATCATCTACATGATTTACACCCCCACGGGCTGCATACTCCCACTCAGCTTCAGTAGGTAGCCTATAACCATTAGCTGTAAAGTCACAAGACCAATCTGATGTATCATAACATGGTGTTAAACCTTCTTGAAGACTTCTAGCATTACAATATTCAACAGCATTATACCAAGTTACTGATTCTACAGGCTTAACTGAACCTAAAAATGAACTTGGATTTTCTTCCATCATTATTTGATACTCAGCTTGGGTTACTTCATACTTACCAATATAAAAAGAATTTATTGTAACTTGGTGGAGTGGGAGTTCACTACTACCACCTTCATTGAAATGGTCTCCCATTGTAAAAGTGTCACCTTCTACAAAGATAAGATTTCCATAGAGAGTATTGATAGATTCTTCAACATAATCTGAATTACTATTACCCGAAAAAGCACACATCCTGTAATGATAGATAGAATTAGTTTCTAAATCATCATCAGTATATGATTCTTGATTAGCATCCAAGCTTTGATAGCCTATAATCCAATCTTGATCATCTTTTTTGCGGTCAATTTTAAATCCTTCTTCACCATTGCTGTTATCAGACCAGATTAACTGGCATGATGTAGGCGAAGTTTGAATAATTTCTAAGTCACTAGGTGCAGGAATAATCATTAATAATTCTTCCTGACTACTATTAGAATTATTATCTCCCAAAAAAGCATATACTCTATACTGATAGTTCGCACTAATTTCTAACTCTGTGTCTACAAATGATTCTTGATTAGCATCCAAGTTTTGATAGCCTATAATCCAATCTTGATCATCTTTTTTGCGGTCAAATTTAAATCCTTCTTCACCATTGCTGTTATCAGACCAGATTAATTGGCATGATGAAAGCGAAGTTTGAATAATATCTAAGTCACTAGGTGCAGGAATAATCAATAATATTTCTTCCTGACTACTATTAGAATTATTATCTCCCAAAAAAGCATATACTCTATACTGATAGTTTGCACTAATTTCTAACTCTGTGTCTACAAATGATTCTTGATTAGCATCCAAGCTTTGATAGCCTATAATCCAATCTTGATCATCTTGCTTACGGTCAATCTTAAAACCATCTTCACCATTGCTGTTATCAGACCAGATTAGCTGGCATGATGAAAGCGAAGTTTGGCTAACTTCTAAGTCACTGAGAGCTGGAAAAGTCATACTGATTTCATTAGAACTAAAATTAGAAGTAAAATTATCAGTGTAAGCATAAACTCTATAACTATATAATGAATATGGTTCTAACTCTTCATCAACAAAACCATTCACATTTACATTAAGCATTTTATAGCCAATATTCCAATCATCATCATCTTTCTTCCTATCTACAATATACCCGTCTTCATAGGCAGTGTTATCATTCCAAGATAAATCACATGATGCTATTGACTGTTGCACCACTTCAAGGTTAGTTGGGCTATTGAACTCCATAGATATTGAGTTCAATACAGCATCTGTTTCAAAATCTTCGAAATAAGCTCTAACTCTATATTGGTAAACTTGATTAACTTCTAAATTTTCATCATTAAAGACACGAACATCTTCATTTAAAATTTGATAATTCATTTGCCATTCTTCATTACCTTTCTTTCTATCGATTTTGAAGCCATCTTCTCCATTGCTGTTATCATTCCACCAAAGGCTACATGAACTAATTGATTCTCTATTGATCAACAATCTATCAGGACCATTGAATAAGATAACAGTATTATTTATAGTACTATTCGAAGATACATCATTGTTAAAACCATATACTCTATAAGAATAAGTTGAATTTATTTCCAAACTATCATCGATATAAGTTTCTTGGTTAGCATCCAAGCTTTGATAGCCTATAATCCAATCTTGGTCATCTTTTTTACGGTCTATCTTAAAACCTTCTTCTCCATTGCTGTTATCAGACCAAGTTAACTTGCAGGATGTAACAGAAGTTTGAGAAAGAACTAAGTCGGTTGGAGCTGGAAAAATCATTGCTATTTCTTCTTGGCTACTATTAGAAGTATTATCATCAACAAAGGCATATACTCTATATTGATAGCTTGCTCTGGCTTCTAATTCATTATCAGAATAAGATTCTTGATTAGCATCCAAGCTTTGATAAGCAATAACCCAATCTTGGTCATCTTTCTTACGGTCAATCTTAAATCCTTCTTCTCCATTGCTGTTATCAGACCAGTTTAACTGGCAGGATGTAACTGAAGCTTGGGAAAGATCTAAGTCGGTTGGAGCTGGGAAAGTCATTGCTATTTCTTCTTGCATACTACTAGAGTTGTTATCACCAACAAAAGCATAAACCTTATATTTATAAGAGGAAGTAGCCTTTAAATCAGTGTCAGTAAAATTCAATTTATCGATATTTAATGTTTTATAAGCTACAAGCCAATCTTCATCATCCTGTTTCCTATCTATTTTGAAACCTATTGCAATATTACCATTAAATGCCCAAGATAACTCACATGAAGTGACAGTTAACTGCTCAACGCTAAATTCAACTGGTCCTGTAAGTTCAACCCCTGTTTCTAAATCAGCAGGGTTCTTAAACTCATGGTCATCACATGAGAGTACAAGCAAAAGGCTTAAAGTAATCACAATTTTAATCATATATTTCATAATAGTAAGCTCCTTATTTTAACTCACTGCCATAGATTAATGTTTTAATCCAACTAAAGACAGTATAGGCAGTCGTAACCGAGGCTGAGTAGTAACAGTAATCACGGTAGTTTTCAAAGTCTTCGGTTCTGGATCTAGCATCAATAGCTTCAGTAGTATTATAAGTGCTTTCATAAATATCAAAGTTGTCATTAGCAATCTTATTGCAATAGAGACCTCCACCTACAATGAGAGCAGTAGAAATTAAGCCTAAGTAAGTTTGAGTTTTCCAAGTATCTCTTTTAGCTGTTAACGAGCCTGAATAGGTATCTAACTCAAAGGTAATAGTTTTAGTATCTCCTTCTTTAAGAGAGACACTTTTGGTAAGTTCTAGATATTTAGGATGTTGCAGAGTAATATTATATTTTCCGTAGAGCATCTCCATTACAGAAGGTGTTTTCTTGTCTGTCTTCTCATTATCTACATAGATATCAGCACCTATAATCTTATTTTCAGGAGCTCTCTTATCAACTGCAAAAACTGATATAGAAGCTAGGATAGGACTTGGATTGATATCCTCAGTAGTAGTTTCTCCAATATTAACAAAGATGTTTTTCTCAATAGTTTTATGTTTATCTTTTTCAACACGAATCTTATAGTTTCCAGCAACTAAGTTTCTTGTAAAGCTATCATTAGCTACTTGAACTCCATCCAAAAAGATTGTAGACTTGGGAGCATTTACCACAAGGGTACCGAAGTTTTTAGTTAGGATTAGAAGTTCTTTGATTGGGCTACTTGGGCTTACGGTTATGGTCTCACTGGAACCACTCCAAAGGTCTTTTTCTATTCTAACATCATAAGTCCCTGCAAGCATCATTTCATCTACATAAGGTGTTTGCCCTACTTCAACATTATCAATAAAGACAGTGGCTCCATCTTCAGGAGCAGAGTTAATCTCTACTCTAGCAAAGTTAGCTTGAAGGTCTAAATCAAACTCTGCTTGGTCACCATCTTTAACTTCAAAAGACTCTTGGTGTGTCTTGTATCTGTCATTAGAAATTCTGAGAGTATGATTCCCGCTAGGTATTTTAGCTTTGTCAAGAGGACTCTTGCCGACCAGCTTTTCATCTAGATATATGTCCGCCCCTGGGGGATTTGTTGATACTTGCCAGTAGCCAAACTTTGGTTTTAGTTTTATTGAAGGGATTTCTAGTGTTTCCCCTGAATTAAGATTAAAAGTTTTTGAGATAGAATGATACATCTTCTTTTTGAGAGTAAGAGTATAATCACCGGCATAATGAAGACCTTGATAAGCGCCAAGAGTATTACCAACTAGCTGTCCATTTAGCTCTACTTGAGCTCCTTGAGGATCAGAATGAATGATAACAATACCGGGAGAAGTGAAGCTAACCTCAGAAGAACCTTTTTGCATATCAATATTTACAAGTTCATCTTTTGAGACTTCAATATCCTTTCCCATCGTTATAAAACCAGGTTTCTCGAATTTGAAGCTGTGCTTTCCTCTTGCTAAACTAAATTGTACAGTCTTAGAAGTAGCCTTAATAGGAGCTTTCCCATTTCTAGTAATTAGAACCCCATCTTGGTTCAAGTTAAATATTAAATCTACAACATTATCAATAGATTCTACGTTATTGCCCTTGCCTAAGATTGTTAGAGAATATACAACATTGCTCTTTAAATTGAGAGGTATATCATACTTGTAGCGAGCATACCCCTTTTTATTGAAATATAGCCTTTTATCACCAGGGGAAAGATATATCCACACTTCACCTATCTTGTTCTCGATAGCAACAGGTGTTTTGTTTGATTCTATCTCATCGAAAGGAAGTAAATCTGTACTTACCTTTATGAGAGCACACCGGTTACCACTCATGTCGGTCTTGGGAGATTGCCTTAAGGTTAGGTCTCCAAGTTCTTCTGTTAAATGCTTGCTAATAACCATTTCAGAAGCACAAATTAAAGAAGTTAAAAACAATAATATAATCACAAGTTTTAGTTTCACATTACCTCCACATATATGTAAAAAACTTTTTCTTTTTATAGATTCGGTATATCTTAGCTAAATCTTTTACTTCGAAGTATTAAAATACGTCTTCAGCAAAAAAGATTCACCCAAGCTATTACCGATTTGTTTTTGAAAAAACAAAGCAAAAACTAAAGACATAAATCGTATAAATGCTTTCTAATAAGCATTTCAGAAGCACAAATTAAAGAAGTTAAAAACAATAATATAATCACAAATTTAAATTTCACATTACCTCCACATATATGTAAAAAAACTTTTTCTTTTTATAGATTGAGTATATCTTAGCTAAAAACATATACCCTTTGTAATACTATCTTTTAGGAAGATAGAAATCTTCCAATCCATAGACTGTTCCATCAGGATTCTTTTCAGGTTGCCAAGTACGAACATATATTTTTGGATTCTTAATTTCAGTTAAATCAAACATTAAGAAAAGAAAACCTTCATCAGAGTAGTTTTGACTATAGTAATACTGATGAATCTGAATACCAAAGATCTTTTTAGTCTTACTATTTACTCTAGATACTTTATTATCTTCAAAGTGGATATTCACATATTCATTACCACTAAAGACTGATTTCAGATTTCTTATATACTGCTTTTTAGAATACTTCATTGGACGCCATTTACGTCCTAAGGTTCTGTACATACTGTCAATATTTTCATCTGTATCTTCAACCATCTGACCTACAATAATGAGAGCATTGTCATCAAATATCTTTTCAATAAGTTCTACATCTTCTGTGCAATAAGCAGTTTTATACTCTTCAATAAACTGTATAATTTGAAACTTTTCTTCATCAGTAGCAACCAGACCAGCTAAAATATTATCTACTGCTTCAGGAGAAAGAGCAAAATTAACTTTATCGATTTTATCTTCATCATTAAGAACAAAGACAAGCTCTTCACTAAATTTTCTATCACTATTAGGGAAACTAAACTGAGCTGAAATTCCTTTTAGGTAGGTCTTTCCACCAAACTCTACTAGCTTTAACTTATAGGATTTAGAAAGTGCTTTTGCCTGACCATAGAGTAATATATCTTGGAAATCAGCTTTACCCTTAGAAGTAAGGTCTTTAGCTAAACAATCGATATCCCCTTTATTGATAGTATTAATAATATTCTTAGCTAGAATAGAAATCTTAGGGTTAGGGCTCTTATCACCTGAATTATATACATTTACAGAAACATTTGAGTTGTTGTTTTTAGAAGCTGAAGAAAGATTAATTTCAAACCTTGCTTCCCTGAAAGCAGGACAAGGCATATTATCAAGAACATTTCTTAGATCTCTGTTGTGAGATGCTTTATGAGGGTCATTATACATTATATTTAGCTTCAATGTTTCTGGTAAGTCTTCTAGCTTACACATAAACTCTAGGGGAGCTTTACCTTGGAATACTCCAACAGGCATAGACCAATCATTACCATGATAGAACTTGAAATCAAGATTACGAATGGGACTATTCTTATAAAGAGCTGAGATTTCTACCAGGCTAATATCATAATCACTGTCATAATGTTTATTGCTGATAGTTAAATCAATTAGGCTGTATATTCTACGAATACGGTCAGGAAGGTAGGTTATTAATGTTTCAGGACAAGAATCAAAAGTTTCATCGATAACATCCCAGTCAGGATGGGTACGTAATAATACTAATGACCAATAATAGTTCATTAGAGCATCACCAATTCTTAGTTCTTTCTCTGCTTGGAATCCTCTTCTTGCATAATCTTTTATTAGCTTACCTCTATTCTCGAAGATTCGGTTTTTATCAGCTTTCCTTATATAACGATAGACTATATACTCTCCATCATCTTCAAATATACTACGCTCAGCACCATCTAAACGAGCTGAAGAATAAGTAGAAAGTGCAGATAAACAATAGTCTCTAACCTTGCCATTCTCTTCTTCAACAATGTTTTCAAATGAAGCTTCAACTTGCACTGTTATCTGTGACAGCAAGTCGTTGATAGCCATCTCATCTGCCTTATGTTCAGAATAGCTTTCACCATAACCAACTATCCATTCACTATTTTTTCTTAAGTCCTCAATCTCATTTCTAGTATAACCAAATAAAGTAAGCGATAAAAAAATAAAAATCAAAGAAATTATAACTCTTTTGCCAGTATGCAAGTTTCCTCCAATTAAAAATCAATGTAACTAAATCTATACATAAATGTTCTTATCTTTTGTATTGGAAATTATTAATTGTATCTTGCTATTTTAAAAGATTATATAATCACCTCCAAAACTATAAACAGTTTAGATAAGAATTGGATACTTTGTCAAACTAATTTAATTACTTTTTTAGCATAGCTCAGTTTTTTATAGAACTTCAAAAATAGCATTATATTATTCAAGCTTGGATTCTGCAAGCTATTTGCTGAAAGACTGTGTCTGTCTTAGACGAAATCTGCACTCTTCACGTGAAGCCTACAGCATCAAATGGGTTTATGAAAAATGTTGAAATTTATAAACAAAAAAGCTGAGTAGAAAACTACTCAGCTTGATAAATTTATTTGTTTTTATAATGATTATTGGTCATTAGGCATCTTAGGCATGTTCGGCATACCTGGAATATTTGGCATTCCACCTTTACCCATTTTAGCCATTTTCTTCATCATTTTAGGATTGTTCATCTTCTTAATCATTTCTTTCATTTGCTTGAATTGTTTAAGAAGTTTATTAACCTCTTGCACACTACGGCCAGAGCCTTTAGCAATTCTTAATCTTCTGGCACCATTGATTATTGCTGGTTCTGAACGTTCATTTTTGGTCATAGAAGTAATTATTGCTTCAACATGAATTAGTTCTTTACCACTCAAGTTTGCCCCAGAAAGAGCTTTTGAGTTAACTCCCGGTATAAGCTTTAAAAGGTTTTCTAATGGACCCATTTTCTTGATTTGTTGTAACTGCTTTAAGAAATCATCTAAGTCAAACTGATTTTTCTTTAGCTTTTTAGCTAGCTTCTCTGCTTCTTGCTCATTAAGGGATGTTTCAGCCTTTTCTATTAGCGTTAACACATCACCCATACCCAGGATACGAGAAGCCATTCTATCAGCGTAAAAAGCTTCTAAATCACTTGGTTTTTCACCAACACCTACAAAAGCAACAGGCTTACCTGTAACTGCCTTAATAGATAAAGAAGCACCACCTCTAGAATCACCATCTAACTTAGTTAGAATAACACCATCAAAGTTCAGTTTGTCATTGAATTCTTTAGCAACGTTTACAGCATCTTGACCAGTCATAGCATCAGCAACAAAGAATATATAGTCAGGTTTAACAAAGTCTTTCAAACGATAAACTTCATCCATCATCTCTTCATCAATATGAAGTCGTCCTGCAGTATCAAAGATAACTAAGTTTTGTGATTTTAAATCTGCTATCTGTAGAGCATCTTTAGCTATTTTAACAACATCTTTTGTTTCAAGATTACTGTGAACAGGAACACCAATTTCTTTACCTAATACTTCAAGCTGGTGAATCGCAGCAGGTCTATACACATCACATGCAACCATTGCAGGCATGATGTTTTTCTTTTTTCTAAAAAAAGTAGCAAGCTTGGAACAAGCTGTAGTCTTACCTGAACCTTGAAGTCCAACTAACATGATTTTGTTAATTTTATTATCGTAGAGCTTAACTTCAAAATTTTCTGTATCCATTAACTTTGTAAGCTCATCATTAACAATTTTAACTACTTGTTGACCAGGAGTAAGTGATTTCATTACTTCTTGGCCTAGGCATTGTTCTTCAATGTCTTTAACAAACTTTTTAACAATCTTATAGTTAACATCAGCTTCAAGAAGAGCCATTCTAATCTCACGTAAAGAATCTTTAATATTCTTTTCTGTTAACTTTCCTTTACCTTTTAAATTTCTAAATACTTTATCTAATCTATCTGAAAGATCGTTAAACATAATTACTCCGTTACTTTAAAGTTTTTATTGCAGTCGCATAATCATTTGATTTAAATACATAAGACCCAGCTACAAAGATGTCAACTCCCGCTTTCTTAAGTAGGGAAACATTATTGTTATTTACTCCACCGTCAATCTCTATTTCAAAAGTAAGATTATTATTCTTTCTAATTTCATTTAACTTTTCAATTTTATGACTAGTATTGCTAATAAATGACTGTCCTCCATATCCAGGATTAACAGACATAATGAGAACGAAATCTACATCAGGTAAGACCTCTTCAATAAGGCTAATTGATTCACCTGGGTTGAGAGCCACGCCAGCTTTGATACCTAATTCTTTAATCTTATAGATTTCTCTATGAAGATGATGAACTGTTGCAGGGTGAAATGAAATCATTTCAACATTTAACTCAGATAAAAAAGTATAATAATCTGAAGGGTTTGTAACCATTAAATGAACATCTAATGGTGTTTTACTAAAAGAATTAATCTTACTGATGATAGGATTACCAAATGTAAGATTAGGTACATAGTGCCCATCCATAACATCAATATGTAAAAAATCAGCACCTGCGTCAGAAATTTTATTTAGATCTTCTTTTAGAATTGAAAAATCTGCAGATAATATTGACGGTGAAACTTTAGTCATTTTTTTTCTCTCTTAAAATAAATATAATATTCTTAATTTCTGCTGATAAATCTTTTTTAACAGCATTATTTAAATCATTAAGCAACCTTTGCTTATTTAAAACAAATTCTTGTAACCATACACTTTGAGAAACACCCACATATAGAGTATAATTAACATATTTAACAACAAAAGAATGCTCTGCCATTATGGGACCAACAACGTCCTTCCATGACAGAGCAATTACTATTAAATCGTGATATTTTTTCCCACCTATTTTAAAAATAACAGATGAGATATTATTTTTTATTCTATTGAAAGAATTAGTCACGTTTTTTTAAGGCAACACTAAAACCAGCCCAAGAAAGAACAGATACTGCTACCAAGGTTAAATATGCGGTTCCCAGAGCATTTGAGCTTTTATCATAAGGAATCATCAGTAAAGCAGGAGTAAAAGCTATTGCAAAAATCATAATGTATCCGACAACTTTTAGACCTGTATTTTTTTTGATATTGATTAGGTAATATGCTACAAAACCTACAACAACTAATAAAAGTGTTACAAGAGTTAATAGCAAAGAACCCGAGAAAGTATGCTCGTAGCTTAGTAAATTTCTAAAGTCAAAGTTTTTCATGATGTAAGAAGGTATAAATATACTAAATACAATCATTAAAAAACCAACTATTTTGAGAACCATTTTGTTAGCCATAGGGAATCTCCTATATCTATTCTTTTACTACTGAAATTTTAACAGTAGCTGTTAAATCTGATCCGAAGTCAACATTAACTTCAGTATCACCTAAGTCTTTAATACTGTGACCAATTACTAAGTTATTTTTATTTATGTTAATACCTTGTTCTGCAAGAGCATTAACAATATCAAAATCTGTTACTGAACCATATAAACTGTCATTTTCATCTGCTTTTCTAACAAATGTTAATGCAACATTGTTTAATTTGTTAATAGTTGCTTTATATTCTTCAATCTTAGCATTTCTAATTTTTTCAGCATCAGCTTTTATAGTTTCTATCTTCTTTAATGCATCATTTGTAGCCATTACAGCATAGTTTTTAGGTAAAAGATAATTACGAGCATAACCATCTTTTACAACAACTACGTCTCCAGCCATACCTAAATCTTTTACATCTGTAATTAATAATATTTTCATTTCTGTACTCCATTTTTCAAGTTAAACCATATATCTATTAAGCCAATTATTGTACTTATAGCCACAAAAACATGGAAATTAATAAATATAATTAAATAGGTTAATGTTCTTAATAAAGTATTTTTATATGTTGAACGTAAGAGCCAAAACCAAACAATTGGAAAACCCTGAATTGACAGCAAGAGAGCTATTGTTAGAGTTAATGGTAATCCAACAAATCTAGTTTCTGGGAATATTGCTAAACCCATCGCTATCATTAATAAATATACCACAAAATCTGGTATCTTAAAAGCTATACTCTGTATCTTAACTAGAGGGTTCTTTTTACCAATAAGTACTCCCCCAAAGAAAGCAAAAATTATTGGCAAAGTCCAAATTGCAACCATATTATCTAAATAAATATTAGAAATATTGGTGAATTCTTGAGCGAAGTTGGGATAATCACTATAAATTTCTTTTGTAAAGATTGCTTCAAAGTTCTCCATATTAAACATCTTTTCAAAGTATTCAATAAAGACAAACTTTCTTGCTAATCCATAACAGAATTCATAAATAGCAAAAATACCAATTGATTTGCTAAATCCTATTTTAAAATAAAGGTTAGAAAATAGGAATAAAGCAATCCCAACTCCTAGGAAAGAATCAGCAAACTTAACTAACTCAGCTCCTAGTACAAAAGTTAATACTAAACTCAGTACTGAAAAAGCTAGTATATGCAAGTTAACTTGTTTAGTTTCTTTTCTTAATAAATCACATATATTAACTGTAAAAAAGATCATACCCCAAAAAGGGGAAATAAGTGTTATAACACTAGAAATTAAAGTTAATAACACTCTTATTCAGCAATGTATGGCAATAGAGCCATATGACGTGCTTTCTTGATTTCGGTTGTAAGTTTTCTTTGATGTTTAGCACAAGTTCCTGTTAAACGAGCTGGTTCAATTTTGCCAACATCTGAAATGAACTGTTTAATTACATCAGTGTTTTTATAATTAATTTCAATATCTTTATTCTTGCAGAATCTGCAATATTTTCTTTTGCCATATCTTCTTTTTTTATCGTAAAGCATGTTTTCTCCTTTGTTTAGAATGGAACATCATCATTAATGAAGTCAGGTTCAGGTCTTTTCTCAGAAGTGTTTGTTTGGTTATTCTGATAATTATTTTGAGGAGCATTATTATAGCCTCCATTATTACCTGAATTATAGTTATCATCCATTCTGTTTTGTTCTAAACTATGAATTTTATCAGCATTAATTTCTGTAATTCTTCTATTTTGCCCATCTTGAGTAGTGTAAGCTCGTTGTCTTATACTACCTTCAACAATAACAGGGCTTCCTTTTTTAATGACATTGCCAATTTTTTCGCCTTGAGGTCCCCAAACGGTTACATCCATGTAAACCGGTTGGCTTACCCATTGATTTGATTGTTTATCCCAATATCCATCATCGATAGCTATACTGCAATTAAATACAGCTCTACCGCTTGGTAGATATCTAATTTCACCATCTCTGGTTAATCTACCTGAAACTACAAGTCTATTCAGTCTTGGGAATTTCAAATCCATGATAACTCCTAATCTAAAACAATTAGGTTATGACGGATTATATTTTCATCAATGCGATAATTATCTTCAAGAACTTTAACTTTGTCAGTATCCATTCTAAAGTAATTAATGTAATAATATCCTTCAGTGAGTTTTTGAATAGGATAAGCAAGAACTCTCTTACCCATATCATCAGTCTCAACAATTTCACCACCATTGTCAGTAATTATTTTTGCTACTTTTGCTAGCTCTTCTTTAATAACATCTGGTGACAGTTTAGCGTTAAGAATAATCATACTTTCGTACTTTCTAACCATTTATTCCTCCCTATGGTCAGTTGATCCCGATTTTCTCGGAATAGGTCACATTATTTGCGCTATTAAAATTTAAAAGATTGTTCACATCTTTATCAATATAGATATCAATTAAATCTTTTAAATAATCTTTCACGTCGGAAAGTTTAATGCGTTCATCTTGGCTAAATTTTGCCAGAACGAACTGTTTTACTTCATCTGAATTAGGTCTTCCAATTCCAATCCTAATTCGTCCATACTCGTTGCTTCCTAATGAATTTGCGATAGACTTAAGTCCATTATGTCCACCGGTTCCTCCTGACTTCCTAATTCGAATTCTTCCAAATGGTAAATCTAAATCATCAACTAATACCAAAATATCAGTAATGTTTCTAAATTTAGTTAATGCAGATTGAACTGCAATACCACTAAGATTCATGTAAGTCCGAGGTTTTATTAGAATAGCATTATCGTGCTTAGCATAGAAATAATTCTTTTCTTTGTTAAAATCTAAGAAATACTTCTCTGCAAAATAGTCTAAAGCAATAAATCCTATATTGTGCCGGGTATTAGCATATTTAGAGCCAATATTCCCTAAACCAACTACAAGTTTCATTGTTTAAACAGCAGGTGTCTCTTCAGCTTCTTCGCCTTCTGCAGTCTCTTCTACTTCAGCTTTCTTTTCGTGAATAATAACAAGAGCTATGTCGTCAGCATCTTTGATACTAACATTAGGGATAGTAACATCACTAACGTGTAAAGCTTCGTTAATTTCAAGATTAGAAATATCAAGTTCAACATCTTCTGGGATGTCTTTTGGTAAACAAGAAATAGTTAATTCTCTTTGGATGATATCTAATACACCACCGAGTTTTAAACTTTCTGGTTCACCAACGAATTTGATAGGAAGTGAGAGAGTTACTTCATGGCCAGGATTGAGCTCTAAAAAGTCAACGTGTAAAAAGTCTCTTCTTACTGGATGAACTTGTTTATCTTTAATGATACAACGATGTTCTTCACCATCTACGTTAACATTAAATATTGCAAGTTCGCCAATGCTTTTTTTGTAAGCTTTCATGAAATCAGGAGCATCAAGTTGGATGTTAGTTCCAACTTTACCTTGTCCGTAAATCACAGCAAGTATTTTCATACTTTTTCTGAGATTTTTACGGTCTGATTTCTTTCCTAAAGCTCTTTTTTCAGCTTCAATTTTAATAACCATTTTTCCTCCACATTCGTTTCTATCTAAAAAGAATACTTAATGATTCTTCAATATGAATTTTCTTTATTGCAATAGCCAACATCTCGGCTATTGAAAGTTGTACAATTTTTGTACATTTCTGTTTTTCTTCATTAAGTGGTACTGTATTTGTGATAAACAGCTTCTCAATAGGAGAATCCTCTAGTCTTTCAATAGCAGGACCAGATAAAATTCCATGAGCACAAGCAGCAAAGATTCTTTTAGCACCATTTTCTTTTAGTGCATGAGCTACTTTAGTCAAGCTTCCACCAGTATCAATTATATCGTCAAAGAGAATAGCAGTTTTACCTTCTACATTTCCGATAATATTATGTAATTCTGCAGCATCATCATTTCCACTTCTTCTTTTATCTCCGATCGCTAAATCACATTTAAGTCTCTGAGAAAAAGATCTAGCTCTATTGGCACCACCTGAATCGGGAGATACAACTACTAATTCTTCATTGCTAACTACACTTTGAAAATATCTTGCAAAAGTAGTCATTGAGAATAAATGGTCAACTGGGATATTAAAAAATCCTTGGATTTGGTCTGCATGTAAATCAACAGTAACAATTCTATCTGCACCGGCAACAGTTAGCAAATCTGCAACTAGTTTAGCAGTAACAGGAACTCTAGGTTGATCTTTTTTATCAGATCTTGCATACCCATAGTAAGGTATAACACAAGTTATTCTTTGAGCAGATGCTCTTTTGAAAGCATCAATCATAACTAAAAGTTCAACTAAATTGTCGTTGACTGGGTAACAAGTTGGTTGAATTAAAAAAACATCTGTTCCTCTAACGTTATCGTTAATCTTCACAAAAGTTTCATCATTTGCAAATTTAAAAACATCAACATCACCTAGAGGTATACCGGCATGTTCAGCAACTTCTCTAGCCAATGGAAGATTAGCATTCCCTGAGAAAATCTTTAATCTTGAAAACATCTTACTTCCTATTTATATTGTTTTTGTTATTTTTACCCAATATCCTTGTTCTTTAAAATAGTTAAAAGCCCTAACTAATGTTTCCTTATTTTCAAAAATACCAAAACATGTAGAACCTGAACCTGACATTTGAGCTTTGATTGCACCAAATGAATTGATTCCTTCAACTATTTCTTTAATAATTTTGTACTTGTTTGAAATACCAACTTGTAAATCATTGAATAATAGACTATAATCCAATGTCTTAATAAATACGTCAAAATCCGTATTCAATTTTCTTTCTTTTATAAGATCATAAGCTTCTTTACTCGATATCCCTAAAGTTGGTTTAACTAGTAAGATGTTGTCAATGTGTAATGGTTCTATAGGTTCAATAATTTCGCCCCTATGTAAGCCAACTGCACTATGACCTGATAAAAAAAAGTTAATATCACTTCCAAACTTGGAAGCAATACTGTTCATTTCTTCAAAACTTAAATTGAGATTCCAAAGTTTATCCAACTCGATTATAGCGTTAGCTGCATTACTCGAACCACCCCCTAATCCAGCGGATAAAGGAATGTTCTTCTCAATATAAATTTTAGCACTGTTCTTAACACAATATCTATTTTTCAAATATGTAGCAACTGTGTGAACAAGATTAGCTTGTCCACACAGTTCTGATATATTTGACAAAACTTCAATATCATTACTTTTTGTCAAAGAATATTTTACGTTATCCTTTAAATCAATAGTAGTAAATATGGTTTTGAGTTCATTATAACCGTTATCAAGTTTCGAAACAACATTTAATATTAAGTTAATTTTTGCGTAAGAAACTGAAACGATTTCTTCTTTTCTTGTTTTTATTTTCTTCTCCATAGTAATAATAATAGTAATAATAGTAATACTTATGTCTACTATAGTATTTTTGAACCTTAATACCATTAACAACAAAACCATCAATTTGCTTGTCAACGTTATCAAGAATTTCTTTAGCACGATTTAGAATCGCTTTTTCTGTATGTGACACTCTCATAACTACAAATACTTTATCTACTTTCTTAGCCATGATAATAGCATCTGTAACCGCAATAATAGGTGGAGTATCAAAGATAACATAATCATAGTTTTCTTTTAATTTTGTTAAGAACTCATCCATTCTTTGTGAAGCAAGAAGCTCAGAAGGATTAGGTGGAATGAATCCAGAAGTAATTACATCTAAATTTGGTATACCAGAAGGTTTTATAACATCTTTCAAGATTAAAGTGTCATCAATTAGATAATCACTAGCACCATTCTCTTTGTCAATTCCAAACTTAGTATGCACAGTTGGACGTCTCATATCAATGTCCACAACAACAACACGACTGTTCATTTGAGCTAGAGTGATTGCTGTGTTTGAAACTGTTGTTGATTTACCTTCTTTAGGACTTGAAGATGTAATCAAAAATGATATTGGTCCAGCATCTTTATTGGCAATAATATTTGTTCTTAATGATCTATAGGCTTCTGCAACAGGTGATTTAGGAGAGTAATGAGAAATTAATTGGCCATTAATATGACTGAATGATCTTTGCAACTTCTTTTTCCGTTCTGGGGAAGCTTCTTGAATCATTTTACTTAACTCATCTAACTCAGATACAGGTAGCTCAATAAATGGAATTGTTCCAACGATTGGAGATTTAACAAAGTTTTCAATATCATCAACAGTTCTTAATTTGGTATCCATAGAATGAGCTAAAAATGCAGCACCAATACCTATACCTAGTCCTAAAATTACACCAATAAGATAGTTCATCATTTTCTTAGGTTTAATTGGTATTCTTGGAATACCTGCAGTTTCAAGTATTCTAACATTACCTAACTGAGAAATTTCAGCAATCTTAGCATCTTCATACCTTTCAGTAATAAGTGTATGTATCTTCTCATTAAACATCTTATCTCTAGTGAGTTTTGATAGCTCAAGTTCTTGGTCTGGAAGTTGACTAATTTCACCTGAATAATACTCTACTGTTTCTCTTAAACCAATAAGTCTTGAAGAAACTATTTCATATTCACTTTCTACATTAGCTAATTTCTCGATTAATTTAGATCTGTATGAGAAAGGATCTTGTAGTGTGTTAACTTGCACTGTTTCTGAAATCTTATCTTTCAATTCTCTTTTTAAGTTTGAAAGCTCTTCATTTTGCTTAGTAAGCTCAGGATGTTCACTATTGTAATTGCTTTTTGAAGTTAACTTAATAATGAATCGTTCTTTTTCAACAATCTCAGCCATCAATTGTTGAATAAGTCCATTGTTTAATATATTATCAATTGAAGCTATAGCCTCAACATCTTCTTCTTTTTCCTCTTCTTGGGTTAAAAAATAATCTTCATCGATTTGATCAGCGAGTATGTCTGACTCTAAAGTGTCTACTATAGCTAACTCATCATCAGATAATTTTTGTTTATCTTTAGCCTTGTCTTCTAATCTTTTAGTTAAATCACGGTCTTTAATATATAGGTCATTTAATATTATATTTTGATTAGTTATCTTCTTTTTAATGATGTTAATTTCAGTATATTTAAGAAGTGAGTCTGTCATAGCGGTATGAAGATCAGCTTCAAAAGTACTGGCTTGGTCTACTAGTTTTTCTGATACAGGAGATAACTCAGAAATCTGATTTTCCTTCTTGAAATCTCTTAACTGTTGTTCTGCATCATCAAGGTAAGTTTTAGTTTCTTTTACTCTATCTTCTAAGAATTCTCTAATTTGAGTATATTCTAATCTAGCATAGCGAGTTGTTTCTTCTTGAAAAGCTAGTTGAAGGGCATTAATAGCTTCAGAACACTCATTAGGAGATTCTGATTCATACCCTATAGTTAAAACATCAGTATCCCTAATTGATTCAATTTTGTATTTGCCTCTAATTTCACCTGAAATTGACTTAACATATCTTTGATAGTTAGGATTTGATTTAGCCAAATTTGTTTCAGGCAATGAGAAACTTGTAAAATTCTCAGACTGGACAAGTTTCTTAGCAGTTTCGAGCATAATTGCACTTGACTGCATAATCTGAATATTGTTATTTAAATCAGTCTTATCATTTCCCATGCCACCCATAAACAATAAATCTGAGCTTTTACTTTGACTTTCTAATAAAATTTTACCAGAAGATGCATAGATAAGGGGTTGTTTTGATGTGTAATAGTAAGCACCTATAGCTACTACAATAAATATTGCAAAAACTAGGTACTTAAATCGATATATTATTGCTAAATAATCCGATATTTTAATTTCGTCTTCAAATATATTTTTATGTTCATTATTATGATTATCGCTCATTATCCCTCACTTACAGGTTTAATATTGTCAGATAGACTGATAAAATTATACCTATCTCAGACATAAAAGTTACAAAATCTTTAAATTTACGGTAAAATGTTCCCCTAACAATTACAGTATCTCCTGGTTTTAGAGAATAATTATAATCTCTGTCTCCAGTTTCAAGGTATGATTCTAAATCTACAGCAATGGTTTCTTCTTGAGAACCGTAAGACCTAACAATCCTAACATCTTGTAGTCTTGCATCGTCAGTAGGTCCACCAGCCAAAGCTAAAAGAGTTAGTATGTCAGTGTTATCAGGAACAATGTATAGTCCTGGTTTTTTAACTTCTCCCCAGATATAGGCATTTATCTTTAGCTGTTCCTGATCTTCACCAGCACCAGAAAAAGAATATGCTGAAGCATTATTGATACCTGATGGTACATCTTGTGCCATAGACAAAGTAGCAATAATTAATAATATCATTATTAACAAATATTTTCTCACATGGGCCCCTTTATATGTTTTTATCATAATTTTAATATTTTCTAATTACGTCAAGATTTTAAATTAATCTGAAACAATGATGGTTGAAGTATAGGATTCAGACCCATAATAGAATTCAAGCTCATTGTCGTATCTAAAAGCGTCTACTCGCCAAGAATAGCTCCCCGGACTAAGGCTTCCTCCATCATAGTTTGAAACTAAATCTTCGGCATCAACATTAACATTATCAATCCAAATTAATTCACTATTTTCATTGAATAATAGAACTCTAAATTTATCTACTTGCTCTGTTGAATAGAACAAAAATTTTAATCCTTCTTCACTAGCCAAATCATCGTTAACAATAGTTCCATTGTCTGGATAATTTAATATTGGCTTATACATAAGTTTGTAGCTGACGGTATCTGAAAAAGTAGAATTACCTGCTTGGTCTGCCACCTCTATGTAATAGGAAAATAGGTTATCAAAAACAAGGTCGTTGTTGATTGTGTCATCAGTATATTCAACTTCCTCAGCAGTAACATAATCTACTAGAACAATATCATCAGTATTTGAGTTCATGAATCTATATATTGTTATACGTTCAAGATCATTGTCAAAAATCAATGGTTCCCACATTAATCTAATGCCATTGTTAACACTTTCAGCATCAATTCCATTATTTGCATCATTAAGTATTAAGGTCTCATCGTTATATGTAATTGTTCCATCACCGGTATCTCCCAGATGAGGAATAAGAACAGGTTTAGTTGGTGGTACTTTATCAACACTTTCGTCATCATCACCAGAACATCCGATTAGTAAAAGCATTAGCCCAATAATCAGTAATATCTCAATAAGCATTTTCATAAGTTTCTCCTATTAAAAAATGAAGCTAATACCAATTCTATTTGTATTGCCGAGGTTATTTGTCACATAAGCATAGTCAACTTTAAAACTATAAACTTTTAGTCCTAATCCTGCTGAAACATTATCTTCTTGAATTCCTGCTCTAAGAGCCACTAGATTGTCATACTCTAATTCTGCACCCATTCTCACTTTCTTTCCATAAACGTAGTCCTTGTCAATTGAGTAAATCAAATTAGACTTAATAAAAGGAAGTGGTTGTTCAATTGAAGCTCCGAGTTTTGTGTTCATTAAAACCTCATCAACTCTTTCAGAAGTTACATCCCATTTAATATCAGTATTTCCGATATCCATGAAGTTCATACCGTATTTAATTTTTCCTAGGTATTCTACATTAAATACATAAGCTAAATCAGAAACTATTAAAAATGAAAGGTCAAATCCTGTACCTGTGCCATAGCTTTCATATAACTTTCTTCTAATAAATTTTACATTACCGCCAGCATGAATATCAAAAGGCATCTTAAAATATTTCCAACCTAAATCTATATCAAAGTGAATATGTTTTGCAAAACCTAGTTGGAATAGATCATCAGTAGATTTGAATTCAGAATCAGGTTGTCCAGGTAGGTGTAGAGAAGGGTCAGCAACTCTTTGGTCAACATTTGTTCCTACTAGATATTCTTCACTGAAATAAGGAATTTCATCAACGGTTAGCCTTGTCCAGTTAATACCGATTGTAGCATTATTAGGTAATGGCTGGCAGAAAGTGATGTTATCATAACTTGCTAATCCATCATAAAGAAAAGCATGCATTCCAAAAACCTGTGATTCTTTAACCTGACCAATCCCTGCAGTATTCCAATAAATTCCTGCCCCATCATCAGATATTGCACTATAAGCTCCACCCATACTAATAGCTCTAACTCCACCTCCAATTGACATGAAGTCACCAGCATATCTACCCGCGAAAAGAGAACTACAAGCAAACACAGTTATAATTAATATATATAATTTTCTCATGATAATCTCCTATTTTAGAATTGCCATTTTTTGGATTTTTTCAATTTTCTTACCACCTTTTTTGGCAATAACCTTATAGAAGTATACACCATTTGCAAGATCATAACCATCTCTATCTTTACAGTCCCAGCCATAGATAGTTCTTGGGTATTCATGGTATCCTACAGAAGTTGGTAGACCTTTTAGCTCTATTACTTTCCGTCCAGAAACAGTATAGACTATTATTTTTACCCAATCGGCATCATCAGTAAGCGTATATGTAAATCTAGTTCTTCCGTCATTTACAGGCTCAATTGCTTTACCTACAACCGGGTTGGGGTAATTAGCTATATCGAAAATATCAAAATCAGTAGTAACTTTGAAAGTAATATCGATAGTGTTAAAATTGCCATTAATATCAGTGCAATCAATAACTAAGGAGTAGTTACCTTCTGGTAAGTCAAGATGATATTTTATAGGAATATTGTTTAGATTATCTTCATTGAGAGAGATTACCAGATCTTCTTCATTTACCTGGTCTCCATTTAAGTAGAATTTGAATCTATTGTCTATAATATCAATTCCATTAGCATCTGAAAGAACAACAGATATTGTTCCTGTTCCTGAAACATAACCACCTTGGGTAAATTCTTGTTCTTGAACATTAGGATCGATAGTTGGTCTTATTTTATCTCTATTACGGAGAAGAGTGAACTTTCCTAATCTCCCGATGGATGCTCTAATCTCGCCATTGTCAAGAGATACTAAGCCACCCTGGAAAATCCATTTTTGATACTCATCATGCCAGCGATATATGTCAATTTCATCGTTTGTTGCATGCAAAGAAGTGAGAGAATCTGCACTATTGAACTGAATTTTTAAATCTAGATTACCATTCAAGAGAAGCCCGGTAGAGTCAGCGACTTCTTCAGATAAGCATGTTACTTCAAATACAGAAGATTCAATATTATTTGGCATCAGTATTTTTTCTATATCAGGTTGAGTATTTGGCTCTATGAAACTTCCAACATTAACATTAAAAAAGGCATCTGTTAAATAAGCCGCTGGTATTTCAAGTGTAGCTATGCCGTCTAAACTAGTTACGCTTCCACCTTGATTTGTTATTAATTGATAGTTTATAGGTAGATCTATCACATCTTCATTATTGTAAGTGATCATCTCACTGAAGATTCTTTCTTCGTTAACAACCACCCTGAAATCAAAATTACCAACTTCAAAATCTGACATCTGGTAAATATAATCTCTAGACTCAAAAGCTGCAAATGCTCCTATTGCATCATCATACAATTGAATACTATTCTCACCGTCTACTTCCTTATATATCTTTAAATCACAAGGAATGGTTGCTATAGGAGTGAGATTGGTTATAGTATAGGAAATTGAGGGTATACCATTATTTGAAACAAACTCACAATCATGAACATGCAAGTCAGGGCCTAAAATTGTATATCTATAATCATCTGATTTTACAACAGCTTCTGTAGTAGTAACCTCAAAGCTGTAAGTAACTTTTAAATCCGCATTATATTTAGGTATGAATTCTGAAATTTCGTATTCATTATCAGAACCATCTTTGAGTGACATTGGGATTATTGCCCTAGATTTAGTAGATCCAACTGAATAGACAAGATTTACTGTTTCTATTTCGTCTTCCGTAACTATTTTTGTTGAGACATATACACTATCGAATACTGTTGGTTCTGCTGGAATTGTAACAACATCATAGAAGTTGCTATTTCCTACGCCAATGGTCTTTTCTCCAATATAAACTTGCTCATTGTCATAACTCTCAACTCTCATAGTCAAGTACGAACCTTCAGAAATTGATTCTGGGATAACAAATGTATGATTGTATTCCCCAAGAATTACTGGTATGTAATAGGCAATATTTTCAATTAAGTCATTTTTATCTAAAACATATAGTTTTGCTTCCGACAGATTTAGACCGTCTGCTTGCATATTAACTCTAACTGTGTCGCCTACTGAATAGACTTCTTTGTCAGTTGTTACAGTAAGTTGTCGATTTGGTCTGTGAATTACTGCATTAGGGTCTCCTAGCAGTACACAGCCTTCTGTAAGAGCTTTCTTAGCTTGTCCAAATAGTTTAAAGTATGATTTGGCAATTGTATATTTTACAACATCTCCTGAAGTAGGCAGTTTTTGTCTGAAAAAACCATCAGCTAAAGCTGTACCAAAGGTTAAATCTTGGTTTAAGTATCCTAGACCAGAGAAACCTAAAGTGTTTATTGCCCCTTTATCTGCCTCATTAATGAATGATTCATTGATAGAGGAGTCACCTGGGTAGTCAAATGAAGCAGCATAACAAGCTAATGAACTAACAAATGGATAGTAATCATTGTTCAGTGTTGCAAGATCATTAAGATTGAGAAGGTTGTAGTCAGCCCAAATTCTACCGCCACCATGGCCCATGAATTGTAGAAAAGTTGCACCTCTATCAATACCGTCTTTCAAAGTAAATGTTGACCCGTAAAAGTCTGATGAAACAGATTGGGTAGTAGTATAAACCCTGGTAACACGGTAGTCATCTGAAATCATTCTTTCTTTGATTATTTCCTCTTGTTGGGAGAAGACATCTAATGAATCAGTAACTTTACCTCCAGCAGTTAAAACTACATGAGCCGGCCCCAAATCATCCAATTTAGGGTTATTGAGGGTAATGTAACTTTTTTGAGCAATATCTAATATTTGCTCTGCTTGCCACACACTTATTCTAGAAATACCAATTTCAGGAACAGCATCATCTCCAACTAGACAACTATAATAGTTATCACTAGGAGTAGCTCCATGTTTCCATGTCCAAACTTTTTTATAAGGAATTATATTGTATTTTGTAGAAGTTGAATTTTCACGAGTGTCGTAAGTTCCATCTCCAACTAGTAGAACATTTTTTAATTGAGGTTCAGACCACATATTATAAGCATACTTCAAGAAATCCCTAATAGCATCGGCAGAAGTAATGCCGTGGTTAAACTCATCATATATATCTTGAACATCAACCACTAATGGATTAAACCCTTGCTCTTGCCAGGTTGACCTGAATAGTTCAACACCTTCAGTCTCAACAAAATCAGAAGAAGTAATCAAAAGAGCATCATAATTATTTGTTCTAGCTTTTAAATCACTTTGAATATCAATTCTAATTTCTAACGGAGTCTTTTTATTAGCTTCTGTAGTTGCGAAGTATTCAAAATTATCTGAGTTAACAGTATCTTGGAAAGTTACATAATAAGGTGCTTCATCAAGCTCAAAATATGATTCAATCCTAAGGTTCTCCATTTTACTTGAACCTATCTTGTAAACACTTACATCTTTACTTTGGAATCCTTCAAGTTTGAATTGGAATAAGCCATTAGGTTTAAAAGAAGGCTTTTTAAATCTGATGAAATCTTCATCAGTTTTATATTCTCTCCAATATTTAAGATCTATGTAATCTAAAGCAATAAGCTCAGTTTCTCCGCTTGGAGTATCTCCAGGTAAACTAACAAATACACTGTTCTCTCCATGATTAAGGAATGAGTTTGAATATTCATTAGCAGTATGAAAAACTTGTTCATTTTGACCAGTCCAATATTCGGAACCTACGATTGCTGAATTGATTCTCACAATTGCATGGTGGTCATTTTGATAATCGCCATAAGTTAATCCAAACAATGAAACATTAGCCTCAAACTTATCAATTTCTCTGTTAACAGGATATTGTAATTCGATTGGAATAATTTCTAAGTTAGGAGCTTTTACTTTTCTCCAAAAGAAAGGATCTTCTAAATAATAATCAGAATCATAGTTGTAAGCGTTACCCATTTTTTCATAATAACTTTGGGTCTCAAAATGTACATGATGGTCATAATATGTTGGCTCTGTATATTCAGAAGTCTGAGTAACCATAATACCACCATTCTCAACAGCCATTCTAGAACCAAAATCATCTTTTAGTACTAACTTATAAGTATTTCTTATAGTGTAAGCATCATGATATCTTTCCTTGCCATGATTAATATAACCATAGAATTCAAAATAATCACCTTTATCAAAAGAACCATCCTCTTCACCATAGAAATAGACAGGTTCAACTTGTTTGTTGCTTTCTAATTGTAATCTCTTAGGATCTATATCGTCAATATCCCAACCTAAATCAATTCCTAAGGAATCTTCGAGGGTTGAAATCTGATCTTTTAAGAAGCTATATGTTACTTTATACAAGCCTTCTTCATTAACTACAAGGTCAATGCCATTATAGTCGCTTGATTTCTCGGTTGGAACAGAAAATACAGCTTGCTCTTTTCTCCATTTCTTAGAATAATCATTGTTTATACAAAATTCGTCACCATAAGGGTCAATATAGTTATTTGATAGCTGCCATGAACGCTTAGCAGTTTTGTCTCCATTAATAATTATCTCTATATCTATTTCTCTGGAGATTTTTAATTGCTTATTACTTTCGTTATATCTAAAAGGGAAGATATGGAATGAAATAAAATTTCTATCACCTAAAAAAGCACTCTTGTCTTTTTTTACTATTTGATCTGGGTAAAAAGATCTGAGCTTAGGGATTGTGGTAGTGTTAGTGCTTTTATAAGAAACTTGGTCCTTTTTGATTGTCATTTCTGGACATCTAGTGATTTTAATATTCTCTTTAGCAATCTCTTTTTGTCTAAGAATGTTAACTTGAATATCACCATCTTCTGGGATTCCTACAATCTCTGAGAAATAAGGAACTTCAGGTTTTCCTTCATCAAAAATGTAGTCTGCATCATCACAGATTATTTTTTTATAATCTAATTCTGATTCTTCAAATCTATATGTAGGTAAAGTGAATTTTAATCTAATATATGATTCACTTTCTTCTAAAACTGTTATTTTACCAAATAATGGAACAATCCCCGTTACCAAAGCTAATAGTATTATTATACTCTTTTTCATTAAAACTCTCTCAATTTGTTATTTTTAAAGCAATAATCTTACCAATTTAAGTACTAACCTCCAATTTATTATCTATTAGCTCTTCCACCTATATCGCTTCGAATTACTTTACCATCAAATTCTATTTTTTCATTTTCTCTATAAACCTCTTCTATTAAGGTTTCTCTATTATAACCAGTCAATGTAATTCCTAAGACTCGTCCGCCGTTTGTCAATAATTTTCCATTCTCTTCTTTAACTCCAGCATAATATACTTTAGCATTATCAGATATGTTCCCTATAGATATCTCTATGCCCTTCTGGTATTTACCTGGGTATCCGCCAGATGCAGCAACGAGGTTAACTGCAAATTTATCTTCCCATAAAAGGTCTAATTCTTCTATTCTTTCATCAGCTATTGCAACACAAACATCAAGCAAATCTGTTTTCATTAAAGGTAAAACTACTTGTGTTTCAGGATCACCAAATCTGCAATTGAACTCTATCACTTTTGGACCTTTTTCTGTTATCATTAAGCCACAGTAGAGAACACCTTTAAATGGGCAAGAATCTTCTTGCAGTCCTTTCAATATAGGAGTAAAAATTTCATTATCAATCTGATATCTGTATTTCTCAGCGTCAATAATGGGGGCAACAGCTCCCATACCGCCTGTATTAGGACCTTTATCTCCTGCAAACAACTGTTTGTGATCCATAGAAAATATTGTTGATTTGAAATTCTTTCCATCGCAGAAGGCAAATACAGAAGTCTCCCAACCTTGTAAAAATTCTTCAATAACAAGGCTGTTACCAGCAGAACCAAATTTACTATCAAGCATAAACTCTTTCAATTCTTGTTCAGCTTCTTCTAAAGAATTTACAATTACCACACCTTTTCCAGCAGCAAGTCCATCTGCTTTAAAAACAATAGGGTATGAGCATGACTGAATATAGTCTTTAGCTTGTTGATATTCTACAAATACCTGATATTCGGCTGTCGGAACCTTATATCTCTTCATGAGATCCTTAGCATAAGCCTTGCTTGATTCAATTCGTGATGCTTTCTTTGAAGGTCCTATAACTACTATATTCTCTTCTTCTAAAAAGTCAACTACACCCTCTGATAATGGTTGTTCAGGTCCAACAAAGACTATATCAATTTTATTCTTTTGAACAAACTCAGCAATCTTGCCAAATGTTGATAATTCTATACACTCAAACTCTCTTGCAATTCCTCCATTTCCCGGAGAAACCACTACTTTTGAAACTTTGTCACTATCTGCAAATTTCTGTGCTATTGCGTGTTCCCTTGCACCACTTCCCAAAACTAATATCTTCATTTTTCCTCATTTACTTAATAATTCTAAAATTGATTCTAAAACAAATATTGCTGATTGATGTCTAACATCATCTCTAGATCCCTTAAAACACTTAACCTGTGTTGTTAGACCTTGCTGAGATAGAAATCCAAAGCAAACAGTTCCCACTGGTTTATCCAAACTACCACCAGTTGGACCAGCAATACCTGTTACTGAAACTGATATATCTGCTCCAGTAATCCTATTAACTCCCTCAACCATTTCTTTTGCACATTGAGAGCTTACAGCACCATACTTAGTTAAAGTTTCTTCTTTTACACCTAATATTTTATTTTTTAATCGATTGCTATATGTTACAAAGCCACCCTCAAAATAGCTTGAAGAACCACTAGTGTCTGTTATAAGCTTTTGTAGCAATCCTCCAGTGCAAGATTCAGCAAAGCTGACTTTTATCTTAGATGCAAGAAGTCTTTGATGAACTTCTTGCACCAGTTTTAATAATTTTTTATTGTAATCAAGCAAGACTAATAACTCTTTGAGAAGATAACTCTTTTCTTAGAAGCCTTTCCGCAACAGATACAAAGTCCTTCTTCTTCTTTACTAGAGAAAGGAATGTTTCTTATTGTTACTTTCAAGTCATCTTTAATTTTTTCTTCGCACTCAGTAGAACCACACCAATGAGCAGCTACAAAACCGCCATGAATTTCCGGTTTGTTTTTATCTTTAGGTGTGAAAAATGCTTCAAAATCCTCTATATTATCAATCTCAAGAGTATTTTCATCTCTGAATTTTACAGCTTTTGCAAAAATGTTATCCTGTATTTCGTTAAGAATATTTTCTGCATTTTCTACAAACTCTTCCCAAGCCAACCCTTTCTTGTCTCTTGGTTCTAAGTCTCTTCTACCCATAAAAACAGAACCTGAAGCCATATCTCTTTTGCCAATTTCAAGTCTGATAGGCATACCTTTCTTAATCCATTTCCAACTCTTTTCACTTGAAGTTGCATCACTATCATCAACTTCAACAATAATTTCTTTGCCATCAAAGCGTTTTGCTTTTAGGGCTTCAGTGATGTTTGAAATATAATTAAGAATTTCCGCTCTATCTTCTTCATTCTTGTAAATTGGAATGATAGCAATATGAGCTGGTGCAATTTTTGGAGGTAAAACTAAGCCATTATCATCACTGTGAGCCATAATTAATGCTCCAATTAATCGTGTAGAAACACCCCAAGAAGTTGTCCAAGCATATTCGTAGTTGCCTTCTTTAGTTTGATATTTAATGTCAGAAGCTTTAGCAAAATTCTGTCCTAAGAAGTGAGAAGTACCAGCTTGAAGTGCTTTTTTATCCTGCATCATCGCTTCTATTGAATAGGTTGCCACAGCACCTGGAAATCTTTCTCCGGCACTTTTTTCCCCTTTAATTACTGGAACAGCAAGGTATTGTTCAGCAAACTTACCATAAACCTCGAGCATGAGTTTAGTTTCTTCATTAGCTTCTTTTTCAGTTGCATGAACAGTATGACCTTCTTGCCACAAAAATTCAGCAGTTCTAAGGAATAATCTAGTTCTAAGTTCCCAACGTACTACGTTAGCCCATTGGTTAATTAAAAGAGGTAAGTCTCTATATGAATTCACCCATTTTGAGAATGAAGAACCAATAATAGTTTCTGAGGTTGGTCTAACAATATATGGTTCAGTTAGTCTACCAGCTTCTTTAAGTCCACCATTGCCATCATCTTCTAATCTAGAATGAGTAACAACTGCACATTCTTTAGCAAATCCTTCAACATGTTCAGCTTCTTTTTCAAAATAACTTTTAGGAATAAACAGTGGAAAATATGCATTCTTTACCCCTGTTTCTTTAAACATTTTATCTAATACTTTTTGAATATTTTCCCAAATGGCATAGCCCCAAGGTTTGATAACCATACAACCTCGGACATCACTATTCTCCGCTAAATCTGCTATTCTAACAACTTGTTGGTACCACTCAGCATAGTTTTCTGCTCTAGTTGGTTCAATAGCAGTTCTTTGTTTCTTTGCCATTTCATACTCCCTTAATCAATATAATTTATCATTTTAACAATTATTGAAGTAATTATTCTGTCAAATGAAATATTTTGTATGCTCAGGCAATCCATACTCGCCTCCTGCATTAAATCGTCTTTTTATGCAGGTGGGGCAAGAGGATATAGGCAGTTAGAAGTTACCTGTCTGCCGACAGACAGGGGAGTGAAGAATTAGGGTTTAGTGAGGCAACTGGGATCGCCAGCCTCCGCGCTGGCTTCACTTAGAACATAGTGATAAGTGAATATGTAGATGCGAACGGCCGTTCGTCTAACCCTGAAGGGGTGGCATATACTAAGCATGGAGGCTTGTCCTCCATGTGAATAAGAAGTTAGAATTCAGCCCTGAAAGGGCGACATAAAGAATGGCAATAGCGTTCCTCTATCTAATAATCTATGCTGTCTTTTGCTTGAGCTTTTTTCTTGAATTAAAATAAATTAATTCAGAGGTGTATATAAGTAGGGCAATCCAGATAATTACAAATCCAAGTAATTTATCCATGGGAAATGCTTCTTTGAATATATAAATACCAATCAATAGCTGTAGGGTAGGTGAGAAATATTGTAACATTCCTATGGTAGTTAATGTTATTTTTTTTGTAGCTAAATTATATAAAATAAGTGGTAAACCAGTTGCAAGGCCAGCACCTAGAAGTAATAAGTTAGTTTTAACATCGATAGTTCCGAATGAACTTTGCTTGGTAAATATCAGAAAGATAATATATCCTAAAGCTGGGAATGAAAGAATCAATGACTCTAAGGAAAAAGACTCTAATCCTCCAAGCTTAGCTTTCTTTTTAAGAAGTCCATAGACAGCAAAAGAACAGGCTAGGACAACAGAGACCCAGGGTAATTTTCCATATTTGTAAGTTAGGAAAGAAACTCCGATAAAAGCTGTTAAAATTGCTATTCTTTGGGCTATACGAAGTCTTTCTTTTAAGAATATCTCAGCTAAAAGAACATTAACTAAAGGATTAATATAGTATCCTAAACTTGCTTCTACAACTTGGTCATTATTTACTGCCCATATATAGACTAGCCAGTTTATCGAAATGAAAACAGAGGTTATAAAATAATAACTTATCTGTTTTTTTGATAGCTTTTTAATCCATTTCAAATTCCTTGAAATCAGGAGGATCATCGTAACAAATAGTAGAGAGCCAGCAATTCGGTAAGCTAATATTTCCATAGCCGGAACAGCTTGTAATTCTCTCCAATATACAGGGAACAAACCCCAACATAAAAAAGCTAAAAAGCCTTGAATTAATCCTATATTCATCTTAGTCTCTAATCGCTCATTATAGAAAATCTGAGAACATCTTTCTCAGGATCTACTTTATCAATTAACAAAGACACAAGGTCTCCAATTTGGTGCTGATAAGGAGATTTTACTGGAAAACGCTTGCCATATTTTAATAGCTCACAGGTGAAAGAATTATGATTTTCTCCAACAATAACAGCTTCAATAGGCTCATACATACTATTATTTTCTAGATATTTTTGGAACCAGTAATTGAAAGATTTGCTATACATCTCATTTCTTTTCTTGTTATTGTCTGTCATATAATCTATGAATCCTAGCAAGTCTTCTTCAGAATAAATCACTTTTCCAGTCTTTATAAAAGATGAAATCTGACTTTGCATCATCAAATCAAAATATCTTCTTAAAGGAGAAGTTATTTGGGTATAGGCTTCAACACCTAGCCCGTAATGTGTAGATGCCACACTTGTTAAAAAGGATGGACGAATTAACCTGATAAGTTTATCATTCAAAACTGGGTCATAATAATCATAATTTAAGAAGTGTTTATAATCAGGATCTGGGGCTTCTTGAACTCTATAAAGAAGTGGAATATTATTATTATTAGCATAGTTAGCTACAAAGGAATTCATCATAATCATTAACTCACTAATCATGCTTCTTGATTTTGACCTTCTGTTAAGAATCTCCAATTCAATATCATCCCCATTAACATGAAGCTGTATTTCAGGTCTATTTATCTCAATAGCTCCTAAATCAAATCTTTTCTTTCTCCATTTAGAAGTAATTTTCTCTATTAAAGAGAGTTGATCAAAGCTTTGACCACCTTTTCTTAAAATCTTATCAACTTCCTTGTAAGATATTTTATTTGTAACCTTAACTTTAGTTAATTTTACCTGACTCTCTACAATCTCAAATTCATTATCAAGTTGCAATATCACACTAAAAGCTGGTCTATCTTGTCCAAGATTTAGACTAAGTTTCTCATGACTAAGCTCTTTGGGTAGCATTAGGATTTCGCCAGTTTCTAAATATAAAGTAGATAGCCTTTTGCTTGCCAAATTATCTAAGATAGAATCTCTTTCAATATGAGAAGCAACATCTGCAATATGAATTCCTAGAACAAAACCATTTTCAACTCTTTCAATAGAAATAGCATCATCAATTTCTTTAGTGTCAGCAGAATCAATAGTGAATGTTGTAACATTAGTGAAATCATCTCTATTTGTCATATCTATTTCAATCTGAGATGCAGAAGCAATTTCTTCTACTTCAAATTCAATATCAAAGCCATAGATTGTAGCAAATCTGTCTGCATCTTGGCTAATCTGATTGTTTTTCTTTAATAGATTATAAACAAATATCCTAGGGTCTTGTCCATTAGCAAATTTAGTTAAAATAGAAGTTAGTTCTTCATTCTCAAGCTTCTTTAACCAGTCTTTCAGAATATTAAAAATCTTCTTATCTTTTACTTCTTGTCCACTAATTGCGAGAGTTAAATTGTTATTGTAGAAATCTAATATTTCTTGTTTCTTAGATTCTTTATCTCTTTGAACAAGAATTTCTTCTATTTGTTCCTTGGTCCTTGGAATATAATTTAAACCTTTTCTCTTGAAATGTAGATTTTCATCTCTAATCAGATGAAATAATGAAGATTTCTCAATAGTAATGGCATCAGTAAAGATTATTGAACTTAACTCTTCAATTGAGTATTCTTTTATTTCTTCAACAGCTAACTCCCATAAATCGAAGATATCAATAGTCTCTTTAATTTTAGATACTTCTGACAAAAGCCATTTGATTGCTTGGTCTGTACTTGCTTTGCCACTAATTGAATGGGTAAAGACTACTCTGTTAACATTCAATTTAGAACGTTTTTTATTGCTATTTTCTAAAATAACTTTGTTGTCTATAGTCTCAATCTTCTTACTTATCTGAATATCATTACCATCAAAATACTCTACAATTTCCATCTAATTTTATATTCCTTCAATATATTCTATGAACTAGAGGAATTTATAGGGCTATCGTGTCAATCATTTTAGATTACAAGGCTATTTGACCAAGTAATTTTTGTACTTTCATAATCTAGAAAATAAATCGATTAGATAATCTTTAGAACTTTTTTCAACTCAGATTCAATATCTTTGAAGTGACTTCCATGCCAATATACTCTTCCACACTTTTGGCAGACCTTGAAGTCATGAAAGCTATTTGCAACTTTCTCAGGGATAAGATGCAAGATTTTTTCTTTTTCTATAGATTTTAACTCATTGTTATCTTCAGGACAGCGAGTGAAAAGCTGATTACTGTCAAAGCTAATTATCTCTTTCATTTCTTGAAGTTGTTCTTTTGGATCATTTGAATGAATAAATATTCTTTCAAAGTCTAGAGGATGCTTCAATACTTCTTTGCTTCTAGAAACAATGATTCTCTTTTCTTTCTTAGCTATTCTAATCATATTTAAGATAGAAATAGACTTAATTACTTTGCTATCATAGCCTAGAAGTCGCAGCCATTTAGCTAATTTATTAGAATCAACAGTTAGGATAAATTTTGCTCTCATATTTAGTCTCTAGAATCTCTAAGAATAAGTAGTCTAATTAGTTGAAGTAATGCCATCAAGGCTCCAGCTACATAGGTCAAGGCTGCAGCATTTAGAACTTTTTTAACTCCAGCCATTTCATTTGGATCTACTACCATATCTCCATCAAGTTGTTTGAAAGCTCTACTTGAGGCGTTAAATTCTACTGGAAGAGTAACTATTTGGAAGGCTAAAGCTCCCACAAAAAAGATTATTCCAACATTCATTAGTAAAGGAAAATTAAAGAAGAAACCTGCAATAAAAAGAGGGAAGGCTGCTCCAGAACCTAGTCTAGCTACTGGGAATATCGAATGTCTAATTTGTAAAGGTTTATAGCCCTGAGCGTGTTGGATAGCATGCCCTACCTCATGAGCTGCAATAGACATGGCAGAAACAGAATCTCTATGATATACCTCTTGAGATAATCTAACTTTTCTAGAACGAGGGTCATAATGGTCGGTTAATTGACCTTCTATTGCTTCTATTTCCACATCTTGAAGTTCATTCCTATCCAGTATTCTTCTGGCAACTTGCTGACCTGTCATCCCAATTCTGTTTCTATATTTTGAATATTTATTATAATTACTTTTAACTAATGAGTTAGCCCATAGTGCTAAAATAATTGCAGGTAAGATAATTACCATTGTTGGGTCAAAGAAAAACATAAGCTTTCTCCTTTTTTGAATTATTTAGCGCTTATTTTAATGGTCTGCTAATAAAGTCAAGTTTTTTGTTGCTTTAAACTAAATCAACCTGCTCCTGTTCCACCTCCACCTCCTCCAGAAACGCCTCCTGAAGTCGCAGAAATATTGGTTACAACTACAACTGTTAATAGTGCATTCATTGCTTCCATGTCTTGAGCAATCTCGCCTAAATTAGGGAAGTCTAAAGCAATCCCTTTTTTCTTGAAGTAGTTGAAATAAGGCTGTCCTAATCCCATTAATAAGAGATATGGGAAAATCTTTTCAGCATTCTCAGGTGAAAGGTCACTTTTTTTATTATTAATTTTCTTAGAGATGTATTTCTTATATGCTTTCCAAGAGGACCATTCAGCCTGACCTGCTGGTGTAAGTATTTTGTATTCATCTATATATAGAAATGAAGTTATCCAAGCAAAAGCAATGATAAGGGCAGGTAAAGGTGCAAGTAGTCTGTCAGGTGAGAACATGGCTAATCCTGCTATTAAAGAAGCAACCAGACTAAATAATAGTAAAAAGAAGATTGTTAAAGCTATATTAAAAGACTTCTTTTTCTGAGTGTCAATATAGGCTCTTTTATCAAATTCAACTTTTATAACAGCTGTTATTTCTTTTTTATATCGAGAAGAAGAGTTAATAAAAGCCTTTAGCTCAACTCTTTTATTCTTCCTAGCTCCTTCCTTTTTTAATGCTTCAAGATAAACTTTATCAAAGACATCAATATTACTAGCATCTTCATTTATATCAATCCAATAATTTTTTATTTTCTTACCATTAGCTTTTTCCATTTGAGTAAAAGTAATTATTTTTTTAATTGCCATCTGCATTAATACAGGGATAAGATTAATCTCATTAGATCCTAGCACTAGTAATCTTGCAACTAAAGAAGGGTGGTCATTGTTAGGTAGATTAGTAATTTCTGGCATAGATTTTGAACGTTTATAAGCTTGTCTAGAAATGTAATAAATTATGAAAGCAAGGTATGCTAGCAAAAAGTAAAGAACATTAAAATATTGCTTGGAATACCTACGCATATCAGGGTCAATTTGATACATCTTCTTTAAAGAATTAGGTATTGGGTATTTCACTGTTTTGAAGTACTTAGCAGGCATATGAATCTCAATAGATAAACTTTTCTTCTTATAATCATTGAAAGTAAAAGTTACAGTAGAATCTCTTTCAATAGTTGTAACACCATCTTCTGAATTACAATAACTTACTATCTCATCAAAGTCTATACCTTCAGGAATATGAACTCTAACAATTCCATTGCGGACAATATTATTCTTTTTATTCCTGAAAATTCGCCAATCTAAGATAGCTTGGTCATGATTAATCTTGATAGCATTTCCCACAAAATAAGTTAACTCAAATTCTTTTTTAGCCTTAGATATAGCATCAAAGTGGTATTTGACCTTTAAATGGGGTGAACGTCGATATTCAATTTCCTCAGAATTATCGTGAAAGGGAATTACTTGTCCATCAACTTTTACTTCTTCCAGTAAATTAAAACCATCCCTTGGTGCCGAAACATCCCTACTTATATATCTAAAAGAACCGCTCTCAAAAACATAAGAAAGTTTCTCATAAACACGCATTGAACCATCAATATTGATATATATATCACTTTCTAAATTATCTATGTAGTATTGTTTTGCAAAGCATGGACCCAATATAAGCAATAACAATAACAGTAAAATTTTATGTTTCATTACTTCTCCCAAATCTTGTAATATGTCAATTATCAATGATGATTTTGGACTGTCAAATAAAATTAGCAAAGTTCAACCTTAAGCAATAGTGGCTGGAAGGGGATACTATCCGTAAAGCTAGTTGTTTTTTTTAGAAAGGTTACTACACGGTTACTAGCCTCATTGAAAAATCGTCTTTTTTTTAAAGAGGCAAGTAAGGACGGAGTTAGGAGTGACTGGGAACGCTTTGCCTTTAGTCCGGCTACTGCCGGATAGCTGGCTAATACTGGGAGCGCCAGCGTCCCTGCTGGCTTCACTTAGAACGCAGTTGTTAATAAGTGAATAAGAATAGACGTTTAGCATAAGGTCTCAAACACTTCTATTCTCACCCAGGGTTGAAACCCAGGGCTCTTTGTTGATTAACCCTTACAGGGTATCAAAGGATTTGAGATTTAAACCATCAATCTAGCCTGACAAGGTCCTGCTGGCTTATACTGGGGTCGCCAGCCTCCGAGCTGGCTTCACTTAGAACGCAGTTATAAGTGAATTAGAAACAATAAACAAAGCATGCCCTAAGAAGAATATTTCCACCTTTAACCATGATTTAATAATGAACAATGAATAGTTGAAAAATAGAACATTTAACAAAGTCAAATAATATTTACAATAGTTTAAATATTTCTATTGACAAGCATTCAAGAATGACATTTTATAGTAATTAATATACAGGAGTTACCATGTCTCTACCTCATTTAAAGAAACCTGGCATACATGATAACAAAGAAAATATAATAAAAAATATGGACTTTTCTATCTTAGGAGGATATATGAAGAAGACTATTTTGCTTTTAGTATTAAGCTCAATTACTGTTTTTATTTGGGGTATTGGAACACCTTTTAATGTTATTTTTAATGTTGAAACACTATCAGGAAACTTTCCAAGTGAAGGATCTTTCGGACTCAAAGTATGGCAGTACAATGGGTTTATGGGTGGTGATATGTTTGAACCTAATCCAGTAATCTATTGGAATTGGCCTGACACAGAAAATGCATATACCTCGACAACTTTTTATGACGAAACTACCGGCCAATTATCTGTTCAAATGGCAGACCTTGACATTTGGGGAGTTTTCGGGACAACAGCAAAGTTCCAAATTACTACAGTTAATGGAGACACATCTGATATAATTGAAATTGCTAAGCCTGCAAGTGGTTCATCACTAACTTATTCAGAAGTTATCCAGTTTCCTATTATGCAAAATTCACCAAATATACCTATTCTTACATCTCCAGAAAATGTTGTTCTTAACCAAGCTCTAACTGGCTCATTAGAATGGACAACTGGTGATAATACTGATAGTTGCACCTTATACTTGGCAGACAATAGTGACTTTAACAATGCAATTGTTGTTGAAAATGCCCTATCTCCGTATAATTATCCTCAACTTGATTATCTGACTACTTACTATTGGAAGGTTGTGGCGATTAATAACAGCTCAAATATTGAAACAGAATCTGGAGTCTGGTCTTTTTCAACTATGATTAACCCTAATACTCCAGATGAGCCTGTTTTAACATTACCTGGAAATGGCGCACAAAATCAAGCTAATACTGGCTCATTAGAGTGGACTACGAGTGAAAATACTGATAGATGCACCTTATACTTGGCAGACAATAGTGACTTTAACAATGCCGTTGTTGTTGATAATGCCCTATCTCTCTATGATTATTCTCAACTAGAATACCTGAATACTTACTATTGGAAAGTAGTTGCAGTTAATAACACTTCAAATATTGAAACTGAATCTGAAATCTGGTCTTTTACAACTCAGTGGGATCCTAACCTAGGGTCAGGTACAGAAGCAGATCCTTATCAAATATCAACTTTGGACCAACTAATCTTTGTTTCGGAAAATAGCCTTTATTGGGATAAACACTATATCCAAACAACAGACATTGATGCTTCCACAACATCAGACTTAAGTGAGGGAGCTGGCTTTTCTCCAATAGGCAATTCTTCAACAAAATTTACAGGTACTTATGATGGACAAGATCACACAATTTCTAACCTCTATATCAATAGACCTGAAACAAGTTATGTTGGTTTGTTTGGTTATACTATTGGAGCTGATATCTCTAATCTAGGTCTAGATAATTGTAATATTGAAGGTGATAATCGTGTAGGCGGTTTAGTAGGCAATCAATCTTATTCAACAATTTCAAATTCTTATTCAACAGGTCAAGTCGCAGGTGATAATTATGTAGGTGGCTTAGTAGGTTATCAATCTTCTTATACAATTTCTAATTCCTATTCAACAGGTCAAGTATCAGGAGATGATTATGTAGGTGGCTTAGTAGGATATCAATCTCTTTCAACTATATCTAATTCCTATTCAATTGGGGCTGTTACAGGTAATGGTAATGTTGGTGGTTTAATTGGATACAACTCTGATAGTTCAAGTAACAACTCTTTCTGGGATATAGAGGCTTCAGGACAAAGCTCTAGTGCTGGAGGAAGTGGAAAGACTACAGAAGAGATGCAAAATCAGGATACTTATGTAAATTGGGATTTTGATTCAATTTGGATGTTGAATAGTGGGATAAATAATGGTTATCCATTTTTTTATTATCAAAACATTAACAATATATCAATTGCTAACAATAGTAATCATGTAATACTAAAACCAACCATTAGTTTTGAAATTATTGATAACTATCAATATTATGAAGTTTATTTTGGTCCTACGCCTAACCCTGATGATGTTATCATACCTTTTAGCCCTGTTTCAAATCCAGTAAGCTATTCTTTTACAGACTCCTTGGAATATTATACTGATTATTATTGGACAGTTCTTTTGTATGATGAAAACTACAATGCTACAAGCTTTGATTTTACTTTTGAAACAAGACCTGAAATGGATGGTTTAGGGACAGAAGATAATCCTTACACTATAAAAAATCTTGATTGTTTGATGAGAATGTCTTCAGATACTTATTTCAGGGATAAACACTTCCTGCAAACAGCTGATATTGAAGCATCTCCAACTTCTGAGTTATATGATGGCTTGGGCTTTTCTCCGATTGGTTATAGTTATAGTAATCGATTTACAGGATCTTATGATGGTCAAGGGCACACAATTTCTAACCTCTCTATCAATAGACCTGAATCAAATTATATTGGATTATTTGGTTATATTGAATATGCTGATATCTCTAATCTAGGTCTAGACAATTGTAATATTGAAGGTAACGGACGGGTCGGTGGCTTAGTAGGTTATCAAGGTAATTATTCAACAATTTCTAATTCTTATACAACAGGAACAGTTAATGGAAATTACAATGTAGGTGGTATGGTAGGTTATCAATATTATCATTCAACAATTGCAAATTCTTATACAACAGGAACGGTTAATGGAAATTACAATGTAGGTGGTATGGTAGGTTATCAATATTATCATTCAACAATTGCAAATTCTTATTCAACAGGGTTAGTTACTGGTAATAGTAATAGTAATGTCGGTGGCTTAATTGGCTATAACAATGATAGCTCAAGTAACAACTCTTTCTGGGATATTGAGACTTCTGGACAAACAAGTAGTGCAGGGGGTAGTGGCTTATCGACAGATGAAATGAAGAGTTTATACACATATTTAGATGCAGGTTGGGATTTCATTGGAGAAGAAGTAAACGGAAGTGATGAGATTTGGTGCATCCATCCAAGTTTTAATGGAGCTTATCCCTTCTTTGCTAATAGCAATATAGATTTACTTCTTCATGCAATAAATATTTCTCCAAGTAATGAACTAAATAATGTATCTCTCAATGATAACTTACTATGGGATTATGATTATCTTGAAAATACAAGTGGTTACAGAATAAGTCTGGGTACTGATAATCCACCAACAAATGTAATTAATAACCAAGATTTGGGTTTAGTTTATAGTTATGAGTTTTCTAATCTCCAAGCTAATAGCACATACTATTGGCAGGTCATCCCTTATAATGAAAATGGTGATGCTGAAGATTGCCCAATCTGGTCTTTTACTACTGGCTCAGCTAACATAGTAAGTGTAGGATGTGGCGAGGATACTAATGTTCCACTACCTATTAATCCTGAAATGAAGAGATCATATAGTCAGTCAATTTACTTGCAGTCAGAACTTAATCTTGGCAACAGACATATTGAAAAACTATCCTTCTATCTTACAGATCATTGTAATTTGGTAGGGTCTAATGAATGGAAAGTATATATAGGACATACAAATAAGAGTGAGTTTGATTCAGAGAATGATTGGCTGTTGGCTAGTCAGGGTCTTACACAAGTAGCTAATATTACAGTAGATACTTTGACTAGTGTTGGCTGGATTGATGTAGAACTAGATTCACCTTTTGCCTACAACAATATAGATAATATAATAGTAGGTGTCCTGGAATATAGTTCAGAATATTCAACTTATTATGACTTCTACACTGTTGATAGTGGAAATAATAGATCTTTATCTTTTGGGCATGATACCACTACTCCAAATCCCAATATTCCTTATGGTGGTCAACTATCAACTTCTATACCAAAAATTAATTTCACTTTTAGTAATTCAACAACAAATTTCACTGGTCTTGTAAAGAATAGTCTAGGAGAAATGATTACTGATGCAAGCATAAATGTATCTGGACTGGGAAATTATTCCACAAATAGTCTTGGCCAATTTAATATATATAATGCTCAGGCAACAAGCTACAACATAACTGTTTCAGCTCCTTGGTATGAGGAGCAAGTTGTTGAATTTGAAGTTTTAGAGGGACAAGATAATTTCTTAGAAGTGACACTTCTTGAAGAATTATTGCCTGCTAGTAATCTTCTTGCTGTAGTTAATGATGATTTAAGTGGAGTTCAGCTATCATGGCAAGCTCCTCAATTAGCAAGAATGGAAAGTCAATCAAAAGCAAGTAAGTCTTGGCAAAAGACATCAAGACAGGGCAAAGCAAGTAAAAGAGATTTAAGGACAGGAGGACCTGCTGTAGCTTATAACTTATATTCTTATCTTGGAGAAGAAGCAGAGAATCCTGAAAACTGGACATTAGTTGCTAGTAATATTACAGAATTGACTTATGAAGATACTTCTTTTCCTACATTAGAATTAGGCGATTATTATTGGGCAGTGGAAGTTGTTTATAGCAACAATAGATTGGCTGAGCCTGTAATATCAAATGAAGTTATTAAAGAGTCTCTTATTGAAAGTAGTCTTGCTAGTCAGATAGATTTTGGAATAGTTTATCTAACAAATTCAAGTGATTACACATCCATTGAAATCACAAATATTGGTAATGGTCCTTTGGAAATAAGCAATATTACTTGTGACAACTTAGCTTTTGACCTAGTTTATGATAGTGGTGATATGCTTGTAGGAGCTAATGCTACTTTCATAATAGATGTTAATTTCACACCTGATCAAGTTCAGACCTATAATGGCACACTATTGATTGAAAACAATTCTAGTAATGAGTCTTCTTTAGTAATTCAATTACATGGTGTCGGTCAATATCTCCCACCTGCAAATCCAGAAAATGTGCAATTGACTATGTCTTCAACTACAGCTCAAATAAGTTGGGATGCTGTTACTGAGGATATAGCAAACAACCCTATCACACCTGATATGTATATTGTTTACTTCAATGGACAGAATACTAGTGCTGATGAAGACTTCTATTTCTTAGCTACAACAACAGACTTAAGTTACACTCATGTTAATGTGGGAGCTTTTAGTGATTATATGTTCTACAGAGTAAAGGCTTATGTTGATGTTGATAATGTGGTATTAGCTCGTATAAACCAGCTTACATCACAAAAGAGAAAGGTGAGTCAAGAAGAGATTGAAAAGATAATAATTGGTAATGTAAAAACAAATAGAGCAAAAAAATAATAAACATCTCCCTGTTTATTGTGCAAAGGCAACTGTAAAAGGTTGCCTTTATTTGTTAGGTGACACTGGGAGCGCCAGCAGCTTGCTGGCTTCACTTAGAACGCAGTTATAAGTGAATTAGAAGAGACGTTTTAGCATAACGTCTCAAGCACTTCTATTTTCACCCAGGGTTGAGACCCAGGGCTCTTTGTTGATTAACCCTTACAGGGTATCAAAGGATTTGAGATTTAAACCATCAGTCTGGCCTGACACGGTCCTTGTCTGCGAAGTGGTTTTGGGTTGCAAGCAACAGTCTACGCCGGTCACAGTCCCTGCTTGCGAAACATCATTCAACAAGAATGATGTAAAGGATTTTCTCTTTAACCTTTAACCATGCAGGCATGTTTAAAGATGCGCATTCAGAAGGGACCGTGATCGGCGAAGACGATTGAATGCACCCCAGAAGAGGCTTGCAGGCAACAGTCTTCGCCTGTCACAGTCCCTGCTTGCGAAACATCATTCAACAAGAATGATGTAAAGGATTATCAATTTTGCATCGTCTAAGACATACTAAAAATTTATATCGTCCCTTCAGGACTCAATACATTATTTCATTGTACATGGGGTACAAGACTCAGTCAAAGCCTGACACGGCCCTAGCTTAATACATGACATCCTTTCAGGACTAATAAATTATGTAGTTCTTTTTAGACTGAAGGTGGTTGATTAGAGCCTGAATTAGTCGGAACGCCAGCATCTTGCTGGCTTTTGATGGTGAATGTTTACACTCCAGCTCCATCAAATGTTGTTAGCAAATAAGCTAAAATAAGCTTTTATAAGTTGATGCTACAGAAAAATATTGACGTTACATATCTTCTAAGAAAAGATGTATTTTGAAAAATTATGAAATATATAGATGAAAAAATAATAAAAGTTGATTTAGAAGCTTCAAATAAGGAAGAGATTCTACGCCGAATATGCCAATATGTCGAAGAGGCAGGTTTTAGCTCATCGGGGGAAGAGCTTTTTAAGGCTGTTTGGTCACGAGAAGAGGAAATGACGACAGGTTTAGGTAGAAATACAGCTTTCCCACACGGTAAGAGTGGGACAGTGGATTCTGTTAAGTTGTTTATTGGGGTAGTCCCTCAAGGGGTAGATTACGAAGCAATAGATGATGAGCCGGTTAATTTAATCTTTTTATCAGCAGTTCCAATCGGGGCTGATGATGAATATAGAACATTGTTAGGCAAGGTAAATTCAATAGTTAGACAAGATGATAAGCGTAAAAGGCTAATCTCATCAAAAGATAAATCTGAAATTATTAGGATAATGAGGGAAGTGATTGATGAATAGGATTATGAAAGCTATAATTACAATAACTTTGGTTATGTTGGTGGGTACTTTATTGGGAATAAGTGATGATGCAGGAACTACAGGATTTAACAGCTTAAAGATAGTATATTCAGCAAGGGCAAATTCAATGGGTGGTGCTTTTACATCACTTGATGATGATATAGATGCAGTTTTCTATAATCCTGCTAACTTAGCAAGGTACAAGAATAAGAGAGAAGTTTCTACAACATTTATGAACTATTTTGATGGATATAATGGTGGTTCACTTGTTTATCAGTTTGCAAGATCAAAAAAGGCGAATGTAGCTTTTTTTACTCAGTATTTGGCTAGTGATGAAATTACTAAGACAGTAGAGTCTGCTTCTGGTGGGTATTATGAAGATGGAACATTCACATCCTCAGATCTGACTATAGGTGCAAACTATTCATATTATTTTAATGAAGCGATTAATCTAGGTGTTAATGCTAAGTATATTATGGAATCAATTGATGGTAATGATGCATCAGCTATAGCTTTTGATTTGGGCCTTCTGCATAGACCTGCCAATGAGAGAATGAGAGTGGGAGCATCAATCAAGAATTTAGGAAGTCAGCTTACTTATTTTTCTGATGATGAGTATAAAGAGAATTTGCCTATGACTTATTCAGGTGGTATATCATATAGGTTTGATTTAAGTAAAAAAATAAATAAAGATGGATTTAAGCCAACTATGCTTTTAGCTCTTGATGTTAATATGCCTAAAGGTAGTGATTTTTATGGTGTTTTAGGCGCTGATATCCATGTTCATAAAATGTTCTTTGTAAGATTGGGTTATAAAAGCAACTCAGACGACTGGAAAACTGGTGGCGATTATGAAGCAATGTCAGGTTTATCCACAGGTGTAGGTTTTGTAAGAAACAATATAAAAATTGATTATGCAATAAATTCTTATGGTGACTTAGGTTTTGTTAATCAAGTAACAGTAAAATATCAATTCTAAAAAAAAGTATTATTTCGGAGTATATAGATGAATAAAAAGGATTTCTTATTTGAATTAGGAGTCGAGGAGATTCCTGCAGGATATATTAAAAACGCAGAAAAGTACATATTAAAAAGATTTAAACAAGAATTTAAGGATGCTAAATTAGCTTATGATAAAATAGAAAGCTTCACAACACCAAAAAGATTTGCAATCTTAGTAGAAAATTTACAAGTTCAGCAAGCAGATGAGCTTGTTGAAAAGATGGGTCCAGCAAAGAGAATAGCAGTTCAAGAAGATGGTTCTCTTTCAAAAGCTGGAGCAGGATTTTTACGAGGTGCAGGCTGTAGTGAAGATGATATGTTCTTTATGACAACACCTAAAGGTGAATATATCGCATATAAGAAAGAAATAAAAGGTAAGAAAGCAACCGAAATAATTACTTCTTTCTTAGAAGACTTAATTAAAGGGATACCAAGTCCAAAATCAATGAAGTGGGGGGCGGGTAAAATAACTTTTGCTAGACCAATACGAAATATTGTACTTCTAATGGGAAGTGATGTGGTTCCTTTTACATTCAACGGTTTAGAATCTAATAGAAGAGTCTTGGGTAATAGATATATTGATTTTGAAGTAACAAAAGAAGTATTTGAAGCTAAGATGTATTTAGAAACTTTACGCTCTATTTCAATAATAGCTGATAGGGAAGAGAGAATCAAGCTTATAGAAAAACAAATTGCAGAACTTTATAAGAATAGTTCTAAAAATATTATTGAGGATAAGAAACTTTTAGAAGTTGTTACAGACTTAGTGGAATATCCAACAGCAGTGATTGGTTCCTTTGATGAAAAGTACTTAGCTCTTCCAGATAAAATAATAACCTCAACTATTAGTCAGAACCAAAAATACTTTTCTGTAGTAGATGAAGAGGGAAACTTATGTAATGAATTCTGTTTTATATCAAATGGTAATCCAGAATATTCTGATATAATAAGAAGAGGAAACGAGAAAGTTATAACAGCAAGACTGGAAGATGCGGAATTCTTCTTTAATGAAGATAGAAAGAATAGCTTAGAAAGTTATGTTGAAAGATTAAAAGATGTTACTTTCCAACAAGACTTAGGGACTACTTTTGAAAAAACAAATAGATGCCTTGAAATTGCTAAGTATATATGTGATAGCTTGGATTTAAATAATAGAGAGCAAGTTTTAAGAACAGTATTGCTTGCTAAAGCTGATTTAGTTACTTTGATGCTTGGAGAAAAAGAATTTACTAAGCTTCAAGGTTACATGGGTATGAAGTATGCTGAATTATCAGGTGAAGAAGCTGATGTTGCTTTGGGTATTTATGAGCATTATTCACCTAGAGGTCAGAATGATGGTTTACCAACAACTATAACAGGGGCTGTTGCTGCTATTGCAGATAAACTAGATACAGTCTGTGGCATTATTGGTGTTGACTTAATACCTACAGGTTCTAATGACCCATTTGCTCTAAGAAGAGCTGCTAATGGAATTGTTAAAATTCTTAATGAAAGAGATTGGAATATTGATATTTTCAGATTAATAGATGTAGCCTTTAATCAACTAAAAGGCAAATTAAAAGAAGAAAATCATAACAAAGAATTTACCTACAACTTCTTTAAGCAAAGAGTAAAATGGCTTCTTGAAGAAGAAGAGATAGCTTATGATGTTATTGATAGTGTATTAGACTTTGATTTTAGATACATTGGTGAAATAAAAAAGAGAGCATTAGCTATCCAAAACTTTAAAGGTAGTCAAGATTTTGAAGGTTTGGTGTTAGGTTATAAGAGGGTAGCCAATATTATTAGTAAAGTCAAAGACTTTGCTGATGTTGATGATACTAAACTAGAAGAAGATGTTGAAAAGAAACTATATTCTTATTTCCAAGATAATATTTCTTCTATAGAAGAATATCTTGCAAGCTCTTCATATAATCAAGCAATGAAAATATTAGTTTCAGCAAGAAGTATAATAGACAATTTCTTCGATAATGTAATGGTTAACGCTGAAGATGAAACAGTAAAAAATAACCGTTATAACTTATTATATTTTGTTAAATCTGTATTTATGAAGATTGCAGATCTTGAGAAAATTGTTGTAGAGAATTAAAACAAAAAAAAGATAAATAGGAGATTGAAATGGATATTATTAACCAATTCAAATCAAAAGCAAAAGACGTTCAAGGTTCTATAATTTTACCAGAATCTTTCGATGAAAGAACTCTAGCAGCAACAGAGCAAATCCTTAAAGAAGGAATGGCTAAAGTTGTTTTAGTTGGTGATGTAGCTGAAGTAAAAGCTTTCGCAAAAGAAAAAGGCTATGACATCGAAGGAGCAAGTATATGGAATCCTAATGAATGTCCTTTTATTGAAGAATCTACAGACTTTTTCTATGAAAAAAGGAAAAAGAAAGGTATTACTAGAGAGCAAGCTGCTGAAATAGTTAGACAGCCTTTATTCTTTGGTGCTTTAGCTGTAAAATTTGGCAGAGTTAATGGTATGGTTGCTGGTGCTGTAAATACAACAGGTGATGTTTTAAAAGCAGCCTTACAAGTAGTTGGTGTAAAAGCAGGACTCAAGACTGTATCATCAAGCTTTATTATGGTGACTCCTGACTTCTTAGGTCAAGATAGAATTTTCCTATTTGGCGATTGTGCTGTTGTTCCTAATCCTACAGATGAACAGCTAGCTGATATTGCTATCTCTACTGCTGAAACAAGAAAAAGTTTGATTGGAGATGAGCCTAAGGTTGCTCTTCTTTCATTCTCATCAAAAGGTTCAGCTAAACATGAACTTGCTGACAAAGTAATTTCAGCTCTAGATATTGTAAAATCTAGAGGTGTTGACTTTGAAATAGATGGTGAATTACAAGCTGATGCTGCTATCATTCCTGCTATTGGTAGCAAGAAAGCTCCTGGAAGTAATGTTGCTGGAAATGCAAACGTATTAATCTTCCCTGACTTACAAGCTGGTAATATTGGCTATAAACTTGTGCAAAGATTTGCTAAAGCTGAGGCTATAGGTCCAGTTATTCAAGGTTTAGCAGCACCTATCTGTGACTTATCACGTGGCTGTTCTGCTGAAGATATTGTTAATACATCTGCTTTAGTTTTATTAATGTCTAAATAAACGAGGTCGTCATGATTAAATTATCAAATAAGGCAAGGGGAATCAAACCTTCTCCTACTTTAGCTGTTATGGCTAAGGCAAAATCATACATGGCTAAAGGTATTGATGTTATCAACTTTGGCGTAGGTGAACCAGATTTTAATACTCCTGACTATATTAAGAATGCAGGACTTAAAGCTATTGAAGATAATTTTACTAGATATACTCCTACTCCAGGTATTGTTGAACTAAGACAAGCAGTGTGCGATAAGTTTAAAAGAGAATATGGCTTAGATTATGATGCTAGCCAAGTGCTTGTATCTCCTGGTGCTAAAGCTTCTATTGTTAATATTCTGATTGCTATCTGTGATGCTGGCGACCAAGTTATTATTCCTTCTCCTTACTGGGTTTCTTATCCAGATCAAGTTGATATCGCAGGGGGTCTTCCTCTTTTCTTGGAGACTAAAGAAGAAGATAACTTCAAAGTTAATGCAGAAGAATTAGATAGGTTGATTCAAGCAAACCCAAATGTTAAGGCTTTAATGCTTAATAATCCAAATAATCCAACAGGTGCTATTTATAGCAAAGAAGAACTTTTGGTTATTGGCAATGTTTGCCTTAAACACAATATCTTGATTATTGCTGATGAAATATATGAGAAGTTAGTATATGATGGAGCTGAACATGTATCGATTGCTTCATTAAAAGCTGAATTCAAAGATATCACGGTAATAATTAATGGTGTTTCAAAAGCCTATGCTATGACAGGTTGGAGATTAGGTTATTCTGTAGGGCCAAAAGAAATAATTGCTGCTGCGGGTAGGATTCAAGGTCATACTACTTCCTGTGTTAACTCAGTAACTCAAAAAGCTACTGTTACAGCATTGAACGATGATGACGGTTCAATCGAAAAGATGAGACTTGAATTTGAGAAAAGAAAAGCATTCATGGTAGAAGGATTGAATAAAATTGATCATATATCAACAACTTCTCCACAAGGTGCTTTCTATATAATGACAAATATTGAATATTATCTTAACAATAATGTAAAAAATATTAAGACAGATGTAGAGCTTTGCAGCTATCTGTTAGAAAATTATAAAATTGCTATTGTTCCTGGTTCTGCTTTTGGTAATAAAGTGTTAACAAGGTTCTCGTATGCAAACAGTATGGACAATTTAAAAGAAGGTGTGAAGAGATTTGAAGAAGGTCTTAAATCTCTTTTAACATAGAATTAATGGTAAATGGTTACTTGCTTTCGCTTAGTGGGTAACCATTTTTTCTTTTAGGAATAAAAATTACATTAGGAGTTATGTATGAGGCAATTAAAAGAGAAGATAGAAGAAGCTAGAAATAAGAGACGTGAACAAGCCTCGAAAGGTTGGACCCGTTTATTATATATGGTACTATTGCTGTTTTTTATAGTATTGCTTCTATCAAGAACAACTAATAGCAAATTTGATGTCTTTTGGAATATATTTCAAGGAAGCGAACCGAATGTAGAACAAGTTCAGGAGAATAAATGAGTTTAGTAATAGTCGGATCAATAGCTTTAGATTCAATATCAACACCATCTGGAACAGTTAGTGATGTTTTAGGTGGTTCTGCAATATATGCATCTTTAGCAGGAAGTAACTTCACTGATGTTGCAATTATTGGGGTGGTCGGAGAGGACTTTCCTCAGCAACATATTGAATTATTAAATGAAAATAGGATAAATATTGAAGGGCTAAAAAAAGTCCAAGGTCAGACCTTTAAATGGAAAGGTGAATATAAAGATTTAAATCAAGCTCAAACACTTGATACTCAACTTAATGTATTTGCTGATTTTAAACCAGAATTAACAGATTCAAGTAAGGTTAATAGAGTGACATTTCTTGGTAATATCCATCCACAACTTCAATTAGATGTGCTGAAACAAATAGAAAAAAGTGATTTGATTGCAATGGACACAATGAATTTATGGATAGATAATACTAAAACAGAACTAACAGAAGTAATAAAGAAAGTTGATCTTCTTTTTATAAATGAAGATGAACTTAAATCTTACTGTCAAGAAAGCAACATTTTTAAGGCAATAGAAGAAGTTCTTGCTTTAGGTTTAAAGTATGTTGTTGTTAAGCGTGGAGAATATGGTGCTATTGTAGCATCTAATGATGACTTATTCTTTGTTCCAGTTTATCCAGTTAGGGAAGTTGTAGATCCAACTGGTGCTGGAGATAGCTTTGCTGGTGGATTTGTTGGTTATTTAGCAAAGATTGGTAAATATGATTTTGATAACCTGAAAGAAGCTGCAATTTACGGTACTATAACAGCAGGAAATAATATTCAATCATTTAGTGTTGAAACACTTAAAAAGATTGATGCTGAACTAATAGATTCCATGAAATTAGAACTAATTAAATACATGAAAATATAAAGATATTAAGAGGAAAAGATGGATTATAAAAGTGCAGGAGTTGATATAAAAGCTGGAACAGATTCAGTGAATAGAATCAAACCACTTGTTAAAAATACTTTTAACAAAAATGTTCTTTCACATATTGGTGGTTTTGGTGGACTCTTTCAAGTAGACTTGAGTGTATGGAAAGAACCAGTTCTTGTATCAAGTGCCGATGGTGTTGGTACAAAAATTATTATCGCAAGAATGGCTGGAGTGTATGATACTGTTGGACAAGATTTAGTTAATCACTGTGTTAATGATATTTTTGTTCAAGGTGCTATTCCTCAATACTTCTTGGATTATGTAGGTGTTGGAAAACTTGATCCTGAAGTTATGGAAAAAATAATTTTCGGTTTTGCTAAAGCTTGTAAAGAAAATGAAATGGCTCTAATCGGTGGCGAAATGGCTGAAATGCCAGGTATCTACTCTGTAGAAGATTTTGATTTAGCTGGTACTATTGTTGGTATGGTTGAAAAATCAAATATCATAACAGGTGAAAAGATAAAGAAAGGTGATTTAGTTCTAGGATTACCTTCAACAGGTCTACATACTAATGGTTATTCTTTAGCAAGAAAAATTCTGTTTGAAAAAATGAATCTTAATGTTGATTCAATAATTCCTGATGTTAATGAAAGTGTTGCTCAAGCAATGCTCAAAGTTCATAAATCATACCTACATGAATTAAAACAATGGGCAAACCCTGTTGATATTCATGGTATGGCTCATATTACTGGTGGTGGAATTCCTGGAAATCTTTCAAGAGTTATTCCAGATAACCTAACTGCTGTAATTGATACTGCAACTTGGCAAATTCCTACTATCTATAATGTACTCCAAAGTGCTGGTGGAATAAAAAAAGAAGAAATGTTCTCTGCATTCAATATGGGTGTAGGAATGATTGTTGTAACTAATGATACTATTGCTAATGAGTTGATAGGAAAACATGGTGCTTCAATAATTGGAAATATTGAAGAAAATACCAAAGATGAAAAAGTTAGGATGTTATACTAAACTATGAAATGGAGAATTCTTACAAACGGAAAACTTAGTCCTGCTGAAAATATGGCTATAGATGATGCTGTATTTCAGTTGATTCAACAAGGCAAATCACTTCCTTTAATCAGATTTTATGATTGGGAACCTGCTAGTCTTTCACTTGGCTATAACCAATGTGCAAAGAAGGAAGTGGATTTTGATGTCTTGAATGAGAAAGGCTACGGATTTGTAAGAAGACCAACAGGTGGAAGATTAGTCTTGCATAAGGATGAAATTACTTATGCTGTAATTGCTCCTACTTCAGACAAGCTCTCAGGGAATGTTCTTCAAAGCTATGGCAAAATTAGTAATGCTTTAGCAGAAGGACTTAAGAAAATGGGAATTAATGTAGAGTTTGAGCAAAAGACCTTAACTTCCTTTTCTCAAAGAGAAGCTGTTAACCCATGTTTTAACTCATCCTCAAAGTATGAACTAGCTGTAGAAGGTAAAAAAATTGTTGGATCTGCTCAAGCAAGGGCTAATGATGTTCTTTTGCAACATGGTTCAATTATTTTTCAAGAAAATCAAAGTGAAATTGCTCAGTTAATGCCAAACTTAAATAATAATTTGAGAAAAAGATTGGCAGATATGATGAATAGAAAAACTGTTTCAATTAACCAAGTTCTTTCTACTCCAATTGATTATAATTCTGCTGTAAATTGCTTGATTAAAGGATTTATGCAAGCTTGGGATAATGATGAATTTACAATAATCAAAAGTTTGGAAGCATTCGAACAAGAACTAGTTGAAAAACTTATAAAAAATAAATATTCGACTGATGAGTGGAATTTCAAAAAATAACAATGTATTGATAAGCAAAGATTTATTGTGTTTAATGAGGAAATATAAGAATTTAGATTTATAGAAGAAATTACTGGAAAATAATGATTTGTATATATTAGTGATGATTAATTAATTTGACGAATTTATTTAGCTATATAATTGTTATATAGAAAAATTAATTGACATCATTATGATATTATAATCTTTTTGTTAAAATAGTATGAATAGAATTATGTTCTTTTATACGTAATATAAAAATAGTTATTTATTGTGATATAAAAAGGGAGGATAACTAAATGCGTAAGACAGCTATACTCATTTCTGTCATTTTAGTGCTTTTTAGTGTCCAATTATATGCCCAGACAACTGGTGTATTAAAGGGACAAGTTAAAGATAATAACGGACAACCTGTACCGTTAGCGAACGTAGTTTTATACAGTGATGGGAGTCCTACCCCATTCGGTATTCAAACTGATGAAGATGGTGAATATATAATTATTAATATTACACCTGGTGTTTACGACCTAGAAGTGTCATTAGTCGGATATAAAAAGGTTGTGTATGAAGGCATTGAGATTAATGTAATGCAAACTACAAAACAAGATGCTAGAATACAACCTGGAGATAACACCCTTGAGGCAGTTAAATTTACTGCTAAAAAGGACAAAATCCAAAATGACAGAGTCGGAACTTCATCAACTGTGGAAGTAGGAGATATGGAAGACCTTTCTGTTGATAGCGTTGATGATATTCTTGCCTTACAACCAGGTGTTACAAGCTCTGGTGGTGAAATTCGTGTTAGGGGTAGTCGTGCAAATGAAGTTAATATGACTGTTGATGGTATGTCAGTTTCTGACCCTGTTGATGGTGGTTCTGCACTTGAAGTTGACACTGATGCTATTGCAGATATGAAAGTTTATACTGGTGCATTAACTGCTGAATTTGGTAATGCTCAATCTGGTATGGTTAATATCGTTACTAAATCAGGCTCAGCAGAATATAGTGGTAAAGTTGAAGCTAAATCAGACCACATGTTTATAGAAGGCAACAACAATGATGTTGTTAAATTCGCCTTTGGTGGACCTGTTTTAGGAGGATTAGGTGCTTCTAAAGGATTAAATGAAAACTTTACTTTCTTTATTAATGGTGCTGGTTCATGGTCAGACGGTTTCTATAAAGATTACTGGGAATCTGATCCTAATGAAGATTTCTTCTATGACGGAGTTTCATTAATATTTAAAAACTACAATGCCTATGATACTTATGGTGATAGAGATGACCTTATTGGTATCGACGTAGGTGAACGTCACTATAATAGTTATAACCTTAACTTTAAAACTCGTTATAAAATTAATAACAACTCAAACTTAACTTTTGCTGTTCGTGGTGACAGATCAGTTAATGAATTTTTCGCTTGGGCATGGAAATATGCTTTAGACTATTACGTAGAGGCTGAAACTGAACAAAAACAATATGTTTTAACTTTTGACCAAAACATTTCTAAGGCTGCTAACCTCAAACTTAAAGCTTCATATTTTGTAAAAGATAGTTATCAGGGTCCTAAAGGAATCACTAGAGATAATTTCTTAAGACTTAACACAACAACTAGTGAAGTTACAGCTGACAGTGCTTCTGTTAATCAATATGTTACAGATATCTTTAACTATGATATGATGTTCTATGATCATCCTGCTTATGTATCAATTGATGCAAACCATGATGGTGTTTTCGATTATAACACAAATTTCTATGATTCAGCTGACTGGTTATATCAAACTGAGAATGGTCAAGAATTAATCCCTGGTTATGTAGCTCCAGGTTCAATTTATGGTAACTTTATTGATGATAAAACAAGCTCTATTAACCTTAGAGGTGATGTAGAATGGGCTATCAATCAAAATAATACAGCTAAAACAGGTTTTGAATTTATTAAGTATAACATTGAAAAAAACCAGTTACTTAGCTTTAATAACATTTATAATGATAGAAGAACTGATTATTTAAATAATGTATTTAGTGATTCTGACATTCCTGCAAATGCAACCGAAGAAGAGATAGCTCAAATAGTAAGTGAAAATGAAAATGTTATTGCTATTGAAGCAGGTGCTGAAGAAGGTCAATACTTAATAGTATATTCTCCTGAAACTTATTATGCAGCTGCAAAAGCTTCATCAGGTACAAGAGATGGTTACAAAGCTGATCCTATTCAAGGTGCTTACTATCTTCAAGACCAAATGGAATGGGAAGCTCTTATTGTGACTGCTGGTTTACGTTTTGACTTCTGGTATATTGGTGAAGATTATGATGTTCTTCAAGATGACGGTACTTACAGAACTTTCTCATTTGATGGTAGTGATAAATTCCAAATGATGGTTTCACCTCGTGTTGGTATATCTCACCCTATCTCAGAAAGAGATGCTTTACGTTTTGCTTACAATTATCAAAACCAATTACCTCCAATGAGATACATCTTCACTTCAAAAACTCCTGAAGATGCTCAAACTGCCGACCAAACTATCCAAGTTGGTAATGCTGAACTTGACCCTCAAGTTACAATTACTTACGAAGTTGGTCTACAACATTTAATCAATGAAGACTGGGTTGCAGATATCTCAGTTTACTATAAAAACTATTACAATTACCCAAGTACTAGAAAAGTTAATGATCCAGATGAACAACAAGTTTTCTGGTATGAATATATCTCTGAAGACTATGCTTCAGGCAGAGGTGTTGATTTATCATTACAAAAAGTACTTTCAAACTTCTGGTCAGCAGGTTTATCTTACTCATTTGCATGGGCTGAAGGTAACAACTCTTCTGTTGTAATTCAAGATGAAAACACTAATCTACGTGAATTCCCTCTAGACTGGGATATCAGAAATAACTTAAGTGCTAACTTCTTGTTCAAAATTGACAAGGGTGAGGAATTCTTTGTACCATTTACAAACTACATCCTTCCTATTGATGATTTTTCTACAAGTTTAACATATAGCTACGCTTCTGGTGAACCTTATACACCACAAGATCCTATCACTGATAGTTATTTAGATACTAATAGTGAAAGAAAAGATGCTACTCAAAACACAAGTTTAAAGATTACTAAAAACTTTAGATTTGGACAAAAGAGTTTAGTTAGAGTTTATCTTGATGTTGATAATCTATTTAAAAACAGAAACATTAATAATGTTTATGCTAAAACAGGTGATCCATATGATACTGGTGAAGACTATTCTGTGAATGGTTATGATATCCCTGAGATATTATTTGCTCAAGATCAATACACTCGTGACCCAGGTAGAGTTTCTCAAGATAGAACCATCACACTTGGTGTTTCATATAATTTCTAAAAAAAATAATATAATATAATATTGGAGGAATAAAAGGATGAATAAAAAGATTTCACTACTTTTACTAATAACTTTAATTGGAAGTTTCGTGTTTACTACAGCGTTGTGTGCTCAAGAAGTTGCAGTTGACCAAGAAGGTGGCAGTGCAATTGAAACTTTAGCAACAACTTTATTTGGAAAGAACTTAGTACAACAGTTTAATGATGGTGGATGGGCTATGTGGCCATTGCTTGTATTATTAATCTGGGGTATTGGTATTGCTATATGGAAACTTTTAGTATTAGTAAAAGGTAAAATAAATGTAGATAAATTCTTAGAAAATGTATTACCTAAAATAAAAGAAAATGATTTCAAAGGTGCTTTAGAATTAGTTGAAGGTAAAAAAGGTCCTGTAGCTAATTTAGTTAGAGCTGGTTTATCAAAGAGTGAATTTGGTGTTGAAGCGATGGAAAAGGCAATGGAAAGTGCAGCAGTTATTGAAATGTCTTTCCTTGATCGTGGATTCAATGAATTATCAACAACAATTACACTTGCTCCTATGATGGGTTTCTTAGGAACTCTATTAGGTATGATTACAGCTTTTGATGATATTCAAAACACTGAAGTTGTTGATGCTGGTGTTGTTGCTGGTGGTATTAAAATTGCGCTTATCACATCTGCTGCAGGTCTTATTATTGCTATCCCAGTTCAATTTGCTAACAATATCTTTATGTCTATGGTAGATGGTATTGTTGTTGATATGCAAAAAGCATCTGAAAAGGTAATTGATACTTTAAACGAAAAGTAAGGTAGGGAAGAAATGAAGTTTCCCGCTAAAAAGAAAAAGAGTGTTGCTATCCCAACTGCTTCAATGTCCGATATAGCTTTCTTGCTAATCGTGTTCTTTATGGCTGTTGGTAAATTTGATAACAAGCAAGGTATTCCTTATTACCTTCCTCCTGCTGCTAATAATGAAGAGAAGAAGGATGATAAGACTACTACGATTGACACCAATAATCTCATAGAGATTGAGGTGTGGAATCAAGCAGGTTCAAAGAATATCAATTTAGAGTACTTTCTTTATGTTGATGGTTCAAATGTGAAAGCTGATGGTGTTAAATTCGCTTTAAACGATTTAGGTAAGCAAATGATCAAAGACAAAGTTGAAAAGAACCCTGATTGTGTTATCAAGTTAATTATTGATAGAGATGTTGAGTATGGTAAGTTCATCGAAGTTATGGATGGACTTAGAGCAAATAAAATGGCAAAAAAAGTTTCTTTTGAACGTCAATATCTAAACAAATAGGAGAAGATTATGAAGTTATTACGAAAGAAGTCAATGCCGGCTGCAGATACATCATCATCTTCAGATATTGCTTTCTTATTATTACTTTTCTTTGTTGTTACTACTCAGATTATTTATATACCGGTACAGACTAAGTACCCAAATGCTCGTGAGATTGAACGACAATTACAGAGTAACATATTAACAGTATATGTTGGAAGTGGTAATGGTGGAGCTAATTTTGATTATTACTTAGATGACATTTATGTAAATGAGTTAGTTGAAAAGAAAAACAATGAAGCATTTAGTCAAAGTCTAGGTAAGCAAATCAGAAGTAGAATGGAACAAGATCCAGACAGAAATTGGCTTGTAAGCTTGCGTATAGATGCAGATGTTGATTTTGATACTGTTAATACTCTTTTAACAGATCTTAAAAACAACAGAGTTGAAGCAATAGTTTTTGAAGCGAGAAAGAGAGGATAATATGGCAAAATTTACAGATTGGAAAAATGAAGCTAATGGTTTCCTTGTAAAAGGGATGGCTGCATCTGTTATTATTGTAATGTTCTTATTACTCATGATGCCTCGTTTTGAAGCAAAAGCTAATGAAGATGAATTAGATGAATCAAGTCAAGTTTCTGAACATATAGAATTTGAAATGCCACAAGATGAAGAGGAAGAAATCATTGAAGAGGAACCTGAAGAAGATATCATTGAAGATCAAGTTACAGAAACTGAAGACATTGATCTAGATATTGAAGGTATGGATATCGAAGAATTTGAACAAGCTGATAAAGCTACTACAATCAAATCTTCTGATGAACTAGGTTTTGATGGTGTATCTTTCTCTAATGTTGATGATGCGAGTACAAATACTCCATTTGTAACTTATGCAGAAATGCCTGTTCCTATTAAAAGAGTGAAACCAATCTTTCCTGATATTGCTAAATCTCAAAATGTACAAGGTTTATTAATATTAGAAGTTTGGGTTCGTACTGATGGAACAGTTGGTAATGTTAAAGTTGTTAAGTCTCTCCAAGATCTTCCTGGTGGACTTGATGATGCAGCTGTAGATGCTATGTGGCAGTGGACTTTCAAACCTGCAAAATCTGGTGGACAACCGATTGCATGTTGGGTTAAGGTTCCATTAAATCTTGAATTAGAAGAAAATTAATAGACTGGAGGATAATAGATGAGATTGATTTCCCGAAGGCTGATTCCAGTATTAGCTTTATTAATATGTTGCACTACATTTTTAAGTGCTCGTAAGGCTACAAATGATGTTCCAACAAAACAATTTGACCTTACGAAATATCACAATGTGGGAAATATTTGGTTACGTGTTAGTAACTATGGTTTCTTTGGTTCTGGTGATGATATTTCTCCACAATATCCATCTTTGGAATATCCAGGTGGTAGTGGTATCGATTATTTATACCAAGGTGCTCTATGGTTTGGAGCAGTAAAATATAGAAGAAATGCTGCTGGAGAAAGACTTTTCTGGCAAGCTAATCAAATTTCAGCGGATAATGATGAAGTTTATGCAGAATCAGAACTTCCTGCTGATTACAATGGTGCAGGTATTGTTTATGATACACTTGTTACTGTTGGTTTTGATGGAGATGCAGATTTATATGAATTCTTACCTGCATACAACCCATTAGAAAATAATAACCAAGCTGTTGAAACTTTCTTTGGCTCATACAATGCTGATGACCATATTATCACAGCTTCTACACGTGATCAAAAAAGAGGTGTAGATGATGATGGTGATGGTAGAGTTGATGAAGACTTTGTTGGTTATACTTTCCCAATGCGTACCGTTGTAGAAGGTAATGAATTACCTGAAAACTTTGCTAGTCTTTCTGGCTTATATATGGATGAAATGGATGCAGCTGATATTGCAACTATTTTAGATCCTGCTAATAATTCAATTTGGTTCCCTCTAGGTTTCATGGATTTAGGGGTAACTGATGAAAACGGCTATTTTAATTTTGCTACACCTTATGATGATGATGGTGATGGTAGAGTCGATGAAGATGGTGCTCCTGTTTCAGAGCAAGACTTTATATCATATTATTATGACTATAGTCCTTTCGGTTATGAAGGCCAAAGAGACTGGGGTGGATCTAAATCAAATAGTGAACACTATCCATTGAATATTCGTGTTAGACAAATGAGTTATCAATGGTCTTATGAATATATTAAAAACTTAGTTTATGTAGAATTCAATATCACTAACATGAATGAAGCTGATACTTTATTTAATTGTGCTATGGGTATCTACATGGACTCTGATGTAGGACCACAATCTTGGGATTCAGAAAAAGCATCTGATGATAAATCTGGTTACCAAAAAGGTGAAAACTATGAGTTTGCATATACAAAAGATGCAGATGGTGACGGTGGCTTAACAACAGGTCTTGTTGGTTCACGTGTTTGTTCTCCAATCCCAGATCCAGCAGATTTGAATTATTCATGTTGGTATTGGGAAGTTGGTGATGGTCCTTATGATGAAGATCCTAGATCATTAAACACAGGTAATCGTAAAACAAATAATGAAAAATATTATTTATTAAAAGGTGAAAACCCAGATTCAGATAAATATACTTCTTTAAGAAGCGCTAACCAAGATCATTTCATCCAAGAAGATGAAAACGATACTAGATATCTATTTGCTTTTAGTGGTTTCCCAGATTCTTCTGATGAAGAAAAAATATGGAACTTAGCTCCTAAGAAAACTATGAAAATCGTTATCGCTATTTTCCCTGGTGATAACTTAGAAGAATTAAAAGCTTCTGCTAGTTGGGCTAAACGTATTTATAAAGATGGTCAATCATTAACAAATGTTGTTTTACCTGATACAGTAAAACATTATTCTCCTCCAACACCTCCTGAAATTCCTGGTTTATATGCTGAAGTTACTGAAGATGGTAACCAAATAGAATACTATTGGGATAACAGATCAATCTATTCTTATGACATTGATAATGTTGATAAGAGTTTAGTTGGATGGCAAGATGTTAATGACGGTGTTGATTCATATGTCGATAATTGGGATCAATGGTCTGAAATCTATGGTGATTTAGACAATCTTGTTCCTTCAGAAGTATATGATCAAGATACTTATCATGTAAATCCTGTTACTGCATACAGATTAAGACATGACTTCCAAGGATATAGAGTTTGGATTAGATCCGGTTCTGGTTCTCAAGAAGATTGGTCATTAGTTGATATGTGGGGTAAGGTTGAAACAGAACAAGACGAAGATGATTATAATGTGAATGAAAACACTACTACTTTAGAGGGTGGTGAAGTATATAAAGATTACGGTGGATATACTGCTATTGATACTGGTCTACCAAACGAAAGAACAGCAACTGAAGAAGATACTCACTACATAACATTTAATGAATATTATAGATTTAGGAATATTGAAGTTGGTGAAACTATCTATGGTTTACAACTTTATAAATATGACTTACCTTCTTTATCTGAACTTCAAGCTGAAGCTGACCAATTGCTAGGATCTGTTACTGGTTCTACAATGATTCCTGATGATCTTAAAGCTGATGTAGCTTTCAAGTTATTTGCAAGAAGCGAAGATAACTGTCCTGAAGGTTTAACTTATGAAAAGTATGAATCTATTTTCAAAGCTTTATATGAAGAAAAGTTAATCCCACTTAGTGGTTTTGGCGGTCAATCAGCTGCTGGAAATGATGAAATGCTTGAAGAACTTTCTAACTTAAGATTATCAAGAAGATTCTATCACCATACAGTTAATGTACCTCGTAAAGGTGTTGAGACTTATGTTGCAGTTACTGCATTTGATCGTGGTATGCCTTCTCAAAAACTTTCATTCCTAGAAACAGGTAGAGATGCTGATGCTAATATGAAAGTATTCTTCCCTGCTCCAAATAGAGCTGATTTCGATGGATCTGAAGTTTACGTAGTTCCTAATCCATATATTGGTAGATCAGACTTTGATGGTAGAAGGGAAAGTGATGAAAAAGGTGATAAGAGTAAGAGAATCTGGTTTGTTAATTTACCTAGTAGAGCTAAAGTTAAGATTTATACTCTTGCTGGTGACCTAGTTGATGAATTCGATCATGAAGGTGCTTATCAAGAAGATGTTATTACTGTAAGTAAAGCTGCTAGCGTTGGTACTACAACTGAAAGTATTCATGCTTGGAATCTTCTTTCTAAAAACAATCAAATCATTGCTCCTGGTGTTTATCTATTCTCAGTAAAAGATAAAGCTTCTGGTGATGTTCACGTTGGCAAGTTTGTCTTAATTAAATAGGGGGAATTGAAGAGATGAAAAAAATTATTATTATATCATTAATCGTTCTAATTCCTGTAATGATGTTTGGTGAAATATTCGCTAAAACAGGTACAGCTGCTCTTCAATTCTTAAAATTAGGTATTGATGCTAGAGCAACTGGTATGGGTGAAGCTTATGTTGCTGTTACTGATGACATATCTTCAGTATATTGGAATCCAGCTGGATTATCAAATAAGCTAAAACACCAAGCGTTCTTTTCACATACTAACTGGGTAGCTGACATTCAACATGAATTTGCTGCAGTTTCTTTTACAGATGGTATCCAATCTATTGCATTAAGTACTTCTGTACTTCACATGGATGATATGGATGAAATGGACGAAGAAACATTCGGTCCTACAGGTAGAACCTTCACTGCAAGTGATATCATGGTTGGTTTAACATATTCAAATGCGTTTACTGACAAGTTCTCATTCGGTATTACAGGTAAATATTTACGTGAAAACTTATGGGATTATTCAGTTGATTCTTATGCATTAGATATTGGTTCTTTATACAATACTCAATGGAAAAACTTAACAATTGGTATGACTCTTAAGAACTTTGGTCCAGACGTTATTTATGAATTAGATAATGATGATGATGGTGAGACTGATGAAGATCCATTTGACTTATTAGATAACGATGGTGATGGACTTATTGATGAAGATGATGAAGAATTAGGTTTTAAAATTCCAATGAACTACTCTCTTGGTCTAGCTATGGATATCATTAGAGATGATAATCAAACTTGGATTGTTTCTGGTCAATTAGATAATACTGTTGATAGAAGAGAAACTTGGAACATTGGTACAGAATATAAATATAACTTCTTCGCTATTAGAGGCGGTTATCAAATAGGTTATGACGAAGCAAGTTATAGCTTTGGTACAGGATTCAAAATTCCTACAAGTATCGCTGTATTTGGTGTAGATTATTCTTATACTAATATGGGTGACCTTGAAGAAGATTTTGTTTCTGGTGTACACAGATTTTCATTAAAAATGGAATACTAAAAGATTTAAGTCTAGTACCTTTGGGTACTAGACTTTTATAAATAATTTGCAATTCTTTGCAAAATAACTAATTTATAACTAAAAAGATGGGAGGAATGCACATGAAACGATTGTTTCTTGTTATGGCTGTATTAGCCGTTCTTACAACTACTGTATTTGCTAACGTTCAAGATCCTAGAACACCTATTGAATTAGGCGTTAAAGACACTGTACCTTACGCTAGCGTAACACGTGATGCTCCGGCATACGAATTTTTTACTAACCCTGTTACAATAATCGATAACTTTTATGATTATTTTCCAGGTTCATACACAGGCTCACCAATGCAAAGAGTTGAAGGTGCTTTAAACGGTAACTGGATTGTTTACCACACTAAAGCTACTGCTAGCTCAAACAGACGTGTTTATAAAGCTTTCGTTGATGCTACAGGTAATGTAGTTTCAAATATCGCTTTCGGAACAAATGATATTTGGGAAGGTTACCCTGGCGTTGCTGTAACCCCTCAAGGTAAACCTGTGTTTGCTTATCATGTGAATTTAGATGCTGATAGTGATTTAGAAGTTGGTTTCGGATACGACGCTGTTATCGGCGGTTCTGTTATCGAAATGCACTCTGACTTACTCCAAATTTTAGACAACCCTGCTTCAGTAGAAGTTAATGGTGAAACTGTTGAAACTAACGAATTCATCTGGCCTTCAGTTCAATTAGCTGATTCTCCAATGGGTGAAGGTTACTATCGTGTTTATGTTATGGCTAAAAATGCTACAACAAACGGTGGTGCTGTTTCTGAAAACGTTTATGTTGTTTACAAAGACGTTTCTGAAATGGAATTAGAAAGTTGGGCTATTGATGCTACTGGTTGGGGTTCAACTACTATCCCTACTTTAGACGAATGGAATGTTTCTCCTGTTGAATGGAGACGTCCTTTCATGGCTTTCAAAGCTTATGAAGACAAAATTTATTATGTTGGTTACCACTTAGCTTACACTGATTCAGAAGATGGTGAAACTATTGATGAACCAACTCTTGACATTTTCGAATGTGATAACTATGGTGAAGGTACATGGGTACATCATTCAATCCACCCTGAAATGGAAATTGAAAACCCTGCATACGTTGATCCAACTACTGGTGAAGATTTAGTTCCTGCTAATTACTACTTCTTAGACGAAAATGATGAACCTTATACTGAAGGTGAATTAACTCTAGGTGTAGGTCAATCAGGACATTTTAATGTTTCTATTGATGCTATGGGCAAAATCCATATGCCTTTATTCTATACTATCGAAACAAATGAAGCTACTTACTATCCTGGGCTTCATGTTGTAAAAGATCTTTCATTCGATACAAATACTCATTATTTCAACATAGTTGATGTATACCCTTCAGCTGGTTTTAACCCAATGAACTTTACAAGCAATACTACTGGTTCTTACGCTAATCCAACAATCTGGAAATGGTGGGACCAAGATGGTGATGGTGCTGTTGATGAAGTTCTTGATGATGGTTCTTATGATGGTGTTGATGATGGTGTAACTGCTGAAGATACTGATTACTGGGGAAGACCTATTGTTGCTTCAATCTGGCCTTACATGTATTGGGATTCAGCTGCAGCAGATAATGCTATGATGTTCCATTTACATACTGCTCACATTACTGAAGCTAATGAACAAGGTATGATGGCTATGGTATGGCAAGATTCTGAAAAAGCTAGATTATATAACAACTATCCAGATGATTATCCAGAATATGCAGATTATGCTCAAATGTGTGATATAGTTATCTCTGTTTCACAAGATAATGGTGTATCTTGGTCAGAACCTATCGTTATGAATGGTGTAGATACTCCTGAATTAGCTGCAAATGCTGAAATTCCTGAGTTCCCTTACCCAAGTAACAAAATTGACTTCATCTCTGAAGATACTGAAGCTGGTACTAAATTAGGCCGTCTTTACATGTTCTATTTAGATGATGATACTTACGGTTCTTCTGTACAAACTATCGGTCAAGAAACTGGTGGACAACAAAAATACTTCGCAATTGATATTACTTTCCCACCTGCAACAGGTACTCCTGTAACTTCTTCTGATGTTGAAGTTGCTACATCAATGTTAAACCAAAACTATCCTAACCCATTCAACCCTGAAACTACTATTGCTTACAATGTAGTTAAAAATGGTGAAGTTAAACTTAATGTTTACAACGTTAAAGGTCAATTAGTTAAAACTCTTGTTAACGCTGACCAAAACGCTGGTGGACACACTGTAGTTTGGAATGGTGTTGATAATAGCGGTAACAATGTTGCTTCAGGTGTTTACTTCTACAAAGTTGAAAATGGTGGAAGAAGTGAAATGAAGAAAATGGTATTAATGAAATAATTAGTTATTTCGTTAAAAATTAAAATATTAAGACGCCTTTACAGGCGTCTTTTTCTTTTTTGCTAATTATTATCTATCTCCTAATATATATAATTAGTAAATAGGCTGTTGTTTTCTCTATAAATGGTATATGAGCTTATATTATAGAATTATAATTTAGTGCTCTAAAAGGAGTGCTTTTGACCTCTTAGAATTGATTTCAAACTATATGTTGGTTGAAGGAATAGTCTTCGTTAGTCACAATCCTTGGCTACGAAGGGTTTTGGATTGTAGCCATCCCTGGCTACGAAGGGTTTTGGATTGTAGCCATCCTTGGCTACGAAAAGAACTTAAACAACTTGTGTAAGCATGAACTTAGTTCTATCTGAATCCCATGATTGAAATCATGGGATTGAATAATTTACCCTTTCAGGGTATTTTTTTTAATTTATCGAATGCTAGCCTCAATTGAAAATGAAGCAAATGAAATCTATATTCACCTTGTTACTGGCTAATATGACCATAAACCTTTCCAGCAAGATGATTAGCTAGGTAAAATTAGACATATTATATCCTGAAAGGATTAATTCTCCAAAGCCTAGCTTTTCAAAGCTAGGTAAAGTCACAACATTTTAAGGGGGAGTGCTGAAAGTACTTACGAGATATAGGGTTGAATCTAAAAGTCCCTCCAGGACTATAAGAGTATATGGTAATAATATCCCATGATTGAAATCATGGGCTTTGAATAATTTACCCTTCAAGGGTATTTTATAGAATCCTTTATAATGCATTACTCCAGCCTTACTTGCCTCCTTAAAAAAACGGTATTTTTTCAAGGAGACTAGTAAGGGTCAAGGTATCACAATGAAAAAGGCTTCATATAATTAATCTTTCAAAAGAGAATTATCTATATGGGCTTTAAGGGTTTTAGATATAACATCTGGAGAAATAGGTTTTAAAATATAATCATTCATAGAAATCATTTTAGATTTTTCTTTACTAGATTCTAGAACATCAGCAGTCATAGCTATTATAGGTATTCTTGTGTCGAATTTCCTGATTCGTGATGTTGCTTCAAAACCGTCCATGATAGGCATATGTAAATCCATAAAAATGATATTGAAGTCATTCTCTTTTGCGAGTTTGACTGCTTCCTCTCCATTATTGGCAATATCAATAGAGTAACCAAGTCTCTGGAAAATTTTCCTAGCAACCCTTTGGTTAATTTTATTATCTTCAGCAACTAAAATAGATAAATGTTTGAGTTTAAGTTTATTAGTTAAGTCTACTTTATTATTGAATATTCCCTCGAGTTCATTAAGGAATGCAGAATAAGAGATGTTGAAATTGATAATTGTTAGTTTTTTAAGTAGCCTAAATCTCTCATCATCATATTCAAAATTCTTATCTACTGCAATAAATACCCTACCATTTGTCTTATCTATGATTCTGTTTATAATATCATAATTAGTTTTGTTTAGAAAATGCTCATCAATCAAAACTATGTGGGATTTGCTGTATTGGTAATTAACTAATGATTCAAGATCAGGCAAATCAATATTTTCAATTTTAAGCATTTCTGCTAAAGACATGATATTAAGTAACTTTCTATCTGTAAGACTTATAAGTTTTACATCACTTATCTTAATAGCTTCTGGCCCATGAAGAATATTAATGTCTTCTAGGTGTTGAAGTTCAATTTCAAAAGAAAATAAGGAACCTTTATCTTGACTATTTTCAAGTAGAGGATTAGGGCTTTCTACTTTTAGTTTACCATTCATTAACTCGATGATGTTACTAGAAATTGATATACCGAGTCCTGTTCCTCCAAACTTTCTAGAGATTGAATTGTCAGCTTGTGAGAAGGATTCAAAAATGCGAAGTTTATGTTCATCGTCAACACCAATACCTGTATCAGAAACCATAAAGCAAATATAATCAATATTATCTTTAACTTTGTACTCAGTAATAACTTTTACTTGGCCAGTTTGAGTGAACTTAATTGCATTACCAATAAGATTAATCAAAACTTGTTTAATTCTATGATCATCTCCTTTAAAGAAGTCATAAAGGTGGTTTTTATGCTCTATATCAATACTTATTCCTTTCTTAGTTGCTAACTGTTTAAACTGGTTAGTGGAGTTATGAATAAGCTGTTTAAGAGAGAAAGGTCTAGAATCTAAGCTCATTTTACCAGCTTCAATTTTTGAGAAATCAAGAATATCATTAATGATATTTAGAAGAGATTTTCCTGAAGCATTTATGATGTTAATAATATCCTTCTGGTTGGGATCAACTGAAGTTTCGGAAAGTAGCTCAGTAGTCGAAATAATGCCATTTAATGGGGTTCTAATTTCATGAGACATTTTAGCCAAGAAACTAGTCTTAGCTTTGCTAGAATCGATAGCTAGTTCAGTTTGTTTTTCTAGTTCGATAGTTCTTTGTTTGACTGCATTCTCAAGAGTCTTTTTTTGTTCTTCTACTTCTATTTGGTAATTTTCAAGACTACGAAGCAGAGAATTAAATGATGTGCCAATACTCGAAATCTCATTTTTGTACTTACTAGAAAATCTGTCATTAAAATCCCTTAATTGGGCTTTCTTAATGACTTTTTTAAGTTTGTATAATGGGTTTAAAATTGAACGTATCAAGAAAACAAGAATTATAATTGTAATAGTCCATGCCAGAATAATAAACATTATGCTTGATATTAAGTTATTTTGCTTAATTTCTATAGCACTATGTAGATTTGACTCTATTTCATGGTAAATATCTTCAGAAAGAGTGTTATAACTTTTCTTAAACTGTAAAAATAAAGTTCTTATTTTTTCTTTGTTAGTTAATAATTGAGAAAGGTCATTAATGTAAGGAAGTGTAATATCATAATATTGGTTTAGATATACTTCATTAACATTGTTTTGGCTTAAACGAGTAAAAATATTGTCTAGATCAGTCTTAGTAACTTTAACATTAAAATCATTGCTGATTTTGAGGGAATCGTGAAAGGCTATCAAAGCTTTATAATGATCAAATTTATTGTTTTCTAGAATACTTAAATAAATATTATCAATGTTACTTTTTCGGCTATCAAGACTAGCTCTAAGTTCTGTATTCTTTTTAACTAAAGCAGAGATATTGTTAACAATATTCTTTAATTCGTATATCTTTGATTTAGATATGGACGAAGAATAAGAATTAAGTTCATTGAGCTTTTCATCACATTCTCGCAAATCTCGTTGGACAATCTCTGAACTATTGCGTACAGTGAATTCTGTAATGCTTTTATCGATAGATTCTCTAACTGAAAGTGCTTTCTTCTCGTTAGCAAGAATAGAAGAAATATGAATGATACTATCTCTTCCAACGCTATAGTTATTTACTGCTATTAGAACAAGTAATATTGTTAGTAGAACCACAATACATATTATTCCATATAGCTTACTTTTATAAGTTGATTGCAAAAAGATATCCTTTTAATTTAAGTGAATAATACTAAACTTGCTGCCATAATAACCATGCCGGCAATTAGTCCATAAATAGATAGATGGTGTTCTCCATATTTCTCAGATGTTGGTAAGAGCTCATCAAATGAGATGAAGACCATGATTCCGGCAACTGAGGCAAAGATCATGCCAAATAACAAATCATTCATGAATGGTTGTAGAATTAAGAAGCCTAGAAGAGCACCAACTGGTTCTGAGAGTCCAGATGCAAATGAATACCAAAAAGCTTTCTTTCTGCTACCGGTTGCATAATATATCGGCACAGAAACAGCTATTCCTTCAGGGATGTTATGTATTGCAATAGCGACAGCAATTCCTATTCCTAAAGAAGGGTCTTTTAACGCTGATGTAAAAGTAGCCAAACCTTCAGGGAAGTTGTGGATAGCAATAGCTAATGCTGAAAGTGTACCCATTCTCATAAGGGATTTTTTCATGTCAGGATTATTCATGGCTTCGATTGATTTAACTTCATGAGGGTTCTCGTAAGAGGGAACGAGTTTATCAATTAAAGCAATTAACAACATTCCAGCAAAGAATGCCATTGTTGTGTAGAGTGATGATTTGAATTCAAAGTTTGGAGAACCCAATTCTTCAAAATAAACAGCAAGGGAATCCTGAGCTTTTGCAAAAATCTCTATCATGGACACGTATATCATGACCCCTGCAGAAAATCCTAATGATATTGATAAGAATTTAGTATTAGTTTTTTTGGCAAAGAAAGCAAGAAATGAACCAATACCGGTAGCAAGACCTGCAAACATTGTAAGACTAAAGGCAAAAATCAGATCATTCAAGGGAATACCTAGCATATTTATCTCCAAATAATATTAAAACCAGCATTTTACTAAATTTTGATTATGCTACTTTTTTAGGCAAGACTTTTTTTCTTTACATATTATCTATAAATACTTTTTAGACTCTAGAAATTAAATACCTTAAGAGATATTTACTTAATAATTATAAAATTTAGAGGATTGATGGATAAAATAAAACTATATTTCTTTGCAGTGCTTTCTATGATATTTTGGTCTAGTACATTTGTTTGGTTTAAAGTAGCGTATAAGAACTTTGAACCCTTTACAATAGTCTTTTTAAGATTAGTTTTGGCAGGTGTTCTTTTAGAAGTTTATTGTAGAGTGTTTAAAAAACATGAAGCTATAGATAAGAAGCATTGGGGAACTTTTTTGTTGCTGTCTTTTGCTGAACCCTTCTGCTACTTTCTTGGAGAGAGCTTTGGATTAAAATATGTTTCATCAACACTTGGGTCATTAATTATTTCTACAATACCTCTCTTTACTCCAATATTCGCTTATATCTTTCTTAAAGAAAGGTTGGGTAAATGGGGAGTCATAGGCTTAGTTGTTTCATTTGTTGGTATTCTAGCAATTGTTTTAGAAGATATGGATGTATCTGGTTCACTAATTGGAGTAGCTTTAGAATTCTTTGCTGTCTTTGCCGGAATCGCTTATGGTATTATTGTGAAGAAATTAACCCATGTATATAAAAGCATAACTATAGTAAAAATCCAGTCACAAATTGGAGCATTATATTTTTTACCCTTCTTCTTAATCTTTGATTTGGAGAAGTTTTTGGCAGTAGATCATTCCTTTTCAATCTATTTAGTAATAATCAAACTGTCAGTGTTTGGTTCAGTACTAGCTTTTATTCTTTTCACAGAAGTTGTGCGGGGTATGGGAGCAAGTTTAGCAAATCTTTTTACCAACCTAATACCTGTATTCACTGCAGTATTTGCTTTCTTTATTCTTAATGAAACAATATCTACTGTTAAAGCAATAGGTATTGCAACTGTGATATTAGGACTTTTCATATCCCAATATAAAGGGAAGTTTTGGAAGCTTAGATTAAGACCGGATAGGGGATAGATCATGCTATTTTTAGTTCTAAGTGTTATTTGCTCAGTTGCTATCGGACATATATTACATATTGTAAAAAACAAGAATAATAAAGTCCCTATTCTTCAAATATTCTTGGGTAACTACTTCTTAGCAAGCGTAATATCCTTCTTGTTAATTGAAGAATTTGATACAACCTTTAGAAGTGGAGATTTAGGCTTAGGTGCTGTTTTTGGTACTTTATTCTTAGTTAATTTCCTTATATATCAGGAAAATATCTTTAAGAATGGAATGTCTATTAGCATATCTGTTATGCGAGTCTCTCTAGTTGTGCCAGTTGCTGTTTCAATTTTAGTATTTGGAGAACATTTACAAGCAGTTAAGTATATAGGTATAGCTATAGTTATTCTAGCTTTCGTCTTAATGGGAAGAAAGGGAAGTATAAAATATAAGTTTTGGTTATTAGCCTTGTTTGTTTGCACTGGGTTTACTGAATTGGGATTGAAATTCTTTAAAGAACTTGCAGATACATCAAACAATCAAATGATATTCTATCTGTTTACTTTCGCTTTTATAATAAACTTGATTCTTATTATCTATAAGAAGAAAGCAATTCAATGGAAATACATTGCTATTGGCCTTTTACTAGGTATCCCTAATCAGCTTACTTCTTTCTTCTTTTTAAAAGGACTGAACAATGTGGATGCTTCTTTAGCCTATCCCTTTGTTGCTTCAAATGTAGTTCTATTAGGCTTCATCTCTGATAAAATTATCTGGAGAACTAAGTTCTCTAAGTTCCAATATGTAATCTTTGGATTAATCTTAATCGGTGTTATTCTACTAAATATTAAATAACAAATTTATATAAGGAACTTAAGTTCTTTATTTAAAGGCTCATGTGATAAAGGACGTTAATCATCTAGCATAAAAAAAGAGCTTTGGATTACCAAAGCTCAGATAAATCAGTATATAATAATTAATTTTATTTGTTAAAAAACCTTCTTAAACCCCTACGTTTACAACCTGACTGTGCACCATGATTTCTGTGTCTTCCATGGCAACGATCATTCATATCAACTTCAACTAAAAGTTCTTTAGCTTCTTCTTTTCTCAGTGATACTTTTGAACCATTAACACATACTTCTATTGGGTCGCCAAGTGGTGCTTTCTTAGTAACACGAATATGCTCACCTCTCATTAAACCAAGACTAAATAACTTTTGTCTATAGCTTTTATCATTGTTAGCGAATCCTATTATGTGAACTCTTTCACCAATTGGAACATCTTTTAAAGACAATCTTTCATTATCATTCATAAAACACCTCATTTAGGTTAGATATTACTAACTTAAATAAATATTGTTTTGTGTCAATAACTTTTTTATAAAATATCTTTTGTCAGTTATCCTTAGTAATTATATTTATACGAACATTAAATTTGCATAAATAGAACATATTTCTGGTTAGCAATACAATTATTAAGTATATTTTTATTGACGTATAAATGCTTACTAAAAGATTAAATAATCTATATAGATATATTACTTAAAATCAAGAAAAGAGAGAACAAACACATGAGTAGTGCTAAAGATTTAACTAACGGTGGGATACTAAAGACAATAACCTTACTTTCCTTGCCAATAATGGGGCAGTCATTTATCCAGATGGCTTACAACATGACTGATATGATGTGGCTAGGCAGGGTAGGGGCTAATTCTGTAGCTTCGGTTGGAACAGCTGGTTTCTTGATTTGGTTCTCTTTTGCCTTTATTATTATCGCTAAAGTGGGGGCTGAAGTCGGTGTTGCTCAATCCATTGGTAAACAAGACAGATTACTAGCCAGGGATTTTGCACGTAATGCTCTCCAATTGTCTATTGTCATGAGCATTGTATACACAATCTTACTCATAAGCTTATCTACTAAGTTAATTGCTTTTTTTGATTTGGGTAATCCTAAAGTTATAGAAGATGCAATAAGTTATCTGAAAATTGTTTCCTGGGGTATGATATTCACTTTTATAAATCCTGTCTTATCTGGTATTTATAATGGAATGGGCAATAGTAAGATACCCTTTTATATTAACTCCATTGGATTGGTTATCAATATAGTACTTGACCCATTGCTAATATTTAAGTTTAACCTCGGTGCAGATGGTGCTGGTTATGCAACTGTTTTTTCACAAGCAGTAGTAACCCTTCTTTTTATAGCTTTATTTAGAAGTAAGAAAGCTCCATTTGAGGAATTTCATTTCTTTAAGAAGCCCATACTTGATATACAGAAAAGAATAATTAAATTTGGTTATCCAGTAGGTCTCCAAAGTGGATTATTCACCATATTTGCGTCATTTTTAGCAAAGATTGTTGCTCAGTGGGGTCCTATTCCTATTGCTGTACAGAAGGTTGGTAGTCAAATAGAAGCAATCTCATGGATGACAGCCAGCGGATTTTCTACTGCCTTAAGTTCTTTTGTCGGACAAAACTTTGGTGCTAAAAAGTGGAATAGAATCTCTAAAGGTTATTTTACTACTTTAGCCCTATCTGGGACAATTGGTGTTTTTGCTTCAATTCTGTTGATTTTCTTTGCTGAACCATTGTTTAAATTGTTCATTCCTAACGATCCTGAAGCTCTAGCTGTGGGAGGCGATTATCTTAGGATTCTAGGTTTATCTCAGTTCTTCATGTGTATCGAGATTACTTCTCAAGGTGCTTTTAATGGACTAGGTAAAACACTTCCTCCATCAACAGTAAGCATTATCTTTACTGGCTTAAGAGTTCCTGGAGCTATGCTCCTATCTTCTGCTGCTTTATTGGGTTTAAATGGTGTATGGTGGTCAATCTCAATGAGTAGCGTCTTTAAAGGTGTGATTCTTAGTGGATGGTTCATGATTTTATTGATAAAACATCCAGATATCTGTGGACCAAAAGCTATTACTCAACTTATTTATAGATTTGATAAAAGGGCTTGGAGGGATAAAAGATGTTTAGGAGGAAGAAACTAGAAGAGGGTTCTGGATAATATAGAAAGAATTTTGTAATTTAGAAAAAAGGAAAGGGGGCCAGGAAACGCCCCCGTTTTGGGATTTTATATGTATCAGGAAATAATATCTCAATTAAGTGGGTCTTAATCTTAAGATCCACTTGATGGAAAGGAAAAATCATAAATCATTTAACAATTAAATTTAATAACTATGATTAGTATATATCAAAAAAACTAACGATAGTTCAAATAAATAATTTTATATCGATATGTCAAGACTTATTAAAGTCTTTTCTTTCTATAATGGTGGGGATGCTTTTATAATAGGCTATTGTGTTGTGAAATATTTTATTGGATTAATAGATAATTAGTAAATAATATAAATATCATGATTAGATGTCTTGTAAAATTACTTTAAAATAAAAAGAAGAGACTGAAGAATAATCCTCAGTCTCTTTAGTGTTTTGACTAAATATATTATTTATGTCTAGTATAATTCTGGGTAGAGAGGGAATTTGGTAGTAAATTCTCTAACTTCTTTTTTAATTTCAGCTAATTTTTCTTCATTTTCATAGTTATCGAATACTTGCTTGATGAATTCAGCAACAACAGCCATATCATCTTCTTTCATTCCTCTAGTAGTGATAGCAGGAGTACCAATTCTGATTCCAGAAGCTACGAATGGGGAACGAGTATCAAATGGGATAGTGTTTTTATTTGCAGTGATACCAGCTTTATCAAGAGCACCTTCCATTTTTTTACCTGAAGGACCGCCTGAATCCTTATTACCAAGGTCGATTAGTAATAAGTGATTATCAGTACCACCAGAAACTAAGCGGAAACCTCTTTTAACTAATTCTTCAGCTAAACGAGCTGCGTTAGCAACAACTTGTTTTTGGTAAGTTTTGAATTCATCAGATAATGCTTCTTTAAAAGCAACAGCTTTGGCTGCGATAACGTGTTCAAGTGGACCACCTTGGATTCCAGGGAATACATGGCCATCAACAGCAGCAGCATATTCTTCTTTACATAAGATAAGCCCAGCTCTAGGTCCTCTTAATGTTTTATGGGTAGTAGTTGTTACGATATCAGCATAAGGTACAGGATTTTCATGTACACCTGCTGCAACAAGCCCTGCAATGTGAGCCATATCAACCATGAATTTAGCCCCAACTTCGTCACAGATTTCTCTGAATTTAGCAAAGTCAATTTTTCTTGGATAAGCTGAAGCACCTGTAAGAATTAATGCAGGTTTATGCTCTAAAGCTAGTTCTCTTATTTGGTCATAGTCAAATTGTTCAGTTTTAGGGTCAACAGTGTAATGAACTACATTGTATAACTCACCTGAGAATGAGAGTGGGTGACCGTGAGTTAAGTGACCACCATGAGCTAATTCAAGTGTAAGAATTGTATCTCCAGGTTTGATTACAGCAAAGTATGCACCCATATTAGCTTGTGAGCCTGAGTGAGGTTGTACGTTAGCGTGGTCTGCACCGAAAAGCTCTTTAGCTCTTTCAATTGCTAATTCTTCAACTTTATCAACGTTTTCACAACCACCGTAATATCTTCCGTATAATTTGTAGCTTCTTTTTCCTGTTTTCTTAGAAACTCTGTAAGGGTAACCTTCTGCATATTTGTTTGTTAATACAGAACCTTGTGCTTCTAAAACTGCCATTGAAGTGAAGTTTTCAGAAGCGATTAACTCTAAGTTCTCAGTTTGTCTTACAAGTTCATCGTTCATTGCTTCGAACAATTCAGGGTCATAATTTTTGATGTGTTTCATATTAATTCACCTCGTATTCATTTATTATATTTAATCTATTTTGATGTCTTCCACCTTCGAAAGGTGTGTTAATCCATGCATCAACAATTTTTTCTGCTTCTTCTGTACTTGTAAATCTTCCTCCAAGTGACAGAATATTTGCATTGTTATGTTGGCGAGATAACTTTGCGTATTCAACATTGTGACACAAAGCTGCACGAATCCCTGCAACCTTATTAGCTGCAATACTAATTCCAATACCAGTTCCGCAAAATATTATTGCACAGTCAACTTCTTTATTAATAACTGCTTCCCCAGCCTTGATTCCGTAATCTGGATAATTCACAGAATCATTACTGTTGGTCCCCAAATCAATTAATTCATATTTGTCAGACAAGTAGTTTTTGATATGTTCTTTTAACTCAAAGCCACCATGGTCTGCTGCTAAAGCAATTTTCATTGTTTTTCCTTTTTATTTTTTCTTCTTTCTATAAATCTTAGTAAAAAATAGGCTATAAAATAATAGACTGTGCTCGAAATAATTGCAAGGATAAATATGTCAATAGTATCTTGTCTTTTTTTCATATATGGCCATAAGTAATTAATAACAATAATTATTGCAAAGAATAATATTGCTGATACAAAACTTGCTTTTTTCTTGATATCCATTAAATCCCCTTTCTTTCAATTAACTGCTGAACAACTCTTTTTACATTATTTATAATCTTATCTTCATCTTCTACTTTACCATTACCCATGACAATTTTTCCATTACATACAAGAGTGTCAATTGAAGAACTATCAGCACTATAAATTAAGTCAGAAAGACTGTTAAAACCAGGTGTTAGCAAGAAATTATTATTCTTTAGAAGCATAAAATCTGCATTTTTCCCAACTTCAATTATACCTGAATTAATTTTTAAAGCTTCATAAACACTTTGAGTAGCATCATTAAACACATCCTTAGCACTGTAAGCAGTTGGATCTTTAGTTAAATGTTTTGTTACTAAACTGGCTATTTTCATCTCTTCAAGCATTGATAAATTATTATTGGAAGAACAGCCATCAGTACCTAATGCAATTCTTACACCATATTTTTTTAAAAGAGGATATTTAATAAAACCAGAAGCTAATTTTAAATTAGAAATTGGATTATGAACTATTGTTGCTCCTCTATCGGCAATAATTTTTATTTCCTCTTCTGTAAGCCAGATACCATGCGCAAGAATTGAATTATGGTCTATGAAATTAAGAGAATCTAGATACTTTACAGGAGTCATCCCAGTCGCTTTTATGCAATCGCTTACTTCTTTTTCTGTTTCTGCTAAGTGAATATGAACAAGTTTGTCATTTTCTTTAGAATATTGGGCTATCCATTGTAAAGATTTTTGGGAAACTGTATAAATAGCATGGGGACCTATTGCATATTTAATCATGTTAGAATCAGTATTTTTCCTAAAGAAGGATTTAGTAGCTTTGATTTGAGCATCAGAAAGGTCATTGTCTGTATTGTCTAAAAATACTTGAGAAATCACAGCTCTTATGCCTGCATCTTCAACAGCTTTAATGCATGCATCTGTGTGCCAGTACATATCATTGAAGCAGGTGGTTCCAGTCTTTATCATTTCTAAACAAGCTAATCTAACACCCCAATAAACATCTTCTTCAGTTAAAAGACTTTCTAAAGGCCATATATATTCACTTAACCACTTAAATAATTCCATATCATCAGCATAGCCTCTCATCAATGTCATTGCTGCGTGAGTATGTGCATTGCCTAAAGATGGTAAAATGGTCATGTTCTGGCAATCGTGAACCTTATCTGAACTTTCATCTATCTTATCGCATATTGCTGTGATAATGCCATCTTTTACTGTAATATTTTTTATTTGATTGTTTAACTTCACATTCTTAAAAATCATAGAAATCCTTCCTTGTTATTTTCTCATTATGGATAGTATAAAGTCTTTATGCTGAGGATATTTGCTTATAATTTGGTCAATATTTGGCTCATGATAATCTTCATAACAAAACTCTGGAGAAAGAGTTGCTCCAAAGAGAGCATATTTTCCACCGGATATGAGTCTGGCTCCAAAGATAGTTCCTTTTTTAATTATTAATTGAGGAATTTGCCCATTTAGAATATCATTTCCAAACACGCATATCTCACAAGATCCATCTTCTTTAATTAATAACACCTCAACAGGATCACCAGCATAAAAATGCCATATCTCATCTTGCTCTAGACTATGTAATCTAGATACTGATTGAGGAGCTAATAGATAATATATTGCAGAAGCTATACTTCTTTTATTAGTTGACTCAGGCTCATTAATTAAAATATCCGATGTATATGTTCTTGCAAAATAGCCCCCTTCAGATGGATGTGGGCATAAAGCAAGTTTCTTAATAATTTCTTCTGCGTTACTCATAGCAAATCCTTATTTATCGTATAATATAGCATTTAAATGACTAAAATATTAGTAAAACTTCTGATTGCCAAATTGTCAAACAATTAATTGATTATGTTTTAATATATCTGTCCTTTAGAAGTTTTTAGTCATTTTCGAGAGGTTTTGGAAACACTCTACACCCTTACTTGCCTCCTTGAAAAAAAGCCGATTTTTCAAGGAGACCAGTAAGTTAGGAGTTAGAAGTTAGAAGTTAAGAGTTGGAAGTTAGTGACATGGTGGACATACTGGGATCGCCAGCCTCCGCGCTGGCTTCACTTAGAACGTAGTGATAAGTGAATTTGTAGAGACATTTGGAAAAAAGTCTCTCAAAATGAAGTGTAAGCATCCCCGATAGGTTGAACGAAGTTCATGCTTACACAAAAACCTTGTCGTGTCCTGTAAGTCCATATTTCTTCAGAGCCGATGATTTCAATAGTGAGGCATGTGTAGGATTAACCTCTAGAGAAGCAGAGTTTCACACTTTGCTAAAGAAAAAAAGATTAAAAAAAATACTTGAAAATTGAATATTTTAAATGAAAACACAAGAAATAATTTTCAAAAAGTCTAAGAAAATTTAGTAAAAAGGATGACTAAAAACACATTTGAAATAAAAATATCGAAATGGTTTGGAACGATATTTGCAATACATAGAAGAAGTTTTGTGAGTTTGTCACTCCAAACTACAATTAGCATTCTCCCCGGATGCTAAATTCTCTCAAATGTGCTTAGTGTGGGATTTACTGTGTTTGAAATAGTGTGGTGGTATTTTAAACATGGGAATCCCCTTTTTTTATATTCATAAAAAACTAATAATCAGATATTTAACAATATTAAAATGACTATATAGTAATCCTCAAAAGTTAAATACAAGTCAATATCTATCAGTAAGAATTGTCTACATAAAATAAATATGTATACGAAGTGTAGATAGTGTAACTAAAGTATACTTAAAACCAATTATAAAATTACAGAACTTCAAATTATATTCGATAAAAGAGTATTTTTTATAAATTAAATATGATATGAGATGACTTGGTTAATATTCTTTATATATATGAACAATTTTTATTTGACAAAAATTCTTGAAAAATGTAAATTTGAAAAAAGTGATTAGATTAAATAATAAGATTTAACTAAATATGAGAGAATTTAACACAGAAAAAGGAGAATTACAAATGAAAAAGAAAACGCTAACTATTTTAGCTTTGCTTTTTGTTTTTACATCTATGTTTTCACTATTTGTGGAAATTGGAGATGGTACTACCACAACTAACTATTTCCCATCTTATGGATATTATGACAATAGTTGGTCAAACTATATCTTAACCTCTGATCAAATCGGAGACGCAATTGAAATTAATCAAATTCAATTCAATGTAGGAAATACTCCTGCTAACTATGAAATGGTTGATCAAAAATTATATTTAAAATTAGTTACAGAAACTGAAGTTGCTGTAGCATATCCAGCACCAGAAACTAATGGCTTCACATTAGTATTTGATGGTTCAATCACATATAATGGTGGTGGATGGCAAGGTGTATTCTTTGATACTCCATTTGCTTATGACGGTACATCTAATCTTCAAATCGTTTGGGAAAACAGAGATGGATCTTATTCAACAGGTTACCCTAACGTTTTAAAAACAGATGTTGAAACTAACGTTGCAGCTTACAAATATGCTGATAATGATTTCCCTGCTATTGATGGAACAAACGTTATGTATTATCCTAATACTAGATTAGGTTATGCAGTTGCTGATGAACCTACTCCTGTAACAATGATTGCTCCTATTGATGGTGCAACTGATGTTGCTCTTGCTACAGATCTTTCATGGGAAATGGGTGAAAATACAGTTGCTGTTGATGTATACTTATCATCTGATTATGAAATGGTTAACACAATGGATGCTTCTGCAATGGTTGTTGATAATCAAAATGTTACAACTTATTCTGCTTCATTAGAAGAATGGACAAACTATTATTGGAAAGTTGTTTCTAGATCTTCTGCAGACTTTGAAGTAGCTTCACCAATATCTTCTTTCTCTACAGTTCTTCCTGAAGGTACTGTACAAGTTGGTTATGGTGAATTAACTAACCAAAGTTTACCAATCGAACCATTTTATGGCTTCACATATTCACAATCAATTTATAACCAAGAAGATATCAATACTAATGGTGCTATCACAAGTTTAGCATGGCATTATAATGGTAATTCTGCTTGGGGTCCTGATACAATAGCTGTTTATATGGCCACTACTGAAATTGATACTTTTGAAACAACTGAAAGCTGGGTAGCTTATGACCAGTTAACTCTTGTTTATGAAGGTGCATTATCAGTAGAAGCTGTTGATGGCTGGGTGCAAATTGAACTAGATACACCTTTTAATTATGATAATACTCAAAACTTATTAGTTGCTGTTGAAGAAAATACAGCAGGTTATCACTCAAGCTCAGATGAATTCTACTGTTCAGAAGCTGCTAATGGTAAATCAATTACTTTTAGAAGTGACTCAAATAATCCTGATCCAATGGATCCTCCAACTGGAATATTGAAAGCTGCTATTCCTAATGTTATCTTTAACTTTGGTGATGAAGTGGTTGAAGAATTCCCTGCTCCATCTAACTTAATGGCAGAAGTAGTTGATGATGTTAATGTTAATTTATCATGGAATATGCCTATCCTTCCTGAAGATGAAGGTACATGGATGTATTATGGTGATGGCGTTAATAATGATGGTTTCGGTATTGGCTCAGCTGCTGAACTTGTTGGTGCTATCAGATTCGATACTGATGATTTAGCTTCTTATGATGGTTCTATGCTTTCTAAAGTTAGATTCTTCCCTAGAGTTGCTGATGCTACTTATACTGTAAAAGTATGGACTGGTGGTTCTTCTGATGGAACTACTTTCAATCCAGGTACAGAAGTATTTACACAAGCTGCTGAAGGTATTGCTATTAATGAATGGAATATTCTTGAAATGGCTACTCCTTTAACAATTGATGCTTCTCAAGAATTATGGATTGGTATTCATGCAGATACTCCTAACGGTTACCCTATTGGTATGGACGCTGGTCCTGCTGTAGCTGGTAAAGGTGACATCTACATGTATATGAACGCATGGGGCTCAGCTTCAACACTTGGTGCAGTATATGACAGAAACTTCTCAATCCAAGGTATGATTGGTGGTGGAAGAGTTATGTATAGAGATCCAATAGAAATTACTGGATACAATATTTATAGAAATAGTACAATAATTACTTCAGTTATGGGCGCAGCTGATACAACTTATGTTGATGCTGACCTTAATGACGGTTCTTATGAATATAAAGTTACTGCTCTTTATGGAACAGATGAATCTAACCCTACAAACCTTGTATCTGTAGTTATTGATACAGCTCCTCCAGTTTATAACCCAGCTCAAAACTTAACAGCTGAAGTTGTTAATGAAATGGATGTTGAACTTAACTGGGATGCTCCTGCTGAAAGAAGATTCGTATCTAGATTCCAATCACAACTTAGAATGGAATATGCATCTGCTTATACAAGAGATTTAACTGGTTATGAAATATATAAAGATGGTGCTATGTTAACTACTGTTGGTGCTGATGTTCTTACATACACTGATGCTGGTCTTGAATATGGTACTTATGAATATTATGTGATTGCTACATATACTGAAGCAAACGCTGAACCTTCAAACACTGCTACTGTTACTTTAGCTGAAGAAGAAGAAATTCTTCCTCCTGCAAACTTAACTGCTGCTGCTATGGATGATGATATTGTTCTTAACTGGTCTGCTCCAGCTCAACCATCAGATCCAAGTGCTGAAAGCTTCGAAGGTGAATTCCCTCCAACAGATTGGACTAACGTTCAAACTAATACTACAAAAACTTGGGAACAAGTTGAAACTGTAACATTCACTGATGGTGATGTTGTGCCTACTGACGGTACTTACCAAGCTATGTGTGGTTGGGATTACTCAGCTCAAGATGAATGGTTAATTACTCCTGCTGTTGCTAATGTTTCTTCAATGACATTTGACTTCTACGGTCAATATGGTTCTACTGAAGGCGATAATTATTATGTGAAAGTTTCTACTGATGGTGGAAACAACTGGACTGCACTCTGGAATGCTTCTGATGAACCTGAAGGTGCTAACCACTTTGATACTCCAATAACTATCGACCTATCAGCTTATGCTTCTGAAACTATCAATGTTGCATGGCAATGTGTAGATGGCGATGGTCAAGGTCTTTGGTGGACTACTTTCATCGATAACGTAGTTATGAGTGATGGAAGAAACGAAATCAGAATTCCTGGAACTAAATTAATTTCAGTAAGTAAAGTTAAAAAAGTTGAAACTACTCGTATCGATAGAGAATTAACTGGATACAAAATCTATAAAGATGGTACATTCTTAATGGACGTTGATGCTTCTACATTAACTTATACAGATGCTGACCTTGCTGAAGGTACTTATGAATACTATGTAACTGCAATGTATGGAGCAGAAGAATCTGAAGCTTCTAATACAGCTTCAGCAACTATTGCTAACGCAGAATACATATTGCAAGATTCATTCGAATCTTATGATGACTTTGCACTTGAAATGGCACCATGGACTCTAGTTGATAATGACTTAAATGCTACTTATGGCTTCCAAGGTACTACTTTCCCTAATACAGGTGCTATGATGGCTTATATAGTATTTAATCCAAACTCAACTACTCCAGTACTTGATGATGCAGCTTTCTTAGCTAACACTGGTGAAAAGTATGCTGCTTGTTTTGCTGCTATGTCTCCTTCAACTCAAAACGATGATTGGATGATGACTCCAGTTATCGAACTAGCTGCTGGTGGTTCATTCAGCTTTATGGCTAAATCATATACTCATGATTACGGTGCAGAAAGATTTAACGTTCTTGTTTCTGACGGTTCAACTAATCCAGACGACTTTACTTCAATCTCTGGTGTAACATATACTGAAGCTCCACTTGCTTGGACTAACTTCTCTTATGACTTATCAGCTTATGCTAACTCTTCAATCAGATTAGCAATCCAATGTGTATCTAATGATGCATTCATCTTCATGGTTGATGATGTTGCAATCAATGCACCAGGTGGAACACCTACAGTTAATAACGAAGTTCCTGCTGTTTCAATGTTACAAGGTAACTATCCTAACCCATTCAACCCTGAAACTACTATCGCTTTCTCAACAAAAGAAAACGGTCCTGTTTCTATTGATATCTTCAATGTTAAGGGTCAAAAAGTTAGAACTCTTGTAAATGATAACATGGAAGCTGGTAACCATACTGTTGTTTGGAATGGTCAAAATGATAATGGTAAGAATGTTGCTTCTGGTGTATTCTTCTACAGAATGAAATCAGGAAAGTATTCTTCAACTAAGAAAATGATTCTTATGAAATAGTATCATTCTAATTTGTAATCGAATATTAATAAAGAAGGCTGACCTTGTGTCAGCCTTTTCTTGTTTCACGAATATTGCTTATGCATCCTGTAGGTTAGGTTTAACAATCCAGTTGTTTTCAATACTTAATGGAACAGTAAATGCACTAATAAGTAGTAGCTTATAAAGTGTGTTTTATCAATACTTTTTACATGGTGTCAATTGTGTTAGCACTTTGTAGTTGACACAGTAAATGATAACTCTAAGTTTGACCCACATGCTAAAATAGGCTTATGCCTAAAAATTAATTAAGGAGAACATGTTATGAAAAAGACAATTATTGTGCTTATGATGGCTCTTTTGGCCATTACGTCATCATTTGCAGCTTTTGTTGAAATCGGAGACGGTACAGAAACTACTAACTATGTACCACTTTATGGTTACTATGATTATTCTTGGTCTACATTTGTTCTTACAGCTGATCAAATTGGTCAATCACTTTCAATTAGTGGTATCGAATTTGATGTTTCAAACGACTGTAATAACTATCAATCTTTAACACAAAAAGTTTATGTAAAGGCAGTTACTACTGATTCAGTTACTGTTGCTTACCCATTCCCTGAAATGTATGATTACACACTTGTATTTGAAGGTGATGTAGTTTGGGATGGTTCAGGCTGGCAAGGTGTTACTTTCGACACACCATTTGAATATGATGGTACTTCAAACCTTGAAATCTTATGGGAAAACAGAGATGCAAGTTATGCTTCTGGTTACCCAGTGTTTAAAAAGACTGCTACAGATAATAGCAGATCAGCTTACAAATACCAAGATTCTTCATTCCCTGAAGCAGTTGGTACACTTCAATCATTCCATCCTAATACTAGATTAGTATATACTGTAGAAAATGAACCTGTTGCTGCTTCATTAGCTACACCAGTTAATTTCTCAGCAGAAAATGCTATTGCTGGTTCTTTAACTTGGACAAATAATGATTATACAACTTCAGTTGATGTTTACTTATCTGCAAACGAAGAAGATGTCGTTAATAACGAAGCTTCAGCAAAAGTTGTAGATGATCAATTAGTTGAATCTTATGACTTCAACTTAGAATATGCTACTACATACTTCTGGAAAGTTGTTGCGAATAACAATGTTTCTAATTTAACAGCTACATCTTCAGTATGGTCATTCACTACAGAAGTTGGTGAAATCACTCTTCCTGTGACTTATGACTTCGAAGAAGTTGCTTCATCACAATTACCTTTAGGTTGGGCATCAGTTAAAAACAGTACAAGTACAAGTGCTGAAGTTGGTGTAAGTACATCTGCTGGTTACGAATCTTCTAATGGTGTAAAATTATACAACGTTGGTGATGAAGAAGCTGAACTTCTTGCAGTTACTCCATTATTAGATGGAACAGATGCAAGAGTTATCTTCATGGCAAAAACTACTTCAACAGCTGATGGAAACCAAATTATATTGGGTACTATTAGTGATGTAGCGGATGCTTCAACATTTACTGCAATTGAAACTATTGATATCACAAACGAATGGGCTGAATATACAGTTGCATTAACTGCTGGTGAAAGTAGATATGCTTTCAAACATGGTGTTAATGGAACTTATAGATCTATCTATATTGATAATGTATTATTTGAAGAAATTCCTGCTAATGAACCAGTTGCTGCTACTTTAACAGCTCCTGTTAATGGTACAATTATTGATGGTTTAGCTACTTCTTTAGAATGGACTCTTAATGAAAACACAACTAATGTTGATGTTTATTTCTCTAATAACGCAGCTGATGTAGAAGCTAATGTTGAATCTGCAAAAGTTGTTGATTCTCAAAATGTTACTACTTATGAAGTAGCAGACCTTGATAACTTATCAACTTACTTCTGGAAAGTTGTAGCTAAGAATGATGATAACTATGCTGTAGATTCAGAAGTATTCTCATTTGCTACACAACCAGGTGAAGGTAGTGTTTTAACAGGTTTAGGCCAAGACGTTGACACTAAACTTCCTATGGACCCATTCTTTGATTATAACTACTCACAAGTTATTTATCCAGCAGATCAAATCGGTACAGCTGGAACTATTGAAGCTATCGCTTACCAATATAATGGTAACTCAGCTTTAGCTCCTGAAATCGATATCTATATCGGTACAACTGATCTTAATGAGTTCGCTGAAGCATCAAGTTGGATTGATGCAAACAGTTTAACTCTTTCATATAGTGGTACTTTTACTGCACCTGCAGCTGAAGGCTGGGTTAATGTTACTTTAGATACACCATTCGAATATAATGGTTCATCTAACTTAGTTGTTGCTTTTGATGAAAACACTGATGGTTACTCATTAAGTGCTGATGAATTCTTCGCTTACGCTTCTGAAGTTAACTCATCATTAGTGAAATCAGTTGATAACACTGATGTTGATCCATTTGCTCCCGTTGATGGTGTTTTGAAAGCATTCATCCCTAACACAGTATTTACTTTCGGTTCAGCTGTTACTCCATTACCTGTTGTTACTGATTTAGCTGCTACAGTTAATGAAAGTGATGTTGTTCTTACATGGACAGCTCCTGTTTCTGATGAATATACTGTTACTGAATATAACTTATTCAAAGATGGTGCTGACTTAGCTACTGTTACTGAATTAACTTATACAGATGCTGACTTAGCTGATGGTACTTACGAATACACAGTAAAAGCTGTTTATGCTGAAGGTACTTCTGCTGCTTCTAACGTTGCTACAGCTACTGTTGTTACTGGTGGAAATGAGCTTGCTGCTCCAACTAACTTAGCTGCTGTTGTTGACGGTGCTAATGTAACTCTTACTTGGGAAGCTCCTGTTACAGGTGGTGATGAACCAGCTGGACTTACAGAAAGCTTCGAAGGTGAATTCCCTCCTGCTGGTTGGGAAGTTAATAGCACAAATGAAACAACTTGGGAACAAATTGAAAACTATGATCTTATGGGCATGGGTATCCTAATTACAGAACCAACTGATGGTACACACCAAGCTTGTTTAGATTATGTAGAGTCTGGTGCTCAAGATGAATGGTTAATCACACCTGCAATCAGTAACCCAGTTACATTGTCATTCGACTTACACGGTGGTTATGATCCTGCTGATGTTGAAAACTATAAAGTTAAAGTATCTACAGATAATGGTACTACATGGACTGAAGTATGGCACCCTGTTGCTGATGAAACTTATGATTACACTGCTCCTGTAACTATTGACTTATCTGCTTATACTGGTGATGTTAAAGTTGCTTGGCACTGTGCTCAAACTACAGGTTTAGCTTCTACTACTTTAATCGATAACGTGATAATTTCTACTGCTAGAAGAACTAGAGACCTTACAGGTTACGAAATCTATCGTGACAATGCTCTTGTTACAACTGTTACAGCATTAACATATATAGATGCTGACTTAGCTGATGGTACTTATGAATACACTGTTAAAGCTGTTTATGATGAAGGTACATCTCCTGCTTCTAACGTAGCTACTGCTACAGTAGAAGTAGATCCAATCGAAGTTGATGCTCCTGTTAACTTAACTGCTTCAGTGAATGAAGCTGATGTTACTCTTAACTGGTTAGCTCCTGGAACTGAAATTCCTGAAGGTACTACTGAAAGCTTTGAAAATGCTTTCCCTCCTACAGATTGGACTATAAATAATACTAACACAACTGCTACTTGGGAACAAGTTGAAACTGTATCATTCTCAGATGGTGATGTAGTTCCTACAGAAGGTTCTTTCCAAGCTAAATGTGGTTGGGATTACTCAGCACAAGATGAATGGTTAATTACTAATGAACTTACTGCTCCTGAAGGTAACTTAACATTTGACTTCTACGGTCATAATGGTTCTACTTATGGTGATAACTATTTTGTGAAAATTTCTACTGATGCTGGTTCAACATGGACTGCTTTATGGAATGCAACAGATCTTCCAGAAGCTGACAACCATTATGATACACCTATCTCAATTGATCTTTCAGCTTACGCTGGTCAATCAGTTAAAATCGCATGGCAATGTGTTGATGGTGATGGTGCAGGTTTATGGTATACAACATTTATTGATAATGTAAATATTGGTGGAAGAGCATTACGTTCTTCAGAAGTTACTGCTGTAAGCAAAGCTGTTAACGCTCCTTCAGTAAATAATGTTGTTGCTACAAGTAATCAATCATTAAAAAGAGACGCTAACGAAGCTTCTTATATCCCTATGACATCAGTTGCTAAAGCATCTCTTGTTACTAGAGACGTAACAGCTTATGTTATCTATAAAGATGGTGTTAATATTGCTGAAGTTGATGCTACAACTCTTACTTATACAGATGCAGACCTAGAAAACGGTACTTACGAATACTATGTAACTGCAATGTATGATACTCAAGAATCTGAAGCTTCTAACACAGTATCTGCAACAGTTAATGTTGTTTCAGGTGATGCATTACTTAGTGTTGACTTTGAAAGCTTTGATGATTTCTCTCTTGAAATGGGATCATTAACTTTAGTTGATAATGACTTAAATGCAACTTATGGTTTCCAAGGCACTACATTCCCTCACACAGGTGAAATGATGTCTTATATCGTATTTAATCCAAGTTCAACTGAACCTGCAATCGAAGGTGATTCTTTCACTCCTAACTCAGGTGATAAATATGCTGCTTGTTTTGCTGCTATGTCTCCTTCAACTCAAAATGATGATTGGATGATGACTCCTGTTATTGAACTAGCTGACGCTGGTACATTCAGCTTTATGGCTAAATCACAAACAACTGATTACGGTGCAGAAAGATTTAATGTTCTAGTTTCTGACGGTTCAACTAACCCTGATGACTTCACTTCAATCTCAGGTGCTACTTATACAGAAGCTCCTCTTAACTGGACTTCATTTAGCTATGACTTATCTGCTTATGCAAATTCTTCAATCAGAATCGCAATCCAATGTGTATCTAATGATGCATTTATCTTCATGGTTGATGATCTTACTGTTGTAGCTCCAAATGGAACACCTAACACAGGAGACCAAGCACCTATCTATACTACAAACTTAAATAGTAACTACCCTAACCCATTCAACCCTGAAACTACTATTAGTTACTCTGTTGAAAAAGCTGGTAAAGTTTCTATCGATGTTTATAATATCTTAGGACAAAAAGTTAAGACTCTTGTTAATGATGTAAAATCACAAGGTAACCACACTGTTGTTTGGAATGGCCAAAATGACAACAACAGAAACGTTGCTTCAGGTGTTTATTTCTACAAAATGAGATCTGGTAAATTTAGTAAAACTAAGAAAATGATTCTTATGAAATAGTAACCCTATTTCATTAAGTATAAATTATAGAGCCTAGAGTAATCTGGGCTCTTTTTTTTATTGCTTAATATTTTATCCTGAAACAGCCTTATTGTGTTGTTATATAGGGTAGCCTTACTTGTCCCCTTGAAAAAAGGCCGATTTTTCAAGGAGGCCAGTAAGGATGGAGTTAGAATGAGTAGTTAGGACATACTGGGATCGCCAGCCTCCGAGTTGGCTTCACTTAGAACGTAGTTATAAGTGAATTTGTAGAGACGTTTGGAAAAACGTCTCAGAAATGGGAGTGTAAGCATCCACCGATAGGTTGAACAAGGTTCATGCTTACGCAAACTGTAGAGTCGAACGGACGTTCGTCTAGATTAAATTGATAAGAATGTTTAAGTGTTAAGATGTTGAGATGTTTAAGACTTTAGAAATTTATATGTTTAGGGTTTTAGATATTAAAAGTAAAAATACTATAAGTTTCTGACAATTAGATAATTAGAGCCTGTATAAAAGAAGCTATTTATTTTATTTGACATAAAAATCACGATATATTTTTTTTGCTTTAAAAATAATTTTTGGAGAGAATGTGAAATACCTTAATAGTAGAAGACTGGAAGCGATAATCTTCTTAGTTATCTTTTTTTTAATATTTGGTACTCTAGGTTTTGCTATGGGAACCAACAACATGATTAGTACAATGATGAATACTGCTCATGATTTGTTGCTTAATACAGTCTTTTATATTATGGCGATTACAGTGTTGTCGTCTGCTTTAGGACAGCTTATGATTGAATTTGGTGTTGTAAGGCTTTTAGAAGGTTTATTAGCTCCTTTAATGCGACCGATATATAACTTGCCTGGTGTTGCATCTTTGGGTGCATTAATGACCTTCTTTTCGGACAATCCAGCTGTAATAAGTCTTGCTAAAGATAAGAACTTTAACACTTATTTCAAAAAGTATGAGTTGATTTCTTTAACTAACTTTGGGACATCTTTTGGAATGGGTTTAATTGTATTGAGTTTTATGATTGGTAAAGGCTTTTTCTCAGCAGCTGTTATAGGATTAATTGGTGCGATTATTGGGTCAATTATTTCTACAAGGTTGATGCAAAGTATGATTAAGAAAGAATTCCATACAATTCCCAGAAACATTGAGTCTACACCAGAAGAAAGAGTTGTTCTTAAATCTGAAGGTAACATTTCAATGCGATTCTTAAACTCTATCTTAGATGGGGGAAAGGCTGGAGTAGATTTGGGTCTTGCTGTTATTCCTGGAGTTTTAATCATTTCAACAGCAGTTATGATGCTAACTCTTGATGGAAATGGTTCTTATACTGGAGCAGCTTATGAAGGCGTTCCTGTAATACCTTACTTAGCAAATAAAGTTGGCTGGTTCTTTGAGTTTTTCTTTGGTTTTGAACATGCTGAAGCTATTGCTTTTCCTATTACTGCACTTGGTTCAGTTGGTGGCTCATTATCATTAGTTCCAACCTTTATTGAACAAGGTATTGTTCATAACAATGAAATAGCAGTATTTACTTCTATGGGTATGTGTTGGAGTGGTTATCTAAGCACTCATACAGCTATGTTAGATACTTTAGGCTACAGAAACCTAACTTCAAAAGCTCTAATCTCACATACTATAGGTGGATTTTTAGCAGGTGTAAGTTCTCATTATATATTCTTAGCTGCTGAACGATTTTTTCCTAGTTTATTTCAATCATGATTAAGTTAGATAAATCTCTTCCAATAAAAGTTATTGCTAGAAAGATATTAGATGTTAAAATTAATGATTCTAATCTAGCATATAAGAAAATTGTTGACCTAGCTCAGCAATACTATGAAAGATATAAAGAAATAAGTATTGGAGATATCGCAGATATTCAAAATGCTAGGAAATTCTTTCGTGCAATAGGCATAGACCCTACTAAAAGAAGACCATCTTCTGAAGCCTTGTTAAGAAGAGCAATGAAACAAAAGGATTTGTATCACATTAATAATCTAGTTGATGTGGCAAATTGGTGTTCTTTAGAATTCTTACTACCTATCTGTGTTTATGATGCAGATAAGATAATTGGAGATACTCTTATAAAAATCGGTAGCAAAGAGGATAAATATCTAGCTATCAATAACCGAGAGATCTGTTGGGATAATAAGTTTGTTATCTGTGATGAAAAGGGAGCTTATGGTTCTCCTATTACAGATTCTATTAGAACTTCTGTAACTAAAGAAACAAAGAATACTATGTTAATTATATTCGCTCCTGAAGATTATTCAGAGGATAAACTACACAGTCAAATGACTCTTTTCGAAGAGAGAGTTAATACTTATTGCAGATAAGATATCCAATAAAAAAATAAAGATAATTAGTCTTAATATAAAAGAGAGTGTTAAAATACTAACACTCTCTTTATTTATAATGAGTAGGAGGATTTAAGCACTCTCTAATACTAGTTGGTCACTGCTATTGTATCTCTTTAACTCTAAGTATATCATTCCAATTGCTATTAAGGCTGCTATTCCATCTGCCACAGGTGTTGCTGCCCAAACACCATCTAATCCGAAGAATCTTGGAAGGATAATCAAAGCCGGTAGGAAGAATATTAGTTTTCTTGCAAGATTTAAGAATATTGCTTGCTTAGCTTTACCAATAGCCTGGTAATACATTGCAGACATCATGTGAATTCCTACTAAAGGTAGAAGACTGACGAATATTCTTAGACCAGATGTACCAATTTCAATAAGTTGCTTATCTCCTTTACTAAACATAGCAACTAAGGACGAACCAAATAGTATTGATATTACTAAACCTGATAGGGAAATAATTAATGAGTAGGTGTATGATGCCTTAAGCAGTTTAATTACTCTATCGTGCTTATTAGCCCCATAATTAAAGCCAATTACAGGCTGAGAACCCATCATTAAACCCCTAAGAGGAGTCTCAAACATTACGAATATGCTTTGAATAGCACCAAGAGCTCCTATAGCTATACTTCCGCCATTATCAAGTAAAGCCCTATTAAGAAATACTGCAACAAAAGTTGTTGCTAAGTTCATTGTAAATGGACTTAATCCAATAGCCAACATGGGTTTTATTGTTGCCCAATGGGGGAAGAGATTCTTTTTATAAAGGGTGAGATGTCGGCTTTTACTCTCTGTAAAGTGCCAAACAACCATCAACATTGTTACAATTCTAGAAATAGATGTTGCAATGGCAACTCCCTGAACTCCCATATTAAATACGAATAAGAAAATTGGGTCTAGAAGAATATTTAGGATAGTCCCGATAATAGCTATCTTCATGGCTAGTTTAGGATTACCTTCACTTCTAATTGAACCATTAGTTCCCATAGCCAAGAAATCACTAGTCATAAAGGGCAAAAACCATATTAAATAATTAAAAGCATAAGGGAAAGTATTTTCAGTCGCCCCAACTAGATAAAGAATTGGTTTTAAGAAAGTAAGCATTATTGTTGATATTATGATTCCACCTATGAAATATAAACCAAAGGTGTTACCTAAAGACCTTTCAGCATCTTCTTTTCTCCCTTGACCTAATCTAATAGATATTATTGAGGCTGAGCCATTACCTAGTAGTACCCCGATGGCTATTGATAGAATGAAAATAGGGAAGGTTAAAGTAATACCTGCTAGGGCATCAGAACCTAAGCCTTTACCAATATATATTCTATCTACAATGTTATAAAGAGCTTGAACTGATGTTGAAATTACTGCTGGAATAGAGTAACTGAGTAGTAATCTCCAAGGGTTCTTATTTATAAAGTCGTCTCTCATAATGAAGTATATTCCTTTTGGTTGCTTTGAAAGAAAATTATATTTATCAGATCCTCTACAGGAATAGCTTCAATATCTTTATCCCAATGGCTTCTACCAATCAAAGTATGAATAAAGAGTTGGGCTAGCTGTCCAGACTGATAATTATGGCTTATACTTTGCTCTTGGATACAATCTTCTAAGATTTGTTCTATGCCTTTTCTCATTCTAATTCTAGTAGATAATAGTTTATCCTTTCTTTCCTTTGTAAGAAACTTTTGACGGTGTTCTAACTGGTGCATAATTCTAGTTGCACCATGTCTTTTGCAGAAGTAAATGCTTAACTTCTCTGCAACTCTAACAAGCTTCTGTTTTGCTGTTAATTCAGAATTATAAATCTTTTCCATTTCAGTAATCTGTGATTCAATGCCGTGTATTACAAGCTCAAAGAACATTTCTTCTTTGCTTTTAAAATATGTATAAACTGTACCTTTTCCTATTTTACACTTCTTTGCAATATCATCTATCTTTACTTCATGATATCTCTTAGTATTGATTATGCTGTCTAAAGAATTTAATATTAGTAAACGTTTATCAATCATTATTTTAACTCCTATTGTAGAACTGACTGGTCAATATTGATTGAATTGCTGGACTTGTCAATTACTATTCTTAGATAAAACAAAAACCACCATAGAAATGGTGGTTAAATAAAGCTTATAATGTTATTTTTAGTTTATAGATATTTATAGGTGTGATACTTATCATGAATCATTAGATAAGTCGTATCACATAGTTCTCTTCTATCAGAATCAGGACCTACTTGAACTTCATCAAGTATTGTAATTTCAACTTGTGCATTCTTAATATTAAGCAGTCTCCAAAAGTGTGGTAAAAAGCCCATGTCACCATACCAGAAAAGATTGTCTCTATTAGTATCATCAATTGGTTTACCGTTGCAATGAGTGTACTTTATGCAGATTGGTAAAATAGCTTTATTAGCCTCAATAGCGACTTGATAAAGCGACTTCTTGAACTTTCTTAATTCCTTACCATCTGTAGAGGTAGCTTCTGGGAATAGAACAACATTGAAGCCATCTCGAAGATAGTTAGCAAAGTTATTAATCTCTCCCTTGATTCCTGTGAACTTCTTTCTGTCTGTATAAAGACTTCCACCTAACTCAGTTACCTTACCTAAGAAAGGAGTATTCTTCATCTCGTTAGAAGTAATAAATAGGAAAGGGTTGATTGTAGTTAAAACAGCTATATCAAGATAAGAAACGTGATTAGATACCACTAAATAATTATGCAAGTTAAGTTTATCCCATGCTTCAGTATTAGTTAAATGAATATCTATTCCTAACAACCTTGTTAATCTATTGCAGGCATGTGATGTATTTAAAGAGTGTAAAGAGTGCCTTCTATTCTTATCTCTAACAAATATGTTTATTCCAAATCCTTTTACGAAGAACATAAAGAAGTACCAAATGGTACCAATAATTTTATTAACTATCATTTTTTGTATTTATCTCTATATTTTTGGTCGACATTTATAAAGTCAAGCAGGGTTAAAAAGTCAAAACATCTAAAATCTTTATCTAAAGCAGGGCGTCCAATAATCTTAGCCCCAGCTTTGATATAGCTCTTTAATAATGGAGGAAGTGCAGACATTAGTTCTTTTTCATTAGTTTCAGGAAGACTATTATTAGATTTTATAAGTTTCTTAAGACTTCTTGATTTAAACTTACCGACAGGTTTAACTCCTGGTAGGTGAACCAAATGGCCATGAACTTCAAGCGTTTGGTAGATTTTAAGGATTTCCATGTAATTCATGTTCTTGATACTTGAACAACCAAAGAAGAACCTAGAGCCTGAAATATTCATATACTGAGAAAGACCCTTCCAGAGAAGAGCGATAGTCATACCATTACGATATTCAGGATGAACACAAGCTCTACCTAACTCTACTTTATCTCCAGGAAGCTGTAGAATTGTGTTGATATTGAACTCAGTAGCTGAATAAAAACAGTTATTGAACTTAGAGCAGTTAAGTCTGTAGGTTCCTATAAGATTATTATCTACCTTATTAATAATCATCAAATGATCGCATAGCAAATCGAACTTATCGAAATCTACTTCAATCACTCTTTTCTTATGCAAAAGCTCTTCAAGGAATACTTGATGTCTAAGAGTTAACACCTGTTCCAATTCCTCAGGTGTACTAGCGGTTTTGATGATATAGTTCTTCTTATCAATTTCAAAGTCTACTTTAGACTTAAATGAACTAATTTTCTTTTTATATCTTGCTCTCAATATAACTTTAATGAGATTCTTTTTAGTTTTCACATATACTCCATTTCTACCTTAAATCTAAGATAATATTCAACTCCCACCAATTCAATAATGAATATGTGTTTTTAAAATTTAAATTCTTAACAAATATTGTCAAGAATTATGAATGTCTTAACAAATTAAAAATATTCTACTCATCTAATAGTATTATAAATTAACAAAAAAGAGAGCAGGTAAAATTGCCTACTCTCGTTATCTATAATAATATTCTGTTGAATCTTAATTCTATTTTTGAAGTGTCATCTTCTTAGTACAAGTTTTAGATGCAGTGGTTAGTTTATAGAAATAAAGGCCTGAAGCAACTGACTTGTTGCTTTCGTCTTGCCCTTTCCAGGTTACTGCATGAGCACCTTTAGACAATTGTCCTTTAACCAAAGTTTTAACAAGCTGTCCTTTCAAGTTATAGACTCTTAAGCTACACTTCTCACTATCTGCAAGATTGAAACTAATTGTTGTTTCAGGGTTAAATGGGTTTGGATAAGCACCCAATAATTCTGTTGTGTTAACACTCGGACTATCACTAGCTGCAATTGCAACTGAATTAGCATCATTAAGAACAGCTACACCATCTAAATCAAAGCCAGAAGATTCGAAGTTAGTAGGGAAGGGGTCATTAATGATATTGTCGTTACAATCTAATGTACTATGAGTGTCACTAATAGAACCTATAACATCAATAACTCTCACATAAGACACACTATTTAAATCTAAGCCTGATGCACCTTCTAATTGAGCTAAATCAAAGGGAGTGCCAAAGCCTTGTCTATATTTACCTGCAAGATTATTGATTGATTTGCAATCAATACTGCCATCATTGTTTAACTGGATTTCGTTCTGAGTATAAGATGTTGCTGGGAATCTAACCCAATCATAACCATTAGAAGATACTTCCACAAAAGCTAGTTCTAATGTTGTGTCCATGAAAGCATTTTCAAATACTGCAAAGTCTGGACCTTGTCCATCAGCTATTGCTGTCTCGAAGCTTAAAGTAGCAATACCCCCATCTCCTAGAGAGACAACATCTGTTGAGTTTCCTTCTGCATAGCCAAGGGCATCATCTTCTGAACCATAGGAGGCTAGAGGAGAGTCTTCATCTGCTATAAATTGAGGACCTCTTACAAGTTCAATTCCAGTTGCCCAAGCTAATATCTCTTCTGAATCATTAACAATTGCAAGGTTTCCTTCAATATCAGCACCACCAGTAAAGGCTGGATAAAGATTCAATATTACAGGAACTTCATTAGATACTAGACCGTCCTCGTCACAAACAGTGTACATGAATGAATCGCTTCCTTCATAGCCTTCATTTGCAAGGTATTCAACAATTCCATCTTCATCAGCAGTTACTGTTCCATGTTGTGGTTGGCTTGTAACTTCTAATGATTGACCATCAAGATTACCATTATCATAATCATTGTATAATATATGTAGTTGATAAGCAATATCATTTCTTATGTAATATGTATCACCACAAGCAGAAGGACCTGTGCTAGTATCCACATATTCATCAACGGCAATAGGATTATCTGGTTGGGTAGCAGCTGGTGTAAAACCATAAGAACAACCATAAATGTGACTTGTCGAAACTCTAGTAGAAACTCCACCATTCATAGCCCAACCATCATCTTCTGACCAGGTCCACGTTGACCACCAATCTCCTCCGTCTACAGAAGTATGTTGAACAGTCTCATCAACAGTGTACGTGATTTCGTTAAGCATACTGTTTACATCAATATCTAATCTTCCATCAGCTTCTGCAATTTGATTCATCATGGAGGCAACTGTTACATTATCTTCTTCATTGAAATAATATCCCCAAGCTAAAGAAGGAGTCTCAGTCTCGTCATTCCAGTCAACAACAAAAAGAGCTAAGTCTGTTCCTTGACCTATTCTATAAGTCACATCCCAGAATTCAATAGGATACTCAGGTTCTTCTACAGGAGCTTGAGCTGGAACAGCTGGATAAGGGAATTCAGTAATTGACCAATCTTGTACAAAAACCCATCCATCCCAACAACCGTCAGTTAAAGTTCTTCCAGCAATACCTGTGCTAGAATAAGACCAATCTTCTGTTGAAGCTTCTTTCAAGAAATAGCTCCAGTAACCAGTAGGGTAATCATTCATTCCCATATCATGGTCAGAATCATCAATAGAACCATCATTATTTAAATCATATTGAACTTCAGAAACCATAGCATCGAAGTCACCTGAAAGACGCTGGTCAGCATTAGCGATTGCTTGTATCATATCTAAACCATTAGCATCTCCATCCCAACGATATCCCCAAATTAGAGAACGTGGTTCAATGCCATCAAACCAGTCTATTACTAAAGCGGCTTCGTTGTCGCCTTCTCCAACCCAATATTCTATATCTTCAAAGCTAGGTTCGTCAGGTGTTGTAGTTGCTACAGAAACAATTTCAAAATTATTATAATCATTAGTAGGATCTTCTGTACCATAAGAACAGCCCAAAGCTTGCCCATCTTGGATAGTAAAGGTCAGTCCTCCAAAGTGTGACCAATCTAAAGAATCACCTTCAACAGTTGATTGATGCAAACTCCAGTAATTTGGCTCTCCATGTAAACCAGAATGCTCTTGAACTTCATCGACAGTATAAATTAAATCATTAACAAAGCTTGAACCGTTAAAAGTTAGTCTTTCATCTAATTCTGCAATAGCATTAAGCATATCTGCTCCAGATGTCATATAAGTAAACTTGTATCCCCAAACTAGGGCAGGTTGATCGTCTTGCCAATCGACTACTAGAATAGCTTCAGAAGAGCCTTGACCAGCCCAGAAATCAACATCCTCAAATGTGAATGAGAATAGTGAACTAACAACAAATAATAGGAACACTATTAATAATTTGGATTTCTTAAATCCAGAAAAGCGAAAAGTACTACACATAGTAAAAACTCCTTACTTCTCCGAATGAAAACAATAGATTGTATTACACTTGTAATAAATCTAACCTTCCACCCGAAAGTTATATTATAATTATTATATCTGGCATGTTTCCTGACTTATAGGCTACCTACTTGAGCACCTTCCCCTCTTATGAGGGTGGTCATTGCTTTTTCGTTCCTATTTACAGTAGCGGGGGCTGTCTCGGTTTTCCACCGAATTCCATCTTAGCACTTCTGTGAACCAGTTATGGTGCTACTTGATTTTTGATTGTTAAGATGTCAAGGAACTTGTGTAGAAAGAGCAACTGTTAGACTCGAGTAATATTTATTCATTGACAGAATAACAGAAATAGTTTTTATGTCACTTCTACATGGTAGATTGATTTGCTGATTGCAACTGCCGACACTTTTCGTGTGAACCAAAGTGCTAATTAAGTTATATTAATTATGCTGCAATTCAAACCGAATCTATCCTGAAATACAAACATATTGGAGAATAACATGTTAAGAACTGCAGAATTTGTTAGTCCTGGACATCCTGATAAGTTATGTGACAGAATCGCAGATTTAATTCTGGATGTTTGTTTAGAACAGGATAAGAATACCCGTGCTGCTATAGAAGTTATGGGTGGCCACAAATTAGTTTCTGTTACAGGAGAACTTACAACAGAAGCTTTTGTTAATGTACAACAAACTACAAGAAAGATAGTTGGTAATAATGTTGGTGTTCAAGTAAACATAGTGCAACAGAGCAGTTTTATTGCTCAAGGTGTTGATACTGGGGGTGCTGGAGACCAAGGTGTAATGATAGGTTACGCTTGTAATGAGAATGAAGAAATGATTCCTCAAGAAGCATATCTTGCAAGATCATTAAATAGATACTTATATAAAAAGAATGAGTATGATGGAAAAACTCAAGTTACTCTTGATGGCGATAATATTATTGCTATTGTTGCTAGTTTCCAAAGTACTAAAACTTCTGATCTTGAACAAGAAGTTAAAGCTTGGGCTCAAGAGATGAAACTTGATATCTCAAATACTAAGCTTCACATTAATCCAGCTGGTGAATGGTCAATGGGTGGATTTGATGCTGATACAGGTGTTACAGGTAGAAAGCTTGCTGTAGATAACTATGGACCAAGAATTCCTCTTGGTGGTGGTGCTTTCTCAGGTAAAGATTCTACAAAGGTTGATAGATCTGGTGCTTATATGGCAAGAAGAGTTGCTGTTGATTACCTTAGAAAATACAATGCTAAAGAAGTTTTTGTACGTTTAGCTTATGCTATTGGTGTAGCTCAACCTGTACAAGCTACTGCTATTGTTGATGGCAAAGAAATGCAAATTGAAGGTTATGATTTAACTCCTAAAGGTATTATCACCGCTCTTGAGCTTGATAAACCAGTTTTTGCTAAAACAGCAGAATGGGGCCATTTTGGTAATGGCTTTAAATGGGATTGTTAATCAATAATTTTGAACAATATAAAGAGTCTTGATGTTTCAAGACTCTTTTCTGTATAATCTATAAGCTAGCTGGGATTGTAGCCATCAGTCTTCGCCAGACACGGTCCTTGGCTACGACAACCTTAAACTGGGATTGTAGCCATCCTTGGCTACGACAAAACATAATTTGCGTAAGCATGAACTGTGTTCAGCCTATCGGCGGATGCTTTCACTCCTACTGTCAAATAATCTTACTTCCCAAATAATTCAAACAATGTTTTAGCCATTTCAGTATTATCCATATATTTACCATGCTTCAAATCTGTATATATGGCTTTCTTTAAGAAGTTTTCTGCTCCAATACCTTTGGCAAAGAAGGGTACTAATGAGTTAGTATGTTGTCCTGATAAGTTATACATCTCAGGCATATTACCTTTTCCTCTATTTTTTACATCAGCCACAACTTCATTAGTCATATTTGGCTCACCTGAAATATGTCCACACTCATGGTCTGCAGTAACAATAAGCAAGGTCTCATCCCAAGAACTATTAGTTTCTACCCACTCAACCACAGCTTCAACAGCTTTATTAAAGTCAATTTCTTCTTCAATAACTCTTCCATTCCATTTAGCGTGAGATGCTTTATCAACTGCCCCACCTTCTACCATTAACCAGAAGCCATTGTCATTGTCTAGGGTATAAATAGAAGCCATAGCCATTTCAGCTAAAGTAGGTATATTCTCTCTGAAAGGAACCGTAAAAGGAGGAACATTCTTTTCTCCATCTCTATCATACTGGGCATTTTTCCTGCTTTGGAAAATACCTAATAATCTTTCTGGGGCATTATCAGGATTAATATTCACAAAATCTTCACGTTCCCTCACGACTTCCCAAACATCAGGTTCTAAGTCATAGTTAATATCTTTAATTGTTCTATCAACATAACCATCATTATCTAAATCGTATTTGGTTTGCCCTTCCATGATTTGTTGCCAGAACTCTTTTCCCCCAACATACTTATACTTCTTATCATAAGCTAGTTCATCGTAATCATTTAATCCACCACCAATAATCACGGATAGATATGAATCTGTTACCATGTCTTTGAAGATTTCAGCATAGTTCTTTCTGTAAATATTATGAGAAGAGAAACCTGCTGGAGTAGCATGGCTGGCAAGAACATTGGTTGCTACTCCAATCTTCTTTCCTTGTTTTTGCATAAATTCAGAAAAATGCTCAACATCGACTAGGGTAGAATCTTTACCAATAATAGTATTTCTAGTTTTTATACCTGTAGACATTGCAGTTGCTGAAGCAGCAGAATCAGTCCACTTATCTCCTATGTAAGTAGAATCACTCCACGCTTTAGCACTATCATAGCCACTAAGTACATTTAGTGAATAAGTTGTCATGAACTGTTGTACTGGAAACTGTTGGTAGACTTGTTTACCGCTTTCTCCATATTGGTAATAATCTGTGGCAAGAATGTGATTGTATCCGCAACCATCAGAAATCATTATTATTACATTTTTAGGCTTATTGTGTGAACATCCAACTACTACTATTAAAAGAAACAAAGCGTATATTATTTTTTTCATTTTTTCCTTCCTAGTGAACAATATAATTTTCTCCTGTTAAGTGTCAAATTAAGAATAGTTATTATTTGGGATTAAGTATTAACAATCATTTATTATCGTTAAAAAAGCTCTCAGTATAATTACCAAGAGCTTAAAAATATATATATTTAAATTTTAAGAAACAAATCTTTTGTCTGGATTGCTTGCTAAGAATTCTTGTTTCTTTTCTTGAATCCTAGTTTTAAGTTCTTTTACTTGTTCTAAATACTTTGTTTTTCGTGCACCTTTAAGCTTAGCTGCAGCAACCATTTTTAAGTTTGTTTTAGGATTTACCCAACGTCCACTCATTTGTACACCAAAATGTAAGTGAGGACCAGTTGAGCGTCCAGTAGATCCTACTTTACCTATAATCTGACCTTTATTGACTCTACGTCCAACTCTTGTGTTAATACGACTTAGATGAGCGTATTGTGTCATCATACCATTGTCATGACGTATTCTAACATCTTTTCCATATCCATCACCAGTATTGGCAGCTTTTATAACAACCCCATTGCTTACTGCATAAACATTAGTTCCCATTCTTCCTCTTAGATCGATTCCATCGTGCATTCTTCTTTTTCCAAGAATTGGATGAATTCTATAACCAAATGGAGAGGTAATGTGCATTTTATTCAGTGGAGTTCTATAGTTTCCCTGAACTAGTCCTTTACCGTTTTCAAGATACATACCATTATAAGCAGAATCATCGTCTTCATCAATAAATCTATAGGCATTCTTTGTTCCAATTCTTTGGCCTGTATATTGTGCAAACATAACTTTGCCATGTGGCTCCTTTTCACCTTGAACCCATTTTTCTTGAATAAGAATCTCATAAGTATCACCAACTCTTGGGTCAGATCTCATGTCAACTTGTGATTCAATTGCATCATTTACTTGCTGTCTAACATAAGCTTCAATGCCATCTGCTTTCATAGCTTGATCAAGAGAAGGAGCTTGCTTTGTGATGATTCCAGTAATATATCTTTCTTCTATGGTATATGGATATGACACTAAATTGTAACGTAGTTCTTTAGGACCTTCGATATAAAACTCATGTAGAGATGCTCTATCTCTTTTATAAGAGAATTTTTCAAAATGTTTGTCATTATATTGGTCAATGCAATAATCAACTATAAGAGTATCGCCAGCATTGATAGCAGTAGGGTCTATATATTCACCAATTTTCCAAGTATAAAATCCAACTTCCTCGCCATTCATACCTAAGTCAGTTAGGACTTGATAGACAGAACCACCTGGTAGAATTGGTTTTTGAATATTAACTTCATAAGTTAAAGTATCCTCTTCTAGTAGGGTTACATGAAATTTAGCGTTAAAACATTCAATCTTTGCTTCCTTGATTTCTCTAGTTTTTTCATTTGCTAAAAGATGCATCTCTGTTCTTTTTTCTTCTGCTTTTTTGGCGATTCTAACTCCAATTACATCTAATAAGTCATTACTGTTAATATAATTCTTGGAAGTAAGCTTAGAAAAAATATCTTCTCTTGGCTCAAAAGTAATATTTTGTTCTACTACATCAGGATCTCTGATAATCTTGTTAAATTCTTTACTGTAGTTTATATTTTCATCACCATTATCTTCAATATTACTGTTTGATTTACAACTGAAAAGTGCAACCATAACTAAAATAATTAATAATTTACTAATTCTTATTCGCATTTATGCTCCTTTATTGACAATTATAAACTATCTTGCTTTGCTGTAAATAATTTTTTTCAAAATACTTAAATAAAATCTAATTCGTGCAACATCGTAACATACTTGATCCTTACTTGCCTCTTTGAAAAAACGCCAATTTTTCAATGAGACCCTTAAGGAAGGAGTTACTGGGAACGCTTTGCCTTTAGTCCGGCTACTGCCGGATAGCTGGCTTCACTTAGAACGTAGTGATAAGTGAATTTGTAGAGACGTTTGGAAAAACGTCTCAGACTGCTGACAAAGTCATGTAATCAATGTGTGATTTTCGTATGTTTTTTCTGTACTAAACAACCCAGAAAAAGCACAAATAGACTTGACAATATTACTCCTTATTATATGATAGGCATATAATTAGAGGTGGTAAAATGATTAAAGAAGAATATAGAAAACAATACGAATTTGAGCTTGTAAATTTAGAAGAACAGGTTCCAGACGATCATATCCTTAGGTTTTTTGATGAATATATAGATTTCTCTTTCGTTTATGATATAATGAAAGACACATACAATGAGACTTTTGGCAGACCTGCTATTAATCCAATAACTCTTTTTAAAATAATATTAATAGGTTATCTCTTTGGTATTAAATCAGAACGTCAAATATTTAAAGAAATACAAGTTAATCTTGCATATAGATGGTTTTTAGGGTTCGGATTTAATGATAAAATTCCTCACCATTCAATTATAAGTAAAACTCGTAAAAGACGATTTGCTAATAATGATTTATTTCAAGAGATTTTTGATAATATTGTTAAGTTAGGCATTGAAAATGGTTTAGTTAATGGGAAAATTTTATATACAGACTCAACCCATATAAAAGCTAATGCGAATAAGAATAAGTTCATAAAAATTGTAGTAAAAAGAACTACAAAAGAATATATTAAAGATTTGGATGAAGCAGTCGCAGAAGACAGAAAAAAACACAATATAAAACCACTTCCTCCTAAGGAACCACAGGAAGAAACCAAGACAATTAAATCCAGCACAACAGATCCAGACAGTGGTTTTATGGCACGAGACCGCAAACCACAAGGCTTCTTTTATTTAGACCATAGGACAACGGATCCTAAATGTAATTTTATAACAGATGTATTTATAACACCTGGGAATATAAATGATGCAGTGGTATATAAATCTCGTCTTCTTCGGCAGATTGAAAGGTTTAATTTTAATGTTATAGCTGTAGGCTTAGATGCTGGGTATAATACTGTAGATAATTGTCGTTTTTTATGTGAAAAAGGAATAATGGGGGTAATAGGGTACAAAAGAGGTAGCCATAAAAAAGGATTTTTCAGCAAGAATAAATTCAAATTTGACTCAGTCAACGACCAATATATTTGTCCAAATAACAAATTATTACATTACAAAACAACAAGAAGAGAGGGCTACAAAGAATACGTATCAAATGCTGAAGACTGTAAAAACTGTCCTCATTTATCTAAATGTACTTCAAATAAAACAAGGAGGAAAGTACTAAATCGGCATGTCTGGGAAAAATATAAAGACCAGATAAATATGAATCGTTTAACATTCTGTGGTAAACAAATTTATAAGCGCCGAAAAGAGACAATTGAGAGGAGTTTTGCTAATGCAAAACAAAATCATGGATATCGATATGCACGATATAGAGGACTTGAAAAAGTTAAAGAACAAGCTCTAATGACAGCTTGTACTCAAAATTTAGTAAAATTAGTTAAATACTTTAAGAGAATCAATAAAAAGCTAAAAAAGGGTTCTATTTTAACAAAAATACTCAAATTTTTTGATTATTTTGGGTATATTGTCTCCCATAGTGAACTTATGCAACAATATCATCACCAATACTAAAAAATCTATCAACTATCAGATGAAAACTAAAATTGGCTGTAAACACCTTTTTTCTACTTTGTCAGCAGTCTGAGACGTTTGGAAAAACGTCTCAGAAAAGGGAGTGTAAGCATCCACCGACAGCTTGAATAAAGTTCATGCTTACGCAAAGATAACCACAACACTGAAGGGACTTTTCGCAATTTACTTTACTCTAAAATACAATTTAATAATGTTTATAAAAAATATCATTGACTTGATTTTAATAGAATTAAATTATAGTAAACTGATAAAAATATAGACAGGAGAAGATATTATGGAATATCCATTTGAGGTATTTGAAAAGAAATGGCAAACAATTTGGAATGAAAAAAGAATATTCAATGCAGAAAACAGTGAAGAAGGTAAAGAGAATTATTATGTTCTGTCTATGTTTCCTTATCCTTCTGGTGTTCTTCATATGGGACATGTTTCAAACTATTCAATAGGTGATGCAATTTCAAGATTCAAAATGATGCAAGGTTATAATGTCATGCAACCTATGGGCTATGATGCTTTTGGTATGCCTGCAGAAAACTATGCTATTGCTCACAATACACACCCAAGACTTGCTACAGAAAAGAATATGGCGATTATGCAAGACCAATTCACTGCAATGGGTTTTGGATTTGATTGGGAAAGAAAACTTGCTACCTGTACTCCAGAATATTATCGCTGGGGTCAATGGCTTTTTAAAAGACTATATGAAAAAGGTTTAGTATATAGAAAAACATCTTTTGTGAACTGGTGTGACCAATGCCAAACTGTTCTTGCAAATGAACAGGTAGAAGATGGTAAATGCTGGAGAGATGGGTCAACTGTTCGACAAAAAGAGATGGAACAATGGTACTTTAAGATTACTGATTATGCAGAAGAGTTACTTGACTTCTCTAAAATGATTGAATGGCCAGAAAGGGTTATTGCAATGCAGAAGAACTGGATTGGCAAATCTACAGGTACTATCATTGATTTTGTAGATGAAGAGAGTAAGGAACTCATTCAAGTATTTACAACAAGACCTGATACTATCTTTGGTGTAACCTTTATGGCTCTACCACCAGAACATGATTATGTAAGAAACTTGATTAAAGAAAATCCTGACAACACAGAAATGAAAGCATTCTGTGATAAAGTAATAAATGCAGATCAGAAAGAAAGGGGTTCTTCTGAACAAACAAAAGAAGGCTACTTCACTGGTAAATACTGTATTAATCCGGTAAATGGAGATAGAGTACAAATCTGGATAACTAACTATGTACTTATGGATTATGGTACTGGTGCTGTTATGGCAGTTCCTGCTCATGACCAAAGAGACTTTGATTTTGCTAAAAGATATGATATTCCAATGAAGTTGGTTATTCAAAATGAGGATAAGACTTTAGTTCTTGATGAAATGGAACAAGCTTATGTTGAACCAGGAATTCTTGTTAATTCAGAAGATTTCACTGGTAAGGCAAGTGCAGAATCTAAGAAAGCAATCTCAAAATGGATTGATGAAAATAAGATGGGTAGTGAAACAACTACTTATAGATTAAGAGACTGGGGCGTATCTAGACAAAGATATTGGGGAAACCCTATTCCAGTTATACATTGTGAAAAATGTGGAGTTGTTCTAGTTCCAGATGAAGATTTACCTGTTAAACTTCCGGACAATGTGCAAGTAGGCAAAACTACACAAAATCCACTTCTATCAGTAGAAGAATGGGTTAATTGCAAATGCCCTAAATGTGGGGGAGATGCTAAGAGAGAAACTGATACAATGGATACATTTGTTGATTCTTCTTGGTATTATGCAAGATATACTGATGCAAAGAATGAAAGTCTTCCTTTTGATACAGAGAACGCAAAGAAGTGGCTTCCAGTAGATCAGTATATTGGTGGTATTGAACATGCTTGTATGCATCTTATCTACTCTAGATTCTTCCATAAATTCATGAGAGATATAGGGATGGTTGAAAGTGATGAACCATTTGCAAGATTGCTAACTCAAGGTATGGTATGCAACATGGGCTCAAAAATGTCTAAATCCAAAGGAAATGGTGTAGACCCTCAACCTTACATTGATAGATATGGAGCTGATGCAATACGTGTATTTATGCTTTTTGCTTCACCACCAGAAAAAGATGTTGATTGGCATGATGAAGGTGTTGTGGGAGCATTTAGATTCTTGAATAGAATCTACCGTCAAGCTGAGAAGTATGGTCTCTTAATTAAAGACTTCTATAAACCATATAATGCTGATATGCAAATCTCAAAAGATATGAAAGCTCTTAGACTTTCTACTCATAACATGATAAAAAAATGGCATGATGATATAAATGAAAGACTTCAGTTCAATACTGCGATTGCTACCATTATGGAGCATTTAAACTTAGTTTCTGCAATTAAAGATGTAGAAAGCTTAAGTGATAATGATAAAGTCATTTTTGCTGAAGCTAATGCAACTATGTTTAGATTAATCTACCCATTTGCTCCTCATGTTAGTGAAGAAGTGTGGTCAATGATAAAACAAGAAGGTCTTGTTCATGAAGCTGGAGTTCCTGAGTATGTACATGCATATACAGTAAAAGACGAGATTACTTATGTTGTTCAAGTTAATGGTAAACTAAGGGGTAAATTAGAAGTTTCAGCTGATATATCTGAAGAGGAAGTAAAAGCTCAAGCTATAGCATTGGAAAATGTGGTTAAGTTTACAGAAGGTAAAGAAATAAAAAAAGTAATAGTTATTAAGAAGAAATTAGTTAGCATTGTAGTTAAATAGCTGACTTATTTAAGATAGATTTTAGGAGATAATCATGAATGTGATACACAACAAAACAGGTTGGATTGAAGTTATTTGTGGTGGAATGTTTAGCGGGAAAACAGAAGAATTAATAAGAAGAATTCGAAGAGCTGAATATGCGAAACAGAAAGTTCAAATATTTAAACCTAAAATAGATAATCGTTATGAAGACGACTATATTGTATCTCATTCTATGATGAAAGCTCCTTCTGAAAAGATTGGCGATATATCTGAGATGTTAGACCTTCTTAGGCCTGACACTCAGGTTGTGGCTATAGATGAAGTTCAGTTCTTTGATGATAGGGTTATAGATATATGCAATGACCTAGCAGATCAAGGTAAGAGAGTTATTGTAGCAGGACTTGATTTGGATTATAAGGGTAAACCTTTTGGTCCAATTCCTCAGTTGTTAGCTGTTGCAGAATATGTTACTAAGAACTCAGCAATATGTGTCAAATGTGGAAATCCGGCGACTAGAACTCAAAGACTTGTTAGAGATAGTGATACTATTTTGGTCGGCTCAAAAGATATTTATGAAGCAAGATGTAGAAATTGTCATGAGGTATTAGATTGATTCTAGTTAATATATTACTATGGGTTATATGGCTCTATGAATTAATGATAATCATATCAGTATTCAAGAGTTTTATGTATTATTTTCTTCATGGAAAACCAATTTTAATGTATCTTGATAAGCTTGTTTTCGTTGATGTCTTAGTTGAACCTTATCTTAAATGGATAAGAAGAATATTCGGTAAAATGATTGAATCAGCAAATTACTATTTTAGAATTGATATAACCCCTTTTTTTGGATTAATCATATTCAGAGTAATTAAGTATATAATCTCCATGATATATACTAGCTTGGCAATAAGTTTCGTAAGTTCAGAAGTAGTTAAAAATTCTATTTTTTAAGATTCTAAGGAAGTAAAATGGCAATATCAATTCATCAGATAAGAGATAAAGAATTTACAACCAAGACTTTTGGTTACAGCAAAAAAGAAGTGCAAGAATTTTTAGAGAATTTAGCAACTCAGATTGAAGAAGAACGCTCAAAAGTTAAAGAAATGCAGGCTAATGATGAGAGAAAGAGAAATCAATTAGCAGATAGAGAAGATCAGGCACGCAGTAATGTTGAAGCCTTGAGAAGAAGAGAACAAATTATTCATGATTCTATTGTTTTTGCTGAAAGAAATAAAGATGAGATAATTAGAAACGCTCGTAAAGAAGCTGAAAATATCATTCGTGATGCAGAGATAAGAGCTCAAAGTACTATTAATCAAGCCCGTAATTATTTGAATAAGCTTGATACTGAATATCTTCAATTAAAAGAACAAAAAAGAGCTTTCTTAAAGAATACTATTAGTCATGTCAAAACTTATTTAGAAAGATTAGAACAAGAACCTATGATTGTTCAATTAAACCTTCTCGAGGAAGAACAACGTAAGAAAAGGTTAGAAGCTGAACTTAAGAAAAAAGAGCTGGAGAATAAAAATGATAATAGCGAAGATAAATAAATCAAAAGAATATATATTAAATAAGATAGGAACTAGGCCTGAGTTTGGAATTATTCTGGGAACAGGTTTAAGTAACTTTGCAGATTTCCTTGAAGATAAAATAGTTATTCCTTATAGAGAGATTCCTGGCTTTGTAGTATCAACTGCTCCTAGTCATGCTGGAAATCTTGTATTTGGCTATATTGAAGGGGTTCCTATTGTAGCTCTGCAAGGTAGATTTCACTTTTATGAAGGCTACTCTATGGAAGATGTTGTCTTTCCAACTAGAGTTTTAAAAAGCTTAGGTGTTCATTCTATGATAGTAACAAATGCAGCAGGAAGTCTTAGAAAAGACTTTACTCCTGGTTCTATTATCATGTTAAAAGACCACATAAACTTTATGGGCACCAATCCCTTAATTGGTAAAAACTATGAAGAACTTGGTGAGAGATTTGTTTCATTGCATGATACTTATCATTCTGAATACAGGAAACAGATAGATAAGATTTGTGATGAGTTAGATATTGATGTTAGTCAAGGTGTTTATATAGCTGTTACAGGTCCAAGTTTTGAAACTAGAGCTGAATGCCAGTACTTTGCTAATATTGGAGCTGATGTAGTAGGGATGTCAACAGTTCCAGAGGTAATTACAGCAATTCATTCAGGCTTAAAAGTACTAGCCTTCTCAGTAGTGACTAATTACTCGAATCTCTATCATGCACAAGAACATAGCCAAGAAGAGATACGCAGGAACGCAGATATTGCTAAAAAAAATCTTGCTAAAATAATTGCAGAATTCCTAAAAAGAAATAAATTAAAATAAAATGGATTTTATCCTATAAGTGAGGATTTTATATGTCAGATAAATTACTTAGTAAAGAAGAATTAAAGTTTTATGAAGAAAAATTATTGAAAGAAAAGCAGAAAAGTCTTGACTATATTCAAAAAATTAATGAAGCTCAAAAAGAGAGTGTAAGAGATAGTTCAGGCGATGCTTCTGCTTATGCAATTCATCAAGCTGATCACGGTTCCGATACTTACTATCGTGAAAATGAAGTTCTTTTACTAGAAAAAGAACATGAAAAGATTAAGACACTCAATGTTGCTCTAAAACGTATTTATGAAGGTACTTTCGGTATCTGTGAAATATGTGGAAAGAGAATTAATCCTAAGAGATTAGAGATAATACCTTACGCTGCCTTTTGCATAGAATGTCGTTCTGCAGAAGATGTTAAAAGTAAGAGTAGGAGTAAAAATAAAAAGAAATAATGAAGAACTTTAAATATCTAATTTTATCTGGTCTGGTAATTCTGCTAGACCAGATAAGTAAATACTTGGTAAGATCAAAACTTGAACTACATAAGCCTTATGAACTTGTTGGAAAATATTTAAGACTATATCATTGTGAGAATGATGGAGCTGCTTTTAGTTTATCATTAGGAAGTTATTCACAATATATATTTATTGCTCTAACAATAGTTGTTATAGGTATTTTAGTCATGTTGATGAAGAAATCTAACTATAAAATTCAATTAACCTACTATAGCTTAATTATTGGTGGTGCTATTGGTAATCTAGTTGATAGAATTCTATTTGGTAAAGTTACTGACTTTATTGATAGCTTGTACCCAAGAATCCCATCTGAATGGGGTTTGTTCTATGCTTTTGATAGATGGCCTACTTTTAATATAGCTGATTCAGCTATAGTAGTTGGAATGGTATTGTTTGCTTATGATGCAATAATACTGGAAAATAAACGAAAAAAATCCCTTGAGGAGGCATAATGCCAAAGAAAATTATACTAATAGTTCTTTGTTTTACACTAATTCAAGCCATGTTTGGATTAACTATTAGACAAATTCAAGAGACTACTGAACCAGGTTCTGATAACACATACCCATCATTACATGTTGGAGAAGAGGTAACAGTTAATAATGTGGTTATTGGTGCTAAAGGATTTAATGGTTCTGATGATAATGTATTTATATTCACTTTAGAATCTACATTTAATGAATGGAATGGACTTTATCTTCCAAATACAACAACTACTGCTGGAATTGGTGCATTAGTCAATGTCACTGGTACAGTTGAAGAAATTGATGGAGTTACTGCAATCCCTAATGCTAATATTTCAATAGTTAATGCAGGTCCATATACTCTACCAATCCCTAGAATTAAAACTTTAGAAGAGATGTCTAATAATGAAAACGCTGAAAAGTTTGAATCTGGCTTAGTTGCATTTGAAAATGTTATCTGTTCTGAAACTCCTAACGATAATGGTCAATGGCTAATTTCTAATGGAAGTAATGATTTCCCAATAGATAATAGTTTCTATACTTTGGATCCTAGTCCTCTTGTAGATCAAGATTGGGCTAAAGTTTCAGGTCTTGTCTTCTATGCAAATGATGAGTTTGAATTGAACCCAAGGGATAATGATGATTTCCTAAACAGTACTCTTGCTACTATGGCTGTAAGTACATCTTATACAGTAGCTGGAAAGAAGTTATATGTTGATGTTAAAGCTAACAGAATTAAGCCAAGCTGGAATTTATCAACTATTGAATTCGTATTCAACTACACAGATGATCTTATTACTTTTGATATGCTTAAAGCTGATGGAACTATTTCTGAAGATGGTCAAGTAAACTATGCTTTTGTTGAAGACAACTCCAACGAAATAATGGTAATGATTGAAGATATCAATGTACAATCTGAAGTAATCGACCCTGTTCTCGTTTCTATGGTCTTTGATTTAGATGAATATGGTATTACTAGTATTGATATAGACTCTTTCACTTCAATTGATACTGATGGAAATGAATTCAATGCTACATCACTTCCTACTGTTTCTTATAACTACTCATACACTAAGAAAGATGCATATTTATCTATCAAGAATCAAAACAATAATAAGAATATTATAAATCCTGACTACCATGAAAAATTAACCATCAAATATGGTTTTAAACCAGGTGTTTCCTGTAGAGCTATTGTAAGAATTTATGATATTCAAGGAAGATTAGTTCATACTCCTGTGAATAAAATTATCTCTGGTTTAGATGAATTTGAATGGAATGGTCGAGATAATCATAATGAAAAGCTTGATTTAGGTGTATATATTTGCCAGGTAGAAGTTACTGTTCGTGATGGTGGCGATAAATATGTAGCAGACCAACCAATCGTTATCGCTGGACAACTAAAGTAAGGAGATTATAATGAAGAAAATACTTATATTAATATTTATCACTTGTCTGTTTACTGTTAGTTTGAATGCTGTTTTCGATGGCTACGCTTCTTCTGCAAGAGCAAGAGGTATGGGGGATGCATTTTACACAGTTTCTGATGATGCAGATGCTGCTTTCTATAATCCTGCAGGTTTAGATTATGCAGATAATCAATTCAATCTTGGAATGGTTGATCTCTATGGGAATTCCTATGCAAGAGTTTTAACTGCTTCTGCAGCCTATAGATTCTCTCCTATTTATGGTACTATCGGACTAGGTATGAAACAGTTCTCTGTTGACTTTGAAGATGAAGTTTTAACTACAGAATCTACAATCGCTTTGAGTCACGCATTTAAAATATTGAAAGATATTCACAGTCAAATTGCTATTGGTTATACTGTAAATATGTATAATGTAGAATATGATGGCTATGGTAGTCAAGAAGCTTTTGGACTTAATATTGGCGCTGTAGCGACAATGCATAGAAGAACTAAATTATCATTTACTATTCACAATATAAATAACCCAGCTATTGGTGATGACAATCAGTATGAATTACCTAGAAAAATGGTTGCAGGTATTTCTTACCAACCATATTCAAAGATCGTAACTGTATTAGAACTTACTAAAGAGCTAAAAGATGATACTTCTGTAACAGCTGGTATTGAATATGAAGTTATTGATATGATGACTTTAAGAGCTGGTTTGAACTCTAATCCTGCTACTTACTCTGCAGGTGTAGGTTTTGATGTATATGACTTTATCGTTGATTATGGTTTAACATTACATTCAGATCTAGATCCTACTCACCATGTTCAAGTTGGTTACAGATTCTAAGGATTAAATTATGAGAAAAAAAGACAAGAAAGTTGAAGGTGACATGGGCAATAGCTCATCATTCATTCCTGGTTTATTTTCTAAATTAGTGTTCGATATCTTCCATAATTGGATTAGAGATTATCAACACAACAAGAATATTAAGAAGAATGATGTTGTTGAAGAAAAGTTGATTACAGTAGAAAACCTTACAGTTAAACTTGAAAAAAGGGTTAAAGAGAATAAATATAAATTGAATAATCTTAAGAAATTGCTTGTTACAAGTATGGTAATTAACTTCTTGATGTCTGCAGCAATTCTTGTTTTCTTATTTCTACAATAACAAATAATTAACATTAATTATATTAAAGAGCTTTGGCTATGTGTCAGAGCTCTTTTTGTATGGGTTGCAAGCATCAGTCTTTGCCTGACACGGTCCTTGGCTACGAAAAAATTCCATACTTTGCGTAAGCATGAACTTTGTTCAGCCTATTGGCGGATGCTTACACTCCATCCATGGCTACGAAAGTACTTAAGGGTTGCGAGCATCAGTCTTCGCCTGACACGGTCCCTGCTTGCGATTCATAATTAGTGTTGAATGCTGATAAAGTAGTCTGTTAATAGAATTATAAAGTGGTACAGTAATGGAAGTATAAAATGGTACACTCCTCAAAATACAAATTTTGAGGATAACCATGATAGAGGAAAGCATGTATCACAAGATAAAATCGTGTCAGAATTTAAACTTAAGTGTAAGAGAAACAGCTAGGCAATTAGCTATATCACCAACGACAGTGCAGAAGTTCAGAAAGATGTCGTTAAAAGATTATACAGAATATAAGAGCAATATCTTTAGACGAAACAGTATTTTAGAGTCTTATAAAGAGTTGTTAAGCCTTTGGATTAAGGAATATCCACGAATACGCACAACCAAACTTCATCGTAAATTCCAAAAGAAATACCCCGATATAGTTATATCAGAGCGAGCATTTTCGAATTACATAAATAAACTCAAAGAAGCAATAAAGCCTCGTTGTAGACGTTATTTTACCCCTGTAACGTATGAACCAGGAGTACAGATACAAGTAGATCCGGGAGAACAAAAAGTATTACTCACAACAGGTGAAAAGATAAAAGTTTATTTTGTAGCCTTTAAAATCTCATACTCAAGAATGGTGTATGCTCATTTCCAATTAAGACCATATAATACTAATGATTTTATACAAGCTCATGAAGCCTGTTTTAATTATTTTAGATGCTTACCAAAGCAATTAGTTTATGACCAAACAAAGTTAGTTGTAATAAGAGAAAAATATAGGGAAGTATGGTTAAATAAACTATTTGAACAGTTCCTAAACAAACACAATTTAAACTATTATATATGCGAAGGTTATGACCCTCAAACTAAAGGACTTGTGGAACGCCATGTAAGAGAAGTAAAAGAAGATTTTCTTTATGGAGATAAGTTTTCAGGGTTAAGTGAGATAGAAATGCGTTCAAAAGATTGGTTTGAAATGGTAAATAATAGAGAGCATAGCACAACTTTAGAAATTCCGACAGAAGTATTTAAAGCTGAAAAGGATTTAATGAGAACTTATATACCAAACAATAGAGTATTGAGAAAAGTAGATAAACAAGGAATAATATCTTGGAAAGGTAATAAATATTCAGTTCCTTATATTTATCAAAAAAAAGAAGTTTTAGTAGAAGAATTAAATAGCAAACTTTTGATAATAGATAGCTTAACACTAGCACAAGTAGCTAGTCATTCTGTAAAATATGGAAAGTCAAAGCCGACTATAAATCAAGCACATTATATTGATTATTCAGAAAAATTAGAAACTCTAAAGGATGACGTTTTAGAACTTCTGAAAGGATATCAAAATTATGACGTTTTTGTGACCAGGATTTTAAAAGAAAACACAAGTCACCCACGAGAACAATTAAGAGCAATAAGACGGCTATATAATGAATATAACCGTCTTGACTGGAATTTTGTAATTAATCAATCTTTAGCATTTTCACAACTACGCGCAAGCAAAGTTGAAAATGTTCTTGAAGCTCTCACAAAGCAATTAAAGATAAATGATTATATACAAAACAACCAAAGTAATAATAACACAAGTAGTTCAAAACTAGCAAGAGATTTATCAGATTATGATAGGATGGTAAAAAAATGATGGAACAATTAAAGAAAGATTTATTCAGGATAAGGTGTCGACATATACTCAATAACATTGAATCATATTTACAGCATGGAAGAGAGAAAGAACTCTCTAATCAGCAGTTTTTATCGTATATTATCAGAAATGAAGTTAATAGCAGAAATCAAACAGCTATTAAGCTAAAAATAAAAAGGTCAAATTTCCCTTCAGTAAAGACATTTGAAGAGTTTGATTATAAATATCAACACAGTGTAACTAAAAGGATGGTCAATGAGTGGTTGGATTTTGATTGGATAGATAACAGAGAAAATAAGATATTTATGGGACCTCCTGGAGTTGGTAAAACGCATATAGCATTAGCTTTGGGATATGAAGCAATACAAAAGGGATATAATGTAAAATTTTACACATTTAATGATTTACTAGATGATATGTTAATAGCATCCAATGAGAAAAGCCTGAAAGAGTTTATTAAGAAACTATGTAAAAATGAATTAATAATTATTGATGAAATCGGCTATTTACCAATAAAGGAAATATCTTCAAGTATGTTCTTTAAACTAGTTAGCGAACTATATGAATTTAGATCTATTGTTATAACATCAAACAAACTATTTCAAGAGTGGGGATCTGCTTTTGGAGATAATGTTATTACTTCAGCAATATTAGATAGACTTCTACACCATGCACAGCTAATCACGATGGATGGTGATAGCTATAGAATGAAAGGTAAAATTTAACTTATTTTTTTAACCAAAGTGTAACAGTTTATACTTCCAAAAGTGTAACATTTTAAACTTCTCTTGACAAAGTAGTCTCTTAAATCATTTAAATGATTTAAGATGCGCATTCAGGGATGAATGCACCCCATAAGAATTACAATGTGCTTATCTTAGCACAAGCATGAACTTCCTTCAACCTATCGGTGGATGCTTACACTCCATATATGAATCATTACTTAATATGCTTTTATGCCTCCTGCAATAAAAGCCAAATTAATGCTGGAGGAAACTAATAGTGAGATAAGCAATACTTAACTTGCTATAATAATCTTCTTGGGGAAAAAGCAAAGAGCTCTGACGCATGGTCAAAGCTCTCAAAGTATTTTGATTTAATTCTATAATTTTATGCCATCAAACATGATAAAGCAATACAATAGTACTTAGATTTAGGAGATTCAGAGCGAGACATAACCACAACAGGTTTGATTGTACCTTGAATAAGTCCAGCTAATTCAGCTCCGCCCCAAAGCATTTGGCCTTTATAGAAAGAATTACATGCTTCTAAAGAAGGGAATAAGAGCACGTCAGCATCTCCATCTATTGGAGTTGGAACGCCTTTAATCTTTACGCTTTCTTTATCACAAGCTAAGAATATATCTAGAGGACCATCAACAATACAGTTTTTAATCTGACCGCGTTTTGCCATAGCACAAAGCTGAGTATAATCAGAATGAGATTCAAAGTGAGGACTTACTTTTTCAGCAGCTGAGATAAGAGCTACTTTAGGAGTCTCAATTCCAAACTTTCTAGCCATATTAACTGAGTAGTTAAGCATAGCAGTCTTTTGTTTTAAATCTGGGAAGGGTAAAACAGCTGTATCAGTCACAAAAAGTAACTTGTGGTATGCTGGTATGTCTAAAGCACAAACATAGCTCATAATGGCTCTAGGAGGTAATAAGCCTTTTTCTTTATGAATAACACCACGAAGGAACTTATCAGTTCCGCATAGGCCTTTCATTAGAATATCTGCTTGGTCAGTTTTAACCATTTCAACAGCCTTATCGATTGCTTTAATTTCATCAGGAACATTCACAATCTTGAAGATATTTGCATCAATTCCTTCTTCTTTGGCTATCTCAATAATTCTTTCTTGGTCACCAATCATGTAAGCTTCAACAAAACCATCATTAATTGCTTGAGCAATAGCTCCAATTGTGTTTGAATCTTGTGCGTAAGCAACAGCTATTTTAAATTTCTTATCAAGCTTTTTAACGTGGTCAACCATTTGATCTAGTTTGGTAATCATTGATTCTCCTATTAAAGTTTATGCTAATAATGCTGCAAGAGCGATAGAATAAAGTTTTGTTTGTTCTGTATCACCACGTGAAGAAAGGATAGCAGGAACATTAGCACCACAAACAATAGCAGCTAATTCAGCTTTAACTAACTTTGTAACAGCTTTGTAGAAAACATTTCCTGATTCAATATTAGGGAAAACGATACCATCTGCATCACCTGCTACTGGAGACTGGAATTTCTTAATTGCTACAGCTTCTTGGTCAATTGATAAGTCTAATGATAATGGACCATCAATCAAAGCACCTTTGATTTGACCACGTTCAGCCATCTTAGAGATAAGAGCAGCATCAGCATTAGCAACGATTTTATCTGTAGCAGATTCAGAAGAAGCTAAAATAGAAACTTTAGGTTCTTCAATATCTAGGGCTTTGCAAGTTCTGATAACATTATTTGTGATAGCAATCTTTTGTTTTAAATCTGGAAGTGGAATAATAGCAACATCAGATACAACAAGAAGTTTATGATAACTAGGGATTTCCATCACTGATAAGTGAGAAAGCATAGCTCCCTGGCTCATTAAACCATTTTGCTTGTTTAAGAGAGCTCTCATGTATTTATCAGTTCCAAGAAGACCTTTCATAATAAGGTCGCCTTTGCCTTCATTGATATATGCACATGCTTTCATTGCTGCCACGGTATCAACTTTTTCATCTATTATTTCAAACTTATTAATATCAATGTTTTCTTCTTCACATGTAGCCTTTATAAGATCAATATCTCCAACGAGAGTAGCGTCGATAATACCTAAATCTACAGCCTTACTGATAGCTCCAACTGAGTGACCATCAACAGTGTAGGCACCTACTAATCTTTTCTTTTCCTTATTCTGTAAAGCAGTAAACATGTGATCAAGTTTTTTAATTGACATGGGATTTCCTCCAAAATTTATCTTTTATATTAAATTCCTAAAGCCTTGTTGTGCTGTCAAGTAAAATGAGAACTTAGTTATTATCTCTCATTATCAATAAATGCTTTGGCTTTTGAAATGATTTTGCTATCTATACCTAAAAGTTCAGCAATCATTATTCCAGCCTGAGGTGTTTTAGTATTCTGGGTAACCTTCACAATCTCATACTTCATTTTCTTATGAAGAGCTTTTAGTCTATTTTCAGGATGCTCTTGATTCTCTTGTCGTATTTCTAAAAAGTCCTCTTCAGTAATTCCCGGGATAGCAAATAGTCCAATTTCTGAAATTGTAAGAGGGGAATTGAAGTGAGTAGCACAGAATGAAAAGCAGTCTTTAGATTTTAGTTCTTCAAACAGAGCTTTTGAAAGGGCATTCCCTTCTTTAGGATTAGTTCCTCTGGCAAACTCATCAATCAAGAAAAGACCCTTTCCTTGCCTGTTGAGATAAGAGTTTACTCTAACAATCTCTTTACCAAAAGAGCTTAAATCAATACTTTTTTGATTAGCTTCATCACCACTGAACATAATAAAATCAAACAATGGAATTTGGCATTTACTTGCTGGAACAGGGAATCCATACTGAGTAAGATATGCCAACTGTCCGAGAGTAACTAAGGCTGTAGATTTACCTGCCATATTAGCTCCAACAATGATATTCATCGAATAAGGCATATCTAAAGAAATCTTTTGATATTTAATATTTACCCTTTTAAGGGCTTCATAGGTAGGTATATTTATAGCATTATCAAAACTAACTTTGTCTTGCTTTATCTCAGGGATTACACAAGAATATTTTCTTGCAAAAACAGCCTTACCAAGCATATCATCAAAATCAGCTAAAACTTCTATTGCTTTGATAAGATTGTCTTTGTAGTTATATAATTCTTTAGATATATACTTTAGAACTTCTTCGGCAATCTTCTCTTGTTCAATAAGCAAAGAATTTAGCTCAATATCCATGTTTATGATTGTTTCTGGGAGTTTCAAAGAATAGATTGTATTAGCAAAGTTCTCATCTGAAACAACGTAATAACCTGATTCTTCAAGCTTGTTTTTCATATCAGTATTATACCTAGAAACTGTTACTTTATCCTCAGCATTCTGTATGTTAAGAGCTTGCTTTATTTCAAGTTTATATTTATTAAGTAGAAGCTTTTTTTCTTTTGACTTGAGGGCAATCTTTTCTCTTACTTGATGCAGGTCTTGAGAAAAAGAAGAGCTTATATTAAATGAAGGAGTGCCATGATTTTCTGGGTCTAAGAAGTTAAAAATATTCTCTAAAGATACAAATTTATCTATGTTCTTAAAGTTGCTTGATTTAAGAAGTTTTGATATTCTATTATAGAAATAGCAGAACTGTTTTACCTCAAATATCTCAAAAACCTCAAGCTCTTCTCCCAGTGAATCAATGCTTCTATGAATAGCCTTAACATGCATTAACTCAGATTTTAACTTATCAACGAGGATTTTATCTGCTGATAATTCCACTACTTGAGCAAGGCGTGAATGATATTGTCTTATATCTTCTATAGATGTTGAATTGAAGGGAACAAAGTTCTTTCTTCTATTCTTACCTAAGTCAGAATATACTTCTACTCTTTCAATTATATGGCTAATATCTAAGGCTCTGTAACTCCATCTATCAATCATATCTCTTCCTAAAAATCTTTTATTACAGCTTGCTATAAGATGTATAACTGGCAAGTTATTTTTTCTTGCTGCTTAATTCAAGCTCTAGTTTTTCTTTCTTGAAATATTATTCACTATTTGCTTCAGGCAGTGAATTATCTTGACAAGCATAAGAATTATATAACTATTTGTAAATAATTTACTAACGCTAGGAGTGTCTATGAAGTTAAAGCTATCATTATTTTTAGTCTTTTTAACTACTGCAATGGCTTTATTTGCAGTACCAGAAAAGTATATATCTGTCAAAATTGATAATCCTGAAGATATGTCACAACTTACTAAAGAATTTTCTATTGATAATAGAGTTAACAATACTCTATATGGCTACGCATTACCTCAAGAATTAAAAAGAATCAAAGAACTTGGTTACTCTATTACAGAATTAGATTTACCTAAAAGTGATAGAGATGTCCTTAATATGGCAACTTCTTTGTCTGAAATGTCAAGCTGGGATAAATACCCTACTTATGATGTTTATGTTGAAATGATGCAACAATTCGCAAGTGACTATCCAAATATATGTAGTCTTCACAATATAGGTACTTCGCAGGATAATCATGACTTGTTAGTACTAAAAATATCTGATAATGTATCTGTTGATGAAGCTGAACCAGCCTTCTATTATACCGGTCAAATGCATGGTGATGAACTTCTTACCTATATTCTTTTGCTTAGATTAGCAGATGAATTACTATCTAGCTATGATTCTGATACCTATATTACAAGCCTAATAAATAATATGGAAATATGGATTAATCCACTGTCAAATCCTGACGGCACTTACTATGGTAGTGATGATACAGTTGTTAATTCTCGACGATATCTCGCCAATAATGTTGACCCTAACAGGAACTTCATAGACTTTTTATCAAACACTACTGGTGATGGTAATCCTGTATCTATTGAGAATCAAGCCCAAATAGACTTTATGACTGGTAAAGGAATTGTTATGTCTGCTAACCTTCATAATGGTGAAGAAGTTATTAACTATCCTTGGGATACTACTCCTAGCCTTCATCCTGATGATACTTGGTATCAGTATGTTAGTAGAATATATGCTGATGAAGTTCACGCTGATGCTCCTTCAACTTATCTTGATGGATATGATGATGGAATTACTAATGGCTATGCCTGGTATGAAGCTAATGGTTCTAGACAGGACTATGTTAATTACTTTATGGGAATTAGAGAAGTTACAATTGAATTATCTATGACAAAACAGGTTCCGTCAGACGATCTTCCAGCATATTGGACTTACAACAGAGATGCCTTACTTGCTTATATGGAGCAGGCTATGTATGGGCTTCAAGGTAATGTAACTGACTACTTAGGTAATCCTCTTGAGGCTACAATAGAACTTGTAGGTCATGATACTGACGTTACTAAAGTATCTACAAACCCTGATTTTGGCGATTATTACAGACCAATTAATGCAGGTACATATCAGGTTAAGGTATCTACAGAAGGGTATGAAGATCAAATATTTGACAATGTTGTAGTTGCAAATGATGCTGTTACTTCCTTAGATGTTGTTTTCGGGTCAGAAGCAAACAGTCTAACCCTTGACTTAAACGATGGCTGGAATCTAATCAGTTACAATATTGATTATGATAATACAGAACCAGCTAATGTTTTTGCTGATTTTAACAGTGATATTGTAGAACTAAAGAACTTAACACAAATTTATTCACCTGATAACCCTTCTCATTTTAATACTCTAAACCAGCTTAGTCCAGCTCAAGGATACTGGCTAAACATTAATGGAAGTCAATCTCATGAATTAAGTGGAGATTTATACGATGTATCAACTTCTATTCCATTAACAAGTGGGTGGAACTTAGTAGGTTATTTGCCTAATGAAGACCAAGCTCCTGAGACAGCTTTAAACTCAATAAGTGAATATCTTGTTCAAGTTAAAGATGAAACTACAATATATTCTCCACAGAATATTCCTGAATTTAATTCTATGAATAGTATGCAAGCTGGTAAAGGCTATTGGATGCAAGTATCTGAAGACTGTAATTTAGTTTATAGTACAGGTCAAAGAGTATGCCAAACAAGAGATGGTATTCCTTGGGATATTACTATTTACCCAAACAATTCTGCTGTGATAAATGCTCAATTATTTACTAACTCACTAGAATTGAACCCTGGTGAGCATTATATAGGAGCATTTTATAATGACCAATGTTTAGGTGCAGCCAGAGTTGTAGATATTAATCATGAAGGTGATTTCTATACTGCAATTTCAATGGTCTGCCAAGTTCCTTTAAGCTTAGTTGAAGTTCAATTTAAACTTTTACCTCAAGGCTATACAGAAGAAATTCTGTTACAACATTTAGTAATCGAACCTGGTCAAACTTATGGTTCTTTCCCTGAAGATCTTGTCCATCTTAATGTTCCTTTGACATCAAACGATAACCCTGAGATTGTTAATGATATTCAAATTGAAGCCTACCCTAATCCTTTTAAAGATAAGATAGCTGTTGAAATTAAAGCAAGCAATATCCAAAAGAGCCAAGTTGCTTTGTATAATTTGAAAGGACAAAAGGTATATTCTAAAGAAGTATTATTAAATAATAAATCGAACAAGCTTAATCTCAACTTACCAAAGCTATCATCAGGAATATACTTCTTGAAGGTTGAAGGAGAGAGTAATTCTTCTTTATCTAAAGTTGTAAAGATTGATTGATGATATATTAATGCATAATTAATAATTGATAAGGATGAATTTTGTATTTTGGATTGGATTGGATTGCAAGTACCTGCTTGCGAAAGTATTTCTGGGTATCCTGCAAAGTCGGAGTGCCGGCGTCCCTGCCGGCTTTAGCATGTAAGTACATGCTAAAGAAGAAATAAAAGAGCAGTAAATTGTGCCATTCAATTTTCAGAAAAAAGAGAATTTAGACGAAGGTCCGTTCGTTTCTACATTGACTCACTCCTCACTTATTACTGCCTATATCCTCTTGCCCCACCTGCATAAAAAGCCAATTTAATGCAGGAGGCCCAAGAGGGTAAAGCAAGTTTTTCCTAAAAACAGAAGTATATAGTCTACTTGTTTTTTACATGGAGATAAAGAAGTTTTCTAGTACGTAGAACATTAGATAAATCTCTATTGGCAGGTAATAATTCTATAATCAATACCAATTCTTTTAATCTGTTCAAGCATTTGGTCATACTTATCATCAAAAGCGTTTAGGACATGAGAGTCTGACCCGAAAGATAGTAGCTTACCACCTTCAGAAGCATATTGTTCAATTACTGGAATTGTAGGAACTAAAGCATTTGATGGCTTTCTTAATCCTGAAAAATTAATCTCAAGAGCAATCTCTCTTTCTATCATTACCTGAAAAATATCTTTGAGGATTGGCTTGGCACAGTCAATATTGTGCATATCATATCTGTGAAATACTCCTAGATGGCCAAGAACATTGATATTACAGTTTTCAACTAATTTAAGGTTGATTTTATAGTATTGTTCGATTTGTTTTGTTGATAATAATCTACCCATGGGAGTAGCAATATCGATTTCTGGTGGCAAATAGTGGATCGATCCAATACGAATATCAAATTTGTAGTTTACCAGAAAATCATCAACTTTAGAAGTAAATTCCTGATATTCACCTATCTCTATTCCAAATAATATATCAATCTTGTCTTTATACCTTTCTTTTAAATCAAGGTAAGTCTTATAATAAGAGTCTAAGGAATACTTCTTTTCAAAGCTCCAATTTGGGTATTTAGGTTCATAATGATCAGTAAATGCTATCTTAGAATAAGCTCTTTCAATAGCTTTTTCTATTATTAACTCATGTTTTAATCTGCTGTCTGTACTGATAAATGAATGTATATGGAAGTCTGTTTTCATAACTTTACCTCTAGAATTATAAGGCCAAATAATAACTTGTATAATTTATGTAAAGGAAAGATATCATTAATAAATATATAAATCAATTGCTAACCAAAAGAGAAAGGCTCAATGAAGCAGACTTTTGTATAATGAAATGGATAAAATAGACTATGCTCAGATGATTTTGAAAGCTTACAAATCATCTAAGCAAGAAAGTTACAAAATGATCTTTTTAAGCTAACAATAAAATGTCTTTATTGCTCAAAGAGATTGCCATCTACTCCTTTAACTAACCAGTCTATTTTAAGGAGTTCTGCATCTGTTAAAACCTGACCTTCTTTAACTCTAATATTACCTTTGTTATCATAAATTGGGCCAGTAAAAATATTAAGCTCTTTACTCTTTATCTTTTCTAGAGTATTATCTATGATTATTGCCTCTTCAGGTTTGAGGATATCGCGGAAAGGAGTGAGACCAAACATGTCGGTTTCGTAGCCTCCCCATGTTATTGCTGGCTGCCAAACACCTTTAGCAAACTTATTAACTCTTTCTATATAGTAAGGAGCCCAATTCCAAATAACACTAGTTAAGTGCATATCAGGGGCGAATTTACTTTTGTCTGAATTGTAGCCGATTGACCATACTCCAGCTTTTTCGGATACGATTTCAGGTTCACTAGAATCTGTATCATGTGCTAAAACATCGCATCCTTGGCTTATCAAGTATTCTGAAAGCGTTTTTTCTTTGGGTGGTGCACACCAAGAATGGGTAAATTCTACTTTAACTACTGCATCAGGATTGACACTTTTAACTCCAAGAGTAAAGGCGTTAACTATTCTCAAACACTCATTAATTTGATGGGCTGAGAGAATCCCTATCTTGTTAGTGACAGTTTTAATACCAGCCAACTGTCCTGCTATATACCAAGGCTTATATATTTTTCCAAAGTATGAAGAGACATTGTCTGTTTTGACAAATCCACTGCAATTTTCAAATACGACATCTGGATATTCTTTAGCTTTTGCTAAGGTTGCTTCTAAATGGTCATGAGAAGTAGTGAATATCATCTTACAATTCTTCTCATTGATAAGTTCATCTATAACTTCCTCAGTTCTCTTTCTTGTGGAGATATTCTGATAATAAAATGTTTCATTCACTATTTCCATTTCAGAAACTTCTTGTTGCCCTTTACTATGAGCATAAGTCCACCCATTGTCAGCCACAGTTCCTACGTATATAAAACCAATGTTTAATTTATCATTAGAATTATCTTTTCCCTTACAAGCCGAAACTAGCATAAGTATTGCAACAAATAGAATTAATAGCATTTTTTTCATAATTATCATACTCCCCAAAGTTGATGTTTATTTGCTTAATGATAATATATTCAATCAATAAATATTGACTAGAAAAAAAAGTTAAAAAAACTATTTGCATAAATTAGCAAACACTTTATACTTTTGATAAATAATAAAACTAAGAGGTAATCATGGAACATTTATCACTAAAAACATTTAAAGAAAAAGTATTTAATTATGAAGAAAACAAGGAATGGAAGTTTGAAGGTTCAAGACCAGCATTAATTGATTTTTATGCAGATTGGTGTGGTCCTTGTAAAATGATGTCACCTATTTTAGAAGAACTTTCTAAAGAATATGATGGTAAAATAGATATTTACAAAATCAATACAGAAAACGAGCAAGAACTAGCTTCTATGTTTGGAATTAGAAGTATACCTTCTTTACTTTTTATCCCTCAAGAAGGACAACCATCAATGGCTGCAGGGGCAGTACCAAAGAAATCATTAATTGATACAATCGAAAAGTTGTTACTAAAAGCAGAATAAGAAAAACAGGGAATTGGAGTCATTATGATCAGGAAAGATATTATTGTAATTGGTATGGGACCAGCTGGAATGGCTGTATCAGCTATGGCGTCAGCAATGGGATTTGATGTGTTAGCTATCGAAAAGTACAAAGTAGGCGGAGAGTGTCTTAATGTAGGATGTATACCTAGTAAAGCACTCTTAAAGGCTGCAGAAGTTAGCAATATTGCTGAGAATTTGAATAAATATGGAATTGAAGCAGAATTGTATAAAAAAAGTCAAGACCCAATGAATATTGTCCGCCAGAAAATAAGCGGTATCAACAATAAGAAATTCATGAAAGTGTTTGAAAAAGTTGATTTAGTAATAGGTAAGGGGGCTGCAAAATTCTTGACTGACAAAATTGTTGAAGTTGATGGCAAGAAGTATACAGCAAAGAAAATCTTTATTGCAACTGGTACAGAACCTTTTATACCGCCGATTCCTGGTCTAAAAGATGTTCCAAAGTTGACGAATGTCAACATGTTTGAAGTTGAAGAAATGCCTCAGTCACTAACCATAATTGGTGGAGGAGCTATTGGAACAGAGATGGCTCAAGCTTTTAGCAGGTTGGGGACTAAGGTTAATCTTGTTCACATGGACAAGCATTTAGTTCCTTCTGGAGATGAAGAAGCAGCAAGACTTCTTGAAGAATCACTAGTTGCAGAAGGTATCGGTATTTATAATGGAGAAAAGATTCTCAAAGTTGAACAGAAAGAGGGAATAATTCATACTCATACTGATAAAAGAGTTCTTCAATCAAAAGAAATATTAGTGGCAACAGGAAGAAAAGCAGTTCTTGAACCGCTGGAATTAAACAATGCTGGAATCAAGTATTCAAAGAATAGTATAGATGTAGACGACTTTAACAGAACTAATAAGAAACACATTTATGCAGTGGGGGATTGTAATGGTAAGAACCTCTTCTCTCACGCTGCTATGCACCAAGGAATGACTTCCCTCATGCATGCCCTGAGTCCAGTTGCCTTACCAAAGTTCAAAAGAAGTAAGTATCAAGTTCCATGGTCAGTCTTTACTAAGCCTGAGCTTGCCCAAGTTGGACTTACCGAAAAGGAAGCAAAAGCCAAAGGTATCAAGTATATGGTGGTTAAGAAAGACTATAAAACTTATGGAAGAACAGTTGCAGATGGTCATCCAGAAGGTTTTATTAAAGTGCTTACTAACAAACTAGGTAAAATATACGGTGTTTCAATTGTTGGAGAAGCTGCAAGTGAACTCATTCATGAATGGACTATGGCTATTCAATATAAGAAAAGTATGTTTGACATTATGATGATGCAACACTCTTTCCCTACGATCTCTATGCTTAATAAAATGGTTGCTGAAGATTGGATGATGAAATTGATGGAATCAGATACTTTGAAGAATACTATGAAACGCCTTTTATAAAGGGATTTAAGATATAAAAGTAAAAAAAAGTAAAAAATTACTTGCCAAAAAATCAGTTTAGATAATAATGTAATTAGAGTTAAGGGAAACGTTGTTAACCTTAATGTAAAATTAAACCTACAGACCCTACATAGAATGCCCTCCGAACAGAGCGGTAACCACCCGGTTATCGTTCTGTTTTTTTTTATTTAAACCCTTACAGAGTATCAAAGCTAGTGTCCCTTGGGGACATATCTTTTTCGAGCCAATGATTTCAATCGAGGATTGTTAGGTGTTTTAGGATTAAAATTCTAGGAGATTGGAATTTACTTTTCGGGAATAATCCTAACTTCAGTTTGTAGTTCAACTTGAAAATTGTTATAAACAGTTTCTTTGATATGATTAATAAGATTTATAACATCTTGAGCACTTGCATTCCCTTTATTAACTATGAATCCTGCGTGCTTAGTAGATATTTGAGCTCCACCAATTTTATAGCCTCTAAGCTTACAATCATCAATTAATTTGCCTACAAAATGTCCCTCAGGGCGTCTGAAAACAGATCCAGCACTTGGTAGGTCGAGAGGTTGCTTATCTTCACGTTTACAGGTAAGATCATCCATTGTAGCCTTAATATCTTTCCTTTCAGCATACTTAAGTTGGAAGTAGGTAACTAGTATTGTGTAGTTGTTTTTCTGATAGATACTGTTACGGTAAGAGAAGTCATGTTGGCCTATTTTATTAGTTCTGGAAACAAGATTCTCATCAAGATAAATAACTTCTGTGACAACATTCTTCATTTCAGAACCATAAGCTCCAGCGTTCATGAAAGTAGCACCTCCAACAGTTCCAGGAATACCACAGGCGAACTCCATTCCAGTGAGTCCATGTCGCATACAGTATTTAGAAAAATCAGACAGTTTTGTTCCGCAATAAGCAAGAAGTTTGTTGCCTTCATGAGCCAAGTTAATCAATTTATGGGTTGTAATAATTACACCTCTAAAGCCTTTATCAGAGAAGAGGATATTGTTTCCTCCACCGATAATCATGCATCTGAAGTCTTCTTCTTTGGCAGTCTTTATTGCTGAAGTAAGCTGGCTGAGATTTGTTGGAGTAATGAGAAGGTCAGCAGGTCCACCTATCTTGAAAGAAGTATATTTTGCTAAAGGTTCATTTACGTGAAGATGTTCTTGAGGTATTTTCCAAAAATAAGGAAGGTAGTTCATGATTTAATCCTTAAACTAGAATGATTTAAAGAATTTATTGGTTCTGTCGATAAGTTCTAAGTCGGTTTTTACAATGGTCATTTCTGCAGGTAGAACTTGCTTGAAAAAGCTTCCATAACGGGTGGTAATAACTCGTTTGTCTAAGATAACCACAACTCCCTTGTCCTGTTTACTTCTTATAAGACGGCCGAAACCCTGTCTTACTTTTAGCAGAGCATTAGGTAGCATGTAGTGCATAAAAGAGTTCTTCTTTTCAGCTTCTAGTTTTTCAATATAAGCTTCAACCAGTGGTTCAGAAGGAACTTGGAAAGGAAGTTTGAATACAATAAGTTGTGATAAGGAATCGCCTTGAACATCAACTCCTTCCCAGAAGGAAGAAGTACCAAGTAAAACAGAGTTCTTGCTCTTCTTGAATTCATTAAGAATAGCAGTTCTATTACCAGAAATACCTTGAGCAAGAAGCTTTATACCTCTGTCAAAAAGAGGCTCCTGAAGTTGTTCAAAAGCGTAATTTAAATCTCTATAGGAGGTGAATAAAACCATACTTCCAAGTGATGTTTCGCAGATTAGCTCATTCAAAAGCTTAATAGCTTGGTCGATGTAGAAAGAATCCTTAGGTAAAGGTAAGAAATCTGGTAAAAGTAGCTTAGCTTGCTTCTCGTAATCGAAAGGGGAAGGGACTGATATCTGCACAATAGGTCTATCCTGTAAGAGGGAGAGTCCTGATTGGTTTAAGAAGAATTTAAAGACTCCTCTAATAGCTAAGGTTGCAGATGTCATAACTAAGGTATCAACAGCATTGTAAAGGTATTCATTAAGCTTATCAGTAACTTCTACAGGAGCACAGTTAATGACTGCTGTAGGGAAGTCTGTATTCCTTGAACCGAGTAATTCTAACCAGATAGCAGATTCATGCCAGTCAGCATTTTCTAAGTCATTAAACTTATCATCTACTTCACTGATTTGTGAGAAGACACCTTCCAGATTAGTAAGATTCTGGTCGTATTCATGAATAATATCAGGTGATGTATCCCTTAGAGTTTCAGTGAGACTGAAGAATGAGTTTTTAAGCTTTTTCCAATGTTTATGTAATTCCTGTAAATCATCAATAAAGCTTGGAATTGTATCTTTACTCTTTAACCTATATTTTCCATAAGATCCTTTTGAATCTACTTCTTGAGCTAACTTATCAAAGAAATCTGCAAATGTATTTTTACTATCAGCTATGAAGTCAATAATTGTATTCGATATAGATATTAGGGTTTTCTTAACAAGCTTATCGTCAGGAACTGTATTTTCAACAGTAGTAACAAATGACTGAAGCATACCAATTTTCTTTTTGCCTTTCACAAAAACGATATGATTTAGTAATTGGTTAATATCGAAGTAGGTTAATGAAATACCTAGGTGTTTTCCTGCCACTGTAGGTAGGTTATGAGCCTCATCTAAGATTACTTTCTTATATTCTCCTAAAGTTTGATGGTCATTCATCAAATCTGCAAGCAGTAATGAGTGATTAACAATAACTAAATTAGCCTTATCAAGTTTCTTCTTAACATCCATTACATGACATGACTTATAGAAAGAACACTTTTTACCTCCACAGAAGTATCTTTCGGATAGGATTTTTCTCCATGTTGCTGGAAACTTAGCCTTGTCAAAAAGACTATTCTCTGATATATCACCAGTTCTGGTCATCTCTTTCCAAATAACTAAATAGAGAAGACCTTGGGCTTCGAATTTAGAAAGGTTGTTTATATTGAGAACTGCTTCATTCCATCTTCGGAGACAGATATAGTTCTCGCGACCTTTCATAATAATAGCTGTGAATTTCTGAGGTAAAATCTTAGATAAGGTTGGAATATCTTTATAGAAAAGTTGTTCCTGTAAATTCTTGGTATTAGTTGATACGATAATCTTATCATCTTTGCGAGAAGAGTAGGCTATTGCTGGAACTAAGTAAGCAAAAGATTTTCCCACACCTGTTCCTGCTTCTACCAAAAGTAACTCATTCCTTTTAATTGCTTTGTTGACAGCATTAGACATCATTAACTGCCCTTCTCTCTCTTCATAATTAGCGAATTGCTTGCTAAAGAGTCCATCTTTACCAAGAGTTTCTTCTACTGAAGGTTGATCAGATGATTTTTGCTCTGACTCAATAAAATAATGTTTGTCTGACTTCTCTATCTTAATGTCTTTTGATAATAGTGCTGTTTTCTGCTGATACTCGGTTATTCTTTGTAATATAATAGGTAAATCGCTGTCTAAATCAGAAATTGTTGCTAGATTATAGATAATTCTATTCTTTGCATAAGGTATTTTATCAATAATATGGTTAATGATTTTAAAGAACAGCTGACCCAAAAGCTCAGATTTAGCTTCAGAGCTATTAATATCATTGTGGTTAAAACCGAAACTGTTACAAATATCCTCAAATGAGAGACTTTCTATTAGTGGATAATAAATCTTTATAAGCTCAATAACATCATAGTGGAAGTTAATAAAAGGGATTAGATTTTGTTTAAAAATATGGTAAGTTAGAAACTCATACTGATTAGAATTATTCATGAACAAGATAGTTTTATCTTGAGCAAAATCAGCTAGTTCTTTCAGAACAACTTTAAGTGGTTGTCCATAATGGTTCAGGGTATTAAGTGAAATACCTAAACTGGATAAAGTTATAGGGGATATTGAAAAGGTTGGCTGTATGTAGGAGTGATAGGAACTTACCTTTTCTCCATTTTGAAAAAGACAAGCTCCTATTTCTACAATGTTGTTATTTTCAGGACTAATGCCTGTAGTTTTAATATCAATAGCAACGAACTGAAAGCTATCAATTAATTTTTGTCTTTCCAATTTAATCCTGATTCTTATCTAAATTATATCGTTTCATTTTTTTAATAAGACCTTGACGACTAAGTCCTAAGATTTTAGCTGCTTTAGTCTGGTTCCAGCTAGATTCTTCTAAAGCTTGTGTAATCATATCAATCTCAAGTTTTTCAACTGCATCTTTGAGAGATTGTGGTTTAGATAGAATATTCAATGTTTGCTTATTAGCAGAGAAGTTAAGCACTTCTGGTGAAAGATCGTTAGCATTGATAAATGAAGAACTATCAGCTAAAGTCACAGCTCTTTCAATTTCATTTTCAAGCTGTCTTACATTACCAGGCCATTCGTAACCTTGAAGTATCTTCATAGCTTCATCAGTGATTCCACTTACATTTTTCTTTATGTGCTTGTTGTACTTATCTAAGAAGTGAATTCCTAGTAATGGTATATCATCTCTTCTTTCAATAAGTGCAGGTACTTGAATCCTAATAACATTTAAACGATAATATAAATCTAGTCTAAATTCACCTTTTTTAACTTTATCAATCAAGGAAACATTAGTAGCACACACGACACGAACATTAACTTTCTCTGTTTTTGTTGAACCAACTCTTTTAACCTCTCCTTCTTGTAGAAAACGAAGAAGTTTTGCTTGTGTAGAAAGGGAAATATCTGCTATTTCATCAAGGAAGAATGTTCCTCCGTTGGCTAGTTCAAAGAGACCTTTTTTATCATAAGCTGCACCCGTAAATGAGCCTTTTACGTGACCAAACAATTCTGATTCAAGAAGTGTTTCTGGGAGAGCTCCACAGTATTGGGCAATAAACTCTTTATTACGTCTAATACTTGAATAATGTATTGCTCGAGCTATTAGCTCTTTACCAGTACCACTAGGACCTTCAAGAAGAACAGTGGTCGGAGTATCTTTGATTTTGTTGATAATATCAAAAATATCCAACATCTTTTTACTTTGACCAATAATATTGAAAGTATTTGATTGGTTTAGTTTGCCTCTAATTGAATCATGAGTCTTCTCAAGTCTTAAAGATTTAACATTTTCAATCAGAATTATGATTTGATTACACAAGGCTGAAATCATGTTGATAGTTCTTTCTGGGAAATAATGAGAACCATGGGCTGTCATTAGTACTATAACGCCTTGTGGCTTATTTCTTAGATTCAAAGGAATACCAATTATATGATTGAACCTAGGGGCAAAGTGTGGTTGTTTTAAATCAAGTTTTTGAGATGATGCATAGGTTTGTTGGATAATATCTTGAATTGCATCAAAATTCTTATCTTTATTACTGTAGTTAGCATAATTCCTATATTCCCAAGTCTCCGGAAGAGCTTTATTGTTGAAAAGATAGAAGACTGCACTGTCTGCTTCTGCAAAATCAACAAGCTTATTTAGTGATTGTTCAAGGAGATTATCAAAATCAGTAATTACACCAAGCTCATTTGTTATTTCATAGAACTTGTTGAGTAAATCCTCTTGAACTTTATTCTCACGAAGTTCAGCTTCATGTTCTTTCTGGATTTTTTGAATTAGAATATCGTTTTGCTCAAGAAGCTTAATTGAACCAAACTTCTTGATTAATTTCTTGTTATTAAAAAGAATTTGGAGAGCTTGCTCCCATTCTGCTTCGTCAGATAGAATTGTTGCCAATAAATAGTTGGCTTGGGCTAACTCATATTGCTTAGAATTTGAAACAAACAATTCGATTGCTTTTTGGATATGCTTTTTTGCTGAATCAGAATCTTTTTGTTCAAGTATAGCTTTTAGATAATACGCCTTACCAAGCTCATTAGTTAAGTTCAGTTCTTCAGCAATGGTAAGTGCTTGATTTAGATAATATGATGCACTTTCGTAATTATGTGTCATTACAAAGTACATTGCTTGTTTTTGGCATCCTTCAACAATTTTATGTTTGGCATCAACTGATTTAAAGAAGTCTAAACTCTCAACTAAAAAAGAATAAGCTTCCTTGAATTTATGTAGGCTTGTTAAAACAGATCCAATGTTACCATATAAATCTGCTTTAATATTTTCATCATTTATTCTTGGTAATAATTCAAGTCCTTTGAAATAGAGATCATAAGCAACATTGAATTCACCCGATTTTTCATATATTTCACCAAGATTACTATAAGATATGATTAGTCCATCTATGTCATCATATTCTGTAGATTTATCAATAGCTTTTTGATAGTATTCGATTGCTTTATCCCAATCACCCTTAGAATTAAATAGTGCACCAAGATTATTGTAAGTGGCGATTAATACACGATAGAAATTAAAGTTTATAGCAATTTCAAGAGATTTCAAGAAAGCTTCTTCTGACTTCTCATACTCCTTACTATCCATGTAAGTAATACCAATGTTATTGTAAATGTTAGTAATAGGGTAAGGCTCATTTAAAAGAGTTTGAATTTGAATTGCTTGGTTTAAATAACTCAATGATCTAGAACGATTACCTTTGTCATCCATCAAGCCACCCAAATTATTATAACACACAGAAATACCTTTCAAGTTGAATCTATCAGTTTCTAGTTCTAAACTTTTTTGATACATTTCTTCTGCGCTATCATATTCACCTTTAAACTGGTGTAGAACACCTATATTGTTATAAATAGCTGCTAGACCTTTTTGATTTTCTGCTTTAGAATAGTAGTTCTCAGCATCTTTAAATAAGTCTGTCGCCTTGTCATAATCATTAGTATAATAATATAGTTTACCTGTTACTTTTTTAGCATCACCTAAAAGATTCCATTGCTTGTTAGGGTCTTTAATTTGGAAAGCACTTCCGATTGCTTGATCAATAATTGTTACAGCTTCTTCAAATTCTTCTGCTTCAGTGAGAATTTCACCCTTCAATAGGATAATTTTTGATTTCCAATAGCTATCAATACTTTCTGGAGAATACTTCTTAATGACCTCCAAAGCAAAGTTTGAAGAGTTCATTGCAAAAAGAGATTTGGATAAATGATAGATTATCTCCGCTTCAGGGAAGTTATGCTTACCGCATATATGCAAATATTCCCTGTATTTCTCTGAAGCATCTTCATAATTACCTAAATATTCGTGTGCTAATCCTAATTGCTTAAGAATATCTAATTTTTCAACAGCTTTTTTCTGCTTCATAAACATATAATTAAGAATGTCTATGGTGCCAACATTATCATTTAACTTGCTCAACTCTTTGAGTGCAGAGTCAAATATCTCTTTATCAAACTTTTTGAGCATTATGTTATATCTAACAAGATTGTAGGATTGTAATTCAAAGCCTTCAAGTAATTCTAAACATTTTTCAATGTCATCTTTAATTTCTTTTAATGCAATCTTTGAGAATATTGTGGAATAAGATGATATTTTATGTATATAATAATTTGTTCCATGATTAACAGCCAAATATCTAGAACATAGAATATCTAGTTCTTTCTTTAGGTCCTTTGTGAAAACAGTTTTAAGGTTTAGTATATTTGCATGACCATCTAAGAGGTAGATATAAAGCAGAATTTTTCTTTGATTATCTGTTAGTTCTTCAATAGATTTTAAATGAAGGTCGTTGCTTTCGAGATTTTTATCTATAAATGAAGAAATATCTAACTTAGATTTGTTCATTTTAGCCTTGTTAATTATATGATTAGCAATGTATAAGTTGCCTTTCGATATATTTAGAATGATTTCCCCTTCGTGCTTAAAATCATTTGATGATGAAGGGTAGCTATTTGAAAGTATTTCAGATATATCATCAGCCTTAAGATACTCTAAATTTATTTTTTCTGAAAATGTAAATATCTGCTTTGATGAAAAAGTAACTACTTTAATTTGTAAGTCTCTAAAATCATTGATAATATAGTGAATAAAATCTCTAGTATATTCATCAATTAGGCTACAATCATCAATTAAAACAATGCAAGGTCTGATATAGTCCCTAAGTTTTAGTTGTTCACAGAAAAAATAAAAGAAATCATACTTTTCATGAGTTTTGAACTTAATGCTCTGCTGGGTTATGTTTGCATAGTCGTTCTCAGAAATATTGGTTAGTTTTTGGATGAATTCTTTAAAGTGATTTATACAAAATATCTTTGGAGTAAGAACATGATGGAATAGTCCCTTCGCTTCTAGTCTTGAAATCAAATCCTTAAATAATAATGATTTACCTGTGCCTGATTCTCCAATTACCTCAATTAACGAACTTCCTTTCTCTTCAATCTTGTTCATTAAAGAAGAAACTTTAGATATTTTAGCAACAATATATTTCTTCATTGCTTCATTAATCCCAATATCCATTCTGATACCTCTTTTTAAAAACTGTAAACTTAGTAATGTCAGATGTAAAGAAATGTTACAAGGACGTCAAGACATAAATAAAAAACTTGTAAAAAAGTTTGAAACTTGTTTTACATAGATGCTTTATGGATTTGTAGGAATTCTTCATTGTTTCCCTTGTTCCTTACTTGCCACCTTGAAAAAAGGTCGATTTTTCAAGGAGACCCTTAAGGAAGGAGTTAGAAGTGAGAAGTTACTGGGAACGCTTTGCCTTTAGTCCGGCTGATGCCGGATAGCTGGCAAAGAGAAGTGATGAATTAGGATGGAGAATTGAGGAGATGCTATCCATAAAAACCCCGAAGGGGTGGCATATACTAAGCATGGAGGCTTGCCCTCCATGTAATAGTTAAAAAATAAAAAAAGCCCTGAAAGGGCGACATAAAGGCTAGGCCTTATCTGCAAACAGGAAAGTTTACCACGAAAAGCACGAATAACACGAAAAACAGTCAAATTATTTAGGACTGGACAGAGTGTAAGCATCCACCGATAGGTTGAACAAAGTTCATGCTTACGCAAAGATCTTGCTTTGTCCTGAAGGGACGACATAATTCTTAAATAGAAAGTGAATAATGAAAGATAACAGGGAGTGCTCAGTCTTTAGCCTGACTTCTGCCGGATAGCTGGCCTTTCAAATAAAATAGAACACAGATAAGGCAGATTAAACAGATATGATGTTTGCGAGTTTAGATGTTTAATTGTTTAGGGCCTGATTCGTGTAACTTTGTGTTTTTTCGTGTCATTGTGCTAAATGTGTATTTTGAATTCTTATATTCGTGTTTATTACTGCAATTCGTTGATGGTTATTTCATTTGGTATTTATTCTCAAAGGGACTACATGTGAACTCGAACGCTGTGAGAATGTTTACCGAGAGTAAAGCAAGATTATGCCGCTAAATTATATAAAAAATATGCAAAAAAGGTGTCTTCGAAATGCTGATTTTAATCAAAAATGTAAGAGCATTTTTTTACATTGTAACCCCTAGATAAAAATACTTCATAAGTGTTGAATATATAGATAGTTGACTAATGAAAATGTTACTTTTATGAAGGTTAGGGATAATGGTTTTTTATTAGAAAAAAATATGTTAAGATAGAGTTAAGGGGAATTGTATCTTGTTGCATAATATACTATTAGATTATAAGCTGTTGCATTTGCCAAAAAAGTCTTAAAACTTGAACAACAAAAAGTCTTGACAAGGATATTACGAAATGAGATTGTTAACTGAATTTTTTTATGTTTATAGAATGAAGAAAAATAAGTTGTATTAAATGTAAGTAAGGACGTGATTATGGGAAAAAAAAGAATGTGTTCTAACGCTGTTTTGATTGTGTTAAATTTTCAACAAAATCTATACAATCGCAAATAATTCAAATTAAAAAAATATAGATGAAATATTATAAAAAAAGGGGGAGAAGTAAATGTTTAGTAACAGTTATCAAAATGCTGATGCTAGAAGCCGTGGTGCTCCGTAGGAGTTTTAATTTGAGAGAGAAAAACTTATGAAAAATTTAAAAAACTTTAAAAAAAATAATTTGGAGGTTACAAATTATGTTTAAAAAACATCCGGTATTAATTTTGATGTTTATCTTAATGACAACATTATCATTTGCTGCATCAGTAAGTGTAAGCCATGAGATATTCGATGCCGATGGTAATCCTGCACAAATAGCGCACATTGGTTCTACAATAAGATTCAGTGCAGTGCTTGAAACTCAAGATGCAGGTACATTAGTCAATAGTGTTGCTATAGAATGTGACACTTTATTTGGTGAAGGAAATCTATATGAATTAGTTCCCTCAGCAAGAGACATATATAACTATAGTAGAGACTATGTTGTTGAAGCAGGTCTATTAGATGGCGACGTTGGGGGATTCCCATACAAATGCTATGCAGATGTTAATGCTGCAGGATACGATTATGAAGATGACGGTCCTTCTAATATTTTGATTAACAACATTATTTACCCAGTTATTGATAATCCATTATCAACTTGGATAGACACTCCTAATCCAGTCAGTAAAGTTGGTGATGAAATTATCTTTAAACTCGACAGATCTCAGAATGTAAACACAACAAATGTTGTTACCGTTTCAATAGATTTATCATCAATTGGTGGTCCAGTTGATGCTGAAGCTGTTTTGAATGGTGAAATATTTAGTTATGCTTATACTCTTACAGAAACTTCACTTCAAGGTGGATATATTGCTGATATCGTAGTTCCTATAACTATGACAAATGCAAACAATATCTCAAGTGACAACAATGACGCTAGAAATATTATTGATGGTAGAACTCAAACTCTACCTTATGTACCTGTTCCTGCAGATACTCAAGGTCCAGATATAAGTAATATTTCTGATTTACAATATGATGACCAATACAGATTCTCATCAGATACTGATGATGATTTTGGTTGGGCAACAGATCCTAATACAATCAAAGCTAAGATTGAAATCCCTGGTTTTGGTGTAGGTGGAAACATATCTCAATTTGTTGTTAGATTTGATAATGAAAATGTAATGGGAGATACTCCTGAGTATGTTACATATAATACAACAAACACAACAATTGATGGTAATTTTGTAAAATTTGAATGGGATGGTATATTAGATGGTCAATTAGTTTCTGACGCTATTTATGGTTTAACATTAGTATCAGTTGCTGATCCAGCTGGTAATAGCGTTGGTTTCAATGCTTTACCTCCTATAGCAAATCCTGTTGTTGCTAATGGCAATACAGAGTTAAACAAACTTGATTTAGTTGTAGATAATGCAGCTCCTATATTTGAAAATATAGCTGGTAATGCATCTCCTCTTATGTCAAGAGACATCTTAACAGATGCAGAAATATTAACTATAGCAAGAAATATAAATGAAGCTAACAATGATCCAGCCAATGTTGGTATCTTTGATGGTGCTGATATAGTTACATCTATTGATCAAGTTTATTTTACATTTGATGTAGAACGTGATTTCACTAATGATACTGAACCTGGTAGAAGAGAATTTGTAACATATTGGTTTGAATTAGAAAACCAAGATTCTTCAATTAAAAGATACTTCTATAATGGTGTTGGTCTTGAAGGTGATGCTGATGTTAACAATCTTGTGAAAATGGATGCATTTGATCACAATGATGACACAAACGCTCACTCAACTATAAATACTAAGACTACAATGAGTTGGCAACCAAGCATGGCAAACTTCCCTGCTGGTGTATATTCTTTATCTGCTTTTGTACAAGATAATGCAGGTAATGTTAATAAATCAACTAAAGAAATCAATGTACAAGATATATTTGGTGGCTATATTCCTCCTCCTGTAGCTGTAAATGCTAGTCATATTACAGGTTTTGATGTAACTACAAGACATGATGGTGGAAATAATGGTTTACCTGAAGTGGATAACTCAAATAACCCAATATTCTACATTGACTCTTATGATGCTCAAAATGAATTGTATTTCTCATCACAAAATGAGACAATCAAAATTGAAATTGAAATTAGTCATCCAGAAAATGCAAGTAGAGTTATTGTAAGAAGAAACAATATGTTACTTCCTGCAGGTTTTGATGAAGTCTTTACTTCAAACCTTGATCAAACTCTATCAGTGGAAGTTCCAGTTTCTGATTTTGATGAATCATTAACAGGATATTTCACTTATGGTAATTCAACATCTGATATTGAAATTTTAGTTGAAACTAGAAATTTCGAAGAAGATCCTTATGATGTTGATAACTATGCTTCTTTAACTAAGAAATTCAAGATTGAAAAACCTGCAGAACCAACATGGCCTGCAATAGATTCAGATATCCAAGTTACACCATATTGCATATCTCCTGGTAACCCAGCTGATAGTTATGATTCTGTAACTAACCCAGCTAATGAATCAGACCTAACAGGTATTAATAGTAATCCAGCTGACGTTGGTGGTAATACTATTGAGTTTGATGTAACCGCTGCTTCTGTTGCTTATGCATGGGAATTAAAGGTATATGATCCTGCAAATCCTAATGTAAAATTAAGTAAGAGTCATACTCAAGAACCAGCTGATGGTGCATTGAATGATACATTAGCTTTCTACAACTTATCTGATGATTACCAACAAATTGTTGGAACTACAGATACACGAGTATTAACAGTAGAACTTTCAATTGATCCTGATGGATTAGAAGATACAGGTTATGTTGCTCCTGAAGAATTTAGTGTTTTTGCATCTACTAAAGTAGATAACGAAAATCCTCAATTCTTAGGTATGGACAACAACCATTACTTACCTGCTCCAACAGGTAATGATTATTTTGTAACAAATACTGTGAACTCATTCGAACTTGATGTAAACGTATCAGAATATCTTTTAGAAGAAGGTTGGTCTGGTGTAGTTTATGATGAGTCAGATTTCTCATTAGTTCCAGGTGCAGTTGTTAATATTACTGCTACTGGTACTGGTACTTCACAAATTTGTCCAAACGATATTACAAAGAATGTGTATCAATCATTTACTTTGAATGCTAACATTCAAAACTTAAATGAAGGTACTAGATATACTTTAGTTCTTCGTACTCCTAATGACCTTGCTGGTAACCCTGGTAGAGTTAACAATCCTGCTTATCCTTATGATGGAGATAACTGGTGGAATGACTCTTCAGAAGCTTTTGTTCACTTTATTAAATTGAATAATTCAGCTCATGATTACCCTGTTTTAACAAACTTCTATTACATCAATGAAGATGGTGATGAAGTTCTAAATAAGGCACAAGAGTCTGGTAGCTTCAGATACGAAGTATATTTTAATAATTACTTCAACACAAGAAGTGTTACTCAAGAAGGAATGAACGTTGAATTCTCATTGAATTTAATTAGTGCCGATTATTCTCAAGCAATTGTACAACAAGTCGGTGGAGTTTATGATGGTTATTATAAATGGGTATGGACTGGAACTTATGATGGCTTTACTGAAAGCTATGTAACTGGAGACAGTCTTACAATAGAATTCAGTTCTGATCTTGGATTCTCACAAGATGATGATTCCGTACATGATTTCACTCATACAGATAGATCTGTTGTTGTAGATTTAACTGATCCAGTTATCACTGAAAACTCAGTGCCAACTTCAGTTGATGAAAACAATAATCTTACTTTAGTTTATGAAATTACAGATGCGGATTCTGGTGTTCAAAGCGACCAAGTAAAAATTGTTTGCTCAGATAACACTTTAATTGCTGATAATACAGTTGCTAATGATTTAGGTAATGACTTATATCAATGGATTATTGCAATCCCTGCTGATTATGATGCAAATACTTTAACATTTACTGTTACAGCTAAAGATATGGTCGATAATGAAACATCAACTACTGCTGATGTAGATATTACTGCTATACCAACTGTAGCTAATGTTCTTGTATATAATGCTGATCCTCAAAATGATAATATTCACTCTTTTGAACCAGCTATAGTTGAAGACGGAAATAAAGTGAATGTTAATTTTGACTTAACAGATATTGAAAGAATCGATGCTGTTTCTATTACATTATATACAGATGATAATAATAATGTAAAAACTGAAGCTGTTGCTTTAGCTTCTATTGTAGAAGGCAATAATACTATTGCTATCGAAGATGTAGCTACAACAGGTTTAAATCAATATAGTGCATTAAGAGCAAAAGTTGAAATTACTCACAATTATGTGAATAATTTGGACAGTTCTTTCGCAGAAAGTAACAATGCTTTATTATATCCATTTATTGATGATGCTCAAATCGTTGTTGAAGATATTAAATTCTTCGTTAACGGTGTTGAATCTCTTAACAATGAAATTTCTGCTGAAATGGCAGATCAATTAGTTATTGAAGCTACTTTAGTTGCTTATGACGGAATGATGGATGTTAATGATGTAACTCTAAACTACAATACTTTTGTAGCTGATGCACCAATCCAAGTTTCATCTATATTCGAATCAACTCCAGTTGATAGTTATCCAAGAAATACATTTGTTTATAGATGGACAAATGAAGATTTCAATTATGATAACTTTGTAAGAGATGGTTGGGGATGGTTAAATGTTAACTTTACTCTTGATGTTAAATCAACAACTAACTTCACAACAAGTTATGATGAAGAAGCAGTTGCTGTAGCAGTTCAAGATATTCCAACAGTTGCTAATGTAGAAATTCATAATGCTACTACTACTCAACATAATGACAAATCTAACCACGTTGATATGGTTCAAGATGGAAACAAAGTTGTAGTAAATTACGATTTGACTGATGCTGATAGAATAGACCAAGTTACAGTTTATTTAAATAATGGCGAAAGCTTTATTGATAATAACTTTGCTGATGGCAACAATACATTTGAAATTGATAATTTCGGTGCTGGTCAAGAATATGCAACTCTAAGAGTTGATTCTCTTGTAATTAGTCATCCACAAGAATATCAAGTATTCTCATCAAGTGATTTAACAGATGTAACTTTAGATGTTCCATTTGTGGATAACAACCAAGTTGTTATTACTGATTTCAGATTCTACGTGAATGGTATTGAAACTCAAAACTATTTCACTGCTGACGAAAACCAAGACTTCGAAGTTCAAGTTGATGTTGTTGCTTACGACGGACATGTTGATGCAGATGATATTGCTCTTGAATATAAAGATATACTAGCTGGAAATGCAACTTTAGTTAATACAGTTCTAGATTCTGAACCAGTTACAGGTTTTGTAAGAAATACTTACACCTATGCATGGTATCAAAATGCACAAGAACAAGATTTTGACTATAGTCAATTTGATGTAGAAAATGGTTTTGAAAATATTACTTTCAAAGCTAATGTAACATCAAACTTTAACTTCATTGCATTAGAGCAAGCTGAAGAAGCAGTTGTAATAGAAACACCAACATTTGTATTCCATGGTATTTCTCCAGACCGCTATACTGGAATGGATCCAGAAGGCTGGTTTGCACCTGAACATGATGTTAAGCTAGAAATGACTATCCACTCAATCATTGATGATCAAGCATTTGTTGCAGAAGCTAACTTTGACCAGATCACAGATGATTTCCCTGATACAAGATGGGTACTTGGTACAGTTGTTTCAAATATGATAAACGATGATGTTTTCCCTGTTTGGGAACATGTAGTTACATGGGTGGAAACTCCTGATGTAGCATCATGCTGGAATGCTTATGATGATGGTGAAGAAGTGCAAGTTCAAGTTAGATACGAAGACTTCTTTGCTGTAAATCCTATTACATTAAATAGAGGAATCAAAGTTGACTTAGAAGTTCCTGTTTATGAGGACTACTCAATTGCTCAAGGCGCAAGTGATCTTACTTATGCTCAAGCAAAGGTGTTAGCTGATGCAAATACTCCAGTTAACCAAAGTCAAAGAAACAATTTTGATTTAACTCTTAATGACCCTAACAATTTAGATTCATATTTCTTTGATGGTTCTATTTATATTAAGAGAATCATCAATGATCATCAAGGTGTTTCAATCCTTCCAAGTGCTGTTGCTGATATTTCAGCTATTGCTGGTTGGACTGTTGAAGTATTAGGTTCAGAAGCTGAAACAGATCATACATTAACTATGATTTGGAAGTTAACTCCTAATGCTCCTGTAGATGTTGAGAATACTGATGTTATGAATGTTCAGTTCAACTCTCTTGAAGACCTTGTAAATCATGAAAACTATGTTGGTGAAGATTATTATTCACCTTCCAATAAATATGCTGCTGCTGGACCTGTTGTAGAAATTGGTTTCATATCTAGTGATGCAGATGTTCAAGGTGTTGTTGGTTTCCAATATGATGGCAATGACAGATTGAATAGTGCTTCATCTAAATTTGTAAGTGCTGGTAATGAAATCGGTCTTATCTTAGATATCGAACCTCAAGCTAATGATAATGCTACTATCAACAGTGTTGAAATTTTAGCTGACACATACAACGGTGCTAATGGCCAATGGGTTACTTTAGCAAGTAATGGTGTTACAGCTAATGGAGATTTCGAATATTACTTAAATAGTGATATTACCTTAGATGCTGCTACACCAGTTGGTCCTTTGTCATTAACTTATAGAATTACTTATTCTACAGGTGAAGTTAGACAAGCTACAGTGGCTAATGTATATGACGTAATCGACATTACTTCAACTGAATTAATCGCTCTTGATGTATGGTCAGAAACACTTGGAAAAAATAGTATGAACTATGTTACTCCAAATGATACTGATGCTCACATTAGATTGAAATTCAGAACTCCAACCACAATAAGTGCTATGGCAAAACCAGTTGCAACATTTACTGATTTTGAAAATGTACTTGATGTAAACGGACCTATTGTTTCTAATGATGCAGATCTTACTTATGATAGTGCAAATGATATTTGGACTGCTGAAATTACTGGTTTAACAGTAAGAGCAAACCATCAAGTTGCTAATGAAACTTCTCAATTAGTTCACGCTTTTGTTACAACAATTACAGGCTTGAACTCTCCTTCTTCAGATTCATTTATTGAGTTTGCAGGTGAAGGTCCATTAGTTCCTATTATCAGACACGCAGAATTAGTAACATCAGGTTTAATGAATAATCAAGCTGATGTGGTTAATGTAATCGCTTTAGATTCTGATGAATTTATTAATCCTGTACTTAATGTTTATATCGATTGTCAATATCAAGAATATATTGATAATGTTACAGTTGGTAATGTTAACGGACTAACATTCGGTGATTACACTGTAACTGATACAAATATAAATAATTCACAATGGTTAGTTACATTCCCTGTAACTGTTGATAGAACTCAATTTACAGAAGGTCAATCATTTGATATTTTAGTAAATTCTATCAGAAATCCATTTGAATTATCTGCTACTGTATTCAATCATGAATATAATGTAGAAAACGTAATTGTTGATGGTAATGATTTTGATATCACTATTGATGCTATATCAATTCAAAACCCAACTATGGGTGATTTTGACTTCACATTCACCTTAGAAAACTTCGGTGAAAATGCAAACCTTAACTATGTACCTGAATTATCAGACATTGTTATCTCAAGTCCATTATTAGTTAATGACTTAAATCCAGCACAAATTATCAATGGTGTTGGAAGTTTAACAATTGATGCAAATGACTTTACTGCATCAGCTGCAACAGAAGGTTCAGTTGAGTTTACTGTTACATACAAAAATATCTATGGATTCACTAAAGCAGAAACTATCAATGTTCTTCTTGATGCTACTGCTCCAATCGTTAGTACTAATGGTTTCGAGTTTGTAACTGATAATAATGTTTATAGTTATGTTGAAGGTGCTAACATTAATATTGAACATGACTGGTCTTCAATTAGATTATATCTTGAAGATCCAACAATGTTTGGTACTGATGGTAGTGGTATTGCTAATGTTACATTAACAATGGACCTTGGTGCTGTAACACCTGAAACTCCTGCTTACTTAGCAAGACGTGTGGATGCATTTAATGGTCAATTCATTGAACTTGCATTTAATAACTTCTATACTTCACATGACTTAGCTGAAGGTAGATACGTTCTTAATTATACAGTAACTGATGCTTTAGGTAATGTTTACAACAACTCTCAAGAGTTTGTAAATACTTATGAACAAGCTGATGTTGTTCCTGTAAGTAACGTAACTGATCTTAACAGTGGTGAAGATGTTGATCTAGAATACTACATAAGTGATGATCTTGGTATCGTTAATAATGTAGAATTTGAAATATATTATGATGAAGATAATGATGGCGAATGGGAAGACGATGCTGTTCTTCCAGGTAACCCTAATTTAAAACTTAATCCATCTGATGATGTTTATCCTTATGGTTTCACTTGGGACCTAAGTGATGACTTCTATACACAATACTTAGATAATGCAAATTATCCAAATACTAATGTTAGAAACTTCTTTGTAAGAATTCTTGTAACAAGTAGCACAATGAGAACAGTTACTGAATATGTATTCCCATATACAGTTGCTGATGTTACTGCTCCTGTAGTTACTGATGTATTTGCAAATAACTCTAACAACTTATCTCTTGTTTATGATTATGAAAATACTCAAAACAATAATGTTGATTTCACTGCATTATGTACTAATTGGAACGATGCTGCAAGTGTTGAACTTACAGTTAATGGTGATGTTTTAACTTATGATTTAACTAACCCTGTTCCTGTTAATTGGATTTATAATGCTGATGATATGGGTATGGTTAATATCTCTGCTGTAGCTACTGACTTTGTTGGTAACACTTCAGTTGCATACGACTTTAGTGGTACGCTAGATATTCAAAACCCATCTTATGACAAATCATATACTCTTGAATTAAAAGATTATATTGATTTCAATCAAGCTAATGATTCTGATGTTCCTGCTATATATGCACCAAACTCACCTGTTACTGACAATAGTGTGAAGTTATTGGCAACATATCCAAACGGACTACATGGAATTAGCCAAATTGAATTCTACTATGAAAAAACAGATAACTTAACTGGTAATGTAGAAACATTCAACTTAACAAATGATATTACTATTAATCCTGATTTTGGTAACAGCAATGTGATCAACTCTGATCAATGTTACTATGATCAAGGTAATGACTTATATTACTCATGGATTACTGTAGATGAATCAATCTACACTAATGGTAATAACACTCTTGGTACAGACTACTCATACAGATTCTACGCAGTAATGATAGATTCTTATACTAATGTTGAAGTTGTTTCAGACCCAGCAGTAGTTAATGTAGATGAAAACTTAAGAGTTGATTTTGCTTCTCCAAGTTTAGCTTACAACAATGCTTCTACTACTCAAACATCATGGGCAAAACATGATTTAGGTAATGATAGATTAGTTGTTAACTATACTGATGTTGATGCTATTGATGAAAACCTTGTTATGGTAACAACAGAAATTAATGCTGTTAATGTTAACGTAACAGGAAATGTTAATAATATAGTTGTTGATAATGTTGCTAATACAATTACAATTCCTTGGACTAGTGTTAACACATTAGATCTTGAAGGTAATGTAACTTATGCAGTAACTGTTACTGATATCAATGGTAATACTTCTGCTATTGAAAATGCAGTCGTTTACGTTGATAACCAAGCTCCTCAAACTGTAATTGCTAATATTGCATATACTACAGATGAAGATCATGGTGGCGTTGCTGTTAGTTCATTATTACCTTACAATGGTACTGATGAGATTTCTGTAATTGCTTCTCAAGATGAAAACCTAACAATCCAAATTGATAGAGCTGCTATTGCAGGTCTTTCTACTACTGATACTGATTCTTGGGCAGATAGAACACAACCTTGGGATAATAATAGTCAAGATGATATCTATCCTCCAGTTCAATTATATAGTAATGTTGATGGTAATGGTTGGATCTTCACAGGTCTATATGATCATGAAGTTGATGCTAACAACATGTACCAATTCGATATTTCTGTTAATAACGCAACTAGAATTGAATATGCTGTAATCGCACTTGATACTCGTGGTAACATTGAAGGTGATGTAATTCCTTTCGATGGCATTATTGATAACTATCAAATTGACTTAGTTGTTAATGTTATCCCTGTTGCTGACTTAACAACAAACATCTTCAATCATGCAGATGGTGATCATATTAGTGGCTTAGAAGTTCTAACTGCTAATGTTGCTCAACCTGCTATTGTACAAGAAATGAGATTCGAATATCTTGATGATGTTAACGGTTGGACTACTATAGCTCCTATCGATAACGACTCACAAGTTATTGATTATACATTTGAAGTTTCATCAGAAACAATTAACTACCCAGTTATCCCTGGTGTACATGTTATCTTAACTTCTCAATCAGGTAACAACGATGTTCGTTACGAACTTGAAGAAGCTAATGGTCTTTGGACTATTGAAGAAACATTACCAGCTGATGTTTATGATATCAAATATTACGTTGATATGGATAACAATGGTATCATTGAACAAGATGAACTTAACAATCATGAAATAGCTGCAGTAGCAAAAACAATTGATGTTACTGATTATGCTGTTCAATTCGATACAAGAACATTTGATGTTGATGGCGAATACCAATTCAGAGCTGTTGCTGTAGATAATGCTGTTGCAACTGTTGATGAAAACTTCGCAAATATCAGAACACTTGTAATTGATAATACTGCACCTCAATTTACAGTTACTGATGTTAGATATGATGACATCCAAGGTTTCAAAGTTGATGAAAAAGACTTTGATTTCTCTGTAAACTATGATAATATTAATGATATTAAAAATGTTTATGCATACTTAGTTGATAGTGCTAATACATTATTCCCTATTGTTAATGTTGCTTATGGTGCTTATGATACTCCTGCAACTAACTTTGCTATGGACTTAACTGATCCATTCACAAACATCGTTGATGGTGTTTATGACTTAAGAGTTAAAGTTGTTGATTTTGCAGGTAATGACTATACTGTAGATTATGCTAATGTAGCTGGTATTGGTTCTGACATCCATGTTGATGTTACAGATCCTGTAGTTACTAACATTGCTTCTACAAATACTGGTCTTTACAATATTACTCATACATTTACTGTAAATTATACAGATTACTTAGCAAGTCTAGGTGCTGTAGGATCAGAATTAGGTGTTAAATCATTTGAAGCTACATTTACTCATGGAACAACAGTTGATGCTGTAAATGTTAAAACTTCTGATAATGGTGCGCAATTAACATTTGATTGGACTCCTTCACAAGAAATGCAAAGCTACATTGTTAACGGTATGAATAACCTTAATGTAGATATTGCTGTTACTGTAACTGATCATAATGATCACCAATCAGCTATCTTCAACGCTGCTCAAGCATTCGTTCTTGAAGGTGAAGAACCTGGTGCAAGAATTATGGTTGTTTCTGATTTACGTAATAATGTTGAAACTTATCACCAAACTGATGTTGAAACAAACAGTGTTATTACTGACATGGTTGGTAATAATATTCTAGACTTATATGCATTTATTCCAGAAGGTAACAATGTAATTGTTCCTACTAGTGTTTCTGCTATGATTTCTAGAGATAATGGTCTTACTTATGATGCTGCATTTGATAATGTTGGTTCATTAGGTAATAATCCTGCTGTTATCGCATTAGTTGATGGCTATGATAGATACTTCAAATTAACTTTAGATGCTTCTACATTTACTGAAGAAAACGTTATTGTTAAAACTATCTCTCAATATCCATTCGGTCAAATTGAAAACGAAACAAGCATGACTATCTATAGAGATCACATTGCTCCTAGTATCCATGTAACTGAATTAACTGATGCAAATGTTGATATTAATGCAGTTAACAGAGGTACTCATTACAATGTATCTATTGATGGTTCAGATAACTATTACTTAAATGCTGTTACATACAAATATCGTTACTTAGATGCTGATGGTAACATTGCTTCTGATTGGAACGAAATGTTTGTTACTGCAAACGGTAATACTCATATTAAAGATCTTAATAATGAAAACTGGCACGTAGCTGACTGGAATGTTGGTTTAGACTTCTTATATGCTACTGCAGTACAAATTGCTCCTGAAGTTGAAGATATCTTTGGTAACACAGAATCTGTTACAGATTATATAGTTAACCAAGGTTCTTATTACCAAGTAAATATTGTTGATGTTGCTGCTCCTGTAGTATCAAATATCACTGTTGCACAAATGGTAATGCTATCTTAGCTGACTCATGGACAAATGATGAAAATGATATTGATGTAGCTGTTACAGTTAATAATACAGTTCTTGACTTACAAAATGTTACTGCAACATTTAATGGAACTGAGTTTATTAACCAATCTTACACTACTAATGATCAAACAAACCTTCCTGTAGTTAACGGCTCATTTGCTGTTGCTGGCTTAGCTACTGGAAACTATACATTTGACGTTGTTACTACTGACTTTGTTGGTCATACTGAAACAATGACATTCTCATTCAATATTGATAATGATGTTCCTGCTGGTAACTTAGTTCTTGCTGAAAATGACAATGGTTATATCGAAAGAGGTATGTCTTATACATTCCAAGCAAATGCAACTGATAACCAAACTGCTGATGAAAACATCACAATCACTTATTGGTGGTCTGAAGCTGGTTTAGACACTTGGACTCAACTTGTACTTGATGCAGAAGGTAAATGGACAATTCCTGCAGCATTCGCATTCAATACATCTTATGATTTCAAAGCTGTTATGACTGATGAATATGTTAATACAAGTGAATCTATTGTTACTTACCAAGTAAGAGACAATGAAACTACTATTGCTATTTCTCAAATCAATACAATGGGTGTAGCTAACGGTCTTCACATTAATGGTAACATTAATTTAGATCTTACAGTTAACAATACAGATGTTGATGAAATCAATGTTTATGTAGTTCGCCCTGGCCAAACAGACTGGTCATCATTAGGTCAAGTTGCTGTTGTTAATGGTATCGCAAGTTACTTATTCACTCCAGCTGATACTGATGTAGATGGTGAATACAGATTCGGTTTCGGTCCTCTTGTTAGATTTGAAGATGTTCAAGTTGAAATCACAGTAGTTCTTGATAGAATGGTTGATATCACTCTTCCTGCTGATGCAGTTGCTGGTATTACTAATGATTCTATCTTTAACGAAAACTCTGAAATTGACTTAGCATTCACAGTAGATGCAGACGAAGTATTTGATGCTAACATCGAACTTCAATATGCTAATGTTCTTGATGGACGTTGGATGACTCTTGCAACTGTTCCTGCTACTGTAAATAATACTGATGTTGCAGTTACATTTGCTGGCCTAAATGCTGTAATCGTAAATAGTGGTTTCTATAACTTCCAAGCTATCGTTAGAGATACTGCTTCTCCAGTAAACGAACAAATTGTTGCTCTTGCTTCAAACGTTTACTTCGATAACTCAGCTCCTGTAATCTCATTCACTAACATCGCTGATGCAACTGAATTTGAATTAGGTACTGTTGCTACTATCGATGCAGAAGCTATCTACACTGATGATACAAACTCAATTGTTCCTACAGATATCGACAATGTTGAATTCTTCGTGAACAATGTTTCAATGGCTGTTGTTGAAGCTGCTCCATTCACATTCGATTGGAATACAGCAGTTGAAAACCAAGTTGGAACTTATGAAATTAAAGCTATCGTTACTGATAACGATGCTTATACTAATGTTGTAACTCAAGATGTATTTGTTGTTACTCCTAATGCTAACGATCCATACGCTGTAATTACTGGTTTTGAATTCAACAATGAACAAATCAGTTCTGACAAAATGTATGCAATGGTTAACCGTTGGGGTAATAGTGTAACATCAGTTACAGCTGAATACTCAATTAATGGTGAATGGACTGAATTTGCTGTTGATCAAACTAATGGTGATCCTTACTATGAATTTGACTTTAATGCAGAAGCAATTGCAGCTGCAACTCAAATCAAAGTTAATGTTGTTATGAACAACGGCCAAGAATCATCAAGAGTGTTCCCTATCAACGTTACTTATGTTGATGGTGAATTCACATTTGATACTGCAAACGGTTCAATTGAAATATATGATAACAGCATGTTGAAAGTTGTTGATACAGCTTCAATGGCTAATGTTGTTAGAATCGACGAAAATGGTTTCGCTGGATACCATGCACTTGATGCTGACAATATGATGCCTCTTGTTGTTAATAATAATAATGAATTACCAAGTTACTGGTTATCAGGTATTGATAATGGTAATGCTTGGATTTCACATGTAGAACTTCCTACACAAATGGGTATCGCTACTCTTAATGGTGCTACTGTTGATTATGACAACCCATTCTGGTTTGTTATGACTGAAACAATGCCTGTTGATGATATCTATAACGAATTAACTGACCAAGTTAAAGTTCAATCTACTGTTCTTCCAGCTGGTGATGCTGTTTATACATTACCTGTAACTGGAACTGTTGCTGAACAAGGTAACATTGTTGCTCTTGTTTGGGATGCTGTAGCTGGTAACTTCGTTGAAGCTGATGTTGAATACAACCAAGCTAACAATGAAATGACATTTACTGCTCCTGTTAACACAGTGGTTACAGTTGGCCAATATGTTGGTTTCGAACTTAACTTGACTTCTATTAACCCTGTTTCAGCAGATGTTTATGAAGTTAATGGTGATACTTGGACTTTATCTAACCCATCATTCTCAATGAATGTTTATCATGAAATGGTTGATGGTGCTTATGATATCTTCCCTGCATTCGCTTTAGCAAATGTAAATGTTCTTGTTGATGGTGTTAATACTAATGTAGCTAACCTTGCTCTTAATAATAGCATTATTGATTTCGATCTAGCTAACTTAACTGCTGGTGCTCACGATGTTCTTGTTAATGTTGAAATGAACGGTTTCACTGCTTCTGCAAACTTAACAATCAATGTTGATGATACATTACCTACAGTTATGTTTGATACTGCTATCGAACTTGATGCTTTAAACAGAACACTTACAGCTACTATCCAAGATACTGAAACTGGTATCATGGATTATAACTTAGTTATTAATAACTTCACAGCTGCTACAATGATTAATGTTCCTATGGATCAAATCACTGTTGCAGGTGACCAATATAGTTATGAATTATCAATTGAAGAATTAGTAACTCTTGTACCTCAACCAATGAGATCAAGAGAAATTGCAACTCTTAATGTTGCTTGGACAGCTGTAAATAACCTTAACCAAGTTAATGTTATTGCTGGTAACGTTATTGCTAACGTTACTGTTGACAGACCAGTTATCACATTCTTGAATACTGGTTTCGAAAACGGCTGGTGGTTAAACCCATCAATGTCACAAGAATTTATCTTCACAGTTGTTCCTGCTGAAGGTAGAACAATAGAAGACATTGAAGTTGTTCTTTCATCAATCGATGATAATAATAACGCTAACGTAATTCAAACTTCTACTCCAGTTGCTACTGCTAATCCAAACGAATACTCATTTAGTTTCGTTCAATTACAGTTACCTAATGCAATCGGACTTAAAGTTGAAATTGATGCTATCGATGATATTGATGTGAATAATATTGCTGAACAAACATTTGGTATTGACTATGCTCAACCAATCGTTATGGCAACATCTCCTATCGGTAACCCAATTGATAATGATAATGATGGTTTATTCAATGAAGACCCTATCAATGGTATTAACGAAGACCAAGACTTTGACGATGCAAACAACAACGGTGTTTGGGATCTCGGCGAAGTTGCTAAGATTGATGAAGATATCATTGACTTTGAAAATGCTGAAATCATGTTCGGAACAGATGCTCAATTAGCATTCGAATTCGAAGATTTAGCTGGTATTTACGTTAACTCAAATGTACAATACTATACAGGTGCTTCAGGTATTAACTTAAGCTCATTAGTTGTTACTTTAGACGGTACAGACATTACTGCTGATGGTACATCAACTGCTGGTGCTTTTGCTTACACTGCATCTGATCTAACTCCTGGTATGCATACTGCTGTTGCTACTATCAGTGACTTAGTTGGAAATACTGGTACTTCAACACTTTCATTCGAAGTTGTTGGTGGACCAACTCCTGTTGTTGAATTCAATAATGATGACAATAACTGGTGGATTTCTACTACTACAGCAAGCACATTTAATATGAATGTTGTTTCTGGTCATGATAACACTGAAATTACATCAGTAGTTGCTAACATCTACCAAGAACCTGCAAACGAAGTTGTTCAAGGTCCTATCACATTATCATTAGATGATAATGGAGATGCATCAATAAACTTCCACGGTTCAGTTGTAGAAGCTGGTCAAACAGCAGTTAGAGTTGAAGTGATTGCAATGAATGGATGGAACTTGGAAGCTGCTGCTAACCAAACTTATCCTATCGATAATGAAAGACCTCTTCTTTCAATTATCAATCCTGTAAATGAATACACAACAATGCTTGGTAATGCTGTTAATGTAACAGTTCAAGCTCAAGATAACTTATCAGGTCTTGCTTCAACAAGAATCAAAGTTATTGCTCCTAACGGAATGGCAATTGCTGATTCTATGATTACAGAAGATGCTGATAACTTACAAATCGCTGTTACTCCAGAAGAATCAGGTACATATATTGTACAAGCTACTTCAAAAGACATGGTTGGTAACGTAACAAACATTAGCAGAAACTTCACTGTTTCAGCTCCAGCTCCTATCATCACTATTGATGGTTTAGATATGTCTAATGGCTGGGTAAATGTTACAAGTAACAACGAAATTGCTTTCGATATAGATAACAATGGTTCTGAAATTAACTCAGTTATGGCTAGTGTAATTGCTATCCCAAGTAACGAAGTTATTGTTGAACCTTACACTGTTGCTAACAACAATGGTTATGCTGTTAACCTTCACGGTGGTATTATACCAACTGATGCATCTGCAGTTAAAGTTGTAGTAAGTGCTGAAAATATTGCTGGTGGTTTCGCTGAAGCTACTCAAACATATCCAATCGATGCTTACTGCCCAACAATTGAATTTGTAACTCCTGAAGTTAATACAGTATTTGCTCAAGATGAAAACTTAATGGTTGATGTTCTTATTGAACTTTCAGACATTATGCCTGTTGTAGAAGACGATACTACTAGAGTTCGTGCAAACTCAGGTCTTGATTCATTAGTAATTGTTGCTACAAACGCTGCAAACGAAGAAGTTCTTAACCTAACAGTTGAAAATGTTGCTAACTCTTATGCATGTCGCGTACCTGCACAAACTGACGGACAATATCTTGTTGCTGCAACTATCTATGATAGAGCAGGAAACAAAACTGTTAAGATGATTACATTCCAAGTTGAAGCTGATTACAGTGGTGTTAACTTAGAATTCACTGCAAAACCTTATATGTATCCATCACCAATGTTAAAAGGTGAGATGGCTACATTCGTAATTCCTACAACAAAAGAAGCTAAAGTTACTATAGAAATATTTGACTTTGCTGGTAAACTTGTTCGCACTATTGCTCACAACTCAATCGGTGGTGACATGAATAATAAACTTGAATTTGATGGTAGAACATCAGATGGTAAGAAATTAGCTCGTGGCGCATACTTCGCTAGAATCAGAGTTGTTGATGGTGCTAAGGAAATTAGTAAGGTTGTTAAAATAGCAATTAAATAATTGGAGGGGGCTAAGCCCCTTCCTCTAAAAATTTGGAGGAATAAATGACTAAAAATGTGAAGATACTTATCGTTGTAGCAGTGATGCTAAGTCTTGTTTCTGCTCTTATTGCTGATAATAACCATAATAAACCTTATCTCCGTATGGGCTTAGGTGCTAAAGGTATGGCAATGGGTGGTACTGGTACAGCGTATATGAATGATATAACAGCTGCATACTGGAACCCAGCAGGACTATCAAAAGTTACTGACTTTGAAGTTGGTATTGACTATACTGATGGTCTTGGCTTAGATAGAGTATACAATAATGCTTCTGTTGGTATGAGATATAAATATGGTTACATCGCATTAAGTTGGATTAATGCTGGTACAACTGATATCGATAGTTATGATGATAGTGAAAACTATCTTGGTGAATACGATGTTATGGATAATAATGTTAATCTTAGTTTAGCTACTCGTTACGGTTCAATTCACTGGGGAGCAACATTAAAAATGCTTTTTGATGATATTGATGGTGACCAAAAGAGTGGTTATGGATTAGATTTAGGTGCTATTTATGATATCAATGAATATATGTCAGCTGGTATCATGGTTAGAGATCTAGTAAGTGATTTTGATGATTCAGATATCCCAACTCAATATTCAGTTGGTGTAGCTGTTTATCCTATTCACGGTTTAACAGTTTCTGGTGATTTCAGAAAAGAAGAAAGTGCTGATGAATCAACAGTTCATGTTGGTGCTGAATACTGGACAAGTATCGGTGGTGATTCAGATACTGGTTCTTCTTTAGGAACAATGAGAAACACAGAAAACCCATCTTGGGAAGATATGTTATCTGAAGTTCAAGGTGGCGTAAGAGTTGGTGCTAATGATGGTAATTTTACTGCTGGTTTTGGTATTAGATTCAAAATGGTAGAAATGAATTATGCATTTGTTAAAGCTGATGATGATGGAATCAATGAAGACACACACAGATATGGTCTAACATTTAGATTCTAACTATAAATTTGAGAGGGGAGTTTTCCCCTCTCAAAATTACTTTTAAAACCTTAATACTCTAAATGAGGTTTCAAGAGTAGTTTTGAAATAATTAATTTATATAAGTTATAAGGAGATTTCATGAAAGTAAAATTACTTATTGTGTTAGCTCTAGTGTGTTCTACTGTTATGTTTGCTAGAACTGCTATAGGCTATACTGATCAAGCAAGAGATTTTCTTGCTGAAGGATGTTATACCGAAGCTGAAGAGATTATTGATTTAGCAATCAATGAATCACCTAAAAAGATGCAAAACTATCTTATTAAATATGAGATATTATTCGCACAATCTAAAATGGCAGAAGCTTATAAAGCTTTAGAATTTTATGTTAATAATAATTTAGGTGCTGATAAAGATTATTATTGTCAGCTATTAAGTCAACTTGAAGATGGTATTATCAACAACAAGAAAGGAAAACAGTTCTATACTATTGGAACACTTCCAAACTATCTAAACTCACCTAACTCTGATTTTGCAGGAGTTCTTAATAATGATGGTACTGAAATGTATTTTACTTCATCAAGAAAAGCTCCTATGTTCAAAGAGAACATCTTAAAAAGTGAAAAAGTTTCTGGTGTGTGGGGAAAACCTCAGTTAGTTAAAGAATTTTGTACTGATAACCATGAATCATTAAATTCAATTTCACAAACAGGTGACACAGTTTACTTATTTGGAAATTTCGATAACAACAAAAACAAACATGGTGATATCTATAAAGCTTCTAAAGTAAGATCTTCATGGACAAAACCAATGAAAATTAAAGAAGTCTCATCTAAATGGTCTGACCAACAACCTTACGTCTTCAATGATGAAGTAATGTTCTTTACATCAAATAGACAAGGCTCAATCGGTGGCTATGATATCTGGGTTTCAGAATTTGATGGTGGCTGGTCTACTCCAGTTAACTTAGGTTCTGTTATCAATACTATTGCTGACGAACAAACTCCATTTATTGACTGGGATGGTGAGACATTATATTTCTCTTCTAATGGTCATCCATCATTTGGCGGTTTTGATATCTTCAAAGCTAAGAAAAGAGGTGATTCATGGACTGACTGGTCTGAACCTGTAAACTTAGGTATTGACATTAACTCTATCTATAATGACAGACATTTTTACCGTGTAGCAAACTCTAATGAAATTTATTTATCTTCAGATAGAAAGCCAAATTCTGGTTATGAAGACATCTACAAAGTTTATATGACTTATGTTGAAGAAGCTGATTTAGTTATTGGTGGTTATGTAAAAGATACTGACGGTAATCCTGTTTCAACAATGGTACAATGGAAATACACTCTTGATGGTCAAGAACAAACCAATATTGTTTCTTCTGCAAGTGATGGCTACTACTCAGTATCATTCCCAACAGTTGAATCTCTTGAATGTCTTGTTGCTGATAAGAGTTTCTTAACTTATACTGAAACTATTGTTGTTGACCCTGATGTAGATAAAATGTATCACGATATAGTTATTGAACCATTAAAACAACAATCTTACGTTATTTCAAACATCTTCTTCGATTTCGATAGTGCTAATCTAAGAGAAGAATCTTATCCAAGTCTTGATGATGTTGCTTCAAAATTCCTTGCAAACCCTAATTTCAGAGCTTGTATCGTTGGTTATACAGATGACCTAGGTTCTGATGAATATAATAAAGATCTTTCTGAAAAACGTGCTAAATCTGTTTATGAATATCTAACAAGTAAAGGTATTGAGAATGACAGATTATCTTTCCGTGGTGATGGAGAAAACAATCCAAAAGTTGCTAATGATTCTGAAGAGAATAGACAACTAAACAGACGTGTTGAATTCGACCTCCAAATCATGGGTATGAATAAAGTTGAGGAAGCTCCTGAAGTAATGGAAGAAGTATCAAGTCAACAAGCTACAGCAGTAGAAGACCAAGTTGAAGTTAATAATGACTTAGATCAAGTAATGGCTGATGAAAATATCCCTGAACAAGCAAAAGAAATGATTGTTAAGGTTATTGAAAATGCTGATGAAGCAGAGGTTAAAGTCATTAAAATTGATACTGCTGAAGTTAGCGAAGCTAAGGATGTTGAAGTGGAAGTTATTGTGGATTCAGAACAAATAACTACTGTTGAAGATGCTGTGAAAGTTGAAGAAGTTACATCTTTCTTTAATGACACTGAAGAAAAAGTAATTTCTAATAAAATCAGAAGACTTGCTAGAAAACAAAATGAAACAGGAACTATCAATATTAATCTAATTAATGATAATGATACAGTGAAAACTCTTGATATCTTAAGAGATGGTCAAATGGTTTCATCTAAATTCGCTTCTGAAATTAAGAATGTTCTTGATGGTTGGAAACTTGAAAAAGGTCTAGGTCAAGCTTATATTCTTACTGTAGATTTAGACTAACTTAAATAAACAGCATTAATTTAAAGGAGCACTTTTAAAGGTGCTCTTTTATTGTTTGTCTGAAATCAATCAGATAAATATTTAGCACTTTAAGCTTCAAAGATCCTTCCTAGTGGTAAGCATCTACCGTTAGGTTGAAGATGGTTCATGCTTACGGATAATTTATCCTGAAGGGCTTTATTATCCCAAGCCTAGCTTTTCAAAGCTAAAGAAGATTAAATAATATATTTACAGTGCTGAAAATATTTGATTTGATGAAGGTTTCATTCGTTAAGTCCCTACAGGACTTTGATGATGTATCGTTACTATTACCCATGATTTAAATCATGGGCTTTGGATAATTTACTCTTTCAGGGTATTATAGAGAAGTTTTGCAATGTCTGAAACTGCCTTCTTCCCAAAGCCCCACCTTGAAAAAAAGCCATTTTTTCAAACAGGCTATTAAGGCTGAAGTACATATGGAGAATTAAAAATGAAGAATCGAATACTGATTACACTGGGAACGCTCGGCTGCTAGCCGGCAAAGAATTGATAATGTAGAATTAAGAATTAAACTTGTATGAATGAAGAATGATTGAAGAATTGAGGAGATGCTATCCATAAAAACCCCGAAGGGGTGGCATATACTAAGCATGGAGGCTTGCCCTCCATGTAATAGTTAAAAAATAAAAAAAGCCCTGAAAGGGCGACATAAAGGCTAGGCTTTATCTGCAAACAGGAAAGTATACCACGAAAAGCACGAATAACACGAAAAACACGAAAAACAGTCAAATTATTTAGGACTGGACAGTAGCCCCCAAAGGGACGACATGTATTAGCATAGAGGCTTGTCCTCCATGTACAATGACAAAAATGTTTAAGAGTTGATAGGTCCAGATGTTTAATTGTTGAGATGTTTAAGAGGTTAGAGGATTTGCTTTATCTGTGTTATCTGTGGCAAAAAAGATTTAATTAGTGTAATTAGTGCAATTCGTGGATAGTTCTCTTATTTGATATTCACACCCCAAGTAATAAGATAAAGAAAGAGCTTTGACTAAATCAAAGCTCTTAATATAGACTTCTAAATGAAGTTATGTATTATTTGGTAAGTTTAAGCATTCTTATTGTGAATATGAACATCTGTTTGAGGGAATGGGATTTCAATGCCATTAGCATCAAATTCAGTTTTAACATTCTCAACAACATCGAAAAATACATTCCAATAGTCTGCTGTTTTAGTCCAAACTCTAACAGTGATATCAACAGAGCTATCATTAAGTTTACCAACTCTTGAGAATGGGGCTGGGTCTTTCATAATGCGTTCATCTTTAGTTAAAATACCTTGAATAATTTCTTTAGCTTTATTAAAATCACTAGCATAAGAAATTCCAAAGGTCCAATCTACTCTGCGTTTATTCTCAGAGGTATAATTAATAATGTTTCCATTAGATAAAGGTCCATTGGGGATAATAACAGTTTTGTTATCAACAGTTTTCAAGATAGTGTGAAAGATTTGAATAGAATTTACAATTCCAGAATGACCTTGGGCTTCAATATAGTCACCAACTTTATAAGGTTTTAAAATTATAATTAAAACTCCACCAGCAAAGTTACTAAGTGAACCTTGGAAAGCTAAACCAACTGCAAAAGCCATAGCTGATAGCATAGCGATAAATGAAGTCATCTTGATTCCAACCATGGAAGCAACAGAAATAACAACTAAAATCTTAAGTATTGCACCGATAAAACTTTCTAAGAAACCGATTAAAGTTTCATCAACCTTTCCTTTTTTAAAAGCTTTAATTATAAGTTTGTTTATAAGCCCTGCCACCCATAATCCGATGACTAAAGTTACAATACCCAAACCAAGTTTAGGTAGATATTCCACACTCATTTCTGTAAGTTTTTGTAAGATTTGTTCTGCGTCCATAATAACTCCTTCCTTTAATTTCAATATTCTGTAAATCACTAATATTAATTTAAAGAAAATTACAGCCTGTGCAATATAAATCTTATAAAATTCATATCTGCTTCACTATAAGCTACAAGTATTAGTTCAATTGAAGGACAAAGCTCCAAAAAATGTTAAAGGTGTATTTCAGGATTAATAATTGACTGCTAATATATGAAATTAGTTATTTAGAAAATTTAAATTACACTAAGTGATAAATTGAAATATTATATAAATAAAATTAATTTGAGAGGAAGTATGAGAAAGATTTCTATAATTTTACTGATTATGATTCCAATGATGTTATTTGGTGCTTTAGTAAACAATGTACCAATGACTTTTACCCAACCCGATGGTAATGAAATCAATATTTTAGCGTCAGGAGATGAATATCACCACTGGTTCCATGACTTTGACGGATATACCATAAACAGAAATGACAAAGGTTTTTATGTTTATGCAGACAAGGAAAACAACAAAATCGTAGCAACAAACTATATTGTTGGTCAAGTTAATCCTCAATCAGTTGGATTAGAAAGAAATATAAATATTTCTGATAGTGAATGGAAAGCAAAAAGAGATGATTTTTATAGAAATAGACCTAGAAGCATTGAACGCACACCTTCAACAGGTGATTTGATTAATGTAGTAATCTTTATTAGATTTTCAGGCGAATCAGAATTCACTTCTACAATAGATTTTTATGATGATATGATGAACTCAACTGACCCAGAGCTTCCTTCTGTTCATAACTATTATAATGAAGTATCTTATGGTCAAATCAATGTGACTGCAGACTTCTTCCCTCAACCAGATGAAAATGATGTAATAGTCTCTTATGAAGATTCTCACCCAAGAGGTTATTATGAAGCATATAGCAACTTCAATCAAATTGGTTACCAAGGTGGTGATCATGGTGATGAACGTTCAGAAAGAGAACAACAACTTTTAGCAGATGCGGCTGAATATGTAGAAAGCATGATTCCTGAAGATTTAGCAATTGATGGAGATAATGACGGTTATGTTGATAATGTAATATATGTTATCAAGGGTTCTCCAAACAACTGGGCTTCTCTTTTATGGCCTCATAGATGGTCAATGTACTATGCAACCGCTTATATTCATGGAAAGCAAGTTTATGACTATAATTTCCAAATTGAAACTCATTTAAACAGTTCTGGTTCAAGTGTTATGTGTCATGAATTATATCACTCTCTAGGTGCACCAGACCTTTATAGATATGATACTGATGGAGATCCGGTTGGTGTATGGGATTTGATGGCTGGTAATACAACTCCTCCACAACACATGAATCAATATATGAAATATTATTATACCCAGTGGATGCCTAATATTCCTAAGATTGAAGAAAGTGGAACTTATACCCTTTATCCAGTATCTTCAAATGAAAACAATGTTTATAAGATAACTTCTTGGAACTACCTTGAAGACATCTATTTTGAATATAGAAGAATCGATCCTTTATTCGAATCAGCTTTACCTTCACAAGGTCTGCTAACTTACAAAATCAACAACTCTGAAGCTGGTAATGGTAATGCTGGTGGTCCTCCAGATGAAGTATATATCTATCGACCAGGTGGCAATCCAAGCGGTGGGGGACAGATAGGTAGTGCTCCATTGAATGAAAGTCATGACTCATTTGGCTTTAGCACCAATCCTCAAGCTATTGGAACAAATGGCAACTTTACTGGTGTAGATGTCCATCATGTACAAGTTTTTGAAGATTCTTTAACCTTTAAAGTGGATGTATCAAATATAATAATTACTTCACTTAACAATGGCGAATCATTAATTGCTAATGGCTTAGTTGATATTGAGTGGATTGCTAAAAACAATGTTAGTAATATAAATTTAGAGTATTCTGTTGATGATGGTGCTTCTTGGATTACTATTATTGAAACAAATGCAAACCAAGATGATTATACATGGCAGGTTCCAGAATTAAACTCAGATTCAGTTCTTTTGAGAGCCTATGAAGTGGCAACCGGTAAGTATGATGTAATTAATAACCCATTAACAGTGGTTTCTGAATTAGCAATACCAGCACAAGTTGCACCTATAAATGAAGCTGTCAATGTTGCTACTAACCCTCTATTCTCTTGGGATCAAGTAATTGGTGCTTATGAATATGAACTGCTAGTGGCTTCAAGTTCAGAGTTCAATAGTGAAGATATGTTTACAGTGACTGTCAGTGAAAATATGTATGATGATATTGCTCTAGCAGATAATCAAACATATTACTGGAAGGTAAAAGCTATTAATGGTCCTTTGGAAAGTGAATATTCAGAGGTTTTCAGTTTTGAAACTGGCGACTATACTTCAGCACCTGATGTACCTAGCTTGATTAGTCCTGCCTATAATGCAACAATGATTAACCCTCAAGAAGTTGATTTTGAATGGAGTAACTCCTTAGCTGCACAAGATTACTTATTCCAACTATGTCCAAATATCTATTTCTATGATGATGTTGAAGAAACTCAACTAACAGGAAATTCTATTTCAGTGGAGGACTTGCTTCCTCAACATAGATATTATTGGAGAGTAAAAGCTAATAACTCATTTGGAGAATCTTCTTGGTCTTCAATTAATACTTTCTTTACTGCTCAAGCAGTTAGCAATGAAGTTGATAACGATTTACTAAAAAGCAACTTAATTGGTAATTACCCAAATCCATTTAATCCTGAAACTACTATTAGTTTTGTGGTTGGAAATGAAAACTCAAGAAGTCCACAAGCAGTTGTTGGAAGAATATATAATGTTAAAGGACAGCTAGTTAAAACACTAATTAATGACAAACTAGAACCTAACAAATATCAATATGTTTGGAAAGGTAAAGATAATAAAGGTAATAACGTAGCATCTGGAATTTACTACTTTAGACTAGATATTGCTAGTAAGACACAAACTTCGAAAATGCTCCTTTTGAAATAATTAATTTATGTATACTGGGGGTAACAATGAGTTACCCCCTTTTCTTATTTGTGCTTCATAATGAGTATGGTTAAAGCTTTTACTTAAATTCACTATTAATAAGGTTTTTAATTAATAATTGTTGACAAAAATATACATTTTTCGGATTCTCGCAAAAAGCACAAAATCGAGAGGTTTGTTTTGGGGAATAAAGTATTAATAGTGGAAGATAATAAGTATTTGGCTGTCCAGTATAAGATGGCGTTAAACAAATACGGTTTTGAAGGAAAAATAGTTACTGATAGTGATGAATTCTTTGATTGCTACCAGAAGTTCTTACCAGATGTGATTGTTGTGAATATTAATTTAAGATACAGCACTCTTAATGGTATCCAGATTACAAGAGCCTTAGTATATGACTACAAAACTGAAGCTAAGATTATTGTAATATCTGCTGAAGCAACTTCTCTGCAAATCAAAGAGATAAGAAAGCTTGGAGTTTACACCTTCATTGAAAAAGGTTCTAGCTTCAATCTAAACTATCTTATCGTTAATATTGAGAATGCAATAAAGCACTCTGAGAATGAATCAGAGAATAAAAGTCTTCAGTTTCATAATAGAAACTTGAAGAAGCAGATTCTTAATAAACATCCATTCATTGGAAATAGTAAAAGAATAGTTAATGTCAAAGAAGATATAGTAAATTATTCTTTAAGTGAAGAACCAGTGATTTTCTATGGAGATCCAGGTTCTGGAAAACACGTCGCTGTTTCATTCTACTACAATAACTCACCACGTTTCGGAATGCCATACACTCCGATTAATTGTAGAAGACTGTCTAATGAAATAGAATATCAGCTTAAACATAGTCATAAATCAAAGACTGAAATAATTGAAGAAAAGCTAAATAAGATTATGGCTGATAACTTATCAGGTATAGTTCATTTTGAAGAACTTGCACATCTAAGTAATGGTATTCAATTACTAATTACTAAGTATATTGAAAGCGCTAAATTTGATAGAGAAATACCTCTGATCATCTTTACAACATCATTCTCACCTCATAAGTTAAAAGCTAAAAGATTGTTAAATTCTAAACTCTGTGAATCTTTAGGAAACAATGTTGTAAGAGTACCATCACTAAAAAGTAGAGGTAAGGATTACCTTATCCTAATGAAATACTTCTTAGAAACTCTTTGTGAACAATACTATATTGATTGTGAAACCTCATTAGATGATATTCAAGATAAATTATCCGAATATTCATGGCCTGGAAACATCGTTGAATTGAAAAACTTCTGTAAGAACGTTGTTTTTGAAGGTAAATGCGTTAATAATGAGACTGTCTTATCAGTATTTCATAAGATTAAAAATAAGAAAGATTGTAACAACTGCGTGGTTAGTTTGTTTAATATCCCTGAGTTGAAAGATGCCATGATGAATTTTGAAAAGAACTTCATTCATAAGAGATTAATGAAGAATAATTGGAAAATATCGCATACAGCTAAAGAACTCAATATAGAACGTACAACCCTTTATAAAAAAATGAAACAATACTCTCTGGAGAAGGATAAATAATAAATGAAAGAGTATGTCTTAGCCTTTGAAACATCATGTGATGATACATCTGTTGCTGTTATTGATACAGAATATAATGTTTATTGTAACTTGATATCATCCCAGTTAGAGCATGAAAAATATGGTGGAGTAGTACCCGAAATTGCTTCTCGTTTGCACATGAAATCTATTATGAAGTTAACTGACATTGCCATGAAAGAAGCGAATTTAACTTATAAAGATATTTCTGCAATAGCAGTTTCTGTTAATCCGGGATTAATTGGAGCACTTCTAGTGGGACTTTCTTTTGCTAAAGGCTTGGCTTTCTCTTTAGATATTCCTCTAATCACTGTTAATCACATGCTAGGACATATAGCTGCTAATAAAATAGCAAACCCAGATTTAAAACCTCCTTACCTTGCTCTTGTTGTTTCGGGGGGGCATACAGAACTAGTTCACTTCAAAACTGAAGAAGACTTTGAAATCATTGGAAGAACAAGAGATGATGCAGCCGGAGAAGCTTTTGATAAGAGTGCCAAACTTCTTGGATTAGGTTATCCAGGTGGACCAATTGTTGATAAACTAGCACATACCGGAGATGACTCTTTTGTAGATTTTCCAATGGGACTAAATAGAAAAGGTGTATACGACTTTAGTTTTTCTGGTTTAAAAACATCTGTCATGAATTACGTTAAATCACAAACTCCTGAATTTATTGATGAAAACAAACACCATATTTGTGCTTCTTTGCAGAAAGCAATTGTTAATATCTTATCTAAAAAGATGATAGCTTATGCTAAAGAGAAAAAGATAAAAAAGCTGATTATAGCTGGCGGTGTGTCTGCCAATAAGGGACTTAGAAATAAAGTTTCTCTGGAAGCAAAGAAGATTGGGGCAGAATTATTTGTTCCACCTTTAAAATATTGTATGGATAATGCTGCTATGATAGGGGCAGCAGCTGTCAGAAAATACAAGAAAAAAGAGTTTTCTGAACTGAATGTGAATGCTTTTTCTTCAAAGGGAGTAAGATACATCTAGTTATTGTTCTCGTAGCTTTTATTATAGCACTTTGAAAAACAATTCTTGACATTTCATAATAGTTAAATTTTCTTATAGAAGAGTGATTATTTATTAGGGAGATTTAATGATAAGAATTTTTTATTTGTTTTGCTTAGTTGCTTTTATTACAATTATTGGATGTAGCATGTCTGTTTCTGGCGATAAAAACGCCTTGTATGAAAGAGATGAATCTGTATATGAAGATACCCTTTTCTTCATGCAATACGATGAACAAAACCTACAAATATTTTACGATGAAGAAGAACGAAAATTAGTTGTTGCTAGCTATATCTCTATCCCCAAAGAAAACTTTGATAATCTAGAGAAAATGTGCTTTATTCTAGATGAAGATACAAAAATGTTAGATTTCCAAATTAATGGAAAGAAAGGTGTTTTAGAAGAGATATACTCATTTAATCAAAACAATTTTAACCTTCCAATAGAATACAAAGACGTTAAAAGAATCAAGTTTTTAGGCAATATCTGGCGTTTCCAAGTTACTGATGAAATTCTAGAAAATACAACTAACAAAGTAAGAGTTTTTGTTAAATACTCATTATCTGTACAGTCAAAAGGCGAAGCATTTGAAAGAAAGAAAGATAGATTCAAACTAAATGGAAATATGTTCTGGTATCCTTCAACTCTTATTGATGGTGGACTGGTAAAACTTAATCTCGATATTAGAGACTATTATGATGTTACAGCCAATGGTAAGAAAATGAGTTTTGAAAGACTTAAAAACTATAAAGGTTACACTCATATAATCCAGAATTTTGCAGAAGAACCACTTACTTTAGAAGGAACAAAGACAGAAAAGTAGAGGTGTTTATGAAATTATCAGAAATTATTATAAAGAATAGATCTTATAGAAGATTCAAAAATGAATGTAGAATTAATAGCAAGGATCTACACGAACTTGTAGACAATGCAACTAAGGTTGCTAGTGCTGCGAATTTGCAAGTTCTAAGATACTCTATTTCTAACACTAAAAGAGAAAATGATGAAATCTATAGATGTTTGAATTGGGCTGGATATCTTACTGATTGGGATGGACCTTCTCCAGATGAGCGCCCATGTGCTTATATTGTAATAACTGCTAATGAAAAATTTGAGAAGTATTCTCATTTCGATGCAGGAATTGCAGCTCAAACTATTCTTTTATCTGCTGTAGAAAAAGGTTATGGTGGCTGTATGATTGCTTCTATAAATAAACCACTATTGAAGAGTGTTTTGCAACTGGAAGAAGAAGAATCAATTTTACTATGCTTAGCTCTAGGTATTCCAGATGAAAAGATTGTATTAGAAGAAGCTTCTAGTCTAAATAGCATTGAATACTGGAGAGATGAAGACCAAAGTCATCATGTGCCTAAAAGAAGCTTAGACGATGTTATATTAAAAGAATTCTTAGAGAAATAATAACAAAACTATAGAAAATTATGAAAGGACCAAGTTTAACAGCTTGGTTCTTTTTGCATGTAAAGTTCATCAATTTCAACTGAAAACTTACTTTCCTCCTGCATAAAAACATGATTTAATGCAGGAGGCTACTAAAAAGCAACTAGGATTGTAAGCATCCCTGCTTACGAAAAAGTACCAACTAGGATTGTAAGCATCCCTGCTTACGAAAAAGAACCAACTAGGATTGTAAGCATCCCTGCTTACGAAAAAGAACCAACTAGGATTGTAAGCATCCCTGCTTATGAAAAGTACCAACTAGGATTGTAAGCATCCCTGCTTACGAAAAAGAACCAACTAGGATTGTAAGCATCCCTGCTTATGAAAAGTACCAACTAGGATTGTAAGCATCCCTGCTTACGAAAAAAGAGTCTCGACTAGGTCAAGACTCTCATATTTAATTAATCTAGTTAGATTGCTTTATTACTTAATCTTCAATCTCAATTACTAAGTGTTTATCTTTTCTAAACTTTTCATGATCTTTAACTTTTAAGATAGTGCTATTTTCATCAATAGAAACTAGTTCATAAGCTGATTTAAGTTGTTTAGAATGGATAATGATATCATCAATGTTAGCATTGATTTCAATTTCATCACTTTGAGCCAAGTTTTGAGTTCTGAATTCTTTTTGACTAAAGTCATTTCTTACATCTTCAGTAGCACCAAGTAAACCCCAAAGTACACCACCTTCCTTTTGAGTGATACCTTTTTCACGAAGTTGTCCTTTAGTTCCCACTACATAATAGATAGTATTGATTTCAATATCCTTCTTAGCAATTAGTTGCTCTGTCTTATCAATTTTATTTTGAAGTTGTGTGATTTGAACATCTGTAAGATTCATTTGACTTTGAAGCTTTTCAATTTGTCCTTGAATCTTAGCATTATCTGCATCAGATGCACTTAACTTCTTTTTAAGCTTATCGATTTCAGTTCTAAGTCTTTTTCTTTCCTTTCTCAAAGAATTCATTTCTTTTTGATTTTTCTCTAAAACTGCAATAGATTGACTTATAACACTACTTGGGTCTGAATCATTGTTTGCCAATGTAAGATCATCACCGGTGTTTGAGATATTTGTTATAGCCTGTAGCTTTTTTTCTACTTCTGCGTAGTATTGTTCTTTAGCACGATAATCTTCAATCTTTGCAAGAAGTACTTGTTTTTCTTCTACTAAAGTGTTGTTCATATTCTCAAGTTCAGCAAGGCTTGCACCTGTGTCATTAGCTTCTGAGTTAGCATCTGCGTTATTATCTGAATCTTGAATCAACAAAAATCCAAGAATAGCAGAAAGTACAATAAACCCAATCAATGCAATGTTTGTTACTTTCATTCTGTCTCCTTTTATTAATCACTTAGTCACTAAAAACGCTATTTAATCAATATTCCATGTCAAGAAATTTATTGACATTTTTTTAGGAAAATGTCTGATTTAACAAGGAGAACTAATGAAATACAAATATTTACATGCTTGGAGCAAAAGAATCCAACTAAAAGATAAAGAAGTAAAGAAAATTACTAGGTTTCAGGACCAATATCTCATCACTTTCTTTAAAGAGAATGAGGGACTACAGATATCGCTGAATCAAGGAAACTCATTTATGTTTGTAACTGATAATGACTATTTACCATTTGAAGAAGATAAGCATCTGAACATATTTGAGCAAAATCTCAAGAAATCAAGACTTGTTCAAGTTTCTATAATGGATAATGACCGTATTTATATGCTGGAATTTATCAAAAAGGATATCTATAATGAAGTTAAGAAATATGTTCTTATATTAGAATTTGCTGCTGGTTTTGAAAATATTATTCTGACTGAAAAGCAGGGCAATGAACTCATAATAAAAGAAGCTCTGAAAAAGTTTAGCTTTGCTGAAAACAATCAAAGACAGATTCTTGCTAAAATGGAGTGGAAAGCCCCAATTACTGATTTTAAAGCTGATAAAAGTGATGTTGACTTATCCTTGTCAATAGATGATAAAGGACGGATTAATGAAGATAAAGACAGTGAATACTCTGATGTAAATGTGCTGTTTGAGACACTTTATTATGATTATATATTAAAGAAAAAAGGTCTTGATATTCAGAAATCCTTAGTAAAACAAGCTAATAATACTCTTAAGAAATCAAAGAAGAAATTGCTCAAGCAACATAGTGAACTTGAGAGTGCCACTTCTGTAGATAAATGGTTTCATTATGCAGAACTTCTTAAAAGCAATATTCATCTTGTAAAGAAAGGTATGACTTCTGTGAAGCTAGTTAATTACTTTGATGACTCATTCCCTGAAATAGAAATCCCAATTCAAGAAGAAAAGAATATTCAACAAAATATCAATCATTATTATAAGAAATATAAGAAAGCAAAATCTGGTATAGAAATTATCAAAAAGCAGATTGCTAAAACAATGGAAGAAATAGCTAAGATTGAGTCTAAGATTAATGGTATAGAGGGTGAAAGTGACTATCTAGAACTTCAGAAGATGCAAAAGAATAGGGATTCCCAGAAGCAAAGCATGGATGATAAAGTTCTATTTAGGAGAATAAAAATAGATGATGACTGGGAAATATATATAGGACGTTCCTCCAAAGAAAATGATATTCTTACTTGCAGAGTTGCTAAGAATAGGGATTGGTGGTTTCATACTAGAATCTTCCAAGGAACTCATGTTGTTCTTAGAAATTACTCTAATAAGCAACTTCCAGATAAATATCGAATAATATGTTCTCAGCTTGCAGCTTACTACAGCAAGGCAAAGAAGTCTGAAAATGTGCCAGTAGATTACACTCAAATAAGATATGTAAGAAAGCCGAGAGGAGCTGTTGCAGGCTATGTTACTTATACTAACCAAAAAACTATCTATGTTAATCCTATGGATTATCGTCAAGCAAGTGAAAAGATAAATAAGATAAATGGTAACTAATTACAATAGAGTTTTTGAAGGGATTATTATTAAGATTGTCAGGTATCGTGATAGTAAGGCTATTGTCCATATTATCACGCCTGAACATGGTGTAATTCAAGCGCATGTAACAGGAATAAGAGCTAAGAAGAGTAATTTGCAGGGGGTAATCAGTCTTTTGAATTACATTAAGTTCGAAGCTGGTAAGACTAATAGCTCTGAAATATATTCTATACGTAATGTTGAATTAGTATCATCTCTTTCTTATACATCAAATTATAATGTATTTCTTTATCAGAATGCAGCAGTTGAACTACTTGATAGAACTGCACTTAATTCTGACGATGATTCAGCTTCTATCTTCCACTTGCTAGGTACTTATCTTGAATATATAGCATCTATAGAGAAGAATCATGTGCTTATATTTTGGCGATTTGTTCTTAGATATTTCTCTCTGTTAGGCATACCTCTAAATTTAACTAAATGTAATTCATGTAACTCTGGATTAGAGGATGGATTTGCTTATTCTACAGAAAATCATGGTTTTGCCTGTCTATCCTGTTCTAGCATAAAGGATAAACATATCAGCCAAGAAGCCCAAGAAATCCTAATCTTATTACCAACAATAGGGAACTATATAGAAGACTTGAATATAGAACAACAAGTAGAGCAAGAAATTCACAGACTACTACTGCTCCATATATCCACTACATTACATAAAGAAGTTTCGCTAAGATCCTTAAGTATTAACTAAACCCCTTGTTTGTTAGGATCCCAGATGTATTTATGAATCTGGAGTTGGAATCTAACAGGAAGCTTATCTTCAACAATCCAATTAACTAGAATCTCAGGATTTATCTTATTAAACACAGGAGAAAACAGGATATTCTTATCTTGTATAGCATTCTTATAAATAAAGTCTTTTGCCCAGCAATAATCTCTATAACTTGATATTACAAATTTAAGCTCATCTGTTGCTGACATCTTCTCTAAATTTGTCATGCAGAAAGAATCACCTGAAGCACTATCTGGACATTTTACATCAATAATTTTATGGACTTTATCATTTATTTTGTCTATCGGTAAAGAACCGTTAGTTTCTAAAAGCACTTTGTAATCAAGCTTTTGAAGCTCTTCAATTAGATCTACTACTTTGTTTTGAAGGAGTGGTTCTCCTCCTGTGATTTCAACAAGTTTTATTGGGTGATATTTCCTAATCTCATCAATAATCTCAGTAACAGATTTAGAGAACTTAGTATCATAGCTATATGTTGTATCACAATAATTGCATCTTAAATTGCATTCAGCGAATCTAACAAATATACATGGATATCCAGTATATGATGATTCACCTTGAATGCTACAGAAAATTTCTACTAATTTTATCATTTCTTGTATTCTTTAATCTTTGTTATGTTTGTTTAGAATGGTAAGTAAGGTAAGTGCTTGGTGTAGTCTAGATAGCTGTTAACTTGGTCTATAAGTTCTTGTGGATTCCCGATAACAAACTTCTTACGACCATTAATCTCTATATTAGAATATTCTTTTGCATCAAAGTCAAAGTATTGAAGATATTCAGCATCTCCATAGATTGCTTTACCTGCATGAGTGAGAAGCTTAATATTCTCTGATTGAACATTGAGCAAGTTATCAAAAGGATTAATCTCTTTCTTATCAAAGACTACAATATCAGAATTAGTTGAGCTTATTTCAGCATAATCTTGGCAAAGTCTCAAAGCATATCTAGCATTGGTGGATATCATTTTGTAAAGCTCTTTAGAAGGTATTTGTGGAAATAGGGAATAGGCAAAGTTCAGTTCATCAAGAAGATTAATTCCTCCTGATAAGGTTGAATCTGTACCTAAAACAATATTTACACCTAACTCTAAACAAGCCTCAATATCAAGGGTTTTGCCTATTAAGTTAATGTTAGAAACAGGGCACCAACAAATTGAAGCGCCTGCTTCAGCTATATCTTTAAGGTTCTCTCTATTAAAAGCAATACCATGGATTAATAAAGTGTTTGAGGATAAGAGTCCTCTTTTCTTTAAATCATAGAATTCATTTGCTGTGATATGGTCTGTACCTTCCCCCAAGTGTGTAATGAATGGTATTTTACCTTCGGAGAGCATGAACTCTTTTTCAGCGCTCTCTCCACCCCACCAGTTGCCTAATGGTAATGAGTGGCACTGACGATAGTCTTCTATTATATTGATTGGGAATTGTTGATAATAGTCACTTGTTTGATTTGGTGCATGATCTTGCACAACACTACAACCAGCAAATATATTCTTATAAGCTCCAAGATTGCAGAGTGTGAGCTCTTTTTCACCTGTAAGAACAAATGAACCATCATTAACCCAGAATTTATTCCTATCTAGATATGTAGGATGACTTTTCATTTTCTCAACCCATTCATGAGAATTTGGAAACTTTTCTTTTGTAACAGCTCGAGGAAACCAATTACCTACTAAGTGGTCATGGGAATTAATCAATGCAGGATACAGGGTTGCATTTTCAAAAGTTAGAGTATTATTCTTTTTATCTTTACTTTCTAAATCAAGCTCAATAAAAGCATTATCTTCAACTCTATCTACTGAAAAAACAACCTTGTCTGCATATATTTTCATTTTAGTCTTCTAATTTCTTAATAAGTTGTGGGACTATTTCAAATAGATCTCCAATAATACCTAAATCAGCTGCTTTAAATATTGGAGCTTCAGGATCTTTATTAATAGCAATAATGTAATCAGATGAAGCCATTCCAGCTAGATGTTGGATAGCTCCAGAAATACCAATAGCAATGTAAATTGAAGGCTTAACAGTTTTACCTGTTTGACCAACTTGATGTGGGTAAGGAATCCATTCGTTATCTACCGCTGCTCTTGAAGCACCTACTGCACCACCAAGAAGGGCTGCTAAATCTTCTAATATCTTGAAGTTATCAGCATTCTTTAATCCTCTACCACCAGCTACAATAATGTTTGCATCTGTTATATTTGCTAAAGCACTTTCTGATTTAACTTTCTTGATGAACTTAGTTAATCTTTCAATTCCATCAATCTCTAATTTTTCTTCTACTAGTTCACCTTTAAGACTTTCATTCATTGTTGCAGGAGTCATAACTTTATATCTAACTGTTGCCATTTGAGGTCTATGGTTAGGTGTTTCAATTCTAGCCATGATGTTGCCACCAAAAGCTGGTCGAGTCTGTATCAAGTTGGTAGTTTCACTATCAATTGAAAGTTCTGTACAGTCCGCTGTTAGACCTGCATTAATTGCTGTTGCAACTCTAGGTGCAAATGATCTACCCATATTGGTTGCACCAGTAAGAATTATTTCTGGTTTATATTTTTCAACAAGTTGTTGAAGAGCTAGTGCATACATATCATCGGTAAAACTCTCTAACAGAGCATCATCAATCATATATACAGTTTCAGCACCATGATGATAAAGATTATCAACTAATCCTTTTACATTCTTACCTAAAAGAACAGCACATAATTTGCTTTCTCTATCTTCAGCAAGCTCTTTTCCTTTACCAAGAAGTTCATAAACAACTGGAGCTATAATACCCTCATGTTGTTCAACAAACACCCACACATTTTTATATTCATCTTTATTTACATGTTCTTGACTTAATTTTCTAATAAATATTGCTTCGAAAGGACATGCAGAGACACAGGCTCCACACAGAACACATTTATCAGCATTAATTTCTGCAACTTTATCAATAATTGTGATTGCGCCATAGGCACATGCCTTTAGGCATTTACCACAGCCGACACACTTATCTCTAATTACTTCAATCATATCAACTCCATAATAATTTTCTCAATAATATTTGGCTTTCACGTATAGTCAAGATTTTTTAACTAAGTTTAGATTTAAATTGTTGATAACTTATGAGATATATTATTTAAAAAGGGTTTTTATCCTGATTTTGAGCTAAGAATTCTTATGGCTTTATGCAAAAAAAGAGAGAATGCAAGATTTCTCTTACATTCTCTTCAATCTATATTATCATGACCTTTGCATATCTATCGTAGAAGATAGAATATGTGCTTAGTCAATCAGTTGGACAATCTTATTTGCATCAGCAATAAACTTCTTAAGCTCTTCACCTGAGAATGGTTTTTGCTCTAGAAGTGCTAATTCATGTACGAAATTAACCATTGTTTTAGCTTTATCATCATGTCCATCTTCTTTTAATTTAACAATCTTTTGGATAGTTGGGTTTTTAGTATTTAGAACTAGCTTATGATTCTTTAGCATATCCATATCACCTTGACTTGCCATAGCGTTCATTTCTTGGAATCTTCTCATGAATTCATCAAAGATAATCATAGCTGGAATCTCTTTAGCTTTTAGTTCTTTAGTTTGAACTTGTACTTCTGTATAAACATGTTCAAACATCTCTTTCATTGCATCTTGTCCTAGTTTTTCTCTTACATCAATAGGTAAGTCATAAACATTAATCTTTGTACTTTCATCTTCAGTTGTGATGTATGGAGTAAGAAGTTCAACTGCTTGTGGGTAATCTTTTAAATATTTTTTGTAAGCATCTTTACCGAAAGAAGCTTCAACACTTCCATTGATTTCTCTATCGAAAATCTCTTTAACAATCATAGAAGTTTTTGCATCTTCTTCACCTTCAATCAAATCATCATTGATTTCAGAATCAACACGTACGAACTTGATATTACTGTCTGCCATCTCAAGTTTTTGGAAGAGGTGAGAATCAAGCATAGATTCAGCATAAATAACATCTATATTTTGTTGTTTGAGAAGCTCTAGATAGCTAACTTGTGTGTTTTCACTTGGAGCATAATAGATTTTGTGTTGTTTGTCTTCTGATTTATTGTTTTCTATGTATTCTTCAATAGTTACCCATTTACCTTCTGTAGTCTTGTAAACAATTTGTTTTTCAAGAGCTTTGTAGAAGTCTTCATTTGTTAATAAACCGTACTTGATAAAGTCAGATATATCTTTCCAGTAATTAGCATATTGTTCTCTATCATTTTTGAAAGAAGCTTTAAAGTGATCAGCAACTTTTTTTACAATGTAGTTAGAAATTTTTCTAACTTGTGTGTCGCTTTGCAAGAAAGATCTAGATACATTAAGAGGAATATCTGGAATATCGATTCCACCTTTTAGTAGAAGCAAGAATTCAGGGATTAGATCTTTTAGATTATCAGCAACAAATACATTATTACAGAACAACTTAACTTGTCCCTTGTTTACATCAATTTGATTTTTAAACTTAGGGAAGTAAAGAATACCTTTTAAGTTAAATGGATAGTCAACATTTAAGTGAATCCAGAATAAAGGTTCATCATATTGCTTGAAAGCATCACGATAAAATTCTTTGTATTCTTCATCTGTTACTTCGTTAGGTTGCTTATTCCATAATGCTGGTTTCTCATTGATAACTTTATCATTGAATTTAACAGGGAATGACATGAAAGAACAGTACTTTTCTAGAATTTCTTGAACCTTAGAATCTTCTAGGAATTCGTCAGATTCATCATTTACGTGTAAAGTGATTGTTGTTCCAGGTTTTTTTCTTTTACCTTCAGTCATTTCATATTCAGTTTGACCCTCGCATGACCAAAAGGCTGCTGTTGATCCTTCTTTATATGATAAAGAGTCGATTGTTACTTTCTCTGATACTATGAATGAAGAGTAGAAACCTAGACCAAAGTGTCCAATGATATTTGCTTGAACATCTTTGTATTTCTCAACAAAATCTTCTGCACCAGAGAAAGCAATTTGGTTAATATACTTTTCAATCTCTTCTGCAGTCATACCGATACCTGTATCGATAAATTGGATTGTTTTCTTCTTCTTATTAACTTTAATTTCAACGGAGAAGTCTGATGTATCGATGCCAGATTCTTCAATTTTACGCTTGTTCATAGCATCAATAGCATTTGAAATTAATTCTCTAAAAAATATATCATGCTCTGAATAGAGCCACTTCTTAATAATTGGAAATATGTTCTCTGTATGGATAGAGAGATTACCTTTGTTTAGATTCTTTGCCATAAAAATTTCTCCTATAACTAATCTTTTTAGAGACAATCTAATAATCACAGTATCTTTGTCAATATATTTTTTAGCAAAAAAATGATGCGACTGCTAAAAAGAGGTTTTAAAATCTAAGTTCCTCTTGCTGTAATTTCTCTTACTTGCTAGGTGAATCACATGCAATGCTCTTGGGCCTCCTGCATTAAATCGTCTTTTTATGCAGGTGGGGCAAGGGCACATAGGCAGTTAGGAGTGAATGACTGTAGAGCGAAGGGGGTTTATCTAGATTAAAATTAATTGAAAAATAAGGTGTTTATTAAAACCCTGAAGGGGTGACATATATTAGCATGGGGTCTTGTACCCCATGTAAATTAATGAATAAAATAAAGCCCTGAAAGGGCGACATAAAGATTAGGTCTTATCTTTTTAGATTTTTCCTTAGCTCTTATAATTTTATTCTTTAATCTGTACGTATCTGTACTGTCCATGGACAATATGAATTAATAATTACTTTAGTGTTTTTAGTGCATTTCGTGGTTATATGTTATAAATCTGTGTAGATTTACATCATCTTGGTTAAAAGTATTCATTTATAAATATGAAAAAATCAAAAAATTTGACATCTAAGCTTATAAATATATGATGTAAAAAAAATACTTTTATAAAGGAATCAGATGGACATTATAGTAAAAAATAGTTTCGTTGATATGATTAGGGATGGATATCCGCTTATAACAAGTGACATGGTAGACTATCAATATAGTGTAGATGATGAAGGGAAGACAGCACTTTTATTTGATAGAAATAGGAGATATCTTGCTACTGCCTATATCGGTAAGCAGAACAAAGGACTTGCTTGGGTTTATTCATACAGTAGGATAGAAAAGTTGAATTATGATTTCTTACAGAGGAAGATTGCTATTGCTTTTGACAATAGGGAAAAGATTTTTAATTCTAAAACAACAACTGCTTTTCGATTGTTCAATACTATTGGCGATGGAATTGGGGGGCTAACAATTGACTATTATGCAGGCTTTGTTCTTCTGAACTGGTATAATATAGGAATCTTCAACTATAAGGATGATATCGTTGATATTATCAGAAATCTATTTGATGTAAAAGGAATCTATCAAAAGGTAAGATTCAAAAGTAAGGAGCATTATGCAAATCATGTTTGGGGAGAAAAAACACCTGAAGATTTCTATGTCTTAGAGAATAGGGTGAAATATAACATTGATTTTGAAGATGGAAATATGGTAGGAATATTCTTGGATCAACGAGATGTCAGAAAGTTTCTCACTGGAAAGTTCTCAGAAAATAAGACTGTACTAAACACTTTTTCATATACAGGTGCTTTTTCAATAGCCTGTTTAGCAGGTAATGCCCAAAAAACCACCAGTGTAGATCTAGCCAAAAGAAGCTTAGAGTGGACTAAATCCAATATAAAGGTCAATGATTTTGATGTAGACCAACAAGATGTTATTGTTGAAGATGTGTTTAATTATTTCAACTATGCTAATCGGAAAAAACTAAAATTTGATATCATTATTCTAGATCCTCCCAGCTTTGCTAGAAGTAAGAAAAGAACATTCTCAGTATTGAAGAATTATACTGAACTTATTGAGAGTATTCTACCTCTTGTTAATGAAAATGGCTATATAATAGCCTCAAGTAACAATAGCCAGTTAACATCGCAAAACTTCAAGAGAATGATTACTCGAGCACTGAAGAATAATGATATTGAATATAACTTTCAAAAGCTCTATCGATTACCTGAAGATTTTAAAGTAATGGGAGGATTCCCTGAGGGGAATTATTTAAAGGTTTTTGTGGTGAAGGTTGGAAAGTAGGGATAAGTTTATATGCATAAGGTGTTGTCTTTTAAAAGAGTTCAGCATCTAGCTTCCTCTTTTAAAGCGAACCAGGAGTTCGCGTACCCTCCTTCTAGAAACATAGTTTTGTGGAAGGATGAAATTTAACTGAGGTAATAAATTATGGATAAAGATTGCAGAAAATCAGTGCTAATGAAATGAAGTTACAGAAGGATGGAACGCGAACTCCTGGTTCGCTTAAGATATTACAAACTCGATGTTTGTAATGTCTTAATGAAAGGGGTTAATATGAACAAAGATTTTAAAGGATGGACTAAACCTTGAAAGATTGAACTACATTATTATCAGAAAAACAAATAATCTCTTGACACCTGTTATCTGATAATATACCTTTGGTATAGTAAATTATTATATCTAGGGAGGAATAGCATGGATTTGAAGAATCTATTAAGTTATCTAGATAATTATGGTGAATTACGGCTTCAACATAATAGTGATAGCTTTATTGTCATGTCAAATGGAAGAGTTGTCAATAACTACAGTAGTAGAAACAGAGGTTTCTCGGCTAGAGCTTATAGTGGAAGAGAGTGGGGCTTCTCTTCAACATCTACCCTTGGTAAGAAAGAAGCAAAGAGAGCAATTCAAAGAGCGATGGATAATGCAAAATTCTTGAGTTCAAGAAGTGGTACAAGCAATCTAATTCTACCTTCAAGGCCAATTGTACTCGAAAAAGATTTAAGTACAACAAAAAGTATTCTCAGCGTTAAAGAGAAGACAGAATATATAGCAGAACTGAACAATTATATTAACAAAAAATATAAGGATATCGCTTCTTTAACGGTTATGTTATTGGAGGAATCAACAGACAAGCTTGTTGCGACAACAGATGGGGCATATTTCCATACAATAATACCTCGTTCATATTTAAGATGCTATTTCACTATGAAGAATGATAACGAAATGATTACAGAGTATTGTGTTCTGGGTGGGCTAGGTAATTTTGAAGATTATGCTGATAATCTGGAACAATTCTATGCCGATATTGAAGATACATATAAGCATTTGATTAACAAGAAGACTGCAGTTTTTGCTGATTCAGGTTATAATGATGTTATTCTTGGGTCAGATGTAACTGGCATTCTAGCTCATGAAGCAATTGGTCACACTACGGAAGCAGATTTAGTTAGGAATGGTTCGATAGTAAGAAATCTGATGGGGAAGCAAGTTGCTTCTGAACTAGTAAATTTGGTAGATGTTCCTCATACATATCAAGGTAAGCTGTGTCCAAGACCTGTATTTGTAGATGATGAAGGTGTTGAACCAATTACAGCTAATATTATTGAAAAGGGTATTCTGAAGAGCTACATGCATAATAAAGAATCAGCCCAGTTGTTTGGAGTTCAACCAACAGGTAATGCAAGAGCAAGCCAATATAGCGATGAACCTATTATTAGAATGAGAAATACATACATAGAACCAGGACAATCTAAGCTTGATGATATGATTAAGTCTATAGATAATGGCTATTATTTCATGAAACCAAGTAATGGACAAGCAGACTCTACTTCCGAGTTCATGTTTGGAGTAGTTAGAGGTTATGAAATTAAGAATGGTAAGCTTGGCAGAGCATTGAAAGAGACAACTATTTCAGGTGTTGCTGTTGATTTATTGAAAACAGTGACAGCTGTTTCTGATGATTTACATGCTAGTGGAGCAGGTAATTGTGGTAAGAAACAGTCAATTCCAGTCGGATATGGTGGACCTGCTTTAAAATGTAAAATCAACATTGGAGGTAAATAGTGAATATAAAACTAATAGCTAAAACAGGCTTAAAGAAGCTTGAAGCAATGGGTATAGAAAAAGCTTTTGTCTCTGCTTATAAATACACCAATATGGAATTGCAAACAGAATTTGAAGAAATAGGACTTTTACGTGAAGTTGATGAAATAAAAGTTGAAATAAGAATTATCCATGAAAACAAGACTGCGAATAAAAGAATGACTATTTCTGGATTAGAAGATTTAGAAGAAGCTGTGAAACAAGTAGTAGAGACAGCAAAACATTCTCTGGAAGATCCAGCTTTTTCAATGGCTAAAAATACTCATTTGAAGGCTCATTATGGTATTGTTGAAGCTGATAAAGATAAAATGTATTCACTATTGGAAAAATTCTTAAAAGAGAAAAAAGAGAAGTACCCTGAAATTAAAGAGAGTTCTAGTATCGTTTTCTCAAGATATGAATATTATGGGGTTAGCAACCAAGGTTCAAAAATAATTGAGAGTAATGGATATTATAGCATAAAGACAATCTATACTGCTGTGAAAGATGAGAAATCTTCTTCTCTTAATTATAAATTCGGATTGACCAAAGATCTTCCCGATAACCTGTTAGAGTTCCAAGGATTGGGTAAGCAATATGAAGAGACTATTGAACAGATAGACCAAAGAATCTTTACTGATAAATTTGAAGGTGATGTAATATTCTCTCCAGACACAGTAGATATGTTAGTTTGTAGCCTCACTCCTGAATTAGGTGGTTTAAATCTAGTTGAAAAAACCTCTATCTTTTATGATAAACTAAATGAAAAGATTCTATCAGATAAAATAACCTTAGTAGCAACTCCAAGTAATCCAAAATTAGCTTTAAGAAACTTAGTATCCCAAGATAATTATCTAACTGAGTATGGAAAGGTGATAGAAAATGGAGTACTCAAGAGATTTAATGTGTCTAAGTATGTGTCTAATAAAACAGATTTTGAACACAGCAATATTCCCTTAAACTATTACGAAATGGATCCAGGCGAAGTTACTTTGCAAGATATGATAAAAGATATTAAAAAAGGTATCTTAGTAAATAGAATTTCAAGTGGTAACCCCAATAAGAATAAGGACTTTTCTGGAATTGTAAAGAATTCATATTACATTGAAGATGGTGAGATTAAATACCCAATAAGTGAGATAATGATAACTGGTAATATTGTCGAAATGCTCAATAATGTTGTCTCAATTTCTCAAGAAAGAGAAAACAGGGGCAATGCTATTTTGCCGTGGGTTAGATGTAGCAATGTTCTTGTATCAGGAAAGTAGCAATGGCTAAAATATCTGAAAGAAAGAAAAGAGAATTTGAACTAAGAAGAAACTATATAATTGATGTTGCAGAAAAACTATTCTATGAAGAAGGATATGAAACAGTAACGCTAAACCAACTAGCTAAAGCTGTTAATTATACCAAGGCTACTCTCTATACTTATGTTTCTTGCAAAGACGAAATATATCTAGAAGTATATTGCCGTGGCTTTGAAAAGAGGACTAACTACCTCTATGAGAATATGAAACATAGCAAGACTGGATTCCTAGAGGTGAAGTCCTTTGGACAAGCATATTTTGAATTCTATAAAGCAAATCCAGAAATACTTTATCATCAACAATATCTAGACTATAGACCTGTTGAATACGATAAGTTTCCTCCTTCTCTAGTAGAAAAGTTCATGAAGCTAAATAGTAAGTCTTCTAAGCTATTAGTAGATGCCTTTGAAAAGGGACAAGCTGATGGTTCAATTAAAGCAGACTTGAATATAAAGGATTTTCTTGGGCAGTTTGTTCTTACTTTAAGATCCTGTGCTTCAGCTGTTGTATATGGTAAGAGGATAGTGCTCAATGAAGACTATTCTGAAGAAACAAATAAAGAGTGGTATTATCAATATCTAAATTTATTACTGTCGGCTATAAAAGGAAAATAGGATATTTTGAAAGATTATTAGGGTAAGAATTCTATTCTTGCCCTTTTTTAACAGGATATAACTTCTTGCTAAATGAATATAACTTCTTGACAAATAAACTAGTTAAAAAATCTTCAAAATGAATTAATGTTTATAGCAAATTGATTGATTTTTTTGCTTTTGGTGTTGATTCATATTGGAGATAATAATGAAGAAAGAACATAAAGCTATAGCCTTATTCTCTGGAGGACTAGACAGCGTCTTAGCTGTACTATATATGCAGAAATTAGGTTATGAAGTAATACCAGTCTTTTTTGAAAGTCCTTTTTATCCTTCAGGTAAGGCAAGATATGGGGCAAAAGCAGCTGGATTAAAAGTTAAAATAGTTGATATTACAGAAGATATAATTGAAGTGCTGAAAGCACCTCGCTATGGATTCGGAAAATATAAAAATCCATGTATAGATTGCCATGGGATGATGTTTAGAAAAGCAGCTGAGATAATGAAAGAAGTGGGAGCTGACTTCGTTATTAGTGGGGAAGTTCTCGGACAACGTCCTATGTCACAGAGGAAAGATTCCATGAATGCTGTTGCAAAGCTTAGTGGAATTAAAGAACTTCTTATCCGACCTTTATGCCAAAAGCTGATTGCAGATACTAAGCCAATTACTGAAGGCTGGGTTGATAAAGAAGAACTACTTGATATTCAAGGTAGAACAAGAAGACGTCAGATTGAATTAGCTGCTGAATTAGGATTAAATGAATATGAGTCCCCTGCAGGTGGATGCCTTCTAACTGATAAGCAAGTCTCTGAAAAAGTAACTGATTTATTAGAACATGATCAGTTGAATAGAACCTTCCTTAAATTCTTAAAACAAGGTAGAAGAGCAAGATTGTCGGACGATGTGATTCTTATAATAGGTAGAACAAAGTATGATAACGAATACATAACTAAATACCTTGAAGAAGAAGTAGTGATTAGAGCAAGTAAGTTTACAGGTCCTTTAGGGGTGCTTCTTGGTGATGATATAAGTGATGAGATAATTGAGCTTGCTGGAAGCATAGTGCTTAGTTACAACAATAAAGTCAAAACAGACATGGCTGAAATTGAGTATGGCAAGAAGTTTCAACTTGATAACAAGAAAATGGTTAAGGTTCAGGATAAAGAACAATTCAGAAAGCTCTTGATTAACAAATAGAAATGTAAGATAAAAGATAGGAATAGATAATGAAATACCAGATTTTTAATGTATTACCGGAATATGGCACAAATACTATTTTATTGTGGGACCAAGATACTTTAGATGCTATCTTATTTGATCCTTCTGCACCTGCCCAAAGTATTTTAGACTTTATCATAGAAAAGAAGCTTAATGTAAAGTACATTGCTTTAACTCATGGACATGCTGATCATATTGGAGGCTTGGATTTCTTCAAGAACAAGCTCAAAGCAACAACATTGATTCACTCTGAAGATGCTGAGATGTTAATTGACAGTAAAAAGAATCTAAGTGCATTTATGGGTCAAGATGTAGTAGTGGCACAAGCAGATAGAAAGCTTACTGAAGGAGATATTCTCACTATAGGAAGTATTAAATTAAAAGTTATTCATACACCTGGACACACAAGAGGTGGTGTATGTTTCTTAACAGATAGTTTGCTGATTAGTGGCGATACTTTATTTCAATTGAGTATAGGTAGGACAGATTTCCCTGGTGGGAACTATGAAACATTAAAGAATTCTGTTGTAAACAAGCTTTTTGTTCTAGCAGATGAAACTAAAGTTATTCCAGGTCATGGTGCTGAAACCTCTATTGAGATAGAGAAGGTTGAAAATCCATTCTTGGGCATTGCTTCGAAAATTTAAGGAGAATATAGATGAATCACGAGTTGCTGTTAATTTTAGATTTTGGATCACAATACACCCAGTTGATTGCTAAACAGGTTAGAAAGCTAAAAGTTTATTGTGAGATTGTGCCGTTCAATGTTTCCTATGAAGAGGTTTTATCTAAAAACCCTAAAGCTATTATTCTATCAGGCAGTCCATACAGTGTTTATGCTGAAGATGCCCCAATTCCAGATAAAAGAATTCTTGATTTAGATATTCCTTTCTTAGCTGTATGCTATGGAATGCAACTTCTAGCACACTTATCAGGACACAAAGTAGATAAGTCTGATGAAAGAGAATTTGGTTATGCAAAGCTTAAAATCGTTAATCACGATAACATATTCAAAGGTTTGAAGGATGAAGAAAATGTATGGATGAGTCATGGTGATAAAGTTCATAACATTTCTGATGAATATGACCTATTAGCTTATTCAGATAACTGTGAATATGGTGCAATCAAACATAAAGAAAAACCAGTATTCTGTTTCCAGTTCCACCCTGAAGTAGTACATACAGAGAATGGTTCTCTTATGATTAATAACTTCTTAGATATGGTCGGATTCAAAAAGGACTGGACTTCAAAATCATTCATTGATGGTGCTATTGCTCAAATTCAAGAACAAGTTGGAGAAAACCAAGTAATTCTTGGATTATCAGGTGGTGTTGATTCTTCAGTAGCCTGTGCGCTTTTATACAAAGCTATTGGTGATAATCTTATCCCTATTTTTGTTGATACAGGACTTCTTAGAAAGCATGAAGTTGAAGAAGTTGAGAGAATCTTCAAAGACGGTTTTGGTATCAATTTAGTTACTGTTAGAGCTGGCGAGATTTTCCTTAAAAGGTTAGAAGGTGTTTCTGACCCAGAAAAGAAAAGAAAGATTATTGGTAATACTTTTATCGAAATCTTTGATGAAGAATCTAAGAAATACCCTAATGCTAAATTCCTTGCACAAGGTACCTTATATCCAGATGTGATTGAATCAGTTTCTTTCAAAGGTCCTTCTGCAACAATAAAATCTCATCACAATGTTGGTGGTCTTCCTGAAAAAATGAATCTCTCATTAGTAGAACCATTACGTGAACTCTTCAAAGATGAAGTTAGAGAAGCAGGTAGAGAACTTGGCTTAGGTGAAACCCTTGTAGATAGACATCCTTTCCCAGGACCAGGTCTAGCAGTGAGAATTATATCTGATATTACACCAGAAAAGGTAAGACTTCTCCAAGATATTGACCATATATTTATTACTGAGTTGAGAGATAAAGGTTTATATAATTCAACATGGCAAGCTTTTGCTGTTCTTCTTCCTATCCAATCAGTTGGCGTTATGGGAGATGAAAGAACTTATGAAAATGTTTGTGCTTTACGCGCTGTTAATTCTTCTGATGGAATGACAGCAGACTGGACAGAATTCCCTTATGACTTCTTGAAAAGAGTTTCTAACCGTATCATCAATGAAGTACGTGGAGTTAATAGAGTTGTCTATGATATAAGCTCTAAGCCACCTGCAACTATTGAATGGGAATAATTAAAACAATATGTTAAAGGCATCTTTTAAGGTGCCTTTAAAACTTTGAATTTAAGGTGCAATGTTGAACATTAACTATTAGTAAACATAAATGTCTTGCATTTTAAGATTCGACATATCTTAGCTAAATATTTCGCAATCGAAGTGTTAAAACACGTCTTCTGCAAAAGATTCAACTAAGCTATTGTCGATTTATTTTTGTAAAAATAAAGCAAAAACAAAGAGCCTTGACTTAAGTAATGCTCTGAGGCATCTGCAAAGGTGTCTTTTTTTGTGTAAATTAATGTGTTCTAATAACATTGTTAATGTAAAGATTTATGAAGAAATGTTAACCTAATCAATAGTATTTGACAAAGAGAAATAAATCTAAAATCTTGACTAAGGTTTTGTTATTTTATAGTAACAATTATTAAAATATTAGGAGAAAAAGTGAAAAAGGTTTGTTTCATTTGTTTATGTTTCTTGTGTGTGATGTTGTTGGTGACGTCTTGTAGTGATGATAGTAGTTCTACTAAACCAAATGCCCCAGATAGTACAGATGGTGGAGATGGCAATGGTGATGGTAACGGTAATGGAGATTATATTGAATCTTTCTTTGTAGAGGTTCCAGAAGGCAGTTTTTCAATGGGCTCTTATTTAGGAGAAGGAGATGAACAGCTTGTTCATACTGTAACATTATCATCATTCAAAATGGCTGACCAAGAAGTAACCAATGCTGAGTATGCTCAAATTATAACATCTCATACTTATACAGAAGGTCAAGAAAACTACCCTGTAACAAGTATTTCTTATGAAGATATGATGATATATTGTAATCTTTTAAGTATCAGAGATGGTAAAGAACCGTGTTATTATAATAATGAAAATAAAGTATTTGCTGACTGGACTGATTTTAATAGCCATGCCTTATTGTGGGATGTTACAGCTAATGGTTATAGATTACCAACAGAATCTGAATGGGAATATGTAGCAGAAGCAGGTCAATCAACTAATCATTTCTCAGGGTCTAGCAATATAGATAGTGTTGCTTGGTATCAAAATAATGCTGGTTATAGACTCCATGATGTTAAAGGTAAAGCTCCAAATGCTTGGGGTATGTATGATATGACAGGTAACGCGAGTGAACAATGCTGGAATTATGAAGATTATTCTTATTCAACAACTAATAACCCTATCAGTGGTTATGCAACAGAGACTCTTGCGATAAGAGGAGGAAATTTCTCTAATTGGGAAGATGAATCACAAATCTTCCGTAGATGGCAAAATTATGATGTTGAAGGAGAAAGAACAGGCTTTAGACTTGTAGTAGATTCAAATATTCCTGCTTCAGGAGAACAATTACCTTTCCCTCAAATCATTCAAGAAAATGTAACTGACTTAACTAGCCCTAGAGAAGTAAAGATTATGTGTGAATTTGCTAATTATGAAGTTAGATATACAACTAATGGTGTAGAACCAACAGAGAACTCACCTCTTTATACACAGCCTTTCACAGTTTCAACAACTACTATAGTTAAGGCAAAAGTCTATAAAACTGGCTATATGCCAAGTGCTGTAACTACTACAGAAATTTCATTTAATTGCCCTGCTCCTACAATATATCCTTACTCAGGTATTTTCAATGCAAGCAAGACAATTTCTATTAACCCGGTTGATTTTGAATACCCAATTTATTATACTTTAGATGGTTCAACTCCAGATGAAAACTCAACTTTATATACAGATTCTTTCACTATTGAAGAAACTACTGTTATTAAAGCAATAGGAATATTAAATGGAACAACTTATAGTCCTGTTGCTGAGTCAGAAATAACAATAATTAATTTTGGTGATCCTGAATATGGTGTATTTACCCTTGCAGCTTATCCAAATTCAGATAATTCTGTTACTGTAAATTGGCATACATGGAATGAATCTGTCTATTCAAATTTTAGAGTTAGAAAAGGTACAACACCAAACTATTATGAATCTATGCCTTCAAACTTGATCCCTGCTCAAGATTATACAGGTACAGCATCTCATAACTGGAATGATGAGAATATCAATCAAGCTGGTATATACTACTATTGGCTTGTCTCATATCTTAACGGAGACTGGACTGAAATAGTAATGGGACCAGTTAAAGCAAAAGTAGAATAGAATTAAGTAAATTTTACAAGCAGTCTTTAGCTCTATTCAAAATAATGATGTTATTTTGGAGCTTTTTTTGTCTTTATCAACTTCTAACTTCATCCTTACTTGCCACCTTGAAAAATCGACCTTTTTTCAAGGGGGCAAGTAAGGGTCAGGTATTTTTATGAAGGAATAGTTTAAATAAGTTATTTAAATGACAATCCTTTTTTAGGTGAAATCTGAGTAAGGATAAGAATTTTTTATTGACAACCATATGAAAAGAGAAAAAATATTGTGTTAGTTGTTTTGGATGCGATTATTTTTTTGAAATATCTCAATGTATCTGCGAGGTGAAACATTTTGTTTGTATAATAAGGAGGATCGATGGTTGTATTAAAAAAAATTTTGTTGTGGATAATCAGCTTATTCTCATTTTTGATGTATCTATTTGGGACTTTAAATGCTGAATATCTATCTTCATTATCTTTTTTGTTCATTGCAGTAGTATTTAACCCCGTGTTTAGGAAACATACTTTTAATAAACTTAGGTTTTATATAAGTATAAGTTTATCTTTGTTTGCAATTATATTTAGTTTTTTTTGGATAGGATTAACAGCTAATGAAGAAAATGATCCTGTGATAAAAAATCTAACAGAGAAGAAAGATTCACAAACTCCAAAAGTTAATATAGTTGACTCCCAGTCACAAAAAAAAGAAACTTTAGATTGCAAGATAAGTATTCCTAAAGAATTAATATATTATATTAATGTTAATTTAAACAAAAATGTTTTGCTTGGAGTTATTGACGTTAATGTCGAGAGTAATATACCTGATAGTATTAAATGCTCTGTAGAATTAACGAATTTTGAGACACAAATATTATCATATTCTTTCGATGATTGGGTATCAAACTTTACAACATATTATATAAATAATGTAACGTTTAAAGAACAATTTTCACAAAGAATTAAGTTTCCAGGGGATGTAAATAAAGATAATCTAAAAATTGTGTTTCGCATGGATGAAAATTTCTTATCAACTATAAATATGAAAAAATCAGTTGATAAAATAATTATTAAAAGGGCAGAACATTTGGATTTACAATTGTATCTAGATAGTGTAAATACATCTGAGAATATTAAAACTTACATTGACACAATATGTGTAAATAAAGTATCTTCTGATTCTCTAATTTCAATATTTTCTGATGAATTCAGGATTACTAAGTTAGACACAGACTTACTGGACATCTTTAGAAAAAATAGTTTTATTAAAGATGTAACTTTTGATTGGCAGAAAGGTAGTAATTGTAGGTTGTATATGAAGAACTTTGATTCATTAGAAGATAATAATAATGTAATAAAATTAAAGAATATCTGTATTTCCCTCGAAAAACTGTTGCGAAAATCACTGGGAATTGAGAATCTATATATCAGGTTTGCTATAGAAAAAGAATACAATGATTCTTTGATAATGATTGGACATTATAATAATGGGTATTTTCGGTTGTACTTTCATGATACCCCATATAATTCTGCTTTATAAAATAAAAAATAATTTTATCTTGACATAAAACACAGGATAAATTAAAAAGATTCTACACTTAAAAATGACGTGGCGGGATAGCTCAGTTGGTAGAGCAGAGGCCTGAAAAGCCTTGTGTCCCCAGTTCAAGTCTGGGTCTTGCCACCATTCATTATTAAAGTGTTAGATTAAAATTAATTGGCGGGATAGCTCAGTTGGTAGAGCAGAGGCCTGAAAAGCCTTGTGTCCCCAGTTCAAGTCTGGGTCTTGCCACCATAGATTAGCACTCATTTTGAGTGCTTTTTTTTGTATATAACCTATGAGAACTAAATTTGTATATATAAAACCTAAGGAGTATCCATGTATCAAATTAAGAATATTTCAACTAGATTAGCACATCACCCTGATTTAGCTAAAGCTATAGCTCATAAACTTCAAATTAGTGAGTCTGAGTTTAAGATAGTAAAAATAAGTCGAAGATCTATTGATTCTAGAAAAAGAAACAATGTATGGATAAATTATACTGTGGAAGCTGAATTCTTAGGTAAAGTTCCAAATCATCAAGATGTTCTAAAATTGAATGAAAAAAAGAAGAAGCCAATTGAAACAATTTACATAAGCGATGAAAATCCTGTGATAATTGGTTGTGGTCCATCAGCTTTGTTTGCTGGTTTAGCTATGGTTGAAAACGGTTTAAAACCTGTCTTCTTTGAGCAAGGGGAGAAGATTGAGCCAAGAGACGAAACTGTAAACAATTTATGGCTTCATAATCAATTAAATCCTGATTCAAATGTTCAGTTTGGTGAAGGTGGGGCAGGGGCTTATTCTGATGGTAAATTAACTGCTAGAAACAGAGACTTCTATTCAGAGAAGATTTCAGATTATTTAATTCAATTTGGTGCAGATAAAAGAATTGCTTATGAAGCACTTCCGCATCTAGGAACAGATGGTATAAAGTACATAGCTGGCAATATTATTGAATACTTACAAGAAGAAGGTTGTAAGTTTAATTTTAATCATAAACTAACAGATATTAAAACAGTGAATGATAAGTTGGAATTAACTATTAATGGTGATAAGTATTACCCTGAAGTTACTTTGTTAGGTATTGGAAATGGTGCTAGAGAACTCTTTGAAGTGATGCACAATAATCAAATCGCTATGGAAGCTAAATCATTTGCAGTGGGTTTTAGAATAGAACATAAACAAGACTATATTAACAAACTATTTTATGGTGAAAAGTGTGATACTAATGTAACGGGTCCGGCAACTTATAGATTAACAGCGAAAGCTGGAGACCATGGCGTTTATAGCTTCTGTATGTGCCCTGGCGGTTCAGTAGTGTGTTCATCTTCAGAGGCTGATGGTATTGTTACTAACGGTATGTCTTATTTGGCTCGAGATGGCCAATTCGCTAACTCAGCTTTGGTAGCTACAGTTGAACCTAAACACTTTGGTAAAGGCGTTTTAGATGGAATGTATCTGCAAAGATCTATTGAACAAAAGGCTAAAAGAGATTTCTTCTATGCTCCAGCCCAGCTAGGTAAAGACTTCTTAAAGAATAGATTGAGTGATAAGCTTCCAAAGAACTCTTATAAACCAGACCTTTATAGTAGAAAGCTTGGGGAATTATTCCCTATTGAAATAACTAAAGCTCTGGTTACTGGCTTAAAACACTTCAATAAAAGATATAAAGGTTTTGTAGATAATGGTCTCTTGATAGCACCTGAAACAAGAACCTCGTCACCGGTGAGAATCATTAGAGATTGGCAAACTTGTGAAAGTACTAATACTAAAGGGCTTTATCCAATGGGTGAAGGTGCTGGCTATGCAGGAGGAATAATTTCTTCTGCTGTTGATGGCTATAAGGTTGCTACAAGATTTAAATTAAAGAAAGACTAAGATAAAATAATATATAAAGGCTATTTAGTGTGGACGAAGATTATTCTGTTACACTAGATAGCTTTTTGTTATGCTGTCAAAGAACTCCTTATTCCATAGAGCAAGATCGTTTCTATTTAATATAAATGGTTCAATATCAAGTTTAGCTTGCTCAAAATCAACTTCTTTAAAACGCTTATGTAACATTTCTTTTATCTCACTTAGTTGAATATTACTTTCAATGTTCCAATCACTAGTTTGCCTCATTCGTTCCGTCAAATGAACAAGGTTGATCTTAGGATAATTTGAAAGATACCATACATAATCATAAAAATCACGACCTTTTACACGATTCCCCCAACTTCTAAATAGTAAGGCATGAATTTTACCTGCAAATAGAGAAGGTAGGTCAAAAAGTCTAACAGAAAATGGGATTGGGTTAAGTAGATATTTAACATCATAATCTGCGTAAAGTGGAGGATTTATATCTATCTCCAGTTTAATTTGAATCTTCTCATTTCGGTTAATACCTCTAACTTTGTTCTTGGACTCAACTATTTTTATTAGATGAATAATGGTGTTTCCTTTAATGAAGGCTGATTTGATATTAGAATCATGATTTTTGATCTTCTCTTCAATATCCATCTCAAAGCCATAGAAATTAAGTTCATTCTGAACAGATTTTAAATGTTTTGCTAAAAGAAAATCGTTGTCTGCTTTTATCAAAGAAAAATCTAAGTCCTCTGAAAACCTAGGTAAATTATAGAATATTCTAAGAGCTGTTCCTCCATAAAATCCTGCATAATTAAAGAAACCTGACCTGAAGAGCCCTAGTAGAGCTATCTCTTGAATAATCTCTTTTAAGGCATTCTTTCTCTCTAAGTTATTTTTACAATCATACCTAGCAATCATTTGTTGAATTACGTTCTTCATTTGTGAACCTCACTTAAAAACCAATCTGTAAATCTAGTAATTAACCTCTTATTATAGCTTTTGGAAATCATTCTTAGTATTTTAGGTTCAATTAATTCTACTTCCTCAAGGTTAAACCTTAAATCTTCACTAAGAATCCTTTTGAAATCAGAGGTGTTTGGATCATATTTGTTTTTGTATATTGTATCAATAAGAGCTCTGCTTGGGCTTGCAATAAGAAAGTTCTGTTCATTCTCTCTCTGTAAATCAACTCCTAGTGAATATACCTTATCTGGTACTGATAAGTAACTAAAATTAGCAATTTGTGTATCAAAATACTTGCTCTTGTTCTTGTTAAATGTTGCACTAGTTATGGTTGAAACTCTTTCTGGAATCAGATTATAATATGATAATGCACTCTCAAATGATATGTAAGAAGGTCCATACAGTAAATTGGCAACGCTATATAATGAAAGGGCACTCTCTTGAGGCTTAGTATAGAATCCTCTCTTTAACTGATATAATTCATTAGATTCAAGAAGTCGTGAAATCTTACTCTTAACTGAAGAGTATTCTCTTAAGTCATTCTTTAGCTTTAACGTTGTAAGTATCATACTTTCCTCCACTAAGTCTAAATTAACGTACTTACTGGAGAGTGTCAAGAAAAATATTATCCTCCAGCAAGTATGAATAAAGCGTACTTACTGGAGGAAAATCACCATTAATTCTACTACTTAAACAATTCTAATTACACTTAATGTTTCAAAATTAGCAATCTAGACGATTGTTTGCAAATATTATAATTAAATCTTGACGTATTTAGCCTATCTAAGAATTTATATTCTAGGTATTATTACTTATAAAATCAAATTCAGTATTGATTTGTGTGACGATTATTAGTGAGATTAACCGTGCAGTCAATATAGGAGAAAAGATGGCAAAAAATAAACAAGAAGATAAACTTATATTTAATGTAGTTCCTCTGAGACAGATGATGATGGTCCCTAGAGTAGCTACCCCAATCTTAGTTGGTAGAAGTAAAACAATCTTTGCCGTAAGAGATGCTTTAGATGATGATGATCCAATTTTGTGTATTCCTCAAAAAACTAATATTGAAAGCGAAAATTATCCTACTGCTAAAGATATGCATCGATGGGGGACTTTAGCACTAATTGTAAAAGAATTCTCATTACCTGATGGGAACATGAGAGTGCTTTGCGATGGAGCAGCTAGGGTAATGGTTAAAAGATTTATTCAAGGAAAAAACTGTTTAAAAGCAGAAGTCTATATTGTTGATAAGGCAAATGATATAAATGACTCTAAGATGCTGAGTGCTTATACTCGTAATCTACGAAATATCTTCAGCAAATACTCTAAACTAAAGAGAACAGTTCCAGATGAATTAGAACAATCTGTCTCTAATATAGATTCTCCAGAAGAATTACTGTATTTCTGTCTAAACTTCTTTGATGGCGATTTTGATAAGAAGCAAGAAATATTCGAGATGAATGATCTTATAGAGTCGCTCAAGATGATGATTAGGTTAGTTTATGATGAGATTCAAGTAATCAATTTGGAAAAGGGTATAGAGAATCAAGTTCGTACAAACATTTCTAAGGTACAAAGAGAATTCTTCTTAAATGAGCAGTTAAAACAGATTCACCGTGAGCTTGGTATATCTGAAGATGCTGGCAATGATTTAACAAAGTTGAAAGAGCAAATTAAGAATACAAATCTTTCTGTACAAGCAAGAGAAAAACTGGAAGAAGAGTTTAAAAAACTTAGTAGAATTAATCCAAATTCTCAAGAATATACAGTTTTGTTAAACTACATAAACTGGGTTCTTGAACTTCCATGGGATGCTAAAGAGATTGGCAAAGTTGATATAAATAAATCAGAAGCAATTCTTAACCGTGACCATTACGGATTGAAAGATGTAAAAGAACGTATTTTAGAATTCATCAGTGTGATGCAGATAAATCAGTCAATAAAAGGACAAATCATCTGTTTTGCAGGACCTCCAGGAGTTGGTAAAACATCTTTAGGTAAGTCTATTGCTGAATCATTAGGGCGTGAATTTGTAAGAATATCATTGGGTGGTGTGCGTGATGAATCAGAAGTAAGAGGTCATAGAAGAACTTATGTGGGAGCTATTCCAGGTGTGATTATGCAGTCTATGAAGAAGGCCAAGTCTACTAATCCTATGATTATGATGGATGAAATAGACAAGCTAAGTTCTGACTTCAGAGGAGATCCTGCATCAGCCTTACTAGAAGTGCTAGATCCTGAACAAAACTCTCATTTCAGAGACCATTATATAGATATAGAATACGATTTATCCAATGTTGTCTTTATTACAACTGCGAATGATTTATCTTCTATACCTGGTCCACTTCTTGATAGAATGGAAATCATAGAATTACCAGGTTACACTGAATATGAGAAAGTAAGAATTGCAGCTAATCATCTAGTACCTAAAGAAGTTAAAGAACATGGCATTGAAGATAAAATTAAAGTTAATTTCTCAGATGACATTCTTCATCATATTATTAAGTTCTATACTAGAGAAGCAGGTGTTAGAACTCTTGATAGAACTATTGCCAAGGTTCTTAGAAAGATAATCAAAGATCACCTTAAAGGTAATGTTAAAAAGAGTATTACTCTCAATAAAAAGCATATTAAAGGCTATCTTGGAGTTGAGCGATATTCACACAGCGAAGTTAACAAGAAAGACCGTGTCGGTATCGTTAATGGCTTGGCTTGGACTGCTGTCGGTGGTGAGACTATGACTATCGAGATAGTGAAGCTTCCTGGTGATGGTAAAGTTAATTTAACTGGTCAACTTGGAGATGTAATGAAAGAATCAGCTCAAGCTGCTATATCTTTCTGTAGATTACATGCCAAGAAGTATGGAATAGATCCTGATTTCTATAAAGATACAGATCTTCATCTTCATATTCCGGAAGGTGCAGTTCCTAAAGACGGACCTTCTGCAGGTGTTACTATGACAACTGCTATTGTTTCTATTCTCAGTGGAATTAAGGTTAGGCACGATGTTGCTATGACTGGAGAGATAACTCTATCTGGAGATGTTCTTCCAATTGGGGGATTACCTGAAAAGCTTATTGCTGCAAAACGTGAGGGTATTAAGCAAGTCCTTATTCCTAATAAAAATGTAAAAGACTTAGAAGAGATTAATGAAGAGATAAAATCTGATATGGAGATTACTCCTGTGTCAACTATTTCTGAAGTTCTAAAATTAGCTTTGGTAAAATAATGAAGTTTAACATAATTGATAGAAGAATAACTGATGAAAAGGTTATAGTCTTAACTATTGAGATTGCTCCTAAGGATCAAATTGTCTTCTGCTATGTCTTAGAATCATGGGAAGGAGCTTTTAATTATTCTACAGTTGATAAGACCAAAAACCTAATTGAAGTCCAAGTTGCTGAAGATTATTCTTCTGAAGCAGATCATGTGTTAAATTTCTTGAAGAAATATTAATATTCTATCTGTTTTAAAAATAGTCAGATATGAATATTGTTAATTCTAAAAGAAAAAAACTTTAAAAATAAGTATTGACAAGAATATCACTAAATATAAAAGTGATTGTACATATCCGGACGGGGTGTAGCGCAGTCCGGTTAGCGCACTGGTTTTGGGAACCAGGTGTCGGAGGTTCGAATCCTCTCACCCCGACCATGATAGATTTTAATAACGTATAGTGTGATAATAAATATTGGGCGTATAGCTCAGTTGGGAGAGCTCTTGCCTTACAAGCAAGTGGTCGGGGGTTCAAGTCCCTCTGCGCCCACCATCTTTTTGAAGCAATATTTATTATCTAATTATCCGGGCGTATAGCTCAGTTGGGAGAGCTCTTGCCTTACAAGCAAGTGGTCGGGGGTTCAAGTCCCTCTGCGCCCACCATAGATTTTAGCCAACTTTATAGTTGGCTTTTTTAAATATTACACTGCGGGGTGTAGCGCAGTCCGGTTAGCGCACTGGTTTTGGGAACCAGGTGTCGGAGGTTCGAATCCTCTCACCCCGACCAGTTGATATACATTTTAGCCTAGCTTTTGCTAGGCTTTTTTTGTTCAAAGAATCTATTTTATTAACCCAAATATTACAACAATAAGATTTATAAACAACTAACAATACTACAAATATCAGGATAGACTAATTCATTTATTTTACAAAAGATGAGTGTAGGCTGAATTCATTAATAATTGTATTAATATTGCTTATTGCCCTTGCGTCTCCTGCATTAAATGACATTTTAATGCAGGTGGTGCTTCAGTAAGTAGTAAGTTTAAGCTAGTGACATACTCAATTCCTAGATTATAAGTAGATTAATGTTTGTCTATAGTAAACTTTGCAAAAGTAAAATGTTTTATGAATGTTAAAAATAACTTGCCAAATAATGAAGCTAAAATGATTTTGAATTTAATACTTGTTTCAAAAATTAATTTAGTTCGTGGAGGTTATTTTGAACAATATTAAGACCAGAACAAAATCTGTGATGTTTACAGATATTGTTAGCTCTTCAAAGATTTCACAAGAGAACCTAAGAGAAGGGATAAAAATTTCTGAAGAACATTTATCAATAGTTTCTAAGTATGTCGATCAATTTGATGGTGTGCTAGTAAAGGATATGGGGGATGGAACCTTATCATATTTTTATAGTTCGGTTGATGCCGTTCGTTGCGCTATTGCAATAATGGATGAAGTTCTCGTGGTTAACAAAGAAAGAAAAAATAAGTGGCATTTAAGGATTGGTATCCATATTGGTGAAATCTTTATTAAGGAAAATGATATTCTAGGAAACACAGTAAATATTGCTTCCCATATTGAAAGTAACGCAGATTCAGATTCAATATTCATATCACATGATGTTTATAAGATGGTCGAAAATAGCATTTCTCTTTCCACGATAAAGATTGGGGCAAAAGAATTTAAAAATATCAAAGAAAAGCACATACTTTACAAAGTTTTGGGTGAAGCTACCGAAGAGGTTAAATGCAAGCAAGTAAATAGCAAATGTAGTTTTAAGATTAGGGCACTTGTTACTGTGTCCCTTATTATTATTTTGTTCTTTGTAATATACGTTTTTTTTCCTAATCAATTAATATCACTATTCAAAAATAGAAACCCATATAATTATACTATCGATAGTCTTAATTCAGAACTTAGAATTTATAATTTCAAGGATGAGTTATTGTGGCGTAAGAAAATGCCACAAATAGATAAGATTAGGAAAGGTAACATTATTATTACAGATATCCAAAGTGATGGTATTAATGAAGTTATAATTGGTAATATTGAAGAAGAATCTAATTCCAACTTAGCTCAAATATCTTGTTATGATTATGAAGGTTCATTAATTTGGAAGACCCCATTTGATAAAAAGGTTCATGATTTCTCAAAAAACTATTATATAAAACAGATGAAAAGTGTTGATATAAATAATGATGGACATAAGGAGCTTATAGTTGCTTATAATCATATACCATGGTGGCCAGCTTTTCTGACAGTGATAGATAATAAAGGAAATTTCTTATACCAAGTAATGAATGCAGGACATATAGATTCTATTGCTGCTAAAGATATTGATAATGATGGGGTAGTCGATGTCTTTGCTGGGGGAGTGAATAATATACTTAGTCTAGATAAAAGCGCTATATTAATGTATATTAATGGTAAAAGGGTATTTGATAATGATAGAAGATGGGAAGAAGAAATTTGTATGGCACCAATACAAGATAGTCTGCAAACAGTCGATGGTTATTTCTATCCTCAAAAGTCTATCTTTAACTTGCTAAGCGTAGGAGAGCAATGGATGGATACAATTGGTAAAATAAATATTATGGAAGGATTTATGTACTTGGAAATGAAAATATTAAGAAAAAGGAGATACAATCTTCGCTTAGATACATCTTTTGTTAACTTTCAGCCTATTCTACATGATAAATTTATTAATGAAGTAAAATTATACATTAAAGATAATTATATATCGGAAGATGCTGTAAAAAAATATCTAAAAGATGAATACATATATCCAAGTACAATGCGCTATTGGGATTTTGAAACTATGAGGATAGATACTTTATTTGTTGATAACTTCTAAAACTTTATAGATTATAGTTCTGTTTGAAAGAATAAATATAGGCTTGCAAGCTTATGTCTATGCCTCACTTGTATTAGGATTGCAGTCATCCCTGACTGCGAAAAAGCATTCCAGTCGGATTGCTCTTAATCCTGCATTCTCAACATATTCACTTATCACTAGGTTCTAAGTGAAGCCAGCTCGGAGGCTGGCGATCTCAGTATACTTAACCCTCACTACTCACTTCTCACTACTCACTACTCACTATTTCCCTACTCTTCTAGTAAAAAAGACAATAATCTATTGACACTATCAAAAAGATGATTTTAAGTGTAGAATAGAGTAATTATTGTGTATTATGTGATTTTGATTAAATTTAGATATAGATAATCTAGACGGTAAATTTTTAAGGAGTTGAGAATGACTTTTCTATTATCATTATTATTTCTAGCAATCAACCTACTATATGGTGCGTCCTGGGTATGGCTAATAAGATGGTTATTATTCAATAAGAAACAGAGATATATATTTAGAAAGAAGAATATTCTAACACCAGGGTTAATTATTAAAGGTAAATCTTATGTAATGAACAAAATAAGGGGTACGGTTAAGGATTATTTAGACCAGGTCGATGATCTTGATTCACACAGGGGATACATCTATAATTGGGAAAGAAAAGTCTACAATAAAATATATAATGGATTAGATAAGATAAATTCAATTAAATATTTACCTCAGTCTGCAATACAATGGATAAAGAATGCTGTTGCCTTTTTTATCAAAGATTTATGCTCTCAATTTCTAAGAACTTTTATTCCTTATATGTACGAATATTATCAAGTATCAAGTAAAATTGATTTGCTTGATAAAAAGATAGATTTAGAATTGGTTGAGAGCTATTATAACAGGTATGTGCACAAGTATTTCATGTGGTTTAACCTTGCCTGTTTTGCAATAATTGGAATATATAACCAAGTGCTTTATTTAATAATAGCATAGATGATGTGAAAAGGAGAATAATATGGCAGATGTGATAGATTATAGGATATATGGTGATGATTTTCAGGCAGTTGAGATTGAACTAGATCCTAATGAAGCGGTTTTGGCAGAAGTGGGGGCGATGCTCTCAATGGAAGATGGTATACAGATGTACACAAGTACTAATGGCGGTATTTTAAAAGGATTATCTAGAATGTTCACAGGAGAGAGCTTCTTTATTACTAATTTTGTTAATGAAGGACATTACAAAAGCAAAGTAATTTTTTCAGCTCCCTATCCAGGAAGAATAATTCCAATAGATTTAGCTCAACAGCCAGGTTACCAATTCTTCTGTCAGAAAGACGCTTTCTTGTGTGCTGCCAAAGGGGTAGAGGTAAAAGTAGCTTTTACAAAGAAGTTAGGTGCAGGTATTTTTGGTGGAGAAGGTTTTATCTTGCAAAAGTTAATGGGTGATGGCTTAGCTTTTATTCATGCAGGCGGAACAATTATAGAAAGAGACTTACTTCCTGGTGAAAAGCTAAGAGTAGATACAGGATGTTTGGTTGCTTTCTCTAGTTCAATAAATTATGATATTCAGTTTGTAGGTGGTTTTAAAAATGCCTTGTTTGGTGGAGAAGGTTTATTTTTAGCGACTGTTGAAGGTCCAGGAAAAGTCTATCTGCAATCATTACCATTCTCAAGAATAGCTGATAGAATATTATCTGCTGCTAAATTCAGTTCTAAGGGAGAAACCCGAAGAGGTGGTTTACTTTCTGACTTATTAATGGGAGATTAACAGATGAAAATAATGGATCCCACGACCCTCAAATATGATGAAGAGATACTAAAAGAGAATAGAGAATTGATGATGCTGGTTTACAGGAATATGCTGTATTCTAAGCGTAAAATGAATATTTTTAGAAAATTTATTAAATCTTACCAAAATCTAGAAAAAGTTACTAAGCTGAAGAATGCTCAACATGAAGCAGTAAACAAGAATGAAGTTCGTAAATATGTTAAGAATCTTGGTAAGGCTTATGATTATATTTTAAAGAAGATACTTGATAAACAACAGTTTGAAGGTCATTCAGATGTTATTACTCTGCATGGCTTTGTAGATCCAGAGTCTTTTGCTACAAATCCAAGTAATTATAGAAAGAAAGATGTTAAGTTTGGGGACTTTATGCCACCTGAGCCTAATAAGGTTTACTCTTTAATGGATAATCTTCTATATAATATGGAAAGGATAGAAGCTCCTCAAATAAAGGGTATCTACTTTCATCACGAAATGGTTAGAGTTCATCCTTTTGTAGATGGCAATGGTAGAACAGCCAGAATGGTAAAGAATTGGATTCTTATGTATGAGCTTTATCCTCCTGTCTTTATCGATACTCCAGAAGATAAAATGAACTATATTGATGTTCTTGAACGAAGCTTTAAAGGCTTCTTTGATAATCCTTATGATGCTAATTCAGCGACTGAAGAGTTTGCTAATCAAGAATTAATGAGGATAAATCAGAGCATTAAATTCTTAATGAATGAAAAGTAGGATATCTTGCCAATAGGGAGGGTTATAATATGAGAAGTCTATTTTATAATGGTAAAGTTTATTGTATGGATGACACTAATAGTGTTTTTGAAGCAATATTGATTTCAGGTAATACAATTGAGAAAATTGCTAGTTATGCAGAAATTAAGGATTATTTAGTTCAGAATAATATCAATGATGTTAAGAAGATAAATCTTGATGGAAGATCTGTTATTCCGGGTCTGATTGATACTCATACACATTTCTTTGAGTTAGCTAAGACTAAAGTAGCTGTGGATTTATCACCAGCAAAGAGTTTGGAAGAAGTCAGAGATATTCTAGTTAAATATAAAGAAAGAATGCCTGAAAGCTTGCAGTGGGTTGGCGGTTCTGGTTGGAACAAGAATATATTTCCATCATTAGAAGGATTTGATAAGTACTTCTTAGATGAAATATTTCCTGATATTCCTGCTTCGTTTGAGAGTAAAGACTTTCATTCTAAGTGGTGTAATTCTTTAGCCTTAGAAAGAGCTGGAATAAGTAAAGATACACCAGATCCAGAAGGTGGATTCATTGGACGTTTTGCTGATGGTCAACCTAATGGATTTACTCATGAGAAAGCTTGGGAGTTAATCGATAGAGTTGTTCCTTCTTATCCTGAAGATATAGCTTTAAAAGCCATAAAAGAGACAATTGAAGATTGCTATAAAATGGGTTTGGTTGCTGTTCATTCAATGGAAAATGAGGATAGATTCAAGTTATATGAGAAGACTATCGATAATGGGATTAAATTCAGATTCTGCTGGCATTTTCCAAATGCTATGATTGACCAAATGATTGAAAGAGGTGTGAAATCATACACAGGAAGTGAATTCTTGAAGATTGGTGGTCAAAAGATATTTATGGATGGTGCTTTAGGCTCGCAAACAGCTTTAATGTATGAGCCTTATACTGGAACAGACAATTATGGTACTTCCATCTATTCTGAAGAGGAATTATACAACATAATAAAGAAGGGAGCAGACAATGGAATTGCTTCTTCAATTCATGCAATTGGCGATAAGTGTTGCCATCAAGTAATCTCTGCTATTAGCAAATCAAAAACCAATGCTCCAGAGCTTAGACATAGAATTGAGCATCTCCAATGCGTTAGACCTCAAGAATATGCTAATTTAGCAGATAACAATATCTATGTGGCTATTCAACCGATTCACATGAGATACGATATTGCGACAATAAAGAAACTTTGGAAGTCTGTAGAAGAATATACCTATAGTTTTAAGGATTTAATCAATAATGGGGTTAAGCTTGGTTTAGGTTCTGATGCACCAGTGGAATTGATAAATCCATTCCAAGGTGTGTATTCTGCTATCAGTCGAAAGTATTTAAATTCACCTGATGAAGAATCATGGAGACCTGATCAATGTCTCACTGTAATTCAAGCATTGAAAGGATACACAAGCTGGGCAAGTATTGGCTCTGCTTCAGAGAATGTAAGAGGAAGTTTAAAAGAGGGTTATCTTGCTGATTTAGTAGTGTTAGAGGATTTTGAAAATCAAGCAGATGAATATTGGTTAAATGCTCAATCCCTTCTAACAATGATTGATGGGGAGATTGTCTATCAAAATGAAGAATTTAAAGAGTAAGCTAACAAAGTCCCTTTTAAGCTATCATCCTGAGGTTATTAACTATGATGAATTCAAGCATTCTGCAATCTTTTTACCACTAGTTAATATCAACGATAGATGGTCTTTACTTTTTGAGAAGAGAACAAAGCAAATAGCCCAAGGTGGCGAGATATGTTTTCCTGGTGGAAGAGTAGAGAAGTCTGAGACTAAAAACCCGATACTGACAGCTATAAGAGAGACAACAGAAGAACTTGGTGTTACTCCCTCTCAGATCAAAATAATTGATAGGCTTCCACGCTTAATAACTCCTGACGGTAAGTTAATTGATGCTTATATTGGTACTTTAGAGATCGATAGTCTTGCTTCATTGCATCTAAATTCTTCTGAGGTAGCCAAAGTATTCGCAATTCCATTAGAAGATTTGGTTTGTTCTAAAATGCATAAGTATGTTATTAAATCAGAGAACTTCTCAGCTTCTTCTCCAGAAGATGAAATGGAAAACTTATTACCTGTCGAGAAACTAGGCTTACCAGATAGATATATTGGTTCTTGGGGTGAAAAAGAATATAATGTTTACTATTTTGAATATGATAAGGAAAAGATTTGGGGCTTAACTGCCAGGTATGCTAAGTACATATCTGATTTGATGAGGAAGTAGTTTAAGAAAAGGAGTGTGTATGAAATGCAAGTTATTAGCAATTATATTGTTTCTTGTGAGCCTGTTAAACAGTCAAGTGTATACTGGAGCATTGAATAGTCAGAATCATCAAGATATTTCTTTGGGGCAAGTTAGCAGACCTAAGGGTTATAATGGCTACAGTGGCTTCATGCATGTTGTTGATAGTTATGAGAAAGAGACAGCTACTGCTCTTGATGTAAGTATAACAAGTTATGATTACACTCCTGAAGATTTAGATACAATACGTGTTAATAGTGATACTACTTATGTACGTGAACAGCTGTATCAAATCTACTATAAATTTCTTGAAAATAGAGCTTTTGAAGTAAGCGATTTTTCACCTCCTATATATAATTCTGAGTACGGGCAAAGTTTAAGGGCTTATCAAGTATCTAATAATATTCAATATTACGGTATTGGTAGCATTAGAATAAGTCATCGCAAAGATTCTACAAGCTTTCAAATTACTGATAGAACTATTAAAGCAGAAACTGCTGACTTTGAGAAGATAGTATCCATAAGGGCAGCTAAGGAAAAATATATTGAAGTGGCTGAGTTAATGAATAGTGATACTAATGAATCACTAGAAGATTTGAAAGTAACATTAGTTTTTAGATTAGTCTATAACGGAATGGAAATGAGTTATCATGATGAGCGTTCAAATGGCATCTTTTGGTTAGTAAAAGGAAGAAACAGCATGCTTATTAGTGTTTTAGATGGGAAAATAGATACAGATAAGCTAAAGATGGGAACAATATCAAAGTTTGATGGTAAGAATGTAACTTCATTTAAGAATGATGATTATCCCCAGATTAAAAAGTATATCAAGGATTTTGAAAAGGCAACAGCTTTTGATGGAATCATATCATATAATCCAGCAAGTAGATATTGGTCTTTCTTAGGCGATTTTCAAAATATTGTAATACCACAAAGGAAAAGTAAAGAAGACTGGTTAAACTTCTATGAATCTCTTTTGCAAAAGGTGATAAAGCAATTAGATGTTGATAGAAATCAACTCCGTTTAGACCAACTCAGAAGAACATCTTATGGCTTCTCTGCTGTCTATAATCAAGTATATTCCCAAAAAGAGTATAAAACACCTTACAAGATAATTATGAATTATAATGAAGGGTTTAGTTGCTTGGAGATAACTACTAATTGTTCTCAACTAAAAATCAACCGAAACAGCTTTATTGACCAAGATCAAGCACGAAACATAATTACTCACAAACTTGAATTATTGAAGCCTTATATTAAAGAAAAGACAAGCTATCAAAGACGATTTAATGACCCAAACAAAGATCATAAATTAAGTGATGAATATGAACTGATAAAACGAAGCATTATTACATCTTCCGGAGAATCTAAAGAAGGAATATATTGGAGGAATACTAATAATCCTATCTTGTACCTAAACATCTATAGTGGAGATATTGATTTTGTTGATTTCCATGAAAGATTTGGGAGCTATTAATATGAAAAAGTATTTTACAGCATTGACATTTATTCTTTTGTTTCTTTCTTGCTATAGTATCTCTAATGGTTTAGATTCATTCGAAGATAGAGTTGGATTTAAAGGAAGTGTTCGTAATGACAGTTTTCAATTAGACAATACGGATTTATCTTATAAACCTCTACATTTAAAAGGCAAACTAAGTAAGTTTCCTGAACTTAAAGATTGTAATCATGAAGAAAGAGTAGATATACTAAAAAATATTAGTAAGATTTATATTGAAGAACTATATAGAAGTGAAAGGACTTTTGAACTAGTAGATATTTATACTTATGATGGTTCTGAATCAGTGAGTTTAGAATATAAACAAGTTTCTGATAAATTCATATTTGATTATAATATAGGCACTCTAAGCGTGGCTTATAATCCTCAAAAAAAGCAATTTACAATTAATGATTGTTCAATTGGCGAAGATTTTACTGATAATATTACTATGCTTTCTCAACAACAATCTTTGGATAGGTATTTTGAACTATGCCGTAAACTGGATAATTATAATGAAGAATCTATAAATGACTTATCAATCAAACTATTTATAACAGCCTCGATCAAGAGTAGTCAAGATAGCTATTCTTCTGAAGAATATACAAGCCCTCTTTATTGGTACATCTCAGGACGTAAACATGTTCTTGTAAACTCATTTACTGGTAAATATGGATTAATAAGATATTCAATGAATGATAGATGTTTTGATAAGAAATATGTTAATGAAAAAGTTATCAAAGATGAATATAAGCAAAGTATTGCGTTCAAAGGAATATTCAAAATAGCTATTTCTAATAGTTATAGAAGATTTTTAGGTAATTTTGATGATATAGCAATTCCTGACAACAATGACCAAGCGAAGTGGTTAGAGGTTTTTAATTTGATTAAAGATAGAATCTTTCTTTCTAATAGTAAGACTTTCTTGAAACAGCATAGGTCTAACCTTAATAATGATAATCCAAGTATAGTTTATAAACAATATGTAAATAACATTAAAACAGATTCTTATCTGAGTATTAAGTATAATCCAAAATATCAATGTATTGAGATTGAAGATTTTACTAAAGAAGTTTCAGCAGATACAACCCTTGCGAAAGAACAACTAGCTGGAAAATTAGCAGAGATAGTAAGCTTTGTTAATGATAATTTTGAATATTTTGAGCATGATAGTTCTGTTGAAGCAAACTATGAAAATCTATTTCTATCCCATAGAATATACTTGGATATGTTGGGTAATGAAAAAAATGGATTTGCTTGGACTTATATTCAGAAAAGAGTAAGGCTTTACTTTAACTCCCAAACAGGTCAACTAGTAGACATAAGTTACTTTGTGAATTAAGATGTGATTATTTGCTTTTTGGGAAATAAGATTTACTTTAGAAGTAATTCATAAAACAATAATAGATTACTTCTACCTTACTTGCCTCCTTGAAAAAAGGCCATTTTTTTAAGGAGGTAAGTAAGGGTGGCCTTTATTTCTAGTATTTACGGGCAATTTAAGGGCAATTTTATTAGACATTTCTTATTCCTTTTATAGAGGTTTATGGAGCTATAATTCTAAAATAAATCATTTGTAACCACATTAAGTAGTCATTACTTAAATAATATTATTGACAATCTGCAAATTAATTAATAAAATGTATAATTGTTAAGAAGTAAATAGTGGAGAAGAAGATGAGAAGATTTTGTTTAATTCTATTTGGAAGTGGACATTTAGATGGTTCGGAGATCCATGAGGCTACATATAGTTTATTAGCACTTGCAAAGATGGGAGTTGAAGTAGATATATTTGCTCCAGATAGGATGCAGATGCATGCTCTTAATCATTATACAAAAGAAGATGAAAACTATAACCGTAATATTTTAAATGAGTCTGCTAGAATAGCTAGAGGTAATATAAGACCTTTGAAAGATTTAGATATCCAGAGCTATGCAGGTCTAGTTATTCCAGGTGGTTTTGGTGTCTTGAAAAACAACTCTAACTTCCCTAGTGAACTTTCAGAAATGATAATTAACACGGAACTGGAACAAATAGTAAAAGCTTTTCATGAAGCTAAAAAAGTAATATGTGCTATTTGTATTGTTCCTTCTATTTTAGCACTTATATTTAAAGATAAAAATGTAACACTTTGTACAGGCCTAGCTCCAAATTACCTAAAAGAACTTGAATTCACAAACAACAATATCGTAGCAATCAGTTCTTCAGATTGTATTATTGATAATGATAATAAGTTGATAACAACACCTGCTTTCATGAATGATGCTCCTTTTAATGTTGTCTATGAAGGTATAGAAAAAGCTATTTCAGAAATGATAAAACTCTCATAGGAAAAATATATGTCAGAAAAAACTACTAAACAAATAGAAAAAGACGAAATTACACTTGAAGATTATAAGAATATTAGAGAGCAGATAGCAAAATATTCTAGAAATGAAAATAGCGATTTACTAGAAAAAACTCTACTTAAAGCTATTAAAATTGCGGATGAACTTCAATTAAGTAATGAGATGGGAGAGCTTCAAATTGAACTTGGAGTTTTATATTGGCATAAACAAGAGTTTAAGAGTGCTCTAAAATACTTTAGACTTTCATGTAGCGTTTATAAAGATAGTCCAGATAAGTTGAAAATTGTGATCGCTACAAAAAATGTAGGTAAAACTTACATCAAACTAAGGGAATATACTAATGCTATTACTTTTCTAAAACTATCACTAGATTTAGTCCCTAGTGGATATGATAAAGATGATAAATTACTTAAAAACGAATTAAGAGATATCTATCTTAACTTAGGTACTGCTTTTTGTGTATGTAAAAATTATGTTGAAAGTTTAGGTATGTATTTCAAAGGACTCGAAATCTCTGAAAGAGAAAAAAATCAAGAGAGTATTTGTGAAATTCATTTGTTAATAGGGGATCTCTATTACTCAATGAATCAAATGAAAAGAGCTTTAAAATTCTATAATAAATGCTATGATTTGTCAAAGATAAGTAAACTAGAAAGTGTTAATGCTGACAGTTTAGTTAAAAAAGGAAATGTTCATCTCAATCATAGAAATATCGAGCAAGCATTGGACTTTTATAGACAAGCAATTGAAATTTATAGTAAAACAGAAAAGAATAATCAAAAATCAATCAAAGTTTATTTATTGATGGCAGATGGCTATATGTTAGATAATAATATGGCTAAGGCAATCGAAATTTGCAATTGCATAATGGATAAATTCAAAGGTGTAATCCCGATAATTAATTTGGTAGATTTAAATATAATTTTGGGTAAGGCTTATTATTCTGAAAATGAACATTCTAATGCCGAAGCTTACTATAATAAAGCATTAGAAGCTATTGAACAGGTTAGTAGCATGGATGAGAAGAAAAGCGAAATTTATCAAGCTTTAGCTGATTTGTATGAGAAGAAAGATGATTTCGATAAAGCCTTTAAAGCTCTTACTCAAAAGAATAAATTTGTGGAAGTAGTTTCTTCTAAAAAAGAAAGAAAACTTATTTCAGAGATTAAAGCTAAGTTTGAATCTCAGCAACAAGAACGAGAAAAGATTATTCTTAGAGAAAAAAACCAAGAGCTTGAATTGCTAAATAGACAAATTCAAACTATTGCAGTTAAATTGAGAGAAATCTCTAAGAACGATGAGCTTACAGGAGCTCTTAATAAACAGACCTTGATAGAGAGATTAACCATATTAAGAAATTTAAGCCAAAGAAACATGATGGAAATTAATATGGTTCTTATTAAAGTAATCGGGGAAGAGGAAGTAGATAAAAAAGACTTCAATAAAAATATCATAAAGGTCTCAGATACTGTTAGAGGTCATATTCGTAAACAAGATGTTTTCGGTCGCTGGAATGAATCTTCTTTTGTACTTATTCTTCCTAACACAGACGAAGCAGGAACTGATTTCGTAATTAAACATATAAAACCGCTAATCGAGATTGTTATTAAACCTTTAGCTCATCTAACACCAGTCTTTAGAACCTATTTCGTGAGCCCTGATTCTGATATGGAATCAGTAACTAAAGATTTAGACACTATTCTTAATTAAAATGTTGATTTATCGTTTCTTATAATTGTTAGTTTTACGTTAAGCTAGCATTAAAATAAAATCATACTATAAGGCTTGACACATTAGAGCGATAATGCGTCATAAAATTGTTTTAAACTTATAAATTCTAAAATACTCCAAGGAGAAAAAAATGACGAAAAGAATACTTTTCATTTTTTTGGTAGTGATAATGACTCTAAGTGTCAGCAATGTGTTTGCTGATAATTGGACTGAAGATTTTAATAGTAATCCAAGCACTGCTTATGGTGACGCTTCTGTAACTATAAATGGAAGAGTTTGGACAAAAGTAGAAGCCGGGAATTTCAGCTATGGATATTCTGCTGTAGGTTCATATGCTTTTACAATTAATGATGATAAAGCAGGTGCACACATTACAACACCTGTCTTAAATTCTATTGGTACAGTAAGTTTTAAATATGGATTTACTAATGGTGATGATACAAATGTTTTTGTACTCCAAAAATCTATAAATGGAACTGATTTCACAGATTTAGATACACATACACTTGGAGCAAGTGCTGAAAATGCATTAGTTGATTATTCATTTGAAATTAATGATGCTTCGTCAATTGTATATATCAGAATTTTAAGTGATAATCAAAATGCACACTTATTCATTGATGATTTCACAGTAACTGATAATCCAGGAGGATCTACACCAGTTGACTTATCTGTAAATTTTGAAGCAAATTTCACAAGTGGAAGTGCTCCCTTAACAGTTAACTTCTCTGATTTAACATCTGGTGGAACTTCTCCTTATACTTATGAATGGAACTTTGGTGATAGTTCTGCTACTTCAGCTGATGCGGAACCTATTCACATTTATACGGAAGCAGGGACATATACTGTTTCATTATATGTTTTAGATAGTGCAGACCCTACAGCTGAAGCTACTGAAACAAAGACTGCTTATATTACCGTTTCAGAAGCTGTTGAAGGTGCTGCTTCAGATTTATTTATATCTGAATATACAGAACCTGATGGTGGATTAACAAAAGTTATTGAAGTTTATAATGGTACTGGCGAAGCAGTTGATTTATCAAATTATGCCCTTCATAAAATTGGTAATGGTGGAGCCTGGGATGAGTATAGCTTCACATTGAGTGGCTCTTTAGCTCATAACGATGTATATATTGTTGCTAATACTGGTTCTGCTTCTAGTATTCTGGCAATAGCAGATGACACAAATAATACTTTGTGTGGCTTTAATGGTGATGATGCAATAGGTTTATTTAAGAATGGCAGTCTAATTGACTGTGTTGGTACTGATGGTGCTGATCCAGGTTCAGGTTGGGATGTAGCTGGTGTTAGTAATGCTACCGCTGACCATACATTAGTTAGAAAAGCAAGTGTAACAGGACCTCAGTCTAATTGGGCTACTTCAGCTGGGACAGATGCTTCTGACTCAGAGTGGATAGTATATGATGCTAACACAATAGATTATTTTGGTTCTCACACAATGACAGGTAGTGGAACAGTGCCTACAGAACTAGCTGTTGATTTTGAGGCTGATGTTACAAGTGGCACTACTCCTTTAGAAGTTTCTTTCACTGATTTAACTACTGGTGGAACTTCTCCTTATACTTATGAATGGAATTTTGGGGATGGAACAGCTACTTCATCAGAAGTAAATCCAACTCATACATACACTACAGATGGAACTTATACTGTTTCATTGTATGTTTTAGATAGTGCAGACCCTACAGCCGATGCTACTGAAACAAAGACTGCTTATATTACAGTTTCTTCAGTTACTTATGAAGGTTACTATGAAAGTATTACTGCGGTTGGTGGTTCTGCCTTAGAAAATCAATTACATGATTTAATAGATGATAATACAAATTCTAGTTATGATAATGCTAGAGCTGAAATGTATGGCTATATTGATAATATTGATAATACAGTTACTTGTGTTTATACAGGTATGGAAGTTAATCATTCTTATACAAATACATCTGCTCCTTCAGGCATTAACTGTGAACATACATATCCTCAAAGCTGGATAGAAGATTATGCTCTAGCATCTGAAGAATTATATGCTAAAGCAGATGTACATCATCTTTTCCCATCAGAAATATCAGCAAATTCTTCTAGAAGTAATTTATCATTTGACTACGTGAATTCAGTTGATAACTCATTCTCAGAGGCAACAGGTTACACTTCATATAGAGGTTCTAATGCAGAAGGTGTGACAGTATGGGAACCTGCAGACCAACATAAAGGTAATGTTGCTAGAGCGATGTTCTATATGTCTGTTAGATATGGAATGCCCTTATCTAATACAACACGCGACCTTAACATTGATATGGTTGAGACTTTGATTGAATGGAATAATTTAGATCCAGTTGATCAAGCTGAAAGAGATAGAAATGACGGTGTTCAAGATTTCCAAGGAAATAGGAATCCATTTATCGATCATAGTGAATGGGTAAATGCTATTTGGGGAGGAGAACCTGTTTATACAGTTGCTACTCCAGTTATGACACCTGCTGGTGGAACTTATGAATCTGCTCAAACAGTAGAAATAGCAACTTCAACAGATGGAGCATCTATCTATTATACAACAGATGGAAGTGAACCAACTACTTCTTCAACACAATATACAAGTGCAATTGCTGTTAATGAAAGTATGACAATTAAAGCAATTGCAACTAAAACAGAATGGGTTAACTCAGCTGAAGCTACTGAAACTTATACAATAAATATTATTCCTGATGTATCAATCTATGATATCCAATATGTAACAGACCCTGCTACTTCTGATGTATCTGCTTATTCAGGTCAAACAGTTAATGTAAGCGGACTAGTTATTTATACTGATAGCAGAGGTTTCTATTTGTCTTCTGCAACTGGTGGAGCATGGAATTCAGTTTATGTTTATACTTCTGATGTAACTCCTGCAGTGGGTGACCAAGTTTCATTTAGAGCTGATGTTGCTGAATATAATACTCTTACTGAGCTAACTAATGTTGTTAATTATACACTAGTTTCTTCAAACAATACTCTTCCAAACCCATCAGTAGTTGCTACTGGTAGTCTTGGTGAAGCTTATGAATCATGCTTAGTTACAGTAGAGAACGTAACAACTGAAACAGAAGCTTCAAGTGGTGCATTTGATGTTAACGATGGTTCAGGAGCAATTGAAGTAGAAGACAAATTCTATACTATTGACCCTCAACCAATACTTGGTACAGTATATACTTCTATTACAGGTTTATATCTCTACCCTTATAACCATTTTGAATTAGATCCTAGATCAGCTGACGATGTGGTTGTTGGTACAGTTCCTAATGTTGGTCCAGTTGTAAGTAATGTGTCACAATCTCCAACTCAAGTACTAGCAAATGACCTTGTTACAATTAGTGCTGATGTTGTAGATAACGATGGAACTCTTGCTTCTGTTAATCTTAAATGGGGAACAGCAACAGGTGATTATACTACAACTACTCCAATGACAGGTGCAGGAACATTTACTGCTGATATTCCTGGTCAAAGCTTAGCAACTACAATTTACTATGTTATTGAAGCTACTGATGATGAATCAGAAACTACAACAACTAACGAAAGAAATTATACAGTTGTTGAAGAAGGTGCAGCTCAATTAGCAACAGATTTGTTTATTTCTGAATACATAGAGCCTTCTAGTGGAAACACTAAAGTTATTGAAATATATAATGGTACAGGTCTTCCAGTTGATCTATCAGCTTATTCTATTAGTAAAATAAGTAATGGTGGAAGCTGGGGGGAATATACTTTAGCTTTATCAGGTACTCTTGCTAATAATGATGTCTTTGTTATTGCAAATTCTGCTTCTGATACTAGTGTTCTTGCAGAAGCAGATTTAACAGAAGGATCTATTTGTACCTTCAATGGTAATGATGCTATTGCTTTAGCTAAAAATGGTGTTGTTATTGATGCTATCGGTACTGAAGGTGAAGCTCCTAGTACTGGTTGGAATGTAGCTGGAGAAACTAATGCTACTGCTAACCATACTCTTGTTAGAAAATCATCTGTAAATGGTCCAACAACTGATTGGGCAACTTCTTCAGGAACTACTGTGGAAGATTCTCAGTGGATAGTATATGATGCAAATACTTACACTTATGTTGGCTCCCACACCTTTGACGGTGGTGGTACAACTCCTGAAATAGTAGAAACTCCTCAAATCACACCTGAAACAGGAACATTTACTTCTACTCAAGAAGTGACTATTACTTGTGCTACAGAAGGTTCAACAATATACTATACTTTAGATGGAACAGATCCAAGTGATTCATCTACTGAATTCACAAGTGCTTTTAACGTAACAGAGACTACTACAGTTAAGGCAATTGCTGTCAAAACTGACTTCACAGATTCTGCTATTGCTACATCTGTAATTACTATCTCTGCTGTTCCTTTAGTAGTAGAAACTCCAGTAATTACACCTGAAACAGGCACATATTATTCAACTCAAGAAGTAGCTATTACATGTGCTACCGAAGGTGCAACAATATACTATACAATAGATGGAACTGACCCAACAGATGCATCTAATGAATATACATCTGCATTCAATGTAGAAACAACTAAAACTGTTAAAGCTATTGCTGTTAAAACAGACATGACTGATAGTCAAATAGCTGAAGCTGTTATTACTATTGAAGAATTAGTTCTTACACCAGGAATGATTATTTCTGAATACATTGAAGGTTCTTCAAACAATAAAGCTATCGAAATCTATAATGGAACTGGTGCAGAAGTTGATTTAACAAACTACAATGTTCAAAAAGGTTCTAATGGCGGAGATTGGTCTACAACATGCGATATGCAGGGGACATTAGCTGCCGGTGAAGTATTCGTCATTGGAAATGCTAGTGCCGATGCAGCTATTCTTCAACAAGCTGATACAACAAGTAGTGTTACATATTTCAATGGTAACGATGCTATTGGTTTATTCTACATGGATGTTTTAATTGATGTATTTGGTACAACAGATGGCTCAAGTGATGCTAACTTTGACGTAGCTGGTGTTACTGGTGCAGCTGCAAACTATACATTAGTAAGAAAGTTCTCAGTTACTGAAGGAACTACTGATTGGACTGCTTCAGCTGGTACAGATGCAAGTAGCTCTCAATGGCTTCTTTTTGCAACAGATACATTTGATTATATTGGTTCTCATACTGATATTTCTGAAATGGTTGCAACTCCAGTAATCTCTCCTGATGGTGGAGTATTTGAAACTTCTCAAGAAGTAACAATTACTTGTGAAACTGCAGATGCTACTATCTATTATACTATTGATGGAAGTGAACCTACAGATTCTTCAACTCAATATAGTGCACCATTTACTTTAACAGCTTCTGCTACAGTGAAAGCTATTGCAGTTAAAGCTAATATGACAGATAGTGCTATTGCTACTGCAGAATTTGCTCAAGTTGCTTTTAATGATGTAGCTACAATTGCTGAGTTGAGAACAGGTTTAACTGATGGTACAATTTATAGATTAACTGGCCAAGCAGTCATCACTTATCAACAATCAAATAGAAATCAAAAATATATTCAAGATGCTACAGCAGGTATTTTAATTGATGATAACGATGGTGTTATTACAACTATCTACAATCAATATGATGGAATATCAAATATCCAAGGTACACTTAGTACTTATGGTGGTGTAATGCAGTTCAAACCTGTTACTGATACAGGCAATGCAACATCAACAGGTAATACTGTATCTCCAATTGTAGTTACTCTTGATGAATTAAATACTAACTACGAAACTTATGAATCAAGACTTATCCAAGTTCAAGATGTGACATTTGTTGAAACTGGTACATTTGCTCAAAGTTCAAATTACACATTAACAGATGGAACAAATAACCTTGTATTCAGAACAAACTTCACCGAAGCTGATTATCTCGGTACAGATATCTCAGCAATGAACCTTTATGTAACTGGTTTGGCTGCTGAATACAATGGTACAGCTCAAATCTTTGCTAGAACTAGTGCTGATATGGTTGAACAATCAAACTATGATGATGGCTTTAATGTTTCAAAAACTACAATGTCATTTGAATCAGAGGTTGGACTTGTCTCAGAATCACAAAGCTATATTCTTTATTTCCAAGATATAGAGATTGCTGAAGTTATTGCTACTGGTGATTTCCAAATTAAAGATCCTAATTCAGGAAATTGGGGAACTTCATTTGAATCAGAAATGTATGAAGAAGAACTTACAGTCGAAGTTAGATTTAATGCTACAAACGCAGGTCAAGTTAGTGGTACTATTACACATAGTGATCTTATGGAAAGTTATGAGCCTGTTGAAATAGCTCTAACTGGTCTTGCTAATGAAGTACTACCTACTGCTATCTATGATATTCAGTATACAGAAGATGCTAGTGGCGACTCTCCTTATAGTGGACAAGAAGTTATTGTTCAAGGTATAGTTTCCTATGTTAAGACTGGTGGTCAATTCTACTTAACTTCTGCTGAAGGTGGAGCTTGGAATGGAATCTATGTTTATGATGATACCCAAACTGTAGCTGTTGGTGACCAAGTTAACTTCAGAGCTTCTGTAGTTGAATACAACAATTTAACTGAATTGACTAGTGTTAGCGATTTGACAGTTATATCTTCTGAAAACGCTCTTCCTGAACCAGTGGTTATCACAACTGCAGAATTAGCTTCAAACGAAGCTTATGAAAGTGTTCTTGTTACTGTTGAAAATGTAACTGTTTCAACTCCTGTTAATAGTGGAAGTTACGGACAATGGTATGTTACCGACGGTTCTGGTGATGGTCAAATCGATGACTCAATTGGTTATGTTTTAGATCCAGCTGCTCAATTAGGTGATGTATTCACTTCAATTACAGGTATTGTTGATTATGCATTTTCTGAATTTGGATTAAACCCAAGAAGTGATGCTGATGTCGTTCCAGATACAAGTGTTCCTGAAGTTGTTGCTACTCCTGTTATCTTACCTGCTACAGGTACATATAATGAAACACAAAATGTTACTATTACTTGTTCTACTGAAGGTGCAACTATATACTATAGTCTTGATGGTAATGACCCTACAACTGCTTCTTCAGTTTATTCTGAAGCATTCTCAGTTGAAGCTACTACTACAGTTAAAGCTTATGCTGTTAAAGCAGAAATGACTGATAGCCCAATCGCTGAATCTGTAATTACAATAGAAGAAATTGTTATTCCTACAGGAATGATTATTTCTGAATATATAGAAGGTTCTTCAAATAATAAAGCTATCGAAATCTATAACGGTACAGGTGCTGAAGTAGACTTGACTCCTTATAGTGTTAAACTAGCTTCTAATGGTGGAGATTGGGGTAATACTTATGATATGGAAGGAACTCTTGCAGCTGGTGCTGTATTTGTAATTGCTAATTCAAGCGCAGATGCAGGTATCTCAGATGTTCAAGATGTAACAAGTAATGTTACATATTTCAATGGTGACGATGCTGTTGGTTTATTCTATAATACTACCCCTATTGATGTAGTTGGTGTTCAAGGTACAGACCCAGGATCTTCATGGCCTGTACTTGACGGAGCAACTGCAAACTATACTTTAGTTAGAAAGATGACTGTAACAGAAGGAACAACTGACTGGGCTCTTTCTGCTGGAACTGATGCAGATAATTCTCAATGGATTGTATTCCCTCAAGATACATTTACTTATCTAGGAAGTCATGAAGAAATCGTAATAGGTCCTTCAGAACTAGCTATTCCAAATGTAACAATCACAGTTGATGGTTCAACTATCACATTGTCATGGAATCCTGTTGATGATGCCGTTTCTTACAAGGTATATATGAGTGATTCACCTGAAATTTCTACAGATGGTAACGCTGCTTACCATGTAACAGCAACATCAGTCGATGTTTCAAGTGCTGATATGATGAAGTTCTTTAAGGTTGAAGCTTCTACAGATGCAGTTGAATCAGCTAAAAGAAACTAAATACTTAATAAATAAATAATTAACATAGATAGGCTGTCCGAAAGGATAGCCTATTTTTCATATAAAATAACTTGCCAATATTTGATAGTTGTTTAACTTTTGTAATGAGAAGTAATGTTTATTTAATTTAGTATGGAGGAAGTATGAAAATTATAACTAGAATACTTTTAATATTGACACTAACTGCTGTTTTAGTGTCGTGTAGTGATGATAATTCATCTCAACCAGTTTATGAATTATCTACTGAGTTTGAAGATTTAAATGTCCCAACAGACTTTGATTGGGTAACAGGTAATAGAATCAAGGTTAATGTTGAAATTAATTCTCAACACCTTGATATAGATTTAAATGGTCATAAAATTAATCTTATAGATGGGAAAAATGAAATAGTTACTTCTGCAGTAATAGATAACATGCAAGCATCAATTCCTGCTGTTATTCCTGAAGAAGTGAGCTCATTATTAATACATATTCCATCTGTTAATTTAACTAAAGCAATTAGTCCTTATGAATTAGAACAAAATGTAACAATTGAACTTAGCGATGTCTTAACTTCAGTTGTTGTCTCTAACAAAGAGAAGGATACTAGAGTTAACCCTATTGGAAATCATGACTTTGAGATTGATTTACTTAATGACTCTCCTAACGCAAACTTTGAACCGCCTGTAGATGGTGAGTGGTACCAGTATAGTGCAGGTACACAAGATTGTGATATTGTTGATGATCCAATGGATGGTAACAGTGTTTTAAAGATGGTTCCTAACTGTTATGCAACTCAATCTATCGATGTAAATCCTAATGATCAAGCATTTTTAACATTTTCTGTTAGAAATCCAGATGAGAACTTTGTAACTTTGACTGTGAACTTCTCATATTATGATATCAATGGTAATGCTACAGGTACTCAAGCTCTTCAACTTAATTCAGCTGAACATGATATGGATATAACATGGACTGAATTCTCAACAGCTTTTGTAATACCTGCTAATAGTACAAGACTTACTTTAGGTTTCCATTCTCATAACTTTGGAATCGACTACTATTTCTTAGATAATATTGTTTATAATGCTATAGGTGATAGTGATGGCGATAATGTGAACGATAATGATGATGACTATCCTAATGATCCAGAAAGAGCTTACAGAGTTGTTGTACCTTACACAGGTAGAAGAATTGTAGCATTTGAAGATTTATGGCCTGATAAAGGTGACTATGACTTCAATGACATGGTTATTGGTACTAGATTTGAATATGCTTTAAATGCTCAAAACCAGTATGTTGATTTAAATGCATCAGTAAGATATAGAGGACTTGGTGCTGGTTATCACAATGGTTTAGGTGTTAGGTTTATTAATGTAGAAAACAATGGAAGTAGAAATGTTTATACTCCATTAACAGATCCTGCTTTTGTTAAAGACTCATCTCATAACTCAGATATTGACCCTTATGAAGATAATAGTATTATCATCACAGGTGATGTTTTTGCTCAAATCAATACTTACTATCAAAATAATGGTGTTGGTCCTGATGGAACTATCTACGATAGATTATTTACTGTGAATTTCAACACAGCTGCAACTCAACCTGTTAACTTAGTAGAAGATTTCTTCTTATACCATGCTGGTCATAGAGGAAGAGAAATTCATTTACCTAACAGACCTGCTACAGCTGGTGCTGATGTAAACAAGTTTATGACAGGTGATGATGCTACTGATCCTACTTCTGATTACTGGTATCAAACAGCACAAGGACATCCTTGGGGTATTGAACTACTCTCAACTCAAGTGAACTTCTTACATCCAAGAGAGAATGTAGATATTACTGGAGCATATCCTGAGTTTAAAGCTTGGGCTGAATCAGGTGGTCAAACAAATACATCATGGTATATGAATTACGTAGAAGATAAAATATATAATTTCGAAGACTAGTTATAAAGAATATATATAGATTGAGAGTGTTGTTTATCAGCACTCTCTTTTTTTTATGTTAAATCAATAGCCTCCTGCATAAAAAAGTGATTTAATGCAGGAAGTTACTAAGGAATAAGTGAGTAAATGTTAATTCTTTATTAGTTTTTAGCTTTTAACCTAAATAATGCATTAGGCTTGACTATTGCGGCTAAAAGTGTAATTATCTTGGTTGGGAAACATAAAAAAGCAGACACTATTTAATGTCTGCTTGGAGAGAAAAATCAGCATGTGCTGATTGTTTTAGTTTATATTAGGTTGGTCTTTCTTTCTTTTAATTCTTTAAGTGATTTTGTAAGTTCAGGGATGATTTGGTTAACATCACCGACTAAGCCTAAATCTGCAACTTCGAAGATAGGTGCTTCAGGGTTCTTATTTATAGCAATAATCAAATCAGATTCTTCCATACCTGCAACGTGTTGGATAGCTCCAGAAATACCTAAAGCAAAGTAAACTTCAGGTCTAACTGTTTTACCTGTTTGCCCAACTTGTTGTTGGTGTTCAATCCAACCAGCATCTACAACTGCTCTTGAACCAGCAACCATAGCTCCTAGATTGTCTGCTAAATCAGATAATTTTGCTAAGTTATCAGCTGAACCAACACCTCTACCAGCTGATACAAGAATATTAGCTTCTTCGATATTTTTCTTTTCAGTTTTGATAACTACTTCTTCTAAAACTTCATAGTTTATGTGAGAATTATCTAATTCAACATTCCACTTTATGATTGAACCTTTTCTTGCTTGGTCCTTTGCTTTCTTTTGCATTACTCCTGGTCTAACAGAAGCCATTTGAGGTTTATGGTCAGGACAGATGATTGTAGCGAATAGGTTACCACCAAAGGCTGGTCTAGTCATAAGAAGTTGTTCTTTTTCTAAGTCAACTTCAAGTCCAGTACAATCTGCAGTCAAACCAGTATGAAGTCGTGCAGATACCCTTGGAGCCAGATCCCTACCAATAGCAGAAGCACCGAACAGAGCTGAATCTACATTAATCTCATTCATGATATCAACTAAGACCTTAGTGTATGATTCATTAATATAAGTAGCTAATAAATCATGGTTGGCTACAATTACTTCATCTGCACCATAAGCTATAAGATCTTGAGCTTGTTCATCTGTTATCTTATCTCCTAAGATTACAGCAATAACATTGCTATTTTGAGCATCAGCTAAGTCACGAGCTTTACCAATAAGCTCAAGTCCTACATTCTGGATATTGTTGTGTCTTACTTCAACATATACCATTACATTTTTATTATTATCTCTCATTACTAGCTCCTAAATAACATATTTTTCTTCAAGAGCAGAAATGATTTTTTCTGCGCTTTCTCTAGCTGATAATTCATGAACTATGCCAGCTTTCTTTGCTTTTTTAGTTTCAGTTTTTCTAACTTTAGTAGGTGAACCTTTTAATCCAAGTTCTTCTGGATTAATATCAATATCTGCTTGTCCCATCTCTTTAATTTCATAAGATCTGTAAGCATCAAAGATTCTACCAACTTGCATGTAACGAGCTTTATTCATATCAGAAAGAGCAGTAATTAAGCATGGGAAAGGAAGTCTAATTCTTTGATAAAAGTCTTCAAATTCGCGTTTAACCACTAAGCTTCCTTCTTCTTTAACTATATCAGAAACATAAGATACGTGAGGTATTTTTAGATGTTCAGCTATTTGAGGACCGACCTGCGCTGTATCTCCATCAATAGCTTGTCTTCCACAAATAATTACATCAAAACCAATTTTCTTTATTGCAGAAGCAATTGTAAGAGAAGTTGCCCAAGTATCAGCTCCAGCAAAGAATCTATCAGATAAAAGTATAGCCTCGTCAACACCCATAGCAAGTGCTTCACGAAGAATTTCTTTAGCCTGTTGAGGTCCCATTGTTAGGGCAGTAATTGTAACATCTCCATACTTATCTTTAATCTGTAAAGCTGCTTCAAGACCTGCTTTATCGTCAGGATTCATGATGCTTTCAACACCATCTCTAATTAGCGTACCTTTGATAGGATCAATTCTTATTTCATTAGTATTTGGAACTTGTTTTATACATACTACTATTTTCATTTCAATCTCCTCTACCTTAAAATTGACCCAGCGATAACCATTTTTTGAACTTCAGAAGTACCTTCATAAATTTCAGTAATCTTGGCATCACGCATCATTCTTTCAACATTATACTCTCTAGTATAACCATATCCACCATGAAGTTGGACTGCTTTAGTTGTTACTTCCATAGCTACTTCAGCTGCAAATAACTTTGCCATTGCTGCATCAACAGAGTAAGGCATTTTCTGATCTTTCTTCCAGGCAGCTTTATAAACTAAGTTTCTAGCTGCATCTGTCTTGCAGTGCATATCTGCTAATTGGAATTGAGTATTTTGGAACTTTGAGATAGCTCTACCAAATTGCTTTCTTTCTTTAGTATAGCTAATAGTTTCATCAAGAGCGCCCTGAGATAATCCTAAAGCTTGAGCTGCTATACCAATTCTTCCACCATCAAGTGTTTTCATGGCTAAACCGAAACCTCTTCCGACTTTACCAAGAAGATTTTCTTTAGGAACTTTAACATTTTCAAAGATTAATTCACTTGTTGATGAACCTCTAATTCCCATCTTCTTTTCATGTTTACCTATAGTGAAACCAGGCATACCTTTTTCCATAATGAAAGCTGTGATACCTCTTGTTCCTGCTTTTTTATCTGTCATTGCCATCACAATAAATATATCTGCATAGCCTGCATTAGTAATGAAAATTTTAGAACCATTTATAAGATAATAATCACCACAATCTTCAGCAATTGTTTGCTGAGATGCAGCATCAGTTCCTGCGTTAGGTTCAGTTAAAGCAAAAGCTCCAACCTTTTCTCCTTTTGCCAGAGGAACTAAATATTTTTGTTTTTGTTGATCTGTACCATATTCTAATATTGGAACAGCACATAAAGATGTATGAGCAGATAAAACAACACCTGTTGTTCCACATACTTTAGACAATTCTTCCACAGCCATGACATAGGTTAATGTATCACAGCCTTGTCCACCATACTCCTTTGGGATAGGAATTCCCATCATTCCACATTCAGCCATCTTTTTCACTGTTTCAACTGGGAATCTTTCTTCTTCGTCTACTTCTTGTGCAATTGGCTTAACTTCATTAAGAGCGAATTCTCTGAACATGCTTCGGCATACTTCATACTCTTTAGCGAAACTAAAATCCATCTTTACCTCATCTATTTGTATATTTTATTATAATTTATTAACTAGCTTTTTTTGTGTAATCGTAGAAGCCACGTCCTGATTTTCTACCTAATAATCCAGCTTTTACGTATTTTTTTAATAATGGGTGTGGTCTGTATTTAGGATCACCAAACTCTTCAAAAAGAGTCTCCATTATAGCAAGGTTTACATCATTACCAATTAAATCAGCTAATGCTAAAGGACCGATTGGGTGGTTAGCACCTAGTTTCATAGCATTGTCAATATCTTCTGCAGAAGCAACATCATCAGCTAGAATTCCTATTGCTTCATTGATCATAGGAATTAAGACCCTATTAACAACGAAACCAGGCATCTCATTAACTTCAACAGCTTCTTTACCTATTTCTCTAGCAACATCTTTAATAGTCTTAACTGTTTCTGTATCAGTTGCTAAGCCCTTAATGATTTCTACCAATTTCATAACTGGAACTGGATTAAAGAAGTGCATTCCAATTATTTTGCCAGGACGCTTGGTTACGCTTGCAATTTCAGTAATTGATAGGGAAGAAGTGTTAGTTGCAATAATAGTTTCTTTCTTACATATATTATCTAATTGTGTAAAAAGAGATTTCTTAATTTCCATATTCTCAGCAACTGCTTCAATCACAATGTCAACGTCTTTGAAATTATTGATGTCAGTGCTTGTTGAAATATTAGCTAAAGTAGAAGCTTTAACTTCTTCAGTGATCTTTTCTTTTGATATTAATCTATCTAAACTTTTTGTAACAGCTTTTATAGCTCTATCTAAACTGCCTTCTTCAAGATCATTAAGAATAACTTGATGATTATTGATAGCAAATGTTTGTGCTATTCCTGAGCCCATAGTTCCTGCACCGATTATACCTATTAACATAATTCCTCCTAAAATGTAGGTTTTCTCTTTTCTACAAAGGCTTGCATACCTTCTTTTTGATCATCTGTTGAAAAACACAAAGCAAAGAGATTTCTCTCTATATCCATAGAACTTGCTAAGTTTGTTTCAATACCTTTATTGATTGCAGATTTGGCTAAGCTGATAGCTGATTTAGATTGACTTGCTATTTTATTTGCTAGCTTCATAGTCTCTTCTTCAAGAATTTCTTCTGTGAATACTTCGTTTACTAAGCCAATCTCTTTTGCCTTCAATGCATCAATCATTTGACCTGTGTAAATCATCTGCTTTGCTCTTGAAAGACCAATTAGTCTTGGAAGTCTTTGAGTTCCACCAAATCCTGGTGTTACACCTAAGCCTACTTCAGGTTGTCCAAACTTTGCTTTCTCTGAAGCAATTCTTAACTCGCAAGCTAGGGCTAGCTCACAGCCTCCACCTAAAGCAAATCCATTAACACAGGCAATTACTGGCATTGATAATTCTTCTATCCTTCTAAAAACACTTAAACCAAGTTGAGCAAATTCTCTAGCTTCTGTGGAAGTAAGAGCTTGCATTTCTTTGATATCAGCTCCAGCAACAAATGACCTTCCTGCTCCTGTAATGATTACTACACGCAGATCTTGGTCCTTCTCAATGACGGTTAAGAGCTCATTTAGCTCTCTTAATAAATCACTGTTAAGAGCATTTAATGCTTCCGGACGATTGATAATTATCTTACCAATGTGTTTTTCTTTTTTGAATATTATGTTGTTCATAGATTATTACCTATGCAGATTTCTTTTCGTTACTATATCTTTGTTTATCTTTTGGTACTACACATGTTCCTACTGCACGACAAACTATTACTGGTTCAGTAAGTATCTCTGCTGCTGAATCATTAATTTCAGGTTTTGAAACAATAACTTTTCTTGCTTCAAATTCCATTCTTCTTGAAGAATTACCAACTTTGACTATTCTACCACAAGCCTCAATATAGTCACCAGCATAAACAGGTGCTAAGAATTGAGTTGATTCATATCCTGCAAACAAGCCTTCATCACCATCATTCCTGATTAATAGCTCTGTAGCTACATCACCAAATAACTGCAACATCTTTGCTCCATCTACTAGGTTTCCACCATAGTGTGCATCTGCTTGACTCATTCTAAGTCTGATAACGCATGTTTCCATGTGTACCTCCAAATTAATCATTAATATAATACCGATAAATATATATCGATTGTATGTGTCAAGACAAATCGTATTTTTAAATGTCTTTCTTGCTAGGATGCTTTTTTAAAGGGATTAAGCAATTTAAAATCTTTCTGGCTAACATAGTCAATAATTGAATGCAAGATAATATAATTAATAAATATTAATATTAAAAGAGAATATAAAGATAGAAAAGTATTGAAAAGAATGTTGAGTTTTTACTAAGGTTTTGCTAGAATTTAACTGGGATTGTAACTTACAGTCTTCGCCTGTTACTGTCCTAGTTTACGAAAATGAATAGCGTAAGCATGAGCTCAGCTCAGCCCTAACGGCGGATGCTTACACTCCATCCTTTTGAGACGTTTTTCCAAACGTCTCTACGAAAAGCTAGCAGTTGATGCTCACAGACAAAACAACAGCACAAAAAAAACCGGCTCTTAGATTATTCTAAGCAACCGGTTCAATCTTTTATTTAACTATATCTTAAACAGTTACTAGTTTATAAATTTTGGATTCTTTTTAAAGGTTTAGGAGCAGTTGCTGGAGAGATACCATCAGCAATGATATAACCTAAAGCTGCTTTACCTTTAGGATTACCTTCTGCGTCTACTCTAAAGAATTCAACAGGAATTCTAATTGCTTGACCATCTTTTTCAAGAATCTCATTACCTTCTGCATCAATTTCGAATGGATTTTCGTCTAACCATACAAGACCGATTGCAGCAACACCATCTTGTCCATTAACAGATTTACGTTTTGAACCGATAAATTCTCTTTTCTCTTGTGATACGTTTGGAGAGTTGATAGATGAAGTACAGATACCAATTTTTTTACCATTAAGGTAAACATCTCTATCAACAACAATACCTTCAGAGATAACAATAGACATTCTTTTGTTACAGCCATCATTAATAACTTTTTCAATTGCTTCTTTACCAACAAAGAAGTCTTTTGTAAAGTCACAAGCTGCTTTGAAGAGAGGAGTGTTAACAGGAGACCATTCAGGTTTGTATTCTTGTCCCATTAAAGGAAGACCGTTTGCACCGGCAGAGATTCTATTTTCATCTCTACCACCAAGTCCAACTAATAAACCATCTAAATCAAGAGCTTTAGTAACGATTCTTTTGAATTGTTCAACAGCAACAGCAGCTGGTACATAAAGTTCCCAACCCCATCTGTTAGTGTAACCAGTTCTAGAAATAAAGTAGTGATGTCCTTCATAATCAAATTCATTAAATGTGAAATAAGCCATGTTTTTTTCTGGCTTGTTTCTATTTTTAAGAACTTCAACACCGTATAATTCTTTTATTAATCTATAGCTTAGTGGTCCTTGAACATCAATTTTTGCATAGTCTGCTGAAATATCAGTTACAGTAACATCTTCGCCATCTTCTTTATATTTGAGAATTCTATCAGCATCAGAGATAAATTCAACTTCATGACCATGGTCCATACCTTTACCTGTAATATCATGACCAGCATTGATTACTAAGATAAACTGTTGATCGCTGACTCTCATTATGATTAAGTCATCTTGCACGCCACCTTCTTCGTTAAGAAGAAGAGAATATTTACATTGACCAATCTTCATACCACCAACATTTGCAGGAAGAGTTCTGTCTAATAATTTAGCAGCATCTTTACCTTCAAACTTGATTTGAGCCATGTGGTCAATATTATAAACAGCAACTTTTTCAACAGCTTTTGATTCTTCAATAACAGAAGTCACATAGTTAACAGCCATATCATATTGTCCAAAATTACTTCTTTTAGCAGGAACAAGATCCCTTCCTAATTTTTCAGCAAGAAGTGGCATATACCAGTTGTTTTCAGCATCAGTTAAGATAGTAGTACGGGCTTGTTCAGGAAAATCAAAACCAATTTTATTCATCTCTATATCCTCTTTGAATATTATTTTTAATACTATAAGATTTCAAACTATTCTTTTGTAAAGAAAAAAAATGGTAATTAGATAAGTTCTATGTTCATTGCATTGAATAATGTTGATTTTTATCAAAAATGTTCAGAATTTTAGCTGTGTTATTAAACTAGAACACATGAAATTCACTCAAGAATATTATTGAAAAAGTAAAATAGTTTGCTTGAATTTTGAAAATTGATAGGCTTATAATTTCCCAAATGTAAATCAAAGGTGTATATTGAGATATAAAACCTATAAAATGTAAATCAACTAGAAAAGCTTCAATTGGAAATTAATAAATTGACATATTAATATATTTAGGCTATTGTAAGTATAGTTAGGACTTATTAAATCAAAGGGGAGACTTATGAACAAAAAGTATTTGGTTATATTTCTTGGTATTTTAATGCTTATTTTTAGCGAAAAATCTTTTGCTAGTGATTCGATAGAAGAAGATAAATCAATATATAAATCATTCAAAGATAAAGGCTATAATCTCTACCTATACTATTCTCATGACAACCTAGGAAACACTTTTGGGGGTCAACTAAAAAGTGGAACAACTTTGACCTATAAATTCTTCTTATTATCTTTGGATTATACATTGTTTATAACAGACTATGATTTGCTATCAACCACAGTTCTGGGAATTGGAGTCAGGATTTAAATAAGGAGCCTTCTTAATGAAATGTCGATTATTAATTATTATTTTAGTTACTATGCTCTATTCATCTGTTTCCTTGTTTGCTGTCACTAAGACAGAAACAAGCAATAAATCGCTATATGAATCTTTTAAAGAAAATGGATATGAACTATATCTTTATTATACTAATGAATCTTCCCCCTACTTTCAATCTACTAATCTGTGGGAAGATTATGAATTTAAATTCCAAAGAATAACAGCAAGATTAGTTACTAAGAAGAAGTGGGCCTTGGAACTTAACTATCATCATAGTAAAGTCTACTATAATGAGTGGACTTATGACTACAAATATAAAGAACTTGAAGACGACAATCAGGTTTTATGTGCACTTGTGGGTAAGGATTGGGATATATATTCTAAAGATGATTTAAAATTAAAACTACACTTATTATTAGGACCTGGATTACTAATCCACCAAGGCTATGTAGATGAAGATGATTTTGGTGGAGATGTTGCTGTTGAGTTTAGAACAGGTTTGTCATTATCCTATAAAATAGTTGCAATTACATTGGATTACACTTTATTTGGTTCTGATTTTGAATTATTAGCTAATACTGCTTTGGGTATTGGTTTAAGATTGTAAGAATAAAGATATTGGTCTAATGTAGAAAATTCATTGATAAGGATAGATAAAAGTAATGAACAAATTAGTTTTTTTAGTGATAGTGAATATTTTTTTGATAGCAATTGGCAATTGTCAGGATTATGAATTAATGGAACAAGATACTCTAGGCAATCATGAGAGCTTAAAAGATGGTCGCTTCTCTCTTCATGCAAGCTCAGGACATACTCTTCTTTATGTTGATGGTTATTCAGGAGCAAAGGATACAAACTACTCACAATTTACAGCAATGTGGGTAAAGGATTCATTTGGCTTTCAATTAGGAGGCTATCTTGTAAGTGGAAAGTTTGACTTAACTCAAAACCAGATTGTTGACCATGTTATAAATCCAGTTGTTGTTGGAGAATATAATTTTGTTGATCTTGGTTTATTTGCAATGGCAGGAAAGAATGTCCAAATCGTAGCAGATAAAAATCTGGTTGCTTTAGAACTCCTTTTTCATGGTGGGTTATGTTTGTCTATAGCTGATCAAGAAAAAGATTATGATTCTGAAGAAGAGGAAGAGGATGAGGATGATAGTGACCTTAACTATGGTATTTGTGGAAAAACTGCTATTGTTGCCTCAATAAGTAGATTCAGTCTGATAGGTGAAATGAATTTAAAACTGGGACATAAATCTGCACACTTTAATACAATTTTGGGAGTAGGAGTTAACTTCTAATAATTTTCTAATTGACTTAATTATCACATAGCTTTTATTTTTGTTATGATTTAGATTTAAGAGAGAATAATATGAAACAACAAAGAAATATAAGTATATACCCTTTTCGTAATGCTGCCCCAATGAGTTTAATTTTTATAATATTTACACTACTCGGTATTTCTTCAATAGTAGCTGAGGAACCATTTTATTATATTGGTGAAAATGATAGCTTAGTAGTTGAAAACGTAATTTTCACTTCTACATCTGGAGATATTAGCCTAGATGCTTATAAAAATTATAGTTCTGAATATTATGATGAACAGATTCTAAGTCTTTCTCTGAGAGTGATTACCAACAAGTTATCTTACGAAATCAGTTACTATGACATTATGTGTGATGATGTAAATGGTGATTATGAGTCTTTCAATGAAAGGGGCTTAAGTGGTCTGATTGGAATTGATAGGTCATTTATCCCTTCTAGAGCATATTTCAGATTAAGAGGTTTTGGTCTAATCGGACCTTCTGTTATTAAAGTGCCTATCTTAGAAGATGTCTATGAAGAAATTGATTATGATTGGACTTTGGGAGTAACTGCCAAAGCGGGAATTTCTTTTGGTCTTGGTGCTTTTCTTATCCCATTAGAAATAAAAGGAACAGCGCACCAGTATGGAGTCTCTTATGGAGCATCTTCAGGATTCGGATTTAAATTCTAATTTATAATAATCCCAAATAGGCCAATTTACAAAGCAAACTAGCTTTTTTATCTAGGGTGTTTTTATAGCCTCCTGCATTAATTTAGCTTTTTATGCAGGTGGAGCAAGGGCAATGGGGTACTTAGAAGTGAGGAATTAGGAGTGAATACTGGGATCGCCAGCCTCCGTGCTGGCTTCACTTAGAACCTAGTGATAAGTGAATATGTAGAGACGAACGGCTGTTCGTCTAGATTAAAATTAACTGAAAATTTAGGATGTTCATTAAAAACCCCGAAGGGGTGGCATATACTAAGCCAGGGCCGTGTCAGGCTTTGACTGAGTCTTGTACCCCATGTAAAAAAGAAATTCTAATCCAGCCCTGAAAGGGCGACATAAGTGATGATGGCGTTCCGACTTTGCAGGGTAAATCGTAGGGGCGTATGGTATACGCCCACAAGGCCATGATGATGTTCAAGTAGTGCAAAATGAATAGTAATGAAAACTGAGAACAAAAGATATAACGATATCGTTAATTAAACATATTACAAAGAATAGTCTTAAAGATGTTGACAAAAAAGTCTTAGAATACTATTATAAACAAAAAAAATAAGAGAAACATTATGCTAGTCCGATTTAAGGTAAAAAATTATTTAAGTTTTAATGATGAAGTTACGTTTGCGATGTTTAGAGGTGAATCAAATAATCATTATGATCATGTTTATAGGACAAATGAGAATCAAGCAGATATTTTGAAATCATCAATAATATATGGAGCTAATGCTTCAGGGAAAACAAACTTAATAAAAGCTATAGATGATAGTCGTAGTTATATTCTAAATGGTTCTAGTAATGATGATAGAATAGGAATAAAAAAATACAAGTTTAATGATTCTAATGTTACAAGCTTTGAGTACATAATAAATACTTCCGGTTATGAATATATCTATGGCTTTGATATAAGTCCATTCAGGGTTGAAAAAGAATGGTGTTATAGAATTAATAACAAGAAAGTAAACAGTATATACTATAGAGAGTTCAATGACGCAAAAGATAGTATGCATACAACTGTAAATGAAACGCTAATCGAGAACAGTAGAGAAACAGAGTATTTACATTTCTCTGCTGATGCATGCAGAACTACAGAACTATTACTTACACGACTAAACAATCAGAACAAGAAGTATTTAAATAAAGAAATTAGTGAAATAATTGAGTGGTTTAAAAACCTAAATGTGCTTCATACAGATATTGACAATAGCAACTTCTTTAAATTAGTATTTGATGAAGATTTCTATAAAGAATACAGAGGGATTTTGGAGTTGCTTGATATTGATATTGATGTTATAAATGCACAAGATGTAGGTATTGAATTTGTTAAAAATGAGATTCCTAGCACCGTTATAAATAGTATCACAAGTAAATTGACTAGAAATAGCTCAACTATGTTTATATCTGGAAGCAACAATTTTTACATTTTTAGTTTAGATAAAGATAATGATATCGTAGTTAGAAAAGTTATGATCGGACGAGAAGATGAAAATGGGAAAATGGTATATTTCGATATACAAGAAGAATCAGAAGGAACAAGGCGATTGTTTAACATTATTCCAATGCTTATTGAATTCAAAAAACATAAATCAGTTTTTATTATTGATGAGATAGATAAAAGTATGCACACTCTGTTAACAAGAGCTCTTTTTCAAATATTTTTCTATTATACAAAAGGTACATCTAGTCAGTTGATAGCAACAACACACGATACTAATTTGATGGATCAAAGTTTGTTTCGCGACGATGAAATCTGGTATATGAAGAAGAACTTCTTTAGAGAATCTGAGCTATATTCATTGTCAGAATTTAAAGAAATTGCAGATGATGAACTTATAAGTGATTATCTCGATGGTAGATTAGGAGCAATTCCTGAAATTAACCTGAAGGAGAATCAATGAATCAAAATGTAGATTATGAAGTTCTTATTGATCCTGAACAAAGATGCGGTAAAAGATCTACTCAAAGGTTATTCATTGCTACTGAAGGAAGTAACTCAGAACCTAAATACTTTTCTGATCTTGGTAAATTAATAAAGACAAGCATTAAACTTATACATGTAAAAGGAATTAGAAGGTTAGGTCTTTCTGATCCAGAGCATGTGTTTGAAAGAATTAAAATTGCTCTAAATGATGAAGAAAAATATAAACCGAATGATGATTATGTGGTAGTTGTTGATAAAGATAAATGGTCGTTGGATCTTATAGAAACACTATGTAAGAACTATGGAGTAAAGATTTTCGTAAGTAATCCGTGTTTCGAAGTTTGGATTTTATTTCACCTTATAAATAAGAATCAAGTAAATAGATTAATAAGTTCAAACTCTTGCGATGATTTTATTGATGAGATAAAGCAATATTTTAATCACCATAATAAAGATAAGCCATTAAGAAGATGGGATTATGCCCAATATCCTAAAGCAATTGATATAGCAAAACAATTAGATGTCAAACCGAATGAGTTAGTTCCCGAAAACCCTGGGTCAAGAATTTATAGACTTATCGAAAAACTTGTTACTAAAGATTAATAATTACTGAATTTCATTTTTATGTTTTAGTAGTAATTTCTTTTTAGATGTATGAACATTAACAAAGATTCAATTAATCTGGGCTGTTTACTAATCCAAATTAATGTATTAGAATAAAAAAAGAGCACTATTTTATTCAAACCTAATATATTATCTGGGATAATCACTAAAAGATCAAAAAAAAATTTGAATAGTTGCTTAAGAACAAATTAATTGACAATATTACAGAACTAATATATTCTTCATTAGTTGAAATAAAAATAAGGGAAATTATTATATATATATGCAATTACATCAAAGATTTATAAAGATAGCCAAACAGTATCCAAAAGATATAGCTATTCATGATGTCTCAGCAGGAAAGAGTATTTCTTATGAAAAGATGTTGTTGGCAGCCTTAATCTTAGCAAAGAAGTTCAAGAAATTCAAAGAGAAGAACATTGGGGTAATGATTCCTACTTCTTTTGGATGTTGTGTTACTACTCTTGCTTTGTTAATGGCAGATAAGACACCTGTGATGATAAATTACTCTGTTGGGCCGATTGAGAATGTTAAGTATGCTCAAAAGAAATGTAATTTTAGGACTACTATTTGTACCGAAAAACTAATCCAGAAGTTTAATCTAAAACCATTCTCTGGTATGGTTAACATAGAAGATATAATGAAAGGTATTAATCTACTTGATAAGGTTAAGGGCTTAGCTGTTTCACGTTTGACAGATAAGTTAATCAGCAAATATGTCCATAATGGTTCAAAAGATGAAAATGCTGTTATTCTATTTACTTCTGGTTCTGAGAAAGACCCTAAGGCAGTTCAACTAACTCACAAGAATATAATGCATAATGTGAATGGATTTAGAACAATTGTCAAAGATATCAAAGAAGAAGTATTTTTAGCTAATCTACCATTGTTTCATGTTTTCGGTATTACTGTAACATTCTGGACTCCTTTATTATATGGTGGGAAAACAGTTACAGTCGCTAATCCTCTTGAATATCGAGTTGTTTGTAAATCTATCAGGAAATATAAAGTAACTTTAATGGTTGGAACTCCGACCTTCTATCATGGATATCTGAAACGTTCAGATAAAGGTGATTTTGCATCAGTAAGAACTGCTATTTCAGGTGCAGATAAGTTATCTAAGCAGATCAGAGATGAGTATCTTAAAAAGCATGACCTTGAACTTTATGAAGGTTATGGAACAACTGAGACTAGTCCTGTTATATCAACAAACTTTAAGAATAATTGTAAGGTGGGTACAGTTGGTAAACCTCTTCCTGGTACAAAAATAAAAATAGTTGACCGAGAAACAGGTAAAGAACTTCCACCTGGAAAAGAAGGTAAGATTCTAGTAAAAGGTGATTTAGTAACTACTGGTTATTATAATGACTACGAAGAAACTTCTATGAGAATTCGTGATGGTTGGTATGACACTGGAGATATGGGTGTATTAGATAAAGATGGCTATATCTCACATAGAGGAAGATTAAGACGATTTGTTAAAATCGGTGGTGAAATGGTTTCACTTGTAAAAGTTGAAGGTGTTTTGGAATCAATACTACCTGAAGAAACACTTTGCTGTGTTGTTGATGTACCAAATCCAATGAAGGGCGCTGATATAGTGGCAGTGGTTACAACTAAAGAACTAGAAACAAAGCAAATAAAAAAATATATGAAGAAAGAGCTTCCTTCTATTATGGTGCCTAGAGAGTATTATGTGTTAGATGAATTACCTTTAATGGCTTCTGGAAAGGTTAACTTCCGTAAGGTGGAAGAGATAATCAGAGAAATGCACGAGAAGAAAAAGAAGAGATGAAAAAGCTAGTAAGTTTATTAATCTTTGTTATTGCAGTTAGTCAAATATGGGCTACACCAGTTTTTAGGTCTTCTCCAAAACATTGGTTTTTCTTCCCTTTGCTAGCATATAATAGTGAAACTTCCTTAGTCTATGGGGGAGTTGTTATTTATGATACAGCTAAGCAACACAAGAATATTGATGGACAATGGACAAATGTTGTTCAACATTCTTTAGAAAATCAGTTTAGGTATATAACTAAAGGCAAATTTACACTGGGACGAAACTATTATACTTCAATAGCATATAGATATAAGAAATGGCCGACAGATATTTATCAATTAGGTAATGACAGTCATAAGGATTCAGAAACTAGCTATACAGAAATTGAAAACAGTCTTGAATTCGATTTCTATAGAAGAGTATATAGAAAACTATTTCTTGGAGTCAATGCTGAATTTGGTGACTTAGAAGTTACTAAAAGAGAATATAATGAATGGGTTGATTGGGACAATCTTTTGGGAAATGATGGTGGAAAATTCTTCGGTCTTGGAAGTGTTCTTAAACTAGATACGAGAAATCAATTTAACTATCCAACTAATGGTCTATTCTATCGAGCTTCTTATCGATATTATGATGAAAGTATAGGCTCAGATTATAATTTCTCAATGACAGAAATAGATTTAAAAAACTATTTCTCAACTTCAGAAATGTTAGTTTTAGCCACTCATATTGATGGTAAATTCTGTAATGGGAATACTCCTTTTCAACGCTTAGCAAAGTTAGGAGATAGGCTTAGAGGTTATTCATCAAGAAGGTTTATGGATAATCACAGGGTCTCAGCTAGGGCAGAACTTAGAATGGCTCCTTTCAGATCGGGTTATCAAAAAAGAGCTGGTTTTGTATTGTTTGCAGAAACAGGGCAAGTAGCAAATGAACTAGATGACTTTGATTTCTCTCAACTAAAGTATTCTATTGGTACAGGTTTCAGATATAAACTAACTGATTCTAAAGATAGACTGAACATGCGATTTGATATAGCTTTTACTGAGGAAGGTTATTCCTTAAATGTCTCAGCCTATGAAGAATTCTAGAAGTATTTTACTGAAGTGTGCCTAATTAAGCATTTTTGAGTCCATATTATAATGTAGGGAATAAAAGTTGTTGACGAAATTTTATAGATAAAATTAATCTGGGAAAAATATGAAAAATAAAATAATTGTTTTAGATATAGGTAATACTAATCTCGTTATTGGAATATACAAAGAAATGGAATTACTTGCTTCATGGAGAATTCATACTGATAAGAATAAGACTGAAGACGAGTATTTTGTAGTTATAGATTCATTACTAAAATCCATTAAGGAGGAAGCTGGTAATATTGCTACTGGGGTACTATCATCTGTAGTGCCACAACTTAACAGAATTATACGTAGAATGTTTAATAAGTACTTTGATTGTACTTTTATTGATGTGAATGCTAATACAGATTTGGGACTTAAATTTAAAACACCTGACCCAAGCTTTATAGGTGCAGATTTAATCGTTAATGCTTATGCTTCAATCAGTAAGTACAAGACAAATACTATAGTGTGTGATTTAGGAACTGCCACAACTGTTCAACTGACAGGAAAGGATGGTACTTTCTATGGTGCTTCTATCATTCCCGGAGTGAGATCTTCATCTAATTCCTTGTTTGAAAAAGCTGCCCTGCTTGCTGATATTAAATTATCTAAGCCACACTCTATTTTAGGACTAAATACCAAGGATGCTTTACTGTCTGGTATTATTAATGGTCACGCTTTTATTATTGATGGTTTTATAAAACAGATTAAGAAAGAATATAATCTTGAAGACTATAAAACCATAGCAACTGGTGGAGTGGCAAACTTAATATGTTCTTGTTCTGAAGAGGTAGATATTGTTGATGACTCATTAATTATTGATGGGCTCAATTTAATCGGATTAAATAAATAATTAAACGTGGGATTTTGTTAATGAATAAAACATATACTTATATGTTGCTGATTATTACGCTTTTGTTTTCTAGTAAATTAATAGCTAGCAATTATAATTTAACGGATTATAAAAATATATATGGTGGAAAAGTTGATTATTATAGTCTTGGAAATAGAGAATTTGAGAATTCTAGATTTATAGATTCTGTTTTTCCAGATACTGAGGAAATCATAGATTTTGATAATCAAACAGTTACCTTGATAACTAAATTCAATGACTTTGAGATTCATCAACCTGTTACTTTAACTTTTGATGAATATTTCGAAAGTGTATTTGCTTATACATTTGATAAACTACTATACGAAGAAACAATGAAAATGTTTCACCTTGAAGAGAGAGACTCATCTTCAGGGCTTATTCCTGATTTAGTCTTCGACTTACCTAAGTTTGCACGTTCAAAGACTGTGAGAAGAATTTTTGGTGATAAAGCTGGACGACTAAGTTTTTCTGGTAGCGAAAAACTGACCATTTCTGCAACTAGTACTGAAAATGATAACTTAGGACTTTCTGAATCTGATAACTCTTCCTCTTTTACCCCTAAAATGGAACAAGAATTAGATATGAAATTGAAGGGTACAATAGGAGAAAAAATACACGTTGATTTAAGTTATAATTCAAATCAAGAAGAATCTTTCTTTAATCCAAACAATATTAACATTAGCTATCAAGGTTTTGAAGATGAAATTGTTCAATCAGTTGAAGCTGGTGATATTTCTTTAGACCTTTCTGGTAACTCTCAATTTGTAGGTTCTGTGTCTTCATCTCAAGGACTTTTTGGTATTAGAACCGATATGAAAATTGGAGACTTAGAACTAACTGCTGTAGCCAGTCAAGAAGAAAGTGAAAAAGAAAAACAGGTCTTTAAAAATAAAGCTCAAAGCGATTCTACCGAAGTTAACGTTAAGGACTATACTCGTAGAGATATGTATTATGTTGTTAATCCATATCATCTTTTCTTACTATATCAAGATGGCGATACAATTCCTGGAAGCAGTCAAGAGGTACCTGAAGGATGGGTGAATAATGCTATTAAAATGGACGAAAATGGTTCTTATCTAGTATTTGATGCAGATGTCCTTCCTGCTGATGGAACCCTTGAAGTATACCTAGATGATGCTAATGTAAGCAACAATACTTCAACAATCCCTGGCTTTGAAATGGTCGAAGCTGATACACCTTTCATACCACAATTCGACCTTCTTTCTGAAGGAACTGATTACATCTATGATTATGATTCAGGTGTTCTTAAAATGTTAAAAACAATCAATAAAAGCTATACAATAGGTGTGAGATATACCCAAAGAAATGGAGTCCAAATTCCAACTTACGATGCTTCAAATGAAGAAAGTGTTTATGTAAAGCTATTGAGAGTTAGAAACCAATCATACTTAGAAGATGTTGATCCAAAAGATTTTGCCTTTGAAAGTGTTGATGCAGATGGTGATGGCTTACCTGATAATCGTTTCTATACTTGGCATTTACAAGCACGTAATGTTTATAGTTTGAATGCTCAGAATATTGATAATGAAGACTTCTCTTTACGAGTATTTCAAGAGACTTCTAATGGTGAATATGACTATGATGTTCCTTCTGATATAGATAGTGGTGGATTTACGACCATAAATGATTTTCTACTCTTAGATACTAATGGTGATGGCAAGGTAGATGGAAGTGATACTTCGATTGATTTGAGTGCTGGTTATGTTACTTATCCAATGCTAGAGCCTTTCGCAGCTTTAAATGATACTCTTATTTACCAAGATGAAAATGAAAGCATAAACTCAGAAGAATATACCTATCAAATGGTTATTACTGGTAAAATAGGTAAAGACGAAATTTCATTAGGTCATACCAACATCTTGAGAGGAAGTGTTGTAGTTAAAGTTAATGGCAATAAGCAAAAAGAAAATGTTGATTATATAGTAGATTATGATTTTGGTAATGTTACTTTCTTGACAGCAGCTGGTAAAGATCCAAATGCTGAAATTACTATTGATTATGAGTTTAAATCTGGATTTGGTGTTGACCAAAGACAATTGTTTGGTATTAGGGCAGATTATAAAGGTTTTGAGAATTTTAACATTGGTGGTACATTTATATACCGTACCGAGAGTGTTCAAGACAAGCATCCTAAGATAGGGGAAGAGAACATAGAATTAATGTTGGCAGATATCGATGCGAAATATCAAATTAACCCACGCTTTATGACTGATATGGTTGATTGGCTTCCTTTGGTTGAAACAGATGTTGAATCAAAGTTTGAGCTTTCTAGTGAGGTTGCTCTTTCTTTCCCAAACATATATGGTAATCCAGACGGCAAGAAAAAAGAAGCTTACATCGATGACATGGAAGGAATTCTAGATGAATATCCTCTTGGTGTTACTCGTAAGACTTGGTCAGAAGCATCTAAACCAGCAAATACAAGTATGCCAAAAGCAAGAACTCATTGGTTTAACCCTGAGAATATTCTTATGAAAGAAGTCTATGACCCTTCTACTATGGATTCAGATCAGGAAGAAGAAGAGGTAAGTGTATTGGCAATGAAGATAGTTCCTCCAGAAATATCTTCACCAAATATAGTTAACCGTTCTTGGGGTGGTGTGATGAAGTATATCGGTAACCAAGTTGATTTCTCAGAAAAGAAGTATGTTGAAATCCTTGCGAAGATAGATACTACTTACGGATCACAAGAAGCAAATGTTACCCTTCATATCGATTTAGGTGATATCAGTGAGGACTTCTATACTTTCAATGGTGGAGAGGGATTCTTAAATACAGAAGATGGTATCTCCGATGGAATTATTGATGGTATTCTTGATGTAAGAACAGAAGATGTAGGTCTTGATGGAGTAAAGAATGGACTTCCAGGTGATGACCCTCTTGATTCTTCAAATGATAATCAAAATAGTGATGGGGATTATCTCTTTATTAATGGTACTGAAGGTAATAATGAACTTGATACTGAAGACCTTGATGGTAATGGTACTCTTAATACTCTCAATAGATATTTTGAATACTCTATCCCTCTTTCTAGTAATAATTTTGATTTCTTAGAGTCTGAGTATAGAGGATGGAAACTTTATCGAATACCAATCTCAGATCAAGATATATATAACGCTATTTCAAATACTACAGGAATAAATCCTGATTTAAGTAAGATTTCTTATGCAAGAGTTTGGGCTGAAGTTGATAAAACTGTTAGAATAACTATTGCTGAATTAAATGTTGTTGGTAATAAATGGGAAGAAAGACCTGTTTTATTAGTTGATACAGAATCATCTGATGACCACTTTGAAACATCAGTACCACAAGATGAACTTGATGCTAATAATACTTCTTTTATTGTTGGTATTACAGATAACCAAAAAGATAATCACTACACTCCTCCTTCAGGTACATTTACTACTTCTGAAGGAGAAGAGACATTAGAACAGTCTCTTAATATTTCTATTAACAACCTACAGGAAGGTCAACTAGCTTTGGTTAGACAGAAGTCTACAGAATCAACTAATATGCTTCTTTATAACTCTCTTCGATTCTGGGTTTATCCTGAACTAGAACAAGGGGAATTGCATACAGCCGATTCATTAAATGTGATTATACGCTTAGGTGCTGATAGCTTGAACTATTATGAGATAAAAGAAAAAGTTGCTCCTATAATATATGCTACTCAGATGAGTAGAAATAACTGGAAAGAAGTTGATATTGATTTTTCTGAGATAACAGAACTGAAGAACCTAAACATGGCTTCTAATTCAGATAATGATACTTTGTATGTTGATGGTTTAAGATCATATCGTAAAGTAGGTAATCCAACACTATCAAGTATCAAAGAACTAAATCTAGGTGTACAGCCTCTAGCAGGATCTGAATTCTCTGGTAAAGTATATTTTAATGATATTAGAGTTGCTGACCCTTATGAAAACAGTGGTTACAAAGCTCGTGTTACCATGAACAGTAAGTTTGCTGATTTGTATACTATCAATGTGGACATTAATCAAGAATCTGAGAACTTTGTTAATAAACCTGATAGATCTACTACATCTAGCTCATTTATGGAAACATCTTCTATATCGGTAAAGAACAATTTCTCAATGCACAAGTTCTTTAATGATGATTGGAATATTACTATGCCTCTTACTTTTGATTACAGTAAATCATCTTCTATTCCAAGATTTAAGGCAAATTCTGATATCTTAAGAGATGATCTTAGTGATTTTGAGAAGGATCTAGAGAAAACTGAATCAACCACTTATAAAGGTACTTGGAGCTTTAGGAAAGGTAAAACAGATAATCCATGGATGGACTATACACTTGGAAGTTTGTCTTTGAGCGCGGATGCTACTTTGTCAGATAATATTACATCAACAAGGGCAGATACTACTTTCAAACATAACGGAACTCTAGCTTACGACTTAAACCTTGGAAGTGTTAATCGTGGCTTCAAGATTTGGGATGATTTAAAGATTAACTTATTCCCTTCTGAAATAGAGAATACAGTTACTTTCAATTCTACTAATCCAGATAAGTATAAACTTACAAGAACAGATACACTGATTTACTGGGAAGATGATACAGCAAGTTCAAATCAATCTACAAGGGCTGTTAAAACAGAGAACTATGTAGAGTTCCCTCTGATTACTGCAAAGAACAAATCTTACTTAAGCTCTTCCTATAAGATTGAGACTGAACGTGATTTAACCTATAAGAATAGAATCAATAATATTAATATAGGTGAAGAGAGTGATTATAAGCAGACAATTACCTATAATTTTGCTCCAGAGTTAATACCTTCGATTTTGGATGTTAATTCGAACGGACAAGTTGTATTTAACGAATCTAGGTCACAAAAGAGTAACTCCTACACTTATGATGATGAAGAGGAAGATGAAGACATAATCAAGTTTAAACATGATGGTAGTGTTAACAGAACCTTCAATGTAGACTTAGTATTTAACAACTCTGATTTACTTTCTGATTTAGCAGATTATCTTAGAAGTAGAACTCCAAACAGTCCGAAGAAGGATGGCGATAAAGCTAAAGAAGATTATGACCCTAAAGAAAGTAAAGATCCGAAAGAAGAAAAGGAACTTGAAGAAGCTAAAGAGGATAAAGACAGAGGTCGTGAAGATGTTAAAGCTTCTACTCCTGAAAATGCAAAGTATTTAAAAGAAATTGAAAGACTTAAGGTAGAAATAAAGGAATTAGACAAGAAAAAGAATGATATAAAAGATGAGAAAGATAGAGAAGAGATTGAGAGACAACTCAAAGAGATGCGTGACAGAATTGTTACTCTCTATGATTTAAATGATGCCTTAACTTCAGGTAGACCTGGAAAGGATGGAGATAAGCCTAAAGAAGATAAAGATGAAAAAGATGATAAGGAATCTAATAGAGAGAGTTTCTCTTATATAAGTATTATTGATTGGGTAGCTGGCTTTAGTAATCTAGAGTTTGGTTATAAAAATGATTATAACATGAACTATAAAAACCTAGATAATAGGCCTCAATACCAGTTCCAACTTGGTATTCCTTATTCTCTTGACCCTGATCTAATTGAAGTTAAAGACAATAACAATCAATTTGATGCAGAAACTAGATTCTCATATAAGAACTTCAATACTTCAATCTATTATACTTATGAAAACAATAAACGTTGGTCTAGTAATTCTTCTCAGACTATAATTACAACTTTCCCTGAAATAGATATTAACGTAACAGATATACAGAGTTATTTTGGCTTTGGAGATATTCTTACTTCAAGTTCTATTGGAACAGGCTATACTTATGAAGTTGAAGAGAAAGGTGATATTGGTTGGAGTAAGCCAGATTCTAGAACAGTTCGAACAAACTTTGCTCCTATGTTTAGTTGGACTGGTAATTGGGCGAACAATGTTATAACTACAGCATCATACAACCAGTATTCTACTAAGACTACTGAAGATAAGAATACTTTTGATAAGATTACTAATGATAAAGATCAAACTGTTACTGGCTCAGTATCTTGGTCATTTAAAGCTGTAGAAGGATTTAAACTTCCATTGATTGGCTCTAGTATCCGTCTTAAAAATGATATGACTCTTAGAACCAATGTTAATTGGACTAAGAATTATATGACTGAAAAGGGTTCTAGTGAAACTCTAGTAAGAGAGAATAAAATTACTTACTCGGTTATTCCTGAAGTCTCCTATAAGTTCCATAAAAATATCGATGGTGGATCTAAACTATCTTACGAAATGACACAAGATAAGAAGTCAAATAGGGATGTTAAAAAGATTTCATTCTCACTCTGGGTCAAAATTACATTCTAAAGTAAAAAATGATTTGACATTAAACATAAAATATAGAAAAAAGACTTAAAAAATAATATTCTGGAGGAGACAAATGTCTGATACATTAAAATATGGAACAATAAGTTCTCAAACAGCTATGGATTTCGAAGACAAGTATGGTGCTCATAATTACCACCCACTACCTGTTGTTTTAGCAAAAGGTCAAGGTCCTTTCGTATGGGATCCAGAAGGAAACAAATACTTTGATTTCTTATCAGCTTATTCAGCTGTAAACCAAGGTCACTGTCATCCAAAAATAATTGATGCAATGATTGAACAAGCTAAAACTCTAACTCTTACATCAAGAGCTTTCTATAGTAACAACTTAGGCGAATATGAAAAGTTCATCACTGAATTCTTCGGTTTCGATATGGTTCTTCCTATGAATAGTGGTGCTGAAGCTGTTGAAACAGCAATGAAACTTGCTCGTAGATGGGGTTATGATGTGAAAGGTATCGAAAATGGAAAAGCAGTTCTTGTTTTTGCAGAAGGTAACTTCCACGGTAGAACTATCTCTATTGTTTCAGCTTCAATTGACCCTGATTGCTTTGATGGTTTTGGTCCATTTGTCCCTGGTATCAAAAAGGTTCCTTATAATGATCCTGCTGCTCTTGAAGCTCTTTTAGAAGCTGAAGGCAAAAATATCGCTGCATTCATCGTTGAACCTATCCAAGGTGAAGCTGGTGTATTCGTTCCAGACGAAGGTTATGTAAAAACATGTTTTGATATCTGTAAGAAACATAACGTTCTTTTCATCGCTGATGAAGTTCAAACAGGTATTGCTAGAACTGGTCGCTTATTAGCATGTGACTATGATAATGTACGTCCTGACGTTCTTATCTTAGGTAAAGCTATTTCTGGTGGTGTATATCCTGTTTCAGCTGTTCTTGCTGACAAAGATATTATGCTTACTATCAAACCTGGTCAACATGGTTCTACTTTCGGCGGAAACCCTGTAGCATGTGCTGTTGCAAAAGCAGCTCTTACAGTTATTAAAGAAGAAAACTTAACTGAAAAGGCTTTTGAATTAGGTAAAATCTTTAGAGAAGAACTTGTAGCTCTTAATCACCCAATGATTAAATTAGTTAGAGGTAAAGGTCTTCTTAATGCTATAGTTGTTGAACCTAAAGATGGTTTAGAAGCATGGGATGTATGTGTTAAACTTAAAGAAGCTGGTCTACTTTGTAAGCCAACTCACAGACACATTATCAGATTTGCTCCACCACTAGTTATCACTGAATCAGAACTTCGTGAAGCTGTTGGTATTATCAAATCAGTATTCGAAACTTTATAGTAAATTATATTATAATATAGACATAGAGCTTTGACTTGTTCAAGGCTCTTTTTTTTGTGCTAAAAGCTAAATAATGCATCTTCTGAGATAATTGTTATGAAGAATAATTAGATTACTGAAACACTAGTCAAAACTAGCTAAAAAAGAATATTGACAAATGATTACTAATATTATTTCTTTGAGAGACAAATAGAAACGGAGCTAAAAATATGTTTAAAATAAATTTAATTGCAAAAATAATGATAATATTAGCAATTATATGTGCTAGTGGATTGTACGCAGGTAACTCTATTTTTTCTGTTGCAGGAATGCCTTACCAGTACCTTGGTAACGATGTTTATAGTCAAGGTTTAGGTGATGCTAGTATCGGTGATGGATTAAGACTAGTTCATGGATATTCTAATCCGGCCTTAGTTAATACAGCTAACACTGTGAATTTCTACACTGCTTTAAAATCTGGATATGTAAGATATAACACTGAGAATGAAGGTCATTTTACTGATGAAGCATTAGATTTTCCATTCTTCAGTATTGTTGCTCCTTATAGAAAGCATAGATTTGCATTTCAATTTAATTCTTCTCAATCTGGAAATGTTCAAAATAGATTAATAACTGGCTATTCAGAAGCTAGTACCACTGGCGATTCAACTGCTTATTATGAAGAGAACTTGATTGATTCATATATCTATAAATTAGATTTATATTATGGTTATAGATTTAGTCAGGGTTGGAGTATAGGTTTAGGACCTAATATCTATATTGGACATAGGGAACAAGAGTATATTCAGGATAATGGTTTTGATTCAACAGGACAGGCAAATGCTCGTTACAAGTCAAGATATACATTCACCAATGTTGGACTTACTGCAGGTTTCTTAAAGCAATCAGCTACTTGGTCTATTGGTGCTAGATATGAAATGGGTAGAGATTTTGATACTGAAAGTGAATATTTTACAATTCATTCTACAGAAGAGTTAGAAGATGATACATATAAATTACCTCATAGATTTGGATTAGGTTTTGCTAAAAAGTGGCTAGGTAAATTTAAGTTTGTTTCAGATGTTAACTATGAAATATGGGATGATTTTATGGGAACCGATTATCATAATGCTTGGAAAGTAGGTCTAGGATTTGGTTATGAACCAAAAGTAAGAAAGAATGGATTCTGGAAGTATGTTCCTCTTAGAGTTGGTGTCTCATATAGAGAACTTCCTTTTGACTATAACAATGAGAAGATCTATGAACAAGCTGCTTCATTTGGATTCTCATTACCTCTACATTCTAAAATAGATAAAATAGATATAGCTGTGGAATACTTGATTCGTGGGGATGAATCAATCCATGGTATAGAAGATAGATCATTAATGCTTAATATAGGCTTCTCTGGCTTTGATATATTCAAGAAAGTATACAGAAGAACAGAGCCAAGAGAGATACCGATTAAAGAAGATATAAACTAACAAGGATTACTTTTAATGCAATTAAGATGGTTATATGAAGAGAATAATAAAGGATTTTTAGAACAAATAATTGATACAAGAAAAATGGATTATGAAGATTATAAGTTGAAGCTTGAAGATCTTCCCAATGAAGAGCTTTTTGCTGATATGGAAGTCGGTGCTAAAAGAATCATAGATGCTCTTTATAATAACGAGAAAATAGTAATCTTTGGTCATGATGATCCTGATGGAGTTACTGCAACTTATGTACTATTTGACTTCCTTACTAGTTGCGGATTTCAAAATCATTACTACTATATTCCCAATAGAATGACTGATCATCATGGAATACAGGATAACTTCATTGACTATATCAAAGAGATAAAAGCAAATTTAGTTATCACAGTAGATAATGGAGTATCTTCTTACGAAAAGATTGATGAAATTAACGCTTTAGGTATAGACTTAATAGTAACAGATCATCATATGTTTGAAAAAGAAAACATGCCAAAAACTATTGCAGTAATAAACCCTAAACGAGAAGACTGTAACTATCCTTACAAGATGCTTGCTGGAGTGGGTGTTTCTTTGATGCTGGTTCGGTATTTAGCAAGACTTCTAAATAAAGAAGTTAAGAACAGTTATTACTTCTGGACTGCTGTCGGTTCTATCGCTGATAGAGTTCCAATGACTGGTATCAACTGGATATTAGTAAGGCATGTACTTGATAATTGGAATGATATATCTGGCTCAACTTTTGATTATCTCACCTCAGTTTGTTCCCCGATTCGTAACAATTATGATAAGATGAACTTTATTAACTACTCATATAGATTGATAGCTAACGGCAGAGATGATGGTGGAATACATCATGGCTTACGTTTCTTAATTTATGAGGGCAGAGATAAATTTGATAACTTTGGTATTATTCAAACTGAAAAGAAGGCCATGGAAAAGAACATTCAAGAAATTGGTTTCTACATAGATAAGATCCTTGATGGTTATCAAGGAGATGGTTTAATCTATTATGACCAAGAAAATGAAATTACTTATCCACTAATTGGAACTTGTGCTACTTTTATAGTTAACAAGATTTTAGAACCAGTTTTAATTCTCAAGAAGAAAGATGATTTAATCTTCTGTGAAGGTAGATCTAGTGATGGTTTTAGTGTTCTTGATGCTTTCAAATACTGTGAAGAATCTTTGATTCAATATGGCGGTCATGTTAAAGCTGCTGGCTTTACTATGCACCCAGATAACTTAGATAGATTTAAAGAACTATATGCAGAGTATTTCGCTTCTCAAAGTGAAACAATTAGGGAAAACCAGTTCTTACAGGCAAATGCTTCACTTGATATCTCAGAATTTTCTTACGAATTAAAGAAAGACCTAGATTTCCTTCTTCCTTTTGGACAAGAGAACCCAGAGCCAATGATATTTGTTAAGAATTATCAACAAGGTGAGAAGAATATTAAACTCTTTATGGAATCAAACTTACGCAAATCTCTTAAACAGCATAATATATATGATTTAATGCTTCAGGTAACTAACAACGGTCAGTTAAAAGTAATAGATATTAGAGAGAGCAATGAAAGTTGTAATTGATTTAGAATTATGTGATAGATGTGGATGCTGTGTATCGATATGCCCAACATTGGCATTAAATTTAACACAATACAATCTTGTAATAGACCATGATAAATGCATTTTATGCAGAAAATGTCTGAAAAGCTGTCCTTTAGGAGCATTAAAGATAGATGAATAAAATAGTATATGATGTACTTGTTATAGGTGGAGGACCTGCTGGCTCTGTCACTGCTGAAAGATGTGCTAAGGGGAATCTAAAGACCCTTATCCTAGAAAGAGACAAAGAAATAGGACAACCTGTTAGGTGTGCAGAAGGGATTATGACTAAATCTCTTGGTGACTTGGGTGAAATTCCTGAATCTCTTGTATCAACTGAAATTAGAAAAGTTAAACTTGTCCCACCTGATAATAATGAAATAGAAATACATAACTCACCAGATGGTTTGATTCTTAATAGAAATCTCTTTGATAAATATCTTGCAGAAAGAGCTCTGGAAGCTGGGGCCTATATAAAGCTTCAAGCTAACGTAACTAATGCTGAATATGACCAAACAAGCCAGCTATTCTCAATAGAAATTGATGCTAGTAAAAGTTCTATTTATAGTAAAGTTCTAGTTGCTGCAGACGGAGTGGATGGAAGAGTTGCTAAATGGTTTGGAATAGATAATAAATTAAATCTAGAAGATATAGATTCCTGTGCACAATATCTTGTAAATGATAAATCACTTACTGATGGAGAATGTAAGTTTATTTTCAATGCAGATTGGGCTCCAGGTGGATATGTCTGGGTATTTCCTAAAGGTAAGAATAAAGCTAATATTGGCTTGGGTGTTAATCCTGAAAGAACAGATAAAACAGCAAAGCAACATCTTGATGAATATATGCAAGCTCAATATCCTCAAGCAAAAATGTTACGTTTTACTTGTGGAGCAGTACCAGTTAAAGAAACAATAAAGACCCTTGTTAAAGATCGAGTTCTCTTAGTGGGAGATTGTGCTCATCAAACTAACGCTATTAGCGGTGGTGGCATAGATACTGCAATTGAAGCAGGTAAACTGTGTGGAGATGCTATTGTTAGTGCTTTTAGTGACAAAGGTATAAGTGATAAGAAACTTAAATCTTATCAGACTAAATGGTTCAAAAAGAATTCAAATAAAGAAAAAATAGAAGAGTTGATTAAACAAAGAATTATTAAAGCAAACAATGATAAACTGAACAAATATTTTGATTTTATAAGAGAGATTCCTCTCGATAAACTGAGCTTTCATGGAATTTTCAAAGAGATTATTCTTAAAAAGCCAAAACTGTTTGCTAAGCTAACAACTAAGATGTTCTTCGATTTCATGAAATAAGGAGATTAGATGAAACTTTCTTTTGTAATCCCTGCTTTAAATGAAGAAGGCTCTCTTCAACAACTACATAGAGAGATTAAAGAAAACTGCAAGAAGTATGAATATGAAATCTTATTTATAGATGATGGTTCTACTGATTCAAGTTATAAGATTATGAAGTCACTTGCTGAACAAGATAAGAATGTTAAAAATATAAAGTTTAGACGTAATTTTGGTAAAGCTTATGCCCTTCAAGTTGGCTTTGAAAGAGCTCAAGGTGATATAATTTTTACCATGGATGCAGACTTACAAGATAATCCTACTGAAATAGATAACTTTATTACTAAGATAAAAGAAGGCAATGATTTGGTTACTGGTTGGAAGGTTAAAAGAAGAGACCCTCTATCCAAAAGACTTCCTTCCAAACTCTTTAACTGGGTAACGTCAAGAACATTTAAGCTTGCTCTCAATGATTATAATTGTGGTTTCAAAGCTTATACAAAAGATTTAGTAGCAGAACTTGATATTTATGGCGAAATGCATAGATATGTTCCTGCTTTGGCCCATGCCAAAGGATTTAAAGTTGCTGAGATACCTGTTCATCATAGAGCTAGAGAACACGGCAAATCAAAGTATGGTATTGAAAGATATCTACGTGGCTTCCTTGATTTACTAACCGTTAAGCTTATAACTAAGTTCAATAGATCACCACTATATTTGTTTGGTGGGATTGGTGCTATCTTTACTATAATTGGTGGCTTACTTGGTGTATATCTAACAGTTATGAAGTACGCATTCGGTATGCATTTATCTAATAGACCAGCTATATTTTTAACAATGTTATTAATACTTGTGGGTTTTCAATTCTTTTCCATTGGCTTGCTTGGAGAATTGATAGTTTCACAAACAAGGAAAAATACCAAGAATAGATTTATATCTATCGAAGAGGATATAATCTAGTATGGCTGCTAGCAAAAAAGAGAGAAAGAATAGATTTGAAAGAACTCTTATGAAGCTAGGGTTGGGAATTATTAATACCCTCTCTGAAAGACAAGTTCGAAATTTTCTTCTTTTTATCGCAAATACTTTCGGTTATAAAATTGGAATTAGGAAGAAACTTGTTAAATTCCAACTAAAAAGGTGTTTCCCTAATTTTACTGATAAAGAAGTAAATGATATTACTAAACGTATGTATCAAAACTATGGACTCATGATATATGAGATATTTAAAGCAGATAGAGATAAGATAGCTGATGAGATTGAAATTGTTGGATTGGATAATTTTGATAAAGCTCTGCAAATGGAACAAAGTTTTTTAATTTCAACAGGCCATTTTGGAAACTGGGAATTATTAGGTTACTTCTTACTAAGAAGGGGTTTCAAACTAAGTGCTATTGCTAAAAAGCAAAGAAACCCATACTTTGACAAGTTCTTTGTTGATTATAGAGCTGATCTTGGACTAGATGTTATATACCAAAAAAGGGCTATGCGTGGTATAGTCAAGGCTATCAAGGGCAATAGGAAAATCTTCTTTATTATGGACCAAGATGCAAGGAGTAATGGTGAAGTAATGCCTTTCCTTGGTTTCGATGCATCTGTATTTATGGGCATTGCCAGAATAGCTTTAAAAGCAGACTTACCTATAATACCTATGTATCATGTGAGAACTAAAGAAGGAAAACATAAGATAATTGTTGAAGAGATGTTTTTCCCTAAACAAGAAGGTCTGACTGATTACCAAGTAATGGACCGTTTAAACAAATCCTTAGAAAACATGATTAAAGAATATCCTGAACTTTGGTTCTGGGTACATAAACGCTGGAAAAGCGTTGATAAGAAGAAAGGAATTAGATACTAGCTTACCCAGAAGTTATCCCGAAGGGATGAATTATCCAAAGCCTAGCTTTTTAAACCTAGGTAGGATTGTAGTGATTTTCTTGCTAGTGCTGAAAGTACTTGTCTTGTTATTATGTTAGCTTTTCAAGTCCCTTCAGGACTAGAATCTAATGTTTATTTTTATTTACCCATGATTGAAATCATGGGCTTTGCACAATTTACCCCTCTGGGGTTTTGTATTGTTCAATCTTACACAGAAGTCATCCTGAAGGGATTAATTGTCCAAAGCCTAGGTTTTTAAACCTAGGTAAGATTGTAAAAAATTCTCCATGCCTCTATTGACACACCTTTGCCTAAAATTCCCTTCTTGCCCAAGTGGCACCTGCATAAAAGCTGATTTAATGCAGGAAGATATTTAGTATGGAGGTTAGTAGCACGGCGTTCCCAGTTGGATTTTTGATAAATAAAAAAAGGCTGACACTAGGTCAGCCTTGAGCAATTTCTTATATGATTTATAAGTATCCTATTTCATAAGGATAGCTTTATGTGTTTTTGTGTAGTTGTCAGTTTTGATTCTATAGAAATAGACTCCTGAAGCAACTGACTTATTATTGTTATTTTTACCATGCCATACAACACTATGAGAACCACTAGATCTGAAGTCATTAACTAGAGTTTTTACTAACTGTCCTTTAATATTATAGACATTTAGCTCGACTTTACCAGGCTCATTAATTGAGAAGTTGATAGTAGTTTCAGGGTTGAATGGATTAGGGTAGTTCTTGCTTAGTGAATTAACTATTACAGGATGAATATCATTCTCATTATCAACACCATTCTCAAAAGTGAATGCTATGATATTTGAATCATGAGACATATCTTGTCCATAAACAGCCACAACTTTATATTGATAATCACCATTAACAAGAATAGTATCTACATAAGTTGTATTTTCTGTAGTGCCTTTAACTTCCCAATCTCCAGTATAGTACTTTCTTAGAATTTGGAAGTTAGTAAGAACATCATCAATATCATCTGTATAATCCCAAGATAATGTGATTAGTTCGTTGTTTTCTTCTTTAGTGAGGTTATCAGCTTTTTCTAAATAAGTTAATTCTTCTGTAATTGATTGAAGGGTATTACTTGTAAGTTCAGAAACTGTAGAAACTTTTGTTGAATATCCAGCTAATGAATTAGTAACATCATATTCTCCGTAAGGAAGAACTAATTTAAAGTTTCCATCAACATCAGGATATGTCATATAGTCTTCAGTTTCAACATATACGTTATTAACGGAATTTTCACCAGCAACAAGTGTGATATTTCCTTCAACAAGATAAGAATCTATGGTTGTTCCGGTAATAGCAATATCATCGATGAACCAGCCATTTGCGGTAACTGTGAAGTCAGATGCAGCTCTGAAACCAAGTTTAACAGTTTGTCCTTCATATTGAGAAGCTAAATCAACATCAACTTGAGTCCATGAACTAGATGATGAACCTGAGTAACCAGGACCCCCAAGAGCTGAAACACTTGGATTGTTGTAGCCACCTTGAGGAGTAATTGCTTGGTAAGTATTATTACCTACAACTTTAACAACTAATTGACCGCCATCATAATTACTCTCAAAGTCATATCTATGCCAGAAAGATAACATTGTTGAACCATTAACAGAAATTTCTTCAGTCCAAGCAATATCATCTAAGTGATTTTGGTAGTCTCCGCTGTGAGAAACAGCTAATATATGTTGGGCACTATGTGAGCCATATTGATTAGAAATACCAACTGACCATGCACCATTAAGTTCCATTTCATTATCACTTTCAAAATCGTACTCAAAACCTGATTGATTAAGAATGAATTCATATTCTTCTTGAATAGATCCTGTTGCAGTATCCAAGCTTATATCAACAGTAAAAGCTTGGTTTGCTGCCGCTGTAGCAGATATTTGAGCAGGAATTATATACTGTCTAGTTTTATGAGCAGCTACTCTCTTATCAGCTAGTAACATATCTTCAATGACTAAATCAGGGTCATTTGAAAGAATAACAAAATCATCGATAGAAGCATCAATTGAAGATGTATTAGTAAATTCAACAACTAGGTTGATTGTTTCACCAGCTTCAGGAATATTGTTACAATTACCTGTTTCTGAATAGTCATTTATATAAATGTCATTGATAATGAAATCTGAACCTTGAACTTCAAGGACAACTTCAAAATGTGTTCTAAAGTTATCATTACCTTCAACTAAAACATCTAAGTTAACAACATCACCAACTTCAACATCTTCGCTAAGTTCAATACTGAAAAATGCATGGTTGTAGTGAAGTTCATTCTGTACTAAATTGTTATAAACAGAAGATCCATTTACAATATTAACATTTGGGTTGTTACATGTAATAGAAGCAGTAACATCTTCTAAAGCTATTACAGCTCTATTAATGATACCTAAAGAAATATCAACACTTTCACCAGCTTCTAAAACACCATTATTGTTTTGGTCAATAATATTTGTATCTTGTAGAAGTAGGGCAGGTTGAACTAATTCCATTTCTTTAGTAGTAATATAGAGAGCAAATTCATTTGTGATAGTTGATGCAGATAGAGCATATACATTGTTATATGTATATTCAAGTCCATCTGAACCATCAGGAGACTCAATACCTACAGTAGCGTAGTTTCCATGCCAAGGGGTATATGAACCAGGGTTACCATTATCAACATTGTTAAATACTTTATATTGTATCTTAATTGGTGCTTGATTCATTGCTGTTGCATATCTTTGTGGGTTGTAAAGAATGATTTGGAAAGTTTCTTCATCGTTGTGACTGATGTTACCATTAACCATTCTATCCCATTCTATAATGAAGACATCTTCAACTGAATCATAGTATGTATAAATACCAGAATTTGAGCCAATATGCATATCATCCCAGAAAGCAGCAATCATGCCATTTGGTCCAAGAGCACCAGGAAGTCTATAGTTTCTGAACTCACCATTACTGTTTTCTCCCATTGAGATAAAACCGTTAGAACAAACAGTAATTTTATCATAATCTTCACCATAATACTTGAAGATAAAAGGAAGGTCTACTGTTTCAGTAGAGTTAGCGCCAACGCCATCACCTTCACCACTTGCTTCAGAATCAGTAATATCTAATAATTCTCCGCTACCACCAAGAGAAGAAGATATTTCAATCCATTCATAAGTTGGAGCTTGAGCATAGTTAGTATCATTTGAATCATAGATTACATAACCAAAGGCATCTGGACCCATTGGTGAATCTGCTGTAGCAGTTCCGAAAGTAACTTCAAAGTTATCTTCAAAATATATATTAGTTTGATTATCAATGATTAATTTAGCATTGGCTGTCATTCCAGGAATGTTATCAATATCTGTTGAAATAATAAAATCAAGAGTTTGGGTGCTGTTTTGAGCTAAATCAGCAATAGCAATTGATTCAGTATCAACATTAAAGTAACCATTATCAAGTTGCAAGTAAGCATTAGCAGATGTAACAGTATTAGGGTGCATATTCTTGATTGTTGCTGAAATAGTAGCAGTTTCATTAGATTCAAAAGAGACACCAGTAAGTGTAACATCAGTATCTATTAAGTGAATATTGTTTCCGCTTACTTGGAAAGTCTTGATTAAATTATAGTTTTCATCTCCTAAGCCAGCATTGAGGTAGAAGGCAATCAATTCGCCTTCAATTAAATCACTTCCAAGACTGATAACAAGATTTTCAGTTAAGCCAGAAGTAGAATTTCCTTGGATTTCAGTTATAGTAGTTGAATTTGATAATACCTCTACTTTAGAGTTGATAGAAGAGATATCAATAGCAACATTGCTCATAACATCAGGAGTTAAATTCTCCATTACGAAGTTTAATTCAACTTCTTCTCCGGCTTCAAGAATTCCATTACCATTACCAGTTGATTGTCCTTCAGCATCATCATCAATTATAACTTCAGAGATTCTGATTGGAGAAGCAGTATCAACATTAATTGTTTCCTGTAATGGGTGATAATCTGCCTTGTTAGCAGTTAGTTGATACACGCTTTCTACTGTATTCAAAGTAAATGTAGCAATACCTGAATTATTAGAAGTAGTGTTAACTATTTCGCCAGCTACTGTTGTTAAAGAAACATTTGCATCTGAAACTAATCGACCTTGGCTATCTTTTATAATGAAAGATAACTGATTAGAATCATTGTAAAGACCAGTATTCTCAGCCTCTAAGTAACCTGCTTTACCAACATAGATATCTACAGTAGGGTCGCCAATAAGATTACACCAGTGAGTGAACTTCTTAACATCATCCATATCAGAGTCTTTATAGACAATATAAGTTGTTAGCTTACCTGTGAGAAGAGCTTCTCCCATGGTTCTTTGATGGTGATTCATGATACCATGGAAGATACCACCAGTTAAACTATTATTAAATGATGTATGTGTAGAAGCAGTAGCCATTCCTATAGCTGTAACTCCACCTTTAGGAGCAGCTTCAGTACCCATATTCATGTAAGCTTCAGTTGTCGCAGTGCTAGCAAAGTTACCTGTAGCACATGTGTTAATAACTGCATGGTTTAGTTTATCAATATTAACCTGAGAAGAACCTGGATTCCAGCTACTCATGCCAATATAACCACGATAAACATAGATTCCAACACCCATATTGATTGCTTGATTCATCAAAGCAGGATTCGGACTGTCATTATAAATTTCTGTGTATTCGTAATCAGGATATATTCTAGATGCAGTTTGTTTAACAAACTTACAGTTGTTTACTGTTGATTCTCCAGAAGGATCTGTGTCACCTACAAGTAGCATTCTGCTAAGGTAATCATCATTAGATGAGTTTGTTAATAATTCAAAAGAACGCATCTTTCCGTAATAACGAGCTAAATCACCAGAGTTATCGATAGACATTCTACCTATGAATACATCACCAGCAAAGTCATCACCAGCTAAAAATGTGTAAGGGTAGTCACCCTCAGCACTATCTGCATAGTTTGGATTGTGGGTAGGAATTCCTAAAGTCCCAGAAACATCACCAAGGAGGATGACATAGTCAGGTCTGAACACTTGACCATCATAAAGTCCAGCTATATAGTTTTTAATTCCTGTTGCTGATGTTGAACCAATCTCACCAGTATCAGCTATCTTTAAGTTGTAGCCTTTTTGAAGTTTAAACTTGAAGTATTGCTCTAACTTTTGATTGAACTGTGTATCAGAGCTTTCTTTATGAATAACTAGTATGTTAGCATTATCTTGAGCATTTCTTTGCATTGAATCTCTATCGAAATTAAGGATAGTAGATTCATATAGATTGAAGAATGCAGAAGAGAATTTTTGTGGTTGTTCCATTTCATTGAAGCCTTGAACATTAGAATCAATAGTAAGTTTCACTTTAACAGATCTTGTTACTTTCAATACTTTCTTAGCTTCATTATATTGGAAAGGATTAATCACTAAAGGTGAAACTCTTAAATCACGAACAATAAATGGTTCGCTTGATTCAAGATTGTTCACTGGGAAGAACCCTTCATAGTTCTTGTTGATAAAGTTTTCTGGATTAGTAACAAATCCTTCTTCTTGACTTGGATAGATTTCTCCAATGCTTAGCATATCAAAGTCTTGTGATAAGACTTCAGCTTTTACTTCACCTTGATAAGGGACTGCAATACCAGTTCCATATTTAGGTAACATCGGATAACCTGTTTGTGTGGTGTAGGTTTGATTCTTTGAATCAATCAGGGTGAATTTCTGCCCCTTAACATTCATTGCTGAAATATCGTATTCAGGTAAATTGAATTCTACGATTATTTCATTTTCACTCTCGTCTAGTACTTTGAAACTTTCATTAACATCATACTCCATGTTTGGAGCAGAAAAAAGACCCACCGAAATGAATAAAATCAGTAGGCTTAAAAGGTTTTTTTTCATCACATCCTCTTTAATTAATACTCGTAAACAATAAGTTCACCCTCTTTAGTTATAACATATATCTTTCCATCATTAACTTGAACTTTATTACAGTATCCTGGATCTACTTTTTCTACATAAGAGATGTTTTCTGGATCTGAAATATCAAATAAATAGATTCCCCCTGAAGTAGATGAAACTACTGCATAGTTATCATCAGAAGAGATAGTTCTAGCATAGCCTGTTGTGTTATAAGTAAATAATTCTTGAACATTGCTTAAATCTGAAATGTTGTATGCTCTAAATCCAGATCTGTTATCTGCTACATAAAGATAATCTCCTGCTATCTTTACAGAATAAGCTTCATCTGGAGTGTTAATCTCTGCTAAAATATCACCTGATTCTGTATCAGATATAAATACGCCACGCTGTCCACATGCAGCAGCAACAATTTCGTCATTCATGTCAGCACCGTTAACATCTGTAGGGAAGATGTATTGCTTAATTGAACTTGCCCCGTGAAGTGACCATGAAATTGAGTCCCAACCAAGAATATTAATTGTATTAGCATTGCAATAGAAACCTCTAGCTATGTAATTGATATATTCTGTTGAGTTTGGATCAACATAAGGATCTATCTGAATTTGTTTTATAGCAAAAGTACCACCAGTAACACTAGATTTAAATACAAGTGTGTCAGGGTTTTCTATTGAAGCAACACGGATATTATCAGCTCCAAGCTCTTCAGTAAAGAATAACATATCTTGGTCTTCTAGAAGATGGATTCTTCTGTTTCTTCCTAAGTTAGTAACTGATCCATCACTTGGTGTATACATTTGAGTATACCAATATCTTTCGTAAGTTTCTTTATCAATAAGTGAAATTCCTGCATTATCTTCAGCAACAGCAATATATTCGTCTCCAACATCTAGCCCAACTCCAAAACCGTTTAGACTAACTCTTGTAACTTCAGTTAAAACACTGTTTTCTTCAGTTTCAGTTGGATCATTTGCCTTAGCACAGCCAACTATTAATATTGATATTGTAAGAACTAAAAATAATATTCTCTTCACACTTCCTCCTACGGATTAATTATTATTACTATCTAAATATTAAATGCAATTTGTATTCCTAATGAATTAATTGTTTGGTTAAACTTGTATTTTAGGCAAAAAAATTAACGGACCCCCTAGTTTATTTTAAGATGATGCTGACAAGGCGGGGGCCCGTCAAAATTATTAAAAGTTATATTTAAGTAATTTTATTAATTACATCTAAAGTAGTCAATTTATTTTTTAAAAAATATTTCTGTAAGTCAAATATTGCTTCGGTACATGCATTCGGATTATAGAAGCTTGCCGTACCAATTGCAACCATTGAGGCACCAGCATATAAAAATTCTAATACATCTTTATAATCTTCAGCACCTCCCATTGCAAGAATAGGTATATCAACACTTTGGGCAACTCTATAAACATTTTGCAAGGCTACAGGCTTTATCGCTTTTCCACTATAGCCACATACTCTTTTTGCAATTCTTGACTTTCCAGAGAAAGGGTCAATAGCCATACCAAGAAGGGTGTTTATTAGGGCAAGAGAGTCTGCTCCTCCTTCTTTGGCTGCTTTAGCGATTGAAACTATATCTGTAACGTTTGGAGTTAACTTAACAATTAATTCTTTGTCAGTTATAGCAGATAATTTTTTGGTTAAGTTGTATACAACATCTGCGTCAACGCCAAAAGCTATTCCTTCATTTTCAACATTTGGGCATGAAACATTAACTTCATAGCCTGAGATTCCTTCTGCTTCTTCTAATCTCCTAAGTATTGTTAGGAATTCTTCTTCAGTAGAACCAGAAAAGCTAACAATTAATGGAGATGAGAATTCTCTATATTTAGGTAAGTAGTCTTTTATAAATGTTTCAAGACCAGGGTTTTGCAAGCCAATTGAATTCAATAGTCCAAACTCAGTTTCATAAAGTCTTGGGGAAGGATTTCCAGCTTTCCTATGGAGTGTGATAGTTTTAGTTACCATTGCACCTAGTTGATTAAAGTCTAAGTAATCTTTCATCTCATATCCAAAAGTACCTGATGCAGTTGTAATAGGGTTTTTACAAACTAGTTTTCCAAGTTTTGTTTCTAAGCACATTTAGATAGACTCCCATTTGATTTCTTCAGCATTAAATACAGGTCCATCCTTACAAACCCTTTTATAGAGAGGCTCTGAATCAGGTGAAACAACTTCTACTGCACAGCCATAACAGACCCCAATTCCACAAGCCATGTATTCTTCAAGTGATACTTGGTAAGGAATATTCTTCTCTTTGAGAATCTTATAAACAGCCTTCATCATGCCGTTAGGACCACAGCTGTAAGCATATTCTATCTTGTTTTCTTCTATTATTTTTATCAAGTCTTGAGTAACAAGTCCTTTTGATCCTTCTGAACCGTCTTCTGTATAAGCATAATCACATTCAAATATATCTGTTGAAGTTCTACCCCCGTGCAACCAAGTAACGTTACAGTTTTCCAAGTTCTTTTTCAATAAATAAAGTGGGGGATAACCAACTCCGCCTGTTACAAAGAGAACATTTTTATCTTTTTGTATAGAGAAGCCCTGTCCCAAAGGCCCTAATATCTCTAATGATTCATTTTCTTCTGCTTCAGCAAGAATTCTAGTTCCTTCTCCTAAAATCTTTACAAACAATGAGAATGTCTTTTCTGAACAGTCATAAATACTGAGAGGAATACCTAATCGTTGACCTGGAACTACTTGGTTTAGTTTAACAGTTACGAATTGACCAGCCTCAATTTTACTGGCGATTTCACTATTCTCAAAAGTAAGGATATAGTAGTCTTTATTAAGAATTTGCTTACTAATTAGCTTGCATTTCATAATTGTTTCCATATTATGTTAAGTACGGGCAAATATTTTGCCCGTACAGAGTTAAAAATCTATTGTTATTTCAGAATTATCTTTCCCAAGTGATATTGCCATTGCAAATTGTCATATCAACACTGCCATTAAGCTTTTTGTTTATATATGGAGTATTGATTGATTTAGATAGCATATTTTCTCTTTTAATTTCAACTTCTTGGTTTAGATCAACAATGCTAATATCAGCATCAAAACCTTCTGCTAATTTACCAGTATTTAACTTTAAGAAAGAAGCAGGATTTTCAGAAAGTGCTTTCACAAGAACTTCTAAAGTCATAACCCCTACTTTTACAAGGAATGTATTTAGTGAAGCAAAGGCAGTTTCAAATCCATTTATTCCGAATGGAGCTATGTTGTATTCCTTTTCTTTTTCGTAATCAGAATGAGGAGCATGGTCGGTTGCAATATAGTCTATTGTTCCATCGAGTATTCCAGCAATACATGCTAATCTATCATTTTCAGTTCTTAGTGGTGGTTTAACTTTCGTATTAGTGTCAAAACCATAAACTGCATCTTCATTCATTGTTAAGTGATGAGGAGTTACTTCAGTTGTAATATTTACTCCTCTAGCTTTAGCTTGTCTGATTAATTCTATACCTTTAGCAGTAGAAATATGTGCAATATGAAGATGAACTCCAATTGATTCTGCAAGCATTATATCTCGTGAAATGATTATTTCTTCTGCTAGACCTGGAATACCGCCCAATCCTAACTGACTAGATAGCTTACCCGCATTAACTTGTCCACCTTTAGCTAAATCATAGTCTTCAGCGTGAACAATTACAGGTAAATTAAAGTTTGCAGCATATTTTAGACAGTTTTGCATTAGTTTAGCACTTTGTACACAACCACCATCATCTGAAACTGCAACTATTCCACCTTCTTTCATGATAGCATATTCAGCAATTTCTTTTCCTTCAGAATTTTTAGTCATTGCTCCGATAACTTTAACCTTACATTTACCTAAATCAGCAGCTTTACGTTGAATATATTCAACAGTTGCGATGTTATCAACTATAGGGTAAGTGTTTGGCATTGCACAAATTGTAGTAAATCCACCCTTTGCTGCTGCTGCTGTTCCTGTTATAATATCTTCTTTATGAGTTTGACCTGGATCTCTTAAGTGAGCATGAAGGTCAATAAAGCCAGGAAGAATATGTTTTCCGCTAGCATCAACTGTTTTATCTGCTTTGTCTTCAATGTTTTCAGCTACTGTGAGAATTTTACCATTCTCTATTAATATATCCTTTTCTACAAATGAATTGTTTTGATAAACTTGACCGTTTTTAATTAATATTCTCATCATATCCTCCTATAAGTTTCCACCGAGTACTAAGAACAGAAGAGCCATTCTTACTGCTACACCATTAGTAACCTGTTCTAAAATCACAGATTGGCTTGAATCAGCTATTTCAGGTAAGATTTCTATACCTCTGTTCATTGGACCAGGATGCATAATAAGAGCATCTTTTTTTGCCCAAGATAGACTTTCTTTTGTCAAACCGTAGTATTTTGTGTATTCTTCAAGACTTGGGAATAGACCATCTTTCTGGCGTTCTAACTGCATTCTTAGTCCCATCACAACATCAGCATCTGTAAGAGCTGTCTTTAAGTCGTATTCAACTTTACAACCGTATATCTCTTCCATTTTACCTGGCATTAAGGTTCTAGGTGCACAGATTGTTACATTTGCTCCTAGTTTTTTCATTCCTATGAGGTTTGATCTAACAACTCTACTGTGGGCAATATCTCCAACAATAGTAACTTTCATTCCATCTAATGAACCACGTTTTTCCCAGATAGAGAAGATGTCTAATAGTGCTTGTGTAGGATGTGCATGGCGACCGTCACCACCATTTAATACTGGTTTACCTGTATACTTGTTTACCATTTGTGGTGAGCCAGGATAGCTGTGTCTGATAATATATGCATCAATACCCAAAGCATTTAATGTTAAAACTGTATCTTGTAAACTTTCTCCTTTTGCTAAAGAAGAAGTATTAGCTGAAAAACTAACCACATCTGCACTTAATCTTTTAGCTGCCAATTCAAATGACATTAAAGTTCTTGTACTATTTTCAAAGAATAATGTACAAACTGTTTTTCCTCGAAGTGTTGGGATTTTCTTATAAGACCTTGAATTAATTTCTTTCATTGCTTTGGTACTTTCTAGAATATGAAGTATCTCAGCTGCACTATAGTCGTCTAAATCAAAAACGTTACGGTTAACAAAATTGAACTCGTTTTGCATAAATCAACTCCTATCTTTAATAGAAAAAGGGGAACAGTTATCTTGTAATTGTCTCTTATAGAGGGCGTTTGAATATAATTTTTTTATAATCATAGTGTTCTCCTTTCTGCCTCACAGGGCAAGATTAAAGGTTTTTATTTACTATAATTTATAAGTTTATATTGATGTCAATAATTTTATTGTATAATTGTAGATGTAGCTATTTAAAGGGGATTGTAAGCTACAGTCTTCGACCGTTACAGTCCCTGCTTGCTATTGATTATCGTAAGCATGAACTCTGTTCAACCTTCGGTAGATGCTTACAATCCATTACTACTCAGTCCTTCCTTCACCTATGCTTGAAAGCATGGGCTCTGGGATTGTAGCCATCCTTGGCTACGAAAAAACACTTACTTTGCGTAAGCATGAAGTTCCTTCAACCTATCGGTGGATGCTTACACTCCATCCTCAGCAACTCCTCACTCCTAACTCCATCCTTACTAGCCACCTTGAAAAATCAGCTTTTTTTCAAGGTGGCAAGTAAGCAAGAGGTAAATTGATAGTTTGTTTCCCTAAATAAAAAAGCACAGCTTAACAATAAATATCAGTCTGTGCTTCAATAAAATTACTAACTATAAATTATTTATCTTGTTTAGGATACCAAGTTGTAAATAATTCAGTTACATCCATACCTGCTTCTTGATGGCCAAGTGGATATTTAAGACCAATTTTAGCTAGTGCTTTTAACCCTTCAACAGTTCTTTCTAGTCTATCTGCAGGCAGTGCAATAACCATTTCTCCATCATTTACAAGTCCAAATCCTCTTTCTCCAACGCATGGAAGACAAAGAGATGGTTTTCCTGTTGCAACACATCTTGGAAGAGAGTCTGCACAAGAACCTTCACCAACAAAGTAAGATTGGACTTGTTCATATTTAAAGTATTGTAATCCGTTCATTAAAAGGGTCATTTGTCCACCATTAGCATAAATTAAAAGATATTCAGGTTCATATTTTACTTCATCAAGAGGGCTCATAACTAAGGCTTCTATTGAGGGAACTGGAGGATATGAAGATACTGCTTCTTTAGCAGTTTCATAATCGTTGAACCAGAAACCTGTGAAGCCTTTAGCTTCTGCATCAATTTGTTCTTCGTTTGATGGAGCTAAACCTTGAATTCTAAGGCATCTGTATCCTAATTGCATTTTTTCAGCTAAAGGTTGAGCATCTTCTTTAGTAATACCAACAGTTTTTCCTTGTTTTCTAACTAAATATGGTAATTGACAGAAAGTAAAAGCACTTTTAGGTCTTTCTAAGCCTTCTATTTCTTCCAAACCATCTTTGTTTTCTAATCGTTTAACTGAGATTACTTTTGAATCTAATTCTAATAATTCTGATAATTCTTCACTTAATGTTTTCCAATCTGCCATATCAATCTCCTTTTTTGGACGCTATTGTAGCGTATCTGTTATTGTGATTATTTCTATCTTTATTATATTTTACTTATATTGAATTTCTTTGAGGAATACTATCTAGATAATCATCATCTAGTTTGTCGATAACCTTATCTATTACGTCTAAGGCTTGGATTCTCTGTTTAGGAAGTCTAGCATCAAAAGGTACTGTATTAATAGCATGCACTCCCAAATAGGCTAGGTTCACTTCAATCAATTCTATTAACAGCTTTTGCTCATCAAGAACTTCTCTTTCTGTTGCTGGTTGGAAAATACCTTTTTGGACATCTATTGCTAGCTGACTATCTCCAAAAGCTCCCATGGTTGTTGTTGCAATTGCCATAGGTTTGATAGCGTTAATAAGTTTAGCATTTTCTTGGGCATTAATAATTCCTTTACCTTTTCCTGCACCACCTAAAATGTAAATATCAATATGTTTTATACCTGCTTTGTTCAGCCTAGGTAACTGCTCATAAGAATCTTTTACAGAAAATCCTTTATTGAAGTAATCTAAAGTAGCTGAATGGCCAGTTTCAACTCCTACCCATAGTTCATTAATTCTTAGATTAGCCAGCTCAAGCAATTCCTCATCTGTTTTTGATTTGATGTTGTTGATAGAAGCATACATGGTAATTACTTCTACCATAGGGAAGTATTTTATAATCATTTCTGCAATAGGCTTTAACTTTGAATAGGATAAGACAAATGCATCTCCATTTACCAGGAAAACCCTTTTTACACTTCCATAAAGTTCTTTTGCTTCTTTAAGGTCTTCTTCAACTTGTTCAAGAGTCTCTGTAGAAAATTGTACACCGCTATACATTGTACAATAAGTGCATTTGTTGTGAGCACATCCAACTGTGACTTGGAGAAGAAGACTATCAGCTTCGTAGGGTGGTCTATAAACAGGATCTGTATATTTCATGTTATTTGATTCCTTTATATGAACTTGTTAATGATTTCATCTGTTTTTTCAATCAGAGTAGCAATCTTCTGCCTATCATAACTATCAGGATGTGCTTGATTAAATGAAGCATTATCATTATCGAAGTACTTACCTGAAGCATTATCGAATTTTGGATTCAGAGCTAATTGGTACAATATATCAGAGCCCTTGGTTGCAGAAGACCAAAAGGTTCCATAAGCTTCATTAGCCATTCTAGTATTGAGAAGAGAACCAGGGTTTACCGCAATTACAGCTATGTCGTTTAACTGACTAGCTAAGTCAAAAGACCACATGGTAAGAGCAAGTTTACTCTGAGCATAGGTTGAATTTTCAGAAGAGTGTGCTTTACCTTCTAGGATATTTACAGAAACCGGACTTTGAGCAGCAGATGAAAGATTAATAATTCTTGCTTTTCTTGCCTTATTCAAAAGAGGTAAAACTTTCTTTGTGAAAAGATAAGGAGCAAGGTAGTTGACCATCATACGAAGATCTAAACCATTCTTGTTTTGTTTAAGCTTACTCTTAAAAACACCAGCGTTATTAATTAAAATATCAATCTTTGAAACTTCTTGCATTAATTTATCTGCCAAAGCGGTGATGCTTGTAAAGTCAGAGAAATCAGCAATATATCCTTTCACGGAATTGTTGGAAGTTTCTCCAATAATATCTTTAACAACTTTCTGAACTTTGCTAGCATTTCTACCATGAATAATTACTTCATGGCCATCTCTAGCAAAATCCATAGCTACAATTTTACCAATTCCGTCAGTAGATCCTGTTACTAAAATAGTCTTTTTCATGCTTACTTCCCTTAAGAGTTATTTAACCCACTCAACTACTTTTTCAATAGGTCTTCTTGTTTTAGGCCACTCTAAGTCAGCTGCTTTATAGCCAAAAGCGACCATGGCAGAAATACCAAATTTTGAGCTATCTAATAAGCCTTCATTAATCAAAAGCTCTTCTACTTTTTCAATATTAAAGCCTTCAATAGGACATGAATCAATTCCGATTTGAGCTGCTGCTGTCATCATATTTGCGAAAGGTAAATAGGTTTGTTTAGTAGACCAGGCGAATATCTTAGTGCGGTCAGTTAAATCAAAATCATTTTGTTGGAACTTACCAAAGAAGTCTAATTTCATATCTTCTATCTCTTTAGGAAGATGATTAACTTCTCTAGATATGTATTTAAGGTAGTCAGAAGTTGGTAACAAATCATCAGCTTTTCTAGCTAAAATTATCACAAAATGACTAGCTGTAGGAAGTTGCTTTTGGGCTCCCCAGCTGTATTCTTTTAACTTTTCTCTCAAATCCATATTCTGAATTACTAGAAACTTCCATGGTTCCCAACCAAATGAACTTGGAGATAATCTAGCTGTCTCAAGAATGAATTCGAAATCTTCATCACTAATCTTCTTATCTACTCTAAACTCTTTGATTGCTTGTCTGTATCTGTATGCACTAAGTATTTCTTCTTTTCTATGTGCTAATTTTGCTGCATTTGTCATTGTATTCTCTCTTTCCTAGCAGTTAAGTGTTTTTATCCGATTTGAGTTAGTTCATGAATGATGAATTCATTAACACAACCATCTGTAGCTTCTAAATATTGTTTTAAGTGGTCATTTTGTAAGTGAGTTTCAAGAAGTTCTTTATTCTCCCAATTCTCATGGAAAATAAATAAATTTGGATTGTTATTATCCTGATGTAAATCGTAGTTAATACAACCTTTCTCTTTTCTAGTAATATCAATCAACTTCATTAGTTCATTCTTAACAAAATCTCTTTTTTCTTCCTTAACAATAATTCTTGCAACAACAGTTATTTTTGTACTATTCATATCTAATTCCTTCAGGTAAATATAACTTTTACCTTAACTATACTTTTTATAGGTGCATAAAAATATAGTGCTGTATTATTGGCAATACTTTTTTTTTAATGAGAAACAATATTAATAATAATAGGAACAGTAAAGCAGATTATAAAAGTCTATGTAAACATAAATAAAAGTACAATAAAAATTCCATTAAATATAAAAAGTATAGTAAGTATAGAAATAATTTGACTAATATTCCGTTAAGAAAATAATATAATTATATTAATAATTAGTTGATATTGTATAGAAATACTTGCTAATTGAATTTATTGTTAAATAATTAAGGAACATATAATGTATAAGTTTAATGGAAAAAATTACCCTTGTTGTACAAGCTTAACTATGGGAATAATTGGAGGAAAATGGAAAACTGTTATCCTCTATTATCTTCTAGAAGGACCTTTGAGGTACAGCCAGCTTAGAAAAAAACTAGAAGGAGTTACTGAAAGAACTCTTAGTTTACAGCTCAAGAAATTGGAAGAAGATGGCATTGTTAAAAGAAGAGTTTATGCTCAAGAGCGTCCAGTGAAAGTAGAATATTCATTAACTGAATTAGGACTAACCTTGAAACCACTATTATATGCTATTGCTGAATGGGGAGATTATGCTTTAAAGAACTATGGGGGAGAAGAAATATAATCTATTAGATTGTATAGCTTTGACAAAAGATAAAATGTTGGAAACTCATGTATAAGTACAAAATTTATTTGTTTTTGTAAAAAATCAAAAACATACTGAGTTTTAACTTGTCAATAAACTGTGATTAGAACTTACAAAAAAAAGCACAGCTAAATATTCAATATTAGTCTGTGCTTTTAAAATATATAATTAAGCTATATTAAAACTAGTCACCTAAAGTAGCAACCATAACAGCTTTAATTGTATGCATTCTGTTTTCAGCTTCATCGAAAACAACAGAGTTTTCTGATTCAAATACTTCATCAGATACTTCTTGAGAATCGATACCGAATTTTTCGAATACTTCTTTACCAACAGTAGTTTTTGTATCATGGAAAGAAGGAAGACAGTGCATGAAGATAGTTTCTTTCTTGCCTGTTAAATCCATCATAGCTTTATTAACTTGGAATGGTTTAAGAAGTTCAATTCTTTGAGCCCAAACTTCTTCAGCTTCACCCATTGAAACCCATACGTCAGTATAGATAGCATCAGCATCTTTAACACCTTGAGCGATGTCTTCAGTAAGCATGATTGTAGCACCAGTTTCTTTACCGATTTCTTGGCATTTAGCAACTAATTCATCACTAGGGAATAAAGATTTAGGAGCAACGATTCTGAAGTCCATACCCATTTTAGCAGCACCAACCATAAGGCTGTTACCCATGTTATTTCTACCATCGCCAACATATGTGAAAACAACTTCATTAAGAGGTTTGTTGATATGTTCTTGGATAGTTAAGAAGTCAGCTAAAATTTGAGTTGGGTGATATTCAGTAGTTAAACCGTTCCAAACAGGAACACCAGCATATTCACCTAATTCTTCAACGATAGCTTGACCGTAACCACGGTATTCAATACCGTCATACATTCTACCTAATACTCTAGCAGTATCAGCCATAGATTCTTTGTAACCGATTTGAGAACCTGAAGGTCCTAAGTAAGTTACGTGAGCACCTTGGTCATAAGCAGCTACTTCGAAAGCACAACGTGTTCTTGTAGAGCTTTTTTCAAAGATTAAAGCAATATTTTTGCCTTTTAATCTAGGTTGTTCTGTACCAGTGTATTTAGCTCTTTTTAAATCTCTAGAAAGGTCTAAAAGATAATTGATTTCTTTTGGAGTGAAATCAAGTAATGTAAGAAAATTTCTGTTTCTTAAGTTGAAAGCCATTCTTAACTCCTTAAATATATATGTTTATATCACCAAAAAATAACAGCATATTTTTATAGCAAGAAAAATTATCCAATTCTAATTAATAAAGTTCCAAGATACTGTTACAATTACAGATTGAGGTATGTTTTTATATCCATAAATTATGTCACGATTAAGAATATTCTTAAAGCTTGTTCTTAGTTCAAATAATCTTGTTATCTGAAAACCAATATAAGCATCAAGTAATGAAGTGTCTTGGTAGGAAACTAAGAAGTTGTCCTCAAAACCATAGTAACTTGCTCCATAATGATGAGATAAACCAGCTTTTACATAGTTGTTATATCCTACATCACGAGCAATGTCCAAAGAATTAGTCATGATAAGTGCTGGAGTTAGCATCATATCGTAGCCATCTAATTCATAATAGCCTTTTAGTTTAGTATTGTAGTTTATTGAATACTTATTATACTTATGCTTTATGCTTGCTTCAAGCTCTGATTTAAGAGCAGAGTATTCTTCTCTGCTATCAAGTGATATGTTTTCGAACTCAATATCTGCAAGACCAATGTTTCCTTGTAAGTAGAAGGTTGAATCATGATAAGAAGATCCTAATGCTAAGTAACTATTCTCATTGAGGTAAGTGTGATCAGTAATTAAAGCTGTCCATTCCGGATTATCAGGGAATAAGTTTGTTTTCTTACGGCTTTTGCTAAAGTCAGTTTGTAGATATAATCTAATATCATCATTAAATGAATAACCTAACTTACTTGAAGAGTTAACTTGATAAGGCTCACTTAAGAGAAGTCTGTTTTCTGTAAAGAATGTGCTTTTTCTATAGTCAAGTTCAGCATAAAGAAGATGATTAATATCTGAAGATAAAGAATTCAATTCTTGTGAGTAGAAGTTTTCATCTTTAAGGAAGAACTCGTAGGAGGTCTTCAATCTAAAGTCTTCAGAGGAATATTCTTTACCAAGAATGAACTGACTTGTATTTTGTTTTAGAATCTCTGGCATAATCTTTCTGTATTCTTCAGAAGAGTATTTGATACCAAAATCAAAGTACTTGCTTTTTACTAATCCTGAGAATGATTGAGAGTTCTCTTCGAATATAGCTTCAGAGATTCTGAAGGCAGGTAAAAGCTTTGTAAATGGTCCTTCATAAGATACTGAATTATAAGCTACTTCAAGCTTTATATCTTCATATAGGGGGGCAAGTAAATTAACTGAGCTGTTAGAAGCAAGCTCTTCGCCATAATAAAGGTTGGCTTTTAAGAAGTTCATTCTAGCATCAAGATTATATTTATTCCTAAAATGATTCTTCTTGATAGCAAAGTAAGCAGTTCCTAAATCATAGTCTCCTAACCCGGAGACAGCTTCTAAGATAGTAACAGGTAATTGGTAATATTCTTTTTCTAAAGAGTATATTCCAGCTGAATGTGTTTGCTTATAAAACCTGTTATAATGTTGTAGCTTCATATAAGAAGCTTGGGTATTTGAAAGCTCAGTAAATCCGTTCTTCCTAACTATAAAATTGTTTGATTCTGAAGCAAAATAGTGGTCTTGTGCTGAATAGATATTTGCATTGGGAGAATCAAATTGAAAGTCTTCTCTACTATTAGTTTTATAAGAATCAATCTTGTTAAACAAATCTTTGTATGCTTCATAATCAATTATATCTTTTTGATTTTCAAGATTATCAAGAGAGTCTAGAATTGCTTGAATAACCAGTGAATCTGGCATAGCAATTACATCTAAAGAATCGCTAGCTTCTTGGCTTAATGCAATAGAAAAGCTAAAAGTAAGAATGATTGATAAGAGTAAGACTTTATATATTTTTGTCATTAAATTAATCCTTAAATATTTTAAATCCAGAAATCATATCTGCTGAAATCTTTCAAGAAATATTTATTAGTTTAGAAGGAACCTGTTTCAAAGAATTCAATTACTTCAGGAATTCCTGATTGTTTTGCATCCTCCAAAGTTCCATTAAAGAGTAAATGACCTTTATGTAAGAATACTATTCTATCAGCTATTCTATGAATGGATGCTAGCTCATGAGTAACAATAACCATTGACATTTGCAACTGCTTCTTGAGGTTAATGATAAGAGCATCTAAATCTGCACTGGTAATGGGATCAAGACCTGCTGAAGGTTCATCACAGAATAATATTGCAGGCTCTAAAGCCAGCGCTCTTGCAAGTGCAGCCCTTTTTTTCATACCACCTGATAATTCAGAGGGAGTGAGGAAGACTGCATGGTCAAGGTTAACCAAGTGCAATTTAGTTCTGATAATTCTATCAATTATATTTCGAGGTAGTTTTGTATGTTGTTCAAGGGGGATAGCTACATTATCGTAGACAGTAATTGAATTAAGAAGAGCTCCATTTTGGAAGAGCATTCCAGTCTGTTTAAGCACTTCATCAAATTCTTCTTCTTCCATGTTAGTTACATCTTGACCTAGAATTTCTACTTTCCCAGCGTGGGGTTGGTACATCTTAAGAATGTTCTTTAGTAATGTTGTTTTACCACATCCACTAGAACCAAGAATTACTGTTACTTGGCCCTTGTACATTTCAACAGATATACCATCAAGAATAGTTTTGTCTCCATACTTGGCTACTAAATCGGTGGTTTTAATTATTATTTCTTTCTTCATAATTCTATAAATAGGCTAAACTGAATGCAGCATCTGCTAGGATAACTGCAAAGATTGAAGCAACAACAGAGCTAGTTGTAGCCTTACCTACACCTTCAGCTCCACCTCTAACTTTCATTCCAAAATATGATCCGATAACCACGATTAACCAAGCGAAGCAGATACTTTTTGCTAGACTTAAGAAAATATCCTTCATGGCAAGAATATTGACAATTCTGTTAATATATACTTCAAGGGCTACATCTAACATTCCAACTGAAATAAGTAGTCCAGCTCCCAAACTGATAATCACAGAATAAGCAACTAATATTGGCATAGTATAAGTTATAGCATGGAATTTTGGAACTATAACATATTTAATTGGGTTTAAGGCCATCATTTTAAGAGCATCTATCTCCTCTGTGACTTTCATAGTTGCAATTTCAGAAGCTATAGCAGAACCAGATCTACCTGCAATTATGATTGCAGTGATTAGTGGTCCCATTTCTCTTACTATTGATATTCCAAGAAGGTCTGCAATATAGACATTTGCACCAAACTTCTGTAGTTGGAAACCTGATTGTAAGGTAAGAATAAAGCCAATAACAAAAGAAAGTAGTGTGATAATAGGTAAAGCATCTAGACCTATTAGTATAGCTTGTTCAGTAACAGAGCCTTTTCTTCTCCCTTTAGGATTAAAAATGCCGGCAATACTATACCAAATTGCATCGGAAGCTAGTATAATTCCTTCGTATAATTCATTCAAAAAAGTGTAAGTTTTATCACCTAATGATTCAAAATAACTCATTTTGTTAGGAGCTGATGCTTGCTTTATTGACTGTGAAGAGAATACTTCTAAGGTCCTTGCAAAGTTATCTGCTACATTTATCAAAGAATTCTTATCTAATTTTGAGCTTGCTAGTACATCTTCAATAAAAGCTACGCCTGCTCCGTCCATAGATTCAAGATTCTTTAAATCAATTTTATCAAAGCTCTTTTTAGACAGCTTTTGAAAGTTAGCAATAATATCAGGAATCTCCTTTATTGTGAGATTCCCTATTATATATAGAGTATTGTCCTTTAAATTAATATTTTCCATGATTTTAGAAGAAATAAGAAAGTCTTATGAATGAACTTGATGTAAGAACCATATAATCCTTAATCGCTGTATCATAGCTTAGATTAAATCTAACATCCCATGAAACATTGCTAACTAGCTTAATATTAAAGATGTTGTCAAAATCAAAAACAAAGTCTGAGTCTTTCTCTAATGGAATCAATAAATCAGCAGTCGATGACCAGCTAACTCTTAGCTTCGGGATTTTAATATTTGTAATAAGGGAAGTTTCAAGTCCTTTTTTACTTAAATCATTAACTTCTCTATATTGATCATAAGAAACACCTTCTATTTCAACATCAGCAGCTTCTAAAACCAAATAATCATCATAATAGTCTTGTTGCCATCCTAAGCCAGCTCTGAGATTAATAGAACCATATTCACTTTGAGTGAAGCGATAGTTTAGGCCGATTCCTTCTTTCATACCTAATGGGAATAATGACTCTTGAGTCTTTATTTTCTCTTTATCCATCAAGGTTTGTAGAACAGTCTCTTTGTCTGTATCGAGGATTTGAATATTCTTATTATTACTGAAATAGTTGTATTGAGGGAAGAAGTGAGAATCAACGTCATATCTACCATAAAAACCTAATGATTTCTTATAAATATTATAGATTAGGGTGTTGGTAAAAGAGAAGTTATCATTAGATATTTGCAAATCTTGTTCAGAAGCTTTACTAAATCCCATTTCCCAGTTTATTCTTCCTTCGTAATCTATTCTGTTTCGTTCATATCGCATTTTCTTATCAAACTGACTTGAAAGAGTTATTGAATCATCAAAATCTTTTTCAGAATTAGAGTTGTTAGTTGAAACATTAAAGTTTAAGTGGAAAGCATTCTGTGAACTGTAATAAGTTTCAGCTAATATTTCATTCTCTTGAGGGTGAATACCAGCACCAACTAATTTGCTGGTTGTTCCTGTTTCATCTACTACAAGAGATAGATTATAATGTTGACCAGCTACAACATCCATTGTATAGAAGTCTGTATAGGATGAATATGGCTGTCCGTTTACTGTAATGAAATAACGTCCTGGTTCTAAAATCCATACTTTGTTATCATCACCAGCATCATCTGTAACAGAGAAGTTAGAAGCTATCTCTTTATTATCTTCGGCTGTAAAGATTGTGTATTGCATACGAACTTTTGATTTGGTTTGATCAATGATATTGACCACTAATGAACCCCAATTCGCTATTACATGAGTTCTGTAATTTGGTTGAATCTTAATATTCTTAATGATGTTGATATCACCTTGTTGTCCTGCATAAAGAGTATATTCTCCGATAGGAAGAGATACAATATCTCCCATAACAATTTCTTTATCCAGATTGTTATCGATACCCATTACTCTTACTTTTGGAGCATTATCTTGTTTGGATAGATTTGGAACAACTAATTCACCTCTTTTAGAATCATTATAGTCTAAAGGAATAAGTTTATCATTATAAATTTCGACTTCAGTAGCTAAACTTGGGATAGAGGTCTTAGATTCTACACCATTAATGAAGTAATCATCAATCTTTCTCAAGAAATTATCATATTCAAGCAGTATAATTTCATTCATTTGTTGAACTACAGAATTGATACTATAATCATTAACTATGACTTCTTTATTAAATCTATGAACTACTATTACCTGTTGTTTAGAATTACGAAGATACATGTCCATCTTAACATGAGCTAGAGGGTATGAGTCAGTCTCTACTTGTTCGATATTAGAAATGAAAGTATCTATATAGTAATCAGGAATAGTAGAAGAAAAATCACTTTGAACTGTTTCAAAGAAGTTGTATCTTGCGGTTTTTTGGGTTAACAGTTGAGGAACCAGATTATATAATTTATCAGCCCAAACATGATTTTCTAGATAAGTTATGGTATTTATTGAATTTTTTGAAACTATTTTATTCTTCTCATAAGTTCTAGGAAGTTGAGTTTCTGTCATTTGAACATTTAATTTATAAGCTTCCTCTTTAACTAGAGAAGTATCATCTAGGTGAGGAATGTAATTTAATATATAGTAATTTGCTACAAGTCTATCTTTTTGTCCTGTACAAGCAGTAAGAATTAATGCTATTAGTATAACAAATAATATAATGATTTTCTTCATCTATTCTCCAAGTAATTAATTTTTTAGTAAAGCAGCTGGTGAATCATTAATTTGTTTAGAGAATTCGCTAAGGTTCTCCATGGTTTCACGAGCATTATCAAGTATGTCAAACCAATCTCTTCTAGATCTAACCACTGTATTATCAATTGTGTTAAGTGTGGCTTCTAATCTGATAACAGAGCTGTTTAAACTTTGGATTAGAACATCTAGGTCTGCATTAGCTAAATCAGCAGATAAAGAATCTACATTGGCCATTATATTTCCAATTGATTCGTTAGCTAAAATAGCATTTATTGAATTCAAAGTTTGGGTTGTTGCAGAAGCCAAAGTATCAATTTTAGCATCAAGTACATTCGTGAATCTTGAAACATCACCTGAAATAGCTTCTAAGTTTTGCATTGTCCCTTCTAAAGAAGACCTATTTTCAGTTAGTATATCATCTAAATTCTGAATTATCGATGAAATATTGTCAATATTATTAGAATCAGCTAGCTTATTTAAACTTTTAATTAGTAGATCTAATTGCTCAGTTATTGAAACAGCTTTGTTGGTAATAGATCCTAAAGCTGATTGCTCTACTCGGATATAAGATTCTACAGGCATTAAATCTGATTCATTCGAACCACCTTTAAGCTCAATAGCATTCAACCCTGTAATTCCTACAGGTGATAGAACTGCAGAAACATCATTCTTGATTGGGGTTCCTCCATCTACACTGATTGTAACAACAATGGAAGTGACATCTTTTTCAGATATTTTTATATCTTCTACTCTTCCTACAGATATACCGTGATAATTTACTTTACCGCCAACATCTAATCCACTAATGGATTCATCTTGGAACTTGATATAATAAGTATCTCTTTTTTGAGATAACTTACCTCCAGCAATCACAACTAGTGATACTAAGATAATTAATACGCCAGAAGTCAAAAAAACACCTAATCTAAATTTTTGAGCTTTTGTTGCCATTTTTACCTACTTAAATCTTGTTAAATAACTTTATGTCAGCTTTACCTATTAATTCAACTTTGTCAATAGCTTTTACGACCTGCATTAAACTAAAAAATTTAATTTCTTCTGGTGATATAATTTGTTTTGTATAGACTTCAGTTAATTGATTTTCCAATATCCACCTTTTTTGGGTCCTATCCTTGTTAAAGTATTGCTTTCTTGCATTTTCTTAATATAACGTTCTATTGTTCTCTTTGAAGAAGCAACTTTATCAGCAATACTCTGTATGGTAATGTAATTATCTTGTGCAATAACGAATAATATTTTATCCGCCAAATCATTTGTCTTATCCGTCATTATATCCGCCATATTGTCTGTTTCATCCGCCAAATTATTTATTGGGAAGGTTCTCGACTCTTCCAAAAAGCTCTTTTTAACAAACTGAATTTGTGTTGTGTTAGAAGGCTCAGAAATTCTTAACTCAAGTTCAGGGTATTTATCCATTTGCTCAAGTATTTTTTTAAATCCTGATCCCCATTTTTCAATGAGATTACATTCTTTGAATATTGGTGCTAAAACTTTATTTCTGATTTCAGATGGATTATTTGATATATTGTTTAGGTCAAAAGAAGGCATTAATGAACCTGGACTAGTAATTTCAAGCATATCATCATAGATTGCTATTTTGATATCGCTTCCAGTTATAGAATAATCTCTGTGAATAACAGCATTTATAACTGCTTCTCTGATTGCCTCAATTGGGTACTCCCATTTATCTGATCGATAAATCTCACCTATCGTTGATTGCTTAGCAATGTTTCTTTTGATAAATTTTATTGCCTCTTCTGCTTGAAGTATTATAGGTGATTCACATGAAATTTGATCAATAATCTCAGAAGTAGTTGTCCCTTTGAATCTGGCACATTCAATTTGAGCATAAGGGAAATAAGCTTTTCTGACTTCTTTTTCTGCTAACAAAAGCATAGCATTGGTAGGGTAAAGTTCTCCAGGCTCTTCTTTAAGTAATTCCATTGATTTGAAATCGCCTTGAGAAAGGTCTCTTTTTGCTTTATCTTTATAAAACTTTACAAATCCATTTAAAGGAGGTAAATCTTCATTAAAACCAAATATTGGAAGAGAATCAAAGGATATATTGCGTTTTTGTCTTTCTAATTGATTTATAATTTCAATTGTAGCAACACGATTGGATGAGCCCACTCTTATATAAGTTCCATTTTGTTTTCCTTTTGATTTAAGAAAGTAAGGTAGATCACTACCTGGATAAATTGTAACTGCTAATAGATTTTTATTATTGATTGAATGTATTGTTATTTCGGGACTTATTGTAGGATAGCAGTTATCAAAGATTGATTGAGAAATTTTCTCTTCTAATTTAAAAATCTCTTTATCAGCAATACCGACTATTTCTTTTGATAAGTCATTAACTCCAACAATGATTTTACCTCCAACACCATTGCTAAATGCTATGGCTGTTTTTGCTATTTTATTGTCAGTTGGGAATTTTTCTTTGAACTCAATTCTTTTGCCCTCTAGACCATTAGATATAATTGCCTCTAAATTACTCATTTCTTAACCTTTTAATTATAATCTTATGTTAATTTTTCAGATTTAAAACAATCTTCTTTATGTCAGCTTTACCTATTAATTCAACTTTGTCAATAGCTTTTACAACCTGCATAATTCCTCCTCTTGGTGAAAGTTGTTTCCCAATAAATCTATTACAAGTTAACTTCTCAAACCAATAGTTAGCCATGGCTACATGAGCTGAACCTGTTACTGGATCTTCTAAGATTCCTTCCCAAGGATCAAAGAAACGACTGTTAACACATTTTTGACCATCACTATCTTCCGCTTGCTGGGAAATCATCAAGCCACTTATAGAAGGAAAATATTGTGAAAGCTCTAATAATTTATCTGCAAGAGGTTCAATCTTTCTTATGTTATATTCTGGATTTACAACGACATTTAAATAACAATTCTTTTCAGCCCAGAATACATCTACAATATCTGCTTTATGAATTTTAAGAGGGGATAAATCAAAATCTTTGCAACAAGTAATTATTCTATCTGAAGCAAAGTTCATGGATATAGAATCATTGATTCTAGAACATTCTATAACTCCGTATTTTGTTTCAAACTCAACTTTATCAGATTTGTTTTCTTGAAAAAAGACATGAGCAGTTGCTAAAGTAGCATGACCACATAATCCTACTTCTGTTTGAGGAGTGAACCATCTCAAATAATTCCTGTTATTTTCTTCTTGTAAAAGAAATGCTGTTTCTGAATAGCCAACTTCTTTAGCTATTGCAAGCATTTCAATATAATCAAGATTTTGATTCATGATTACAAGACCAGCAGGATTTCCATTAAATCCTTTACCAATAAATGAATTTACGTGATATATTTTCATATTGACTAGTCTGATTAATTTATTTAAAGAGTCAAGATATGATTAGTCATTCCACTTGAAAATTGCTAGCCCACGCATTAAAAGCTAATTTAATGAAGGAGACTAGAGCTAATAATGTAAAAAAGTGTTGACACTTAAACATTTCTTAAGCTATTTATAAAATAACGCTAAATATGGAAATAGGGATTACTATATGATGATATCAGAGGTATTTCAAAAGATAGCTAGCCAGTACCCACAAGTACTAGCAGTAAAGGATAACAAGAGAAGTTTAACATATAAGGAGCTTGATGAATTAAGTAATCAGTTGGCTCACTTTATGAAAGATAAGGGTGTTAAAGAAGGCACTCCGATAACTGTTTGGGCTAGAAGAGATAGTAACTACATTATCTCAATAATCGCTATACTGAAACTTGGCTGTTTTTATGTGCCTCTAGATCCTGATTATCCAATTGATAGATTAAATTATATCATTGCAGAAACAGAAAGTCAAATTGTCTTGGGGCAGGGACCTGACTTCAAGGAAGCTGCCAAACATTTTAGTGTTGATTCTATTGAAATTGATTCTCCTCAAGTAGAGGCATCATCCTCAACAGACCTACAAAAATCTCAAGATAATCCTTTAGCAAATATATATATTCTTTTTACATCTGGTTCAACTGGTAAACCCAAAGGGGTAATGGTAAATCATCGTGGTGTCAATAATTTAGTTAAACACTTCCAGCAACAGTTTAAACCTATGATGGGTAATTTTAGAATGACTCAAAATGCAAGGCTGGGTTTTGATGCTTCCACTACAGAAATTTGGTATACTTTGCTTTCAGGAGGAAGTCTATTCTTTACTCCTGAAGAGATATTACTACAAGCAGATAAATTAAGAGACTGGTTGGTAGATAATGAGATTAGAGAGACTCTTCTTGTGACCCCTATAGCTGAGATGTTGTTTGATCAGAAGTTTCCTCCAAACGCCAAACTTAAATATCTACACTTAGGTGGCGATGCTCTTAAAAGACTTCCCCCAAAAGATTTTCCTGCTCAGATTGTTAATGTTTATGGACCTACAGAATGTGCTTGTATTACAGTGCTTGATGCTTATCCTCTTGGATATGATGGCCCCATTACAATTGGTAAAGCAACAATAAACACTAGACTTTATATCTTAGATCAACAGCAGAAAGAAGTTGCTAAAGGAGACGAAGGGGAACTATACATAGCTGGAGATAGTGTAGGGAATGGCTATTGGAAGTTACCTGAGCAAACAGAAAAAGCTTTTATAAGAGATTCTGAGATTAATCATAGTTATGGGGAAGAAGTAATATACAGAACTGGAGATTTAGTTCGAGAAATAGCAGATGGAAGAATTGAATTTATCAATAGAATCGATTTCCAGGTTAAGATTAGAGGTTTGAGAATAGAGCTAACTGAAATAGAGAATGTAATCCTGAGGATTTCGGGCATTAAGCAAACTATCGTCTTAGCTTTAGGTCAAGGTAATGATAAGTATTTAGTCTGTTTTTATATAACTGAGGAAAATAAAGAAATTAATTCTCAAAAGATCTTAGAAAGATGTCAAAAAGAACTTCCTGAATATATGGTACCTTTATTTTTCAAGGAAATGAATGCTTTCCCTTTAACAGATAATAAAAAGGTTGATAGGTCAGCTTTAGCACAAGAAGACTTTTCCATAAATGAAAGAGCGGTAATTGCTCCTAAGACTGATTCTCAAAAAGAGATATTACAAGTGTGGAAGCTCTTCTTAAAAGTAGAATCAATTAGTATTGAAGATAACTTTTTTTATATTGGTGGACATTCTCTAAAAGCAGCACAAGTTGTTAATCAACTCAACAAAATAGGCTACAAGATTTCATTGCCACAATTCATGAAGCATCCGACTATAGAACAACAATCACTTATAGCTGATAGAATAGAGGGCAAAGAAGAAATAAATATTCTTATTCCCAGAAATAGAGATCTTTATCCTCTCTCAGATACACAAAATGAACTACTTATTTTAGACAAATTGGATAGCTCTAAGAAAAGCCATAATATTGTTGTGGAGTTTGAACTCAATAGTGGTATAGAATTTGACCTTGCTCAGCATATCTTTAATAATATATTCCAAAAGTATGAAGCATTTTCATCTGTATTTATTGAAGATGGGGGTAAGTTTTATCAAAAGCTTCTTGCTCATAAGAAACTATCCATAGAAGTGATTGATGTAGCAGATTATCAAGAATATCATAAGAAGATTATCGAGATTCAGGACATTAAGATTGATGTCTCTAATTATCCATTGTATAAACTACAATTTATTAGACTTGGAAATAAGAAGTTCTTGATAATGGTTATTCATCATATTATCTTTGATGGCTGGTCAATGAAAGTTCTTCTTGAAGAAATAGAGAAAGCTTATAAGCAATTAGATACAAATACTGCGTCTGATTCAAGCAATCTATTCCAGAACATAGATTATGTGAATTCTTATAAACTAGCTGAAGACTTGGAAAGAAGCGAGAAGGAATTTTGGAAAGATAGATTTGAAGTGCTAGGACCTAATTTACATCTATTTGATTGCTATGATAGGCCTCAATTACTTACTTATAAAGGAAAAAGAGAGTGGTTTAACCTAGACAATAAGACATCTCAAAAACTAAAAGATTATGCTAAGGAAAACTCTGTAACATTTGGTGCATTGCTTCTAACTATATACAAGTACGTTCTTGCTGAATTATCACATAGCAATGATATTGTAGTCGGCTCTCCATTTGCACATAGAAAGAATAGTTCCGAAGAGCAAATGATTGGCTATTACACAAACATGATAGCGATTAGGACTAGATTAACTGATGGGAGCTTTTTAGATAATCTCAAGCAAGTAAATAGAAACTTCATAGATGCCCTAGGGCATAGTGATTTATCGTTTGGTAAAGTGGTGCAATCTCTTAATCTTCCTCATGATGTTTCAAGAACACAGCTATTCCAAGCAATTCTTGTACTACAAAATTGGCATTCTGATGGAGATAATCCAGTTATTAAGAATCAAAGAGAGATAGGTTCTGATTCCTCTAAATCAGACATTACATTAAATATAGAAGAAGTTACCTCTGGTTTAGAATGCTGGCTAGAATATAATCCAGATATATATAATAAAGAACAAGCGCTAGAAATAAAGGATTTATTCTGTACTTATGCTGATAACTTACCTAGTGAGAGAAGTTTTCAAAATACAAGAACTTGCTTTATCATAACTGAAACATCATTAGGTATTCTCTGTGCTGAAGAATTACTAAGAAACAACTATCATATTTATGGACTAATTTCCCCTAATGCTCAAGTTCAACAATGGGCAAAGAGCAAAGGTATATATAGTGCAGACCTCTCTAAAAAAGCTATAATTTCTTTACTTGAAGCATATAAATTTGATTACCTATTTAGTATTGTTAATGGTATAATTCTTGATAGGAAAATACTAGCTTTACCTACAAAGATGACTATCAACTATCATGACTCTTTATTACCAAAATATGCAGGTGTTTATGCTACTTACTGGGCTATAATTAATGATGAGAAAGAACATGGAATAAGCTGGCATAAGGTTGATCAAGGAATTGATACAGGTAATATTCTTGTCCAAAAGAAAGTCAAGATTGAAGATGGAGATACCTCTAATCTGCTAAATGCTAAATGCTACGATGCAGCGATTGAAGCTTTCAAAGAACTTGTAAATCTTCTTGATAGTAATCAAATTGAAGGTATTCAACAAGATGAATCTCAACGAACATATTTTGCTATACATAAGCGTGAAAGAAACAACTACTTACTTGATATAGAAAGTAATATTGATTTAGTTGAACGATATTACCGGGCTTCTAACTTTGGCGATAATAATAATGAAGTAGCTAGCCTTAGAATTAAAATCGGCTTTGCATATTATATTATCAAATCTTGCTCCTTTAATAAGAAAAAGACTAAAGACATTGGTAGATTGCAAAAAGATAATGAAAAGCTAATCCTTAATCTTCATGATGGACAAGTTATCATAGATGAATTACTTAAGCTTGATGGAAGTAAAAGCAATCTTAATGAATTAGCTGACTCTTACCAAATAGAGACAATTAGAGAAGAAGACTTTTTACAATACTTAGAACTTGTAAAAGCAGAGAGTTTTTGGCTTAAGCAAGTGGCTAATTATCAAGAGATAGAGCTTCCTAAATCGTCCTACAATAAAACTGATTCTTCTTCTGTATTGAATATGGATAATCCAGAATTAGCTTTATATATTTCTTTCTTGGCAAGACTGTCAACTCAAGAAATCTTCTCTCTTCCTATAACTGTTAACAGTCAAGATAAGCTAATCGCTAATGTTATTCCTGCTTCATTTAAGATAGATTTTGATAGATCCATAAATGATAATATAGCTAATATTACAAAAGTTTTAAAGAGACTTAAAAAGAAGCAAAGCTATTTACTCGATCTTGCCTATAGGTATAGAGATATAGCAGATAGGATAGAGAAGCTACAGACCTTTGAGCTCTTTGATTATGAACAAATATTTACTATCTTCAAAGAAGAAGTTAATAGCAATCTAGCTTTGAAGGATATTGACTTAATTTCTGATAGAGAAAGGAAAAGAATCAAAGAATGGAACTCTGTTGAGCTTGCTGTGGACCAGAATAAATCATATATAGATTTATTCAAAGAAAGTGTTAGCTTACATAGTGAAAGATTTGCCCTAGAATATGGCTCAAGTATTCTATCATACAACGACCTAGATAAAGAGAGTCAAGCATTAGCTAATTACCTTTATAACTTAGTGGGAAGCGGTAACATCATAGCCATATATTCTAATAGGTCTATTGATGTATTTGTTAGCATACTAGCAATTCTCAAAAGTGGTAATGCTTATCTTCCAATAGATCCTAATTATCCAAAAGAAAGAATAGAACATATCTTAGAAGATTCCCAAACAAAAACAATGTTTATGAATAGAAGCCATTCAATTGCCAACATCGAGAATATTCTCTACTTTGAAGAGATAGAAAGCTATAAGTCTGATAGCAGCAAGGTCGAAATCACTATTTCACCAGAAAGTATTGCCTATGTAATCTATACTTCAGGCTCTACAGGTAAACCTAAAGGCGTTAAGATTAGCCATGCTAATCTAGTGAATCACAATCTTGTAGCTAATAGCATCTATGGGACTTCTAATAATGATAGAGTTTTACAGTTTGCCTCAGTAAGTTTTGATATTTCTGTTGAAGAGATTTTCCCAACTTGGTTAGCTGGAGCTTGCTTAGTCCTGAGGGATGAGGAAACAAATAAATCTGCCAGTGCTTTTTATTCTTTTGTTGAAAATAACAATATTTCAATAGTAGATTTGCCTACAGCCTTTTGGCATCAAATAGCTAAAGCTCTTCCTGAACACACTCTACCACAATGTCTAAAGCTTGTGATTATTGGAGGGGAAAAAGCTTCAGCTGAGATATATAGTCATTGGCTGCAACATACATCAGGCAAGGTTAAACTATTTAATACCTACGGCCCAACTGAAGCTACTATCATTGCCTCAACTGATGAAGGCGTTGATGATACAATAGGTAAGACTATTCCTAATACCCAGCTTTGGATTCTAGATAGATTCATGAATGACTTGCCTATAGGTATAGCAGGGGATATTTATATTGGGGGAAATGGCCTTTCACAAGGCTACTTATATAATCCTGAAATGACCAAGGAAAAGTTCTTTAATCATAGTAGTTTAGGATACATATATAATTCTGGTGACTATGGTTTATTCAGAGATGATGGCAAGATTAAGTTTCTTGGTAGGAATGATAATCAAATAAAGTTAAATGGCTTTAGAATAGAACTGAGTGAAATTGAATCTGCTTTTGCTAAAAACCTTCCTCTAAAAGAAGTTGTTGCAGATATAAAAGAAGTCGCTAAAGAAGTATATAAAATATTCTTGTATTATGTAGCTAATCACAATATTACAGAGCAAGAATTTTCTACTACAGCCCAAGAACATTTACCTTCCTACATGAAACCAAATTTCTTTGTTAAGTTAGACAGCATTCCTTTAACTACTAATGGTAAGATTGATAAGAAGAGACTTCCTGTTGAAATACCAGAAAGCATTGTTGAGGACAAGCAAGCTCTAAACATTACTGAAATAAATCTGCTTCCAATTTTTCAGCATATATTAAAGAAAGAGATTACTTTTACTGATAACTTCTTTGATAATGGGGGAGACTCCCTAAATGCTATTGAACTAATTGTTTCAATAGAAAAGTCTTTAGGAATAAAATTAAACTCTGCTCAACTCTACCAGAATCCTACTGTTAGAGAATTATCACAGGAAATAGAAAGAGATGTTAACTTTAGCAATGAAGTTATCACTGTCTTACAGAAAGGTAACAAGGATTATAGTCCTCTATTCTTAACACACACCACCCCAGGTGATGTCCTCGGCTATGTGAATTTAATCCATAATTTAGATAAGAGAATTCCAGTTTATGGCATTCAATCTAAAGGTTTATCAGGTGAATGTCACTCTTCTATTCCTGAAATGGTTGCCTGCTATGTGGATAAGATTCTTGAAATGTGCCCTCAAGGACCATACTTTATTGGTGGCTGGTGTTATGGGGGAGTCCTAGCTTATGAAATATCTGTTGAACTTAAGAAGAGAGGTGAAGAGATTGCTGATGTTTATCTCTTTGAAACCTGGGGAAGGCCTAATTCCAAATTTAAGAAGTTAAGGTATTTAACTAGAAGAATAGTTAATGCTATCTTATTAGGACCATCTTTCTGGAAAGAATATATCCAATTCAAACTTAAGTATGTGGCTGATATTCATAAGGTTCTGGAAGATGATTTTGTTGAAAACTTAACCTCAACCATTGGCGAGAAATCCCAAGAAGAATTGGAAAAACTAAAAAGAATCTATAGAAGTAATATCAATGCCTTAAACAATTATAAGATGTCAAATTATAATGGCAAAATAAATCTCTTCCTTGCAGAAGAAAGATTAGAAGGTATCATCCCTGACCCTCGTTATGGATGGCCTGGAATTGTTAAAGATTACAATAAGTTCACGGTCAAAGGCTCTCATATGACAGTTCTAAAAAATCCATGGGTAAAAGATATATCAAGTGTTATCTCCAAAAGAATGCTCAATAATAAAGAGTAATTTATCTTATTTGTTCAAGAGAGGTATTTTTCTAATTTATCTTAAAAAATATAAGTCTTCATGATTGAATTTTAACTGGAAACTACCTAGCCTCCTGCATTAAATCGCAATTTAATGCAGGAGGCTAGTAAGTTTTGACTAATAGCTACCCAGAGAATAAGCCTTATTTACTTGACATATAAAATGTATATTGTAAGCTTATCATTATATCTGGGTTTGATAGCAAATAAGCTACTGATAATGATTCTCTAATCTGCTTTTATTCTGAAATTAATATAAATAATAGCAGAGATTCATTATTAAGAAAAGGAGAAGTTATGGCTAAAAAGAAAGAGATTAAAGAAGAAGCAATCGAAAAACAATTATGGAAATCTGCTGATAAGCTTAGAAAGAATATTGATGCAGCAGAATATAAACATGTTGTTCTTGGACTGGTCTTCCTAAAATATATATCCGATGCTTTTGAAGAATTGTATGAAAAATTACTTGCTGGTCAAGGTGAATATGAAGGAGCTGATCCTGAAGATAGGGATGAATACAAGGCTGAAAATGTCTTCTTTGTTCCTAGCAAAGCACGATGGAACTATCTCTTAGCAAGTGCAAAAGACCCAACAATAGGCAAGATAGTTGATGATGCTATGGATGCTATTGAAAAAGAAAACTCCTCCCTTAAAGGAGTTCTTCCAAAAGTTTATGCCAGACAGAACTTAGATCCAACAAAATTAGGTGAACTAATAGATTTAATCGGTAATATAGCTTTAGGAGATGCAAAATCAAGAAGTGCTGATGTTTTAGGACATGTTTTTGAGTATTTTTTAGGAGAATTTGCTTTAGCAGAAGGTAAAAAAGGAGGACAATTCTATACTCCAAGGTCTGTTGTTGAACTCCTAGTCGAAATGCTTGAACCCTACAAAGGTAGAGTCTTTGACCCTTGCTGTGGTTCTGGTGGTATGTTTGTTCAATCAGATAAATTCATTTCCCAACATCAAGGCAAAATAAACGATATTTCTATCTATGGACAAGAAAGTAATCAAACAACCTGGCGACTTTGCAAAATGAACCTAGCTATCAGAGGAATTGATTCTTCTCAGGTCAAATGGAATAATGAAGGTTCTTTTTTAAATGATGCTCATAAGGATTTAAAAGCTGACTATATTATAGCCAATCCCCCTTTTAATGTAAGTGATTGGAGCGGAGAATTACTAAGCAATGATGGTCGCTGGAAATATGGTACACCTCCTGCTGGAAATGCTAACTATGCTTGGATTCAACACTTTATCTATCATCTCGCACCTAATGGCTTAGCAGGATTTGTCCTAGCTAAAGGCTCACTTACTTCCAAAACTTCTGGGGAAGGTGATATCAGAAAAGAACTTATCGAAGCTGGCTTGATTGAGTGCGTGGTTAATCTACCTGCTAAACTATTCTTAAATACTCAAATACCTGCGTCTCTTTGGTTTGTGAGGAAAAGGCCAGCCCCTAAATCCCAAGCCCCTAAATCCCAAGCCCCTAAATCCCAAGCCCCTAAATCCCAAGCCCCTAAATCCCCTAAAGGGGACTTTAAGAAAGGGGACTTGAGAGGAAGAATCCTCTTTATTGATGCCCGTAATATGGGGCACTTAATCAATCGCAGAACTAAAGAATTATCACATGAAGACATACTGGAAATTGCCGAAACTTATAGAAAGTGGAAGAGGGCAGCCCCTAAATCCCCTAAAGGGGACTTTGAGAAAGAGGGCTTTAAAGGGGACTTTGGAAGACTAAAGCCATCAGTTATTAATTCAGCTGATCCTGCTTTGTATAGTATAATGAAAGAAAAGGCAATTGAAATGCGTAATAATCCAACTGTAGCAGAAAGTGTTTTATGGGAGCAATTAAGAAATAAGCAGCTTGGTGTGAAATTTAGACAACAGCATGTGATAAATCGCTATATTGTAGATTTCTGTAGCCTTGAAAAATCCTTAATTATTGAAGTTGATGGAAAAATTCATGAAAAGCAACAAGAAGCAGATGCTGAAAGAACTCAAGTACTAGAAAAACATGGATATAAAGTTATTCGCTTTAGTAACGAAGAAGTTTTAAACAGTCTGAAAACAGTTGTAGATAAAATCAAAAAAGAACTTTTAAAACCTTCTTCAAAGTCCCCTTTTAAGTCCCCTTTAGGGGATTTAGGATCTTCTTTAAAGACCCCTTTAGGGGATTTAGGATCTTCTTTAAAGTCCCCTTTAGGGGATTTAGGATCTTCTTTAAAGTCCCCTTTAGGGGATTTAGGGGCTGGGCTTTATTGTGATATTCCTGGCTTTTGTAAATCTGCAAGCATAGATCAAGTTAAAGAACTTGATTATGTTCTCACTCCAGGTCGTTATGTAGGACTTGCTGAAGAAGATGATGATTTTGATTTTGTAGAAAGATTTACTAAACTAAAAGCTGAATTTCTAGAGCAGTTAAAAGAAGAAGATGAACTTAATAAGAGAATCTTAGAGAATTTAGCAAAAGTAAAGATGCCTGAGGATGAAAATAATAATTAACTTATAACTGGTCACAAATTGTGACCACTAAACATAAAGAACTATTAACTAAAATTAGTTATAGGAGCTATAAATGAATAACGATATTCGCTGGAAACAACGCTTTCAAAACTTTGAAAAAGCCTTCCTTCTCTTAGATGAAGTTGCTCAAAAAGATATTGAATCCTTTAGTAAATTAGAAAAAGAAGGGATAATCCAACGTTTTGAAATGCTAATTGAGTTATCATGGAAAGTAATCAAAGATTATCTAGAGAACCAAGGCTATGATAATGTAAAAAATGGAAAACAGGCTATTAGACAAGCCTTTCAAGATGAACTGATAACTGATGCTGAATCCTGGATGCAAGCTCTCCAACTTAGAAACCTAACAAGCCATATCTATGACGAGAAAATTCTCCTGCAAACTTTAAACTTTGTAATAAATGATTTCTATCCCATCACTAGAGACCTCTACCATAGCTTAAAAAAAGAACTATGAAATACGGATTAACAGAAAAGCAAGTGCAAGAAATTATAGCAATCATCTCTTCCTATCAAGAAGTAGATAAAGCTATAATCTTCGGCTCTCGTGCTATAAACACCTTTAAAGAAGCTTCCGATGTGGATATCGCTCTCATAGGCGAAAAATGTGATTTACTCCTCTCTGCAAAAATTAAAGATCACTTGGAAGAAGAAACTTACTTACCCTTCTTCTTCGATATTATAGCCTATAATACTATTCAATCTCCTGAACTTAAAAAACATATCCAAACAAAAGGAAAAGTTATCTTTCAAAGAAAAGAGGAGTGGAAAGAGGTTAAGCTTGGTGAAATCATTAATTTATATTATGGGAAAAGTTTAGTTGCTAATAAACGAATTATAGGCGATATTCCTGTTTATAGTTCAGCCGGTATAACAGGTTATCATAATGAACCTTTAGTCAATTCTAGGGGGATAATTGTAGGTAGAAAAGGCACAATTGGGACCGTTTATAAATCTGAATCACCTTTTTACTGTATTGATACAGTTTATTATATTTTAGCTAATGATGAAAAATTCAATTTTAATTTTATGTATTATCTTTTACAAACTTTAGGATTAAATGATTTGAATAGTGATAGTGCTGTCCCAGGATTAAATAGGAATACTGTTTATGATCAATCTTTTATGTTACCACCCCTTCCCGAGCAAAAAGCCATAGCAGAAGTATTATCTAGTTTAGATGATAAGATAGATTTACTTCACAGACAGAACAAGACTTTAGAAGAGATGGCTGAAACACTATTTAGGCAGTGGTTTATTGAGGAGAGAGATGAGAGTTGGGAAGAGGGAAAATTAGGGAATGAATTTGATGTTTTAATGGGGCAATCACCACAGGGAACTTCATTTAACAAGAGTGGAATAGGTATTCCAATGTATCAAGGTAATGCTGATTTTGGTTTCAGGTTTCCCAAAAGAAGAGTATTTACTGTTGAACCTAAAAGAATAGCTGAGCAGTTTGATACATTGGTTAGTGTTCGTGCACCTGTAGGAGCTCTAAATATGTCAGAAGAAAGGTGCTGTATAGGTCGTGGAGTGGCTAGGTTGCGTTATAAAGATAACCCAAAATACTATACCTATTGCTATTACAAACTTAGGTCATTATTACATGAAATAGGAAAGTTTAATGATGAAGGAACAGTATTTGGTTCAATAAATAAAAAGGATTTATCGGAGCTTAAAGTTACTATTCCAAGTATAAATATAATTGATAAGTTTCAAAATGAAGTTAATCAACTAGATTTAAAAATCATTATTAATACGAAAGAAATCAATACACTTATCAATCTTAGAAAAGGTTTATTACCAAAACTAATGAGTGGAGAAGTGAGAATATATAGAGAAACAAATCAAAAGAGAAAGGGGCTTTAAAATGGATGGAATCAGAGATACTTCGACTTTAACCTTTCGGAAAATACTAGGAAATGGTTTAACCTATGTTGTACCAAAATTTCAACGTGATTATTCATGGGAGACAGAAAACTGGGATGATTTATGGCAAGATTTAGATGATTTATATAAGGGAACAGAAAAATATCATTATATGGGATATTTAGTTCTGCAAACTAAGGATAATAAACAACATAAAATAATCGATGGTCAGCAAAGAATTACAACAATGTCATTATTAATTATAGCGACATTAAAACATCTCAAGGAACTTGAAGAAAAAGGTGTTGACCCTGAAAGTAATAGAAAACGTAGAGAACAACTCCAGAATAGTTATATTGGTTATCTTGATCCAGTTACATTAGTACCTCAGAATAAACTTAAACTCAATCACAATAACGATAAGTTTTACAGAGCTTATATTGTTCCTCTTGAAAAAATACCACAAAGAGGGACAAACTCTTCTGAAAAACTTATGCGAGCTTGTTTTGAATGGTTTTCTAAGAGGTTATCTCATTTTAAAACAGGTCAAGAGTTAACTAAATTTATAGATAAAATTGTAGATCAATTATTCTTTACTGTAATTACTGTAGGAGACGAGCTTAATGCATATAAGGTATTCGAAACTCTTAATGCTCGAGGAGTGCAATTATCTTCTTCAGATTTACTAAAAAACTACTTATTTTCGACTGTTGACACTGATCCAGTTGGGGCTCATAGGGAAGATTTTACACAACTTGAGTTATATTGGGAGCAAATCTTTACAAAATTAGGTAACTTAAAGATACAAGAATATTTACGCTACTATTGGAATAGTAAAAATAAAACTGTTAGGAAGAATGATCTTTTTAAGGTTATTAAAAGAAACATTTCCACTAAAAAAGATGTTTTCGAATTGTTAAGAGATTTAGTAGAAAAAGCTGATATATTTGTAGCTCTTCAAAACCCTAATGATGAATTATGGCAAGGTAAGAAAGAAATTGTAAAAAGTTTAACTGAACTAAAAATATTTGGAGCAAAACAACCAATTTCTTTGTTAATATCTGCTTACAATAAGCTAGATGAGGATGACTTCAAAAAAATACTAAGAATTACTACTGTAATATATATGCGTTATAATATCATTGGTGGATTAAATCCAAATGACCAAGAGGGCGTATTTAATAAAATTGCAGTTTCTATCGAAAATACAGGTGATTTTAGTTTATCTGATTTTAAAGAAATATATCCATCAGATGATGAGTTTAAAATTAGTTTTACTAATAAAGAATTAAGAAACAACTCTAGAAATAGAAAGGTCATAAAATATATTTTAATCAGTTTAGAGAATTGTGTAGCTAATGTGGCATATGATTTTACAAGTGAAACGAATACAATAGAACACATATTACCACAAAACCCAGATGATAGTTGGGATATAGATGATAATATTATTGATAAATACAAATATAGATTAGGGAATCTTTCTCTTTTAGAAAAAGGGAAAAACAATGATATTCAAAATTTACCTTACACTGAAAAAAAAGATATTTTAAAAGAATCTATGTTCAAAACTACATCTGGTGTTGCAAAATATTATGATGATTGGGGTCCAGATGAAATTGTAAGTCGCCAACAATGGATGGCTAAAAATGCTACTTCTATCTGGAAAATCCAATTTGAGAACACACATAAATAAGAGTTATCTATGACTAAACTAACCGAATCAACCATAGAAACTTTTAGCATAAAGTTGTTAGAAAGATTAGGATACCGATACATTTACGGACCAGACATTGGACCAGATTCAAGTAGAGCTGAAAGAGAAAGTTATGAACAGGTGTTACTCTTGGATAGGTTAAGAGAAGCAACTGAAAGGATTAATCCTCACTTAGCGAAAGAGGTATTGGAAGAAGCAATAAAAGAGATTCAAAGGATAAATTCACCTGATTTAATTAGCAACAATGAAGAATTTCATAGGATGTTAACCGAGGGGATTAAGGTAGTATATCAGCTTGATAATCATTCAAGGGGTGATTTAGTAAATTTAATAGACTTTGCTAATCCTGAAAACAATGATTTTGTGGTAGCTAATCAATTCACAGTAAAATACAAGTCCCATTTAGGGGATTTAGGAGCCAAAAGACCTGACGTAATTCTATTTGTAAATGGTCTTCCTTTAGTGGTGATAGAGCTTAAAAATCCTGCTGATGAAAATGCTAGTGTAAGATCTGCTTATCGGCAGTTGCAGACTTATAAAAGCACAATTCCTAGTCTATTTACTTATAATGGCTTTATGATAGTTTCTGATGGCTTGGAAGCAAAGGCAGGGTCTTTATCTGCTGGATTTACACGTTTTATGGCTTGGAGGTCAGCAGATGGCAAGGAAGAGGCTTCTAATCTGCTAAGTCAGTTAGAAATACTTATCAAGGGAATGCTAAATAAAGAAACCTTATTAGACTTGATAAGACATTTTATTGTTTTTGAGAAATCTAAGAAAGAAGATGCAAAGACAGGCATTACGACCATTACTACAATTAAAAAGATGGCAGCATACCACCAGTATTATGCTGTTAACAGGGCAGTTCAATCTACTTTAAGGGCTGCAAATTCCCTAGCCCCTAAATCCCTAGCCCCTAAATCCCTAGCCCCTAAATCCCCTAAAGGGGACTTAGATAAATGGGAAGAATCTCCCGAATCTTATGGTGTTGTGGGAGTATCACAGCAAAAGCTTGGGGATAGAAAGAGTGGTGTCGTTTGGCATACACAGGGTTCTGGTAAATCTCTTTCTATGGTATTTTATACAGGTAAGATAGTTTTAGCATTGAACAATCCAACTATTCTAATAATAACAGATAGAAATGATCTTGATGATCAGCTCTTTGATACCTTTGCTTCTTGCACTCAGTTATTGCGACAAGTTCCCAAGCAGGCAGATAACAGACAAGTCTTAAAAGAGTATTTGAAAGTAGCTTCAGGTGGAGTAATCTTCTCTACTATTCAGAAGTTCCAACCGGAAGATGGAAATGTTTATGAAACCTTATCAGAAAGAGATAACATTGTGGTTATTGCAGACGAAGCTCATAGAACCCAGTATGGATTCAAGCCTAAAACAGTTGATGAAAAAGATTCTGTTGGTAATGTGATTGGCAAGAAGATAGTTTATGGCTTTGCCAAGTATATGCGAGATGCTCTTCCTAATGCCAGCTACATAGGCTTTACAGGTACACCTATTGAAAGTAATGATATTAATACTCCAGCTGTCTTTGGTAACTATATTGATGTTTATGACATTGCACAGGCAGTAGAGGATGGAGCAACTGTTAAAATCTATTATGAAAGTAGATTAGCTAAAATAGCCATGACTGAAGAGGGTAAGAAGTTAATTCAAGAGGTTGATGAAGAATTAGCTGAATACAGTAGAAGTGAGCAGTTAAAAGCCAAATGGGCAACCTTAGAAGCTTTGATAGGATCTCAGAATAGAATAAAGAAAATAGCGAAAGATATTGTTTGTCATTTTGAACAGAGACAAGAAGTCTTTGTTGGTAAAGCCATGATTGTATGTATGTCTCGAAGAATAGCAGCGAAACTATATGATGAAATAGTAGCCCTTAATCCAGATTGGCATTCTGATGATTTAGATAAAGGTTCTATCAAAGTTGTAATGACATCTGCTTCTGCTGACGGTCCTCAGATAGCAAAACATCATACAACAAAGCAAGAAAGAAAGATGCTAGCTGATAGGATGCGAGATCCTAATGACCAATTAAAGATGGTTATTGTCAGAGATATGTGGCTAACAGGCTTTGATGTTCCTTGTTTGCATACCCTTTACATAGATAAGTCAATGAAAGGGCATAATCTAATGCAGGCTATAGCAAGAGTAAATAGAGTCTATAAGGATAAACCAGGCGGATTAATAGTAGATTATCTAGGAATAGCTTCTGATTTAAAGCAAGCTCTTTCTTTCTATTCTGATGCTGGAGGTAAAGGGGATCCTACTATCTTACAAGAACAAGCAGTTCAGTTGATGCTAGAAAAGTTGGAAGTTCTTTCCCAGATGTTCCATGGCTTCCCTTATGAAGAATATTTTGAAGCAGATACTTCTAAAAAGCTGTCTACAATCCTAGGAGCTGAAGAGCACATCTTGACCATTGAAGATGGGAAAAATAGATTTATAAAAGAAGTAGCAGCTCTCTCAAAGGCATTTGCTATAGCTGTACCTCATGAGCAAGCAATGGATGTTAAAGAAGAAGTTTCTTTCTTCCAAGCTGTCAAGGCTCGCCTAGCTAAATTCTCTACTACAAGTAATGGGAAATCTGATGAAGACTTAGAAACAACAATTAGACAGGTTATTGATAAAGCCTTAGTAACAGATCAAGTAATAGATGTCTTTGATGCTGCTGGAATAAAGAAGCCTAATATATCAATACTATCTGAAGAGTTCTTGCAGGAACTTAGAGATATGCAACATAAGAATGTTGCTATGGAAGTCCTTAAAAAACTTCTAAATGATGAGATTAAAACTAGGGCTAAGAAGAATTTAGTAAATAGTAAATCCTTCATGGAAATGTTAGAAAATACCATTAGGAAGTATCAGAACAAGATACTTACTGCTGCTGAAGTCATTGATGAACTAATTAATCTGAGTAAAGAAATTGTCAAAGCTGATGACCTAGCTAAGAATATGGGCTTAACTGATTATGAATATGCTTTCTATACAGCTGTAGCCAACAATGATAGTGCAAGAGAATTGATGCTACAAGAGAAGCTTAGAGAGCTAGCTGTAGCACTTACCGAGAAAGTCAGACAGAATGCTTCTATAGACTGGACTATTAAAGAAAGTGTGAGAGCTAAATTGAAAGTGATTATCAAAAGAACACTTCGTAAATATGGTTATCCACCAGATATGCAAAAACTAGCAACAGAGACGGTATTGAAACAAGCTGAACTAATAGCTGCTGAACTAGTGGATTAAAAGAGGAGCAAAAGCATAAGAAAACTCTTTAAGTAGATTAGATCAACTATGTAGTTTTTCTATGCTATTGGACCAAAGTAGGTTAAATCAATCTTTAACTTGATTTATAATATTTATGCTTTCTTCTTTAATACAGTAGGAATTATTACAGAGAATATAGTTCCTTTTTCTTCATCTGATTGAACGTTTATTTGACCTTTTAAGTAGTTCTCTGCAAGAATCTTCATGCTATAAGTTCCGATACCACGACCTTTACCTTTAGTTGAGAAAGATCTTTGGAAGAGTTGTTTCATTACATGTTCTGGAATGAACTTATTATTCTTTACTGAGAAGATTGAAGATAGTTCATCTATTTGTTGGCAACAAACTTGAATAACTTCATTACCATCGGATGCTTCGATAGCATTTTTTAGCATATTTATTATTACTCTTTTGAGGAGAGTAACTTCAGTGGTTACTTCAAAATTCTTGCATTTATCAGCAAATGATAAAGCAATATCTTCATCAATAATATAATTCTTAGCAATATTGATGCATTCTTGAATTAGTTGATATGAAGACTTGGTAGAAATATTTGGATCCCAATCATGATTCTCTGCTTTTCTAATTTCAGATTGTGCTTGGATTTCATCAAGAAGCTGATAAGCTGAAGGAATTAGCATGTTGATAAGCTCTTCCTTTTCTTCCATATCAGTTTCTTCTTTTATAAGCTCAGTACTTGTAATAATAGCACTAACGGTGTTTCCAATATCATGTAAGAAAGTACGTTCAAGGTAAGTCTTACGATTTGCTGCACTGATATCTTGTATTACAAACAAGGTTAGAGGTTTGTTTTCAATATTTATTGGAGTAGCTGTTACCTCTAAGTCAAGAGCTTCTTTTATTCCATTACTTTCGATAAGTAAATGGCATTCCTCTTTTTGTTTATCACCATCAAAAGACTTTAAAATAGCGTTGAGTGCTCCACAGTATTTGCAGAATTCAGAGTTTCCGCAACCGTTTACATCTAAGTCGCTATAAATGCATTTAAATAATTCACCAGGTCTTAATCCAATGATTTGTTTTGGAGAAGAAAGATTTAAATCACTAAACACTTTATCATTATAATATACTGTTTGACGTGTGTTATTTAATATTAGAACCCACACAGGTAGCTTATCAATAATCTTTACTATGTCTGTATGATTAGATATAATTGTATGGTAGAGTTCTAACTCTTCATTATCAACTCGTGCTTTTAAATCATATTTTTCCATAACTTACCTCAATAAATAACTTGTAGGATTAAAAGTTCTAAAGTTCAACTTAAAATTACTGTCTTTACAAATAGAAATTATACAATTTGTCTTTCTTATATATAAATTGACAATTTTAATATTTTTGACAAGGTTTTTTTTATAAAACACTTTATAAACAGGATAATTAAAAGAATAATTAGTCTGATTAACTGTTAAAGTTGATAAATCTCTAGCTAAACCAACTCTTAACATTTTAAGAAATGCTTCCTTAGCAGTCCATATATTATAAAAGTATTGAAGTTTTAATTCTTCTGCTTCTTTTGCAAGAAAGTCTAATTCATAGATTGAACAATATTGATCCATCATAGCTTCTAAGTCATCTAGATCTTCAATTGCTTCTATATCAAGTCCAAGATTCTCTTGTTGAGAAAGAGCAAAAGCCATCACGTCTTGTGTGTAAGAAGTACTATAATAGAAAATGGGATTCATATCATTACTTATATTATCAATATCAAGCCTTTTAATCGAATCAGGTGTAACATGAAGGAAAGACGCTAAAATGATTTTTCGAAGGCTATAAGCTATCTTCTTTTTTAGCATAGTTTGCTCATCTCTATAATTTTGGCAAATAGAGAGCTCTTTAACTGAAAGATATTCAGCTAAAGAGTCTGCTAAATGCAAATAATCTGATAATTTAATAAGATATAAATCAACACTACATGACATAGAAACCCTTACTGGTTTTACCAGCTTCCTGAAGCTCCACCGCCTCCGAAGCCACCACCTCCACCAGAGAATCCTCCGCCTCCACCGAAGCCTCCACCACCTCCACGATGGTTTCCGCCCATGAAGCTTCCAAGGAAAAGTAGAGGGAATAATCTTCCTCTAAATAATGATGATATTATGATTAAAAAGATTAAGTAACCAATAACTGAACCACGTGATTTCTTTTTTCTAGAATTTTTAATGTCGGCTTTAGTAATAGTTTCTTCACCTGTAATGACATTATTTATCTGAGTTAAACCAGCAACTGTTCCTTGATAATAATCACCTTTTCTAAGTTCAGGTAAAATACTTGACCTGATAACATATCCTGCTTGCCCAGCTGTAAGATTAGCTTCTAAGCCATAACCGACCTCAATTCTAACTTTACGCTCATTAGGAGCAATAAGCAAGATAAGTCCGTTGTCTTTATCCTTTCTACCAACTTTCCATTCTTCAGCTAAACGAATAGTATAGTCTTCTACAGAATAGCCTTCCAAAGATTTAACCGAAACTACCACAGCTTCAATATCTGAGGATCTCAACATGCCACGAAGTTTAGATTCTAGCTCTCTTTCTTGGTTACTAGAAAAGATATTAGCATCATCCACTACCTGACTATTTAATTTAGGAAAATTGATAGCCGATAAAGCAACAAACGCAAGGAGAATAGCTATTATTGATATAAGTTTTTTCATATTAGATCTCCTTTACCCTGTCAGATAGTTCATTAGTGTCATCATCTTTGATTGGGAAGTTTGTAGTTAGGACTTCCCCTATAGTTAATATCACTTGTGATAAGTCTTCTCCAAGCTTATCACTTTTAATACCTTGAACAATTCTATCAACTTGTTTTTGCCAAGATGAATTTGGATATATTTCAGCGATACCAGTATCAGCCAAGATTCTTACTTGCTTTTCAAGTCTAGAGATGTAAATAAGAACACCTGTTCTATCTCTTGTTTTGTGTACACCGTTGATTAAGAAGTTGTATTCTGAGTGTTGTTTAACTTTTTCAGTCATAACTTTCTTAGGTACAATGAGTCTATCAAGAAATGGTATATTGAATAGGAAATATAATATGGTAATTAACACAAAAGCACCTAATCCAATCACACTTGCTGTTAATCTAGCTGAACTTTCCCAAAACATGTTACTTAAACATGATTCTATTTCATTATAATAAACTAATCCAGCAACTAATGAAACTACACCAATAACGAGAGCAATAGTTAATTCATAGACAGCATAATCTGAGCTTTGTTTAGCTATTACAACAGCTATTTCCCCTGAAGTTTTACTTTCAGCTTTTTTGATAGCTTCAGAAACTTTGCTAGATTCTTCTTTAGTTAAGAATGCCATTATTTATCCTCAAAACTTGTATCTGGAGCTTTGTCAGACCCTTCAGCAGCTGAGAAGTAAGCTTTTTCTGTATAACCCATGCTATTAGCTAAAATAACTTGAGGGAATTTCTTGATATACACATTGTAGCTTTTAACTTCTTCATTGAATCTTCTTCTTTCAATTTTGATGCTATTCTCAGTAGCTGAAATCTCATCTTGTAGTCTTAAGAAGTTTTCATTTGCTTTTAATTCAGGATATCTTTCTTGAACAACCATTAATCTTTGTAAAGCACCACCTAAAGAATTTTGTGCTTGTTGGAAAGCTTTCAGTTTTTCAGGATCTCCAATATCTTTAGGGTCTATCTTCATTACTCCACCAACTTTAGCTCTAGCTTCAGTAACTGCAATTAAAGTAGATTGTTCATGGTTTTTATAACCTTTTACAACATTAACTAGTTGTGGAATCTTATCAAATCTACTTTGATAAACGTTTTCTACTTGACCCCATGCTGATTTGATGCCTTGGTCCTTTTCAACGATGTTATTGTAGATACCTTTTACATAAGTGTAACTTAACAGTATCAATACTGCTATGATTGCTAATACTATTATTAATTTTTTCATTTCTGCTCCTAAAAGTTTTTTATAAAAGTGTATCAATAGATTTTATAGTCAAGAATTATTTAATTATTCCTTGCAGAAATAGTTAGAAGTTTATGTTTGGCAGTAATTATTTTATGTTAGAGGAAACAATGTATAATTCAAAACACCCTAAGGGTGGTATTTACGAGATGTTAGCAATAGCATTCCCTATGTTAGTGTCTATGGGATGCGATGCAGTCATGACATTCACAGATAGAATATTCTTATCTAGATTAAGCACAGATCATATGAATGCTTCTCTTGGAGGAGGACTATTCTTAACTACTTTAGCAATATTCTTCACAGGTCTTATAGGATATTCAACAGCATTGGTTGCTCAATATTTAGGGTCTGGGCAAAAACACAAGTCAGCCAACACAACCTTTCATGCAATATTAATGGCTTTAGCTTCTTACCCAATTCTATTAATTATGGTGCCAATTGCGGAAGTGATTTTCGCAAACATGGGATTACCTGAGAAACAATTATATCTGCAAATGGATTATCTATCGATTCTTCTCTGGGGCTCTATCTTCATGCTTCTTAGAACCGCTTTTAGCTCTTTCTTTTCTGGTATAGGAAAGACAAAATACGTCATGATTGCAGCTGTCTCATCAATGATAGCAAATGTTGGATTGAACTATGTCTTAATTTTTGGTAAATTTGGTATGCCTAAATTAGGGATTAAGGGTGCTGCAATAGGAACTATAATTGGTTCTGCTATAGGTGTTTTAATCTTGATATCTGTATATTTCGGAAAAAGAGTGAGAGAAAGCTTTGAGACTCATAGAAAGTTATCTTTCAATTGGGATATATTGAAGAAATTGCTGTGGTTCGGTTTCCCACAAGGAATTGAACATTTCTTATGTTTAGCTGCTTTTACAACATTAACTTTTATCTTCCATTCAGAAGGGGAAGTTGTTGCTACTGCTTCTACAATAATGTTCAACTGGGATTATGTTTCCTTCATGCCATTGATAGGTGTTGAAATTGGTGTAACAAGCTTAGTGGGTAAATATATTGGAGCAGGGGATATAAAGAGTGCTACGAAATCAGCAATGTCAGGTGTAAAAACAGGTTTAATCTACTCTGCATTAATCTTTGTTCTATACGTCTTTGTTCCTGGCATTCTAGTAAACATGTTTAAGCCAGATGGAGATTTAACTGTCTTTAATAAGGCCTTTCCAATTGCTGTAAATATGCTAAGGGTGGCAACTATTTATGTGCTTGCTGATGCAATCCTTGTGGCTATGGTTGGGGCATTAAGAGGAGCTGGTGATACTCATTGGACTATGATGGCAGCTGTATTTGTGCATTGGTTGGCAGTTGCTTTACTATACATAGCTATAAAAGTCTTAAAACTCAATGCAGTAATGGGTTGGGCTGCTGTTGTTTCTTGCTTCTTGTTGTTCTGTATAATCTTTATTATTAGATTCAGACAGGGTAAGTGGAAGAGTATGAAGGTAATTGATTAATTTGAACATGATACTGTAAGCTACTATATAATGATATAAAACTAAAAGAGAGTGAATAGATGTTCACTCTCTTTAATTATTACATAAATAATCAAGTAAAGGAAAAAATTAGTTGTTATATTCTATTAGATATTGCTCATCTAGATTTAAGAAATGTCCTTCATATTCAGTTCCATAAGGAATTACAGTTCCATCTTCGAATTGAACTTCAAAGTTGTACCAGAATCTGTTTTCTTCAGTTTGTGGAACTAAATGTATGTACCTGAAATCACCATTATTAAATGGGACAGCATAACTTTTCTCGTTCCACTCTTGGGTAACAAACTGGTTAACTTGCCTGAACCTAATTTTAGATATACCAAGTTCATAGTTGTTTATTACTTTTAAGGAAGCGTAGTTTGGAGAACAATAAATCTTAGTAGTTTCCCCAGGGTTTACCTTCACTGAGGTTGTAGTTGGGAATTCTTGTTGGTAAGAGTCATACATGCTATATGTTTCTCCAACTATGGTAATGTTCTTCTTTGTTTCACCATCATCTAGTAAGAATACTTTATCATCGGTTGATACTTCTACTGATATTTCAGAATTTCCCGCAATAGTATAATCTTTATTTTCTATGCTTGTATATAAATTATATGACGTGTTATTTACTACTTTAATCTTACCACCATCTTCACATCCTACAACAATTAATAATGCAATCAGCATAAGGAGTTTAATTATTTTTTTCATATAGACCTCTCATAATTCAATAATTGTATTCGGGAATATTTGTGCAATATATTTTTTGAGGATGAGGAATAATTGTTTGGATAAATAAAAAAAAGCCCATCACGCTGATAGGCTTTTTGGCGACCCCTAGGAGAATCGAACTCCTGTTGCAAGAATGAAAATCTTGAGTCCTAACCACTAGACGAAGGGGTCAAAATGGTGATCCAGGATGGGCTCGAACCATCGACTCTCTACTTAAAAGGCAGATACTCTACCACTGAGTTACTGGACCAAAATCACTGCTGTTAAGCAATGTTTAATCAAATTAGTTTTTGCTTGATTTCTTGTCAATAACTTTTTTAATAAAAATACAAAAATTCTAAGGTCTAATTGTTAGTTTGGAAGTATAATTATTTGCAGAATAGTAATATATGGTGCTTTCTTGTATGCTAATTATTCTACTTTATTTATCATTTATTGGTTAAGAAAAGAGAGTCCTATTGCAGTAGAACTCTCATATTAAGTTATAATTATTGAAATTCTCTAGGAAACTTATACTTCCATAGCAATAATTTTAGCTGATACACCTTTAAGAAGATTTAGTTTTCTATTTAACTCTTCATGTTTTGCTTTATCTCCAGCTAATTCTAAGAAAACAGTTCCATTTTCAGTACAATCAGTAAGAACTCCACCATGAAGTCCTAATCTGGTTTTAATAAAACATCCCCATTCTGTTAAAATCTTTTGAACTGTCACAGCTTCGTCTTTACGGGCATTGATTAATATAATCATGTAGTCTTTTTGCATGAAATACTCCTTTTTTATTGGTTATCTAGCAACTTTTTAAATTCTTTTAACACTCTTTCAGCATGTCCTTTTGCTCGGACATTTTTCCAATGTTTAGCTATTTCCCCTTGAGGGTTGATAAGAACAGTAGAACGAATAAGTCCTTCATATTCTTTTCCGTAATTCTTCTTGATACCCCAAGCTTTGTATACTTTGATTGTCTCAAGTTCAGTATCACTCAATAGTTCAATTGAAAGTTCTTTATCATTAATGAATTTTGCATGACTTTCCTTTGAATCCATGCTGATTCCTACTATCTCGGCATTGAGCTTGTTGAAGTCATCTTTAAGTCTGGTAAAATCCATAGCTTCAACACTGCATCCAGGAGTATTATCCTTTGGATAGAAATAAAGAACAATCCATTTCCCTTTGAAATCATTCTTTGAGATAATTCTTCCATCTTTGTTTTCTAAAGAGAAGTCAGGAGCAAGTGTATTTTCTTGGAAAATGTCTTTAGCCATAATTAACTAACTCAACTCTTTAACTATATTTTGTAATCTTTGTAAATGTTTCATTTCTTCTTTGATAATAGCTCCGATTGCTTTAGAAGCTTTTTCATCTTTTGTTTCATTATAAAGAGAGTGGAAGTATAGAAGAGTATCTTTTTCAAATTGCATTGCAAATTCAAGAATCTCCATAGTATCTCTTGCTTCAGTAGCTAATTTAATTGCAGCACCTTCTTTTGTGAAGATATGAGCTTTGATTATTGAATCAAGGTAAGATGAGGTCATATCCCAACCATCAGGATCAATTAACTCTGCTAAATCATCTTGGTCACGAAGAGTCTTGAAGTAGTTTTCGTGATTAATCTCTTCATTACGGAGGTCAGTGATAATTTCTCTAGCTGTTTCTTGGAGGTCTTTTCTTTCTAGTGCTGATTCATAGAATGCTTTGCCATTTCTTTCTATATTGAGGGCAAATTCAATAACTTCATTAACTGATAAATTTTGCATATTTATCTCCTTATTACATATATTATCATTATATACATATTAGGTTGATTTTTATACATTGTCAATAAAAAAAAGCTTTTATATTGTTTAAGCATAAAAAAAGAGTCTCGACCTTAGCCGAGACTCTCTAGTTATTACTAAGAACGTATATTATTCAACTACTTGAAACATGTCTTTACCAACACCGCAAAGAGGACAAGTCCAATCTTCTGGTAGGTCTTCAAATGCAACATTGTTATTTTCTGCTGGATCATAAATGTATCCACATGCTAAGCATTCGTATTTTTCCATAATCTAACTCCTTATTTATTTTAAAGTATATAGCTCTTCAGCTTTATTTTAATTAAAATTTAGTTTGTTGGAGGTGTAAAGGTCCTAGTTGCTAATTCTTTATCTAGCATCATCAATCCATGACCTTCGTTATTAATCATTCTCAATTGATCTACAATAGTATTCATTGATGCTTCTTCCTCAACTTGTTCATCAATAAACCAATTTAGTAAGCTCATCGTTGCAAAATCTTTTTCATTCATAGCTAGTTCCATTAAATCATTGATAGATTTAGTAATGAACTCTTCATGTTTAAGAGCCATTTCAAAGACTTCTAATGGAGAATTGAAGTCATCTTGTGGTGCTTCAATATTAGAAAGTCTAACTCTACCACCTCTTTCATTGAGGTAATTGTAGAATTTCATAGCATGGAATCTTTCTTCTTCTACTTGAACTTTAAAGAAGTTAGCAAATCCTGAAAGTCCCTTATTTTCAAAGAATGATGCCATTGCTAGATAGAAATATTCAGAAAACATCTCTCTGTTAATTTGCTGATTTATTGCTTTACTTATTGTTTCTTTAATCATGATAATTCCTTTAATCTTCCTTTTTTAGATTGTTAGTTATTTGCTCTGTAATATCATTTAAAAGGTCTTCAGAAGGGATATAGTTAACCCTAATCATATCCCACATATCAAATTTGCATGAAGCTAATTCATCATTTACTATGCCAATGCTTTGTCCACCCCAGCCATAAGAACCGAAAGCAACAGCTGTCCTATTCTTAGGAGCAAGACCTTTAAGATATGTTAAGAAGCTTGCTACAGTTGGGAGGATATTGTTGTTTAATGTTGGAGAACCTACGCATATATATTTTGCTTCAACTACTTCAGTCATTATATCTGAAATATGATTATGTTGAAGGTTAAATAGTTGGTAAGCAATATCCAAATTCTCAAAAGCATTAGCAATAGCAAATGCCATTTTCTCAGTTGAATGCCACATAGTATCATAGATGATTACAGCTTTATCTTCAACTATATTAGAAGACCATTCATCGTATTTTTTTAATAGTTCAGGAATATGTTCTTTCCAAATTAGACCATGACTAGGAGCAATAACTTCAGGTTGAAGTTCTTTTACTGTACATAAAGCTTTTTGAACTTGCATGCCATAAGGTAAGACTATATTAGCATAATATTTTTGAGCTTCATGGAATAATGTGTTCACAGGGTACTCATAATCAAAATGAACAGAAGATGCTATATGTTGACCAAATGAATCATTCGAGAATAATATTTTTTCTTCTGGACACCAAGTAACCATATTATCTGGCCAGTGTACCATTGGAGTTAAGACAAAGCATAAATTTCTTTTTCCAATATTCAATGATTCGCCAGTCTTTACAACTTTTACATTAAGGTCTGAACCGTAATGTGCTTTTAAACCTTTTTCTCCGTTTGGAGAAGAAACAATTTGAGCATTTTTTGCTACTTCAAGCATTTTTGGTAGTGAGCCAGAGTGGTCCATCTCTACATGATTATGAACAATGTAATCAATTTTTGAAGGGTCAATTACATGAGAAATTCTTTCAATCAATTCTGGGAATAAATGAGTTTTAACTCCATCAATCAATGTTACTTTCTCATCAATAATTAAATATGAATTGTATGTAGAACCTCTTTGAGTAAGGTATCCATGGAAGTTACGTAGATCCCAGTCTACTCCTCCAACCCAATAAACATTATCTTTAATCTTAACCGGCTTCATTACTTCTCCTTAACTTGTACCATAAGGTACTTCAATATTCTTTTCTTAAATTATAAATTATTTGTTTAAGATGTCAACTAATAATCTTCTAAAACAGAAAAAAAAAGACTATTGATAGCTATAAAAATTATAAGGTATTATAAATGGTATAATATAAAATTAAAATAGTTTAAATAGAAATCTATATCTAGTGATTTATATTGACGTCTCAGATAATATTATTAATCTTGAAATTAATTTTAGGAGGAAACATGTTATTGGCAGATTATTCGCAACATGAATCTATATATGAAAAGCAAGAAGACTGGGCTGAAACTGAATACAATTTTGAAGATGATTGGTTATGGTTTACTACTAATAGTCATTTAAATGGAAATATAGCAATGTTAGAACTTGGTTGTGGTTCAGCTCCATATCTTAGTGGATTTAAAAGAATAGCAATTAGTTATTTAGGTATTGATATTTCCTCACATGCAATTCAAACAGCAAGAAAAAAAACTATGTCCATGGCAAATGTAGATTTCAGATGTACCAATTTTATTACAGATTGGAAAAATAAAAAGAAGTTTGATCTAATTGTAGATAGCTTTTTATTACATTGTATCATAGGAGATGATAGAGACAATGCCATGACAAAAATATATAATTCTCTTTCCCAAAATGGAGAATTGTGGATTAATACAATGTGCAATCCTCCCAAAATTGATGAAGTACTTAAAGCATACAACAAAAAAACTAGATGTTTAGAAGTATACACGGGGTCTCAAGTAATATCAGTAAGACAATTTGATAGCCCTAATGAGATTAGGGAAATGATTGGCAAAGCTGGTTTGACTATAGTGGAAGAAACAATACAATATGGAATGGAACAAGATAATTACCTAGCCATTTGCAGGAAGAAATAAAAGAAGGTTCAAAATATAGTTAGTTTATTTAAAATTAGTTGTCTCTAACAAGAAATAGATTAATATCTTAATGGAGGTAATTATGAAAAGATTACTTAGTTTGATTTTGATATTAATTCCAGTTGTTGGGATGACTGCAACAGTTGCTGGAAATATAATAAATATAGAAACTCCACAGGGAGTTGAAGGTATAAGTGTATATCTTCAAAGAGTTGAACCTAACGCTTGGGAAAATGTAACATTTACTGCTGAAACTAATGATCAAGGATATTTCTTTATTGATGGTGTAGAGTTAGGAGAATATCGTCTTAGTACAGGATACTCTGAGAACTATTTTTCATCTTATATGGAAGAACACATCAATATTGTTGACTCTAATCAACATATTGCTGGTGTTGAATTAGCTGTTCAGAAAATCTTAACTAATAGAGGCTCTATATCAGGAAGATTGATTGCAGATGAGATGTTCTTTGAAAATACTTTTTACTTCGTAACTTTAAAACATATTGTAAATTCTAATCTAACAATCTCTATGGGTTTTGAGCAAGTTGATGAAAGTGACTCCTATAAGTTTGATGACTTAAACATTGGTAACTACAAAGTAGGACTTATGTTTTATGGTGCTTATAATGGTGAAATCTGGTACAATACTCAATATTCAGAAGAAGATGCAGAAATGGTATTGATTAGTGCAGAAGAGCCAACGATTGGCAATGTCAATTTTGAAATAAACTTCCAAAGCTTAAATCAACCATATCTCAATGTTGAAGAGGTCATAATTGATGATGGTTGGGATGATATGCTAACTTTCGGTGAAACATTTAACGTGTCTTATCGGATTAAGAATTTAGGTCCAATTGCATCGGAAAGAACATCTTTCTTCTCCTATAGTCCTTACCAGCAAGTAAGTATGGAAACAGTAACTGAAAATTTGAGTTTAGTTCCTGGTGAAGAGATTGTCTTAGGTCCTTATGAAGTAAGCATTGATTACAACATTGAAGATGACTTTAACTTCCATCTTTTCTATTCATTAAGCGATATTTTTGGACATAATAGTGCTCCTATTTATCTAATAGCTTATGCTCCTGAAATAATGATTTCAGATTATGAGATTGTTTCCCATAATGGAATTGTTGTTGAAGGTAATAACACTATCTCTTTGGATATAAGCAATTACGGTTCAGCACATGTTAACTATCCAGTTGTAAGAGTTTCTAGCCAAGAAGAAAGTGTTTTGATTGGAGAATACGACCAAACTAACTACTACTGGCTAGAATCAGAAACTGGTAGTCTAGAATTTATCTTTGATTTCGAATATCTAGGAAGTGATTATTACTTGGAAGAACTTCTCTTTGAAATAGAATTTTCAAGTTTGAATACTCAACTTAGTAAGATCTTAGAATTCAATTTGCCAGTTCAACAAGCAACTCCAAATGTAGATGATATTGATTCTCCAAATAATCTAACTATATCAAATTACCCAAATCCTTTTAACCCTGAAACAACTATCAACTTCAATCTCCCACAAGATAGTAAGGTTGTTCTAGATATATATAACCTTAAAGGTCAAAGAGTTAAAAGACTAGTCTCTGATAATTTCGTAAAAGGTAATCACCAAGTGGTCTGGAAGGGAACTAATGAAGCTTCTCAAGACGTTACTTCTGGTGTATATCTATATAAGATTATGACTGATAAGTCCCAAATAATAAAGAAGATGATACTTCAAAAGTAGTATCATTCAAGGATAAAATTAAGAGTCCTCAAAAAGAGAATGAGGACTCTTTTTTACATACTCACTTTATCTATTAAATATTCTCAGATATTGCCAAAAATTACTAGCCTCCTGCACTAAATTGCCTTTTTATGCAGGACGCAAGTAAGAAAGTGTTGACATATACGAGAATTTTTAAAGTTATCTAAACTAATGTTATGGATAGAAGAAAGGGGTTCCTTATGAGAAAGAGTCTATTTACTATATTTCTTTTATTTTTACTTAGTGCTTGTAGTTTTGATAATCAATTTTTACAGCCTAGAAAGATACCAAGTGATTTAAGAAAACTAAATATTAGGAGTAAAAATGATACTCTGCAAGTAGAGTTTAAAAATGAAAACTTGCAACCACATTTCTTTACTCAGCAAGGTGAAAAGTATTCACTTGGCTACAAGATAGAAAGTGTAGTTTTTCCAAGTAAAAATGGGAATATGCTAAATGGTTGGATCTTATCTCCAATAGAAGATAATCAAGCAAATGGAATAACTATTATGCATTATCATGGCAATTATGGGAATATTCTTTTCCAATTGGGCACTATTTATCCTTTAGTCAATCATGGTTTTAAGGTTTTTATGTTTGATTATAGTGGTTTTGGTTTTTCTCAAGGTCAAGCAACAAGAGATAATGTTATTATAGATGGTCAAAGTGCTTTGGATTACCTCTTATCAAGAAAGGATATTGCTGAGGATAAAATAGTAATCTATGGACAGTCATTAGGTGGACATCTTTCTGCGGTTATAGCAGAGAAGAATCAAGATAAAATTGATGGACTAGTCATTGAAGGGGCTTTCTCATCACATAAAGATGTAGGAAAAGAGTTCTTTGGCTGGTTGGGTAGGATATTGGTAGCAGAAAAATATAGTGCAAAAGAGTCTATTCAAAACTATCATAAGCCTGTGTTAATTATTCATAGTAGGGAAGATGAGATAATTCCTTTTAAGATGGGGGAAACTCTTTATGAGAAAGCTAATCAACCCAAAGAAATGCTTGAAATTGAGCATAATCACTTAGCCGGTCCAAAGTATTATGAATTGCAAATTTCTAATAAAATTAAAGAATTATTGGAGGATTAATGAATATTATTGATATAAGAAGAAGTATTAGAAAGTATGATCATAGACCTGTTGAAAATGATAAAATAGAAAAGATATTAAGAGCAGGAATGCAATCTCCTTCAGCCTGTAATCAACAAGGCTGGGAGTTTTTAATAGTTAAAGATAAAGTACTATTACAAAAGATTTCTGAGATGAGCCCATATTCTAGCATGGTTGCTACTTGTGCTTTTGCAATAGTATTGCTTGGCAATATGGAAAGATGTACGGCTCCTGACTATTGGCAACAAGATTTAGGTGCATGTGCTCAAACAATGCTTCTGGAAATAGTAAATCAAGGATTAGGTGCTGTGTGGTTGGGCGTTGCTCCAATGCAAGATAGAATGGAGTATTTAGCAGAGCTCTTTAAGCTACAAGCTAATTTGAAGCCTTTTTGTGTGATTCCAGTTGGTTATCCAGATTCTTCACAAGAAAATAAATTTGTAGATAGATATGATGCTAAAAGGGTAAAGTATTTATAACTTGGGAATAAAGTCTTTATCTAAGGCAAGAATAGAGTTGTAAATATTATCTTTGATATTAATCTTGGGGTGTTCTTGAGCTATTTGATTAACTAGATCTTTGATATACTGTCTCTTGGTATTTCCATCGAACTCGCAAGACTTACTAATAGATGGTATATCTTTACTATAATTATAAAGCAGAATCTCTGGGACTTCATAGAAAGGTCTTAGAACTTCAATTTTACCAGCAAAGAGGACTTGTTTAGGCATCATAGTTGATATTTTCCTTGAATACAGCATATTCATCAATAGAGTTTCAATTACATCTTCTCGGTTATGAGCAAAGACTACTTTCTTTATTCCTTGCGATTGAGCATACTCAAATATTTTTTGATTTCTTCTACGTGAACAAATAAAACAAGGATTCTTTTTAGAATTTCTAGCTTCAGTTAAAATATCACTTTCCACTATATCAATTTTATGAAAATTACTAGCAAACTCTATAAAAGAAATATCAGAAGTGGGGGATATTCTAACATGAAGGCACTTTATTTCTTTAAAATGGGATTGTAATAATGTTAAAAGAGACAAAGAGTCTTTACCACCAGAGATAGCAAAGACAGCCTTGTCTTCTTTTGAAAATATATTAAATTTATCGTTAGTATCAGATACTATATTAAGAATCTGAGAGCCTATTTTATTCACTTCTTATAAAACTCTTCGATTGACTCAATGATATCATTAAGAATTTTAGGAGCTTCTTCAACTTCAAATGTTTCTTTATCTCCGTTATCAAATTCAATAACTAAACTACCAAAAGCAAGAGATACTCTTCTTATCTTGGTAACTACAATATGAGTCTTAGCTCCTTCATCATCAATAAAAGTATAGATAGCTTTCATTATTTAATCTCAATAGATTTAATGATTGCTTGGTTTTCAGCTAATGGATTATCTTTAGCATCACGTTTTAAGCCTTCTATTGTATGAACAACATCCATACCCTTTGTTACTTTACCAAAAACAGTGTGTTTACCATTAAGCCATGATGCACCCTCTTTTTTAGTAACGATAAAGAACTGAGAACCGTTAGTGTTAGGTCCTGAATTAGCCATGCAAAGTGTTCCATAATCAACAGAAGCAATTAGCTTACCTTGGGTATAAAGTGGTTCAGAAGCTGTTTTCTCGTAGTAATATTCATAGTTATGAGCGTAGACAGGGTCAATTGCTCTTTGGGTTCTAATATCAGTCATTATCTTTAAGATTTCAGGATCAGCTTTATCTCTTTTCTTTTGCATATAAGGCATTAAAACTTCTTGATATACACGAATAGCAGCAGTTTGGTCTGTAATCTCACCAGTTAACTTCTTAGTACCTTCTTTGATATAACATTCATCTTCGAACTTATAGCCAGGTCCACCTGAACCATCATCACCACGATTATCGTTCTTAGTGTTAGGGTCTCCACCTTGAATCATAAAATCAGGAATTACTCTGTGGAAGTAGATGCCATTATAGTAATCTTTCTTAGCCAATTTGATAAAGTTATCAACTGTCTTTGGAGTTGTTGTATCAGTCAATTCAAGCTCAATGTCACCAAGATTAGTTTTAATTACAGCTGTTGTATTCTTAGCTAATAAGTTGCCAGTTAATAGTAATCCAGCCATACATAATATTAGTGTTAATTTCTTTAAATTCATTAATTATCCCCTTTTTTATATTCTATTAAATTTGCTTGTCCATCAATAATCTCAAGGTATGTATTACTCTTAATCCAATCTCCTGAATTTAAGTAATAACCCTTTCCTACTTTAGTTTTCTGTGGATTATGAGAATGTCCCATTGCTACAAAATCATATCCTTTATTAATCATCTTTTCAGCAAAGTTTTTAAGGCCTTGCCCTTTTCTTTCAGTAATATCTTTAGAATCTTGTCTATTTCTACTTGAACGAGACATACATTTGCCTATGTTAAGGCTTATCTCAGGATGTATAACGTTGAAAATAGCTTTAGTTACTTTGTTTCTTAGTAAGCTTCTAAAAATTAAGTATCTAATATCATTAGTTGTATATTTGTCTCCGTGAGTGAATAAGAACTTCTTATTTCCATCTTCTAATTGATAAATGTCGTCATAGACTTCTATGCCTAACTGCTCTTCTAAAAAGCCATTAAACCAGAAATCGTGATTACCTGCTAACATAACGATTTTAATACCTTTAGATCTAACATTCTCTAGAACCCTAACAAAGTCATAGTAGCCTTTGATAATGACAGTCTTCCAATCAAACCATAGATCAAAAATATCTCCATTTAAGACTAATAGGTCAGTGCTAGAATCGAGACTGTTGAGGAAGTCTGAAACTAACATTCGTCTTTCATAGTCTTCTTGCTTCTCATGGAACTTGATGTGTGTATCTGAAATTACGATTATCTTCATCTTACCTCATTAGTATATAATACAGAATATTAACTCCCATATTTAGGGCTTTTGTTCTAGTTTCTACAGAATCTTTATGAGTGTTTGCATCAGCCCAACCATCAGAAATGTTTGCTTCAAAAGTGTATAATACCATTATTCTACCATAATCATCAAAGATAGCATAGCTGCGTGGTCTTTTATCATCATGTTTATGGATTTTAGGAGTGCCCTTCTTGAATTTATAGTAACAAGAGAATAGTTCATGGCTTATTGGAAGTTCTACTAATTCCCTTTTAGGAAAGACCTTACTTATCTCATTCCTAAAAGATTTATCTAAACCATAGTCGTCATCTACATAAAGAAATCCACCCTTAATAAGGTATTCTTTAAGATTAGTAGCTTCTCGGTCAGAGAATTTAATATTACCATGTCCTGTTGCATAAATGAATGGGTAATCTGCTAGTTCAGCATCATTTAACTGGATAACCTTTTCTTCAATAAGGAAATTAGTATTTAACTTTTCATTAGCATATTTTGCTAGATTTGGCAGCACTTCAGGATTGTTATACCAATCTCCACCACCTGAATAGTGAAGTCTAGCTAAGACCATTTGGCTACTTAGTGAAGAGAAAACTAACAGCATTATATATATTATTACTTTTTTTATCATATTTATTCCTATATTTTTAGAAAGAATGACACTGAAAATAAGTCAAGAAATTTAATTTAGCAAAAGATTATCCTAAGAATTATTTGAAATTGTTATCATAAAGGATAAGAACATTGATTAATAAAGGCTTAGCTTTTTATGTAATATATATTTTGTGGATAGAAAACAACATTGAAATTCTAAACAAGATATTTCAAAATTTTTTAGGAAATATTATAGAAAAATATCATTGACTAGTAGCTAGTATTTTATAAAAAACACATTAATAAAATTCTCTAATATTATGTATAAATATGAGTTGTAAAGGGCATAAAAACTTAATAATAAATTGCTGTTGACAAGATGATAAACTTATATATTTTAATCAGTAATAAAGCAAAAAGCTATGAATGAATAATGATAGAATAAGATTCTAAATGATACACATATAATGATTTAACGTTTTGGGAGTGCAGATGATTAAAGCCGTAAAGAGAAGAACTGGAGAGATAGTTCCTTTTGATAAAAGTAAAATCGAAAAAGCTATTCTAAGAGCTGGTACAGCCACACAAGAATTTGATGAAAAGACAGCAAGTAATTTAACCTTAAAAGTAGTAAACCTAGCTCTTCAATTATACAATGAACAGATAGTTACAATTGAACAGATTCAAGATATTGTTGAAGAGATATTATTATCTTCAACTTTCAAGAAAACAGCAAAAGGCTACATCATTTACCGTGATCAACATGCTAAAATGAGAGAGATAGTATCAAAAGCTAATGTTGACTTAATAGACCAATACTTAAAGAAGTTAGATTGGCAAGTAAATGAGAATAGCAATATGGCTTATTCACTTCAAGGGCTTAACAATTATATTGCTTCTGAAGTAAGTAAGACATATTGGCTCAATAAGATTTACCCTCAAGAAATAAAAGAAGCTCACATTGAAGGTGATATTCATATTCATGATTTAGGCTTATTGTCTGTATATTGTGTAGGTTGGGATTTGTATAATCTAATTAGAATCGGCTTTACTGGCGCTGTAGGTAAGATTGAAAGTAGACCTGCTAAGCACTTTAGAAGCCTTCTTGGTCAGATAGTTAACTTCTTCTATACACTACAAGGTGAAGCTGCTGGTGCTCAAGCTTTCTCAAGCTTCGATACTCTTCTTGCTCCTTTCATTAAATATGATAACCTTTCTTACGCAGAAGTTAAGCAAGCTATGCAAGAATTCATCTTTAACATCAATGTCCCTACTAGAGTTGGCTTCCAAACCCCATTTACTAATATAACTATGGATTTAATTCCTCCTAAAATCTATAAGGACCAAAATGTTATCATTGGCGGTGAATTAATGCCTGAAACTTATGGCGATTTCACTGATGAAATGATAATGATTAATAAAGCTTTCTTAGAAATTATGACAGAAGGTGATGCTAAAGGTCGTGTATTCTCCTTCCCAATACCAACTTATAATATAACAAAAGATTTTGACTGGGATAATAAAGATTTAGACCTTCTTTGGGAAGCAACAGGCAAGTATGGTATTCCGTATTTCTCTAATTTTGTCAATTCAGATATGAGCCCAGAAGACTCACGTTCTATGTGTTGTAGATTAAGATTAGATACTAGAAAACTTGAAGCCCGAGGTGGTGGACTATTCGGTGCAAATCCTTTGACAGGTTCTATCGGAGTTGTTACTATCAATTTACCTAGAATAGCCTATTTAGCAGAGTCTAAAGATGATTTCTTAGCTCGTTTAAATGGTCTAATGAATACTGCTAAAAGAAGTCTAGAAATCAAACGTAAGGTACTAGAATCTTTCACTGATTCTAACCTTTACCCATATACTAGTTTCTACTTAAAAGAGATTAAGCAAAGATTTAATCAGTATTGGAAGAATCATTTCTCTACTATTGGTTTGATTGGTATGAATGAAGCTTGTCTTAATTTCTTAGGAAAGGATATTACATCTGAAGATGGTGCAAATTTTGCTGTTGAAGTTATGGATTACATGCGTGATGTTCTCATCTCTTATCAAGAAGAGACAGGCAATAACTACAATTTAGAAGCTACTCCTGCTGAAGGTACTACCTATCGTTTAGCTCAACTTGATAGAAAGAAATATCCTTCTATTGTCGTTGCTAACAATGATCCAAGCACTAAGAAACCTTTCTATACTAATTCAACTCAATTACCTGTTAACTTTACAGAAGATGTATTCGAAGCCTTAGACTTACAAGATCCTTTGCAAACAAAATATACTGGTGGAACTGTTCTTCATATCTTTGGTGGTGAGAAGATTTCTAACCCTGATTCAGTAAAGAATTTAGTTAGAAAAGTTTGTGAGAATTATAGACTTCCTTATTTCACATTCTCTCCAACATTTAGCGTGTGTCCTGTTCATGGATATATTGATGGAGAACAAATAAGATGTCCAATTTGTCAAAGTGAAACTGAAATATATTCTCGTGTTGTTGGTTACCTCAGACCTGTTGCTCAGTGGAATGAAGGCAAGCAAGAAGAATATAAAATGAGAAAGACTTTCCAAGTTTCTTAAAAAGCTTAAGTAGGGGTGTGGAACTCGCACCCCTACTAATTAAATTATCTGGATTTGTTAAAAGTGTTTAGTCTGTATCTCTACGGTTAATTCGGAATCTGTTTATAAACCCCGAAGGGGTGATATATACTAAGCATGGGGTCTTGCACCCCGTGTATGCTATACATATAATTACTAGCCCTGAAAGGGCGACATATAATAACATTCTTAAATCACTTTACTTTTACGTAAGCATGAACTTTGTTCAGCCTATCGGCGGATGCTTACAGTCCTAAGATTTACTAATTAAGTTCTGAAGAATGCCATGCTTACTTGTTTTAGCAACTTCTTCCTTAACTGTATCACCTTTTCTTCTTGGAATCAAATGAAAATGAGTGTGAAAGATAGACTGTCCTGCATCTTCTCCGACATTGACCATTATGTTAAAAGCACTTATAGATTCATCATCTGACATTAAATCATGTTTTAACTCAGTAATTAGTTCTTTAATTGCAATAAGATCAGAATTCTCTAACTCAAAGAAATCATTACTGTGTTTTTTTGGTATAATCAAATGGTGGCCCTTAGTGACAGGAAACTTGTCCTTTATTACATAAGCTTTATCATTCTCTTTTATAGCAAATTTAACTAAGTCACAAAATAGACAATTCATTTCTTCTCCTAAAAAAGATGTCTTTAAGAATTATCCCAAGTGATGCAACAGACTTTTGTTAACAAGCCTATTTGCAGCAAGATTATGCATCAAACGGTACATTCTATTATTGTAAAATCAAGTCTTGCTCTTGGCCCTCCTGCATTAAATTGCGATTTAATGCAGGAAACGCTTAAGGATAAGAAGTTAATAAATAAAAAAAAGAGTGCTGATTAAAGCACTCTAATATCTCTAACGTTACTTAAAATATTAAATCATATGCATCAGATGCAATTTGAAGTTCTTCATTTGTAGGCATAACAACAATAGTTACTGGAGAGTATCTTTTTGAGATAACACCAGGGTTTCCACCGATTTCTCTGTTCTTATCTAAGTCCATGTGAATACCGATGTTTTGCATTCTAGAAAGGATTCTTTCTCTCATTTTAACTCCGTATTGTCCAACTCCACCAGTAAAGACAAGGATGTCACATTTAATTAAGTTAGCAGCATAAGAACCGATATAGTTTCTTACTTTGTAAGCATAGGCATCAAGTGCTTCAATAGCTTTAGCATCACCTTCTTCAGCAGCTTTTTCAATATCTCTTAAATCATTAGAAATTCCAGTAAGTCCTAAAAGTCCACTCTTCTTATTGAGAATATTGTTGAGTTCTTTACTATCCATACCTCTATCCATGAGATAGAAAATGATTGAAGGATCAATATCACCTGATCTAGTGCCCATCATTAGACCTGCAAGAGGAGTGAATCCCATAGAAGTATCAACAGAACGTCCATTTTGGATAGAAGTAATTGATGCTCCATTACCTAAGTGACAAGTGATTATATTTGTATTGCAAGCATCACGTTTACACATTTCTAGTGCTTTTTGAGCAACATATCTATGGCTAGTTCCATGGAAACCGTACTTTCTAATTTTGTAACTTTCGTAATATTCTCTTGGAATACCATAAAGATAGGCTGCAGGTGGAAGAGTTTGATGGAAAGCTGTATCAAAAACAGCTACTTGTTTAACATCTGGAAGTAGTTTAGTTGTTTCTTTAATACCAGTTAAGTTTGCAGGATTGTGAAGAGGTGCTAACTCAGAGTTTTTATCAATACAAGCGATTACATCTTCATTGATAATAACTGATGCAGCGTAATCTTCTCCACCGTGAACAACACGATGACCGACACCTTGAATTTCAGTGATAGATTCAATGATTCCCTTATCTGCTAAAGTTAAAGCTTCTGCTACTAACTCCATTGCCCTTTGATGGTTAGGGATAGGTGTTACTAAATCATATTCACCTTTAGGAGATTTTTGAGATATATGCCCTTGTTCTTCGCCAATTCTTTCAACAAGTCCTTTACCAAGACTATTTTGAGCAGGCATCTCATAAACCTCATACTTCAGTGATGAAGAGCCACAATTAATTACTAATATCTTCTTAAGTTCAGCCATACATAACTCCTGTAGTTTTATTTATTTAGTATAAGAATTTTTCTTGTCTCAACAATGTCAACGGATTTATACTGAATTAAATAAATTCCGGAAGAAAGGTTTGACTTATTACTAGCTCTATCATTAAATTGTATTAATTTACTGTCCTTGTTATTTAATTGACCTTTAATCTCATTAACAAGCTGACCTTTTATATTATATACCTTCAATTCATAAGAATTACCAATTCTGTCATTTACTTCAATCTTCAGATTCTCAATTGTTGAAGGATTTGGATAAATTAAAATTGGATTACTTTCACTAGTAATAATATCATCGGAATTAGGGGTATTATTCAAAGTGATGAAGCTTAAATTATCAATGAAGGTGCCTAATTCTGGATTATTATAATAATCATTTGGAATGTCCTCATTTTCCATGTAAGTATAGACAAACCTAATGATAATCTCATCTCCTAAAGCTGGTCGATTTAGAATATTATCATTCAGATTAAGAGTGTAATTTGCCCAGTCACTAAAGATATAATTGTTTCTGCTTGTTAGTCCATCTAAGGCTCCACCAGAACCCAAGAATAGTAATCTCTCTTCAACATCACCGTGTACAAGATAAAGAGAAATTCCATCAGATCCATACATTGGCATATTGTACTTATAATCAAAGCTGAGAGCGAGTTGTTCAGTAAATGTAACTAATGGCAAATCTAGAACATAATCACCATAATCTTGAGGTCGACATGTTAAAGAATAATCACTATCTAAGGCTTGGTCAGTCGTTCTCTGCCATTGGTTTTCAGAGAACCAAATAGGAGATTCTTCAAAATCATCATGGAAAGAAGATTCAGCTATTGCTAATGGAAGATCAAGAGATTGATTAAAGGATACATCATCAAACTGCATAGTCACATCGACATTTAAAACTCCAATATTATTAATAGAAGATAGGGGTGAAAGCTCTAAGCTAAACACTTGAGTAATATCTTCAATATCAGTTATTGTTTCTGGGCTAATAGTAAAATCATCACTAGTAAAAGACAAGTCGTATCTGCCAATATTTGGGTAAGAAGAATCATCTTTTAAACTAAATGAGAGTTGATTACTTTGCTCATAAACTAGGGGATAAACTTGTGTTTCTACACTATTAATAGTTAAGTTGAGAGATGGTGAATCCTGACTAAAAGATTTAGAATCAATAATTATTCCTGCTTGGCTATCCCATAGTGTGAATCTTAATCCATCAGGAAACAAGAAATTATGATAACCCGATAAGTCAGCTGAAATAGAGTTTGCAGCTAATGAACCATAAGCTATATTCTCATCAATTGAGTTGTTATAGCTTACACGTAATTCCCAGTTTAGGTCTTCATCACTAGAATTAATTAACTTATAGAAAATATTGTTTTCAGGGTTATCCTGGCTTGGTTGATAGGTATAGTTAAGAGATAAAAAGCCGGTCTCGTTAATGCTTTCAAGCTCAATAGTCTTGTAATAATAACCATATTTATAGACATTAACAATGCTAGCAGGTTCAGCCATAAATTGATATGTCCCATTGTTATTATCAACAATCGTTCCATTAACTGAGACTTGTGCATCATTAACTTCAATTCCATTATCTTGTACAGAAAGATAGTAATTATCACCAATACTGTTATAAGTAACATCAAGCTGCTTAGGTTCATTTATTATCAAATTAAAGTAAGAATCTCCAATCGTGTTAAGCTCGTAAGATACCCATTTATAGACTGAATTACCGCCCATATAAGCAACGAAAGGAATCTTTTGAAGCTGATTAAGACTTGCTACATTAGTTTGCTTATTGAGGAAGAGCTGCTTAAAGAACTCCTTTTGATAGAATTCAGAGAAACCAAAAGCATCTGCATTAGGAGCACCCCAACCATATCTAGAGTTACCTACAAAAGTAGTAATGCCATGATTATCTTTACGCATTAGCTTTTCAGCTATGCTATCATAATCTAGGGCATTTGCCCAACAACCTATAGAATAAACCACACCAGCATAATCATTAGTCATATTATCAACAAAGTCTTGATTGATAAGTCCATCTTCTAAAGCCATAACTTGAGTAAAACAATGTCCTGTATGTTGTACAATATTAGGGTTCTGATTGAAGTAATATTGAGCATTGTTCACATTGTTATCTTCATCATAAAGAATAGTGTTCTCAATGAAATCATTGTAATATTGAGCTTCAATATATTGTTGGGTTATTACACTATTAGATGTTTCCCACAAATTAGAAGAAAGCCCTAAGCCTGTAGAATAATCTGGGTAATTAACTTGTTCATAATCGATTATCTTGCTTACCATAGCTTGGACTTCTGCACTTGTACGAGCTGGTATTCGAGAAAGAACTATTTCAGGAAAATAGTCAGGTTCGTCAATGTCTTCACCATATAAGTCATTGCCATCTGCATTCCAGTCACCATTAAGACAAGCATAGTACATATCCGCTGGAATGTGGTTTTCTTGGTCGTTGCTAGAAAAATCGCAATCAAATGCCCAGAATCTTCTCTCAGGGATATGCTCAATATCTGCGCCTAAAGTTACATGGGTAATAGCATTGTCTGCTACAACTTCTTTGATATAGTTTCTAATCTTAGCTTGATTATCTTGCCCATTGTAATTAGCATAGATGAATTCAGTGGTTTGGCTAAAGAGTTCAACCCCCTGGCGTTGTCGGAAGTTAGCCAGTGGCAAATATGCTTGGCCAAGTTCAGTAGGGTAGATTATGAGATATTTATCTTCTGTAGCAGTGCGTGTGTAATTATCTAGTAATTGAGAATTGACCTGTTCAGTAAATGGTGTAGCTGGGAAATACTCTTGAGAATAATCATCTTCCAAGAAAAGGCTAATAGTAAAAGAATGGGGGATAGTTAGACTATGCTCTTTTACATTGTAAATGGCTGAATAAAGAGCTACATAAGCGATGTTCTCATTAGCTGAGATGTTTGAACCACTATTGAATAATAGCTTATCAGGATAAGATGCTTTTGAGTATTCTTCTTGCTCAATTATCTCAATATCCTTGTGTGAAAGAATATACTGTCCAGATTGAGCTTTAATCTTATTTCCTAATGGTAAATCGACTGTATAACTTGAATTTATCTTAACTTGAACAGAAGTTACTTTCTTGTACTTTGGTATAGAGAAGTATTTAGCTAGAATGGGTATGAAAGGTTCATTCTTTATCCCAGAATAATAAGAACCTTCTTGCTTAAGAATTATTCCATTCTTGCTTACTTCTTGATTTATAGGTCTATTCTTTATGACAATATCCATTCCAATTACAAGATGTATTGTAAGCATAGCCAAAAGTACTAGATATACTTTCTTTTGCATAGACTACTCCTAGAATTCTTCGTAAATACTAAACATATAGGTAGGCTTACCACAGTCAACTAGATCAGTATCCCAAGCAAAGTCAAACTTAAGTACAAGTGGTCCCATACTAAATCTAGGTCCGAATCCAAAGCCCATCTTAATATCTTTTAGTCGTTGTCCTTTTATTGCATCGAATGTATAGTTATCGCCATTAAACTCATCGTAACTTGAATCACCCCAAATTACACCGACATCCGTGAAAACAGCCCCTCTAATATTACCTAGAATAATAGGTAGTGGGAAGGCAATATCAACGTAGTCCATAAATGGGAAGCGTAATTCTAAACTGGTTAAGAGCTTATTCTTACGTCCTGGTTCATTATCGTCATAGCCTCTAACACCATTGTAAGTATCGAGCTCAAACATTGTTGGATCTTTACCGCGAGAGAATCCAGCTATAAGTCTTCCTGCTATAGCATATCTTTTATGGAAGAATTTGTATCCTCGAACATCAAGATAGCTTGTTAAATTTGTATATTTCTCTTCACCTATATTAGCTTCTAAAGTATAAGCTCCACGCCAGCCCATTAATGGTCCTGTTGGTCCATATAAAGTATTATCGTGTACAATTGAGAAAGAAGGTCTATCCATTAAATAATCTTCTTTGGCTAAATAAGGATTAGCTTCTTCATCAATAGGATTCCAGCTTTCTTCAAAGTCTTCTGATATCTCCCATTCAGAAACATATTTATAAAGGGTGTTGTTAAATTCTAATCTCCAGAACTTATTAATAGGATAGTTTATCATTGTACTGATACCTGCCGATAGTTCTTTCTCTCGGTAGAATACATTAGAATAGTAGGAAGAACGATAAACTTGCTCATCATTCACATAGAAGCCACCAACACCAAAATCCCATCTATATGGTAAATAGAGGTAACGTAAGCTTAAACTTGACTCCTCTAGTTTGCCTGCAAGACCAAGACTTACTCCTAATCCATGATTACCCATAAGGTCGCTAAAGCTAGTTTGGATGAAGCCAATAGCTCCATCAGCAGAAGAGTAGGCTGCACCACCCCAAATGTTATCTATCTGGAATCTTACCTTGTAGTCTTCAATCTTGGGGCTTACTTTTAAAGAATCTGCTACATTATCGATGTCCATGTTACCAGCAATGACTGTGCTATCGCTAACAGCATCATAGTTAAAGTTAACTATAGTTCCTTTAAATCCACTATAATCTTTTCTAACTTTATTGAATTCTCTTTTTACATATCCAATTTCCTTGAATCTGCTGTCATTATAAAAGAGGCTTCTATCATTGTTCATTGTGACTATTTCTGCTTTCTTGCACTCTTCAAATGTGAGTTCTTCTAATGGTAAATCGATACTATATAGGTTCCAACCTCTATCTTGATAGTTTGAAACTACCAACCTGTTTTTATTTAAATTTATATCTCCATCATTAACACCTGAGATTATGTTAGTTACTTTGGCTACCTTACTGTTCTTGATGTCTACGAGCATATAGTTAGAAAGTAACTCATCGTTTATGAATAAAAGAGAATCATTACTTGTGCCTAGCCACGTTGGGTTAGTGTTATCATTATCATTTAAAGTAACATCAGTGAATTGCTTACTATCACGGTCATAGACTAGAATAGTATTTCTTAGACCTGAGAAGTATCCATCTCTTACTGAGTCGACAAGGTGTCTTTCAGAAGCAAAAGCTATTTTAGAAGCATCATAAGAATAAGCTGGTTGATGATTGAAGTATATGTCATTAGTTATCTTAGTAAGTTTTTTACTATCAATATTATAGGTAAAGATATCTGTCTGCATATCTTCTACAGCAGAAAAGACTATTTCATTAGCTTCATTGTTTATATCAATCTCAAAAATAGTATCTATATTAGGGATTTCAATGTTTTTGATTACATGTCCATCTAAGTTCATTATATATATTCTATCGCCTTTTGATGTCTTTGCTACAAAGGCAAAAGATTCATTATCTGCTAACCAGCATAAATTATTCTTGTCATAGTGAAACTCTTCAAAGCGACCACTTGCTTCTCCTGTGAAGATTTTCTTACTACCTTCTTTTGAATCATGGAATGTTCCTAACCAAACACTTTGTCTCCATTCTCTATCTGTAAAGTAAAGATATTTAGTTCCATCTGGAGATATTTTAACACCGTAGTTTCTTGAACCACCAACATTCTCAAAATCAGTTAAGCGTTGACCAACTTCGTATGGCATTTTAAGTTCGTTGATGTAGTAATAGTATTTTCTCTTGAGGTAGTTCTTAAAGGAAAGTTCTAAGTTATGAAAAGTCATTCCAAATACTTTATCGCATACTTTGTCTAGGTCACTTTGTTGTCTAATAGCATTAAAGAATTCCATAACTTTTTCTCTATCATACTCATTGTAGATGTAGTTTAAGAAAGCTTCTCCTTGCCTATATGCAAAGTAACCACCAACTTGTTCCATTGGAATTAACCTATCATTAAGAACCATATCAATAATGAACATATCATTGTGATTGTCTTCACCTACAAGGGATAAGAATTCAGGAAGCCCTTCAGTGAACCAGAATGGTAATCTACTATTAGTTGCTCCATAAGAACCTTTAAAACGGTTCTGTTTATCTAGTGCATTGATATAAGCATGGGTCATTTCGTGTGTTAATACATCTTCCATTGCCTTGTAAGAACCATTGAATGGAATAACTATTCTGTTTTTCATGCTTTCAGTAAAGCCACCAACTCCTTCACTCAAGAGGGAAGAAATTACATTGGTAGTAATGAAATCTTGTTGAGATGGATAGACTATTAGCGGTATCTTACCTTGTAATGGGGTCTTAAAATCATCTCTTAGATAGTAATAAGTGTCTTCTGCAAGAACAGCTACTTGTTTACCAAAATCATCTTCACCTTTGGGGAAGTACAAATCAAAGTGAATTGTTTTAATCTGTGACCACTCTTCTTTTTCATTCTGAATCTTGTTTCTACCAAAATACTGACCATAAAGACCAATAACTATACTTAGAAGAATTATTATTACTATATGTTTTTTCATGTTATACCTTTTTAGAATATCTCGATTGTTATATATTTAGAAGGATGTTTTTTTACATCATTTATCAAGGAATCTGCACTGTTAATTGTTTGTATTAACTTATCGTGTAGTTCTTTATCTTCTAGTAATTTCTTTACCGAATTATCGTTTGACTCATATTTATCAAGAATACTATTTAGCTTAGAAACCACAACTTTCATATCATTTAAGTTTTGATTTAGATTACTAGCTATAGCAGGGGCTTGAACAAGAGTAGAATCAATGTATGATTTATTTGTATCAAGCAAGTTAACTATCTCTTTAGATGAATGATTTAGACTAGAAATTAAGCTTTTTATATCATCTTTATTACTAACAATCACATCTTGAACTTCTTTTATTGCGTTACCAGCATTGCTCAAAAGGACCTTAGTAGAATCAATTATCTCTAAGTTTCCATTCAAATATTCTATTGTGTTAGATAGATTATTCATCAAAGTTTTAGCATCACCAATTACAGAGTAGATTGAAGAACCATTCTCTCCAACATGTACCTTATCAAAACTTAGAGGATTAGTTGATCTTCCAGGAACTATATCTAAATGGTGTCCACCCATCAGACTAGATTCTGAAGCAAGAAACTTTGAGTCTTCCCCTAGCTTAAATTGCTGTTTCTCTACAGAAGCAAGGACAAGAACTCCATCTTCAACTAGTGAAATGTCTTCGATTTTGCCAACATCAATACCATTGATTTTGACTTTATCTCCTGGATCTAATCCATTAGTTGACTCAAATTTAACTCTTAGGCTTTCATTATCTCTATTAAAAGCAATATCCTTCAAAAATGCTATTCCTAGCACCAATGCTATCAATCCTACAACAAAAAACACTCCAACTTTTAGCTCAATTTCTTTTCTATTCTTATAGTAATTACTCATCTATATTCCTGTTTAAGTTTTTAGTTTCTTTTTCTCAGCAGCAGGGAAGAGGACATTGTTCAATATAAGTCTATATCCCGCGGAATTCTTATGCATATCAAGCACTGTTTCTGGGTCTCCTACTAGATGGCGATAATCTTCTGGATCATGTCCACCGTAAAATGTAAAAGTACCTTTCCCAAGATTACCATGAAGATACTTACTCTCTTCACTTTGTGGAATATCTCCAAGGATAACAACACTTTTCTTGATAACATTCTTTTTAAAAGATGTAGTCATTCCTAAGAAACCATTGACGATAGTTGTATGATTTTGTGTTAGCATTGTTGGAACTGGGTCAAACTTTGCTGAGAAATCAAACAGCTGGAAGTAATCAGCTTCAGCACCACGTATTGAAGCATAATCAGAACCATCAATATCTGAATACTCATACTTCAGTGGATTCTCAATGATTGAGAAGTTTTCAAATGCGAAGGTCCTTTCAAAATTCATTTTCATCTTGTAGTTCTTGTCTATTCCATCTCCATCAAATTCTTTAGGAACAATATCTGTTGAACCAGCTGCTAAAGCAATATCAATTGTATCAGTAGCTCCACACATAGCAAAGAGAAATCCTCCATCTATAACAAACTTTCTGATTTTTTCAGCTACCGCATGTTTTAATTTCCATACTTTACTAAAGCCTAATTTATTAGCCATTGCTTCATTGGTTCTAACTTCTTTTTTATACCAATCTGCAAATCTATATGATGCATAGAACTTACCAAATTGTCCTGTAAAATCTTCATGATGCAAATGAACCCAGTCATAATCATCAAGTCCTTTTGTAATTACTTCTTCATCCCAAACAGTTTCATACTCAATCCCAGCATAAGTAAGAACTAAGGTAACTGCGTCATCCCAAGGTTCTTTAGTAGGAGGGGAGTAAACTGCAATTTTAGGCTCTTTCTCTAAAACAACAGCTTCCATATTATTATTCTCAATAACATCAAAGATTGAAAGTATTTCACTTGCATTTACTCTTTCAAAAGAAACACCACTTATGTTACAGTCGCTGACTATTAGCTCTGTATCTTGACATAAAAAAGAACCACCTCTATAGTTTAGTAGCCATTTAGCTGTTTGATTATTCTTTAATCCTCGGAAAACAACTCCATAAGCTTTTAGATGATTAGTTTGACTTTCATCCATTGGAATTAAAATTTCACTCCAACTCAAGCTTATAACAAAATATATAATTACAAGTAAAACTATCTTTTTCAATTATCCTCCAAAAGGTCAGATATTATATAATTAGAAACAAATTTTCCTTTATTCGTCAAGGATAAATTACTTCCTGAAAAGTCTAAGAATCCTTGCTCCACATATTTATCAATTATCTTTTTCTTAGCATCATATATATTATATGCAAATCTTGTTCTAAAGCTATTCAAATCTAAACCAGATACTAATCTTAATTTTAGCATTATATACTCATTAATTTTGCTAAGATTATCTAAGTGCTCGATATCTGTTAATATTTTCCCTTGTTCAACATTATCTTTCCAAGGCTGAAAGTGGGGGTTGTAGTAACGTATATTGTTTATTGTTCCTACAGCTCCAGGCCCTAATCCTAGATAGTTCTTGCAGTCCCAATATGATAAATTATGTATGGAATATTGATTATCTTTACAGAAGTTAGAAATCTCATATTGCCTAAATCCTAATGTAGGAAGTTGATCTACTATCAAAGAATACATATCTGCTACTAAATCGCTATGAGGAAGACTAACTTGATTTTCATAGAAGAGACTTCCTTCATCAATTGATAGACAGTAAATGGAAATATGCTCGATATCTTGGTTTGTATAAAATTTAATATCTTCTTGCAGGTCTGCTATTGATTGATTTGGTATTCCATAGATTAAATCAAGTGAAATATTATTAATCTTTATTTCTCTTAATCTTTTTATTATAGATTGAACATCATTAGCTTTATGCTTTCTCCCTAAAAATGTTAAATTCTTTTCCAGACTGCTTTGTAGTCCCAAACTAACTCTATTTATCTTAGTATGACTTAGTTCAGTAATATAGCTGTTTGTGAGTGTAATAGGATTTGCTTCGATTGTAATTTCACAATTAGAATCAAGATTAGGGAATAAGTGCAATATCTTGCTTATATCAGAAGGTCTCAATAGGGAAGGAGTACCACCTCCAAAGTAGATTGTCTTGGGGACAAGCTTATATTGAGCCTGATATAAATTTATCTCTTTTGAAAGAATATCAAGGTATTCCTGTATTCTTTGCCTAGAATATTTCTCTGAATAAAAAGAACAATACCCACATTTTGTTGTGCAAAATGGTACATGAATATAGATATGTTCTACAAGAGCTTTCACTACTTAACTAACTTGAAAAGTCTATCCCAACGAGTATTTCCTGATCGGCCTACTGTGTGATGACCTTGCATTGCATCTTGTGAGGATTCATCTACTGAGAAGAAGATAACGCTTGGAGTTCCTGAAATATATTCTCTCTCTAAGAATCCCCAATATCTGCTATCATAACTGTTGTTTCTATTGTCTCCCATAACAAAGTAGCTTTCTTCAGGAACAACTACAGGACCAAAATTCTCAATTGTTCCCATATATTTGCCATCCCACTCTATTTTTCTCGATGAAACATATTTGTTGAATAAATACTTTAAATATTTCTTATACTTTACTGAACTATTATTAAACTCTTCTTCAGTCATTGTTGCATACATGTACTTAAAGTGCTTACTAAGATTATAAATTACTTTTTCTGGATCATCATTAGCAAAAAACTCAGTATATTTAGTTCTATCATTCTTTGCCATAGAAGAAATCTCATTGAAAGTATTTGTGAAATTAAATATATACTTGTTTAAACCATGAAATCTTCCTAGATTCTCGCCATTAATAATGATATCTCTATCAATTATTTGAAGAGTATCTCCTGGCATACCCACAACTCTTTTAACAACATTCTTTGGTGTATAATAGGTTAAGCCAAACATTGTCCATGCTTGTAAATCAAACATCTTCTTTGAGTTGATGTATAATGGAGGATATAATGGTATATAATCTCCTGTATATTTAGCAAAAGGGTTTAAGCTATTTTGAGGATCACTTAGATCAATATCATTGGGATTTTCTGGATCAGCAGGCATCCTGAATGTAACAATATCACCTCTTTCAGGGTCTGTTAAATGAAATTTAAGTTTATTAGCCACAAGGTAATCACCTACTAATAAAGTGTTCTCCATAGAACCTGATGGTATCTTGAAATTCTGGAAAGTAAAATTTCTAATAATCATTGCTACAACAAGCGCATATAAAATTGCTTCTATCCAATCTTGTACGAAAGGTTTCTTTTTCTTAAATCTTTTCTTTTTATTTTTTGATATTAAATCCATAAATATGACCTTATTTGTTTTAGTTTAAGTAGTTTCTTTTTTCTTTATCAATATGTCAATAAAAATGTTAGTCGAATGCCCGTATATCAAAGAGTGATTCCAACAAAAATTAGTCTAGATTTAACTGGCTTAACTCCATCCTTACTTGCCTCCTTGAAAAATCGACTTTTTTTCAAGGTGGGGAGTAAGGGTGTAGAGACCATTCGAAAAAGTCTTATCATCCACCGTTAACTTGACCGAAGTTTATCTTTAGGCAAAAAGAATAGCTTTAGGGTTGTCATGTTCAAACCTTTGATAATCAAATAGAAGAGGTTCAGGAAGTAGCTGATTAATCAAAGTAAGTATATAGAAAATAAAATCAATTACTAGGAGGTAAGAATTTTACTAGCATGTCTTCTATTTCCGAAATCTTGATAGGCTTACCAATGAAACCGTTCATCCCAGAAGAAAAAGCAGCATCTTGAACACTATCTATAACATTACCACTTACTGCTATGATTGGACAATCAATACCTTTTTCTCTAACCATTTTTGTAAGTTCTATACCTGTTACTTCTGGCATTTGTATATCCATGAAGATGTAATCAAAATGGTGACCTATTAGAATAGATAAACATTCAGTCCAGTTGTTAGCAATTTGAGTTTTAATATTATATCTATGCAGAATTGATGTAATGATTTTTTGATTTATAACATTATCCTCAACAATGAGACAGCTCAGTTGTTGGCTTGCTGTGTAGGTCTTTAATATATCGCTTTTCTTACTGGTAACCTTTTCAGTGACCTGTCTTGCTAACTTGAGTTTAAGCTTAAATTGGAATACTGAACCAATCATATCAGGCATATTTGTAAGGTTAGGATTAGGGCTGACCAGTTCAATCTCACTACCCATTAACTTGGTTAGTTGTTGAGCAATTGATAAGCCTAAGCCGGATCCAGAAACTTTCTTTGAAAGAGAATTATCAACTTGCTCAAATGCCTCGAAGATTGATTCCTGTTTATCTTTGGGAATACCTATTCCAGAATCTGAAACTGAAAAACTTAAGGAAACATAGTCTGTACTCTTTTCAATTATGTTTATATCAAATTTGACAAAACCTTTATTTGTGTATTTTACACTGTTGTTCAAGAGGTTAAGAAGTACTTTTTGAATTGCAAGTTCATCAGCTTCAACATATAACTTATCTTGGACTGAATCATTAATAATGAATTGTAGATTCTTAGTTTTACATTCAAGTTGAACAAGGTTAGTAAGTTTTACTAAGAGGTCTTTTATATTGAATGTTTTAACTGATAAATCAAGCCTATTGGCTGTAATCTTAGAAAAATCAAGCACTTGATTAATCAAAGAATAAAGTATGGTAGAAGATTGTTGAACAATATCAACATATTCTTCTTGTTGCTTGGATAAATCAGTTTCATTTAACAGCTGAGAAACAGATATAACACCATTTAATGGAGTCCTAAGTTCATGTGAAATGCTTGCTAGGAAGTTGTCTTTAGATTTATTAGCAATCTCAGCTAATTCCTTTTGAACCTTTAGCTCTTTAGCATAGATTTCTTTTTCTCCTAGATTAGTAAGAAAAGAGTTAAACCATCTTTGTAATTCACCAATTTCATCATGAGAGGTGACTCTTATATGTCTTTTATAATCAGATTTATTATTTGTTATATCGACAAAGTAATCTTTAATTTCTCTTATTGGGAAAAGAATTTTCTTAGAAAAAATATAGAACATAAAAGCACTAAATAATAAGATACTAATTATCCCAAATAGTGATACCTTAACAAGATTGAACTTAGAATACCAGAGGTACTTATTGTCTATAAATGTAAAGAACTTAAGATTATATTTAGATAGATTATGCTTTAAAATTAACTGCTTACCACCTTTAATATCCATCTTATCAAAGTTATGTATTCTGTTTTTCTCAATATCATTGATAGTTTTGAATCCTGAACCTATATCTTTACTAATGTCAGAATAAACAATCTTACCATTGTTATCTACAATAAAATGTCTAAAATTCTCATTAACTAGAGTATTATCAGCTTCAAAAGTTAACTCATCTAGTGAGAAATGTACTATTAATAAACCTAAATATTCTTTTGCTTGCTTTTCTTTATCATAATACATTAGCTTTTTGCTAGCAACCAAAGAGTATTGGGACTTATTATCTAGGTTAGGTTTTACTCCATGCCAGAATATCTTGTATTCATTCTCATTGTTTTCATTGAGTAGATTCTCGATACTTGCTTGATTAACAATATCTGTATGGATTGTAGTGTTCTTATTTTGATATCTGTTCATATTTCTAGAAATGATATCAATGGACTCAATCCCTTCTATACTAACAAAAGACCCTAGAATATGACCAATCTTCTCTTCTACGGTAATTTTCTGAATGATAGATAGATTATCAGGTTCATTCTTAAGACTGTTAACTACTTCTTCGACATTCGAAATATTGTGCATGAGGTTTTCAACAGTGTAAAGTTTTAGTCCGGTATAAGCTGCTTTTTGTTTGATTAGCTCTAAAACATTATTTTCAAGGTGACTTGTTAATGACTTGTTGCTAGTGGTGAAAGCCCAAAACATCAATATCATTAATGGTAAAAACCCTAAGATAAAATAAAATATTGCTATTTTAGTGAAAAGAGATTTTCTAGCTAATCTTATTAATTTCATGTAATCTACTTATCTGTAATTAACTTAACATCTATTGTAACATTCAGTGACTCTAGTTCTTCTTTGTTCAATAGTTTGATAGCTGTGTTAATTCCTTGATAACCTTGTTCAAAAGCTTGCTGGTCTATTGTTGCTGAAACAATGCCATTGTCGATGTATTCTGCTGTCTGGGCTAAATTATCAAATCCAGCAAGTTTCACGTTCTTTATCTTGTTTTCTTCAAGAAACTTAACTACTCCGTAAGCCATCATATCATTAGCACAAAATACTAAATCTATAAAGCCATGTTTCTTCCAAAGGTCATGGAAAGCAATATATGCTTCTTCTATCTTCCAGTTAGCGCTCTTAACATCAACAAGTACAACCTGAGGATTCTCTTGAAAAGCTCTGATTGCCCCAGCTTTTCTTGCTTGACTGTTCTTAGTAGCCTCAATGCCTTCAATTACAACAGCTCTACTCACTTTATTAACTTGGTCTGCTATATATTTAGTTGCTAGATATGCACCTTCTTCATTATCAACACTAATAAAAGGAACATCGGTAAGATGATATTTAGCAGATGTTTCAGTATCAAGCTTATTGTCGATATTTACAATGACAATACCTTCTTTTTGAGCATGAGCCAATATTTCCACTAATTGGTATGAATCAGCTGGAGCTATAACAATAGCATCAACTTTATCTTCAATCAATTTCCTGATAATACTAACTTGCTGATTAATTGCTGTTTCTTGTGAACCGGTTTTAACAATCAAGTCTATGTTGTGCTCTAATTCTGCTTTACGAGCCCCTTTTCCCATTGTCTCAAAGAAAGGATTAGTTAAAGTCTTCATGACTAAGGCTATTTTGTATTTTTTATTAGAATTGGAAAATGTATTAGTTTCTTTTATCTTATTATTATCTTGAGACACCTCACAGGCAATTAATCCAATAAGCATTATAATAATAACAATTTTTATAAGTTTCATCTAATGTCTCCTTTTACTTCATTTAAATTTAATTATAAATATACCATAACATATCACTTTGTTGTTTACTGCAATAATAATCTAATAAAGTATTTCTTTCAAGTCTTTTTTTGAGAAAGATTAAATAATTTGCTAATGATAAAAATGTAAATATATTGTTGTAAACTTAATTAAGGAGATTTGAAATGGCTATAACAAACATGAAAGCAGTAGTTAAATGGACAAAAGAAGGTGTTTATTGTGAAGGTGAATCAAGAGGATTTAAAGTTGCATTAGATGAGCCAAAAGAACTTGGTGGTACCGATAAAGCAATGAACCCGGTTGAATTGCTACTAAATTCATTAGGTGGATGTATGGCTATTTGTGCTGCAGCATTCGCTAAAAAGTGTAAAGTGAATCTTCAAGATTGCTCTGTAGAAATTGTTGGAGATATCGATCTTGATGGTTTCATGGGTCTTAACCCAAATGTAAGAAATGGATATTCTGAAATTAGATATAAATTGAATATTGTTTCTGATTCTCCTCAGGAAAATATCGAAAAATTAATTCAAGTTATTGAAGAAAAATGCCCAGTTTCAGATACTCTAAAAGGCGTAAAAGTAGTTAGAGTTACTGACTAAGTTTAATAATATTAAGAAAGAGAGTGATGAATTTCCACCACTCTCTTTTGTATTCTAATGCATTATATTTTAATTTAAATCTCCTTGACTATATCCGAGATGGCCTTTTTATTATCATCTAAAGACAGCTTATTCTTTATACAAGCATCAATCTTAGCTTTTAAGTTATCTTCTGACGTATATATGAAGTAATCATTCTTGTAACTACAATCTCCAATAATAATTATTCTTCTAGCAGAAGACTGTAACTTTAGTAGTTTAAGCTTCTTTAGTATGTCTTCATTCATTAAATCATCAGACCTTACTAATATGATAGAATCATCTTTCAACCATTTATCTAGTTCCTGCAAGGTCTCAAAAACTTTGTAGAACCATGACCTATCTTTCGGATTTATATACTGATACTTAAGTGATAATATTGCTGACATACTAGCCTCTAAAGCAAGATCCACCAATAAATTCTCTGATGATGGAATTATTTGGTACATACTTTTCAGGTATATCTTTAATGAAGCTTAACAGCAGTAGCAAGCGTTTAGCCTCAGTATAATTAATTGAGTTAGGGTGAATCTTCTTTAACTCCTTAGTAGCATGACTCTTAATACAACCTAATTCATAAGTCAAAGAACTGTTGAAAATATAGTCTGCATTCTCTTGGAATGGGAAAATGTTCTTGTTCTCTCCATCTCTAACTGACTTCCAACGGTTAAGAGTTTCTTCTGCACTATAACCTCTATAATAAAAGTCTCTAACTATTCTGCGTAGCTTTCTACAGTCAGTAGTAGGTATTCTATTATGGTTGTCTATGTTTAGCTGGTTTAAGGCGGTAACATAGATCTTTACCTTTTCAGAATCAGGGATTTGGTAGGAAAGTTCAGGATTTAGACCATGAATACCTTCCATTACAATTACATCATTCTCACCTAACTTAATGAAATTCTTACTATTCTCAGAAGTTCCTCTACTGAAATTGTACTTAGGTAACTCAACTTTCTTACCATCTAAAAGATTTTTCAAATGAGTATTTAACAGATCTAGATTAAGTGCTTTTATTGTCTCGAAATCATAAGAGCCATCTTTCTTTCGAGGAGTCATTGTCCTATCAAGGAAATAATCATCTAATCCAATAATTATAGGTTTCAGACCTGCAACTTGTAACTGAACTCCGAGCCTATGGGAGAAAGTAGTTTTACCAGAAGAAGATGGACCTGCAATCAGAATTATCTTTTTATTGCTTTGTTTAATCTCTTCAGCAATACTTGCTATATTCTTCTCGTGTAAGGCTTCTTCATGAAGAATGAAATTACTAATCTTATAATCATCGACCAAGCTATTAATATCTAGAATCTTATGCACACCCAATAAACTTAACCATTTATCATGATTTTGATGTGCTTTAAATACCTTTTGAGAATGAACTAGGTTTTCTTTTACTTTGAATGTCGAGCTTTGTGGGAAGTGTAATATAAAGCCTTTATTTTTTTTCTCAACATCAAAAACCCCAATGTTCTTTGTATTATCGGCAAGTGGTCTAGAGAAGAAATCATGATATTCACCACATTTGTACAAATTAACAGTTCTTGAGGAATAGTAATCGATGTTCTTAATCAAGTCGCTTCTGGACTGTCTTTCGAGTATATCTAAAGCTTCTTTCCAAGTGTAGCTTATCTTATCAATCCAGAGTTGACGCTCGACTGTTCTCAGCATTTCCTGTTTTATATTCAATACATCCTTTTCAGTAAATTCCAAGTCTCCAAATACTTCACAGAAGACCCCATCATCAATTGAATGTTCTACAACAACCTTGAACTTATTTAAAAATAGGTTATAGAAGGCTTTCGTCATTAAGAATATAACAGAATCCTGATAGATTCGTTTACCTTCTAAGTGTTTGTATGTCACTGAATTGATTAAGCAATCAGCAGTGATTTCGTAAGTGTCGTTATGATAGCATTCATTATTAACTTTGAAAGAAAGAATATCATGGTATTCTGGAATATACCCATTGACGACTTCCTTAATACTCATTGGTGAATCTATTTCTACAGTTTTAACATATATATCATCTTTTTGTAATTCTACTTTAATCATTGTTCCTCCATAAAATTTACAGGATGTCAATTATATATCATTTTAAGATAGCTGTAAAGTTATTTTTTACAAGCATTGTTTGTCAGATAAAAGAGTATAGTTTTAAATTAAATTTATTGACTATGTTAGCGATTGAGATTTATTGTCTTTTTTAATAGTGTTTTATAACTTATTTTGGAGGAAATGTGAAAAAAATATCATTTATCTTATTAATAGTGTTTAGTTTATCGTTTCTTGTTGCAGAGTCATCAAAGATTGCTTATGTTGATGTAGAATCTGTAATGATGAAGTCAAAAGATATTCAAGAAATTAACCGTCAGTTCTCAGCAGAACAAGCTGAGTGGGACACAGAACTTAGAAAGATGAAGCAAAAGTTAGACGATAGAAAGGCTAATTTCGAAAAAAGAAGTCTTATTCTAAGTGAAGAAGCTAAGAAAGCAGAGATTCAATCTATTCAGTCTGAAGAAGAAGACTTAATGAGAAAACAACAAGAATATTTCGGATCTAATGGTTTAGCTTTTCAAAGAAATGAAGCACTAATGACCCCATTAATTGAAAGAATTAATCAAATTATTGAAGAAATAGCTATTGAAGAGAACTACGATATTGTTCTTAATGTATCTTCAGGCTCAGTTCTTTATGCAAAAGAGAATTTAGATATTTCTGAGATTGTTATCCAACGATTAGATAGTGATGAAGAAGAATCATCTTCAGAAGAAAAATAGAGTTAAATGAAATATTTTACTATACCTTTAGATATTGATACCATTGTTGAAAAAGCCAATGGTGAATACATAAAACGTTTTGACACAAATCTTAACAATGTTGCTGAACTTGATGAAGCAAACACAAATTCTGTTTGCTTCTTTGAGAATGAAGCCTATCTACCTAAATTAAAAGAGTGCAAGGCTGGTTTAATCTTTGTACCAAGTAATTTTGATGTTGATAATAATCAAAGCTCTAATCTTGTAAAAGTTGATAAACCATATTTTACATTTATGGTTATGATTAAGCTTTGGCTGGAAATAGATTCCCAGGCAAAAGAAAGCACAATCTCAAGTAAATCATCTATTGCTTCTTCATCTAAAATTGGTGAGAATGTACATGTAGGTGATTTTGTTGTTATAGAAGACAATGTTGTTATTGGTAATGATGTTGTTATTGAATCTAACTGTGTTATTAAAGAGGGTACAAAGATAGGGCATAACTGTCATCTTTATCCAAACTGTACTATATATGATAACATGGAATTAGGAAACAATGTTATTCTGCACGCAGGGGTTGTCATTGGAGCTGATGGATTCGGATATATTCTTTATAATGGTATTCAAGAGAAAGTTCCTCAGGTTGGGAATGTTACAATAGAAGATAATGTAGAAATTGGTGCTAATTCTTGTATTGACAGAGGAACCATAGGTTCTACAATTATAAAAGAGAATACTAAGCTTGATAATCTAGTACAGATAGGTCACAATGTAAATATTGGTGATAACACTATTATTTGTTCACAAGTAGGAATAGCTGGTTCTACCACGATTGGTAGTCAAGTATACTTAGCTGGTCAAGTAGGTGTAGCAGATCATGTTACTGTAGGTGATAGAACAATGGCTGGAGCTAAATCAGGAATTCATGGAAATGTTAAATCTGATAAGTTATTATTGGGATATCCAGCAAGAGATGCTGCTCTTCAAAAGAAGATTATGGCAGTAGAAAATAAATTACCTGATATGTTCAAAGCGTATTTAAAAGGAAAAAAGAAAGAAGAGAAATAATATGAGTGATTTTAAGAAAACAATTGCAGGAACTATTAGTTATACAGGAATAGGATTACATTCAGGTGTGATTTCAACAATCACATTTAAACCTGCTGGTCAAGATGATGGGATTTCTTTTGTTAGAACAGATTTACCTGGTAAGCCTGTTATTCCTGCAGATATTGACCATGTAGTAGATATCTCGAGAGGAACAACAATTGGTATTAAAAAAGCAACAGTTGGAACTATTGAACATGTTCTTGCTGCTGTTAAAGGAATGGATATTGATAATATTGTGATAGAAATAGACGGTCCTGAAGCTCCAGTAGCTGATGGCTCAGCTTATCCATTCATCAGACTAATTAAGCAGGTCGGAGTGATTCAACAGGAATCAGTTCGAGAGTATTTTGAATTTGATAAACCAATTAATTTTTCAGCTCCAGAAGATAATGTTGATATTGTTATTGTTCCTTCTAATGAATTAAAAGTTACCTTTTTGATTGATTATCATCATCCATATTTAGGTACTCAATATACATGGCTACCAAGTATGTCTTACTTTGAAGAAGAATTCTCTAAAGCTCGTACCTTCTGCTTTATAAATGAAATTCTTTATCTTAAAGAAAAAAATCTTATCAAAGGTGGTTCTCTTGACAATGCTGTTGTTATCGGCGAACCAGATATGTCTTCTGATGAGTTAGAACACCTTCGTGATGTGTTTAATTATCATAAAGAAATTAATGTTACTGAAGAAGGAGTTCTCAACACAAGCAAACTAAGATATAATAATGAGTTTGTAAGACATAAAGTTCTAGATGTTATTGGTGATATTGCTCTTTTGGGAATGCCTATTAAAGGTCATATCTTAGCTGCCCGTTCAGGACATAAAACTAATGTAGAATTAGTTAAGAAGCTCCGTCAAATTCAGCGTAAGAATGAACTTCAAAAGATGTTCCAAAAGAAAAGAACTGAAAATGTAGTCTTTGATGTCAACGCTATTATGAAGATTCTTCCTCATAGATACCCATTCTTATTTGTAGATAAAATTATTGAGTTTATTCCAGGTAAAATAATTGTTGGAACTAAGAATGTGACTATGAATGAACCTTTCTTCCAAGGTCATTTCCCTGAGCATCCAGTTATGCCAGGTGTTATTATAGTTGAAGCTATGGCTCAAACTGGCGGAATTATGCTGCTTAATCAACTTAATGACCCAGAAAACTATGTTGCCTACTTTGCTTCTATTGATAATGTTAAATTTAGAAAACCTGTTATGCCTGGAGATATCTTAAGATTTGAAATGAAGGTTATTTCTCTAAAGAAAACAATTACTAAAATGCACGGTGATGCTTATGTCGGCGATGTTAAAGTTTGCGAAGGTGATTTCCTAGCTAAACTTATGAAAAAGTAGGTGCTCAATCATGTCTAATATTCATCCAACCGCAATAATTAAAGAAGGTGCAAAGGTCGGTAAAGGTACTGTAATCGGCCCTTACTGCATTATATCTGAAAATGTCGTTTTAGGTGAAAACAATATTCTTCAATCACATGTAGTTGTTGATGGTCATACCACTATTGGTGATAATAATGAAATATTTCCTTATGCTTGTATTGGTACGAAACCGCAAGACTTAAAATATAAGAATGAACCAACCAGAGTAAACATTGGTAACGGTAATACAATTAGAGAGTATGTTACTATCAATGCTTCAAATGGCTTAGATGAAGATACTAATGTTGGTAATGGTAACTTGATCATGTCTTATGTACATGTAGCTCATAATTGCCAAATTGGTTCTGAAGTCATAATCTCAAGTGGTACAATTTTAGCTGGTCATGTTCACATCATGGATCATGCTATTGTTAGTGGTATGTGTGCCGCTAATCAGTTTGTCAAAGTCGGAAGATATGCTTTTGTTGGTGGAGCTTCTCAAATCAAGAAAGATATTCCTCCTTTTACAAGAGGTCAAGGTGCTGATTATCATTTAGGTGGCTTAAACCAAGTTGGTATGCAACGCAGAGGTATTGACCAAGCAGAAATAGATAGACTAAAAGAAGTATATAGAATTTTTTACCGCTTTGGGCTCAATGTTTCTCAAGCTATTGAAGAAGCAGAGCAAATTAAAGATATGACTGATATGCAAAGAGAATTTATAGACTTTGCCAAAAACTCAGAAAGAGGTATAACCTTAAATACAGCTAGAAATTAATTTTAATATATAATCTCTTGGGGCATTAGCTCAGTTGGGAGAGCGCTACACTGGCAGTGTAGAGGTCAGCGGTTCGAACCCGCTATGCTCCACCAGAATATTGTAAGGACTGTTTATAATGACAGTCCTTATTAATTTTTTTTATCAGCAATACTTAGGGAATATATTATTCCAAATAATGCACAATAACTAAAATATAGAACTATTCTTTTTGTCTAATGACCTACAAATAACACTCGTTCCAGTAGCGTCTCTTGCATAAAATCGAAATTTAATGCAGGAGGGGTTTTAGGATAAAGGGTAATTGAACTATTAACTTTCTAGTAAAAAAGTAAAATTTATCTGATTCTTCTTTACTTAAGACTTGTGTAATTTATCCTTGCTAACTACGAAATTATGAATATATTCTAAAAGAAATAAAATCAAATTATAATAAACAAACTTAGGAGAATAAATGAAAGTTATAGCAATCAATGGAAGCCCTAGAGCTAAAGGTAACACTTATTATGCGATTAAGAAAGTATTTGAAGTTCTTGAAAAAGAAGGTATAGAAACAGAAATTATTCATATTGGAAAAGAAAAAGTTAATGGATGTTTAGGTTGTGGGAAATGCTATAGAACTAAAGATGATAGATGTGTGATAACAGATGACGAATTCAATAATTGGGTTGAAAAACTTAAAGAAGCAGATGGTATTATCTTTGCTTCTCCAGTTTATTGGTCTGGAATCAATGGTACTATGAAGTCCTTCTTAGATAGACTTTTCTATGTAGCAGGAGTTAATGGTCTGTTTAGACACAAAGTAGGTGCAGGTCTTGTAGCAGTTAGAAGAACTGGTGGTATGCCTGCTGTCAATCAGTTAAATACCTATATGACTTATTCAGAGATGTTTGTAGCTCCTTCAAATTACTGGAATGTTATACACGGAACTATGCCAAATGATGCAGAACAAGATGAAGAAGGTAACCAAATTATGGAAGTCCTTGGTCAGAATATGGCTTGGTTACTTAAAACAGTAAGCGATTCAAAGATTGAGAAACCAAAAAGAGTTAATAAAGTAATGACTAATTTCATTAGATAAAAGAGATAAGTCTAAATACTATTAAAATAATCAAAGCTGAGATAACTTGCCATTATCTCAGCTTTTTTGATGGTTGTTTTATTGTTTTATTGTTTCTTAGCTATTAATAAGCATTCTTATATATATTGATTACTTGTTCTTTACTTGCTGTTCTTGGATTAGTAAGCATACATGCATCTTTCATAGCATTATCTGCTAATAGACCGAAATCATCTGTGTTAACATCTAATAATCTGAGACCAGCTGGGATGCCTACAGATTCAGAAAGTTTCTTAATGGCTGAAATAGCTAGTTTTCCTGCATCTAATGGAGCTAGGCCTGAAACGTCTTCACCAAGAGCTTTAGCAATTTCAATGAATTTATCAGTTTTAGCAATTAAGTTGAATTCACAAACATGAGGTAAAAGAATAGCATTGCAAACACCATGAGGTAAATCATACACGCCACCTAGTTGGTGAGCCATAGCATGAACATAACCTAAACTTGCATTATTAAATGCCATACCAGCCATGAACTGAGCATAAGCCATCATCTCTCTTGCTTCAATGTCAGCACCGTTAGCAACTGCTTTTCCTAAGTACTTACCAATTAGTGATATTGCATAAATAGCAGCTGAATCAGTAACAGGTGTCGCAGCAGTTGAAACATAAGCTTCAACAGCATGTGTTAAAGCATCCATACCGGTTGCAGCAGTCAAAGACGCAGGCATAGATACCATTAAGTCTGGATCATTAACAGATAGAGCTGGAGTAACATGCCAATCAACAATTGCCATTTTAACATGTCTATCTTCGTCTGTGATGATTGTGAACCTTGTCATTTCAGAAGCTGTACCAGCAGTAGTGTTTACTGCAATCATTGGAGTCATAGGGTTTTTTGATTGGTCTAGTCCTTCGTAATCTCTAATGTTACCACCGTTTTCCGCAACAATACCAATTCCTTTAGCACAATCCATTGGTGAACCACCACCGATCGCAACAATGAAATCACAATTGTGCTTCTGTAACATATCTACTCCATCATGTACATTCTTGCATGTTGGATTTGGTTGAACTTCATCATATATTACGTATGGAAGATTGTTGTTATCAAATATATCTGTAACTTGCTTTACTATGCCAAACTCAACAAGAGGTTTGTCTGTTACAACTAAAACTTTTGAACCTTTTCTAACTTTTACTTCTTCAGCTATAGTCTTTACACTACCTTGTCCCATCAAGTTTACACTTGGAATAAAATATCCGTAACTCATTTTGAACTCCTTTAATTTTCATTGTGTCTGATTTCTATTAAGTGCACAAGACAATCCAAAAGAGCCAAAAGCTAGATTAAAAAGATAAAATAATATTGAAAAAGTAATCCTAAGGCATTAACAAAACAAAAATCCTATATGCTAATAGATAGTTAAAATCCTTTTATAAAAGGGTATGGGCTGTTGTTGTACTCATTAAGAAATTATCTCTAATGTGAGTTGAAAATAAATAAAAATATATTTATATTGAATAATGAGCTTTTGTAAGAAACATTAAAAGTGTCCGAATGTAATACAAGATACTAATACATGTCCGATAAAAAGACATTATTTGGACAGTTTATACTTCTTGATTTTAAGATATAGAGTTGAACGAGCTATCTTCAAGTCTTGAGCTGTCTTTCTAATATTCCATTTATTGCTAATTAAAGCCTGTTCAATTATGCTTTTTTCTGATTGTTCTAATATCTTTGGCTCAGACTCTAGCTTTTTACTGATATTCTGACTAAACTGCTTTGGTAGGATATCAATGGTTAAATATTTGCCTGTAGATAGATTAACAGATCTTTCAATAATATTCTCTAGCTCTCTTACATTACCGAGCCATTGGTGTTGGGATAAACGTTCAATAAAATTATCAGTATAGCTAAGAAAATCTTTATCTTGTTGCTTACTATATTTATCCATGAAATAATCTACTAAAACAGGGATGTCATCGGTTCTTTCTCTTAGGGGTGGAATGTTGATTGTCATAACATTTAATCTAAAGTAGAGGTCACTTCTAAATAAACCTTCTTCAATTAGTTCTTCTAAGTTTTGATTTGTAGCTGCAATAACTTTGACATCTATCAGCTTTGAATAGCTGCCTCCAACTCTTGTTACTTCTTTTGTTTCAAGAACTCTAAGTAAATTTACTTGAGCATCAAGAGGCATATCTCCTATCTCATCTAAGAAAATTGTTCCACCATCGGCTAACTCAAATTTACCAGAATGACCTTCCTTTTTGGAACCTGTAAAAGCTCCTGATTCATATCCAAACAATTCACTTTGTATCAAATCTCTTGGGATTGCTCCACAATTAATGGCAATGAAAGGTCCTTCTTTACGTGAAGAATGATTATGGATTGATTGAGCAAACATTTCTTTACCTGTGCCACTTTCCCCAATCAATAATATGTTTGATTGAGTTTTAGAGCTTAATTTAGCTTGTTCGATACAGCTTATTATTGTTTCTGAATGTCCTATAATCTTATCAAAGTCAAAGTAGGCTCGAGAACCAGTTACTCTGTTCACTACATTGTTGATACGTGATTTAGTCTTATAGGTGAAAACAGCTCCTTTAAACGCATTATTGCTTCTAAGAACACCAATGTTAATGTTACACCTAAGCACTTTGTTTTTAATCTTTAGGATTGTTTCTAAATCATTGATGTTGTCTCTTATGTTTGGAAGTTTATCAAATTCTATACCTTCCGAAATAATGCTACGGATATCTTTACCAATTGATTCTTTATAGCTTAACAACATTTCTCTTAGAGCCTGTTGATTAATATTAGTTATTCTGTATTCTTGGTCGATGGCAAAGAGTCCTTGATTGATTAGTTCAGTGATGACTTTTTGTCTTTCATAATGGAGTAGATTTTGCTGGTAAGTATGATTAGCAATGAGTATTTGAGTTATAGAAAATGCAGCAGCAACGACCATTCCAAGGGTGTGCTTGTGAACGTGTTCTTTTTTTGAAGAAATATCAAAACAACCAATTATCTTTCCTTCATGATCTTTAATGATTGAAGCTGAACAAGAGAAAATATGATTTGCTTTGTAAAAATGTTGACTTCCATAGATTTGTAGAGATTTCTTTAGATAAAGAGCAGTTCCCACCCCGTTATTACCAAGGTGCTTTTCATTCCAGCTTGTTCCTGGTTGAGCAATATCTATTTCTTGCATGAAATCTTCATCACCAAAAGAAGATAGTATAATTCCTTCTTCATTTGTTAGAATAACTACACTTCCAGTCCCTCGAATAAGTTCATAAAGTCTCTGCATATAAGGTAAAGATATAGAAAGTAAGTTAGCATTCTCTTGTTTCAATCTATTTAGCTCATAATTTGCTAGCCTATGTACCCTAAGTTTTAACGGGTCTAAAGACATTTTAAGGCATCTTTCCCAGCCCTCATAAGTAGTCGTCCCAACAATTTCTTTGCTAAATGGTCTCTTCTCAACTAACTTATTCCATTCATTCTTTACTTCTTTATACATTACAAATCCTTTGCTTATTTAGGGATCCACATTCCGCATTCATTAATCTTAAAGCCACATTTTTCATAGAATCCACGTTGCCCTTCTGTATGAGTCAAGAAGAAGTAGGTCCCTTGATATTTTTCAACAATTCTAGTAACTAATTCACGGCCTAGACCTTTTCCTTGAAACTCGGGTCTAATAACAACATCAAAGATGCTTGTGTAATAATAATCATCTGAAATAGCTCTAGCAAAACCGATTAGCTTTGTTCCATAATAACATACAATATAATATGAATTATCAAAAGCTTCAACTATATCATCAGGATCCTTGTTCCAACCTACAGATTCAAAGACTTCAATTAATTCTTCTGCTGTTACTAATCCATACTCTTTAATTTCAAACATTGGTTAACTCCTTATTAATTATATTCTGAATCTTGATGAATTCAATTATTTATATTATTAATAAACTGACAATCAAAAATTTATAGACAATATCAGAGAATTAAATAAAATTGTTAAAAGATAACGATGTTAATTTAAAAAGGATGGATATATGAGAAAACACAGCGTTTTAACTATTATTGCAATAGTTTTTTGTACAGTGATGCTAGCTATTCCAGCTGATCCAAGATTGATTGATTATCAACAGGAAGATGGTTCTACAATTCAAATCTATAATCGTGGAGATGAAAGACTACATTGGGCAGAATCTCTTGATGGTTACACTCTTTTAAATAAGAATGGAAATAAAGTTTATGCTATAAAAGACCTAGATGGTGATTTAGTGCCTTCTGATGTTATAGCACATGAAATAGAAGATAGAAGAGCAAATGAAGTTGAATTCCTAAGTAATATACCTAAAGGATTACTTTATAGTGAAATGCAATCAAACTTAGCTTCTCAAGTAAGAAATACTAGAATGGGTGGTTTCCCAACTACAGGCACAAACGATATGCTTCTTATTCTTGCTAATTTTAATGATACATACACTACCTATTCACAATCAAATTTCAATAATCTTATGAACCAAAGTAACTATTCAGGTCATGGTTCATTTAAAGATTACTATTTTGAAGCTTCTTATGGTCAACTTACAGTTAATACTACTGTTGTTGGTTGGGTTGAAGTAGCTAATAATCATGACTATTATGGTCCTCAAAGCAGATGGGCTGAATTTGTAAGAGATGCCTGCCAAGCAGCAGATAGCCAAGTTGACTTTAGCCAATTCGATAATGATGGTGATGGCGATGTAGATGGTATTGCAGTTATTCATCAAGGTAGAGGACAAGAATCTACAAGTGATGAAAGCGATATTTGGTCTCATAACTTCAGTTTAGTATCAGGTGGAATTACCCTAAACCTCGATGGTGTTCAAATTAAAGATTATACCTGTCAACCTGAAAAAGCTTATTGGAGTATGGCTGGTATTGGAGTTATCTGCCATGAGTTTGGTCATAACTTAGGTACAGCTGATTTCTATGATACTGATTATCAAACTGGTGGTAATCAAGATGGTACTGGAGAATGGGATATTATGGGTTCAGGTGCTTATAATGGTGGTGGAGATGTTCCAGCACACCATAATATGTATTCAAAGATATTCTTTGGTTGGGTTGAACCTGTTGAGCTAGAATACGATGGTCAATTTACTTTAGAAAACAGTATTGAAAATCCAGTAGCTTATTATTTTACTACTGCTACTGAGAATGAATACTTCCTTCTTGATAATGTGCAAGATATTGGCTTTGCCTCTGAAACTCCAGGTCATGGCTTATTAATCTATCATGTTGACGGAGATTGGGTTGATGATAACTTCTACTCAAATAGTATTAATACTACTAGCCACCAAGGACTTTACATAGTTGCTTCGAACGGATCTTTAAACACAGGTAATGCTCCTTATCCTTCACCTGGACATACAGATTTTACTGATACTTCATATCCAGCTATAACACCATGGGAAGATCATGAAGTTGGTAAAGGTTTAACTAATATCACTGAATCAAACAATGTGATTACATTTGACTTTTTCAATAATTCTGCTTATGTTCCTTATGTAGAATTTGAAAATATCTACAATAACCAGCACTTCAACCAAGGTGATGAATTGAACCTAAACTTTGAATTATTCAGCACTTTTGTTGTTCCTGATTTTATAGAAATTAAATTAGATGGTAGACCTGTAACTACTTTCTTCACCGAACTTTATGAATTTACTTATACTATCCCTGATTCTTTTTACGGATATTGTCCTTTAGAAGCTAATATCTATAGTGGAAACGACACCTATACAACAAGTTTAGATATTCTTATAGATACATGGGAATATGCTTTTGTAGAAGAATTTGAATCTGTTCAACATGAATCAAATGTTATTGGTGATTGGACTAATCTTGATTTAGATAATCAGTCTACATTAGATATAGAAGGCTTTGACTATGCTGGAGAAGGTTCAGCTCAAGCTTTTGTCGGTCTAGATATTGAAGAAATATTCCCTCCAGTGTTGGGCTTAGAAGCTTGGTCAGGTAGTAAAGTTGTTGCTGCTTTCCCAATCGTTACTAATACAAATCACCCAGCTGCTAATGATATGCTTATCTCTCCTGACTTTGAGATTTATCCTAGTGCAGATGGATATTTGACAGTTAGTTTCTGGTATAAAGGAACTTCTGCTGATGGAGAAATGTTTAATGTTCTTTATGCCTCAAATCCTGAAGATGAATCAGACTATGAGGCTATCAATAACAACACTATTTACTCTTCAGATGAATGGAACCTCTATGAAGGAGAAATATACTTAGAAGCAGGTAATGATTTTATTACTAATGTTGCAATTCAAAATGTTTCAACTGGTGGTAACTACATTCTAATTGATGCTATCTATATCAACGATAGTATTTATGTTCCTAATGCTAATGATGATGCTGCTCTTGTTGAGCTTTCTGAAGTTAGCAATTATCCTAACCCATTTAACCCAGAGACTACCATTGAATTTAATATTGGTAAGAAGTCTAATGTTAAAGTTGAAGTCTTTAATATCAAAGGTCAAAAAGTTAATACTCTTGTAAATGAAAACTTACAAGCAGGAAAGCATAAAGTTGTTTGGAATGGCGATAATACTAATGGTGAAAAAGTTTCTAGTGGAATCTATTTCTATAAAGTAACTAATGAAAAAGATAGTATTATCAACAAAATGATAATGATGAAATAGTATCTAATAAATGTATAATTCATAATTAACAATTGATAATTATTGAGTGAATATTGATAAATAGGCTGACCTTGTGTCAGCCTTTTCTTATATTAAAAAAAAAGCGGAAACAGTAAAAAAATCTTCTTGTAATAAATCAAGATTACTTAACTAACATTTATCTTGCTTATGGGTCTCCTGCATTAATTTGATCTTTTATGCAGGAGACTATTTATATTTAGATAAGCAAGACCTAATTTTATAGCATTTTTTAGATTATCTCAAACATTAATCAAAATAATCTTGTCATGTTTTTATAGTGTTTATTAAATTGGTCAATCAATGGAATGAATAGTAAGTGGGGAAAAATGATTGAATTTAAAAATATATTTCTCAAGTATGATGAAAAAGTAATATTTAACGATTTCTCAACAAGGATTAAGAGAAATGAGAAGGTGCTCTTAAATGCTCCTTCGGGGGCAGGTAAGTCAACATTATTGAAAATGATTGTTGGTTTTGCTAGACCTAATCAAGGGAAGGTGTTTGTTAATTCTAAGCAAGTAGATAGTCTTAATATTGATGAAATTAGATCAGATATAGCCTATCTCCCTCAATCAATAACCTTTCCAGAAATGCAAGTAAATGAGTTTATTCAAACAGTTCTGGACTATAAATCTAATAAGGGTATAAAATACCAGCAATACGAAATCTTAAAATTATTCCATGATTTACAGCTTTCTGACAAGATACTTACAAGTAATACAGAAACTTTATCTGGTGGGGAAAGACAACGTGTTGGTATTGTTTTAATGCAATTGCTTAAAAGAAAAATTTTCTTATTGGATGAGTTAACCTCAGCACTGAATCAAGAATTAAAAGAGCTTGTTAAAGAGTATTTTCTGAGTCTGGATAAAACAGTAATTGTCGTTTCACATGATAAGTGTTGGAATGATTCAAGAATTAAAGAATTGGAGTGGTAAATGGGTGCTTTAGATTTAAATATTTATTCAATGATATCGGCTTATCTTTTGCTCTTGCTTCCTATATCAATAATGCTTTATATGAAGATTAACTTGCTAAAAGATATGTTTATCAGTGTAAGTAGAATGACAATTCAGCTGGGTTTAGTTGGTGTTTATTTAAAATATATATTTGAATTGGATAACCTGTGGATTAACATGGCATGGTTATTTATCATGGTTATGGTCTCTGCATTTAGTATATCTAATTCTAATAAACTCAACAAAAAGATTATCATTCTTCCTCTTTTATTCTCTTTGGCGATTCCACTAATCGTGAATATTCTTATATTTAATAAGTTCATAGTTAGAATTGATAATGTATTTAATGCTAAATACTTAATTCCAATATCAGGAATGCTTCTTGGTAATACAATGCGAGCTAATATTATTGCCTCTAATACCTTTCTCAAGTACTTTCAAGCTAAGAAGGATGAGTATTTCTTTACTATATCTTTAGGGGCTAGCAGATCAGAAGCTCTTGAACCAATTATTAAACAGTCTTTCATACTAGCTGTTAAACCAACCTTAGCATCAATTGCAACGATAGGTCTAGTATCTTTACCCGGAATGATGACAGGTCAAATCCTAGGAGGATCAATTCCTCTAACAGCTATAAAATACCAAATAGCGATAATGATAGCTATCTTTTCTACCATGAGCTCATCTATCTTTCTTATTTTAAATATTTTGAAGAGAATTGCATTTGACAAGTTTAGTGTTTTAAAGTATAATATAATTAACAAATAATTTAAGGAGTATTTATGCTATATCTTTTTGCTGTAATAAATTTAATTCTATCTGGATTGTGTGGACTCTCTCTCTACAATATCTATGTTAAAGAAACTAACGGATTTTTAGAAATGATTATCTTAATCGTCGGTTTAGTCTTGATTATTGCTTCTTCAGTTGCAATTATATGGGTTAACTTTGGTCGAGGAAAATCAATAAAAGAATTAAAAAAGCAAGTATTGAAACTAAAAGAAGAAAATTTGAACTTAAAAGAGTCTATTCACGAGAGCCAAGAGAATAGAGATGCATAGAGGATATTGTGGAATAGATTGTTCTATTTGTCCTTCCTATATTGCATATCATTCTAATAACCAGAAACTTAGAGAAGAACTGGCTCAAAAGTATTCTACTCCTGAAAAGAAGATGAATCCTAATGATTTTAACTGTGCAGGCTGTAAGGCTAAAGAAGGTATAATTTTTGATTATTGCAAAGAATGCCAGATAAGAATATGTGCTTCATCTAGAGGACTTGAAGATTGTTCTTATTGCACTGAATTACCTTGCGATAAGATTGATAAGGTGGTAGAGTTTATGGGTTCTGATGAACCTTTACAAGTACTATACAAACTCAGAGAAGAAAGAGAAAAATAGAAAATACTTGCCATAATTAAAGCAATAATGACTCTAGTATATAAAATATTAATAATAAAATAAGAGGTGTACATGAAATATTCAGATTGCCCAGTAACACAAGGAATAATAGAAATCTTTGAATCAATAAACAAGATTCCTAGAAAGTCTAAACATGAAGAAGCTATTTCCGAGTGGCTTTTGAACTGGGGAAAGAGTAATGGTTTTGAAGCAGAACAAGATGAAGTGATGAACGTATTAATTAAGGTTCCTGCAAGTCCAGGCATGGAAGAAAAACCTGTGGTTACTCTTCAAGGACATATGGACATGGTATGCGTAAAAACACCAGACACAGTCCATGATTTCTTTAAAGATCCAATAGAAATGTATGTTGATGGCCAATGGTTAAAGGCTAAAGGAACAACTCTTGGAGGAGATAATGGTATAGCTCTTGCTATTGCTATGTATCTTGCACTTGATAAAGAAGTTAAACATGGTGCTATGGAGCTTCTCTTTACTGTTGATGAAGAAACTGGCTTAACAGGTGCTGCTGCATTAAAAGCAAACTGGTTGAAGGGCAAATATCTTCTTAATATCGATTCTGAAGATGAAGGTATCTTTACTATTGGTTGCGCAGGTGGGGAAGAGACAAGACTTTACTTACCAACAGAATATCAAGCAGCAAGTGAAGGTTATGTTCCAATGATGGTAAAGGCTTCATTGATGCAGGGTGGACACTCAGGAATTACAATAAATAACCAACAAGCCAATGCTATAAAAGTTCTTAACAGAGTCATTCTTGCATTAGATTCTGCTGTAGATATTGAAATCCAACAGTACAATGGTGGTATTGCTCATAATGCAGTACCAGCGAATGCCAATGCAACTATCTTTATAAATCCTGACCAGATTGAAGAAGGAAAAGAGATTATTGCAGAGATAGCTGAAACTATAAAGAAAGAATATGAAGTTACAGATCCTCACATGGTTATATCTATAGAAGAGACAGAAACAGATAGAAAGGTTCTTACAGCAGAAACTGCTTCTAAGTTGTTCCAAGTTGTTGCTGTATTCCCTCATGGTGTTAAAAGAATGTCTAAGAATATTGACAATCTTGTTGAAACTTCAAACAACTTTGCAATTATCAAAACACATGACGAAGAAATAGAGATTATTTCTTCACAAAGATCTTCTACTATGTCAGCTTTAAAAGAATTAACAGATTCTATTCACTTCTTAGGGTATTTGGCTAATGCAAGAGTTGAGAATAGAGACCCTTATAATGCATGGGAACCTATTTGGGATTCTTCATTATTAAGCCTAACAAAGGACACTTACAAAAAGCTAACTGGAAAAGATGCTGTAATTGAAGTTATTCACGCAGGTCTTGAATGTGGATTAATTGGAAGTAAATACCCTGATATGGAAATGATTTCAATGGGACCAACTCTCAGAGATGTTCATACTCCAGAAGAGAAACTCTTAATCTCTGATATCCCGAAAATATACGACTTCATTAAAGCTTTATTAAAAGCGATATAATATATATATAAAGAGAGCCCTAATTGATAGGGCTCCTTTTGTTTGAAAGATAGTTTTAATAAGATTGCAATGCTGATTTTAACTAAATGCTACCTATGTTGGTCAACATAAATCACGTTACCATCAGGATCTTTAAGCATGAAACTTGCAGGTCCCTCTGATTCTTCAAAAGCTTCGTTAAGAAGTGTAATTCCCTTATCCTTTAAGTCGCTTTGAATCTCTCTGATATCGTTAAAGTCTTCAACGTTCTGAGCATTCTCATCCCATCCCGGATTAAAAGTAAGAATATTACCTTCAAACATTCCTTGGAAAAGCCCTACTAATGCATTTCCATTCTTCATGATTACATACTTGTGCTTAATATCTCCACCAAATACAGTAAAACCTAGCTTCTCATAGAAATCAATAGAAACTTGTAAATCTTTAACGCTTAAGCTCATTGAAAAGGCACCTAAATTCATTATTAACTCCTTAACTATTAGTTCTTGTGTTTATAGCCACTCTTTGAATGTGAATGTGAAATCTCTTGAGTAACCAAAATGAGCAGTGAAAACATACTCAATTGCTTGTTCTAGCATACTATTTGCTAACTTCTTAATACTTTGTTTATTCTGTTCTGGATTCATTGTGAAGAAGCTTAGAAATGATTTAGCCTTATTATCAAAAAGGGCAATTAAATCACCAGTGAACAACCATTTACTATCTATTAAATAGCTCATACTACCAGGAGTATGACCTGGTGTTAAAATACATCTTACATCCCTATTTGATAGCTGTAAAAGTTGCTTATCTTCAATTAATTTATAAGTGTGTTTAACCTTGTTAAGAACAGGGATTTTATATTTACTGACTCTTCTAAATGCTCTTGACCTAGCCAGTTTATCCTCTTCTTTTGCAAGAAAGACCTCTGCATGAGGAAAGGCTGAAATAGCTCCAACATGGTCTACATCAGAGTGTGTAAGCAAGATATATTTAATCTCTTCAATCTTAATGTTCAAGCTTGATAATTCTTCTTTAACTACTTTTATATTCTGCCCAATGTCAATAGCAATATAACCATCATCAATTTTAACTAAGTAGATATTAGTAATGTTATCCTTTATGACAGATATATCATTGTTGATTGTGGAAGTCTCAAGAGTATAAGTGTTCTTTGCAAAGAGCTTTCTCAGCATAAAGAATAGCCATATATAGGGAATAAGCAATATTCCAATTATCCCAAGGGCTATAATGGCTTTATTCATAGAGAATTAATCATCTCCGAAGCAAGTACCTAAAGCCCTTGCAGACCTAATTAGTGGATGATCAATTGGAACAAATTTCTTCTTGCCTGCTACCTCTTCTAATGGAATTAAATCAACATTATCTTTATTGATTGCAACCATGTTGCCGAATTGCCTGTTGGCGATTGCATCAGCACAGAATGTTCCAAGCCTAGTAGCTAGGAGTCTATCTGCAGCAGATGGAGTACCTCCTCTTTGGAGATGACCAAGTATGGTAACTCTTGATTCTAAGCCTGTTAACTTTTCTAGTTGTTGCGCAAGTTCAAGGGTTGTCATTTTGTTTGCTTTAACCTCTTCTATAAGCCTATTTAGTTCTCTATTCTCTTCTTTAGTAGCATCATCTTTACGTTTCTTATTGATTTTATCTATCTTTACTTTCTCTTTCAAAGAATAAGATCCTTCAGCAATAGCGACAATGCTAAATGTTTTGCCTAGTTGTATACGTCTTTTAATAGCATTAGCTACAGAATCAACACTATATGGAATCTCAGGTAAAAGAATAACATCTGCTCCGCCGGCAATACCCGCTCCAAGTGCCAACCAACCGACTCTATGTCCCATAGTTTCTACAATGATGATTCTATGGTGGGAGTGAGCAGTTGAATGTAGTCTATCGATAGCTTCTGTTGCAATACCTAAAGCTGTGTCATAGCCGAAAGTAACATCTGTACATGCAACATCATTATCAATTGTTTTAGGGAGGGTCAAAACATTTAAACCCATCTCTTTAAGCTTCAAAGCATTCTTTTGGGTGCCACCTCCACCTAAACAAACTAAGCATTCAAGATGGTGTTTGTTATATGTATCCACAATTGCATTACGCATATCCATTTCTTTATCTCCGACCATCATTCTGTGAGGCTTATCTCTACTTGTTCCGAGTATGGTTCCTCCGACAGTCAAAATATTAGATAGTAATGCTCTATCAAGTCTGATAAAGCGATCCTGCACTAAACCTCTAAAACCATCTTTATATCCAATTATATCAAAGCCATAAAGTCCGGAAGCAGCTTTTCCTAATCCTCTTAAAGCAGCGTTTAATCCAGGAGTATCACCTCCAGAAGTTAAGACACCAATCAGCTTACTCATTCTTTATATCTCCATTAAGTCACATTAAAGGTCAAAATTTCCAGTTAATAAGAAACTCTAACAAATAGTCTTTCACCAGGGGTTATGTATTTTAGAGCTTCATCTAAGTCATCAAGTTTAATTTCAATCTTAGTATAGGTGTTAACAGTCTCGAATGAAGAGCTTAAAGATTTTACTTTATCCATGATAGGAGAAACACTAAATACTTTGCCTGTTAGTTCTTTATTTTTAGCAGCATAAATTACTACTTGATTTCCAACTGGCATCTTTTTGGAAGTAACAGAATTTCCATAAGCCATTATCCACACTCTTTTCAAGTCTGAAACTTCAGCAATCTCATCGCCTTTTTCAACTAATTCACCACCCATTAAGGATACATCAGTAAGGTAGCCATCAATAGGAGAATAAATCTCTAATTCTGCAATTTCGGCTTTAAGCTCAGCTAACTCAGAATTGATTTTATCTAAGTCGCCTTGATATTTAGAATTAAGCAGAGTATTATTCTTTCTAACAAGCTGCTTTTTGTCGTTAAGATTAGCTATTAAGGAAGTTGAAGACTCAATTCTATTCTCTAAAGAAATAGCTTTTGCTTTATTAGATTTGTAATCTGTAACTACTTTGAAGTAATCTTCACTTACTTTAGCAAACTCTTCATTTGAAATAAGGTTTTGTTCAATAAGAGTTTTATAGGAATTGAAGTGTCTTTCTAGGACTGTCAAATTCTTTTCATATTCGATAATCTCAATATTAACGGTAGTTAAATCTTCTTGAAGTTCTAGAAGTGAATTATTCTCTTCTATAATATCTTTTTCAATTTTATTAAGTTCAAGGTCTAAATGTGCTCCATCTTCATAAGATTCAAGAATGGTAAGTAGGTTTTCCTTTTCACTTTCAAGTGAACTGAGTTTTAATTGTAGTTGCTCATTTTGTAAGCTAGCTATTAACTGACCTTTTTTTACCTTACTATTAGGTGCAACATGATATGATAAAAATGAACCTGCTACTTGAGTTCTTAATGATATCGTAGCTGTCTTTACTACTGCTGGAAGCTTTTGTGACTTTGATTCAATGATAAATGATACAACAATTGTAGCAGCGATAAAAACAATTGTAGTTATCATTATAAGGATTACTTTATTACTTTTACTCATTCAACTTCTCTATTTCTTTATTATATTTATTTAGTATTATAAGTGCTTGATATCTTGCTAACTTCTTCATTTGTAGCTTATAATTAGATACATCAAGCTCAAATTTAATTTTGTTTAATTCATACTGCAACTGAGGATTTAAGGATTCAGATAATTCATCATTTCTTTTTAAGTAGTTATTCATTTTCTTTTGATATAGTGCATTAATTTTCTCTAAGTAAGTAATTTCTTTTGAGGAATTAATGTACTCTTTTCTATATTTGATTAAGAAGGAATCAAACCATTCTTGAAGGTCTTGTTCCTCGTGTAACAATTGTTGTTTATAAGAACTAATTAACTTGAACTTACCTGAGATATTGGAATAGATATTCAAAGGCAGAGACAAGGATAAACTAACTTCAGGGTAATATTCTTCTTGAACTCTATCAAAGGATTCAGATACTAAATTCTCTGTGATTAACCAATCTTGATTAGTCTTACGGTAATTGTATGATAGTTGAAGGTTTATTTCCGGCAAGACACTTTTAGCTTTCATCATAGTCAAAGAAGAAGAAAGGTCCATTATAGAATTTTTAAAAGCAAGTTCTGATTCCATATTTTCTTCAGTTTCAATATCTGAATAATTTTGTTTCTCAAATAGTACAAATATATTATCAAGAAAATCTTTATCATATATACTTTGCACTTGAAGTAAATCAATCTTATCTGATGTCATGTCTTTTTGAAGGTCTAGCAAATCATCGTATAATGAGATTAAATCATCAACTTCAATAATATTGTTACTCTCAAGCATCTCGATAGACTCTTGCTCAAAATCAATTATATTTTTTTTCTTTTGATTAAATATAAGAGCATATTTCCCTGCAATTGCATCATTTGAATCATCAATCACTTGTTCAAGACTTCTCAATTTTGCTTTAGCCAGGTTGTATCTAGCTAGCATAAGATCTAATTTATTCTCGAAATCATCTATTGAACTGTCAAAATCAGAAGGAAAGAACTGTTTCCTATATTCAAGCTTTAACTTCTTATCAAGCTCATTTATATCTGTTATTTCAAGTGATTCTTTAGTCTCTTCTCGATCAATTTCGTTATCATAGTAATCAAAGCTAAAATCTAGGCTACCATATTTATCTGTATCGTCTAACAGCTTCTTTGCTATAACCTGTTTAAGTTCATATTCTGCCTTAATATAATCTGAATGCTGAGTAGCTTGCTCTAAATACAATGTCTCTAAATCTTGAGATAGTAATGAAGAAGTCACTAATAGGAATAAAATAAAAAGGCTATTTTTCATTGTTATTTACACTTCCATTGTCTAAAAGAACTTGTGAGTTTGAAGAATTTTGATTTAGTTTCTGGCTTTCTGTTAATAAAAGTCTTTCTCTTTCTTCTTTAGCTTCTTTTTTGATTCTTAATTCTTCTAAAATCTTTCTTTGCTCTGGAAGTTTGATAAAGTAAATGACTGAAAGAATGAAGCACATGAAACCTGTACCAATTAAAGCAGTGTAGTATTGGCTTAATCCACAAGACATTCCTATGATGATAGCGTAAAATACTTTAATTGTATTCATTGGGTCTTTTACTGAAGTCCTAAATCTTATCAAACTCAAAGCTCCAGCAAGCCCGAATGCTCTCACTAAATTATCAGCAACAACAATCCAAATAAATGCACCACCAACTGATAATAGTAGCAATGTGTATTGTATGGACTTTTTTTCTTGCATTATGTCATCAATATTCTTTTTCTTTGAACCATTAGATGTATATATATAGGTTATCCTATAAACATATGAGTAGATTAATCCTAAGAGAAATGCAGCACTCAAATTAACCAGAATCTGTAAAGGAGATTGGGTAATACCATCTGCTGAACTAGTCTTAATAATTTCAAACAATTCTTGCATATTTTTTTCCTATTAATTTTAAATAATTTCTTTCACTAATTACTAATAATATTCTAAGTCTGTCAATCAATCTAAACATTAAATTGCATAAAAAGAATATTTTCGTTTGTTTTTTTAGTTATTTGCCAGCTAGCAGCTGAGCGTTCTAAGTGAATTATCAGCATTCCTAACTTCTTCCTTACTTGCCTCATTGAAAAATCGGCTTTTTTTCAAAGGGGCAAGTAAGGGAGGCCTATGACAAAGGTAAAAACTGTGTATTTGATACTAGCTAGTATTATTATGATAATAGATCCAGTCAGCATCTAACAAGATTCTATACTTTCTTGGTTAGCTATGATTGCAAGCGAATAATTGCTGTGTACATATAGATGCTTGGTCTTAGTTATTACCGAAGTCACTTTCCCATTTAAGTATCGTTTTTATAACAGGTTTGGAGCTTTTGATTAGATCCTTTAACTCTTCATTCTCAATTACTTCATAAGCCTTTTTTATCGAGAACCATTTCTTCTTTCTTTCATCTTTTTCTTTATAATTTTTAATTTCAGAATTAACTTTCATTAGAAAAACGGTTACTGTTGCTGTTCCATCCCATTTATTATTTGTGTATTGAGATGTAGGGTTTTCATAGATAACACCCTTAACTCCAGCCTCTTCCAATGCTTCTTGACTGGCAGAAAGAATCGGATTGTTAATCTGATCACACAGACCTTTAGGGATAATCCATTTCTTTTTATTACGAGAAGTTATCAATAAAACCTCAATCTTATTATCTTTTATTCTGAAAGGCAAAACTCCAACTTGATTATAATTCCAGCACTTTTTCATATATTAATTTCCTTCTAGATGCTTAAAAAAGTCATCTTGCGATCTTACTTGATCAAGATTATTTGATTTAAAAGTATTTAAATGTTCTTTGTCAATTATTCTAGCTTTAACATTATCATTGAATTGAATCTGCAAAAATTCCCATACCTCTTGCTTTATGCTATCATCATAGATAGGACAAGCTACTTCTATGCGCCTATCTAAATTACGAGGCATTATATCTGCAGAAGATATGAAAAACTTGTTGTCATCATCATTACAAAATACATAAATTCTACTATGTTCTAAGTATTTATCTATGATACTGACAACCTCAATAGATTCTTTGAAATCTTTGTAATCAGGAATCAAACAACATATTCCTCTTACTATCAGCTTGATTTTAACGCCAGCTTCTGCTGCTTTATAAAGCAAATCAATGACTTTTTTATCAACTAGATTGTTAAGTTTTAAGTAGATAAATGCTGGTTTGCCTAGTAAAGCATTTTTCATTTCATTTTTGATTAGCTTATTAAGTTTTTTACGTAAAAATATAGGAGCTACTAGTATATGCCTGTATTTAGATTTAACCATGTAATTTAATTCAAGATATTGAAAAAGGGTATTTACATCTTTAGTAATCCTTTGATCTTTGGTTAAAAGAGCATGGTCAACATATAATTTAGCAGTTGATTCATTGTAATTACCAGTACCAATAACAGCATAATTAGTCCTAATATTGTCTTCAATTCTAGAAATCATAAGCAACTTTGAATGAACTTTCATTTCTGGAAATCCACTGATTATATTTACACCTTCTCTCTTTAACTGTTCAGTCCAGTATAAGTTTGCTTTTTCATCAAATCTAGCTTGTATCTCAAGAAGGACTGAAACTTTTTTCCCATTTTTAGCTGCGTTAATTAATGCATTTACTATATTTGAACGCTTTGCAACCCTGTATAAGGTCATTTTGATATCAGTAACTTTGTGATCAATGGCAGCTTCTCTAAGTAAATCAACTATGGGATCAAAACTGTGGTAAGGGAATTGCAAAAGAATATCTTTGTTTGCTATCTCTTCAAAAATGGATCTTTTGTCGATTAAAACCGGATGATCAAGTGAATTTAAATCCTCATAATATAATTCATCTTGCTTAATCTTTGGGAATGCCATGAAGTCCCGGGCATTATGATATACACCACCTGGAATAATATGTTGAAATCCTTTGAGTTCTAACTTGTCCAATAAATAATCTAAGAAATGCTGAGGGATTAGTTTATCATAAACAAATCTTACAGGTTTTCCATAATCTCTCTGTTCAATAGATTCTGATAGCTGTTCAAAAAAGCTAACTGTAACATCTTTATTTAGATTTATTTCAGCATTACGAGTAAGTTTAATAGTATAAGCGTTAAAGATGTCAGCATCAAAAATAGAAAAAATATCTTTTAGGTGAAGTCTGATAATATCATCAATCATAATTATATAACTATGATTATCGATATCTTTTAGTTTCAAAAATCTAGACATAATATCTACAGGAATCTGAATTACAGCATATTTTCTAAAAGCCTTATTAGTAGAATTTTCTAGTATACATGCTAAATAAATTTGAGCATTTTGTAGGTAGGGGAAAGGAGTTTCATCATTTAGCATGATAGGGATCAAACGAGGTCTAAGTTTTTTTCTATAAAACTTGTCAATCTGAGACTTATGCTTTTCAGTGATATCCTCATGATTAATAATTGAGATGTTATTCTCTTCAAGCTCTTCTTTAACTGAAGTAAAAGTTCTTTCAAACTTATCCCTTAGCCTGAGTGCTTCTTTATTAATTTTATTCTTAATATTCTTAGCATCAGATACAATTTTAGAATTAACTTTATTAGCGTTAACAATACCCTGTAGAGTTCCAACTCTTACACTAAAGAATTCATCTAAATTTGATGAGAAGATACCTAAAAATTTAAGTCTTTCCAACAATGGATTATCTGGGTTCTCAGCCTCTTGCAGAACTCGCTCATTGAATGATAACCAGCTAAGCTCTCTATTTAAATATTTTGGCATAATTTTAAACCTTCACGATTTTAATCCAAACACATAGCTAGGCTTTGTAAAAATAGTTAAAGAATTAACTTCAACTAAAGTTGTTTATTCCCTAGTTAAATTAAATTCTATGTTAACATTGTTTAGTGTCAAGAAAAAAATAATGATAATAAAAAAGACCTCCACTTGGAAGGTCTCTATAAATTGTAATTTTAAAGTTTATTCATTCATATCATAAATTTTGTCTTCATTACGATAACCAACAATATCAAGATACCAATCAGCGTAAGAAGAACCAGCTGATTCAGCCCAGTTCTTAAACTTCAAGTAAGCTTTAGCTACATCACTCTTCTCATAAGGGTGAGACCAGCTTTCAGCTACGTTCAATGCCCATGGATGGTTGTTAACAGTTTTGTAGTATCTGTTTTGATTATCATTAGAATCATCATCATCCATGCCTAATAGATTAGTTAAGACTTGGTCTGTAGGAGGGTAATCAGGAAGATGGACTTCATGACCACGTACATTATCTACCATTATAAATGGATTGAATGGTACATTCCATTCCCAGTTATCAATGTCCTCATGATTACTGAATTTGATATCTACAGCAAACTTAACAGGTTCAACACTTGCTACACCTTCTTCAGTATTGATGAAAGATCCTTCAACTGGAGTGATTAAATCTGTAGTATTATTAACAAAGTTAATTACGGCTTTATCTCCATCTTCAAGTAGCGGATTGAAATTAGGATGTGATATTACTTCAGAGTAGGTTAAAGTATCACTACCATCTATGATATTTATGTACTCAATATTGTTAGAGTTAAATGGGAACTGAACTGCAAAACCATTTTGTTTAGTAGCACCAACTGCCTTTAGTTCAAATTCACAGATAAGATTCTTAATGCTTCCATTAGCGTGTTTATGGAAGAAGAAGTTATAATCAATAACTAAGTCATTGAAGTCATAATCACCTTTTTGAGGCCATAAATCTTCAAAAGCTAGCGTAGAATATTCATCATCATTAGTTTCAAATGCACGTTCTGGATCTTGAGGGAAATCATCAAATATGTCTGAAATTCCATCTCCATCTTCATCATCTGGAGTATCAATTGGTGGAACGTCTTCTGTACTTACTGCTTCAATAGGGTTTGCTGAAGCATAGAAGATAGCATCATTGAAGTCATCATCTCCATCACCAAAAACTAAATCTTCAAAGCCAAATAAGAATTTTTCATACTCGTCATCATAAACAAGAATGCTTTGTTGTAGTCCTGTATAGCTTAGTTGAGGGTCAGAATACCAAGTTCTCTCTGTAATATGAGCAGCGTTTGAATACCAGCCATTAGTCATGAGCACCCAAGCTATAACTGTATTAGCATCAAAAGTACCTAAAGATACTTTGTCTCCAGGAGTTAATCCACCGCCGCTACCATTCATAGAAACATTAGGGAAAATAACCTTGATTGTATCAATATCGTCTACTGTTGTTGGAGGATTATCAGCATTATAGGTATAAAAACCTAATGAATTCTTGAAACCAGCACCTTCATGAACAAAAGTTACCCATACTTCCTCAGCTTGCTCAACAAGAAATACGTTCTTTTGATTACCCGCAGCTAAATAGTCTGGATGATAGTCAGGTACAGGTCTTCTTTCAGGAAGTGTAGCATCTACTTTAGTTAAGAATTCTGGTGATATAACATCAAAATCCATATCAAGTGGAACACCTGAAGTGTTGAAGTCTGTTAGGTATACTAGTTCTGACTTAGGAGGTTTAACCACTGTCTTATTGGCTCTTTCTTTACTTGTTGATTGTCCAAAGGTATGGTTTACAGATTCATTTAAAATTGGTAATTCTATAGATGACATATATCCCATAACAAAGACGCTTGTTAGATATGTAGGTACTGAGACAAGAGAATTGTATAGACCGTTAGAGTCTGTAGCTCCTGAATCAATAAGTTTACCGCCTTCAGCAGGATCCTTATCATATACTTTAAAAGGAATATTTGCTATCCCTTCATTAACCCCATTATAAACATTTATTGCTATAGTTATGTTATCTAAAGTGTTATAGTTAAAGTTTGCATCAACTTCTAAATCTTCAAAATCAACTCCTGAAGTGGCATTGTTATTATTATCTTCATCATTATTACAGCCAATCAACATCAAGAATAAAAGCACTGTTAACAACAAAACAAGCTTAGATAATTTCATAATTTACTCCCATCATGTTTCTAAAGGAAAATATAATTTTATCTATAAAATTAGCAACTAATAAAATAGTGTCATGGCTTTGAATAAATATAATGCAGTGAATATTAGTGCATTAAATGTTTTACAATCTTCTTATATCTGGCCATAATACTTGAGTAGAATAATATTAATAACTAAAAAAATATTATTATTGTGCCTACTGAAATAAAAAAAGCTTTGGTAGAGACCAAAGCTTTCTGGTTAAAAGGATTATTAACTAATATATATCTATTCTGTCATATCATAAATTTTATCTTCATTACGATAACCAACAATATCTAGATACCAATCTGCATAGGATGAACCAGATGATTCAGCCCAGTTCTTAAACTTAAGATAAGCTTTAGCTACATCACTCTTTTCATAAGGGTGAGACCAGCTTTCAGCAACATTTAATGCCCATGGATGGTTGTTAACAGTTTTGTAGTATCTGTTTTGATTATCATTAGAATCATCATCATCCATGCCTAATAGATTAGTTAAGACTTGGTCTGTAGGAGGGTAATCAGGAAGATGGACTTCATGACCACGCACATTATCTACCATTATAAATGGATTGAATGGTACATTCCATTCCCAGTTATCGATGTTTTCAGTAGTAATGAATTTGATATCTACAGCAAACTTAACAGGTTCAACACTTGCTACACCTTCTTCTGTATTAATGAAAGATCCTTCAACTGGTGTGATTAAATCAGTAGTGTTGTTTACAAAGTTAATTACTGCTTGAGCTCCATCTTCACGTTGCGGATTGAAGTTAGGATGTGATATTACTTCAGAGTAGGTTAAAGTATCACTACCATCTATGATATTTATGTATTCTATATTGTTAGAGTTAAATGGGAACTGAACTGCAAAACCGTTTTGCTTAGTAGCACCAACTGCCTTTAATTCAAATTCACAGATAAGATTCTTTATTCTTCCATTAGCGTGTTTATGGAAGAAGAAGTTGTAATCAATAACTAAGTCATTGAAGTCATAATCACCTTTTTGAGGCCATAAGTCTTCAAAAGCTAGGGTAGAATATTCATCATCATTAGTTTCGAAAGCTCTTTCTGGATCTTCAGGAAAGTCATCAAAGATATTTGATATACCATCACTATCATTATCGTCAGGAATATCAATTGGAGGAACATCGATGATGCTGACAGACTCTATTGGATTTGCAGTAGCATAGAAAATAGCATCGTTAAAATCATCATCACCAGAGTCAAAAATCATATCTTCAAAACCGAATAATAGTTTTTCATATTCACTATCATAAACTAACAAACTTTGCTGGAATCCTGTATAATTTAAATTAAAATCAGAATACCATGTTTGATTTGTAACATGAGCAGCGTTTGAATACCAACCATTAGCCATGAGCACCCATGCAATCACAGTGTTAGGCTGGAATTCACCAAGATAAACTTTGTCTCCAGGAACTAATCCACCGCCATCTCCAACTAGAGATACATTAGGAAATATAACAGTAACAGTTTCAATGTCATCGACTGATTGAGGAGGATTATCTACATTATAAGTGTAGAATCCAAGAGAGTTTTTCCAACCAGCACCTTCATGCACAAAAGTAACCCAAACATCAGCAGCTTCATCTACAAGAAGCACATTCTTTTGATTACCTTCAGTTAAGTAATCTGGATGGTACTGAGGGACAGGTCTACTTTCCGGTAGGGTAGCATCTATTTTGGTTAGGAACTCAGGTTCAATTATATCTCTTTCCATAACTTCAGGAACACCAGATGAATTGTAATCTGAAAGATAAACTAATTCAGACTTAGGAGGAGACATGAAGTTTTTATCATCTCTTTCTTTGCTAGAAGAGAGTCCAAAAGAATGATTTATAGTGTTATCAATTATTGGAATTTCAATAGAAGACATATAGCCCACAACATAAACACTTGTTAGATATGTTGGAACAGAAACTAAAGAGCTGTATAAACCATTTTCGTCAGTTGCACCAGAATCTATAAGTTTTCCACCTTCTGTAGGGTCTTTATCATAGACTTTAAAAGGAATATTTTGTATACCTTCGTCATTACCATTCAATACGCTGATTTGTATAGATGTATTGTCAGTTGTATTGTAATCAAAGTTTGCATCAACTTCTAAATCTTCAAAATCAACTCCCACACTATTGTTACTTTCATCATCATCATTATTACATGCTAGAAAAAACAAAAATGTCGTTAATAGCAATAAAAGCATTATCCTCGTAATTTTCATATATACTCCTAAACTAATGTTCTAAATTAATGTAATTCTTATAAATAATAATCCGTAGTTATTATAATACAATAATATTATTGAATTTATTTCATTTATGTTACTAAAATACAAACTGTCAAGAAAATGTTTTAGTCTATATAATTGTTGAAATTAACTTTCATAATTGATAATCTTTTCTAGATTATCTATAATATACTGTTGACCTTTTTTGGTTGCTACTACTTGATCGTATTCTCTAGTTTCTTGAGTTACATGAATTGTTATGAAACCATAATCTTCTGATTGAGGAGTTGTAATTGTAATTCTTCCTCCTTTGGAACTGATCTTATCACCAAGAACGCCCATTTTCTTTAGTCCTGAAAGAAGTCTTGCCGATGATACTTTTTTAGAAACATCAGTGTCTATAAACTGATTTACTTTACTTGCGAACTTTGAGAATCCAATTGTCTCTTCAGTAATGTCTATTTGCTGTTTTTGTTGATCTGTAATATTAAACTCGTTAGGTGCTGGTCTAGCATTATCAAGTCTCTCAATTACAAACTTAAAGCATCTCTGTAATTTAGGATCCAAAATAAAATTGTTGCTATCAATACTTTCTCCAGTCAAAGGATTAACACCCTTGGAGAGCTTTTCTAAAACAAGTTGGGCTTTTGTTATTAACTCATTTTCAGTATACATAAGTTTACCTCCTAATTATATGTTGTTATATTATTAGGATTGCAGTTAAATAGTCAAATAAAAAGTAATAAATAGTTTAGCATAATAAAAAAAGGCTACTCACTTGAGTAGCCTAATCTATGGCTCCGACAGAGGGATACGGCAGTTGCCGGACAAGTTCCGAACCCCCGTCCGGCAGCTGCCGGATAACAGCCACCAGTTTAAAATCACGTGTTATTTATTATGTTTCTAATAAAATCTCTACCCCTATGTTGTTTAAGTTCTTTTTCTCTTTTCATAGCTTCCTTTTTAGTAGAAAAGATTTCTTTATGGATAAGTTCCCAAGGCCTAAAATTTATGGTCCATCCCTTAGTTGCTAACTCATTATGTGATTTGACTCTATTGTCTAAATCAGAAGTATAACCAATATAAATCTTATCAAATTGTGATGAATATAAAACATAAACATAGAACATAGTAACCTCCAATAAAAAATGTCAAGAGAAGTTTAAAATGTTACACTTTTGGAAGTATAAACTGTTACACTTTGGTTAAAAAAATAAGTTAAATTTTACCTTTCATTCTATAGCTATCACCATCCATCGTGATTAGCTGTGCATGGTGTAGAAGTCTATCTAATATTGCTGAAGTAATAACATTATCTCCAAAAGCAGATCCCCACTCTTGAAATAGTTTGTTTGATGTTATAACAATAGATCTAAATTCATATAGTTCGCTAACTAGTTTAAAGAACATACTTGAAGATATTTCCTTTATTGGTAAATAGCCGATTTCATCAATAATTATTAATTCATTTTTACATAGTTTCTTAATAAACTCTTTCAGGCTTTTCTCATTGGATGCTATTAACATATCATCTAGTAAATCATTAAATGTGTAAAATTTTACATTATATCCCTTTTGTATTGCTTCATATCCCAAAGCTAATGCTATATGCGTTTTACCAACTCCAGGAGGTCCCATAAATATCTTATTTTCTCTGTTATCTATCCAATCAAAATCCAACCACTCATTGACCATCCTTTTAGTTACACTGTGTTGATATTTATAATCAAACTCTTCAAATGTCTTTACTGAAGGGAAATTTGACCTTTTTATTTTTAGCTTAATAGCTGTTTGATTTCTGCTATTAACTTCATTTCTGATAATATACGATAAAAACTGCTGATTAGAGAGTTCTTTCTCTCTTCCATGCTGTAAATATGATTCAATGTTATTGAGTATATGTCGACACCTTATCCTGAATAAATCTTTCTTTAATTGTTCCATCATTTTTTTACCATCCTATCATAATCTGATAAATCTCTTGCTAGTTTTGAACTACTTGTGTTATTATTACTTTGGTTGTTTTGTATATAATCATTTATCTTTAATTGCTTTGTGAGAGCTTCAAGAACATTTTCAACTTTGCTTGCGCGTAGTTGTGAAAATGCTAAAGATTGATTAATTACAAAATTCCAGTCAAGACGGTTATATTCATTATATAGCCGTCTTATTGCTCTTAATTGTTCTCGTGGGTGACTTGTGTTTTCTTTTAAAATCCTGGTCACAAAAACGTCATAATTTTGATATCCTTTCAGAAGTTCTAAAACGTCATCCTTTAGAGTTTCTAATTTTTCTGAATAATCAATATAATGTGCTTGATTTATAGTCGGCTTTGACTTTCCATATTTTACAGAATGACTAGCTACTTGTGCTAGTGTTAAGCTATCTATTATCAAAAGTTTGCTATTTAATTCTTCTACTAAAACTTCTTTTTTTTGATAAATATAAGGAACTGAATATTTATTACCTTTCCAAGATATTATTCCTTGTTTATCTACTTTTCTCAATACTCTATTGTTTGGTATATAAGTTCTCATTAAATCCTTTTCAGCTTTAAATACTTCTGTCGGAATTTCTAAAGTTGTGCTATGCTCTCTATTATTTACCATTTCAAACCAATCTTTTGAACGCATTTCTATCTCACTTAACCCTGAAAACTTATCTCCATAAAGAAAATCTTCTTTTACTTCTCTTACATGGCGTTCCACAAGTCCTTTAGTTTGAGGGTCATAACCTTCGCATATATAATAGTTTAAATTGTGTTTGTTTAGGAACTGTTCAAATAGTTTATTTAACCATACTTCCCTATATTTTTCTCTTATTACAACTAACTTTGTTTGGTCATAAACTAATTGCTTTGGTAAGCATCTAAAATAATTAAAACAGGCTTCATGAGCTTGTATAAAATCATTAGTATTATATGGTCTTAATTGGAAATGAGCATACACCATTCTTGAGTATGAGATTTTAAAGGCTACAAAATAAACTTTTATCTTTTCACCTGTTGTGAGTAATACTTTTTGTTCTCCCGGATCTACTTGTATCTGTACTCCTGGTTCATACGTTACAGGGGTAAAATAACGTCTACAACGAGGCTTTATTGCTTCTTTGAGTTTATTTATGTAATTCGAAAATGCTCGCTCTGATATAACTATATCGGGGTATTTCTTTTGGAATTTACGATGAAGTTTGGTTGTGCGTATTCGTGGATATTCCTTAATCCAAAGGCTTAACAACTCTTTATAAGACTCTAAAATACTGTTTCGTCTAAAGATATTGCTCTTATATTCTGTATAATCTTTTAACGACATCTTTCTGAACTTCTGCACTGTCGTTGGTGATATAGCTAATTGCCTAGCTGTTTCTCTTACACTTAAGTTTAAATTCTGACACGATTTTATCTTGTGATACATGCTTTCCTCTATCATGGTTATCCTCAAAATTTGTATTTTGAGGAGTGTACCATTTTATACTTCCATTACTGTACCACTTTATAATTCTATTAACAAAAAAAGGCTACTCACTTGAGTAGCCTAATCTATGGCTCCGACAGAGGGATTTGAACCCCCGTCCGGCAGCTGCCGGATAACAACAGTCACCCGCTCTACCGCTGAGCCAGGTCGGAATAACGGTTAAGTCTTTTATTTATCAGCTATTATGAATTTTGGTCTTGTCTGACCTATAGACAAGTTAGCATTGAATATGTTCAGTTCTCTAAATTGATTAATTTTCTAATGTAAATACGTCCTTGATGTTGCTTCAGTTCATTCTCTCTTTTCATAGCCTCTTTCTTAGTTGAGTATTCTTCCTTATAAATGAGTTTCCATGGTCTAAATTTAATAGTCCAACCTTTAGTGGCTAACTCGTTATGTGATTTTAATCTATTCGTAATGTCAGAAGTGTAACCAATATAAATCTTATCAAATTGTGATGAATATAAAACATAAACATAGAACATAGTAACCTCCAATAAAAAAAGGCTACTCACTTGAGTAGCCTAATATATGGCTCCGACAGAGGGATTTGAACCCCCGACCTAGTGGTTAACAGCCACCCGCTCTACCGCTGAGCCATGTCGGAATAATTAATAAAGATCTGATTGACACTTTTCGTTGGTCGGGGTTTAAACCCCCGTCCGGCAACTGCCGGATAACAGCCACCCGCTCTACCGCTGAGCCATGTCGGAATAATTAATAAAGATCTGATTGACACTTTTCATTGGTCGGGATTGAACCCCCGTCCGGCAACTGCCGGTTAACAGCCACCCGCTCTACCGCTGAGCCATGTCGGAATAATCATTCAATTAACAATTACATAGATAAATATTCTGCATTTCATGTCAACAAAAAAAAGATAAAAAAACACTATTTATTTAACTAAAATTCATAAGATATTGATAATTAATTGAATAAAATATTAAATTAATTTTTAAAAAGTTATCTAGAAACTAATTTCTTAGCTTATAGAAGTCTCTTAATCGTCATTATTAGTGATAGAATCTTCTTTTCCTGATAATTCTTTTAATGCTTTTGATATGAATAAAAGGGCAATACCAAGGATTACTAAAGCAAGTTCTTTAGAAACGCTGTTAACGATATTATCATACATAACAGATTTTACTTGTGCTTTTTGTTCATCAATATTATCAGCTAATTCTTTTTCCATATTTCCAATTGTATTATCACTAAGAGTGTCAATTTGCGCTTGAGCTTGAGGGTTTTCATGAGGTTCAACAGTACCGTCTCTCATATCTCTGAGTCCTTGGTAAAAGTCTTTACCTTGTTGTAACTGACTATCCATTTCAGTAATAGCTGCATTATATTCATCAAGATTATCTCTTACAGCCATACTTATTGAGAATAAGCCAATAACTAAAGCAATGATTCCTAGACTAACTATTACGGATGAGTAATTTTTCTTTTGCATTTAAATCTCCTATTTATATTAATTTTTCTTTTCCTAATATTGCAGCACCAAGTGCACCGGTTATTATTGGTGTGTTATAGGTATACATGTTTTCACCTAGCAAGTTACTAATAATTGATTTTAAGGAATTATTGAAGGATACACCACCTGTGAAAGCTACAGGGCTTTTCCATGGCAGGGAATTCACTTGATTCACTATTCGCTTTGCTATAGATAGATGAACTGCTTTAACAATAGTCTCTACAGAGTATCCTTTAGCTATCATTCCAATTATTTCAGATTCGGCAAAAACAACGCAAGTAGAGTTAATCTCTATGTCTTCATCTGCCTTATCAGCTAATGCTGAAAGCTTATCAACTGTAGTTTCAAGAATAGTTGATGCTACTTCCAAGAATCTTCCTGTTCCTGCTGCACATTTGTCATTCATAACAAAATCAGCAACTTTCATGTTGTCGTCTACACATATCACCTTAGAGTCTTGACCACCTATATCTATGATTGTTCTAATTTCTGGTTTGAGGAAGCTGATACCTTTAGCATGGCAAATAATTTCTGAACTTATCTGATTCTTGAAATCAACAATTTTTCTACCATAGCCGGTAGCAACAACATAATCAGCTTTTTCTAGCTTATTTTTTTCAAGAATATCCTTGTATAGTTTTTGTGCTGTAAGAGTAGGATTTACTCCAGTTGCAACATAACTCCAATCAAGGATTGTATTGGTCTCAGTATCATATATAACAACTTTTGAGGTAGTTGAACCTATATCTAAACCAGCTGTTATCATTATCTTACCTATATATTTGTGTGTATAGTTTATCTTTAATGAAGTATTCCTCAGCTAATTCTTTTATGTCTTGATGAGAAACATTTTGAAGACGTTCTTCTCTAGTTAAATAGAATTCATAAGGGTAGCCTAAGCTATTTAATATGGCTAAACTATTTGCTTGTGCGAAGACAGATTCATTATCTAGAAGCCTTTGACCACTAATGTAGTTTTTGGTAATCTCAAGCTCTTCTTTAGTAACATTACTCTTCTTAACGTCTTCCATTATTTTTGTAATTGCTTCAATAGCTTTCTTTTCTCTTTTAGAATCAACTATTGCAAAGTTAGTAAAGAAACCAACATCTTTTACAGCTGAGTAATCAAATCCAACAGAATAGGCAATACCTAACTGTTCACGGAGAATGTTAAATAGCCTGGAGTTTATCTCTCCACCAATTATCTGTGATAAAACATGAAAAGCAACATTTTGCTTATAATCAATTGATTTGCATGCATAACCACCTATATGGATAATTGATTGATCATTGTTGAAATCATAAGACTTAAATTTCTCTGTGTTCTTATTGAAGATTGCAACTTGATGTAATGCTGATTTCTCAAAAGCAAAGTTAAAAGCATTTTCTGTTGCTCTAATAACATTATCAAAATGAATATCACCAACTACCGCAATTGTCATTTGAGATAGATCTAAGAATTCTTTGTGCCATTGTTTAACTACTGACCTATCAATTAACTTAATATCTTCTAAATCACCAGTTTTACTTATAAGGTTACTTCCAGCTCCAAACAAAAGCCTATTAAATTTGTTCACAGAGTTCTTAACAGGAAAGTCTTCAACCCTTTTGATATTCGTGATTACAGATTCTTTCAAATGGTTAAGATTGCTTTCAGGGAAGAGAGGTTCTCTAATAACATCTGCAATTAAGTTTATTGATTCAGTTATATATTCTCCAAAACACTTCAGCTTTACTCCCGAAGTCTCTATGCCGTTAGTAATCTGTAGATTAATTCCTCTTTCATTGCAATAATCTAAGAGGGCTTCTCTGCTATACTTTGCATTACCATGTTGCATAAGACCTAGAGTAAAGAAGTTAGATCCTCTTGAACCATTAGATTCATTAAGTTGAGATATGTTTCTGGAAAGAGAGATACCAACTGTTGGTTTACCAACTACTCTTTTTAGAAGGAGTTTCATCCCAGAAGGGAGTGTATGCTCATGATAATCTAACTTTTTAGGAATAGTAATTGGAGTTAATTCATGCATGGAAAAGTCTTGCTCTAGCTTTTGTAAAAATCCATTTTTCTTACCCAAATGAACAATTTTTAGATTGTCAATTGTGAAATACTTATCTAGAATTTCTTGAATTCTTGAATTATTAATTGCTGCTATTTTAACTGGATAAGAAAGTGCTTCCTTGTAACCAGCATCAAGTTCTTCATCCCCAAGAACTGATCCTAGATTCTCCACATATTCAAAGGCGTACTTCCAACCATGTTCTTGCTCAGCTTTAATTTTCCTGAGTTCTTCAAAAGTCATGCCTTGCTGTTTAAAACTGTTGAATTCTTCAATAAATATTCTACAAATCTTGTCCAGACTACTATTAGTTTTTGGAATAACTAAAATAATAGATACTCCATTGTATATGCCAGAAATTGAATGTACTTGAATAGATGTAACTAAATGCTCTTCAATATATAAGCGTTTATATAGTTTTGAGTTCTTTCCAATCGAAAAAGTTTTAGTAGCTAAAGATAAAGATATTCCATCAGGATGAGATTCACTAACTTCCGGTATGACAAAAGCCAAGAGCTCTTGATTTATCTCTTCATTAAGAAGGTTAACGGTTTTAAATGTATTTGAATATTTATTTACTCTGCCAGTATTAGAAGCTCTTTCTACAGGTTCCCAATCTCCGAAGTGTTCAATAATCTTCTTTGTAATTTCTTTTTTCTTAAAAGAACCTGAAACAACTAGAAAAGAGTTATTGGGAGCATAATGCTTTTTATAGAATTCTCTCAACTTTTCAGGAGTTGAGTTTTCTAAGTTTTCTAAGTTACCAATTATAGGATTGTGGTAGGGAGATTCATCAAATACATGTTGAGGTATGGATTCTATGAAGTTTTCTTCAATATCGTTAGCATATTGTTTGAGCTCTTCAATTACTACCAGTTTTTCTGTCTCAAATTCATCATCTGAGAAATCAGCTTTTTGTGCTAATTCTGCAAGAAGTTCTATCCCTTGATCTGTATATTTAGAAGCAAGAGTAAGATAGTGACATGTCGAATCATATTCTGTATATGCGTTGATATTTGCACCTAGATATGATGCTTTTTCCATCACTCCATTCTCAGGATAGTTCTCTGTAGATTTGAATACTAAATGCTCTGTTAAATGTGAGAATCCTGACTCTTCTTTGCTTTCTTGATTAGAGCCCATTCTTATAAAGAGCTGTAAACTTATTATTGGGTTAGAGTCGTCTTTAGCATAGATAATCTTAAAACCATTATCTAAAGTTGTATGTTTAATTTTTCTAGTCATCAAGCCCTCTAACTTCATAAACTGAAGCATAAGCGTTGTGATTATGAATTGATTCAAAGTTCTCTGATTCTACTGAGAAAACATCAATTCTATCATCTTTTCTTAGTTCAACAACGACATCTCTAACAATATCTTCAACAAACTTTGGATTCTCATAACCTTTTTCAGTTACATACTTTTCGTCGGTTCTTTTTAGTAGTGAGTATAATTCGCAACTAGCAGATTTTTCAACAATATCAATTATTTCTTCTAACCATACAAATTTATTGTATTCTATCATCACTGTAACGATAGATCTTTGGTTATGTGCACCATATTCACTTATTTCTTTAGAGCATGGACAAACTGAAGTAACAGGAACCTTTACTCCTATCTGAATCTTGAACTTATCTGTGTGCGATACTTTGAAGAAACAATCATAAGACATTAAAGATTTAATTTTAGAAACAGGAGCTTCTTTTTCTATGAAGTAGGGGAATGAAACTTCAGCATAAGCTGAATCTGCATCTAATCTAACTTTCGTTTCTTTTATAAAGTTCTCAATTTCAGAAACTATATTCTTATCTCTATATTTATTTAAAACTTCTAAAAATCTAGACATGTGAGTTCCACGATGATGATGTGGAAGTTGTACATAAATATCTAAATCTGCTACAGTGTGTTGAATTCCATTTTTCTTATCTTCTACAGAAATAGGGTATTTAACACTTTTTACACCGACTTTATCTATTGATACTTTGCGAGTATCGTTCATTTTTTGTATATCAATTTTATTTTCCATATTGCTTTAATCTAAATCTTCCTTTAATAGGTAATAATCTAATCCTTTTGATGAATCTGTTTTTTCTGTTTTTATGAATTCAGCATCAAACTGATTTGTTTTTTCATTAAATACTTCTTTAATAATTATCGCTTCAGTCTCTTCTTTTGGTTTGAGAAGATTGACAGCTTCTGCACTATCTAGAAAGAATAGAGCTGTTGAATATGCATCAGCCTGGAAAGCTGTGTTGGCGATTATTGTAATAGCAACATTTCCATTAAATGGATAACCACTTGTTGCATCAATTAGATGGTGATAACGTTTATTACCAACATCAAAGAATTGCTGATAATCCCCAGAAGTTGAGATTGATTTATCTTCTAAATTGGTCAATTCAGCTATTATTTCAGAACTGTTTCTAGGATGCTGAACACCTAATATGATTTGCTTATCTAATTCTCCAAAATATCTAATTGAACTTGTTTGATCTACGTAGCCTGCAATAGCTCCATTATCTTCTAAGAAATCAACAATCTTATCAACTATAAAACCTTTAGAAATTGCTCCAAATGTTATTTTCATACCTTGTGGGACTTGAATAAATTTTTCATTGTAAGTAATTTTTGAAAAATCAACAAGCTCTAGTGCTTTTTCTATTGCCAAAGAATCAGGAATAAATGCTACATTATCCCCTGCAGTAGGATCTTCAACTAAATCGAAATCCCATAGGTCATAAAGAGGTTTTACTGTTATGTCAAATTTACCATTGCTTAGCTTATACATTTCCTCAGATGTTTGCAACAATTCATATAAATCATTATCCATAGGAACCTGTTGTCCATTGCTATTGTTGATTTTATTGACTAAACTTTCAGGATATTCATCTGAAAACTTGTAAATCATTTCTTGCATTAAATTAAACGCTTCTTCAGTGATTTCTTCAACATTCTTTTTATGACTAATAACATATATTTCTGTTTTTAAGTTTTTACCTTGTTTGTCTGGTGTATAATTTAAATACATACTTGATTTATAATCATACTTCGCTGTAACACATCTAAAAACACCAAACAATATAACTAAAACTAATATTATTAATGACCTTAATTCTTTTTTACTCATATTCATACATCCTAAAAATTATATTATGTCAGTTGATAATAAGGTGCTGTTTTGTCAATAGTTGATTGTGTTATTAATTTTCAAATTAATTATAGTTAATATTATAGTTAAACAGAATGCTTGAAAACTAAACAAAGGCAAAATAAAGTTCCCTTAAATATTGGATATACTTCTTAAACAAATTTATTCAGAATTATCTTTATTATTATGCCACCCTTACTAGCTTCTTTGAAAAAAAGCCGATTTTTCAAGGAGACCCTTAAGTTAGGAGTTAGAAGTGAGGAGTTAGAAGTGAGGAGTTAGAAGTGAGGAGTTAGAAGTGAGGAGTTAGAAGTGAGGAGTTAGAAGTTAGATGGAGTGAATTGTAGAGACGAACGTCCGTTTGTCTAACCCCGAAGGGGTGGCATATACTAAGCATGGAGGCTTGCCCTCCATGTAATAGTTAAAAAATAAAAAAAGCCCTGAAAGGGCGACATAAAGGCTAAGCTTTATCTGCAAATAGAGAATTTTACCACGAAAAGCACGAATAACACGAAAAACAGTCAAATTATTTAGGACTGGACATTAGATGGAGTGTAAGCATCCACCGATAGGTTGAACGAAGTTCATGCTTACGCAAAGACCTTGCTTTGTCCTGTAAGGGCATATCTCTTCAGAGCCCATGATTTCAATCGTGGGTTATTTAATGAAATGATAATTGAGAATGCAGAATTAGGACATTCGGAGTGAATTGTAGAGACGAACGCCCGTTTGTCTAACCCCGAAGGGGTGGCATATACTAAGCATGGAGGCTTGTCCTCCATGTAAATAAAGAATTAAAATAAAGCCCTGAAAGGGCGACATAAATAATGATAAGTTAGGAGTGAGGAAGTGTGAATCTGCAAATTATGCCATTTTGTATATTCCAGCCAATCTTTCTGCATCATATTCCCAGAGATATTCTGCTTGGACAAGTTCTTTTGCATTCTGAGCTAAATCTTGACGTATTTGAGGATTCTTATATAGTTCAATAATGATTTCAGAAAACTCTTTGGATGAATCATAAGAATATATTTTACCAGCAGTCTTTGGCTCTAAAATTCTAACAAATGGTCCACAATTTGAAGCTACAACAGGTATGCCAGTTACCATATACTGAAACAATTTATGAGGTAATCCTGATTCTGTTTGGGCAGATTTAACATGAGGGACTAAAGCAATATGAGATTCAGCAAGATATTCAAGTAGCTTGTTAAACTTCTGATAACCAAGAAACTCAACAAGATGCAGGGCTTTTTCCTCTTTAGCTAATCCTCGTAAGAATTCAAGGTAAGATCCATCACCAACAATTCTTAACTTAAGATTTGGAATTACTTTCTCAATGCGTGATAATGCTGGAATAACATATTGAAGTCCTCTGTCTATGGTTATTCCACCTCCGTAAAATAGTATAAAATTATCCTTTGATTGATTTAAAGGAACAGGAGTAAATTTCTTTGCGTTGAAAGTATTTGAAACAACTGTTACTTTCTCTTTCGCAAGGCCTAATTTAATAATACGTTGCTTCATCTCTTTAACAACAGTGATAACATTATCTACCGAATTAACCATAGCCTTTTCATAGTCTAGCCACTGTTGGTAATTGAAAAATCTTTTGCCAATTAAGGAGTTAGTATGTTTAGCTATTTTGAGCATATCTGGATAATTCTCATGCAAATCAAGAGTGATTGTAAAGTTATAGTTATGCTGCTTTCTTAGCTCAACTACAACTTTTGTGAGAGGTAAATCATGGATATGAACAGCATCATATTTATTGCTAGATAATTCGTTTTTAATAAGCTTTGCCCAAAAGTTAAAATAAAATGGATAGGAAAGACAGCCTATTGATGATTTATAGATAAATGTAGGAATATACTCTCTAATTACCTTGGCTTTTCCATAAGAAGATTCTCTTTCTAATCGTTCTCTGAATCCTGCAATAATTGTTACATCATGACCTTTATCTAATAAAGCATCTATCTCATTCTCTACCCTTAAATCAGGGGGGAATTTAGTCTCAAGCACCATTAATATTTTCATAAAAATCCTTTAATCAATAGTTTAGATTATGGAAATTATATAGTCTAAATGAATATCTAATGTCAAGCTAATAATATCGTGATAAAAATATTGAATTAATTCTTGACGTATTTTGCAAGGGATAATTTCTAGCCATGCTGATAGATTAACTGTCTCAAAATAACGGTGATAAAAGATTTATTGAAAGAGGTATGTAAAATGAAACATTTTAGATATTCAATGGTTCTTGGAATGACGATTTTTGCTATTATGTTTGGAGCTGGTAATGTTATATTACCACCTAGTGTTGGTTTTTTCGCAGGAAAAAACTATTTGATTGCTATTTTAGCTTTCATTCTAACCAGTGCAGGTTTTGCTGCAATTGGAGTGTGGGCTATGGCTTTACAAAAAAATAACTTTCTGGATATTACTAATAAGATTCACCCTAAAGCCCATCTATTCTTGTTGAGTGCAGTGGTTCTTATATTAGGACCTATCTTTGCTGCACCTAGAACTGCAATTATAACTAATCAGCTCTTTTCAAGTGAGATTTTTGGACAAAGTCTGACTGTAAAGATTGCTAGCTCTTTTATATTCTTCTTTATTACTTGTGCAATCCTGATTAGTGAAACAAACATAGTTGATGTAATAGGTAAATATCTTACTCCTATTCTTATAGTTCTTTTAACAATATTGATTGGTGGGACTATACTTCAAGGGAATTCTTATGTTGTTTCTTCTGCAAAAATAAGCCAAACAATCACTAAAGGTCTTCAAACAGGCTATCTTACCGTTGATGCTCTCAACTATGTAATTATAGCAACAATAAGTATAAAGGCTATTCTATCTGAAAAAAAAATGAAGCATGTTGAAAAAACAGGAGTTCTGAATAGAAGTGTGATAATTGCAATTATACTAATCTCCCTTGTGTATATTGGTCTAGGCTATATAGGTGCTACTACTACTTACACATCTTCTCTTGCTGAACCTCAAGGGATAGATATTCTTCGCTTTAGTATCTTTGCAATCTTTGGTAAGATTGGTAATATTATCTTCGGATTAACTGTTGCTCTTGCTTGCTTAACTACTTCTATTGGTCTAATTGCTAATGCTTCTAATTTCTTTGCTGTTAATACTAAAACTAATCAAAAAAAGTGGATACTTGCCTCTTGTTCACTAGCATTCATAATATCTCTACTCCCATTACAAAAGCTTACTAGCTTTATAGGTCCAATTTTACTAATGTTGGTTCCTCCTACAATGTGTCTGGCTTTCTTAGGTTATGTTAATATGAAAATTAGACGTAGAAAGACACTGATTGTTCCTTTTGCTGTTTCTTGTATACTAGGATTTATGGAATTACTAGGAGAATTTATTCCTATTGTGAAAAATATCATTGCATATCTACCTCTAGGGAAATTTGGTCTGGGATGGATTCCTTTAACACTAGCTAGTATGGTAATTATGATGGCTTATGAAGTTCTCACCGAAAACCAGTCTGTATACCAAGAATATACTGAAGAATATAGAAGACTTAAAGCTTCTGAATAGTAAGTTATAAAATAAAGAAAGTACCTGACTCAAAAATGTTGGCAGGTACTTTCTTTGAACATTATTTAATCATTAACATCTTATTTACTACTTCTTGGTCATCAGCTTTTACCTTATAAAGGTAAGTTCCTGAAGCTACTTTCTTACCCTTGCTATCTGAACCATCCCAAACAATATCATGCCTACCTGCTTTTTGTCCCTCATCAACAAGTGTTCTTACTTTCTGACCTTTAATATTATAGATTGTAAGCTCTACATCTGAGGCTTTATCAATATTATAGGAAATAGTCGTTTCAGGATTAAAAGGATTAGGGTAGTTTGAACATTCTAGCTTAACAGGCTCAACTTCAAAGTCTCCGTTGGGGGTAATGTGGCAGGAATATACTTTCATTGCACCAGCTAATTCAACTATTATAGAAAAGTCTTGGTCACTTTCATAGTGTAAAAAATCTGCGTTGATTACAAATTCTCCGACATCAATATAACCAACTTTTGCAGGTGTAGAAATATCACTGACATCGTAAATCTGTACAAGCTTATTCTTTTCAAGACTTGTCATATACGTTTCTTCATCATGACCGACAAAAATAATAGTATTATCTTTTTTGGAAGCAGTTCCATTAATTATACTTGTATTAATATTCCATATATGATTAAGATTTACTGGGTCAATATCCAAATCATAAATATAGCAGTCATTTACTGTTATAAGCGAACCACTTTGAAGAATGTATCTAGAACCGCCCTGATATTCTACTTGAATATCATGAACATATTCAAATTGATTGTCTACTAGATGATAAATCTTGAGAGAATTACTAGTCCTAGATAAAGCATACAAATATCCTTGATAGTACTTATATATACGATTAATACCATACTGAGCAGGAATAAATACTTCATCTAGTAGTATCATTTCATTATTCTCTATTTTATAATAGTATGTACTTTCTTCATGACAAAAGATAAGCTCATCTTCGTCAAAATACAACATATCCAAATTAAACAAATTTATATTTTCTATTTCAAAATTTAATATCTGATCATAATTCTCACCAATCTTCTTATAAAGTGTTAGTATTAGATTATCATTGTTGTGACTTATCATGAAGTTTCCATTATTAAAAAACCAGTAAAAACAATTATCTTCAAAGTAATTATCTGTTTCTGTGATATTATTTAGATTTGTTACGTCATAGGTGAAAAGTTGATATCTTCCTTTTCTTCCAACATTAAATAAAGTATTATCTGTATTATAATTTTTTACAACCGAATATCCTTTATCTAAATAATTTTCACCAATTTGAGTAGAGCTATACGTAAGCTCTAATTTATATAAACCATATGTCTGATTACAAATATATATATAATCTTCAGTTTGAATGATTTCTATTCCACCATTAAAGCTGACAGAATTAGAACCAAAAACATTGTATTCACCGGTTAAAATAACGTTTGACATATCTGAAACATCATATACCATTAACTTATAATATGGTAAATCATTATCAACTGTTAAATAGTATCCAAATAAATCATTTTTATAAAAAAAAGAAGCGATTATATCTATATCATGTCCATATTCAAATTCACCAATTTG